>OY282494.1 GCA_958296385.1 uncultured Dehalococcoidia bacterium
GAGCGCACTCGCACCGCTGCGCCGTCCGGCAGGCCGAACCGTTCCCCGTCCTGCGGGTTTATCGACACCTCCAGCGACGGCATCCGGGCCAGCAGGCTGTCCACCCGGCGGGTGATGGTGCCGCCGTGCCAGTGGTACAGCACCCGCCCCGTGTTCAGCACCAGCGGGAACCGCTCCGACGGCGTTTCCGCTGCCGCCGGCCCCTGCTCAAAGGCCACGAACTTGGCCCGGCTGCCCCGGGGAAAATCATCGGCGTACAGATACGTCGTCCCCGGATGCTCCGGCGACGGACACGGCCATTGGATGCCGCCCTCGGCGTCCAGCCGGCGGTACGATATGCCCGACAGCATCGGCGTCAGCCCCGCCATCTCGTCAAATATCTCCGACGGATGCCGGTACGCGAACTGCCCTGCTCCGGGCAAGCCCAGCTTGTCCAGCGTCCGGCGGGCCAGGTCGCACACAATGTCCCAATCGGGGCGGCTGCTGCCCACCGGCGGGATGGCCTGGCGCACCCGCTGCACCCGCCGCTCGCTGTTGGTAAAAGTGCCGTCCTTCTCGGCAAAGCTGGTGGCCGGCAAAATTACGTCGGCCAGCTCCGCCGTTTCGTGCATGAAAATATCCTGCACCACCAGAAACTCCAGCCGACGGAACAACTCGTCCGCCCGGTTCAAGTCCGGTTCGCTCAGCAGCGGATTCTCGCCGGTGATGTACATGGCCCGCACGCCGCCCGGCTCGCCCATCGACTCCACCATATCGGTAACCACCAGCCCCGCCGTATCGGGCAGTTGACCCGCCGCATCCCAGGCGCTGCCGAACCGCGCCAGCGTGTCGGGGCGTAGCCCCTGGTAGCCCGGCAGCGAGTTGGGCAGGCAGCCGGCGTCGCCGCAGCCCTGCACGTTGTTCTGCCCCCGCAGCGGCGAGATGCCCGACCCCGGCCGGCCCAGCTGTCCGGCAACCAGCGCCAGATTGAGCAGCCCGTGCGCGTTGGCCGTGCCGTTGGTGTGCTGCGTAATGCCCATCCCCCAGATGAGACACGACCCGCCGTAGCCGGCGCCGCCGTCCCCGCCTTTCGGCACGGGCGGCCGGGCAAAGACGCGGGCCGCCGCCCTGATGTCCTCGGCCGGCACGCCCGTTATGCCGGCCGCGCGTTCCGGCGTGTACTGCTCAATCACCGCCCGCCATTCGTCGTAGCCCTCGGTGCGCCCGCTCACAAAGTCAGCGTCGGCCAGCCCCTCGCCCACAATCACCTGCGCCATTGCGTTCAGCAGCGCAACGTCGGTGCCGGGGTAAGCCCGCAGCCACAGGTCGGCGTAGTCGCACATATCAATGCGCCGGGGATTGATGACCACCAGCTTGGCGCCCCGCTCGACGACGGCCCGCCGCATCCGGGATGCCGCCACCGGATGATTGGACGTCGGATCGCAGCCAATGACTACCAGACAGCCGGCGTCCTCATAGTCGGTGTAAGAGTTGCTGGTGGCGCCGCTGCCCAGCGACGTGAGCATCGCCTCCACCGACGGGCTGTGGCACAGCCGGGTGCAGTGGTCAATGTTGTTGCTGCCCATCACCAGCCGCGCAAACTTCTGCTGCACGTAGCCATCCTCGTTAGTCGCTTTGGCCGAACACAGCGTAGCGAAAGCGTCCCCCCGATACTCCGCCAGCCGCGTTGCCACCAGCTCCAAAGCCTCGTCCCAGCTGGCCTCCCGAAACGCCCCCGTGAACCGCTCCCCGTCGCGAATCAGCGGCGCCTTGATGCGATCCGGATGCTGCGCAAAGCCGTATCCAAACCGCCCCTTGACGCACAGCATCCCCACGCTGGACAAATTATCCGGGTCATCGTGCGATGCCACGATGCGCCCGTCAGCATCATCCACCTCCAGCCGGATACCGCAGCCCACCCCGCAGTAAGGGCAGGTAGTGCTGACGGTATGCGTAGCCGCCGCATCGCCCCCCGTCCGATTGGACACCGCTTGATTGCCCGCCGGCTCGCGGACGCTGATTGCCCCGGTAGGGCAGACGCTGAGGCACTGCCCGCAAGTAGTGCAGATGCTTTCCGCCAGCGGCTTGTCGCCGGCAGTGCCGATGCGCGCCGACTGCCCCGCTCCCAGAACGTCAATAGCGCCAATAAACTGATGCCCCGACTGGCAGGCGTTGACGCACCGCGCACACAAAATGCAAGCGTCCATCGCCAGGTCAAACACCGGATTGGAACGGTCAGCAGCCTGACGCAAACGCGGTTCCCAACGCCGCCCACCGTCCAAACCATGCCGCGCCGCCGCCTCCGACAACTGCCCATACCCGCCGCCGTCAGACGAACCCCCGCTGCGATTGCCCAAAGATTCGCCGCCCACCATACCCAGCGTCAGCTCAATAACCCCGGCGCGGATACGACGGGCGTCAGCCGTATCAGTGCGAATAACCATACCGTCGGCCGCCGGCGTAGAACACGATGCCGGAAACCCGCGCACCCCGTCAATCTGCACCAGGCAAGTACGGCAAGCCCCAATCGCCGGCAAATCCGCATCCTTGCACAGCTGCGAAATAACCACCCCCGCCGCATTAACCGCATCCAGCGCCGAAGCCCCCGCCGGCACCGTAACAGGTATCCCGTCCACACTAACCGCAACCCCCGGCCCCGCCGCCCGCTCCGCCAACGTAGTCATAATCGCAACCTCCAATGTCATTCTGAGCGCAGCGAATAATATCGATATGACGTAAGGCACACTTTAAGCGTAACACCATTACTGCGCCGCCGAGATTATTTGCCACGATCAGCCTAACATTAGGCTAATACACCACCTAAAATGGAACGCTACCTTGGGAGCGACACCCAACAGGCATCGCGGCCGGCGTTCAATGCCTAATAGAAATTAATCTCAGGCCGGGGTTCGTAGTCTTTGACAAAGGCGCTGGGCGGGAGTCCTTCGGCGATTTTTACTTCGCCGTTATCATATTCAGCGTGGTCAACCGCTTTAGTCCAGGCCGGCATCGGCTTATCGATGTAGGGGTTTGCGTAGAACACAGCCCTCGTCCGGTCAACGCAATGCGGGTAGAGGTCGTGAAAGGCCACTACTCCGATAACGTGCTGGTTCTGCGGCCCATCGCTGTTGAACCAGAATCCGTCGCGCCTCTGGATAGTACGCGGCGGCGGCAGCGGCCCGTCATAAGCCGGTTCCTCCAACATGGCAAACTGGATTGCCATACTGCCGAACAACGTTTCGCTGATGCTTATGGGCATTAGCCACCAGTCGGCCCGCAGGGCAATTATCAGGTTGTCCACGTTCCGGTAATGCTTCGCCTTGTCGTAAAGCCGGGTTTTTACTTTTCCGCTGTCCTGGACACCGCCGGACTTCGAGGGGCCAAGGCCAATGAAGCGGCCTTTTCTCGGGCGGCGTTCCGGGGCCGCGGGCATCAGCTGTCCGGTAATGCTCCAGTCGTCATAACGGAACGTCGCCGACGGCATGAAATTGTGATGACTGCCGTGCAAATCGGCAATAGCCCTGATGTCATCGTAGTTGGCATTCTTGACCAGATTCTCGAACATTCCCTTCAACTGACGCTTGGGCGGCGTTCTGGTCAAATCGCCTGCGGTTTCTACCCAAAGGTAATAGTAGGGAGATTCGATTTCATCCAAAGCATCCAGCGCGTTCTGCTCGTTCCAGTTTGACTCCATGCTCGTGCCGCGCGTGTAGTTGATGTCGGTAGCTTCCACCACGTAGTTGATTTTGGTTCCGTCCGGCCCGGTTTCGGTAACTCCAAAATCCGGCGTCAGGTCGTCTATTTTCGGATCCACGACCGTATAACCGCCGGTTCCGTTCAGGAACTCGTGCAGGAACAGCTCCAGAAATGCGCCGTCGAAGCTCTGCTGTTTATCCTGCGAACCGCGTCCCGTGTGACGCATCCGGCCCACGATGTCCTTTTGCTTTGCCGGCGGCAGCCGATCCACCCACCGCTGCAACATCTGCCGCAGACAGGCGAACTCGTCCAAAGACGAACGGTTATAGAATGAGTAGGTTGTCTCTGCGTTAAGGGCCGGCTTGGTATAGTTCCGGTTCGCGTCGTCAAACAGGGCGATGGTTTCCTCGGTGTAAGATGAATTAACGCGGTCGGCGAACATCCCGCGCACGGCGCCGGTCCAGTCGGTCACCTCCGGGATAAATTTCAGGTCAGCGCTTTCAGAATTTTCCGTGTTCATAAGCGTTGCGCTCTGTTGCGGTGGCTGGACGTGCGGAGATGATGCGGCCGGACTGGTCTATCTCGTCCCAAGTGTGCACTACCAGCAGCAGCCTTTGGGAACGAGTCCGGCCTACGGTATGGTAACGCAGTTCGTATTGGCTATGTTCCCGGTCAAGCCGGGTAGCCGAAAGCGGGTCATCAAACACCTCTTGCCAGCAATAATACCTGCCAGCATACAGCAACGCCAGTGCGTCCAGTACGCGGCGGGGACGGTTGGCCGCATTCCGTTTCAGGCGGAACGCTATCGGATTTCGTGCAGAGTGTGGACAACGCCCCTACCCCTCAAAGTACCCTTCCTCCCGGAACAGCTCGGCCAGCCGCCCGATGCCTTCCCGGATTTCGTCCGGCGTGTTGTGGCTGTACGTTAAGCGGAAGTGGTTGTTGCGGCCCCGGTCGGCGCGGAACATACCGCCGGGGTTGTACTTTACGTCCCGCGTGGTGGCTTTGGCCAGCGTTGCCCAGGTGTCGGCGCCTTCGGGCAGGCGCACGAATATCATCATCCCGCCGTGGGGTTCCGTCCATTCGCAGAACGCCGGAAAGTTTGCCGATAATGCCTCCAGCATCGCGTCCCGCCGCACCTGCAACGCCCGGCGCACCGCCTCGATGTGTTCCGCCGCGTGGTCGCGCATATACTCGTACACCAGCATTGTGGCCAGGTGGCTGGCGTTGCGGCGGGGCAGGTTCTCGGCGTTGGCGCGGGGCAGCGCTGCCGTTACCGCCGGCGGCAGCACCCCAAACCCCACCCGCAGCCCGCACCCCAGCAGCTTGGTGAACGACGAAACGTACATCACGTCCGCGTTGTCCCGCAGACCCGACAGCGCCGGCGGCAGCGGTTCCCCGTCAATCCGAAAATCCGCGTATGACTCGTTCTCCAGGATGGGCACCTCAAAGCGTTCCGCCACGTCCAGCAGCGCGTTGCGCCGGCCGGCCGGCATCGTATAGCCCAGCGGGTTCTGAAAGACGGGAATCGTCCAGATGAACTTGGCCCGCCGCCCGTCGTTGTCCAGCGACTGCAAGATGTCCGCCACGGCGTCCGGCAGCATCCCGTCGTCGTCCGATGGCACGTGGATGGGTTCGGCGCCCCGCTCCAGCATCATCCGCAGGCTGCCCATATAAGTGAACTCCTCCACCAGCACCGGGTCGCCCGGATTGATGAACGCGTCCAGCAGAATGGTAATCGCGCCGCCGGCGCCGTCCGCAATAAACACGTCCTCCGGCGCCGCATTGAACCCCCGATTCGACGCCAGCCGCCCGGCAATCAGCTCGCGCAAGCCCACGTGCCCGCCGGGCGGCGGATACCCCGCCAGCGACGCCGCCCCGTCCGCATCCAGCCCGGCCCGGATTGCCGACAGATACTCGCTGGCGTCAATCACCTCCGGCACCGCGTTGGTAATCGAGAAAATGTACTTAACCTGAGCGCTGGCCCCCTCCGGCGTAGCCACCGCGCGCGGCAGGTTGCGGGAAAACAGGCGGGCGTAATCTACCATTTGGAGCCTCCGGGCGGGTTCGGAATGACATCCCGGACTGATGTCGGGGAATGACGTCGGGAATGTGTTCAGATAGTACCAGATGGGCGGCGTTAGCGCCGCTGCGCCACGCCCTCCCGGATTAGCGGTATCAGCTCCCGCCCGTACTCGGCGGCGTCGGCCAGCGGGTCAAAGCCCCGGATGATGAACGCCGAGCAGCCCAGGTCGTAGTAGGCCAGCAGCGCGTCGGCCACCTGCTGCGGCGTCCCCACCAGGCACGTCGTGCTGCCCGATGCGCCGCTGGCCGCCGCAATCGGCATCCACAGCCGCTCGTCGTGCACGTTCCCTGCGGCGGCAAACCGCAGCAGCCGCCACGCCCCCTCCGACTGCGGACGCGTCGGCACCCCCGGCGCAACCCGCCCGGCGGTGGCCTGCTGTATCCGACTCAAAATGCCCTCCGCCCGCTCCCACGCTTTGGCCTCCGTGCCGGCCAGAATCGGGCGCGCCGACAGGCTGAACCGCAGCTGCGCCGGATCCCGTCCGGCGGCCGCCGCCCGCTGGCGCACGTCGGCGATGCGTTCCGCAATTGACGCCCGCGGTTCGCCCCACAGCGCAAACAGGTCGGCCCGCCGGCTGGCCACCTCCAGCGCCGTGTCCGATGCCCCGCCAAAGAACAGCGGGACGTGCGGACTTTGACGACAGCGGGCCTGGCTGTACGCGTTTTGCAGACGGTAAAACTCGCCGTCGTGGTCAAAGGGTTCGGATTCCGTCCAGATACGGCGCATCACGTCCAGATATTCGTCGGTGCGGCGATAGCGCGCGTCGTGGTCCAGCCAGTCGCCATCCTGCCGCTGCTCCAAATCGCTGCCGCCGGTGATGATGTGCAGGGCGATGCGCCCGTTGGTCAGCTGGTCCAGCGTAGCCGCCTTGCGCGCCGCCAGCGTCGGAGCCACAAACCCCGGCCGGTGGGCAATCAGATACCCCAGCCGCGTAGTGTGCGCCGCCGCATAACCCGCCACCTCAAACCCGTCCGGCGTGGACGACGAGTACCCGGTAAGCACCATGTCAAACCCGGCCGCCTCGTGCGTCCGCGCAAAGTCCAGGATGTAATCCGGGTCAACCCCCGCCGGCACCTCGGCCCCCGGATTAATGCCGCCGCCAAACAAACTCAGCGTAGCCCCCCGGTTAGCCGCCGCCTCCCGCACCACCCCAATCATCCCCACAACGGTAACCCCATCCCCTGAATAAACGCTGGGCGCCCCACCCGCAGCCCCACTGCCATTACCCCCGGACAATCCATTATGTACCATCTGCCCCTACTCCAAATCGCACTTGCTAACGCCAACCAGTGTATCCCACAAACCCCGCCCGTGCGACACCGCCCCGCCCCCGCCGCCATTCGTCGTGGCGCCGCTAGACTGCGGCACGCCGGGGGCCATTGCCGTCAGATTCGTAAGTGTCAGCCATTGTCGGCCCTGAACCATCTACGGCTGCCAAAGTAGGCCACCAGCCAGGCGTTAGTACCCAGCATCGCCGGCGCTGCAAACTTGGCGAAGGTGCCATAAACTCCGGCCAGCCTCTTAAGCTCCGACTCGGTCAGCCATGCCAAATTAGGTATGGTGTAATGAACGATAAAGATGGTAATAAACCACGCAAAAATCAGTAACGCAACTCCCGCGATTACGATTGCCGCTATCGTTATGAGCCCGACAAGATTGTACTTGATGCTGAATATACGACTCGACAACGCACGATCTTGACGCTCTTTCTGCGCTTGAGCCGAATCTTGTTCGTCAAATCCGGGTGAACGGGTGGTTGTCCCTCCAATACTGGATGGCGGAGGCACTTGGCTAGACATTCGCTGCCTCAGGAATACGATTCTGTCTCTCGTACTTGCGATATTGTCGGGCAAAATAAGACTGGATTGATTCGTTCGGTATGATGAGCAGCCTAGACTTGCTATGCCAAACTTCGTACCAGGGTGAACCTTTGACGTCAGTAATGTCAGCCATCCCCCAGCCGAAGGGACGGTACTGGGCATAGACGGAATTGATAACACCCTGTTCTGCGTCGGTGAATTCCTCCGGACGAGCCAGGATAGGCTCAGTAATAGGCTCCCCCCGATAGTAGTTGAGGTTGTAGTAGATATGCGGCAGAACCGGCCCCAATTTCCAGGCTTCCCAGAGGCCGTCGTGCAAAGGCTGCCCATGGATGCCGAGCATCCAGCCGTGCGAGAAATAAAGCAGTTTCTGCACTTCAATATGCGTGAGCGGCTGCTCTTCTGCGATGCCGCGATTGATGAGTTCGTTGGCAGTGGTTCTTGGATCATGTGCCATGATGTTTCCCTCTGTGCCAAATCTTACGATTGACGCCCGTCTTGCGTCAACGCCAGCATAGGCAATACTGTTCCTCTATCTGTATTGGCCGGCACAATATCATACTCCGGCACAGATTATTTCGTAATTCGTGCCCGGAACGGCCGGACGGCAGAATACACGGTTCTACCCACCAACTACCATGACACCCCCCATCCCGCTGTGGTAATCTTGCCCCTGCCAACTCTAACATTACAGGAGGCCGTCACCATGTGCGCCATGGTAACCAGTCGCAACGGACAGACCATCACCACCGCCTCGCCGGCTGCTGCCGACCTTTATCAGGAGGGCCTTGACCTGGTTCTCTCGCAGAACTACGGCCCGGAGCCCAAGCTGCGCGCCGCCATTGCGGCCGACGCCGGCTTTGCCATGGCCCATGTTGTCCTGGCCTACGTCCTCAATCTGCAATTGGACATTCCCGCCGCCCGCGCCGCCGCTGTCAAGGCCGTTGAGCTCGCCGCCGGCATCTCCAAGTCGGAACGCCAGGCCGCCGATTTCATGCACGCTTTCGTCCACGGCAAGGGCGCCGAGGCCATCTCCCGCATCCACGAGCATCTGGACGAATTCCCCACCGATACCTTGGCCATGCGCGTTGGCCAGCGGCTTTATATGCTGGGCTGTTTCGGCGCCGGCGTGCCGGATTTCCCCAACCATCTGATGCAAATGATGCGCAAAGTCGCCCCCGCCAACGGCGACGATTGGGCCTTTCTCGGTCAATACGCCTTCGCCCATCACGAAACCAACCAGCCGGTCCAGGCGATGGAACTGGCCACCCGTTCCCTCGAGGGCAACCCGCAAAACGCCGTCGCCTGCCACTCCGTCACTCATTCCTACTTTGAGCAGGGCGATGCCGCCAACGGCGGCCGCTGGCTGGCCGACTGGCTGGACGGATTCGACCGCCGCGCGTCCTACAACGTGCATCTGTCCTGGCATCTGGCCCTCTTTGAGCTGGCCCAGGGCCGCTACGGGCAAGCCCTTGACCTCTACGAAACGCACATCCGCCCCAGCGTGCAGGCCCGCAACATCGCCAACCTCGCCGACGCCGCCTCCCTGCTGTGGCGCATCCAGATGTACTCCGGCGAGACGCCCGCCAAGCCGTGGGACGAAGTGCGCGACCAGGCGGAGCCGGCCGCCGACGGCCCCGGCGCCGCTTTCCGCGACTGCCACGCCGCCCTCGCTTTCGCCGGCGCCGGCGATGCCGACGCGACGCAGCGGCTCGTTGACCGCCTCACCGCGCAGGGCGAGCAGGGCGATGACCTGTCCCGCGAGATGACCCTCCCCATCGCCCGCGCCGCCGCCGCTTTCGCCGCCGGCGAATACACCGAAGCCGCCCAGCTGATGGGGCCAACCTACCCCATGCTGTCCCGCATCGGCGGCAGCCACGCCCAGCGCGAGGTTTTCGAGGACACCCTGCTGGAAACCTACATCCGCGCCGGTATGTACGACGATGCCAAGTCCATGCTGGACGAACGCCTCAGCCGCCGCTCCTCGGTGCGCGATACCTACTGGATGGGCCGCCTGGAAGCCGAGGCCGTTCAAGGCAATGCCGACGCCGCCAGCCAACTGCTGGCCCAAGCCAAAGCAGCCTGGGCGCCCACCGCCGAACCGGACGCCGCCGAACTGCAAAAACTGGCCGCCGCCGCCGACTAGCCAACCCTTGCCGGCTCATCTGGCGACGGCTGCCCGGTGAGCCGGCATACCGTCACGGACAGCCGGCCGGCTCCGGCAGTCGGTTCAGCAGCGATTCCAAACCCAAAGATTGGCACAGATTGGCAAACTCCGGCTGCCGCACTCCGGCCCAGCGCAGCTGCTCCGGCTGCGTCTCCGGCAGCGGCACGTCCCGCCGCAAAGTCGCCAAACGACGGTACAGCTCCGCATCATCCCGCTGCCGGGCCAGCGATTCGGCCAGGCCGGCCGCCCCGCGCACCCGCACGTCCCACGCCGCCGCGTCCGACGGAATTGCCGCGATGCCGCCGTACCGGGTCAGTGCCGCGCCGGCCGAACGCGCCCCCCAGCGGGGTATGCCGGGGATGCCGTCCGCAGCATCGCCCACCAGCGCCAGATAGTCGGGAATTGACGCCGGCGGCACGCCAAACTTGGCGATAACGCCCGCCTCGTCAATAACCGCGTTCTTGCGCCGGTCCAGCATCACCACCCGGTTGCCGGACACCACCTGCGCCAAATCCTTGTCCGGCGAGCACATCAGCACTTGCCCCACTGCCGGATGCGCCCCAAACCGCACCGCCGCCGTTGCGATAGCGTCATCCGCCTCAAACTCATCCATCGGCCAAACGACAACACCCAAAGCCGCCGCCATCTCCTCCGCCAGCGCAAACTGCCCCAGCAGGCCGGCCTCAACCCCATCGCCGGTCTTGTACCCATCAAACAAATCGTTGCGAAAAGACCGAATCACCGTATCAAACGCCACCGCCAAATGCGTAACGCCATCCCGCCCCAGCAAAGCAATCAGCGACTGCGCCAACCCATGAGCCGCCTTAACATCCCGTCCATCCGGCGCAACCCGCCCCGGCCGGGGCGAATAATGCGCGCGAAACAGCTCGTAGGTGCCGTCAATCAGATGAATGTTCATAGCAACCGGGCAACCCGCTGCCCGACTTGGCCCGGCTTATCCGGCGTTGGTGTCCTGCAAGGCGAAAATCCGCCGCCGCACCTCAAACACGAAGCCGGGCAGTACCGGATCGCCGCTGATGGTTTCCGGATCATCCAGTATCTCCACCGCCGCATCAGGTCGGTAGATATACACCTGCCGTCGGTAAGGGTCAATCAGCCAGCCCAGCCGGGCGCCGCTGGCGATGTACCGCTCCATCTTGCCCCGCAGCAGCCCCAGCCGGTCGGTGCCGGACATTATCTCAGCGACAAACGCCGGACAGAAAGTGATGGCCTTGTCGGATGTAATGGCCCCCAGCTCAATCAGCTGCTCCGGCGACAGCCACACCGCATCAGGTTCGGTGCGCGCCCCATCGGGCAGCCGCACAATCCCCCGCGACGCGCCCACTCGCCCGCCGTGTTCTCTCGACCAGATAAGCAAGTCACCAATCAGCTCTGCCTCCGCAAAGTTGCTGTCCACGTTAACCATCGGATTGATTACCAATTCCCCTGCGCCGGTCAATTCCAGATAGAACCCACGCCCCTCGTTAGCATCAGCCAAACCGGCAAACCACTGGTCAATTTCGCCATCCGTAAGCTTGCCGGCTACCGATTCAAGGATGGCCCGGATGTTAATAGACTGCGGATGCGTCAAGCCCAAATCATCAGCGTCCGCAACGGCAGCCGATTTGACAATGGCCGGAGTAGTCATTGCAGTAATCCTTGCCGGGCTTGCCGACGCCAACGGGGCCTAATCCAGATAACGATAGCCCGGCAGCGTCAGGAACTCCACAAAGTCATCGGCCAGCACTATCTCGTCCAGCAGCTCTACGGCCTTGTCCAGCGCGCCGGCGTTCTCCGCACCGCGCTGTTGGATTAGCGCCCCGACCTCCTCAGCCCGCATCTGCCGGTACAGCTCGGCGGTTATGGGCCGTCCGTCGTCCAGCGCGGAACCGTGATTAATCCACTGCCAGAGCTGCGAGCGGGAAATCTCAGCGGTGGCCACGTCCTCCATCAGGCCGTAGATGGCGACGGCGCCGTTGCCCCGCGTCCAGGCGTCCACGTACTGCAACGCCACGCTGACGTTGTTCCGCAGCCCGGCCTCGGTAATCGCCCCCTCCGGCACCGCCAGCAAGTCGTCGGGAGCGATGCGTACCTCCGGAATGACGCCCAGCTGGTTATCGCCGGCAAAGGCGGCGTCAAACACGTCCAGCACCGGCTGCACCAGCCCGGGGTGCGCAATCCAGGCGCCGTCAAACCCCTGGTCGGCCTCCCGCTGCTTGTCCGCGCGCACCTGCCCAAACGCCGCCTCGTTAGCCGCCGCATCGTCGCGCCGGGGAATAAACGCCGACATCCCGCCCAACGCGTGCGCCCCCCGGCGATGGCAAGTGTTCACCAGCAGCTGCGCCGCCGCAGTGAGAAAGTGCGTGGCCATCGTAACCTGCGCCCGGTCCGGAAACACCATGTCCGCCCGCTTGTTGAACACCTTGATGACGCTAAAGATGTAGTCCCAGCGCCCCAGGTTCAGCCCGGCCGGCCGCTCCCGCAGCTCGTAAAGAATCTCCTCCATCTCAAAAGCCGCCAGGATGTGCTCAATCAAAACCGTCGGACTGATTGACCCCGCCGGCAGATTCAGCCGTTCCTCAGCATACCGGAAAACGTCGTTCCAAAGCCGCGCCTCGTGATGCGATTGCAGCTTGGGCAGATAGTAGTAAGCCCCGGTGCCGTGGCTCTGCTGGGCAGTATGGTTGTGAAACACCGTGAGGCCAAAGTCAAAGAAACTGCCGGCCACCGGCTCCCCGTCCACCAGCACGTGCCGCTCCATCAGATGCAGCCCGCGCGGGCGCACGCACAGCGTGGCGGTGTCGTCGTTCAGACTGTACTGCCGCCCGTTGGCAGCGGAGTCGCTGATGGTGCGGCGGTAAGCGTCCCGCACGTTCCGCTGCCCATCAAGAGTAGGCGCCCAGGCCGGCGAGTGCGCGTCCTCAAAGTCGGTCATATAAACCTGCGCCCCGCAGTTCAGCGCGTTGATGACCATGCGCCGGTTGGACGACGGCCCGGTAATCTCAACCCGCCGGTTCAGCAAGTCGGACGGAGCCGGCGCCACCCGCCAGTCGCCCGCGCGGATGCTGCGAGTTTCCAGCAGAAAATCCGGCGTTGCGCCGGCGTCAATCTCCGCCTGCCGCCGCATCCGGGCCTGCATCAACCGCCGCCGGGTCGTCTCAAAGTTGCGATGCAGTTCAGCAACAAACCCCAAAGCCGCGTCGCTAACAATGTCAGCATACTGCGACGGCACGGCCCCGATAACCTGTACGTTGTTATTCTCTGACATAACACAACCTTCCAAAAGCAAATTCGGTTCACAACCGGGTTAATCATCCGCCGCCGGGTCCGCGGGTTCCGGGTCAAAAGATGGAGCAAACGGCATCTGGCCATCGCCATGATGATGGGTAGCAAGCCGTATCAACAACTCCCGGTGGTTAGCCCGCATCTGAGCAGCAAGCCTGGCCTCCACCGAGTCAATCCGTGCGGCAAGTTTGCCATCCACCGAACCAATCTGAGCGGCGAGCTTAGCATCCACCGAGTCAATCTGCGTGGTAAGCTTGGCATCCACCGAGTCAATCTGTGCGGTGAGCTTGGCATCTACCGAGTCAATCTGTGCGGTGAGCTTGGCATCTACCGAGTCAATCCGTTGGGTGAGGTTGGTCTCCACCGATTCAATCTGTACGGCGAGTTTGGCATCCCCCGCGTCAATCCGTTGGGTGAGTCTGGTTTCTACCGATTCAATCTGTACGGCGAGTTTGGCATCCCCCGCGTCAATCCGCTGGGTGAGTCTGGTTTCTACCGATTCAATCTGTACGGCGAGTTTGGCATCCCCGGCTTCAATCTGCTGGGCGAGTTTGGCATCTCCCGCTTCAATCTGCTGGGTAAGTTGCAAGCGCAACGCTTCGGTTGCCGTGTGTATGTCCGACTTCACCTCGGCCTTCAGCTCGCCCAGCTCCGCTTTCCATTCAGCACGGGTTGACCGGGATTCGGCGCGGAGATAAACGATTATCCCCACCATAGTCGCTACAAACACGACCAGCGTTGCTATGGTTTCCAGCTGTATCATCTCGAACATCCCCCAATCCGGCGCTTGCCGATGCCAACCGACTTCCAATATCAGATTCAGTTCATGAACGGACTAATCGTCCGCCGCCGGCCCCACGGGCTCCGGGTCAAGGGGTGGTGCAACCGGCCATCGTCACACTGATATGTAACAAGTCAGATTAACAACTTGGATGGTTCCCTCCCGTCCGCGCGATGAACCGGGCTTCAAACTGGTCCATTCGTTGGGTTAGCCGGTACTCAAACTTGTCAATCCGTTGGGCAAGCCGATACTCGGACTCGTCAAGCCGTTGGATGAGCTGCTCGCACAACACATCTTTTGACGTGCGTATATCCGACTTCAGCTCGCCCAGCTCCGCTTTCCATTCGGCGCGGCTTGACCGGGCTTCGGCGCGGAGATAAACGATTAGCCCCACCATAGTCGCCGCAAACACGACCAACGTTGCTATGGTATCTAGCTGTACCATCTCAAGCCATCCCGCAATCCGGCCCTTGCCGCTGCCTGCCTCTGCCTACCCGGCCCGCAGCCCCAGCGATGCCAGCCTCCGCCCGGCCTCGGCGCTCAGCGACAAGCCGGCCCCCACGCCCTCGGTGTACTTGCGTTGCAGTTCCCGCAATTGGTACTCCGGCGGCCGCATACCCTCGTTGCGCTGCGCCGATGCCTCGGCCAGCGTTGCGTAGGCTTGGTCCAGCGACCAGTAAAAGGACAGTATCCAGGCCAGTTCCCGCTCGTTGGTGGGCGCCGGAATGTCGGTAATGTCCAGGATGGTGTTCACCACTTTGGTGTAGCGCAGTATGCCCGCCTTGTCGGCCTGCTCCCGCCCGTAGTAGCGGCGGCGCATCAGCTCCACCATCCGCGCCGTGTAGTCGGCCTCGCCGTAGATGTTGATGGGCAGCCAGTCGGCCCGCAGGTCAACCACTTCCCGCCCGTCGGCGTCCACGATGGCCACGGCGACCTCCGACCGCAGCGCTCCGTCGTACTCAAACTTGACCGCGTTCCGCAGCAGCGCCTCTTGCAGCATCATCGTCAGCTCGCGGGGAATCTTCAGGTAGCGGGAACCCGACGCCTCTTCGTTGGTGTCGGCGCCCACGCCGCCGGTGTTGAAGGCGTAGTATTCCTGCGGCATCCCGCCCCACGACAGCTGTTGCAGCACGTGGTACAGCAGGTTGGCGTTCTCGTCCTCCAGCCCGATGATGAACGGGTCGGAGAAATACTCCACGTAGGGCCGCCCAATCGCGCCGATGGCCGCGCCCATCTGCACCGCCTCGCCGTACATCAGCACCCGGATGTACTGCTCCAGGCTCAGCCGGCGCAGCGGCGGTATGACGGTGTTCTGCCGCATCACTTCCTGCCAGAACACCCGGTCGGTGTTCTCCATCGGAACGTGCACCGAGTCCGACAGCCGCCCGTCGGTTATCTTGCTCATCAGGTCGCTGGCCCCCTTGCGCGCCAGCAGCCCCCGCCGGGACAGTATCATCCGCATATTGCGTACCGGATTCTCCAGGTAGTTCGGTTCCTGGCTGTCCGCGTGCACCGGCACGTTTTCCAGCGTTTCGTCGGCCTCCGTCACGCCCGGCGCGCCTCTTAGCACGTCAAAAGTAATCGGGTCGTCCTCACGCGTCAGGCCAAAAGGCACGGCGTAAAAGTTGTTCTCCGTTCCGTCGATGCCGTGCGAGATTTGCGCCCGTCGCCCCCGTCGCGCGCTGGTAACCGGCTTGTCCAGCGGTTGCAGCAGCACGATGTCGTCGTTCATCGGATAGACCCCTTCCTCGGGGTCGTTGGGCAGATTCAGGATGCCGGCCAGCTGGCTGTTCGCCAGTTCCACCATAATCGTCAGCGTGCTTTTGCCGTGCAGCGACGGCCCCACCGTGATGAGCGCGGTATTGGCGACGTCGCCCCGCAGGTTCCGCACCCGCGCCATGCTCAGCGCCGCCTGCACCGCCAGCCCGTTCTTTTCCTTGACCTGGTGCATCGCGATGGACAGCGGCCCCATTTTGTGCTCGCCCACGTAGTCAAACCCAAAGTGCAGCGACAGCCCCCGCGTCGGCGCCTTGAACACCAGCTGCGTAATCCCCGTTTCCCGCAGCTGCGCCTTCAGCCCTTCGTCCAAATCCAGGTCGTCCATCCAGTGCGGCACCGAAACCTCCAGAATGTCGGGCCGTTCCGGCCACTGCTCGGCCGGCAGGTCAAAGGTCAGCTTGCGCCACATATAGGGCGCTTGCAGATAGCGCGTGCCGAAAAGCAGCTGCCGCGCGTGATACGAGCGGCCGGGCGCGTCGCAGATTTGCCGGTCGGTTTGCACGATGCCGCCGCCGTCGGCGAAATGCGCCTCCATCTTGGCGATGACCTGCTCGAACACCTTTACGAACAGGCGCTGGTTGTCCTCCGAGAACGCCAGCGCGTCCCGATTCCGCGTGAACCCTTCCACAAAGTATTGCGTCAAGTCCGGGCGGCGCACCACCCCCAGCTGACTGAAAAACGCCAGCCCGCCGTTGTCCAGCCGGAACACCGTTTCGGGCCAGACTTTGGTAGAGGCCCGGCCGGCGGCGTTGGCCGTTTCCGCCTCGTCCTCCAGAGCCCGGGCTTCGTCGCGCAGCTCCGCCTGGCGCGCCTCCGGCAGCTCCTGAAAGATGGGCATATTCGCCACCAGCCAATCCTCCGTCGGATTGTACAAGTGGCTGTCGGTGCGCTGACCCTGGCGGGCCAAAGCGCACAGCCGGGTCAGAGCGGATTCAAACTCGGGAACAATCTCCGGGCCGGCCAGCGGCGACTTGCCATCGGCATCGGCCGGAAAGTTAGCGTTGGAGGTGGAGGTGGTCAAGATTATTCTCCCTGGGCGCAGGTCAGCGGGAACCGTCAGTTCCCCCGTCTCAATCGCTTTGCCAGCGCAAAACGCCCATCCGCAAAACGCCGGTCCGGGGAGTCAGTAATCGACGGTGTGGTCTGTTATCGGCGCAACCCGTGTACCATCGCATCGCATCGGATCGGAGCGCGCGCCGGAAACGTCAGCCCGTTTCCACCGCCCGCAATACCGCAAAATGTAAGCAGCAACACTGCGTGATAATGCTACCCCGAACCGCCCCCCGTGTCAAAGAAACCACCACACACCCCAACCCCAATTCCCCCATCCCCAACGCCATTCCGAGCGCAGCGCTGAACCCCGACACCGCAGCAGCGCCCTAGCCCTCAAGAATGAGGGGGTCTGGGGGAAATGATTTCCCCCAGCGTCACCCCCTTAGAATCCCCCCCCAATCCCAAAAAATCAGCGACCCCAACCCCTTGCAACCGTACATCGGTTCGTGTAAGATACATCCATCGGGCAAATCAACCAACCCCGCTACCAGCCGTTTCTCATATAGAGGGCGCACCTGGGAAATCGGGGACACCGCATCAACCATCGTCGGAGATTCAAGTTAACACGGCCAGTCAGCAAAACCGCAATCGGCAAGGGTAGTCCCATCCCCGCTTACACGGCGTGGGCTGCCTCCGCAGGGTATCGAGCTTCAGCCCGCGTGCTTCCTCTCATTAGGGCAGGACACGTAAAATGAAGGTCCAAAATAGTTGCGTACCCACCTCCGGCCGTAGGGCTGACAACGACTTGAATCTCCGACACCACCAAACCAAACCAACCGAACCCACCGCC
Source organism: uncultured Dehalococcoidia bacterium (assembly GCA_958296385.1). GTDB lineage: Bacteria > Chloroflexota > Dehalococcoidia > Lucifugimonadales > UBA3495 > Bin87. The sequence goes on from OY282494.1 coordinate 17,437, forward strand.
CGATAAACGCCCGATACCAGCCAACCGCAAACTCTATCCCGCAGGATGACCGATTATGACTTGACCAAACCACCTTGAAACGCAACGCTGCCTTGCGGCAGTGACTGAAAGTGACGCTGCCCAAGTTGACGCCCTTTGAGGCCCATCCTATACTCGGCTCAACTTGCCCCGTCACCACTCACAGGCCAGCTCAACGATGACATCAGCCACCCCCCACCAGCGCGATATTGCCGGCGAATCCTGGGATCCCGGCCAGTACCTGAAGTTCTCCGACCATCGGCTGCGGCCCGCCCTGGACTTGATGGGCCGGATGCCTCTGGAACGGCCCGGCCTTATCTACGACCTGGGCTGCGGCAGCGGCAACGTAACCCGCCTGCTGGCCGAACGTTGGCCCGACGCCAGCGTCATCGGAGTAGATAACTCCCCGGAGATGCTGGCCCAAGCCGCCGCATCGCCATCCCAGATACAGTGGCAGCACGGCGACCTCGCCGACTGGCAGCCGGCCGAACCGCCGGCGGCCCTCTATTCCAACGCCGCCATCCAGTGGGTGCCAGACCACGACGAACTAATCCCCCGGCTGTGGAACGCCCTGCCGTCCGGCGGCTGTCTGGCCATTCAGGCCCCGCTGAGCTGGGATATGCCGTCGCACCGCATCATGCGCGCCACGCTGGATGATTGCGGCCCGGACGGCGCCCCCGTCGGCAGCGCCGAATTGCGCGCCGCCGTCGGCAACCGCTGGGTGCAGGATGCGGATTTCTACTACAACCTGCTGTCCCCCGACGCCGCCCATCTGGACGTCTGGACCACCGAATACCAGCACGTGCTCCGCGGCCCCGACGCCGTGCTGGAGTGGGTAACCGGCACCGGCCTGCGCCCCATCCTCAACGGCCTCAACGACGCCGAACGCCCCCGCTACCTGGACGAGTACCGCCGCCGCCTCAATCAGCAATACCCCCGGCGGCCCGACGGCGCAACCCTTTACCCTTTCCGCCGGTTGTTCTTTGTAGCAATACGCAAATAACACTTGGCAACGGCAAACTATCACACTCGCAAAGAGGTGCATTATGACGGTTCTGGTTATGGGCGGCGCCGGTTTCATCGGCCCCCGCGTCATCCGCAAGCTGGTGGAGCGCGGCGCGGACGTGTACGCTACCGACATCAACCCCCTGCCCGACATCCCCGGCGTTGCCCCCGGCGCCATCCGCAGTGCCCGCGTTGACATTACCGACTTTGAGCAGGTCACCCGCTCCATCGTCGAGGCCCAGCCCGACCGGATTATCAACCTGGCCTACCTCCTCGGCGGCGGCGAGGGCAACCCGCACCACCAGATGCGGCTCAACATTCTGGGGATGGACAACTGCTTTGAGGCCGGGCGGCTGCTGGGCGTCAACCGCATCGTCTATGCCAGTTCCGTCGCCGTCAGCGGCCAGCAGTCCAACTTCGGCGAGCGGATGGCCACCGAGGACGACGCAACATATGGCACCAGCCAGTACGCCGTCCACAAGATATTCAACGAGTTTCAGGCCAAAATGTTCAACGAGAACTACGGTATGTCCATCACCGGCATCCGCCCGGCCAACGTAACCGGCCCCGACAAAGTGCGCGGCTCGGTTGACCACGTCCGCTGCGTCACCCTGCCCGCGCGGGGCGAGCCGGTCAGCTTTCCCTACCAGCAGATGATGCGCCTGCCCATCCATGTTGAGGACATCGCCGAGGCTTTCGTGCGCGTGTCGCTGGTTGACCGCAGCGAGGGGGAAGTGTACAACTCCGGCGGCACGGCAATCAGCCTGGGCGACCTGGCCGACATCGTGCGCGGCTACCTCCCCGACGCCCAAATCAGATTCGACGACCCCGGCGGCCGGGAACACTCCGGCAACTACCTGGTGGACAACAGCCGCCTGCTGTCCGAATTCGAGCTGTCCTACCCCCCGTTGCAGCAGCGGGTTCTGGAGATTATCAACGAAGTGCGCGCCGACGAGGGCCTGCCCCCGGTTGCCGGGTAAAAGCCGCGCGGCATAACCCGGACTACCCATAAACCGGACTATCCATGAGCTGGGCCAGCAGCGAAGTAGTCGCCGTCCTGACGTTCCTGCTGCCCGGTTTCGTAGCGGCGGCGATATTCTACTCGCTAACCTCACACCCCAAACCCAACGAATTCGGCCAGGTAGTCCAGACCCTGGTATTCACCACCGTCGGACAAGCCATCGCCTGGGCCGCCCGCTGGACGGGCAGTCTGGCGTGGGCCGGCTACGCGTGGCCGCCGGAACTGGAGCTTGCCGTTGCAGTAGTAAGCTCCATTGTCGTAGCGCTAATCGTAGTCTATTGTTCCAACCACGACACCGCCCACGGCGCCCTCCGCCGCATCGGAATCACCCGAGAAACCTCCTACCCCTCCGAATGGTACTCCGCTTTCGCCGAACTCCCCCGCTGCTACGTTATGCTATACTTGAAAGACAAACGCCATCTGTGCGGTTGGGCAGAGGAATGGCCCAGTAACCATGATCGGGGCCATTTCAGCATATCCGAGGGCATATGGGCCATCCGAGGCCGCTGGATTCGTACACCGGGAGTCATACTAACTCTGGTTCCGGCCAGCGATGTGGAAATGGTAGAATTCCTTGAAACGGCTCCACAGGAAAATTAACGAGGAGGGAAACATGGCCAAAGTACCGAACCTGGCACCCAGCAACCGGGGCAAAGGACGCAAAGGCGCATCCCAAAAACCCCTCAACATCAAAAGGCCCCCCCTACCCGTTATCAAGCGGTAGGCAGTATGGAGCAATAGGAAAATCAGCGCAGCCGGGAGCCCACCATGGCCAAAATACCAAACCTCGCGCCCAGCCGCCGGGGCAAAGGATACAAAGGCGCCTCCCAAAAACCCCTCAACATCAAAAAGCCCCCCATACCCGCCATCAAGCGGGCACCTGCTACGGAGCAGTACCACTGCGCCTGCTGTGCCCGCCATGCGGGCCCGCCCGCCTAAGAGCGGTTGGTGGCATAGGGCAGGTGGGCGCCGATGTAGCCAACAATAAAATTGTCGGTAACGTCGTCCCGGTCAAAGTAGATTTGCAGGCCGCTGTTAGAACCCCGGTAAGTCAAGTGCCGGGTGATTGACACCCGCCGGTCATGATCCTGGTCGCTGAAAGAGCGTTTGTCCCCAAAGCGCGACATCGTAAATTCAGACTCCCCGTTGGCGTGCGTCCAGCCGGGTTTGAGGCTGGTAAAGTAGTTGTCCCAGGGGCCGATGCTCCCCCCCGGCGTGTTGTACCAGGCTTGGGCCAGCTTGTTGATGGCGTCCAGCGCCGTTACGATTTCCGCGCCGTTGGGACGCTGCTTGCCGAAGTCGGCCAGCGGTTTGTCAAAGTTGGTCAGAAACCGCAGCCGGGGATAACGGTCCGGCTCGGTGATAGCGCCCAGCACCATCGTGTGCCTATCCGCCTTGCCCTCCGTCACATTGGCGACGGCAGGTTCGTCGGGCGCATCATCGTCGTAAGTCGCATATTCTTGCAGCTGTTGCAGCTGTTCGCGCAGCTCGGCAATCGCGGTGTTGGCCTCCTCCAGCTGGTCCTCCAGAACGTAAATCCGCTGCTGCGCGGCTACGTTCTCCGGCCCGTCGCTGGCGACCGCCGCAATTTCCGGAGGACTAGTTTCGGTTGACGGCTCCCGGGCAATGACGTCGGCCAGGGCGCGCATACCGGCGTTTTGGACGTCGGCGGTGGATTCCAGGAACTCCAGCAGCGTCAGGCAGTTGCGGTTCACCACGTCGCTGCGCGTGCGCGTGCGCGCCTCATCCAGAAAGGCGGCGGCCTTGTCATACTCCGATTCCGCCATCTGCAAGCGTTCGCCGTCGCTGTTCTCGTACCGGGCAAAGAGCGCTATCCGCGCCCGCACCCACCAGTAAAGTTCGTCATTCAGCAGCTGCCGGCCAATCGCCAGCTGCTCCGACGCGCCGATGCTGACCACGCTGGCCCAATCACCGTGCCGGGCCGCCAGCTCCCGGAATTCATCCCCCTGCTGCCCCTCCTCGGTCAGCACGATTGCCGCGTCGTGCTGGGCAAAAAGGTTGTCGATGCTGGCGATGCCGGCGCTGGATTGAGTACGGCTTGCCGTCTCCGCCGGGCGCGGGCGGTCGTCGTTGACAGCGGCGATGATGGCATCCAGCCCGGCGACGCCAGCGCTGCCGTCCCAGGGCGCATCGTCATCAGGCAGCGCGTCAGGCCGGGAGGTAATGGATATAAAGCAGCCGCCCGACCGCTCCGCGTCCGACAGGCCATAGGTCATCAGATAGCCGACGTAAGGCTCGGCGTTGCCCGCCGGCGCGTAGCGAACGCTGACAATCTGCCCCTGCTTGAACGCCGCCGACTGCGGTTTGGATATGCGGATGGTAAGGCCGTCGCGCCGCCACTCCCGAAACGGGTTAGAGCCGCCCAGTTCTCGACGAGCCTGGCCCTGGTAATGGCCGGCATGAGCGATAGCCCAATCACGGGCCATCTTATCGACCTTGCGCAACTGGTTCTGGCTGTCCAGTATCAGTATCTGTTGATTGATGGCCGCCATAGGTTTGACCTCGCTGTCTAGCGTCGCTGCGGATGGATGGTTAATTATAAACCGTCCCGCCGAAACGATGCCGCTTGCGCATCCCCCGATATGGCCGGCAATTGCCCGCCGCGTTGACGGATTGGGGAGTCGAGCCTAGCGTCCAAAATGGTACTCGGCTTCCCAGGTGCGGCGGTGCCCCTCTTCCCTGCGGACAACTTGGCCCGTCCTGATTATGCTGATGTCATACTCCGGCAGCTCACGCACCGCCCGGCAGCGGCTGCCACTCCGCCAGCCATAGGCATCAAAGTTGAAATCCAGGTTCTCGTTGTTCCACTTCTTGCGACTTTCCGGCAGGTCGTCGTTGTTCACTGGAATAATGTGCAAAAAGAAACGTTCCCGATCTACCGGCCCGCAGCGGGTTTTGTCGTAAATCAGCCGGCCCCCGTCAATATACACTTCATAACCCTCAGAAATTATGGGCGGGTTGCCGGCGTTAATCACTCTATCCACATAGTCATCATTATGGAACGCAGTCAAGATGCGGACGGGCGCGGCATCGGGATTGATGACGTGGATATTGCCGTCAAATGATGCCAGGTACAGCAGCCCGTTCCGCTCCAGTATGGCGGTGGTATGCCCCTCAGCGCTGAAAACCCGCTCCGGCGTCCAGACGTCGTAGCCGAAACGGTCAATCACAAACCCGTCGCTGCTCCCGTCCAGGATAAGGTAGGCCACGTACACGCCGTCCTGATTGGCATGGGCAAAGGTGGAAACGGTGCCTTCCAGAACCGCTACGGGCTCGATAACGTTCGCCTCCGGCGGGGCCGCGTAAGTGCCGTAAAAGGGGAATCCATAGAACCCGCCGGCAACAATAGCGTTCAACTCCTCCAGTTGGCAGCAGTCGGCCAGCCCGTCCTGCGTATCGTTGTCCGCCCCATAAATCGTACCGTCGGGGGCGATGGATATTCCGTAGATGTTGCGAAAGCCGGTGGCCCATATTTCAACATCGGTATCGCCGGGGCGAAAGCGGGCAATAGTTCCCAACAAGTCCATACGCCGGCCGCTGGCGGCGACTATCGGGTCGGTATCCAGGTAATACTTTATGTCCGGGTCGGGAGTACTGTATGGACTGCCGATGCTGACGTATATCCACTCGCCATCATTGACCAGGCCGTGAATACTATGTTCAAGATGTATGGCAGCGATCTGATCCACTGCCACTTGCCGCCGGTCAAGGCCGCCGTCCTGGTCAATTTGGTACGACAGAATCTGAGCGTTGACGCGCTGGTGCGCTTCATACCATCCGTCGCTGCCGGTTGTCAGGCTGTCAGCGTAACACCAGCGTCGCTCCGGGCCGTGCGGCCCCAGCATCTCATCCAGCACGTCGCAGAGATTGCCCAAATCCGATACGTACAGACGCCCATCCAGCACCGTCAAGCCCTGCGGCACCGTCAACCCGGTGAGGACGGTTTCTATTGTGCCGTCGCTGACGTCCAGCAGCCGTATCTTGCCCTCGTAGTCGGCCAGATACATCCGGTCGTCATCCAGCCAGGCCGCCGCCGTAAGCCGCCCGCCCGGTTCCAGCCGTCCGCAATAGCCGTGCTCCGGGCAAATCTCGGAAACCGTAGTTGGCACGGCGCTAGCAGAGCCTAAGTTCCGGGAGGGAGCCGGATCAGCAATAGCCGGCGTCGGAACAGCAGCGGCCGGCGGTGGAACGGTAGGCCGGACAAAATCCCCCGGCCCCGGCGAACCGCCAGCGCACCCCGCCGCAAGCCAGGCAACAAAGACAGCGACAACCATCGCCGTCAGCAGCGGCAATTTCAAGAGCGTCATCAGGCGTTTCCGGCAGAGAACGGTAATCAAGGCGGGCAGGATTATAGCACGCCGTCCGCTTGCCGCCGCCGGGCATCGTCCATATACGGCGGCTAACGTCGTTGGCCCACCCGCTCCCGGCGGTAGCGTTGGCGGGGAAATGAGAGAGAATGCCAACCCGGCCTAGCGCTCAAAGCGGTACTCGCCTTCCCAGATGTTGCGCCACCCCGATTCCTCACGGACAGTCTGGCCCGTCCTGATTGTGCTTATGTCGTACTCCGGCAGCCGGCGCACCGCCCGGCAGCGGTCGCCATTCTGCCAGCCATCGTCATCAAAGCTGAAACCCCAGTTGTCAAAATTGTACTGCCGGCGCTCTTCCGGCAAGTCATCAAGATTCACCGGAACAACGTGCAAAAAGAACCCGGCCTCCGTATCCGCCGGCGTGCAGGGGTGTTTGTCGTAAATCAGCACGCCCTCGCCCAGGTACACGTCATAGTCCGATGCAATGATGGGGAGGCCGCCGTCGGCAATGACTTCATCCAAGTAATCGTCATAGTACGAACCGAAATTCAAATGGTACTGGCCTTCCCAGATGCTGCGCCACCCCGATTCCTCACGGACACTCTGACCCGTCCTGATTGTGCTTATGTCGTACTCCGGCAGCCGGCGCACCGCCCGGCAGCGGTCGCCGTTCCGCCAGCCGTAGTCCGCAAATTTGAAATCCCGTCTGTCAAAATTGTACTGCCGGCGATCTTCCGGCAGGGCATCAAGGTTCACCGGAACAACGTGCAAAAAGAACCCGTCCTCGGTATCCGCCGGCGTGCAGGGGTGTTTGTCGTAAATCAGCACGCCCGCGCCAAGGTACACGTCATAGTCCGAGGAAATGATGGGGAGGCCGCCGTCGGCAATGACTTCATCCACGTAATCGTCATAGTACGAATCAAGATTCAGCGGAGCGGCGGCGGCGACGTGCGGATTGATGACGTGGACATTGCCGTCAAATGACGCCAGGTACAGCAGCCCGTTCCGTTCCAGTATGGCGGTGGTATGCCCCCTGGCGCTAACAATCCGCTCCGGCCTCCCGCCAGCGTAGTCAAAGCGGTCAACCACAAACCCGTCGCTGCTGCCGTCCAGGGCAAGGTAAGCCACGTAGATGCCGTCCGGATTGGCATGGGCAAAGGTGCTGGCTTTGCCTTCCAGCACCGCTACGGGTTCGCTAACCCCCGCTTCCGGAGGGGCCTCGTAAGTGCCGTAGATGGGGTACCCATAGAATCCGCCGGCGACGATAGCGTTCAATTCCTCCCGTTGTCCCTCGGTGGCCGGCCCATCATTGTCCGCCCCGTAAATCGTTCCGTCCGGCGCTATGGAGATTCCGTAAGTGTTGCGCAGCCCGGTCGCATAAACCTCAACTTCATTATCCGGCGGACGAAAGCGGGCTACTACTCCCATCAGATCCGTCCGGCGGTTATGCGACTTAAGCTCGTCAGCGTCGGTTATGAGAATATGCCCGGGGTCTATCACGTGCTGCGGATGGCCAATACTGACGTACACGTACTCGCCGTCATTGGCCAGTCCATTCGGAGCATGGGTAGGGTCCCAAGCCATAATTCTATCAACTACTACTTGCCGGTCGCTTAATTCACCGGAATCATCTATTATCTGATATGAAAGAACTTGTGCGCTGGTGCGGCTTAAGAACTCCAAGTCTGAAGCTCCCGCCTCATACTTGCACCTGATGCCCTCCTGTCCTAACACCTGCCGTACCAACCGGCAGACATTCCCCATCTCGCTCACGTAAAGGTGCCCGTCCAACACCGTCAACCCCCGGGGTATGCTCAACCCCTCCAAAACCATCGTAACAACCCCGGTTCTAACATCCAGCAGCCGGATACGCCCCTCAAAGTCGGCCAGATACATCCGGTCCTCATCCAGCCAGGCCGCCGCCGTAAGCCGCCCACCCAAATCCAGCCGCGCGCAATAACCATGCTCCGGGCAAACCTCGGGCACCATAGTTAGCACTGCAATATCAGAACTTGAGTTTGGGGAAGGGTAAGCGTAATCAATTACTGTTGGAGTAGGAACAGCAGTAGCAGTTGGTGGAACCGCAGTAGCCGGCGCCGGGGCGGTAAGCCGGACAAAATCCCCCGGCCCCACCGAACCGCCAGCGCACCCCGCCGCAAACCAGGCAACAAAAAGAGCAACCACCACCGTCATCAGCAGCGGTAATTTCAAGAGCGTCATCAGGCGTTTCCGGCAGAGAACGGTAATCAAGGCGGGCAAGATTATAGCACGCCCCCGGCTTGCCCCCGCACGGCAGCGCCCATATACGGCGGCTAACGTCGTTGGCCCACCCGCTCCCGGCGATGGCGGGGAAATGAGAGAGAATGCCAACCCAGCCTAGCGCTCAAAGCGGTACTCGCCTTCCCAGATGTTGCGCCACCCCGATTCCTCACGGACAGTCTGGCCCGTCCGGATAGTGCTTATGTCGTACTCCGGCAGCTGGCGGAACGCCCGGCAGCGGTCGCCGCCGTTCCGCCAGCCGTAGTCATCAAAGCTGAAATCCAGGTTGTCAAAGGCGTTTTGCTGGCGATTTTCCGGCAAGTCATCACGGTTCACCGGAACAACGTGCAAAAAGAAACGGACCTCGGTATCCGCCGGCGTGCAGGGGTGTTTGTCGTAAATCAGCTGGCCCGCGTCAAGGTACACGTCATAGTCCGATGCAATGATGGGCGGGCCGCCAGCGGCAATAACTTCATCCACGTAACGGTCATAGTACAAACCGATATTCAGCGGAGCAGCGGCGGCGGCGTGCGGATTGATGACGTAGATGCTGCCGTCAAATGACGCCAGGTACAGCAGCCCGTTCCGTTCCAATATAGCGGTGGTATGCCCCTGGGCGCTAACAATCCGCTCCGGCATCCCGCCAGCGTATTCAAAGCGGTCAACCACAAACCCGTCGCCGCTGCCGTCCAGGGCAAGGTAAGCCACGTAGATGCCGTCCGGATTGGCATGGGCAAAGGTGCCCACGGCGCCTTGCAGCACGGCAACGGGTTCGCTAACCCCCGCTTCCGGCGGCGCCTCGTGAGTGCCGTAAGTGGGGAATCCATAGAACCCGCCGGCAACGATAGCGTTCAATTCCTCCAGTTGTCCCTCGGTGGCCAGCCCACCTTTCTGGTCATTGTCTACCCCGTAAATCGTGCCGTCCGGCGCTATGGAGATTCCGTAAGTGTTGCGCAGCCCGGTCGCATAAACCTCAACTTCATTATCCGGCGGACGAAAGCGGGCCACTACTCCCATCAGCTCCGTCCGGCGGTTATGCGACTTAAGCTCGTCAGCGTGGGTTATAAGAATATTGCCGGGGTCTATCACGTGCTGCGGATGGCCAATACTGACGTACACGTACTCGCCGTCATTGACCAGTCCATTTGGAGCATGGTCTCTTTCCCAGGCCATAATTCTATCCACTACTACCTGCCGGTTGCTTAATCCACCGGAATCATCTATCTGATATGAAAGAACTTGTGCGCTGGTGCGGCTTAAGAACTCCAAGTCCGTAGCGCCGGCCTCATACTTGCACCCGATGCCCCCCTCTCCTAACACCTGCCGTACCAACCGGCAGACATTCCCCATCTCGCTCACGTAAAGGCTCCCGTCCAACACCGTCACCCCCCGGGGTATGCTCAACCCCTCCAAAACCATCGTAACAACCCCGGTTCTAACATCCAGCAGCCGGATACGCCCCTCAAAGTCCGCCAGATACATCCGGTCCTCATCCAGCCAGGCCGCCGCCGTAAGCCGCCCGCCCGGTTTCAGCCGCGCGCAATAGCCATGCTCCGGGCAACCCCCGGAAACCGCATCCGGAACAGCAAAAGCAGAGCTTACGCCCGGAGGAGAAGCTGAATCAGCAACAGCCGACGCCGGAACAGCAGTAGCAGTTGGTGGAACCGCAGTTGCGGGTAGCGGAACGGCAGTAGCAGTTGCAGGAACGGCAGTAGCCGGCGCCGGGGCGGTAGGCCGGACAAAATCCCCCGGCCCCGCCGAACCGCCAGCGCACCCCGCCGCAAGCCACGCAACAAAGAAAGCAGCAACCATCGCCATCAGCAGCGGCAATTTCAAGGGTAGCATCGGGCGTTTCCGGCAGAGAACGGTAATCAAGGCGGGCAGGATTATAGCACGCCATCCGCTTGCCGCCGCCGGGCATCGTCCATATAATGCAGCTAATATGGAAAAGATGCTGCGCAGAATTACGGCAAAGAACCTGTTGTCGTTCGGGCCGGATGGCGTCTCCCTTGACTTGTTGCCGCTTAACGTGCTGATTGGCCCGAATGGCAGCGGCAAGTCAAACCTGTTTGAGGCCATCGGCCTTTTGCAGGCTGCGCCGCACGGGTTGGCCACGCCGATTCGCGCCGGCGGCGGCATCCGCAACTGGATTTGGAAAGGGCAGCCCGGCGCAACGGCAACCGTCGAGGCCATCGTTGACAACCCGAACGGCAACCAGCCCCTCCGCCATACGATAGAGTTCACCGAGGCCAATCAGACGCTCCATCTGGTGGACGAGCGGGTCGAGAATGAATTTCCCCGCGCTGACGATGATGACGGCTATTTTTACTACCGATTCCAAAAGGGACATCCGGCGCTTAACGTCCGCGGGAAAACCGGCCAGATTGAGTTGAAACGGGATGACCTGGCCCTAGACGAATCAATACTTTCCCAGCGGAAAGACCCGGAACGGTTCCCGGAGCTGAGCCATCTGAGCCGGTTTTACGAGCGCATCCGTCTTTATCGCGAGTGGGAGTTCGGTCAGAAAGCGGCGGTTCGGCAGCCGCAGCGCAGCGACGTTCGCCCCAATCCGCTAATGGAGGACTTCTCCAACCTGGGAATGTTCCTCAACAGACTGCGGCAATATCCCGAAACCAAGTCAAGCATATTCGAGAAACTCGGCGACATTTACGATGGCGTCACCGACTTTGAGCTGAACTTTGAGGGCGGCACCGTCCAGGTCTTTTTCACGGAAGGCAAGTTCGCAATACCGGCCAACCGCCTGTCCGACGGCAGCCTGCGCTACCTCTGCCTGCTGGCAATTCTGCTCGACCCGGAACCGCCCGCCCTGGTAGGCATCGCGGAACCGGAACTAGGAATACATCCCGACTTGATACCCGGCCTGGCCAGATTACTGGCAGATGCGTCCACCCGGTGCCAACTGGTAGTAACCACCCATTCCGACATCCTGGTGGACGCGCTGTCGGAACGCCCGGAGTCCATCGTCATCTGCGAAAAGAACGACGGGCAAACCACAATGCAGCGGCTTGACCATTCCGAGCTCGCGCATTGGCTGGAAAAGTACCAGGGCTTGGGCGATTTGTGGACGCGCGGCCATCTAGGGGGGCTACGGTGGTGAACGCGCGCATATATCTGGAAGGCGGCGGCAATACCAGAAGGAGCCAGAGGAGTTGCCGCGAAGGGTTTAGTCGGCTGCTGGAAAGTTGCGGCTACAAGGGACGGATGCCCAAACTGATAGTTTGTGGCGGCCGGACATCGGCATACGACGATTTCAGAACTGATAACGAAAGAGGATCGGCGGCAATCTACATTGCGCTGCTGGTTGACAGCGAGGCCCCGGTTGCGGACATCAACGCAACTTGGGAACACCTGCGACGGCGGGATGGCTGGCAAAGGCCGCCGGGCGCGGACGACGAACAAGTCCTCATGATGACTACTTGCATGGAAACGTGGATTGTCGCCGACCGGGATACACTGGCACTTCACTACGGTCAATGCCTGCAACCCTCCGCACTGCCGCCGGTAGTCAATCTGGAAAATCGGGATAGACACGACGTGCAAGACGGTTTGGAACGCGCCACCCGCAACTGCTCCCAACCTTACGCCAAAGGCCCAAAGTCGTTTGAGGTATTGGGCAATCTGAACCCGGATACGCTCCGGCAGCACCTCCCCAGCTTTCAGCGATCTTACCGGATACTTGACGCCAGGCTGTGACCGTCCCCCGCTTGCCGTCGCACGGCATCGCCCATATACTGCGGCCAACATCGTTAAGCGTCCATCTAATTAATGCAATCTGCGTAACAATCAGGAAGGGATTTATGATTTTCAACGTTGACCACTTGGCAAAGGAATGTGCGGCAACTCTGGCATCGCTGCCGGAATACCCGGAGGTTGAGCAGGGATCGCTGAGATTGAGCAAGAGCGTAGGGCAGGCTGGACGCACGGAGCGCTGGTATAACCCTAAAATCGGGCGGTTTCTCTACACCAAAAACCCGATGCCAATAGAATATCCCTCGCTGGAGCAAGGTTATGGAAATAGCTGGATAACGTGGATGTCCGGCGCGCCGGATGAATGTTTGTCTATGAAAAGCCTCGCCAGAGGCGCGTCGGGACATTCTCTAATCAGCGGGTTAGGATTAGGTATTCTGGCCTGGATGTGTGCTGCAAACCCGCTTGTGAAGTCCGTCACGGTCGTAGAAATTCAGCAAGGCGTCATCGACATTGTAGGCCCGGTGGTCAGCCATCCTAAAATCACCATTCTGCAAGGTGATGTGAATGAATACCTCCGCAAAACCACGGAACGGTACGATTTCATTGGCTTGGACACGTGGCCGGATGCCGGGTCCGCGGTGATGGAATCGTCAGACGCTAAAGCCTTCGCCCGGCGTGCGCTTACGCGCAACGGCCTGGTACGGACCTGGCTTGACGAGATAGCCGACCGGCTGAACCAAAGCAACGCACTTGCGAAAGCCCTGAGGCAGGCGCAAAAAACACAAGGCAGGATGCTTGACGAGCCGCAGATGATTGGCAATCGGGCCTGCGATTTCTGCGGGTCAAACCCATTCATCGACTGTTACGGGTTCTGCTTCGAGTGCTTTTCTAGCATTGGCATTTGTGGAGCCGCCGGCGTAGCAATACGCGAAAAGGCCAACAGGCTGCTGGCAAGAATGCGAAGTGGAGAGCTGATTCACCTCGCCGAACCATATCCGGAAATGTACGAATACCTGCTCAGCCAACACCCTCGGCAATGATAGCCGGATGACCGCAAAACGCCATACTGCCCCCGGTCATCCCAAAACACTCATCTGAAACGGAACGCCACCGGCTCTACCCCCCGCTTGCCGCCGCACGGTATCGCCCATATAATGCGGCTAATATCGTTCACTCGTCCGCCGGCGGCGCAGCTCTTGCGCTCCCGGCGGCGTTTAGCGTTTGCACCGAGACGGAGGAGGATTCCCAATGGCGTTACCCGATCGTATGAAGTTTGGCATCTTTATGGGCCCGTTCCACCGCGCCGGCGAGAACCCTACCCTCGCGCTGGAGCGCGACCTGGAGCTGGTGCAGTGGCTTGATTACCTGGGCTTTGACGAAGCCTGGATTGGCGAACATCACAGCGCCGGCTGGGAAATCATCTCCTCGCCGGAAATCTTTATCGGCGTCGCCGCCGACCGCACCAAGCACATCAAACTCGGCACCGGCGTCGTCAGCCTGCCCTATCACCATCCTTTTATGGTCGCCAACTGGATGACCCAGCTGGACCACATGACCCGGGGCCGGGTGATGCTGGGCGTTGGCCCCGGCGCGCTGCCCGGCGATGCTTACATGATGGGCATTGACCCCACCAAGCAGCGCATCCGCATGGACGAGGCCCTGGGCGTGATTATGCGCCTTTTTACCGAGAAAGAGCCGATTACGCACCGCAGCGACTGGTTTGAGCTGCAAGAGGCGATGCTCCAGCTGCGCCCCTACCAAACACCCCATATGCCCATCTCGGTGGCCTCGGTGCAAACCCCCTCCGGCGTGGCGCTGGCCGGCAAGCACGGCGCGTCGGTGCTTACCATCACCACGCCCCGCGACCCCAAAGTGCCGCAGGGCGCCGACCTGAAAGAGCTCTGGGACATCTGCGAGGAATCGGCCGCCGAGCATAATCAGGTGGTTGACCGCTTCGACTGGCGGCTGGTGCTGCCCGTCCATCTCGCCGACACCCGCAAAGAGGCGTTCGAGCAGGCCCGCATCGGCGCCGGCCGCTACCAGCGGGAGTACTTCGAGCACACCATGGGACGCCCCCAGGTGGTGGACGGCCCGCCGGAGAAAATCATCGACGTGCTGGCCGAGCGGGGCGCGTGGATTATCGGCACGCCCGACGACTGCATCGAGGGCATCAAGCGGCTGGAGGAGCGCAGCGGCGGTTTCGGCGCCTTTATGGTGCAAACGGTGGACTGGGCCGCACGCGAGCATATGCTCCACAGCTACGAGCTAATCGCCCGCCACGTAATGCCCCACTTCCAGGGTTCCGCCGACGCCGCCATAGCCTCCAACAAATGGGCCTACGACCGCAACGAATCCCTGCAAGCCGGCCGCACCCAAGCCCTCAACCGCGCCCGCGCAGACTACACCGCCACCCGCAGCGCCTAGCAGTAGCGTCGATTTCAACGTCCGCTCTTATCTTAACGGCCGCCGGTTTCAACCTGGGCAGACTGTCGTCTGCTTAGGGAGGCGCGCAGTTAGCATTGCCGGCGGCTAATTCCGTCTCAACTAGGCCGCGATTGCCCGTCGCCGCTGTGCTATGATGGCCCACGAGTTGCCCGGTGAACTGCGTTGCTGCGAGGCCCACGATGACCTTGATTTCCCAAACCGTTTCCCCCTCACCCTCTCCGCCGGCCGCACGCCTCACCGTACTGCCTGACCCGCCGCAGTCCCCTGACATGGCCTTACAGATTCCCTTTATCGCCCGCGCCAACCTCATCCTGGAGGCCCATTACCGGTCACGTCCCGACGTGGTGGTGATAAGCGATGGCTACCTTTGCCTGGAGGCCGGCAACGCCCGGCGCAGCCCCAGCCCC
The DNA here is from genome assembly GCA_958296385.1 of uncultured Dehalococcoidia bacterium. Classification (GTDB taxonomy): domain Bacteria; phylum Chloroflexota; class Dehalococcoidia; order Lucifugimonadales; family UBA3495; genus Bin87. The sequence goes on from OY282494.1 coordinate 32,631, forward strand.
GATTGCCTGGTGTCTTTCGGAATGACCCTCCCGAAAGCCGAGATTATGCAATCCAACGGCTACACCATCAGCGAAATCGGCAAGCCCCCCGAGTTCGTGCTGGAAATAGCCTCCGCGTCCACCGGACGACGGGATTACACCGTGAAACGCGACATCTACGCCAGTTACGGCGTGCCGGAATACTGGCGGTTTGACCACACCGGCGGGCAGTACCACGACACCGCGCTGGCCGGCGACCGCCTGCTGCCCAACGGCGAGTACGAGCCGATTCCGGTAACTACCCTGCCCAACGGCGTCATCCGGGGGTACAGCGCCGTTCTGGGACTAGAGCTGCGCTCGGATGCCGGCAATCTGCGTTTCTGGAACCCGTCAACAGGAGAATATCTGCCCGATTTAATGGATGCCATGGATCAGCGGGATGCGGAGGCTGCCGCCCATCAAATCACTACTGCCCAGCGCGATGCCGAAGCCGCCGCCCGTCAAGCCGAAGCCGCCGCCCATCAAATCACTACTGCCCGACTGGATGCGGAGGCCGCCGCCCACCAAGTCACTATTGCCCAACGCGATGCCGAAGCCGCTGCCCGTCAAGCCGCAACCGAAGCCCGTCAAGCCGAAGCCGTCGCCCGGCAAGCTGCTGAGGAACGTATCCGCCAGCTGGAAGCCCAGCTTGCTCAACGCCGGGCTGAAAACTAATTCGCTGCGTTCCGAGTGGCCGATGGGAATGGCCGCTGTGCTATGATGTCCCGCAAATCGCCCTGCGAACTGCGAGGCCCACGATGACCCTGATTCCCCAAAACGGTTCCCCCGCCCCGCCGGCCGCACGCCTCACCCTACTGCCCGACCCGCCGCAATCCCCAGGCCGGGCCTCTCAATTCCCCTTTATCGCCCGCGCCAACCTCATCCTGGAGGCCCGTTACTTGTCCCGGCCCGACGTGGTGGTGATGAGCTGCGGCTATCTTTGCCCGGAGGCCGGCAAAGCCCGCAGCAGCCCGAACCCCGATTGCCTGGTGTCCTTCGGTATGCCTTTCCCGAAAGCGGAGATTATACAATCCAACGGCTACACCATCAGCGAAATCGGCAAGCCTCCCGAGTTCGTGCTTGAAGTGGGCACGGAGTTCACCGGACGACGGAATTGCACCGAGCATCGCGACACCTACGCCGGTTACGGAGTAGCGGAATACTGTCGGTTTGACCACACCGGCGGGCAGTACCACGACACCGCGCTGGCCGGCGACCGCCTGCTGCCCAGCGGGGAATACGAGCCGATTCCGGTGACGACGCTGCCCGACGGCGTAATCCGGGGGTACAGCGCAGTATTGGAACTAGAGCTGTGCTCGGACGACGGCAAACTGCGTTTCTGGAACCCGTCAACGGGAGAATACCTCCTCGACTTAATAGAGACCAAAGCGCAAACTGCCGTCTTCAAGGCCCAAACCGCTGCCATCATTGCCAAACGCGATGCCGTCATTGCCCAACGCAATGCCGAAGCCGCTGAGGAACGCGTCCGCCAACTGGAAGCCCAACTTCCTAAACAACGCCGGACTGAAAACTAACCTACTCCAGGCGCCCGAAACGGAGGCCCGCTATGCCCCTGCACCCGCAAGCTCAACAGGTTATTGAGGCAACCCGCGCTCTGGGGCTGCCGCCTAATCATACGGTTTCGCCGGCCGAGGCCCGCGTCAACGCCGCCAAGCGGCCCCGGGGCCCGGGGCCGGAGGTCGGGCAGGTGCAAGACCGCGCCATCCCCGGCCCGGCCGGCGATTTGCCGGTTCGCATTTATACGCCCGACGGCGCCGGCCCGTTCCCCATACTGGTGTGGTATCACGGCGGCGGCTGGGTGGTTGGCGATTTGGAATCCGCCGACGGCACCGCCCGCCAGCTGTGCGCCGGCGCCCGCTGCGTGGTGGTGTCGGTGGATTACCGGCTGTCCCCGGAGGCCAAGTTTCCCGAACCCTTTGACGACTGCTACGCGGCCACCTTGTGGGCCAGCGACAACGCAGCGTCCCTCGGCGGCGTCAGCGGCGTGGTGTGCGTTGGCGGCGACAGCGCCGGCGGCAACCTGGCGGCGGCGGTCAGCATCAAGGCCGCCGCAACCCGCGATTTCCGCGTCAGCCATCAGCTACTGGTCTATCCCGTAACCGACGTCAACTTTGACACCGGCTCTTATACCGACAACGGCTCCGGCTACAACCTGGAACGCCAGGGCATGATTTGGTTCTGGGAGCAGTATATCGCCGACTGGGCCGACGTTGCCGACCCGCTGGTTGCGCCCCTGCAACTCGCCCCCGATTTCCCCCACGCCGACCGGCTGGCCCAGTCTTTCACCATCACCGCCGAGTATGACCCGCTGCGGGACGAGGGCGAAGCCTACGCCGCTCTGCTCCAGGATATGGGCGTAGCGTCTGCGGCACAGCGGTACGCCGGGATGATTCACGGCTTTTTCAGCATGGCCAGTCTGATGGACACCGCCCGCGCCGCAATGGACGACGCCTGCGCTTTCCTGCGGGGCGCGGTGGACGACGTGGTCGCCGAGTACCACCGGCAGCACGACGGCAGCCCGACGGCCATGCGCCAGCTGCTTGACCCCCAGGCCGCCAACGTGCTGGAAATCTTTGACTCGCTGGACATCAAGCCGTTCCAGGAGATGAGCGTTGACGAGTGCCGCGCGGTGATGAACAACCGCCCCCGTCCGGCCGGCCCGGCCGTTGGCAAGGTGGAGGATCGCATCATCCGCAACGAGCATGGCAAGGAGCCGGGCGACGTTCCCATCCGCATCTACACGCCCGACGGCGCCGGCCCCTGGGGTATTCTGGTGTGGTATCACGGCGGCGGCTGGGTCATCGGCAACGTGGAAACCGCCGACGCCACCGCCCGCGAGCTGTGCGCCGGCGCCAACTGCGTGGTCATCTCAGTTGACTACCGATTGGCCCCGGAGTTCAAGTTCCCCACGCCCTTTGAGGATTGCCTGACCGCAACCCTGTGGGCGATGCACGAGGCGGAATCGCTGGGCGGGCAGCCCGGCGCCATCGCGGTGGGCGGCGACAGCGCCGGCGGCAATCTGGCCGCCGCCATCGCCCTGGCCCACGAGGACTTTCCCCACCCGCTGGCCTATCAACTGCTGGTGTATCCGGCTACCGACGCCCATTACGACGCCCGTTCCTACACCGTCAACGGCGCCGGTATGTTCCTGGAGCGGGAGAGTATGCGCTGGTTCTGGAACCACTATCTGGAGGCCGACGACCTTTCCGGCTACAACGTATTCGCCTCGCCGCTGCGGGCCCGGCTGACCTCCGACTTGGCGCCGGCCCTGGTCATCACCGCCGAGTTTGACCCGCTGCGCGACGAGGGCGAAGCCTACGCCGCCGCCCTGCGCGCCGCCGGCGTGCCCACGGTGCAGAAACGCTACGACGGCGTGATACACGGTTTCTACGGAATGCCCCACGTCATCGACAAAGGCCGCCAGGCGCTGGAACTGTCCTGCGCGCAGCTGCAAGACGCCTTCGCCGCCACCCTGCAACGGGAAACCGCAGCGGTGGCCGCCGACAACTAGCCCTTTCACATCACAAAACCGCATCCCAACGCATCCCTTTCCATCCCAAATCGGAACACGCAGTACGGCTGCGAAGGAGCGACTAATATGGCGGAGACGATTCAGGAACAATACATCCGTATGAACCCCCGCTCGCGGGAGTTGCAGCCCGGCTATCAGGCCCGTTTCCCCTCCGGCAGCCCCGGCCACGACGGTTACACCTCCGACCCGTTCCCCGTCATCATCGCCCGGGGCAGCGGCCCCCGCAAGTGGGACATCGACGGCAACGAGTACGTGGACTACGGTATGGGCTCGGCGTCGCTGCTGCTGGGCCACGCCCATCCGGAGGTGGTCAGCGCCCTGTCCGCCGTCCTCGCCGACGGCGCCCACTTCGGCGCGCCCACCGAGTCGATGCTGGAATGGGGCGAGCGCATCTGCACCCTCATGCCCTGCGCCGACAAGGTGCGGTTCGTCGGCTCTGGCGCCGAGGCCACCATGCTGGCCATGCGCGTCGCCCGCGCCCACACCGGCAAGGAGAAAATCATCCGCTGGGAGTCCCACTATCACGGCTGGCACGACTACGTTATGCCCGGCAACCTGCCCCCCTTTGACGTGCCGGCGTCCATCGGCATCCCCCAGGGCGCCATCGACTCCATCATCGTGCTGCCCACCGACTTGACCGCGCTGGAGCACGCGCTGGCCAGCGACGACAACATCGCCGGCGTCATCACCGAGGCATCCGGCGCATCCTACGGCACCGTGCCGCTGCCCGACGGTTTCCTCGACGGCGTGCGCCGGCTCACCCGCGAGCACGGCGTGGTGATGATTCTGGATGAAGTCATTACCGGATTCCGCTGGGCGCCGGGCGGCGCGCAGGAACGGCTGGGCGTTGACCCCGACCTTTGCACGATGGCCAAAATCCTCACCGGCGGGCTGCCCGGCGGCGCGGTGGCCGGCCGCGACGCAGTGATGGCCGTGATGCACCAGACCGGCGACAGCCACCACGACCGCTACGAGCGGGTGCTGCACGGCGGCACGTTCAACGCCAACCCCTACGCCGCCGCCGCTGGCAACGCCGCCCTCCGCCTGGTCGCCACCGGCGAATACAACGCCCAGGCCGACCTGATGGCCGAACGCCTGCGCGTCGGACTGCGTGAGGTCGTCGACCGGCGTGAGCTCAACGCCACCGTGTACGGCGAAGCGTCAACGTTCCACCTCTACTTCGGCGAACGCAGCATCGCCGGCCTGGACGCCTCCCGCCTGAAAAACCAGCCCGCAGCCATCCAACGCAGCCTGCGCCAGGCCCTGCAAGTACGCGGCGTCGACCTAATGTCCCGCACCAGCGGCATCCTCTCCGGCACCCACACCGAAGCCGACATCGACTTCACCATAGAAGCCTTCGACGGCGCCATCGCCGCCATGATGGACGAAGGACTGGTGCAGCACGGCTAGGACGGGCCAAGGGCCGAAATAGCCTGGTATCCGCAAAGGGGGAGCCGTCCGAAAACGGCTCCCCCTAAATTACGTAAATCTTTGTCGTTTTGAGCATCCCCGCTGTCATACTAAGCGCCATCCCCGCTGTCATACCAAGTGCCATCCCCAATGCCATACTAAGCGCCATCCCCGCTGTCATACTAAGCGCCATCCCCGCTGTCATACCAAGTGCCATCCCCGCTGTCATACTAAGCGCCATCCCCGCTGTCATACTAAGCGCCATCCCCGCTGTCATACCAAGTGCCATCCCCGCTGTCATACCAAGTGCCATCCCCAATGCCATACTAAGCACCCTCCCCAATGTCATTCTGAGCGCAGCGAAGAATCTCGATGACGTAGCAACGGTGTTTCCCTCAAAGTGTGCGCTACGCTATCGAGATTCTTCGCTGCGCTCAGAATGACATTGGGGAATGGCCGAGTACCAAACGATGGAATGATTAAACCACCTGATTATCCGCCAGATATTCCGTCACATCAGCAATCCGCGCAACCTCATTAAGTTGCAGCTCCACCGCATCCCGCAGTTCGGTTTTGCATCCGTTCCCGCGTTTCAGCAAATGCCGAGGTTCCCAATTCGGCACAGACGCCGACCCAATGCTCGGATTCCTGCTGGTAAGAGAACGTGAGTTTGACGGTATAATCCGGGATGCCCCGGTTATCGGTGTGAGTAACTACTACGGTTTCTTGCATAGTGGCAGTGTCCAATTTTGTGCCCCCTCCCATATTTTGCGCATCTACAATCATACCGCATGCACCGCATCCCCTACTCGTACCGTGCCAGGCCGATGAAAGCTCGGCTATCGTGGAGGTAGGTTGCCGGGAATGGGCATCCAGTAGCTTACGGGTATATCGAACGGAGTAATTGGATTGCATTCCAGTAAGTAAAGGTCTTGCCACGTAGCCCGGTTCTGGTGAATTGAGGCCCATGCCGAAACCGCACAGATTGTGGCATCCCGTTCATGATTCTGTCCAGGATCAGCAGCCATGTGCTCCGTTAGGCGCTGTACCATTTCATGTTCCGCTTGATGATTCCCGGTGTGGGGCAGCAGATGCTCTAGCGCTCTAGGGTAGGATTCCGTTATCGTAAGATCGCCCCAAGCATCCCTGAGATGCTTGACCAGTAACGGTCCTTGTACCAGAACCGAACCCTGCAAGCTGTTGATGGCCATAGGAGTAACCCCCAAATTATTCTGGTTGTCGATCGTCCTTCTACCTGTCCTAGTCCAGAACAGCGGAGCATCAATTCCGGCAGCAAGGACACGCGCGTTGGTCTGATAGCCAGGGAAGCGGATTGCGTTTCTTACTTGGTTTAGGGCATCCCAAGCATTCCTCGCCAGTCCGGTTGTTGCGGGTGGGACCAATTGACCATTAACCTCTCGGCAAATGCTCCAACCGAAGTTTCCACCATGATTGGGGGGGCCGGCGCCGCCGGGGTCAAATCCCAAAAACAGGTTTATGGATTCTGGCATCTCAGTGTCTCCTTATCCATCAGGGATGATTGCGTCGTGTCGATCATACTGGTTCAATCATACCGCCTGCACCGCATCCCCCACCCTCACCATTCCAGGCCGCTCTACGATACCATACACCCCAAAGTAGGCGGCCAGCGGGTTGGGGCGGTAATCCAGGATTGACTTCACCACGTCGGCATCGGTTTCGCCGGTGGTTGGCTGCTGGTTGATTATGGCGCAGCGCGGGTCGGGGGCCAGCACCCGCACTATGGCATCGCCCACGGCCACCTGCCGGTTCATCCACCCGTCCTCCTGGTGCGCTGCGCCGCCGTCCAGCAGCAGCGTGGGGCGGAATCGGTCGGTGGACAGGCACTCGTCGTCGGCCATTCCCATCTCCGCTGACAAATGCTCCACCGAGGCCCGGGATAGAATCGACACCGGAAACTCGTCAAAGACCTGCCCCGGCAAGTCCGACATCATCAGCATCGCCGGCTGCCCGCAAAACTCGCTGATGGCCGGCGTCCAGTCCCCGGCCAGCGCGCGCCCGCGCACCCGGCGCCCCCATACGATAGTCCAGACCGGGCCGGCCAGTTCCGGCGCACCCGCCAGCGTTGTGCCGTCGGGAAAGCGGATGCTCAGCCGTTCGGCGGCGGCGTCCCACGCTGCGGTTAGCTGCGCCAGCTTGCCGACTTGCCGCCGGGTGAGCAGCCGTCCCCGCTCGTTCACCAGGTAGAACCGCCGGTCGTCCGGTATCCCGCCCAGCTCCAGGTTCACCGCATCCCGCGCGGCCAGCGCCATTGACTTGACCGGGGCGATGTTGATTTCGGCAACGGTAATCACGGCTACTCCCAGCTCAAAAAGTTCTGCACCAGTTGACGGGCCGGGTTGCGGTCGTAAATCTGATAGAGCAGGGCGGCGTTGCGTGCGGCGTCGCCGCCAAAGTAGCGTTCGTAGAGCGTTTGCCGCCCGCCGAACGCGCTGCACGACACGTCCCACGCCAGCCGGAACAGCCGGATGCGTTCCTCGGCGGTGGCCGTGTCGGTGTCCAGATACCGCGCGATTTCGTCGGCCAGCGGCCCGTGCAGGTCGGCCTCGGCGGGCAGCGCCATCAGGCTGCTGGAACCCAGCAGGTGCAGCAGCTCCGCCATCCGCGGGTACATCGTAATCATCTGCTTGCGCGCCACCAGCAGCGGCCGGTAGTCGGGGCAGCAAATGCCCCATTCGTCAACCGACGCCTGCGCCTCCGACGCCAGCAGCAGCGCCCGGGTTATCTCCAGATTCTCGATTACCTCTGCGATGAGCTGCTGCGTTTGGGGCAGTTCGCCGGAGCCGAGAATGTCCGCCATCAGCGACGCCAGGCCCAGGATGAACTCGCACTTGACCACGTTTTTGGTAACCACCTGGTGGCCGGTGTGGGCGTTGCGGTTGGTGCGCTCGCCCCACGCATTGCACCGCGCCACGTCATTATAAAGAAACACCCGCTCCCACGGCACCAGCACGTCGTCAAAAAACACGATGGCGTCCATCTCCTCAAAGCGGCTGCTGGCCGGATGGTCAAAGTGCGACCGCCCGGCGTCAAAGGTATCGCGACACTGAAACTTGAGGCCGTCGCTGTTGCACGGAATGGAGAAACCGAAAGCGTAGCGCCCCTCCTCGCCGGCCGGCACCCGCCGCGTGCGGGCCGGATAGACGGCGATTTCATCCGACAGCGGCCCCAGCGTGGCCAGCACCCGCGCCCCGCGCACGATGATGCCGTCGCTGTTCTCGTCCACCACCGACAGCGCGACGTCGGTGCGGTCGTCAAAAGGCGTTTCGCCAACCGAACGGCTGCGCTGCAAGTTGACCAGCGTGTGCGTCAGCACGATGTCGTTTTCCCGGATGTACTCGTAGTAATTAAGGATGTTCTGCCCGAATTCGGGCCGGTTCTGCGCGCAGTAGTCGGCGCCGGCGGCCATTGACATCACCGCTACGTTGAGAAAGTCGGGCGTGCGCCCCATCATCCCGCAGGAACCCTTGGCCCAGTTAGCCATCATCCGCCGCCGTCGTTCCAAATCCTCCCGGCTGCGGGGCATGATGAACGACAGCCCCACCGGGTCGCCCGTCGTCGGCGATGGATAGGTCATCTGCTCAGCCAACGCCGGGTCGTGCTGCATATCCAGCAGGCTGGCCACCGTGCGCAGCCCGCCGCCAAAAGCCGGATGCGCCGTAACGTCGCCCACCCGCTCCCCGGCAATGTAAATGTCCGCCCCCCGCTCCCGCAGGCCGGCGATGTACTCAACTCCACTGCGTGCCGGCATCAGGCTTCCTCCACAAACGGCGCGACGAACTACTGCTGCCGCCAGAGTATGGCATATCAGCCCAAACCGCAATCGCCATCCCCCCGATGGCCGCGTTCCGTTGCCGGCGGTTCAACCGGCCCCCGCCAAAATCCCCCGCAAAATCCAAAAAATCAATGACGCTACCCCCCTTGCCGAACGAATGTACGACTGGCATAATACCCCTATCGGGCAAATCAATCAACCCCCTATCCCCAGCCGTTTTCAGATAGAGAGCGCACCTGAGGAAGCGGGGACACCGCATCAAACCACACCGCTAGCACCACCGCCGGAGATTCAAGTCAAAAACGGCCAGTCAGCAAAAACCGCAATCGGCAAGGGTAGTCCCGACCCCGCTTTCACGGCGCGGGCTGCCTCCGCAGGGTATCGAGCTTCAGCCCGCGTGCTGTCCTCTCATTAGGGATAGGCCACGTAAAATGAAGGTACAAAATAGTTGCGTACCCACCTCCGGCCGTAGGGCTGACAACGACTTGAATCTCCGACAACCACCAATCAAACCAACCAAACCCACCGCCCGATAAACGCCCGATACCAGCCAACCGCAACCCACTCCCAAAGGATGACCCATCATGACTTGACCAAACCACTTGAAACGAAACGCTGTCCCATCCCCCGGTTATTGTGAGGTAACTAATGCCCATCATCCCGCGCGGCGATGCCCGGCTCCATTACTATCTGGACGATTTTACCGACCCCTGGCGCGCCTCTCCCGATGCCGTCGTGTTGCAGCACGGCTTTTCGCGGAGCGGACGGTTCTGGTACAACTGGCCGCCCCTGCTGGCCCGCGAGTACCGCGCCATCCGCCCCGATTTGCGCGGCATGGGCCTGTCCACCGTTGACCCGGAGCGCTACGCGCCTACCCTTGACGTTCTGATGGCCGACTTGCTGGCCATTCTGGATGACGCCGGCGTCGAGCGGGCCGTGTACGTAGGCGAGTCTTTCGGCGGCATTATGGGAATGCAGTTTGCCCACGATTACCCGGAACGCTGCCGCGCCCTGGTGCTGTGCAACTCGCCCTGCCGCCTCACCCGCCGGGAGAACGACACCCCCGGCGGCAGCTGGCTGGCCACCATGGCCTAGGGCGGCATCGGCGCATGGAGCCAGGCCACCATCAACTACCGCCTGGACTTACGCCACGCCCCCGCCGGCCTGCAAGACTGGTACGTCTCCGAGATGGACAAAACCCCCGCCAGCATCGGCCAGGCCCTGCACGCCTACCTGGACAGCCTCGACTTCGGCCCCCATCTCAAAGACATCACCGTCCCCACCCTGCTGCTCACCGGCGACGAATCGCCAACTACCGCCCCGGAACAGCAGCAGTTCATGGCCGCGCAAATCCCCAACAGCCAGCTAACCGTCTGGCCCGGCCTCGGCCACGGCGTCAACGTAATCTACCCGGAATGGTGCGTAGATAAGATGCGCGAGTTCCTGGGCAGGCCGGCGGCCCCGACGCTATGAGTTCAGCCGCCAATCCCCAGTTCGGCCTGCATATCGGCTACCGCCTGATTGCGGGTTTTGCGCTGCCATTGCGGGCGGTTGTTGATTGGCTCGTTGATGATTTCCGGGTCTATCTTGAGCGCTACGAACACCGGGCCCGGCTGGCCGAGAATCTCCTCAATCTGATTGGCGAAATCCTCCAGATTGTCAATGGCGTAGGTAGCCGGATAGCCGCAGCCCTGGGCAACCGTTTCGTAGGCCATCGTGTCGGCGTTCGGCACGGGCTGGCCGCCGGTGGTGGCATAGACCCCGTTGTCCAGCATAAAGTGGTACAGGTTGGCCGGCGCCTTCTCCGCAATGGTGGGCAGCGCGCCCATCCCCATCAGCACGTCACCCTCCGAGTCGAACAGCACCACCCGCTGGTTAGGCAAGGCCAGGGCCAGCCCCAGGGCAAACGAAGCGTGGCCGCCCATGGCCGGGTCGCCCAGCGGCAAATCCCGCTCCGGCTGCTCGCTCAGCTCCACCCAGAACCGCCCGCCGCGCCCCGGTATCACGATAGCATCGCCCCGCTGCCGGTTGAAAACTTCCAGCATCTCCGCCGTTTTCATCATATTAGTCACTTCCTCGCTGATTGGATCCCCTATGATTGGCTCCCCTGTCCCATCGGGAAAGGGGCCGGATGCCGGCCGTCGCTACCGGCTTACGTTAAACCCGTGATATTCGTCGCCCACCAGCACCGCCACCGGCCGCTTTTCCCGCTGCGCCTCGGCGAACGCCACCGATATGCGGTCGGCGTCCTCGTCCGATTCCACCAGATAGTAGTTGATGTTGAAAGCGTGCAGAAACCGCTCGGTGTAAAACGCGGCGGTATCGGTGATGACGCCGTGCCGCGTCCACCCCCGATAGCCCACCATCATCACCACCGGCGTATTCATCCCCAGCCCCCAGCCCCGCAGCGAATCGCCCGACTCCATCATCCCGGTATTCTGGATGAGAATAACCGGCTTTTGCCCCCCGGCGGCCAGGCCGGCCGCAGTGGAGAACGCATGGCCCTCCCGGCTCACCGGCACCAGGTCAATGGACGGTTCGTCGCGCATCAGCACGTAAAGAAAGTTAGTTTCGCTGTCCGGCAGCCAAACCACGTGCGTAACGCCATTATTCTTCAACTCCGCCAGCACCCGCGCCGGGCTCAACTCCGCCATAACCTAATCCTCCATCCAACATCCTGCAAATCGCCGGCATCCCGGCAACCCGGACACCGCCCAACAGATATACCCGGCAACCCCCGCCCCCGTCAACCGGAACGCCCTGGCCGTCCTTGTGAGCCCCCGCCGCCATCCCTCTCCCCCCAATGTCATTCTGAGCGTAGCGAAGAATCTCGACAGCGTAGCAACGGCGTTGCCCCCAAAGCGGGCCCCTACGACATCGAGATTCTTCGCTACGCTCAGAATGACATTAGGAATGGCAGTGACCGCCCCGCCCTTGCCGCCGTTTTCGCCGGTCTTTATACTGGCGGCATCCAATCCCGGATTAATTCCCGGCGCCAGCGCCGGCCGCTGCCGTGAGGAGGCCCGTTATGCCTAAAGATAAGGTGGAAGTGTTCTGGTTCTCCGAACAGCCTTATGGACACGTTACCGACGACGAAGTTGCTCAGTACGAGTCGGGCCGGCTGCTGTTTCCCAATTCCCACTTTGACCCGGCCAAGGCCCACGCCCTCTATAATCAGTACCACGAGCAGTACGCTTGGGCTGACGAGCATGGGTTTGACGGCATCATGTCCAACGAGCATCATTCCTCTTACTGGTGCATGAAACCGGCCGTTAACATTGACGCCGCCGTCATCGCCAAAGTCACCCGCAACGCCAAAATCGCCATCCTCGGCAACGTCATCGCCGTCAACGACCCCATCCGCATGGCCGAGGAAATCGCCATGCTGGACTGCATCTCCGGCGGGCGCATCATCTCCGGTTTCGTGCGCGGCACGGCGGTGGAGACTTTGCAGGGCGGCATCGCCCCGCCGCAGAACCGCGACCGCTTTGAGGAAGCCCACGACCTCATCGTCAAGTGCTGGACGGAACCCGGCCCGTTTCGCTACGAGGGCGAGTATTACCACTACCGCATGGTCAACCCCTGGGTACTGCCGATGCAAAAGCCCCACCCGCCCATCTGGTTCCCCGGTTTCAGCAGCCCCGAATCCGTCGTCTGGGCCGCCCGCCATCAGCATCCTTACATGAACCTGGGTTCGCTGCTGGACCACACTCACCGCCTGCGCGACGTGTACATTGACACCGCGCTGGAAACCGGATTCCAGCCGGGGCCGGAGCATTTCGGCTACCTGCTGCGGGTGTTCTGCGCCGATACCGATGCGCAGGCCCAGGAATTGGGCCGCGAATTCCTCTGGACGCAGGAGCATCGCAACCGCGGCCCCCGCGAGCATAACGACCCGCCCGGCTACCAGTCCCGCGAGGCCGTCAACATCCAGCGCACCCTGCCCGGCGCCGGCGGCTTTGGCCGGATGATGACCTACGAGGAATTGCAGGACGCCAACAACATCATCGTCGGCAGCCCCGACACCGTGCGGGCCAAGCTCTCCATGATTATCGAGCGCCTCAACCCCGGCTACCTGCACATCTACGGCAACGAGGGCGCAATGGCCCACGCCGACGTGATGCGCTCCATCGAGCTGCTGGGCCGGGAGGTCATTCCCGCCCTGCACGAAATACCCCTGGTTGACCACTACGAAGTTGCGGAGTAAAGAGCAAAGATGACCAAAACTATACTGCCGGCGGCCCTGCTCGCCATCCTGCTGCTGCTGGCCTGCGCGCCGGCCGCCACCACCGCCGATAAATCCTGCCCGGAGGGGTTTGACTACGTGGTGGAGTACAACCTCTTTTTCGGGCTGGACGACAGCGCCGGCAACCGGGTCAGCGAGCCCGAGTGGCAGGCTTTCCTGGAGGACACCATCACCCCCCGTTTCCCCGCCGGCCTCACCGTCATTGACGTCAAAGGCCAGTGGCAGGAACCCGACGGCGGCATCCAGCGCGAGAACACCATCCTGGTGCTGGGCCTGCTCGACCCGCCCGGCGGCGACGGCCTGCGTCTAATCAACGAAATATCCGCTGAATTCGTCAGCCGTTTCAATCAAGACCCGGTCTTTCGCGTCATCAACGAAGTTTGCGCCGGGCTATCCGGCTGACAGACGTGAGTATGGACGTGAGTATGTATGATGGACGGATTCTATGACTGATACATTGCCGCCGCAACAGGCCGTTATCGGGGTCGGCACGATGGGCAGCCTGATGGCCTCCGCACTGCTGGACGCCGGCGTTGACTTGGCCGTCCACGACTTGCGGCGCGCGGCGGCGGAACCCCTGCTGCAACGCGGCGCCCGCTGGTGCGACACCCCGGCCGACGCGGCCCGCGCTTGCCCGGTAGTCTGGGCCTCGCTGCCCGGCCCGGAGCAGGTAGTATCGGCCCTGCTGGATACCGAAACCGGCGCGCTGGCCGGAATGTCGCCCGGCGCCGTCCTGATTGACACCACCACCGACGACCCCGACGTCGCCCGCCGGGTTGCCGTCGCCTGCCTGGAACGGGATTGCGCCATGCTGGATGCCCCCGTCAGCGGCCGGCCGCCCACTATGACGCTGATGGCCGGCGGCCGCCGCGCCGTGTTCGACCGGATGCGGCCCACGCTGGCAACGGTAGCGGCCCAAGTCTTTTACGTCGGCGAGGCCGGCGCCGGCTGCGCCGCCAAACTGGCCACCCAATACATGGGCTACACCAATCTGATTGCCGCCATCGAGGGAATGTTAATCGGCAAAGCCGCCGGCATCGACCCCTCCGTGCTGGCCGAGATTGTCCCCGTCAGCGCCGGCGCCAGCCGCGCCTTTAACGCCATCCCCAACGCCATCCTGGACGGCTCCTACCAAGCCGGCGGCACCCTAGACATCGTAGCCAAAGACGTTGCCCTGGCCTGCGCCCTGGCCCAGCGCCTCCACGCCCCCGCCGCCACCGGCGAGCAGGCCAACGCCCTCTACAAAGCCGCCCAGGAACTCGGCTGGGGCAGCGAGGGCTACCCCGTAATCGCCCGCCTGCTGGAGGAACTGGCCGGCCAGCGCCTGACCGCGGATGGCACGGACGGCGCAGACGGCGCAGACTGAATCCCGCCGCTCTTTGTGTTACTATTCCATCATCCATCAGCAGTTCTTTGTGCGATTACCGGGGGGCGATATGACAATCACGTTTCAGCCCAGCGCGTTCAGTGGTCTGGTTGACCGGGATAATGGACTGGTCAGCCGCGAAATTTTTGTGAATCACGACATCTACGCCGAGGAGCAGGAGCGCATTTTTACCCGCGCCTGGCTGTTCGTCGGCCACGAAAGCCAGGTGGCCAAGCCGGGCGATTTCTTTATATCCTCAATGGGCGAGGAATCGGTAATCCTGTGCCGCGACCGGCAGGGCGAAGTCCACGTCTTTCTCAATTCCTGCACCCATCGCGGGATGAAAGTCTGCCGGTACGATGAGGGCAACACCCCCATCTTTACCTGCCCCTATCACGGCTGGAGTTTTGCCACCGACGGCAGCCTGGTGGGCGTGCCTTATTATAAGGATGCCTACCACGAGGAACTGGACAAGTCGGAATGGGGCCTGCTCCGCGTGCCCCGGATGACCAACTACAAGGGCGGCATCTGGGCCAGCTGGGACCCGCAGGCGCCGGATTTTCTGGAGTATATCGGCGGTTTCCGCACCTATCTGGACATCCTGTTTGACGGCTGGGACGGCGCGGAGGGCGGCACCGAGATTATCGGCGGCATCGAGAAGTGGCTGGTTCCGTCCAACTGGAAGTTCCCCGCCGAGAACTTTATCGGCGACCGCTACCACAACATCAGCCACCGCTCCGTTGACCTGGTAGGCATCGGCCCCTCCGGGCAAGGCCGGCGCGACAACCGGGAAAGGGACGGCGCCAAGTCGCTGGACGTGTCGTTCCCCGAACGCGGCCACGGCACCGTAATTTTCCTGCGCCCGGCGGACGCCCAGCCGGTGCAGTCCTATCAGAACGACCCCATCGTCGCCGAGTATTTCTACGCCTGCGAAATCGCCCGCAAGGAACGGCAGGGCGAACTCTGGCGCATCCTCGGCGGGCCGGGCACCATCTTTCCCAATATGTCCTACCTCCCCCGCCAGCCCCGCAGCATCGCCGTCTGGCACCCCCGCGGCCCCGACCAAACCGAAGTCTGGCGCTGGTTCCTCGTTGACCGCAGCGCCCCGCCCGAAGTCAAGGAGTTCCTCCGCCAGTACTACATCCGCTACTCCGGCCCCAGCGGCCTGACCGAGCAGGATGACATGGAGAACTGGAACTACGCCCACGCCGCCAGCCGGGGCGCCATGGCCCGCCGCCTGCGCTACAACTACCAGATGGGCCAGGGCTACGCCGTTGACGACTTTGAGGACGGCGGCCTCCATCTGCCCGGCACCGTGCTGGACACCACCAAAGCCCGCGCCGGCGAGCAGAATCAGCGCACCTTCTACACCCGCTGGGCCGACTTTATGGCCGCCCGCGATTGGGACGAACTGGCCGGCTGGCGCAACGGCAAGTCAGCCAACGGCCATGCCGCGCAGGGCAACGGCGCCGCCGGACGGTAGGCCCCCTATGGTTACCGACAACGTTACTGCCAACGATGCCGTCGCCCGGCTGCTTTTGCGGCAGGACGTTGAGGCGTTTCTGTACCACGAGGCCAACCTGCTGGACGAGCGGCAGTACGATGACTGGCTGGACTTGCTCACCGACGACGTGCGCTACTGGGTGCCGATGCGCCGCAACGTCAAGTTCGGCGAGCTGGAGCGCGAGTTCACCCGCGAGGGGCAGGACATCAACTGGTTTGACGAGGGCAAGCCCACGCTAATCCAGCGTGTGCAGCAAATCCAGACCGGCGTACACTGGGCCGAGGAACCCTTATCCCGCCTGGCCCATCTGGTGACCAACGTGGAGATTACGGACGTACAGCCCGACGCCGCCGACGCCGGCGAAGTGTCGCTGCGCTGCCGTTTCATCATCTACCGCAACCGGGTGCAAACCGAAACCGACATCCTGGTAGGCCGCCGCGAGGACACCCTGCGCCGGGAGGACGGCCAATGGCGCATCGCCCGCCGCAAAGTCCTCCTTGACCAGAACGTGCTGCTGGCCAAAAACCTGACCTTTTTCTTTTAACCTGCGCGTTTTCAGGTGATACCGACATGGCCGACATCGTGAACCTTATGGAGCTGGAATCCGGCCAGGCGGTGCGTCTTGACAACGACGCCACTGCCGAAATCGTGTCCAACCCCGGCGATGGCGTCTGGCTGTTCGTCCGCTACCTCTCCCACCCCGACGACCCGGCGCAGGTTGGCGTAGAAGACATGGTGTTCGCCCAGGTCATAACCGAAGTCCTCAGCGAGTAAGCATCGTGTCCGGCAATCGCAACACCACCGCATCAATTGACCGGGGCGCCGGTGACCGGGGCGCCGGCGACTTGCCCACCGGCGCCGAAGTGCTGGCCGCCCTGCGCGCCGGCTACCGGGCCATCGATGACGGCTACGGTTTCTACGCCGGTTTCAACGGCTGGCTGGAATCCCTGGGCTACCGCCGGCAAGACGACCGGCCCTGCACCTGCCCCGACCACGGCTATCGCGGCCACCTGCCCGAATGTCGCTGGATAAAAGAATCGCAATAAAACAATCGCATCCCCTAACTTGGCAACACGGAGAACATTCACAATGTCGCAGGAAATGGTTGACTTGATGGAAACGGTGTGGCAGTCCATCGCCGCGCTGTGCGCCGACTTCACCGATGAGCAATGGACGGTCGCCACGGAATGTCCGGGCTGGACGGTGCAGGACCAGGTATCGCACCTGGTAGGCAGCGAGTGCCGCCTGCTGGGCCGCCCCGCGCCGGAACACGAACCGTCCGACACCTCCCACGTCCGCAACGAAGTCGGGCAGAGCAACGAAGTGCTGGTTGACTACCGCCGGCAGTTCCGGGGCGCCGACATCCTGGCCGAGTTCCGGGAAATCACCGCCGAACGGCTGGCCATCCTGCGGGCCATGACCGCCGACGACTTCGCCGCCGAAACCGACAACCCCCTGGGCCGCGGCCCCTACACCGACCTGCTGGCCGTCCGCATCTACGACGCCTGGGTGCACGAACAGGACATCCGCCGCGCCCTGAACATCCCCGGCCACCTGAGCGGCCCGGTAGCCCAGCACGCCTACGGCCGCACCGCAATGGCAATGCCCTTCGTAGTAGGCCGCAAAGTAAAGCCCGACGACGCCACCACCACAGTATTCGAAATAACCGGCGAAACCGGCGGCACAATAGCCCTCAACATGGAAGGCGGCCGCGCCCACCGACTGGAAACCACCCCCGCATCACCCACCACCCGATTGACTATGGATTTGACTGCATTCAACGCCCTGGGCACCGGCCGCTGGGCCGCCGAACACGCTTTGGCCAGCGGCGCAGTTACGATAGCGGGGGATGCTGCGCTGGGAGAGCGGATAGTGGGGGAAATGAACTTTATGATTTAACGGCGTGGGGGTGCCATTTTCCCATGACACTGAAATACGCGGCAGTCTTTGAACGGACGCCCAACAACTACTGCGCCTACGCTCCCGATTTGCCCGGCTGCATCAGCACCGGCCAAACTTGGGACGAGATGCAGGATAACATCCGGCAAGCAATAGCATTCCACATCGCCGGCATCTATGAGGATGGCGATACGGTTCCCGAACCGAAGCTGTCGGTAGCCGAAGCAGCCACATTCCACAACCAAACCACACCCCCCACCGAAAACGGCGCATCAGAGCTGATAGCAGTCATAGCCGTTGAAGTCAGTGCCAACCCTGAACCGGCGGCATAAGTGCAGGAGGCCAACCATGACGCATAACGATGGCCCATACGAAGTCATCCTAATCAATTCCGGCGCCGGCTACGCAGCCCTCTGCCCCGGCATACCCGGCGCAATCTCTCAAGGCGCCGACCGTTCGGATGCGCTGGCGATGATAGCCGATGCAATGGCAATGGTCATCATTCACCCGCTGCCCGGCGATGACACCGCAGCCCGCCGCCGGGAACAACGCAATTACGGCAAAACCCGCATCCGAGAACTTGCCGCGGAATGTAAGCAAGAGGGCCGGGAATACGAGATTTGCGAGGTGACGCCGCATCTGATAAGTCCGCCAGTATCGGAGGTATAGCCGGTGTAGCCGTATATTCCCCGGAGTCAGTACACGGGAAGTGGCAATTGCAGGTATTGGTAGCGGCATTTACAATGTAATTAGGAAGGTGAAGTATGTGCACGTACAAAGGAAACGTCGGCCACCTGATGCAGCACTGGACACTCTGCGAACTGCTGGTCGCTGCAAGCGGGCACACATCAGGGTTGAGTTTCATTGACGCTCACGCAATGGCGCCGTTGGCTCGCGAGAGGCAAAACGATGATGCCCGGTTCACCCGCGCGGAAGGTCGTTTGCCGAATCGCCGTGAGTCAGCCTACGAGCGGGCGTGGCATCATCTAGCACCAAACGGCGGGTATCCTAATAGCGCAGCTTTCGTTGAAAGGGTCTGGGAACGCGATTTCTCGCTGTTGTTGTGCGAGACAGACGCTTTGACTATTGAGGAGCTCCGGCCTTGGTGTCAACGTGTTCGTAGGCTGGCGAGGTGCCAAACGGTCGAGCTGTTCCGAGGTGATTGGCGGGGAAGGTTCGGAAATGGGCTGCCGAGCCCCGCTGAAACGGGGTTGGCTGATGGGTCGCTAACGTTGGTCTCATTCGATCCGTATATGTACAACAAACGCCGGGGCGCCAATCAACATGAGGGAAATGTCTATCCAGAAGATATAGAGCTAGCGATGCGTGCAATGGACGGTCTGAAAGATGGCATTCTCATGCAGCTATCCACATACTCGGCGAATGATGGCAACGCGCAAGGAGCCGCGATTGCATCAGTGAACTCGATTTTGAGACTAAATAATTTCTCATTAGTCGCGGTAGTACGGGTTGACGGAAATATGATGTCTTTGGTTTATGAGCGCAATGTCCCGTGGGCCGCTGACTTGACAGATCTGCCCACTCGCTTCGATACGTGGCTTTCGGAAGTCTAACCATGTTGGCAGTCGTCCAAAACCTGCTACAACCAAACCACCCAAAGCGGAACGCTATCGCGGTGGGAAGGCGGTGTTGACTGCTATCGCTGTGGGGCATAGGATTTGGGCAGACGGATGTTATGAGAGGAGTGTTGTGCTATGCGCGAGAATACTATGAAGCGGAAGTTGGCGGCGGGGCAGCCTGTTTTTGGCTCGATGATTACCTTTCCATCGGCGGCCGTTGTGGAGATGCTGGGGTTTCTGGGGTATGACTGGGTGCTTATTGACAACGAGCATGGCAGCATTACCGTTGACCTGGCCGAGGATATGATTCGCGCTGCCGAATATTCCGGCACTGCGCCGATCGTGCGTCCGGTGGGCAACCGCCCGGAGATTATTGCGCCTTTTCTGGACCGGGGCGCCTGGGGCGTGCAAGTCCCTCACGTGAACACCGCCGACGAAGCGCGGGCCGCCGTGTCCGCCGTCAAGTATTATCCCGATGGCGAGCGCGGCCTGTTCAGCGGCGGCCGTCCGGCGGAGTACGGGTTCAGCGGGTCAACGCCGGATTACGTCGCATCCGCCAACCGCAACACGCTGGTATGCCTGATGCTGGAGGAAGTGGAAGCCATCGAGAACATCCCCGAGCTGGTGAAAGTTCCCGGCGTGGACGTCTATTTCATCGGCGCCGGCGACCTCTCGCAGAGCATGGGCTACCCCGGCCAGCAGACGCATCCCGAAGTGCAGGCGCTGGTGGAGCGGGGCGTGCAGCAGATTGCCGACGCCGGCATCACCGCCGGGTGCAGCTGCCCCGACAACCTGGTTCCCCACTACCTGGAGCTGGGCGTCCGCTACTTCCACAACACGGTTGGCCGCCTGCTCCAGTCGGCCAGCGCAGACTATCTCAAAACCATGCGGGCCGCCGCCGACGGGGTATAGCCGTCGGATTGAACGCTATCACACAGTCACCATCCGGCCCGAACCAGCAGGAGGCGATACGCTATGACCAGTCCGGTTGACTCCAATCAGATTTGCCTGACCGGGGAGAACTCTTTTATCCGGCTGTCGCCCGCCGCTGGCGAGGCCAGCACGACCCGGGCCAGCCATTGGCGCGTCCTGTGGTCGCCGGCCGGGCCGGGTCACGCTTTGTTTCTGAAAAGCGACCAGCTGGGCGACAATCCGATTCGGGTCTATTCCGACAACATCGCCCTCACCCGCTATCTACAGCAGGAAATCGAAACCCACCTGTTCCCGGAGTTTGCCGACGCCGCTCTGCCGGTGATTGCGGCTGAGTTCAGCAAGACCGGCAACGTGGCGTATTTCTGGAACGAAAAGGTGGCGGCGGAGGGCGAATCGGTAGTACTGACCTGGTACGATTTGCTGACGCCGTTCCTGTTGAACGTAGCGGCGGGCAGCGTGGCAGGACGGCCGCACGGCGTGTACAGCTGCTTCATTCCCGCCCGCAGCGCGCAACTCACCGTGGGCGGGCAGCCGCTGTCGGGCGTGGTATCGCCGGAAACGCGCGGCCAATTCCAAAGCAGCTCGGCCTGCATCGCCTGGTCGGAAACCTGGTTCAAGCCGTACTGAGCTACCGCAATGAGCTAACCCGGATGCCAGGCTACTCGCTGCCCGGAATCTGCAAGCGGGCGATTGCGCCGTCGATGTACAGCAGGCGCAGCGCTTGCAGGGCGATGGCGGCCAGCTGGCGCGCCGGTTCGGGTTCCAGTTCCCGGCACAGGCCGGATACGACGTCGCTCACGGTGGCCGCGCCGTCCAGCCGGGCTACCAGAGCGGCGACGACTGCGCTGCACGGCAGTCCCTCCGGATGCCCGTCGGTGACCAGGCCGTAGCCCCATTCGAACGTCGCGCCGGATAGCACCGGCTGGCGCTGGACGCGCACGCCCGGAGCCAGCACGGGGCGGGCCGGCAGCAGCGCATCCGTTGCCGATGTCCGGGCCAGGTCGTTCAGCCATTGTTCCCGGCGGGCGCGTTCTCGCTCCACCGTCGCTACGCTGTCGCCAAAGGCCGCCGGGGCCAGACCCCGGTCCAGCACGGCGCGCTCGTACCCCCGGGGCGGCTGGCCGGCCACCGCCTGGATAAACGACTGCCGGGGCGTCAACGACGCATCATCATCCAGCAGACGGCGCGCCTCCCAGAAGTAGGAATCGGCGGTGCGGTTGCTGGAATAGAACAGCCGGGCCATCTCCCGAAAGTGTCCATACTCCTTATAGTAGAGCTGCTGATACACGCGCCCCGCCGGGCCGGCGATGCTGGGGTCGGCCAGGGCGGAGGTTACGGCGGCGGCGGCCAGCGTTGCGGAAGTGAGGGCCAGATGCACGCCGGACGAGAATAGCGGGTCGATAAAGCAGGCGGCATCGCCCACCAGTATGTAGCCGGGGCCGGACAGCGATTCGCAGCGATACGACCAATCGCGCACCACCTGCACATCGGACGCCGGCCGGGCGGCGGCCAGCAGTCCGGCGGTGTGCGGCGCAGCGGCGATTTGCGATTCCAGAAAGCGACGGGCGCCCAGCCGACGGATGCCGTCCTGCCCGCTGGCGGCGTCCACCACCGCGCCGACGCTGGCCCAGCCGTCCCGCAGCGGGATGCTCCAGAGCCAGCCGCCCGGCTGGGATTCAATCAGGATGTTGCCCGCGTCCGGTTCCGGCAGGCGCTGGCCGCCCTGGAAGTAGCCGAACACCGCCAGGTTGCGAAAGAAGTCATCCCACTGCCGCAGCCCCAACTGGCGGGAAAGCAGCCCGCCCTGGCCACTGGCATCCACGACGAACTGCGCCGGCAGGACGTCCGGCCCGGCGCGCACGGCGATGGCGGTTCCGGCGGCGTCAAACTCAACGGCGGTAGCCGGACACCCCTCGCGCACGTCCACTCCGGAGCGGCGGGCGTTGTCCAGCAAAATGGCGTCAAACTCGGGGCGCCACACCTGATAAGAATGAGGGTTGCGGACGTTGGTTTCGCTGAAATACCAGCTCCACGGCGTCGAGTCGGTTCCCCAAACCATAGTAGCGCCGCGCTTGCGCACAAACCCCGCCCCCTCCACCGCACCCAGCACGCCCAAATCATCCAGGATAGGAATACTGGCCGGCAGCAGCGACTCACCCACATGAGCCCGCGGAAACCGCTCCCGCTCCAGCAACACAACCGAATGACCCCGCCGGGCCAACAGTGCGCTGACGCAAGAGCCGGCGGGGCCGCCGCCGATAACGATGATGGGGGCGTTAGACATTAGCGGAGCACATTACGCTTGTGCGGTATATCTGCGCAACAATCATTCCTACAATCCGCTACCTTCTGCGACGATTCGTTCCGGATTCTCGCCGCGATAGAGGGTGCGGTTAGCGAAGTTTGGGGCGGGCATGGAGAGTCCTGTCTAATGGGGGTTGCGGCAACGCCTCCGACAACTAAGGTACACGGGCTAACTACCTTGAAACATACCGCTATACCCTTCCGAGGCAGGTTCGCCCAATCGCTCGACAAGAAGCGTACAAATCGTCATTCCTGCTTTCAACCGAACCCGCCACGGGCCAAGGTTGAATATCTCTAAGGTGATATGGTTGTGGAACCCTGGATCAATCTTGGGAGCGGTGATATGTACACCTATGCCCAATCGGGCCAGACGGCTTCTGCCTTCAACTCGCCCTGATAGATACAAAGGCAACCGGACGGTTTCAAGCGTTTGTCCAATGACAAAATGACCGGGAAGGAAGTCCCAACCGTCGGATATGTCCGTCTCTTCTGAGTAACCGCGCAACAAGCGCGAAACGTCCAACTCCGCCTCGGGATCAACGATAATCCCATCGACGGGTGAGCTGCGCTGCAATAGCAATGTGGAGTCCAGCCGTAAGTCAATTGAAGCCGGCTGTATGCAGCCGCTGCCAGGGTCAAACGGGTCAATTCCGAGCTCGCCGGATGCGATTACATCCCTGATTTCGTTATTTGACAGTAGCATAGTTGCTTACATCCACGGGCACGGCCGAGGAGAATACAAGGCGTCACTCGAACAGCAGTCCGGCGAGCCTGTCCTCTGGTATACGCCAGGTCGTGGCCCCATCGTTGCCCACCGGCAAGGCGATGAGGGCCAGGTTTCCGAGGCGTCCTACGCGCTGGGCCAGCACGTACTGATAGCCTTCGCCCAAGGTGTGGGTGGGAACCCAGGCCGAATACCGGCTGTCACCGTCGTACACGACAATCGCTGCCTCATGCTCCAGCGGGTGTATTGCCACAGCATCGGGGGCAAGCCTGATTTTGAGGTCGACGCGGTTCTCAGATTCGGTAACCAATTGCGCCACTTTTTTGCTCCTTGTGTTTTGGTAATCGCATCGTATGGCAATCAAACTACCCCGTCAAGCAGGCGGTGTCATCCTAACGCGGCCTAGCGCCATCCCGCTACCGATAGTATTGGGAGAATACGGGTTCTTCGCGGGTTATTATTTTGAGGACGCAGGGTTGGCCGGTGGTGGCGATTTCTTTGGCCCGTTCTATGGCCGGGCCTACTTCGGCTGGGTCGGTGATGTGTTCGGCGTGGGCGCCCAAGACTTGGGCCATGCGGGCGTATTCGCCGGTTGCGTACTTGCTGCGGCAGGGGCTGATGGGCGCATCGCTGCTGCCCAGCCGGGGCATCCATTCGGGCCATTCCTGGCGCACCCGGCGAATCTCGGCGGCAGCGGACGCATCGCCGCGCTGTCATTCCGGCCGGGCCCAGCCGTTCCTTGACCTCATCAACCGGCTAGCCTAACACCAACCGGGCATCGCCAATGATTATCTCGTCCGGCGCAGCTGCGTATAAACCCGCCGCATCAGCTCCGGTATGCGGTCGGTGTGGTTCACAAAATCGGCCGCTTGGCAACGCCCTGATAGTTCCGGGCCGCAGCGCAATCGGAGGTCATACCGTGCCGCCGGGTTCCGGGGTGGGCGGGAATCATCATATGTTGGCAAAAGCGGTTTTGCCGTCCGTATAGCATCTCTACAAGAAAGCCGGCGTCCGTGCCGCAATCGTGTTGCCACAGCGGGCCGCCGGCCAGGTTAAATCAGCCCAAGCAGGATATTTTAATCCGAACGGCACAGCAAACGATGCCGGGCGTCGGAATGGCGGCAGCAAAACTGCCGTTTTGCAATTTTCCGGCTATCGTCAAAATCGTTGCATTGTACGTGCCTCAGCGATTATAGTAGGCTGGTGTTAAGTTGCGCCGGACTGCCTTCCTGGGTTATGGAAACGCTGGACCCGACGAAACAAAATAATCGAGCACAGCGTCCAACCAGTTTGGCCGGAGGAAAAAATCGTGGCTCTTTCTGATATTAACCTGGTGTGCAGCGACTGCGGCGCCGAATTTCCGTTCACCGTCGGTGAGCAGGAGTTCTACGCCTCCCGCGGTTTCACTAACTACCCCAAGCGCTGCTCCAACTGCCGGAACGCCCGCCGCGGGCAGCAGCCCCGCGATGGCGGCGGCGGCGGTGGCGGCTACGGCGGCCCCCGGGAAACGTTCTCCATCGTGTGCAGCAACTGCGGCGCCGATGCCACCGTGCCGTTCCGCC
This sequence comes from uncultured Dehalococcoidia bacterium, assembly GCA_958296385.1. Taxonomy (GTDB): domain Bacteria; phylum Chloroflexota; class Dehalococcoidia; order Lucifugimonadales; family UBA3495; genus Bin87. The sequence goes on from OY282494.1 coordinate 57,544, forward strand.
CCCGCGGCGACCGCCCGGTGTATTGCAGCGACTGCTTCTCGCAGATGCGCAACTCCTAGCCCTTACCCGGCGCTCATCCCTTCCCGACAGGCTGCGTCCGGTAGCCTGTCGGATACTGCCGGCTGGCCGGTTGACCCGTCCTCAAACGGGCGGGCTGATATACTGCCGGCGCTGAATCCCCGGCTGCGGCAGCCTCCGGGCAATCCCTCACGAAACGGCGTGCGTCTATGCCTTACCAAGACCTGCGCGAGTTCATAGCCTTTCTGGAAAGCAAGGGCGATTTGCGCCGTATTTCCGCTCCGGTTGACCCGGAGCTGGAAATCACGGAGATTGCCCATCGCCTGCTGCGGGCCGGCGGGCCGGCTCTGCTCTTTGAGAACGTGATTGGGCACGATATGCCGGTGCTCATCAATGCTTTTTGCGCCGAGCGTCGGATGAATTGGGCGCTGGACGTGGACAGCCCGGACGAGCTGGCAGCCCGCCTGGAATCAATGATTGAACTGGTGCAGGGCGGGCCGCCGCCGGGCATTGTCAACAAGCTGCGCACGCTGGGGCGGCTGGTGCACGTGGGCGCCTACCAGCCCCGGATAATCAGCAACGCCCCGTGCCAGGAAGTTACGCTGTCCGACGACGACGTCGATTTGTACCGGCTGCCCATCATAAAGTGCTGGCCGGAGGACGCCGCGCCTTACATCACCCTTCCGCTGGTGATTACGAAAGACCCGGAAACCGGCACGCAGAACTACGGCATTTACCGGATGCAGGTGTACGACCGGCGCACGACGGGGATGCACTGGCAAACGCACAAGGTAGGCGCGCGGCACTACCGCTCCAGCGGCGCGCGCGGCGACGGCCGGCTGGAGGTTGCCGTCGCGCTGGGCGGCGACCCGGCGTCAATCTGGACAGGTTCGGCGCCGCTGCCCCCCGACATTGACGAGATGGTGTTGGCCGGTTTCATACGCGACCGGGGCGTAGAACTGACGCCGGCCAAATCGGTTGACCTGCTGGTGCCGGCCCACGCCGAAATCGTGCTGGAAGGTTACGTCGTTCCGGGAGAAGAACGGGTCGAAGGGCCGTTCGGCGACCACACCGGCTATTACTCGCTGGCCGAGCCCTACCCGGTGTTCCACGTAACAACCATCACCCGCCGCCGCAACCCCATCTACCCGACGACATTCGTAGGACGCCCGCCTACCGAAGACTACTGGATGGGCAAGGTTACGGAGCGGGTGTTCCTGCCTCTAATCAAGCTCATCCTGCCCGAAATTTGCGACATCAATATGCCGGCCGAGGGCATCTTTCACAACTTGGTGCTGGTGTCAATGAAGAAGGAATACCCCGGCCAGGCCCGCAAGGTGATTTACGGGCTGTGGGGGCTGGGGCTGCTCAGCCTGACCAAAGTGATCGTAGTGGTGGACGACTTTGTGGACGTGCAAAACCTGTCCGAAGTGGCGTGGCGGGTAGCCAACAACATCAACCCCGGCGCCGACCTGGTGATTGCAGACGGGCCAATCGACGACCTGGACGTGGCATCGCCCACCGCCCGTTTCGGCAGCAAGCTGGGCATTGACGCAACCCGCAAAGGCCCCGGCGAAGGATACCACCGGGGATGGCCCCCGGACATCACGATGAGCCCGGAGATTCGCGCGCAGGTATCCCGCCGCTGGTCGGAGCTGGGGCTGGACGATATTGTCCCGCCGCCGAATTCTTGACGGAAACTGTCTATCAAGGCTATACAATCGGGACAAAACGAACGATGGAAGGCAATGATGAAAGCCGCTCAATGTGGCGGTTTGTTGACGGGTCACTATCAATCAGCATCAGTACGCTGCTGGCGGTCATACTCAGCAGCTGCGCCGCCTGCGCCAGGCTGCCGCTGCTGGGCTACCTCAATGAGCTGACCCAACGGAACGACGGGATTATAATAGTAGCCACGCTGCTGCTGTTTCCAACCACAGCCGTAATCTATGGGGGGTTCAATATGTTCTTTGCGGCAAAAGAAGCGGTCGAGAAAAAAGCCCGACAACGCGGGCGCCAAGAAGGCCGTCAAGAGGGGCGAGTCGAGGGGCGGCAGGTGGGGCGTCTGGAAGGGCGCGCGGAGGAACGGGAGCGCATCAGCAAGCTGCTGTCGGAGCACGGCGTGGCGCTCTCGCCGGAGCTTGCCAGCAGATTGGCCAACGGCGCCGAATGACCCGCCCGTTTCTAACCCGCATTACGGCCTGCGTTCCATAACCTCCTGATGCAAAACGCCGCCGCAAATCCCGGGCCCATCCGCTCCATCGTGGGCAAGGCGCCCCACTACCTGAACGCCATCAACGTGTCCGAGTCGCTGTTTGCGCTGCCTTTCGGATACATCGGAATGGCGCTGGCGTCGCACTATTCGGGCGGCGCGGGTTGGCCGGGCTGGTCAACCTTCATCTGGATTACGCTGGCGTTTCTGGGCGTGCGGACGCTGGGGATGTCGGCGAACCGCATCATCAACGCGCGGGAGGATGCGCGCAACCCGCGCACGGCGGCGCGCCATATTCCGGCCGGGCTGCTGCGGCCGCTGGAAGTCGGCGGGATGGCCGCCGTTGGCTCGGCCATCTTTTTCGTCTCCGCCTGGCAGCTGAACACTCTGGCGCTGCTGTTGTCTCCCGTTGCCGCCGCGTATGTAGTCGTCTATTCCTTTGCCAAGTATTACACCTGGCTGTGCAGCTTTATGCTGGGGCTGGCGCTGGCCATCGCCCCCTCCGGCGCCTGGATTGGCGTTACCGGCGAGCTGCACTGGCCGCCGGTGCTGCTGACGTTTGCCGTGGCAATGTGGGCCGGCGGCTTCGAGACCATCTACGGCAGTATGGATTTTGACTTCGACCGGGCCAACGGCATCCACTCCGTGGCGTCCCGATTCGGGATACGCAACGCCATCCGCACTACGCGCGTCCTGCACACGCTGGCGGCGGCGGCGCTGCTGGTGCTGGGCATCTGGATGGAGCTGAACGTATTCTACTTTACCGGCTGGGCCGTCGCGGTGGCGCTGCTGATTTACGAGAACAACATGGTCAGGTCGGGAGAGGCGGCCCGGATTGGCGCCGCTTTTGCGTTCAACAAGTACATCTCCACCCAACTGCTGCTGTTCACCGTGCTGGCGGTTGCGCTGCCCTTTGACGGTTTCTTTCCCTGGTAACGCACGGCGGGAGCGACAAGCGAGCGCATGACTAATCAAGAATCGCCAGAGTCAACGCCCCCGGTAATCGTTGGCGTCACCGGGGCCAGCGGCGCCGTCATCGCCCGCGAATTAATTGACACCCTGCTGCGCCGGGAGCATCCGGTAATCGCCATCGCCTCCAACGCGGCCCGGCTGGTGTGGCAGGAGGAGCTGGACGAAACCTACAATCAGGCGCTGGCCCGCTGGGTGGAGCATCCGCTGTTCCGGCAGTACGCCATCGGCGATCTCTTTGCCTCCGTCGCCAGCGGTACGACGGCAACGGCCGGCATGATTATCGCGCCGGCCAGCATGAACTCGGTAGCGTCGCTGGCCCACGGGCTGACGCCCAACCTGTTGCTGCGCGCCGCCGACGTTACGCTCAAGGAACGCCGCCGCCTGGTGCTGGTGCCGCGGGAAACGCCCCTGCACGCCGTCCATCTGGAAAATATGCTCACCCTCGCCAGGCTAGGCGCCACCATACTGCCGCCCGAACCGCCTTTCTATCTCAAGCCGCTGGACATCGACGGGCTGGTGCGTTTCGTCGCCGAACGCGCGCTGGTGGCCCTGGGCCTGTCGGATAACTTGCCCGACGACTTGCAATATCAGGACCGGCAGCGGTAGCCGGTGCGACGGTTCGGGATGGGCAAGATTACCCTGTACATCGCCAGCAGCCTGGACGGGTTTATCGCCGACGCCAACGGCGGCGTGGACTGGCTGCCCCATGACGACGGCGCTGACTACGGCTATGCGGAGTTCTACCGGCAGGTTGACGCACTGGCGATGGGGCGGCGCACCTACGACCAGATTCGGGGCTTTGGCGAATGGCCCTACCCCGGCAAGCCGGCGTATGTATTCACCGGCCAGCCTCCAACTGGCAATCCTCCGGCCGGCGCTGCCATGGCGGATGCGCCGCCCGGCGTCCACTTTGTGCAAACCGGGCCGTCCGGTTTCGCCGCAACCGTTGCCGCCCGCTACTCCGGCACGGTGTGGCTGGTGGGCGGCGCCAATCTGGCCGACCAGTTCCGGCGGGAGGGCCTAATCGACGAATATCGCATCTTTGTAATCCCCATCATCCTGGGGCGCGGCGTACCGCTGTTTGACGGCGCCGCCCCGCCGACGGCCCTGCGTCTGGACGGCGCTCAAACTCACGGCAACGGCATGGTTGAACTCCGCTACGGCCCGGCGCCGGCCGGATTGTGACCGCCGGATTGTGACTATCTGATGGCCCACCTGCGCGGCGCTGAGAAACGCCGCTACGTAGCCGAGATGTTCGCCCGCATCTCGCCCCGCTACGATCTGATGAACTCGCTGATGACCGGCGGGATGCACCACCGTTGGAAAAGGACAACGGCCCGTCTGACGGCGCAGGGCCTCTGCGGAACCGCTTTGGACATCGCCACCGGCACCGGCGATTTGGCCTTTGCCCTGTCGGAGCGTCCGGGCATAACCGCCGCCGTCGGCGTTGACCTGCTGCCGGAGATGATTGCCCTCGCCGAGGCCAAAGCCGCCGCCGGCAACCGGCACGGCGCCAAAGCCAATTTCATCGTAGGCGATGCGCTCCGTCTGCCCTTTGCCGACGGCACGTTCTGCTGCGCCACCGCCGGATTCAGCCTGCGCAATATGGTGGACGTATCCGCCGCCGTCAACGAGATGGCGCGGGTCGTGTCCCCCGGCGGGCGGGTAACTACGCTGGAACTAACGCCGATGCCGGCCGGCTGGCGGGCTACCCTGGGCCGGGTCTATTTCCACAAAGTGGTGCCGCTGCTGGGGGAACTGGTAGCCGGCGACCGCTCGGCCTACACCTACCTGCCCAGCAGCGTGGACTACTTCCTCACCGCCGACGGGCTGGCCGAGGCGTTCCGCGCGGCCGGCCTGACTAACGTAGGCTACCGCCGGCTGGGAATGGGCGCAGTAGCAATACACTACGGCGAAAAGCCGGGCCGGTGAGCATCCAGACAATCGCCGCGCTGAATCTCGACAACGTAGCATCACCCTTGCCCGCAAGAATGAGGGGGTCTGGGGGAAATCATTTCCCCCAGCGTCCCCCCCTTAGAATCCCCCGCCAAATCCAAAAAATCAGCGGCCCCAACCCCTTGCAGCCGCACACCAGTTCGTGTAAGATATATTCATCGGGCATCTCAACCAACCAATCCCCGCCTCAGCCGTTCTCGACGGAGAGCGTCCCCTGAGGCACCGGGGCCATCACACTATCACAACACCGCGTCAAACGTCGCCGGAGATTCCAGTCACCACGGCCACCCCCGTCAGCATCCAAATCGCAATCGGCCAGGCCGCCTATCCCTGCTTCCACAGCGCGGGCGGTACTCCGCAGGGTATCGAGCTTCAGCCCGCGTGCTGCCTCTCATTAGGGCAGGACACGTAAAATGAAGGTCCGTAATAGTTGCGTAAAAACCTTCCGGCCGTAAGGGCTGACACCGACTCGAATCTCCGGCGATAACCGAACCACCAAACCAACATCAAACCGAACCCACCGCCCGATACCGCTAGCCCGATTACCACACCCGCCCGATAGGAGCCAGGCACAAATGATGAACTAACCAAACTACCCGCAACAAAACGCTGCCGCATCGACTGGTGACGGGCCTTACGCTTGTCCAGGCCCAAGCAACGCTAGGGCGGCGCTGGCCGCTTCCGTTTCGGCGGCCGCCTTGCTGCGTCCGGTGCCGGCGCCCAGCACGCCAGCATCGCCAACCACCTCTACGGTGAACTGCCTTTGATGCGGCGGCCCGGCCATCTCCACTACGCGGTAGGTAGGCGGCGCCTGTCCGTTGGCCTGCAACAATTCCTGCAAGTCGGTCTTGGGGTTGTGCGGACGCCAGTCCGGATGGCAGGTTGCCTCAATCTCGGCGGCCATCACCCGCAAGATGAACCGCCGCACGACGGCATACCCGGCGTCCAGGTAGATGGCGGCGATGACGGATTCCATCACGTCGCCTAGCACCGATTGGCTGGCCCGCCCGCCGGTGGTCGCCGAGCCGTAGCCCAGCCGCACGTAGTCGGCCAGACCCAATCGTTGGGCAACGGCGGCCAGCCCCTGCTGGCTCAAAAGCGTCGTCCAGCGCCGGGTCAACCCCCCCTCATCGCAATCGGGCAGCCGGTGATACAGCTCCTCGCTAACCACCAGCCGGGCCACCACGTCGCCCAGAAACTCCAGCCGCTCGTAGGATTCACGGGCATCGCCGGAGTGTTCGTGGACGTAAGAACGATGCGTCAAAGCTTGACGCAATAAGCCCCGGTCCTGAAAGTTCAGGCCCAGGGCTTGTTCGAGCTCTGCGACTGGCCGATGCCCGATGGCAAGCATCGTCAGGTCAGGCGCCGTCGGGTTAGGAGCGGACACCCTCATACGGCCAGGGCGGGGAAGGCCGCTTGACCTCGCCCACGTGCTTGTGGTCGGACACCATCTCGACCAGGTTGTCGTAGATGGAGCCGGACTCTTCCGCCGACGGAATGAACATCTTGACGAAGGCGGAGTTGCCGTTGGGGAACACGTAGAGCGGCACGCCGAAAGCGCCGTGGACTTCCACCGCCTCGGTATGGCTCTCGCCAATCTCCTTCAGCACTTCGGGGTCGGCCAGGTCTTCGGCGAACTGGCCCATATCGACACCGGAAGCCTCGGCGACGGCGTTGATAGCGTCGGCGTCGGTCAGGTCGATACGGTCTTCGTGCCGGGCCCGCAGCAGGTTGATAAAGAACTTGTCAAAGACCTCGGGCCCCTGCCGCTGAGCGGCCACGCCGGCGCGCAGTTCCAGCAGGGTATTGTCCGCGTCGTCCTGCTCCCAGTACTTGAAGTTGTCGCTGTCGGCCTTGTTGTTGTCGTAGTTAACCTGCACCAGCGAGAACGGCTTCAGGTCAACGTTAATCTCGTGCTCCGTAGTCTCGCGAACTTTCGCCCACCACATGGCAGCGTTGTACACGAAGGGTCAACGGAAATCGTAAAAGCAAAGGAAATCGGCCTCGGCCATTATGCCACCTCCCCGGTTTGACGGATGGTTGGTCGGATGATTGACTGACGGACGCAGCCGGCTTGCAACGTCCTTGTTGCCCAGATTGTAGCACACCCGGCCCCCGGCGTCACTGCAATCCGGGCCAGCCGGCGTTCAGAATGACAAAAGGGGCGTAAGTTCCCTATAATCGGCGGGTGCCAATCGCATATCAATCAGGGAGGGTTTTGTTATGACGCAGACGCAGCGGCTTCGCAGTGGGGGGGTTGAGGCGCCGGTTACTTCGGTTTCGGTGTATGAGGCGATTCACGGGCGGCGGATGAATAATGATTTCTCGGATGCCGTTCCCGCGCGGGAGGCGTTGCAGCGGATGCTGGACGCGGCGATTTGGGCGCCCAATCACCGGCTGACCAACCCCTGGCGGTTTTACGTGCTGGAAAAGGGCGGCCAAAAGCGGGCGGAGGTGGCACAGCTGGCCTACGATAACATCTTTCAGCGCAGCGGCAGCCACGAGAACGCCGACGGCAGCCGGCAGCGGGTGCTGGACGCGCCGGCGCTGATTTACGTGTACAGCATCCCCGACGACCGCGCCGATATGACCCAGGAGAACTACGCCGCCGCCTGCTGCGCGGTGCAAAACCTGCTGCTGGCCGCCGTCGCCGAGGGGCTGGCCGGCGACTGGAGCACGGGCAACACCACCCGCCATCCCCAACTGGCCGCAACCCTGGGCGCCGAACCGGACTGGACGATGGTCGGCGCACTGTTCATCGGCCAGCCGTCCCGCCCCTCCGCGTCGGTGCGCTCCGCTGCGGACGACGTGACGGTGTGGTGGGAGTAGCATCCCGCGCCCCGGAAACGCCGGGATGCGCTATACTGTCCGGCGGCAATCCATCCAGCAATCCATCTGCCAATCCATCCATCCTGCAAGGAGCCATCCGTCTATGCCCTGGGCTGAAACTATCGTTGACACTCTCAAAAAGTGGGACACGTCGCTCATCGCCTACGTCCCCGATATATCCATTGACCGGGTTACCAGCATCATTGACGCCGACCCTTACTTCAGCCTGGTGTCCTGCACCCGTGAGGAGGAGGCCGTTGGCGTGGCAGTGGGCAGCTATGCGGTGGGGCGCAACGCCGCCGTCTTTATGCAGTCCAGCGGGTTCGGCAACAGCGTCAACGCCATCGCCAGCCTGTGCCTGCCGGCGCGCACGCCCATTCCCATCTTTATGAACCTGCGCGGGCAGGTGGGCGAGTTCAACATCGCCCAGGTCGCCATGGGCCGCAACACCACGCCCATCCTCGACCTGTTCGGCATCGCCCACTACACCATCGAGAGCGAGGATCGGATGGACACGCTGCTGGACGGGATAATGAAACTGTGCCACGCCCACCGCAACCCGGTGGCGGTTTGTATGACGCCGATGCTGCACGGAGGCAAAATTGCTTAGGTTTGACGCCACCCAACTGGTACTGCGCCACGCCGGGGACAGCCCGGTCGTGGGCAACCTGGGGCCCACCAGCGACGAGCTGTATCACGCCGGCCACCGGGACCGCAATTTCTACACCTACGGCAGCATGGGCCTGTGCTCGTCAATCGCGCTGGGGATGGCCCTGTCCACCGACGACAAAGTAATATCGCTGGACGGCGACGGCTCGCTGCTGATGAACCTGGGCGCCATCGCCACCATCGGGCGGGAGAATCCGCCCAACCTGGTGGTAGTAGTTTGGGACAACGAAGCCTGGGGGCAAACCGGCGGCCAACCCAGCCACACCGCCACCAACACCGACCTGGCAGCAGTAGCCCAATCCTGCGGCATCACCAAAACCGCCACCGTAAGCGACCTGGAAACGCTGGAAGAGGCAGTCTCACAAGCAATGACGGAGCCGGGGCCATGGTTCATAGTAGCCAAAATTGAGGAAGCGGAAGAATATATGCCGGTAGCCCCGGTAGAACCGGAGTTCACCCTGTATCGGTTCAGAAACACCTACGTGGAGTGACGCGGCCGGCCGAAAGCACCGCACCCATGCTCTCCCGCCGCCCGCTGGCCCGGTTCCGGCCCGGCCGCTTTACCCTGCTGCTGGCCGGCATTGCCGTGCTGGGCGCGGCCCTCGTGCTGGCGCGGGAGGTTACTTACGGGGTGGCGCTATCGTGGGATTCCGTAGAGTACATCGGCGTGGCCGGGAGCCTGCTGGCAGGGGACGGTTTTACGCGGTTCTTTGGGGGCGTTTATAAGGCGTTTCCCCCGCTGTATCCCGTGCTGCTGGCGGCGGGCAGCCTTTTCCTGTTTGACCCGCGCGACGTCGCCGGGCCGCTGAACGCCGTCATCTTTGGGCTGATTATTTTCGTTGCCGGACGTTACCTGCGGCTCCGCCTGCAATCCCGGTTCCTGGTCGGTTGGGCCTGCCTGGTCATAGCTCTAGCCATCCCACTGACTGAGATTGCATCCCATGCGATGTCCGAAACGACGTTCATCCTGCTGGCAATCCTCGCTCTAATCCAGACCGATGCGTTCCTGATCGACGGCAAACGTTCCGCTTTGCTGTGGGCGGCGGCGTTCACCGCTCTGGCCTGTCTGACGCGCTTTATGGGCGTTACGGTGCTGGCTGCCATAGTGCTGCTGCTGCTTTGCCAGCGCGGCATAGCCCTGCCGGACAAGGCAAAACGCATCGCCGTCTATGCGCTGATTGCGGCAACGCCGGTCGGCCTGTGGATACTGCGGACTTTCCTGCTCACCGGAACGCCGACCGGAACGAGAGGCCGGACGTTTTACTCCCTGCCGGAGATTCTGGACGGAATGTTAGACGTCGTCGTCAAGCAGGGTTCCCTGGATTTGCAGTTGGGGGACGCTGCGTTTATCCCCGTAGTCGGGTTAGCCGGCCTCAGCCTGCTGGCGCTGGCGGCGGCGGTTTGCTACACATTCGTCCGCGCGCTCCCGCCGGGCGATACCTGGACCAATCGGCGTCCCTTTTACATATTTGGCGGGTTTGGACTGGTGTACCTCATCTTACTTACGGTAGCGATGCTGTTGGGAAACACTTGGGACGGGGTGCAGCCCAGATTCCTGACCCCGGTGTACATTCCGCTCCTGTTTGCGGCGCTATTTGTGATTGACCAGTCCTGGAGTTATGTACGGGAGCGCAGGCAGTCGGCAACTGATGGCAGATTGTCAGCAACAGAACGAATGCACGAGAGGGGGCAGCAATGGCCGAGTCTGCTGGCTGCCAGCATAGTCATCCCGCTTTCCCTGATACTGGTTCATCAGTCGGTGTTGCAGGCCGGCGCAATAACTGAGGCGAATGAGGGCGCCAACCTGGGGTATGACGGCAAAAGATGGACGGATTCAGAAACCCTGCAATACGTCCGAGAGTCAGCCCTGACCGGAATGATATTCAGCAACGACGCGGCGGCCACCTATATTCATACCGACCTCCCCGCAAAGCATCGCTATTGGTCCTGTACAAATGGCAAACTGCAATCGCAACTACCGGCGGAAGGCGTTGAGGATGGCATTGCCGTCCACGGTGTTTGGTTCTACAACAGGTGTGGCGAGAGCGACTCGCTCACCCCCGCCGACTTGCGGACAACGCCAGGGCTGGAGCCGGTGGCAAAGCTGAGCGACGGCGCTATCTTCAAAGTTAACCGGAATTACGACCCCGCCAGTGCGCTGCGTGCGGAGTACGCAGCCATAGCATCCGGCGAACCCCTAATCCGTTCCGATTTCGTCGTTTATCTCAATGGACGCACCATGCACTACATCAGGGACACGTGCCGGGAGCAGGACACGACGGCAATGTTCTTTCTCCACGTCACCCCATCGGACGCGAATGACTTGCCGGCCCACCGCAAGCAGTACGGCTTTGACCACCACGACTTTAGCTTTAATCAATACGGCCTGATGTTCGACGGCAAGTGCTGGGCAGAGCGCATACTGCCGCAGTACGACATCGCCGCCATCCGCACCGGCCAGTACGTTCTCGAGGCCGGCGATTTCAACAACCTCTGGGAGGCGGAATTCCCCTTTATGCCCGGGCAAGAAGGAACGCCGCAATAGCAGTGGTAGAATAACCACCCCGCAACCTACCAAACCACTGCGCCGTGCGAACTTTACTTCCAGCCCACCGCATCTATTTCATCATTGCCCTCCTGCCCTGGCTGGCGCTGCTGGGCTGGTTGGCATCGGTGTCGTGGTTTCTCACCGACGACGCCTTTATCAGCTTTCGCTACGTCCGCAACCTGCTGGAAGGGCACGGCCTCGTTTTCAACGTCGGCGAGCGGGTTGAGGGCTACTCCAACTTCCTGTGGGTGCTGGAACTGGCCGCCGTTTGGGGCATCTTGGGCATCAAGCCCGAACACGCCGCCCCCTGGCTGTCGGTAATCTACACGGCGGCAACCATCGCCGCGCTGCTGTGGTGGGCGTGGCGCACGCCGTCGCTGCGGTGCCGGGGATTGACGGCGTGGCTGGCCCTGGGGCTGGTGTGCAGCAGCGCCACCTTTGCCGTCTGGACATCCGGCGGAGGGCTGGAAACCCGGCAGTTCACTTTCTTTATAGTCGTAGCGGTAGTCTGCCTGGCCCTGTACCGCAACAACCAGTGGGCCCTGCTGACGGCATCGCTGAGCCTGGCCGCCGCGTCCCTGACCCGCCCGGAGGGCCCGCTGATTGCGGTTCTGTGCTTCGGCTGGTTCATCATTCAGCGGATGATTGACGCCGGCCGGCCCCGTCTTGACTGGCGGGAACTGGCTTTCCTGATAGTACCCTTTGCCGTCCTGATTGCCGGCCATTTCCTGTTCCGCTACGCCTACTACGGCGAATGGCTGCCCAACACCTACTACGCCAAACACGTCCGCCCCTGGTACGAATCGGGATTCCGCTACCTCTGTGCGGCGGCCATTGAAACGGGGCTGTATCTGCTGCTGCCGCTGGCCGCCATCGCCCTGCGGGAACGCTGGCGGCAATACCGGGATGGCACCTACGCCCTGGTGCTGCTGATAATCGTGGTGCACATGGCCTACGTAATGCGGATTGGCGGCGACCATTTTGAGTACCGGCCGCTGGATTTCTACTGGCCACTGCTGGCGCTGCCGGCGGCAGTGGGGATTGTGCATCTGGGCGGCTGGGTTGCCGGCCAAGCGCAACGTATCCGGCCAATCGCACGGGTCAGGATATTATCAAGCCCGCCGGCGTGGGCGCTGCTGCTGTTCGTGCCCATCATTTTCTACTCGAGCGCAATGCAGGCGGCCCTGCTGTTTGAGGGGGCCAAGATTAACGAACGCATCTTTCAAATCCATATCGAGCTCGATGATGAGACCGCCAGCTGGCTGCGGTCCGCGCCGGGGATGCCCGCGCTGGCGGCAATCTCCAACGACTTGCGCGCTAGTCTTGTCCAGCAGAACGTGAATCTGCGGTTCGTCGAGCATCGCGAATTCGCTGACAAAAGGATTGCGATATGGCAGCCCTACTCGAATATGGAACGGGGGCTAATTCCCGACGACGCGGTGATGACTACCGCCACCATCGGCATCCCATACTATTATCTCCCGGAACTGACCGTCATTGACTATAATGGTCTGACCGACGCGACGATAGCGCGCAATCCGGTTACACACCCCAACCGAGAGCGCCAAATGGCCCACGACCGTTCTCCGCCCCCCGGCTACCTGAAGCAGCGCGGCGTTAATATTGACCTTCATGGCCCGGCGGCCACTGTGGAGCAGGCGTTGCAAGCTGAATATGCCATGCCGGTGGGGCCCAACCTCTGGATGCCCTTTGAGTCCGACGACCCTGAGTGGGTCAGCTCCGCTTTTGCCGGACGCGACCTAATAGTGTCCAGCGATTACAATGCGGAGTTGACCAGGGGCAACACGCCGGCAATTCGTTCCCAATTCGACGTCCACCTTGTGGAGAACCGGCTGATCTACGTAAAGGAACAGTGCGGCCCGAACGACCTTGACGCCGCGTTTTTCCTCCACTTGCACCCGGTTGACGTGAACGACCTGCCCGACGACCGCAAGCAGCACGGTTTTGACAACCGAGACTTCTACGAGGATAGTATCATCAGACTGGCTAACACCTGCCGGGCCATAGTTCTGCTACCGGAATACGACGTCGCCGAAATCAGAACCGGCCAGTTTATAGAAGTGGATGGCGGCTATAAGCACATCTGGGAGGGGGAAATCCGGCCGGAATGAGCCGGTAATCTCCCCCCTGCCAAAGCGGTTGCATCTGTTACGGATTATAGCGCATAGTACCAAACCGCCGCCCCGCCACAAGCGCATTTCCGCATCGCCCCGGCGCGGTTATCCAGGAATCAGGCAGATGATAAACAAACGGTGGATAAACATAATGCGGGGCCTGTTATCGACTGCCCCGCTGCGCCACGCTCTGTTCACCCTGTTCATCGCCGGCATCCTGTCCTACGGCGCCGGGTTCGCCGGTTATATGCTGGCCAAATTTGACCTCATCAACCTCATCCGCGAAATGAGCAATGATGATTCCTTCTACTATTTTCAGATAGCCTATCACCTGTCCGAGGGAAAGTTTTCCACCTTTGACGGCGGCATCACCCGCACCAACGGCTACCATCCCCTCTGGATGTTTGCCGTCACGCCGTTTTATTGGGTGTTTGACAAGGAATCCGCCCTGTTCGGCATCAAGGCTTTTGAGATTATGCTCGTTGCCGGGGCCGTTGCCTGTATTGCGACAGCGGCCCGGCTGGCGCGGCTGCCCTGGATTTTGCTTTTTGCGGCGCTGCCGCTGCTTTACGAGCATCGTGCCTCGTTTGGCGGGCTGGAAGCCGCCGCCGCGCTGTTTATGCTGGGGCTGTTTATGCTGGCCCTGATGCTCTATGCGCGCAATCCGGCCCGGTGGACTTGGCCGCTGGCCGCCGTTGCCTTTGCGCTGCCCTGGGTGCGGCTGGAGTACATCGCCATATCGATGGCGGCGACAGTGGTGTTGTGCGTCATTGAATGGTCGCGGCGGGAGCGGCCGGCCGGGGCGTGGTGGCGCAGCTTGATGCTTTCTGCCCCCTCCCAAGCGTTAGTTCTAATCGGCGGCGCAATCGCCGGCATCCTGGTCTATTTCCTCTACAATCGGTTGGTGTTTGGCGGCATCGTGCCGGTAAGCGGCGTTACCAAAGCCGCCTGGTCGCAGTTCAAGTGGGCGCAGGCCGGCGGGTACAGTTTTACGCAGAACTTCCGGGATGTGTTGCAGGTTCCGGTCTTTGACTTTGAGCTGCTGGCTGCGTTGGCGATTTGCGCCGGCCTGCTGTTGGTCTGGTGGCTGGCCCGACGTTCTCGTGATGAACGGGATTGGCTGCTGCTGGTTTTTCTGGTAGGCGCGTTCGGCTTGGCCGTCGGCCATCTGTCAATGTTCGCGCAAACCGTGCTCACCGTGTATCCCACCAGCCAAGGGAAATTTCTCTGGTATTTTGTACCGGCGTATCTGATGATGGCGCTGATTACTCCCGTAATCTGCTATGTTGCCATTTACTTCATTCGGCGTTGCATCGGGCCAAGATGGCGCCGCACGGCCGGCCTGCTGAGCGTGAGCATCATCGCAGCCGGCGCGGTTTTCCTGCTGGCCAGGGCGGATTTCACTTATCCATTCTGGTTTGTTGAGAATTACAGTGCGATAACCAGGAATCACGATGAATGGGTTTCCTCTTTTTATGGCGGCGTGCAGGTTATGAACCGGGTGCTTCCCGATAACAGCGTGGTCGGCTCGTGGGACGCCGGCATCGTCGGGTACTTCTCCCGTTTTCCGGTGGTCAACCTGGACGGTTTGGTCAATTCCTACGACTATCTGCACGACACCGGAGTAGCGGAGGATGGCTATGCCAGCTGGAAAAATAAGTTCATTCCCCTTTACCGAGAGTTTGGAATAACCGGCTTTGCCAATATTACGACGCAGCACTTTGCGGGCGACGTAATTTTGGAAACTTCGTCGCCGTCCCAGGGGGATCGTTTCTACATCTTTCCCGCCGAACCGCTGGACAACGCTGACACTGCGGAATGGTTCTGGCAGCGGATGGAGCCGCACTTCGCCTACCAGTCCGATGGCGTCGGCTTTATTGTGGATGGCCGGCTGGCGCAGGGGTTTGCCAGAAACTGCGCGCCGGGCGAGCTGGCGGTATGGGAATGGGGCGGGCCGGGCAACGTAGTCGGCATGAATTGGCACCGGAACGAATCGGGGCTGTGCATGGTCGATATGCTGCTGCCGCACCACGCCATGCCGCCGGTAGGGATTGCTGCGCTGTCGGCCAGCGATTACCTGGCGGCGCTGATTGGCAGCAGCGCGCCGGCAATCTCCTCCGACTACGCGGTCTATCTCAAGAACAACCGGCTCATCTACGTAAATGAACAGTGCGGCGATGCCGACGTTGCCCGTGGTTTCTTTCTGCATTTGGACCCGGTTCGCCAGCTCGACTTGCCGCGCCAACGCCGGCCCAACGGGTTTGACAACCTGGACTTCCGTTTTGCCTGGAACGGCCGCCAATTCGGAGAAATCTGCATCATAATCCGGCAGCTCCCGGATTATGACATCGCCGCAATCCGCACCGGCCAATTTGAGCGGGTGGGCGGCAACTTCAGTCACGTCTGGGAGGGTAAAATCCGGCCGGAATAAGCCCCAGATGCTTGCCCACTTTGTGCCGGCGTGGGAAACTGGCGGGTGTCGATGCGCCTGCGCCTGCGTCGGCCCCGGCCCGCTACAATAATCAGGAGGCGATACGCAATGACTACCCCGCAGAACCCGCCGGAATCCCCGGCCCCGGAATCCCAGTCCGGCGATGCCGCCCGCCCCGACTTTCTGCAAATGGACGGCGCCGCGTCGGATGGCAATTCCGCCGCCCACACCGACAGCTGGTACGGCTGGCCGCACAAAAAGGTGGAGCCGGTTACTTTGCAGCGGCCCGACGGCAAGACGGAGCGGGTTCGCACGCCGGTTATGGAGCTGGAGGGCCTGATTACGCCCACCGAACTGCATTACGTGGTGCAGCACTTCGGGATTCCCGACCCGGTGGCCGCAGCCGACTGGTCGCTGTCGGTGGACGGGGAAGTCAATAACCCCCTCACGCTGAATTACGAAACGCTGCGCCAATTCCCGGCCCGCTCCGTCCGTACCGTGATGGAATGTTCCGGCAGCGACGCCACCTACTTTGAGTACTTCAAGGGCGAGGGGCCCCGTCCGTCGCGCACGCAGGAACGGATGATACTCTCAGGCAGCGAGTGGACCGGCGTGCCGCTGGCCGCCGTGCTGAACGCCGCCGGTCTCACCGGCCGGGCCACCCACGTGCGCGCCGTCGGCTGGGATGAGGGCGTGCCGGCCACCGCCGCCGAGGGCACCGAACCATTTTTGTACGACAAAGGGCTGCCCCTGCAAAAAGCCCTGCACCCCGACACCATCCTGGCCTACGCCCAGAACGGCCAGATACTGGAACACCTGCACGGCGCCCCCGTCCGCCTGCTGGTTCCGGGCTGGTCGGGCAACTGGTCGGTGAAGTGGCTGACCCGGCTGGAGGTTATGGACCACGAACCCGACTGCTGGTATCACTACAACTTCTACTACTACGGCGACTCGCCCGACGACCCCAACAAAGAGCTGATTACCACCATCGGCGTCAAGTCGCTGGTTACCCAGCCCAACGACGACACCGGCACGCTGCCCGCCGGCAATCACGCCGTGCGGGGCTACGCGTGGAGCGGCGGCGGCGCCATCACCCAGGTGGAAGTCAGCGTGGACGGCGGCCAGTCCTGGCACCCCGCCCGCTTGGAGGAGCCGTCGGAGCGGTTCATGTGGCGGCGCTGGTCGTGGGTGTGGGACGCCGCGCCCGGCCAGTACACCGTAATGTCCCGCGCCACCGACAGCGTGGGCAGCGTGCAGTCCCGCGAACCGCGCTACAACAATATGCGCAAAAACTTCAGCGCCATCGTAGGCTACGACATAACGGTGGAATAGCCATGACGACAACCCAAAAACCGGATACCGCCGCCGCCATCGCCCCGGCCATCACCGTCCCCCCGGTTCACGATGCGGACATCCCCCCGTTCCCGCTGGCCGGCCGCCTGCGGCTGAACCTGTCGGCCCTGGGCGTTGACGCCGGCACGCCGGATTTGGGGGAGCGGCTCTGCCAACTGTCAAAGGACAACGACCTGTATGACTTTGAGTTTTCGGCGCAAGGAGAACTTATCATAATGCCGCCATCCGGCTGGGACACCGGCGCTTACGAGGGCGCTATCAACACCAGGGTTGGAGTTTGGCAGGAGGAAAACGACGGCCTCTACTTACCGCTATCCGTGATGTTCCGGCTGCCCAGTGGCGCCCTTCTGATGCCGGATGCGTCCTGGATTAGCCAGACGCGTCATGATGAACTGCGGGCGCAGGAATATCAAAGCGTCATTGACGGCGCGCCGGATTTCATCGTAGAGATACGCTCGCGCACCGATGCGCTGAGGCCCGGGCTGGCCAAGATGGACGAGTGGATGGCCGGCGGCGCCCGCCTGGGCTGGTACATTGACCCCTACCGCCAGCAGGCCCACATCTACCGGGCCGGTCAGGATGCTGAAATCCTGGACAACCCGGAAACCCTGTCCGGCGAGGACGTGCTGCCGGGCTTTGTGTTCCCGGTGCGCCGGCTGATCTTCGCGCGCTACGCCAACCCGCCTAATCCGTCCGTCTAATCCGCGCCAAAGCGCCGGGAGATTCAACGTATGACCACCATCCCATCCATACTGGAGCAGGCGCCGGTTGTGGCGGCCGAGTGGGCCGAGGGCCGGGCCGACCGCCAGCAGCGCACCAAGGCCGACCCCGCCGACTTCGCCCGCCTGGCCCGGATTGGCGTACCCCTCATGGCCATCCCCAAAGACTTGGGCGGCACCTGGGAAAGCATTGAGCAGTCGGCCCGCCCCATCTGCTCCATGCTGCGTATCCTGGCCACGGGCGACCCCTCCATCACGCTGGCCAGCGCGATGCACCATCTGGTGCTGGCGTCTTGGCGGCTGCCGTCGGTGCCGGAACCCTTTGCCGCCGGCTGGATTAAGCAGCGCAATCAGGTGTTTGACAGCGTGCATAGCGGCTGCTGGTGGGGCACCATCGTCAGCGAACCCGGCTCCGGCGGCGATACCGCCCGCACCTCCAGCGTCTGCCAGCCCGACGGCGTTAGCGAGTTCGGCTATCGCATCTCCGGCCTGAAGCACTTTGGCAGCGGCTCCGGCCTCACTTCCTTTATGACCACCCGCGCCCTGGCCGCTGGCGAAGCCACGCCCGACCTGTTCTTTATGGAAGTGCGCAACCACCCCTGGGACGGCTCCACCGGCCTGAAACTTACCGCCGAATGGCGCGGACACGGGATGAAGTCCACCAACAGCCACGCCTTTGAGTTCGCCGATTTCCCCGCAACGCGGGTCGCCTGGCCCAATCATCAGGCCGAGTTGATGGGCGCCAACGGCGGCCTCGGCGCGGCGGCGTTCCTGTCGGTGATTGTCGGCGTGGTGGACGCCGCAATGGACTACGTGCGCCCCCGCATCAAAAACGGCCTGGCCTCGGATGCCGGCCTGCGCGCCTTTCAGCAGGTGGAATGGGCCCACGCCGAACAGGAAGCCTGGCTCATCGGGCAAGCGTGGGAGGGCGCGCTCCGCTGCCTGGAGACCAACACCGGACGCCGCGAGCTGCTGCTGGCCAAAGAGAGCGTGGCCCGCCTGTCCGAGGACTGCTTGGGCCGGCTGTGCAAGCTGAGCGGCGGCAGCGCCTACACCCGCTACTCGCCCCTGTCGGTCTGGTACGACGACGTGCGCGCGCTGGGCTACCTGCGCCCACCGTGGGCGCTGGCCTGGGATCAAGTATTCCAGCAAAGCCTGTCCGATTAACCCCGCCGGGCCGCCCAACTAGCATCCTGAGATTGCCAAGTATGAACGCAGGCCACTGGCGGCAGCGCGCGCTAATGCGGGTTCCGGGGTTGGAGGGGCTAGTCGGCAAGGCGCGCCGCAGATTCCGGCGCATCGGCCGGCGGGTGTCCGCCGTGCCGGTGGTTCGCCTGGCCATCCGCACCGTGCGGGAGACGGGCGCCGACGATGCCACCCACATGGCCGCCGGCGTCTCCTTTTACGCCATCCTGTCGCTGTTTCCCATGACCCTGGGGCTGGCGTCCGTCATGGGTCTGGTGCTGCCGCCGGGGAATACCGAGAACCAAATCGTGGGATTTTTCCGGGATTATCTGCCCGGCGTGGGCGACGTGCTGGCGGCTAACGTGCAGGCCGGCCGCACGGTGCAGGGTTTCACCGGCGTAGTCAGCCTGCTGGGGCTGCTGTGGACGGCCAGCGCCGTATTTGGCGCCGTCGCCCGCTCGGTGAACCGGGCCTGGGACATTCACCGCGACCGCCCCTTTTGGCTGGCGAAGTTGCGGCAGATTGGCATGGCTCTCAGCGTCGGGGTGATGTTTTTGCTGTCGATAGGGGCAACCACCGCTTTGGAAGTGGTGGGCCGCATCGATTTATCAGACGCCGGGTCGTTGTCGATATTGCAAAGCCAGGGTATGGCCATCGTTGCCCGGTCGTTGCCCTTTGGTTTTACTTTCACGATTTTCCTGCTCATCTACAAGTTCGTCCCGAACACCACCACCCGCTGGCGCTACATCTGGCCCGGCGTAATCCTGGCGGCGGCGTCATTTGAGATTAGCAAAACCCTGTTCGTGTTCTACATGAACAATTTTGCCGACTACGCCCGCGTGTACGGTTCGCTAGGCTCCGTAGTCGCGCTGATGGTCTGGATTTACCTCTCCACCCTGATACTGATTGTGGGCGCGGAGTTTGCCTCGGAATACGAGCGGGTGCGGACGGGCGTAGCCCGGGGACAGCTAATCAGACGTGAGCCTTGGCAACGGGACGCAAACGCCAGCGCGGAAGGCCAGGAATAGCCGGCCATGACGTAGCAGCCCCTTTGCCCTCAAGGATCCGCCGAGGGGGTCTGGGGGAAATGATTTCCCCCAGCGGAAGCCCCCTTACGAATACGCCCCCCCGTCAAAATCCCCCGCCAAATCCAAAAAATCAATGACACCCCTCTACTTGCAACCGTACATCGGTTCGTGTATGATACATCCATCGGGCAAATCAATCAACCCCGCTACCAGCCGTTTCTCATATAGAGGGCGCACCTGGGAAATCGGGGACACCGCATCACCATCGTCGGAGATTCAAGTCAAAACGGCCAGTCAGCAAAAATCGCAATCGGCAAGGGTAGTCCCGACCCCGCTTTCACGGCGCGGGCTGCCTCCGCTGGGTATCGAGCTTCAGCCCGCGTGCAGCCCTTAAAAAGGTAGGACACGTAAAATGAAGGTCCAAAATAGTTGCGTACCAACCTCCGGCCGTAGGGCTGACAACGACTTGAATCTCCGGCAATCACCAAACCAACCAAACCAAAATCGCCCGATACGACGCCCGCCCGATACCAGCCAAGCACAAAATCCACTCCCAAAGGATGACCGATGCTGATATGAAATGACCAAATCACCTAAAACGGAACGCCGCCAGCCGCCGGCGGCGCATCAAGGATGCTATGATGTTCCGTGGGGTGATTTAACTTGAACGAACAATTGAACGATGTCCGGCGGAACTTTGCCGTCCGCAACCTGGCCATTATTGCCCACGTGGACCACGGCAAGACTACGCTGGTGGACGCGCTGCTGAAGCAGGGGCAGGTGTTTCGCGAGCGCCAGCAGGTGGGTGAGCTGATTATGGACACCAACCCGCTGGAACGCGAGCGCGGCATTACCATTCTGGCCAAGAACGCCTCGGTGTCCTACCGGGGGGTGCACATCAACATCATTGACACGCCGGGCCACGCCGACTTCAGCGGCGAGGTGGAGCGGGTGATGAACATGGCCGACGGCTGCCTGCTGGTAGTTGACGCCGTGGAAGGCCCCCGCCCGCAAACAACCTGGGTGCTGCGCCAGGCCCTGCGCCAGCACGTCGCCCCCCTGGTGGTCATCAACAAGATTGACCGCCCGGAGGCCCGCACTGCCGAGGCCCTGGCGATGGTGCAAGACCTGTTTCTGGAGCTGGCCACCGACGCGGAGCAACTGGATTTTCCCGTAATCTACACGTCGGCCCGGGCCGGCCATGCCACGCTGGACCCGGCCCAGCCCGGCGCCGATATGCAGCCCCTGTTTGATGCCATCCTGGACTCGGTGCCGGCGCCGGCCGGGGACGGCGGTTCTCCGCTGCAAATGCTGGTTGCGGCGCTGGACTACGACAATTACCTGGGCCAGGTGGCCGTAGGCCGCATCACCAGCGGCACCCTCCGCCAGCGCGAATCGGTAGCCCTGCTGGACGGTGAGCGAGAGTTAGGCATCTACGAACCGGAGCACGTTTTCGTGTTCCGGGGCTTGGAACGGGTCGAAGTTGCGGAGGCTTGCGCCGGCGACATCGTAGCCCTGACCGGCCCGGAGGGCGTATCCATCGGCAACACCATCGCCTGCTCCAAGCATCCGGCGCCGCTGCCGTCCATCGAAATCAACGAGCCAACGGTGCGGATGAACTTTGGCGTCAGCACCTCACCCTTTATGGGGCGCGAGGGCGTGCACTGCACCTCCCGCACCCTCCACGAGCGGCTGCTGCGCGAACTGCGCACCAACGTCAGCCTGCGGGTCGAAACCACGTCCAGCCCCGACGTTTTCGTAGTTGCCGGCCGGGGCGAACTGCACCTGTCCATCCTGGTCGAAACCATGCGCCGGGAGCAGTACGAATTCCAGGTATCCCGCCCCCGTCCGGTCACCAGAATAGTTGACGGGCAGACGTGCGAACCCTACGAAATCCTCAGCGTAAGCACGCGTGAGGAATACCTGGGCGAGCTGACCGAGTACCTCTCAACCCATCTGGCCCGCCTGCACGATATGCGGTACGGCGATGACGGCTACGTCCACCAGGAATACCGCATACCAACGCGGGGCCTGATTGGATTCAACGCTTTCTTTCTCCGCACCACCCGCGGCGACGGCGTAAAAAGCAGCATCTTTGACAGCTGGGAGCCGGTCGAGGGCGAGATTAAAGACCGCCGCAGCGGGGCATTGGTGGCATCCGAGGCCGGCGTAGCCGTCACCTACGGCCTGCTGAACGCGCAAGGCCGGGGCGAAACCTTTATTGACCCCGGCGCGCGGGTGTACGAAGGCATGATTGTCGGCCAGCACCCCCGCGAGGGCGACATCGAGATTAACGTCTGCCGGGAGAAAAAGCTCACCAATATGCGCTCGTCCACCGCCGACGTAGCCCGGCGTCTGAACGCAACCATCCGGCTGAGCCTGGAGGAAGCGCTGGCGTTCATCGCCGATGACGAACTGGTCGAAGTCACGCCGGAGAACCTGCGGCTCCGCAAGATGGAGCTGTCCGCCCACGACCGCAAACGCCAGCGCCGGGACGCCGCCCGGTAGCCCGGCGTCCGGGCCATCACCTTGCGGATATTCAACGGAGAGTAGCAGTAATGCCTGATTTTAGTACGGGCGTAGTCCACGCCAACGGCATCAACTTTCACTACCTGGAAATGGGGCAAGGCCCGCTGGCGCTGTGCTTGCACGGCTTCCCCGACCACGCCTGGTCATTCCGGCACCTGCTGCCCGACCTGGCGGCGGCCGGATTCCGGGCCGTAGCCCCCTTCATGCGCGGCTACGCCCCCACCGACCCGCCGTCCGACGGCCTCTACCAGCCGGTATCCCTCTGCAAGGACGCATTGGCCCTGATTGATGCGCTGGGCGCCGAACGGGCCTGTCTGATTGGCAACGACTGGGGCGCCGGCGCCGTCACCGGAGCCGCCATTCTGGCCCCGGAGCAGGTCATCAAGATGGTAATTATCGCCGCCGGTCAAGTCGACAGCGACTTGCAGATGGACTATATGTACCTCCGCGGAACGTGGCACTCCTACTTTTTCCAGATGCCCCACGCCGAGGCAGCAGTAGCGCACAACGACTTTGCCTTTGTGGAAGCCTGGTGGAGAGACGCCGCCCCGGAGTGGGACATCCCGCAATACGCCCTGGACAGCATCCGGGAAACATTCCGCAAGCCGGGAGTAGTAGAGGCCGCGCTGAGCTACTACCGGGCCCGCTACAACCCGGCGCTGCAAGACGCATCGCTAAGTGCAGACCAGGCGCAGGTTAACGCCGGCCCGGTAACCGTGCCCACGCTGGCCCTGCACGGCACCCGGGACCGCCCCAAGCGGCTGGAATCTTTCGAGAGCGCGGCCATGGACGCCTTTTTCACCGGCGGCCTGGAGAAAGTAATCATCCCCGGCGCCGGCCACTTTATGCACCAGGAGAAACCGGCCGAGGTGAACCCGCTGATAGTAGAGTTCCTGACGCGCTAAATCCCCTGCCGGCGCAATTTCTCAGCCTCCAGCCCGCTTTGCACCAGACTTAAGGCCAGTTCCGGTTGGGCCTGCCCTTTGGTAAGGCGCATCACCTGTCCCATCAGAAAGCGGGCGGCCGATTCTTTGCCATCAATATAATCGGCAACCGCTTTGGGGTTGTCGGCAATAGCCTGCACGACGGCAGACTCAATGGCGCCGGTGTCGTTAATCTGCGCCAGCCCTTTCGCCTGCATAATGTCCGCCGGATTCCCCCCGCTGGCGTACATCTCCTCCAGCACGGTTTTCGCCAGCGACGTAGAAAGGTCGCCGCCGGCAATGAGGCCAAGCAATTCGGACAGCCGGCGCGGGGGCAGGGGCGATTCGGCGATGCTGTGGCCGCTCTGGTTCAGCAGACGGGACAAGTCGCCCAGAATCCAGTTGGCAACTTCTTTCGCGGCGGCCGGCCGTTCCGCATCGGCAGCGTTCCGCAATCCCAACGCCGTCTCAAAGTAGTCGGCCATGTCACGGGATACCACCAGCAGGCCGGCGTCGTAATCGGAGAGGGCCAAGTCGGCCTGAAAGCGGGCTTTGCGTTGGGGCGCCAGTTCCGGCAGTTGGGCTTGCAGCTGCGCCACTGCATCCGCGCCGATGCGCAGCGGCGGCAAGTCCGGTTCGGGAAAGTACCGATAGTCGTGGGCGTATTCCTTGCTGCGCTGCGAAACCGTAATCTCCCGTTCCTCCACCCAGCCCCGCGTTTCCTGCTCCACCGCGCCGCCATCCTCAATAACCCGCCGCTGCCGTTCCACCTCATACTGCAACGCCTGATACACCGCGCGAAAGCTGTTCATATTTTTTACTTCGGTGCGCGTGCCAAAAGTATCGCTGCCCGATGGCCGGATGCTCACGTTGGCATCGCAGCGAAAGTTGCCATCCTGCATATTGCCGGTGGACACCCCCAGATACTGCACCAGCGAATGCAGCGCGGTAAGATACTGGCGCGCTTCCTCAGGAGAACGCAAGTCCGGCTTGCTGACAACCTCCATCAGCGGCACGCCGGAGCGATTGACGTCCACCAGAGAATACCCGTCGCCATCGTCGGGAAAATGCTGCAACTTGGCAACGTCCTCCTCCAGATGCACCCGCTCCACGCCGATGCGCAGCGGCCCCGTCCGCCCGTCGCCATCGCCGTCAATCTGCACAAACCCGTCCAGCGCCAGCGGCAGGTCGTATTGAGAAATCTGGTAGCCCTTCATCAGGTCAGGATACGGATAATTCTTGCGGTCAAACTTGGTAAAGTCGGGGATGCGGCAATGCAAAGCCAGCCCGGTCAGCACCGTGTACTCCACGGCGCGGCGGTTGATTACCGGAAGCGCCCCCGGCAGCCCCAGGCAAACCGGACAGGTGCGCGTATTCGGCGCAGCGGCCTGATAATCGGCCGGACACCCGCAAAACATCTTGCTGCGGGTATTCAACTGCACGTGAACCTCCAGGCCGATGACGGTTTCGTACTGCATAAGCGCTCCGGGAGTTGGTCCGGGAATGAGTCCGGGAATGGTTCAGAGATGGCTAGACTTGGCCGTTCTGCTGCGCCTCCAAACGCCGCAACCGTTCGCGGAGTTCGGCGGCCTCGGCTTCGGCGGCAGCGCGGGCGGCTTCGGCTTGATGGAGCGCGTCCCAAACTTCCTCGTGGCCGGGCAAAAACTCCCCGGTGTCCGGGATGCGAAAGCGCAGGATGCAGTCGTCCCAGCACAAATCCAGCCCCAGCGTCGGGCTGTGGCCCCAAACCAGCCCGTCGGCATCCTCCGCAATCGGAAACGGCTCGTAACGCCCGTTGGCCAGATACCCGCCGGACAGCTTGTCGCCGTAATGCTCGCTGTCCGGGGTAGGGTCGTAAAGCCAGTATTCGCCGAAACCGATGCTGGCGTACAGCGCCGGCTTTTGGCGGACGTCATAGCGGCCGGTGCTTTCGGAGCCAATCTCCAGCGCAAAATCCGGCGGCTTGCCCAATTCCCACACCCGGTAGGTGTTGCGATAAAAAATATGCCCCACGTCCACGCCGAACACCACGTAGCAGTCCGGCGATACAAACCGCTGCGGGCTGCCCTGCTCGTAATAGACAAACGTGTTGCCAGCGACGTGCACGCCGGGCCAGTCCCGAAAGTAATGGTCCAGAGGCGTAAGCACGGCGCGGAAAGTACGGCCCTGCGTTTCGGCGTCGGGCATAGGGATACCATCCTCCTCAGGGTAAAAAACGCCGTTCTCATCGTAAAGATGCGCGAGCCTCGGCTCAATGGCCGGCAGCTGTTTAGTAGTCATAGCAAACCTCGGCAAACCTCTCGGTGTACCCGTAGCGGCACACCCCGAATATCAGCAACAGTATAACAAAGTGCCGCCGTCTGGCGTCGGCGCGCGCAGCACGTATCCACCGGACTCGGTGCAAAAGACGGGAGCAGATGGCCTACTTTACAACGATGATTTCCCCTTCCCAGACGTGCTTGAAATCGCCGTCCACCCACTCATACTGGCCGGTGCGGATTGCGGCGATGTCGTAATCCGGTAGCTCCCGGATGGTTATGCAGGTTCCCCCCAATTGGTGGCCGTACTCGGTAAAACCGAAGTCCAGGTTATCAAACCCGGCGGACCGGCGATGACCCGGCAGGTCGCCCTGGCGAACCGGGTCCAAATGCAAAAAGAAGTGATGGGCAACGTCGGCGTCGCTGCACTGTTCCTTTACATAAATGAGCCGGTCGCTGTTGACATAAACATCGTAATCGGAGCGGATTGCCGGCGGGCTGTTGCCGATTAGCTCCGCCAGGTAATCGCCGACCGACATCGTAGCAACCCGCACCGGCGGCGTTGCGCCGTGCGGCAGCAATGCGGAGGCCACGCACAATCCGTTGTCGTTTTCGTTCAAGGGAATGAACCTGGAATCGTTTGCTCCGTCCGGGGTTGACCAGAAAACTACCGTTACATCATCTGCATCGCAGTCCTTAGCGAATATCTGCGTCATCCGGCCGTCAAGAGTTAGTCCTATGCCATTGCGTTGATAGTCAAAGTGCGGTTCAATTCTTTTCCAGAACCAGGCAGCGCTGTCAAAACCCCTTAAATCATGTGATGCCCAGAGTTGGTATCCTACCTTAGATCCATTACCATGGTACACAGCTCCCTCAAGCAGCGTCATATGCAATTTTCTAGTGATTGCATAATTGATGAAATGGTTTATACCGAATTTCTTAAAAAACGGTTCAGTGTCGCCAAACTGTTGCTCTAAAACCCAGAAGCGCTTGCCACCGGCGGCGACATAGGCGTTTAGATAGTCGTAATCGTTCACCAGTCCGTCCAGATTCACTACCGGGAAGCGCGAAAAATACCCGACAACGCCGGCATCCCACGCCCCCACTATGCTTTCATCGGGAAGCACCCGATTCACAGTCTGGATGGTAAGGTAGTTAGTGGGCGCCCAGCCAACCCGCGTGTCCTTGGAACTGGCATCAACTCTTTGGAAAGGATAGGCGAAATCACCATTGAACCAGAGGAGAACTACTGCGATTACAACGGCGGCCACGCTTAAAGTGTTCGCTGTGCGAGTTGACCAGGGCGCAACGAAGCGGCGAATGAAGTGCACGACAATACAGCATCCGATGGGGAGAGCCAGCGCCATCAGCAAGTAGGCCGGAACAAAGTACCATAGCCATAATGGTTCATCAGGATGCACGGTGAGCACGGTTTGCGCGAACTTGGCGATATGGCCGGCGGCCAGTCCGAACACCCCCACCAGAAAAACCAGCAGCAGCCAATCCCGTTCATCCCGAGAGCGGCGAGCGAACCACCAGACCAGCAGAAGGATGACGCAGCCCCCTAACGCTACTAGCAACTCAAGGTCAAAGACCGGAATCTGTAATGTGTCCTGTAAGTTCTGCACGAAATTGTACCCGCCGTCCCGCTCCCAATAGAACCGCTGCCATGCCTGCTTGGTCGCGCCGCTCACTGGCACGATGCCGCCAAACACCAGCTTGTTATAGGCGAAGTAAATAAGTATCCCAGCAGTTGCGCTCGCTATTAAAACTAACGCCCGGAGCGGGGCGGTAGAAAGTATTGCCGCTCTCAAAGACACCCCGGCCGGCCGCTCCCGCCACGACCATTCAATGACGCACAACGCCACCGTCGCCGCCAGCGATATGGCGATGTACTCCAGCCGCACCCAAGGCAGCGCAAAGGCAACGGCGGCCAGCGGCCAAGTCCACCGGGCCGGATTGCGCGCATATAGCATCAGGGCCAGCATAAACAGCCCCAGCATAAACAGCGCGGCGGCGGCCTCCAGCCCGCTAGGCGCCTTGCCCGTAAAGCAGCGGCAACGCCGCAAAAAGCAAAACCCACGGCAGCCGCGCCAGCCGGGCCGCTGTCGCAATACAGGCAACGGCTCCGGCAACGAGCATAATCTCAAAAGCCTTGATGCCGAACAGCGCCGTTTCCTTGTCAAACACCCAATAAAACGGCGTGATTGCAAACATCCAGATGGGATGGTAGCCGTTGGTGCGGGTGATACCGCCGTCAAAGGTGGAAAACTTCCCCTCCGCCAAGTGGTAGGCTATCTGAAAATAGTAGAAGGAATCATCGTTGCTAGCGTCGCGGATGATATTGATGAGGTCAAAGTTGGCCAGCATATAGCCGGCAAACCCGGCGCCGTAGGCCAGGATGCCGGCGATGAACAGGACGAACAGGGCGTGGCGCAGTTTATCGGAATGCAGGTTCAGCATAGGGCTAACGCGGTCTTTATAGAGGATGGGAATACCGGGCGGCATACCCCTAATATCGGCAAACAGTATAACAAGGCGCAGTCGTTTGGCGGCGGAGCGCGCGACGGGTATGCTAGGCTGGTATCCCCATGAATCATTGCGCTATACTGCGCCCGTTCCCAACCCAAAGCATCCGGCCCCGCTACTCCGGCCCCACTACAACGGAGGTCAGGCAATGACCACAGCCAAAAAACTGCTCACCGCCGCTGACCTGCTGGCAATGCCCGACGACGGCAAGCGGTACGAACTCGTACAGGGGGAACTCATCGAAATGCCGCCGCCAAGCATCATGCACGGCATAGTAACCGGGCGCCTTGGGTATCGCATCACGCACTTTATTGAGGAACGCAATCTGCCCTTTATTTACGGGCCTGAAGCCGGGATTTACATTGAGCAGGCCCCGGACACCATTCGCGCCGCCGACTACGCCCTAATCGCCCGCACGCGCATCACCGAACCCCTGCCGGAACGGGGCTACGCCGCCGGGGTTATTCCCGATTTGGTAGTGGAGGTAGTTTCGCCCGATTACCCGATGACGGCAGTGGATTCCAAAATCCAAACGTGGCTGGCCGCCGGCGTGCGAATAGTCCTGGCAATCTACATAACCAGCCGGGAAGTAGTGGCGCACCACCACGATGGAACGGTGCAACGATTCGGCCCCGGCGATACGCTAACCTGCGAGCCGGTATTGCCCGGCTTCGCTTGCCGGGTGGACGATATTTTCGCATATTGACGTGGTTGGGATAGTACGCTGGACTTGACCGTAGCCGCCACCGGTAGCATAGGGGTGACGACCCGCCTTGCTTGGGCGCCGATTGCGCTGCCTCACACAATTGCCGCCATAATTGGATTGTGGTAATCTAGCCTTGTTAGGCATTGCCTGAATACCATTAAGGAGTACATATAGTGCGAATTCTCAGGGAACAGGGTGAGCCGTTGACGCCATATCAGCGAGTCAAGCGTTGGGCGTTTTTGATTATGACGGCTATCGGAGCTATATTAGCGATAAGTACGTTAGCGTCGTTATTTATGGGTAGCTTGGAGGTCACGCTATTTCTGGCCGGTATCAGTTTGGGCTTTATTCTGGTCGGTATTCAGCAGGAAATCGACGTTCTTGCATCTGGCGCAGCTAACAGGCAAAGGAGGGAGCAAGATGGTGAGTAAAATAATGACCACTATCTCTGGCGGGAATATCCGAGAATACCGCTGGGCCATAGCTGCGATTGCCTTTATTCTGCTCTGGGCGATTGCCTTTGTGACGATCGCGTTGGTAAGGACGCCCTGAACAGAATGCAAAGCCCCCACGGCCCGAAACCGTGAGGGCTTTATCTACCGGGCTGCGTCGGAACGCGCTACTCCTCGTCCCCGTACTGTTCCTTAAGCATCTCCACCACTGCCGGGTCGGCCAGCGTAGTAGTGTCGCCCAGGGCGCGGCCTTCGGCTACGTCGCGCAGCAGCCGCCGCATAATCTTGCCGCTGCGCGTTTTGGGCAGCTCGGCGGCGAAGTGGATGTCGTCGGGACGGGCCATCGGGCCTATTTTGCTGGTCACGTGCTGCTTCAGCTCGGCGATTACGTCGTCGGAGCCGGCCACCTGGTCTTTCAGCGTTACGAAAGCGACGATGGCCTGGCCTTTCACTTCGTGGCTGCGTCCGATGCAGGCGGCCTCGGCCACTTTCAGGTTGTCCACCAGCGCCGACTCCACCTCCATCGTGCTGATGCGGTGCGCCGACACGTTGATTACGTCGTCCACCCGCCCCAGCAGCCAGAAGTACGACTCCTCGTCCAGCTTGGCGCCGTCGCTGGTAAAGTAAATGCCCTCGTAGTTGGACCAGTACTGCTGGACGAACCGCTCCGGGTCGCCGTAGATGCCCCGCAGCATACTCGGCCACGGCTTGCGGATGACCAGATAGCCACCCCCGCCGGGCCCAATCTCGTTGCCCTGCTCGTCCAGGATGGCGGCGTCGATGCCGGGGAACGGCTGCGTTGCCGAGCCGGGTTTCAGCGTCGTGATGCCGGGCAGGGGCGCAATCATCACCGCGCCGGTTTCCGTCTGCCACCAGGTATCCACCACCGGGCAGCGTCCGCCGCCGATGTGCTGCCAGTACCAGACCCACGCCTCCGGGTTGATGGGCTCGCCCACCGTCCCCAGCAGCCGCAGCGACGACATATCGTGCCGGTTCGGGTATTCCTCCCCCCAGCGCATAAACGTGCGGATGGCCGTGGGCGCCGTGTAGCAGATGGTGCAGCCGTACTTCTCCACGATGACCCAGAACCGATCCCGGTCCGGCCAGTCCGGGGAACCTTCGTACATCACCGACGTAGCGCCGTTGGCCAGCGGCCCATAGACGATGTAGCTGTGTCCGGTCACCCAGCCGATGTCGGCGGTGCACCAGTACACGTCATCCTCTTTCAGGTCAAAAATCCACTTGGTGGTAGCGTAAGTGCCGGTCAGGTAGCCGCCGGTGGTATGCACAATGCCCTTCGGCTTGCCGGTCGTGCCGCTGGTGTACAGCATAAACAGCATATCCTCGCTGTCCATCGGCTCCGGCGCGCAGGTCAGCGGCTGGTTCGCCACCAGCTCGTGCCACCAGACGTCGCGCCCGGCTTGCATCATATCGTCGGCGTGAGCGGTGCGTCGCACCACGACCACGCTCTCGACGGGTGTTGAGCCCTCAATTGAGGCGTCGGCGTTCTGCTTGAGCGGAATGATGTTGCCCCGCCGCCAGCCGCCGTCGGCGGTAATCATCACTTTGGATTGCGAGTCCTCGATGCGATCCCGCAGCGATTCCGCGCTGAACCCGCCGAACACGATGCTGTGCGGCGCGCCGATGCGGGCGCAGGCCAGCATCGCGATAGGCAGCTCCGGCACCATCGGCAGGTAGATGGTAACCCGGTCGCCCTTCTCCACCCCCAGGCTCTTCAGCCCGTTGGCGAACTTGCAAACCTCCCGGTACAAGTCCCGGTAGGTATAAACCTGCCAGTCCCCCGGCTCGCCCTCCCAGATGATAGCCGCCTTGTTCTTGCGCGGCCCATTAAGATGACGGTCGATGCAGTTGTAGGACACGTTGAGCTGGCCGCCCTCAAACCACCTGGCAAAGGGCGCGTCCGACCAGTCCAGCACGTTATCCCAGGGCTTGAACCAGTCCAGCTCGCCGGCAAAGCGCGCCCAGAACGCCTCCGGATCGCGGTTCGCCTCCTCATAAACGGCCGGGTCGGCGATGTTGGCGTGGGCGGCAAAACCGGCCGGGGGCGGATAGGTGCGGTCTTCCTGCAACAGCGCCTCAAAAGCGCCGCCGCTCCGGGCCTCGTTACTCTGGGTCATCGTGCGAACCTCCGGGGATGGATATAGATGTAGATGGGTAGATGGGATTGGTACAGATATTAGCACATCGCCCGGCCCGCCCTGCGGCTTGCTCTGCAGCTTGCTCTACGGATGGGATGGATGGACGTAACGGAACGCTGACGGCGGCAAATCGGCGTTGGCAATTTTCTGCTGTGCAATTCCGGTTGACATTCGGGGGTGTGGTGGTTACAATCCCTTTTTACTGTGACGGAAACACAGCCGACGCAGTTGAGGATTGACTATGCCTACTGTAAATCAACTGGTGCGCAAGGGCCGTAAGCCCGTCCGCAAGGGAACCAAAGCCCCCGCCCTGCATTGGGTGCAGAACTCCCTGCGCAACCGCACGCGCTGGGGGCCGGGCTGCCCGCAGCGCCGCGGCGTTTGCATCCAGGTGCGCACCATGACCCCCAAGAAGCCCAACTCCGCCCTGCGTAAAATCTGCCGCGTCCGGCTCACCAACGGCGTGGAAGTAACCGCCTACATCGGCGGCGAGGGCCACAACTTGCAGGAACACTCCGTCGTGCTCATCCGCGGCGGGCGCGTCAAGGACTTGCCCGGCGTGCGCTATCACGTCGTGCGGAGCAACCTTGACACCGAAGGCGTAGATGGCCGACGTCAGGGCCGCAGCAAGTACGGCACCCGCAAACGCTAGGCAGCGGCCCCGCAACATCGCCGCCAGTTTCACCCCCGTGCGCCGGGGGTGGCTTACTATACAAACCGACACCATCCCCAAAACGCACCGCCACAGGTAGAGCTGATATGTCGCGACGACGCCGAGCCGAACCCCGGATAATCAAACCCGACCCCAGGTACAACAACCTGGAGTTGGCGAAGTTCATCAACCGGGTGATGCTCAAGGGCAAGAAATCCACCGCCCAGCGGGTGGTGTACGATGCGCTGGAACTGGTGCGCTCCGACGCCAACCAGGACCCCCTCACCGTGTTCTCCACCGCCCTGCGCAACGCTACCCCGCTGGTTGAGGTGCGCCCCCGTCGCGTGGGCGGCGCCACCTATCAGGTTCCCGTCGAACTCCGCACCTCCCGCAGCGAAGCCCTGGCGATGCGCTGGATTATACGCGGCGCCCGCGGACGCAACGGTATGCGCATGTCCCGGGGCCTGGCCAACGAATTCCTCGACGCCGCCCGGGGCGAAGGTTCCGCCGTCCGCCGCCGCGAGGAACTGCACCGCATGGCCGAAGCCAACCGCGCTTTCGTACACTACCGCCGCTAGATTAGCGCTGCTCCCATCCCACCCACGCCTCCCGCCCACGTCTAAATAGGTACGTATCGGAAACCCCAAAATGACTACCGTCCAGCACTCCACTGACCAAATCCGCAACATCGGCTTCATCGCCCACATTGACGCCGGCAAGACTACGGTAACCGAGCGGGTGCTTTACCTGACCGGGCGCATCCGCAAGGTTGGCGGCGTTGACGAGGGCACCACCGCGATGGACTGGATGCCCCAGGAAAAGGAACGCGGCATCACCATCACGGCGGCGGCCACCACCGCCTACTGGCGCGACCACCAGGTCAACATCATTGACACCCCCGGCCACGTGGATTTCACCGCCGAAGTGGAGCGCAGCCTCCGCGTACTCGACGGCGGCATCGTCGTACTGGACGCCGTAGCCGGCGTGCAGCCCCAGTCCGAAACCGTCTGGCGCCAGGCCGACACTTACGCCGTCCCCCGCATCTGCTTTGTCAACAAGATGGACCGGGTCGGCGCATCCTACGAGCGCACCATTGAATCGGTGCGCCGCCGGCTCAACGGCAACCCGGTAGCCGTGCAGGTTCCCATCGGCGCCGAGGACGAGTTCCGCGGCGTAGTTGACCTGATGGAAGGCCAGGCCATCATGTACTCCGACGGACGCGACGACATCGGCGAACCCCCCGAAGTCATCCCCGTGCCGCCGGAATACGAGCGGGCCTACCTGGACTACCGCCAGGAGATGGTGGAAAAAATCGTCGAAACCGACGAAGCCCTTTTGATTAAATACCTGGAGGGCGAGGAAATCTGCGCCGATGACTTGCGCCGGGCCTTGCGCAACGCCACCATCAATCGCGAGTTGGTGCCGGTGCTGTGCGGCAGCGCCATGCGCGGCAAGGGCATCCACCCCCTGCTTGACGCCATCATTTACTACCTGCCCGCCCCGCTTGACGTAGCCGCCGTTACCGGAACCGTCCCTGGCACGGAGGACACCGAAATCCGGGAGCCGATAGCCAGCGAACCCCTGGCCGCCCTGGCGTTCAAGGTAGTCGTTGACCCTTACGTAGGCCGTCTGGTGTTCCTCCGCATTTATTCCGGCCGCGTTGAATCCGGCGCCGCCGTGCGCAACGTCACCCGCGGCAATCGGGAGCGCATGGGCCGCCTGCTGCGGATGCACGCCAACCACCGCGAGGAACTGCCCGAAATCACCGCCGGCAACATCTGCGCCGCCGTCGGCCTGAAAGACACCTTTACCGGCGACACCATCTGCACCGACCACAAGCCCGTAATCCTGGAACCCCCCCACTTCCCGGAACCCGTAGTTTCGGTGGCCATTGAGCCGGCGACGCGGGCCGACCAGGACAAACTCGGCGAGGCCCTGCGCAAGCTGTCCGAGGAGGACCCGACTTTTGTAGTTCGCTTCAACGACGAAACCGGCCAGACTATCATCTCCGGCATGGGAGAGCTGCACCTGGAGGTGCTGGTTGACCGGATGCGCCGGGAGTTTGACGTTGAGGCGCGCGTTGGCCGCCCCCGGGTCGCCTACCGTGAAACCATCACGGAGCGAGTACGCATCGAGGGACGGTTCGTCCGTCAAACCGGCGGCCATGGCCAGTACGGCCACGTGTGGCTGGTGCTGGAACCCCAGGAACGCGGCGCCGGCAACACCTTCGTTGACGGCACCACCGGCGGCGTCATCCCCCGCAACTTCATCCCGGCCGTCGAACACGGCGTCAACCAGGGGCTGGACAACGGCCCGCTGGCCGGGTATCCTCTGGTAGATTTAAAAGTCACGCTGGTAGATGGCAGCTACCACACGGTTGACTCGTCCGAAATGGCCTTCCGCTCAGCGGGAATGATGGCCCTGCGGGACGGGGCAAGGCGCGGGAAGCCGGTGTTGCAGGAACCCATCTTTGAGATGGAAGTCGTAACCCCCGGCGAGTTTCTCAGCGACGTGCTGGGTGATTTGGGCGGCCGACGCGCCCAGATTCGCAGCATCGAAGGTCAGGACGACCTCCAGACCGTGCGGGCAATGATTCCCCTCGGGGAAACGTTTGCGTACACTACGGCTTTGCGCTCACTGAGCCGGGGTCGGGCTTCATACACCATGGAGTTCCGGCACTACGAGCCGGTGCCGGAAAACCTGTTGCGCACTCTCGCCAATATCGGCTAGGAACCCCGCAGCGCGGCGCCCCCGTCGCACTGCCCCATCAGCACGTTAGCGGAGCAGAACATAGCAAATTATGGTCACCAGGCAACAAATGCGCATCATCCTCAAGGCGTTTGACCACAAGGTGCTGGACCAGTCCAGCGCCCAAATCGTGGAAACCGCCGAACTCACCGGCGCCCGAGTCGCCGGCCCGGTGCCCCTGCCCACCCAAATCCGGCGGTTCTGCGTCATCCGCGGCCCCCACGTGGACAAGGACTCCCGCGAACACTTCGAAATCCGCACCCACAAGCGCCTCCTGGACATCATGGAACCCACCAGCAAAACCATCGACGCGCTAACCCGGCTCAATATGCCGGCGGGAGTAGATATATCCATCAAGCTCTAACCGGGCTTGCCCCAGCGCAAACATCCACCACCGGCCGGCGGCAGGCCCACGCCACCGCCGCCGTTGCATCTATCACAGGCACCGGCAACTTACAGGCAAACAAAATGCTAAAGGCTTTCCTCGGCAAAAAAATCGGCATGACCCAGGTGTTCAACGACGCCGGCCACGTCCAGCCCGTCACCATCATTGAGGCTGGCCCCTGCGCCGTCACCCAGCTTCGCACTGCGGACAAGGACGGCTACGAGTCGGTTCAGCTGGGCTTTGGCCGCGTGCGCCGCCCCAACAAGCCGGAAGCCGGACACCTGCGCGGCAGCCAGATTGGACGCCGCCTCCAGGAGGTTGCCGCCGACGATACCGCCGAGTACGAAGTCGGCCAGCTGGTAACCGTAGAGATTTTTGAACCCGGCGAGATTGTTGACGTCATCGGCAAGTCCAAAGGCAAGGGTTTCGCCGGCACCATGAAACGCCACGGCTTCGGCGGCGGCCCCCGCACCCACGGCCAGTCCGACCGGCAGCGCGCCCCCGGCTCCATCGGCGGCGGCACCACCCCCGGCAAGGTCTTTAAAGGACTCAAAATGGCCGGACACATGGGCAACCGCCGCGTTACCGCCAAGGGCCTTGAAGTAGTGCAAGTTGACCCGGAGCGCAACCTTCTAATGGTAAAAGGCGGCATCCCCGGCGCCCCCAACAGCCCCGTAACCATCCGCAAAACCGGCAAGCGCAAGTCCCAGCCCGCATAGCCTTTCGCAGACCGACTACCTTTCAAGCGCCAACCCCACAGGAATCACTTCCATCATGGAAATCCCCGTAATCAATCGCAACGGCGAGGCCATTGACACCATCAGCGTTGACGACGCCGTCTTTAACGCGCCGATGAACCGCACGCTGGTGCATCAGGCAATGGTCATCTACAACCTCAACCAGCGGCAAGGCACCCACTCCACGCGCACCCGCGCCGAAGTTTCCGGCGGCGGCCGCAAGCCCTGGATACAAAAGCACACCGGACGCGCCCGCCAGGGCAGCATCCGCTCCCCGCAGTGGAGGCACGGCGGCATCGCCTTCGGCCCCAAGCCCCGCGACTACCGCAAAGCCCTGCCCCGCGCCATGCGCCGCAACGCCCTCAAATGCGTGCTGTCCGACCGCATCCGCCAGGGCCAGTTCATCTGCATCGACTCGCTGAGCGACCTGGACGGACGCACCCGCTCCATGAGCGCCCTGCTCCAAAGCCTCAACCTGACCGGCTCGCTGTTGGTAGTGACACGAGATGCCGACCGCAACGTATCACGCGCCGGCGGCAACTTGAAACAGGTTTGGACGTTGCCCTCCGATTTGGTGAACGCCAACGACGTCATCAAGCGCCAAACCATTCTGATTACCGCCGACGCCGTGCGCCGCATTGAGGAGATTTGCAACGCCCCTCGACACCGGGCCCGCCGGGCCGCTATGGAGGTGGCCGAGTAATGAATATCAGCGAAGTTTTGCTGCGCCCTACCATCACCGAGAAAAGCACCCTGCTGCAAGAGGACGGGCAATACACCTTTGAGATTGCGCGCAAGGCCAACAAAACGCTGGTCAAGCAGGCGGTGGAACAGAACTTCAACGTCACCGTCCTCAGCGTCAACATCACCGTCAACCGGGGCAAGCGCAAGCGCTTTGGCCCGCGCGTCAAGAAACAGCCCGACATCAAAAAAGCCGTCGTAACCCTCCGGCCCGGCGATCGCATTGACCTGATTGAGGGCTTGTAGCCCTTAAATCCGCGAACCCTGTAATCGCCCAACCCAACGCGAGCGTTCAGTATGCCTCTGAAAAATCTGCGCCCCATCACCCCTGGGACACGAAACGCGGTGCGCCCCTCTTTTGAGGAACTCACCGCCCGCAAGCCGGAAAAGTCCCTGCTGGAACCGTTGCAGAAGCGCGGCGGCCGCAACAACCGGGGCCGCATCACCGCCTACCACCGGGGCGGCGGCCCCCGCCGGATGTACCGCCGCATCGACTTCAAGCGGCGCAAGGACGGCGTGCCGGCTACCGTCAAGTCTATTGAGTACGACCCCAACCGCACCACCCGCATCGCCCTGCTGTACTACGCCGACGGGGAAAAGGCGTACATCCTGGCGCCGGTGAACCTCTCGGTTGGCGACCACGTAGAATCCGGCCCGGCGGCGGAAATCAGCCCCGGCAACAGCCTCCCCCTGCGCAACATCCCCACCGGCACGGTGGTGCATAACCTGGAACTCACGCCGGGCCGGGGCGGCCAGCTGGTGCGCGGCGCCGGCACCGGCGCGCAGGTGCTTTCCCGCGAGGGTGAATACGTGCTGATTCGCCTGCCCTCCGGCGAGATGCGCCGCATCCTGCTCAACTGCCGCGCCAGCGTTGGCCAGCTCTCCAACCCCGACCACAAGAACGAGAGCCTGGGCAAAGCCGGCGCCAAGCGTCATCTGGGCCGCCGCCCCCACGTCCGTGGCGTCGCCAAGAACCCGGTTGACCACCCCCACGGCGGCGGCGAGGGGCGTTCCCCCATCGGTATGCCCGGCCCCAAGTCGCCCACCGGCAAGCCCACCCTGGGACACAAAACCCGTAACAAGAAAAAGACGTCCAGCCGGTTCATCATCCGGGGCCGTCGCCAGCGTCGCTAGGCATCACCACACCACACCCGTTCAGGCGTCAATTGCTATGTCAAGGTCAGTAAAGAAAGGGCCCTACGTCCACCCCAAGCTGCTCAAAAAGGTCAACGTCGTTCGCGAATCCGGCGAGGCTACGGTCATCCGCACCTGGTCGCGCGACTCGATGATTATGCCGGAAATGGTCGGCCTGAACTTCGGCGTCCACGACGGCCGGCGACACGTTCCGGTGTTCGTTACCGAGAACATGGTGGGCCATCGTCTGGGCGAGTTTGCCCCCACGCGAACCTACCGGGGCCACGTGGCCCGCTCGGAACGCTCCAGTCGGGTGAGGTGATACCATGCCGGCAGTGAGGGCAATGGCAAAACAGGTGGGCGCCTCTCCCAAGCGCCTCAAACCCATTATGGACGCCGTGCGGGGCATGACCGTCAACGACGCGCTGGACCAGCTCAGCTTGATGACCTCCCCCTGGGCGCGCTCGGTGGCCAAGGTAGTCCAGTCGGCCGCCTCCAACGCCGAGAACAATATGTTCATGGACCGCGACGGCCTGCGCATCACCCGCATATCCGCCGACCAGGCCCGGCCTATCAAGCGATTCCGGGCCCGGGCCCGTGGCCGCATCGGACGGGTTACCCGCCGGTCCAGCCACATCATCATCGAAGTGGACGAGATAGAGGAGCGCTAAACATGGGCCACAAAACCCATCCCTACGGTTTCCGCCTGGGCATCATCAAGGACTGGAAAACCCACTGGTACGCCAACAACGGCGCCCAGTACCGCACCGGCGTCCAGGAAGACCTGTCGCTGCGCAAGGCAATCCACAGCGAATACGCCATGTTCTCCGACGCCGGCATCGCCAAGATTGAGATTGACCGCACCGCCCAGGAAACCATCATCAACGTACATTCGGCCCGTCCGGGTATCCTGATTGGCCGCGATGGTGACCGGGTTAAAGGACTGCGTTCCCGTCTGGAAACCATGACGCCCGGCCAGCTGCGGCTGAATATCATTGAAATTGAGCAGCCGGAGCTTGACCCGTACCTGGTGGGCCGCAACATCGCCGACCAGCTCAGCCGCCGCGTTGCCTACCGGCGGGCCATGCGCCAGGCCGCCCTGCGCACCATGCAGGCCGGCGCCGAAGGCGTCAAAATCATCACCAAAGGCCGCATCTCCGGCGCAGAAATCGCCCGCGTTGAAAAGCTGATGATGGGCCAGGTCCCCCTGCACACCCTGCGCGCCGACATCGACTATGCCCTGGCCGAAGCCCACACCGCGATGGGCCGCATCGGTATCAAGGTATGGATTTACAAGGGACAAATTATGCCGCCGCCGGCGGAGGAAGACGCTGAAATGGACAGCATCGAGTTCCGGGTTGCCAGTCAGGATGCCGATGCTGACCTGGTAGCCGAGCTGGAAAACTAGCCCTTTCGCGTCAACAGGGAGACATCCGTTATGCTGCAACCGAAACGCACCAAGTACCGCAAGATGGGCCGGGGCAAGCGCCGGGGCGCCGCCTCCACCGGCAGCACCGTCGAGTTCGGCGAAATCGGCCTCAAGGCCATGCGCCCGGAGTGGATAACCGCCCGCCAGATTGAATCGGCCCGTATCGCCATCTCCCGCCACCTCCAGCGCGGCGGCCGCACCTGGATTCGGATATTCCCGGACAAGGCCGTATCCAAGAAACCGGCCGAAGTACGCATGGGCGGCGGCAAGGCGGCCAACGACCACTGGGTGGCCGTCGTCCGGCCCGGACGCATCATGTTTGAGGTCGGCGGCGTTCCCCTCGACCAGGCCGAACAAGCCCTGCTCCGCGCCGCCCACAAGCTCCCCATCCCCACCAAAGTGGTGTACAAAGACCGCATCACCGCCCAACTGTCGGGCAACGGGGGCTGACCGTGAAGATGTATGAAATCCGCGCGCTCAGCGACGACCAAATCCACGATGAGCTGGAGAAGTCGTACAAAGAGCTGATGAACCTCCGGTTTCGGGATGCCACCAACCAGCTTACCGACACGAACCAGCCCCGCAAAACCCGCAAGGACATCGCCCGTATGCTGACTTGCCTGCGGGAACGCGAACTGCAATAGGCGCCGGGCCGGTTGCAACCCGGCCCAGTCAGCACGAAACCACACAACACGATACGTCGCAGAATCGGTAACCAGGAATACGCTCGATGGCAAAAATAATGCGCAAGATTCGGGTCGGCTCAGTAGTCGGCACCCGAATGAACAAAACCGCCGTGGTGGAATTGGTGTGGAAACAGCGCCACCGCGTCTATCGCAAGCAGATGCGGCGCGTAACCCGTTTCTACGTGCACGACCCCGACGGCCAGTGCCGCCTCGGCGACACCGTTCGCATCCAGGAAACGCGCCCCATTTCCCGCACCAAGCACTGGCGCCTGCTGGAAATAATGTCCCGCCGGCAGGTTGCCGACGTCCGCCCCATCGAGCTGGAAAGCGACTCGGTGATTGAATCCGACAGCGCTGCCGCCAGCGATACCGCTGACGACGCCGCTCTCGACATGGCCGAATCCGTTGCCGATATGGACGACGGCGCAGCAGACTCCGACGACGACGAGGAAGCGTAATGATTCAGAGTTATACCCGGCTCCACGTCGCCGACAACAGCGGCGCCCGACGGATTCGCCTGATTAACATCCCCGGCTCCAGCCGGCGCAAGTACGCCTCGGTTGGCGACATCATCGTCTGCACCGTCCGCGAGGCGGTGCCCAACTCGCCGGTGCGCAAAGGCACGGTGGTCAAGGCGGTAAT
This sequence comes from uncultured Dehalococcoidia bacterium, assembly GCA_958296385.1. Taxonomy (GTDB): domain Bacteria; phylum Chloroflexota; class Dehalococcoidia; order Lucifugimonadales; family UBA3495; genus Bin87. Next base: position 98,309 of record OY282494.1, read on the forward strand.
CGTGCGCCAGGCCGCCCCCCTCCTGCGGCCCGACGGCACCTACATCAGGTTTGACGACAACGCCGCCGTACTCATCAACGACAACCAGCTCCCCCGCGGCACGCGCATCTTTGGCCCGGTGGCCCGGGAACTGCGCGACAAGGGCTTTATGCGGATTGTGTCGCTGGCCCCGGAGGTAGTCTGATGGCTAAAAGCAAAATCCGGCGCGGCGACGACGTAGCCGTCATCGCCGGCAAAGACCGGGGCAAATCCGGACGCGTCCTGTATATGCTGCCCGAAAAAAACCGGGTCGTCGTCGAGGGCGTGAACATGATTACCCGCCACATCAAGCCCAGCCCCGGCATCCGCCAGGGCGGCCGCGTCCAGCAGGAAGCATCCATCCACATCTCCAACGTCAAGCTCATCCAGAGCAACTACACCGAACCCAGCACTCAGTTCCGACAGCGGGACAGCCAGGCCAATCGGGACGGCTAAACGACATGACTACTACCCAGCAAGAACAGGGCCAGGGACGCCGCCGGCGCCGCCAGGATGATGCCGAAACCAACGGCTCCGAACCGGCCGCGCTGCCCCCGCCCAGCATGAAAATCCAGTACCGGGATGAGATCGTGCCGGCGATGATGTCGGAGTTCGAGTTCACCAGCCCCATGCGGGTGCCTCGCATCACCAAGATCAATCTCAACATCGGCCTCGGCGAAGCCTTGACCAACGGGCGGGCCATGGAGAGCGCGGTTCGGGATTTGACCACCATCTCCGGGCAAAAGCCCATGATTACCCGCGCCCGCCGCTCCATCGCCGGTTTCAAGGTGCGCCAGGGCAACCCCATCGGCACTACGGTAACCCTGCGCGGCGACCGGATGTATTACTTTCTGGAACGCCTGATTATCACCGCGCTGCCCCGCATCAGGGACTTTCGCGGCATATCCCGGCGCGGTTTCGACGGACGGGGCAACTTCTCCCTGGGGCTGCGCGAGCAGATTGTGTTCCCGGAGATTGACTACAACAGCATCGACCGGCTGCGCGGATTGCAGGTTACCATTACGACCAACGCCAGCAACGACGCCGAGGCTACCCGGCTGCTGGAACACTTCGGAATGCCGTTCATCCGCCAGTAGAGCAAGCGCAGGAGATTACAGTTTTGGCCAAGAAATCCTCCATCGTCAAGAACCAACGGCGCCGGCAGACCGTCGCCAAGTACGCCCAGCGGCGGGCTGCGCTGCTGTCCGAAGCACGCGACCTCTCGCTGCCCATGCGCCAGCGGTTTGAGGCCCGGCAAAAGCTGGCCCTGCTGCCCCACGACGCCAATCCCAACCGCATCCGCAACCGGGATGGCGCCACCGGACGGCCCCGCGGCTATATCCGCCACTTCGGGCTTTCCCGCATCTCATTCCGGGAGATGGCCCTGGAGGGCCTGCTGCCCGGCGTCCGCAAGGCCAGCCTGTAACCCCCAGAGCCCTTTGTGTTGGTAAGATAAGGAGCAGCGCCCCAATGCCAGTTAATGACCCCGTTTCCGATATGCTGACCCGGATTCGCAACGCAATCCAGGCCCGCCACCAGTCCGTGCTGATACCTCAATCCAAGGTCAAGACGGCCATCGCCGACATCCTCAAATCCCAGGGCTACATCCGGGATTGGGAGCCGGCCCGCGGCCAGAAGTTCCCCACCATGCGGGTTCAGCTGGCCTACCGCGAGGGCGAGCAGAACGCCATCCGGGGCCTGAAACGGGTCAGCAAGCCCGGCCTCCGCGTCCACGTGGGCCGTGGCGAAATCCCCCGCGTGTACGGCGGCTTGGGAATCGCCATAATTTCCACCTCTCAGGGAATAATGACCGGCTACGAAGCCTGGCGCAAAGGCATCGGCGGGGAGATTGTGTGCTATGTCTGGTAACGAAAACATGGTTAGCGTGGGCGTGGCCGAGCGGGTTCCCCCCGCCGAGCGCCCCCTGTCCCGCATCGGGCGCCAGCCCATACCCATTCCCGACGGGGTGACCGTCGCAGTCATCTACGGCGGCGTCACCGTAACCGGCCCGCGCGGTACGGTAATCCAGAAGTACCATCCCGAAGTCAACGTCAAAGTCGCCGACGGCAGCGTCATCGTGGAGCGCTACACCGAGCGCAAGTTCCACCACTCCCTCCACGGCTTGACCCGCTCCCTCATTGCCAACGCCATCATCGGCGTAACCGACGGCTATTCCCGCACCCTGGAGCTGATGGGCGTGGGCTACCGCGTGCAGCAGAACGGCGAGGGCATCACCCTTAGCGTCGGTTACAGCCACACCGTCGAGGTCTTTCCCGACGACGGCCTGACCATGCGGGTGGAGGGCAACAACCGGGTTCACATCAGCGGGGTGGACAAGCAAAAAGTAGGCCAGCTGGCCGCGAAAGTGCGCCGGGTGCGCCCGCCCAACCGCTACAAAGAGAAAGGCATCCGCTACCAGGGCGAGGTGCTCCGGCTCAAGCCCGGCAAAGCCGCCGCCCGCCGCGCGGTATAGCCGTCCCCATCCTATTAACCTCCCCAACCGGCTCGAGAGCAGACACCAAATGCCACGCGATAAAGATTCTCGCAAGTTGCGCGTCGTCCGGCACCGGCGCGTGCGCAACAAAGTCAACGGCACTCCGGAACGCCCGCGCCTGTGCGTGTTCCGCAGCATCCGGGGCATCTACGCCCAAATCATCGACGACACCCGCGGCCACACCCTGGCCCACGCATCCAGCCAGGAACTCCCCGGCGGGGACGGTCAATCCAAAACGGCGGCATCGGTTGCCGTCGGCAAGACGGTAGCAGAGCGCGCAATCGCCGCCGGCGTTACGGCGGTGGTGTTCGACCGGGGCGGTTACCGCTTTCACGGTCGCGTCAAAGCGCTGGCCGAAGCCGCCCGTGAAGGAGGGCTTAAGTTCTGATGGTATCTCCCGCAGCGCGCACCAGAGGCGACAACCGAGGGGAACGCACCGGCGGCGGCGGTGACCGGCGCGGTGGACGCGGCGGCCGTGGCCGCGACCGGGAGCAGCGCCCCCGCGAAGACACCAGCGGCGGTTTCAGCGAGCGTGTCGTCCACACCCGCCGCATCGCCAAAGTGGTCAAGGGCGGACGCCGCCTCCGGTTCAACGCGCTGGTCGTCGTTGGCGACGGGCAGGGCCGCGTTGGCGCCGGCATGGGCAAAGCCCTGGCCATTCCCGACGCCGTTCGCAAAGGCACCGCCGTTGCCCGCCGCAGCACCGTAACCATCCCCATCAAGGGCAGCACCATCCCCCACGAAATCGCCGTTCGCAAGGGCGCCTCCATCGTCATCATCAAACCCGCCCCCCTCGGCACCGGCATCATCGCCGCCGGCGCCATGCGCGCCATGCTGGAACTCGGCGGCGTGCAGGACGTGGTGGGCAAGTCCCTCGGCTCCCGCAACCCCATCAACATCGTCCAGGCCACCCTGGAAGCCCTCCGCCAGCTGCGCGACCCGGTAGCCGAACGCAACGCCCGCCTGGGCCTGGCAACCCCGCCGTCCACCAACGGAGCCGCCGCCGTCGCCGTTGCAACTGCGCCCGCCGCTGCGCCGCCGGTTGCCGCAGAGCCGGCCCCCGAGACGCCCCCGGACGTCGCCGAGCCAACCGCGCCCCCCGCAGTGCCTGCGGAGCCGGCCAGCGAACCCGTTGCCGAAACGACTGCCGAAACCGACGCTGATACCCCGGCCGCAGCCGCCCCCGAAATCACTCCGGCCGATGCCGGCCCCGCGGAATCCCCCGTGGAATCCCCTGCCGAGGCGTCCGCTCCGGAACCGGAAAGCGCCGACGCCGAACCTGCCTGACCACCACCGGATTAGAGAAACACCATGCCTCAAATCAAAATTACCTGGAAGAAAAGCTGCATCGGCCGCCCTTCCTACCAACGCCGCATCGTGCAATCCCTGGGCCTCAAACGCCTGCACCACTCGGTGGTGCACGAGGACACCCCCACCATCCGGGGCATGGTCAACAAGGTGCACCATCTCATCGCCGTTGAACCCGTCCAGTCCTGACCCGGATTCGCTAAACCGTTCCTGGAGCCATTTTCTCCCATGATGCAACACGAAATCAGCTCACCCAAAGGCGCGCGCCGGGCGCGGAAACGGGTCGGTCGCGGCGATTCCGCCGGCGGCGGCAGCTACGCCGGCCGGGGTATGAAAGGGCAGAAATCCCGCTCCGGCAACTCCATTCGCCCCGGATTTGAGGGCGGCCAACTGCCCCTCATCAAAGGTCTGCCGATGAAGCGCGGCTTCAACAACCGCTACAAAACCTACTACGCCATCATCGACCTGGACACCCTCCGCCAGCGCTTTGAGCCCGGCGTCCGGGTCACTCCCGAACTGCTGCACCGCCTGGGCATCATCCGCCGCACCCGCCGGCCGGTCAAGGTGGTTGGCGATGGCGAGCTGGACTACGGCCTCACGATAGCCGCCCACAAGTTCACGGCCTCCGCCCGGGCCAAGATTGAGGCCGCCGGCGGCACGGTTGAGGAACTCTAAGGCCAGCGGCTGCTCCAACTGCTGAGCCGATAGATAACGATGATACAGTCAGAGGTGCAGGGTGGCGGCCGGTGGCCCCGGCTGATTCAGGCCGCCTTCGACGCGTTCAGTCTGCCCGACTTGCGGGCCAAGATACTGTTCACGCTGGGGATGCTGGCCCTCTACCGGCTGGTCGCGCACATCCCCATCCCCGGCCTGGACGCCGGCGCGCTGGAAAACCTGTTCAGCAACAACCAGCTGCTCGGCTTTCTTGACCTGTTCTCCGGCGGCGCCCTGCGCCGTATGAGCATCGTCGCGCTGGGCGTGTTCCCGTACATCACCGCCTCCATCATCATGCAGCTGCTTACGCCGGTCATTCCCACCCTGCAAAACCTGTCCCGCGAGGGCGAAGCCGGCCGCATCAAAATGAACCGCATCGTCCATTGGGGCACGGTGCCCATCGCCATCGCGCAGGCGTTCGCCCAACTCGTTCTGCTCCAGCAGGCCAACGTCTTGACCAACGTCGGTTTCACCGGCGATGCGCTGCTCCCCACCATCGCCGCCATCGTATCCATGACCGCCGGCACCATGTTCCTGGTCTGGCTTGGCGAACTCATCACCGAGCGCGGCATCGGCAACGGCATCTCCCTCATCATATTCGCCGGCATCGTAGTCGGATTCCCCGGCCTGCTAACCCAGGGATTTTTGGACCGGGATAACATCATCGGCGTGTTCTTTTTCGCGCTGATTGGCCTGCTCATCATCGCGCTCATCGTCGTATTCAACGAAGCGCACCGCCGCATCCCGGTACAGTACGGGCGCAGCATATTCCGGGGCGGGCAGATGTACCGCCAATCGGGGTCATCGTACATCCCCCTGCGCATTAATTCCGCCGGCATGATTCCGCTGATATTCGCGTTCTCCATCGTAATTCTGCCCGGCACCATCGCCCAATACTTGAGTACCACCGGCGGTTTTCTTGGCAACTTGGCCGGCGATTTGCAGTCGGCCCTCAGCCCCACTGGCCCCATTTACTGGATTCTGGCGTTCATCCTGGTCGTAGCGTTCACTTTCTTTTACACGCTGGTAGTATTCCAGCAGCAAAACATCGCCGAGAACTTGCAACGCAACGGCGGTTTCGTGCTGGGCATCCGCCCCGGCCGCCCCACGCAGGACTACCTCAATCGGGTAATCGTCCGCTTAACTATGGGCGGCGCCCTGTTCCTCGGTTTCATCGCCATCGTGCCCTACCTGGCCTCGCTGGTAACCAACGTTGAGGCCATTGCGCTGAGCAGCACCAGCCTGCTGATTATGGTCGGCGTCGGCCTGGACACCCTGCGCCAGCTGGAAGCCCAATTGATGATGCGGAACTACGAGGGTTTCCTGCGATGACCCCTCAAGCGATGACCCATCAAGGATGGAAACTGGTGCTGTTCGGCCCGCCCGGCGCCGGCAAAGGCACGCAGGCGCAACTGCTCAAAGAGCATTTGCAAGTCGCCCACGTCAGCTCCGGCGACCTGTTCCGGCACCACCTCTCCAACGGCACCGAGCTTGGCGAGTTGGCCCGCGGCTACATGAATCAGGGCATCCTCGTGCCGGATGACGTAACCATTGGTATGGTGCTCGACCGCATTGGCCCCATGTCCCCGGACGAAGGTTTCCTGCTGGACGGATTCCCCCGCAACGTCAAACAGGCCCAAGCCCTGAACGACGCCCTTGCCGAATCCGACCGCCGCATTGACCGCGTCATCCACATCAAGGTAGCCGATGCGGAACTAATCCGACGGCTCAGCAACCGTTACATCTGCCGCGTCTGCCAGAAACCTTTTGCCGGCGATGCGGCCACCGGCGCCGTTCCCGCCCGGTGCGATGACTGCCCCGATGGTGGTGACATCTACCAGCGCGCTGATGACACCGCCGCGGCCGTCGCCAACCGGATTGCGGTGTACCATCAGGAAACCGCCCCGGTGCTGGACTTTTACCAGGCCCACGGCTTGCTCAGCGACATCGCCGGTGAGGGCCCGGTGGAATCGGTCAACCAGGCGGCGTTGGCCAGCCTGCAACCCAATCTGGCCAAAGCGTTTCGCCCGGCGGCGTTTTGAGGTATAATCGGAATGGTGAATGAGACCCCCAAAAGGAAAACGGCGTCCAACTCCCCCTCTGGGTACAGCGGCGGCGTAACTATCAAGTCCCGCCGGGAGATGCAGGCGATGGAGCGCGCCGGCGCCATCGTCGGCTCAACGCTGTCCCTGCTCAAACATTCGGTTGTGCCGGGCATCACCACCGGCGAACTCAACCGCATCGCCGACAAGAACATCCGGAGCCACGGCGCCGTGCCTACTTTCCTCGGCTACCAGGGTTTCCCCGCCGCCATCTGCGCCTCGGTCAACGAGGAAATCGTACACGGCATCCCCGGCAAACGGGTTCTCAAAGAGGGTGACATCATCAAGATGGACGTAGGCGCCACCATCGACGGTTTCATCGGCGATGCCGCCATTTCGGTAGCCGTCGGCGAGATTGACGACGCTGCCCGCCAGCTGATGGACGCCACCGAGGGCAGCCTCTACGCCGGCATCGCCGCCGCCCAGCCCGGCAACCGCATCGGCGACATCGGCGCGGCCGTGGAAGGCTACGCCGCCCCCCTGGGCTACGGCGTGGTGCGCCAGTTCGTCGGCCACGGCGTCGGGCGGTTCCTCCACGAGGACCCGCAGGTTCCCAACTACGGCGAGCCCGGCAAGGGCATACTACTCCGCCCCGGTATGTGCATCTGCATCGAGCCGATGCTGAACCTGGGCACCCACGACACTCAAATACTCGACGACGACTGGACGGTTGTAACCGCCGATGGCGCGCTGTCCGCTCATTTTGAACACACGCTGGCAATAACTCGCGAAGGCCCCAAAATCCTAACGATGCACGACTAAACACCGCTCATTCCGCCGCACCGGCCGCCTCAGGCAGCCCCGGCGAAGGCAGGTTACATTTTATGGCCAAGAAAGAAGCAATCGAAGTTGAAGCCCAGGTTACTGAGGCCCTCCCCAACGGTATGTTCCGGGTGGAGCTCCCCAACGACCACCAGGTGCTGGCCCACGTCTCCGGCAAGATTCGGATGCACTTCATCCGCGTTCTCCCCGGTGACCGCGTGCTGGTGGAACTCTCCCCCTACGACCTCACCCGGGGTCGCATAACCTATCGGTTCAAGTAGCCTTGACGTCGGTGAGCACCCATGAAAGTTTCCGCATCCGTTAAACCGCGCTGCGACCGTTGCCGGGTAATCCGTCGCAAGGGCCGCGTGCGGATTATCTGCATCAACAGCAAGCACGCCCAACGCCAGGGTTAGCCGCGACCGCCGCCGCGCGCCGCCGCCATACCCGTTCCCGTCATCCCAGTTCCCGTTACCCCAGTTAAAGGAGCATCCCCATGGTACGTATCGGCGGAGTTGACATCCCGGACCGCAAGCGGGCCCACGTCGCCCTGCGCAGCATCTACGGTATCGGCCCCACCAAGGCCATCGAAATCGTGAGCAAGGCCAACCTGGACACCGATATGCCGCCGCGCATGAACGAGCTTTCCGAGGAGCAGGTTGACCGGATTCGCGTTATCGTTGACCAGGATTACCTTACCGAAGGCGACCTGCGCCGGGAGAACAACGAGAACATCCGGCGCCTGATTGACATTGGCAGCTACCGGGGCCTGCGCCACCGGCGCAACCTGCCGGTTCACGGCCAGCGCACCCGCACCAACGCCCGCTCCCGCAAAGGCGCCCGCCGCACCGTGGCCGGCCGCGGACGTCGCACCGGCGGCAAGAAGTAACCCCCGCCGGCCCTTTCACTTTCCAATCTGCTACACGATTGCCCCACCGAGGTAACCGAGAATGCCCAGACCACGCACCCGTCGCCGCGAACGCCGCTCCATTCCCCAGGGGCGCGCTTACATCTACTCCACGTTCAACAACACGCTGGTGAGCCTCACCGACCCCGACGGCAACGTCGTCGCCTCCACCAGCGCCGGCACCTCCGGCTTCCGCGGCTCCCGCAAGGGAACCGCCTTTGCCGCCCAGCGCGCCGCCGAACAAGCCGCCCGCCGGGGCGTTGACATGGGTATGCGCAACATCGACGTCTATATCAAAGGCCCCGGCTCCGGACGCGAACCGGCCATCCGGGCCCTCCAGGCCGCCGGCCTTAACGTCAACAGCATCCGCGACGTCACCCCCATTCCCCACAACGGCGTGCGCCCCCCCAAGCGCCGCCGCGTGTAACCCCCACACCACACCAGCCCACACCACCTACGGACTAACTGAACATGGGTAGATATACCGGACCTTCCTGCCGCCTCTGTCGCCGGGCCGGGGAGAAACTCTTTCTCAAAGGCGACCGCTGTTTCTCGCCGCGCTGCGCGATTGAACGCCGGCACGTCCCCCCCGGCGGCGCCGGCAACCGCCGCCGCCGCGTCTCCGACTACGGCGTCCACCTGCGCGAAAAGCAGAAGGCCCGCCAGATGTACGGGGTGATGGAGGGGCAGTTCCGCAAGTATATGTCCGACGCCTTCAACGCTCCGGGCATCTCCGGCAACAACCTCCTCCGCACCCTGGAACGCCGCCTGGACAACGTGGTGTACCTGCTGGGATTCGCCGACTCCCGCAAGCAGGCCCGCCAGATGGTCCAGCACGGCCACTTCAACGTCAACGGACGCAAAACCGACATCCCCTCGTTCCTGGTGTCGCCGGGCCAAACCGTCGGCTGGACGGAAACGTCCCGCAAACGCGAATTCTTCGCCGACCGCACCAGCGGACTCCCCAAACGCACCCTCCCCAGCTGGATTACCCTGGACTTGACTCAAATGGAGGGCAACGTAATATCGCTCCCTCCGGACAACGAGCTGCCGGACACCATCAACTCGCGCCTCATCGTCGAGTACTACTCGAGGTAAGCATCTGAATGCTGAATACCCAGTTTCCCCCGATGCGGGACCCGGAACCCGAAACGCCGGACCCGGCGATTCGGGTCATCGAAAGCACCGACACCTACGCCAGCATTGCCCTGGAGCCGCTGGAACGCGGGTTTGCCACTACGGTGGGCAACCCCCTGCGCCGCCTCCTGCTCAGCTCCATCCAGGGAACCGCCATCACGTGGGTCAAAATCGAAGACGTCCCCCACGAGTACACCGTCATTCCCGGCGTTAAAGAGGAAGTGATGGACCTCCTGCTGAGCGTCAAGCGCATCAGGATTCACGCCCTCACCAAGCGCACCGGCAAGATGCGCCTGGACGTCAACGGCGAGGGCCGCGTCTGCGCCGGCGACATATCCACCGCCAGCGACTACCAGATTGTGAACCCCGAACTGCACCTGGCCACCCTGGACAACCCCGACGTATCCCTTTCCATCGAGTTCAACGTGGAATCAGGCAAGGGCTACCAGCCGGTTTCCCAGGCCGACAGCATGATGGGTCTGCCCGTCGGTGTGCTGCCCGTTGACGCCATCTACAACCCCGTCCGCCGCGTCGAGTACTCGGTGGAGCGGATGATGGTCGGACAGCAAACCGACTGGGAACGCCTCATCCTCCAGGTCTGGACTGACGGCGCGGTTACTCCGCTGGCCGCCATTCAGGAAGCCTCCGAGAATCTGGTGCAGCACTTCTATATGTTCAACCGCCTCAGCCGCCCCCCCGATTCCCTGCTGGACACCACCAACCTTTCGGTGGCCTCGGAAGTCTATCTGATGCCCATCGAGCGGCTTGACCTGTCCTCCCGCACCCTCAACTGCCTCAAAAGGGCCAAGCTGGATCGGGTAGGCCAGGTGCTGGATTTGACCCACGAGGACTTGCTGGCCATCCGCAACTTCGGCCAGAAATCCCTGGAGGAACTGCAAGGCAAGCTGGACGAACTCGGCGTCAGCGGCCCCCGCATGAGCGGCGTCACAATGGACACGGCCGACGGCGCTGAGCCGTTCACCATCCCCGATGGCCCGCTGGTGTTCGACCCGGACGCCGACGATGACTTTAACGACGAGGATGACGGAGAATAACCATGCCATCGCACCGCGTCGCCGGCCGCAAGCTAAGCCGGTACAAAGACCAACGCAAAGCGCTGCTGCGGGGACTAACCGTCGACCTCATCCGGCACGAGCGGATTACCACCACTTTGGCCAAGGCCAAGGAAACCCGCATAATGGCGGAAAAGCTGATTACCCACGGCAAAAAAGGAACCCTGCATCACCGCCGGGTTGCCCTCCGCCAGGTGCCCAACAAAGATGCCGTCGCCAAAGTCTTTGACGACCTCGGCCCCCGCTACGCCGAACGCCCCGGCGGCTACACCCGCATCATCAAACTCGGCCCCCGCCAGGGCGACGGCGCCGACATGGCCGTCATCGAGCTCGTCTAACCACCCCACGACACCGACACCGACACCCACGCCATCCAGTGAGGAATTGCCATTAGCGAGAATAACAGCTTGACATCCGGACGCAGCGACGACGACAACCGCCGGCGCCTTGCCCTGGTAGTAGCCTACGACGGCATCGGCTACGCCGGCTTTCAGTGGCAGGCCAACGCCCCCACCATACAGGGGGAACTGGAAACCGCCATCCAAAAGCTAACCGGCGAGCCAACCCGCATCCGCGGCGCCAGCCGAACCGACGCCGGTGCCCACGCCTGCCGGCAGGTAGTAGATTTCCTAACGGGCAAACCGTACCGCAGCGAAGTCTTTTACCGGGCGCTCAACCATCACCTCCCGGATTCCATCCGGGTTCTGCAAGTCGCCGCAGTTCCGTTGGCGTTCCATTCCCGACGCAGCGCAGCCTGGCGCAGCTACCGTTACCGCATCCTGAACCGCGCCACGCCATCGCCCCTGCTCCGCCACTCCCACTACTGGACGCCTGCCCATCTGGACTTAACCGCTATCAACCGGGCCGCCAAGCATCTGCTGGGAGTACGCGATTTCCGGCAAGTCGCTTTGGGACACCCACCCGACCGGAGCGCCGTGCGACGGGTTCACCACTGGCACGCCCACCGCAACGCCGCCAACGCAAACATCATCGCCATCGACTGTCAGGCCAACGGATTTCTCAGGCATCAAATAAGACGCATCAACGCCATTCTGCTGGAAATTGCCCAGGGACGACTACCCCCACACGCCATCGCCGACGCCCTCGCCGGCCGTCCCACCGGACACCGGCACATTCGCACGCTCCCGGCCCACGGCCTCTGCCTCACCGCCGTTCACTACCCGGAATACCACCACTTGCTGAAGGTAACAAACCACGATGAAACGCACTAGCACTTACTTCGCCAAAGCCGGCGACCTGCCGGACAACTGGCGCGTCATTGACGCCACCGGCATCAGCCTCGGCCGGCTTTCCCGGCAAGTTGCCATCGCCCTCCAGGGCAAAGACCGCCCCACCTACACGCCCCACGTCATCAGCGGCGACCACGTCGTCGTCATCAACGCCGACAAGGTGCGCGTCACCGGCCGCAAGCTGACCCAGAAAATGTACTACCGGCACAGCGGCTACGTCGGCAACCTCAAGTCGTTCCTGATGCGGGACCTCATGGAGGAGCGCCCGGAGCGCGTCGTCCGCCTGGCCGTCAAGGGTATGCTGCCCTCCACCAAGCAGGGACGGCAAATGCTCCGACGCCTCAAGGTGTACGCCGGCGACCGGCACCCCCACGAAGCCCAGGTCGGCCGCGCCGAATAGCTCAACGTCCAGTTAGTTCCGTCAATACAAAGGCAGGTTACAAATGGTGGCGCAAACCGAATCACAGCAGCAGTACTTCTACGGCACGGGCAAGCGCAAGTCGGCCATCGCCAAAGTGCGCCTCTACCCCGATGACGGCACCGCCATCATCGTCAACGGCAAGCCCATGGAGGAATACTTCAACTGGCTCCCCTGGCAGTCCACAATCAAGGAGCCTTTCGTCGTCTCCAACACGGTAGGACGATTCCGGGTGATGACGCAGGTCATCGGCGGCGGCGTCAACGCCCAGGCCGAAGCCATCCGGCACGGCATCGCCCGCGCGCTGATAATCTCCGACCCGTCGCTCAAAGCCGGATTGCGCCGCGCCGGGTTCATCACCCGCGACGCCCGCGTCAAGGAAAGCAAAAAGTACGGCCTGAAACGCGCCCGCCGCGCCCCGCAATACACCAAGCGGTAGCCCGCCTGTCCGCGCCGCGTGCTAAATGAAAACCCCCCGGTACAGGCCGGGGGGTTTTGCGTTGCCTGAATTTGCGTTGCCCGGATTTGCGTTGCCTGAATCTACGTTCGCTGGATTTGCGTTGCCTAAAACAGGTCGCCCAGCGTCAGCCAGTAAAACACGATGTAGGTTCCCGCAACCACCATCAGCCACGCCCCCACAATCCCCACGTAGGGCAGTATCGCCCGCACCCACCGCAGCAGCACCGTCCGCGCCACCGCCATCCCCAGCGTCAGCGCCAGTATCACGCTGCCCATCCCCAGCGCGTACAGCACGAACTGCGAGATGGTGTCCAGCCACCCCGATGACAAACCCGCCCCCACGCCCAGCACTGCGAGAAAGAGCGGCAGCGTGCAGCTCAAAGACGCCAGCCCGTAGCTAACCCCAAAGAGCGCGTAGCCAGGTACGTTCACCTGCCCCGGGTCGCCAATGCGTGCGGCGGCCCGCTGCGCCAGGCTGGTGTAAATCTTGCCGCCGGACGCCATAAACGCCCCGGCCCCGATGAGCAGCACTCCAACCGCCAGCCCCACGTAGGGCAGCGCCGTAACCACAATCGCCTGCGAACCCAGCCCCAGAATCAGCCCCACCACTCCGAACAGAACCACGAAACCGGCGGTCACGGACAGCCCAACCAGCAGCGCCCGCGCAATCAGCATAATCGGCTGCTGCTTGTCCCGGTCCCGATTCCCGCCGCTCACGTAGAGGCCCAGATAGGCCGGCAGCATCGCAAAACCGCACGGATTAACCGCCGACGCCGCGCCAACCGCATAGGCAAACCCCAGCTTGATACCCACGTTGCCGATGCCCGCCCCCGATGTGCCGGACAGCATCTCCACAAACCGATTCACGCCGTCAATCCCCTCCGCGTTGCGCAGCCACAGCGCCCCCAGGATGGCGATAGCGTAAGCAACCGCCGCAATTCCGGCGGCAATCGCCACGCTGCGGCTAACCGGCAGTCGCTCCCAAAACCCGGCCGCCGCCGCCTCGCTATTCTGGACATCGGATGGCGTAGTCATAATTACCTCTCAGCCGGTTGCCGGGCCGAATTGCCGGGTTCCCGAGCCACTGACCAATGTATGCTGCTGAATTATACGCCGCCAACGCAGTTTCGGATTGCTTACGCCGCAGTTTCGGATTGATTACGCGTTACGCACCACCACCGTGTTCACCACCCGGTCGGACAGCGAACGGTGCTCCGCATCATCAACCAGCATCAGCACGGCGTCAGCAATGAAGCCGATTGCTCCAAAGGCGTGCGCTATAAACTTGACGATTTCACGCGCGAAAGTCAGCCCCCAGCCGGCCCCGCTGCCATCCCGCCGCACGGCCCGAATCCCCAGCAGCTGCTTGCCGGGAGTTTGCCCCCTGCCTAGCACGATTAGCCACCAGATGATGTACCCGATGACCAGGGTAAGAATAATGAGCAAAGCATCGAGCAAAAAAGCGCAAAGCCGGCGCACCGGGGTTGCTGGTTCCATAATCGCCCTCCCTCAAACGTCCAGGTGTCCCTGCACTGCGTCCAGCAGTCGGGTCACGTTGTCGCCGCTGTCCGCCTCGCAGTAAATCCGCAGCAGCGGCTCGGTGCCGGAGAAACGCGCCGCCACCCACCCGGCATCCAGCATCCACCGCCGCCCGTCAATGTCATCGCTGCCCACGATTGGCATACCGGCCAAACTCGTCAACGGTTCCCCCGTCAAGCGGCCCATAATGTCATCCCGCCGTGCCGCGTCAAAACGAATATCCCGACGCCGGTAATGATGCTCACCGACTTTATCAAACAGATGCGCCACCATGCCGGATGCCGCCCGCCCGCTTTTCGCCATATATTCCAGCAGATACAGCCCGCTCAGGATGCCATCCCGTTCGGGAATATGCCCCCGAAAGGCGTAGCCGCCGCTCTCCTCGCCTCCCAGCAGCGCATCGCCGGCGATAAACTCCGCCCCGATGTGTTTGAACCCCACCGGCAGCTCGGCGATTGGCACGCCGTACTCAGCGGCCAGCTTATTCAACATAACCGATGCGGTAACCCCCTTGACCAGCGCCCCCCGGTCGCCCCGTTCCAGCAGGTAAAGCGCCAGCAGCGAGAACACCTCCAGCGTACTGATAAACCGCCCCTGCTCGTCCACCAGCCCGATGCGGTCCGCGTCCCCGTCCAGCGCCAGCCCCACCGACGCCCCGCCGGCCGGAACACGCCGGCACAGCTCGGACAGGTTTGGCCCGATTGGTTCCGGCTGCGCCATACCGGGAAAAGCCGGGTTAACCTCGCCCCGCAGTTCGCCGACGACGGTTTTGCCGCCCCCAATCAGCTGCGCGACATAACCGGCCCCGGCCCCGTGCATCGCGTCAACTATTACGTCCAGCCCGGCCCCGCGTATGGCGTGCAGGTCTATTAGCCCGGCGATTGACTCCCGATAAGCCGGCGCCGGGTCTATATCTGTAATCAGGCTAGCGGAACGCGCCG
Source organism: uncultured Dehalococcoidia bacterium (assembly GCA_958296385.1). Taxonomy (GTDB): domain Bacteria; phylum Chloroflexota; class Dehalococcoidia; order Lucifugimonadales; family UBA3495; genus Bin87. The sequence continues at coordinate 113,431 of OY282494.1, forward strand.
CGTCCGGCGCCGTCCGTCGTGGCGGCCCTGCCGAATCTATGCACAGCTCCAGGATGTCGGTAGCGCTCTGGCTTGCGCTGCCGCCCTCTGCCGACTTAAACTTAAAACCGTTCCAGCTGGCCGGATTATGGCTGGCCGTAATAACAACTCCACCGGCGGCCCGCCGGCGCACCACCTCGTGGCTGACCACCGGCGTCGGCGTCGGCTGCTCGCACAGATACACCCCGATGCCGTTGCCCGCCAGCACGCCGGCCACCGTTTCGGCAAACTCCCGCGAGGCAAAACGCGTATCAAACCCCACCACCACCCCGTCCCCGGCGGTGTTCTGAATCCGGAGATAATCCACCAGCCCCTGCGCGCACCGCGCCACGTTAGCAAACGTAAAGTCGTCGGCAATAACCCCGCGCCAACCATCGGTGCCAAATTTGATTGCCCCCGCCATTGCGGAATTATACACCCGCCATCCCACCCGGTCTATCGTGCCAACGCCGCAGCAGCCCCCTTACCCCCAAACACACAACGAGGGGGTCTGGGGGAAATCATTTCCCCCAGCGTCACCCCCCAAATCCCAAAATCAGCGACACTCCCCCTATTGCCAAACGGCACACCCGTTCGCCATAATACATCCATCGGGCAATCAACCAACCCCCGGCCTCCAGCCGTTCCCGGCCAGGAACGTCCCCTGGGGAACCGGAGCACCACACCGCTAGCACCATCGTCGGAGATTCAAGTCAAAAACGGCCAGTCAGCAAAATCGCAATCGGCAAGGGTAGTCCCGACCCCGCTTTCACGGCGCGGGCTGCCTCCGCAGGGTATCGAGCTTCAGCCCGCGTGCTGCCTCTCATTAGGGCAGGACACGTAAAATGAAGGTCCAAAATAGTTGCGTACCCACCTCCGGCCGTAGGGCTGACAACGACTTGAATCTCCGACACCAAACCAAACCAACCGAACCCACCGCCCGATACCGATAGCCCGATACCAGCCAACCGCAAACTCGCTCCCACAGGATGAACGATTATGACTTGACCCAAACCCCCCTGAATAGATAAGAGCCGGCGCCGGCGTTTACGCCGGCCCGGCTCGTAGCGTAGCCTTGCTGGTAGTTCTAGTTGCCGGTAGCCGTGGCCATCGCCCCGGCCGACTGCTTCAGCGCGTCGGCTTTGTCGGTGCGTTCCCAGGGCAAGTCCAGGTCGTTGCGCCCGAAGTGGCCGTAAGCGGCCGTCTTGCCGTAGATTGGCCGGCGCATATTCAGGTCTTCGATGATTGCGCCGGGCCGCAAGTCAAAGTGCTCCAGCACCAGCTCCTCGATGCGCTCGTTGGGCAGGTGGTTCGTGTCAAAGGTCTCCACCGATACGGAGATTGGCTCCGCAACCCCGATGGCGTAGGAAACGATAACCTCCACCCGGTCCGCCAGCCCGGCCGCAACCAGATTCTTTGCCACGTAGCGCGCCGCGTAAGCCCCGGAACGGTCAACTTTCGTCGGGTCTTTCCCGGAGAACGCTCCGCCCCCGTGCCGGGCAATCCCGCCGTAGGTGTCAACCAGAATCTTGCGCCCGGTCAGCCCCGTGTCCCCCTGCGGCCCGCCCACGACGAACCACCCGCTGGGGTTCACGTAGTATTTCGTCTCATCGTCCAGCAGGTGCGCCGGCACTATCGGAATGATGACGTTCTCGATAATGTCCCGGCGAATCCGCTCCGTAAATGCCGCCCGGTCCGCCTGGTCTTCGTGCTGCGTGCTGATTACCACGGCATCCACACGATGCGGCTGCCCGTAGCGATACTCCACGGTAACCTGCGATTTGCCGTCCGGCCCCAGGTAAGGCAGCGTGCCATCCTTCCGCACCGCCGACAGCCGCTCCACCAGCCGGTGCGACAGGTCAACCGTCAGCGGCATCAGCCCGTCGGTTTCGTTGCAGGCAAACCCCACCATCATTCCCTGATCGCCCGCGCCGGTGGCCCGCCGGGCGTCCGCCGCCCCGTCGCCCCGGTGCTCCAGCGAAACCGATACGCCGCTGCTGATGTCCGGCGACTGCCGGCTCACGTGGGCAATCACGCCGCAGGACGTGCCGTCAATACCGTACTTCACGTCGGTGTACCCGATTTCCTGCATCACCCGCCGGGCAATGTCGTCAAAGTTCAGCTCCGACGCGGTGGTTATCTCGCCGGTCACCATCACCAGATTTTTCGTAGCCACCGTTTCGCAGGCCACCCGGCTCATCGGGTCGCCGCCCAGCGCGGCATCCAGCACCGCATCGGAAATCTGGTCACACAGCTTGTCGGGGTGCCCTTCGGTTACCGACTCGGACGTGAGCAGGTACTTGGGCGATGTCATAAACTGGATTGGCATTGATTAATTCCTCCGTGATTTTGTTACCGCTTGAGTTGGGCCGTTTCCGGGAATGTCATCCAGGCATTACGGCCCGGAACTACGGCGGAGCGTGCAACGCTCAACGCTTTGGAACGCTTTTTACGTCCCTTCTTCCCAACTCTCGTTGTACGTCTTCTGCTCGGTAGTGAGCGTGTCGATGCGGATGCCCATGGTCTCCAGCTTCAGCCGTCCCACTTCGGCGTCAATCTCCCGGGGCACGGTGTGGACGCCCGATGACAGCTCCCGGTAATTCTTGACCAGGTATTCCGCGCTGAGGGCCTGGTTGGCAAAGCTCATGTCCATCACCGCTGAGGGATGCCCCTCGGCGGCCGCCAGGTTTATCAGCCGCCCTTCGCCCAGCAGGTAGATGCGCCGCCCGTCAGCCGTCACGTACTCCTGCACCAGGGGCCGCACTTCCCGGCTGCTGACCGCCATGCTTTCCAGCGCCGGAATGTCAATTTCCACGTTGAAATGCCCGCTGTTGGCAATAATGGCCCCGTCGTTCATGACGGCAAAATGCTCCGCCCCAATGACGTGCCACCCGCCGGATACGGTGATAAACACCTCGCCCTGCGCCGCCGCCTCTACCCCGGTCATCACCTGAAAGCCGTCCATCACCGCCTCCAGCGCCCGCACCGGATTAACCTCGGTTACGATAACCTGCGCCCCCATTCCCCGGGCCCTTGATGCCACGCCCCGGCCGCACCAGCCGTAACCGCCCACCACTACTCGGCGCCCGGCCCACAGGATGTTGGTAGCCCGCGTAATCCCGTCCAGCGTGCTTTGACCCGTGCCGTAGCGGTTGTCAAAAAAGTGCTTGGTTTCCGCCTCGTTGACGGCGATGATTGGATACTTGAGCTGCCCGTCGGCGGCCATCGCCGTCAAACGCACCACGCCGGTAGTCGTTTCCTCCGTGCCGGCCATCACGTTAGACAGCAAATCGGTGCGTTCCTTGTGCAGGATGCCCACCAGGTCAGCCCCGTCGTCCATCGTAACCATCGGCGCGTGGTCCAGCGCCGCGTTGATGTGCTGGTAGTAAGTCCGGTTGTCCTCCCCCTTGATGGCGTAGGTCGGAATCCCGTATTCCTGCACCAGCGCGGCGGCCGTTTCGTCCTGCGTGCTCAGCGGGTTGCTGGCGCACACCACCAAATCCGCCCCGCCCGCTTTCAGCGCAATGGCCAGGTTCGCCGTCTCGGTAGTAACGTGCAGGCACGCCGCCATCCGGATGCCGTCAAAGGGCCGTTCCGCGCGCAGCCGTTGGGTAATCAAATTGACGACGGGCATCTCCCGGCCGGCCCAGTTGATACGGTCCACGCCGGCCTGGGCCAGGCTCAGGTCTTTCACGTCGCCTTTCGTTTTCTGTTCAAGCAAGTCAGTTGCCTCCGATTTGGGCCGCCCCGCGCTGCCGCTGCCGCGGGAATTGGGACGGCGATTTCTGATATTCCCGCCGGTGCGGGAATGACGGTTCAGTACGTTTCTTTTGTGTGCGATTCGTTAGGCGTCATCGCCATACGACGTAGGGTTGCCGGCGGCAATCCAGGACGGCGTGCCGTCGTCCACGTTGTACAGCATCTCCGCGTCGTACCCCATCGCCGCCGCCAGCTCACACGCCAGCCCGCTGCGCACGCCGGCAGCGCAGATGAACAGCAGCTTTTTGTCGTCGGGCACTTCGTCCATCCGACCGGCCAGGTCATCCACGTTGATGTGGATTGCGCCGGCCGCGTGTCCGGTCACCCATTCGTCATCCCGCCGCACGTCAATAACCACCGTGCCGTCGGGGTCGTCCGTCAGGATTTGCAAAGCTTCGGGGGAATCAACCCGGTAGTAAGGTTCACCGGGGTTCTGTCGTGGCATATTTGGCCTCCTTTGGTTTCCGCTCAGTCCAGATACTTGCCGGCGATGGGATTAAGCCGCCGGCGCGCTTCGTCGGATATATGACTTCGGTTAGTGATGATGGCGTTGGCCAGCGCCGAATGGCACGCGCACTCCCCCAATTCCGCCAGCGTCGGCACGATGTGGCGCAGGATGATGCGGCTGTTCGCTACGTTGGCGATGAGATTCTCCACCACCATATCCACCGTTACGGCGTCGTGGTCCGGATGCCAGCAGTCGTAGTCGGTAACCCACGCCATCGTGCCGTAGCACATCTCCGCCTCCCGCGCCAGCTTGGCCTCCGGCAGCGCGGTCATCCCAATCAGGTCGCCGCCCCAGGCGCGGTACATCTCCGATTCGGCCTTCGTGGAGAACGCCGGCCCCTCCATCACCACCAGCGTACCCCCGCTGTGCGTCGGTATCCCCTGCCCGTCGCCGCCCTCGGCGATGACCTTGCTCACGCCGGCGCAGAACGGCTCGGCAAAGCTGATGTGCGCTACTACGCCGCCATCAAAAAAGGTGCTGTCCCGAAACCGCGTCCGGTCGATCAGCTGGTCGGGAACCACCAGATGCTGCGGCGCAAAGCGCGCCTGCAAACTGCCCACCGCGCTCACCGACACAATCCGCCTGATGCCCAGCGTTTTCAGAGCGTAAATGTTGGCCCGGAACGGCAGCTCGGTAGGGCTGACCCGATGCCCCAGGCCGTGCCGGGGCAAAAACGCCACCGGCACCCCCAGCAAATCGCCAACCGTAATGTAGTCGCTAGGCTTGCCGTAAGGCGTGTCAATATCCAGCACCGCCGACTCAGTGAACCCCTGTATCTCGTACAGGCCGCTGCCGCCGATAATGGCTATATCCGCTTGAGGATGGTAAGGCATTGAGTTAAAAGTCCTTTTTTAAGTGATAGACCGGATGGGATTTTGCCGGGAATCGCGTCACCCCGGCCAGATGATACCGGCGATGGCGCCAAGCCAGAGCAGTACGCCGATGATGATAAGCACAATTTCGCCCTTGCCGAAACGGGCGGATTGGCTCAGCCGGCTGTCCACGTCAGCCCAATAACGGTTCAGGTTTGACTGCATCCGGCAGAGAATACCGATGGTAACGATCAGGCTGATGATGCTGATAACAACGCCGGCCAGAACCATCCCGCTGCTGTCCGAGCTGGGATCCCGCATACCGCCGCCGATGAGTAGCGCCACCGTGTTGATGACCACGATAGTAGTCAGCGTCCCCAGATTCAGACTGTCGGCAACGCCCCGCTCCTGCATCAGCCCCTTGTAGTGCCGGATGTGCGCGTGATAGCGAAAGAACGCGTAAATCGGCACAAATTGCGTCAGCGCGTGCCAGACCGGGTAGTGCCTTTCGCCGGTTTCCGCGCGCTGTTCCGCCGTGTGATCCCGGTACTGTTTCCAGGTACGGTACATCCAATAGAACCAGTACAGGCCCATACTCACGACGGACAGCAGGATGATGCGGGTCGTCGAAATATAAGCGCCGCCGGCCAAATCGCCGGTGTGCGGGTTCTCCGCCCCGTAGCCGTCGGGTTGCCAGGTTGCCATCGGATTGCCTCTTTCTATCACCGCAGCTGCGGTATCGCGTCAGGCAGGTAATGGGTTGAGCGGAACACGCTGTTAACAACGTAACCTTGCTCATTCGGCGCAAAGTGCGGGTTCACGTACTCCCAAACCACCGCCCCGTCCGGCGTAACCTGAAAGATGCGCCCAAAATGCCCCTCGGTAATCAGCGTGTTCCCGTTGGGCAGCCGCCGCGCGCCGGAGATGTAGGCGCTGAAAAAGTTGAAAGGCGGGTTATCCCGGTACTGCCAGACGATTTCGCCGCTGGCCGGGTTCACCTCAATAACGCGGGAATGGGGCAGCGGTTCGTTCCGGCTGTGCGACCCGTTGTCGTAAATCAGCACGTTCCCGTTGTCCAGCAGCGACGGGTCATGCTGCTGCGCCAGCACGTCATCCCCCAGTTTCCAAACGATTTCGCCGCTGGCCTGGTCAATAATTCCCACCGTTGAGATATTGCGAAAGCTGAACATAACCCGCCCGCCGGGCAGCGGAACGACGGTGTTGCCGTGGCTCCATTCATCCCGCCGGTCATTAAAGGTAATGATGTCGGTGGCCGTATCCAAATGTTCCGCCGCGCGCCACTCCCAGATGCGGTTGCCGTCGGCGTCAATCTCAACCAGCACGTCGCTCCACATACCGGAATCGCTGCCGCCCGAATCGCTGCCCCCGGAACTGCTGCCCCCGGAACTGCTGATATTGGATCGCCCCCCCTGCACCCGGGCCGCCTGCGCGTCGTCCATCCGCTCCACCGTCATATACAGGCAGCCCCCCGATTCGGTGCGCCGCGCGTCGTGATGGTGGTAAGCGTCGCGATGCTCCCAAAGGATGTTGCCGTGCCAGTCAGCCTCCAGCATCACGCCGCCCTTGAACCGCTTGAACCCCTCAAAAATCTCCCACGCGCCGTCATCTCTAACCTTGCCGCCGTAAAACAGGTTGCCGTTGGGCAGCAGATACCCGTAAAGGCCCGGCGGGTAAGGCATCTGCCAAGTGTGGGCCACGTCGCCGTTGCCGTCCAGCAGATAAACTTCGCCATCGCCGGACATCGGGGCAAACAGCGTATAGCCGGGGCAGGCCCGCTCCGGGTCGCAAGCGGTAAGCCCAACGCGCCCCATCCGCCGCCGCGTTTGGGCGTCAATAGATTGGGCGTCAATAGATTGACCGTCAATAGCAGTGTTCGTCATAGCGTTCACTCGTCACCGGAGCGGCGGCCGGTTCAGGCCGCGTCCACGGCCCGCCGCAGTGATTCAGCGTAAGGCGGCCGGCACACCGCCGCCTCAGTGACGATGCCGGTAATGTAGCGATTGGGGGTTACGTCAAAAGCGGGATTGTAAGCCGCCGTGCCGTCCGGAGCGGTCGGCGCGCTGCCGTAGGTCGTTACCTCGTGCGCCGGCCGTTCCTCTATCTTGATTCCGGCGCCGTCGGCAAGCGACAGGTCAACGGTGCTGGTGGGTGCGGCGATGTAAAAAGGAATACCGTTCTCGTTGGCCAGCACCGCCAGCGCGTAGGTGCCGATTTTGTTCGCCGTGTCCCCGTTGGCGGCAATCCGGTCAGCCCCGGTAATGACGCACGACACGTCCCCGTTGAGCATCATCATCCCGGCGGCGGAGTCGGCGATCAGCGTCGCCGGTATCCCCAGCTGCTGAAACTCCCACGACGTAAGCCGCGCGCCTTGCAGCCACGGGCGCGTTTCGGTATTGAACACCCGGAACCGCCCGCCGGCCTCCCAGCCGGCCCGTATGACGCCCAGCGCAGTGCCAAAAGCCGACGTTGCCAGCGCGCCGGTGTTGCAATGCGTCAACACCCCCTGCCCATCGGCCGGCATCAAAGCGCGCCCCTGCTCCCCGATGCGCCGGTTGATAGCCTCATCCTCCTGCTGGATACGCTGCGCCTCGGCCTCCAGCGCCGGCAGGATGCTGCCCGGGTCCGGTTCAGCCTCCGCCACCCGCAGCATCCGCCGCACCGCCCAACCCAGATTGACCGCCGTAGGACGAGCGGCGGCGATGTACTCCCCGGCCTGCCGCAAAGAACCGATAAACTGGTCCCGTTCCCGCGATTGCAGCTCTGCCGCCGCCAGCGCCATAGCGTAGCCGGCAGTGACGCCAATGGCCGGCGCCCCCCGCACGCGCATCTCGGTAATAGCATCGGCGGCAACGCGGTAATCGGTAATGCTGACCGTAACCTGCTCGTGGGGCAAGCGCGTTTGGTCCAGCAGCTCCAGCCGCCAGCCCGTCCAGCGGATCGGGCGTATTTCGTTCGTATTAGTGGGGCGCATTTCGTTCATAATCGGCAGCGTGTTCGCAAAAGGTCAGTGTTCAATGATGGCGCGGATTCCGGCCCGCGCCGGTTCCGGATGCGCGCACCGGCGGGTTTCCGAAACGGGCAAAAATAAAGGCTCACCAAAACAGGGAGAGCCCAGCAAGACAATCCTCCCCTCATCTTTCGTCGCACTGCAACAAGCGTATCGCAACGCATCGCACGGCAACGACGCCGGATTTAGCACCTGATTCCACCGGGAAAGCAGAATTGGTTGCCAGGCTTCACAGGGCCGGTCCCTCCGCCTGTCTGAATAAGGGTTCCAGAATGTATCCAATTTTTAACGATTTCCATCCTACCCGCACCAACCCAATATGTCAAGACAGCCACCCGCCGCACGATTCCGTAACCCCACATCTCCCCACCGTCATTCTGCACTGCGCCCAGAATCCCGACGCCGTAGTAGTGCCCTTGCCCCAAGGATACGCAGGGGGTCTGGGGGAAATCATTTCCCCCAGCGGCCCTCCCCAAATCCCCAAAATCAGCGACCCCAACCTCTTGCAACCGCACATCGGTTCGTGTAAGATACATCTATCGGGCAAATCAACCAACCAATCCCCGCCTCAGCTGTTCTCCACCGAGAGCGTCCCCTGAGGCACCGGGGCCTACACACTATCACAACACCGCATCAAACGTCGCCGGAGATTCCAGTCACCACGGCCACCCCCGTCAGCATCCAAACCGCAATCGGCCAGGCCGACCCATCGACGCATCCACGGCGTGGGCGGTACTCCGCAGGGTATCGAGCTTCAGCCCGCGCGCTGTCCCCCCAAAGGACAGGACACGTAAAATGAAGGTCCGTAATAGTTGCGTAAAAACCTTCCGGCCGTAAGGGCTGACACCGACTGGAATCTCCGACAACAACCACCAAACCAACCAAACAACCCAACCCAAACCCACCGCCCGATAGCCAATCGCCCGATTACCACACCCGCCCGATACCAGCTAACCACAAAACCCGCTCCCCAAAGATGCGCCGCGCCCTCGCGATTCGGCGCTGCGCTCAGGATGACCGATGATGCAATGACCAAACGACCCAAAACGGAACGCTACCACCCGCCGCCAACTCCCACCCGCTCATTGACACGGTTTTACATCCGGGCCTAGGATGGCATCGGCGGGGCGACTAGGCCATTTGACGAGGCCAACCTATTCACCCGCGCCCTCCAACACCCTGCTCTACGAAACCGAGCAACCCACATAGCAACCACTACCCGGTACAATTGAGGCCGTAGCGCAACAAAGACCTGTGACGCGGCGAACCGGCCGCAGGCCAGCTAATCCACTACGAAACCATAGAGGGCACAAACGATGTCAATCACTCAGCAGATACAAACGATAAAGCGCGGGCTGTTCACGGACGAATATAGCCCGCTTGAAATGCGCCAAATCCTTGACAATGGAACACAATCCGTCATCCACTGGGGCAGAATCCGCCCCGCTGTAATGGCGCTCGGAGAGATGCCGTGGTACGAGTTGGACGCCAATTGGCAGTTCTTCCTTAACGAAGAGCGCTACCCCATCGGGCGTACCATGGACCTCAGGCCCGACGAGGTAGGCACTTTTCAAAGCTTGGTGAGGAACTTGGTCAATGCGACACGTGAGCCCATGCGAATTCTCACGTCGGTTCACCCTGAAGAATTTTCCTATTACGACGTTTCAGTCGTCATAGATTCAACGGAACTCGAAGTCCTGGAAAAAGCGATTTACCACGTGCGTCACACTGCTGAACTCGCGGCCATTGACGACGCCGTTACGGTTTCCTCGCTACAACCCGGATCCCTCGAGATAGTTCTCACGGCCGGCAAAGTCACCATGATGGCCATCAATCTGATGATTCTCCTTGCCAGGGCTTTGAAAAACCCTCAGATACACGATGATGTACGTCGCTTGGTAAAACTCCAAAAACTCACCGGCAACGATGCAGACGAGGATGCAGCGCTAGCCACCGTAATAGAGGATACGCAGGAATCATTCTGGGAATCGGCTACCGAGCTATTAGAAAACGTTACACGCGAGAACAACGTGAACTTCCCGGAAGCCAAAAACAAAATCAACCTGGCCGCCAAAGAAATCTACGAGAACGCCGCGGGCCTTTCAGCAAACTGGAAACTACCGCCAGCGGTAATTGACGGATTTCCCAATGGGCTCAATGCTACCCTCTACGGCAGCCCGGAGGAAATCGGGCGAGTGCTAAAAGAGCTTGCCGCGCCGCCTTCGGCACAAGACGACACCTCAACCGACTGCTGATAACTACGGACAGCCCGCGAGTCGCCCCGCAATGCCCTTAACCGATCTAAACCTGCGCCGGACTTACGACCCCGACATCTGCCCCGACCCGGTAGGCTAGTTTTACTCGCCGGCGCTGGCCGATTACATAGCCTGCGGCTGAAACTCCACGATTCCAAACTGCGCGAAATGCGGGGCTGCCTGTCAGAGCTGGAATCCGATAGTGATGGAACTTTTCGGGCAGCGCAATCAGGAATGGTTCCAAATCCTCCGTAACTGCCCAAAGGGATCATGTTGCGGGCATGACGGATTGAGAATACTCAGCATTAGCCCGGTTTGACACCATTGCCGGCCAGTCGGATAATGCGGACACCGCACCGTTCAGTCTGCGCCCGACGCGGCCCGGTGTCTCCCCTAACGTATGCCTATGGTTGCCGATATTCCAACCCCCAGCCTGCCCATTCCCGCCGGCGACAGCGGTTTGTTCACCGACCTTTACGAGCTGACCATGGGGCAGTCGTATTTCGCTGAGGGAATGCTGGAGCGAGAGGCTGCGTTCAGCCTGTTTATGCGCGGCTACCCGCCCCACCGGGGCTACATGGTAGCCGCCGGCATTGACGACGCCCTGGATTGTCTGGCCGCCTTGTCGTTTGACGCCGACAGTATCAACTACCTGCGTTCCACCGGCATATTCACGCCCGACTTTCTGGATTACCTCAGTGCGTTCCGGTTTGCCGGCAGCGTGCGCGCCGTGCCGGAGGGCGCCCTGTTTTTCGCCGACGAGCCCATCATGGAAATCACCGGCTCCATCATTGAAACGCAGCTGGCCGAAACCATCGTCATCAACCAGGTGCAGTACCAAAGCCTGCTGGCCACCAAGTCGGCCCGCTGCGTGCAGGCCGCCGGCGGGCGCGCCATCGCCGATTTCGCATCCCGCCGCACCCACGGCTCCGAGGCCGGACTGCGGATGGCCCGCGCGTCTTACATCGCCGGTTTCGCCGCCACCAGCAACGTCCTGGCCGCCCGCCGCTACGGTATCCCGCCGGCCGGCACCATGGCCCACTCCTACATCACCGGCTTTGCCAGCGAAGCCGACGCTTTCCGCGCCTACGCCCGTATGTTCCCCCAGCGCAGCATCTTTCTGCTGGACACCTACGACACGCTGGCGGCGGCCCACACCGCAGCGGATGTCGCCCGTGAAATGGAATCCGACAGTGCAAGACTGACGGCAGTAAGGCTGGACTCCGGCGACCTGGACGCCCTGAGCCGGCAAGTCCGCGAGGTGCTGGACGATGCCGGTCTGGATTACGTGCGAATACTGGTCAGCGGCGGCCTTGACGAGTACGAAATTGAGCGGCTGGTAACCAACGGCGCCCCGGTCGATATGTTCGGCGTAGGCACCCGCGTTGGCGTTTCCGGCGATGCGCCCTGGTGCGATATGGTCTATAAGATGGTGCGCTACGACGGCCAGCCGGTGATGAAACTGAGCGACGGCAAGCAATCCCTCCCCGGCGCCAAGCAGGTCTTTCGCCAGCACGACCCGTCCGGCATCATGTCCGGCGACGTAATCGCCCTGGCCAACGAAACCGATGGCAAGGGCCAACCCCTGCTTGCCGACGCCATGCGCAACGGCGCGCGCACCGCAACACGCGAGCCGGTTGACGCCGCCCGCCAGCGCGCCGCCGCCGGCCTGTCCGCTCTCGGCCCAGACTACCGCCGCCTGCGCCAACCGACCGAGTATCCGGTGACGCTGAGCCCCGGCCTCACCCAGTTAACCGAGCAGGTGCGCCACCGCATCAGTTCCGCACATCAAGCCTGAATACCGGCGCCAGCCTCTAACCGGCTCATAAGGAGCGTTTCGGGATGAAAATTGCCGTCTGCGTAAAGTACGTCCCCGTTGTTTCCCGTATCCAGTTCGACTACGAGAACAAGGTAATCCAGCGGGAGGGCGTGCCGTCGGAGATAAACCCCTTTGACCTGCTGGGCGTCAACCTGGCCGTCGATTTAAAAGCCGGTGCCGATGACACCGTACTGGCCCTGTCCATGGGCCCGCCCAACGCCGCCGAGGGCTTAACCCAATGCTACGCCCTCGGGGTTGACCGGAGTATTCTGCTGTCCGACCGTGCGTTGGCCGGCAGCGACACGCTGGCCACGGCGCAGGCGTTAGCCCTGGCCCTGGAACGCGAACAGCCCGACCTAATCATCTGCGGACGCAACAGCAGCGACGCCGAAACGGGCCAAGTCGGGCCGGAGCTTGCCGAACTGATGGCCCTGCCCCACGTCAGCAACGTCCGCAAACTGGACGTCAACCGCCCCGCCAACCGCATCACCGCCGAACGCGTCACCGACGAGGGCTATCAGATTATAGAATGTCCGCTGCCCGCCGTAATTTGCGTCACCGAGGGCGCCGGCGCGGAACGCTATCCGGGCCGGGAGGAAATGACCGCAGCGGAAAGCAAAACGGTTGAAACTCTAACCTGCGCCGACCTTACCGATGACCTGTCCCTTTTCGGACTGGCCGGCTCGCCCACGTGGGTTGAGGACATCCGCTTGATTGAACCCGACCGTCTGGCAGTAGTGTTCCGTGATGAAACCCCGGAGGACGCCGCCCGCCAGGTCGCCGAACTGCTCCGCGCCCGTTTAGTCAACCTCGCCGCCAGCGCCGCCGACGCCGCCCCCAACACCACGCTGCCCCACTACGCCGGCGGCGCCCGCAGCATCTGGGTAGTCGCCGAACTAACCGACGGCGCCGTGCGCCACGTTACGCTGGAAATGCTGGGCAAAGCCCGCGAGTTGACGCCCCAGACGCAAAGCGAAGTAGCAGCCGTAGCAATCTGCAACGGCGCCCCCACCCCTGACGTAATCGCACAGCTGGCGCAAGGCGGTGCCGACCGGGTGCTGACGCTGGACACCGCCGGTCTTGGCCTGCTGTGCGGGCGCGGCGTAGCCGACAGCCTGGCCGACGCGATTGCCGAACAACAACCCTACGCCGTACTATTCGCCGCCACCGCCGACGGGCGCGACCTGGCCGCCCGCATCGCCGCCCGCCAACGCCTCGGCCTAACCGGCGACGCCATCGACCTGGAAATCAACGAGCAGGGACAGCTGGTGCAGCTAAAACCGGCGCTGGGCGGCAACGTAGTAGCCCCCATCCTGTCCAAAACCCTGCCCAACCTGGCAACCCTGCGCCCCGGCGTCCTAACCCCGGCAACCCCGGAACCGGAGGCCACCCCCATCAATGTAGAGGCAATCCCGCCAACCGCGCGCAACGGCGCCGATGCAACCCTGCTCAGCGAACACACCGCCGCGGAACACGGCGCCCTGGAGCTAACCGCAGCGGAGGTAGTAGTCGGCCTGGGAATGGGCATCGGAGAGGATGGTCTGTCCACAGCACGACAATGGGCAGCCGCCATCGGCGCGCCCATCGCCACCACGCGCAACGTAGTGCATTCCGGCTGGCTGCCCCACCACATTCAGGTAGGCATCAGCGGCCGCACCATCGCCCCCCAAGTGTACTTGGCCATAGGCATCAGAGGCGCCTTCAACCACACCGTAGGCATCCAGAAAGCCGCCACAATACTAGCCATCAACCGCAACCACCGCGCCGCCATATTCCGCGCCGCCGATTACGGAATTGTAGGCGATTGGAACGAATACCTGCCCGCGCTGATTGAAGCCATCAAGCCGGTACTGGCAGAACACGGCCTCTAATCGAATCCACGCGCGCGGATGGGCAACCGGCGCCGGCGCCTGAACTGGACAGCACGATAGAACCGCACTGCTTTTGCTCACTAGGAAAGGTGAACGAAATGATGACCACGGAAAAGCTGCCTGATGCCGTGCGTCCGCGCTGGGACCTCTTTTTCGCAGAGGCGCGCCGGAATACTTACCGCTACGGGCTCAACCTTTCGGATATAAACGCCCTCGCCAATGGCAAGGCTTCAATATCGTCCGCAATGGACAGCGCCCCGGTTTCGTCTGAAAAGAGCCTTAACCCGGAAGCTGCGATAATCCGACTACCGGCGGCCAAGACCCGCAACGAATTTCTCCGGGGGAGAAAGGGCGCCGTAATGGAAGCGGCGCAAACCGGCGCCCCGTTAGCGCGCTGTTCGCCGCGGGCGCCAGCAAAGGGGATGTAAATTGGCTGGCCCGGCATGGGTGGATTGTCATTATTAACCCGGACGGAACAAAATGGCAGCCGCCAACCTACCGCCCCCGCAGAGCAAATTCGTAGCTCTTACCTCCGCCCGACGATGCCCCCGGCGGATTTCTGTTACCCTCGTCGCCTTTCCTCCGGTAGGGCAACATCTTGGGCGTGGTGGCGCGGGTGGTCATTGATGGCCTCCGTTATTCCGATTGGCGGTACAGCCGCTCCCGCAGCCGTGCGATTTCAGCCTCGGCAGCCAAACGCTCGGCCCTTTCGGCGTCCCACCTTGCTTCGGCGGCTTGCTGGGCAGCCTCGGCAGTCTGCCGGGCAGCCCGTTCCTGCCGCCAGTTTTCGTGGTAGGTTGCCGTTGCCGGGTCGTACAGCCGGGGCCAGCCGTCGTCCCAGCACAAGCTCAGCCCCAAAACCGCGCTGTACCCTTTCAGTACGCCGTCCGGTTCGGTAGTCAAATCTATAGATTGGTAAGCGCCGTTGACCAGCCGGCCGCCCCACAGCCGTTCTTGGTAGTAGCGGCCGCCGGGGTCAAAGCGCCAGTATTCGGGAATGCCGATGCGGGCGTAGATGTCGGGCTTGCGGCGAATGTCCACTTGGGCGGTGCTTTCCGAGGCCACTTCCAGGGCGAAATCCGGCGGCTTGCCGACTTCCCAGGGCAGGTACAGTTTGCGGGGGCGGATGGCGCGGGCGTCAACGCCGAAAGCGAGGTAGATGTCCGGCGAAACGCGGACGTTCAAGTTGGCGTGGTCATAGCAGATAAACGTTTGGTCATCCAAAAACACATCAGGCCGGCGGTCGAAATCAGTGAACGCGACGGCGAACAGGCCGGTTAGTTCTCGTATTTCACGACTTTGTTCCATCTGGTCCGGCGGTAGCTCCTTTACGTCAGGGGCAAATTCCAGGCAGGCGTAGTCAATCTCACCTTGCCGCTGGTAAGGCAGCATCTTGGGCGTGGTGGCGCGGGTGGTCATTGATGGCCTCCGTTATTCCGATTGGCGGTGCAGTTGCTCCCGCAGCCGTGTGATTTCGGCCTCAGCAGCCAGACGCTCGGCCCTTTCGGCGTCCCACCCGGCCCGGGCTGCATCCCGCTCCGCCAAGACGTTATCCCGCTGCGATTCGGCGGTTTGCCGGGCGGCGCGTTCCTGCCGCCAGTTCTCATAGTAGGTTCCCGTTGCCGGGTCGTACAGCCGGGGCCAGCCATCGTCCCAGCACAGGCTCAGCCCCAGAACTACGCTGTACCCTTTCAGTACGCCGTCCGGTTCGGTAGTCAAATCTATAGATTGGTAAGCTCCATTGACCAGCCGGCCGCCCCACAGCCGTTCTTGGTAGTAGCGACCGCCGGGGTCAAAGCGCCAGTATTCGGAGATGCCGATGTAGGCGTAGATGTTGGGCTTGCGGCGGATGTCCACCTGGGCGGTGCTTTCGGAGGCCACTTCCAAGGCGAAATCCGGCGGCTTGCCGACTTCCCAGGGCAGGTACAGCTTGCGGGGGCGGATGGCGCGGGCGTCCACACCGAAAGCTAGGTAGATGTCCGGCGATACCCGGACGTTCAAGTTGGCGGGGTCGTAACAGATAAACGTTTGGTCATCCAAAAACACGTCAGGCCTGCGGTCGAAATCGGTGAAGGCGGCCGCGAACAGTCCGGCTATTTCTCGTATTTCACGACTTTGTTCCATCTGGTCGGGCGGTAGCTCCTTTACGTCGGGGGCAAATTCCAGGCTGGCATAATCAATCTCGCCTTGCCGCTGGTAGGGCAGCATCTTGGGCGTGGTGGCGCGGGTGGTCATTGATGGCCTCCGTTATTCCGATTGGCGGTGCAGTTGCTCCCGCAGCCGGGCGATTTCGGCTTCGGCAGCCAGACGCTCGGCCCTTTCCGCATCCCGCTGCGATTCGGCGGTTTGGCGGGCAGCCCGTTCCTGCCGCCAGTTCTCATGGTAGGTTCCCGTTGCCGGGTCGTACAGCCGGGGCCAGCCGTCGTCCCAGCACAGGCTCAATCCTAGAACCGCGCTGTACCCTTTCAGTACGCCGTCCGGTTCGGTGGTCAAATCGATGGACTGGTAAGCTCCATTGACCAGCCGGCCGCCCCACAGCCGTTCCCGGTAGTAGCGACCGCCGGGGTCAAAGCGCCAGTATTCGGGGATGCCGATGCGGGCGTAGATGTCGGGCTTGCGGCGGATGTCCACTTGGGCGGTGCTTTCGGAGGCCACTTCCAGGGCGAAATCCGGCGGCTTGCCGACTTCCCAGGGCAGGTACAGTTTGCGGGGGCGGATGGCGCGGGCGTCGACTCCGAAGGCCAGGTAGATGTCGGGCGACACGCGGACGTTCAAGTTGCCGGGGTCGTAGCAGATAAACGTTTGGTCGTCCAAAAACACATCAGGCCGGCGGCCGAAGTCGGTGAACGCGGCGGCGAGCAGGGCGGCTATTTCTCGTATTTCACGACTTTGTTCCATCTGGTCCGGCGGCAGCTCCTTTACGTCAGGGGCAAAATCCAGGCGGGCGTAGTCAATTTCGCCTTGCCGCTGGTAGGGCAGCATCTTGGGCGTGGTGGCGCGGGTGGTCATCTTGGCCTCCGGGCAGCGCACGGTTGCGGCGGCTATTGTGTTGCGATTGTATCACCGGCGGGGCAAAGGCGGGTTACGCCCAATATGCTCATGTACGAATCTTGGCCGGGTTTCGGAATGACACCGGCCCGGCTACCCGCTATAATTACCGCCAGTTTCGTACCCGACACGACATTGAGAGGCCGCGTTGCTATGGAATTTGCATTTACTCTTGAACAGGAAGCCTTGCGCTCCGAAGTGCAGCAGTTTATTGCTGAGAACGTAACCGATGAGATTCTGGCCGAGCTGGAGGATACGGGCATCCGACGGCGCGGCCCCAGGACGCGCGAGATGTACCACAAGATTGCCGAACGGGGCTGGATTGGTATGTCCTGGCCCAGGGAGTACGGCGGTCAGGACGGCAGTCGTATTGACCAGTACATCGTTGAGGAGGAGTTCGCCCGCATCGGCATCACGGTGGGCGGCGCCGGTTCCGGGGGGCCGGCTATCCTGGCGGCGGGCACCGAGGAGCAGAAGGAGGAGTTCATTCCGGGTATCATCCGGGGCGAGATTTCCTTTGCGCTGGGCTTTACCGAACCGCAGGCCGGCGCCGACCTGGCCGGGCTGCAATGCCGGGCGGTGCGGGATGGCGACGAGTACGTCATCAACGGTCAGAAGATGTACACCACCGCCGCGCATTACGCCACGCACATTTACCTGATGGCGCGCACCGACCCTGATGCGCCACGCCACCGGGGTATCAGCATCTTTCTGATTCCAATGGACACGCCGGGCATTACGGTGCGCCCGCTGTGGACTATCCAGAACAACCCGCCGGCGCCGCTGGGCACTACTTACGGGGACGGGCGCACCAACGAAACGTTCTTTGAGAACGTGCGCGTTCCGGCCTCGTGTATGCTGGGCGAAGAGAACCAGGGCTGGTACGTTGGCGCAATGGGCCTGAACCTGGACCGGGTGGGCGCATCGCGTTATCTCATCTCAATTCAGCGCGATGAGGACATCGTGAATTGGGTCAAGGAGAACGACATTGAGGGCTACGGGATGCGCGCAGACCCTACCGTGCGCGACCGGCTGGCCGATATGTGGATTGAGGGCCAGGTGTGCCGCCTGATGACGCTGCGCAGTATGTCCATCGTGGAATCCGATGGCACCTTTACCTACGAAGGTTCCGCCGAGAAGGTGTTTGCCCCGGAGCACGGCGTCCGGACTACGGAAACCATCGCGCAGATTCTGGGGCCTTACGGCCAGCTGCTCAACGGTTCCGAGGACGCCATCGCGGACGGGGTGTTTGCCCACAACCTGATGGGCGCTTTCCAGAGCGGCATCAATCACGGCAGCGTACAGGTGATGCGCGATCAGGTGGCCCGTCGCGGGCTGGGAATGCCGCGCGTCTGATTGGATTGGAGCCGGTACAATTGCGCCGGCTCTCGCCACTCCACACGATAATTTGCCCTAATCTCACCCCCGCCGAGGCACGATGAACGTACTTCCCGCTGAAGAAGAATTGATGGTAAAGAACGCCGCCCGGGAGTTTCTGGATGCGGAATGCCCGCCCAGCCTGGCCCGCGCGGTGGAGCAGGATGAACGGGGCTACTCCCTGGAACTTTGGGAGAAGATGGCCTCGCTGGGCTGGTTCGGGATTTCGCTGCCCGAGGCTTACGGCGGCGGCGGTTTGCCGGTCACTTATCTGGGCTTGATTATTGAGGAATGCGGACGGGCCATTGCGCCGGTGCCCATTCACAGCACGGCTACGGCATCGCTGGCGGTGGCCCGGTTCGGGTCATCCGAACAGCAGGCGGACATTCTGCCTCGGGTGGCACGCGGCGAGCTGATAATGACTTGGGCGGTGCAGGAACAAGACCCCAGGCTGCGGGCCGACGCCATCCGGTGTCGCGGCGAAGTGGACGGCGACCATCTGGTCATTACCGGCATCAAGCACTTTGTGGACAATTTCTCGGCTGCCGAGTTGATGGTCATGGCAGTCCGCACCGCCGCTCCCGGCGCCGACAACGCGGGCGTTACTCTGGCCATCGTTCCGACCAACGCCGCCGGGATTTCGGAAACCCGCCTGACTACTCTGGCGAAAGACTCGCAAAGCAAGCTGGAGCTGGACGGCGTGCGCGTGCCGCTGGGCAACGTCATCGGAGAGGTGAACCAGGGCTGGCCGGCCACTCAATCCATGCTGGATACCGGCACGGCGCTGCTGTGCGCGCAGATTGTCGGTGCGGCCCGCAAGGATGCTGAGATGGCTATTGAGTACGCCAAGAATCGCGTCGCCTTTGGCCGCCCCATCGCCGGTTTCCAGTCGATCCAGCACCTCTGCGCCGACATGGTAGTTTGGTGCGACGGCGCGCAGTTGCTTACCTACGAGGCACTGTGGAAAATTGACGAGGGTTTGCCCTATGCGGTGGAAGTGTCGCAGGCCAAAGCGTTCACCAATGACAAGTGCCAGGCTACGGTGCGCTCGTCGCAGCAGATACACGGCGGCATCGGGTTTATGATGGAGTTTGACCTCCATTTGTGGTATCGCCGGGTGACGGCTTGGACGATGCGGATGGGGACCAGCTTTGAACACCGGGCCCGGGTGGCTGGCGCGCTGCTGGACCAGCCCGGCAAAGTGCGTCTGGGGATGAACCTCGAGCCCGTATCCTGATACGGCCCAAGCAACTATTGCAGCAACCAGAGCCTGACCTGACCAGGAGTCAAGACAATGCCCGTCGATCCCGTTTGCAAAACCGAAATCAATGAGGACAGCGCCCGCACCACTACCGGCCAGACGATGCACGGCGCCAACGAAGTGGATCCTACCGCCGGCACCCGCAGTTTTTACAACGGCGAGTGGTACTATTTTTGCAGCCTGGGATGCCGCACCAAGTTTCTGGCGGCGCCCAACACCTATATTGAAAGCTAGGCGCCGGGCAAGCCGGCCGCCGCAGACGGTTCCGGCGGCGGCCGCTGCTGCGCCGTTTGCACGCAGAGGAGGGACATTATGCACGTTGGTCTGGTGATGGAATGTGATTACCGGGAGGGCCGGACGCAGGACGAGGCGTTTGCCGAAGCCTTTACGGTGGCGCAGTTGGCCGACGAGGCCGGTATTGACGGCGTGTGGCTGGCCGAGCGGCACTTCGCCGCGCCGCGCACGCCCACGGACCCGGGCGGCGCCGGTATTCCCTCGGTGTCGTCGGTTCCTTTGCTGATGGCCGGCATCATTGCGGCGCGCACGGAGCGGGTGCGCGTGGGCACGGGCGTCAGCGTGCTGCCGCTGTCCCATCCCATCCGGCTGGCTGAGGAAGCGGCGACGGTGGACAACATCTCCCGGGGCCGTTTGGATTTCGGCATCGGGCGCAGCAGCTTTCCCCGTTCTTATCACGGCTATGACGTGCCTTACGACGAAAGCCGGGAGCGTTTTGCGGAGGCGCTGGACATCATACTGAAGGCGTGGAACAACTACCGTTTTGACCATCACGGCCATTATTACAATATGGATGACGTGGTGGTTACGCCGCGCCCGTACCAGCAGCCGCACCCGCCCATCCGCATCGCGGCCAACTCCGTTGACACTTTCCGCATCGTGGGCGAGCTGGGCTTTCCGCTGGTTACCGGCGTGCGGGGGCAGGGCATATCGCAGGTGGAGCGCAACCTGGAGCTGTACCGGGCCGCCGCCAGTGAGAGCGGCCACGACGGGGATGACGTGTACATCCGGATGCCGATTTACGTATCCGACAGTATGGAGCAGGTGCGGGAGGATACGGAGGAAAGCACGATGCGTTCTTTCCGTCGCACCGCCGACACCTACATCAGGACGGTTGAGGCGGAGGGCGAGAACGCCAGCGCCGAACGTCGCCAGCGCGCCGAGCAGCTGCTCAACACTACCTACGACGACCTGCTGGCCGACCGGGTTGCCTACGGTTCGCCGCAGGAAGTGGCCGACCGGCTCAGCGGAATCCGCGACCGGCTTGGGGTTACCGGCTTTATCATGGAGCCCAACCTGGGCGGCACGATTCCGGCGGACAAGGTGCAAAAGTCCATCCGTATGTACGCGGAGGAAGTCGGCCCGGCGTTGCGGGGGTAAGCAGTCTGCCGGACGGATAGAATCTCCATCCGTCCGGCAGTTGCCCGGCTGCGGGTGATTACTGGATGTTCATGGCGTTCAGGCCCACGCGGGAAAGGTCCTCGTCAGCCTGCCCGCTGGGGTAGCCACCGACGCCGATGCCGCCCAGGATTACGCCGTCCTGCATGATGACCAGCCCGCCCTGGCCGTGGGTGAAACGGGGGTCGCCCAGGTCGGCGATGCCGCGCCCCTGCTCGGCAAGCCGGGCGGCGTGGGCGCCGGAATCCTGGCCCATAACGGCGGACGTGTACGCCTTGCGCAGCGCATGGCGGCGGCTGAAAATCCGCAGGTTGTCCATCGTAAGATAGGCAACCAGTTCGCCGCCGGCGTCCACGATGGCCATGGCCACCGGAGCGTTGGGCGTTTCGTTGGCCTTGGCCAGCATAGCATCCATCGCCGCCGTAACCTGTTCAGTAGAAAGCACGGGTTTCGCTGCCATAATTTCGCCTCCTGCGTGAGTTCGGTGTCGTAAATCCGGTGTCAAACGCTGCAACGCGCCGATGATACCATGCCGGGCGCAGCGGCCAGGATGGTATGGGGGAGGCGGCGGTTCGTTCCGGGTGGTTTGGTCAAGTCATGATAAGTCATCCTGTGGGAATGGGTTTGCGGTTGGATGGTATCGGGCTATCGGTATCGGGCGGTGGGTTTGGTTGGTTTGATGTTGTTGTCGGAGATTCAAGTCGTTGTCAGCCCTACGGCCGGAGGTGGGTACGCAACTATTTTGGACCTTCATTTTACGTGTCCTACCTTTTTAGGGGCTGCACGCGGGCTGAAGCTCGATACCCAGCGGAGGCAGCCCACGCCGTGTAAGCGGGGATGGGACTACCCTTGCCGATTGCGATTTTTGCTGACTGGCCGTTTTGACTTGAATCTCCGACGATGGTTGATGCGGTGTCCCCGATTCCCAGGTGCGCCCTCTATATGAGAAACGGCTGGTAGCGGGGTTGGTTGATTTGCCCGATGGATGTATCTTACACGAACGGGTGTACCGTTTGGCAATAGGGGGGGTGTCGCTGATTTTGGGGATTTGGGGGGTGACGCTGGGGGAAATGATTTCCCCCAGACCCCCTCGTTGTGTGTTTGGGGGGAAGGGGGTGGCTGGTGGGGGTGATTGGATCATCGGAAACGGAACACGGTCTGCAGGGATGGCCCGATTGCGCATTTTGCGGATATGTGGTATATGTACATATATGACGGCATCGGACTCAAACGGCGGCCGGCGGCTGCCCAAGAATTTTCTTACCCCCTGGGTGCTGCTCGTGCTAAAGCAGTGGAGCCTGCACGGCTATCTGGTGATGCAGCAGCTCAACAGCATGGGGTTTGCGGAGGTTGACCATCCGACTTTGTACCGGGAACTGCGGCGGTTGGAGAGCTTGGGCTATCTGTCGTCCGAGTGGCAAACCGACGGCAGCGGCCCGGCCAAGCGGGTGTACACGATTACCGACGCCGGCGAGGAGATGCTGCTGGGGTGGACGGAGGTCGTGTCGGGCTACCAGCGGATGATTAACGGCTTTTTTGACTTGTACGCTCAGACATTCGGAGCGACGCCGTCTAACGGGGTTCCTTTTAACGAGGCTCCGTCTGATGACGCTCCGTGCAACGAAACGACTGCCGGAGCTGCCGAGCCGGACGGACCGGCGGCGGAACATTCCGGCACGAAACCGGACAACAGCGGAGGATAGGAACGTGGCAAGCACTATTATTGAAAGCGCGCAGGACGTGGCCAAGGCTTACGGGCGGCTGACGTCGGACGGTATGGCGGCCCTGACCGCGTGGCAGGAACAGGCGGTTTGCGCCGCGCAAACGTTCTCGCAGGCGGCGCGGGTGGAGCTGGACGCGGCCGGCAAGGCGATGCAGGGCGCAACGGATTACGCCCGTGCGCGCAACGCCAAAATGTCGGAACTGGCGAACTCGCTGGCTAGCGCGCCGGCTTCCGGGGACGAATCCGGCAGCGCCGGGGCCAGCGCAAAGGCAGCCGAGATAATCGACGGCGACGCCGAATTTATCCGTTCGTGGAGCGAATACGCGCTTGACCTGGAGCGGCGCCGGCTGGAGCTGGTTGGCGAAACGCTGCCGTCCAACGCCGCCGCGGTCAAGGCCGGCCAGGCAGTCGTCAAAAGCGCGTTTGACTACGGCGCGGCCGTCGCTCAATGGTCGGCGGCGCTGGCCGGAACCGCCAAATCCGGTTAGCCGCCCGGCACTCTATCGCACCATCCCCAACGTCAAAGCGCTCTATCCGAAAGGCGCAATACCGGAGGATTTGCCGTGGTTAGCTCAGCCGAGTTTATGTCCCAAGTTCAGCAGGACGCGCTGAAATCAATGCAGCGCGCGCAGGCGATGGTAGATTCGTTCGTGACCAACCCGGCCGACCCGCCCATCGGGGTTACGCCTTACGAAGTCATCTGGAAACGGGGCAAAACCCGGCTGCTGCGGTACGGGTCGGCGGAAACGGCCCGCTACCCGCTGCCCTATCTGATTGTGCCGTGGCTGGGCATCAGCCGCCCCTACGTGCTGGATTTGCTGCCCGGCAACAGCATGATTGAGTACCTGGCGCAGCACGGCCACGACGTTTATTTGCTGGATTGGGGCGAGATTGCGGAGGAGGACAAAGACCTGGGGTTTGAGGAGGCGGTTTTCAAGATTTTGCCCCGCGCCATCGACCGCGCTATGGAGGCGTCGGGGGCGCAGGAGATTACGCTCAACGGCCTTTGCCTGGGCGGGACGCTCAGCGCCTGCTACCTGGCCCTGAACCCGGATGGGCCGGTGCGGAACTTCGTTGCGGTGGTGGCGCCCATCAACTTTGACGAGGGCGGTATGTTCCGGGTTTGGCTGGACGAGAAATACTTTCCGGCCGACTTGATTGTCCAGCGGTACGGCGGGCTGCCGGCCAGCCTGATGGGGGCGGGTTTCAAGATGCTGCGGCCCACGCTGGAGGCCCAGGCGTTATCCGCGCTGTGGGCCAACGTTGACCGCCCCGGGTACGTGGACAGTTTCAAGGCGATGAGCAAGTGGGCCAACGACTTCATCGGGATGCCGGGCCGGTTCTTTGGGCAGCTGTCCCGGGAAATGTACGGCCAGAACCGGCTGCTGTCCGGCGAGTTCACGCTGAACGGCCGGACGGTTGACCTGAAACGCATCGCGCAGCCCCTGCTGGTAGCGGCGGCCAGCCAGGATTACATCGTGCCGGCGCCGGCGGCCCGCAGTCTCATCGACGCCGTATCCAGCGCCGACAAAGAGTTTGTCGAGCTGCCCGGCGGCCATATATCAGTGTTCTCCGGGCGACAGGCGCATCAAACGCTGTGGCCCAAAATTGACGAATGGGTTTCGGCCCGCTCTGCCTGACGCATCAAGCCCTGAGGGAGGAACCACCAATGACGACATCCGGCTCTACGACCAACCCCTTTGAGCTGTGGCAGGAGATGCTCCGGAAATCCAGCGAGGCGTGGTCGCAGACGGCCGCCGGTTTCGCCGGGCCGCCGCCGTTTGGGGCGTATCCGTTCGGCTCATTCCCCTTTGGAGCCGGTGCGGGTGTGGGCGCCAACCCTTTTGCGCCGCCCTTTGCCGCTGCGGATATGCAGCAGACGTGGCAGGCTTTCTTTAATGCCTGGAGCGAGCAGACGGGCAAGGCCATGTCCGACGCGCCCGGCCCGCAGACGATGCAGGATGCCCAGCGGCAATGGACGCAGCAGCTGGAGGCGATGGCGGCCACTTTCGCGGAGACGATGAGCACCGAGGATTTCTCCCGGATGCTGGGCAAGTATCTGGAGCAAACTCTGGTCTGGCAAGAGCGGATGGCGCAGCAGGCCAACCCGCAGATTGACGCCGCTTTGCGCGCGTATAACCTGCCCTCACGCAGCCAGATTGACCGGCTCTTTGGCCGCATCATCGGCATTGAGGAACGGCTGGAAGACCTGGAGGATGAACTCCGCAAGGTGCGGACGGAACTCGCCAGCGCGCGCCGGACGCCGGCAACCCGCGCCCGGACGCCGCGCAGCGCCAGCCCGGAAACCGCCGGGGAAAACGACCCGGCTTAAGCCCGAACGCACCGGCTACGGAATCACCCTGCGGAAGTAATCCAGCGCGTTGCCGCCGCTGATTTTGAGCACGTCCTCATCTGAGTAGCCCCGTCGGATCAGGCCGCGCACGATGTTCTGGCCGTCGGCGGGGGATTCCAGGCCGTTGAGGTAGGGCGCGGGCAACTGGCCGGGGCCATCCCGTCCCATCATCACCCGGTGAAAGGCCACGTGGTCGCCAATGGTGGTGTCGGTGCCAATGCCAACGTGGTGCACGCCAACCAGCCGCACCATATAATCGTAGTGGTCCAGCACGCACTCAATGTCCTGTTCGGGGTCGTCGCTCAACGAATTCGGCACGGCGGTAACGCAAATCAGACCGCCCTTGCCAGCGCAGGCGATAAGTTCGGCATCCTGCCGGGTGCGCCCGTTGGGGCGCAGCGCATAGGCGGCGTTGTGGCTGAACACGGTGGGCGCCTGCGAGAACTCGATGGCGTCCAGCGCGGTAGGCATTGACGCGTGGGATAGGTCAACGGCCATACCCAAGTCGTTCATCCGGCGTACCACTGCGATGCCGAAGTTGCTCAGGCCGCCGGGGTTGCGTTCGTTGAGGCCGTCGCCGATGAAGTTTTTGCGATTATAAGTGATGCCAGCCAGCCGCACGCCCATACCAAAGAGAGCGTCAACCCGCTCGATGCGGTTGCCGATGGCCAGATGCTCCAGCGTGGGCATAAAGCCGACCTTGCCCTGCTGCCGGGCGGCCACGATGTCGTCGGCGCTGCCGACTTTCACTACGTCGTGCCGGCCGGCGACGTCGGCCAGCATCCCGCCCACCTCGGCGGCCAAGTCCTCGTACTCGACGAATGACATATCGGGCGTGCTTTTGAGGCCGCTGAACACGTTGGCGGTGGTAACGGCGGCCCAACCGCCGGCGGCGGCGGCCTGGTAGCCCCACTGGTAGCGGTTGGTGCGGAGGTAGTCAATAAACTGCGCCATTGACTCCGGCATCACGAAAGGGTGCTGGTGAACGTCCACCATCACAGCGGCGTCCATGATGCGTTGGAACCGCACTTCCGCGGCGGCGTCCAGCGGCACGGTTGCCGAAGGAACGCGGTTGACTTGGCGGGCCAGCGGGATGCCGTGAGTATCCATAAGATTGACCGCACATCACATCGTGGGGGGGCGTCCGCCAATGGCGCATGGAATTGGCGGTAAGAAAGGTGGTGGAGCTGGCGGGAATCGAACCCGCTACCTCTTCAATGCCATTGAAGCGCTCTCCCAAATGAGCTACAGCCCCACTGCGGCTCCGGCGGCGCAGCGCCCCGGAGGAACACTATTCTAGCAGGCCGGCACAACCCCCCGCAACCGCTTGATTGCCGCCGGCGAAATCGGTACGCTCACTCGCGGGATGGCAGGGTGAGCAGGGCGGTGCCGATGATGTAGGGGCGATCCGGCACCGGGCCGGTCATGGTGATGTCGCACTGCACCTGGTTCAGGCCGTCTTGCTGGCTGGTGTCGCTAATCTGAAACGCGACGTGCAACGGCTGGTTGTGCGGCACCGAGCCGCGGAACACCAGGTCAAGGTCGGACACCACGCCGGGGCCGGCCCAGTCGGTGAGGGCGCGGGACACCAGGGCCATGCTCATAATGCCCGGCACGATGGGGGCGTCCAGCCCCACCCTTTCCGCCTCGGCCTGGTCGGTAAAGCGGTTGGGGTGCGGGTTGCCCCACAGGGAGCAGAAGTCAATCACCTGCTCATCGGTTACCGAGAGGATGATAGGGCCAATCTCGTCGCCGAGTTCGGTGTCCTCAAAGTACAGTTTGGCGGTTGCTGGCATTGCGACATCACTCCCGAACGACCTGAGAGCGCTGCACTTCGGCGACCACCGTGCCGTCCTGATTGCGGAAAGTGGTTTCCCAAACGACGTGCACCATAGTGCCGGAGCGCCCGGTTTTGGTATAGACGTCCTTGAGATGCGATGATGCGGTGAGCCGGTCGCCGGCGACGACGGGCGCGCGGGGTTCCACGCGCTGGCCGCCGTGAAACTGGCGCCGCCCAAACTGCAACTTGATGTCGGGCAGCTCGCCGCGCTCAAAGAGGGCGCACATCGTGGGCGGAGCGACGACATTGCCGTAGCCGGCGGCGCGGGCGGCGTCCGCGTCGGTAAAGATGGGATTGTCCTCGCCCACGCTGCGGGTGTAGGTGGCGATAATCTCCGGCGTAACGTCAAACGGGCCGGACTCGTGCTCCACGCCGTAGAGGGAATGGTCGTATTCGTAGTCAATTGCAGTGGGCATCAGGGTAATCTCCAACAGGCCGCTTCAGCGGACGGTTCAGCTGACGGGAGCGGCGGCGGTTTCGGCGATGGGCACCGGGCGGAACTGGCCGGACATTAGAGCCTCAACCAGCTGTTCGCTGGTGGCGATGTTGGCCTTGAACTCGGTTACGACGCGCCCGATGTGGCTGGCCAGGTGAGCATCGCTGCCGCCGGTGCCCAGGTAGCCGGTGCGCTGGCAAAGCTCGTCGGCGCGCTCGTTCTCCTCAGGCTTGCTGCCGCCGTTCACCCGCTCAACGATGGACACGTCGTCAAACCGTTCGCCCAGGGCCATGTACTCGACCAAGCCGATACCAAAGCGGCCGGGATGCGCGGGAACGACAAAGCCGCCATGATGTCGCGCGGCCTTAATCAGCTCCCGCCCGTCCATCTTGACGTCGCCGAAATCAACGTCGCGGGCCAGGCCGGGGGTGATGTTATAGACCAGCATATGGCCAAAGCAGGTATCCAGCTCAGCGCCCTTAAGCACAATCACGCCGTACTGCTCCGCCAGCTGCGAATAGTCAACGTCAAAATCGTACTGCCGATGCTCGGTAAGCACGATGCCGTCAACGGTAAAACCCCGCTTGCGCAGCACGTTAATCCACTTCAAATACTGCTCAACGGTAGCGCGCGAATCGTCCGACGCAACGGAATGAGAATGCAAGTCAAGGTAAGTCAAAGAGCCGGCCTCCGGGGACGCAAAATGGCGATTGCCGCCAGCAGTTGATTATATGGCGCAGCGGGCCGGGATGCAACCGGGGGGGCGATGCCTGCGAAATTCCACGGGAGAATTTCGAGTGACACCTGCCCATTGTCAACCGCACTTCCATTCTGCATAATAGCCATATCGGGCATCTCAACCAACCGATCCCCGCCTCCAGCCGTTCTCAGTACGAGGCATCCCTGGAGCGCGGGGCCATCACACCACACCGCTAGCACAACCACCGGAGATTCAAGTCACCACGGCCACCCCGTCAGCATCCAAATCGCAATCGGCCAGGCCGTCTATCCCTGCTTCCACAGCGCGGACGGTACTCCGCAGGGTATCGAGCTTCAGCCCGCGTGCTGCCTCTCATTAGGGCAGGACACGTAAAATGAAGGTCCGTAATAGTTGCGTAAAAACCTTCCGGCCGTAAGGGCTGACAACGACTTGAATCTCCGGCAACCACCACCAAGCTGACCGACATTAAACCAAACCGAACCCACCGCCCGATAGCCCGGTACGAATACCCGCCCGATAGGAGCAACTTTGCCAGACAAATCCCGCCGGGCCCGCCCGGCTTGCCGATTACCCCGCGCCGGCGTAAAATGGCGCAACTCACTGTCCCCCGGAGCCCGGCATACCGGCAGCTCCGGCCGTCACCAAAACCTGGCATTTAGGAGAACCGCTCATGGCAGAAGCGAAAGGCCCTCTGGATGGAATACGCGTCATCGACCTGGGACGACACCAGGCCGGTCCCCGTTGCGCGCAAGTGCTGGCCCGTTTGGGCGCAGAAGTTATCAAAGTCGAGCGGTTGGGCGGCGAGGAAACCCGCTACCACGCCCCCTGGGTGCGTAAGCAGTCCGCCTATTGGGTGCAGTACAACAGCGGCAAAAAGAGCCTCAGCATCGACCTCCGCAAGGAATCCGGCAAAGAAGTCCTCCGCAAGCTCGTCAAGGTTTCCGACGTTCTTTTGCAGAACTTCCGCCCCGGCACCATCGATACCATGGGCTTCGGCTACGACGTCCTTTACGAGCTGAACCCTCGCATCATCATGGTCAACGTATCCGCCTACGGCCAGTTCGGCCCCTACCGCGAGCAGATTGGCTACGACCCCATCGGGCAAACCATGTCCGGCATCGCCATGGTTACCGGCGAGGAGGGAATGCCTCCGATTCGCGCCGGCGTGCCTATCATTGACCGCACCACTGCCCTGCACGCCGCCATCGGCACCCTGGCCGCCCTCCACGAGCGCGAGTCCTCCGGCGTCGGGCAGACCATTGACGCCTGCCTTGCCGACACCGGCTACAGCTACACCGAAATCCCCATCACCGCCTACCACGGCGCCGGCATCGAGCCCCGGCGCGGCGAGTCGGCGGCCCCCCCGTCCGGCACCTACCCTTGCGCCGACGGCTGGGTTCTCATCTCGGCCGGCGACCAGCATCACTGGCACCGCGTCTGCAACGCCCTCGGCAAGCCGGAGTGGTTGGAGGATCCCCGTTTCACCACCCGCCACGAGCGCGGCGCCAACGGCGAAACCGTCAACCAGGCCATGCGCGACCTGATGGCCAACATGACCATGAAAGAGGCCATCGCCCACTTCACCCACCACGACGTAGTGGCCGCCCCGGTCAACACCATCGCCCAGGCCGCCTCCGACCCCCATCCCTGGGAGCGCCGCGCGATGGTTGAAGTCCCCGACTTTCTGGCCGGTTCCATCGCCGTCTCCGGCGATTTCTGGCACTTCAGCCGCACCCCCGCCGTCGTCGGCTCCACCCCGCAAGTCGGTGAGCACAACGAGGACGTCCTGACCGGCATCCTCGACTACACCGAGGCCGAGGTCCAGCAGCTTTACGAGGACAACGTAATCGGCACCTTCCACCACTACGACGAAATCCCCGGCTAATCGCCAAACGCACAACGCCAAAGCAGGGGTGAGATTTGCCTCACCCCTGTTTTGCTTAACGCTGACCCGGCGCTACGCCGCCCCCTCTGCCTCCAGCCCCGCCAGCTGCTCCGGCGTCAACCCGCCCAGCGAGCATAGTATCTCGGCGTTGTGCTGCCCCAGCGTTGGCGGCGTGCCGGCGTCCGGTTGGCGGCAGGCGGTGAGCCGGACGGGTGTTGCCAGCGTGCGGAACTCCCCGCCCAGCGTGTCGGCAACATCAACGAACATCCCCCGCGCCTGCAACTGCGGGCAGTCGGCCAGGTCGGCGATGCTTTGCGCCACGCCCATCGAGAACCCCAGCTCCGTCAGCCGCCCGGCCACCTCCCACTTGGGCCGCTGCACCGACCATGTTTCAATGGCCGGTATCATCTCGTCAAAGACAAAATCGGCATCGGGAAACTGCTCCAGATAGCGCGCGTCCTGCTCCGGCAATTCCGCAAGACCCACCAGTTCCCAGAGCGCGGCCAGCCGCTGCCGACTGCGCACCCCGGCCATCACCACGTAGCCGTCGGACGCCCGCAGCGCCAGCCCCGCCCCCAGCGAGGCCGCCCGCGTGCGCCCCGGCATCACCCCGGTAGCCTGGTAAGCGTTCATATTGCTGATGACGTGCGACGCCATGCACTCGTACATCGCAACGTCCACGTGCTGCCCAACCCCGGTTTGCCGCCGCGTTTCCAGCGCCAGCACGATGCCCAGCGCCGCCCAAACGCCCGGCACCGAGTCGCCAATGTTGTCGCCTACCGCCTGCGGCGGCCCTCCGGGCGCCCCGGTAATCGCCATCCAGCCCGACATCGCCTGAATCGCCAGATTGTTGGCCGGCCAGTCCGAATACGGCCCCCGCGCGCCGTCCCCATAGCCCGTTATCTCCGCATAAATCAGACCCGGATTGACCTCCCCCAGCCGTTCGTAACCCAGCCCCAATCGGCGAAACGCCCCCGGCCCCCAGTTGTCCAGCAGCACGTCCGAGTTGGCAACCAGATTCTCAAACGCCGATTTGCCAACCGGATTCCGCAAATCCAGCGTTACGCTTTTCTTGTTGCGATTCACCCCCAAAAACCGGCTGCTGACCTGCCCGCCATCGCCGTCCGCATCGCCCAGAAACGGCCCCCGCCCCCGGGCCAAATCCCCGCTGCCCGGACGTTCAATCTTGATAACCTCCGCCCCCATATCGGCCAGTATCAGCGAGCAAAACGGCCCCGCCACAATATGCGTAGCATCCAGCACCCGGATACCCTCCAGCGGCAGCGGCAAACCGGCGTTATCGGCATCATTAACCATCTGTCAAACCCTCCAAGATGCTAGGTAGCGTTCCATTTTAGGTGGTTTAGTTTCCCTAATGTCATTCTGAGCGCCCTTTCCCCCAATGTCATTCTGAGCGCAGCGAAGAATCTCGACAGCGTAGCAACGGCGTTGCCCCCAAAGTGTGCCCTACGTCATCGAGATTCTTCGCTGCGCTCAGAATGACATTAGGAATGGCCGGCGGTGGGCTGATTAAACCACCTAAAACGAAACGCTACCAGACGCTATCCGACGTACTCCGCCAGCGAGCGCAGCGCGGCGCGGCTGCCCCGGCGCATCGGTACAAAGTGGCTGAAGCAAATCGTATCAAAGTCCAGCTCCGTCATTTTAAGAATCGATTGCCGGGCCGTGTCCATATCGTCGGTGAAATAGCGGGATGGCAGCGTCAAGCGGTTGCCCCGCCGTTGCAGCGCATCGCCAACGATGAGTATTCCGTCGTCGGGAAAGTGCAGGCTGATGCTGCCCGGCGTGTGGCCCGGCGTGTGCACCACCCGCGCCCCGTTCAGCAGCGGCAGCGCATCCCCATCCCGCAGCGGCTCCACCCGCCCGATGGCCGGCGGACGCATTGCCCGCACCAGCGGCGCCAGCAGCGCCCGCAGCCACCACTGCTGCGCCGGATTCGGCATCGGGTAATCCGGTTCCTGCCGCAGATACGACACGTCCAGATGAAACGCCCCTACGTCCGCATCGGTAGCCCGCTGCAACCCGGCCATACCGCCGACGTGGTCCAGATGATAATGCGTGGCAATCAGCCGCCGCACCGCATCCGGCCCGTACCCCTGCCGGCGCAAAAAGTTGAGCAGACGACCGCTGCTGATACGCCACCCGCCGTCAATCAGCGCCACGCCGCCATCCGATTCGGACGACGACATCGCCACGATAAACACGCTGGTGGTGAGCAAAGAGCGCTGGTACAAGCCGGGGATAATCTCGCCGACTTCAACGCGGGGGCCCGGAATACGCGGGTAACGGAGCAAGGGTTCCGTCCCATCCGACAGGACTACCGCAGGTCAATGACCCGTCGGGCCTTGAACTGCGTCCGCTCAAACTCTCCCTCCGTCCGCAGCTCCACCGACACCCCGATGCCCAAGGCCCGGCGCAGCGCAGCGGCTACCTCATCGCGCAGTCCCTCCAAACCGGCCGGCCCCGCCTCGCCGGCCGACGCCCAAACCGTTGCGGACACCTCGGTTTGCACCGTCAGCCGGTCCAGATAGCCGCGTTCCTGCTCCACCACCAGCCGGAACTCACCGCCAAAATCATCCCGCGCCCGCAGCACGTCCTCAATCCGGGATGGAAACACGTTCTGCCCCCGGATAATCAGCATATCGTCGGCCCGCCCGTAGATTCCCCACGGCAGCGTCGGATAGGTGCGCCCGCAGGGGCAGTCCACCATCTCCCAGCGGGCAATATCCCCCGACCAGTAGCGTATCATCGGCTGCGATTCCCGCTCCAGGTGCGTGTACACCGGAACCCCCTCGCCGCCCAGCGGCACCGGCGCGTGGCGGTCGGCATCCACCAGTTCCGTGTACACAATGTCCTGCCACAGGTGCATCCCCCGCGCCAGGTGGCGGCAGCCGCCGTTGCTCATCCAGGGCGTCATCTCCGCCATACTGCCCTGGTCAACCACCTGGCAGCCGTAAGCATCGGCGATGGCCTGGCGCGTCGCCGGCACGCTGGCGCCGGGTTCGCCGCTGAAAAACATCAGACGAAATGCGAAATCGGAGCGTGGGTCAACGCCCATTTCCCGCGCGGTTTCGGCAAGATAAAGCGCATAAGACGGCGTAGCGTAGAGGGCAGTAGGCTGTACCATCTGAGCCCACTCCACCGCGCGCTCCGTCTGTCCGGGGACGCCGGCCCCGAACGGAAAGCAGGTCGCTCCGAGACGCTCGGCGCCCACCAAAGCCCCCCAGCTGCCCACGTAAAGACTGAACACCGCAGCCACCATAACGGTATCGTGAGGACGCACGCCAGCCGCCCACAAGATGCGCGCGTGGGCCTCGCCGATACGTTCCCAATCGCACCGGCTGATGCCAAAGACGGTAGGACGCCCGGTAGTGCCGGACGTGCCATGCACCCGGTAGATTTGCTCCGGCGGCACGCACAAAAACCGACCGTAAGGAGGATAATCCTCCTGCTCCTGACGCACGTGTTCTTTGGTTAATACAGGCAGCCGGGCAAACTCCTCCAAACTGCCAATGTTGGCCGGGTCAACACCGGCATCCCGCCAGAACTCCCGATAAAACCCGCTGCGCTCCCAGGCATAACGAACCTGCCCCCGCAGCTTGTCCAGAATGACGCCATCCCGTTCCGCCGGCGGCATAGTTTCCAGCCGGAAATCCCAATGCTCAGCATCAGGATGCGGAACATAAGACGGGTCATACTGCGGCGGCCAGTAATGCGATGCCCCCGATGTCTGCGCCATATCCTGCCCCCTCACTCCGCCCTACTATCCGGCCCGTTCTCTCGATGCGAGATAACCGGGCCATGTCCCCCATCGCCAAGGGCCGTGCGGATAAAATCCACCATCTGCCCGGTAAAACTGCCCACCGGAAACACCCCATCCACGCCCATAGCCCGCAGCGAATCCACGTCAGCATCAGGGATAGTGCCGCCAACCAGCAGCATCACGTCACCAACACCATCCCCCTCGCCGCGCAGACCGTGCCGCCGCAAAGCATCAGTCAACCGGGGAATCAACCGCAAATGCGCCCCGGAAAGAATACTAATCCCCACCACGTCCACGTCCTCCTGAGCCGCCGCCGCCGCAACCTGGTCAGCAGTAACCCGCATCCCCAGATAAACCACCTCCATCCCCGCATCCCGCAGCGCCCGCGCAATAACCTTAACCCCCCGGTCATGCCCATCCAAACCAAGCTTGGCCAGGAGGATGCGGGGGGGAGGGGTGCCAGTGTGAGGATTAGTCATTATCGTTATCGCCGGAGCCTGCTGTACATGGCAACAGCATAACAGCCCAGATCCGATTTGTGTATGATGCGCTGAGTTCAACGCCGGTTCACAAAAAAACGCCGGGCGTCTAGCGCGTACATTAGCCGGCTCAACGCTGGACGCCGGTTCCAAAACGTTTCGGATGGCAAAGCTCCAATCAAGCCTTGCCGTTTTCTTTCGATTGGCTTGCGGTTGCCAGTATCGCTGCTGTCTGGCAGAATGGGTACTTGCGATTGCTTGTTTTGCTGACTTGGATCGAGAGTAATCCGAAGGCGTGCCGGATGGGAGTTGTTCGGCGGCGTGGAACGGGCTCCGATTTTAGCTTTTCCTGAACTGAACAATTTGAACGGGCGCCTCAACCGGATGCGCCCCAGCTACGGAGGTACTGCCCCGTGTCGTTTGTCAAAGGATTGAAGTGCCGGGAGTGCGGCCGGGAGTACCCGGGCGAGCCCCTTAACGTTTGCGATTTCTGCTTCGGGCCGCTGGAAGTCATCTACGATTACGTTACCATCTCCGAGGTAATCAGCCACCAGCGCATCAGCGACGGCCCCATCAGCATCTGGCGCTACCAGGACTTGCTGCCGGCGTCGGCTGATGATCCGGTTGACATCATGGCCGGCTATACGCCTTTGCTGAAGGCCAGGAACCTGGGCAAGCGGTTGGGGCTCAACAACCTGTACATCAAGAACGACAGCGTGAATCCCTCGTTCTCGTTCAAGGATCGGGTGGTATCGGTGGCGGCTACCAAAGCCGTTGAGTTTGGCTACGACACGCTGGCCTGCGCCAGCACCGGCAATCTGGCTTGCAGCGTCGCCGCCCACGCCGCCCGCGCCGGCATTGACGCCGTGGTGTTCATACCCGCTGATTTGGAACGGGGCAAGGTCATTGGCGCGGCGGTGTACAACCCTACGCTGGTGGCGGTGGAGGGCACTTACGATGAGGTGAACCGCCTGTGCAGCGAGGTTAGCGACAACTACCACTGGGCGTTCGTCAACATCAATATGCGGCCTTACTACGCCGAGGGCAGCAAGACTTTGGGCTACGAGGTGGCCGAGCAGCTGGGCTGGCGGGTGCCCGACCACGTGGTGGTGCCGTCGGCGTCCGGGGCGATGTTCACGAAAATCTGGAAGGGTTTCAACGAACTGGCTTGCCTGGGGATGCTGGACGGGGTGGCGCCGCTGCCTTTTGGGGCTGACCAAAACACGGTGCATCATCCGGCGGTAACTACCCGGATGCACATGGCGCAGGCCACCGGGTGCAGTCCCATCGTAACCGCCTGGGAGAACCATCAGAATCAGATTCGCCCGGTTCGCCCGGACAGCATCGCCAAGTCGCTGGCCATCGGCAATCCGGCGGACGGCATTTATGCCTTGCGCGTCATCCGCGAATCCGATGGCAGCGGGTACGCGGTGCCGGAGCATCAGGTGGTGGACGGCATCAAGCTGCTGGCTGAAACCGAGGGCATATTCACCGAAACGGCCG
Source organism: uncultured Dehalococcoidia bacterium (assembly GCA_958296385.1). GTDB lineage: Bacteria > Chloroflexota > Dehalococcoidia > Lucifugimonadales > UBA3495 > Bin87. The sequence continues at coordinate 149,324 of OY282494.1, forward strand.
GCGGCGTCACCATTTCTACGCTGAAATATCTGGCCGAATCCGGCGCCATCGGCCCCGACGAATTGACGGTGGCTTACGTTACCGGCAATGGCCTCAAGACGCAGGAGGCGGTGGAAGAAGTGGTTGACCCCATGCTAATCAAGCCGATGATGGGTTCTTTTGAGGCGGCGCTGGAACGGCGGGTGGCGGCCCGGGCCTAGCCGTTTCGGATTCCAGCAAGGCATCGGGTTGGCAGCGCGGGGCGAAAATATGGCCAGACAAAGGGTAAGGTTCACATTCTCCGGCGATATGATACGTGAGCCGGTAATCTATCGCCTGGGCAAGAATTTTGACGTGGTTACCAACATTCGCCGCGCCGACGTGCGCGCTGACGTGGGCTGGGTAGTGCTGGAACTGGACGGCAGCGATGCCGATATTCAGCGCGGCCTGGACTGGGTTGGCTCAACCGGCGTGCGGGTGGACCCGGTCGCGGGCGACGTAATTGAGGGCTGACATACCGGAGGGCCGGGCGCCAAGCGTCCGCACCGCCGGCTTTGACGGACGGAACAACAGGAGGAATACCCCCGATGGGCGTAATGGTTCGCATTCCCACACCCCTGCGGCGCATGACCGGCGGGGCCGACAAGGTTGAGCTGGACGTGGCCGACTTGTCCCAGATGATCGACCGGCTGGAGTCTGACTACCCCGGGTTCAAAGAGCGGCTGCTGGACGAGGAAGGCGAGCTGCGCTACTTCGTCAACATCTACGTCAACGGTGAGGACATCCGCTTTGACCAGGGCCTGAACACGGCCATCAAGTCGGGCGACGAAATCAGCATCGTGCCGGCAGTAGCCGGCGGCGGCTAACCGCCCATGGCAACGCCGCCAGCCGGCCTGTCCCGCCGCCAGATTGACCGCCTGGGAGACCGCCTGCGGGCTGGCGTCACCCTCGAAGACCGGGACATCCTGGATACCTACCGGGATGCGTTCTTTGGGGTACTGCTGCTGGTCACATTCGACTTGGGCCGGCTCGGCATTGGGGAATCGGATGGCGGCCGGGTGAAACGCCCGGAATCCGTGATTGCCAAGTTGCAGCGCGATTCACGTATCCGGCTGTCCCGGATGCAGGATATTGCCGGCTGCCGGCTGGTGGCGAATGATAAAGCCGAGCAGGATGAGATTTACGCCCGGCTGCAAGAGGATTTTGACATCTACCGGGCCTACGACATCCGGGAATCGCCCCACAGCGGTTATCGCGCCGTCCATGTCGTGGTTAGACGCGATGACAAGTTCGTTGAGGTACAGGTCAGGACGCGCAATCAGCGGAGATGGGCTATTCTGTCGGAGCAGGCTACGGCTTACGATTCAGCCGTCAAGTATGGCGGCGGCGACACCGCCATCCGGCAGGCGTTGGATGCGCTATCCGATTCTTTGTGGGCTTATGACCTGGCCGGCGAAACGCCGCCGCCCGACGTGGCTGATGCGGTAGAGGCGCTTATCGCCCGGATGCGCTAGTCATTTGCTACCACACTGCTGCGCCTGTGGTACACTGGCGGCAGTAGCACTGTAAAATCACGCCCAGAGGGGGGCGCTGCTATGGATATGATGAAGAAGTGGTTCCTCGTTGAATACGACCGCCACGAACGCAAGCTTTGCAAGATTACCGAGTATGCCGAGCCGGAGCAACGCGCGGCGGCTTGGAGCCGACTGCAAGAGCTGGAACTGGAGCAATTCCCGGAATTGCAGCGTTTCACCAAAACCGGCATTCCGCTCCGTATGGAATACGTGCTGCTGCTGGCGGATTCGGTGGATACGCTCCGCATCACTCACGGCAACTACTTTGACGGGCCTGACCTTACTGACGACGAAATTACGGCGATAGTCCGGCGCAATCGGGAACGCCGGCTGGCTGAGGTTGTTGCTGACTGACCGGCTTTCCGCGTCCCCAACCGGCGCAACCCGCCCGGCAAGCCGATTTGCCGGGCGTTTGACTTTAACCGGCGGCCCGTCCGGTTGATATACTGCACCCGTCATCTTGACGCTCATCCATCTAGACGCTCATCACGGAGGTATTTCCGATGTCTGACCAGATTCGTATATCCATGCGCGTGCCGGGCACTTCGCCGATGCCGGAGTTGCTGGAGATGATTCGGCAGGTGGAGGCGGCCGGTTTTGACGGGGCCGGTATCCTGGACAGCCAGATGATTTGCCGGGATACTTTTGTGACGATGGGCCTGGCGGCCGGCGCTACCAGCACGCTGCGCCTGTTTCCGGCGGTAACCAACCCCTTCGGGCGCATCCCGTCCGTGCTGGCCGGCGCCGCGCAAACCGTTGCCGAGATCGCGCCGGGGCGCACCAAGTTCATCATCGGCACCGGCTACACTTCGGCCAGCACCATCGGCCGGCGCCCGGCCACCCTGCGCCAGATGCGCCGCTGCATCACCGAGGTCAAGGCACTGCTGGCCGGCGATACGGTGGATTACAACGGGATGTCCAACCGGCTGGACTTTGCCGGCAGCGACGGCGGCCACGGCGTGCCGGTGCTGATGGCGGCGTCGGGGCCGCGCTCGCTGGAACTGGCCGGCGAGGTGGCCGACGGCGCGCTGGCGCTGGTGGGCTACACCCCCGGCATCGTGGGCAAGGCGCTGGAGCATCTGGAGATTGGCGCCAAACGCAGCGGCCGCACGCTGGACGACCTGGACATCGTGTTTGCCGTCCGCACCTGCGTGGCCGACTCCAACGACGAGGCGCGCCGGCTGGCCCGCCCGGTGGCCGTCCATTGGGGACTGCTGTGGGGCGGCCCCAACTGGCTGCCCTACTCGGACATCGCCATGCCCGACTACGAAATCCCGCAGGCGGTGCGCGACGTGTATCCCGACCTGGGCCACGCCCCCAACTGGGAGGAGGCCATCGAACTAACCCAATTCGTCAGCGACGACATAAACACCCAACTCTGCGACGCCCTGGGCCTAATCGGCACGGCAGAACACTGCACGCAGCGAATCCGCGAGATGGCGCAGCACGGCGTGAACCAACTATACTTGATGCCCTGCCTAACCTTTGCGCCGCCACACGCCGAAGTGCGCGCGTTTGGAGAGCGGATAATACCGGCGCTGGCGGGCGCGTAACCGCCACCCGCAACCAGTCCACTTCCGGGCGATGCTATAATTGCAACCATTCAGAGGTACGACTATGGCTGAAATTGCTCAGGTTCGGACGGAAGCGGATTATGATGCGGCACTGGCGCGCATCTCAGAGTTGTTGGGGGCTGAACCCTACAGCCCCGAAGACGAGGAACTCGACCGGCTATCCACTCTGGTGGAAAGCTACGAAACCGAGCATTATCCGATGGGAAGTCCTACACCTAGCGGACTCCTCGAGTTCTTGATTGACCAGCAAATCGTATCGCGAGAGCAGGCGCTATCCCTGGCCGGCGGCAAAGCCGGCCTTGACGCCATGCTAGCGGGCCAGCAAGCGATTACGCCGGATTTGGCGCAATTGCTGTACGAGAAGACGGGTATTTTCTTAAGGCCACCCCTACACGGCTTTGCAACTACACCCTAAAGCGAAGAAATTTACCGAATCCATCCCTCAGAATTGCAACGGGACAGATTTGGCTTTACACTACCGTATGTACTTGCAGCTCCCTAGGGGCCGCCAAATGGAGGCCGCATAATGCTACCGCACATCATGATTTATACCCTCGCATATCAACAGGAAGGCGGAATCGTTGAAAATTTTCTGGGCAGCGACGTGTTCAGAAACCATTACAAGGATGACGATTGGCCGTGGATGGTTACGCCGATAAGCTCGGAACAGTTCATGGATCTTATTGACGCGTACACAGGGGAAAATCAGCTCAGCGAAGACGAACGAGGCGAACTGGTTGCTTGGCTCAACGGTCTTGGATCAAACGGAAGTATGCTCATAGGGATAGCTGACCGCGAGTGATTATCACCCATTGGAGGCAATATGGTTACAGATGATGCGGTAGCGAACTACGCACCTCACCGGGATATTTACCGGAGGTTACGCGACGGGCTAACGAATTCCCCTGATGTGTTGGACGAGATGCTCCGTGCGCTTGGCCTGCTGATTAGCGAGTACGACACCAGCATACGGGAGAATCGTTTTATCGCTGGGGGCGCTACTGAGCGCATACTGGCGACTACGATGCGCTGCGTGGGGATTGCCGGCGCACGGGCCCGGGGATTGGATTTGGCCGATGAGGACATCGTGGTGGATGGCCACCAAATATCCGTTAAGGCGTCTTTTACGGGCGGCCGGCAATCTATCCGTCTAATCAACACGCTGGGCGATTCTAGTGCGGTTTGGCGGGCGGCTACGATTTTCGTGTTAGCCAACCGGGGCATTGGATATGCTGACCCGGATTTGTTACCCGGTGTGGCGAGGGCGAGTCGGGATGCGGTGATTTTGCCACGCCCGCCACTGGACGCTTTGCACGACGAGCAACCGGAATGGCTATTCAAGTGTGCTGTGCCAGCGAAAGCGCAGGATGTTTCGCAACGGCGTGCTGCCAGCGAAGCGGTAGCTACGGAAATCCTGCAACGGACGACCGCAGGACGAGCGATGTTCCCGAATTTACGCGGGTCGCTCTAACAACCGGCGTTCGCTGGTTTTTTCGTAGCTACCGTCGCCGTTACGCCGATATTTTATAGTTTTGACGGTTGACTGGTCGAGAGGGATTTTCTTGAACGATGCAATCAATTGCCCTTCCCGTAGCTTTAGCGGTTCCTCAATGCGTGATTGGGCGTGGTTAACGTATTCCGGCCTGGTGTCATAACCGACAGCGTTACGGCCTAATGCTACGGCGACTTTGGTGGTTTGCCCGGAGCCAACAAACGGGTCTAGGACGGTGTCGCCCCGATAGGAATACATACCGATAAGGCGGTAAGGGATTTCCTCGGGGAATGGGCAGGGGTGGTCTATCGACCGGGGCGGCACCGGGGCGATGTGCCAGATGTTGTTGGCGGTGTCCATCTTGAAAACGTCGTCAATCGCGAAACGGCTGGCCTCCCGGTTGCCGTTGGCCTGGCGGTAAATCTTTTCGCCGGGCTTGCGGAACAGCAGGATGTACTCGGTCATTATGTTGGGGTAGAAATAGCCGGGGTAAGGCTTTTGGATTGCGGAACCGGCCCGCTTGACGCCGGCGGTGGTTTTGTGCCAGATGATGTCCTGGTGAAACTCCCAGCCTACCTTCGCCATTCGGACGGTCAAATCGAAAGGCACCGGGACATGGCGACCGTCCATTAGCACTGTGCCGATGACGACAGCGCAAAAGCCGCCGGGCTTGGTGACGCGGTGAACCTCAGCGAAAATCCGGGCCAGTAGGTCCAGATATTCGTCATAGTCGCCGAACCCTTCGCTGTATTGGCGGGTGCGATACCATGCGTTGCCATCGCCATTAGCGTGTACGTCGTAGTCAATGGCGTTCCAGTACGGCGGCGAGGTCACGGTCAGCGCAACGGAATCTGCTGGCAGCTCCGTCATCCACTCGCTGCTGTGGCAGTGAAATTGGGGGGTATGGGCTTGTGTAGTGTTCATTATTCAGGTTAGCCAGGGTGCTTGTCGCTTTGAGCCTGCCGGTCTCTGCCGGATTCGACCGTAATGATTTCAACGATAGCGCCCATAACTCGACGCAGAGCGTCTATAAAATCGTCGGCGTCGGTCTCCAGCCTGTCAGAACCCATATCGCAGAGTTTGATGTTGCGCGCAGCCCGCAAACGGTAGGCGTAGTGTACCTTCGTCCACAGCAAAAGCTGAGCCACGTCAAGGGTCATCTCGTCCTCAATTCTGTGCCGGCCCATCTGACGGGCCGTTTCGCCGCCATCCGTAAGGACCGGGCCGTAGAACGTGTCAACGATATGGAGGTTTATGGGGCTGCCGTTCGGGTAGGTCATTTGCGTGTAAAGGATGTGGTTTCCGGTTTCCTCGTCGTACACGATTTCGGATTCGGGGGCAGGCTGGGTGTTGCTCTTTTTGCGTGGCATGGCTTGACTTCTCCTTGCATCAATGATTTGCCAACCACAATAGCACAAAAGTTCCGCATATGCAAATCCTGCCATCCTAGCGGGAAGTATGCTAACTTACGGGCCATCGCAGTTGCTAGCATTTCTTATCAAAATTCACCCAATCTAGCTCGGTGTGATTACGATGCCTGACATCTTTGCTACAGGACGAAACCTATGAGCAGCAATGACAACCCCCACACCCTATCCGGCCTCCCCATCTCCCCCCTGTACTCCCCGTCGCAACTGGCGGCGGCCGGTTTTGACGCTGCATCCGATTTGGGCAGCCCCGGAGAGTTTCCTTTTACGCGGGGCGCTTATCCGACTATGTATCGGGGGCGGCTTTGGACGCGGCGGCAGATTGCGGGGTTTGGGACTGCTCAGGCTACTAATGAGCGCTACCGTTTTTTGCTGGCCCACGGCCAGACCGGGTTGAGCACCGACTTTGACCATCCGACGCTGACCGGCTACGACTCTGACCACGAGCTGGCCGAGGGCGAGGTGGGGCGGCTGGGCGTGGCTATTGATACCGCCGCCGATATGGGAGAGCTGTTTGACGGCATCCCGCTGGACCAGGCCAGCGTATCGCTGACGATTAATCATCCGGCCATCGTCCTGCTGGGGATGTTTCTGCACACTGCCGAACGGCGCGGCACGCCCTGGCCGGCTTTGCGCGGCACCGTGCAGAACGACTCGCTCAAGGAGTTTCACGGCCAGAAAACCTTTGCGCTGCCGCCCGGCCCGGCCCTCAAGCTCACCACCGACGTGGTGGAGTTTTGCGCGCAGCACGTCCCCAACTGGTACACCATTTCCATCAGCGGCTACCACACCCGCGAGGCCGGTTCGGACGCCGTGCAGGAGTTGGCTTTCACCATCGCGCAGGGTATGGCCTACGTGGAGTCGGCGCAGCGCCGGGGGCTGCCGGTGGATGCTTTTGCGTCCCGGCTGTCCCACTTTTTCGGCGTGCATAACGATTTCTTTGAGGAGATTGCCAAGTTCCGGGCCGCCCGCCGGATGTGGGCCCGGGTTATGCGCGACCGCTATGGCGCCACCCGCCCCGAATCCATGCGGATGCGGTTTCACACGCAAACCCTCGGCTCAACGCTGGTGCGGCAAGACCCGCTGAACAACATCCTGCGCGGCGGGTTGCAGGCGCTGGCCGCCGTGCTGGGCGGCACGCAGTCGCTGCACGTCAGCGGCTACGACGAGGCTTACGACATTCCATCGGAAGAGGCCATGCGCATCTCGCTGGCCACGCAAATGATTCTGGCCAACGAGTCGGGGGTCGCCGCCACGCCGGACCCGCTGGGCGGTTCGGCATACCTGGAAACGCTGACCAACGGGCTGGAAGAGGCGGCGCTGGCCTACATCGCCCGCATCGACGAGATGGGCAACGGCAGTATGCTGGACGGGATGCTGGAGGCGGTGGGCAACGGCTACATTGAGAGCGAGATTGCCCAAGCGTCGTATCGCTACCAGCAGCGGGTGGAATCGGGCAGCTACACCATCGTAGGCGTCAACGACGAATACAGCAGCCAAGCCGCCACCGCCAATTCTCTGGAGCTGTTCGAGTTTGACCAATCCGAAGAAGACCGCCAAATCGCCCGCCTGAACCAAGTCCGCAGCACACGCAGCGAAACCGCAGCCGCCGCCGCCCTGCGCCAAATCGTCAAAGCAGCCCGCAACGACGCCAACCTGCTGCCCGCCGTAATTCCCGCCGCAGCCGCCGGCGTAACCGAAGGCGAGATAATGGGAGCGCTGCGGGACGAATGGGGCGAATACGTGGACCCGGGGGTGTTTTAAGAGGGGACTGGTGAATGGTATGATTGATCCAATCCAGGATGATTGTAATGACGAACGCTGTATTTGATTCGCAAAATCTTGCGCCGCACCTTGTAATGGCCCGGAGGCTAACCCGATTGGTCAAGTTGCAGGCCAGTAATTCGGCCCTGTGCGAGTGCCGGAACGATGCCGGCATACTCGGGGATGGCTTTGCATCGGTTAAAGCAGTGTTGCCGATTACACGCTTTGATACGGTTGACGATGTTGAGCGCATTGCCAACCTTTTGGAACTGGCACCCGGAGATGGGCCAGCGAATGTACGCGACGAGATGCCCGGCATTTTTTATGAACTGGCGTTGAACGCGGTGCAACACGCACAATCGGGTATGGGATGCTATGCTGTTGCCATGTACGGTACAGACGTTAGCCAAGGCATTGTATATGCGGTTGGCGTTGCCGATTGTGGCATTGGTATTCCGGCGTCTTTGCGGGGAAACCCGGATTTTGCAGCTATCGCCAACGATGCCGAAGTCATCGTTCATGCTACGGAACTGCACGTTACCGGAACCGGCGAAGTGGAGCGCGGCTTGGGGCTGGACCATGTTATGGGCGTGATGCAAAGTTTCGGTGGGAATTGCGTTATCATTGCCGGGGGCGGGTATATGAACGTAACAAACGGTAGCGAGATTGCGAAGGGTACGCTGGATTACGTTCCTGGCACTGTGGTTGTGGCCACAATACACGTTCCGGCTGGGGGGTAAGAATTATGGCGACTGTTGCGTTGTCAAACCTGTCGGGTAAATCCGTACTTATAACGCGGCCGGCGGCGCGTGATGTAGCGCCGGCGATGCAGGCGGCGTCTCGTGATGGGACGATAACGCTGGATACATCCGGCATCTTGAGGATTGGGGTTTCGTTTTTTGACGAGGCGTTGCTGGTTTTCCAGGACATCATATCGGAGACGGGCAATGATGACTTGCGGCTGGTTTATCGCAAGGCTCCGACGATGCAGTCTTTGAAAAGGCTAGCGCATAATCGAGGTTTTGCGCTCTTTGAAACCCCCTCCGGCGAATGGGTTATATCCCGCTCTGGATTACGATAATGACTACCCCTCATTCTGACACCCCTCCCCCCCGCATCCTCCTGGCCAAGCTTGGTTTGGATGGGCATGACCGGGGGGTTAAGGTTATTGCGCGGGCGCTGCGGGATGCGGGTATGGCGGTATTGTTTGGGGTGTTTTACAATGGCGGCGATTTACTTTTGGCGTGGTGGTCGTTGGGTTGCTGCGCTTGCTTTGAGGAGGGGTTCGTTTTGAAGGTTAAAGCTGCTGTTTTGTGGGAAGTGGGCCAGCCTTTGGATATTTGCGAGGTTGACCTGGATGAGCCTAAGGCCGGGGAGGTGCTGGTGAAGGTTGGCTCGGCGGGCATTTGCCGCAGCGACCGGCACTTTATGCACGGCGACGCGCCCATCGCTATCCCGGTGGTGCTGGGGCACGAGGGCGCCGGGACGGTGGTGCAGACCGGGCCGGGCGTCACGCTGGCCGAGGAGGGTGACCGGGTTATCCTGTCATTCGTGCCGGCTTGCGGACGCTGCCGCTCCTGTCTGGAGGGTCATAGCAATCTGTGCGACCTGCACGGGGCTACCGGGGCGAATATGCTGGACGGCACGACGCGGCTGCACGCCGACGGCACCGACATTCATCATATGGGCAAGGTGGCCTGCTTTGCCGAGTACGCGGTGATTCCCGAGACGGGCGTGGTTCCCGTCGGCAACGACTTGCCGCTGGACAAGGCGGCGATGATTGGCTGCTCGGTGACTACCGGCGTGGGCGCGGCGCTGTACAGCGCGGAGATTAAGGCCGGCAGCACGGTGGCCGTCATCGGATGCGGCGGCGTGGGCCTGAACGTCATCATGGGTGCGGCGCTGGCCAACGCCGGGCAGATTATCGCGGTGGACATCCGGGAGGCGCAGCTGGAGTTTGCGATGCGGTTTGGCGCGACGCACATGGTCAACGCCGCAGACCAGGATCCGGTGCGGCAGGTTCGGGAGCTGACCGGCGGCCGGGGCGCGGATTACACCTTTGAGGTCTTTGGCAGCGGCGATACCACCAAAGCGGCCTACGATATGGCGGCCAAGCGGGGCATCGTAACCGTCGTGGGCATTGCTCCCTGGGGACAGGAAGCCGCCATCAACGCAGTGGATTTGGTGCGGAACGAGAAGACTTTGCGCGGGTCGTACTACGGCTCGGCGCGCTCGCGCACCGATATGCCGGTGATGGTTGACCTGTACCAGTCGGGCAAGCTCAATCTGGATGACCTGGTGGTGCGGCATTACACGCTGGACCAGATAAACGAAGCCTACGCCGATTTGGACAACGGCGAAATCGGGCGCGGCGCCATCATGTTTGACTAAGCCGGGTCTGACCCAGACGGGGCCAGCCACCGGCGGCAACGAAACGCTGCCGGCGGTTTAGACGAAGTAGAACTCGTCCAGCCCCTATCCCAGGATTGGGGTAGGGGCTTTGCTAATCACTGCGCCGTGTCGTGTCCTAGCGGCGTTGGCGGCGACGGCGGCGGGCGGCGCGCTGGGCGGCGAGGCGTTCTTTCTGCGCCTTGGAGCGGAAAAACCGGCGGTCTTTCAGCTCGCGCAGGATTCCGGCGTGCTGCACCGACGCGCGGAACCGATTTACCAGGCTCTCCGGGGTTTCCCCATCACGGGGCGTTACGTATGCCATTCAAGTCTCCAGCAACATCTGCTTGGTGGTCTGCTTGTTGTGGTGGGATATTACCACGAAGGGCGGAACGGCGGCAACGCCAGGGCGGTCTTGGGCAGCGTTCCGTTTCAGGTGGTGGTCATTTCATATCATCAGCGGTTCTCCTGTAAGAGGGGGTTTTGCGGTTGGCTGGTATCGGGCGTTTATCGGGCGGTGGGTTTGGTTGGTTTGGGTTTGGTGGTTGTCGGAGATTCAAGTCGTTGTCAGCCCTACGGCCGGAGGTTGGTACGCAACTATTTTGGACCTTCATTTTACGTGGCCTGCCCTAATGAGAGGCAGCACGCGGGCTGAAGCTCGATACCCTGCGGAGGCAGCCCACGCCGTGGAAGCGGGGATGGGACTACCCTTGCCGATTGCGATTTTGCTGACTGGCCGTTTTTGACTTGAATCTCCGGCGGTTGTGCTAGCGGTGTGCTGGCCCCGGTTCCTCAGGGGGTGTTCTCGAGCGAGGACGGCTGAGGGGGGATTGGTTGGTTGATTTGCCCGATAGATTTATCCTACACGAACTGATGTGCGGCTGCAAGAGGTTGGGGTCGCTGATTTTGGGATTTGGCGGGGGATTTTGACGGTGGAGCGTATTCGTAAGGGGGCTGCGCTGGGGGAAATGATTTCCCCCAGACCCCCTCGGTGTGTTTTTGGGGGCAAGGGGGCTGCTGCGGCGTTGGGGTTCTGCGCTGCGCTCAAGAATGACGGTAGGGGATGGGTGCTCGGAATTACGGTGGGAATGGCGGAATGGCAGGCGGGGGGCTGATTAGGCCTCCTGAAACGAAACGGTAGGGGGGTTTTTCCTGCGGTTGTTCTTATCGGGGGGGCGCTCGTGGTGGCTGGGGGCGGTGCTATAATCCGGCTAGTTGCTCCGGTGATTGAGGCCGGGGTTTGAGGAGAGTTGGCTATGAAAGCTGGGTTTATCGGCGTGGGGAATATGGGGAATCCGATGGCCGCCAATATGATTAAGGCGGGGCATCAGCTTACGGTGCACGATTTGCGGCGGGAGTCGGCGACGAATCTGCTGGAGATGGGCGCGGCGTGGGCGGATACGCCGGCTGGGTGCGTGGCGGGCAACGATGCGGTCTTTACTTCGCTGCCGGTGCCGCGGGACGTGGAGGCGGTGGCGCTGGGCGAGAACGGCATAATGTCGGCGGCCAACGCCGGCGACGTGTACGTTGACCTGTCCACCAACTCGCCCACCACGATACGGCGGCTGCACGGCGAGTTTGCGGCGCGGGGCGTTACGGTGCTGGACGCGCCGGTGAGCGGCGGCGTGTACGGGGCGGCGGCCGGCACGCTGGCGGTGATGGTGGGCGGCGACCGGGCTACCTTTGACAGCGTCAAGCCGATGCTGGACGCCATCGGCGCGCACGTGGTTTATTGCGGGGACATCGGCGCCGGGATGGTAACCAAAATCTGCAACAATCTGCTCTCGATGGGCATTGGCGTGCTGATGGCGGAGGCGCTGACGCTGGGCGTCAAGGCGGGGGTGTCGCTGGATACGCTGGCCGACGTCATCGCCAACAGCAGCGGGGGCAACCGCAGGCTGGTCGAAAAGTTCCCGCGCTATCTGTTCTCGGGCAACTTTGAGCCGGGTTTCGCCACCGCGCTGGCGGCAAAGGACGTGCGGCTGGCCACCGACTTGGGGCGGGAGTACGGCATACCGATGGAGCTGTCAAATCTGGTGGATCAAAGGCACGTGGAGGCTTTGCTGCGGGGCTGGGGGCCGGAGGATTCCGACGCCGTGGCCCGGCTGCAAGAGGAGAAGTCCGGCGTGCAGCTGCGGTTTGACGGTATGGGCGGCGCCGGAACCTGACCGGCCGGAGGCCGACCGGCCAAAGCGAATCGGGATGCAGATAGTGACGCGGTGCGGGTTGCCCGTGCGGGCGGCTTGCCATACACTGTCGGCAGCAAGGCAAACCTAATTTTGCGGGAGGGAAATCATGCCCCTGCCTCGGCCATTGGAAGGAATCCGCGTGGTGGACTTTACCTGGGTGCGGGCGGGCCCGTGGGCGGCGCGCTGGCTGGGGACGCTGGGCGCGGAAGTGGTGAAGGTGGAATGGCCGCTGAACCTGGACACGCTGCGGCAGAACCGCTTTACGGTGCCGCCGGGCGTGGAACCGGGCCCCAATTCCACCGGGCAGTTCGCCGATACCAACGCCAACAAGCGCGGCATCAGCATCAACACCCGGACCGAGCAGGGGCTGGAGCTGGTCAAGCGGCTTATCTCGGTGTCGGACATCGTGATTGAGAACTTTAGCAGCCGGATTATGCGGCGCTGGGGGCTGGGTTACGATGAGCTGCGCAAGATTCGTCCGGACATAATCTACGTATCGATGGCGGGATTCGGGCAGACGGGGCGCTATCACTGGTACGGCACGATGGGCCCGGCGGCGCAGGCTTTGAGCGGGCTGACGCATCTGTCGGGAATGCCCGGCGCACCGCCGGCGGGCTGGGGCTGGTCGTATCTGGACGACACCGGGGGGATGTACGGGGCGATGTGCGCGCTCACCGCGCTGCGGCACCGCTCGGCTACGGGCAAGGGGCAGCACGTTGACCTTTCGCAGATGATTACCGGCATCACGCTCACCGGGCCGGCGCTGCTGGATCGCACCGTCAACGGGCGGCCGGCACGGCGGGAGGGGTTTCCGCCGGGCAACCGCACGGTGTGGCCGGGGAACGAAGTCGTCAATAACTACCGGGGGCCAATCGCCGCACCGCACAACACCTACCGCACCAAAGGAGGCGGGTACAACGACTGGGCAGTCATCGCCTGCCTCAACGATGCGGAATGGCAAAAGCTGGTGGCGCTGATGGGCAATCCCGATTGGGCCGATGGCCGTCTGGATACGATTCAAGGGCGGCTGGAGCATCAGGAGGAGATTGACGGCCACATTGAGCAGTGGGCCAAGGGCTATACGAAGTACGAGTTGACCGACAAATGCCAGCAGGCCGGCGTGCGGGCGATGGCGGTGCAGAGCAGCCAGGACCGGGTGGACAACGACCCGCAGCTGCGGCACCGGGAGATGTACGTGCCGATGGAGCATCCGATGCTGGGGCCGTGGAAGTTCCAGAACGCGCCCTACAAAATGAGCAAGTCGCCGGCGCAGATGACCAGTCCGCCGCCGATGATTGGGGAGCATAACCGGGAGGTGCTGGAGGACTTGCTGGGCGTAAAGCACGAGGAGCTGCTGGACGGGTACGAGAACGGCATATTCTGGCCGACGACGATGGAACGGTTCCCCTATATTGAGGAGGCCCTGCGATGACTTCTCCCAACGGCAATACTGATAGCAACGGGGGCAACGAGAGCAACGGGGCCAATCAGGGCAACGGGCGGGTGGAGCTGGAGCCGGTGGACCTGGGCGATGCCCGGCCGGCGGACTTGTCGCTGCCGGGGCCGCATGACGGGTTGCGGGTGCTGGAGATTTGCGACGAGAAGGGCCAGTTCTGCGGCAAACTGCTGGCCGACTTGGGCGCGGACGTCATCAAGATTGAGCCGCCGGGGGGGGAAGCCTGCCGCAACTTTGGGCCTTTCTATCAGGACATTCCCCATCGGGAGCGCAGCCTGTCTTTCTGGCATTACAACACGTCCAAGCGGGGCATCACGCTGAATCTGGAAACGGCGCAGGGCCAGGAAATACTCAAACGGCTGGCGGCGACGGCGGACATCGTGCTGGAAAGTCACAAGCCCGGCTACCTGGCAGCGCTGGGGCTGGGCTACGAGCAGCTGTCGGCGGACAACCCGGGGCTGATAATGTGCTCGCTGACGCCCTACGGCCAGACCGGGCCATGGCGGGATTACATCAGCAGCGACATCACGCAGCTGGCCGGCGGCGGGCAGATGGCGTCGTCGGGTTACGACGAGGTTGACGTGCCGGACGCGCCGCCCATTGCGCCCGGCGGGGGCAACGCCTGGCACATCGGGGCGCACTACGCCTACATCGGGATGATGGCGGCGCTGTACTATCGGTTTGTGTCCGGCGAGGGGCAGTACATTGACGCGTCAATACACGAGGCTTGCGCGCTGACTACCGAGGGGGCCATTGCTATTTATTTGTCCACCGGGGACGTGGTGCAGCGGCACACGGGCCGCCACGCGGCGCCGGATATGTCGCCGGCCATCCAGTTTCCGACGGGCGACGGGGGCTGGCTGAACACCACCCGCTCCGGCACCAACCTGACGCCGCAACGCCTGAAGCTGCTGGCGGAATGGTTTGACCAGACGGGAATGGCCGAAGACCTGAACGACGAACGCTACCAGAACCCGGAGGTAATTGCCGAGGAAAACGACCACATCGTGCAGGTGATGAAGAACTTTTTCAGTCAATCTACGCTGGAAGACGCCTTCCACGGCGGGCAGCAAAGGGACTTTCCCTGGGGCGCCATCCGCAGCATGGACGAAATCGTGGGCGACGAACACCTGACGGACCGGGAGTTTTTCAAGGAAGTTGAGCATCCGGAGCTTGGAGAGACTTTCACCTATCCGGGCGGCGCGGCAATCTACAACGGGTCGCCGTGGCGCATCAGCCGGCGGGCGCCGCTAATCGGGGAGCACAACGCCGAGATACTGCAAGGGGAGCTGGGGCTGAGCAACGCCGACCTGCTGCTGCTGGCCGAGGGCGGGGTGATTTAAGGTGGCTACGGCGGATGGCTACTACCCGGTTATCAGTCTGCCACATTCCGACCAGATTCCCGATGAACGGGAAAGGCTGGGCAGCAAGGAAAAGTTCTGGTTCCGGCACAGCGACGGGAGTCTCTGGCTGTTCAAGTTCCCTCGGCCCAATACCGGCGAGCATTGGGCCGAAAAGGTTGCCGCCGAAATAGCCGGACTCATTGGCGTGCGCTGTGCCGAAGTGGAGCTTGCCAGATATGGGGACGATTTGGGCGTGCAATCCAGGTCATTTACCGAACCGGAATGGCTTAAGGCGCACGGCAACGAAATCATGGCCGCTTGCATTGGAGGATACGATGAGAATTTAAGATTTGGACAACGCGACCACAGCATCAAAAACATTGCCGTTGCGCTTACCGTATGGGTAGAAAAGCGAAATCTTGACTGGAACGAAACAGCTGGCGAGTTAGTGTCGTATGCCATACTGGATGGGCTAATTGGCAACACTGATCGGCATCATGAGAACTGGATGTTTTTTTACGACCCGACACAACGCTCTTACCGATTGGCGCCGTCTTATGACCACGGCTCCTCACTGGGGCGAGAACTGCAAGACATCAGCCGACGCGAATCCCGCAGCCGGCGTCATATTCTCGATTCCGGTGGGGTGCTAAACTATCTTATGAATCGTCGCAGCGGCGGCAGCGTGTACGTTAGCGCGCGCAGGACTCAGGCCCCGCCGCCGTTATCAGTAGCTCAGTTGCTTTGCCGTTGGCAGCCGAGTTTAGCCAGGCAATGGTTGGAACGGTTGCAAGCCGTATCAAATGTCGAGTTTCGCACTATAATTGACAAAGTACCGCCGGCGTTTATAACTGACACCGCCAAGGAGTTTGCTTATCAAGTTATGACGGTAAGCAGGAATGAGTTGCTGAGGAGAGCGTTATGACCACCCTTTACCTAGCCTGGCAAGACGCCGAAAGCCGCCGGTGGTTTCCGGTGGGGCGGCTGAACGCTGACGAAAACGTAGATCCCACCAAGTACGAATTTTCGTACCTGGACGGGGCGCGCAAAGCCTGTGAATCGGCGGCCTTTTTTGAGATTCCAGGATTCCCGGAGATGGCTGAATCGTATCAGTCGAGCCGTTTGTTTCCGTTTTTCCAGAATCGTCTGATGAACCTCCGTCGTCCCGACCGAGCCGAATACCTGCGGCAGTTGGGACTGGACGTTGACAACTGGAACCCGCTGGTGGAGCTTACGGCATCAGCCCGGTACAGGGACAATTTTGAGATGTTTCGGGCAATTGAGCCTGACGCTGACGGGCGGTTCACAGCCCGTTTTGCCTTGTACGGTTTGCGCCATACTAACCCTGATGCCATCCGGCGTATTGAATCACTGGCGGTTGGGGAACGGCTTGGCGCAGTGTTGGAACCGGATGATGAGATTAGGGTGTACACCCAGGATGGTTGCAATTTGGGCTTGCTACCGCGCTACCTTGTTGACACAGTACACCAGGATGGCGCCTGGGAAACTCCCGACATCAAGGCTACCGTGGCCCAAGTGAACCTTGACGGGCCGTTAAGTCACCGATTACTGGTGGATTTCAGCGGCAAGCTCCGCCCAGGCTTTCGTCCGATGGAACATCTGCCCCAATACCAGCCGATCCGTAACGTTGCCCTGACCTATCCGGTGAATAAGTCTTCGGGCAGGAATGCGGATACGGTGTAGTTGGGTACGTCAACTACGTTGCTTACTTTTAGGTCGACGGCTACGCTGCAAATTACGTAGGCCTGGTTGCGGGTGTAGCCGCGTTCTTGCAGCAGGTCAATCATGTTGAGCAGGGCGTTGCGGCAGGCGAGGGTGAGGTCTTCGCCCTGGTTGATGCCGTCGTCGGTTACGGGCATTCCCATGGTGGCGATGAACTTGCGCGGGGCGGCCCATTGGGGGTCGATGTAGTAGTCCTCGCGGGTGAAACGGGGCCAGCGGATGTTGTGGCGCTGGGCTTCGCCTTTGATGAGGCGGAACCGGAGGGTGCAGGTGGCGCCCATCTCTACCGCAGTTACGCAGACTTCGCCGTCGCCCTGGGCAAAGTGGGCATCGCCGGTGGAAAAGAGCGCGCCGGGGACGCCGACGGGCAGCAGCAGCTTGGAGCCGGCCGAGAGCTGTTTCACGTCAAAGTTGCCGCCGTTCTCCCGGGGCGGCAGGGTGCGCAGGCCGTGGGCTGCGGCTACGCCGGCGGCCGGCACGGAACCGGACGGGTCGGGAGGTAAGGCAGCGCCGCCGCGCGCGGCCAACGCCGCCTCACGCTGCGCCCAAGCGTCAACCTGAGCGTGGGTGGGCGCCACGCCGGATACGCCCATGAAAGGCGCGCCGGGGATGCGGACGCCGGGAATCTGGGGCGAAGTGGCCCACCCGTCGGCGATGTTCCAATGCACCATAAAGGGTTCGGTGAAAGTATCGCGCAGGAAGCCAAAGCCGGGCACGATGCAGCTAAAGGCGTTGGGCTGGGGGAGAATCTCAAGGAACTCCACCTCCAGCAAATCACCGGGCTGGGCGCCCTTGACCAGCACCGGGCCGGTGAGGGGGTGGATGACGCTGGCGTCAACGGTGTCAAATATGGCCTCGGTTACGGTGGGGTGCAGCTGGCCGTCGAAAGCATCGCGGGTTTCCAATGTGACCGCCGTTCCTTCGTCCACCTCCAAAGCGGCGGGGATGTCGGGATGCCAGCGATTATGGCCTGTGTTAGACTCGTCCCGCAGGGGTTTGCTGCGGTCGATGGTGATGCTTGGCATTGCTCCGGCCTCCTGTTGCGCTTGCGATTAGACAGCCCATCAATTAGATAGCCCGTCAAGGAGTTATACCATGACTGCCGCTGCCGACTCATCCGGTCAAGCCGAGATTTCTGACGTCATCGCCGCCAACCTGGCTGCGGTGGAGGCGCACTTTCATTCTGAAGCGATTAACGAGGTGGACGCTGCGCTGGACCTTTATACCGACGACGTGGTTTGGGAGGCGCCGGTGCGGGGGCTGCGCTTTGAGGGCAAGCGGGCGGTTGCCGACAATTATACGCAGATGTTCGCCAAGATGGAGAACGTGGAGTTTGAGACGCTGCAACGCTTTGCCACCGCAGACCGGGTGGTGGACGACAGCGTGGTGCGGTTTCGACTGACCGGCGAAGGCTACCTGCCGCTGAACCCCGGCACGCAAGTGGAGATGCGGCTGGTGCACATCTTCGAGATGCGGGACGGGCTAATCAGCAAGGAAATTGGGTATGAGATGTGGCGGGCCGTGGGGTAAGGGCCGGAACGTTGCGACGGAGCGCTTATTGCAGAGCACGGCGAGGTAGCGTTCCATTTCAGGTGGTTTAGTTTCCCTCAATGTCATTCTGAGCGCAGCGAAGAATCTCGATGACGTAGGACACACTTTGAGGGCAACGCCGTTGCTACGCTTTCGAGATTCTTCGCTGCGCTCAGAATGACATTAGGGAGGAGGACTGATTAAACCACCTAAAACGAAACGCTACCGCACGGCGAGGGGTACTAGTGGGCTTAGTTCTGCGCATTATCATGGACGTAGCCGACACCAAATATGGGTAGTCAGTGATCACTATTAACCAAGCGGCGACTCCGGCTCAAACCGGGTCGTCGCTTGGTTTGTTTTGCCTTTGCGGGTCGGGGTTATGCGGATGGGGCTGCGTGGGCCCAGGTGAATCCTTGGGCCGGTTCGTCGATTAGGCGCCATTGCAGTAGTTTGTGGTCGCCCTCTACCGGCTGGAAGACGGCTTCGACGCGTTTGCCGATGCCGACGTTTGCTTCCGCTTCCATGTTGAAATCGGCGTCAACCAGATTGCCGGTGATGCGGAGGCCGTCGTGTTCGCTGGGCTGGCCGCGCTGCTCGTCCAGTTCTACCAGGACGATGGCAAAGGGGGTTAGGTCGCGGAAGCTGGGGATGACGGTGTGGGCGACGACCTGGTATGAGTAGATGGCGCCTTTGCCGGAAACCTGCTGCCATTCCCAGTTTATGGAGGTGCACCAGGGGCAGCCGGGGCCGGGTTCGCCGCGCAGCAGGCCGCAGTCGGCGCACTTTTTGACTACCAGACGGCCCTCGGCGGCCGCCTCGAAATAGCCCTTGTACTCGGAATCGTTGTCGGGGATGCTCAGCGTGATGCCCCGGTAAGTGAAGTTAGGCATGGTCTTTCTCCCGAAAGCGGCGGGGCGTTAGTTGAGGATGTTGCCCATGATGAGGGAACTGCCGACGGCGGGGGTGCCCCAGCCCATGTTCATGCTGATTTTGGCGTCGCGCACCTGGCGGCAACCGCCCTCGCTGTAATCGTAGGTGTGCTCGCCCTGGATGGCGTCGGGGCAGTAGTCATCTACGGTGCCGCGGAGCTGGCGCACGTTCTCGATGACCATGTTCATCCCGTGAGTGTAGCCTTCGCAGAGGTGGCCGCCGCTGAGGTTGTTGGGGCGGGCGCCGCCCAAGTTGATGATGCCGCTGGTGACGTAGTCTTTGCCCTCGCCTTTTGCGCACCAGCCGTAGTCCTCAAACTGCAACAGCACGGTGTAGGTAAAGGCATCGTAGCAGCCGGTGAGGTCGATGTCCTCGTGCTTGACGCCGGCCAGCTCGAAAACGCGGGGGCCGACGTAATGTCCGGCAACGCGGGTGATGGGGCCGTGCTGGTAGTGAAAATCGCCGCCGGGCTTGGTGCCTCGGCCCTGCACGCCCTTGACGTAGATGGGCTTGTGCTTCAGGTCTTTGGCGCGGTCGGCGGAGGTTACGATGACGCAGGTGGCGTTGTCGGTTTCCAGGCAGCAGTCCAGCAGGTGGGCAACCGGGCGGATAATCCAGCGGGAGTTCATCACGTCGTCAACGGTCACCCGGTGTTTCATCAGGGCCTTGGGGTTGTTGGAGGCGTGGTTGGAGTGGGCAACCTTGATGGCGGCCAGGTCCTCGCTCTTGACGCCGTACTCGGCCATGTGGCGGGTGAAGGTGTAGGAAAACTGCTGCACGGCGCTGATGAGTCCGTAAGGCCGTTTGAGCAAATCGGGGCCGCCGATGGGAGCGGCGGCGCGGGCGCCGGTGCCGCCGATGCGGATGTTGGAGTAGCCGTTCATGGAGCGAAAGATGGCTACGACGTCGCACATACCGGCTTCAATGGCGCCGATGGCCAGGCCAACCAGGGCCTCGGTAGAGGAACCGCCGCCGGAGCAGTCCATGTAGAAGTTGGGCCGGATGCCCAGGTCGTACTGGATGGACGTGGAGGGCGTGGAGTCGCCGCCATGATAGCTGAGCATCCCGTCCACCTGATCGGGGGTGAGCCCGGCATCGTGCATAGCGTTGCGGATGGCCTCGGCGCCCATAGCGCGGGTAGTGCGGCCCGACGCCCGACTGTATTCGGTTTCGCCGACGCCGACGATGCAGTACTTGTCTCGCGGATTACCTGCCATAACGTTCCCTCCGGTTGGCAAGGGTTCAGAACGCGCCGGGCTGGTTTGCGCGGCGCGATGATTAGGCTACGCTAACACGGCGGGGGCGGGGATTCAAGCGGGGGGGATGCGGTGACATTGCAGGTGTCAACGGGGGCTAACATTCGCCCATGCGGGTTAGGCGGCCTTCTTGCCAGGCTATGGCGCCGGCTTTGATGGTTGCGTAGGTGTCGAGGCGGAGGGCGCCTTCTACGTTGTGGCCGGCCATGTCGTGCCAGACGAAGCGGCCCTGGCGTTGTTCCCAGACGGCGGCGTCGCCGGCCATGCCTGCTGTCAGGGAGCCGATGCTGTCTTGCAGTCCTAGTACCTGGGCGGGGCGGGTGGTGCTGGCGGCTATTGCGTCGGACAGCGACATTCCCATGGCGTGGAACTTGCTTACCAGGTCGTTCATCAGGTACACCGTGCGTCCGGGCGGGGCGATGTGCACGTCGGTGCTGATGGTGTCGGGGATTATGCCCTGGGCCATGGCGGCGTTGGCTACTGCGACGTCGCAGTGCACGCCGGCGTGGGCTACGTCCATTATTACGCCCCTGGCTACGGCGTCGCGGACTTGGGGGCGAATCTTGCCGGCGTTGTCCAGTATGCCCTCCGGGTTTCCGTTGAAAGCGTGGGTGGCGATGTCGCCGGGCCCCAGGTGCTCGAGTACGTCGGGCAAGGGGATGGGAGTGCCGCTGACGTGAACCATCAGTTTGACGCCGGCTTCGGTGGCGGCCTCGCGGGCTTTGGCCATGGCCTCGTGAGCGTTCCAGCGGGCTACGGCGTCGTAGTGCATCCGGACTTTGACGCCGAAGATGAAACCGGGGTTGTCTTTGATGGCCTTTACCGTCTGCGCTACGTCGATGATTCGCATATCGTGGAGGGCGCCGCCGAGGACGCGGTTGGCGGCCAGGCCGACGGCGCCGATGTGCAGGAAGGCCAGCAGGCGGGTGCGGTGGGCGGGGAAGACGTAATCGCGCATGGCGGCGTAGTTGAGGAAACCGGAGCTGCCCGCATCAACGCCGGTGGTCGTGCCGCTGCTGAGGCAGATTTGGTCGGCGTGAACGGCGGTGCCGCTGGCGCCGTGATAGAAATGGCCGTGCAGGTCAACGAGGCCGGGCGTGATGAGTTTGCCGGAAACGTCCAGGCTCCGGGCGCTTTGGGCCGGTGGGATGTGGTCGGCGACGGCGGCGACTTTGCCGTCTTTGAAGGCGACATCGCGGCGTTCGTTGTGGATGCCCTGGGCCGGGTCCAGCAGGGTGCCGCCGGTTAGTACGAGGTCGTAGGCTGCGGTTGTCATTGGAACAATCCCTCCGGGTGGGCGAGGCGGCGCGGCGTGCGGACAGATTGGCCCGTGGTCTATTCCTCGTCCCAGTAGTAATCTTCGGCGCTGAGGTTTTCCTGCCACCAACGGCGCAGGCGGGGCAGCACCAGTTCTTTGGGCTTGCGAAAATCGGCTTCGACAAAGTCCAGCGAATCGGGCAAGGGCCGCGCTTCCCACTTCTGGATGGCTTCCAGGATGAACCGGCGCACCATTTCGGGCGAACCGGCCTCCAGGCGGCCCAGCTGGTAGGCCAGGGTTACCGCCATCTGCATCTGGCAGATTGCGGCGTGGGCGTCGTCATCCCGCAGGTTCTCCGGCAGCGCGCCGGACTGGTCGATGAAATCGTCCAGCACCTGGCCGATAATCAGCGGCATATCGTCGCTGTCCGGCTCCGGGAGAAACTCGGTGAGGCGGTCGGTAAGGTCGGCCACGCCTTCCTCAGGGAGAGCGTAGGCGGCCCACTGGGGTTCCGACGGGTCTGGGTTCGGGTTGTTAGGCACTTTGCTCATCTCGCTGGTACTGCGTGGCAACGCCGCTGGCCGGAGGCAATTGCCGCCCGCCAATCTGGTGCGTGTGCGTGAATCATTGTATCACGGGGGCGGGGGTTACTTGGTGACATCCACCCGCTGACCCGGCGGCCAGGTGCATGATAAAGTGTGCTGGCACGCCGGGGCTTTATCCCGGAGCGCGTTCACGATGGCGCAGGGGGGGTATCAGAATGGCAAGGGACAGGACGGGGTTTCGCAATTTTTTAGGGGTGCGGTTATTTGATGCCGATGTGCTGTAGTACGCTACAATATCTTGAGGGTGGAGCGTACATCGCGATTATCATCGCAGTGATTGGGGTGCCACAATTGTTGACCTACTTTTTAGACCGACGAGACCGGCAGCGCGACCGCCGGGAACGCTACCAGGAACGCCAGGACCGGCGCGAAGAGGAGCGGGCCCGGCGTGAAGAGGAGCGGGCCGAAGCAGACCGGCGGCATCAGGAAACTTTGACTGCGATGACGGCTTTGATTGCGGCGGTGGTTAAGTCGGCAAACGGCAACGGGCATTCGTCCGGCGATACTGCGGATACTATTGCCCAGCTGCTGCAACGGGTGCGGGATTTAGAGGAGGAAAACGCTCGGCTGCGGCATGATGATTATGCGAACGGCGGGGGTGGCGACGCTGACGGCTGAGGGCGTTTTAGTATCGATTGACGTTGACCTGCCCGACGGGTGGCTGGATGACGTTTGCCAAACCGATGCTGACCGGGTTATCGGTGATACGGAGTGGCTGGCCGCCGCTTTGAGGTGTGGCCTGGCTCAGGCGCTGCCGTCTGATGTGCCCGGTCAGGTTAGTTTGCTGCTTACTGACGATGCTGCGGTGCGGGAGCTTAATCGCCGGTATCGGGGGCTGGATGAGACGACCGACGTGCTGTCCTTTTCGGCGGAACACGCCGGCGAGTGGCAGGGGGATGATGGTTGGGTGGCGGACGAACCGGCGGTGGAGTTTCCAATTCCGGATGGGGAGTTGCCGCCGCTGGGGGATGTAGTTATTGCCGTGCCTCAGGCGGCGCGGCAGGCGGTGGAGCAGGGGGTGCCGCTGCACCGGGAGATGGCGCTGCTGCTGGTGCACGGTGCGCTCCACCTGTTGGGATATGACCATCTTGACGAGGCATCAAGGGCCGGGATGCAAGAGCTGGAGCGGGCGTCGCTGGGTGAGTTGTTCGGGTTGCCGGGGTGGTAGGTTGTAGGTTTGCCGTTGTCGTTGCAAGCGTGGGCGAGGAATCCTTATGGCACAGGGCATATTTGGGGGAAACGCCGTTGCTACGTCATCGAGATTCTTTGCTGTGCTCAGAATGACGGATGCGGGAATGGTTAGGCTATCCGGAACGGAACGCTACCCAATGGTGGTTAGCAGCTTCAATATCAGGTAGATGACGCCCAGCCCCAGCAAGGTCCAGAGGGCGGCGGCTACGTCGTCGATCATTATGCCCCAGCCGCCGTGGAGTCGTTCCAGGGGGCGGCAGGGCCAGGGTTTCAGGCCGTCCAGGGCGCGGAAACCGAGGAAGGCGGCTAGCAGCCACCAGTTGAAGGGGGTTGGGGACAGGGTTACTGCTGGCACGGCGGCAATCCACATACCGACGAATTCATCCCATACGGCTGTGCCGGGGTCGGGGTTGGCGTTGGTGGACATTTTGCCGGTGGCCCAGACGCCGGCGGCGAAACCGACGATTATCAGGGCGCCGTAAATCGGTAACGTGGCTGCGGCGGGCCAATCCGGCGGCAACAGCAGGGCTATGGCAATCAGGATGACGGTTGCGACTGCGGAGCCGGCTGTGCCGGGCGCAATCGGCGCGAATCCGCTGCCGAACCCGCTGCCGATTATCCAGGCGATCCGGTCTTGCCACCGCAGGCGTCGCCAGTCAGGCATAACCCAACCGGGCCAGGTCGTGTTCGTTGAGGCCGAGGTAGTGTCCGATTTCGTGCAATAGGGTGGTTCGGATTTCGTCCGCTACTGCATTGGGGGTGTCGCACATTGAGAGGATTGGGCGGCGGTACAGATAGATGCAGTCGGGCAGCAGGGGGTCTGCGGCGTAGCGTTCGATAAGGGGGACGCCTACGTACAGGCCCAGCAGCGCGTCGCCGGGTTCGTGCTGGGAGTCGTCGGCTCCATCGGCCTCGGGGCCGGGCCAGTCTTGAACTACGATGTCAACGTTGTGCAGCGTTGACCACACAGATTCGGGCAAGTCCAGATAGGCTTGCTGGACCAGGTTCTCAAACTGCGCTAGTGACATCTGCATTTTGATATTTGCCGGCAGCGTGAAACGCTCATCCGGCGACTTGCGCGCGGATGGCTTTCAGGATGTCCACGTTGGGCTGGTCGGGGCCGTTGGGCTTCTCACCAAAGCCGGGGACTTCCAGAAAGAAAGGCACGCTGGCAAAGGCGGGGTGTGACATAATGTTGGCAAAGCCCTGCTCGCCAATCAGGCCCTCGCCGATGTTGTCGTGGCGGTCGACGCCGGAACCGCAGGGGCGCTTGGAGTCGTTGGCGTGGACGGCGGCCAGGCGGTCGAGGCCGATGTCGCGGTCGAACTCGTCAATCATACCGGCAACGCCGTCGGGGTTGGTGAGGTCGTAGCCGGCGGCGAAAGCGTGCTGGGTATCGAGGCAGATGCCGAGGCGGGGGCTGGCTACGGCTTTCAGCACGTCGCCGAGCTCGCTGAACTTGGCGCCGATGTGCTGGCCCATGCCGGCCATGTTCTCGAGGCACAGCAGGGGGCCCTCCGGGGTTTGCTCCAAGACCAGGGTGATGCTGTCCACTACTTGCCGGAAAACGCCGTCGTAGCCGGCGCCGCCGTGACTGCCGGGGTGAAAAATGACCCCGCCGGCGCCAATCTGATCGGCCAAGTGCATATAGTTGACCAGCGACGTTACGGATTTGGCAACGTTGTCGGGGTTTGCGTTGCCCAGGTTGATCAGGTAAATGGCGTGGAGGAAAGGCGGGGCGAGGCCGGCGGCGGCGTTTCGCTGCCGGAAATCAGCGGCGTCGTCATCGCTCAGGGGCTTGAACCGCCAGGAGCGGGTGGAGGAACCGAAAATCTGCACCGCTTCGGCTCCAATCGCGGCGCCGCGGTCGATGGCGTTGGCGATGCCGCCGGCGGCGGAAACGTGGGCTCCGATAATCATTGATGCTCTCCTGGCCGGCTCTCCGGGGTGGTTGCGGTTGTGCTTGCCGGGCTGGGGCGCGGCGTTTATGCTGTGCGTGCGTATTGCGGCGCGGGCTGGCAGTATGGCAGATTGCGGCGGGTTGGGCCAACTTGAATGGCTGCGAACTTATCCAATATACCGGATACGATTATCCCGGACACGATGACCGCTTTGGTGGTGGCGGAGGCCGGGCGTCCGCCGGTGGTGGGGGCGGTGAACCGGCCGACGCCGACGGCCGGCGCCGGCGAGGCGCTGCTGCGGGTCAATGCCGCCGGGTTTTGCCATCACGACCGGCTGGTGATGGATGGCACGCTGCGGCGGGGGGTTGCGCCCGGTGTTGCGCTGGGGCATGAAATTTCGGCTACCGTCGCTGCGCTGGGCGATGGCGCGGGGGGGCTGTCGGTGGGCGACCGGGTGGTTAGCCTTTTGACGGCGGCTTGCGGGCGATGCGGGCGGTGCCGGTCGGGGCGGGAGCATCGCTGCGGGTACGGGCTGGGGATTGGACACGGGCGGGACGGCGGGTTTGCCGAGTACATCGCACTGCCGGCAGCGGCGCTGGTGCGCTTGCCGGAGGGCATACCGGACGCGGCGGCGGCGCTGCTGGCCTGCCCGGCCGGGGTAGCAGCGGACGGACTGGCGGCTATCAACGCAGCGGCGGGCGACACGGTGGTTGTTACCGGAGCCGGCGGCGGGCTGGGCACCAGTGCGGTGCAAATTGCCGGCGGCCGGGGGGCGCAAGTCATTGCCGTCACTACGTCGTCGGATAAAAGGGAGCGGCTGGAAAAGCTGGGCGCAGCTTACGTCGTTGAGGCGGACGGGGGGTTGGACTTTGCGGAGATTGTGATGGCCCTAACCGAGGATGCCGGGGCCGATGCGGTCATTGACACCGTAGGGCCACCGCTGTGGCCGTCGGCGCTGCGGTGTCTGGGGCAGTACGGGCGGATGGCATTGCTGGGCGATTTGACGGGGGATGGGGTGTCGCTGCGGCTGGCCGAGGTTATCTTTCGGGATTTGCGCATCGTTGGACATTCGGGGGTGTCGCGGGCGACGCTGGAAACGATGGTTGGGATGGCCGCCGCTGGGGAACTGGCGCCGGTGGTGTCGCATACGCTGCCGATGACGTCAGAGGGGCTGGTGGAGGCTTGGCGTCTGGTCGCAGAGGAACGGCCTTGGGGACGGGTGGTTCTGGTTAGGGAGGGCTAGGACACTATCGCTTGCCGGGGGACGTTGGCAAGCGGAGCGATGGGGTTGGTTATGCCGCCGATTGGCGTCGTCCGAGGGAGAATATGCGGCCAAACTCGCGGCGGTCCCAGATTACGAGGAATTGGGCGGCGATGAATATGGAGCTGTAGGTTCCGACTACTACGCCGATGGCTACTACCAGCAGCAGTTCGCGGATGGATTCGCCGCCGATTAGCAGCATGGCCAGCAGTACCATCAGGGTGGTGAAGCTGGTGTTGATGGAGCGTCCGAAGCTCTCGACTACGCTCAGATTTACGGTGTCTTGCAGGGCGCGGTCGGGGACGCGGATGGCGTTCTCGCGGATGCGGTCGAATACTACGATGGTGTCGTTGACGGAGTAGCCGGCTACGGTGAGGATGCCGACGATGAACATGGAGTTGACTTCCATGCCGAGGAACCGGCCCAGGATGGAGAATACGCCAAGCACGATCAGGGTGTCGTGGGCCAGCGTGACTACTGCCGCGACGCCGTAGCGGTAGGCGCGGGGCACGCGGCGGAAGGCGTACCAGATGTAGATGAGGATGAATACCGAGGCCACCATCAGGGCGAGGAAAGTGTTGCGCACGGTTTCCTCGGCTACGATGGGGGATACGGTGTCCACGCCTGAGGCGATGATAGCGCCGACGTCCTCCTCGAGGGCGTCCTGGAGGCGCTGTCTTTCGGATACCTGGTTGCCGGAGGCTTCCTCCAGCACGCGGGTGCGGATGAGGACGGAGTTGTTGCCGACGGCCTGCACGAGGGCCTCGGGGTGGCCCTGTGCGGCCATCAGACTGCGGACGTCGGCGGTTTGCACCGGCTCGACAAAGGCGACGTTCAGGACGGAGCCGCTGGTGAAGTCGATGCCGGGGCGCAGGCCGGAGCCGCCGCTGGCCCAGCCGGGGGGGGCAATCATGGACAGCAGCCCGGGGATGATGAGGAGGGCGGAAAAGACGAAGTACCAGCCCCGTTTGCCGACAATGTTATACATATCAGTTACTGTTCCGCTCTACCGGGTTTATTGTTTTACCGGGTTTATCGTTGATTGGACTGCGCGCGGGGGCGCATCGCTAGATGGGACTTGCGGTTAGCGCCGGCCGCCGGCTGACTGGGGGCGGCCGGTTTCGCGGGGGCGGATTTTCTCCGGGGTGAACAGATTGGCGGCGCGGCTCAGGCCCATGGCTTGCAGCGCCTGGAGGAGGTTGCGGCTGACGAGTACGGCGGTGAACATACTTACCAGCACGCCAATCATCAGGGTCAGAGCGAATCCGTTAACCAGTCCGCCGCCGAGACGGTTGCCGAACCACAATAGGACGACGCAGGTAATCAGGGTGCTTACGTTGCCATCCCGGATGGCCGGCCAGGCGCGGCTGAATCCGACTTCCATTGCGGAGGCCAGGCTGCGGCCTAATCGGATTTCCTCTTTGATGCGCTCGAAAATCAGGACGTTGGCGTCCACGGCCAAGCCGATGGACAGGATAAAGCCGCCGATGTGGGGGAGGGTGAGGGTGATGGGGACGAGTTTGAATATCGCCAATGTTACTACGGCGTAGCAGACCAGGGCGATTGCGGCGACGATGCCGGCGGCGCGGTAGTAGGCGATGACGAAAATCAGGACCAGGGCCAGCCCGACCAGGCCGGCCATCATGCTGCGCTCCAGCGATTCGGCGCCGAGCCACGAGTCAACTTCGGATTCCTGAATCAGTTGCAGGGGTACGGGGAGGCGTCCGGATTTGAGCTGTACGGCCAGGGTGCGGGAGGATTCCCGGTTGAAGTTGCCGGAAATTTGGCTGCGGCCATCGCGGATGTGGGCCTGGGCTACGGGGGATATTAGCTGCCGGCCGTCGAGGAAGATGGCGATGACTTCGTCGCTCTGGGGGTTGGTCTGGACGTTGATGGCGCCGGTGAGGTCGCCGAAAATCTCGGCGCCGCGGTCGTTGAACTGGATGTTGACGACCCATTCGCCGGTAACGGAATGAGTGCCAACAAAGGCGTCCTCGAGGTCGTCGCCGGTGAGTCCGATGCGGTTGTCCGCGATGGGGGGGATGCAGCCGAATTGGGCGACCGGAGCGCCGCACTTACGACGGAGGAACTCCAGCTGGGCGGTTTCGCCGATGAGCCGTTTGGCGTCCTCGATGCTGCCGGTTACCTGGAAAGCGGCGATAGGGCCGAACTGGTCGGCCAGGGCGGTGCGGAGGCGGTCGCGTTCCTCAATGCCGACGGTGCTGCCGGTGGAGATGCGGAACAGGTTGTTCTCACTGCCGGTTACGTCAAACCCGGTGTAGCCCAGCTCGGACATGAAAGCGCGTATGCCGGCGATGTCGGTTTCCACGTCCGGGGAGAATTGGACGGCGACGACGGAGCCGCTGGCGCCGGGGAGCTGGATGATGATGCGGTCATCGCCGAAACGCTGGACGATGGGTTCCTCGGTGCCGTAGAGGTTGACGCGGCGGCTGATGATGTCCAGCACGCCGTCCATCTGCTCGCTAGTGGGCGGGGGCAGGTCATCGGCGCTGAACTCGACGGGTTCGCCGATGGCGTCAACCAGGGCCAGGCGGACGGTTTCCCGGGCATCGGGGAGCAAGTAATCGCCGGCGATTATGAAAGTGGGGGTTTCGCCGATTTGCGCAACCTCCGCCTCGTATTCGGCATCGGACAAGGCGGCGCTCACGGCGTCGGTATCTACCTCCGCGTCGTCGGCGAAAGTGACGGCGAGGGTGGTGCCGGTCAGGGCCTGGTACACCAAGTGGGCGCCGCCTTGCAGGTCAAGGCCGAGTTTGAGGCCCAGGGGGCCGCTTTCGGCGCGGTCGAGGCGGCCGAGGCCGGGGATGGCGATGCGGATTTCAGGCAGCGCCAATGCGACGACCGAAACGCCCAACACCACCACAATCAGAAGGGTCAGCAATACCGTGCGTCGTCGCATAGGGGTTTAACTATTCCTCTATATGGGCCGGGAAAGGGGCTAGTTCGTGAGATGGGAGGCAGTCCGGGCCGGGGGTGGAACGGAGCAGGCGGGCGACGAGAGCGATGCCGTCGTCGCGGGTTGCGATTGCGCCGGTGGCCTGGGCTTCGCGCAGCCTTTCCAGCAGCGCGCCGATCTGGGGGCCGGGGGGTATGTCGAAAGTTTGCATTAAATCGTGACCATTGACGAGAGCGGGGGCCGGGGCCGGGTGGGCCGGCGGGCCGGCGCCCGCTTGAAGTACAGCGGCAATCATTCTAGCATAGTTGGCCCAGCGTTCCGGCGCTAAATCGGGGCCACGGGCGGCCAAAAAATCGGCCATTGCCAGATACAGGGTGTCTATCGCCGCCGGGCCTAAATCGCGATAGTAGCGGTAGATGGCCCGGGCGGACGGCATCCGGTCGGCGTGGCGGAGCTGGCCGGGGCGCAGGTGGTGGCGCACCATTGCGGATACCAGCGAGCGGATGGGGCGGGCCATGCGGAGGGCGGACAGGCGGGCATCGGCGACGTCGGCGCCCTGTTCGCTGTGTCCGAGGAACCGGATGCGGCCGGTGGCGTCGGGAGCGCGGGTTTGGGGCTTGGCGACGTCGTGGAGCAGGGCGGCCAGCTTGAGGACGGTGCGGCGGGTTTGGCCATCGCCAACATATTCGCGGAAGTAGGCGTCCTCGGCAGCCGTCCAGGGGGCCATGGTGTAGATGGCGTTGTTGCGGTGGCCGGCGGTGACGGCCTCGGCGTATTCTACGCAGTGCAGCAGGTGTCCCCACACGTCCCAATAGTGATGGGCGCGGGGCTGCTCACAGCCGCGGGCCGCCGCCAGTTCGGGGATTATCCGGCAGAGCAAGTCGAGGCGGTCGAGGATTTCCAGGCGGGCGCGGGCGCCGTCGGGGGCCAGCAGGCGCATGAATTCATCGCGGACGCGTTCCGGGGACACGCGGGTCAGATGGTGAGCGTTTTGCCGCATTAGCTGGGCCGTGCTGGGTTCAAGCCGGTATTCTAATTCTCCGGCCAGACGGACGCCACGCAGCAGGCGGCCGGGGTCGTCCTGAAAGACGTAATCGCCGTTAGCGCGCAGGATGCGCCGGGCCATATCGGCCCGGCCGCCGAGGGGGTCAAGGAGGGTGTCCATCGGCCAGTCGGGAGTCCAGTCGGACAGGGGCATGGCCAGGGAGTTGACGGTGAAATCGCGGCGGCGCAGGTCATCGGCAAAGGGGCCGGTGTAGCCGGCGACGTCAATGAGGAAGGGGGGCTGGCCGTGGTTGGTAGTGGGTAAGGCGACGCGGGCTACGTTGTGCTCCGGGAGGGGGACTAGCCGGCCGCCTAACAGGTTGGCGATGGCGCGGCCGGCGGGTGCGGCAGAGCCGGGTACGGCCAGGTCGATGTCGTGCAGGGGGCGGCGCAGGAGGGCATCGCGTATCGTGCCGCCGACCAGCCACCAGCCATCGGCGGCGGTTTCCGGGCCGGCGCAAAAGTGGGCCAGCCGGGTCAAAAGGTCGGCGGTGTCAACGGCTACGGTGTCTGGTATGTCCATAATCAGGGGGGATAGCCGCAACCGCGCCGGTTAAAAGGGACGGGGACGTGGGCTAGTCGGCGGACGTGCCGGCGGCGTCGGCGGGCGTCCGGTCGGTAGTGGGGCGGCCGTTGGTGGGGTCGAATTGCGGGGGTTCCGGGGGGTGGGGGGTCGTTGGGTTGTTGATGCGGCGGTTCATGCGGAGGGCGGCGGCTTCGAGTTCGGCGGCGTCGGGCTGGCCGGTGGGGAGATAGTCAACATCGCCGTCGTCGTTCACCGTGATGCGGAAAAACTGGTCGTGGGCGATGAGGTGGTCGATGTAGAGGATGCCGTTGAGATGGTCGGTTTCGTGCTCAATGGCCTGGGCCAGGGTACAGTCGGCGTTGAGGCGAACCGACTTGCCGGTCAAGTCCTGAAAGCGCACGCGGATGCGGACGGCACGGTTGACCATGCCCCGGTAACCGGGGAGGCTGAGGCAACCCTCCTCGACTTCGCGGTCACCCTCGCGGCGCATAATTTCGGGGTTGACCAGGGTCATGGCCTCATCCCAATCGGCGAGCTTGACGACGCAGAGGCGCTGCAATGAGCCGACCTGATTGGCGGCCAGGCCGACGCCGTGGTGGGCATCCATAGTCTCTACCATGTCGGCGGCGAGGCGGGCCAGTTTGGCGTCAAACTGGGTAACCTTGCGCGCCCGCTGGCGCAGGATAGGGTCGGGGAAAACGCGCATTTCCAGCACGGACAAGATAGCACCCCTGGGCGGGCCGCCCGCCGGCAGCCTTTATTGCGGATTTCGTAATCGTACTGGCGATTATATGCCGCTACTGCCGGGCGTGTAAAGCGGGCTAAGACGGTTGGCAGCGTTTTGTTTCGGGCGGTTTGGTCAAGTCATGACAGGTCATCCTTGGGGAGTGGGGTTGTGCTGGCGGGTATCGGGCGGGTGTGGTATCGGGCGGTGGGTTCGGTTGGTTGGTTTGTTGGTTATCGCCGGAGATTCCAGTCGGTGTCAGCCCTTACGGCCGGAAGGTTTTTACGCAACTATTACGGACCTTCATTTTACGTGTCCTGCACTTTGGGGGAGCAGCACGCGGGCTGAAGCTCGATACCCTGCGGAGTACCGCCCACGCCGTGGATGCGTCGATGGGTCGGCCTGGCCGATTGCGGTTTGGATGCTGACGGGGGTGGCCGTGGTGACTGGAATCTCCGGCGACGTTTGATGCGGTGTTGTGATAGTGTGATGGCCCCGGTTCCTCAGGGGGCGCTCTCGGTGGGAGAACGGTTGAGGCGGGGATTGGTTGGTTGATTTGCCCGATGGATGTATCTTACACGAACTGATGTGCGGTTGCAAGGGGTTAGGGTCGCTGATTTTTGGGATTTGGCGGTGGGGCGTATTCTAAGGGGGTGCCGCTGGGGGAAATGATTTCCCCCAGACCCCCTCATTCTTGAGGGCTAGGGGGTGCTACGGCGTCGGGATTCAGCGCTAATCGAGGCGGGCGGGGTCGATTTCGATGCGGCAGTTGGGGGGGGTTGGGGCGCCGGCGAGGAATTGCCAGAGGCGGCGGCCGCGGAGCAGGAGGCGCCAGCGGTAGCGGCCGCGGACGCGCTCCGGGGTGCAGGGGGTTGGGCCGATGATTTGGATGCTGGCGTCGCCCATCCGGTGCGCCTGCTCTTGCCAGCGTTCGGACAGGTCTTTCAGGGTTTGCTGGACGGTGCGGAGGCTGGAATCGGTGCAAATCACTTGGGCCAGGCGGTTGAACGGGGGGTTGCCTTGTTGACGGCGGGCGGAGATTTCAATGTCGTAGAATGTTTCGTAGTCTTGGGCTGCCGCCGCCGTTACTGCGTAGTGGTCGGGCTGGTAGGTTTGGATGATGGCGCGGGCCGGGTCGCCGCTGCGGCCGGCGCGTCCGGCGACCTGGCAGAGGAGGGCGAAAGCGCGTTCGCCGGCGCGGAAGTCGGGGAGGTTTAGTCCGAGGTCGGCCAGCAGGGCCGCGGCTAGGGCGACGTTGGGTACGTCGAGACCGTGCGCTACCATCTGGGTGCCGACTAGAATCTGGGTTTGGCCATCGGCAAGGCGGGACATGGCCTGCTCAAGGGCCGCCGGGTCGTCGAGGGAGTCGGAATCCCAACGGGCGATGGACACGCCGGGGTAGCGGGTTTCCAGTTCGGCGGCTACGGCCTCGGTGCCGGCGCCCATCTCGCGGATGCGTCCGCCGCGACACTGGGGGCAGGCGCGGAGGGGGCGGCGGCTGCGGTTGCAGTAGTGGCAGAGCAGGCGCCCGGTGTGGGCGTGGTAGGCGTAGGCGACGGAGCAGCGGCTGCAAGTGACGACGTGGCCGCACTCGCGGCACTGCATAAAGGCCGCGCTGCCGCGCCGGTTCAGAAAGAGGACGGCCTGGCGGCCGGCGGCGACGGTTTCATCCAGGGCCGTTGTCAGGGGGCGGCTGAACACGCTGCGGTTGCCTGCGCGCAATTCGGCGCGCATATCTACGATGGACACGGTGGGCAGGGCCGCCGGCTGGCCGGTCGGGCCGGGCACGCGGGCGGGCAGGCTCAGCAGCCGATGCCGTCCGCGCTGGGCTTGATAGTAGGTTTCTACGTCGGGGGTGGCGGAGCCCATCACGACGACGGCGGCGCAGCGACGGGCCAGGGCCAGGGCGGCATCGCGGGCGTGGTAGTAGGGGGGGAAGTCGGGTTGCTTGTAGGCGGGTTCGTGTTCCTCATCTACGATGATGATGCCGGGGTTGGCTACGGGGGCGAACAGGGCGCTGCGGGGGCCGACGATGACGGTGGCGGCGCCATCGCGGATGCGCCACCATTGGTCGAACCGCTGGCGTTCGGTGAGGCGGTAGTGGAGGGCGGCGACCCGACCGGGGAAACGGTCGTTGACCAGGCCCAGGGTTTGCGGCGTCAGGGCAACTTCCGGCACCAGGTAGATGGCCGGGCGGCCCTGTTGCAGGGTGTGGGCGATGGCGCGCAGATAAACTTCGGTCTTGCCGCTGCCGGTCACGCCGTGGAGCAGGAAACTGCGGGGGGTTTGGCCGGGGTCGTCAAGGGCGGCGGTGATGCGTTGGATGGCGTCGGTTTGCGCGGGGGTCAGGGTGTGGGGGGGCGGGTTGGTGGGGGGGGAACCGGCGGGAATGTCCGGCTCGATGCGTTCCCATTCCTCGGCGACCAGGCCGCGGCGGAGCAAAGCGTCGGCAGCCGGGCCCATGCCGGCGGCGCTGTAGGGGGCGGGAGCGTCGCGCACGGCGGCCAGCAGGCTGGTTTGGCGGGGGCTGCGGGTTGGGGGGGCGTCGGCGGGGGTAGGGGTGTTGGACGGAATGAGCAGGCGTTGGTAGCGGTGCGTGCGGGGGCGGGGCAGGGTTACGTCTTTGCGAATCATGCCCCGGTTAACCAGCCGTTGCAGCTCGCGGCGGGCGGGGATGGGGCGGCTGGCGTCCATCTGCTTGAGGAACGCGCTTTCGTTGATTGGCTTGCCGGCGGCGGCCAGTTCGGTCCAGGCGGCGCGGGTGGCATCGCGCAGTGATGCGGTGTCGGCGGCGTCGCTGGCGCCCGGCACGGCGGTGAGGCGGGATTGCTGGAGGGTATGAAAGCCGACGGGCAGAAAGGGGAGCAGGGCCGCAAAGGGCGAGCAGCGGTAGGTTTGGCCCAGCCAGTCGGCCAGCTCCAAACCGAGGGGAGTGATTAGGGGGGATGGCTCTACGGGGTGCAGGATGTCTTTGGTTTCATCGTCGGAAACGGCTGACGCATCGGCCAGGCTGACTACGATACCCTGCACGTAGCGGCGCCCGAACTGCACCCAGACGAGCTGGCCCGGCTCTACCGCCAAGTGTGCGGGGATGCGGTAGGAGAAAGTTTTGCCCGGTGCAATCCAATCGGCGTTGATGGCGACGTCGGCGTAGTTCACGTCTGAAAAATCCGAGGTTGTGCCGGCCTGACGATGGCGATTAAAACGTCAAGCCGCCGCCCGGCGCCGGAGTGGGCACGGGCGGCGGAATGGGTCTGATAGTGTCGGGCTCCGACGGCAACCGCTTAGCGGTTGGTGCGGTAGGTGACGCGCTCCTTGATGCGGGCGGCGCGGCCCTGGCGTCCGCGGAGGTAGTAGAGCTTGGCGCGGCGGACTTTGCCCTGGCGGGTTACTTCGAGGGATTCGATGAGGGGGGAGTGCAGGGGGAAGACGCGCTCGATGCCGATGCCGGCGGTGATGCGGCGCACGGTGAAGTTGGCGGCCGGGCCCTTGCCGTTGCTGCGGCGGATGCAAACGCCCTGAAACGCCTGCACGCGCTCGCGGGCGCCCTCACGGATGCGGAAGTTGACGCGAACCGTATCGCCGGGGCCAAATTCGGGGATGCGCTCGTTAACGTCGGGGGAAACCAGTTCGGATGCTTTCATGGCAGTAAAACCGATGTGGGGTTGTGGATGGAGGGACAAGGAGGCGACCCGCACCATTGGCGGGCAACACGGGGATTATAGCACATTCGCCGGCGGGCCGTTTTACTGGCGCACGTACTTGTCCACGCGCTCCTGGGCACCCAGGGCCATGTAGATGTTGCCGTTGGCGTCAACCCAGCTGCCGTGGGCGGATTGGGAGTCCCAGCGGGCCAGCACGTCGCCGTCGGGGGACATGATGCTGACGCGGGGGGACAGGCCGTTGGCGCCGCCTTCGCTGATGACCAGGGCGCCTTCGCTGTCCACTGAGATGTCCAGGGGGCGGCGCAGGTCGTCCCACATGGTGATGTAATCGCCGTCGGGAGAATAGACCTGGATGCGGTTGTTCTCGCGGTCGCAGAGGTAGAGGTTGCCGTTGGGGTGGGCGACGATGCTGTGGGGCAGGTGGAACTGTCCGGGGCCGCCCTTGCCGGGTTCGCCCCAGGATGCCTTGAGCTGACCGTCGGCGGAGAAGCGATGCACGCGGGCGTTGCGGTAGCCGTCGGACACGTAGAGGTCGCCGTTGGGTGCTGGCACAATCTCGGTGGGGTAGTTGAAAGGGCCGGCGGAGCGGGGGCAGACTTCGCCGGGAATCTCGCAGCCGGTGTCGGAATGGACGCCGCGCGCGCCGATGACCTGCAAGGGCTTGCCGTCCAGCGTGAAGATGACGCAGACGGAGTCCGTCCGGTCGGTGAGGTAGGCGATGTCGTCCTGGATGTAGATGCCGTGGGCTTCGTCGAAGGCGCGCAGTCCCCAGGAGCCGAGGAAATTGCCGCCGGGGCCGAAAATCAGGACGGGGGGGTCTTTGCGCTGGAACACGTACACGCGGTTCTGCGAGTCGGTGGCGACGGCGGAGGCGTTGCCCATGGTCATGCCGTCGGGCAGCTGCGCCCAATGCTCCTCCAATATGTAGGTATATTTGCCGGAACCGATGGTAGTCATGGCAGGTACTCCTTGTTTGATAGCGAGGCTTGATTGTGGGATAGGGGTTTCAGTCGTCGGCTGCGGCGGATTCAATTTGCGGCGGGATGGTGAAAACCGGGGGGGCGCCGTCGCCGTGGCTGTGGTTGATTAGGGCCAGCATGATGCGGTCGGTGTTGCGGCGCATTTCGTCGCGGAGGTCGTACCCCAGCCGGTCAATCTTGCCGTCCAGCTGCTCAAAGCGGGTGTCAATTTTGTTGTCCAGCTGTTCGTGCCTGGTTTCAATCTTGGTGTCCAACTGCTCAAAGCGGGTGTCGATTTTGTTGTCCATTTGCTCAAACCGGCGGTTAATTCTGTGGTCTGCCTGCTCGAACCGGCTGTCAAACTTGCTGTCCAACGCCGCAATCTTGCTGTCAATTTTATCGTCCAATTCATCAAAGCGGCTGTCGATTTTGTTGTTCAACTGTTCGTAGCGGTTATCGATTTTGTCGTCCAATTCATCAAAGCGGCTGTCGATTTTGTTGTCCAGCTGTTCGTAGCGGTTTTCAATTTTGTCGTCCAACTGCTGAAACCGGCTGTCAAATTTGCTGTCCAATTCCTCAAAGCGGCTGTCGATTTTGCGGTCCAGCCGGGTTAATTCGGTTTTGAGTTGGCCTAGTTCGCCGTTGATTTGGCCTATTTGCTTGTTGAGTTCGTCCAGCTGTAGTTGGAGGTTGGCCAAGCGGCCGTGTATTATGCCCTGCTCTTTGCTGATGCCCGCTATCTTGGCCCATATTCCGGTAGAGGTGGCGATGACGGCGGCGGTTATGGCGAGGTAGGCGAATGCCAGGTAGTTTAGCAGCGGTGGGATGTCGGAAGGCATTGGTTAGCCTCCTGTGGCTGGTTGCCTGGGGATGGGGGGTTGGGGTGGGGTGTTGAGCAACATTTTAGCAGACTGCGATTGCGGTTAGTTGTCAAAGAAGCCGGTTTGGATGTGTTCCCGGATTGTGTCGGCGACCAGCGCCGGGCGTTGCAGGGGGACGTCGTGGATGCTGTTTTCCAGCCAGACGGTTTTGGCCCGGGGCAGCAGGGCTTCGGCTTGGGCGATGGATTCCTCGCGCCGGAGCCGCCGGTCGATGGCGTCGGGGACGGACTGGCGGGCTGGCAGAAGGAGGGTGGGGCATTGCAGTTTGGGGTATAGTTCGGACGGCCGGTGCTCCCAGAGGGCGTCGATGATGCGCAGGTGGTTCTCGCGGCGCAGGTTGGATTGGATGGTGCCGTCGTCCAGCACGCGGAAGTTGGCGAGCACCGCCGCGACTACCGTTGGCGACGGGTTGGGGCCGAAACGGCCGCTGGATTCCACGCGCTCGCGCATCATTGCGGGGGTGAAGCCGGTGAATATCGGCGGGGCCATTTCCTGGCGGGCCTGCTCCAGAGTCCAGCCGGGGCGGTTGGAGATGTCGATGGTGCCGCCGTCCACGAAAATCAGGCCCGATACCAGGTCGGGGTGGGCTGCGGCCAGTTCCAGGGCTACGTCGGCGCCCCAGGAATGGCCGACGATTAGGGGACGCTGCAATTCCAGGTGGCCGATAAAGGCGGCCGCATCGGCCAGCACGGTGGCGAAGTCGTAGCCGGCATCTACCTGCGCCGATTGGCCGTGCCCTCGCTGGTCGAGGGCGGCGATGCGGAAATCGGCGGCAAGCCGGGGCGCCACTAAATCCCAGATGTGGCAGGTGGAGGCCAGCCCGTGCAGCAGCAGGATGGGCCGGCCCCGGCCGCCCCAATCCCGATAGTGAAAAGGCAGGCCGCGCAGGTTGATGTGGCAGTCTTGGGGGGTGGGCATGAGTGGTGCAGTCCGAGGCGTAAGGCTGGCGCTATTGTAGCACCGTTGGGCTGGGGGGATGGGGGGTGGTGCGGGTGTGCGGGCGGACTTCCCCGGAGTTGGAAATGTCAAGAGGGATAATGCGGAATAATCGCCCGTGCTGCTCCGCAATGCTCGCCAATATCGCTACACATCGCCATCATTCAGACAGAGCATTGTTGCGGGCGATGGGCCGGTGGGTCGCCGGCCTTTCGGTTATCAATATTGCCACGTGTCTGTGCGCTAGTTGCGACTGCTCCGTTAGGTTGATGAGATACGGAACATCCGCACACACACGGGATAACCGGCAAGGGGCCTCGCCCCCCCTGATTAAGGCATAGGAACATCCGCACACACACGGGATAACCCGCCCCCATCACCCCGGAGAGTGACAACCATGAGGAACATCCGCACACACACGGGATAACCGCGCCATCCACTACATCGACACCGACGGATACAGGAACATCCGCACACACACGGGATAACCCGGTGATTCCCTCAGCGGTTGGAATTTCAATCAGGAACATCCGCACACACACGGGATAACCGCCAGGCTGTCGTTAATGCTTTGCCGCCGTATTATTCCGAGTACAGGAACATCCGCACACACACGGGATAACCCCTGGCGTTGGGAGTTGTCCCATCAGATGGTAAATCCCGGCAACGGAAGTTGCCCGTGATGTGTCGGTTTTCTGCGTGCCTTCGGGTCTTGGGACGTTCGCTTGCGAACGGCTCCCGCCGCGATTATCACCGGCTCAGCAGAGCCGTCCTTGCCGCACGCCGGGGGACTGTCTGGCAGCGTTCCACCCCCGCCTGAGGATTTTTGCAACCCCAGGGACAAGATATTTTTCGCTGCGTTCACATCCGCGTTCTCAGCGTGTCCGCAATGGATGCAAACGAAGTCTGATTGCGACCTACGGGACTGTTTGTCCGGCACGCCGCATTTTGAGCAGGTTTGTGAGGTATAAGCTGGAGGGATTCTAACAAACTGCTTACCGGCGCTTGCAGCCTTGTAAGCAATCTGCTGATACATTTGCCCCCAACCCTGCTCAAGTATTCCCCGGTTCAGCCCCGACTTTTGCCGAACATTCTTACCGGGGTTATCCAGCGTTCCTTTGGCGGAACGCACCATATTCGGTATCTGCAACGCCTCTGCTGCGAAGAAGTCGTACTTCCTCACCAAGTCGGTGGTCAGACGGTGCAGGGCGTTGCGGTTTGATTCCGTTAGTCGTTGTTCCTCCTTTGCTTTGAGCGCGCGGGTTTTGCGATAGGCATTGGTCTCCTCTTTATGGCGACGTCCCCGGCGAGTTGTGAAGTCGGTGTCCCACCGCTTGCCACCTTTGCCATTTTTAGCAAGGCCGGAGCGCGCCAGTTTGCGTTGCAGTCGTTTGCCCTTTCTGCGGTTTTTCTGATGACCCGGAATTAGCGTACCATCGGAAAGTGCAATCCTTTTGGCGACGCCGGCATCGATCCCGACCGGATTGGCCGGCTCCATTGCAGACGGTTCCGGGTCAACAATGTTGTACACCAGGGATGCAATCACCCGGCGCGGCGTCCGGGTAATCCGGATGGTAGCAGGCTGCCCTGCCGGCAGTTCACGTTGCAGGCGAAACTCCAGGTGGGGCAATCCGGGAATATTAATCCGGCCTTTGTTGTTTTCGGTGTCCAGACGCAGCCACTTTTCATACCCGGAATGACATTCCAGCGTGCGGAACCGATGCGCGGATTTATAGCGTGGGAATCCCGGCGTTTCGCCTGCCTTTAGTCTGCGAAAGAATGCGTCAAAGGCCCGGTCGAGGCGGTCTAAGACACTGACTTTAATACGACGTCCAATGGCTTTAATTTCAGGGTCTTGCGCGCCCAACTCGGTTAGCCAGCGATCTAGATTGAGCAATCTGGGATTACCGTTCCTACCCTCGTACAGATTGTCCGCATTATCCCGTAGGGAGTCCACATCGGGCCACTCCGGTTTGCGTTCTTTGACGCCGGACGTAGATAGTTTGCTCACGTTGAGGCCCAAGTCGCGGTAGGCGGCGCGGTGTATCTGGAGCCCGTCGTTATACAGCCGGCAGCACTGGCGCAGAACTTCGTCCAGCTGCTGGTGGCCGGCTTTGCTCAGGTAGGGCTTGACCTGATAGGTTCGTCCTGACTTAGGCATTATGGAATTATGCTATTCTGGCGCGCCGGTTAAGTCAAAGGGATGGCGTCGCGCTACACGCCGGCCTGCTATAATGCTTGCGGCGGCCGGCTCAACGTATTTTGTGCCGCCTCATTTTACGGGAGGGTACTGCTGTGTACGCGATTTTTGTTACCATTAATATCAAGGACGGTTTGGCGGAGGAGTTTGCTGCGGCCAGTTTGGGGGATGGGCAGGGGTCGGTGCGGGATGAGGAGAACTGTTTCCGGTTTGACATTTTGCGGAGTCCGGATGACCCCAATCGGTTTTACCTTTATGAGGTGTACGCCAACCGGGAGGCGCACGCTGCGCACCGGGAGCAGCCGCACTATACGGCCTGGCGCGCGGCGGTGGAGCATATGTTTGACGGCGACTTGGGCCGGGTGGAGATGGAAACGGTGTTCCCATCGGATGACGGCTGGCGGGCGCAGAAACCCGGTTTGGTCAACTGGTAGCGGGTTGCGGGCCGGGTTTGGGTTGAGGCGGTTTGGGGTTGGAGATTTTGCTCCGAACCGCCTCCCGGTTTCCTCTCGGTCACTCTGAGCTTATCGAATAATCCCGTTCCGGATAGCGCGATGTTCTCCCGGGTTCCTCTCGGTCATTCTGAGCTTAGCGAATAATCCTGTTCCGGCAAGCGCGACGTTTTGCGACGGGTGCGCTGCGCGGTCGGGATTCTTTGCTGCGCTCAGAATGACATTGAAGGGGCCTGATAGAGGGGCCGGAATGGCAGAGGGGATGGGCCCGGAATGACGGTACCGGGCTGCTATGGCCTTTTACGTAGCACGCAGACCGCAGGGGATGGTCCCGGAATGACGGTATAGGGCGCTGGCGTTAGCCGGTTGCTTGGACGAGCTCGATTAGTACGTCGTCGGGGCCTTCAATGTAGGCGAGGCGGGTGCCGGTGGGGGTTTCGGTGTAGGGCAGGACGATGCGGATGCCGGCGGCTTCGAGGCGTTCCAACTCGGCGCGGAGGTCGGTTACGTCGAAGCCGAAGTGCTCCAGGCCGAGGCGGTTCAGTTCGGCGGTGCCGCGCTGGTCGGAGGAGCCGGGGGGCTTGGATGATACGTTCAGGCGGCACTGGCCGCCCATCTCCATGCCGATGGTGATGGTGTTGGGCATCACTTCGCGCTCGGAAACCTGGCGGGCGTTGAAATGCTCCTGATACCACGCGGCGGTGGAGTGAGGGTCGGCGGCCCGGATGTGCACGTGGTTGATGCGGTACTCCATTTTGTTGCCTCCTGATGTTGTAAAGCCGATGGTGTCGTAGAGTGGAACTGATGGCGTATGGAACCGGCGCAGCTGCGTAGGTTCTGCGACGGTCATAGCTTGGGGCTGATGATACCTGATGCCGGCGGGCCGGGGAAACCGGGCGGGACAAAGTGGTAGCGTTGCGTTTTAGGTGGTTTAATCAGCCCACCGCCGGCCATTCCTGATGTCATTCTGAGCGTAGCGAAGAATCTCGATGACGCAGGGCACACTTTGGGGGCAACGCCGTTGCTACGCTGCCGAGATTCTTCGCTGCGCTCAGAATGACATTGGGGAAACTAAACCACCTAAAACGGAACGCTGCCGGACAAAGTGCTAAACTGGCGGCTGGGCTATCTGGCGACGTGTTTTGGTTGTGGATATGAGTGTGAATCCTACTGATGCCGGCGGTTTTGATGGCCGTTCTGCCGCTGTGCTGCCGGTTTATGGGCGGGTGCTGGAGGTGGTGCGGGAGATTCCTTTTGGGCGGGTGGCTACTTACGGGCAGATTGCGATGATTGTTGGCGACTGCACGCCCCGTATGGTGGGGTACTGCCTGGCGTCGCTGGATGATGGGCAGGATGTGCCGTGGCATCGGGTGATTAATCGGCAGGGCAAGATTAGTCCGCGCGGCGTGGGGTTGGGGGCGCAGGTACAGCGGGAGCTGCTGTTGCAAGAAGGGGTGGAGTTTGGGCAGTCGGATCGGATTAGCTTTCGCCAGTTTGGCTGGATGGATCCTTATCATTAGCGGCCAACCGGGAGTGACGGATTGCCGTGTTTGAGGCGCCTGAGGTGCGGGTATTTGCCGGGTTTTGGCAAGCGAATCTGCCCGGACAGGCTGTCGCTGAAGCGCAGATATTGAGGGCCAGTGTCGTGAGTGGGCTGGCCGGCGATGTGGCTGCTGACGTGGTGGGGTGGCAGTTTCGGTCTGTGTAGCGGCATCGGGATTCTGCGCTGGGTTTGGAATGACAGAGGGAGGCAGGGGGCGCTGCGTCGTCGGGATTCTGCGTCGCGTTCATAATGACAGTGGGGCCGGGGGGCGTTAGGGCGGTAGCGGTGAGGGGGGGTTGCGGTTGGGTTGTCATAACGTTGCTTATTGGCGGGGTGAGTGGGTGTGGTACAATCCGGCTTCCGATGCCAGCTTTGCCGTTTGTTATGATGCCGTCTCCGCTTGGAGCAACCCTTTGATGCGCCCCCGCAGGCCGCGCATTTTTTATGGCTGGTGGGTGGTTATCGTCAGCCTGATTGCCGATGGGATGAAGCACGGTTCGTTTAACCGGGGCTTTACGGTTTTTTACATTCCCATTGAGCAGGACTTGGGGTTCACGCGGACGATGCTGGGGCTTGCGGAGGGGCTGGGGCGTTTTATGGGCGGGGTGCAGGGGCCGCTGATGGGGTACTGCACCGACCGCTATGGGCCGCGGGTGATGCTGGCGTTTGGCGGGCTGATGTCGGGGGTGGGGTTTATCCTGCTGGGGTACACCGGGTCGTTCTGGTACTTCCTGGTGATATTCGTCGGGTTTATGTCGGTGGGGTTCCGCTCCGGGTACAACAACGCGTCCATTGCGGCGGTCAACAACTGGTTCCGGCGGCGGCGGGGGCTGGCGATGTCGGTGGTGAGCATGGGCAACGGGCTGGGAGGGGCATCGGCGTATCTGGTGGGGCTGCTGATATTCGCGGTGGGCTGGCGGGATGCCTGTACGGTGCTGGGCGTTGCGATTCTGGCGGTGGTGATTCCGCTGTCGTGGTTCCTGCGGCGGGCGCCGGAGGATATGGGGCAGCTGCCGGACGGGGATAGTCCTGAGATGCTGGAGGAGGCGTCGGCGCCGGCGCCGGCGGGACGGGGCGATGAGCGGCCGCGCCGGCGGGTGCAGTTTGGCGAGGTTGACTTTACGGCGCGGGAGGCGATGCGGACGCCGTCGTACTGGCTGCTGGTGATGTCCACCGGGTTTAGGAACATCGTGCACGCCGGGGCGTCGTTCCTGATGGCGCCGCTGATAATGTGGTTTCTGGAGGCGGGCGTGCCGATTGAGCCGGGGACGGCGACATCCCGGCAGCACGCTATCATCGCAGCGGGTTTCGTGAGCGCGTTTTCCTTTACCAATATGGTGTTCAATCCGGCGATGGGGTGGCTGGGCGACCGGATGAACCGGCGCAAGCTGAGCGCGCTGTGCATGGTTTCGGGGGCGCTGGCGCTGGGTTCGCTGCTGACGCAAAGCGGGGAAATCTGGCAGCTGGTTCTGTTCGTGATGCTGCTGGCGCTGGCGGAAAGCGCGAATCCGCTGAACTGGGCCATTATGGGGGACTTTTTTGGGCGGCGGGCTTACGCAACGCTACGGGGGTGGCAGCATCTGCCCGACCAGTTGGCGTCGATGT
This sequence comes from uncultured Dehalococcoidia bacterium, assembly GCA_958296385.1. GTDB lineage: Bacteria > Chloroflexota > Dehalococcoidia > Lucifugimonadales > UBA3495 > Bin87. The sequence goes on from OY282494.1 coordinate 193,640, forward strand.
GGACGGCGATGTGGATGGGGGTAATTTACGACCAGACGGGCAGTTTTTACTGGGCGCTGTTCCCGCTGGTGGTGCTGTACATCTGCGCCGCCGTGGGGTATTGGTTCCTGCCGCCGCCGCGCCTGCCGCGCCGGTTGCAGCTGCAACGGGACCGGGAGTTGGCCCGGCGGGCCAGGGCGCCCCGGCTGGCGCCGGAACCGGGCAACTGACGGAACTGCGGGCGGGTTCATCCGGTCGGGTTCATCCGGTCGTTTCAATCCGCATGGTTACGCGGGCAATCCAGTTGCGGGGGCGGTTTTCCAGGGGGCCTTGAATTATCCGGAAACCGGCCCGGCGGAAGAGGGGCTCGGTGCCGAAGTAGGCGTTGTCGTCGCCGGTGCGTGCGGAGCCGGCGCGGGGGTATGCCTCTATTGCCGGGGCGCCGTGCTGTTTGGCGTAGGTTACGGCGGCCTGAATTAAGGCCAGTGCGATGCCCCGGCCACGTTCCGGCTTGCGGACGGTTACGCAGGGGATGCCCCAAACGTCGGTGTCGTCAACGCGAGGGGTGGTACGTGAGCGTTCTACTCGGATTAGTTCGCGGCGGGGGGCGATGGCGATCCAACCGACGGGGTTGGGGCCGTCGTAGGCCAGCAGACCGGGGGCCGGAGTGCGGCCGGCGAGGGCGGACATGGCCAGACGCTTGCGCTGGCTCTGGGAACCGTCGCCGGGCAGGGCGCGGGTCTGGGCATCGGTGAGGCGGGGGAATATACACCAGCAGCCGGCGCCGAAATTGCCCCGCAGCACTGCGCCGAAGTCGTCCATCAAATCGGGCGTCAACGGGCGGCAAAGCAGGGGGCAGCGTTTTGTTTCAGGTGGATTGGTCATTTCATATCATCAGCGGTCATCCTGGGGGACCGGAGTGCCGGTTGCAAGGGGTTGGGGTCGCTGATTTTGGGATTTGGCGGGGGGGGTTGACGGGGCTGCGCTGGGGGAAATGATTTCCCCCAGACCCCCTCGTTGTGTTTTTGGGGGCATTGGCGCATCGGTTATACTTGGCGGGGCGGCGTTGGCTGCCGGGACGGGATATGATTTGCGACACTCATCGTCTGGCGGAATTGCTGGCGGGCGATTTGGCGTTTGAGGCGCCGGCGCGGGATGCGCATCCGCTGTATGCTTTGCATCCTTTTGCGGCGCGGTTTCCGTATGGGCTGGCGGGGTATTTTATTGACGCCTTGACGGAGCGGGGGGATAGGGTGCTGGACCCGATGTGCGGCTCCGGGATTACGCTGCTGGAGGGGTGGCTGGGGGGGCGGGCGGTGGTTGGCGTGGATTTGGACCCGCTGGCCCGGCGGCAGAGTGCGGCGCGGACGGCGCTGCTGGATGCGTCGGCGATACGGGAGGCGGGGGCGGCTACGCTGGAGCGGGCGGCTTTTGGCTATGCCGGTATTGGCAATCCGGCTGACCCGCTGGCGGCGCTGCGGGCGGGGATGGACGATGCAACGCGCAAGTTTCTGGATTACTGGTTTCTGCCGGAAACGCAGCGGGAGCTGGCGGCGCTGGCGGTGGCCATCCGGGGCGAATCCGACGACGGGCTGCGCAACTTGCAGGAGGTTATCTTTTCGTCCGCAATCGTTACCAAATCGGGTGGGGTTTCACGGGCCCGGGATCTGGCGCATACCAGGCCGCATCGGGTCAATGACAAGACGCCGCGCCGTCCGCTGCGGGTGTTTCAAGGGCTGCTGCGTCGGGCGGCGGATGCCTATGGGTCGGTTGACCGGGATGCGGTGGGCAATCGGGCGGTGCTGGCCGGGGATTCGCGGCGGCTGCCGGTGGCTGAGAGTAGTGTGAATCTGGTGATGACGTCGCCGCCTTACGCCAACGCGCTGGACTATATGCGGGCGCACAAGTTCTCGCTGGCGTGGCTGGGGGAGCCGATACCAAAGCTGTCCAATCTGCGGGGGCGCTACATCGGGGCGGAACGGCAATCGGGGCGGGCGACGGGCGACGAAATGCCGCCGGTTGTCAGGGAGTGTATCAGTCAATTGGGGGCGCGGGATGCCGGGAAAGCGCGCGTGCTGGGGCGGTATTTTGGGGATATGTCAGCGGCGATCGGCGAGATGGCAAGGGTACTGCGGCCGGGCGCGGCGGCAATCATAGTGGTGGGGCCGTCGGTGATGCGGGGCGTTTTGATACCGACGCACGACTGCCTGGCGGCCATTGCAGCCGGCGTTGGGCTGGAGGTGGCAGCGGTGGCGCCCCGGGACATCGCACGGGATCGGCGGATGATGCCGGCGCGCAACGGCGTGCGCAGTGTGCAGGGCATTGGTATCGAGGGGCGGATGCACACTGAATACATTATTGGGGCGGTTAAGCCGTAATTTTGCGGCCCGGAATGGGGCGTTTGAGTTCAATCCCGGATTAGCCCGGAACCGAATGGCACAAGATGTTGTGCCGGAGCGCCGGGGGGGTACGAATGACCCTCCGGGGGGGTTGCCTCTGGATTGAGGCGCAGATTTTACGGGTCAAATTGGCGGCAACTTGGGCAAGCATAGCGTCATCCGTTTTATCAAAACGGGTAGGAACAATATTTCTAGGGGCTTGCCTAGCGGCGGCTCTAATCAGGCCGTAGGATGGTTTTACGCAGCGGGCCGGTTGATTTATCAACTTAACGGAGCTCCGGGTTAACGGAGTTCCGGCGCCGCGCGGGGAAACCGGATACGAAATGGAGAGCGGATAGCGATGCCGGACTTTGCGAATGCAGCGACCGTTTGGCGGGCCGTTTTGGGCGGGTTGCAGATGGAGATGCCCCGGGAGCATTTTGACACGTTCCTGGAGCCCTGCGTGGGGCAGGGGTGGGACGATGGCGACCTGGTGGTGGGGGCGGCCAGTTCTTTTGCGGTTTCGTGGCTGGAACTGCCGCTGCATCTGGCGATGGCGCAGGGTGTTTTAGCGCGGACGCTGGGGCGGGAGGCCAGGGTGATTTACCGGGCGATGCCGGCGGCGGCCGCGGCGCATCGGCCGGCAGCGGAAACGGGGGCAGCGGTTGCGGCGATAACCGCCGCACCGGAACGGGGCGTCCGCGCGCCGGCGCCGGAGGGGTATGACCTGGGCAGCGGGGGCGGGGGGGCCGCCGGCGGGTACGACTGGCGGGCGGTCAACGCGGCAACCTGCAACGGCGGGTACACTTTTGACAATTTTGTGGTGGGGCAGAGTAATCAGCTGGCGTTTCACGCCGCCGTTGCGGTGGCAGAGTCGGATGCGGCAACGGCCGTCGCTCCAACGGGGGCCGTGGGTTACAACCCGCTGCTGATTCACGCCGGGCCGGGGCTGGGCAAGACGCATCTGCTGCACGCCATCGGGAACCGGGCCCGGGAGCGGGGGCGGGCGGCGCTGTACGTTACATCGGAGCAATTCACTAACGAGTTTGTGTCGTCAATCAATGGGCGCACGATGCGGCAGTTCCGGGAGCGTTACCGGAATCTGGACGTGCTGCTGCTGGACGACGTGCAGTTTCTGGTGGGCAAGGAGCAGACGCAGGAGAGTTTGTTTCATACGTTCAACGACTTGCATCAGGCCGGGGCGCAGATTGTGCTGACCAGCGACCGGGCGCCGCAGTCAATCCATCCGCTGGAGGATCGTTTGCGGTCACGGTTCCAGTGCGGGTTGCTGGCGGACATACAGCCGCCAGCGCTGGAGACGCGCATCGCAATACTGCACGCCTGGGCGGCCGCGCGGAATGGGGTTGGAGTGGGCAAGGCCGGTCTGGATGAAATCCTGGAGCTGATTGCACAGCGGGTTAGCGGCAACGTGCGGGCGTTGCAGGGGGCGTTTAATCGGGTGATGGCGATGGCGCAGCTGATGAATATGCCGCTGACGGCGGAGCAGGTTGCGCAACAGCTGGACGCCATCGCCGGGCCGGAAAGGCGGCGCAGCCTGACGGCAGAGCAGGTTTTGGAGCAGGTGGCAGCGCACTACGGAATCAGCGGGGAACGGATACTGGGCCGGGGGCGCACGGCGGAGATGGCAGAGGCGCGGCAGGTGGTGATGTATCTGCTCACTGCGGAGCTGGGCATCACGCCGACTAACGCGGGGCGGTTTCTGAACGGGCGCAACCACAGCACGGTCATTCACGGTTCGGGTAGAATAAGGGGCGCCATTGCCAGCGACGACCGCATTGGACGGGCGGTCAACAGCATCAGGGATGCGCTTTACGATTGAGTTGATTCCAACGGAGGCCACATGACAATGCCGACCACACCGATTATTCGCACCGTAGTTGGGACCGGAGAGGCCGGGTACACCGGGGACGGCGGGCCGGCGGAGTCGGCGACGCTGCGGGAACCGTTTATGTGCGATTTTGACGCCGGCGGGAACCTGTTTTTCTGCGAGGCGCGCAATCACGTCGTGCGGCGGGTTGACGCGGCTACCGGGGTGGTGACGACCGTGGCGGGAACCGGGGCGGACGGCTATACGGGGGACGGCGGGCCGGCTACCGAGGCGACGCTGTACGAACCTTACGCGCTGGCGGTGGACGGCGGCGATGGCAGCATCTACATTGTTGACCGGCTGAACGCCGCCGTGCGCCGGGTGGACGGGGCTACCGGCATCATTACTACGGTGGCCGGCACGGGGGAGGCGGGGTATTCCGGGGACGGCGGGCCGGGGCATCTGGCGCAGCTGCGGGAACCTAACGACTGCTTTCTGGACGGACGGGGCGGGCTGCTGATTGCGGATATTCAGGACCAGCGTATTCGTCGTTTGGACCTGGGCACGGGGGTTATCAGCACGTTTGCCGGCAACGGGGAGAAAGTGCGGGGCGGCGACGGGATGCCGGCGGCGCAGGCCAGTATCCTGGGGGCGCGGGCGGTCTGTATGGACCAGGCCGGGAATACTTACATCGCCGAACGGGAGGGCAACGGCGTGCGGGTGGTGACGGCGGGCGGGATTATGGGGACGGTGGCTGGCGCCGCCGGGGAACGGGGCTACACGGGGGACGGCGGGCCGGCGCTGGCGGCGACCTGGGGGGCGCCCAAGGCGCTGCGGTGCGACGCCGGCGGGGACGTTATTGTGGTGGATACGGAGAACCATGCTATCCGGCGGATTGATGTCCGGAGCGGTGTTGTGACTACGATTGCCGGCGGTCAGCCGGGGGGACATGGGGACGGCGGGCCGGCTATTGAGGCGGGGCTGGATCGGCCGCACGGGTGCGGCATAGCGGCCGACGGGACGATTTACATTGCCGACAGCAACAACCACCGGGTGCGGGTGGTAAAGCCCTGACTTGCTGGTACAATTGGGTTATGACAGTGCCAGAACTTGCCGACCCGCAATCGGTCGTAGCGCGTATTATCGCTGAGCTCGAGGCCAACCCGGCCGCGCGCGAGCTTTTGCTGCGCGCGCTGCTGACCGAGGAATTTCTCCAACTGCCGGCGCGAGTCGCCCGGATTGAGGAGGAGATATTGCCTCGGATTGAGGGCGATATAAAGGTCATGAAGGACGATATAGGCAGGATAAAAGGAACGGAACTCGAAGCGAGTTTCGCGCACCGGGCCACTTCCATACTGAATCGAGAGTTTGGATTCACCCGCATCCGGGTGATGCACGGCAGGGCGGGAGCTTTTCTACAATACGCCGGGGAATTCATCGAGCGGGTTGCCGACGCGATGGAAAGCAGGCTAATCCCTGACGAACAGTGGCAGCGGGTTTTTGACACTGACGTCATCTTACAGTGCCGTCGCCCTGGGGAGACTCAGCCCACCTGGGTTGCCGTGGAAGTTGCCGCTCGCATTGACCAGGATGATATTAATCGGGTGCTGCGGTCTGTTCAGGCTTTGGAAACGCTGTTCGGCGAGGCTGCTTTGCCGGTAGTTTCCGGAGAGCGCATCGATCCGCCTGACGTGGCGCGTGCGCGGCAATTGGGAGTTACTTTCATTGAACTATTGCTGGCGTGAACCGGGGGTGGGGGGCTTTGGTGATTTTGGGACGGTTGGTGTTCCTTGACACTGGCTGGGGGTGTTGGCTAGGATGGTGTTGTGGCCGGCGTTGGATGGGGTCGGTTGCGGTTGTTATTTGGGGATATAGCTCAACTGGGAGAGCGCGGCGTTCGCAATGCCGAGGTTGCGGGTTCGAGTCCCGCTATCTCCACCATTTTGTTATTGCGCCCCTGTAGCTCAGTTGGATAGAGCGGCGGCGTCCTAAGTCGCGCGTCGGGGGTTCGAGTCCCTCCAGGGGTACCAACTTATTGGGGTTGTGCTGGCCTGTTGCTGCCATGCTGTCTCTCTATTGATGTGCTCGGAATGACAGTGCGGTCGGTATGATGGCCAGGTGGTTTTGTAGATGGAGGTTCAGGATGGTTCGGTTGGATGGGAAGGTTGCTTTGATTACGGGGGCTACGGGGGGGATTGGGCGGGCGGCGGCGCGGCTGTTTGCGGATGAGGGGGCGCGGGTTGCGCTGGTTGACCTGGATGAGGCGGCTTTGGGGGAGCTGGCAGGGTCGATTGGCGAGGGACGGGCCAGTTACTCGGTTGCCGATGTTACTGAGCCGGAGCAGGCGCGGGATTACGTGGCGGCGGCGGTGAATCGTTGGGGCGGCGTTGACGTCTTTTTGGCTAATGCCGGGGTTGAGGGTGCGATCTCTGCGATACCGGATTATCCGATTGACGTTTTTGACCGGGTGATGGCGGTGAACGTGCGAGGGGTTTGGCTGGGGATTAAGTACGTGGTTCCGGTGATGCGGGAGCGTGGCGGTGGGAGTATTGTCATCACGTCGTCAACTGCCGGTATTGGCGGCAGCGCGGATATGTCGGCTTACGTTACCAGCAAGCACGCGGTCATCGGTCTGATGCGTACTGCGGCTCTGGAGGGGGCGCCGCTGGGTATTCGCGTCAATACCGTCAATCCGGCTCCGATTGAAACGCGGATGATGCGGTCGATAGAGGAGATGCGGGTGGCGGCGCTGGACGATGCGGGGGCGAGCGTTGAGCAGACCAAGCGGGCGGCGGCGGCGCGGATTCCGCTGCGACGGTATGGGAATCCGGAGGAAGTGGCCCGGATGATGCTGTTTCTGGCGAGCGATGAAAGCAGCTTTAGCACCGGCGGCGTCTATATGGTGGATGGGGGGCGGTCGGCGGGCAGCCCGTAGGGCCTTTGGGGTTTTTCCTCTCTCTGGTTATTTTGAGTGTACTTGCTTTGTCATTCTGCGCTGCGCTCAGAATGACATTGGGGGAGAGGGGCAGAATGACGGTAGAGAAACTAAACCGCCTAGAACGGAACGCTACCCTCTGGGGGGATGCCGCTGGGGGAAATCATTTCCCCCAGACCCCCTCGGTGTATTCCAGGTGAGGATGGTTGGGGTTGCTGGTATTATGTAGCCATTCGTACCGGGTGCGGGTTTGCTGTGATGGCTGCTATTGATGCGTACACGCCTGATGCTTGCCGGCTGGCGGCGGCGCTGCCGGTGATTTATGCCGGCCATCCGGCGGGGGATGGGCTGGATGCGGCGCGTCGTATTGCGGCGACGGCGGGGGAGTTGCTGGCGGCGGTGCCGGGTGATGGGGTTGAGCCGTCGGTGGTTAATGCGGCGGGGTTGTTTTTGCTGGCCGGGCCTGCGGATGGGGTCGGGCGGGCTGATTTGTCGAGGGCCATTGCGGGGGCCTGGCTGTTGGGGGTGGGGGCGCCGGGTGGGTTTGTGACTGCGGTGTCATCCGCTATTGCTGATGCCTGGCGGGAGTTGGAGGGTGTCGGGGTGGCTGCGGATACGGCGCTGGGGCAGGCGGCTTTGCTGGATTTGGCTTGTTGGGAACGGCACGCTGCCGTTTTGGGGTGTGCGCCGGCTGTGGGACGGGAGCGGGAGCAGTATCTGTCGCGATACCGGCGGCGAGTTTTGATACCGGCGCTGCTGCTGGAGGGGCGGCTGGCGTCAGCGGCGGCGGCTTGGGAGATGTATCGCGCGCGGATGGGGCGGCTGGCCGGGTATTTGGACGGTCTGGATGGCGGATTGGTGTCGGCGGATTGGCGGCGGCTGGCGGAGGTGGAGGTTGTGGAGCGGGGGGTGGAGCGGCTGCTGGCGGGGGAGGACCCGGCGCTGGTTAAATCGGAGATGCCGGTTCCGGGGTTGCCTTATGCGGAGTACCGGGGGCAGCAGCGGGGGGTTATTGCGGGCAGCCATGACCGGATTCTGGAGCTGACGCACGACCGTATTGAGGCATCGCGGAACGTGGCGGCGGAGAAGTATTTGGAGAGCGATACTATCCACAAGCCGGCGGTGGAGGAGAATTTGTTTGTCAGCGCGCGGCGGCGGGCGCGGCGGCTGGGGTTATCTGCGGAAACTGCGGAGGACATTGCGCGGCTGCTGCTGTCTAACGCGCGGGCGGTGCAGGAACGGACGCTGAACGACATTGCGCAGCGGCTCAGCCGTTTGCACGGGCAGATTTTGGATGCGGACTCGCCGGAAACCCGGACGGAGGAGGCGGATATGGCGATTCCGTCGCTGGTGGTGCGGACGGGGGACCAGCCGCTGGCGCGGGAGAACGAGCTCATCAAGGAACTGCGGGTCACCGGGCTGAACGAGGCGTATCCGGAGCAGCGGCGGCAGTTTGTGAACTGGTTTGACGCGCCGCATCCGTATATGGAGACGGGGCAGCTGGTGGGGAGCCGGGATGCCGACCTTTTTTTGCAGGCGCTGACGGACGGGCAGCGGTGCAAGGTGATGGCGGCGATGTCAACGGACGGGCCGATGCACCTGGGCAACGGGGCGCTGGTCAATCTGCTGCGCTATTTTCAAGGGCTGGGGGCGGAAATCGTTATCGGTTTTCGCGACGAATCGGACGACCGGAACCGGGCCCGCAAGGTGATGCTGGAGCGTCTGCTGACGATGGCGGCGGCCGGCCTTGACTTGCATAAGACCGACGCTTACTTGCAGCCGGACCGTTCGGCAATCGTGGAGACGGCGTTTGCGCTGGGGCAGGCGATACCGCTGAGCGTGCTCAATTCGGCGCTGGGGCTGCGGCTGAACAGCAGCGTTACCAATACGTTCCGGCCGCTGCTGCGGCTGGCGGATATTCTGCATCAGCAGCAGGCCGAATACGGGGGGCCGGGGCGGACTCTGGTTATCGACGGGATTGGGGGGGACGTGTACGTGCGGATGGCGCGCAATGTGGCGGAGGGGTTTGGATTCGTTAAGCCGTCGGCGCTCTATTTGCGGATGGTGCGGAGTTTGACGACCTACGAGGACCCGGGCACGGGCAGCGCGGTGGAGGTGATGACTAACGCCGTGCCGCAAGGGCGGGTTGCTTACGACGATGGGCCGGAGGAAATTCGCCGGCGCATCGGGCGGGCGTACACCGGGGGGCGGCGGACGCTGGCGGAGCAGAGGGCGCAGGGGGGGAATCCGGATCCGAGGGTCTGCGCGGTGGCCAGTTTGCACGCTTTTTACGCTACGCCGGACGCCGAGCGGTATGCTGACTTGCAGGGGCGCTGCCGCTCCGGGGGGCTGCTGTGCGGGGATTGCAAGGCGATGGCTACCGACGGCCTGCTAGAATATCTGGCGGGGTATCGCCAGGCGCGGGGCAATCTGCCGGACGACGTGCTGCGGCGGGCCCGGGCTCTGGCCGGATGCAGTGGGTCGGAGGAGCAATCGGAATGACGGGACGGAAATCTGAAATCAAGACGGAATCGGAATTAAGCAGGAGAATTACATAATGCCCGACCAGCAACGTATCCTTACCGGGATGCGCCCAACCGGACAGCTTCACGTGGGCCATTATCTTGGCGCATTGGAGAACTGGATTCAGTTGCAGCACGAGTACGAGTGCTTTTTTCTCATCGCCGACTACCAGGCGATGGGCGACCATCTGGACGACATCGGATTGATTCGGCGTTCGGTGCTGGAGGTGGCTACGGACTGGCTGGCGGTGGGGCTGGACCCGGAGCGGGCGTCGTTTGTGATACAGAGCTACGTGCCGGAACACGCCGAGTTGACGATGTACTTTAGTATGCTGACGCCGCTGAATCAGCATCAGAGGAATCCGACACTGCGGGCCGAAATTGGGCAGCTGGAGGCGGAAAACCAGTCGGTAACGCTGGGGTTTTTCAACTATCCGCTCAGCCAAGTTGCGGATATTCTGCTGCCAAAGGCGCATCTGGTGCCGGTGGGGGAGGATCAAGTGGCACATATTGAGTACACCAGGGACATTGCACGCCGGTTTAACCGAATCTACGGCGACGTGTTTCCGATGCCAAGGGCCAGGGTGGGGCGGGTGCCGCGGCTGGTGGGTACGGACGGGCGGGCCAAAATGAGCAAAAGTCTCAACAATGCGGTGTATCTGGCCGACGATGCGGACACGGTGAAGCAGCGGGTGCGGCGGATGGTTACGGACAGCACCGGGGAGAATCCGCGCTTGCGGCCTACCGATCCGGGGGTGGTGGAGTACAATCCGGCGTTTCTGTATCACGATGCGTTTAACGACAATGCAGGCGAGGTTGCCGAATTGAAAGAACGGTACACCGCCGGGCGGGTTAGCGACGTGGAGGTGAAAGACCGTCTGGCGGAGGCGCTGAACCGCTTTCTGGAGCCAATCCGGGAAAGGCGGGCGTGGTACGAACAGCATCCGGACTACGTGCGGGAGGCGCTGATTGCCGGCACGGAACGGGAACGGGTCATCGCGCGTCAGACTATTGAGGACGTGCGGCAGGCGATGCAGGTGGTGTACGCCTGAAATCGCGGGCCGGGATTAGGCCGGCAAAGCAGCACTGACGCGGGGAGATAGGACGGGGGAACTGATATGGAGGTACTCACTTGAGCATGGAGGGCAGCCGGCCGGGGCAGTTACCGGCGCCGCTGGGCAAAGTTTTGATGGTGCAGGGTACGGCGTCGCACGTGGGAAAAAGCGTGCTGGTGTCGGCGCTGTGCCGGATCTTGCGGCAGGATGGTTACCGGGTGGCGCCGTTCAAAGCGCAGAATATGTCCAACAATTCGTATGTCACTCCGGACGGGGGAGAGATTGGGCGGGCGCAGGCGGTGCAGGCGGAGGCGGCCGGGGTGGATGCGCGGGTCGAGATGAATCCGGTACTGCTGAAACCGGAGGCGGACAGCCATGCGCAGGTGGTGCTGATGGGGCGTCCGCTGACCTCGGCACGGGCACGGGATTACTTTGACCTGAAGGCTACGCTGTGGGAATCGGTGACGGCGTCGCTGGATACGCTGCGGGGGCAGTATGACGTGGTGGTGATAGAGGGGGCGGGCAGTCCGGCGGAAATTAATCTCAAGGCTACCGAAATCGTCAATATGCGGGTGGCGCGGTACGCTAATGCGCCGGTGCTGCTGTGCGGGGACATTGACCGGGGGGGCGTGTTTGCGGCGCTGGTGGGGACGTTGCAGCTGCTGGACGCGGCGGAGCGGGATACGGTGAAAGGGCTGCTGATAAACAAGTTTCGGGGCGATGCGGGGCTGCTGACCGACGGGCTGGACTGGCTGGAGCAGTACACGGGCAAGCCGGTGGTGGGGGTGGTGCATCATTATCGGGATATTCATATTCCGGAGGAGGATTCGGTAGCGCTGGATTTGGCGCCGCCGGCGTCGTCGGAGGCGGCCGTGCTGGACGTGGCGGTGGTGCAGGTGCCGCACATCTCCAACTTTGACGACTTTGACCCGCTGGCCAGGGAGCCGGGGGTAGCCTTGCGCTACGTGCAGCACGGGGACAGGCTGGGACGGCCGGATTTGGTGATTCTGCCGGGGAGCAAAACGACGATACCCGACCTGCTGTGGATGGAACGGCAGGGTCTGACGCGGGCGATTGCGGACGCGCACGGCGGGGGAGCGGCGGTGATGGGGATCTGCGGGGGGTATCAGATGCTGGGCAACGCTATTTACGATCCGGAGCACGTGGAGTCGTCGGTGGGGATGGCGCAGGGGTTGGGGATGCTGCCGCTGACGACGACCTTTGTCGGCTCCAAAGAGACGCATCGGGTGCGGGCGACGGTGCGAGGGGAGGCGGCCGGCGCCGGCAGTCTGCTGGCGGGCGCCGGCGGGCGGGATGTTAGCGGGTACGAAATTCATATGGGACGTACCGTTGCGGAGGGGGTTATTCCGGCTTTTGCGGTTGTGGACCGGGCGGATGCTCCGGTGACGGCGGAGTCGGCGTGGGACGGGGCAATCAATGCCGGCGGGGATGTTCTGGGGACTTACATTCACGGGCTGCTGCACAATGCTGAGGTGCGGCAGGCGCTGCTGGGGGAACTGGCGCGGCGCAAGGGGGTTGCGCTGCCGGAGGGGGGCGACGTGGCGCGGGACCGGGAGTATGACCGGCTGGCGGACTGGGTGCGGGGCAGCCTGCGGATGGGGCTGGTGTACGAGATGGCCGGGCTGACGCCGGCGGCCGTTTAGCCGTGGGGCGTGCTGGGCGATGAGTATTGTCTGAACGATGAGCACCGTTGCGCTGATATTGGGGGGTATCCGTTCGGGGAAAAGCGCCTACGCCGAGGGGGTTGTGGCGGGTATGGCGTTGGGGCGTCCGGTGATTTACATTGCTACCGGGGTTGCGGCGGATGGTGAGATGGCCGAGCGCATCCGACGGCATCGGGAGCGGCGTCCGGGGGAATGGCAGACTTTGGAGGCGCCGCTGAATCCGACGGGGGCGCTGCGGGGTTGGCAATCGGGGACGGCCGGGGGATGCTCGGAAACGGGTTCTCCGGTAACGGGTTTGCCGGTGGTGCTGCTGGACTCGCTGGATGGGTGGGTGGGCAATTTGATGTTTGAGTACGCCAATGCGCCGGCGGTGGAGCTGGAGGCGCGGATGGTGGGGGCAGTGCGGCAGTTGGTGGCTGACGTCAGGGGGTTTAATATGGATGCGGTGGTGGTGAGCAGCGAGGTGGGGCAATCGCTGGTGTCGGCTAACGCGGTGGGGCGACGGTTTCAGGATTTGCTGGGGACGGTGAATCAGGCGCTGGCGGGGGCGGCGGACGAGGTTACGCTGGTGGTGGCCGGCATACCGATGGCGGTGAAACGCGCCGCTACGCCGCGCTAGTTTGGCCCAATGTCCGGCGACGTCATCGGCACGGCAACCGCGCTGGCGCCAGGCACCTGCGGGGAGCTGGTGCAGGGGATGACCGGGGGCGTGGACTTTCTGGTGACCTGTCCAATTAACCAGTTTGCGCGGGCTACGGTGACTTTGCGCTCGGGACGGACGGACGGCGAGGGGGGGATGGTGACGGGGGTTGACCATCTGCCAAAGACGCGGCGGGCGGTGGAGCTGGCGTTGTCTGAGATTGCCAGGATGGGGGGCGTCGGCAATCCAGCGGCCGGGGTGATGGTGAGCAGTCCGCTGCCGGTGGGCAAGGGGATGGGGAGCAGCAGCGCGGATATTGCGGCCGCGGTGGGGGCGGTTGGCATTGCGGCCGGGGTCACGCTAGCGCCGGAGAGGATTGCCCGTATTGCGCTGTCGGTTGAGCCTACGGACGGGGTGATGCTGCCCGGTGTGGTGCTGATGGACCATCGCCGGGGCCGCATCTTAGATTATCTGGGCACGCCGCCGCCGCTGGAGGTAATCGTCATCGACCGGGGCGGGCAGGTGGATACGCTGGAGTTCAACCAGATTGACCGGACGCGGCAATGGCAAGAAGTAGAGAGTAGGACCGAGGAGGCCCTGGATCTGGTGAGAGCAGGTATTCGTCACGACGACGCTGAGTTGGTGGGCCGGGGCGCAACCATTAGCGCGCGGGCTGGACATCCGCCTGGCGCTGGCCCGTGGGTGGAGCGGGCGTTGACCTGCGTTGCCGGAATGCGCGCCGCCGTTGGGGTTAACGTTGCGCATAGCGGTACGGTGGTGGGTATCTTGCTGGACGCGCGGTTGCGGCAGGGCAAGCCGGCGCTGCGGCAGGTGAAGGCGGCGTTCAGCGATGCGGAAAGCGTGCGGCACTTTCGGGTTATTGGGGGGGGAGTGCGGCGGGAGCCGTTCTGATATGAACTGCGCGCGGCGCCGGCGCGATGGCAGGATTTGGACGTATTGGAACGAATGATGCTGTTGGTCCATGGGATAGGGAGGCAGGGGGCTACGGTCATATGATTTGAAAGCGTGATTTTAGTACAGCCAGATTATGCGTATTGACAACCGGAACTTGGGCTGGTAGAGTCGCAGATGCTACAGTTCAGGCTCCGCGCTCTCATGCGGCCAGATTGCAAGTCTCCATCGAAGGTATGGCAACGTGCCTCCTTGCGGGACTTGCAATCGGAGCTGGTGAACTGTAGCAGGTAGCCAAATCCTGAGACCGCAAGGGGGTTCCACAATGACCGGGCAAGTGCTCGATTACTCCGTCCAAAACCGAGAAGGCGTCATTTCGGGTGACGACGGCCAGCGTTATCGGTTCGGGGCTGATGAATGGCCGTCGGGAAGGTTCGCATCGCAAGGCATACGCGGACAACGGGTTGATTTTGAGGTCGACGACGATGGCCGGGCAGTCAACCTCTACCTGCTGGATTCGCCATCATTGCCCAAGCCAGTAGAAGCCACGCAGACAGCGACGGCGCCTACTGGAACGAAAGTAAGGATGACAGCGGCGCTTTTTGCCCTGCTCCTTGGTTTGTTTGGGGTTGACCAGTTTTACATCGGCAAAACTGGAGCCGGGATTGGCAGGATTGTGCTGACCGTGACCATGCTCGGAGCTCCGGCGTCCGCCGCTTGGTCATTGATGAGCGCGATCAAATTCTTTTCGATGACCGATGCCGACTTTGACGCCACGTATAATTAGCGGGGGTAGCCATGAAAATCCTCGCTATTGCGATAACCACCCTATTGCTGATTGCCTGCGCTCCGTCCAGTGTCGGCTTGTCCAATGCTACGGACAAGGAATTGGACAAGGCCTGCAATGCGCTGTCGAAAGTCGGTTACGACTACCACCAGTTGAACGTGCTGGCGATCGGTGGCAGGACTTTGGAGGTAGCGGCAAGTATCCACACCGACCACACCGGGCCAGAAAAGACGCGTAAATACTGCGAAGGACGGTAGCAAAGACAAGGGCCGGGCTAATGCCACCGGCCTTTGTCGTTATGGTGCAGTCGTTGCAGGGTATGGCGCTACGAGAACAGGCAACCTTGCGGCGCTGAAAAGCTGTGCGCTACCGTCCTTCGCGGCGGCGGCCGTGGAATAGGTATTGCTGGGAGTAGCCGGCGTATGGGCCGAAGTGGGCTTGGGCCCATTGCACCATTGCTTTGTCGGGGGGCTTTTTTTGCATGGGGAAGTACCATTCGGCGAGGGCGCGGCGTACCCAGACATCTACCGGGAACGCGTCGAGTTTTTCCAGGGCGAATACGGCGATGCAGTCGGCGATTTTGGCGCCGATGCCGCGACATTCCATTAGACGCGATTTGGCGTCGGGGTAGGGTTGGCGGATTAGTTCGTCCAGGTTTAGCTGGCCGTCGGTGACTTGTTGGGCTACGCCGGCTACGTAGGGGGCGCGGAATCCTAATCCTAGCTCGCGGAGGAATCCAGCGCCGGCGGCGGCTAGCTGCTCAGGGGTGGGGAAGGTGTGGCGGGTTTCGCCGGCCAGTTGCAGGGGGTGGCCGAGGCTTTGGGCCATGGCTTCCATGTTCTGGTGGATGCGGGGGATGTTGGAGGTGGCGGAGCAGATGAAAGCGACGGTACATTCCCAGGGTTCCTGGCGCAGGATGCGCAGGCCGGGGTAGCGGGCCACCATGTCGGCAACGCGGCGGTCGCGGCAAATGTCGTTGTAAATGGCGGCGATGTCGTCGTCAAGGCGGAAGTAGGAATGGAGCAGGCGATCGATGGCGTCGTCGGATGGGAGTCCGGTGGTGCTGACGGCCTGGTATTCTACTGCGGCGCCGTCTTGGCGGAGGTGGATCAAGTGACTGCCTAGAACGCCGGAGTAGAGGCCATCGTCGAGCTTGCGCCAGCGGTGGGCCTGGCCGCTTTCGAGGCTTTCGGCCAGGTTGAAGGGTTGGCTAATTGCGAGTTTCACGGGCGAGTTGGAGCCAGCGGGCGGCTTGCTGGCCTACGGATGCCATGGTGGAGCGCTGGAAGGTGCAGGTGGGCAGGGAGTTGAGGAAACGGTCGCCGTAGTTGGCGGTTTGGATGCGGCGGTCGAGGATTACGACTACGCCCCGGTCGGTTTTGTTGCGGATGAGGCGGCCAAAGCCTTGCCGGAAGCGGAGTACGGCGGTGGGCACCTGGAAGTCGTTGAAAGGGTTGTTGCAGAGGTTGCTGCGGGCTTTGACGATGGGGTCGCTGGGGACGGGGAAGGGGAGGCGGCAGAGGAGCAGGCCGCGCAGGATGCCGGATTCCAAGTCAACGCCCTCCCAAAAGCTGGCGGTGCCGAGGAGGACGGAGCGGGGTTCGGAGCGCAGGCGTTCGGTGAGCTGACGGGGGGTGCCGTCGATGCCTTGGGCCAGCAGGGTGATGCCCTCGGCGCGGAGGGCGGCGCGGACCTGGTAGGATGCCTCGCGCAGGGCGTTGTGGGAGGTGAACAGGGCCAGCAGGTGGCCATCCAGGGCTTTGGCCATGTTCAGGATGACCTGGGCGGTGCCCCGGTTGTGGTCGGCGGCACGGCGGGGGTCGGGCTGGTCCTCGGGGACTAGGATAAGGGTGTTGCGTTCGTAGTTGAAGGGGCTGTCAACCAGCAACTCGTCGCTCTGCTCCGGGAAACCGACGCGCTGGCGCAGGAAATCAAAGCTGGAGTCTGCGGTGAGGGTGGCGCTGGTCAGTACGATGGCGTCTTTGTTGGCAAAGAGGCGGTCGCTGAGGATGGGGCCGACGGACAGGGGGGTGGAGTGGAGGGTGACGTTGCGGCGCACGACGTCAAGCCACTGGATTTGCTGGTCGTCAAAGCGTCCGAAAACGGAGGCGAGGCTGTCGTTGAGCTGGGATATGGCCTCGCGGCTGGCGAACAGTTCGGTGGGGGCGGATTCGTCATCGGCGCTGAAAACGTCGGAGGCCAGACGTTCCAGATTTTGCAGGGCGATGACGCACTGGTTCATAAAGACGGAGGCGTTCTCCCATTCCAGGGCGACGGAACTCCAGCCGGCGGACTGGCGCACCTTGTCATCCAGCGAAAGGGGTTCCTGGCGGTCGTTGTCGGACTGGCGGGTTGCGCCGGAGTGGAGGCCGGCGATGGCCTTCCAGAGGCTTTCCCAACTCTGGATGGCGTTGTTGCAGGCGACAAAGGCGCCGGATACGGCGTCGTTGGCCCGGGAGGCGGTGGGCTGGTCGCTGATGCGGTGGGTGGCGGCGGTCAGGCGGTTCAGTACGCGGTACACGGCGTCCAGCTCGCGGGGCAAGGCGTCGTGGGCGACCTCAAAACCGAGCTGGCGGCTGGCTTCCTCCTCCAGGTGGTGGGCTTCGTCGATGACAAGGTGCTGGTAGTCCTGGAGGACGGTGCCGCCGACGGCGAGGTCGGCGAGGAGGAGGGCGTGGTTGACGACGAGGATGTGGGCGGATTCGGCCTGATGGCGGGCCTGGCGGAGGAAACAGGGGGCGCTGCTGCGAAAGGCGGGGCAGACCTGGGCGGTGTCGGCGGAAATCCGGGACCAGGCGCGGAAATCGCCGGAATGGAAATTCAGATTGGTACGGTCGCCGCTGGCGGTGTCGTCCAGCCAGACGGCGGTTTTGCCAATCATGCGGGCTTCATCCTCGCTGATGTTGTCGGCCAGGGCCAGCGCGTTCCAGCGGTGCAGGCAGACGTAGTTGGAGCGGCCTTTGAGCTGGGCGGCCTTGACTACGCCGGGGTGCAGGATGCCGGCGGTTTCGAGGATGCCAATTACGGCGGGGATGTCTTTCTCCATCAACTGTTCCTGGAGGTTGATGGTGTTGGTGGAGATGACGACGCGCTCGCCGTGGGTGGCGGCGTAAATGACGGCGGGCAGCAGGTAGGCCAGGCTCTTGCCGATGCCGGTGCCGCCCTCAACGATGAGCTTGCGGCCCTGATAGACGGCGCGGGTAACGGCTTTCAGCATCTCGGCTTGCTGGGGGCGATCCTCAAAGCCGGGGAACTCGCTGGCGAACAGGCCGTGGGGGGCCAATAGTTCCTCAACCTGCTGCTCGGTTAGTTCGCGGCGGATGGCTTTGTCGAGGGGGGCGCCGGGGGTGTCGGAGAGGCGGTGGGACAGGGCTTCCAGGTTCAGGCCGTTGAGTCCGATTGAGCTGGGGCCGCCGGTTGAACCGGGGGCGGCGGATTGGGCGAGGGCGGAGTTGGCGCCGGCGGAGTGGGGGACGAGTCCCTCCAGCAAGTCGGCAACCGGGGCGTTGGCGGTGCGGGCGGCGCGGGCGATGAGGGCGATTTTGGGGGCCGGGTGCTGGGCGCCAATCTGCAACAAGCGGTGAAACACGCCGGCGGTGACTTCGGCGTCGGCGATGGCCCGGTGAGCGTTGGGGTGGGGCAAGTCCAGCTGCTGGGCCAGGGCGGAGAGGTTGTATTCGGGAGCAGTGGGGAGGAAAACGGAGGCCAAATCCCAGGTGTTGTAGCTGGGGTTGGGGAAATCCAGCCGGTGGGACTTGAGAAAGTCGAGGTCAAACTTGACGTTGTGGCCGATGATGGGGAGGTTGCCGACGAACTCGGCCAACTGGCCGGCGATTTGGCCGAAGGAGGGGGCGCGTTCAATTTGGGCCGGGGTGATGGAGGTTAGCTGCTGGATGAACTGGGGAATCTTGCGGCCCGGATTGACGAAAGTGCTGAACGTATCCAGCAGCTCGCCGGCGCGGAACTTTACGGCGCCGACCTCAATGATGGTGTCGCCGTGGGGGTTCAGGCCGGTGGTCTCCAAGTCGATGGCGACGAACACCTGCTGAAAGGGGTCAATGTGCTGGAGGATGGATTGCGTCATGTTGGCGGTATGGGCGTCGGTCGATTGGCCGCAAGGCCGATGGGGTCTAGGATGGGGTCTGCAAGCGGTAAGGGCGGAGTTGGCCTTGCCGCAAGCCTTCAAGGGGGCGGAAATCGCCCTTGTGGAGGGCGGCGAGGAACTGGGCTTCGTCAAATATCTCGTCGGGGAATTCGGTTACGAACCGTCCTATTCCGTGGGTGCTGTGGGCGTCGCTGCCGCCGGTGACGGGGAGGTTCAGGCGGTGGGCTACTTCGGCGGCGAAACGGTTCTCCTCGTCGGAAGTGCCGCCGTTGGCAATCTCTACGGCGTCGGCCAGCTGGAAAACCGGGTGCTGCATGGCCTCGGATGCCTCAGTGGGGATGGGTTCGCTGGGGTCGCGGTACAAGTAGGGGCGGGTGCGATGGTGCTGGCCGAGGACGCCCCGGAAAGGGTGGGCCGATACTACGAAGCCGCCGGCTCGGTGGGCTGACTTGCTCAATTCCTCGGCGCGGTTGAAACCGCTCTGGTAGCGGTCAACGCCGAAAGCCAGGATGTGGCCCATGTCGGTGTCGGCCTCCATGGCCCGGATTAGGACCACGTTGTGCCGGCTGGCGAAGGCGGCGAATTCGTGGCGGTCCCAGGGGCCGGAATGTTCGGTAATGCACAGGCCGCGCAAACCTAACCGCTCGGCCTCAAGGATAAGGTCCTCCGGCGTCAGGCTTGAATCAGCACTGCCCCTGGTGGTGTGGATGTGTAGGTCAAAAAGGCGGGCCATAGGCGTTACCAGTCTAGTCGCCAAGTCGCAAAGCGTCAACGGCGGGATGTCACTTTGGAAATCGTCCTGTGTTGTCATTCTGAGCACAGCGAAAAATCGCGACGGCGTAGGGCACACTTTGGGGTAGCGTCGTTGCTACGCTATCGAGATTCTTCGCTGCGCTCAGAATGACATTAGGGGGGTGATGGTGGGGGGTGTCTGATAGAATGCGGCGGCGTTGGATTGGATTTGACGCGCTGTTACGCAAACGGGACACGATGCAAATGGGAGGCGATTGAGATGGCACGAGTTGGGTTTATTGGTTTGGGGACGATGGGCGCCAGTATGGCGTACAACTGCCTGCGGGGGGGCAACGAGATGGTGGTGCACGACATCCGTCGGGAGGCGGCGACGCAGCATCTGGAGGCGGGGGCCAGCTGGGCGGATACGCCGCGGGAGGTTGCGGAGTCCAGCGACGTGGTGTTCACGTCGCTGCCGGGGCCGGTGGAGGTGGAGGCGGTGTCGGTGGGGGAGGACGGGATTATGTCGGGGATGACGGCGGGCAAGACTTATTTTGACCTGAGCACGAGTTCGCCGACGCTCATCCGGCAGATTCACGAGCGGGCGGCGGCGCAGGGGGTTGACGTGCTGGACGCGCCGGTGAGCGGCGGGCCGGCCGGGGCGGCCAGCGGGCGTTTGGCAATCTGGGTGGGCGGCGACAAGGGGGCGTTTGACCGGAACAAGGCGGTGCTGGATTCCATTGGCGATGCGGCGTATTACGTGGGGCCAATCGGCAGCGGGGCGGTGGCCAAGCTGGTGCACAACTGCGCGGGGTACATCGTGCAGACGGCGCTGGCGGAGGTTTTTACGATGGGCATTAAGGCCGGGGTGGATCCGCTGGCGCTGTTTCTGGCGGTGCGCAAGGGGGCCGGCGGACGGCGGGGGATGTTTGAGGGGCTGGCGCAGCACTTTCTTATCAACAGCTACGATCCGCCGGATTTTGCGCTGCGGCTGGCGCGCAAGGATGTTGACCTGGCGGTTGCGGTGGGGCGGGAGTTTGACGTGCCGATGAAACTGGCGAACACGACCCTGGCGGAACTGACCGAGGCGCTGAACCGGGGCTGGGCCGGCCGGGATTCGCGGGTGGCAATGCTGTTGCAGGAGGAACGGGCGGGGGTGGAGTTTGAGGTTGACCCTGAGGAGCTGCGGCGGGCGCTGGAGGCTGAGTAGGCGGCCATCAGATCCAAGCGGGGGCCGATCCAAGCGGGGGCCGAATCGGCTCAAATCGGAGCGGCGGAACGTGCCATTGGCACGCGTTCCGCCGCTTGCGTTTTGCCGGGCGTTGGGCTGAATCAGTCGGCGGCGGGCTGCCAGCGGAGGATGGGGCGGCGGGCGGCGGTGGCTTCGTCGAGGCGGGATACGGGGGTGGTGTGGGGGGCTTGCTGCACCAGGGTTGGGTCGGTGGTGGCTTCGTGGTCGATGGCACGCAGGGCGTCAATGAAGGCGTCGAGGGTGTCTTTGGTTTCGGACTCGGTGGGTTCAATCATTAGGGCTTCGTGGACGATGAGGGGGAAGTACATTGTGGGGGCGTGAAAGCCGTAGTCGAGGAGGCGCTTGGCGACTTGGAGGCCGCTGACGCCGCGTTCGTGCTGGCGGTCGGCGGAGAACACTACTTCGTGCATACAGGTGCGGTCGTAGGGGAGGGCGTAGATGTCTTTAAGGGCGTGCATGAGGTAGTTGGCGTTGAGGACGGCGTTGCCGCTGATGGAGGTCAGGCCGGCGGCGCCGAGGGTGCGGATGTAGGTGTAGGCGCGCACGAGGACGCCAAAGTTGCCGTGGAATCCGCTGGTTTTGCCGATGCTGTCGGGCGGCTGGGCGATGACGTAATCGCCGGCGGCGGTTTGCGCGACGATGGGGGCGGCGAGGTAGGGGGCGAGGCTGGCGCCGCAGCAGACGGGGCCGGCGCCGGGGCCGCCGCCGCCGTGGGGGGTGCTGAAGGTTTTGTGCAGGTTCAGATGGCAGACGTCAAAACCGAGATGGCCCAACTTGGCCCGGCCCAATAGGGCGTTCATGTTGGCGCCGTCGCCGTACACGAGGCCGCCGCAGTCGTGGACTACCTGGCAGACTTCGAGAATCTTGGTGTCAAAGAGGCCGAGGGTGCTGGGGAGGGTAATCATCAGGCCGGCCAGGTCGTCGTCGGCCAGTGCGCGCAGGGCGTCGAGGTCGGTGTTGCCGTCGGAGTCGGAGGGGACGGTAACGACGTCAAAGCCGGCCATGGCGGCGGAGGCGGGGTTGGTGCCGTGGGCGCTGTCGGGAATGGCCATCTTGGTGCGGCGGGTGTCGCCGCGGGAGAGGTGGTAGGCGCGCATCATCAGGACGCCGGCGAGTTCGCCGTGGGCGCCGGCGAGGGTGGCCAGGCTGGTAGCGTCCATGCCGGTGATTTCGGACAGGAACCCTTGCAGGCGGTACAGCAGCTCCAGGGCGCCCTGGGAGAGCTCAACCGGCTGCTGGGGATGGATGCCGGCGAAACCGGGGAGGAAGGCAACCTCGTCGTTTATCTTGGGGTTGTACTTCATGGTGCACGAACCCAGGGGGTAAAAGTGGGTGTCAATGCTGAAGTTGAGCTGGCTCAGGGCGGTGAAATACTGGACGACTTCGGGTTCGGACACTTCAGGCAGGGGCAAGTCGTCGCGCAGGTAGGCGGCGGCGGGCAGGGGGGCGGCCGGGACGTCGAGGTCGGGGGTGACAACGCCCATCCGTCCGGGGACGCTGCGGGCCATTAGCATTTGGGTGGTATCGCGGTTTCCGCCTTTGTTCAGCATGGTGTGGGGAACTCCGGTTCAGACTGTGTTGCGTGGGGTGGGGCGTCGGTATCAGGCGATGGCGGACAGGGCGTCCACCAGCAAATCAATCTCGGCGCGGGTGTTCATCTCGGTTACGCAAAGGAGCATACCGTTGTCAAAGCGGTCGCTGACGTCAAGCCCGCCGAGAATATCCTGGGACATCAACCAGCGGTTGACATCGGCCGGCGGGGACGGACAGGAAACGACGAACTCCTGAAAGAACTCGCCGTCCGTAGCGACGGAATAGCCGGGTAAGGCGTCAATGCGCTCGGCGGCGTAGTGGGACTTGTGGTAGCAAAGCTCGGCGACCTGGCGGAGGCCGCGGCGGCCCATGGCGGCGAGGTAGATGGAGGCGGCCAGGGCGTAGAGGGCTTCGTTGGTGCAAATGTTGGAAGTGGCGCGCTCGCGGCGGATGTGCTGCTCGCGGGTTTGCAAGGTGAGGACGTAGCCGGTGCGGCCCGCGGTGTCGGTGGTGCGTCCGACCAGACGGCTGGGCATCTGGCGGATGTACTGCTGCTGGCAGCTGAACAAGCCGAGGTAAGGGCCGCCGTAGGACGGGGGGATGCCCAGGGGCTGGCCCTCGCCGGTGACGATGTCGGCGCCGAAGTTGCCGGGGGGGCGCAGCATACCCATGGCCAGGGGGTCGGCGGATACGACGAGCAGGGCGCCGTCGTCGTGGGCGGATTGGGCCAGGCCGGAGAGGTCGTCGAGGGCGCCGTAGAAATTGGGATACTGGGCGACGATGCCGGCGGTGGACTCGGTTACGGCCGCGCCAGCCTGGGCCGCGGGGAGTACGTCGATGGTGATGCCCTGAGCCTGGCAGTAGGTGGTGATGACTTCGCGGTAGGCGGGGGCGACGGAATCGGTGACGATGACGCGGGCGCGTCGGGTGACGCGGCAGGCCATCAGCACGGCTTCGGCCAGGCTGGTGGCGCCGTCGTACATACCGGCGTTGGCGACTTCCATACCGTACAGGCCGCTAATCATGGTCTGGAACTCGAAGATGACCTGCAAGGTGCCCTGGGAAACTTCGGGCTGGTAGGGGGTGTAGGCGGTGAGGAACTCGCCCCGGGTCATGAGGGCTTTTACGATGGAGGGGATGAAGTGGTGGTAGCTGCCGGCGCCGAGGAAGGAGGGGCCGCTGCTGAGGGGGCGGTTGCGGGCGGCCAACTGGCCTAGCTCGCGCTGGATGTCCAGCTCGGAGAGGGGGGCGGGCAGGTTCAGTTCGGGGTTGCGGTAGTCCTGCGGGATGTCGTGGAACAGGTCGTCCATGTGGCGCAGGCCGATGGCGGCGAGGAGGGCGTCCTGCTCAGCAGGGGTGTTGGGGATGTAATGTGATTGGAAAGAGGTAACCATCCGGGATGCTCCATGGGTGGGGGTAATGAGTAAGGATTGCAGTCTTATTATTAATCGTCCCAAGCGAGGGGGTGATTGGGGTTGGCGGGAATGGTCTGGACGCGCCAATGGGCTTTGCTTTTGAGGGCGGCCAAGCCTATTCTAACCCGAAACGCCTCGCCCCGTGTTGGGGCATTGCGTCCGGCAAGCCAGAATGAGTCAGCGGCGGTGGGGTTGTAGCGGTCTTGCAAAAGCCCGTTGGGGAGGCATAGGACTGAAATGGTGAATATCGCAACGGCCTCGGCTCTGAAATCGTATAGGGCTGGCACTATCATTCGCGGGGATGCTTTGCCACTTGCTCAATGATGACGAGATTGGCCCGGAGCGCAGCGACATTCAAGGTCAGGGCAACTAGCTCAGGGTTGCTGTGATACGTTGCTCGAATAGTTTGACGCTTTCCGGGTTTAAGTCAAAGCCTAGAAACTGCCGGTTTTCCGATACTGCCGCTGCCGCCGTAGTTCCGCTGCCTACGAAACAATCCAGTACCAAGTCGTGCGGTTCGGTGAGCAAGGTTATCATGCGGCGGGGGAGTTCGGGGGGGAATTGGGATTCGTGGGCGTTGTTGGAGCGTACTGAAGGGATGTGCCAGACGCCGCGGGATCCCCACTCGGCCCATTCGCCGGGTTCCAGGCGCTGCCGGTTCACTACGGTTATGCCGGGCTTCCAGAAAATCAGCACGTGTTCCCACTCGTCCACGGAGCGATAGGACAGGCTGTGCCAGCGGCTGTTCTCCCAGCAGGGGTCTTTTACCCAGATGCGGCGGTCGTACAGGTAAAAGCCGGCGTCGGCGGCCCATTGCTCAATGAGGCCGGCGGTGAGTTTTACTCTGGTTTGAGGGGCGGATTTGCCGCCGCGGACGTTGTTGTGTTTCAGGCGGCGGTCAATGGTTTGTTCGCTGCATCCTAACAGGGCGGCCAGCTGGTATTTGTCAAAGCCGGGGTTGGCCTGCTGGGCGGTGAGCACTTCGTCCCGGGTGATCTTTACCTTTTTGGCGCTGATGTTATCGGCCTGGATGCGGGGCATAGCGGCATCCTCAAAAGCGAGAATGTCGGCGATGTTAATGCCTAAAAAGCCGCCGGGCTTGATGACCGGATAGTGGGACTGGATGGTCTCTGACAGCAAGGCTGACCAATCAGCAAAGCCGAGGTGGGCCTCGTAAGACTTGCCGAGGCAGTAGGGCGGCGACCAGAAACTGAGGGCTACCGAATCCGGCTGCACCGACGCAAGCAGCTTTCGGGCGTCACCCTGGTAAATGCGGTTGGGCGACAAAAAGCTTGTTGTCGTCATCCTGGTTCACCATATCGTGGTTCATCGTCTAATGACTAGGCCAGTACGCGGTAGCGGTAGCTGGATTGGAGGAGGTCGTTTTCGGCGAATCTGGCGTAGCGGAGGGGGGTTAGGTCGATGTCGCGGGGGCGGTTTTCTACTATTAGTTCGGCGATGGCTTTGGCGATGGCGGGGGATAGTTTGAAGCCGTGGCCGCTGAAACCGATGGCGCAGTAGAGGCCGGTTATTCCGGGGATGGCGTCGAGGATGGGGTGCCAGTCGGGGGTGGTGGTGAAGAGGCCGGACCAGCCGCCCCGGTAGTAGGAATCGGCGAGGCCGGGGACGCGGCGGCCTAATCGGTGCAGGGCCGAGGTGGCATCGGATGGGTCAACGCCCTCGGGGTAGTCGTCGGGGTTGGGGGTTTCCGGGTCGTCGCCAAAGCCCATCATCGTAAAGGCGCTGCCGTCGGGTCGGAATGAGAACGACTGGCTGATGTCGCCGACGGTGGGGTGTTCGGGGACGCGTTCGACCGGGCGGGCAACGGTGGCTACCTGGTGCCGGACGGGAATCAGGGGGACATTTACGCCTACGCCGGCCAGGAGGGGCTTTGACCAGGGGCCGGCGGCGACGATGACGGTTCCGGCGGCGATGCGGTCGCCGTTGGTGGTGGTTACGGCTTGCACGCGTTCGCCGTCGAGTTCGATGGCGCTGGCGGAGGTGCGCAGGGCGATTTGGGCGCCGGCTTCGCGGGAACGCTGGGCGTAGGACGTGGTTACCAGGTAGGGGTTGGCGTAGCCGGAGAGGGGTTCCCAGGCGGCGCGTTCATCATCGTAGAGGCGGATGCTGGGGGCGAGGCGGGCGAGGTCGTCGGCTGAAATCAGGGAGGCGGGGACGCCAAGTTCCTGCTGCATGGCGACGTTGCGTTCCAGTCCGGCGGCGTCAACGTCCTCTACTACTACCAGGTAGCCGGTGCCGACGAAACCGGATTGGCCGCCGACGCGGGCGTCAAAATCGGAGAAAACCTGCAAGCTTTGCCACGCGAGTTCGGTGGTGACGGGGTTGGAGTAGTGCATCCGGCAGATGGCCTGGGAGCGGCCGGTGCTGCCGGCGGCGAGGACGCTGCGCTCCAGGACGACGGTGTTGGGGACGCCCAGCTGCGCCAGATGGTACTGGATGGCGCAGCCCATGACGCCGCCGCCGATGATGACGACGTCGGCAGTGGCGGGCAGGGGGCTGCTGCTACTGGTCATCGCCTTTCCACGACATAACGCGGTTGACGTCAATTACGATGGCAACCAGACGCTGGTCGCTAGCGGTAAGGTCGTTGGCGTCCTGTTCGCCGCGTTCGGCGCCCTCGTAGCGGGAGAAAATGCTGCGCACGGTGTCGCGCAGGTTGGAGCTGTCAACGGTGGCGTTGCCCTCCAGGATGACGTACTGGTAGGGCCATTCGTCGGTGGCGACGGAGATGGCGACTTTGGGGTTTTGGCGGACGTTGCGGGTTTTGACCGCGGAATCGCCGGAGACGACGGTGACCTTGCCGTCGGCCCACTGATACCAGACGGGGGAGACGTGGGGGGTGCCGTCGGGCCGGATGGAGGCGAAATGCGCGACGTGGGGGCCGTCCAGGTAGGCGTCAATCTCCGGTGGGGTGAGTCGGGGCATTGATGGCATCCTCGGTTCCGGCGGCAAGCAAAGGTGGGCGGCCGGGCTGACAAGCGTAACTTGGCGTATATCATAACATACGGATGGGCGCCGGGCGGGAGGGTGGGGATGGAGTTCGCAATCGGTTGGGGTGAAAATAATCGTTGCGCCCGCAACGGCATGGCGGTATGATGAATCAGCGAAAAATCGGCGTCAGCCGGCTTACGCATCAGCCTGCCTATTCAATTCAATCAGAGGGACGATCAGAGGGACGATGGCCGCGGAAACCGCTAATTCGGACAACCTGCGTACCGCTTTGTATCAGACGCACGTCGGCCTCGGCGCGCGGATGGTGCCGTTTGGGGGGTGGGATATGCCGGTGCAGTACGCGGGGGTGATTGCGGAGGTGGGGGCGGTGCGCGGCGGCGCCGGGATGTTTGACGTTTCGCACATGGGGCGGCTGCACATCGGCGGGCCTAACGCGGCCGGGCTGCTGGATATTCTCTTGACGGGTTCGGCATCCGATTTGCGTTTGGGGCGGGCCCGGTACTGCTTTATCTGCAACCGGGACGGCGGGGTTATTGACGACACGATATTTTACCGGCTGTCGGATGACGAGTTTTTGCTGATTCCTAACGCCGGGAATCGTCCGCAGGTTGTGCTGTGGTTTGACCGGCAGCTGGCGCACCATTTTGACGGGCGCGGGGTGCAGATTACCGACCGGACGATGCTGACCGGGCTGATTGCGCTGCAAGGGCCGGATGCGGCGCGCATCCTGGACGGGCTGTGCGAGGACTTTGCGCCGGGCGCGCGTCTGGCCCGCAATCCCGGCCGCTCGCCGCAGCCGTCGCTGCTGCGGCCTTTTGCGTGGGGGCGCGGGCATATCGACGGGCGGCGGGTGTTCGTGGGACGCACGGGGTACACCGGAGAGGACGGGTTTGAGCTGGCGCTGGGGGCGTCGGACGCGGCGGCGATTTGGGAGCGGCTGGCCGAGGCCGGGGCGGTTCCGTGCGGGCTGGGGGCCCGGGACGTGCTGCGACTGGAGGCCGGGCTGCCACTGCACGGGCACGAGCTTACGGAGACAATCACGCCGATTGAGGCCGGGCTGAGCCGGTTTGTGCGGCGGGACGGCGGGTTCAACGGGGCCGACGTTCTGGACAACCAGCGGGTGTATGGGACGAACCGGCGGCTGGTGGGGCTGACGATGCCGGGGCGGAGCGCGCCGCGGGCCGGGTACGAGGTGCTGGCTAACGGGGCGCCGGTGGGGGCGGTGAGCAGCGGGAGCTATTCGCCAACGCTGGAGAAATGCGTGGCAATGGCGTTTGTGGAGACGGCATACGCCGAACCAGGAACCGAGTTGACCGTGGACATCAGGGGGCGCGCCGCCGCAGTGACTACGGTGGAGCTGCCATTCTACCGCCGCGCCAGCTAATCCCGGCGGCGGTCAACGACAAAAAAATTACCCGGAGGATCTACCGACGTGAATCCCGACGACCGCAAATATACGAGGGAGCACGAATGGGTGCTCGTAGAGGACGCTGCCGCCGGCATGGCGCTGGTGGGGATTACGCACTACGCTCAGGACCAGTTGGGCGACGTGGTGTATCTGGAGCTGCCGCAGGTTGACGCTGCGGTGGGGTATCTGGCCAAGATGGGGGAGATTGAGTCGGTTAAGGCCGTATCGGATTTGTACTCGCCGGTGAGCGGGGCGGTTACCGAGGTGAACGGCCGGCTGGCGCACGAGCCGGAGCTGGTCAACAACGACCCGTTTGGCGACGGGTGGATGCTGCGGGTGCGGATGAGCGCGCCATCAGAGCTGGACGAGCTGCTGGACGCGGCCGGGTACGAGGCTTATCTGGGCGAGCTGTAAGTTGGGGCGGCCGGGCCGTGATGCGGCCGGGCCGTCAAGCAACCCGCCGGGCCGTCAGTCAACCCGCCGGGCCGTCAATCAATCCGCTAGGCCGTCAGTCAACCCGGTAGAAATCGCCGCCGCCGGTCCAGCGGACGCGGAGGGCGGTTGGGCCTACTATGGGGTCAAAGCGCAGCTGCTCGGCTGATGGGGTTCCGGGTGGGCCTACGGTGAACCATCCTGATGTTGTATCGGATGGGTTGCGGGGGGTGAGGCGTTCCTCGCCGCCATTGGGCCAGCAGAGGTAGGGGCGGCCCCGTCGCAGAATTATCCGGAAGTTGGATACGTAGGGGGCGTGGCTACGGTAATGGCCGGGCAGCGCGGCGTAACCCGGCGGGCTGATTGCCGGTTCCTCTAATGGTGCACTGCCCTCTCTGACATACACTGTTGGGCCGTGCCAGACTTCAATCATCGTGCCGGCGGCGATGTCATCGGGCGTGGTACGGAAACGCAGGGGGAACGGGTCGAAAGCATCATGCGGGGCGCAGAAAGTGTTGCCGTTGATGTGCTGCAAGGTGATTGGGCCGGCGGCATCGGGATTAGCAGGGGTGGCAAGGTGCGCCCGGAGTTTATTGCCGTCGGGGTGGATATGCAGACGGCGGCCGTCGGGGGCGGTGTATTTGCCGGCGTAGCGGGGGGCGGCGGTGACGCGCTCCGGGTCGGGCAGTTCCGGGGGCGGGGGAATTGCGGTTCCGTCGCGCGTTGCGGCGGCGACTTGCAGGGCGTAGCGGGCGGGGGCGTAGGTGTCAAGGCCCGTGCCGTTGCAGAGGAGGGCGGCGGCCAGGCCGGTGGTGAGGTCAACTAGCATTATGGCCTGGAAACCGACGGTGCTGCCGCCATGCCCGATGAAACGATGCCCGTCGGCGGTGTGGGAGATGATGCCGAAACCATAGCCGTAGTCGTGTTCGTAGGCAGCGCCGCGCTCCATTCGGATGGACGGGCGGATGATGCGGTCAAAGGAGGCGGGGGATACGATGGGGCGCTGGGGGCCACGGCCCCGGTTGAGCCAGAGGCGGGCGTAGCGGGCCAGGTCACCGGCGGTGGCGGCCGGGCTGCCGTCGCCGGCGGCGTATTCCATCCAGGTGGCCGGCAGCAGGGTATCGCCGAACCGATAGGGGCGGTCGTCGTGCAAAGGGGTGTAGCCGACGGCTTGGCGGGGGTGGGTGTGGTGGGTGACTACGGCGTCGGTGGCCGTCATGCCGAGGTGGGCCAGCACTTGCCGGGTCAGGATAGTGCCGTAGGGGGCGTGGGCGACGTCCTCGAGGAGCCAGCCGAGCAGCTTGTAGCCGGTGTTGGAGTAATGGAACCGGGCGCCGGGTTCCCAGGCGACGTCCACGTCGCGCAGGGCGTAGGCTTCGTAGCGGGAGGCCGGGGTGAAATCGGCGCCGGCAGGCAATCCGGCCGTGTGGCTCATTACGTGCTTGAGGGCGATGGGGCCGAAGCGGGAGGACGGGGCGAACCAGGGGAGATGGGAGCTCAAAGGGGCGTTGAGGTCGAGGCGGCGGGACTCGACCAGCTGCATCAGGGCCAGGGCGGTCATGGACTTGCCGATGCTGCCAATCTGAAAGGTGGTAGCGGGGGATACCGGGTATCCAGCGGCGTAGTCGCGATAGCCGACGTGGGCGGTGTGCAGGGTGTGCGCGGGGGTGGTAATCGCCAGCGCAACGCCGGCGGCCGGCACGCGGGCCAGCCACTGCTGCAAGTAGTCGTCAATATGGGCGTATGCGGTCAAAATGGCCCCTGTGTGGAGAATCGTGCACTACGTCATCGAGATTCTTCGCTGCGCTCAGAATGACATTGGGTGGGGGAGGTCAGGCAATCAGATGGCGCCAGAGGAACGCGGCCATTCGCCCGAGGCGGTGCGGGGGGTGCAGGCGGGTTGTGATGTAGATGTGGCCGTGGGTTCCGCCATCGGTGCCGGCGTTGCCCTGTCCGCGAAGGCGGAGGCGTT
Organism: uncultured Dehalococcoidia bacterium; assembly: GCA_958296385.1. Lineage (GTDB taxonomy): Bacteria > Chloroflexota > Dehalococcoidia > Lucifugimonadales > UBA3495 > Bin87. Next base: position 224,183 of record OY282494.1, read on the forward strand.
GTCCGTCGGTTACGCCGGGGGGGATGGTGGCGTGGAGCTGCAACTCGCGGTGGAGACGCTGGGCGCCGGAGCAGCGCCAACATCCGCTGCGCTGGAAAGTTTCCTCCGGCTCGATGCCGCTGCCCCGACAGCGGGGGCAGGTTTCCAATCGCTGCACGGGGAACGACTTGCGGACGCCCCGACGGGCTTCGCGGGGGCTGATGGAGACGGCGGCTTCGATGTCGGCGCCGCGCTGGGGGATGGGGGCGTCGGGGCGGGGGTCAAGGACGACCCGTGCGCTGCGGCTGGCGTTGGCGCGGCGGGCGCGCGGGCTGGCGTGGGCCGGGCGCTGGGTGAGGAGGGCGGAGGCGTCGTACTGCCGCCGGCGGGCCGGGTTGGAAAGGGTGTCGTAAGCCTGGTTGATTTGCTGCATCCGGGCCTCGGCCTCCGGGCCGGAGTTTAAATCGGGATGGTAAAGCCGGGCCAAGCGACGATAGGCCGCGCGGATTTCGTCCGCGGAGGCCGTGGGGATGACGCCGAGAATCTGATAACAGTCGGATGCCATGGGGTTGCGGTGGAAAAGTGGCCGGGTTTTAGTATTGCGCCGGGCAAATGTCATCGGAGAATAGCATATTTGGCGGCAGCGGGGTTGTGTGGCTGGGGGACTGGAAAACGCTGCTTTGCTGTGCTCAGAATGACAGTAGCAGGGGGAGTTCAGAATGACATTGGGTTGTGCTTGGGATGACAGCGGTTGGACGGCGTGGTATAGTGAACGTGTCGGGGCGGGGCGTAGCGCAGCCCGGTAGCGCACCTGCATGGGGTGCAGGGGGTCGCCAGTTCGAATCTGGCCGCCCCGACCATTTGGAGATTGAGCAGGGGGACGGCCAACGCTGTCCCCCTGTAATGTTTTAATGCAGTTGGCGCGCTACATTGCGGTGCGGCCGCCGTCGATTACTACTTCGCTGCCGGTTACGAAAGATGATTCGTCTGAGGCCAGGTAGATGACGGCGTAGGCGATGTCCTCAACGCGGCCGATGCGTCCCAGGGGGGTGCGCTGGCGCTGCTGTTCGTCGGAGAGGCCGCTGCGTCCGCGGCGGGATTCCTGCAACATGGGGGTGTCGATGGGGCCGGGATGGACGGAGTTGCAGCGGATGCCGTCCGGGGCGTGCTGGATGGCGGTGGACTTGGTGAACAGGCGAACGGCGCCTTTAGTGCTGCTGTATCCGGCGAGGTTGTAGTCGTTGCCGACGAGGCCGGCGGTGGATGAGATGTTGACGATGCTGCCGCCGCCGGCGGCGCGCATGGCGGGCAGCGCGGCTTTGGTGCCGAGGAACACGCCTTTGGCGTTGATGTCAAAGAGGCGGTCCCACTCGTCGGCCGTCATTTCCTCGATGCTGCGTCCCAGCACGATGCCGGCGTTGTTGACCAGCACGTCAAGTTTGCCGTACTCGGATACGGCGGCGTCAACGGCGGCGGCCCAATCCGCTGCGCTGGTGACGTCCAGGTGAACATAAGTGGCCCGGCCGCCGAGTTCGCGGATCTCGGCTTCAACCATGCGGCCCTCATCGTCCAGAATATCGCCAAAAACTACGCAGGCGCCCTCAGTGGCAAACATCAGGGCTTCCGCAGCGCCCTGCCCACGGGCGCCGCCGCTAATCAGGGCAACCTTGCCGTCCAGTCTGGCCATGTAATGCCTCCCTAGTGTGAATTGTGACGGGGTAAAAAAAGGGACGCCGGTCGCTACCCGGCGACGACGTCCTTGAACTCGCGGATGGCGTTGATGTGGGCGTCCGGGGTGGTGAGGTGGGCGGACATGGTGTTGACGGAGAAATGGGATGCGCCCAAGCCACGCCAGACCTCAGCGCGGGCCTGCCAGAACTCTGGGTCGCCGTCGCCGTAATTGACCCGGGGCTCCATGCCCAGGGTGTCGGGATCGCGGCCGGCGTCGGCGGCGTACTGGCGGACCTTGGCGATGATGGATTCGGCCTGGGGGTCGTCGGGCTGGAACTGGGGGAACCAGCCGTCGGCGCAGCGACCGACGCGGCTGAGCACGCGGTCAACGGGAACCGGGCCGCTGCGGCGGCTGCCGGCGCCCATCCAGATGGGGATGGGGCGCTGGACGGGCAGGGGGTTGATGCCGGCGTTGGTGATGCTGTGGTGTTTGCCGTGGAAATCGACGACTTCCTCCGTCCACAGGCGGCGGAGCAATTCCATTTGTTCCTCAGCGCGCCGGCCTCGGGTGGTGAAATCCTCGCCCAGGGCCTCGTATTCGACGTGGTTCCAGCCCACGCCAACGCCGAGACGCAGGCGGCCGTTGCTGAGTACGTCAATCTCGGCGGCCTGCTTGGCCACCAGCGCGGTTTGCCGCTGGCCGAGAATCAGGATGGCCGATACCAGTTCCACGCTGGTGGTTAAGGCGGCCATGTAGCCGAAGAGTACGAAAATCTCGTGGAACATACTCTCTTTCGTGTAGGTACCAACCCAGGGCTGGTGGTAGTCGGTATCGGCGCCGAGAACGTGGTCGTAGGCGATGATGTGGGCGTAGCCAAGCTGCTCGGCGGCCTGCACGTAATCGCGGACTGCGATGGGGTCGGAACCGATTTCAGTCTGGGGGAACACTGCGCCAATCTGCATATTACGGTTCGGCATTCCGGAAAACCTCCAGGTACGTTGAGTTGAGCTGAGATGAAAAAGGCCGGCGGTGAACGGCGCCGGGACGCGCACGATTGTACTCTGCGGCGTACAGTGGGGCAATCGGGGTTAGGGGGTGGCCCATACCAGGTTCCAGATCAGGAAGAAGGCTAGTATTGCGAACCAGCCCAGCGCCATTCCGATGCGGTACATCCGGTTGAACCAGGGGTATTCCCAGATGGGCAGCCGGCGCTCGCGGGCGCGGACGGATGCGGCGTCGCTGCCGGCCCACAGCCAGCGCCCGAACTTTCTGACTAGCGGCATGGCGGTACGGTGGTGGAGTGATGCGGATTGGCCGGGGGGGTCATCGCCTTAACCAGCGGTGTTATTCAGCAATGGGGTTTATCAATCGGGGGATTTGCGATTAGAGGATTTGCGACAGGAAGTGCTTGACCCGCTCGTGCCGGGGGTTGTTGAAGAAATCGTCGGGCGGCTGGTCCTCAACGATTTGGCCCTCGTCAAACATTATGATGCGGTCGGCAACTTCGCGGGCGAATCCCAACTCGTGGGTGACGGCGAGGATGGTCATGTGGGAGGCGGCCAGTTCGCGCATTACTTCGAGGACTTCTTTAATCATCTCCGGGTCGAGGGCCGACGTGGGTTCGTCGAACAGCATGATGTTGGGCTGCATGGCCAGGGCGCGGGCGATGGCGACGCGCTGCTGCTGGCCGCCGGACAACTGGGCGGGGTATTTGTCGGCTTGCTCCGGGATGCCGACGCGTTCGAGCAGCTCCATGGCGATGTTTTTGGCCTGATCTGCGGGCAGCTTGCGCACTTTGGTGGGCGCCAGGGTGATGTTGTTGATGACGGTGAGGTGGGGGAACAGGTTGAACGACTGGAAGACCATGCCAACGTCCCGGCGGATGGCGTCGATGTTGCGCACGTCGTTGGAGAGTTCGAGGCCGTCAACGAAAATATCGCCGCGCTGGTGCTGCTCCAGCCGGTTGATGGTGCGAATAAAGGTGGACTTGCCGGAGCCGGAGGGGCCGATGATGACGACCACCTGCCCGCGCTGGACGGTGGTGGTGATGCCGCGCAGGGCGTGGAAATTGCCGAACCACTTGTGCACGTCGTTGCAGACGATGATGTTATCGTCGGTGTCCGATTTTCCGTTTGTAGTCATAGTCATGAGGAACGCTCCATTGCGGCGCAGGCGGGCTTGCGCGGCATACTGGGTGGATTGCGCCGGGCTAGTTTGGCTTCCAGTTCGCGGATGCGGGCGTTGGCGGCATCGCGTTCTTGTATGATTGCGTCACATTCTTGCTCGGCCTCGGCCTGTTCTCGTTGGATAGCGGCTAGTTCTCGTTCTGACTCGGCCAGTTTTTCCTCGGCTTTGATGCGCCGGCCCATTTCTCCCCAAAACAGCATAGCGTCCAGTCCTCCCAAGATGCCGTTTGCTAGCAAAATATGGACATTACGCGAAGCATCGGCTGGCCGTCGGTTAGTTCCGGCGCGGTGTGGCTGATGCGATTTTTCCGGTTAGTCAACATGGGTATGCGGCTTACCCGGCATCGTTGGATGGGCTGCGCTGGGCTAGTTCGGCTTCCAGTTCGCGGATACGGGCGTTGGCGGCGTCGCGTTCTTGATCGGTTTCAGATTGCCTTTGCAGAACTTCGGTCAGTTTCTGCGCGATTTCGGCTTGCTTTTGCCGAGATTCGGCCAAGTCTTGAGCGGTTTCAGCCTGCTTTTGCCACGCTTCGGCCAGTTTCTGAGCGGTTTCGGCTTGCTGTTGTAGGGCTTCGGTCATTTTTTGCTCGGCTTCGATGCGGCGTCCTGATTCTCTCCAAAACATCATGGCGTCGGGGCCTCCTAAAATGCCGTTTGCCAGCAGGATTATGGACATTACGCGGAGCATCAGCTGGCCGTCGGTTAGTTCCGGTTCGGTGTGGCTGATGCGGTATGCGATGATGCCTACGATGATGTCCAAGCCTATGTAGAGGCTGATTGACAGCAGCCTATCGTAAATCCGCTTTAATTTTTGCAAGGCAAGGACACTCTGATGCCATTTTAGCAGAGGATGGCCGGGCAGGGGCGCCGGCTAACGCTCGCCAACCCCCAGCTGGCGCTCGATGTGCCGGCTGACGTAGGACATTCCGTAGGTGAATACCCAGAAGACCAGTGAGATGAAGATGAATACTTCGGGGGCGTTGTCCAGGTATTGGGTGTTGCCGCTGACGAACCGGTAACCGACTCGTACTATGTCCACCATACCGATGATATAGACCAGGCTGGTGTCTTTGAAGAGGCCGATGAACTGGCCGACGATGGCGGGGATGACGTTGCGGATGGCCTGGGGCAGGGAGATGAGCAGCGTAGTTTGCCAGCCGGGGAGTCCCAATGCGCGGGCGGCCTCGGCCTGGCCAGGGTGCAGGGCTTGCAGGCCGCCCCGGATGTTCTCGGCCATGTAGGCTGCGCTGAACAGGGTGATTACTACGGCGGCGCGGAACAGGGGGTTCACCGGGAAGTTCTGGGGAAAGGCCAGCGGGAGCAGGTGCTGGGACATAAACAGCAGCGTTATCAGCGGCACGCCACGGAATACCTCAATGAAAGTTACGCACAGGGACTTTACCACCGGCAGGTTGCTGCGGCGTCCCAACGCCAGGGCAATGCCGATGGGCAGGCTGAGTACGATGCCGGCTACGGCCAGCACCAGATTCAGGGTCAGGCCGCCCCAGTTCTGAACCAATACCGGCTGCAATCCGGGAACGCCGGGCACTCCCCGCAGCAGCACCAGTGTTATCAGAAAGACTGCTACGGACAGAATTACAATCCAGCGCGCGGTGCCCAGGGCGGTGTAGCGGGCCAGGGCCCATCCGGCCAGCAGTGCTGGGAGGTTGGCGATGAGCAGCAGGCGCACGTCCAGTCCCATCTTGTCCAGGCTGTAGGGAAGGAAGGCGAGCAGTGCAATTGCTATGGCGGCAATGAGGGCGATGCGTTTGGCCAGTCCGCCGGCGGCGACGCCCCATCCCATGCCCAGCAGCAGCGTCACCAGCAGCAGCGCAGCCTGGGGGCGCCAGAAACAGTTTTGTCCGGGGCAGGCTTGCTCCGAGTTGTACGAGCCGATGATAAACTGACCGCCCAGCGTGGTTACTACGGTCCATTCCGCATCCAGCAGCACCCAGTCCAAGCCGTACCAGAGGGCCAGAACCAGGACTGCGCCGGATGTGACGGTAAGCAGGCCGCTGAGCCAGGTGCTGAAGAGGTTGGCCCGAATCCAGCCGGCCGCGCCTACGCTCATCCGGGGCGGCGGCAGCGCGGAGGACAACGGGGGCGGGGCGGGATTGCTTTCGGTTGCCATGGTAATCTCAGCTGAACCGGATGCGCCGGTTGTACAGGTTGCCGATCAGCGACCAGGTGAGGCTCATTGCCAGATATGCCGCCATCAGCATGATGAAAATGGGTATCGGCGGCGCGAGCTGGGTCATCGTTTGGGCCACGCTGGTGAGTTCGGTAAAGCCGATGGCCAAGCCCAGGCTGCTGTTTTTCGTGAGGTTCAGGCACTGGCTAATCCAGGGCGGGATGATGACGCGGAGGGCCTGGGGAAAGGTTACTTGCCGCAGGGTGTTCAGCTGCGACAGGCCGAGCGCGCGGGAGGCTTCGGTTTGCCCCCGGCCTACGGACTGGATGCCGGCGCGCACGATTTCGGCGATAAATGAGGCGGTGTACATCACCAACCCGATGAGCAGCACTATCATGCCGGCCCGGGCGGTGAACCCGCCGTCGATGCGGGCGAAACGGCCCTGCGGTTCCGGGGTCGAGATGGCCAGGGGCGCATCGCCGGCAAAGGCGTTGACCAGCAGCCAGCCGAGGGCGCCAATGGCAACTGCCGCCGCACAGCCGAGTAGGACCGGGTAAGACGTCCGGCCGGTCTCCACTTCTCGCCGGCTTAGACGCCGACTTACGACAAAGCCGGCGATTATCGCTACTACCGCCAGTATCAGCCAAATTAGCGTCGCTATCGGTTGGCCCGTTCCCGTGGGCCAGGGGAAAGATACGCCGGCGTTGTTGACATACAACTGCCCGGCGATGACGTAGCCGTCCCGCTCCGGGGGCAAGACCAGCATGATGAAGAACCAGAAGAGCAGCTGCACCAGCAGGGGCACGTTGCGGAAGAACTCGATGTAGGCCAGCGCCAGCCGGGACACCAGCCAGTTTCCCGACAGGCGAATGACGCCGATAAAGATGCCCAGCAGCGTTGCCAGGATGACGCCGGCCACCGCCACGACCAGGGTGTTGAGGGCGGCGACTCCGAAGGCGTAAAGGTAGGTGTCGGAGGGCTCGTAGGGAACGAAGGTATCGCCGATGGGGGTATGGTACTCGCGGGACAGGAAGCTGAAGCTGTAGGAGATGCCGCGTTCCTGAACGGCGTTGGCGACGTTGGCGAAGAACCAGGCGACCAGGGCCACGACCACGATGGCGGACAGGATTTGCGCCGCCCACTGGATAACCCGGGTGTGGCGCCAGACCGGGATGCCCTGGTAGGTCAAGATGCGTGCTAGTTCCGTCATACGAGTTTTGCGGTTCCGCTCCGGGCGATATTCTAACGCATTGGCGGCGAATATGCTCGCCAAAACGGAACGAACTTGCCGGGCATTATCATCAATCGCCCGCGGTCATTCCCCCGCGGTCATTCTGACTGATTGACTGCCATGCAAAAAAAGGAGCGACCAGCGCGTTGCCGGTCGCTCCCCTTTTTAGCTCCCTTGCGGGGGCTGGTGAGGCGTGATGCTTACCGCAGGGGCGCGGCGTACACCTGGCCGCCCTTGGGGCAGTCGGTGCAGGGGGCGTTGGCCCACAGGGCGTTGCGGCTGCCTTCCCGCTGCAAGTCCAGCGGGGTGAGGTGGCGGTCGTAAATCTCGCCGTAGTTGCCGACGGCGCGGATGACGTCCTGGGCGGCGGTCATGCTCAGGCCCATGTCCTCCTGGCCGTAGGAACCTTCCAGGCCGAACAGCCGGTCAATGGCGGTGTCGCCGGTGACGGCGGTGGGAACGGAGCTGGAGGTGATGCCGTAGGCTTCGGCGTAGATGAGCATACTCATCACGGCGCTTACCAGGTCAAACCACTGCTCGTCGCCGTGGGGAACGACCGGGCCCAGCGGCTCCTCGGAGATGGTGCCGGCCAGGATGGTGTGGTCGTCGGGGGATGCAAAGCCGGCGCGGGTGCTGACCAGACCGGAGCGGTCGGTGGTCAGTGCGTCGCACTGCCCGCTGGTGTAGGCGGCGTTGGTGGCTACGTTGTCCGGGAAGACTACTACTTCGATGTCCAGGTCGTTCTGGGCGATGAAGTCCTGGAGGTTCAGCTCGGTAGTGGTGCCCTGCTGTACGCAGACGCTGGAGCCGCCGAGTTCCATCATGCCGGAGACGCCCAGGTTCTTGGGAACCATGAAGCCCTGCCCGTCGTAGAACATGGTGGGAGCGAAGTTGCCCCAGGTGGCGTTGCGGGAGCTGGTCCAGGTGGTGTTGCGGGACATGATGTCCACTTCGCCGGACTGCATCGTGGGCCCGCGCTCGGAGGCGGTGGTGGGCCGGTATTCTACGGCGTCGGCGTCGCCGAGTACGGCGGCGGCCACGGCGCGGCACAGGTCGATGTCAAAGCCAGTAATGTTGCCGCTCGCGTCAGCAAATCCGAAACCGGCCAGGCTGTCGTTGCTGGCGCAAATCAGGGTGCCCCGGCTCATTACGGAGGCCAGGCGGCTGTCGCCCTGGTTCGTCATGGAGGTGGACTCGGAGTCGGCGGGCATTGCGGTGGCTTCGGCGGTCATAGCGGCGGGTTCGGTGGGAGCGGTTATAGCGGCGGTGGGCGCAGTGCTTTGGGCGGGCGGCTCAGCGTCCTGCTGGCAGGCCATTGCAGCAAGGGCAATGACCAACAGGACGGCGCCGGCCATGTATTTCAAGTATCGATTCATCGGATATTTTCACCTACCTTTTTAGTGTTGCGAGCCGTGTTGAGATTAAAACCGCCAATTATGGTAGCAAGCGGCCCTTGATTTTGCAACGCTGCCGACATACCGTTTTGCGATGATTTGGGCGTTTGGAACGGTGTCGCCGGTTAGGCAAACTGCCATAACCGGAGGGACGTACCGCCGAAAATCTGATCCAGGTCGGCGGGCGGACACCACGACGTCATCTGCTCGATGGTGTACCGGAGTGCGTTGCGGTAGCCTTCGCGGTTGGCAACCCGGGGCCAGTCTGAGCCCCATACCATGCGCTCCGGGCCAAAGGCGTCGTAGGCCATTTGCACGTAAGGCGGTATGTGCCGGTAGGGAAAGGGGGGCGCGCTGATTTCGCCCATGCCGTGAATCTTTATGACGGTGTTGGGGTAGCGGGATAGGGTTAGCGCGGTGCGAAAGAGGCTTGCGTCGGGCATGGCCGGCGCGCCGATGGCATGGATGCCCATGCCCGCCAGGTGTTCGATTATGACGGTGAGGCTGGGCAGTTCCGCTACCAGGTTGGAGAACTCAGGAGAGGCGAAACCCGCGGCTGGGCCGCCAACGCTGACCGACATTCCCAGGTTGGCCGCCGCCCGCCATACGGCCAGCGGGTCGTTGCCCGGCGAGCGGTGGAAGTTGCGGAGGCGCACCGTTTCGGCGCCGGCGTCGCGCAGACCCTCCAGGGTGTCCGGCGCGGCGGGGTCGTCCACGTCCACCCGGCAGACTACGGACAGGCGGCCCGGAAAGCGGGCTTTGGATTCCAGCACATAGGAATTGTCCAGCGTGGCGGTGGACTGAACCAGGACGGTTTTGGCGACGTCGTTCAGCTCCATTTGCGCGAGGAGGAGTTCGACGGGTTCGTAGTGGTTGAGGCCGATGTGGACGTGGGTATCAACTATCATGGTGGGCCCAAGGCAGGGTTTCAGCTGCCGGCCAGCGTAAATGCGGTCAGGACAATGCCAACTACCGCAGTGTTGATTGCTATACCGGCAATCATCACGCCGACCATCCACTTTATTAACACGGCCTGCTGATCGCGGGCTTCGATGGCTACGGAGGTGGATAGTGCGGCGAATTTTTCGTTCATTTCAGAGCGTAATTCGCCAATTTGCTGGTTGAACTCTACTCGATGCTCGGCAAGCATTTCGCGCATTTCGGCACGGAGCGCGGCAGACGTTGCGCGCATCTCGGTGCTTAGCTCGTCAAACTTTGCGCTAATTTCGGTACGGTGTTCGGCGAACTTTGTGTTCATCTCGCTCTGGAGTGCGGCAGACGTTGCGTGCATTTCGGTGCGGTGTTCGGCGAACTTTGCGTTCATCTCGCTCTGGAGTGCGGCAGACGTTGCGTGCATTTCGGTGCGGTGTTCGGCGAACTTTGCGTTCATCTCGCTTTGGAGTGCGGCAGACGTTGCGTGTATTTCGACGCGATGCTCGGCGAATTTTTCGTGCATTTCAGTGCGGAGCCTGGCAAATTCTCCGTGTGTTTCGGTGTGCAGTTCAGCGAATCGTCCGATAACGTCGATGGTGGAGCGGTTGAAATCGTCACGCAGTTGGTTCAGGTCGTCTTTGGAGGCGAGGGAGCCTTCCAGTACCATGCGGCCGGCCAGGTTGAGCATTTCGTCAACTTGCTCAGGCGGGTGGCCCTGGTCGATCAGGGCTGATCGGACGTCATTGAGGGTTGTCATCGTGGTCATTGTGGTTACTCTCAGCGCGCCGGGTGCGTTGTCCGGTGCGTATCGGTTGGGGCCAGCATAGCAAATCTCTGCGGCAACTGCTACTCTGGGCGGTGGCAACTTAGCTACGGACAGGAGGTATGCGCCATGATTTCGCAGGCTGACAACATTGCTTTGACACAGGTGGGCGCGGGTACGCCGATGGGGGAGCTGCTGCGCCGCTACTGGATGCCGGCCCTGCTTTCCTGGGAACTGGCCGAGGCGGATGGGGCGCCGGTGCGGGTGAAATTGCTGGGCGAGCAGCTGGTGGCTTTTCGGGATACGGAGGGGCGCATCGGGCTGCTGGAGGAACTTTGCCCGCATCGCCTGGCCTCGCTGTGGCTGGGGCGCAATGAGGAGTGCGGGCTGCGCTGCGTGTATCACGGCTGGAAGTTTGACGTCAACGGGCAGTGTCTGGATATGATGAACGAGCCGGCGGACAGCGATTTTCCGTCCAAGATGACGACTACGGCCTATCCTACTTTGGAGTTGGGCGGCGTCATCTGGGCGTATTTGGGGCCGCCGGAGCAGAGGCCGCCGCCGCCCAAGTTTGAGTGGGCGGCGGCGCCGGAAACGCACCGGCACGTTACCAAGAACATCCAGCAGTGCAACTGGCTGCAAGCGCTGGAGGGCGGGATAGACTCGGCGCACGCTACCATCCTGCATCGCACGCTGCGGGCCGACACTACTCACGCCGGGCTGCGCATTGACTCGGCTCACGTGCAGGGGCGGCCGCCGGAACTGGAGGTGGACATCACCGACTACGGCTATCGGTACGCCGGCATCCGGTCGCTGGGCGACGAGGGCAACCACGTGCGGGCCTATCACTTTGTGATGCCGTTCCATCAGATTCGGGCCAGCCAGCGCGGATACCGGGGCCGGCCGGGGCCGGTGGGGTTCCTGGCGTCGGGGCATATGTGGGTTCCGATGGACGATAATTCGGTGATGGTGTGGAACTGGGACTTGTCTTACGACGACGCCATTGACGGCGCGGAGCGGGTGGAGATGGACCGCAGCTATGGCCGGGGGCCGGAGCATATGCGGGACAAGTTCAACACGCGCGTGAACCGGGACAACGACTGGATGATTGACCGGGCGGTGCAGAAAACGGAGACTTTCAGCGGAATTGACGGGGTGAACGCGCAGGACGTGGCCGTGCAGGAAAGCATGGGCTACGTGGTTGACCGGACGCGGGAGAATCTGTCCCGCACCGACATGGCCATCGTGTACGCCCGGCGGCAGCTGTTGCAGGCTACCCGCACCGTGGCCGAGGGCGGCTCCCCGCCCGGCGCCGGGGACAATTACTACCTGCTGCGCCCGGCCCAGGCCGTGCTGCCCGCCGGCGTGGACTGGCGGGACGCGATGTGGGACGATCTGTATCCCGACGGGTCGCAGGAACGCAACGGGCGGTAGGCGGCGGGCGCCGGCAATCGGGTAAGTCCAGAGTGCCGCCGGCGGGTTGCTAACCGCCGGCGGCACTGGAGCGCAGTGGTATGGCTACCGGCGAAATGGAATCACATCGGCAGAAACATTCCCGGCTGGCTTGGGAATTGCTGGGCCAGGCGGACCACGAATTGATGGCCGGCGATTTGCTGCAATCGTCGGAAAAGCTTTGGGGGGCGGTTAGCCATGCGCTCAAGGCGTTTTGCGAAAGCAGGGGGTGGCGGCACGGCATAGACGGCCAGCGCGAGTACGCCGTCAAGCGGCTGGCTGAGGAACGGGGCGATGAGGGCATCGTGCCGTCATTTAAGGTGGCGGAATCTTGCCACGCCAATTTTTATTACGATTGGATGGAGGTTAAAGACCTGGACGAGAACCGCGTCATCGTGCGGCGGCTGGTGGAGAAAATACTGGCGGGGGTTGAGTGACGCGGCCGTTGGGATGGGGTTGCATTGACCGGCCGGCGGGGGTGTGGCACAATCGGGGGCGATATTTGCCGACGATGTTGTTGTTTATACCCTGAAAAATCCCGTTATTTATTTCTCTTACGGCAGTTGCGGATAACGGCAGCTGCGGATGCGGCGACGTGGCAGCGCCGCCGGACAGCGCTCCAATTTGGAGGATGTCAGCCATGTGGACCAGCGCTGAATTACAGCGGTTGATGCAAAGAGAGATTAGCCGATACCGGCTTATTGTCGTATCCAACCGCCAGCCTTACGCCTTTCGGATGGAGGAGGGCAGGCTGCTGGGGGAGATGCCGCCGGGTGGGCTGACGGCCGCTATTGACCCGCTGATGCGGGCGTGCGGGGGCACCTGGATTGCCCAGAGCGGCGGCGATAGCGACCGTCTGGCTATGGATGGGGACGGGCGTATTGCCGTGCCGCTGGATTCGCCGGCGTACAGCTTGCGTCTGCTCAATCTGACTGAGGCGGAGAACGACGGGTTTTACTACGGGTTTGCGAACGAGGGGCTGTGGCCGCTGTGCCATATTGCCTACACGGAACCCGTCTTTGACGTCCAGCATTACGAGGCGTACAAGTCCGTCAACCGCAAGTTTGCCAATCTGGTGCTGGACGAGATTGGGGACGAACCGGCTATCGTGCTGGCGCAGGATTATCATTTGGCGCTGCTGCCGCGCTACATCCGGCAAGTCAGGGATGACGTCATCATCGGGCAGTTCTGGCATATTCCATGGCCTAACCCGGACACCCTGCGCATCTGCCCATGGCAGGGGGAGCTGCTGGACGGGATGCTGGGCAACGATTTGCTGGGGTTTCATCTGTCAAGCGACTGCCAGAAGTTTCTGGACGCGGTGGAGCTGAACCTTAACGCTGAGGTTGATGCTCAATACGGTTTGGTGGATTATCAAGAGGACTTGACGCTGGTGCGTCCTTTTCCAATCAGCGTGGATTTTGACATTCTGGATGCGGAGGCGCGGTCGGCGGGAGTGCTGGGGGAGATGGAGCGGCTGGCCGGGGAGTTGGGGCTGGACCGGGGGCGTATTCTGGGGCTGGGGATTGACCGGCAGGATTACACGAAGGGGATACCGCACCGGCTGCGGGCGGTGGAGCGGTTTCTGGAGAAGTGGCCGGAATACCGGGGGCGGCTGGTGTTTCTGCAAGCGGGGGCGGCGAGCCGCGTCAACATTGACTCGTATATGCAGCTGACGATTGACATTGAGGCGACGGTGAACCGGATTAACGAGCGGTTTGCGGAGGGGGACTGGCAGCCGATATTGCATTGGCCGACGTCGCTGCCATCGGAGACGTTCTCGGCGCTGCGCCGGCTGGCCAGCTTTTGCGCGGAGAGCAGCCTGCACGACGGGATGAATCTGGTGGCCAAGGAATACGTGGCGTCGCGGGTGGATGAGGACGGGGTTTTGATTCTCAGCGCTTTTGCCGGCGCGGCGCAGGAGCTCAGCAGTTCCATTATTATCAATCCTTATGCCACCGAGCAGTTTGCGGACGCTATTCACCAGGCCCTTACGATGGGGGATGATGAGCGGCGGTTTCGGATGCGCCATATGCGGGGCATCGTGCAGTCGAACAACATCTATAATTGGGCGGGGCGCATAATGATGAACCTGATGCAGGCCAGCACGCCGGACCACGCCCGGCTGCCGGCCGCCGGCGTCATCTGAGATTGGCTCGCTCCGGCCCGGCGCGCCCGCAATTATGACGGACACTAGCAACCGCTGGCCGGACGTGCTCGAGGGGCTGGCGCAGCGACCGCAGATCCTGTTGGCGCTGGACTTTGACGGCACTTTGTCGGAGATAGTGGAGCGGCCTGAGGATGCCGTGCTACGCCCCGGCAACGCGGCATTGCTGGCGGAATTGGGGCGCAATCCCCGGTTCACCCTCGCCGTAATCAGCGGGCGCGCGCTGAACGACGTATCCGATCGGGTGGGAGTGCCGGGGCTGATTTACGGGGGCAATCACGGGCTTGAGCTGCGGGGGCCGGGGCTGGACTATTTGCATCCGGCCGCCGCCGCCGCCGTTCCCGCAATGGTGGACGCGAGCGAGCGGCTGGCCGTTGACCTCAGGGATATACCGGGGGCATTGGTGGAGTCGAAAGTGCTGACGCTCACAGCGCATTACCGGCTGACGCCGCCGCAGTACCATGACTCGGTGGCGATGCTGTTCCTGGACGCGGTGGGGCCGCTGCTGGCGACGGGGGCCTGCCGGGTAACGGCGGCCAAGATGGCGATGGAACTGCGGCCGGCGGTGGACTGGCACAAAGGGCACGCGCTGGACTTGATACGGTTTCAGCTGGCGCCGGAGGCTTTTACGATGTACGTTGGGGATGACGATACCGACGAGGATGCGTTTCTGGCGGCGCAAAATGCCGGGGGGGTGGGGATTTACGTCGGGCCGCCCGACGTTGACAGCGGGGCTTTGCTGCGGCTGGATTCGCCGGCGGAGGTGACGGCGGCGTTGACCGAACTGGCGGCGTTGGGGTGATTCGTGATTTTGGCGGTGTGCTATCATTGGCGGGCGCGGGCGCCCGGATGGCGGGCTGCCCGGCGGTTACAACGATGCCGATACGCTTACTCCGAATACGCTGATGATTAAGGCGATATTTTTTGACTTTTACAACACGCTGGTGCGGTTCTGGCCGCCGCTGCCGGAGATTCAGCACGCGGCTTGCCAGAACGCGGGCATCCGGGTGCCGGCGGTTAATCTGGCGCGGGGTTATGCGATTGCGGACCTCTATTTTAACGAGGAGAACCATCGCCGCCCGCTGGGTGACCGCACGGCGGCGGACCGGGACGAGTTTTTTGCCCGCTACGAGCAGATTATTCTGGAGGAGGCCGGCGTAGCCGTTTCGCTGCGGATGGCCAAAGAGATTTGGGATATGGCGATTTCGGTTCCGAAAGAATTTGTGGAGTTTGAGGAAACGCGTTCCGTGCTTGGTGAGTTGCAGGGGCGGGGTTATCGTTTGGCTATCCTGACGAATCTGCGGCGGGATATGGACGAATTGACGCGGCAGCTGGGTATTCATCAGTATTTGGAGTTCACTATTACCGGGCGGGAAGTGGGGGAGAAGCCGGCTACGGCTATCTTTGAGGCGGGGCTGGAGCGGATGGCGGTTTTGCCGGGGCAGGCGATGCACGTGGGGGACCAGCCGCGTTCCGACGTGGAGGGCGCGCGAGATGCGGGACTGCGTCCGGTGCTGATTGACCGGGGCGGGTATCACGCCGGGGTTGCCGACTGCGATCATATCGATAATCTGGAAGGGCTTTACCCGCTGCTGGAACGGCTGGCGGACTGACCGGCCGGCGCATTTTGATTCTTGCATCATCTATCTATCAGACGCAATCTATCAGACGCAATTTAGCAGACACTACCGACAGGAGCGTTATTATGACTACGCAACCGCCCGCGCACAGCCATCCGGAGGACGCGGCTCCCGTTCACGTGATTGTCTGGTACGACTACGTTTGACCCTGGTGCTATGTCGGCCTGGAACGCGTCGACCGGCTGGAACAGGAATATGACATTACGGTTGAGGGGCGGGCTTATCTGCTGCGTCCGGATACGCCGGAGGGGGGACGGCCGCGGGAGCCGCGGGCCGGGGAAACGGAGGATGAGTTGACGGAACCGCTGCGGACTCAGGCGCGGGATGCGAACCTGGTGATGCGGCCGCCCCGCTACACGCACAACAGCCTGCACTCGTTGCAGGCCACGGAGTACGCGCAGCAGCAGGGCAAGTTTATGGAGTACCACCACGCCGCTTACCGCGCCTATTGGGACGACCGGGCCGACCTGGGGGACCCGTCGGTGCTGGCGGACATCGGGGCCAGCGTGGGGCTGGACGCGGCCGACTTGCGGCGCAGCGTTGAATCGGGCGAACACGCGCAGCGGGTGATTGGCCAGTACCAGGAGGCGTTGGGCTACGGTATCCGGGGGATTCCGACTTTTGTGTTTGACAACCTGCTGTTCACCGGCGCCCAACCCTACGAGGTGTTTCAACGGGTGATGGACAAGGCGCTGGAGAATCGGGAGGCGGGCGCAGAGTAGGACTGGCCGGGGCGGGGCGGCAGCGTTTCGTTTAGGGGGGACGCTGGGGGAAATGATTTCCCCCAGACCCCCTCGGATTCTTGAGGGCAGCTCGGAGTGACGGTGGGCGGATTGCCGGTAGGACGGGGCTGTGCTAGACTAGGCGGCGTTATTCTCCATTTGTAATGGATTTCACAAACGCTTGGTTTCGCTCAGGCATAGAACTTCAGGCACGCAGCCCTGCTATTCGGACGCGATGGACAACGCTACTAAAAAGCTGATTACCGACGCGGTGGGCAATCAGCCGCAAAGCACCGTGACGGTTTTGTCGTCGCTGCTGGCGGTTGAGGACGCCATCGGATATATTCCCAAAGAGGCGGTGGAGGCGGTGGCGCAGCGGATGGCGGCGACGGTGAACGACGTTTGGGCGGTGGCGACGTTTTATCCGAATTTCCGGTTTGACCCGCCTACGGAGCATCGCATTGAGGTTTGCTGGGGGCCGTCGTGCCACGTGATGGGGGCGACCGGCGTGATTGCCGCCGCGCAGGATGCGTTGCAGCTGTCGGATGAGGGGGATACGCCGGACGGCAAGGCTACGCTGCGCTACAACACCTGCCTGGGGGCCTGCTCGCACGCGCCGGTGATGGCGATTGACCACCATCTGGCGGGGCCGGTAACTCCCGATTCGGCCCGGGCCCGCATTGCGGCCAGCCTGTCCGCCGGCGGGCGGCACTGAACGGGGGCCGGGAGCGCAGATATGACGACAACCGCCGGAACTGAAATCGCCGGAACCGAAATCGCCGGGACTGAGGCCGCCGGAGCCGAGGCTGCTGAAACGGAATCGCAGTTTGACGGGATACTGGCGGAGGCGAACCGGCGCTGGGAGGCGCTGACGGCCGGCGATGCGCCGTGGGTGCGGGTGGGCACCGGACTGGCCGGCGAGGCGGCCGGCGGGTTTGAGACGCTGGCGGCGGCGCGGGCGGCTTTGGACGCGCAGGGCGTAAAGGCCAACGTGTCGGAGGTGGGTACGCTGGGGCTTTGCTTTGCGGAACCTTTGCTGGACGTGCAGACTCCGGGGGGGCCACGGGTGTTCTATCAGAACGTTACGCCCGAGATGGCGGAGCGCATCGTTGCGGAACACGTGGGCGGGGGCAATCCGGTAGCGGAGTACGCGCTGGGTTATCTGGGGGAACGCGAGGCCGGGCCGGAGGGGATAGCGCATCTGGACGACCATCCGATGCGGGCGCTGGAGACGCGGATTGCGCTGCGGAACGCGGGGCACATTGACCCGTCGGATATTTACCAGTACATCGCCAACGGCGGGTATGCGGCGCTGAACAAGGCGCTGACCGCGATGACGCAGGATGACACGCTGAACGAGGTGCGCAGCTCCGGGCTGCGCGGGCGCGGCGGGGCAGCGTTTCCGGCCGGGGTCAAGTGGGGGTTTCTGGCCGGCAATCCGGACCCGGACAAGTACATCCTTTGCAACTGCGAGGAGGGGGATCCGGGGGCTTTTAACGACCGGGGGATACTGGAGAGCGATCCGGCAACCGTCGTTGAAGGGATTACAATTGCCGGGTACGCCTGCCGGGCCAATCGGGGTTACATATTCATCCGGCACGGCCACAATCAGCCGATTGACAGAACCCGCGCGGTTATCGCGCAGGCTTACGAACTGGGTCTGCTGGGGGAGAACATACTCGGTTCCGGGTTCTCGTTTGACGTGGAGGTAGCGCTTACCGGGGATTCTTACGTGTCGGGTGAGGAAACGGCGCTGATGGAGGCGATCGAGGGCAAGCGCTCAATGCCCCGGTTCCGTCCGCCGTTTCCGGCGCAAGTGGGGGTTTTCGGGCAGCCGTCTAACATCAACAACGTTAAGACGCTGGCCTACGTGCCGGAGATTATCGCCAGGGGGGGGCAGTGGTTCGCGGATATTGGGACGCCGGCGGACCGGGATAATGGCATCAACGGCAGCAGCGGGACGGCTATCTTGTGCCTGTCGGGGGCGATTACCTATCCGGGGCTGGTGGAGGTGCCGCTGGGGATGACCTTGCGGCAGGTGCTGTTTGACATGGCCGGCGGGGCGCCTAATGGCAAGCGGATGAAACTGCTGCAAACCGGCGGGCCGCTGGGGGGCGTGCTTTCCGCCAGCGACGAAAACCTGGACCTGGTGCTGGACTTTGACGTGTTCCGGATGGCCGGGGCTATTCTGGGTTCGGGCGGGATAATCGTGGCGGACGAGGATACCTGCGCGGTGGACTTGACGCGCAATCTGATAGCGTTTTGCCAGTACGAATCCTGCGGCAAGTGTTTCCCGTGCCGGATGGGGATGAGCCATCTGCTGGAAATTCTGGAGCGCATCAGCCGTCTGGAGGGCACCGAAGAAGACCTGACGCTGATGCGCAGCGTGGGCGAGAATATGCAGGCCGGCTCGCTGTGCGGACACGGGCAGCTGGGGTTTAACCCGGTGTCGTCGGCGCTGCGGTACTTTGGCGACGAGTTTGAGGCGCACATCCGGGAGAAACGGCACACCGGGGATTGCCCGGAGCAGGTGTTCTCGCCGCGTCTGACCCGTCGTTAATCTCCGTACTCTCTTTCCAAATTCCGATACTCCCGTTCCCTTG
The DNA here is from genome assembly GCA_958296385.1 of uncultured Dehalococcoidia bacterium. Taxonomy (GTDB): domain Bacteria; phylum Chloroflexota; class Dehalococcoidia; order Lucifugimonadales; family UBA3495; genus Bin87. Next base: position 243,056 of record OY282494.1, read on the forward strand.
AGGAGCCGCAATGCCTGACGACATCACCATCTCCATCGACGGGGTTGAGATTAGGACGCAACCGGGCCGGATGGTGCTGGAAGCGGCGATTGAGGCCGGGGTGTACGTGCCTTATTTGTGCTATCACTCCGGGATGAAGCCGTTTGGGGCGTGCCGGATGTGCGTGGTGGCCGTGGACGGCGGGCGGGGGTTTCCGGCGGCCTGCACCCTGCCGGCGGCCGACGGAATGACCATCTGGAGCGACACGCCGGACGTTACTGAGCTGCGGCGTTCCGTGATGCAAATGCTCATCGCGGAGCATCCAAACGGCTGCCTGACCTGCCATAGGGTGGACATCTGCGGGCCGTCGGACGTTTGTCTGCGTCATGTATCGGTCAATGACCGGTGCGTGACCTGCCCGAAGAACGAGCGGTGCGAGTTTAAGGATACCGTGCGGTATCTGGGGATGGAACTGGAATCGCCGATGACCTATATGTACCGGGATATTCCGCTGGAAGTGCAGGACCCGTTTTACGACCGGGACTACAACCTGTGCATTACCTGCGGGCGGTGCGTGCGGGCGTGTGAGGAAGTGCGGGGGGACAACGCCATCTGCTTTACGGAACGCTCCGGCAAGGCGCTGGTGGGGACGTCGTTTGGAACCTCGCTGCTGGAATCGGGCTGCGAGTTTTGCGGGGCGTGCATCGACGTTTGCCCGGTGGGGGCGCTTACGGAGCGGGATGGCAAGTGGGAGAAACCGGCGAACATCGCCCGGACTATCTGCACGCATTGTCCGGTGGGGTGCCAGATTAATTTGGAAATCAACGAGCAGGGGCGGGTGATTCGGGCGGTGCCGGAGCTGAACTCGCCGGCCAATCAGGGTCAGGCTTGCTACAAGGGCAAGTTCGGGATGGGCCATCTGACCGGCGGGCAGCGGCTGCGGCGTCCGATGATTCGGCGCAACGGACGGCTGGAAACGGCGAGCTGGGACGAGGCTTTGGACTTGGTGGCCGACCGGCTGCGTCCGCATCGGGACGGCAGCGGTTTCGGGCTGATTGCGGCGGCGGACAGCACCAACGAAGAGCTATATCTGGCGCAGAAATTCGCCCGCTCCGGGATGAACACCAACAACGTGGACCACTCCGGCAACATCCAGCCGTCGCTGGCGCTGGGGCTGGAGGAAGTGCTGGGCTATCCGGGGGCGTCAAACTCAATCTGGGACTTGGAGAAGGCCGGCTGCATCCTGGTATTCAACAGCAACCTTACCGAAAGCCACAACGTGGCCGGCGTGCCAATCAAGCGGGCGGCGCGGGGCGGCACGCCGCTGATTGTGATTGACGTGCGGGAAGTTGAGCTGACGCGGTACGCCGACATCTGGCTGCGTCCGGCGCCCGGCGCGGAACTGGCGCTGCTGGGGGCGATCCTCAAGACTATTTTGGATGAAGGGCTGGTCGATGCGGAGTGGCTGGCGGAGAACGTGGAGGCGCCGGACACGCTGGCGTATGAGCTGGAACGTATCGACGACGAGGCCATCGCCGCTACCGGGGTCGATAGAGAGGCTATCGAACGGGCGGCCCGGATGTTTGCCGGGGCGGATGAGGCGGCTATCGTCTATGGGCTGGATAATGTTCCGGCCGCCATCGCGCACGACTGCGTGGTTGCGCTGGCGAATCTGGCGCTGCTGACGCACAGCGTGGGCAACGCCGGGGGCGGGATATTTCCGATGTTGCAAGGGGCTAATGGGCAGGGGGCCGCCGACGTGGGGTGTATGCCGAATCGTCTGCCGGGCGGCGGGGCGCTGTTTGACGACGGGCATCGCAGCCTGGTGGAGCGGACTTGGGGCATCACGCTGCCGGCGCAGCCGAGTATGGGCGCGGCGGAGATGCTGCAAGGGGCGGGTTCCGGCGCTATCAAGTCAATGCTGGTGATAGGGGACAGCGCCAACTTTGCCAACGGGCAGTTTCCGGACGGGCTGGCCAATCTGGAGAAGCTGGAGTTTCTGGCGGTGTCCGAGTCGTTTCTGACGCCGGCGGCGCAGATTGCGGACGTGGTGCTGCCGCGGGGCACTTTTGCCGAGAAGGACGGCACCTATACCAACCTGGAGCGGCGCATACAGCGGGTGCGCCCGTCGGTGGAGGTCAAGAACAACGACGCGCGGCCCGAAGGCTGGATACTGTCGCAGCTGGCGGAACGGCTGGGGATTGACGGGATTGACTACGCCGAGCCGTCGGCGGTGCTGGATGAAATTACCACGGTGACGACGGCTTACGCCGGCGTTAGTTACGACCGGCTGGCCGCAGCGTCCGCGCTGGTGATGAAAACCGGGATTGACGCGCCCAAGCCGACGCAGCTGCTGTACACCACCCGGGAGGAACGGGGGATACAGTGGCCTTGTCCGGATGCGGCAAGCCCGGCGATGCCGGCGCTTTACCGGGATGGTTTTCCAGGCGGCAAGGCGGAGCCGGGGGCGCCGTTGTTCCGCATCGTCAATACCGCCGGCGGCGCTGATTATCCCGCTCAGTTTGCGCCGGGGCGGGTGCTGCTGCAACGGGAGCGGGATATGGAGATTGAGGCCGACGGGCTGAACCGCATCGTGCGCGACGAGCTGGTGCAAATCAGTCCAGCCGATGCCGCTAATTGGGGCATCAGCGAGGGGGAGTCGGTGGCGGTGGAGACGGCGCGGAACCGCATCACGGGGATTGCGTCCATAGACGCGGGGGTGCCGGCCGGCGTGGTGGGGATGACTACCCTCTTTGGGCAGCTGGCCGTCGAGCTGCAAATGTCGGAGGACATCAACCCGATGGCGCGGGTGCCCGGGCTGGACGTTGAACCCTGCCGGGTAGTTTCGCTGGCCGGGTAAGCTTTTACGAGTAACAGACAAGCGTACCGGCGCCGCACCCGGCGTCGGATGGAATTTTGAATCAAACTGGAGATGAGATGACGACCAACCTGCGTACTGCCCCCGTTTTGCGTGACCGCACCGTGAACCTGCCCCGTGCCAAGCTGGTGGAGCGGGTGGATTACACCGATGACCTGATGGTTATCAAGATGGAACCCCAGGGGTTTGACTTCAACTTCAAGCCGGGACAGTACTGCACCCTGGGCCTGGACGGTATCGAGCGGGCCTACTCCATCGCCTCGGCGCCCCATGAGTCGGCGCTGGAAATCTTTGTCGAGCTGGTGCCGGATGGGGAACTTACGCCCCGGATGTGGCGGATGGACGTGGGGGATACGATGTCAATACGGCCCCGGCCCAAGGGGATATTCCTGATGGATGCGTCGGTGTCGCAGCACTTGATGCTGGGGACGGTTACCGGGGTTGCGCCGTTCGTTAGTATGGTGCGGGACTACTTGCATCACGGGCGCAGTGGGCATCGGTTCTACGTGCTGGAGGGGGCGTCTTACCACGACGAGTTTGTGTACGACGCGGAGCTGGCCGACCTGGCGGCGTCTTACCCCGACACGGTGACCTTTGTGCCGGCCATCAGCCGGCCCGCCGACGCGCGCAACGTCGGGTGGGAAGGGGCCACCGGCCGGCTCAACAACATCGTAGCGGAGTACCTGGACAAGTTTGGCCTGGACAAGTCCGACGCCCTGATTTACGCCTGCGGCCACCCCGGGATGATTGAAACCAGCCGGGAGATTGTGACGGCGGAGGGGTGGAAGTGGACGGAGGAACGGTTCTGGAAGGAGTAGGCGGGGCGGGGAAGGCAGGCCGATGATGCGGGGGCGGATGGTTATTCGCCCCTAATTTGTGTCATCATTGGCGGTGAAAGCGGCGAATGCGGCGGATATGTCGTACACCGGGGGGCCGGGATTCTGGGGGTTGCCCTTCCGCAGAACCTTTTGGAACGTATCTACCGTTTCCGACAGATTCCAATCTGTCGTTGAAACTGAGTGCCATTTTAACGCTGTTGAGGTTCAGCTCTCTGCGCTCTTTGCTCAGTTCGTTGAACACAACGTCATCCGGCACCGGAGTTTGAGTTTTCGCAAAGATGTCCTCAACTATCAATGCGATTCCTTCGTCCAGGTGAATGGCGGGCCTCGTATAGCCGTGCTCGGTTAAACCGAATGTGCCTTTCCTGCCGATCCAAACGATGCCCCGTGCTGCAGATTCCGGGCGCACTAACGCAGCGTGCCAGTTGTGGGTTGAGGTTTGGTTTTCCGGAAACATCTGATTGCACAACTCAGCCAGCTCCTGGAAATGAGCTGCACGGCCCAATGTTCTGAGGGCTTCACGAAGCATACGACTTTGCGATTTGACGACTTGTTTGCCCCGATATTCATTCTCGGCAATAGCTACTTGTTCGCCATCGTGCTGCGATAGGAATTGCAAAGTTGCGCGGCGCTGAGCGTTCTTTTCCGCCTCGCTGGTATCCAGCCAAGCCTCAATAGGGCGCAAGGTATCGAGGTAGGGTACAACGGAATCATCTATTCCGATGAAGCGCAGATTTAGTCTGGATATGCGGGCAGTGTTCAGGCCGATGCTATCGATCATGAGGATGCGCCGTGGCGTCAAAGAGGATGGCGGGATTAGCAACGACCCGCCGGACTGGGCGAAATCATTGGCAAAGCCACGCCACAGAATCAGAGAACATGGCGGACGGCTGAGCTTGTGCAAGGCTCGCTTTTGAATCTGACGAATTCGCTCCCTGGTCACACCGTAGAGAGCGCCAACTTGTTCCAGTGTTTCTCCCCGCGCGATGAAGTAGCCATAACGTCTTTGCAGCACGTCGGCGTCACGTTCGTCCAAACGCGTTAGAGCAGCAGCAACGGCATCATCAAGCGACAGAGCAGAGCAGTCGTTGTCTGGTAACTCTCCGGTAAAAAGCACACTGAACGGCTCGATACCTTGCGGATTATCGGACAATACCGTTGCCCAGGGAAATACGAAGGTGCCAGGCGTATAACCGTCGGCGACCATACTGCGCCGCCGGCCAACGGCCAAGAGGGATGCCGGTACAGTATTCCATTGACAGGTATCGAAAGCCAGCGCCATTTCGCGGGCGAGTTGGGGTGGGGTCAGGCAGGCTATTCCGGACTTGGCCCGCCGTATCGTGCTGTCAACCCACCATTGCAATGCCGGGCGTACTCCCAGATAGCGGTTGCCCGATGGCGCCGTGTTCGGTGGTTCGCCCAAGAGCAAGATGGCTTGTTCAGCGCAGTGCTGGCGCAAGGCGTTTCCGATAGCGCCATCCTCATTTACCAAGTCGGCGTGAGCGGCGACGTCCGACGCTGAGAAAACGGCCGGCGCATTGGCTAATTTTGCGATTGCCTCGTTGACTAGTGCTGCGGTGTACGACATTGTTAGTTCTCCACTGGCAAGCCGGATGCTATGGCCTGGCTGGTTGCCGCCGTGATTGCGGCGCTGGGCTTGGATGCGGAGGAAGTGGCTACCATCCGCCGGAACCTGTCTATTGAGCCGTCGGTTACCGGCCGGCGTTATGCGGGGGTTGGGGCGGCAGCGGGCGCCAGCGGGTATTGGTTTCTGAGATTGTCCATAGGTAGCCTGTCCAATCCCGTTCCTCGAGCAGGGTGTGCGTTACCAGCCGGATTATTTCGGATGGGTGCATACCTGCCAAACGAAACAGGATTACGGCCGGGCGCGCCGGATGGGCCTGTCTGTAAATCAGCTCCCCGAAATCGGTATCATGGGTGGCTAGTATCCGGTCGTCCTGCTCTGCCCATGCCATAACATCGGGGTCGGGCAGCTGTGGCGCATCTTCGGCAATCGCTATCACGTCGTGCCCGTTGTCGCGTAGCAGCGTAACGATAACCTCCGACATATTCTCATCAATCATAAGACGCATTTGCAGCTTAGTCCTGCTGCGCTACGATTTCCGGCGCCGGCAGCTTTCTTTCCTCCACCAATTCCCAATCATCGCTCTCGAGAAAATCGTTACCCCTATACCAGTCCGGCTTTTGCCAGTTCAGATTTTCGCTGGCGTAGAGGCAGCAGGCCCGTATGTCCTCAACTGCTAGCTGAGGGTAGTATTTCACAATGTCGTTTTCGGTAGAGCCGCCGGCCAGCAGGTTCAGGATAAAGGAAACGGCAAGCCGCGTCCCCTGTACCCTTGGTTTGCCTACGAGGATGTTAGGATCAGTGACGATTCGCTCGCGCAAGTCCATAGGATTGCCTCCAGTCAACGATCTTCGGCCGTTACCCCTCTTGATGGGATTATAGCATAGCCAAATCATCGGGCGAATCCGGTTTATCGTGTTCAGTCCCGTTGAGACTTGGTTGGGGTAGAATTGGGGTATGTCATTGCAGCGACTTACGCCGGTCAGACGCCAGTATCTGACTATTAAGCACTCTTATCCGGATGCGGTTTTGCTGTTTCGGATGGGGGATTTTTATGAGTGTTTTGATGATGATGCGCGGACGCTGGCGGGGGCTTTGGAGATTGCGCTGACGGCGCGGACGATGGGGCGGGATACGCGGGTGCCGATGGCCGGGGTGCCGGCGGTGTCGCTGGAATCTAATTTGGCCCGGTTGATTCGGCAGGGGCATAAGGTTGCTATTTGTGAGCAGCTTAGCGATCCGGCGTTGTCCAAGGGGCTGGTGGAGCGGGGGGTGGTGCGGGTGGTTACGCCGGGGACGGTGCTGGAGGCGACGCTGCTGGAGCAGAACGCCAACAATTATCTGGCCGCGGTGTGCGCCGGGGACGGGGCCGATGCCGAGACCGTTGGGCTGGCTTACGTTGACGTTACTACCGGCGAGTTCACGGTGGCGCAGGTTGCGGCGGAGCTGCTGCCGCTAGAGCTGGCGCGTATCCAGCCGGCGGAGATTCTGATGCCGGCGGTATCGGCATCGGGAGCAGCATCGGCATCGGGAGCAGCATCGGCATCGGCATCGGCATCGGAGCTGCCGGGGGGGATGGGGCTGCTGCCGGGGGGGGTGGCTGGTACGGCGGTGGATGCGGCGTCTTTTAACGGGGAGGTGGCCCGGCGCAGTTTGCTGGATTATTACGGGGTGGTTTCGCTGGAGGCTTATGGGCTGGAGGCGATGCCGCTGGCGGTGCGGGCGGGCGGGGCGATTGTGGATTATTTGCGGTACGCTTACAAGGGCGACCAGCCGACACTGAATCCGCCGGCGCCGTATCACGTTGACTCGCATATGACGCTGGATCCGCAGACACGGCGCAATCTGGAGCTGTTTGAGGCGGGGCGCTGGGATTCCAGCGACTGGTCGCTGCTGGCGGCGCTGGATGATACGCGCACGGCGCTGGGGGCGCGGCGGCTGCGGCGGTGGCTGGGGCAGCCGCTGCTGGATTTGCAGCGTTTGCGGCGGCGGCAGGATGCGGTGCAGTTTTTTTACGACGACGCTTTCCGGCGCAATGACGCGGGGACGGCGCTGTCGGAGATTGCCGATTTGGAACGGATACTGAGCCGGTTGCAGACGCAGACGGCGACGCCGCGGGACTTGCTGGCGCTGCGGCGCAGTCTGGAGGCAACGCGGCAGCTGGCCGGCGTGCTGTCCGGCGGTCTGTCGGGCGATGACGAACAGGGGCTGTCGTGGCTGTTGGAGGGGTTTCGGCAGCCGCCGGACGTGGAGAGTCTGATTGAACGGGCCATCGCGGCGGAACCGTCGGGGCAGATTGGGGAGGGGGGCGTTATCCGGGAGGGGTTTGCGCCGGACTTGGACCGGGTGCGGGGGCTGGCCCGCGATACGCGGGGGGTTATCGCCGGGCTGGAGGCGCAGGAACGGGAGCGCACCGGCATCCGCAACCTGCGGGTGGGGTACAACCAGGTGTTTGGGTATTACATTGAGGTGAGCCGGTCGCATCTGGCCGCCGTTCCGGATGACTACCAGCGCCGGCAGACGCTGGCGAATGGTGAACGCTACATTACGCCGGAGCTTAAGGAATACGAGAGCCAGGCGCTGGACGCGCGGGAGCGGCTGGATGAGCTGGAGCGCAGTATCTACCGGCAGGTGTGCAGCCAGATTACGGCCAACGGGCCGGCCATCTCGCGGCTGGCGGGGGCTGTGGCCGTTACCGACGTGTTCGTGGGGCTGGCCAACGTTGCGGTGCGTTATGATTACGTGCGTCCGGCGCTGAACGAGGGCAAGGCGATAGACATAACGGACGGGCGGCATCCGGTGGTGGAGCGGGTGCTGGACGCGGGAAGTTTTGTGCCTAACACCGCTAATCTGGATGCTAACGACGCTCAGATTATGCTGATTACCGGGCCTAACATGGCCGGCAAGTCAACCTACATCCGGCAGGTAGCGCTGATTGTGCTGATGGCACAGGTGGGGAGTTTTGTGCCGGCGACGGCGGCGGAGATTGGGCTGGTAGATCGCATCTTTACGCGGGTGGGATTGCAGGACGATTTGGCGACGGGGCAATCCACGTTTATGGTGGAGATGCTGGAAACGGCCGCTATTCTCAATCAGGCTACGCACCGGTCGCTGGTAATTCTGGACGAAATCGGGCGGGGCACCAGCACCTACGACGGGCTGTCAATTGCTCATGCGGTGGTGGAGCATCTGCACAACAACCCGCGACTGGGCTGCAAGACGCTGTTCGCTACGCATTATCACGAGCTGACCGACTTGGCGGCTACGCTGCCGGGCGTGCGGAACTACCGGGTGGCGGTGTCGGAGGAGAACGGCGAGGCGGTGTTTCTGCGGCACATTGTTCCGGGCGGGGCGGATCGTTCCTACGGGGTGCACGTGGCCCGGCTGGCCGGGATGCCGCCGGCGGTGGTTAACCGGGCTCAGGAGATACTGGCCAATCTGGAGGCGGAGCATACGCCGGGGGCCCGGCGGGGTCGAGGTGGACGGCGCAATCAGACGCCAGCGCCGCAACTGGCGATGCCGCTGTTCGGGCCGCCGGATGACGCAATCGCTGAGTCAATCCTGCAAGTGGACATTGGCAACCTGACGCCGCTGGAGGCAATCAACAAGCTGTACGAGCTGCAAGAGCAGGCCCGGCAGCGGCGGGGCGTATCCTAAAGGGGGTTCCGCTGGGGGAAATCATTTCCCCCAGACCCCCTCGGCGTATGCTTGAGGGTGTGGGTGGGGGTTGGTGAAATGGTTTAAAGCGAGGCGCTGGCCCCTATGCCGGGGGGCTTGGGGGGGTATAGAATAGCGCAATGTCTTGCGGGCGTTGAATCCGCAGTTTGAGGTGTGTATGGCTGAGAGCGCGACGCTTTATTGGTGGCCCCGTTGAAGCAGCTGCCGCAAGGTACGGGAGTTGCTCGTGCAGAATGGTGTTGCGGTGACGGAACGGGACTATTTTAAGGAGCCTTTTACCGAATCTGAGCTGCGCGCGCTGGTTGACGAAAGCGGCGATGCGGGCGTCAGCGGGATGTTTGCCAGTCGCAGTCCGTCGCTTAAGAAGATGGGTTTGGATGCGTCGGAGCTGTCGGACGAGCGCAAGCTGGAGCTGATGCTGGGGGAACCGCGATTGGTGCGGCGGCCGATTATCCGGCTGGACGGGCGGCTGGACGGGCGGCTGCTCATCGGGGCCAACATCAAGGCGGTGACTGAGGCGCTGAACGCCTGACTGATCTCCAAGCTGGCATCACGTCAGCAATCAATCCGCAGCTAATCACGAATCTACCAGAGGGCCGCTAATCCAGAATGAGAATATTCTTTGACGTTGACTACACTATCCTGGGGCTGGACGACACCCTGCGCCCCGGGACGATTGACACCTTCCAAAAGCTGCTGGACGACGGCCACGAAATCCACATTTGGTCGGGGATGGGGGAGCGGTGGGAGGTTATTGAGAAGCACGAACTGCAACGGTTCGTTAGCGGGGTGTACGAAAAGCCGACGCATCATTACCACGAGCGGCTGGTGGAGTTGCAAATTCCGGTGGAGCCGGAGTTTGTGATTGACGACTATCCGGAAATTGTAGCGGCTTTCGGGGGAGTGTGGGTGCCGCCGTACTTCTTTTCCCGCAGCGTGGACAACGAAATGGATCGCATCTACCGGATAATTTGCGACTTCATCCGGACGGGGGATTCCGAAGACCGGCAATACCGGGCCAAAGGCACCAAGCTGCCGCTGTTCTAGGAAACTATGCCAATCCAGCAGCTTTCGCCTGACGTTGCCGCTCAGATTGCCGCCGGGGAGGTGGTGGAGCGGCCGGCTTCGGTGGTTAAGGAACTGGTGGAGAACGCTTTGGACGCCGGGGCCGGGCGTATTGAGGTGTCGGTCCGGGAGGGTGGGGTTGCGGAAATTCGGGTTACCGACGACGGGTGCGGGATTCCGGCGGGGGAAATTGACCTGGCGTTCCGGCGGCACGCTACCAGCAAGCTGACGACGGCTGCGGATTTGGAATCGGTGGCGACGCTGGGGTTTCGGGGGGAGGCTTTGCCAAGCATTGCGGCGGTGTCCAGGGTGACGCTGACGACCCGGACGCCCAACGCTGACGCCGGGATGCGGGTTGACTACCGCTACGGGGAGCGGACGGCGGCGACGGAGCTGGGCTGTCCGGTGGGGACGACGGTGCAGGCGGTGGAGCTGTTTGGCAATTTGCCGGCACGCCGTCGCTTTTTACGCAGCACTGCCGCCGAAACCGCCCGGGTGCAGGAGGTGGTGACGCGCTACGCGCTGGCCTGTCCAAGCGTCCGGTTCTCGTTTATAGCCGATGGCCGGGGCGTGGTGAACACTACGGGCAGCAACCGTTTGTCGGAAACTATCCTGGCTATCTACGGCGGCGAGGTGGCAGCGCGGATGCTGCCGGTGTACACGGTGGATGCCGACGTTACCGTGGACGGCTACGCCAGCGCGCCGGAGTTGAGCCGGCACAACCGCTCTTTTATGACTTTGCTGGTCAACGGGCGGTGGGTGTACGACCGGCGGATACTGTACGCCGTGGAGCAGGCTTACCAGGGGGTGCTGCCGGAACGACGCTATCCCATTGCGGTGGTCAACCTGGCGCTGCCGGCGGAGCTGGTGGACGTGAACTCGCACCCGACGAAGCGGGAGGTGCGGTTTCGGCAGGAATCGCGGCTGTTCTCAATCGTGCAGCGGACGGTGCGGGACGCGCTGCTGGCCCATGCGCCGGCCCGGACCGCGCGGCGGGGGCCGGCGGTGGTTGACGCACCGGAGTCGCCGCAGGATGGATGGGGCCGGTCGGCATCGGTAAGCGTCCCGTCCGGCGGGCAATCCGGGGGGGCGCAGCAAGGGGTTGATGCGGCGCTGCCGTCGGCGTTTCCGAGTCAAGCGGCACCGCTGCGGCAGACTTTGGCATCGCTGAGGGTGGTTGGTCAAATCCATCAGACCTATATCGTGGCAGAGGGGGATGGGGGGATGTTTCTGGTTGACCAGCACGCGGCGCACGAGCGGGTGGTTTATGACCGGATTATGGAGCAGTGGGCGGGCCGGCAGCATACGTCGCAACCTTTGCTGGCGCCATGCACTGTGGAGCTTACTTTTGCGCAGCAGGATACGCTGCGGGAGTACGTCGAGCTGCTGGCGGCGTCCGGGTTTGACGTTGCGCCTTTTGGGGATAACGCGTGGCTGCTGCGGGCGGTGCCGCCGGTGCTGGCGTCAAACGGGGTTGAGCCGGTGCAGGCGCTGACGGAGCTGCTGGACGCCGTGGCGGTGGAACAGGTGGTGATGGAGCGGGAAAAGGCGCTGGCGGCGACGCTGGCGTGCCACGGTTCGGTGCGGGCGGGGATGACGCTGACCACGGGCGAGATGACGGCGCTATTGAAACAATTGGAGGTTACCGGGGAGCCTCATCACTGCCCGCACGGGCGGCCTACGGTGGTGCACTTCTCTGAGTACCAGCTGGAGCGGGAGTTCGGCCGGCGGTAAAAGCCGGGCCAATGGGTTCGCGCTTACCGGCGGGGGTCGGTGCGGGGGTCCTGGGCGGGGTGAAAGATGGAGCCGGGGCCGGGAAACTCGGAGGCGGCTGCGGTGCGGGTGGCGCTACGGCCGAAGGGGAGCAGGCTGGCTACGACAGCGGCGCCGGCCACGCTGATGCCCATGATACCCAGGAACCGGCGGCGGGAGGCGCTTTTGGTGAAGGACAACTTTTTTGGCGTACTGCTCACGGGACGTATCACTCCGCAAAATCAATTCTGAAATGTGATGGCGGGCGAAATGCTATCAGTTGCGCGGGGCACTGTCAAACTCAAGGGGGTGCCGCTGGGGGAAATCATTTCCCCCAGACCCCCTCGGTGTGTCTTTGGGGGTGGGGGGTAATCATCTGCTATGATAGCTGGCGGGGCAGCCTGGTCGGGCATCGTATTTGACGGCTGCAAGGAGCAAATCAGAATTATGCGCGAGAATAAAGTTAAACGGGCGCTGCGGGAGAATCGGCTGGCTTTGGGGACCTACGTTTCCTTTGCCGACCCGCAAATTGTGGAGATAATCGGGGCGGCCGGTTACGACGCGGCGTTTATTGACATGGAGCACACCACCTTTGACCTGGGCCTGGTCAGTGAAATGATACGGGCGGCGGATCTGGCGGGCGTTACGTCGATGATCCGGATACCGGGCAACGACGAGCATTTGATACTGCGACTGCTGGACGCCGGGGCGGAGGGGATTATCATTCCGCACATTGACGGGCTGGAGGGGGCCAAGCGGGCGGTGGACGCGGTGCGTTATGCTCCGCTGGGGAGTCGTGGGGGCGCCGGCGGGACGCGGGCGGCGCGTTTTGGCACCGTTTCGTGGGAGGAGCATACGCGGACGTCAAACGAGCAGATTGTGCTTTCGGTGATGACCGAGGACGAGAAAGGCATCAGTCAGATTGGGGACATCGCCCGGCTGCCGGGCATTGACATTGTGTCAATTGGGCCTACCGATTTCTCGGAGTACATGGGCATCCGGGACCCGCAAAGTCCGGTGATTCGGGCGCGGCTGGAGGAACTGGCGGCTGAGGTGAAAGCGGCCGGCGGGGCCAAGCTGTCCATACCGATGAACCATCCGGCGTTTCCGCTGACGGCCGGCGAGTTGCAGGCGATGGGGGTGGGGTACACGCACGTGGCGCCGCCGCCGCCGGCGCTGCTGCTGCGGTCGCTGCAAGAGCGCATCGCGGACATTCGCGGGCAGCTGGGCTGATTGGGCGGCGCTGGGCAATGGGCTGTCCGCTCCGTTGGCGTCTGATGGCGCTGGTTGTGGTGGGTGCGGCGTTGTCGTGGATGGTGGCCTGCCAGCCGGGGGGGCGGGCGGTGCCGACGCTGATGCCGACGCCAACCGTGATGGCTACGGCTGCGCCGGTGATTATGGACACGGCAACACCGATGGCGACGGCGACGCAAGTTCCGGTGGCGACGGCAACCCGGATTGCTACTTTGATTCCCGCTACGTCAATTCCGGCTACGGCGACGCTGATGCCAACGTTGGCGATGACTCCAACGGCGGCGCCGACGGAGGCAAGCAGTGGGCCAATAGTCCGCATCGGGCGGACGGCTTATCGGGTTGAGCTGGCTTTGACTCGGGGGGAACGGGCGCAGGGGTTGTCGGGGCGGCTGGCGCTGGAGCCGGATGCGGCGATGCTGTTTGTCTATGATGATGATGGGGCGCAGACTTTCTGGATGCCGAATATGCGGTTTCCGCTGGATATGGTTTGGATAAAGTCGGATTGCACGGTGCGAGGGGTTACGGCGGACGTTCCGAATCCGCCGGCGGATGTTCCGCTGGGGGATTTGCCCCGGTATCCGTCCACCGAACCCGTCCGGTTTGTGCTGGAGATTAACGCCGGACAGGCGGAACGGCACGGCATAGTCGCTGGCGGCAGGGTGGAGTTCGCCGGGGAGATTGCCGGGCGATGGGGGTGTTAGGGCGTCCGAATTAACGGGGGCCAGCAGCAACAGGGGTTATCGTCAACGGGGCCGGCAGCAATGGCGGCCATTAGCTTGCTATCATGTCATCGCAAATCTTTACAATCGCAAATCTCTACGACACAGAAAGGAATGGACAATGGAAATACTGGTATCAGGGGCTCTCGCAATCGACCGGATAATGACTTACAACGGGCGTTTTGGAGACCACATTGCTCCGGAGCGTGTGCACCGGATTAACGTGGGTTTTACCGTTGACGGGTTTCACGCTTACTTTGGAGGCACCGGGGGGAACATTGCTTACTCGCTGGCGATGCTGGGGGAGCGGCCCCGGCTGATTGCCGCGATTGGGTACGACTGCCGGGAGTACTTGGAGTGGCTGGGGCAGAACGGGATTGCTACCGACGACATCATTGTGGTTGCTGAGGAGGCTACGGCGTCGGCGTTTATCACGACGGACCTGGGGCACAATCAGATTACCTTTTTTAACCCTGGCGCGATGAAACAGCCGGTGGGGTTTGATTTCTCGGGCGTGAATCCGGAGGAATCAATCAGCATCGTGGCGCCTTGCAACCTGGCGGATATGGCCGATTTTACGGAGCAGGGGGCGCGGGCGGGTATCTATACCATCTTTGACCCTGGCCAATCGCTGCCGGCGTGGGATGCGGAGGGGCTGACGACTGCCATCGGCAACAGCGATTTGCTGATTGCGAATGAGTACGAGATGGGGTTGATCGGAGATACGACCGGGCTGGACGAGGCGGGGCTGCTGGAACGCACCGGCGCCATTGTTACGACCCTGGGGGGTGGCGGCGTGCGGATTGCGACGGCGGACGGCGGGCAGTCAATTCCGTGCGTGCCGACTCCGGATGCGGTTGACCCTACGGGGGCCGGCGATGCTTTTCGGGGGGGGCTGATTTTGGGGCTGGCGCGCAAAGAGGGGCTGGAGCGGGCGGCACAGCTGGGCTGCGCCTGCGCGCATTTTGCCATCCGGCAGCCGGGGACGCAGGAATACCGCTATACGATGGACGAGCTGGAGGCAGCGCTGCGGCGAGCCTACGGCGAATAGCTCTGGCCGGCCGCAGTTTTGCCACCGCTGGCCGGCGCATCTATAATCAACGCAATCGCAATTCACATAACCGCAAGACTTATGCGGGTGGAGGGACGGAATTATGAGGCTTTTGGTATTGTCGGGAGGGCGTCATCCTTACGAGGAATCGACGCCGGTATTGGAGTCGTTTCTGACCGGGGCGGGCCACGAGGTTACGGTTACGGAGGATGCAGCGGTGCTGGCGGATGGGGTTGCGATGGACGGTTACGACGCGCTGGTGTTTAACACGCGACGGGAGAACGTGCCGGACTTTGGCGACTGGAGTTTGTCGGCGGCGGAGCAGGCCGGGCTGCGGGATTACATAAGCGGGGGCAAGGGGTTTGTGTGTTTGCACATTGCTACCTGCCGGGCCGCCGGGTGGCCGGAGTATCACGACATTACCGGCGGCGGGTGGATTAGCGGCACCAGCTATCATCCTCCCTACGGGCAGTTCACGGTTAACGTGAGCGACGCGGGCCACGCCGGGGTTAAGGGGGTTGGGGATTTTGACACCAACGACGAGCTGTACATGGGGCTGGCGCTGAACGAGGGGAACGACGTGTTCATTACCGGCACCGCTGAGGATGGCACTTATCCGTGGGGGCCGGAGCGGAATCCGCAGTTTATGCCGGGCGGCACCTACCCGCTGGGGTGGACGCGGCAGTACGGGGCGGGCAACGTATTCGTGCTGCTGCTGGGGCACGACGGGCGGAGCTTTGAGACGCCGGAGTTTCAGCAAATCGTGCTCAACGGCGTAGAATGGGCGGCGGGAGCGACGGCCTAGCACAGGCGAATGTAAATAGGCCCCGGTCAAGAAATGCGATGACCGGGGCTGGCGCCCGGGGTTAGTGTGTAGGGGTTGGGCGATTAGCCGGCGCGTTCGGCGTAAGTTTGCCGGGCGCGGTCGATGGCGCGCACGCGGCCGCCAACGAGGTCATCCTGCCGCTCTTTGGCCCACTGATTGGAGGCTTGGGTGCTGAGGATGCTACCCTGGAAGTGGGGCATTACGTAGCGGGCCATCAGCTCGTAGCTGCGGAGCATTTTGTCGCGGGGCGCCCAGTCGATGGTTTGGACGAGGAAGGCGCCGAAGCCGCCGCTCTGCTCGCCAAGCCGCTCGATGGCGGCGATGCAGTCGTCGGGGGTGCCGATAATCCAGCTGCCGGCGTCGGCCATGTGGTCAATTACCTTGTCCAGGGGGCCGTCGAAAACGGGCTTGCGGCCGTTGGTGCCTTCGCTGTATTCGCGCAGGTAGCGGCCGGCGCCGAGGCGGGCGTCGGCGAGGGCTTCCGCACGGGATTCGGCCAGATGGCAGGGGAGTACGAGGCGCCAGTCGTCGCGGTTCATGGTTTGGCCGTGTTCGGCGGCGGATTCCTCGGCGATGTTCCAGAGTCCTTTGAGGTCGGATGGGCCGGCGGAGGGGTCGCGGGGGACGGTGATGGTGAGTACGGAGCAGCCGTGTTTGCCGGCCAGGGTTACGCCGGCGGGGGACTGGACGGAGGCGACGGCGGTGTGCATATAGGGGCGCTGGTAGGGGCGGAGCTGGAGCAGGCCCTCTTTCAGCTCGAACCAGTCGCTTTTATGGGAGATGGGCTCGGTTTCGGTAAAGAGGCGGAGGATGACGCCGAGGGATTCGTCCATGCGCTCGCGCTGCAATTCGTGGGGAATGCCCATCATGTAGGCGTCGCCGGGGAGGGCGCCGGGGCCAACGCCGAACAGCACGCGGCCGTAGGTCATGTGGTCAAGCTGCACCATCCGGTTGGCGACCATCAGGGGGTGATGGTAGGGGAGGCTGACTACGCCGGTGCCGAGTTTGATGCGGCTGGTGCGCTGGGCGGCGGCGGCGATGAACACCTCCGGGGAGGAGATGATTTCCCAACCGGCGCTGTGGTGTTCGCCAATCCACGCCTCATCAAAGCCTAACTTGTCCAGCCATTCCACGAGTTCCAGGTCGCGTTCAATGGCCAGAGTGGGGTTCTCGCCGACACGATGGAACGGGCCGAGAAAGATGCCAAACTTCATTCGCTCAGGAAACGCCATATCGGGTTGACCTCCAATGGGGGATGCAAGCTGGGGGATGCAAGCGGGTTGCCGCAGGTGCGGTTATTCTGCGCCTGGCGTTATGCGCTGTCAATCAGGGGTCAGCGGTGACACCGGGCGGGGGGGATGTAATACAATAGGCGGCGGCCCGGCGGGGGTTCCATACTACATTGATGGCCGGTTGGGGAGAGATGCGCTATGTACCCGTTCAATTCTGCGGTTGGTAAGGCTGGCGGCGGGTTTCGCTGGGCGTGGCCGGTTAAGATGCTGCTGCTGTCGGTGGCGCTGCTGGGTTTGGCGGCCTGCGCCGGGGGGGGCGAGCGGCCGGCTTGCGCCGGGGATTCGTTCAACGTGGGGTTTTACGCCTATTTTGCGCCGATGAGCTACAGCGCCAATGAGGACCCGGCGTCGGACGGGTTTAATTCGCATCTGGGGTATGAGGCGGATTTGCTGACGGCGCTGGAGGTTATGGAGGGGCCGGGGACGACATTCACTCGGCGGGCTATTGCGGAATGGGACGGCATCTGGCTGAAGTCGGCGGGCCCGGACTTTGACATGGTGGGCGGCGGGATAACGGCGCTGGACTCCCGGACGATGGATGCGTCGGGGAACCGGGTGGTTAGCTTTACATCGGGCCACGTGTCGTTTCGGCAATCTTTGCTGGTGCGGGCCGATGATGAGGTGGAGCTGGCCGGGTATGGCGATTTGACGTCGGATAGGCGGGTGGGCGTGCTGGCCGGCACTACCGGGGAGGCGCGGCTGCTGCAACTGACGGGGCTGGCGGACGCTGACGGAGTGCTGGCCGCCGGTACGCGTCTGGAAACGGCGCAGGGGATGGTGACGGCCGACGGCAGTTCCGATTACACCATCGCCGCGTCCGGGGAGTCGGCGAATTTGGAGGGGCGGCGGATGCTCTATCCGCCGACGGATGCGATGCCGCAGGTGGTGTATCTGGGGGACGTGCTGGGGGAGACGGAACTGCTGGAGGCGCTGGCGTCCGGGGAGATTGACGCGCTGGCCAGGGGGGAAATCGGGAATCGTGATGCGGCCAGCGTTTCCGGGGGCAAGTTTGTGGTTACCGCGCTGGACGAATCAGCGGAAGTTGGCGGGTTCACGCTGGCGGCGGACGACTTGGAGCGGGCCACTTGCATCGATCGAAGAATTAACTGGCTGACCGACAACCGGAGCATCGGTTACGCCGAATGGCTGGCGGATTCGCAAGTCTTTATGCGGCGGGCCGAAAGTTGGGGCGACGATTATTAGACGGGGGGCCGCCAGACGGGAGTTGCTGCTGCGTGGTCAAGGTTCTGGTTGCGGAGAGGTGCGCTATGTACCCGTTCAATTCTATGGTCAACAAGCACGGCGGCGGGTTTCGCTGGGCTTTGCTGGTCAAGATAGTGCTGCTGGCGGTGGCGCTGTTGGGGTTGGCGGCTTGCGGCGGCGGGGAGAAGGCGGCGGGGTGCGTGGGGGATTCGTTCAGCGTGGGGTTTTACGCTTATTTTGCGCCGATGAGCTATAGCGCCAACGAGGATCCGGCAGCGGACGGGTTTAATTCGCAGCTGGGGTATGAGGCGGATTTGCTGACGGCGCTGGAGGTTATGGAGGGGCCGGGGACGACGTTCGCGCGGCGGGGCATTGGGGAGTGGGACGGCATCTGGCTGAAATCGGCGGGGCCGGACTTTGACTTGATTAGCGGGGGGATAACGGCGCTGGAAGCGCGGACGATGGATGCGTCGGGCGAGCGAGTGGTGAGATTTACGGCGGGCCACGTGGCGACGCGGCAATCTTTGCTGGTGCGGGCCGGTGATGCGGAGCGGCTGGCGGGGTATGCGGATTTGACTTCGGAGGTGCGGGTGGGGTCGCTGGCCGGCACTACGGGGGAGGCGCGGCTGCTGCAACTGACGGGGCTGGCGGATGCTGACGGGGCGCTGGCGGCCGGCACGCGCGTGGAAACGCCGCGGGGGACGGTGATGGCCGACGGCAGTTCCGATTACACCATCGCGGCGGCCGGGGAGTCGGCGAATCTGGAGGGGCGGCGGTGGCTTTACCCGCCGACGGACGGGATGCCGCAGGTGGTGTATCTGGGGGACTTGCTGGGGGAGAAGGAACTTTTGGAGGCTTTGGCGTCGGGCGCGGTTGACGCGATGAGCCGGAGCGAAATCAGCAATCGCGACGCGGCCGGTGCTGCCGGCGGCAAGTTGGTGATTACCGCGCTGGACGAATCAGCGGCGGAAGTTGGGGCGTTCACGCTGGCGGCGGACGATAGGGAGCGGGCGGCGTGCATCGACGAAAGGATAAGCTGGCTGACCGACAACCGGAGCATCGGCTACGCCGAATGGCTGGCGGATTCGCAGGTGTTTATGCGGCGGGCCGAAACGTGGGGCGACGGTGACTAGACGGGGCCGCCAGACGGGGCCGCCAGAGGGGAGCCGTTCTCGCCAGTTAGAGGGGTGGGTTGTTACGGCGGGTTGCCGGATGGTGTAATATGGGGGAGTAGTCCAAAAAAGGGCGGGATGATGCGCTGTCTGGTAGTTGCGGACATACACGGCAATCTGGAGGCCCTTACCAGCGTGATTGAGCACGCTGGCGGGAATGGTGGGTTTGACCGGATTTGGCAGCTGGGGGACATTGTGGGCTACGGCCCGGAACCCGGAGGCTGCATTGACTTGCTCCGGCAGTATGAGCACGCCGGGGTTGCGGGCAATCACGACCTGGCGGCGGTGGGCAAGATTGGGCTGGAGCAGTTCAACAGCAGCGCGGCGGAGGCGGCGCGCTGGACGATGGAACAGCTGACCCCGGAGCAGGTGGAATATCTGGAGTCGCTGCCGCTGATGGTGGAGATTGATGATTTTACGCTGGTGCACGGCAGTCCGCGGGATCCGGTTTGGGAATATCTGGTCACTGAGGAATCGGCGGAGCCGAACTTTGAGCTTTTCCATACCGTACGCTGTCTGGTGGGGCACTCGCATTTGCCGTTTTTGTGCCGGCACGATGGGAATAAGCCGACGTTTTACAGCTTTCCGCTGCACCTGCCAATCCGATTGATTAAGGATCGTTACATCATCAATCCGGGCAGCGTGGGGCAGCCCCGGGACGGGCTGCCGACGGCGAGCTACGCGCTGTTTGACTCGGCAACGGACACCATCACCCACCAGCGGGTTAGCTACGACATCGGCGCTACGCAGGCGAGGATGCGCGACTGCTGCCTGCCGACGTATCTGGTGGAGCGGCTGGCCAGGGGGCGGTAGGCCGGCTGCGCCGCTGCGCCCCCTAGCTCGTTCGTCGCTTACCGGGTTGCGTTCCCTACCCGGTTTCGTCCCTTACTTGTTCTCGTCCTCGTCGTTGCGGGCGCGGGGGAGGAAGGGGATGTTGAAGACGCCGGAGTTGGGGTTGACGGTTTGGGCGCCGGCCATGCCGCCCTGTTCGACGTAGGACATTGCTTCCAGGGGGTCCATCTGCTTGAGGCCGATTTCCATGGGGGAGGCGATGCCGCCGGAAAGTACCATCTGCATGGCTTCGGGGACGGTCATGCTGGCGTCGTAGATTTCCTGGATGGGGAGGAGGTTGACGAAGCCGGACTGGGGCATGGGGGCGGTGGGGATGTACACCACGCCCATGACGGTGCCGGGGGAAACGGTGGTGATGGCGGTGAGGAAACCGACCATCCAGGCGCCTTGCCGGGGGTACTCCACGATTACCACGCGCTTAAAGCCGGCGGTGCTGTTGCCGCGCATGGAGTCCATCAGCTGGCGGGCGGGGCCGTAAATGGAACCGACGACCGGCACCTGAACGAGGTAATGCTGGAAGGTGCGGATAATCCGGCGGCCAATGCGCTTGTTCCAGATGAGGCCGCAGAGGTAGATGATGATGAGCAGAGCGATAACGCCCAGGCCCGGAATCGGGGTTTCGAGGCCGAACAGCTGAAAGAGGATGGGTTGCAGCGCCGGCTGGATAATTCCTTCGATTTTGAGGAATACCCAGACCAGCAGGCCGATGGCGATGGCGAAGGGGAGTACGACGAGTATTCCGGCGACCAGCGAGCCGCGAAAATGCGCGCCCAACTTGGAGAAAAATCCCTGCTTTTCCATGATGCTCCTGGTTATGGGGGTAGTGAGGTGATGGTACGCCGGACGACTGGCTTGGTGCGTTTGGCGGGAAACAAATTATGGGCGATGACGCCAGTATGTCAATATGGGCCGGGGCTGCCGGAACGTTTTAATTCCGGCCGCCGGTGGTAAGTGGGTGGTTGGCGGGGGTTGCGGGGCGGCGGGCCTGGCTGTTGCCGGGGTTATTCTGCTGGGCTTCGGCGAACTTTTGCAGGGCTTCGCCTACGGCGTCAAGCTCATCGCCGATTATGAGCAGGACGCCGGGGGAGGATTCGCCGAGGAACACGGTGCGGCCGTCCTCGTAGAGCCAGCGCTGGCCGGCGCCGCCGAGGCGTTCGCTGCGGGCGTTGGCGTCGGCGGTGGCGCTGGCCATGAAGGATTCGAAAGACTGGATAAACTCGGTGTTTTCGCCGACGGCATCGAACACGAACATGGCCAGCAGCAGGCGGCCCTGCTCCGGGTGGCTCATTAGCACGTACTGGTCGCCGCCCCAGCCGTCGGCGGCGGCGGCGGCTTCGTCTGGGGTGAGGTATTCCTCCAGGTAGGACCGCAGCAGGAATTCGCCCATGGTGTCAATGTCGGTCAGGGACCAGCCCAGGCTCATTGTGTCGGCAAAGTCGGGGAATAATACGGGGACGGGGAGTTCACCGCTAATGTAACGCTCCGGGTGCAGCACTTGCTCGGAGCTGACCGGGGGGTCGGCGTAGGCGTCGTCCACGGTTGGCCAGTCGCCGCCGTGTTCGTACAGGGAGCGCACGAAATCCTGGCCTTGAATCAGGGGGAAAAGGACGGTTTTGCGGATTATGGGGGGCGCCGTCGCTAGGAGGTTATCGGATTGCGGCGTTTGCAGTTCGGCCAGAGCGTCGGGGTTTTGGGCGATTACGGTTTCAACGTAGCCGCCGGTTATCACGCCTACGTCCCCGGTAATCAGGGCGGTGGTGGCGCGAAAGCGGTCGCCGGTGTCGGCGCGGGCGTCATCGCGCAGTTTGGTTACGTTGAACAGGGCCTGTTGCAGGCCGCCCATGTAGGCGGCGGCGTAGCCTAGTTCTAGCTGGGGGGTAATCTCGCTGGCGTCGCTGAGCACGTACACCTCGCCGGATACGTCGTCAACCAGGGCGGAAACCTGCTGCAACTGGATGGAGAGCAGGGTTTGTTCCAGGTTGTGGTCCTCGGATATTACGCCGAGGGTTTTGTAGAGTTCCTCGGCGTAGAAGATCTGGTCGCGGACGTCGCGGCGGCGGTAGAAACCGAGGGTTATATCGCAGAGTTCACGGCGGGTGCGGAAGGTGGTGTGCACGGGCGGGGGGTTGGTGATGCCGCGGAGCTGCTCAACCGCCGTTTGGGTGTCGGTTTGCATGGCCTGCAACTGGGAGATGGACTGGGCAACGTTGCCGGCGCTGGCGGTGGGGGTGGATTCCAGGCTGGCGCAGGGGTCGCCGGAGGCGGCGGCCGGGGCCTGGGCGACGGCCGGGGTGGTTTCATCGCCGCCGGCCGGGGCCTGGGCGACGGCGGGGGTGGTTTCATCGCCACCGAGGAGAAAGAACGAGGCGGCGGCGGCGATTAGTACCATTACGACGGCGACGCCGGCGGCCAGAATCCACTTGGGGAGGCCGCCGGAGCTTTGGGCCGCCGGCGTGCCGGCACCGGCCGGCGCTGCGGCGGGACGGGGGGGCGGCGGCACGGCCCGGACGGCGGTAACGGTGATCCCGGCCGCAGTTTCCAGGGCCTGCACCATCTCGGTGGCTGATTGGAAACGGTCGTCGGGGTCTTTGGCCAGGGCCTTGAGCAGCACCATCTCGACGGTTTCGTCGATGTCGGGGTTCATCAGCCGGGGCATGGGGAGGGCGCGGTGGATGTGGGCCATGAGGGTGGCGGCCGGGGTGTCGGATTGGAACGGGGTTTGGCCGACGAGCATTTGATAGACGATGATGCCCAGGGAATAGAGGTCGGCGCGGTAGTCGGCGTCGGTGCCGAGGGCCTGCTCCGGGGCCATGTACTCGGGCGTGCCGACGGCCTGCTGGGCCTGGGTGAACCGGGTGGAGGATTCCATCATCCGGGCCAGGCCGAAGTCGGCGAGGATGGGCTGTTCGCTGTCGTTGATGAGGACGTTGCCGGGTTTGATGTCGCGGTGGACGACCTGGCTGGCGTGGGCGAAGTCGATGGCCTCGGAGAGGGGGGCCATGTAGGAGATGACCTGCTCAACCGACATGGGTTCACCGATGAGCCGGTCCTGGAGGGTGCCGCCGGGCACGAGTTCGGAGACGATGTAGGTGTAGCCCTTGTCGTCGCCGAAGTCGTAGATTTGCAGGATGTTGGGGTGGTTGAGGCGGGCGATGGCCTGGGCTTCCTGGGTGAACCGGCCGAGGAAGGTGGGGTCTTCGGTGTAGTAGGACGGCAGGACTTTGACCGCGACGAAACGGTCGAGGTTGGGGTCGTGGCAGCGGAAAACGGTGGCCATGCCGCCGCGGCCCAACTGCTCGACGATGCGGTAGCGGCCTAAGGCGCTGCCGGGAGGAATCGTTACCATAACGCAACGGCTCCGGATAGCGGCGGGTTAGCAGTGAGGCTGGGCATGGGGCGGTTGGAATTAGCGGCGGCGGCGGAGCAGGATGGTGGCGCCGCCGCCGGCGATGGCCAGGATGATGACGGCGGCAATGCCAATCAGCAGCCAGGGGGCGCCGCCGTTGGGCTCAATGTCGTCGGGCGTTGCGGCGATTTGGGTTTCGGATTTGGTCACATTTCCGGGGGCGGCTCTGGCCGGCGCGATGGAGGTGGTTTTGGACTGCTCGCCGACGCGAACGGTTACCTGGGACAAGTCGTCCGGGGCGATGATGGGCAGCCGCAAATCCAGAGTTTCGCCGGGCGGGACGGTGACCGTTTGCTGCTGGACGGCCTCGCCGGCGACTTCAATGACGAGCTCGTACTCGGCAACGGCGCTGCCGCGATTGGTGATGGGGAACTGCATCATTACGGGGTTGCCGGGGTCGGGGTTGGGGTTGCTGAAGGTGATTGAGCCGATGGCGGCGGGTTCGGGTTCCGGGGCGATGGCCGGCTGCTGGATGGCGGCGGCTGCCGGGATGGGGGTGGAGGGGATGGCGACCAGCGGCGGGGACAGCGCGGGCGTGGGCGTGGGGGACTGCGCCGGGGGTGTGGTTGGCGCCGGCGTTGGGGCTTGGGTTGTCGGGTTCGCCGGGGCCGGGGTTGCGGTTACGGCGAGCGGACGGGGGGTGCCGACTACTACGGGCGCGGTGGCAATCTGGCTGCCGATGCGGACGGTGTAGGAGCCGGGGGTGTCGCTGACGAAGGTCATGTTAACGGTTTCGGTTATGCCGGCGGCGATGTCGAGCTGCGCGGTGCGGTTGATTTGGCCGTTGAGCCAGAGGTTGGCGAAGTAGGTTGCCGGGGCGTCGCTCTGGTTGGTGACGTCCACGGATACGACGGCGGGTTGGCCCGGGGCCAGCGCGGTTTCGCTGATGCGGAGGTTGTTCTCGATAAAGACAACTGCGGGGGCTTCGGTTTCGCCGGTGATGGCCCAGAGGGAGAAGCCGGGGACGGTTACGCTGAAATAGACTTTATCGTCGTCCTCAGAAACGCGTTTTACCGAGGTGGGCGTCCAGGCGGCGGTGGCGGGTTCGTAGCGGGTGAATTGTACTGACCATTGGTGAATCTGGTTGGAGCTGAGCCAGTCTTTTTCAACGGAGAGGGTGGTGTGGGCGGTTACGAGGTCATCGCTGTCAAAGTTCTCGTGGGTGATGTCAACGAAGGCGTAGGGCGTTTGGCCGGGGGGTAGTTCGGCGGTGTTGGCGGGCTGGGTTTCGTGGTTGACGATGTTGGTTTTGGCGCCCTGGATGGGGGTTTCAAAGAGGGCGAGGACGTTCTCGACGGGGGCGGGGGAGCCGACGTCTTGCCAGGTGCCGCCGCCGTTGGGGTCATCGCCTTCCTGGGGGGTTTGTTCGGGGAGCCACGTTTCGACGGGGATGTAGTCGCTCAGCTTGGCAACGGCGTCGGGGTCGTCGGAGATGGTGCGCAGGGCGTTGGTGACGGCGTTGGGGTCAGCGCCGGCGGCGCGCTCGAGGGCTTCGCCGATGCTGGGGGCGTGGCCGTCCAGGGCGCGGCTGATAATATCGCCGGCGACGGCGGCGTCATCATTGCTGATGGCGACAATCAGGTCGGCGGCTTGCTCCGGGTTGGAGTCGGCCAGTTCGCCGATTTTCTCGGCGGCCTCTTGCGGGTTCGCATCGTACAGGGCCAGGATTTCCGGCGTCGTTGGCGGGGGCTCTGGCGTGGGGCCGGGCGTGGGGGATGGGCCCGGGGTTGGGGCCGTGGTGGGTTCGGGGGTAGATGCCGGCGCCGGGGCGCTGCCGCCGCCGCCGCCGCCACCGCTTGGCTCATCATCCTCATCGCCCGCGTCATCATTGTTGCCGGATGGTGTGCCGGATGGTGCGGCGGTTATGCTGACGGTTACGGTGAGGTTGGCGGCGGCGCCGAGTTGGTCGGTTGCCCGGACGGTGCAGGTGTGAGAGGACTGGGTGAGCGCGGTCCTGGCGGTTAGCTGGCCGCTGGCGCTGTTAAGGGCGAAGGCGGATTGGCAGGCGGCGCTGCCGGTCAAGACGATGCTCCGGGTATCGCCGTCGGGGTCGATGATGTTCAGGGGGCGGCCGATGCTGGCGCCGGCGGGAGCGCCGGCGGCGATGCTGCGGGCGGTGGAGGCGCCGGGGGCGAATTGGGGCGGGCGGTTGACTTGGGCAGAGGCGTGGGGCCCGGGGCGGTCGGCGTGGGCGGCGCGGAGGAGGAGGGTGTTTTGCGCGCCGTTGTAGAGGCCGGTTAGCGGGTGCGACGTGGTGGTGACGCTGCTGTCGGGGATGGGAGTCCAGGGCTGGTAGCGGTAGGGATAGAGGGCGCCGGCGTCGGACAGGGCGCCGTTGTTGACGCCGTTGGCGCCGATGATGACGGCAGCGTCGGAGAGGGCGACGGCGGTTCCGAATTCGTCCTGGCTGGCGGGCTGGCGGGCGACGAGTTTGGCGGTTTCGGTTTCGGGGGACCAGCCGGCGGCGGGTTTGGAGAAGAGGTAGGCGGCGCCTTGTCCGGCGGATGCTCCGTTAGCGCCGACGACGATGTTAGCGCCGTGTATGGCTACTGAGGCGCCGAAGCGGTCGTTGTTGGCGCGGTCGGAGGCGGTCAGTTTCGCAATTTTCAGAGTGGAGTTCCAGTTGCTGCCCGTTTTGACGATGGCGAAGGCGGCGCCGGGCGTGCTGCTGGTGCCGCTGGCGCCCACCACAACGGTATCGGCGGCGGCGTTGACGCCCAGAGATATACCGAAGTGGTCTCCGGCAGTGGAGTCTGCGCCGGCGGGTCTGATTGGCTGTGCAGAAGTGGAAATGCTGAATGGCCAATTGTTGCTGGTTAGCACGTGGAGGGCGCCCTTGAACGTGGAATCGCTGGGCATAGCGCCGGGTTCGCCGACCATAATCGAGTTGCTGCTGGCGACGGCTACGGCCCATCCGTAATTCCGGTCGTTTGTCCCCGGCGCAGCGGGTACCCGGTTCTGCTGTGTCCAGGCGGCGCTGTTGGCAGAGGGGCGGGTGAAGATGTACACCGAACCGGCTACGGTGGAGTTGGAGGCGGGGGCGCCGACGGCGATGACGCTGCCGCGTATTGATACGGAATGTCCGAAGGCGCCATTTACGATGTTGTGAGACGGTTGCAGCGGGGTTGGCGACAGCTTGAGGGCGGTGGTGGTGGCCGTCCAGCCGGCGCTGGGCTTGGCGAATACGTAGGCGGCGCCGGCGTCGGCGCTGCTGCCGCTGTCGTGGCCGGGGGCGCCGACGATGATGGCGTTGCCGTCGATGGACACGGAGTGTCCGAACTTATCGCCGTTGGCGCCGTCGGAGGCGGTGAGTTTGGCGGTGGGCTGCCATTGTCCGTTGGCGTTGGTGAATACGTAGGCGGCGCCGGGGCTGGCGGCATTGCCGGGGGCGCCGGCTACCATCGTGTTGCCGTCCACCGCGACGGCAGAGCCGAGGCTGGCGCCGGCGACCGGGTCGGATGCGGCCAGTTGGGGGCTGCGGCCGACCTGGTAGAGCTGGTAGGTGAGGGGAGTAGTTGTTGCGGGCGGGGCCCACTCGAGGGTGGGGGCGCCGCCGGCGATGCGGGCGGTCAGACCGGCCGGGGCATCGGGGAAGGTCAGCACGGCGGGGGAGGTGCCTTTGGTAATGCTCAACGCTACGGAATCGGCGGCGGCCCAAGTCAACCCGGCGTTAGTCCAGGTGGCAGTAACAGCGGTACGGGTTCCTCCCGAACCAAGAACACAGGTGAGTGAGTTAATTTCGCGTGAGAAGGTGTCGCCAACGTTGAAATACCAGCCCGCGAGGTCGGTTCTGATTGCGGCACAGGTTGCGGGCGTGGTGTCGGAGCCGTAGCCGAAATGCAGGGTAAGGGTACCGGAGTTCACCAGCCTGATTTCGCCCAAATATATGGGGGGGAAGATGTCCCCCAGTTGAGTATCGTAAGTCAGGGTGGCGCCGATATAGCTTGCGTTGCCCCAGCCGCGGGGCCAGCCGCCGGTCTGTGCGCCGACGGTCATGGTGCCGTGCCAGGTGGGGCGGGCGATGACGCTGTGGTACGGCCCGGCGCCGGAACCGTTGACGGCGCGCAGGTTAAAGGTGTACGAGCTGCCGTTGGTCAGGCCGGCCACTTTGAATGAGTTAGCGTTGGCGCCGCCGGGGGCGCTGTCGGATATGTCCGTCCAGGCGATGAAATCCCCGGAACCGGCGCGGTGGCGGTACTGGTGTTTGGTGATGCCGGCAGCAGAGGAGGGGGTATTCCAGGACAGGGTAGCCGAGCCGTTGTTGACGGTTGCGGACAGGCCGGTGGGGGCGGCGGGAGGCGCGGATTCCTGCCCGGAAACTGCGACCGTCGTGAGTAGAATCCACCCGGCTATCGCCAGCGACAGCGCGAGGAACGCGGCGGCCGCTACTTTGCCAGACAGTGCGGGTTTCGTCATTCCGAACATTGGCTGTTCCGGCGATAGAGTTTATCTGTTAGGCCAATAAGCAAAGGGCTGTCCCTAGTGTACCACAATCGGAAAGACAATAGGGGCGCCGGCGTCCGGCGTTTTGAGACGGCGGCGGGTGGAATCAGCGGCGGCGCATTAGCAGGGCGATGCCGCCGCCGGCGACGGCCAGGATGACGACGGCGACAATGCCCATCAGCAGCCAGGGGGGGCCGCCGTTGGGTTGAACGGCGTCGGGTGCTGCGGGGGCGGTTGGGGTGCCGGTGCCGGTTTCGGATGCGGGGCCGGCGTCGGCTGGGGCCGGCATCAGGGATGCGGTTTGGGACTGCTCGCCGATGCGAACGGTTACCTGGGACAGGTCGGCCGGGGCGATGATGGGGAGCTGCAAGTCCAGAGTTTCGCCGGGCGGGACGGTGACCGTCTGGCGCTGGACGACTTCGCCGGCGATTTCGATGGCCAGTTGGTACTCGGCAACGCTGACGCCGGGGTTGGTGATGGGGAACTGAATCATTATTGGGCTGCCCGGCGATGGGTTGGGGTCGCTGAAGGTGATTGCGCCGATGGCGGCGGGTTCCGGGGCGACGGCCGGCGTCGGGACGGCGGCGGCTACCGGGGCGGGGGTGGGGGCGGGTGGTGCGGTGGTGGGCGGCGGCGCAGTGGGGGACGGCGCCGGGGGCGGCGTGGGCGTGCTGGCGGGCGTGGGCGCCGGGGTGGGCGTGCTGGGGGCCGGGGTTGCGGTTACGGCGAGGGGCCGGGAGGCGCCGACGACGATGGGGGAGGCGGCAATCTGGCTGCCGATGCGGACGGTGTACTCGCCGGGGGTTTCGCTGACGAAGGTCATGGCAACCGTTTCGGTGGCGCCGGCGGCAATGTCCAGTTGTTCGGTTTGGTTGATGTGGCTGTTCAGCCAGAGGTTGGCGAAGTAGGTTGCCGGGGCATCGGTCTGATTGGTGACGTCAACGGAAACGACGGCGGGCTGGCCGGGGGCCAGTGCGCGCTCGCTGATGCGGAGGTTGTCCTCGGTGAAAGTAACGGCGGGGGCTGCGGTGGCGCCGGTGATGGCCCAGAGGGAGAAGCCGGGGACGGTGACGCTGTAATAGACTTTAGCGTCGTCCTCGGAAACGCGTTTGACCGAGGTGGGCGTCCAGGCGGTGGTAGCGGGTTCGTAGCGGGTGAACTGGATAGACCATTGGTGAATCTGGTTGGCGCTGAGCCAGTCTTTTTCTACGGAGAGGGTGACGTGGGCGGTTGTGATGTCGTCGTTGACGAAGTTCTCGTTGGCGATGTCAACAAAGGCGTAGGGGAGGCGGCCGGGGGGCAGGTTGGCGGTGTCCGGGGGCTGCTCCTCGTGGTTGACGATGTTGGTTTTGGCGCCCCGGATGGGGGTTTCAAAGAGGGCGAGGACGTTCTCGACGGGGGCGGGTGAGCCGATGTCTTGCCAGGTGCCGCGTCCGTTGGGGTCTTCGCCTTCCTGGGGGGCTTGTTCGGGGAGCCACGTATCAACGGGGATATAGTTGCCCAGCGTCTTGATAACGTTGGGTTTGTTGGAGATGGTTTGCAGCACCTGGGTAAGCGCTGCGGCGTCACTGCTGGAGGCGAGGTCGATGGCATCGCTGATACCGTCGGCGTGGTCGTCCAGGGCGCGGGTGATAATGTCGCCGGCGATTTGGGGGTTGTCCGCGCTGAGGGCGACAATCAGGTCGGCGGCTTGCTTGGGGTTGTCGTCGGCCAGCTGACCGACTTTTGCGGCGGCGGCGGCCGGGTCGTTCGCGTACAAGTCCAGGATTTCCTGGGACGTTGGCGGCGGCGCAGGCGTGGGGTTTGGGGTGGACGTTGCAGTTGCGACGGGATCCGAATCCGAATCAGTACCGCCGGAGGGGGGATTCGGATTGCTCGGGGTAGGGGTAGCAGGTTCGGGCGGGGATTTCGGGGTAGCCTGTACTGAGGCGTAGGGGCCGGGCCGGCCGTCGCGCACCGCGCGCACCAGGAAAGTATGGGGGGCGTCGTTCTCGAGTCCGGTTAGCGTGCGCGTCAACGTGGGGGCGGCGCTGTCGGGTATGTCGGCCCAGGGGGCGTAGCCGAATGGATAGACGGCGCCGGAGTTGGACAAGGCGTTGGCGTCGTATTCGCCGGCGCCGACGAATACGGTATTGCCGCTCAGCGCGACGGCGGTTCCGAATCCATCGTTGGCGGAGCGTACTCCGGGCAGGAGTTGGGCGGTTTCGGTTTCGTCCGACCAGCCGGCGGCGGGTTTGGTGAACAGGTAGGCGGCGCCGAGGTTAGAGGCAGCCTGCGCTGCGCCGACGACGACGTTGGCGCCGTGGATGGCGGCGGATGCGCCGAATTGGTCGTTGCTGGCGCCGTCGGAGGCGGTTAGTTTGGCAAGGAGCGGCAGGGTAGAGGTAGAGGCGTCAAAGACGTAGGCGGAACCGGGGGATGCGCTGGCGCCGCTGGCCCCGACGACCAGGGTATCGGCGTCGGCGTTGACGGCCAGGGCGACCCCGAAACGGTTGCCGGGTTCGGGGGTGGTTCCGGACGCCCCCTGCGAGGACGGGTTGGCGGTATCCCACGCGCCGCCGGATTTGGAGTACACATAGACGCTGCCCGTGATGGCGCTGTTAGACGGGTTGCCGGGTCGGCCAATCACAACTGAATTGGCACTGGCGACGGCCACCGCCGCACCGAAGTAAGCGTTGGTTTGCGCCGTGGGAACGAATATTTCATCCTGGGTCCAGGTTCCGCTTTCGCCGGTGGTGGAGAATACATAGACGGAGCCGGAGTTAATCTGGCCGGGGGCGGGGGGCTGGGGCGCGGGGGCGCCGACGGCGATGGTGTTGCCGCGTATGGAGACGGCGTGCCCGAAAGCGCCGTTCTTGATGTTCATTGCGGGCGTCAGGACGTTGGTGGTGGTGGCGGTAGTAGTCCAGCCGGCGGCGGGCTTGGTGAATAGGTAGGCGGCGCCGGCGTTGGTGGCCTGGGGGGAGTTGTCGCGGCCGGGGGCGCCGATGAGGATGGAGTTGCCGTCAATGGACACGGCTTGTCCGAAAGCATCGCCGGGGGCGCCATCGGAAACGGAGAGTTTGGCGACTTGCCGCCATTGCCCGCCGGGTTGTTTGACAAAGACGTAAGCGGCGCCGGGGCTGGCGGCGTTGCCGGGGGCGCCGGCTACCATGGTGTCGTCGTTCACCGCGACGGAACTGCCGAGAGCGGCGGCGGCGGCCGGGTCGGATGCCGTTAGTGTGGCGTGGCGGGCTACCTGGTAGAGCTGGTGCAGGCTGACGGGAGGGGTGCTGGTTGAGGCCAGGGTGACCCGGCCGTCCCCGGCGTGGGCGGTGAGTGGGGACGGGGCATCGGGGTAGGTCAGCACGGCGGGGGACGCGTCCTCAGTAATGCTCAAGGCCAGAGAATCCCCCGCCGTCCAAGTCAGCCCGGAGTTAGCCCAGTCAAGAAACACGGTCGTTGTGACACCACCCGGGGGGTCATCCAGGGAAGCGCTGGCAACTTGGAATGATTGGGAACCGACGTTGAAACGCAGGCCGTCCAGCGCGGTGTACGAGTCGGTAGGGGTGGGGAAAGTGAACTTCAATCTAAGCTGCTGCTGCGGCTGCGGCGGTGTGCCCACGTTAACCGTCGCCACTCTGATTTCGCTGAAAGTGATAGTGTTGCCGGCATCGGTGGTCGACGTGTCGCTCAGGGAGGATCCGGTGTAGCCGGTGGGACTGGCGCTGTCCCAGCCGAGACGGCCGCTGGTGTGCGTGCCGACGGTTAGGGTGGCCTGCCAGAAGGGGCGGGCGATGACGCGGTGGTACTGCCCGGCGCCGGAACTGTTCACGGCGCGGAGATTAAAGGTGTAGCTGGTGTTGTTGGCCAGGCCGGAAACGGTGTACGAGGCGGCGTTGGCGCCGCCGGGGGCGCTGTTGGCAATATCCGTCCAGGACGTAAAAGCCCCGGCGCCGGCACGCTGGCGGTACTGGTGCTTAGTGATGCCGGCATCCGAGGGGGGCGTATTCCAAGTTAGATTAATTGCGCCGTCGGCGGTGGTTGCGGACAGGCCGGTGGGCGGGGGCGGGGGGGTTGATTCCTGCCCGGAAACGCCGGCGGTGGTAAGGACAATCCAACCGGCGAGGGCGAGGGACAACGCGAGGGCGGCGAACAGGGCCACGGCGACCCGGCCCGGCGAGGCGAATTGCAGCACTCTGAACAGCGACCGTTCCATAACATCAATCATCTAGCCAGGGAATAGCATCCAGGGAATAAATTGGCAACCTAGTTTATCACGGGCGCGGGGCGATTGGGGCGTTTGGGCCGCCGGGCGTGGCTCAGGTTGGCCGGCTCTGGAACTGCTCCAGCTGGTGGATGAATTGCTGCTGACCGGCGGCGCGGGGTTCCAGGGCCAGGTAGGTCAGGCCGGCTTGGGCGTAGGCGGCGAGGTCGGCGGCGATTTGGTCGGGGGCGCCGCGCAGGGGGGTGCGGGTGGCGTCGGGCGGTGGGTTTGGCGTGATGTCGAGGCCGGCGCGGAGGGATATTGTGAAGTTGGCCATGCTGAGGCCGGCGGCGGCGCGCAGGCTGGCGATTGTCCGGACGACGCGGCGGATGTCGTCGGGGGATTGGCGGACGCCGTGCCAGCCGTCGCCGAGGCGGGCGGCCCGGCGCAGGGCGGGAGGGGTGACGCCGCCGGTCCAGATGGGGGGGCATGAGGCGCGGCGCGGCTGGGGGGCCATGGCGAGGCCGGCAATTTGATAGTGCTGGCCGTGGAAGTCCGGCGCGGTTTCGGTCCAGAACGCGCGGAGCAGGGCGATGTGTTCGTCGGTTATTGCGCCCCGGTCGGGGAAAGAGGCGTTCAGACCGTCAAACTCCTCCTCCATCCAGCCTACGCCGGCGCCGAGGATGAGGCGGCTGCCGGATATGACGTCCAGGGTGCCGAGCATTTTGGCGTTGAGCAGGGGATGGCGGTAGGGGAGTATCAGGACGCTGAATCCGAGGTCAACGCGGTGGGTCAGGGCGGCAAGGTAGGCGAGGGTGGTTACCGGCTCGAGGATGGGGGCGTCGGGGGCGAGGGGAAAGCGGCCGTCGGTGCGGTAGGGGTAGCGGGAGCGCAGGTCGGTGGGGATGGCGACGTGGTCGCTGAGGAAAATGCCATCGTAGCCGAGCGATTCGGCTTGACGGGCCAACTCGGATAGCACGGTAATATCGGCCAGGGGGCCTACGTTGGGGAGGATTACGCCGTATTGCATGGGATTGTCCGGGTGTGAGGCGGGGGTTCGGGTTCGGTTGACACTCTGCTAAACCCGATGCTAGCATACTTTGCCGCTCGTCCGAACATAATGCCAGAGGGTAATCGGGTGATGAGCGGGCGAGGTTTGACTAGAAACTCAGTTTGCTGGCAACGACACCGGCTGTGATATTCCGTACCGGGTGTTCCGGGTTGGGATGTTCCATCGGTCGTTGCCCTGGCACGCAACCGGCGCCGCTCGTATCGGGAGTTGGCGCACCCATGCCGAGGAGGACACTAATGGCCGACCAGCCCGAACTGCATCGTGGTTTGATGAACGTGTACATGGACACCACCGAGTCCAGTTTCATTGACGGCGACATCGGAAAACTGCTTTATCGCGGGTACGACATCCACGACCTGGCCGAGAAGTCCACCTTTGAGGAAATCATCCATCTGGTGCTGTACGGCGAGCTGCCGACGGCGGCGGAGCTGGGGGAGCTGGACGGATACCTGCGGGCGAACCGGCGGATACCGGACCAGATTATCACCGTGATTGACGCGGTGAAGGACGCGCACCCGATGGACGTGCTGCAAACGGCGATGATTGGGCTGGCGGCGTTTGACGACGAATCGGAGGATAACTCGCGGGAGGCGAACATCCGCAAGGCGCTGCGTCTGACGGCGCAGGCGCCGACTATCGTGACCAGCCACCACCGGCTGCGCAGCGGGCTGGAACCCGTGACGCCGAATCCGGACTTGAACCACGCCGGGAACTTCCTCTATATGCTCTTTGGCGAGGTTCCGGACGACGAGACCATATCGCTGATGGACGTGGACTTTATCCTGCACGCGGAGCATGGGGTGAACGCGTCGTCCTTTGCGGCCCGGGTCAGCGCGTCCACCAACTCCACGCTGCACGCCGCCGTGTCGGGGGCCGTGGGCACGCTGAAAGGGCCGGCGCACGGGGGAGCGGCGGAGGAAGTGATGAAGATGTCGCTGGAAATCGGGAATCCGGAGAACGCGGAAGAGTACGCGCGGAACAAGCTGGACAACCGGGAGCGGATAATGGGGTTTGGCCACCGGGTCTATAAGGCCGAAGACCCGCGGGCGCGGCACCTGCGGGAACGCTCGCAGGCGCTGGGCGAAAAGCGGGGCGACCCGCGCTGGTTCCAAATACTGACGCACCTATCCGAGGACGTGATGGCGCCGTACCGGGACCGGGGCATCTACGTGAACGTGGACTTCTACGCGGGTTCCATCTACCACCTGCTGGGGATACCGTCGGATTTGTTCATTCCCATCTTTGCGCTGGGGCGGGTGCCGGGCTGGTCGGCGCAGTGCATCGAGCAGTACGAGAACAACATCCTGCTGCGGCCCCGTTTGCACTACGTGGGGCAGATGGACCGGGAGTACGTGCCAATCGAGCAGCGGTAAAGGTTGGGCAGTACGACAGGCGA
The DNA here is from genome assembly GCA_958296385.1 of uncultured Dehalococcoidia bacterium. Lineage (GTDB taxonomy): Bacteria > Chloroflexota > Dehalococcoidia > Lucifugimonadales > UBA3495 > Bin87. Next base: position 277,704 of record OY282494.1, read on the forward strand.
TCAATGCGGCAGGGGCGAACCATCATTCGCCCCTGCCGGTTTTTCAGGGATAGACTTCCAGGTTGCCTAGATGCACTTCGGCGATAATTTCCCGGCTGGAATGGCCGTGTCCGTCGTCCGGGGCGCTGCCGGCTGCGGTGATGTCGTAGTGGGGGATGGTTACCAGGGTGCGGGCCTCTACAATCAGGCCGTCCCGCAGTAGTTCGTGGTGATTGTTGGAGTTGAGGGTTACGCGTATCTCGTGGGCGCCGGGGGTTAGGCCGGTGAGTCGGTAGGATGGCGCAAAGACGCGGCTGATTTTTACGCCGTCAACGTAGATGTGGGCGTGGCCCGTGCCGGGGACGTGGGGGGCGTCAACCTGGTCGGGCGCCCATTGCCAAGCCTCGGTGTCAATGGCGACGTCAACGGTGCCTTTGGATTCCACTTGGGCGGCGATGGCAACGGCAATGGGGGCGCCGGCGTCGATGGATTCGGGTTTGGCGGCGTGCCCGGATGAGTGGTCGTGGCTGTGGCTGTCGTTGCTGGCGGCGGGTTTGCCGTTTGTGGCGGCGGCATCGGCGGGGGCGAATACGTGGAAATTGATGCCAAAGCCGCCGGCGGTGTGGGCGTCAAGGGTGATAACGCCGGGCTGTCCGGGGGCGACAGCGGCGGTCAGGTCGTAGCCGTGCAGGTGAATCTCGCCGGCTTCGTCGGCGTCAAAGGCAAGGCGCACCGTTTGGCCCTGGCGCACCCGCAAGTCCGCGCGGGCCAAGTCGCTGGCGCGGTTGGCGATGGTCATGTTAATCAGCGTCGCGTCGGCGGATGTTTGCCGGTCGGCGGTGTAGGGGGCTTGGGTTGAGTCGTTGGTTGTGAACGGGGCGTCGGATTGGACGCCGGTTTGGCACGCGGTTAGCGCTGCGGCGATGAGCAGCAGCGGGACGACGATGGCCCAACGGGCGTGGTGCGGGATTCGCAGCATCGCGGGTTACCTCCGGGTGGTGCGCGGTACCGTTCCGGCGGTGAATGAATGATAGTCATGGCCGGCGGTCTGACGGGATAGATGGGGGGATGCGCGGTCAGGCTACCGGAGGGCGATGGGGGGGTGTCGGGTTGGCGCCGGATCGGATGGCCGGGTTGTCGTCAAAGCGCGGCCGGGGGGTGCAATCCGGACTGGCCGGCGGCGGGCGCAGTGGTTCGGGCGCCGGTTGGCAGGGGGCGGTTAGGACGGTTAGCAGCATGCTGCCGGCGTTGGGGGTCAGGATGACAACGGCGCCGCCGGCGGGGGGGATGGAGGCTCCGGGCGGCGGCGGGTGGACGTGGCGGCCGGCGTTGTCGTACACGTGCTGGTGCGGGGCGGGTGCGCCGTCTAGATAGAGGTGGTCGTGGGCGTGGGTGCGCTCGGCGAAATGGTGGTCGTCCAGGGGGCCGACGATGGGGAGGGCCGTCCAGAACAGGGCCAGGCCGAGCAGCAGCAGGGCGGCGATGGACGGCGGGGCGGGCTGGCGGAGGGGGCGGGCGGGGAGTGACCGGGCCTGGGCAGCGTTCACGACTTTCGGCATAGTGGGGGGCGTCACTAATTCGACTTGAAAAAGTCGCTTCGGGGGGCGTCATTAATTCGGAGGAACGTTAGTGACCGGGGTATCGTTGACAGATGTATCAAGTCTAACAGATAATGTCCGGCAACTTGCCGTTGTGCCTGCGGTTGCGGGGGCGGCGGCGCGATGCGTCCGATTGGGGCGTTATCACATCCGGCGACAAGATATAGGAGGCATAGCGATGGCATCCCAGGATATTGCCTTGATGGCTCACCTGATGCGTCGTGCCGGCTTTGGGGCCACCCGCGAGGAGTTGGAGACCAGGGCGGCGGCAGGATACGAGGCTACGGTTGAGGAACTGCTCAATCCGGAAAGCCAGCCGGCCATCGACCGGTACGAGTTGGTGCGGTACCATCCGTGGACGTGGCGCCCCGGCACCATTCAGGGGATGGGTTCGGCCGAGTGGCTCTACTTTATGACCAACACCAAGCGTCCGCTGGAAGAGAAAATGGCGCTCTTTTGGCACCAGGTGTTCGCTACGGGCGTCTCCAAAGTTGACCACTACGACGAGATTACCCGGATGGTGGCGCTGTTCCGCGAGAAGGGGATGGGCAACTACAAGGAGCTGCTGCTGGACATCGCGCGGAATCCGGCGATGATTTACTGGCTGGACAACTTCGAGAACCACGCGGACGCCGTCAACGAGAACTGGGGCCGGGAGCTGCTGGAGCTGTTCAGCATGGGCGTGGGCACCTACACCGAGGTTGACGTGCGGGAGGCGTCCCGGGCCTTTACCGGCTGGACTTTTGAGCCCAAGCTGCCCCGGGGGCCAATCGGTCGCCACGACTGGAACTTTGCCTATCTGCCGGAAGACCACGACGACGGGGAAAAGACTTTCCTGGGCGAGACGGGCAACTTCAACGGTGATGACATCATCAACATCATCTGCGACCATCCGGCCACGGCGACCTTTATCGCCCGCCACCTGTACAACTTCTTTGTGGCCGACGAGGCGCAGGTTCCGGCGTGGCAGGTGATTCCGCCGAAGGACGAGGCGGCGATTGAGCTGCTGGCCGACGCTTTCATTGACTCCGGCAGCGACCTGAAGGCCGTTTTGCGAGTGCTGTTCAACAGCGACTTTTTCAAGAATGCCCGCTACGCCCGCCTGAAGAGCCCCGCCGAAGTGGTGGTGGGCACGCTGCGGCTGGTGGGAGGCTTTGACTTCCCGGCGCCGGGTCTGGGCGAGATGGCGCGGCAGCCCACTTACATGGGCCAGGACTTGCTGAACCCGCCCAGCGTGGAAGGCTGGCACACCGGCGTGGAGTGGATTAACAGCGGCTCGCTGATGCGCCGCATCAACTTTACCGCCGACATGGTGAGCGACGTTACCCGGCCCGGAATCCGCTCGATGATTGACCGGATGCAGGCGCAGGGCGACTTGACGCCGGACACGATGGTGGACAGCTGCCTGGACTTGATGGGGCCGCTGGAAGTGGACGGGGAAACGCGCACGGAGCTGATTACTCACGCGGCCGGCGGGGGCAACCTGACCTGGGGCACCAACGCCGACGTGGATGCGTCCGAGCAGCGCATATCCGAGATGCTGCAACTGATTGTGTCGCTGCGCGACTACCAGTACGCCTAGCGCACGGCCCACGCGAGAGTGAACGATTGACACTCACAGGAGCGACAAAATGACCGCGACGAAGAAAGACCCGGTTCTGGTAGTGTTGCAGCTCACCGGCGGCAACGACTACATGAACACCGTCATACCCCACGCCGACCCCCTGTACCGCGAAAAGCGGCCGGTGGTGGGCGTGGCCGACGACCGGATTATCAAGCTGAACGACCGCATCGGACTGCACCCGGAAGTGGGGCCGCTGAAGCGGTTCTGGGACTCCGGGGACATGGCCATCATTCACGGCGTGGGGTACGCCAACAGCCCGCGCAGCCACTTCCGGAGCATGGACATCTGGCACACCTGCGAGCCGGACAAGCTGGGCACCGAGGGCTGGCTGGGCCGGGCCACCCGTGACATGGACCCGAACAAGGACAACGTAATCACGGCGGTGAACTTCGGCCCCAGCCTGCCCCGCGCGCTGGCGCTGCCCGGCGTGCCGGTGGCCTGCGTGGACGACCTGGACAACTTCGGGATGCTGACCAGCATTCAGGAAGAAATGCAGCGGGACAAGATTATTGACCGATTTACCCGCCTGTACTCGCCCACCATCGGCAGCGGGTTCGTGATGGACTATCTGGGCCAGACCGGGCTGGACGGCCTCAAAGCCGCCGACATCCTGAAGGTTGCGCCGGAGCAGTACAGCAGCACCATCGAGTATCCGGACACGCCAATTGCGCGCAAGCTCAAGGGCATTTCGCAGGTGCATCAGGCCAATCTGGGCACGCGGGTGTTCTACACCGACCACGGCAGCTTTGACAGCCATTCCAACCAGATTGGGATGCACGACGGGCTGTGGCGGGACGTGTCGGCTGCGGTGGGCAGTTTCTTTGACGACCTGCGGGAGAACGACTCCAGCGACGACGTTATCCTGCTGATGTTCTCCGAGTTCGGCCGCCGTGTCCACGACAACGGCAGCGGCACGGACCACGGCGCGGCCGGCCTGGTGTTCGTCATGGGCGATCGGGTCCAGGGCGGCGAGTACGGAGAGTTTCCGTCCACCCGTCCCGAAGACCTGGAACAGGGTGACCTGGTGCCGGGGACGGACTTCCGGGGGGTCTATTCGTCCATCCTGGAGAACTGGATGGGACTGGACGCCAACTCCATCGTGGGCGGCGCCTTTGAGAAGCCGGCGTTCGTCTAGAAACCGGGCCGGTGAACGGTTCCGGTACTGCGGGACACGCCATTGGGCAAAAAAACCGTCCGGGGCCAGTGGGTGCGAAATCTGCTGGCCCCGTCGGTATGACGGCGGTACGACTTGACGTCAAGCCGGCGTCGGAATGCACGACAACAAGCAGGTAAAAGACTATGCTAACGCAAATCGCGAAAGGCCGCGTGTACGATTACAGCCACTCGGTGGGCCGGGGCGCGGCATCCGGCATGGGTTTCAGCCAGCCGGTGGCAATGGCCGTTGAGGGCAGCACGGTGTACGTGCTGAACCGGGGGCTGGAAGGCATATCCAACGTGCCGTGGAACAAGGTTGCTTACGGGGCGCGGGTCAGCGTCATTGACGTGGGCGAGACCGCCGGGGACGAAGAGTTCACCGGGGAGTTTGGCAAGTATGGTGACCGGGACGGGGAGTTTATCTGGCCCTCCGGCATGATACTCGGACCGGACGGCAACTTGTACGTATCGGACGAATGGCTGAACGTTATCTCGGTGTTCTCCAAAGACGGTGGTTTTGTCCGCAAGTGGGCGGCCGCACCGGCGGACGGCAAAGAGCACGGGATTGCCAACATCGCCAGCGACAGCCAGGGGAACATCTACTGCACGGACGGGCGTAGCCACGAAGTGCGGAAGTTCAGTCCCAACGGCGAACTGCTGGCCAGCTGGGGTTCGCTGGGCGATGGCGACGGAGAGTTCAACTCGCCCTGGGGCATTACGGTTGACCAGGCTGACGATTCGGTCTATGTGGCCGACCATCGCAACCACCGGGTGCAGAAGTTCACATCGGACGGCGCTTGGGTGATGCAGTTTGGCGAGGCCGGTTCCAAGCGGGGGCAGCTGCACTTGCCGGTGAAGGTTACCGTTGACCCGCAGGGGGACGTGTACGTGGCCGACTGGAGCGACAACGGGATGCACCCCGGCAAGGTGCACGTGTTTGACCGCGAGGGTAACTTCATCATTTCGCTCATCGGCGACGCGCAGCAGCTGAGCAAGTGGGCGGACATGACCGTGCAGGCCAACGCCGACTATCTGAAGCGGCGGCGTGAGGTGGCCACCACCGAATCGGAATGGCGGTTTGCGCTGCCGACGGACGTGCAGTTTGACGAGGAGCGCAGCCGACTGGTGGTGCTGGACGCGCAGCGCAGCCGGTTGCAGATTTACGACAAGAGGGCCGACTACATGGTTCCGCAGATGAACCTCTGAAGTTGGTATGGCGGGAGCGGGCCGTTGGATAGCGGCTTGCTCCCGCGCTGCTATCCTCCTGTTCCAACGCCCGCCGCGCGGCATGGCATTGACGGTCAACTGATGGCTATAACCCGAGAGCAGGAGCCCGACTACATCCGTTTGGCGGAAGAGTCGCCGGGTATGACGTGCCGGCAAGCGCCGGAGGAAATTCTCGAGGCGTGCGCGCTGGACAACGAACCGACGCCGTTTCTGGAGCGGTTCTTTGAGGCGGGGATACGAGCCCACGCGCGGATGCAGCACGGGCGGGCGCTGCCGCAAATGTACGTGAACAACGCTATTCTGGTGCTGTGGCTGCGGTCGTGCCGGCTTTACACCAACGGGCTGCTGGGCATACCGGACCCGGATTTGGACCGGGAGTTTTTCTCCAGCGCTGACGCTACGCCGGGTTAGCGGGTTACAATGTACTGACGGCGGCGTTCTGCGGAGGGATGGCAGAGTGGACGATTGCGACGGTCTTGAAAACCGTTAACCCGCAAGGGTTCGTGGGTTCGAATCCCACTCCCTCCGCCAGCATCACATCCGGTTGCCCCAATCAACGTAGCGCGCGCCGGCTACGGCGCTGATTTGGATTTCCTGCGCGTAGTCGCCGGATTCGGCCCGGTGACGGTTGACCGCAACCGGGGGCGATGTTTCGGGGCCGTCGGCTAATGATTCTTGCAGTACCCGGCCGTCCATCGCTGCGCCGTAGTTGGGCAAGCCCAGCAGCCGGAGTATGGTTGGGGCTACGTCGGTGTTTCCTGATGGCGTTGCGGATTTGAGGCTGCTGCGGAAGGATGGGCCGCGGGCCAGGCCGACGTTGCGCAGTTCGTGGCGGCTCATGCTGCCGTGCTGTCCCTGTCCGATCTGGCCGCCGGTGGAGGGGCAATGTCCGGGGTAGCCGGCGGCGTTGGCGTTGCTGTTCCAGCGGAAGGACATTGCCAAGTCGGGGGATCTGGGGCCATCGCAGCCAATCAGCGAGGCGGGCAGTGTTCCGGGCAAGTCGCCGAGATGGGCGGCGGCGCAGATTGTGCCGCACCAGGGTTGGGACATCAGCCAGGCGGCCAGCGCGCGGGCGGTAGTGGCATCTGGGTCGTTCAGATAGAACAGCGCGGAGCCGCCGTTGTTTGCTACGCCAACGCCGCCGGGGTCGCTGATGGGGGCGAAGCCGGCATCCTGTACCATGTCCGCTAGCGGGATTGTGGCGCTGATGGTTGAGTAGCCGTGGTCGGACAGCACGAATATGTCGGTGGATTGCGCCCGTCCGGATTCGTCCAGATAGTGCAACAGCGCGCCGAACTCGTCGTCGGCCTCGGTTAGGGCTACGGGGGCCTGGTCCAGCCCAACGCCGTACTCGTGCTGGCACTTGTCGGGTTCTGATGACCAGAGCAGGGCGACGGCGGGGTTGCGTTCCGGCAGGATGTATTCGGTTAGTATCCGGCGGGCGTGCTTGAGGCGGGGGGTGTTGGGCAAGTCGGCGTCGGGCCAGGGGCCGAAACGCGCGGCCAGCTCGCTATGCAGCGGGCGGGGCAGCGTGAAATCGGGATGGATGGTTGCGCCGCCGGAGGTTGCGGCGTTGGGGTTGTGCAGGTAGGCGTTGCCGGAGGTTCCGGTTCCGATGGCGATGTATTCCAGCCCGTGCTGGCCCAGCCGGTCGGCCAGGGTGGGGGCCAGTAGAACGGGCAAGCCGGCGTCGGATATGGCTTGCAGGGTAGGTTCCAATGCTCCGATGACGCGCTGGGCGTCAAAATCGCGGGCCAGAAAAGTGTTGCCGGACAGCCCGTGCCGGCCGGGCAAGCAGCCGGTAACTACCGACGAGGCGTTGACGCGGGTTGCGGTGGGGTAGGCAGGATGGTGGTTTTGGAAAACAACGCCGGCGTCGGCAAATGCGGCGAGCTTCGGCATCAGCGACGGCGTGATTTGCGAGGGCTGCAAACCGTCGAATACTACGATTAGAACTGACTTGGCGTGCGGCATGGGCGATAATCCTTGCGATTCAGGGGCGGTTCCAATCCAGCAGGGTTGACATAAGTTCGTGTACGCGGATGCTGTCCACGCCGTCGGGGCCGGCTACGGATATGGGGCCGCATCCGTCCGCAGTTACCTGGCATTTGCCCCAACGGGAGGCGTCGTCGGTGGTGTCGGCGTCGTCAACGGCGATGGTGGTTTGGCGGGTTTGGAGTACGGCGGGTTCTATTGCGGCGGCCAGGGCCAGGGGGTCGTACAGGTTGAACCGTTCCCGGCTGGCGTCCTGGGCGAACCAGTTGGACAGCAGCTCGGCGGCTAATTTGCCGGCGATGCTCCGGGTGGTGACTTGCGCTAGGTCAGCGCGGGAGACGTGAACCTGGCGGCACGCGGCCAGGTCAACCAGGGTGAGGGGGATGCCGGATTCAATAACCTGCCGGGCGGCGGTGGGATCGCTGTAGAAATTGAACTCGGCGTGGGGGGTGGCGTTTCCGGGAGCGGCGACGGCGCCGCCCATTACGATGATGTTGCGGGCGGCCCGGATGGCGGCGGGGTGCCGCCGGAGCAGGCGGGCCAGGTTGGTAAGGGGGCCGAGCGCAATCAGCGTTATAGCGCCGGGGCGGGCGGTTAGCGCGTTGGCGAGGAAAGGGACGGCGTTGCTGCTGGACGGGGTTATGGATGGTTCCGGCAGGCGGCGGGTCAGGCCGGAGGCGGAGTGGACGTGCCGGGCGTAGGCATAGCGTCCGCGCACCGGGCGGGCGGCGCCCCGGAACACGGGTATGGCGGTGCGGGCCAGGTGTTGCAGAATGGCCAGCGTGTTGCGGGTGGCTCTGGCCAGCGGCACGTTGCCGGCGGTGGTGGTGATGCCGATGACGTCCAGCTGCGGGCAGGCCAACGCCATCAGCAGGGCGATGGCGTCATCAACGCCGGGGTCGGTGTCGATGATTACCGGGTTGGGGTGTGCGGTTTGGCGGGGTGTCATCGGGAGGCCGGTTCCAGCAGGACGGAATGGCAGTAGGCGCGGAAGGTTTGCGCCGACGAGTATTTGTAGCGGAAGCGGGCGGCCTGCTTGAACTTGGTTGTGCTCAGCACCGGGGGCAGTCCGGTATGCTTGCCGCCCGTCTTGCGGGAGCGGCGCCGGGCGGACGGGGCGCCGGTTTTGCGACAGGATTGGGTGACGTCATTCAGTGGAATAGTGCCATCGCCGGCCAGATTGTAGATTCCAAAGAGGCGGCTGCGGATGGCGGCGACGGTGGCGCGCGCTAAATCATGGTCGTGCAAAAACTGCAACGGCGGGTTGCGCTTGTCGTTGGATTTGGGCGGGGCAGTGAAAAATTCGGCGGCGGACGGACTGCCACCATTGGGGCCAACGGTCATGGCGGCGCGCAAAACCGCAACGCGCATCGCGTCGGCGGGGGGGGTAACGTGCTGGGGCAGCCGCGCGCGGGGTTCGGCGCTGCACAAGTGTTGGTTGGCGCCGTTGGTGGAGGCAGCGGCGCGTTCGGTAATGGCGGTGGGCTGTTCGGTGTTTAGGCCATAAACGCGGAAGTCGGACAGGTAGATGAATTGGCGCAGTCCGGCGGCCCGGCCGGCGACGACCCATTTTGCGGTTTCGCCGAGGAAGCGTTCCGGGGATGGCCCGTCGTAATGGCTGCCGACGTGGATTAGCGTGTCGGCGGATTCCAGGCGGAGCAAGTCGGGAACGTCGTCCAGGGTGATGTTCTCGCCGACGTAGCTGAGGCCGAGGCGGTGGGCCGATGCTCCGCTGATGGGCCAGCGCAGGGGCGATTCGTCCAGGGCAACGAGCCGGCAGCCGGGGGCGGTCGATTCCAGGTGCAGCAGAATCTGGGAGCCGATGAACGACGATGCGCCGGCGACGGCAATCACTTCGGGCGCGGCGTTGGGCGTGGTCATGACGAGTCGTTGGGCGCCGGATGCTGCGGCATCAGCGCCGGTCCCGGAACATCTGCATTTCGGTTGCGATGGCGTCATCGGGCAGAGCGGCGGCGGCGCGGGGGCCGAAGTTGCGGGCCAGCACAAAGATATGGGCCAGCCGCTCCACCAGGTCGCAAACTTCCAGGGCTTCCCAGATGTCGGGGCCAACGCCGACTACGCCGTGATTGCGGAGGAGGGCGGCGTTGCGGTCGCCGAGGGCGGCGTAGGCGGCGTCGGCCAGGGCCTGCGTGCCGGGGAAGGCGTAATCGCTCACTTTGACCGGGCCGCCGATGGTGAGCAGCATTTCGTCAATCAAGGCCGGAATATCCCGCCCGACGACGGCGGCTACCGAGGCATAGATGGAGTGGGTGTGCACCACGGCTTGCACGTCGTCGCGGCGGCGGTAGATTTCCAGGTGCAGCTGCGTTTCCGAGGATGGTTTCAGGCCGCCGGGGGTTACGGGCTGGCCGTCAAGGTCAACCACCACCAGCTCATCGGGCAGCAGCCGGTAGTAGGGGTGGTGGGTGGGCGTTACCAGCAGCAGGCCGTCGTCGCCGGCGCCGGTCAAGCGGAGGCTGGTGTTGCCGGAGTAGGCGCCCACCAGCCCCCGGCGGTACATCTCACGGGTTGCGTCGGTAAGTTCCTGGCGTTGTGCGCGCCACTGGTCGGCCACGGTCTAAACTCCCGGCGGCGTTTGGCGGGCAAGTTGGGATGACATAACCGCCGCCGCCGCATTATAGCCGCTGATGATTGCGCCTTCCATAGTAGAGGGCCAGCCGGTATCCGTCCATTCGCCGGCGAGGAACAGATTGGCCACCGGAGTGGCCGGGCCCGGGCGCCAGCGGCTGGCCCCCGGCGTGCAGCGGAAAGTGGCGTTGCGCTGTTTGACGACGGTGGCGTGCAGCAGATTCGCCGGCGCCGCGCGGGGGTAGGCCAGACGGACTGCGGAGTCGATGGTACCGGCCAGCTGCTCACGTTCCAGGTCAACGTAATTCCAGGCGGCGCTGATGGACACGGTTAGCGATTGACGGGCGGCGGTTCGTTGCGGGTTTTGGATGGCGGAGCGGTTGAACACCCATTGCAGCGGGCTGTCCAGAAAGTAGGCAAAGTCGCCGTCCATAACCGTGCGGTCGTAAGTAAGGTGGGCGTTGACGATGGGCGATGTACGCAGCTGGCGCAGGCCGGCGAAGGGTTGCAGGCTCGCCATCGCATCGGGCAATAATGACGGCAGAATCCAGAACGGCACTGCGCTGACGAACGCATCGGCGTACAGCGTTTGCCCGTCGGAGGTTACTACGCTGCCAGCGCGCGGACCATCATTGATCTCCAGACGGCGAACAGTACAGCCCAGGCGCAGGCAGACGCCTTTGGATTCCAGATAACGCCGGGCAGGTTCGGCAATGGCCGGGGACAATGCTACGGCGGGGTAGCCCAGGTTGGCCTCGCTGCGGCCTTGCAGCATACCGTCCTGGACAATCATCAGCCCCATAGCGGCGCTCACGTCGCGCACGCTGTCGTTCAGGGTTCCCTCAATCAGGACGTTCCATAAGTTAAAAATGGCCCGTTCGGATTGGCCATGGGCCCGCAGCCATTCGTAGAAGGTGATGTCCTCCAGCGGGGGGGAACTCCGGCGGGCGCGCATTGCGGCCATTACGCCCCGGACAGCTTGCAGTTTGTCCATTGGCCCCAGGTGGGGGTAGGTTAGGAACGCCGGCAGCAGGTGGGCGGGGGGCGGCAGGTTGACGCCGTAGAGGCGGCCCAGCCGGCCGCTGCGGTTGTACACGGCTACGTCAAGTTTGGCTTGCAGACGCCATTGCGGCCACGCGCCGATTTGTTGCAGGAATTGAATCAGGTTGCGGCAGGCGCCGACCAGGACGTGCTGGCCGTTGTCGAGTTCGGCGCCGCTGCCGGTATCGGTGTAGGAGAATACGCGGCCGCCCAGAGATTGGCGGGATTCCAGCAGGGTGACCCGCCAGCCGGATTCGGCGAGGCGGAGGGCGGCGGCGATGCCGGCCAGGCCGCCGCCCAGCACGATGGCGGTGGGGCGGGCGGCGGCGGGCGTGACGGCGCCGGTCAATTGAGCAGGGGGCCGGTGAGCCAGGCGCGGGCCATCAGCCGCAGTTTCTCCCGCTTGCTGAGACTGACCCGTTCCTCGAACACCTGGTAGCCGGACGATTCAATCCGGTCCAGCACCCGCCCGTAAATCAGGCCCAATGCGGCGGGACAGGCGCGGGAGCGGCGGGGGAGGTAGGGCAGCAGCAGCCGTCCGCTGGCGAAGTAGTCGCGGGCCCGGGCGACTTGGAACGCCATCAAGTCGGCGAATTGGGGCGTAACCGCGCCGGACGCGATGCTATCCTCGGTGACGCCGAAACGGGCCATTTCGTCCTGGGGCAGGTAGATGCGGCCCAAGTCCCAATCCTCGCGCACGTCGCGGCAAATGTTGGTCAACTGCATGGCCAGGCCCAGGTCAACCGCCCCGCGCTGCGCCTCCGGCCCGCCGCCGTAGCCGAAGATGTGGATGCAGATGAGGCCAACGGCAGACGCTACCTGGTAGCAGTACTGGCGCAGTTCGTCAAAGTTGGCGTAGCGGGTTTTGACCAGATCGGCCTCTACGCCGTTGAGGACTTCCTGAAAGTATTGCTGGGGGATGGCGTAGGTGGAGGCGACGTCGGCGAGGCCGATAAACAGGGGGGTCGTGCCGCCGCCGTTGTAGGTTTCGGCGAGCTGCTGGCGCAGCAGGTTCAGCCGGGCCAGCTTCTCGTCGGGTGCGCCCTCGGCGTCCACGGAATCATCGCAGTACCGGCAGAACGTGTAGGCGACGTAGATGGCGCGCCGCTGGGCCGCCGGCAGGGTGAGGAATGCGAAGTAGAAATTGCGGGCTTCGCGACGGGTGACCTGCCGACATTCCGCGTAGGCGGCGGCCAGAACCGCCGGCGATGGGGCAGCGGCGTTGGGCGCGGGGGTGTTCATTGCGATGCGGCCGGGGCGTTCATTGCGATGCGGCCGGGGCGTTCAGGCCGTAGCCGAATCCGAGGAGGCTGCGGGTGAGGGTGGCGGCCAGCAGCCAGCCCTTTTGCCGTCCGCTGAGGCGAGGGCGCTGGCGGAGTACGTCGTAATCCCGGCGTCGGATGGCCTCCAGGATTGCTATGCCGCCGCGGGTGAACAGGGCTACCGGGATGCGGGCCCGCCGGGGCAGCATCTCGACCAGCGGGGCGCCCTGCTGGAACAGGCTCATGGCCACGGCGCACTCGTGACGCAGCAGGGCGCGGAAGGCAGCGGTGGGCCGGCCGGCGGCGATGTCGGATTCGGCAACGCCAAACCGGGCCATGTCCTCAATGGGCAGATAGATGCGGCCCCGGTCTTGATAATCACGCGCTACGTCTTGCCAGAAATTGGTTAGTTGCAGGGCGGTGCAGGTGAAGTCGGCCAGACTTTGCCGCTCGGCGTCGCGATGGCCGAAAAGGTACAGAAAAAGATGGCCTACCGGATTGGCCGAATGTTCGCAGTAGGCAAGCACGTCGTCAATGCTGGCGAAACGCCCGCTGCCCTGGTCAATGCGGTTGGCCTGAATCAGTTTGCGAAAGGGGGTATCGGGGATGTCAAACTTGGATACGGTGGCCTGCAAAGCGACGGTTACCGGGTGGGCGGGCTGGCCGTGATAGACGGCGTCCAGTTCCGATTGCCACCAGTCCAGCCGGGAGAGGCGGTGCTGCGCGGCGGCGGCGTCCAGCCGGCCGGGGTCGGCGGTGGCCGCGGCGAGCTGGGGGGGCAGCGCCTCATCGCCCAGGTCGTCCACCGTGCGGCACCAGGCGTAGATGGCGTACACGTGGGGGCGCCGGTCTTTGGGGGTAATCCAGCCGCCGACGTTGAAGTTCTCGTAGTGGCTGCGGGCCAGGCGCCGGCAGTAGCGGAACGCCTCCTCTACCGAGGGAGCGGCGGCGGCCGGCGGTGATTCAAGCAGGGCGGACATGATGTTTGACCGGCGGGGGCGGCCGTCAGTCGCCTACAATCTGGACCATGACCTCCCGGGGGCGGGGGTGGTCCAGCTCGATGAAAAAGATGCTTTGCCACTGACCGAAAGGCATCTTGCCGTCAATGAGGGGGATGGTTTCGCTGCAACCGAGCATCAGATGTTGCAGGTGGGCGTGGCCGTTGGGCGACTCGGCCTCGGTCATGTTGACGGTGCGGATGGTGAAATCGTTGTGGCGATATTCGCCATGGCGGGGGCAAATCTGCTCGAGAAAGCGGGCCATGTCCTCGATGAGCAGGGGCTCGTTCTCGTTGATTTTGACCGCCGCCGTAGTGTGGCGCGAATAGACGACCACGAAGCCGTTGCTGACGCGGGATTTGCCAACGCACTGTCTCACCCAATCCGTGATGTCGATGAACTGGGGAGCGTCGTCGGTGTTGACCTTGAGGGTGAAGTTCTTGGTTTTCATAACCTGCGAAAGATGGCGTGTCTGGGCTGGATGGGTGTTGAACGTGCTGGCGCCGGCGAATCAGCCGGCCGAGTTTCCATCGGCGGAATAGCTGTCGGCGGAATAGCTGTCGGCGGAATAGCTGTCGGCGGAATAGCTGTCGGCGGAATAGCTGTCGGCGGAATAGCTGTCGGCGGAATAGCTGTCGGCGGAATAGCCGTTGTCGGAATAGCCGTTGGGAGAATGGCCGTTCCGGTGGCTGGCGATGGGGCCGGGGTAGTCGTTGCGGCGGGCGCGGTAGCGGGACAGGGCCAGCAGGGGCCAGGTGTTGCGATAGAGATGGTAGTTAATCATAAAGCCGGCGGAGAGTTCCGGGCCTTGAAAGCCGCGTTCGCCGGGCTGGGGCAGGCGCTCCACCCGCTCGCCTTTCAGATAGCCGGGAAAGCCGGTGCCGGTGAAGTAGGGTTCGTCCCAATCGCCATCGGGACGCTGCGTGTCCAGCAGGTATTGTACGCCGCGATGGGTTGCGGGATGGTTGGCCCGGTCGGCGGCAATCAGGGCGATGACGGCCCAGGCGGTTTGGGATGCGGTGCTGGGGCCAACGCCGCGCTGGGACGGGGCAACGTATGACGCGCAGGACTCGCCCCAACCGCCGTCGTCGTTCTGATGCGACACCAGCCAATCTACGGCCCGCTGTATAAAGGGTTCGTTCATGTTCTGGCCGATGGATTCCAGGGCGGGCAGAACGGCGCCCAGGCCGTAGATATAGTTGACGCCCCATCGTCCGAACCAGCTGCCGTCGGGTTCCTGCTCGGCGCGGACGTAGCGATAGGCGGATTGCAGTTCGGCGGTATCGGCCCGGTGTCCGAGCTTGCCGTACATTTCGAGGACGTGGGCGGTGACGTCGGCGCTGGAGGGGTCAAGCACTTCGCCGAAATCGCTGAAGGCCAGGGCGGTGAGGTAGCTGTGGTTGTTGTTTTTGTCAAAGGACGCCCAGCCGCCGTCTTTGTTCTGCATACCGGAAACCCAGGTTACGGCCCGTTTGATGGCCCGGCGGCGGCGTTCGTCCTCGGCGTCGGGCAGTTTGGTGAGGAGCAGGGCCAGGACTACTTCGGCGGTGTCGTCGACGTCGGGATAGCAGTTGTTGTGGAACTCGAAAGCCCAGCCGCCGGGGGGGAGCCGGTTGGCCTGGATTTGCCAGTCGCCGCCGGCGAGAATCTGGCGGTCGAGGAGCCAGCGCGTGGCAGTTTCCAGCATGGGGTCGTGCACCGGGAGGCCGCTTTCGGCCAGGGCCTGCACAATCAGGCAGGTATCCCAAACGGGGGAAATGCAGCCTTGAATCGTCCAGCGGTCGTCTTTTTGGATGCCGAAACCGTCCAGGCCGGCGAAGCCGCGCCGGATGGCCGGGTGGTCGTCGGCGAAGCCGTAGGCTTTGAGGGCGATGAGGCTGTACACCCAGGGGGGCTGGATGCCGCCCCAGCTGCCATCCTGCTCCTGGTGTTCCAGAATCCAGCGGATGGCCTTGCGTTCGGCCCACCGGCGCACCGGGTTGGCCGGAATCCGGTTGTAGATGGACAGGATGCTTTTCTCCACCAGCATCAGCGCGCGGGCCAGGCTGAACCCCGGCGGTGAGGGTAGCGAGTAATCGGTGCCCTCCGGGCCATCGGGCAGCAGTTCGTCGATGGCGTGTTCGGGGGGTATTTTGCGGACGGGCTGGCGGGTGGACACGATGGAGAGGGGGACGATGCAGCCGCGGGCCCAGCTGGCGAAGCGGTAGATGTTGAACGGCGCCCAGTTGGGGACGAGCATCATTTCCGGCACCAGCCGGGGGGTGCCGTGCCATTTCCACTGGCCGAGCAGGGCCAGCCAGATGCGGGTAAAGACGCGCACGGCGGGCAGGCCGCCCCGGGCCAGAATGAACTCGCGGGCCCGGTGCATATGGCCGGCGTCGGGCGATTCGCCGCACAGTTTCAGGGCGAAGTAGCACTCTACGGTGGTAGATAAATCGCCGGGTGCGCCGTAGTAGATGGCCCAGGAGCCGTCGGAGCGCTGCTTGTCCAGCAGGTAGTTGACGATGTGCCGCTCGCGCTCCGGGTCGTGTCGCTCCAGAAACCGGCACAACATAACGTACTCGGCTTCCATAGTGTTGTTGGATTCCAGCTCCGCCCACCAGTAGCCGTCGCTATATTGGATGCGGCGGAAATACTCCTGTAGCCGGCTGATTGCATCGTCCAGGGCCGGACGGGCCGGGGCAGCAACGCCGGGGGCGCGTTGGGGTGCGGTGATTTGCGGCTGCTGTATCATGTTCCGATATATTGGATAGAATCTTGCGGCGCGGGCAATTGCGGCTCAGCGGCGGTCGCTGAAGTATCCGTGATTGGCGAACCAGCGCACTGCGTTTTCGAGAGCCGATTCTACCGAGTTTTGGGGCATACCAAGCTGCGCGACGGCCTTGCGGCTGGTGACGTACATGGGATGGCGGGCTACTTTGATGCCCTCGACGGGAATGGTGGGTTGGCGGCGCAGCAGGCTGCCCTCTACCGCTTCATCCAGATAAGCGGCGCTCAGGGCCAGCCAGAACGGTAGGCGGATGCGGGGGGCGCGGCGTCCGGTAATCTGGGCCAGCATCTCAAACACCTGGCGCAGGGGCAGGTTGCGGTTGCCGAGGATGTAACGCTGGCCGGGTACGCCGCGCTCCATCGCCAGTATATGCCCCTCGGCAACGTCGGCAACGTCAACCAGGTTCATGCCGGCGCTGATGTAAGCGGGGATGCGGCCGCGCGCAAAGTCCAGGGGGATGCGGCCGGTGGGGGTGGGTTTGACGTCCCAGGCGCCGACGGGGGCGCAGGGGTTGACCACTACAACGGGGAGGCCGGCGTCGTTGGCGCGCAGGGCCAGCTGTTCGGACTGGAACTTGGAGCGTTTGTAGTGTCCAATCAGACGGGCCGTATTTAGCGGCGTGTCCTCATTTCCGCACCGATAGTCGTCATCGGGTAAAGCATCGGCGGCGTCCGGGGGGGCGGCATCGGGCAGGCCGATGGTTGATACGGAGCTGGTGAACACGACGCGGGCGATGCCGGCCTCTTGAGCGGCGGTGAGGATGTTTTGGGTGCCGTCAACGTTGGAGCGGTATAGGTCGGCGGGCCGGGGCGACCAGAAAGCGTAGGTGGCGGCGCAGTGGTAAATCCGGCTGCACCCGGACATCGCCCGGCGCAGAGAGGGCAAGTCGCAAAGGTCGCCGGCGCACTGCCGGATGCCGGTATCCCGGATGGCCAGGTCGTTGGCGCCGGGGCGCACCAGGGCGCGCACATCCTCGCCACGCTGCCACAGGGCGCGGGCTACGTTGCCGCCGATAAAGCCGGTGGCGCCGGTTACCAGCGTAGTCATACGCGCACCGCCCCGGCTAACGAGTTGGATGAGACGTGGGCGGCAACGAACGCGGCAACGCACCGGGCAAGGCTGCGCCGGGCGACTTGCGCCTGGCCGGCTAACCGGGCCAGCTGCGGGAGGCGGCCCGGACGGGCGATGGTTTGCATTGCAATGGATGCCGGGGCCGCAGCGTTGCCGATGTAGTCCGGGATGGTCTGTTCCGCCGTATCCAACACGGCGCGGATGGAGGCGAAAGGTATGCTGGCGGCTTGGGCCGTTTGGGCAACCCAATAGTCCTCCATATTTACGGAGGCGGCGCCGTGCTGACGCCACAGGGTTTGCTTGGCGGCGGCGTTGGCGATTGCCGGCGTGGTGATGGACGGTGCGGCGGCGGCGCTGACGGGGGCGTTGCTGCTTTGGGCGGCGGAGTGAATCGCGGCCAGCAGGGTGGCAGCGGCGGGGATTGCGGGGGCGCCGTCGGCACACTGAAAGGCGGCGGCGGCGTGCAGGTCTCCGGTGGCAAGGTGGGGGGATGCTGCGCCGCAGAATCCGACCATCAGGATGGCGTCGGCGCCGGCGGCGATTTGCGCGGCGGCGGCGGATGCGGCCGGCCGGCCGATGCCGACGACGTGCAGGGATAGTTGCGCCGGGTTGGGCCGGCCGAGGCGGCGTCGGATACCGCTCAATTCGGTGGGCATTGGAGCGAGGATTGCCAGCATCGCAGTTTGTTCCGGCGGTTGGTGGGGGTTAGGCAGTGCGGCGCGCGCGGTTAGCCTACGCTGATACCGCCCCGGCTGGCGGCGCCGGACTTGATGAACGTAACCCACTCGCGGGGCTTGCCGATGGCGTTGAATATCGTTGCCGACTCAAAGCCGCAGTGCATCATACAGTTGCTGCAACGGGGGTCGCGGCCCACGCCGTACTGCTCCTCCCACAGTTTGGGTTCGTAGAGGTCGGCTACGTCGTCGGTATGTTCGTCGGCCAGGGGGTAGCAGGGCTTGCGCCAGCCCATTACGGTGTAGGTGGGGTTAGACCAGGCGGTGCACTGGTACTCCCGGTCGCCGCGCAGGAAGTTCAGGTACAGCGGGTTGTTGTAAAAGCGCATCCCTTCCATACGGGTTGGGTCCAGCAGATTGCGGAACACTTTGCGCGATTCCTGGCGGGTGAGGAACAGGTCCTGATCGGGGGCGTCCTCGAAGTCGTAGCCGGGGGAAAGCATGGAACCCTCAACGCCGAGGTCGCTGACGTAGCGGAACATCTCGCGCAGGTCGTCCACGTCGCTGTTGCGAAAGACGGTGGTGTTGGTGCAGACGCGGTAGCCTTTATCCACCGCCAGCCGAATTCCGTTGACGGCCCGGTTGAATACCCCGGAACGGGCTACCGATTCATCGTGCTTTTCCTCCATGCCGTCCATGTGGATGACCCAGCAGAAGTACTTGGAGGGGGGGATTTTGTCCAGCATACGGGGCAGCAGGAGGGCGTTGGTGCAGCAATAGACGAAGTATTTCTCGGCGACCAGCGTGTTGATAATCTCGTCGATGTGGGGGTGGATGGTGGGTTCGCCGCCGGCGATGGACACGATGGGGGCGCCGGATTTATGGACGGCGTCCATTGCCTCGGCAACGGGCATCATTTTGTCCAGCACGCCGCGATATTCCCGGATGCGGCCACAGCCGATGCAGGCCAGGTTGCACATTTCCAGCGGCTCCAGCATGGTTACCAGAGGAAAGCGCTTGCGGCCGCGCAGGCGGTTTTTCAGGATGTACCAACCCGTCCGCACACCCAGCTCCATAGGGCGCTTGGCCGGCTTGACGACGGCAGGGTTATCTTTCAAGGTCTGAACCATTAGGCGGTCTCCGTTGGGATACGGTCGGATACGGTTCGGCTAGAACAGGCGACGGGAGAGGAAATCGACCAGTTTGTCGGCTTCATCGGTGGCCCAGGGGGGCAATTCCAGCCGGGCCAGGGCCGTGCGGGCCTGGTCGGCCGTTGCTACGGTGAGGCGGTCGGTTTGGCGGGCGGCGCCGAGGTCATCGAGTATGTCCATCACCTGGGCAACGTCGGATTCGTCGAGGGTTGCCTTGGCGTACAGGCGCAGCAGCTCGGCGCGGGCCGGGCCGGTAGCGGTCTGAAAGGCGTACACTACGGGGTAGCTCTTTTTGCGCTGCACGATGTCGCTGTCGGCGGGCTTGCCGGTGATGGCCTCATCGCCCCAAACGCCGAGGTAGTCATCGCGAATCTGGAACAGGCGGCCCACGGCGCGGCCAAAGCCGGCAACGCCGGTGATGGTGTCGGCGTCGTCGGTAGCGATGGCGGCGCCAATCTCCAGACTGCACCGGATGAGGGCGCCGGTTTTAAGGGCAATCATCTCCAGGTATTCGTCGGCGCCGATAGTTTCCCGCTGCTCAAATTGCAGGTCGCGGCACTGGCCCTCAATCATCTGGAGGTAGCTGTCGGTGAGCAGGCCGGACACGCGGATGGCGGTGTGCGGGGGGATGCTGGCGTCAAATTGCAGGGTGGTTAAATCGCCCAGGGACTGCATGGCATCGCCGGCTACCAGCGCGCGGGGCGTGCCCCAAATGGCCCACACGGTGGGCTGATGGCGGCGCTCCTCGCCCTGGTCCTGGATGTCGTCGTGGACGAGGGAGAAGTTGTGGATGAGTTCCAAAGCGGCGGCGGCGGCGGCGGCGTGGGCGGGTTCGCCCTGCAAGGCGTCGCAGGCAAAAATGCAGAGGGTGGGGCGCAGGGCTTTGCCCTGAGATGCGGGAGTGGGCGACGGTACGCCATCCGTATCTGACCAGCCGAGATGGTAGCGGAGTACGGCGTTGACCGGGTGCGCGTCGGCGGGAGGCACGTTGCCGGCCAGCGCGTGTTCCACGTAGGAACGATAACGGTCGAACATACCGGGCAAGGCCGGGCCGGTATCGTCGGCAACCGAAAGGGGTTGGCGGGCCAGCGGGTAAGCCGCCCTGGGTGCGGTTGGTGATGTGCCCATGATGCGTGGCCTGCCGAACAGGGGAAAGGTACGGGTCAGCGCGGCGCGCCGTGTAACAGTGGGGACTGTTTTCCAACGATGGTTGAATGTAGCCGACTGCCGGCGGCCTGTCAAGCAAAGCGGCCGCGCCTTTGCGCGCCTTTCTGCCCCGGCGATTGTTCCGGATGGCAAGGGGGATGCGTTCAGGATGCGGTGACGTAAGCCTGGCAGAGGCGGGCGCCGTCGAGTACTTCGCTGATGCTGGCAGTTTCGCGGGTGGTGTGGAAATCGCGCACGCCGATGCCTACGGGCAGGGCGGCGATGCCATGCTCAAAGAATACGTTGGCGTCGGAACCGCCGCCGGTGGTTTCAAAGACGGGGTGCAGGCCGATTTGCCGCACGGCCTGCGCGATGCCGGCCAGGGCCGGGTGGTCATCGGGAACCTGGTAGGCCCGGTACTGGCTGCGGATGTTCACGTCTATGCTGGCGGTGGGGAACAGACGGCCTATCTGGTCAAAGACCCGGTAGAACTCGCCGGTGTAGTTGTCCAGCTTGGCCTGGCTGCGGGAGCGGATTTCGCCGTCTATAAAGGCGGATTCGGGTACGATGTTGCGCTTGAGGCCGCCGTTCAGCACGCCGACGTTGCTGGTAGTTTCGTGGTCGATGCGGCCCAACGGGATTCGGGTCAGGACGTGGGCGGCGACCAGCAGGGCGGAGGTGCCGTTCTCCGGTTCCAGGCCGGCGTGGGCGGCTACTCCGGTGATGGAACCCTGCACGACGTTTTGCGCCGGGGCGCCGACGCAGATGCGGCTGACCGGGCCCTCGCCGTCAAAGACGATGCCGGCGGCGGCGTGCAGCAGGGAGAAATCCAGGTTGCGCGCGCCGTTCAGCCCGCCTTCCTCGGCACGGGAGAACACCACCTGCACGGGGCGCATGGGCAGCCCGGACGCGATGGCGGCGGCGAGGCCCTCCATCACGATGGCGAGGCCGGCCTTGCAGTCGCCGCCGAGGATGGTGGTGCCGTCGGAACGCAGGGTATCGCCGTCCAGCGCGGGCTTGATGCCGCGTCCGGGTTCTACGGTGTCCATGTGGGCGGAGAGCAGCACCGGGGGCGTTCCGGCGGCGGCGGATGCGCCGGGCAGATTGGCTATCAGATTGCCGTAGTCATCGTGGAGCACGTCGGCGCCTAGCGCGGCCAGCTGGCGGGTAAGATGGGCGTCAATGGCATCCTCCGCGCCGGTGGGACTGTCAATGCGGATGAGGTCAATCAAAGTTCGGGTGAGGCGTTCGCGGTTGAGCATGGTTGGTCTCCTCGCAGCAGCCGGGCCGTGTCGGGTTGCGGGCCGTGGGATTGTTGGCGGTATGATACACGCCGCGGCGGTTTGGCGGACGGTTGGTGATTGACGGTTGGGGCGTTTGGGGACATAATTTTAGCGTTATGCGATTTGAGGTAAGATTGTTCGCGCTGTACCGGGAACGGGCCGGGTCGGCGCTGGTGTCGGTGGAGCTGCCGGAGGGCAGCACGGCGGGCGACTTGACGGCGGCCGTGCGGGCCGAGTATCCAAGACTGGCGCCGCCGGAAGTGCGGATTGTGGTTGCGGTGAACGCCGAGTATGCCGACGACGACCAGCCGCTTTGCCCCGGCGACGAAGTGTGCCTGATTCCCCCGGTGAGCGGGGGGATGCCGATGCGGGAGGCCGCCAGACGATGATAATTTTGACGGATGAACCCCTGGACGCGGCGGCGGTGACCGATTCGGTGCGGCGCGACGGCAACGGCGCCGTGGTGACGTTTCTGGGCACCACGCGGGATAACTTTGGCGGCAAGACGGTTACCCGGCTGGAATACGAAGCCTACGACGCGATGGCGGTCAAGAAGCTGCAAGAAGTGCGGGACAGCCTGTGCCGGGATTACGGCATTGCGGACGTTGCCATCGCCCACCGCACCGGGCGGGTGGACGTGGGCCACATCAGCCTGATAGTAGCGGTGGCATCTCCGCACCGGCGGGAGGCTTTTGAGGCGTGCCACGAGGCGGTGAACCGCATCAAGACGATAGTACCCATCTGGAAAAAGGAATGGTTCGCCGACGGCTCGCGCTGGGTAGCGTGCGAAGACCACGAGTTTGCGGACGAAGCCGAGCATACCCACGCCCACGCGGAACGCCACGCCGCCCCGGTGGGGGATGACTAGCGCAGCCCGTCGATTAGGTGCACCAGTATGCGCCCGGCGGCCAGGTCAATGTCTTTGACGACCTGCTGGACGGCGGGGAGTAAAAGCTCGGCGCCGTCCGCAGATTCGACTACATAGACGTCGTTGCTGCCGGTGGCCAGTATTTCGCGAACCTGGCCCAGGTTCTCGCCGGCGTCGGTTACTACGTTCAGTCCCACCAGTTGGTAGTGGTAATACTCGCCGGGGGGAAGTTGGGCGGCGCCGTCGGTGGGGGCGTAGAGCCATTTGCCGGTGAGCTGGCGGGCGGCGGCGGCGCCGGTGATGCCGTCCAGATTGAGCAGGGCGTAGCCGTCGGGCAGGGGGCGCCACGCTGCGATGGTGCGGGCGTCGTCGTTGACGGTTACGGTTTGTCCGGGTTGAAACCGGGCGGGGTTGTCGGAGTAGGAACGGACGCGCAGGGCACCCTCCAAGCCGTGGGCGCGTATGACGCGTCCAACGACAACTTGGCCGTCGCGGGCGGCCGGGGCGTCCTCGGCGGGCCGGCTGGCGGGTTGCGCTGGCCGGTGGCGACGCTGAGGGCGGTTCCGGCTAGACAATCTCCAGGACGGCCCGGGTGCCGTCTTTGACCGCGGCGACGCGCAGGAGAACGCGCATCGCCTGGGCCACGCGGCCCTGTCGCCCGATGACCTTGCCCTTGTCTTCGGGGGCCACTTCCAGGCGTATCACAATTTGGTCGCCCTCGTCCGACTCCGTAACGCGCACAGCTTCCGGGTTGGACGTGAGGGACTGAGCGATAAACTCAATCAGCTCTTTCATCCGAGATGACCTTGTCGGGGTGGACTTTGCTGAAAATGTCGTTGTAGTTGAAAATGCGGCGCACCGGGTCGGAGGGTTGGGCGCCTTTGCGCAGCCAGGCTACGGCGCGTTCCTCGTTCAGGGTTACGGCCGGCGGGTCTGCCATGGGGTCGTAGTGGCCGATGCCGTCAATGTAGGCCCCGTCGCGGGGGGTGCGTTGCTCAGTGACGACGATGCGGTAGTAGGGGCGGCCTTTCTTGCCGACCCGGCGCAGACGAATCCGTAGCATCTTTACTCCAGCTGATTAGTCAAAGAATAGAATATCGGGCCCAGACTGGACCTTTCGCTCACCGCCCGATAATCCCGAGGACCCCGGGGCGACGGTAGACACTGGTCTGGGCCCGACGAACGGGCTAAATGCCAACTTTTGGAAAGCGATGACGCTAAGAGGCGTTCACCCCGTCGTGTCCAGACTGGTGCCTACCATCGCCCCAGCATGTTAAACTGTGTTTCATTAGCCATCACCTCCTTTCTCAAAGTTCCGCCAAGCGGTTGGTATCAATTTACCGTCGGGAGCTGCGCTTGTCAACCCATTTTGCAAACGAATCGCCAAGTTCCGCCCCATTGCCGAATTCGCTGCGGGCCGTGTTCATGGGCACGCCCGATTTCGTCGTTCCCGTGCTGGACGCGCTGGCCGGCGATTCCGACGTGCAGGTAGTGGCGGCCTACGTGCCTCCGGACCGGCCCCGAGGGCGGGGGCGTACCGTGCAGGTGGCGCCGGTGAAACAGCGGGCCATTGAGCTGCAAATGCCGGTAATCCAGCCGCCGACGCTGCGCAACCCGGACGCGGTGGCCGAGTTGGCCGCCTTTGCGCCGGACGTAATCGTAGTAGCCGCCTACGGGCGCATCCTACCGCCGGACGTTTTGCGGCTGCCCCGGCTGGGCTGCCTGAACCTGCATCCGTCGCTGCTGCCGAAACACCGGGGGCCGTCGCCGGTGGTGGGCACAATCCTGTCCGGGGACGTCGTAACCGGCGTTACTTTGATGCTGCTGGACGAGGGTATGGACACCGGGCCAATCATCGCGCAATCCCGTCGGGACATAGGCCCGGAGGACGACGCTCAATCGCTGACGACGGCGCTGTTTGACGACGGGGCCCGGCTGCTGCTGGAATGTCTGCCGGATTGGGCGCAGGGCCGGATTGACCCTACGCCGCAGGATGCCGGCGCCGCTACCTACACCCGCAAGGTGGAACGGGCCGACGGGGCGGCGCGTTGGGATGCTACGGCTGCGGAACTCTGCCGGCAGCTGCGGGCGTATAGCCCCTGGCCGGGGTTGTACACCAGTTGGGACGGCAAAGAACTCAAATTGTTGGGCGTGGATGCGGTTAGCGGGGCCGGCATTAAGGATGATGTTGAGCCCGGCAAAGTAATCAGCGCCGACGGAACGGGCATACTGGTTGGCGCCGGCGATGGGCTGCTCAACGTCCGCCGGCTGCAACTGGAGGGACGCCGGCCGTCCGATGCGGCGGACTTTTTGCGGGGGTATCCCGATTTTATCGGCGCCCGTCTGGGATAGGCGGCGGGCCGGATGGTGTAGAATGCGGCCGGCCGGTTTGGCCGGCGTGGGCATTATTTACGGAGGAGTTGGAGTTATGGCGTTTGCAGGTGTGCCTACTGAGGCAGAGGTGCTGGAATGGTATCGCAGTGCGAATAACTGGGGGCGGTGGGGGCAGCAGGACCAGCACGGCGCGCTGAACCTGATTACCCCGGCCAAGCGAACGCAGGCGGCGGCGCTGGTGCAGAGCGGCGAAACCGTCAGCTGCGCGCGGCCGATTACTACGGACATCACGCCGGACGTAACGCATCAGGTGCAGCGGTTTATGGTGGACAGCGGCGAGGGGCGGGATACGGATCCGCTGGAACGGCGCAACTCGCGGCGGGGCGCTGCTGAGTTTATCGGAATGGTGTTTCACGGGCAGGCCATCACGCATATTGACGCGCTGTCGCATTATTCTTACGACGGGCTGATGTACAACGGGGTGCCGGCCGGCGTGGTTACGTCGCGGGAGGGGGCGCAGAGCCATGCCATTGACCTGACCGCGCAGGGGCTGGTCAGCCGGGGGGTGCTGCTGGACATTGCCAAAGTGCGCGGGGTGGACTGGCTGCCGCCGGATGCGCCGGTGCTGCCCGCTGACCTGGACGCCGCCGAACGGGAACACGGCGTTACCGTTGAGCCGGGGGACATTTTGCTGGTGCGTACCGGCAACTACCGGCGGCGCATTGGGGAGGGGCCACTGCCCGGCAGCGAGCCGTCGGTGGCCTGCCACGTGGCTTGCGCGCCCTGGTTCAAGGAACGGGACATCGCAATGCTGGGCACCGACACGTCCAACGACATCAGGCCGAACCAGTACGCGAACATCGTATCGCCGCTGCACATCGCCTGCCTGGTTTATCTGGGCGTGTGGCTCATTGACAACGCCAACCTGGAGGAGGTGGCCGAGGCCGCCGCCCGGCATGGGCGCTACGAGTTTATGCTGTCCATTGGGGCATTGCGTCTGCGTCGGGTAACCGGCAGCCCGGTGAACCCCATCGCAATTTTTTGATTGGCGTTATTCGCCGCCTTGCAAGTCGGCGGCGGTGGTGCCGGTTATCTCATAAACGCGGGCGATGATGGCGTCCTTGACCTGTTCCACTTCGTCAAAGAATTCTTGATGCGATACGGGCAAGGGCGATGGAGCCTCGTAGCGTTCGCCGCCGGTGAAATTATCAAGCCAAGCGGAGCTGGGGGGGATGTGGATGCCGTGCCTTTCGCTGAGCCGGTCTAGTAGCGCCTCTAGTTCCCGCAGCTTGTGGGTGCGGGGATAGGCTACGCCCAACGCCGATATTAGGGCCTTGTAGCAATGCTCCAGCGTTTCGTGGGCGTTGCGGCCGAGGTATTTCTCGGCGCCGTCGGCCAGGTCGGAGCGCATATATCCGAAATATCGTAGAGCATCGCGGAGGCGCTCAACGATGTCGGGCCAGTTGTCGGGGTAGCCGTCATCGCCGTCGGAATCCGGGTCGATGGCCGAGAATGGGATTTGGGTCATTGGAATACCGTCTCTGATGATGTCGTAGGCGACGTGGTTGACGGCCCGGCGGCCCCGCCGGAAATCGGGGTGGTCAATCTGCACGACGTCCACTTTCATTGCGAACCCGTATTCCTGCTGCGCGGCGGCTTTGGCGGTTTTGGAGGCGGGGGCCCAAGCTTGGTGGTAACCCTCCCGGTTCGGGGTTAGCAGCATCAGGTCGACGTCGGACCATTCGTTGTAATCCCCACGGGCCCGGGAGCCGAACAGAATGACGACAATCTCCGGGGGCGTCACATCCTGCACGGCCCGGGCTACGGCAACGGCTTTGGGGTCGGCCAGCTTATTTTTGACGGCGGTGGTCATTTCCCGCTCGGAGTGATTGCGGAGCTATCTTGGAACGACGGCGGCGGTTTAGAAATTGGGGCGGTCGCTGCCGTCGAGTATTTCGTAGCTGGGGCGGTCGAGGGATTCGTAGTTGGGGCGGATTTGCATTGCGCGCAGGCGGCGGATGCGCTCTTGCGTGGGCGGGTGTGTGGAGAACAGGCGGGCCATGGAGCGGCCGCTGAGGGGGTTGATGATGAACAGGTGCGAGGCGGCCTCGTTGACTTTCATGGGGCGTACTTCGGAGACCATTTCCATTTTTTCCAAAGCGCGGGCCAGGGCCTCCGGGTCGCCGCAGTTGTGGGCGCCGGTGGTGTCGGCCTGGAACTCGCGGGCGCGGGAGATGGCCATGCGGATGACGGTTGCGGCCAGGGGCATCACGATGGCGATGATGAGCAGGCTGATGATGTTGCCGCCCCGGTCGCGGTCGCTGCCGCCCATGCCGCCAAAGATGGCCGCAATCTGGGCCATGAACGCCAGCATGGAGATGGCGCCGGCGATAGTTGCGACGATGGTCATAATCAGGGTGTCGCGGTTGCCCACGTGGGCCATTTCGTGGGCCATCACGCCGGCCAGTTCCTCGCGGGTGAGGATGCGGCGGATGCCGGTGGTTACGGCAACGGTGGCGTGATTGGGGCTGCGTCCGGTGGCAAAGGCGTTGGGCGAATCGGTGTCAATTTCGTACACCTTGGGCATGGGCATATTGGCCAGCCGGGCCTGCTCTGCTACCAGCTCGTAAAGCTCCGGGTCATCCTCTTGGGTAATCGGATGGGCCTTGGTCATACCCAGGGCAATGCGGTCGCTGAACCAGTAGGCGCCGAAGTTCATCGCCAGGGCAAACACCAGGGCGATGGCAACGCCGGTTTCGCCGCCGAGCATTGCGCCAACCAGCAGCAGCAGCCCGGTCAGTACCATCAGCAGAAAGAACGTTTTGAGTGTATTCATGGGCGCATCTCCGAGCATCGAGGGGGAGCTAAATTGCCGCTATTCGGCATTGTATCATCAGAAGCCGCCACCACCACCGCCGCCATCACCGCCACCGCCGCCGCCGCCGCCGTCTCCAAAACCGCCGTAGCCGCCGCCATGACCACCGCCATAGCCGCTGCCGTCATCTCTATGATGGGAGACGCCGCTGCGATGGCGGCCCGAACCGGCGATCCACATAAACACGCTTACCACCAGGGCGATGATTGCGATGCCGTAGAAAGCGTCCTGGCCGGTTACCGCAACGAGGATGCCGGACAGCACAATTGCGGCAATCAAAGCGAGAATGATTTTCCACTTGCGGCTCATGATTGCCTCCCTATGCGGTTTGTGGGTTTGGCGGACGACGGCGATAAAGTCATTGTAACACCGCAGCCGGCGCCGTCCTCCGGGCCGTCCTAATGACGCGGTAGTTCACCGACGGGCTATCATAATTCTGTTCCTGCTCGTGATTACTATCGCCATTAGCGCTGGCGTAGCGCAGCTATATCCGCTGGGGGGAACGCGTCATAATATCTACCTGGGGCCGGTTGTTTTTCTGGCTGCCGGCATCGCCTTTAATTCGGTGGTGAATAACTTTGGCGCGCTCATCCGACGGGACTGGCTGGCGCTGGCCGTTGTGACCGCCGGCGTGATAGCGATTGCCGGAATAGTTGACGTATGGCAAAACAGTCCGTACCGGGAACCGGACATCATTGACTCGATTCTCGCTGTTCTGGCTGAAAACGCGACGGCCGGTGATTTGGTTTTTGCTGATCATCGTTTAAGACCGTGGCTAAACTTTTACCAAGGGCAAAAACCGGATAATTACCACTATGCAAAGGCGAAGTGCTGGCGGCTTACCGATACAGAATGTACCCGGAAAGTGCTCATCGGGGTTTCCTTTCCCCGGTAATCGGATTGCCCGGTGACCGGGCTGCCGAATCACCGGGCGGCTGCGGCAAAGGGGTATAATGCCGCCAGACTTGCAGATCCGGAGGCGGCGCTATGATGCGTATTACTGACGTAGAGGCCGATATTGTTCGTATTCCCCTGAGCACCCGTTTCAGCGGCAGCGTGTATCAGATTGACTCCCGCTGCACCATCGTGGTGCGCGTGCATACCGACGCGGGGCTGGTTAGCGAGGTGTATTCCGGCGATGAGCGGACGGGCTATCGTCTGCTGAAAGACCTGGTGGTGGGGCCGATGCGGGATGCGGTGCTGGGCGAGGACCCGACGGCGATTGAACGCTGCTGGCAGAAGATGTTTGCGCTGACGCCGCACGTCGGGGACAAGGCCATTGCGATGCGGGCCGTGGCCGCTATTGACATCGCGCTGTGGGACATCACCGGCAAGTTTCTGGGGGCGCCGGTGCGGGCGCTGCTGGGGGGCTACGCCGCGCGCGCGCCGGTGGTGCGATTTGCCTACTACGTGCAGGGGCGGGATACCGACGATATGGTGCAGGACTTGCTGCATCAGCGGGCGCGCGGCATCGGCGGGGTCAAGCTGAAGGTGGGCGGCGTAGCGGTGGCCGACGACCTGCTACGCGTGCGCGCCATACGCGATACGCTGGGCGACGACTTTATCATCGTGTGCGACGCTAACCAGGCGTGGACGCTGGACGAGGCGCTGGAGTTCGCCGGGCCGGCCAAAGAGATGGGCCTGGCCTGGCTGGAAGAGCCCTGCCGCTGGCAGAACGCCGACCACGATATGCGCCAGGTGCGCCTGCGGACGGGCATCCCCGTAGCCGCCGGCCAGGGCGAAAGCAGCTCGTGGGGCGGGCAGCGCCTGATGGACACCGAGGCGGTGGACATTCTGAACATAGATGCGGCCATCTGCGGCGGCATATCGGAATGGCGGCGGGTCGCCGGCGCCGCGCAAATGCGAGGCGTCCGCATGGCCCACCACGAAGAGCCGCAACTGGCGGTGCAACTGCTCCCAGCCCACGCCCACGGCCTGTTTGTAGAAGTGTTTGAAGAGGAACGCGACCCCGTATATTACCGCCTCAACAGCACACTGCCGGATTGGGATAACGGGGAGATTATCGCGCCGTCCGAGCCGGGGATGGGGCTGCATCTTGATGCGGCGGTGCTGGAGGATTACAAGGTATATTGAACGAGGGAGGGGCAAAATGACCAACGAAGCAATAGCCGCCGCCGGCCAGAAAATCTACGAGGGCATACGCGCAGAAATGGAGGCCAACCACTGGGGCCGGCTGGTGGTGATTGACATATTCAGCGGCGACTATGAGGTTGGCGACGATGACCGGACTACCACCAATCGGCTGTTTGAACGCCAACCGGACGCGCTAACCTGGGCAGCGCGGCCCGGCTACCCGGCGCCGTACTACAAACACATCGGGCGCAAGCCGCCGGCGCATATGGCATACCAAAGGAAAGGCGTCAGTGATTAGGGGCATTGTACGCGCATCGGGGCAAGGTGGTTCGCCTCTGGAAGCCTGGATTAATACTGGTGGGACGGCGGCGATGTGGTCATTGAGGAACAGGCACCGCCGGCGCAGTGACGGCCGGCAGCGCAGAGAGTTTTACGATTATGGATTTGGTCACAATTGAGCAGGTTGACTTGGGGTAGCGACTGCCAAGCAGCGGCTGCAATTTCGCCGGCGGCGCCGTCCTGATGCTATGCAGGGGCTGGCTTTGTGGCATAATGGCAGTGTCGCATCAGGTGGTGCGGGGGACGAATTATGACTACCATCGGAACGTTTGACGATATTGTGCGCGCCCTGCGCGAGCAGCCGGAATTGCGGGATACGGTACGGCAGTTAGTCCTTACGGAAGAAGTGCTTGAACTGCCGCAAAAGCTTGCCGACCTGGCTCAGCAAGTTCAGGAACTGGCGGCTGCGGTGGCCAATCTCACTCGGCGGTTGGACGATTTTATCGAAACTACGAACCGCAACTTTCAGACGGTGAACGAGAGATTAGACCGATTGGAAGCCAACGTTGGCAGTCTCAATGACAAAGTGGCCAATCTCAATGGAAGTGATGCGGAAAGGCGTGCTCAGGACAGCATCCTCAACATTGCCAAGGATGAGCTTGGGTTGACCCGGGGTACGGTGCTGATGAGCCGTGTTCATAAAGTTGACCCGCAGTTGCTTGCTGATGCGGAGCGGGCTGAGGCGCGGGGGGTGGTTACTGAGGAGGAAATTGATAACTTGCTGGTTACGGACATCATCATCCGCGCCCGTCGTACCAGCGACCGGCAGTATGTTTATGCTGCTATTGAGGTTTCGCGTACCATTCACGACCACGATATAAGCCGGGCTGGGAGCCGCGCCCGCACTTTGGCCGCCGTTACGGGGGAGGAGGCTATTGCGGTGGCGCTGGGGGATGTTATTCAGCCTCCGCAGCAGTTGCTGGCCGATGAGCAGGGCGTGCGGGTGGTGCTGCCGGCTATGTTTGTTGAGTAGTGTTTTTGAGGATGGGCCTCCGGTGACTATGGACATTCATTTGACTACGGACATTCATTACGACGAATCTTTGGCGCTGGCTTACGAGGCCGGCTGGACGGACGGGTTGCCGGTGGTGCCGCCGACGCGGGGGCGGGTGCAGGCGTTTCTGGATGCGGCCGGGCGGTCGGCGCTGGATTTGGTGGGTATCATTCCGCCGCGCGGGGGGCGGGCTACGGTGGAGAAACTGGCGGCTAACGCGGTGATGGCCGGCTGCCGTCCGGAGTATTTTCCGGTGGTGATTGCGGCGGTGGAGGCTTTGCTGCTGCCTCGTTTTAACCTGGCGTCGGTGCAGTGCTCTACGCACATTGCTACGCCTTTGGTGGCGGTGAACGGGCCGGCGGCGGCGGCGCTGGAGATGAACTCCGGCGGCAACTGCTTTGGGCAGGGCAACCGGGCCAACGCTACCATCGGGCGAGCGGTGAAGCTGGCGTTGACGAACCTGGGCGGCGCGCTGCCCGGCGATGAGGACCGGGCAACTTTCGGGCATCCCGGCAAGTACACCTACTGCATCGCCGAGAACGAGGCGGAGAACCCCTGGCAGCCCTATCACGTGGAGCGGGGCTATGCGCCGGAGCAGTCGGTGGTTACCGTGCATCCGGCGGAGGCGCCGCACAATCTGAACAATCACGGGGCGGACAATCCCCGGGATTTGCTGGCGACTTTTGCCTGGTCTATGGCCATCCCCGGCTGCAACAACATCCACGTGATGGGCGACGTGCTGCTGGTGCTGGGGCCGGAGCACGCCGACATCATCGCCAGCGCAGGCTGGAGCAAGAACGACGTGCGTTCCTATCTGTACGAACTGGCGCGGCAGCCGCTGTCGGCGCTGAAACTGGGCGGGATTCACGGGCGGCATACGCATCGCAACACGCTGTGGCCGCGCTGGATTGACCGGGACGACGACAACGCAATGGTGCCGGTAGTGCGGCGTCCCGAGGATATACATATAATGGTGGCCGGCGGGCCGGGCCGCCATTCGCTGTACATCCCCGGCTGGGGTTCGCGGATTACCTCGGCCCCGGTGCGGGCGGCGTAGCGGGAACTTTACGCGGCCGGACAGGACAATGACGATGACGACGATGCAGGATGACGACTATGATTGACGGGAAAGATTATCTGGCCGGACGCGTTGCCGCTTTGGGGCTGCTGGACCCTACCGACCGGCAGGAGGAGCCGGAACGCCGGCCGGCTCCGGCGCTGGAGACGCTGGAGGGACTGCGCGGCGGTTTTCTGGATAACCGCAAGGGCAACGCGGACGTGATTCTGGAGGCCATCCGGCAGCGGCTGGCCGACGGGTATGGAATGACGGACGCGCTGGTGCGCTCCAAGTGGGTGTTCTCGGCTCCCGCCGCGCCGGAGATTATTGACGAGCTGGCGGGCTGCGACTTTGTGGTTACGGCGGTGGGGGATTGAGGCAGCTGCGTGGCGCGCAGTTTGCGCGACGCAGTGGAGCTGGAGGATCGGGGCGTGCGCACGGTGGTAGTGCATACGCAGGCGTTCTGCTCGGCGGCTGAGCAGCACGTCCGGTCGCTGGGGCGGCCGGATTACGCCGGGTCGGTGTACCTGCAACACCCGGTGGCGGCGCTGGACGCAGCGGCTATCGGGCAGCGCGTGGATGCGGTGGTAGCGGATATTGCAGCATCCCTGCTGGGCCACGCGCGGGAGCGGTGATGTTTGCCGCCCGTCGCCTGTATGTGGTTGGCTGCGGCGGCCACGCCAGAAAGCTGGTCTTTTACTGGCTGCCGGCGTTGGCCTGGATGTCGGTGATATTCGCGTTCTCCAGTCTGCCGAGGGCTACCCTGCAAGCGACGCAGCTGGAAATGCCCGGCCATCAGGTGTATTGGGAATTGCTGGGGCCGATAGCGCATATCGTTGAGTTTGCGGTGCTGGCGGCGCTGCTCTACCGGCTGCTGGCGTCTTACCCCGGCCTGAGCGGGCGGTATGTCCTGGGCGGCGCTTTTGCCCTTACCGTGCTGTACGGACTGACTGACGAGTTGCACCAGTATTTCGTGCCGGGACGCAACATCTCCGGCGTGGACCTTGGCCTTGACACGCTGGGCGCGCTGCTGGGCCTGCTGCTGGTGGATGGGATTGTGCGGATTTACGCCATGTCCAGAACGCCGCGCCCGGACAAGGAACGGGCGGCGGTTTAGGCGTTACACCGCGCCGCGCCCGGCAACCCAACGGTGTTTCTGGGTTTGGCGGCGCTGCTCGTCGGTGGGGCGGTAGGCGGCCAGGAACTGCGCGCGGTACTGTGCGAACCGGCCGGCGGCGATGGCATCCTGCATATCGGCCATCAGGCGCAGCACGAACCGGAGGTTGTGCAGCGAGGCCAGCCGGGGGCCCAGCATCTCGCCGGCCTTGAACAGATGGCGCAGGTAGGCGGCGGTGTAGTTGCGGCAGGCGTAGCAGTCGCAGGCGTCATCTAACGGGGCATCCTGTGCGGCGTAGCGGCGGTTGGCGATGTTGACCCGGCCGGCGGGCGTGAATAATGCGCCGTTGCGGGCCACCCGCGTGGGCAGCACGCAGTCAAACATATCTACGCCCAACGCGACGCTGTTCACCAAATCCTCCGGCGAACCGACGCCCATCAGGTAGCGGGGTTTGCCGGCGGGCAGCGTGCGGCAGACTTGCTCCGTGATGCGGTGCATCTCGTCTTTGGTTTCGCCAACGGCCAGCCCGCCGATGGCGTAGCCGTCAAAGGGGATGGAGGTAATGAACTCGGCGGACTGCGCGCGCAAGTCGGGGAAAGTGCCGCCCTGCACGATGCCGAACAGGGCCTGCCGTCCGGCGTTGGGGCTGGCGGCGTGGGTTTCGTAGCAGAGCGGCGCCCAGCGGTGGGTGCGTTCCATGGCATCTCGGACGGCGGCGGGTTCGCCGGCGGAAAAGACGCACTGGTCAAAGCACATTATGATGTCGGCGCCGATGCCGTGCTGATTGACGGTGGCGGATTGCGGGGTGAAAAAATGCGCGCTGCCGTCAATGTGAGAACGAAAGGCGATGCCGTCGTCGCTGACGCGGCGCAGGGAGCCCATGCTGAACGCCTGATAGCCGCCGCTGTCGGTGAGAGTGGGGCCGTGCCAGCCCATGAAACGATGCAGGCCGCCGGCCTCCCGGACGCGTGCTACGCCGGGGCGCAGGTAGAGATGATAGGCGTTGCTGAGCACCGTTTCGGCGCCCAGCGACCGCACCTCGTCAAAGGTTAATCCCTTGACGGTGCCTTGCGTGGCAACGGGCATGAACAGGGGAGTTTGCGCCGTGCCGTGGGGCGTGGTAATCTGCCCCACCCGCGCCGCGCCGTCGGTGGCTTGCAACTGATAGTTGAACATCTGATGGCTGAACCTCGCTGTCGTCACACCGCAATTTACCCCTAGTTTCCTAGCAGACGCAACACGTCAAATCAAACGCAGCACGTCAAGCGCAGCACACGTTTTGGTGAACCGGCAGGCTTGCAATGTTCCAGGCTGTTCTCGATTCTCTGGTGTCGCTGAGCGGGTATCCCGTGCTGTGGGCGCTGGCGATGGTGGTTGGGATGGCGGTTACGGCGGCGGCGCTGTATCTGTTCTGGGATTTGGTTTGGCGGGGCGTTTCGCTGCTGGGGCGGGCCGGCGGCGCGCGGCGGCGGCGCAACTGACGGTATCAGGATAGCAGTGTACTTTCCCATCTCCGACGTTACTATCTCGCCGCTGCTGCTGGGGCTGCTGGGGATGATTGTGGGCACCATGACCGGGTTTTTCGGCGTGGGCGGCGGGTTTCTGATTACGGGCGGGCTGCTGGTGCTGGGGGTGCCGACGATTTACGCGGTGGGGACGGGGCTGCTGATGGTGATGGGGACGGCGATTGCCAGCACGCTGCGGCACCGGCGGCTGGGCAACGTGGACATCCGGCTGGCCGTCCTTATTGTGTGCGGCACGGTGCCGGGGGGGTTGATAGCGGAGCGGGTGAACGCCATGCTGCACCAGTCCGGCATCGCCGGGCCGGTCATCGGGGCGGTGTACTTCGTGCTGCTGCTGAGCCTGGGGGTCTTTATGACGGCAAGCTGGCTGCGGGGGCTGGGCCGCAAGGATGCGGGCCAACCGGGAGGCGGGATGGCCCGACGACTGCACGAGCTGCGTATCGGGCCATCTGCAATCACGCTGCCGGGGCTGGGGCGAGTGCCGACGCGGATGCCGTTTTTGCGTTCGGAAATCAGCGATATGTCGGTGTTCGTGCCGATGCTGGCGGGGTTCGTCATCGGGTTCATTGCGCTGCTGCTGGGGGCGGGCGGCGGGTTCATCCTGATGCCGTTTCTGGTGTACGGGCTGGGGGTGCCGACGGTGGTAGCGGTGGGCACCGACCTGTTCCAAATCATCATCACCGGCACGCTGGGGGCGTTTCTGTACTCGCTGGGGGGCAACGTTGACCCGGTGATTGCGGTCATAATGTTCACGTCGGCATCGGTGGGAACGCAGCTGGGCGCGCTGGCGACGCGGTTTGTGGAGTCAACGCGTATTCTGGGGCTCTTTGGGGTGACGGTTTTGACGGCGGGCATTGCGGTGGGGGTCAGGCAGCTGGCGCTGCTGCTGGATTCGGAATTGCTGGCGCAGATTGGGCAGGTATTGCTGCTGGGAGCGGCCGGGGCGGTGGCCGTTACCATCTTGCTGATGCTGGCGGTGGCTTTGGCGAAACGGGCCCGGCGCCGGAACGCCGGCGGTATGGAGAGCGCGGCGCCGTCGGATGACTGACCGGGTGCGTTCAGGGTTAGCCGGTTAGCCAGGCCAGGGTGTCGTCAACTAGTTCGGTGGGGACGTCGCGGCGGACGGTGGCTTGGCCTACGTCCTCCAGCAGCACCCAGCGGTTGGCGCCGCCGACGGTTTTTTTGTCCAGGGACATGGCGCGGCGCACGTCGTCGAGGTCAACGTTGGCGGCGGTGATGGGGAGGTTGAATCGCTGGAGGAGGCGGCGCTGGCGGTCGATGACGTCATCGCCAATCATGCCCATTTCGCGGGCGATGCGGGCGGCGCCCATCATGCCGACGGATACGCCCTCGCCGTGCATAAAGCGGCCGTATTCGGTGGATGCCTCCAGAGCGTGGCCGATGGTGTGGCCGTAGTTGAGGAGGATGCGGACGCCGAGGGTTTCGCGCTCGTCCTGGCTGACGACGTCGGCTTTGATGGCCATGCTGCGGCGGATGACCTCGGTGGAGATTTCCGGTTCTACGTCCATCAGGGCGGCGGCGTGTTCCTCGAATACGTCCACCAGCGAGGGGTCGATAATCAGGCCGTGCTTGATGGCTTCGGCCCAGCCCTCGGACAGCTCGCGCTTGCCCAGGGTGGCGAGGGATTGGACGTCGGCCAGGACGGCGCGGGGCTGGTAGAAGGCGCCGACCATGTTTTTGGCCTGGGGCAGGTTGACGGCGACTTTGCCGCCGATGGAGGCGTCAACCATAGCGGCCATGCTGGTGGGAACCTGGACGAAAGGGACGCCGCGCAGGAAAGTGCTGGCGACAAAGCCGCCCAAATCGCCGGCGACGCCGCCGCCGATGGCGATGATGGGCTGGCCGCGTTCGGCTTTGAGGCCAACCAGCCACTCGTAAATTTCCTGCGCCTGCGCAAAGGACTTGCTGGTTTCGCCGGCGGGGATGACGAAACAATGGGCGGCGATGCCGGCCCGCTGCAAGGCCCACTGCGCGCGGCGTCCGTAGGGCCGCATCACGTTCTCGTCGGTGACGATGTAGGCCGTGGGGCCCAGGCCCAATTCCGTCAGGTGTTCGCCCAGGCGGTCAATCACCCCCCACCCGGCAATCACGGGGTAGCTGCCGCCGGAATGGTGGACGGTGGCGGCCAGTTCGGGGTTGGTCGCGGAATTGGTCACGGGATCGGTCATTTAGAGTCCTCCCTGGATGCGGTGTTCCGGGTTGGGATATTGCGGGTCAAAGGTGCGCAGGATTTGGTCGGCTACTTGTTCCGGGGTGCGGTGGTCGGTGGGGATGGCGTGGTGGGCGTGGGCGTAGGCGCTGGCGCGTTCGTCGAGCAGTTCGCGGATGCGTTGCAGGGGGTTGCCGCTGCCGAGCATGGGGCGGACGGCGGCGCTGGGGCTGCCCCGGGTGATGCGGTAGTGGATGGTTTCGGGGCGGGCGGTGAGGCAGAACACGGCGCCGCTGTCCAGCAGGATTTGGCGGGTGAGTTGCTGGGCGAAAGCGCCACCGCCGGCGGCGATGATTTTGCCGCCGCCCTCGCACAAGGACAGGGCGGCGTGACGCTCCATGGCCCGGAACACGGCCTCGCCGTCCTCGTTGAATATGCGGTAGATGGGCTTGCCGGCGCGGCGCACGATTTCCTCGTCCAGGTCGGCCATGGGCCGGCCGGTGGCGCGGGCGATGATGCGGCCCACGTGGCTTTTGCCGGTGGCCATAAAGCCGACCAGGATGATGTTGTCGCGGGTCATTGCAGCCGCGCCGGAACCGTTGCCGCCATCGGTGGCTACCATCGTTTGTAGGGCAGGAACTTACCGGACATAATGACTTTTACCCGGTCGCCGTCGGGGGCTGCATCCTGCTCTACGTGCAGGGTAAAGTCGATGGCGCTCATGATGCCGTCGCCGAATTTCTCGTGGATTATCTCTTTCAGGGGCATACCATAGACCTGCACGATTTCGTAGAAACGGTAGATGAGCGGGTCGGTGGGGACGACGGGGCCGAGACCTTTCAGGGGCGGTTGGGTGAGTTCCATTACGACGTTGCGGTTGGTGATGCCCAGGGACTCGACCAGCAGGGACGCCTCCTCCAGGGACGCGCTGGCCTGGCGGTAAAACAGGGCGGCTACCCAAACCTCATCCCGTCCGACGGCCGCGCCCAAATCGGCAAAGGTCAGTGCGTGTGACTGCTTGGCGTCCAGCAGGATGCGGGTTACTGCTGACGGTTCCATAAGGTTCTCCGGTAATTCACTGCGGTCAGGCGGGGCGTTGCGGGGCGGGGGCGTAGCCGGATGCGGTGCAGAACTCGACGCTGTTGCCGTCCGGGTCCTCGATAAAGAAGTATGCCTGGCCGTCGTAGCGTACGCCGCCGCGCAGGGGTTGAAAGCCGCTGCTTTCCAGGGCGGCTTGGGTGGCTTCCAGGTCATCGACCTGGTAGGCCAGGTGCACGCTGCCGGGCTGGGCCGGGGCAGCGTCGGTTTCGATGAGATGCACCATCACGCCGTCGTCGAGTTGCAGCCAGGTAATGGCCGGGTTGTCAACCTGGCTCTGAATCTGCTTGATGCCAAGCAGATTGTTGTAGAACTCCATGGCGCGGGCGGTGTCCTTGACCATGGTGGTTACGTGGTTCATCCGGCGAATCTGAATCTTTTCGGGCATAATCTCCCCCAAAAAAGCGGTTCGTTTGACGGGGGATATTATGCCATAGGCGGTTGCGGTGCGGGTAGGGTTAGTCCGTCCAGCCGCCGTCGCCGAGGAGGGGGACGTAGCGGCAGTTGCCGAGGTTTTCGGTGTTAAAGCCGGCGGCAACGCGACGCACGCGGGTCAGGGTTTGCGAGGCGCGGTCGCCGATGGGGATGACGAGGCGGCCGGCGAAAGTCAGCTGGTCGAGCAGGGCGTTGGGTACGCAGGGGGCGGCGGCGGAGACGAGGATGGCATCGTAGGGGCCGCACTGCGGATGGCCCAGGGTGGCGCCGGCGGTGTCAATTTTGACGTTGGCGACGCCGACGCAAGCCAGGTTATGGCGGGCCAGTTCGGCCAGCTGGGGGATGCGCTCGACCGATACGACGGCGCCAAAGGGGAGCAGTTCGCTGAGGATGGCGGCTTGATAGCCGCTGCCGGCGCCGACTTCCAGCACTTTCTCATCGCCACGCAGTTGCAGGCCCTCGGCGGCTTTGGCCACCATGAAAGGCTGGGAGATGGTTTGGCCGTAGCCGATGGACAGGGGGACGTTGCAGTAGGCCAGATGGCGCAGGCGATCCGGCACGAACCGCTCGCGGGGCACGCGACGCATTGCGTCCAGCACCGGGCCGTCTCCGAAATGCCCGGCCAACTCGGCCAGCAGGCAATCCCGCTCAATGTCCACAGAGCGAATCATGGCGCTCCCCGGTTGTGGGTCGTCGTGTTGCGCAACAGTGTTGATAACATAATAACACGGGGGCGTGGGCCGCGTTTCGTTTCAGATGGTTTGGTCAAGTCATGATGGGTCATCCTGCGGGAGAGATTTTGCGGTTGTCGGTATCGGGCGTTTATCGGGCAGTGGGTTCGGTTGGATTTGGTGCTGGTGTCGGAGATTCAAGTCGTTGTCAGCCCTACGGCCGGAGGTTGGTACGCAACTATTTTGGACCTTCATTTTACGTGTCCTGCCCTAATGAGAGGCAGCACGCGGGCTGAAGCTCGATACCCAGCGGAGGCAGCCCGCGCCGTGGAAGCGGGGTCGGGACTACCCTTGCCGATTGCGATTTTTGCTGACTGGCCGTTTTGACTTGAATCTCCGACGATGGTGATGCGGTGTCCCCGATTCCCAGGTGCGCCCTCTATATGAGAAACGGCTGGTAGCGGGGTTGGTTGGTTGATTTGCCCGATAGATGTATCTTACACGAACGGGTGTGCGGTTGCAAGGGGTTGGGGTCGCTGATTTTTGGAAAGGGGGTTACGCTGGGGGAAATCATTTCCCCCAGACCCCCTCGGGGTGTCATTGGGGGCGGCCGTCTTGTCAATGACGGGTTGGGGGTGTACAAATGGGGGCGTGCTTTGCGCGCAGATTGAGGGGGAGTGCTATCTATGTTTTTTGACTCGCGCCGCTCTACGGTTCACGCTACTAACGGGATGGTGGCGACCAGCCAGCCGCTGGCGGCGATGGCCGGATTGCGTATTCTGATGGCCGGCGGCAACGCCGTGGACGCCGCCGTTGCTACGGCAGCGACGCTTAACGTGGTGGAGCCGATGTCAACCGGGGTGGGCGGCGATTTGTTTGCGCTGATTTGGCGGGCGGCGGACCAGAGCGTGGCAGCGCTGAACGGCAGCGGGCGCACGCCGGCGGCAGCCAGTATTGACGACTTGCAGGCCAAAGGACACGACCGGATGCCGATGTTTGGGGCGCTGTCCATTACCGTCCCCGGCACGGTGCACGGGTGGGAGACCATCCTGGCGGAGCAGGGGACGATGAGCCTGGCGGATGTTCTGGAGCCGGCAATCGCTTACGCGGAGCAGGGGTTTCCGGTATCGGACATCATCAGCTTTCAGTGGCAGCAGCAGGAGGGCAAGCTGGCCGCGCTGCCGTCGGGACAGGAGTTGCTCATCAATGGGCGCGCGCCCCGGGAGGGGGAGTTGATGCGGATGCCGACGCTGGCCCGCACGCTGCGGGCCGTGGCCGAGGGGGGGAGTGCGGCGTTTTACAATGGGCCAATCGCTACGGCGATGGCCGACTTTGTGCAGGAGCAGGGGGGCTGGCTGGCCGAGGCGGATTTGGCGGGGCACAGTTCCGATTGGGACGAGCCAATCCGGACGGATTACCGGGGGGTTACCTGCTGGGAGTGTCCGCCGAACGGACAGGGGATTATCGCGCTGGAGGCGCTGAACATTGCCGAGGGGTTTGACATCGCCGCAATGGGGCCGCAAAGCGCAGACCGCTATCATCATCTGGTGGAGGCGACGCGGCTGGGGTTTGCGGATGCTTTTGAGTATCTGTCGGATCCGCGCTGCGTGGACGTTCCGACGGAGGTATGGGCGTCAAAGGAATACGCGGACCGACGGCGGGCGCTGATTGACCCGCAGCGGGCGATGGTTACGGCGCCTTACGGCAAGATGGTTCCGGGCAGCGACACGGTGTATATCAGCGTGATGGACGGGGCGGGCAACGCGTGCTCGTTTATCAACAGCGTGTTCGCCAACTTTGGCTCCGGGCTGGTGGTGCCGGGAACGGGGATTGTGATGCACAACCGGGGCGCGCTGTTCCAACTGGACGCGTCACATCCGAACGCGCTGGCCGGGGGCAAGCGTCCTTTCCATACCATCATACCGGCGCTGGCGACGCGGGACGATGAGCTTTGGCTGAGCTACGGCGTGATGGGCGGGTTTATGCAGCCGCAGGGCCACTTGCAGGTCATCAGCAATATGGTGGACTTCGGGATGGACGCGCAAGGGGCGCTGGACGCGCTGCGCTTTCAGGTGGTGGGCAGCGAGCTGTGGCTGGAGGGGGACGTGGATGACGGCGTGGCCGCCGAGCTGAACCGGCGGGGGCACCGGGTGAACGTGATGCACGGCCCGCAGCGGGGCGGCGCCGGCGGGATGGGCGGCGGGCAGATTATCAGCCGGGACCCGGACAGCGGAGTGCTGAGCGGCGGCAGCGAACCGCGCAAGGACGGCGCCGCCGTCGGCTGGTGATTGCCGTCGGCGGGGTACGTGCGGGATGGCGGGGGCCGGGCCGTTTCCGGGCCCGGCTATTGGGACAGCCAGTGTCGGAAACGCTGCCAGGGGGTTTGCGGCGGCGGGTCGGCCGGGCGGCCGCGCCAGACGGCCCGGTTGGGCGTGGTGGCGCGCTGGAGGAACATCCAGGCGATGGCGACGACGACCATGGCCAAGCCGGCCAGGGGCAGCCAGAATCCGGGCAGCAGCAGGCCGACCAGCGCGATGGCGATGCCGATGAGGGACAGCTTGGCCGGGGATATTACCCGTTTGCGGGTGGGCAGTTTGGGCGCGAAGGGCGAAGGTTCGTCATCCGGCGGGGTTGCGCCGCGCCGGGCCGACGGTTGTTCCGGCGCATCGCCCGGCGGTTTGGTGTCCAAATCCCGGAGGAGCTGCTCAATTTCCTGTTCGTAACGGTCTTTCATCATCACACTTCATCGGGCGGCGCGGGCGGGTACTGGCGAGGCGTTACGGCAGTCAAGGGTAGGGTTTTGATTCTGGATTGCGCCTGATTATAACGCCGGCGGGGCCAATGCGTAACCTGCGGCGGCGTTTTGGCGGCGTTTCGTTTCGGGCGGCGGGCGCGGGCGGCGTTTTGGGATTTTTGGGTTGGGGTTTTTAGTTGACGTTTTGGGGTGAGGCAAGTATAGTTACAGGCCGGAGTTGGATATGCCGAAGCGTACTTATCAGCCCAAGAAGCGACGCCGTGCCAGAGTGCATGGTTTCCGTTCCCGTTCGAGTACCTCCGACGGTCGCGCGGTTTTGCGCCGGCGACGGTTCAAGGGTCGGCACAAGCTGACCGTGTAGGCGGGCGGGATTGTGGGCAGCTACCCTCTTTTTGTCTAGATGCAACGCCGTAACCGGCTCACCGGCGCCGCCCGCATTGGAGAAGTGCATCGCCTCGGGCGCAGTTCTGCGAACGGGCTGCTGGTGATACGCACGCTGCCCAACGGGCTGGACCACAACCGCTTTTGCGTTGTGGCCGGCAAGCGCGTGGGCAACGCGGTGGTGCGAAACCGCACCAAACGCCGGCTGCGCGCCGTTATTCGCAACCTGCCAATCCGTCCGGGGTGGGATTCCGTGGTGATGGCCCGGCGGGGCGCCGGCGACGTTGACTTTGCCAGCCTGGAGCGGGCCGTCCAGCATATTTTGCGGCGGGTGAAACTGCATCCGGTATCCGGGCAAGCGGAGTCGTCAGCGTGAAGACGGCGGCGCTGAAAACCCTGCGGCTGTATCAGCTGGCAATCTCGCCGTATCTGCCGGCTACTTGCCGCTACCAGCCGAGCTGCTCGCAGTACGCCGTTGACGCGGTGCAGCGTTACGGCGTGGTGAAAGGGTGCTGGCTGGGGATGCGGCGGATTACGCGGTGCCGTCCCTGGGGCGGCAGCGGCTACGATCCGGTCGGCTGAGCAAACCGTGATGCTTTTACATATCCTGCCCTCCCGCAATCCTCCGGCTGTACCCGTCCGGGGCTGGCGTCGGTCGCAGATTGCGCTGCCGGTTTTGCTGGCGCTGCTGGCGGTTGCGCTGCTGCTGGCGGCGGGGTGCCGTCCGAATCTGGGCGCATCTACCCAAGGCTGGGGCGCCGTGGTTGCCGATAACGGGGTGGTGTACGCTACTACGCTGAACGGGCAGGTTTATGCGCTGGACGACCGGGGCGTTGACGGCGTTAATACGCGCTGGCAATCTACGCTGCCGGGGGATGACGGGTTTTTGGGTTCTTACAACCCGCCGGCGGTGGGGCAGCATCTTTACGTGGCGGGGATTGACGGGTTTTTGTACGCGCTGCG
Source organism: uncultured Dehalococcoidia bacterium (assembly GCA_958296385.1). Classification (GTDB taxonomy): domain Bacteria; phylum Chloroflexota; class Dehalococcoidia; order Lucifugimonadales; family UBA3495; genus Bin87. The sequence goes on from OY282494.1 coordinate 320,941, forward strand.
GTTTCCGAGCGGCGGCGGGCCGGTTGACATCGTATGGCGCAATCCGCCGGTGGAATCGGAGGACATGGCGCCGCTGGTGGGCAGTCCGGGGCTGGACGAGGCGGGCGGCATTATTGCCGTGGGCTCCGAGGACGGCGGGCTTTACGCCTATAACGCCCTGACGGGAGAGGGGTTGCAGTGGTCGCCGTTTCGTACTGAGGGCGAAGTGTGGTCAACCCCGGTCTTGCGTCGGGGGGTAGCCTATTTTGGCTCGCAGGATGGGACGGTATATGCGCTCAACCTGATTGACGGCACGGTGGCGTGGGAGTACGAAACGGGCGGGGCGGTAATCGCCAAGCCGCTGATCCACGACGATATGCTGATTGTGGGGTCGTTTGACCGCAAGCTGTACGCGCTGGGCCTGAACGACGGGCTTTTGCGGTGGGAGTTTGAGGCCGACAACTGGTGGTGGGCCGCGCCGGTATCGACGGGCCGTTTGATAATGGCGCCGTCGATGGACGGGAGCGTGTACGGGCTGGACGAGAACGGCATTTTGCTGTGGCAGCACGACGTGGGGGCGCCCATCGTTGCGGACCCGGTGCTGCTGGAGCGGGGGCTGGCGGTGGCCAGCGTGGACGGCAAGCTGACGGTGCTGCGGGCCACCGAAACGGACCACGGGCCATCGCAGGAGATTGCATCGCTGACCGTTGGCGAGGCCGAGATTAAGGCCCCGCTGTCCAGCTGGAGCGCGGCGGGCAGTGGGGATGCGAACCGGCCCGACTCGGTGTACATCGGTTCCGACGACGGCACGGTGCGGCGGGTGCAGGTGGTGTCCGGCATCAACATCCTCTGGTGTTACGACACCAGAGAGAACAGCCGGTGCAACTAGGCAGGCAGGATAGTTTCCGTGGAATTTTTCTCCATATTCATACTGCTGTGGAACGAAGTAATCATTCGTCCCATGCTGAACACCCTGCTGGTGCTGTACGTGGTGTGCCTCTCGCAGATGGGGGTGGCCATCATCGTATTTACGGTGCTGGTGCGGGTGCTGACGATACCGCTGACGGTGCGGCAGGTGCGGCAGATGCGGTCGATGACCGGATTGCAGCCCAGGGTGCGGGAAATCCAGCAGCGCTACGAGGGCGACCGGCAGCGTATATCGCAAGAGACGATGCGGCTGTACCGGGAGTCGGGCGTCAGTCCGGTGGGCTGCCTGGGGCCGCTCATCGTGCAGATGCCGATTCTGATTGGGCTGTTCCGGGTGCTGATACAGACGCTGTTCAACAACCCGGAGGATTTGGTTAACCTGTCGGACAAGATGTACGCGTGGATTACGTTTGTGCCAATCCACGCGTCGGTGCCGGTGAACCCGCAGTTTTTGTGGCTGGACTTGAGCCAGCCGGATCCGTCGCCCATCGTGATGCCGATACTGGTTGCGGTGTCCACGTGGGTGCAGCAAAAGATGACGCAGATGCCGTCGCCGGACCCGCGTCAGCAATCCAGCCAGACGATGATGCTGTGGATGATGCCCATATTCCTGGGTGCGTTCTCGCTGGGCTGGCCCAGCGGGCTGCCGCTGTACTGGGTGGTGTCCAACCTCATCGGAATTGGAATTCAGTACTTCATAACCGGCTGGGGGCCGCTATTCCCGCTGTTCCCCAAACGGGGCCAGGATGCGGGGGACGCAACGCCCGCCGCGCCTGCCCGCAGCCAACAGGAGGACAGAGCTGATGAATCAAGTAGTGCAAACCGGACGGAGCGTCGAAGAAGCCGAAGAGCTGGCGCTCGCGGCCCTCGGCGCCGACCGCAGCGAGGTCGAGGTCGAAATACTAAATAGGGGCCGCCAGGGCTTCCTGGGCATCGGCGGCGAGATGGCCGAGGTCAGGGTAACCCGGATCGCCGGCAGTACGGCGGCGGCGGATGCTGACGCCGGGCCGGACGAGTTCACCGACGAGGCCGACTTTGACGACACCGACGATTACGATGACGACGATGACGTTGACGATGACGATTACGTTGATGACGACGAGGCTGACGCGGATGACGACGGCCGGCCGGCGGCGCGTCCGGTAATTGACGCGGATTCTCCGGCGGCGGCCGCGGTGGTGGCAGTGGAGCGTATCCTGGATACGGTGGGCGCCGACGTGGAGGTTACGCTGCGGGCGGAGCATGACGAAATGTCCGGCGGGCCGGTCATTGACATCAACGGGCCGGATTCCGGGCTTTTGATTGGGCGGCGGGGCAATACGCTGCAATCGCTGCAATTCATCGTGCAAAGCATCGTGCGACAACAGTTTGACCAGGACATCCGGGTTGCGCTGGACGTGGAGCAGTACCGGCGGCGGCGGGAGGACTCGCTGCGGGAGATGGCGGACCGGGTGGCCGACCGGGTAGCACAAACGGGCCGCAGCATCACCCTGGAGCCGATGACGCCCTCAGACCGTCGGGTCATTCATCTTTATTTGGGCGAACGGGACGGGATACGCACCGAAAGCGTGGGCTACGGCGAAAGCAGGAAGGTTCAAATCATACCGGAACGCGGTTAACGACAGCGTAAATCTGCAACAGCATCAATCTGCAACGATAGCGTCAATCTGCCAGGTCATTCTGAACGCGGCGCAGAATTGCGCTGGCGCAGGCGTTGACCTGGACTGGGGCGGACAATACAATCCAGCTATGAGCTACTGGATGCCTCACATTCAGGATGCTGCGCCGTGCGACCATCCCCGGGAGGAGTGCGGGATTGTTGCGGTGTGCGCGCCGGGGGACGACGCCGTACCCCGTACCGTCGTGGGCCTGTTCGCGTTGCAGCACCGGGGGCAGGAATCGGCGGGCGTGGCGGCTTTGAGCGGCGGGGAAATTCGGATGCACACCGGGATGGGGCTGGTGTCGGAGGCGCTGGACGATGCGGAGCTGGAGCGTATCAAGGGCGAGTTGGCCATCGGGCATACGCGGTACTCCACTACCGGCTCCAGCGACCCCTGCAACGCGCAGCCCATTATGGTCAGCGGCGTCAACGGGCGGCTGGCGGTAGCGCACAACGGTAACATCATCAACTCGGTGCAACTGCGAGAGCAGCAGCAAACGCGGTGGGGCTGCCAGTTTGTTACCACTACCGATACCGAAGTTGCCGCTCATATTCTGGCCAACGCCGCCGGCGCGGGCTGGCCGGAGCGCCTGTTTTACGCGATGCGCACGATGCAGGGGGCGTTCTCGCTGGTGGTGCTTACGCCGGATACGCTGATTGCGGCGCGGGACCCGCTGGGCATCCGTCCGCTTTGTCTGGGCCGGCTGGACGGCGGGTGGGCGGTAGCATCGGAGACTTGCGCTTTGGACCATATGCAGGCCGAATTCGTGCGGGAACTGGAGCCGGGGGAAGTGGTCATAATCAACCGGGATGGCATTGAGTCCCACGTGTACGTCGGGGCGGCGCGGCGGGGGCGGGCGCTGTGCGTGTTTGAGTGGATTTACTTTGCCCGTCCGGACAGCGTGATGGACGGCAAGTTGATGCACGCCGCCCGGGAGGAGATGGGGGCGCAGCTGGCCCGGGAACACCCGGCCGACGCTGACCTGGTGATAGGGATTCCCGATTCCTCCACCTCGGCGGCGGTGGGCTATTCGCGGGAATCGGGCATACCCTTTGCCAACGGGCTGGTGCGCAATCGGTACGTGGGGCGGACGTTCATCGAGCCGGAGCAGCGGCGGCGGGACCGGGGCGTGCGGCAGAAGTTCAACCCGATGCCGGCCGTGCTGCGGGGCAAGCGTTTAGTCGTGGTAGATGACAGCATCGTGCGGGGGACGACGACGCCGCACGTGGTGGAGCTGCTGCGCCGGGCGGGGGCCGCTGAAATCCACCTGCGCGTTTGCGCCCCGCCAATCAAGCATCCCTGCTACCTGGGCGTGGACATGGCCACGCGGGGGGAGCTAATCGCCGCCAACAAGTCGCTGTCCGAAATCAGGGAGATTACCGGGGCGGATACTTTGGGCTATCTGAGCGTGCGGGGGTTGATGGACCTGGTGCGGGGGGAGCAGGGGGGGTTCTGCGACGCCTGCTTTACGGGCAACTACCCGGTGCCGGTGCAGCTGGATTTGGGCAAGCTGTCGCTGGACGCCTCCGCATTGTGAGGGACGGAATACTGATGCCGGGAATACTGATGCCGGGAACCGCAGCGCGCCTATGAATCGGTCGGAAACTCACGCGGAAACTTACGCCGGCGCCGGCGTTGCGCTGGACGCGATGGAGGGGGTGAAAGACCGCATCAAGGCGTTTGCGGCGATGACGCACGGGCCGGAGGTGCTGGACGGCGGCGGCGGGTTTGCCGGGCTGTTTGCGCTGTCCGGGGTCAGCGAGCCGGTGCTGGTGGCCAGTGCGGACGGGGTGGGCACGAAACTGAAAATCGCCGCGCAGCTGGGCCACTTTGAGGGCGTGGGGCAGGATCTGGTTACCCTCAACGTCAACGACATCCTCACCAAAGGCGCGCGCCCGCTGTTCTTTCTGGACTACGTTTCGTTCAGCGCAATGGACGAACACCGGCTGGAGATGCTGATGCGGGGGATTGCGTGGGGGTGCCGGGAGCTGGGGTGCGCGCTGATTGGCGGCGAAACCGCCCAACTGCCGGGCGTGTATGCCGACGCCGACTTTGACCTGGCCGGGTTCGTAGTCGGGGTTGCGGAACGCAGCCGGCTGCTGGACGGAGGCGGTATCCGTCCAGGCGACCGGCTGGTGGGTATTCCGTCCAGCGGGGTGCACACCAACGGGTTCTCGCTGGTGCGGCAGGTGTTCGGGCTGGACGACGACCCGGCGGCGCTGCACCGGCCTATGCCCGGCCTCACGCGGAGTTTGGGCGACGAGCTGATGCTGCGACACCGGGCTTACTTTCCGCTGCTAGAGCCTTATCTCGGACAGGTTAAGGCGTTGAGTCATATTACGGGCGGGGGGCTGCCGGGCAAAATGCCGCCGGTGCTGCCGGACGGCGTTGCGGCGGAGTTTCGGCGGGGGTCGTGGGACGTGCTGCCCGTATTTGACGCCATCCAGCAGGCCGGCAACGTCAGCGACGGCGAGATGTACCGGGTGTTCAACATGGGGCTGGGGATGGTTGCGGTGTGCGACGACGACGGGGCCGCGGCGCTGCTGTCCGGCGTTGCGGACGCCGTGGACGTGGGCCGTATCGTGGAGCGGGCCGGCGAGGCACAAGTGACATTCGCCGGTGAATAAAAGGGCCGGAATGGCCGGGCAAAACTACGCAAAAAAATCCGGGCCGGTGAATCCGGGCCCAGTTCAGGGGAAAAACCAAAAAGTGAAAGCATTATTGAGTGTCTATGACAAAACCGGAATCGAGAACCTGGGCCAGCGGCTGGCTAACGCCGGCTATGAGCTAATCAGCACCGGCGGCACGCACCGGAGTTTGGCCGAGGCCGGGGTTGCGGTGCGGCAGGTGGCAGACGTTACCGGCTCGCCGGAAATTCTGGAGGGGCGGGTTAAGACGCTTCATCCGACGATACACGGGGGGCTGCTGGCGCGGCGGGATATTCCGGCGCACATGGACGAACTGCGGCAGCACGGGATTGACGCCATTGATTTGGTGGTGGTGAATCTGTATCCATTCGTTGATACCATCAGCAAAGCCGGCGTTACGCTGGACGACGCGTTGGAGAACATTGACATCGGGGGGCCGACGATGCTGCGGGCGGCGGCCAAGAACTTTCCGGCGGTGGCGGTGGTCGTTGACCCGGCCGATTACGAGTGGGTTGCCGACGCGCTGGCGGGGGACGGGCTGGATTTGCAGCAGCGGCGCAGTCTGGCGGGCAAGGCGTTTCAGCACGTTGCCGCCTACGACGCCGCCGTTGCCGGCTACCTGGCGTCCGGCCCAGCGGGCGACGCGGACGGGGCCGGGGAAATGCCCGAACAAATTACCATCGGGCTGAGCCGGGTGGCCGCGCTGCGCTACGGCGAGAATCCGCACCAGCGGGCGGCGCTCTACACACCGTCAAGCGGCGGGACGGGCGGGCTGGCCCGGGCGCGGCAGCTGCACGGGCGGGAGCTGTCGTTCAACAACCTGATGGATGCGGACGCGGCGTGGCGCACCGTGAGCGATTACGACGATGCTACGGTGTGCGTCATCAAGCACGCCAACCCGTGCGGTTTGGCCGCGGCGGAGGATGTTGCGGAGGGCTACCGGCGGGCTTACGCGGGCGATCCGGTGTCGGCTTTTGGCGGCATTGTCGGTTTCAACCGGACGGTTACCGCCGCCGCTGCGGAGGCGATGGAGCCGGTGTTTTACGAGGTGGTGGTTGCGCCCGGCTACGACGACGACGCTTTGGCAATCTTGCAGCGCAAGCGGAATCTGCGGATTTTGTCGGTGAGTGACGCAGTCGCCGGCGCCGGTGGGGTTGATTACGACTTGCGGCCTTTGAACGGCGGGATGCTGGTGCAGACGCACGACGCTATCGCCGAGTATCCTGACCAGTGGGCGACGGCTACCAAGCGTGGGCCGACGGCGGCGGAAGCGGCGGATTTGGCGTTTGCGTGGAAAGCGGTCAAGCACATCAAGTCTAACGCCATTGCGTTTGTCAAAGACCGCACTCTGGTGGGAATGGGCGCCGGCCAGCCGAACCGGGTGGTCAGCGTGCATCTGTCGGAGCGGGCGGCTGGCGATAAGGCGGCGGGGTGCGTGCTGGCGTCCGATGCGTTTTTCCCGTTCCCGGACAACATCGAGCTGGCGGCGGCGGCCGGGATTACGGCGATCGTGCAGCCGGGCGGTTCCATCCGGGATGACGAGGTTATTGCGGCGGCGGATGCGGCGGGTATCGCCATGGTGTTCACCGGCGTGCGGCACTTCCGGCACTGACTTGCACTGACTGGATTGGATGGCTTATGGACGCTTATCTGGACATTGAAACTACCGGGCTGTCGCCGGCGTTTGCGGTGCCGACGGTGGTGGGGATTGCGGTTGACTTTCCCGGCGATTGGTTCGTTGAGCAGCTGGTGGGCGACGAGATTACGGCGGCGGCGATTCTGCGCGTGCTGGAGGGCGTGACCAGCATCTATACGTTCAACGGGGCCAGTTTTGACTTGCCCTTTCTGGCCCAGCGGCCCGGCGTTGACTTGCGTAGGCGGTTCCGGCATCACGACTTGCGGTGGACTTGCTATCACGCCGGGTTGACCGGGGGGCTGAAGGCCATTGAGCAAAAGCTGAATATCGTGCGAAATCTGCCGGACATGGACGGGCGCGACGCTATTGACCTATGGCGCAAGTACGAGGATGAGGGCAATCAGTCGGCGCTGGATATGCTTTTGGAATACAACCGGGAGGACGTGGAGAACCTGCATACGCTGCGGCGAATCCTGGAGCGGAATAACGCGGCAAAATAACTATTGGAGGCAACAGACTTGGAGTTAGGATTGAAGGGCAAGAACGTCGTCGTTACCGGCGGCGGCACCAACATTGGGCGGGCGATTGTGCTGGCCTTTGCCGCCGAGGGCTGCAATCTGGCGATTGCGGAGCTGAACCGGAAGGCCGGGGAGAAAGTGGCCGGTGAGGTGAGTGCGATGCCAGGCGGCGCATCGGCTACCGTGATTGACGCCGACGTTACCGATATGGGTAAGACGGACGCGATGATGGCCGAGGCGATTGACCGGCTGGGCAGCGTGGACGTGCTGGTGAATAACGTGGGCTGGACGATAGACCGGCTCTTTACCGAGAAATCGCGGGAGGAACACATCCGCGAGGTTGACGTGAACTTGTGGGGCGCGGTCAACTGCATCAACGCCGTGCTGCCGCATATGATTGAACGGCAGACGGGCGCCATCGTCAGCATCAGCAGCGACGCCGGGCGTATTGGCGAATACCGGGAGGCCGTCTATTCGGCTTGCAAAGCGGGGGTGATTGCGCTGAGCAAGTCAATTGCGCGGGAGACGGGGCGCTACGGGCTGCGGCTGAATATGGTTTGCCCGGGGCTGGTGGTGCCGCCGCCGGGGGAAGTGTCCAACCCGGACAGTATGTGGGCGCAGGGGATGGAGGCGCTCTTTACCGATGACGTGCTGGAACGGGTGCGGCGGGCCTACCCGCTGCGGCGGATGGGGACGGCGCAGGAAGTAGCCAACGCAGTGGTGTTTCTGGCATCGGATGCGGCCAGCTTTATTACCGGGCAGACGCTCAGCGTGTCGGGCGGCTATACGATGATGTGACGCCGGGCGGCAGTTGGATGCCAATGATTAGGGGCGGGTTTTGCACCCGCCCCTTTGCTGCTGCCAAGCCGAAACTTGGAACGATGGGTTAGCGCTGGTTGGTGCCGACGAGGGCCCACGCCTTTTCCTCCATCGCCGGAACGACGGCCTGCACCAGGTCGTTGTCGAGGTTGGAGGCTACGGTGGGGTAGCCGGCGCGGTCGATCATGCTGGCGAGGTTGCCGGACTTGAACTGGTCAAGGGTCCAGGCCAGGGTGTGGCCGCTGGTGGTGGTGTCCCAGTAGATGCGGACGTCCTGATTGCGCGGGCCGTAGTGGTAGTGGGGCGCAATCTCGAAGCAGTCAAAGGCCAGCAGCTCGAACTCCTGCCCCAGGTGGTCGGTGAGGACGTGGATGGCAACGCCGCGGTCGTTGGCGGCGCCGATGTTGTCGCGGAACTCCACGCCGAATCGGATGTTGCCGGCCTCGTAGATGTGGTCGCCGCGGAAGTGGGTGACGGTGCGGCGCTCGTCGCGGGACTTGCTCAGGGCGCACTCCTCCACGTCGTCCATCTTTTGCTGGTCAACGGGGTTGGACGCGATGGCGGCGGCCAGGTCGTCGTAGCCGGCGCGCTGGACCATGGCGGGCAGGTTGTGCCGGATGTTCTTGAGCGTCCAGCCCAGGGGGGTGCCGACGGTGGTCTTGTCCATGTGCAGCCGGATGTTCATGTTCTCCGGGCCATAGTGGTAGTGGGGGTCCTGGTCGAAGCAGTCAAAGCGCAGGATTTCGGTGTCCTGGCCGTTGACGTCGCCATAGACCTGAACCATCAGGCCCTGGTCGGGCATGATTTCGCGGCGGTAGGACAGGGTTACGTCCACCGGGCCAACGTTGATAACGGTATCTCCCTTTTCCATTTTGCTCCTCCTCGTTCAAGGCGGTATCGGATGCGGACGAACCGATGCTGATTCGGCCCGTCGATTAATGGGCAAATTATAGCACTGCAAATCCGCTTGGCAACCATCATTGTCAAGAATATCACCAAGAACCGGGCGCTGCGGGTTTCGGCGAGTTTGCGGCGCATCTGTATAATATGGCGGGCAGCAGGGGAGTTATGCGAGTAAAGAGAGCCGAGATTACCGCCGATTTTGCCGGGGCCAATTCGCCGGTGGGCAGCCGCGTCCGGTTCCGCAGCGGCGGCGCGGAACGGGCCGGCACGGTGGCCCGCCTGCGGCTGCGTGGTGCGGAGGTGGTGTGCGACGACGGGCGGCGCTGCGCCGTGCCTTATGCGGCCCTTGCCGTTGTAGAGGGAACCGCGACGCCGCAGATTACGCTGGCGCAGGTGGAATCCTTGGCCCGGCAGCTGATTGCGGAGCAGCAGGACGACGGCAGTCTGGGCAAGGGCTGGCGGTTTGGGTTTGACCTGGCGCCGGCACGGGCCGGGGTGTGCCATTATTCGCCTAAACGGATTTGCCTGTCGGTAACCTTTTGCCAGCGGGCGGCGCCATCGGAAGTAAAGGATACTATCCTGCACGAAATCGCCCATGCCATCGTCGGGCCACGGCATAATCACGATGCGGTTTGGAAGGCCGCCGCGCAAAGGATTGGGTGTACGGGAGACCGCTGCCATCGGGTGGAGCATACGGCGGCGCGGTGGGTGGGGGAGTGCGGGTGCGGGGGGCGCTGGTTCCGGCACCGGCTGCAACGCCGGATGCTGCACAACCGGATTTGCGCCAAGTGCCGGGCGGGTATAGTGTGGCGGGAGAATACGGGGGCGATTGGCGGGTCGTAAGACGATTGCGAAAACCCGCCCCCATCTAATGTCATTCTGAGCGCAGCGAAGAATCTCGATAGCGTAGGAATGGCGTTGCCCCCAAAGTGTGCGCTACGCCGTCGAGATTCTTCGCTGCGCTCAGAATGACATAATCGGATAAGTTCTTACGATGCCAAATGCAAAACAGGAGTGACCTGATGAAAGCGCTGGTGCTAGAGGAGTTCAACGGCCCGTTTGTGTCAAAGGACGTGCCGACGCCGGTGATTGCGGCCAATGAGGCGCTGGTGCGCGTGCGCAACGTGGGTGTTTGCGGCACTGACCTTAAGATTCGCGCTGACCGGATGGGGCTGGGCGTTATTCCGCTCATTATGGGCCACGAGATTGCCGGGGAGGTGGCTGAGGTTGGTGCGCAGGTGGTGGGGTTTGCGCCGGGCGACCGGGTGGCGGTGAACTTTTATCTGACTTGCGGGGCGTGCGAGTACTGCCGGCAGGGGCGAGATACGCTGTGTCCGCAGGTGCGACAGCACGGTTTCAGCGTGGACGGCGGGTTTGCGGAGTATATCAGGACGCCGGGCGTCAACCTGTGCCATGTGCCGGACAACGTGCCTTTGGAGCAAGCCTGTATTCTGGGCGATGCAGTGGCAACGTCTTACCATGCGGTGGTCAAGCGGGCGCAGGTTCGGGCCGGGCAGACGGTGGCTTGCGTGGGCGTGGGGGGCGTGGGGCTGCACGCTTTGCAGATGGCCCGGATTGCCGGCGCGCGCACCATTGCCGTTGACGTCAACGCGGAGCGGCTGGAATTGGCGCGGGAACTGGGGGCTGATGAGGTGGTGCATACGGGCGGCGGCGCGTTTGACGAAATCATCCGCGACTTGACCGGCGGCGGGGGCGTTGACGTTTTGCTGGAGTTTGTCTCCAACGAGCAGACGCTGCCGTCCAGCCTGGCCAGCGTCAAAAAGGGCGGGCGGCTGGTGTTCGTGGGGTACGTTCCGGAAATCCCGATGAGCCTGCTGCCCCATTACACCGTCCGCAACGAGCTGGAAATAATGGGCAGCCGGGCCAACTCCAAGCAGGAATTGCAGGACACGATGAACCTGGTAGCCGCCGGCAAGGTGCGTCCTATTGTGGACCGGGTGTTTCCGCTGGCGGATGTTGAGCGGGCCTTTGACGCACTGCGGCAAGGGGCCTCAATCGGGCGCAACGTGGTGGCGGCGTAGCGATTACATCCTGCCGCCGCCCCAATGTCATTATGAGTGTTCCCCCCTCAATGTCATTCTGAGCGTAGCGAAGAATCTCGACAACGTAGCAGCGGCGTTGCTATCAAAGTCTGCACTACGCCATCGAGATTCTTCGCTGCGCTCAGAATGACATTGGGGGGAGGAGCGTTCAGAATGACATTAGCAAAAGGGAGTTTCGCAAGGTTTCCGTTTGCGTTGTGGTTATGGCGGCGGTGTTATAATCCGCTGCGCTGCCGGGTTGGACTGGCGATGTCCTAATTGCGCCGGCGGGCCGGAGGTTCTCGATGAAAATAGGCGTAAGTATTCCCAGGCTGCCGGATGCGGAGGGTATCCGCGAGTTCGCGCAGCGGGCGGAGCAGCTGGGGTTTGAGTCGGTGATGGCCGGCGACCATATTGTGCTGCCGGTGGGGGGGACTAACCAGTATCCTTATACGGCTACCGGCGCGTTTCAGCGGCCATCGGATGAGCCGTTTCTGGAAACGATGACGATGCTGGGGTATATGGCGGCGTGCACCAGCGAGATACGGCTGGGCAGCACGGTGCTGATCCTGCCCTACCGCAATCCGGTGGTGCAGGCCAAGATGTTTGCCTCGCTGGACGTGCTGTCGGGCGGGCGGGTCATCTGCGGCGTGGGCGTGGGCTGGCTGGAGAAAGAGTTTGACATCCTGGGCGTGCCTTACGCCGACCGGGGGCCGATGACCGACGAGTTTCTGGAGATATTCAACGCGCTGTGGACGCAAGAGCAGCCGGTGGTGAACGGCAAGTATTATCAGATTGACGGGGTATTTTTTGAGCCCAAGCCCATCCAGCAGCCGCGCATCCCGATTTGGGTTGGGGGACATACCCGCCGCGCGCTGCGGCGCACCGCCAAGTACGGCGACTGCTGGCACACGACCCGCCAGACGCCGGATTTTGTCGCTGAAAACCTGCCCTATCTGCGGGAGCAAACCGAACGGGCCGGCCGCGACCCGGCCGACATCACCATCTCACTGAAACGCAGCCTGCACTTTACCGACATGGACGGTTCGGAGGAGGGCGTGGGCGTGCGCTCCGGCGGGGCGCTGATTGCGACGACGCAGGAGGTGATTGACGACCTGCACTACTGCAACGAGCTGGGCATTGACCAGCTGACGTTTGACTTTCGGGTTGACGGCATCGGCCCGTGCATTGAGGTCATGAACCATCTTGCCGACAACGTTTTGCCGGTTGCGGAACGGCTGGGGTAGGCGCCGGCGGGCGGGCGGCGCGCGCCGGCTTTCGGTTACAGTCCGCTCTCTTTGAACCACACGGCGCGCTCGGCCAGGTGTTCGGCGGTGGTGCGCATCTGGGCAATCTGCTCCGGGGTGACCTGGCGCTTGATGGAGCCGGGGACGCCGGTTACGAAGCTGTGGTCGGGCACGTCCACGCCGGACAGCACTACGGAATTGGCGGCAATCAGACATTCCCGGCCGATGGTGGATTCGGTGAGGAAAGTACAGTTGTTGCCGAGCAGGCTGCCCGTGCCAATGCGGTCGCCGTGCACCACTACGCTGTGCCCGATGGAAACGTAGTCCTCAATGACCAGTCCGTCGCCGTGGACGACGGAACCCTCCTGGATGTTGACGTGATTGCCGATGGTGATGAGTTCGCCGTCGCCGCGGATGGTAACGCCGGGCCAAACGCTGCTGTGTTCGCCGATGGTGACGTTGCCCACTACGTAGGCGAACTCGCTGACCCAGGCGGTGGGGGCAATTTGGGGTTCAATACCCCGCAGGCTGCGTATCAATTCAGGTTCCTCACAAGACAAGGCACCCCCGGCCCGAAAAAACCGGCGGGTGCGGAATACTAACGGCGGTACATTATAGCGCAAACCCGCTGTGCCGGGGGCGCCGGGAGCCGGCTATTCCCGCCACTCTTTGACGGCCTGCCGGGCCGCCCGCTCCCGCTCGCGCTCGATGATGACGCGGCGCTTGTCGTACTGGCGTTTGCCTTTGGCCAGGCCCAGTTCAATCTTGGCGCGGTGGTTCTTGAAGTACATTCGCAGGGGGGTCAGGGTCAGGCCCTTTTGCGCGGTTTGGGCGGTCAGGTCGCTGATTTCGCTGCGGTGGAGCAGGATTTTGCGGGGGCGGCGGGGTTCGTGGTTCAGGTAGCTGGCGGCATCGTAGGGGGCGATGTGCACGCCGTGCAGCCACAGCTCGCCATCCTGGGCCCGGGCGTAGGCATCGCGCAAATCCACCTTGCCGGCGCGAATGGACTTGACCTCGGTGCCGGTCAAAACCAGGCCGGCCTCAACCCGGTCCAGGATTTCGTAATCGTAAAGCGCCTTGCGGTTCACCGCCACCTGGCGATTATTGCTGTTGTTGGCGACGGCAGAGGCGTTCTTTTTGCTGTTGCGGTTCTTGCGGGCCATTGCGACTGCTCAACTCTATTCTGGCTATTCTATTGTATTGTAGCGCATTGCGCGGATTACGGCGCGGCCAGTTCCGCTTTGATGATTTTGATAGCCTCCTGCAACCCGGCATCGTCGGCAGTGTCAATGGGCAGCGGATGTGCTTCAACTTCGATTACGACGTCGGGGGTTACGCCCTGTCCCTCAATTTGCGTGCCGTCGGGCAGATACCAGCGGCGGATGGAGAAGTAGATGGCGGAGCCGTCGGCCAGCTCGCGGGTGATGTTGACGCTGCCTTTGCCGAAGGTAGTTTCGCCAACCACCGTGGCCCGGTCGTTGGCCTGGACGGCGCCGGCCAGAATCTCGCTGGCGCTGGCGGAGAACTGGTTGACCAGAACGACTATCGGAATGTCGGTGGCCCGGCCGCCGCCTTTGGAGTCGTAGTTGGTGCGGTTGCCCTGGGCGTCAATCTCGTAAAGCATTGCGCCGCCGTCCAGGAACAAATCGGCAATGTTGATTACCACGTGGAGCAGACCGCCGGGGTTGTTGCGGAGGTCAAGTATCAGGCCGGCACCGTCGGATTCCTCAAACTCGTCCAGGGCTTCGCGCACCTCATCCTCGGTAGTGTTGGAGAACCCGTACACCCACAGATGGCCGATGCCATCGTCCAGCATCCGATACGATGAGCTGTCAATGGGCACCCGCCCGCGCGTTACGGTGATGTCAACGTTCTCGGTGCTGCCCTCGTGCCGTATGGTGAGAGTAACGTCGGTGCCGTCCGGGCCGCGGATGATGTTCACGGCTTCAATCAGGGTAAGATGGGAGATGTCATCGCCGTTGACTTTGAGAATCAGGTCGCCGGGCAAGATGCCGGCGGCCTCGGCGCCCGCGCCGGGTATGGGGGCGATTACGGTCAGGCCGGCCTCGGTTAGGGTGACCTGCGCCCCGATGCCCTCAAAGAACCCCCGGTAGCCTTCCTGCTCGCTGGCGTACTGCTCGGCGGTCAGGTAAGAGGCGTGGGGGTCGTCCAGGGCCATCAGGATGCCCCGGATGGCGCCGTCGGAAAGCTGTTCGGGGGTTAGCGTTTGGTGGTCAACGTGTTCGGCCAGCAGGATGTTGTAGGTTTCTACCACCCGTGCCAGCTCCGGCGGCAGCTCGCTGACGGACGCCGGCGGTGCGCCGTCCGACGACGGCCCCGACTCCGACCCGGACAGCAGGCCACAGCCGGCCGACAGCAGCAGCAGCAGCGCCGCCGTCGTTAGTAAAAGCGACGGCAGCGGGGTATGACGGTTGAGCCAGCCAAACATTATGCGATTGTAGCACGGGGCGGCGGATAACCGGGTTTGGATTGACACTGTATCCGGGCCGCTGATAGCATTGGCGGCGCGGCTATTCGCCGTTTTGGAGAGTAACTTGGTCGGAATCGCTGCTTACGGCGCCTACATCCCGCGCTTTCGTCTGGGGGCGGCTACGGACGGCTGGAATTCGCGGCAGGAGCGGGCCGTCGCTAACTTTGACGAGGACAGCGTTACGATGGCGGTTGCCGCCGGCGTTGACTGCTTGGGCGAACGGGATCGCGACGCCATTGACGGCATCGTCTTTGCCTCTACGACGCCGCCTTACGCTGAAAAGCAGTGTGCGGCTATCGTTGCGGCGGCGCTGGACTTGCGGCGGGATATATTCGCCACCGACGTTACCAACGTCCTGCGGGCCGGCACCAGCGCCCTGAAATCGGCGATTGACACCGTAGCGGCGGGTTCGGCCCGGCAGGTGCTGGTGGTGGCAGCCGACAACCGGCAGGGGCCGCCGCGCGGCGAAACGGAGCGGGCCGCCGGCGATGGCGCCGCCGCTTTCATCGTTGCCGCCGAGGGCGTGATTGCCGAGTCGGTGGGCAGCTACTCGATAACCGACAATATGCTGGATACGTGGCGCGCGCCCGGCGATGCTTTCGTGCGTACCTGGGAGGACCGCTTTGCCACCGAGGAGGGCATTGAGCGCATCGTGCCGGAGGCGGTTTCCGGGTTTTGCGCGCGGCAGGGCATTGCTCCCGCCGACGTTGCCAGGGTTGCCCTCTACGCACCCGACGGCCGGCGGCACGCGCGTTTGGCCCGGCAGTTGGGGTTTGCCGAATCGCAGGTTCAGGAACCGCTATTCGGGATGCTGGGCAACACCGGCGCCGCCTTTGCGCCGATGCTGCTGGCGTCGTCGCTGAGCTCTGCCGCTCCGGGCGACTTGCTGCTGGCGGTTTCCTACGGCGACGGCAGCGACGTGCTGGGGTTCCGGGCCAGCGCTGGCATAACTGCTGCGCCCCGTCCGGTGATGGGCGTTGACGGGTGGCTGGCGGACAAGCGGGTGCTGGACAGCTACGAAACTTACGCCCGCTGGCGCGACGTGTGGACGCTGGATGACGCGGCCCGTCGTCCGCCGGCGGCATCGCCATCGGTGTCGGCGCTGTGGCGGGAGGGCGATAAAAACGTGCGGCTGTACGGGGCGCGCTGCCGGTCGTGCGGCTACGTCCAATATCCGGCGCAGCGGGTCTGCGTGGAGTGCCGCAAGTACGACGACGGGGAGCCGGTGCGTCTGAGCGACCGGCCCGGAGAGCTTTTTACCTACTCAATGGACTACATCGCCGGCGCCGTAGATACCCCGCTGGTCGTTGCCGTGGTCAATTTTGAGGGCGGCGGCCGGGCGCTGTGTATGATGACGGACCGGGAGCTTGACGAGGTGCGGGTGGGACTGCCGGTGGAGATGAGCTTTCGCAAGCTGCGGGTCGTGAACGGGATTCACAATTATTACTGGAAAGCGATACCCCAACGCCGGCTGGCCCGGATGACCGCCGCCGTCTGACTGAACAGGGAGGCAAACATGAGCGGAATACGAGATCGGGTTGCCGTGGTCGGGATGGGCTGCACCCGCTTTGGCGAGCGTTGGGACGCATCGGCCAGCGACTTGATGGTCGAGGCGGCTTACGAGGCTTACGAGGATGCCGGGCTGGAATCCGGCGACATCCAGGCGGCGTGGCTGGGTACGGTGAGCAGTTTCCGCACCGGCCAGCCGCTGGCCGAGGCCCTCAAGCTGGACTACATCCCCATCACCCGCGTGGAGAACGCCTGCGCCACCGCCACCGACGCCTTTCGCAACGCGTGCTACGCCGTAGCCGCCGGCGTCTATGACATCGTGCTGGCCATGGGCGTGGAGAAACTCAAGGACAGCGGGTTCTCCGGCCTGGCCATCGCCGCCGGCCCCGGTTCTGACGTTGAGCCGCCCACGCCGCCACCGTCGCAGTTTGCGATGGCGGCCACGCGCTACTTTCACCAGTACGACATTGACTACGACGACGGCAAGCGGACGCTGGCGCAGATTGCGTCCAAGAACCACCACAACGGCACGCTGAACCCCAAGGCGCATTTCCAGCGGGAGGTGAGCGCGGAGCAGATTGTGAGCGCGCCGATGATTGCCTGGCCGCTGGGCCTGTACGACTGCTGCGGTGTGAGCGACGGGGCCGCCGCCGCCATCATCACCACGCCGGAGATTGCCCGCACGCTGCGGGATGACTACATTCTGGTGAAAGGCTTGGGCCTGGCCGTAGGCGCTTTTGGCGTGCTGCGCGACGATTGGGACTTCACGCATTTTCCGGAGACGGTGCGGGCCAGCCAGGCCGCCTACGCCGAGGCCGGCGTAACCAACCCCCGCGCCGAGATTGACATGGCGATGGTGCACGACTGCTTTACCATCACCGAGCTAATCATTATGGAGGACTTGGGGTTCAGCCCGCGGGGCCAGGCCAGCGCCGACGTTGCCAACGGAGCTTTCTCGCTGGAGGGCGACCTGCCGGTGAACACCGACGGCGGGCTGAAATGCTTTGGCCACCCCATCGGGGCCAGCGGCATCCGGATGATTTACGAGGTGTACAAGCAGATGCAGGGCAAAGCCGGCGGCCGGCAGCTGCAAAAGGCCGACCTGGGCATAACGCACAACCTGGGCGGGCGGCCCGGCTCGTTCACCTGCTCAGTAGCCATCTTTGGGCAGCCGGATTAGTTGCCCAGTGCCGTGTTGCACAATCGGGCGGGCGGCGTCCTAAACCGTCTGCCCGGTAAAGTTCCAGCCGGCCAGTTTTGCCGCCGGCACGTGCATTGCTACGCCGGCCTCGTTGAGATTCAGGCGGGGTTCGTTTGATAATCCATGGCAGCCGGCCAGTGCGTCAACGTAGCTTTGGGTGAAGCGCAGGTTTTTGACGGGGGTGGTTAGCTCGCCGTTTTCGATTAGAAACGTGCCGTCGCGGGTCATGCCGGTCATTACGCAGCCCCGGCTGTGGGCCAGGCGGGTGTAGTAGAAACGGGTTACGTAGATGCCCCGTTTTATGGAGGCGATTAGCGATTCGGTGTTGTGGCTGCCGCCGGCCATGAACAGGTTGGCCGCCGTGGGGCCGCCGGTTGCGCCGCGCTGGTGGCCGGTGGAGGCGGCGCCCGCTTTGCGCGCGGTGTAGGTATTGTGCACCGGCCCCTGCACGATGCCATCAGTGACGATGTGCACTCGTTGACGGGGGACGCCCTCGGCGTCAAAGGGCACGGGCCAGCCGGCTGGGTTCAGGCCGTCGTCCCAGATGGACACCAGGGGGCTCATGGCGGGCTGGCCGATAACGCGGTTCATCCAGCTGCGGCCATCCTGCACCATCTGGCCGCCCATCCCGTAAAAGCTCAGCGCCTCCAGCAGGTCGTCAACGGCGTAGTGTTCCAGCAGCACCGGATAGTTGCCCGGTTCCAGGGGCTGCGGGTTGCGGCCGCGTATCGCCTTGTCGATGGCCTCGTCGGCCAGGGCGGCGGCGTTGATGGCGTCAATGCGCCAGCCGCCGTCTTTGGCCCAGCCGGATGCGTCGTTGCTACGAGCGGTGATAAGCAGGCCGGCGAAAGTTCCGGCGTGGTAGGCGTCGGCGCCGCGCGTGCTCACTACGGCCAGTTCGGTGACGCCGGTGCGACAGAACCCGGCGGCGTCCAGCCCGGCGGCGGCGGCTTTGCGGCAGACTACCCCGGCGATGGCGGCCCGATGCTCGGCGCCGCAAGTCTGAGTTGTCCGGTCAAATGCTGACACGGATGCGGCGGGATGGGCGTCCGGGATGCCGGGGAAATCAGGATCCTCCGGCATCAAACGGGCGTGTTCGTTGGCCTGTTTGACGGCGTTCTCCAACCCGGCGGGCGAGAAATTGTTGGTCACCGCCCGTCCTTGACGCTTGCCGTGAGTTACCCGCACGTGGGCGATGGCGTCCTCGTGGTACACGTTCTGGTGGATGCGGTTGTTGGCGAACCGCGTCAGCGCCTGCTGCGTGGCGGTCACGTAGATGTCGGCAGCGCCGGCGCCGGCGTGGCGCAGGGCAGCGCGCAGCAGGGAACGGATGGCGTCCTGGCCCAGCATAACGGTTAGAGGATGCCTAGCGCAGCACGCCGACGCGGACGCTGCGAAAGCGGGCGGGGCTGGCGCCGTGGCTGGTGTGGGCGATTTGCCCCGGCTGGCCTTTGCCGCAGCGGGGGGTTCCCCAGAGCTGCCACAGCTGCGGGACGCAAACGGCGTCGCAGCTGCGCCAGAACTCCGGCGTGATGCCGGTGTAAGTGCAGTTGCGCAGCAGGCGGCCCAGCTTGCCGTTTTTGATTTCCCGGCCCACTTCGGCGCCGAACTGAAAGTTATAACGGCGGTCGTCAATTGACCAGGAGCGGTTAGTTTCCAGATAGATGCCGCTCTCGGTGTCGGCAATCAGGTCGTCAAGCGACCATGCGCCGGGTTGCAGGCTGACGTTGGTCATGCGGATGAGGGGGATGCGGTTCCAGGATGAGGCGCGCATACAGCCGTTGGAATCCAGCCCCAGCCGGGTTGCGGATTCGCGGGACATCAGATAGCCGACGAACTGCCCAGCGCGGATGATGTCGGTAGATTGCGCCGGCAAACCTTCGTCGTCCCAACCGAATGTGCCCAGGCCGCCGGCGCTGGCGCTGTCGGCGGTGATGTTGACCTGCTCGGAGCCGTACTGAAAGTTATGCAGCAAGTCGGGGGTGAGAAACGACGTGCCGGCAAAGGCGGCCTCATCGCCCAACGCGCGGTCCAGCTCCACCGCGTGGCCGCAGGATTCGTGAATCTGCAAGGCCAACTGGCTGCTGTCTATGACAAGGTCGGTTGTGACATCGGACGGGCAAGGTTCGGCGGTAAGCAGTGCGGCGGCGGTTTCGGCAGTGCGGCGGGCGTTGCCCGGCAAGTCCATTGCGACGATAAACTCCCAACCGGCGCAACCCTGCTGGCGTCCGTGGGATTGGGGATAAGAGCGGCGCTGGATTTCACCATTGCCCACCGCCGTAGCCTGTATGCCGCCCCCGGCCTCGTGGATAGTCTGGCTCACCAGGGCGCCCTCGGTGTTGGCAAAGGTGCGTTCCTCGCGAATGAAAATCAGGTTGCCCATCCGGGCGGTAACCTGCGGCACGGCGGCCATTTCCGCATCGGCGGCCAGCAGCAGGGCCAGCTTGTCATCCAGCGAAACGGCGGCCGGGTCAACATCAATTGGGGTGACATAAACGCCCCGGCTGGATACCGGCGCGCCCAACACGCGCTGCGGGCTGCGCCGGTCGTCGTTGTGACGGGCGGAGGCGCGGGCGATTTGCACCGCCTGGCCGGCGGCATGGTCAGCGGCCGGCACCGTCAGGTTGCGCGTGGATGCGAACCCCCAGGAACCATCGTACAGCGCGCGTATCCCCAGGCCCACCGACTCATCGGAGGAGAGGGTTTCCACCACGCCGTTGCGGACGACGATACGCTCCTCCCGATTGTGCACAATCCGCAAGTCGGCGTACTGCGCGCCCCGCCGCCGGGCCGAGTCCAGCGCCGATGCTATGATTTCGTCCATTGCGGGGGTTATACCGTGCGGCGGCTATACCGGCAGGAACGGCTCGTCCGACGGCGGCGGCAGCTGCTCAAAGGCGTTGATGTTGAACGCCAGCACCGAATAGTAGCCCATCAGATTGGTCAACTCGACCAGGCCACGATCGCCAAACTCGGCCCGCGCCGCATCAAACGCGGCCTGCGACACGCGGCGGGTGCGGAAAAACTCCCGGCCATAGTTGATTACGGCCGATTCAGCGGCGGATAGCGTTGGCAAATCCTGCTTGTCGCGCAGGCTGTCAACCAAGGCGTCGCTGAGGCCGGCGCGGCGGCCGGCGGCGGCGTGGGCGTGCCAGATGAACTGGCAATCCAGCTCGCGGGCCGTGGTCAGCATCGCCAATTCCTGCACGTTGTCGGGCAGAGACGAACCCTCAGCGCGCAGGTAGGCGCGGAGAACCTCGCCACGCTGCGCAATCTCGGGGACGTGCAACTGCACCGCAACGGGGCCGAACACGGGAACCTCGTTGTTGCGGGACGAAACAATGGCGTCAAAAGCGTCCAGCTGTTCCTGGGGAACGGAATCGCGGCTGGCGGCGGGGAAACGTGGCATGGTGCAAACTCCTGAAACGTGGTTGGGTAACGGCGGCTGGCCGGCTAGTCATCGGCGGCGACCAGTTCAACATCGGGCGGCTCGGTGAAAATAGGCGCGCCGTCGGGCTCCAAATGCCGGTGGTTCACCAACGCGCGGATTAGCTGCTGGTGGCTGCGGCGAATCTCGGCAACTAACTCCTCCTTGAGTTCTCCGTTGGAACGGTTAACATCCTGACGCAGTTCACTGAATCGCTGCTCCATTTCTATGTTGGAGCGGTTAACGTCCTGGCGCAGTTCAGCGAATTCCTGGCGCAATTCCCTGTTGGAGCGGTTAACGTCCTGGCGCAGTTCAGCGAATTCCTGGCGCAATTCCCTGTTGGAGCGGTCAACGTCCTGGCGCAGTTCAGCGAATTCCTGGCGCAATTCTCTGTTGGAGCGGTCAATCTTGTCGTTAACGTCCTGGCGCAGTTCAGCGAACTCCTGCCGTAGGTCGTTAACATCCTGTTTGGTTTCTTTGCTGGAACGGTCAATCCTGTCGTTAACGTCCTGCCGCAGTTCATCGTACTCTTTGCGTTTGGGCAAATTGCCCAGAGCGTAGGCGGCAGCGGCGATGCTGGCGGTTACGGTAAAGCCGAAGGCTATTATCGCAATTAATTCCGGGCTGATAGTCATGGTGGGCGCCTCCGGTGCGGATTATACCCTAACTGTGCGCGGCGTTGTGGCGGCGGTTATTGGCAGTGGGGTATTACCGCTTCGCCGAAAAGTTGGATGGCTTCCATAATCCGTTCGTGTGCCGGGCCGCCGGAGTGGGCGTGGCGTAGGCGCAGCAGGAAATAATCGGCTCCGGTGGCCTCTTGCCAGCGGTGGAAATCGTCCACCACCTCTTGCGGTTCGCCGATGATTAGGCGGTCCGGCGCCATGTTGTCCAGGTTGATGTCGGCTTCGTCGGTGTAGCGGCGGAACTCGTTCAGTCCGTTGCGCCAGTAGTATTTGTAGGCGTCAATGACCTCCGGGCCGTAAATCCGTTCCGCCTCGGCCCGGGTTGGGGCAACCCAGGCGTCGCGCATCAGGCACAGCGTGGGGGTTTTGCCGGCGGCCTCGGCAGCTTGCCGGTAGGCGTTGGTGAGGGTGATGGTGCTTTCCAGGTCGGTGCTGGGCCCGGCAACGAACCCGTCGGCGATGCGGCCGGCGCGACGTGCCCCCGGCGGGCGGCTGGCCCCAATCCAGAGCGGCGGGGCCGGATCGGAGTACGGTTTTGGCGTTATCGTGATGTCCTCCAGGTTGAAATGCTCTCCGGAGAAATCAAACCGCTCTCCCGTCCAGCATTGCCGGATTATTTCAATCTCTTCCTCAAACCGGCTGACCCGCTGCTCTATTGGCACGTCAAAAGTGCGAAAATCCACCGGCTGGTAGCCCAAGCCAACGCCCAGAATGAACCGCCCGCGCGACACGATGTCCAGCGTGATGACGTCCTCGGCCAGCCGCACCGGATGATGCAGCGGCAGCAGGATGACCGACGTGCCCAGATTCAGCGTGGTAGTCTGCGCGGCGACGGCCGCCGATACAATCAGCGGCGACGGCAGGAATCCGTCTTTGTCCTGGTGGTGTTCACCAAAGAAGCAGGAATCAAAACCGACCGACTCGGCCAGTTTCGCCTCAGCGACGACTTCGTCCACCCGCAGGGCCAGGTTCTCCCCGGCCGGCGCATCGGCGATGGAACTGTAAATCCCGAACTTCATAACCATACTCCGGTGGGGTGGCGATTAGGCTTTGCGATGTTCCGGGTAGAGAACGCTTACTCCCGGTTGAGGCCATTCCGGTTGATTGCCTCGGCGAGCCGATTCAGCGCGTCCAGGTACGCCACCCGTTCCGCGGCGGCTTGTCGGCGTTCCTCAGCAGCTTGCTCAAGCATATTTTTAAAGAATTCCACCATACAGTCGACGCGCTGTTGTTCTCGCTCGTAGCGTTGCCGTTGTTGTTCATTATATTTTCGTTCGAGTAGGAACAGCATCAGGTCAGAACCTCCCGTGCTTGTGATGGCAATTCCGGCATGGCTGATGCAATCATGCAAGGTAACCACATTCCGGGGGCTGGCGATACGGGCTTGGCGACGTTCCGGGTAAAGCGCGCTTATTCCCGGTTGCGGCCATTTTGGTTAATTGCCTCGGTGAGCCGGTTCAGCGCCTCCAGGAACGCCACCCGCTCCGCTGCGGCCTGTTGGCGTTCCTCGGTAGCTTGCTGGCGTTCCTCGGCGGATTGACGGCGTTCCTCGGCGGCTTGCTCGACCGCTTTCTCCATCGCATCTTTAAAGAATTCCATCATCCGTTCGGCACGCTGTTCTACTTGCTCGGTGCGTTGCCGTTCTTGTTCGTTGTATTTTCGTTCGCGCAGGAATAGCATCAGGTCAGAACCTCCCGTTAGTGTGATGGCGATGCCGGCGTGGATGATGCAATCGTGCAGGACGGTGGGGGATAGGTAGCGGGCCAGCGGTGTGGGCTGGCACATTAGTTTGATGGCGGTTTCCGGTGTGCAGTGCGGAGTGGTGTAATACCAGACTACCCAGGTTATGGCGGCGGCCAATGCGCCGGAGAGGAGCGGTGCCCATAGGGCCAGGGCCAGTGTTTTGATTCCTGCCTGCATTATAGCCGTCGCTGGCGGTTACTTGACTGCATTATAGCCGTCGCCGCCGGTTACTTGACTGCATTATAGCCGTCGCCGCCGGTTACTTGAAATGCGTTAGGACGCGGTTGGAGAACAGCTCCATTTGGGCGAAGTAGTCGTCGGGTTCGCCGGCCAGGAATCCAAAGACGAAATCGCGCACGCCGGCGTCGATGCGTTCCCGGATGGCGCCGATGCAGTCTTCGGCGTTGCCGGTGATGCACAGAGCTTTGGCGATGTCCTCGGCGCTGCGGTCGGGGGTGACGTAACGCTGGCCGACGTGGGCTGCTGCCGTTGCCAATGCCTGGTCGGGGTCGTTGCTGATTGCGGTGGGCTGGTTCAATCCCCAGTGGAAGTTGCTGAGGTCGCGCCCGGATTGTTCTGCCATCTCGCGCACGCTTTCGTTGGTGCGCCGGATGCGGTTCACCGTGAACAGGTAGGGATACCAGCCGTCGCCGGCGATGGCGGCCCGCCGTATCGCGGCGTCGGAGCGGCCGGCAACCCAGATTGGCGGGTAGGGCTGCTGCGCCGGCTGGGGCAGCAGGGTGATGTCGTCAAAGTTGAAAAAGCGCCCGTGATGCGAAACGTGCTCCTCAGTCCAGAGCCGTTTCATTACATTTAGCATCTCGTCGGTGCGCCGGCCGCGCGTGTTGACCGGGATTTCCAGCGCCTCAAACTCGACGACGGTATCGCGCTGGCCGCTGATGCCGATGCCAAAGTCCAGCCGGCCGCCGGAGATTTGGTCGGCCACGGCTACCATCTTGGCCAGCAGCACCGGATGGTACAGCGGGGCGATTACGATGCCGGTTAGCACCCGGATGCGGGAGGTGGCGCCGGCGGCGGCGGCCATTGCGGGTATGCCCATCATCGTGGGGCGCGGCGGGTTGCCGTCCATGATGTGTTCGCCCACCGTAACCCGGTCAAACCCCAAGTCCTCGGCGCGGCGGGCGAATTCGCCCACGTCCCAATAGTCGTCCACGCTCAGGTTGCAACCGAAAGTGATCGCGTCGTCCGCCATTATTTGCTCCTTTGGCCTGGCCTATTGGGCCAGCATCTCGTCGGTAATCTCGCTTAGCTGCTCCCCGCTCAGGATGCTGACCCATTTGCGGTGCAGTTTGCCGTCGGCGGTGATAAACAGGGTGGCGGGCAGGCCCAGCACGCCCAGCTCCCGCACTACGCTGGCGTCGTCGGTGTAGCCGGCGGGGTAAGTGACGGCCAGGTCGTCAAGCAGTTTGGTGGCGTCCTCTTGCGTGCCCAGGCTGAAAAACTGGCCCAGGTCAACGCCTACCACCAGGGCCCGGCCGGCGTATTCGTCGGCAAACGCCTGGAACTCAGGCATCTCGGCGCGGCAGGGGGGGCACAGGCCGGCCCAGAAATTCAGCACGATGGGCGTCCCGCGCAAGTCGGACAGCGCAACCGTCTCGCCGCCCAGCGCATCTGCTCCCTGGTACAGGGAGATGTTGAAATCATAGACCGTATCCGATGGCGGCCCGGTTTGCGACGTGTCGCCGCCGCCGGAGGGGGAGCAGGCGGACGCCAGGGCTAACGCCAGCGCCAGCAGAAAGGCCAAAACTCCCGCCGGCCGGCGGAATGCCCGCGCAGCGGATTTGAGATGGGACGGATTTAGCGATGTTGTGGTTTTCATACCCGCTAAATTAGCACACCGGGCGGCGCAGGCAAACACCATTTGAGCGAACCCGCCGGTCATTTGGCGAACCCCGTTGGCCGCAGTTAGCGCCTGCGGCGTTGGTGGTGTACAATCGGGGCGTTTGCAGCCGCCAGGGAGGACTCCGAGATGCGTGTTTTGTTAATCGCTACCAATCGCCATAACCGGGTAATGGGCCGGATGCGGGCGCAGCCGATACCGATTGGGTTGGCCTACGTTGCCGGGCATTTGGACCGCACCCGCCACGAGGTCAAGCTGGTTGACCTGATGTTTGCCGACGCCGATTATCTGGATGAAATTGAGCGGGTGGTGAACGAGTTTCGCCCGCAGCTGGTGGGCATATCCATTCGCAACCTGAGCAATCACAGCTACGTTGACCCGCAGTGGCAGCTGCCGATTACGCGGGGCGTCATCGAGCGGATTCGGGCCGTGTCCGATGCTACGATTGTGTGCGGCGGCCCGGCTTTCAGCATCCTGCCGGAGCAAATCTTTGAGTTCGTGCAGCCGGACTTGGGGATTGCCGGCGATGCTGCCGAAACCTTTGCCGAACTGGTCAACCGGGTTGAGATTGGCGAACCCGACTATCGGGGAATGACCGGCGTGCTGTACCGCGAGAACGGCGCGGTGGTGTTCAACGGGATGCGCTGCTCGTCCGATTTTGTCCAGCGCCCCAGCCTGGACGACCTGGACATGGCCCGGTACGCCCGGGCCGGTTTCGGCGTCAGCGTGCTGACCAAGCTGGGCGGGTTTTACTATCCGTCATCACCGGCCGACTTTCATACTGCGGAGGGCGCCTGGCGGGTGATACGGCCCATTGATGAGGTAGTTGAGGAGGTGGCCGAGGTTACCGACCGCTACGGGCTGAGCAAGATATTCTTTGTGGACAACTGCTTTAACGTGCCGCTGGAGCACGCCAAGTCGCTGTGCAACGCGCTGATGGACGCCGAGGTTAAGGTGCGCTGGAATACTTGCCTGGCGCCTTACAACTGCGACGCGGAGCTGATTGGCCTGATGAAACAGGCCGGCTGCGGGCTGGTGATGATGGGCGGCAGCCGGAGCGGCGACCCCCACGAGGGCGACAACGACACCTCCCGCTACGCTACGCTGAAAGAGACTACCGAGCTGTGCGAGGCGGGCGATTTGCACTACACCATATCCCAGCAGTTTGGCGAGCCGGGCGAAACCCGCGCATCGGTCGAGAACAAGCTGGACTTTCTGCGGGGCCTGAAGCCGTCGCTGGCCAACCTGCGCGTGGGCGTCAGCGTGATGCCGGGCACCGAGGTTGCGGCCCGCTGTATTCAGGAGGGCATCATCACCGACGAAGCCCAGCTCATTGAGCCGACCTTTTATATGTCGGAGGAGGTTCGCCCCTGGCTGGTGGATTACCTGCGCGGGCAGGTGGACGCCAACCCGCGCTGGAACCTGATGTAATCCGGAGAATCCCGTACCGACATTCCTGTCCTGCATAGACATTTCCTGCATAGACATTCCTGGAAGGTTGCCATGACGCTGACGCAAAACGCCCATCGGGTTGCCATCGGCGACGCCGACACCCGCCGCATCGCGCACCTGCTCCGGCGGGCCGGGTTTGGCCCGACGCGCGGGGAGATTGAACGGGCCGCTGACTTGGGCTACGCGGCTACCGTGGAGGAACTGCTCCATCCGGAAGCGCAGCCCGATTTGGAAATTGAGGACCTAATCCGGCGCTATCACGTGGACCAGAACAGCCTGATGCTGCTGGAAAGCAGCCAGAGTTACTGGCTCTATCGCATCATCAACACCCGGCGGCCGCTGGAAGAAAAGATGGCGCTGTTCTGGCACGGGCTGTTTGCCACCGCTTACGGCAAGCTCAATCACGCCAAAGCCGTCGTCAATCAGACGCATACTTTCCGCCGCTTTGGGCTGGGGAAGTTTGCCGATATTCTGCTGGAACTGTCCCGGGATCCGGCGATGATATTCTGGCTGGACAACAAGGATAACCATAAGGATGCCCCGAATGAGAACTACGGGCGGGAGCTGCTGGAGCTGTTCTCGATGGGCATTGGCAATTACACTGAGGACGACGTAAAGATGGCGGCCCGCGCCTTTACCGGCTGGACGATTGACAACGCCGAGTACATGAGCATCCGGGCCAGCCGGGATTCGTTCTGGCCTTACGGACGCATTGACTGGCAGTTCCGCTATCGCGATGACGACCACGACGATAGCGAAAAGACGTTCCTGGGGCGCAGCGGGACGTTTGGCGGCGAGGATGTCATTGACATAATCATCCAGCAGCCGGCCACCGCGCATTACGTTGCCGGCAAGCTGTACGGCTACTTTGTATCCGACCGGCCCGACGAGGGGGCGATTGGGCAGCTGGCCGATGAGTTCGTCCGTACCGGCGGCGATATTCGGGCTGTGATGCGCTGCCTGTTCCTCTCCGATTTCTTTGCCGACGACGCGGTGCGTCTGGGCCGGGTCAAAAGCCCGGCGGAAATCGTCGGCGGCACGGCGCGGCTGGCGGGCAGCCATCGTTTTCCGGAGTGGACTATCGTCAACCTGGCGATGGACGTCAACTTTATGGGGCAGGAAATCCTGAACCCGCCGACCGTTGAGGGCTGGCACACCGGCGCCGAGTGGATTGACACGGGCAACCTGGTGGAGCGCATCAACGCCGCCGGCATCGGCGTGCGCGACCTGGCCAGCCCCGGCGTCCGCGCCATCGTTGACCGGGTGAAAGCGGCCGGCCCGGCGCTGGCCCCGCCGCAGCTGGCCGAGGCGTGCCTGGATGCCGTGGGTATGTTTGAGGTATCCGCCGCCACGATGGACAGCCTGCTGGCGATGGCGGCGCCGTGGGGCGAGCTGCGCTTTGACCGCGCCGACGCGCTGGCGTGTTCGGAATCACGGGTAACCGAGCTGCTGCAACTGATTGTAGCCGCCCGCGAATACCAGCTGGCCTGAGGCAACCGGACGCTGCTATGACTACTACTGCTACCACTGCTGCTGCGACGTTCCAGTACAGCCACACCGTAGGCTTTCTGGCCTACCAGGGGCGCGGCTTTATCCATCCCGTTGACCTTGCGCTGGGCGATGGCGGCGTGATGTACGTGCTGAACCGGGGCGGGCCGGAAACTACGGCCCGGCTGAATCACAAGCGCGTTTGCGTGTGCACTGTTGACGAGGGCTATATCGGCGAGTGGGGGCACGGCGGGATTGACGACGGGCAATTCTGGTGGCCCAGCGGCATCGCGCGGGGCGCTGATGGGCGGCTGTACGTTACTGATGAGGCGTTGCAGCGGGTCAACGTTTTTGACGCCGACGGCAACTTTCTGCGCTACTGGGGCCAAGCCGGGGATGCGCCCGGCCAGCTGAACCGGCCGGCGGCGATTGCGGTGGCGCCCGATGGCACGCTGCTGGTCAGCGACGCGCTGAATCACCGGGTGCAGCGGTTCACCGCCGACGGCGAGTACCGGCACGGTTGGGGGCAGTTTGGCAAGCAGTCCGGCCAGTTTGATACGCCGTGGGGGTTGGCTTGCAACGCCGCTGGCCACGTGCTGGTTGCCGACTGGCGCAACGACCGGGTGCAGGCGTTCTCATCGGATGGACGTTTCATCGGGCAGTGGGGAACGTCGGGCGACGGCAAGGGGCAGCTGAACCGGCCGGCAGCGGTGGCCGTGGACGATGAGGGCTACATCTACGTTGCCGATTGGGGCAATGAGCGGGTGCAGATATTCGGGCCGGACGGCGCAACCGCCGCCATCCTGCACGGCGATGCTACCATCTCAACATGGGCCGCCGACTACTTTGCCGCCAACCCGGACGAGGCCGACGCCCGTTCCCGCTCCGACCTGTTTCCGGCGGTCAATCCCCGGCGGGACCATTACCGGGAAACCTCAGCGGGAGTTGAATCGCGGTTCTGGGGGCCCACGTCGGTGAAGGTGGACGATGCCGGCCGAATCTACGTGGTGGATTCCTGCCGGCACCGGGTCCAAATCTACCGGAAACACCGCTAGGCGGTCGGGGGATTTTGGCCCCGGCGGGCGCTTACCCGGTAATCTTTTGCAGGAGCGGCTCGGCGCGCTCCGGCAGCAGGTCGGTCTCAAAGGTGTTTATCAGCATCGCCAGCATGGTGTAGTTGCCCAGCACCAGGGTAAGCTCGATGACGCCCTGCTGTCCGAACACCTCCAGGGCGCTTTGGTAACCGCCCCGGCTGACCTGGTGGTTGCGGAGGATTTCCCGGCCCAGGTTGATTACGGCGGATTCGTCGGCGGCCAGCGGCGGCAGGGCCTGGCCGTCGCGGATGGCGTCAACTACGCCGTCCGGCACGCCGGCATCGCGGGCTGACTTGGCGTGGGCGTTCCAGATGTGCTGGCAATCCATCTCCCGCGCGGCCACCAGCATGGCCAGTTCCGCCGCTTTGGTGGGCAGGCTGGAATGATTGCGCAGGTACTGATTCAGGGCGGTGGCGTGCTTGCCGGCCTCCGGCACGTGGGCCAGCACGGAGCCGGGGCCGTAGGGCGGCACGGGGCCGCCCGCCATAATTTCGTCAAAAGTGGTCTCTTGTCCGGCGGGCGCAGTCGCGCGGGACGCCAGCGGTAGTCGTGCCATAGTGCTGCCTCCTGTCGTGAATATCCAATCCGGTGCATATCGCCTGGTGAATATCCCGTCGTGATTGATTGATTGAGGATTATTGATTGACGATTGCGGTGCGGGTCAAAGGCTAACGGTAGGGCTGCTTGCCCGTCTTTTCCTCAAAGAGTTTCCAGGTATTGTCGTTGAACGGGTAGTATTTGCCGGGGGAACACTGCTCGATTTCCAGCTGGGCCTTGATGACGGCCTCCACTTCCTCGCGCTGGTGGGCAATGCGGATGACTTCGTCGGCGGCGGCGGCCGGCACGACTACGGCGCCGTCGTCATCGCCCACGATGGCATCGCCGGGGCGCACCAGGACGCCGCCGCACTGGATGCAGTCGTTGACTTGCCAGGGCCAGAACTCGGCCGGCCCCTGCTTGGCGGTGGCGTTGGCGGAATAGACGGGAAAGCCGTACTCTTGCAGCGTGTTGGTATCCCGCACCGCGCCATCGGTAACCAGCCCGCCCACGCCGCGCTGGAACAGCCGGTAAAACTTGATGTCGCCGCCGATGCTGGAATAAGGCCAGCGCATGGCGTCAATTACCAGCACCTCGCCGGGGCCGCAAAGCTCAAAGGCCACGTACTCGGCGGAGTCGGCGCCTTTGGGCTTGTCGGCGGCCAGGTCGGGGCGATGGGGGACGAAACGCAGCGTAACGGCGCGGCCGGCCATGTGCTGGCCGGGCTGCAAGGGTTTGGCGCCCTCAATCATGCTCATCGGCCAGCCCATCACCCACAGCCCGTCAATGAGGGTTTGGGTGGGAATGGCCCGGAGCGCGGCCAGCGTTGCGTCGGAGACGTGGGGGGTGGTTGGTGCGGTAGTCATCGGTATGTCGGTTTCCGTAATGCAGGATTGGCGGCCCATTGTAGCAGAAAATAAGGCGGCCCCGGCTGCGGGGCCGCCTGCGGATGGCGGGGCTGCCGGGATGATTGCCCGGCCGGGTTATTCGGATGGCCAGCCGTCGGCTAGTTCGCCGGCGGCTAATGCGGCGTTGATGCCGGCGGCGGCCTCCGGGGTGACCCACTCGGTCCAGATTTCGGAATGGTTGTTCAGCCACCAGAGCGCGGCTTGCCCCTCGCCGGCGTCCGGGTTGGCATCGTACCACCGGAATACCGCCTGGTACGCGCTGATGCTCAAGTCCCACTGGCGCAGCATAGCGAGCACCTCCGGAGCCCGCACGGGCAAGTCCGGGTGCACCGCAATCAGGACGGTAGCGTTCTCATAGGCGCAGGCTTTGGTGGTGAACCAGCATTCGTCGGTGTACTCGGGTTCGGCAAGGCGGGTCAGTTCCAGTTTCAGGGACGGGTCGTTGGTGCCCCACTGGAAGCCCAGCCACGGCTCGCCCCGCTCGTAGGCGCCGTAGAGGTCGGCGTTCAGCGCCGCCCCGTCGCCGGGGTTGACAATCTGAACGTGGTCGGACAGGCCGTA
This sequence comes from uncultured Dehalococcoidia bacterium, assembly GCA_958296385.1. Taxonomy (GTDB): domain Bacteria; phylum Chloroflexota; class Dehalococcoidia; order Lucifugimonadales; family UBA3495; genus Bin87. The sequence goes on from OY282494.1 coordinate 352,276, forward strand.
GCTCTCGACTTGCAGGGCGTTGACGCTTTCGCAGGCCCAGCCGATGACGCAGGACACGAGGCGCGCCTTGCCGCCGGTTTCGGCGGTAGCGAACAGCTCGCGGTACTGCGGGTCTTTCAAGTCCTCTACGTTGTCCAGTTCCGGGTACTGCTCTTGCAGATAGGCCGGGATTACGTAGGCCGATTGCCAGTCGTCGTCCAGGCTGCGGCCGGCGGACAGTACGGCGCCGTCGGCGATGGCCTTGTTCCAGGCTTCCTCCAGGTTGGGCAGCCAGATTTCCATAGTGACGTGGGTATCGCCGTTCTGCAAGCCCTGAAACAGGGGCAGCGTGTTGCCAAACTTGGTGTCGGTGGGGTAGCCGTAGCCCTTCTCCACGATGTACTGCGCGATGCGGTTCTGGAGCAGGGGGCTGGTCCAGTTCAGGTCGCTGAAAACGATGGTTTCTTTGGCCCCCTCCGGCGCCATCGCAGCGCCCCCGGCTTGCTCGGTGACTACTCTGGTGACTTCAACGACGCGCGTTATCTCAACGGTCGTCGGTTCGGCCGGCGCGGCCGGGGAGCAGGCGACGACGGCAATCAGCGCCATTGCCGTTGCCATCGTCAGGGCAGGTAGTCGGTACTTGGTGAACACTACAAAATCCTCCGTAAAGCCGGGTGAGATAGGGGCAACACGCTTAATAGTCTAGCAGAAAAATAAGGCGGCCCCCCGTTTGAGGGGCCGCCTTGCGGTGGCGTTGCTGCCGGTGTGGTTACTCGGTAGGCCAGCCGTCGGCTTCTTCGCCGGCATCCAAAGCGGCTTGGATGGACGCGGCGGCGTCAGCGGTGACCCACTCGCCCCAGATGTCGGCGTTGTTGTTCAGCCACCAGGTAGCGGTCTGCTTCACGTCGGCGTCCGGGTTAGCGTCCTGCCACTGGACGACTGCCTTGTAGATGTTGATGTTGAAATCCCACTGGCGCAGCATCTCGATAACTTCGGGAGCGCGGCCGGGCAGGTCCGGATAAACCGCAATCAGGATGGTAGCGTCCTGGTAGGCGCAAGCCTTGGTGGTGAACCAGCACTCGGCGGTGTACTCGGGCTCTTCCAGGCGAACCAGGTCCAGCTTGAGGGCCGGGTCGTTGGTGCCCCACTGGTAGCCCAGCCAGGGCTCTTCCCGTTCGTAGGCGCCGTAGAGGTCGGCGTTCAGGGCCGCGCCGTCGCCGGGGTTGATGACTTCAACGTGGTCGGACAGGCCGTAGCCCTCAACCTGCGCGGCGTTGACGCCCTCGCAGGCCCAGCCGATGACACAGGACACGAGGCGCGCCTTGTCGCCGGTTTCGGCGGTCTGGAATAGTTCCTTGTACTGAGGGTCTTTCAGGTCTTCAACGCTGTCCAGGTCCGGGTACTGCTCTTGCAGGTAGGCCGGGATGACGAAAGCGGATTGCCAGTCATTGCCCAGGCTCTTGCCCACGGACAGCACGGCGCCGTCTTCGCGGGCGGCGTTCCAGGCGGCATCCTGGTTGGGCAGCCAGATTTCCATAGTGACGTGGGTATCGCCGTTCTGCAAGCCCTGGAACAGGGGCAGGGTGGCGCCGAACTTCACGTCGGTGGGGTAGCCGTAGCCCTTCTCAACGATGTACTGGGCGATGCGGTTCTGGAGCAGGGCGCTGGACCAGTTCAGGTCGCCAAAGATGATCTCCTCTTTGGGGCCTTCCGGTGCCATCACTTCGACGGTTTCGGTCACCACGCGGGTAACCTCAACCGCCTTCTCGACGACCTTCTCCACTTCGACTTCGACTTCAACCTGTTCGGTAACGACCTTTTCAACCTCAACCTCGACCTGTTCCGTGACGACACGGGTCACCTCAACGGTAACCGGGTCGGCCGGGGAGCAGGCAACGACGGCAATGGCGGTAACCAGGGCCATGGCCAGCGTTAGGGCGAGTAATCTGTATTTGGTGAACAAAAGAATTCCTCCGTAAAGCGGTGTGGATTGCCGGGCGGGCCCGGTGCCGGGTATAAGTTGGAAACAGTTATAGCAGTGTTGATAATCGTTGTCAAATTACATAATACGACGGCAATACATTACATAATGCCAGCTTTTCGTATTAGCCGCACCAGCCGACCGCGCAATGGAACGCGCCGGGGGCAGGACACCGACGGCAGGTAGAGGGCGATTTCGTTGTCGTCCGGCCACTCATCGTCGAGGCGTTGTAGGGCTTCAGCAACGGAAAGCCCCTGGGCGGCGAACCGCTCCAAGCGTTCACGAATTGCCTTGCGTTGCGCCTTGCGCCATTCGGCCCGTCCTTCGGCCCATCCCTCGGCATATCCTTTTGCCCGGTCTTCTGCTGCCCAGCGTTTGGCCATTGCTTCGGCGGCTTTGGTTGCTCCAAGCATCAAAATCACCCCTTGCTGGCGGTGCGTAGGAAATCAGGCTGACGGGGTTAGCCTTGTTCGTTGTTGTCGGACATCTCGTCGCCGATGCGTTGTAGGGCTTCATCAATGGAAAGCCCTTGGGCGGCGAACCGCTCCATGCGTTCAAGCGTTGCCTTGCGTCCTTCGTCCCGCCCCTCGGCTCGTCCTTCGTCCCGCCCCTCGGCTCGTCCTTCGTCCCGCCCCTCGGCTCGTCCTTTGGCCTCTCCCCGGGCCTCTCCTTTCGCCAAGTCTTCTGCTTCCCAGCGTTTGGCCATTGCTTTGGCGGCTTTGGTTGCTCCGAACATTAAATCAACTCCTGCTGGCGGCCCGTAGGAAATCAGGCCGGCCAGGGCTACTGCGTCGGTAATGCGGCCTGGCGATACTCGTGTGGCTGCTCTGATGGTTTCCAGTGTAATTGGCTTGACCAGTTGGTCAATTGTATCCCAGATTACGTAGCCGACGCCGGCGATGCTGAGTACCAGGAACAGGGCGCCGCCGATGTATTTCCAGCGGCCCCAGGCGTACCAGGGGTCGCGGTCATCGTCAGCGGGCGGGCCGGGCCCGTTTGCCGAGCCCGGCCCGCCGGGGTTATCCCCTTCCGGGTTGTCTTTGCCATCCGGCGTTGACATCCTCCTTACCTGATGCGGCCTGATGCCCGCCTAGTGCCCGGCGCTCAGGGCTTCCTGGCGGCTGCGGGCTACGGATTGGGTGAGGCGGTCAATGACGATGGCCATGAATACGATGCCAAAGCCGGCGATTATGCCGTTGCCGACTTCGTTCTTTTGGATGGCCCGCAGCACGTTGTCGCCCAGGCCGCCGGCGGCTACCATGCTGGCGATGGTGACCATTGACAGGGCCAGCATCGTCGTCTGGTTGATGCCGGCCATGATCGTGGGCAGGGCCATGGGCACCTGCACTTTGGACAGCAGCTGCAACGGGGAGGCGCCAAAGGAGCGCGCCGCCTCGACGGTTTCCGGGGATACCTGGCGGATGCCCAGGTTGGTGAGGCGGATTACCGGCGGCACGGCGTAGATGATGGTGGCAAAGATGCCGGCCGGTTTGCCCAGGCCGAAAAACAGGATGCCGGGCAGCAGATAAACGAAGCTGGGCATGGTCTGCATTCCGTCCAGAATCGGGCGCATTATGCGGTCTGCGGTCTGGCTGCGCGCGCCGAATACGCCTAGCGGCAGGCCGATTCCTACTGAAAGCACGACGGCTACCGCCATCAGTGCGATTGTTTCAATGGCGTTCTCCCACAAGTCCATAAAGCCGATGAAAAGCAGGGCAAAGGTCGTGAATGCCATAAACGCCCAGCGTCCCACCGCGAAAGAGGCCAGGGCCAGGCCCAGCACCACGGCCGGCCAGGGCAGCCATTTCAGTACGTCCTCAATGACGTTCAGCGCGTAGATTACGCCGGCCTTGATGCCGCCAAAGAGCCAGCTGCCCTCTACGGTCAGCCACCGGGCGCCGTCGTCAATGGCCCCGCCGGTGACGTTGCGGAGGGACTGGGGGAACTGGGTAGTGCCGTCGCTGGACGTTGAGTATGCCACCGTGGTGGGGTAGTCCATCTCCGGGCCCCAGATGAGCAGGCTGACCACCAGCACGATGAGTATGGCGGCGATTCCCATCAGCCACCAGTGCAGGGTGCGAATGTTGCTCAGGGCGGAAAGAGGCGAAGCGGGCGCCGGCTGGGATGCCGGCTCGGCCGCCGGGGTTTCCTGTTCGTCTCTGGTTAGCGTGGCCATTACAACCTCCGGTGGCGTTGGGCGGGGTTTATCTACTCGCTGCGGTCAATATGTAGTGGGGCCGGACAGTGGGGCCGGAATGGCCCGCTGGCGGTGTCAACTGCGTGACTCCGGCGCAATTTGCCATCCGGAACGACAGCCAGGGATGCGCGCGGAATGACAGGGGGATGCGTGGCGGCCGGCCCCGGTTTATGCCTCCGCGGCCAGCGATGCGTTCTCGGCCGCGTTTGCCTCGTAGTCGGCCTCGGCGGCCGATGTTTCGGCCAACGCCTCGGCCAGCGCGCGGCGACGCACTTCGCCAATCAGTATGTTGTCGGCGTCCACGACGGGGATGGGGAAGTTTCTGCTCATGGCCAGCGGTATCAGCTCGTCAAAGTTGGCGGTTAGCGGAACTGCGGCATACTCCCGCACGACGTATTCTCCGTCCTGGTCTAACCGGCTGACCCCGGCCTGCACGGCCCGCTCGGCGTTGTCGCCGGACAGCATACCGATGTAGCCGCCATGTGCGTCCACCACCCACGCGGCGCGGCGGGCGTTGCTGCCGATGGCGTCCAGGACGGCTTGCGGCCCCTGGTCGCCCCGGACGGTGGCCCGTGGCGGAACCATCACCCGTGATGCCGTCAGCACCGTTTCCAACCGCACGTCCTGCGTGAATTCGCCGACGTATTCGTCCTCCGGGCGCAGCACGATGTCCTCAGGCGAACCGATTTGGGCCACCTGCCCGTCGTGCATGATTGCAATGCGGTCGCCCAGCTTTAGCGCCTCGTTGAGGTCGTGAGTGATAAAGACGATGGTCTTTTGGAGTTCGGATTGCAGCCGCAGCAGTTCGTCCTGCATTTGGCGCCGGATTAGCGGGTCCAGGCCGCTGAACGGTTCGTCCATCAGCAGGATGTCGGTGTCCATCGCCAGGGCGCGGGCCAGGCCGACGCGCTGCTGCATTCCGCCGGAAAGCTGGCGGGGGTAGGCGTCCTCCCAGCCGGCCAGCCCGACCAGCGACAGCACTTCACGGGTGCGCGCGTAGCGTTCGTCCTGCTTGACGCCCTGCACCTCCAGACCCCAGCAGGCGTTGTCCAGCACGCAGCGGTGGGGCATCAGGCCGTAGTGCTGAAAGACCATGGCAACCCTGGTGCGCCGGAACTCAAGCAGCGCCTTTTCGGACATTTTGGTGATGTCCTCGCCGTCAATTTTAATCTCGCCGGCGGTAGGCTCAATGAGCCGGAGCAGACACCGCACCATGGTGGACTTGCCGCTGCCGGAAAGCCCCATGATGACAAAGGTATCGCCGCGCTGCACGTCAAAGGAAACGTCGTGCAGGCCGATGACGTTGTTGAACTCGCTCTGGAAAAACGCCTTGTCCTTGCCGGCATACTCCGGGCTCAGAACTTTCTCCGGGTCTTTGCCAAAGACTTTCCAGACCGAGCGGACGCTGATAAAGGCTTCGTCAGCGACGGCGGATGCCTCGTCGCTGAAACTTGCGGATGGTTCACCGACTGTGGCCATAATCAAACCTCGGGGCATACTGCCGCATTTATGTTGGCGCCATGAGGTTGCGGTACGGGCAGTTGAGGTTGAAACCGGCCCATAGCCGGCAACCCGGCATACAATGGCGATTGGGCCATTACCGTAGGCCGGCAACCCACTTTTGTCAACCCTGCCCCGGCAGCGGCGCCCCGGCGCCGGCCGGCAGCGTTCCATTTTAGGTGGTTTAGTTTCCCCAATGTCATTCTGAGCGCAGCGAAGAATCTCGACAGCCCGGTTAGCCCAGGTGGACGATTTCAACATTGCCCCAATGTTGGTTGAGGTATTCGGCAACCAGCCGGCGGTGGCAATGCTCCGGCGTATCCTCGCTGCACAGCAGGCAGGAGTTGGCGATGGTACGCTTGATGCCCATTTTGGCGATGCGCCGCGCGTCCAGCAGGGCCAGAAACTCCCGCTGGTAGGTATCCCAATCGCGATGCTCTTTGCGGTAGGCGTCCAGCATCTCCCTGGTGGGCGCCAACTCCGGCAAGTGGACATATTGCATCCGGCAGATTTTGTTGAGGAAATACTCCAGGTCGTCCCTTTTGGCAAACCCGGCCAGCTGCGAAACGTTGTTCAGCCGCACGTCCACCAGCCGTTTCGCCCCCGACTCACGCAGCAGCTCAAAGAAATCTGACGCCGATTTTTTGGTGAATCCGATGGTGTGAACCCTCACGGCGCATCCTCCCATTCATCCCGTCCGGCTGCCGGCCTGGCGCCGACGTAAGCGAACTTCTGCGCCTGGCGCCGCAAAACGTCGGCAATCACGTCATCCCGCGAGCGGAACAGGTCGCCTTGCTGCGGCAACTTGAAAATGTCCACCAGGCGGCTCATCGCGTCATCGTAGCTTTCCAGTCGCCCATCGGCCAGAATATGCGACACGGCCACGCCGCGCTCGGCCAGGCTGCGGGCCACCAGCAGCGTGCGATGACACTCCAGCGGTTCTTTTTCGCTGCACATCAGGGCGATACGCCGTTCATCGGCGTTGCGCATGATGCGGCGGATGCCATCGTCAAACCCGTCGGTTTCGGCAACCCGGTCATACAGCACGCGCCCGTCAGCATCGTAACAGTCGTGGTCGGCGGGCCGCCCGCCCAATTCCCCGCCCAGGAACAGATAGCCGATGCCAACATCGCCCAGCAGTCCCGGCAGCGCATCGTGATTGAAATGGGACGCATAACGGCTGTACGGCGCGGAGCGCACGTCGGCAATTTCAGCCACGCCGTGCCGGATTAACAGTTTGATAAACGCCTCCGGAGCGTGGTTGGAGTGGCCGACGGTGAACACGGGATATTGGGTTGGGGACACTATAACTATTCTCCGCTACGGTTTGATGATGGCTGCAATCAGCTTGTAAGCATCGCCCCGAAACGGCTCGCCAAGGCTTACGGTAAGGAAACATTCCCCGATTTGATATTCTCCATTAGGCTGCTGCAAGTACTTTCGTTCATAACCCGGGTCGGTGACTCGCAACCAGTAGTCCATCCCGTTGTGCTCAAAACGGCCTTGCACGCTGCGCCTGTAATTGCCAAAGGCCATTCCTGGCTGCGACACGTGCAATTCCAGATTTTCAACCCTGACAAACCGCAGAGAGTCGGTGAGAGAGCTAGTGTCATCAAGCGGTATCCGGTCGTTTTGTCCATTGACGGTGCTGTGCCCATCAATCCAAAGCGAGGATACGGGGTCGGTGTATTGCATCAGCTCGGCCTTAGTAACCGAGCGAACCTTTTCCCAGTAAAATTCCGGGTCGATCAACCAGTTTTCCTGCTGATAATCTTTGGGTTTAGCGTTGAGCAGCGGTACATCGATCACGTCAAGCAAGCAGGGGTCGCTGCCGTTCTCATACTGCCGCTCCCATTCCGACACTTCTTCGGTTTCCCGGTCGCTCACCGGACGAATCCAGCCTCCGATTTCCCCATTAGCCAGAACTTCTTTTCCAGCGATACAACGGCCGCTCAGTTTGCGAGAATTGGCCAGGCACAGAATGCTCTTGACAGTTGCAGTAGTCATAATCACGTCTGCTCCGGAAATTTGGCGACAGGAACTAATTCTACGCGCTTCGGATGTCGCATTTTCGGTCAGTCGGCGGTATTCAGCCTCGATGCCGAGCCAGAAGCTAGCCTCCAGGTCAAACTCCCGCTCCAGGATAGCGGCCAGTTTAGCGTCGAGAGGAGCGCTGCCGGCCAAGACACCCTCAATAAGTTCCATGGCCAGCGAATGTCGCCGCGCGAATTCCTCCGGGGTAAAATCATTGACATTCAGATAGTCCCTGAGCAGCCACCCCGGCGGAACGGCATAGTCGGGGTGGTAGGGGTGGTAAGGGTAAGTTCGGTTGTCTTGGAACGTTGCCATTTCGCAGGTCTCCTTCAATGATAGTCTATCATTTCGGTGATGACAATTGCAGTCACCAAGTCGATAGCAATGCCCCCGTCCGCGCGGCGCGGAATTGGGTCGTGGTCCGGAGCAAATACCAGCCGGTTTTTTCGGTCAATATCAACGGCGTACTGCTCATCGCGATTGCCGGTCAGTTGATGTCGTCGGAATGGCAGCGTAGTCGGAACTTGCGCTAGCGTTGCGAACCTACGTAATGCGTTCAGCCTGGCCAGTATTGACTGTGCGCGTCGCTTGCCGTATGCCCGTGTAAGGTCGGATTCGCTGTGAAACAGCCTGTCCAACTGGTGGGTTTCAAAGCTTACTTCCATTTGCCGTCACTATTCGCCGGACGCCGTTAGGCGGTTTAGTTTCCCCCAATGCCATTCTAAGCGCCCTTTCCCCCAATGTCATTCTGAGTGCAGCGCAGAATCTCGACAGCGTAGCAACGGCGTTGCCCTCAAAGTGTATCCTACGTCATCGAGATTCTTCGCTGAGCTCAGAATGACATTAGAGAGGAGGACTGATTAAACCGCCTGAAACGAAACGCTGCCGCGCCGGCCGGCGGTTTTACCCCTCGTTGCGTATGTTGTACACTAGGCGCAGTTCCGGCCATTCCCGGCGCGTTCAGCAGTGGATGGGCTAAGTCTGTCAATGAGGCGAATTTCCCTGTGGCACAAATTACCGTTATCGGAACCGGATTAATCGGCACCTCCCTGGGCCTGGCCCTCAAAGCGTCCACCCTGCGCAACCTCACGGTTGTCGGCACCGACGCCAACGTTATCGCCCGGACGGGCGCGCAGCGACGGCAGGCGTTTGACCGGGTGGAGAACCGCCTGGGCAACGCCATCTACGACGCCGACGTTATCGTGCTGGCAACGCCGGTGATGGTGATGCGGGAGCTTATGGAGGGGATGGCCCCCCACCTGCCGGAGGGCTGCGTGGTTACCGACGTGGGCAGCACCAAAGCGCAGGTGTTGCAGTGGGCCGACGAACTGCTGCCCGACACGGTGGATTTTGTCGGCGGGCATCCCATGGCGGGGCGCGAAACGCCCGGCCCGGACAACGCGGACGGCGCGCTGTTTGCCGGCAAGCCCTACTGCGTCATTCCCAGCGCCAAAGCCAGCCAGCGGGCGGTGGGCGAGATAACCACGCTGGCCGAGGCGGTGGGCGCCGAACCCTATTTTATCGGCGTTGACGAACACGACAGCTTTGTCGCGGCGGTCAGTCATTTGCCCTTTGTCCTCTCTACTGCGCTGGTCGGCTGCACCAGCAAGTCGGCCAACTGGTCCGACATCGGGCAGCTGGCGTCGTCGGGCTACCGCGACATTACCCGGCTGGCCTCCGGCGACGCCGTGATGCACCGGGATATTTGCGTCAGCAACGCCCAGCCCATCGTGGCCTGGATTGACGCCATGATTCGCGAACTGTACGAGTACCGCAAAATCCTCGACACCGACACCGAACCGCCCGATAATCAGGCGATGCTGGCCCTTTTTGAGGAGGCCCGCATCGCCCGGGCCAAGTGGCTTGCCGGCGACGTGAATAACCGTTCCCGCGAGCTGGAAGGCACGACGGCGGAATACCCCACGTTCAGCGAGTCAATGGGCCAGATGTTCCTCGGCGGCTGGGCCAACCGCGCGCGCCGGCTGATGATGGGCAGCGACCCCGCCGCGGAGCGCGACCGCAGCCGCCGTTCCAAAGACCGCAAGTAATTCCGGGAGGCCGGTTTGGACAAGACAATACGCCGCCCCCAATCGCTGTCCGGCGCCCTGGCCGTGCCCGGCGACAAGTCAATCTCCCACCGTTCCCTGATTCTGAACGCCATCGCCGGCGGCACGGCAACGATAACCGGGCTTTCCGACGGCGGCGACGTGCGCTCTACGGCCGGCTGCCTGCGGGCCATGGGCGTGTCCATAGAACCATTGGGCGAGCCGGGGAGTTTCCGGGTAGGCGGCCGCGGTTCCCAATTGCAGGAACCGGCCGATATGCTGGACGCGGGCAACAGCGGCACGTCAATGCGGCTGCTTTCCGGGCTGCTGGCCGGGCAGGACTTTCTGGCCGTGCTGACCGGCGATGGCTCCCTGCGTTCGCGTCCGATGGGGCGGGTCGTGCAGCCGTTGCAGCAGATGGGCGCGTCCATTATGGGGCGCCAGGCCAACACGCTGGCGCCGCTGGCCATCCGGGGCGGCAGCCTGCGCTCCATAGAATACGCAATGCCCGTGGCCAGCGCGCAGGTTAAGTCTTGCCTGATGCTGGCGGGACTGGCCGCCGACGGGCCCACCGTGCTGCGCCAGCCGGCCCTGTCCCGGGACCACACCGAACGGATGATGTCGGCCATGGGCGCCCGCATTGAGACCGATGACCTGGCCTTGACCTTGTATCCGGGTGAGCTTAATCCGGTGGACGTTGCGGTGCCGGGAGATATTTCCTCGGCGGCGTTCTGGATGGTTGCCGGGCTGATTCACCCCAACGCCAGGGTAACCATCACCGGGGTGGGCCTGAATCCAAGCCGGGCCGGTATCATTGACGCCTTGCAGATGATGGGCGCCGGCGATGCGCTGCGGCTGGAGAACCGGCGCATTGAGGGCGGCGAACCCGTCGCCGACGTAGTGGCCTCATCCGGCAGTCTGCAAGGCATTGAGCTGGGCGGCGAAATCATCCCCATAATGATTGACGAACTGCCCGTGCTGTCCGTAGCCGCCTGCTTCGCCGAAGGCGTCACCACCATCCGCGACGCCGCCGAACTGCGCGTTAAGGAATCCGACCGCATCGCTACCACCGTATCCGAACTATCCCGTATGGGCGCCGACATCGCAGCCCGCGACGACGGCATGGTAATCCGGGGCGTTGGCGGTCTGGCCGGCGCCGACGTAGAGAGTCATCAGGATCATCGTCTGGCGATGTCGCTGGCGATTGCAGGGCTGGCCGCCGCCGGCGATACTGTAATTCACGGCGCCGAGGATGCGGCGGTATCCTACCCGGTCTTTTGGGAACACCTGGATACGCTGGCCGGCTGAAGCTGCGCCGGGGATGATGGATGTTGGCAAAGAGGGGGTTCGCAATTTTCAACGCACTTGCCATAGCAAGCGCCGCGTGGCAATCTTGGTATTGTGAGGCAGCTTGACCCGGGCCGGGCTGGCATATCTGCTGGCAACGATTTTCGTCGCATCCGGCGCCCTGGGGTCAACGGTTGCGGTGTACGTAATCTGGGAGCGCGAGGCGCCGGAAACGCTGTCCGCCGCCATCGTAAATACGGCAGCGGTGCTTGCGGCAGCCGCATTCGCAGGAGTATTTGATATGTTCTTCACCATGCAACAAAACCGCCAGCACTCCGAGGAACGGAGGGAGTGGCTGGAAACGGTGAAAAGATGGCGGGAGGAGGATGTAGCCCGTGCCGAACAGCGCCAGCAAGAGGAAGCGGCCCGCATCGAGCAGCGCCAGCAAGAGGAAGCAGCCCGTGCTGAGCAACACCGGCAAGAGGAAGCGGCCCGCTACGAACAGCGCCGGCAAGATGAGAACGCTTTTATGGAGCGTATGCTGGACAACATGATGACCCGTTTCGTCGAATCTCTGGAACGCATCGAGCAGCGCAATAACGGCAACGGCAATGGTGCCACAAAGGACTAACTGCTCCAAAAAGCGCGCGGCCCGCGTTGCTGTCCGACGCTGAACCGGCGCCGTCGTAAATACGGCGGCAGCCGCATTCGCAGGAGTATTTGATATGTTCTTTACCATGCAACAAAGCCGCCAGTACGCCGAAGAACGGAGGGAGCGCGCCGAGGAACGCCGGCAGTGGATGGAAAGGATGGAAAAATTGCTGTCAGAGACCGTAGCCCGCGCCGAGCAGCGCCAGCAAGAGGAAGCAGCCCGCGCCGAGCAGCGCCGGCAAGAGGAGAACGCTTTTATGGAGCGTATGTTTGACGCTATGATGGTCCGTCTCGTCGAATCTCTGGAACGCATCGAGCGGCGCAGCAACGGCAATGGCAACGGCACCACTAATGACGCCTGATGCCGAATTGGCGCCGGCCAGCCCGGCCCCTCCGCAGTTGGTGGTTGTCTCCGGGCCGTCCGGATCGGGCAAGGGCTCGGTGATGGCGGCGTTGCGGGCGCTTGACCGGGCGTGGCATTTTGCCGTTACTGCCACCACGCGGCCGATGCGGGCCGGCGAGGTTGACGGGGTGGATTATATCTTTATGGATGAGGCCCGCTTTTTGAGGATGCGCGCGCGGGATGAGCTGCTGGAAAGCGCGCAGGTGTACGACCGCTGGTACGGCGTCCCCCGCCAGCAGGTGCGCGACCCGCTGATTGCCGGCCAGGACGTTATCCTTGAAATTGACGTCCAGGGCGCGGCCACCATCCGCAACATGGCGCCGGACGCGCTTACCATATTCATCATGCCGCCCTCGCTGGCCGAACTGCGCGGCCGCCTGGTCAATCGCGGCACCGAGGATGAGGCCACGATGCAGCGCCGCCTGCAAGAGGCAACCGTAGAGTTATCCCGCATTGACGAGTTTGACTACCGCGTAGTCAACCGCAACGGGCAGCTGGATTCCACCGTGCGCGACGTTATGGCTATCATCGCCGCCGAGAAGTGCCGCGTGAACCCGCGCCTGGTGCAGATGCTGTAACCGGAGGCAAACTTGACCACACCCGACAACCTTTCACCAACGATGCCGTCCTCAACGATGCCATCCTCAGATACCGATGGCCCCCTCCGGCCGCGCCTCCCCGACTGGCTAAAGGTGCAAATGCCCGGCGGCCCCCGCTACATTGAGCTCAAGCAGCTGATGCGCGACAGCCAGCTGCACACGGTTTGCGAGGAGGCGCGCTGCCCCAACATCGGCGAGTGCTGGGAGCGCTCCGCCGCCACCTTTATGATTTTGGGCGACATCTGCACCCGCGCCTGCGCCTACTGCGCCGTCACCACCGGCCGCCCCGGCACGGTTGACCTGGGCGAGCCTTTCCGCCTGGCCGCTACCGTAAAGCGGATGGAATTGCAGTATTGCGTAATCACCTCGGTGAACCGGGATGACCTGGCTGACGGCGGCGCCGGCATTTTTGCCGCCTGCATCAAGCAGGTGCAGCAGGCCGTCCCCGGCTGCAAGGTGGAGGTGCTGATTCCCGATTTTCAGGGCAATCCGGATGCGCTGGCCAAAGTAGTTGCGGCGCAGCCCCACGTGCTCAACCACAACATCGAATCCGTAGAGCGCGTGTTCCGGCGGGTGCGGCCCAAGGGCGACTACCGCCAATCGCTGCAACTGCTGCAACAAGTGAAGTCCATCAACCCCAACATGGTCACCAAGTCCGGCATCATAGTAGGCATGGGCGAAACCGGGGACGAGCTGCGCCAAACCATGCGCGACCTGCGCGCCGTTGACTGCGACCTGCTTACCGTAGGCCAATACCTGCGCCCGTCCATCAAGCACATCAAAATTGACCGCTTTTACACGCCGGCCGAGTTTGACGAAATCCGGCAAGATGGCGAGGAGATGGGATTCAAACACGTAGCCGCCGGCCCGCTGGTGCGCTCATCCTACCACGCCGACGAACAGCACGAAGCGGCGGCGGGGTAACCCGGCTTATTTGATGACAGCAGGCCGTTGCCGGGCGACCGTCATAATCGATATGATGTCGGAAATTCGCGCAATGGAGTAGAACGAATGACAACCAGAGCGGAAGTACAGCCTTTGCCGGGTCGTGTGGGCGATATACTGACGGAGCTCATGGAGCGGTCGGTAATGGAGAGGCACCCGTCCGGGGCGCCATTTTTGACGACCTACCAGGATTGGATAACCCTGCCTACCGTTGACGGGGATGGTGATGACCTCGGAGAGCAGGATTTTCGTATCACTATCGAGTGCCTGGGAAACCGCCCGATTCGCGAATACAGCGAAGGCCCGCAAATCTCCGGTGGCACAAACCACTACACCGAGCCCGCGACAGCGGATGACACGGCGGAACCAGCTTGATACTGGCATCGCCATTGGCTCGAAAACTCGACAGACAAAGGGGTCTCTGATAACCTGCCGCCGTTATCCGTAAAAATCGGGCGGGGGTGGGCAATGGCTCTCAGGGACACAATCCAGCAAGTGAAAATCGCTCTCCGGCAAGGGCGATTTGCCAACGAGGCCGCAGTATCTAACGGCGCAGTCTTGAGAGTACTTCAGGATTTGGACTGGCCGATTTTCGACACTGCAACGGTTTATCCGCAATACCCGATGAAAACCTCTGCCGGTGTGAATCGTCGTGAGGATTTTGCACTCTGTCGCGGCGATAATCAGCCATTAGTATTTATTGAGGTAAAGGCCGTTGGCAAGATTGCAGGCGCAGATGCCCAGCTGTTTGAGTATGCCTTTCATCAAGGAATACCTTTTGCTGTCCTTACTGACGGGCAGGAATGGCGTTTCTACCTCCCCGCCGCGTCCGGCACTTACGATGACCGCATGGTCTATAAAGCAGACCTCCTGGAACAAGACATTGATGAGTGCTGCAACTATCTTAATCGCTATCTGAGGAAAGAGTACGTATTCTCCGGAGTGGCGCAACAGGCAGCTTACGCCGATTATAACGACGCCAATCGCCATACGACAATCCAAACTACTTTGCCCAGGGCATGGCAGCGGATTCTTGACGAAGCTGATCATTCGCTCGTAGAAATTCTGTCTGACAAAGTCAGAGACCTCTGCGGGTTTGACCCCGACATTGACGTATGCGCTGAATTTGTGAAGGCGATGGGGCAAACGCCTCTATCACCTCCGGTTGCGCCGGACGCTGCGTCCATTCCCGCGACACCGCTCCGCCAGACTGCTCCGCAAGTCAACAGCTTCGTATTGCGCGGTCAAGAGCAAGCGTGTGATTCAGCAGTTGACGTGATGGTTCAGCTGTTCAGGAAACTTGACGAAAACGATGAAACGTTCCTGGAGCGATTCGCGTCGCGTAAGCATGGATATTCACGCCGCTACATAGCCCAAAGCACACATGAGCTTTCCCCAAATACCCCTTGGCGCGGCGCAAGTCATTCGCAGAGCCTCCCCGGCGGATGGTTTATCAGTACCCATCAAAACAAAACGAGCATCACCAGCATTGTCAGACTTGCGTGCGAGGTTGCGAGCCTGGACTTTGGCCGGGATGTCATTATCAATTTTGGTTAGCATCAAGTTGCGCTGGATGCCAGATTATGACGCCGGTTATTCGGTCAGCACTTCCGGCCCCCCGGAGCATATTCTGGTTGCGATACCGAGACGCCAGCGTTGCAAAACATTGCAGAGGCCATCGCTGTATCGAGAGTACCACTAGGTGTGGTTCTCCCGCACTGCCAGCGGCGCCACCGGGTTGGCAACGTCGGCCGGCAGTGCCAGCGCATCGCTGCGCCCTCGCCATCTGGTTGACAGCGGCCAGTATTGCCAAACGCCCGCCGGCCCCGTTGCGTCCGGCGCAGTCGCGTCTGCCGGATTCACCCCAACGTCCTGATCGTCGGCGGGGTTGTCGGCGTCGGGTTGCCAGGGCCAGGGGAGGTGGCGGCGCCAGGGGCTGGCTGCGGTGTGGCCGTTGGCGGCGGTTATTACGGCCATCACCTGGTGGGGGCGGTGCAGGCGGTAGCGCGGCGCCGCGGCCAGGGTTGCGTCGGCGTCGATGGCGGCCCACAGCGCGGCGGCCGACTGCGCGCCGGCGGCTTGCGCGCACCGGACGTCCTGCGGCGCGTCGCCCACGTAAAGCGCATCCGCCGGCGCAACGTCCAGGCGATGTAAAATCTCCAGCAGCCCGGCCGGGTTCGGCTTAAACGGCCGGGCGTCGGTCTTGAACGATGCCGCCTCGACCATAGCGGCCAGCCCGGACTGCGCCAGCTCAGCCGCGCCAAACTCGACGAGCTTATCCGACACCACGCCGACTCGGATGCCCCAGCGTCGCAGCATCCGCAGCAGGCTGGCGGCGCCGGGGTACAGGTAGTTGCGATGCCCGGCCATCCGGTGGTAGTGCGACATATAGACCGCTGCGATGCCGTCCAGCTCCGGCCACGCATCCGGCGCAGAACCAAAGAACCACAGCAGATGCGGGTGAAACGGACGGTGAAACTCAGCGGCGATTTCCCCGGCGTCGGGGGGCGTTACCCCCAGCTCCAGCGCGGTGCGCTGCATCAGCCGGAGGTGAATGTCCCAGCTGTTCCACAGGGTCAAGTCCCAGTCGAAAATGACCGCGCGCACCGCCGCTGCACCCCGCAATTCCGCCCCTGGCTAGCAGTGGCCGGGGTGGTTGTGGCCGCCGCCCTGGTAGTCCAGCGCGCTGGGCATAACCGTGGTGCCGGGGTGCGCCGCCCGCCCGATGTCCACCGTGAACGCGCCGCTGGCGTAGTGCAGCACGCCGCTCACTTGCAGCGTGGGCGATTCGGTCAGATAGGTTATCGCCCCGTCGCTGTCGATGCGGAAAGGCCGGTCGTGGCCGGGGTAGATGGTGCTGGCGGCGGCGATAATCTTTTGCACGCTGGCCCGCGCGTCGGCCTCGCTCCAGAAAATGATGGCCGGCGTCCCGCGTGCAACGGCGCCCGCGTCGGACATGGCATCGCCGCCCACGCAAACCGTGCCGGCGGCGGTTTCCACCACCACGCTGACGTGGCCCCGCGTATGGCCGGGCGTTTCAATCAGGCGCACGCCCGGTTCCAGCTCGGTTTCGCCGCTCACCTCCCGCACGTTCTGCCCCAGCAGCGTGTTGGCAAAGTAGCGCGCCGTCGCCAAATCGCCGGCGCGCGGGTTTCGGGTATAATCCAGCTCGTCGGCGTGAATGACGATTTCCGCGTTGGGAAACAGGTCGGTATTCTGCGAATGGTCCCAGTGGGAATGCGTCAGGATGACCCGCCCGATGTCGTTGGTGGAGATGCCGTGCGCGTCCAAAGCGTCCACCAGCAGGTTGCGCCGCCCGAAGTGGGCCACGTCAACGATGGACAAAACCTCCCCCCGAATCAGCGTAACCGTACACAGCCCCAACCGGGTCTGGTCGGTGTTGATGCTGTAACCGCCCATAATAATCTCAAGTTCCGGCATAACGCCCCCCTGTTGCCTGGTTTGGCCAATGTGCCAGAGGGATTATAGCATTGCCGATGCCCTACCCCGACCTAATCCTCCACAACGCCGCAATCCACACGGCGGCCGGCACGCCAAGCCCCGATGCCGATGCCGTTGCCATCAACGCCGGCAAGATAGCCGCCGTCGGCCGATTTGCCGACGTCGCCCGCCTAATCGGGCCCGCTACCGTCGTGCTGGATTGCGGGGGCCGGACGCTCATCCCCGGCATCGTTGACGCCCATTGCCATCTGCTTGCCATGGCCGCCCGCGCCGGCCAGGTTGACTGCCGGCCGGCTGCTGCGCCGTCGGTTCCGGCTGTCGTAGCGGCTTTGCGAGATGCAATCGCCGCTGCTGCGGACGCCGACGATGGCACCCACTGGCTGCGCGGCTACGGCTACGACGATTCGCCCCTCGGATTGGGCCGCCACATCACCCGCCACGACCTGGACGCAGTATCCACCACCCGCCCCGTGCGCGTGGAGCATCGTTCCGGCCACGCCTGCGTGCTCAACACCGTCGGCCTGGTCGCCGCCGGCATCAACCGCAGCACGCCAACCCCGCCCGGCGCCGTCATCCAACGTGCCGCCGATGGCGAACCTACCGGCCTGCTGCTGGAAATGTCCGGCTGGCTGTCAGAGCGGATTGCATCCCGCAAATCTGCGGAACTGAAACCCCTCGCCAACCGCCTGCTGGCCTACGGAATCACCGCCGTTACCGATGCCGGCCCCGCCAACGGTATCGCAACGCTGCACTCGTTCACCGCTAAAACATCCGCCGCTGATTTCCCCCTGCGTATCACAATGATGGCCGGCTGGCCGCAGCTGGACGAGATTACCCGCCTGGGCCTGCGCTACGGCCAGACCATCCCCGGCACCCGTGTCACCATTGGACACGCCAAGATTATGCTCACCGCATCATCGGGCAATCTCCACCCCCACCCGGCCCGGCTAACTGCGATGGTATCCGAGGCGCACCGGCGGGGCTACCCCGTTGCGATACACGCCGTGGAGCGCGACGCCATCGTTGCCGCCGCCATCGCCTTGATGGACGCCGGCGCTATCCCCAACATCCCCGACCGCATCGAACACTGCGCCGAATGTCCCCCGGACGTAATTGACCTGCTGGCCCAGTCCGGCGCGCTGGCGGTGCCCAACCCCGGTTTTCTGCACTACGACGGCGCGCGCTACCGGGCCACGGTGCCGCCGGAGCTGCTGCCCCAGCTGTACCCGGTGGCATCCCTGCTGGCCGCCGGCATCCCGGTAGCGCTGGGTTCCGATGCGCCGGTGGTGGAGGCCAACCCGTGGGCCGGCATCGCCGCCGCCGTTTCGCGCCGGACGGCAGATGGCACCAATCTGGGCGGCCGGCCGGTTGAATCAGTGCAAACCGCCCTTGCCCTACACACCGGCGGCGCCCGCATTGCGGTGGGCCAAAGGGCGGATTTGGCCGTCGTAGCGCCATCCCCTTTTGCCGCGCCGCCGGAACGCCTGCCCGATGTACGGTCGGCGCTTACCATAATCAACGGCGAGATAGCCTGGCGCAACGGCATCTAGGCTACCGCTCAAAGTGGTACTCCCCCTCCCAGAGCGGCCCGTCCTCCGTGTACTGCCCGGTTCTGATGGCGGCGATGTCATACCCCGGCAGTTCGCGCTCGGCAACGCATCGGTCACCACTGAGCACGGCAAAATCGCCGAACCGAAAGTCCAGATTGTCAAAACCGTGCTGTTGGCGAGGTTCCGGCAAGTCATTTACGTCAAGGGGAACGATATGCAGAAAGAACACGGCATCCGTGTTCGTACATTCCTCACTGGTGTAGATAAGCCGCCGGCCATCCTTGAGATAAACGTTCCAGTCGGATGCAATTAGCGGGCTGCCGAGGGCTGTTGCCTCATACTGCCTGTCGTAAAGCGCACGGTCATACAGATCAAAACGGTACTCGCCCTCCCAGAGCCGCCCATCATCCGTGTACTGCCCGGTTCTGATGGCGGCGATGTCGTACTCCGGCAGTTCCCGCGTGGCAACGCATCGGTCATCGCTGCGTCTGGCAAAATCGGCGAAACGAAAGTCCAGATGGTCAAAACCGTACTGTTGGCGGTGTTCCGGCAGGTCATCCGCATCGCGGGGGTCAATATGCAGAAAGATCCAGGCATCCGTGTTTGCACATTCCTCACTGGTGTAGATAAGCCGCCGGCCATCCTTGAGATAAACGTTCCAGTCGGATGCGATTAGCGGGCTGCCGAGGGTTGTTGTGACAAACGGACCGTTGTAAAGCGCGCGGTCATACAGGAAAATTTGCCGGTTGTCCGGCGTCAGCAGAGCCGGGCCGGGTTCCCGCTCGCGCTCAATGACAAAGTTGGCAAGGTTCCTGCGTTCGTATGTGATGACGCTGCCGGCGAGGAAGTAAGGCAACGCCCACGGCGCCCCGCCATACAGGTGCCCCTGCGACCACAGCTTGGCTCCAGCGGGCAGATAAACAATTCCCTCGCCCACTATATCGCGAATAACCTTAAAGTCCTGCATCATCTCGTCCTCTGCTTTGGCCACCTCTGCGCTATGTCCGACATTGGCCATTGCAGTGTTGGAAAGGACAAATACCAGCAGGGCGGCCACGGCAAAGATGGAAACGAACTGTGGGCTGGATAACTTGCGCAGGCCCAGCAGCAGCAAGGCGAATAATACCAGCGGGATGCCGACGTAAAACATCGCCTCAAAATCATGATAGGCCACCGAGTTGCGCAGCGGCAAAGCCCAGCAAAAGCCCGAAACGGCCAGGGTTGCCAGCAGCATTTTGTGCTTGACCGGAGCGAAAATCAGCCCGATACTGCAAATGACTAACGCCAGTATTCCGACAATCACGCCCGGATGGTCCCCGGGCATAACTCCGCCCCAATGCTCATAAGTGTGCTCACTCTGATATGTACTTATCAAGAACGGCACTGTCATTCTGCCGATACGGTAGAACTGGTTTTCTAGAAATGGCCCCCAAGCCAGATCCTCGGCCCATCTCGTATTAAACTCCGTATCCCCTCCCAGTCGCTCAATTGCCGACTGGACTGATTTCAGTCGGTGCAGCGGCCTGTCCCCATCCGATGCAAAGTACTCGCCGGCAAAGCTAAAGGACAGTACCGCGACGCCAAAGCACAGCGTAACCACGCCCAGCGTCACATAACGACTGGACAGCAGCGCCGCCCCGCAGCGCTTGATTTGACCAGCCAAACTCGGGGGGGGGGGGGGGGGGGGGGGGTAATAATGCCAGCGCGTGCCTTGAACAATTCACTGGCCAGGCCGAGAACGATAAAGGGCAGCAGGAACGCATAGACGTGCCAGCCCAGCAGCAGCGCCAGGCACGACTTGACCAACAGCTGCCGGAAGCGGCCCTCCTGCGCGAATACGACCATCCCGTGAAAGGCCAGCATTACGGCGAAAAGGTCAATGGTTACTTCGTTAGAAATCTTGTCGCTGTAATACAGGATGTAATACGACGAGAACGCCAGCAGCGTTGCGGTCAACGCAATCCAGCCGCTGCCCACCAGCCGGGCCAGGGCCAAATAGGCCAGCATTGCGGCGGCGGTAAATAACAGCAGCATCAACACCCGGGCGGCGTAGATTTCCGCTCCGAAGTTATCCCCAAAGGGCAGAATGGCCAGCTTGATTAAGGCATAACCGCCTTTCGGAAATCGGTTGTACAGTTCGTAGCGATGGTTTCCGTCCTTATCCAAAGACTGGTAACGAAACACCAGCAGGCCGCGTTGGAAGGAAAGATTCTCTGCGAAAGCCAGGCTCTGCGACGAGTTCCAGTCATGCAATCCGCTCCGGTAAAAATGCCCCCGGTCGTTGCCGAACATAAACACCGTGGCCATCGCCAGCAGCAACAGAACCAGCGGCAGCGCCGCCGGCTGCGTGAAAAACGCCATCCGCCCACGCACCCGCCCCACCGCCAGCGCAGTGTACTGCCGCAGATAGTTCTGATTACCAGTCATAGCGGGATAAGCATACCATCCCCCCGGTCATTCTGAGGGCAGCCGGAATCTCGTTAGCGCAGCGGCGGCGCTCCCGTCCCGGTTGTAGGCGATGGCCTGGACAGCATAGTAGTTCAAGGCATCATCGACCTGTTGTACTAGGACGACGACGGCCAGCTGGTCATCCTGGACTACAAAACCGACGCCGTAAGCTCCGCCCAAGACGTGGCCAAACGGATGGCGCATTACCAATGGCACGGCGCAGCCTACGCCGCCGCCGTAGAACAAGCCACCGGCCAGCCAGTGCCGGCAGCGCAATTCCTGTTCATAACCCGCGCGGACGTTGCGGACGGTCTCCAACAAATCAACAACTGGCGGCAACTGGCGCAGGAAATGCCCAAACTGATTGCTGCTGGGTATCCTCAGCCGGAGACGGCGCCGCGGTCAGAATGACCGGGTTTGTTCCGGCGGCTACCGCTCAAAACGGTATTCGCCCTCCCAGAGCGGCCCATCATCTGTGTACTGCCCGGTTCTGATGGCGGCAATGTCATACCCCGGCAGTTCGCGCACGGCAACGCATCGGCCATCACTGAGCAGGGCAACATCGCCGAACCGAAAGTCCAGGTTGTCAAAACCGTACTGTTGGCGGTGTTCCGGCAGGTCATTTACGTCAAAGGGAACGATATGCAGAAAGAATGAGGCATCCGTGTTCGCACATTCCTCACTGGTGTAGATGAGCCGCCGACCATCCCGGGGATAAACGTTCCAGTCGGATGCGATTATCGGGCTGCCCAGGGTCGCTGCGTCATACTGCCCGTCGTAAAGCGCGCGGTCGTACAGGAAAACCCGCCGGTTGTCCGGCGTCAGCAGGGCCGGGCCGGGCTCGTACTGGCGCTCAATGACAAAGTTGGCGAGGTTCCTGTGTTCGTATGTGATGACGCTGCCGGCGAGGAAGTAAGAGAACGCCCACGGCGCGCCGCTGTACTGGTGAAATTGGTTCCCCCACCCAATGCCTTCAAATGGAATATAAACAATGCCATCGCCCACCACATCGCGAATAACCTTAAAGTCTTGCATCATCTCATCCTCTGCTTTCGCCACCTCTACACTATGTCCAATGTTGGCCATTTCAGCGTTGGAAAGAACGAATACCAGCAGGGCGCCCACGGCAAAGATGGAAACGAACTGTGGGCTGGATAACTTGCGCAGGCCCAGCAGCAGCAAGGCGAACAATACCAGCGGTATCCCGACGTAAAACATCGCCTCAAAATCATGAAAGGTAACCGAGTTGCGCAGCGGCAAAGCCC
Organism: uncultured Dehalococcoidia bacterium; assembly: GCA_958296385.1. GTDB lineage: Bacteria > Chloroflexota > Dehalococcoidia > Lucifugimonadales > UBA3495 > Bin87. The sequence continues at coordinate 374,622 of OY282494.1, forward strand.
AGCAAAAGCCCGAAACCACCAGGGTTGCCAGCAGCATTTTGTGCTTGACCGGAGCGTAAATCAGCCCGATACCGCAAATGACTAACGCCAGTATTCCCACAATCACGCCCGGATAGTCGCCGGGCATAGCTCCGCCCCAATGCTCATAGGTGTATGTACTATCATACGTACTTATCAGGAACGGTATAGTCATTCTGCCGATGCGGTAGAGCTGGTTTTCCAGAAATGGCCCCCAGGTCAGCTCCTCGGCGTGGCTCGTATTAAACTCCGTATCCCCTCCCAGACGGTAAGTTGCCGACACGACTGACGGCAGTTCGCCCAGCGGCGCTTCGCCACCCAGCGCGATGTACTCGCTGCTCAGGTTGGCAGCCAATAGCGCGACGCCAAAGCCCAGCGTAACCACGCCCAGCGTGGCATAACGATTGGACAGCAGGGCCGCCCCGCAACGCTTGATTTGAGCCGTCAAACTCGGGGGGGGGGGGGTAGAAATGCCGGCGCGGGCTTTGAACAGTTCACCGGCCAGGCCAAAAATAATAAAGGGCAGCAGGAACGCATAAACGTGCCAGCCCAGCAGCAGCGCCAGGCACGACTTGACCAGCAGCTGCCGAAAGCGGCCCTCTTGTGCGAAAACGACCATCCCGTGAAAGGCCAGCATAACGGCGAACAGGTCGGTCGTTCCCTCATTGCTAATCGAGTCTGCGTAGTACAGGATGTAATACGACGAGAACGCCAGCAGCGTTGCCGTCAGTGCAATCCAGCCGCTGCCTACCAGCCGGGCCAGCGACAGATAGGCCAGCGTTGCGGCGCCGGTAAGCAACAGTAGCATCAACATCCGGGCGGCGTAGATTGCCGCTCCGAAGTCGTCTCCAAAGGGCAGAATGGCCAGCTTGATTAGAACATAGCCGCCTTTCGGAAATCGGTTGTACAGGTCGGAATAGTAACGGTTGCCCTCCCAATCCACCGATTGGTACTGGAACCCTGCGAAATAATGCCGGGGAGAAAGATTCTCCGCAAGCGTCAGGTTCTTTGACGAATCCCACTCGTGCAGCCCGTCCCTGTAAAAATGCCCCCGGTCGTTGCCGAACATAAATACCGTGGACGTCGCCAGCAGCAGCAGGATGAGCGGCAGCGCCGCCGGCTGCGTGAAAAACGCCATCCGGTCGCGCAGCCACCTCACCGCCGGCGCAGCATACCGCAGTAAATAGTTCTCCCTATACGTCATACCCCACCTGCCAGCCCCAAAAGGCCCGCTACCGCGTGCGTTCGCGTATGTAGTCAACCATCTGGGTCAGCGAGCGGCGGGGGGCGCAGTCGGGCAGGGTGTCCAGGGCCTCTGAGGCGTCGGCGCAATAGCCCCGGATTACGGCGAAACAGTCGGTTATTATGCCGGATTCGCTAATCATATCTATGGAGTGTTGCAGCAGTTCCGGCACGCTGGCGTCGCCGGCCTGGATGGCAGCGAACAGTTTATCTATGGAGTGGTCGTTGGGGTAGCGTTCCATCAGCATAATGGCGGGCAGGGTTAGCACGCCTTGCAGCAGGTCGTTGCCCACGGGCTTGCCAATCTCGGATGCCTCGCCTTGCACGTCCAGCAGGTCGTCAACAATCTGAAACGCCATCCCGATGTTGTAGCCGTACTGCCGCAGCGCCGCCACCTGGCTTTCCGGGGCGCCGCTGAGGATGGCCCCCGATTCGGCGGACGTGCGAAACAGCGACGCCGTCTTGCGGTAGATGCGCTCGTCGTAAAGGCGGCGCGCTTTGGACGGCTCAAAGGTGGTAAAGAACTCAATCAGCTGCCCGCTGGCCAGCTCCATAATGGTTTCGGAGAACCGCCGGATTACCCGCACCACGCCGGTGTCGCAGACAAAGGTTGCCGACGTCGCAAACAGGTAATCGCCCAGCAGCACCGCTACGTGGTTGCCGTATATCTTGTTGATGGTGGGCTTGCCCCGGCGCATCCCGGCGTTGTCAACGGTGTCGTCGTGGATGAGGGTGGCCAGATGCAGCAGCTCCACCGCCGACGCCATAATCAGCGAGCGTTCCTGCGGGTGTTCGTAGAACTCGGCGGCCAGCAGCGTCAGCGCCGGCCGGACGCGCTTGCCGCCCGACGCCAGCGCGTAATCCAGCAGCGGGTTCAGGTCGGCGATGTCGGTCTGGCAGACTTGCCGCAGCCGCTCCTCCACCTGCACCAGCCGGCGGGCCACCGGCGCGTAGATGGCAACGGTTTGCAAGTCCGGGCCGGGCTGCACGACGCGCTCGCTCCCCGCAATCAGGCCGGAACACCCAGCCGGCCCGATTCCTGCTCGGCAACCTCAGTGTCCAGCTTGGTGTACAGCGCCGCCGGATTCCTCAGCGGCCCGCCCGGCCGGATGGCGTCAAACAAGGCGTCCGCATCCCAGGATTCGTCGGATGCGCTGCCGTCAAACCCCAAAAATTCGTGCAGCTTCTGGCTGCTGAACGGCAGATACGGCGCCAGTAGCACTTTCAGGCAGTTGATAGCCTTGATAGCCGTCGTGAGCGAGCAGGCCGCGTCCGCCCGGTTCTCGCGGATGGCCAGCCAGGGGGCCCGGGTGTCCAGATAGCGGTTGGTTTCCTGCGCCAGACTGAAAGCCTGGGTGATGCCGGCCCGGAACCGGGTATGCGCCAGGCTGTTATCCACGCCGGCCATGGCCTCCCGCGCCGTGTCCAGCAACGCCTGTTCCGCCTCTCCGGGCGCGGCGGCGTCGGGGGGTATCGTGCCGTCAAAGTTGCGGTAGGTGAAACGCAGCACGCGGTTGACCAGGTTGCCGTAGGTTGCCACCAGCTCGTCGTTGTTGCGCCGCACGAACTCCGCCCAGCTGAAATCGGTATCCCCGGTCTCCGGCATATTGATGGACAGCAGGTAGCGCAGCGGGTCCGGGTCGTAGCGGTCCAGGTAGTCGGGAACCCACACCGCCCAATCCTGGCTGGTGGAGAACTTGCGGCTTTCCAGGCTGAGAAACTCGTTGGCCGGCACGTCGTAAGGCAGGTTCAGCCCCCCGTAGCCCATCAGCATCGCCGGCCAGATGATGCTGTGAAAGGGGATGTTGTCCTTGCCGATGAAATAGTAGGAGCGGGTGTTGGCGTCTTTCCAGAACGATTCCCACTCGCTGCCGTCGCCGTTGCGCTGCGCCCACTCGATGGCCGCCGACAGGTAGCCGATGACCGCCTCAAACCAGACGTAGATGCGCTTGCCCTCGTAGCCGTCCAGCGGCAGCGGCACGCCCCAGGTCAAGTCGCGGGTAATCGCCCGGTCTTTCAGCCCGCCGTGCAGAAACCCCCGCGTGGAATTAGCCACGTTGGGCCGCCAGTGTTCGTACTGCGCCATCCATTCCAGCAGCGGGTCCTGAAAGGCCGACAGCCGCAGAAAGAAATGCTCGGAATCCCGAAACTCCGGCGTCTCGCCGCAGATGCTGCACCGGGGATTTACCAGATCGATGGGGTCAAGGGTATGCCCGCAGCTGTCGCACTGGTCGCCCCGGGCCCGCGCGTTGGCGCAGTGCGGGCAGGTTCCCTCAACGTAGCGGTCGGGCAGAAACCGGACGCAGCCGGCGCAGTAGGCCAGCAGCATCGTATCCGGGTAGATATAGCCGGCCTCCAGCAGGCGCGTAAAGAAATCCTGCACCACCCGCTGGTGATTGTCGGTGTGCGTCGTGGTGAACAGGTCAAAGGTGATGCCCAGCCGTTCCCACGTATCCAGAAACAGGGCGTGATACCGCTCCAGCACCACCTGCGGCTCCACCTTTTCCTGGTCGGCCCGGATGGTAATGGGCGTGCCGTGAGCGTCCGACCCGGACACCATCAGCACCTCGTTGCCTTTCATCCGGTGATAACGCGCAAATATATCCGCCGCCAGGTAACAGCCGGCGATGTGGCCCATGTGGAGCGGCCCGTTAGCGTAAGGCCAGGCAACCCCAATGAAAATCCGTTCCGACAATTCAACGCTCCTCAAACCCACAGCCAAGCGGCAAGTGCCCGTAATTCTAGCACACCTGCCCATCATACCGAACGCCCCCGTTGTCACTCTGAGCGCCCATCCCCCAATGTCATTCTGAGCGCAGCGAAGAATCTCGATAGCGTAGCAGCGGATGTTGTCCCCAAAGCCTGCGCTACCCCGTCGAGATTCTTCGCTGCGCTCAGAATGACATTAGGGGAATGGGTGGGGCTTTACAATCTGCTCACCAGCCCCGGTTCCGCTTGCCGCACGTCCCAACGCCAATCTATAATCAGCGCATCCATTCCTACCCTCCGCAGCGGCATCCCCTTGCTGTCCCTTAATAATGCCGCTGCGGTGTTGCACTTATCGCGAATCATTCGTTTTCCGGGCGGCTGGCCCGACGAGGAGGCTATTTTGACTACGATTTCCCGCAGCCCCCGCGCCCTGCTGAAACACCGCAGTCGTGAGATTACCGACGGCGCCGAACGCGCGCCGGCCCGGGCGATGCTGATGGCGATGGGTTTGACGCCCGACGACCTGGCCAAACCCTTTGTCGCCGTCGCTAATCTGGCCAGCGACGTTACGCCCTGCAACGTCCACCTGGGCCGCTGGTCCAACGCCGTCAAGGACGGCATCCGGCAGGGCGACGGAACCCCCTTTGAGTTCGGCACCATCACCGTCAGCGACGGCATCTCCATGGGCACCGAGGGGATGAAAGCGTCGCTGGTCAGCCGGGAAGTCATCGCCGATTCCATTGAGACGGTTGCCTTTGGCGAGCGGATGGACGGGCTGGTTACCGTGGCCGGCTGCGACAAGAATATGCCGGGCTGTATGATGGCCATTGCCCGGCTGAACATTCCCGCCGTGTTCGTGTACGGCGGCAGCATCCTGCCCGGCCGGTTCCAGGGCCGGGACGTGAATATCCAGGACGTGTTTGAGGCGGTGGGCGCCTACGCCGCCGGCCGGATGACCCGCGACGAACTGACCGAGCTGGAGTGCAACGCCTGCCCCGGCGAAGGTTCCTGCGCCGGTATGTTCACCGCCAACACTATGTCCACCGCCATTGAGGTGATGGGAATGTCGCTGCCCGGCGATGCGTCGCTAACCGCCGTGGACCCGCGCAAGGGCGATGAGGCCCGTCTGGCCGGCGAAGCCGTAATGCGCCTGCTGGAACGGGGCATCCGCCCCCGCGACATCCTGACCCGGCAGGCGTTTGAGAACGCCATCACCGTAGTAGTCGCCATGGGCGGTTCCACCAACGCCGTCCTCCATCTGATGGCCATTGCCCGCGAGGCCGAAGTTGACCTTACGTTGGAGGACTTTGACCGCATCAGCCGCAACACGCCGTACATCGCCGACCTGAAGCCCGGCGGCCAGTACGTGATGGCCGACTTGAGCCGCTACGGTGGCGTTGCCCTCATCGGCAAGCGGCTGCTGGAAGCCGGCCTGCTGTACGGCGATGCCATGTCCATCAACGGCAAGACGCTGGCGGAGAACATCAACGAGGCGGTTGTCACCGACGACCAGCCCGTCATCTACCGCACCGACCAGCCCCGCAGTCCCACCGGCGGCCTGGCCATCCTGCGCGGCAACCTGGCCCCCGACGGCGCCGTTATCAAAGTAGCCGGGCATCAGGAGCGGGTGTACGAAGGCCCGGCCCGGGTCTTTGAGCAGGAGGAGCCGGCGTTCCAGGCCATCCAGCGCGGCGAAGTCAAACCCGGCGACATCGTGGTAATTCGCTACGAGGGGCCGAAAGGCGGGCCGGGGATGCGGGAGATGCTGGCGGTAACCGGCGCCCTAATCGGCCAGGGCCTGGGCGACAGCGTAGCGCTGATTACCGACGGCCGGTTCTCCGGCGCCTCCCACGGCCCGATGGTGGGCCACGTTGCCCCCGAAGCAATGGTAGGCGGCCCCATCGGCCTGCTCCGGGAGGGCGACATCATCACGCTGGACATACCCGGCCGCCAGCTCAACGCCCAAATCAGCGAGGAGGAGTTCACCGACCGCCGCGCCGCCTGGCGCCCCATCGCACCCAAATACACCACCGGCGTACTCGCCAAATACGCCAAACTGGTATCCTCAGCATCGGAAGGCGCAATCACGCGCTGAACCAATAAAACTATTGTCATTCTGAGCGCAGCGCAGAATCTCGATAGGGTAGCAACGGCGTTTCCTCAAAGCGTGCCCTGCGCCAACGGGATTCTTTGCTACGCTCAATATGACAGATGACAAGCACAACCGGGAGATGGAGAGGCAGCGATGACGACGGCTCCGCAGAGGATTCAGTTTGAGCAGAAAGGCGCGCTGGCGGTTATCCGGCTGAACCGCCCGGAGGCCCGGAACGCGCTTTCGCCGGGGATGGTAGCCGAGTTGGGCCAGGCGGTGGCGGCGTGCCGGGGACGGGATATTCGCGCCGTGCTGCTCACCGGCACCGACGGCGCGTTCTGCGCCGGCGCCGACGTGCGCGATTTCAACGTCCAGTTTGACGAAGGCGGCCCGGAAGGCTTGTCGGAGTATCTGCGCCGGCTGGCCGACGACATACACCGGGAAATAGTAATCGGCATCCGGCAGCTGGACAAGCCGGTAGTTGCCGCCGTCAACGGCGTCGCCGCCGGCGCCGGGTTCAGCCTGGCGCTGGCCTGCGACCTGCGGGTGGCATCATCGGACGCCCGGTTCCTGCTGGCCTACGCCAACATCGGCGCCACCGCCGACGGCGGCGCAACCTATATGCTGCCCCGCATCGTCGGCCAGGGCCGGGCCATGGAAATCTACCTGGCCCGCCAGCCCATCGGAGCGCAATACGCCCTGGAATTAGGACTGGTCAGCCAGGTCTTTGAGCCGGCCCACTTCGAACGCCACGCCATGGAAACCGCCGACCGCCTGTCCCAAGGCCCAACGCGGGCCTACGGGCAGGTCAAAGCACTATTCGACGGCAGCTGGGACGCAAACCTGGCAGCACAGCTGGACGCCGAAACCGAAGCCATCGCCAACATCGGCCTAACGCAGGATTTCCAGGAAGGCATCCGAGCATTCGCCCAAAAGCGCCCGGCATGGTTTCAGGGCGTGTAGCAGTGACCGTTGCCGCCTAAATCCCGCATCGCCCGCCCCTAGTGCATCACCAGCCCGCCGTCCACGTTTATCGTTTGCCCGGTGATGTTGCGGGCGCCGGGGCTGGCTAAAAACGCGGCCATTGCGGCGATGTCCTCCGGGTCGTTGGCCCTGCCGATGGGGATGTTGGTGGCGCGTTGGGCTTGCAGTTCGGCTACCGTTATGCCGCGCTCGGCGGCCCGCTGTTCCATCGTGCTGGTGGACATGGCGGTTATCGTGGAGCCGGGGCAGATGGCGTTCACGTTGATGTCGTGCCGGGCCAGCTGGTGGGCGGCAATCAGCGTCATGGCGATGACGGCGCCTTTGCTGGCGGCGTAGGCGGCGTTGGACGTGCCGGAGTAGCCCTTGCCGGCGATAGAGGCGATGTTGACGATGCGCCCGCCGCCGCCCTGGTCAATCATCTGCCGGGCCGTGCGCTGCATCACGAAAAACGCGCCCCGCGCGTTCACCCGGTGGATGCGGTCCCAGTCGGCCTCGGTGATGTCCATAATGTCCAGAAAGCGGGTTACGCCGGCGTTGTTGACCAGAATGTCCACCCGGCCCAGGGCGCTTACGGTGTCGGCGATTACCCGGTTGATGTCGTCGCCATCGCCAATGTCGGCGGCGATGGCAACGCTGTTGCGGCCGGCGGCGCGCACGTCGGTAGCGGTTTCCTCTACGGCGTCAGCGAGAATGTCGGTAACGGCGAGGTCGGCGCCGTCGGCGGCCAGCGCCAGGGCGGTGGCGCGGCCCATGCCCCGGCCGGCGCCGGTGACCAGAGCGACTTTTCCTTCCAGAGACATGGCGGGTTCCTCCATTTAGTCAGACGTAATACACTTTAGTCAGACATAATACACTGCGCCCTAAACCCCGGCGGTGTGCCGGGCGGCGGCGCAGCTTGAGCAGAGCGGTTCGTTAATATGCGACGCATGGGACTCGCCGCACTCGTGGCAAACCTTGTGGGTTCCGTTGCGCCCCCGGCGGGTGTAGCAGGGGACGCAGAGCGGCTTGCTCAGGTCAAAATCTTTGGGCTCGCGGCACTCGATGCAGTACCCGGAGGCTTTGATGTACTCGGCAATCTCGGTTGCCGTCCGCACCACCGGCCGCGCCGCCGGCGGCCCGGTTGAGCGCATTCCGGCGGACGCGGCGCCGCTGCCGTTTTCCGACACCGCCGAGCCCGTGTCCAGCAGCGACTCTACGTATTCGGCAACTTCGCTGAGCAGCTTCCGGTCGCGTATCAGCAGGCCCACTTCCCGGGAATGGGTTGCCGATGCTTCGACCAGATTCATCGTGGTAATCAGCGCGGTCGTCTCGTTGGAGTAGATTTTGGCGTGGAGCATCCGGATGGGAATACTGGCCACGTCGTCGTGTTCGGCGGACGGGCTGGGTTCGTCGGCCCGGTAGTACATCCGCACGGCCACGCCCCGGCCCTGCGCGGCGGCCACCTCCCGCCGCAGATGCCCCCAATGCCTGTTGTAGGGGGACACCAGAATCAGCCGCTGCCGGGCCTGCGTGATAATGCGCATCAGCGCATCGCCAATCTGCCAGTCCGTCAAAAACTCGACGCCGCTTGCCGATTTACCAAACATAGCTACAGCTCCCGCAGCAGTTCCTGATAGTTCTCTTGCCCGGTGCGCCGCAATCGCTGGTCGTCGGTTACTTCCAGATCGCCGGAGTCCTCCAGCAGCTCAATGTGGGCTACTACTTCGGTGAGGGCGGCGAAAAAGTTGCCGCCCTCGAGCTTGCGGCGCTCAAAGGTGCGGCGGGTTACGTCCTCCAGCGGCTGCGGCTCCGGCCCGGCGGTTACCAGGATGCGGCCCAGCCGGCGGGCGTGAAAGCGGATGAGGTCGGCCGCCCGCTGCGTGGTCTGGAAGTTGAACTTGTGGTTGTTGTACAGCCGGTGCGCCGGCAGCACCGCAACCTCCGCGCCCAGGTCCGCCACCCGTTGCAGGGAGCGCAGGTAGGTGAGTAGCCCGTAAGACTCGTCCGGGTTGTGATAGCGGGTGGGCAGATTGCTGCGCACCTGGCGGGGATAGTCGGTTTTCATCGTGGGATGCGGGCTGATTTCCGGCAGCACGTGGTCGCCGGTGAACACGATGCCGCTGCCAATGCCCGGGCCAATCACGGCGCAGATTTCGTCCGGCGAATGGCCGGGGGCGTGCATATAGCGCAACTCGCCCTGCTGCTCGCCGGGGTGGATGTGGTGTCCAACTTGATGCGTGGCCCGCGATGCCATGTAGCGCGTGCGCTCGTCGGAATTGGAGGGGCTGAACCCGTTGGCCCGCGCCGTGGCCCACATCGCCTCTTTGATGGGAGACGTAGCCCGCAGTTGCAAATCACGCGGGTCAAAAGGCAGCAGGGGCTGATAGATGTCGTGGGCCCAGAACTCGGCCCCGGATGCCTCAACGATTTGCGCCACCCCGCCATCGTGGTCAGCGTGGCCGTGGGTGATAACCACCCGTTCAATGTCCGCCGGGCTGGAACCGAACAGGGCCATGCCGGATTGCAGCAGGTCAAACGAGGCGGCGGCGCCGGGGTCAATCAGGGTCAGTCCCTCGTTCTCAAAAATGTATGCCCACGTGGGGCCGGTGTGAGAATGGCTTTCCTGCGGCACGGCCACAGTATGGATGCGACGCCCCTGCGGGTCGGTCAGGCCCAGCACCATCCCGTTGCCGGCCGAATCGCCATTGCGCAGCACGTCAATCTCCGTAAAGTAATCCGCCATTCCGTATCACCTCCTCAGGGCTGCCTGATGTTTGCGCCGGGGCCCGCCCGGCCCCCGACAACGGATTATACCCGGCGCAACGCCGGCGTGGGCGCAAGGCGGGCGATGCAATCATATTGGGGCAATACAGTCGCATCGGGGCGCTGCAACCGTATCGTGATAGAATTAGGCCGGGAACGCAACAGACCCCGGAGTGGACGCGATGACTGCAACCGGAACCGCATTGCTGATTCCCCCTGCGATGATTCCGTATCAGAGGATGGGGGAGATTGACTACGCCGGTTTGGATTACAACCCGGACGACCCGGAGCCGATGCCCGACGCTATGGAACAGGAACCCGTAGTACAGGAAATGCTAGGCATCCTGAACAGCCGCTTTACCGATTTCGGATGGCGGCCCGACGTGTTTCTCAGCAGCAACACCACTCTGTGCTACGACCCGTCCAACTTGAACGTCCGGGTGCAGCCCGACATCTACCTGGCCTTTGGCGTTGACCAGGGCGCCATCCGCCCCCGGCTAATCTACCTGCCCTGGGAGGCCGGCAAGCCACCCGACCTGGCCCTGGAAGTAGCCTCCCCAAGCACCAGATGGCAAGACATCATTGCCAAACCCCGCATCTACGCCACCATCGGCATCCCCGAATACTGGCGCTTTGACCCCACCGGCGGTGAACATCATAGCCAACTCCTGTCGGGAGAACGCCTGATTGACGGCGCCTACCAGCCCATTGAGCTGACCACCGAACCCGATGGTATTCTCAAAGGTTACAGCGCGATTTTGGGGCTGGCCCTGTGCTGGGATGAAGGCTGGCCCCGTTTCTACGACCCGGCAACCGGAACTTATCTGGAAAACTGGCGGGAGGAACGGGCCAGGCTTTTGGCGGAGCGGGACAGGTTTTTGGCGGAGCAGGAACGGTTCAGATTCCTGGCGGAGCAGTCAAGGTTGCAATCCAGGGTACAAGAGCTTGAAGCGGAGCTGCGGCGCCGGCCGTCGGAAAGTTAGCCGGGCGCTTGCCAGATCGCCGGCGCGGGCGCAGCACGGGGCGCTGCAATCGTATCGTGATAGAATTGGGCCGGGAACGCAACACACCCCCGGAGTGGACAGGATGACTGCAACCGGAACCGCATTGCTGATTCCCCCTGCGATGATTCCGTATCAGAGGATGGGGGAGATTGACTATGCCGGTTTGGATTACAACCCGGACGACCCGGAGCCGATGCCCGACGCTATGGAACAGGAACCCGTAGTACAGGAAATACAGGGCATCCTCAGCAGCCGCTTTACCGATTTCGGACGGCGGCCGGACGTGTTTCTCAGCAGCAACACCATTCTGTGCTACGACCCGTCTAACCTGAACGTCCGGGTGCAGCCCGACATCTACCTGGCCTTTGGCGTTGACCAGGGCGCCATCCGCCCCCGTAGAATCTACCTGCCCTGGGAGGCCGGCAAGCCGCCGGACCTGGCCCTGGAAGTAGCCTCCCCAACCACTAACCGGCAAGACGTAGTTGCCAAACCCCGCATCTACGCCACCATCGGCATCCCCGAATACTGGCGCTTTGACCCCACCGGCGGCGATTATCACGGCCAACCCCTGTTGGGAGAGCGTTTAGTCAACGGCGACTACCAGCCGATTGAGCTTACCACCGAACCCGACGGTATTCTCAAAAGTTATAGTACAGTGCTGGGGCTGGCCCTGTGCTGGGACGAGGGCTGGCCCCGGTTATACGACCCGGCAACCGGAACCTATCTGGAGAACTGGCGGCAGGAACGGGCCAGACTTGTGGAGGCGGAGTCCAGGATACAAGAGCTTGAGGCGGAGTTGCGGCGTAGGCAGTCGGAAAGTTAGCCGGGCGCTTGTCATAACGCCGGCAGTATCTATCAACGCAGGAGGATTTACGATGCGGTTGCAAGGCAAGGTTGCGCTGATTAGCGGCGCCGCCAGCGGTGTTGAGGGACAGTTGATGGGCTTTGGCGGCGCGGCGGCCCGGATGTTTTGCCGCGAGGGGGCCAAAGTCGTGCTGGGCGATATTAATGTTGAGCACGGCGAGCTAACCGCCCAGCAGATTCGCGCCGACGGCGGCGATGCCGTCTTTGTCCGTTTGGACGTCACCAGCGAGCCGGACTGGATTGACGCGGTTGCGGCAACAATAGCGGCCTACGGCAAGCTGGACGTGCTGGTGAACAACGCCGGCACCGGCGCCCGCTATACCGTCGAGGAAACTACCGAGGATGCCTGGGACGGGCAAATTGACGTGCACGCCAAAGGAACTTTCCTGGGCACCAAGCACGCAATCCCCGAAATGCTGAAACAGGGCGGCGGCTCCATCGTTAACATATCGTCCATCTACGGCATCGTCGGCAGCCCCACCTCCACCGCCTACCACGCCGCCAAAGGCGCCAGCCGGCTGTTCACCAAAGCGGCGGCCATGCAGTACGCCGCCGACAACATCCGCGTCAATTCCATCCACCCCGGCTACTGCCACACGCCGCTCACCACGCGCAGCTACGACAACGAGCGGCATTTCGCCTGGATACAGGAACGCATCCCCATCGGGCGCGTTGGCAACGCCGATGACATCGCCTACGGAATTGTCTTTCTGGCCTCCGACGAATCCTCGTTTATGACCGGCTCCGAACTGGTCATCGACGGCGGCACCACGGCCCAGTAGGCTGCGCGGCCGCTGACCGGAGCAGATGATTATGGCCGTATCCAAAGACCGGGTGCTGTTTAGAGAGCAGGGCGTGCTGGTGTCGTATGACCGCTTTGTTGAGCCCACCGGCCAGGAATACCGCATTGAGGACATCCTGTCGGTGGAGCTGGAAGTGGTCGAGGAGGAGGCCGACCGTCCGCCTTTCCGGTGGTGGCGCACCATTGGCGGCGCGGCGGTGATTGGGGCGGTTATCGCCGGCGTCGGCGGCTTTTCCGGGCCGTGGCTGACCGCCGGCATATTCGTCGTGCTGGCCGGCGTGGCCGCCACCTGGTGGGGCAGCCGCATCCGCTCCGGCAAGTTCAAGGTCTATCACGTCATCGTCACCCTGCCCACGGCGCGGGATGACCGGCAGGAACACCGCATAGTGTCATCCACCAGCCGGTTTTTCAGCGAGCGCCTCAAGGTTGCCCTGGAACGGGCCATGGTAGAACGGCCGGCCCGGTTTGAGGGACGGTAACGGTTTGCCCGGCACCGGCCGGCCATGCTAGGCCGGGTTCACGTCAATAACCACTTTGCCTACCGTAGCGGCGCGGACGGCTTCGTGGGCGCCGGCGGTGTCCTCCAACGGATAATGCGGGCCGTCCATTCCGACCAGACTGCCCTCGGCCAGCCAGCGGTTGGTATCATGCACCCCGGCGGTTTTGGCATCCTCCGGCATATCGTACACCAGCACGTGCCGCACGTTCACGTTGCTGACCGGAAAGTCAAACGGCGGCGCCGGGCCGTCCCCGGCGGCGTAAATGGCGATGCTGCCGCCGCGCCCGATTATCTGCCGGCTCACGGCAAAGTTGCCCGCGTAGTCAACCTCAACTATCCGGTCAACGCCGTTGCCGTCGGTGATGTCCATGATGCGGGCCGCCGTATCCTCGGTGCGGTAGTTGACGGTGTAACCGGCCCCGGCCCGGCGTGCGATTGCCGCCTTGGCGTCGCCGCTGACGGTGCTGATGATGCAGCCGGCGCCGCCAAGTCGGGCCATCTGCAACGCCATGTTGCCCACTGCGCCGGCGCCGCCCGGCACCAGAACCGTCTTGCCGGCAACCGGCCCGTCGGCAAACACGCCGCGATGGGCCGTCAACGCCGGCACGCCCAGGCCGGCTGCCAGCGTGAAATCCACGTTGTCGGGCAGAGGCACCGCCCGGTTGGACGGCTGCACGGTGTAATCGGCGGCGGTGCCGTAAGGACGGCCAAATTGGGACTGGTAAAGCCAGACCCGCTCCCCGATGCGGCTGGCCGGCACGCCCTCACCCACCTGGTCAATAATGCCGGCGCCGTCCTGATTGGGGATGATGCGCGGATAACCGATGGTTGCGCTGGAACCCTGCCGACGTTTCCAGTCGGACGGGTTCACGCCGGACGCGGCAACCCGAACCCGCACCTCGCCGGGCCCGGCAACCGGATCGGGCATTTCGCCCACCCGCAGCACCGAGACATCCCCGTTTTCCTCATACCAAACCGCACGCATGGCAAGCACTCCAATGAACAGTGACCGCGATAAATTGAATAGTGACCGCGATAAATGACAATTGCCCGTTTTTTTCTACGCTACTTGCGCCGCCGTCGCCAGCCGATGATTGCGCCCAATCCAAAAGGCATTGCCAGCAGTCCCAACGCCGCCAGCTCTATGGATCTGCCGGCGCTCCCGGCGGGCGCCGGGCTGGTGCAGCCGCCGGCCGGCGCTGCTCCGGTTTGTTCCGGGGCCGGTTCCGTAGGCGCAACGTCTTGCGCTAGCGGGCGCGGCGTGTAGGTTGGCGCAATCTGGGCCGATGCTGGCGCCATCGTTGGCGTGTTAGGAGCCGGTGCGTTGGGAGCCGGTTCGTTAGATGTTGCCGGCGCCGGGGTGGGCAACGGGGCCGCCGGCTGCGCTGACGCCGGGCGGCTGGTGGCCGGCACTTGCAGCGGCGGCAGCGCCGGCGCGGATTCTACTCTGGCCGCCAGCCCTACCGATTCCCGCCATTCGTTGTCCAGCTCGTGGATGGTCAGCCCGTAGGCGTTCTCAATGGCTTTCTCGGTGCTGCGCACGGTGGGCAGGTTGGCAAACAGCGCCGCCATCCGCTCCGGGCCGTAGGCGCCAATCATATAGGCAACGACGGAATGGCCCTGGCCGTAGTTGCGCAGCGTTTCGGCGGGCGTGCCGGCGAAAGTAATCAGACTGGTCAGCGGCGGCACGTCGTCCTGGCTTACGGAACGGTCCAGGTAGTATTGGAAATCGTTGCGCGGGTCGCGCTCGGAATAGACGGCCAGCCCCTCGTTCAGCCAGGTATGCACGCCGGTATGGGCGGAGCCGGCGGCGTCGGCCACCAGCAGATGCGTGAACTCGTGGGCCGCCGTGCTGAGAATGTTGTCCATCGAGCCGTCCACCAGCAGGCTGCGCTCGTTGGTGTGCGCCTTGCCCAGCGTGCGTAGCTGCCGCGCCGCCACCCGCGAGGCCGGCTGCAAGGCTTCCAGCATATGGTTGTAATCGGAATAAACCACAATGCTCATCGGCTCCGTAAGCTCCACGCCCAGCGCCGGCGCCATAAACTCGTAAGTGTCAACCGCCGTCGCCAGCACCTCGTTGGCCCGGCGTTCCGAATCGCCGTTGTGCCGGTAGTAGTACACGTCAATCAGCCCGTTGGACGTCGTCTGCCAGTCCAGGCCGGTGTTCAGGTACACGATGGTTTCCGGTTCCGTCTCCACATTGATGCCGTCGGCGGTGCGGATGTCAAAGTGATACGTCAGGCGGGTGCCGGTGGGGATGAATTCGTTGGCGGTTTTGCTGCGAAAGATGGCCTCGCCGGATATGGACTCTCCGGGGTCAAACTCCACCGTCCGGTAAGTGCGGCGGGTCGATTGCCCCAGCTTTTGCACATAGACCCGGATTTCCTCAATCTCGCTGGCGTTGTCTGCCGAGATGTAGAAACGCAGCCCGTCGGGAAACTGATTCTCCACCCCCTGTTCAGCAACGCTTACGGAACTTTGCGCCGCTGCTGCCAGAGGCGAAAGCGCCCACACCGCCGTTGCCAGCAGCGCGGAGAGCAGGATGGAGGCAATGATGCAGGGTTTCACTTGATATGCCTCAGCCGATTAGCGACGTAGCGGATGTTTGTTATACGCCGGCCGCCGACGGGCGGTTCTGGCCCGTCGCAATTCTTGACCGTCATGGTTCTTGACCGTCATTATAGCCCGCCCTACAATCTTACCGCCGCATCCGCCGGAATGATACCCGCCGGAATGATACCCGGCGCTGTCGGCAAACGACCAACTTTCCATACTGCCAGGGTGGTTTTTTATGCCCATAAAAGTCGGCCGCGTGCCGTATCTGGAAGCCGAACCTTTCTACTTTGACATGGAGCGTCGCGGCATCGCGCTGACGACGACCACCCCGCGCGAGTTGGGCGATGCCCTGGCCAACGGCGAACTGGACGCCGGCCCGGTTCACCTGGCCGACCTGTTCCGGCTGGAATCCAACTTTGAGCCGGTGAGCGGTTTCTGCGTCGCAACGGTAAGCCGGGCCACCAGCGTACTGCTCTACTCCCAAACCACGCCGGACGAACTGGCCGGCACCACCGTAGGCGTATCCGATGAGGACGTAACCGGCGCAAAACTGCTGGAAGTGCTGCTGCGCCAGAAGTACGGCGTAGCGCCCGGCGAGTTCGCCCGCCGGCCCGGCGACGTCATCCGGCCCGACGAATCCTTTGACGCCTTTCTACTCATCGGCAACCGCGCCCTGCGCCGCCGGCGCGGGGTACGCGGGTTCACCCATCGCATTGACCTCGGCGAGGAATGGACGAAATGGACTAACCTGCCCTTTGTGTTCAGCCGGTGGGTGGTGCGCAAAGACATGGACGACCGGGAAAAGGCACTGCTCGAGGACACCCTCTACGTAGGCTTGGAGGAGGGCGTTGACGGCCTGTACCATCTGAATGAGCCCCGCGATGAGCTGCTGATGCTGCCCCGCGACGTAGTAGATTACATCCAGGGCATCCGCTATTACGTAGGCCGCTCCGAACAGCAAAGCATCGACCGCTTTCGCCAATGCCTGGAGCAGCTGCACGGGTAACCGGCACCCGGCAGCTGGCGCTAATCCTTGTCCAAAGTAACCGAGCAGTGCAGCGCGGCCACCGGCCGGCCGGCGTTTATCTGCGACTACTCACCGCCCCGCTCCGGCCGGCCCGACGACGCCCCGGCGCCGCCCCCGGCGGATTTCATCTCCGTTGCCTACAACCCCGGCCGGGCCGTGCGCGTCAACGCAGCAGCAATGGCCGCCGTCCTGCGCCAACGCTGCAACGTTGACGCCATCTTTACGCTGGCCACCCGCGATATGAACCGGCTGGCCCTGCAATCGCTGCTGCTGGGCGCCCAAGCTCTGGAATTGCAGAACGTGATTGCCGTAGCCGGCGACCCATTCCCCGCAACCGACGCCGGCGCCGCCACCGTTGACGACTACCGCCCCACCGAACTGATAGGGGCCATCGCAAACCTAAACGCCGGCGTTGACTACCGGGGGCGCAACCTGCGCGCCCCAACCGATTTCTGCATCGGCGCCACCGTTGACCTGGGGCGCGGCATCGCCGGCGCGGCCCGGCTGGCGGCCCGGAAAGTGTCGGCCGGCGCGCAATTCCTAATCACGCAGCCCGTCTATGACGCCGCCGCCGTCGGACGCTTTAATGACGCATACTATGATGCTTACCATAACGCAGACCGCGATGCCGCCGGCCCGCCGCCCAACGTGCCAATTTTCTGGGGCATTGGCCTGCTGGAACCCGACGGCATATCTTTCGCCAGCGTGCCGCCGCCGATGCTGAACGACTTGTCAAAGGGTCGTTCCGGCGTGGACATCGCACGGGAAATCTGGGCCGCCTTGCAGGATGCCGGCGTCAACGACTGCTACCTGGTGCCACCCATCCGGCGCAGCGGCGCGCGCAACTACGCCGCCGCCCGCCAATTCTTGGCCCATTCGGGCCGTTAACCACTCTAACCGTTGACCCCGCTAACCCCCGACGGGCCGGCCCCGGCGGGCCAGAAAGTCGGGGAACGCTTCCTCGGCCAGCGTGCCGCGCAGCTCGTTGGTGGTGAAGTCCTTTTCGTTGGCCCACTGCTGTTCCAGGCTGCCGCCCATGTGCCGCAGCAGCAGTCGCTTGATGCCGATTACCGACGGCGTGTCGTTGGTGGCAATTTGCGTGGCAATGTCCATCGTCTTTTGCCGCAGCCGGTACACCGGCACCAGATAGTTGAGCAAGCCGATGCGATAGGCCTCCTCAGCCTCCACGATGCGGGCGGTAAAGAGCAGCTCTTTGGCCTGCGGCCAGCCGACCTGGTTGGTGAGCGTCCAGGTGGAGTTGATGCGCCCGTAGGCGGCGGCCAGAAAACGGAAACGCGCCGCGTCCGACCCGATGCGGATGTCCAGCGATGACGACAGCACGGCGCCGCCCCCGTAGGCCAGCCCGTTAATCATCCCGATAACGGGTTTGTCCGATGCGCTGAGTTCGTACCCGCCCCGCTGCCGGCGCGCGGAACGCGTGTCCATGTCCTCCAGCGTTAGCGACCCGGCGTTCAGCGCCGCCTGGTCCTCCCGCTGCTCGTGGATGTCGCCGCCGGCGGTGAAAGCCGGCACGCGCGGCGCAGTATCGGCGCCGGTTATCACGATGCAGCCCACCTCCGGGTCGGCGTTGGCCTGGCGCACGGCGTCGTGCAGATCCTCCGTCAGCTGGCGGTTCATCGCGTTCAGCACCTCAGGCCGGTTCATCGTCAGCACGGCGACGTGGCCCACCTGCTCCCGCCGCCGCTCGCCGCTGCCCTCAAACTTGGAAACGCGCTCTTTCTCCGCCAAAATATACTGGTAATCCATCTATCCTCCTGCCCGGCCGCAGCACGGCCGGCGCGAACTCCCAATTGCACCGCAATTGTATTGGCACACGCCGAATATCGTCAAACGCCCCGAACCCTCTCGATCACGCTCAACCCCCACTGCCGTTCCGAGCGTCCTCTACCATTCCAACCCCAATGTCATTCTGAGCGCAGCGAAGAATCTCGATGACGTAGCAACGGCGTTTCCCCCAAAGCGTGCGTTACCCCGTCGAGATTCTTCGCTGCGCTCAGAATGACATTGGGGGTAGGGGTTGAAATGGCAACGGGTGCCTGAAATGGCAGATGGGATATTTGACATACTTTTTATCTTGATTGATGATGTAGCGGGTGAATCTGTTGCAGCCTGAATCCGCAGGAATCTCAATGCCGGTTGCCGGCCGCCGTGGCCCGGCCCTCCGTCGTGTTGCAGTGGCCGTCGTGTGCCTCAGCATGATTGGCCTGGGCCTGTTTGGTTGGGCGATGTCCGGGCCGCTGGCGCAGGCGCAGGGCAGCCGGGTGCTGGTGATACAGGTTGAGGACACCATCAATCCCGTCAAGGCCCGCTTTATCCAGCGCGCCATTGAACGCGCTACCGAATCCGGCCATCAACTGCTGGTTATCGAGATGGACACGCCGGGCGGCCTGTACGACAGCACCCGCAAGATAGTCGAGAGTATGCTGGAATCCGGCGTTCCGGTTGCCGTGTTCGTGTCCCCGCGCGGGGCGCAGGCCGGCTCGGCGGGAACGTTCATCACCGCCGCCGGCCATATCGCCGCGATGGCCCCCGGTTCCAACATCGGCGCGGCAACGCCCGTCGGCGGCGGCGGCGAGGACTTGGAGGACACCCTCGCCGACAAAGTGACCAACGATGCCGCCGCTCTAATCCGCTCCATCGCCGACGAACGCGGGCGCAACGCCGACGCCCTGGAGGCCACCGTCCGCACCGCCGCATCCTACACCGCCCAGGAGGCCCTGGACGAGGGCATCATTGACCTGACCGCCGACAATCTCAATCACCTGCTCAACGAGCTGGACGGCCGCGTAGTCGTCACTATCGCCGGCGAGCAGACGCTGTTAGTCGCCAACGCCGCCGTTGACGAGCTGAGAATGCAATGGCGGGAGCGGTTCGTGAACTTTATCGCCAACCCCAACATCGCCTTTCTGCTGATTAGCCTGGGCAGTCTGGGGCTGATATTTGAGATGATGACGCCGGGGACGCTGGGGCCGGGGATTGCCGGCGTAATCTGCCTGGGCTTGGGGTTTCTGGCGCTGGGCAACCTGCCTTTCAACTGGGCTGGCGTTGCGTTCATCGGGCTGGCGGTGGCGCTGGCGGTGCTGGAGGTGTTCGTGTCCGGCTTTGGCGCATTAGGCGTTGGCGCTGTCGTCAGCCTCATCATCGGCGGGTTTCTGCTGTTCGGCAGCTTTGGCGGCGGCAGCATCCCCGTCAACTTTCCGGAGGTGCAGGTCAGCCTTTGGGTACTCGCCGCCGTCGGCGGTGTGCTGGCGTTAGGCGCGGGTTACCTGCTTCTGGAGACGGTACTCTCCCGAACCGGCATCAGAAAGCCGGCGCCGGCCAGCGGATTCAGCGACAGCGACGGGCGCAGCTCCGCCGGGCATCTCATCGGACAAACCGGCGTCGTAACCGCGCCCCTGCGGCCCCGGGGCATCGTAGCCTTGGGCAACGAGACCTGGTCCAGCGAAAGCAGCGATGGTATGTCCATTCCCGTCGGCCGGCGGGTGCGCGTGGTCGGCGTTGACGGTCTGCTGCTCACGGTTGAAGTAATCGGCGCGTCGGCCGCCGTAGAGGGCCAGGAATAGAATAAAGGGACCGGAATAATGATAAGATACCGCTGACTGCGCCGTTCGAGCGGCCGCCAGCAAGGAGGCACAATTGTGGCAAGCGGAATAATCGTCGTTCAACAATACCAGCGGATGGTAGTGCAACGCTTTGGCAGTTTCGTCGGCGCCCGCGGCCCCGGCCTGCGCTTCCTCATCCCCATCCTCTACACCGGCATCAAAGTTGACCTGCGCGAGCGCGTAACCCGGGTGCCAACCCAGAAGTACATCACCGCCGACAACGTGGTGGTGGACATGGACTTTGTCATCTACTACCGGGTAATGGAGGACCACGTGGAGCGCGCGGTGCTGGAAGTGCAGAACTTTGAGGCCGCCGTCATCAACCTGGCCTTTGCCACCCTCCGCTCCGTAATCGGCGCCATCGACCTGTCCGTCACACTGTCGGAACGGGAGCGCATCCGCGACGAAGTGCAGCTGCGGATGGACGAAGTGACTACCCGCTGGGGCGTCAAGGTATCCCAGGTTGAAATCAACGAAGTTGACCCGCCGGCCGGCGTCAAGGCGGCCATGGAACGCCAGAAGTCCGCCGACGCCATCCGCACCGCCGAGATTACCGAATCCGAAGGCCAGCGCCAGGCGGCCATCAACCTGGCCGAGGGCGAAAAGCAGTCGGCCATCCTCAAGGCCGAGGGGCAGCGCCAGTCGGATATTCTGCAAGCCGAGGGCGAGCAGCAGGCAACCGTGCTGCGGGCCGAGGGTTTCAGCACCGCGCTGGAACGCATCTACAACGTAGCCAGCACCGTGGACGCCCGCACCATGAGCTTGCAGTACTTTGACACCCTGAAGTCGCTGGGCTCCAGCCCCTCCACCAAGTTTATTTTCCCGATGGAGTTCACCTCCATGCTGTCGCCATTCCTGGGCATGGGCAGCAACCAGCAGGACAGCGGCAACCGGGCCGGCGGCGGCAACGGAGCCAGCGGCGACGGCGACAACCGGGACAACCGCAACTAGCAAGCAGCCCGGTAGGTATCGGGCCGGGATTATATGGCATCAATCGGGGCGGCCCTGGCGGCTGCCCCGACGGGCTTTGCCCTACAACGCCGCCGGGCCGCCCAGCAGTTCCAGCCCCTCGTCCGCCAGCAGGCCCAGCGCCGCGGCGTAAGGTTCGGCCTGCTTGCCGTCAATGTCGGCCAGCAGTTGGTTCAGCCGGGCATCGGCGGCTAATCGCCGGGTGATGCGGCGGTAGATTTCCTCTTGCACCGATTCCAGAAACTCTTGCCGCCGCCGTTCCAGGCGCCGCCGTTCCAGCCCGCCGGTGTCGTTCAGGAATGATCGATGCTGTCCTACGCTGTCCCAAAGCTCGGCAATCCCCGCGTTGGCGTGGGCCTGCGTCAGCAGCACCGGCGGGTTCCAGCCATCCGACCGGTCGGACATATGCAGCATTGCGGTAACGGCCGCCGCCATCCGGTTTGCGCCGTCCCGGTCGGCCTTGTTGATGACGTAGAGGTCGGCGATTTCCATAACCCCCGCTTTCAGCGTCTGGATGGCATCGCCGGATTCCGGCATCATCGTGACAATCACCGTGTCGGCTACGCCCATGATGCCCAGCTCGGTTTGCCCCACGCCCACCGTTTCCACCAGCACGACGTCTTTGCCGGCGGCGTCCAGCAGGCGCACCATACTCTTGACGATGCGCGGCAAGCCGCCGGACTGCCCCCGCGTGGCCACGCTGCGGATGAACACGCCGGCATCCAGATAATGCCGCTGCATCCGAATTCGGTCGCCCAGCAGCGCGCCGCCGGTAAAAGGGCTGGTCGGATCAACCGCCAGGATGCCCACGCTCAGCCCAAGTTGGCGCAGGTGTTCGGTCAGCCGGTCCACCAGCGTACTCTTGCCCACGCCGGGCGGCCCGGTGATGCCCACCGTGTAGGCCCGGCCGGTTTGCGGGTCCAGCCGCTCCATCGCCGGCGCCGCCGCCGGCTCCCCCCGCTCCAGCAGGGACAGCAGGCGGGAAAGAGCGCGCAATTCGCCGCCCATAACGCGGTCAGCCAGGTCATTCATCGCAAGGATATTTGCTGTTCAAGGATATTACCGGAAACCGTAGGATAACCGTCGGAATACGGCGGCCAATCTAACACCGCCGCAAATAGCGGTCAAGGCGCAGCGCGCCAATCTCGCTTGACAACCCGCCCCGCTTAACAACCATCGCCCCAACGGTTATCATCTGGCAGGATTTTACCGGATTACCGCCGGATTACCGAACGATTGATAACGAGGTGAGCAATATGACTATGGCATCGGACACGCTGCAAGGCAAGGTGGCAATTGTTACCGGCGCGGCCAGCCCCATCGGGATGGGACGCTCCATTACGACCGGACTGGTGCGCGCCGGCGCCAGAGTTGCCATGCTGGACATCAACGAGGACTGGCTTGACCAGACGGCCAACGATATGCGCGAGCTGGGCGGCGATGACGCCGTAATGCCCATCATCGCCGACGTAACCGACCCGGATTCGGTGGCGAACGCCGTAGCCCGAACGATAAGCGAAATGGGCGGCCTGCACATTCTGGTCAACAACGCCGGCATCAACCCGCGCACCGCCGGGTTTGGCGGCAGCGCCTCCGGCAGCCGCACCGATTTCTGGACCCTTGAACCCGGCGCCTGGCTGCGCGTCATCTCGGTCAACCTCAGCGGCCCGTTCCTCATGTCCCACGCCGTCGCGCCCCACATGATAGAGCAGGGCTACGGGCGCATCATCGGCGTAACCACCAGCATGGACACCATGTGGCGCAAAGGCGGCGCCCCCTACGGCCCGTCCAAAGCCGGGCACGAGGCCCTGGTGGCCATCATGGCCCAGGATTTCGAGGGCACCGGCGTAACCGCCAACGTGCTAACCCCCGGCGGCGCCACCGCCACCAACATGGTGCTGCCCCCGGAGGGCGCCAGCGCCAATGCGCTGATTCAACCCGAAGTAATGCAGTCCCCCGTAGTATGGATTGCCTCCGACGCCGCCAGCGACTGGAACGGCCGCCGCATCATCGCCTACTACTGGGACGAAACGCTGCCCCTGGACGAACGCCTGGAAAAATGCGGCGCCCCCGCCGCCTGGCCCCAACTGGGCCTCCAAGCCGTACACCCCGACTGGTACGCCAGAGGCTGACCCGGCCGCAATCATCTCCCAAACCAACTGCGGCATACGCCCACCGGATAAAAGGGTACAATAGGGGAACAGGAGAACTGCGCGATGACTATGATCCACGACATCCACGACCTGTTCCGCCTGCTGGATGCCAACCCGGAATACCGGGCAGAACTGCGCCGCTACGTGTTGAGTGAGGAATTGCTCAACCTGCCGGCGCGGTTCAACCGCTTTGTAGAGGATCGGTTCGAGCCGTTTGAGGAGCGGATGGACCGATTCGTTGAAGACCAACGCCGTATCAACAGGGAAATTCGAGAAGACATCGGGGAAGTGCGGCGGGATATTGCTGAAATCCGGCAGGACTCAGCCCAGATGAAGGGCGATCATGCCCGCAACCGAGCCGATAGGCAGGCCCCGTTCATTGCCTTCACCATGGGCTTGACTTATGTTCGCACGCTGACCGGCGCTGACTTGACGGGCATGGTGCGGGACGCAGACCTTTCCGGTATCGCTCCGGGAGAAATTGCCAGCTTTGTTGACGCCGATTTGATTATTGAAGTCATTGACGGCGATGGGCAGACTGCTTACGTTGCGCTGGAAATATCCTATACCGCTAATCGTCGAGATACGCGGCGGGCAATACGCAACGCCGGTTTCCTGTCCCGATTTACCGGCCAGCCGGCACGGCCGGCAATCGCCAGCATCCGCAACGACCCGGAAATCGCCGACGTCATCTCCGGCGGGGAGGTGTACTGGTACACCCTATACGATCGGGATTTGGAGCCGGAATAGCGCCGGGTTCAGTGCCGGAATCCCGTCTCAAACCCTCTGGCCGCCGGGTTTATCAGTAGGTCGGGGCGGTTGCCCCAGCGTTTCAGGAACCGTCCGAAGTTCTTGCGGCTCAGCTCGTTGCGCTGGTTTTCGTCCAGCTCTTCCCACTGGCGGTGCTCGTGGCGCACCAGCGGCAGTTTGCTGTCGCACACGATGCGGAACCCGGCGTTCTTGAACTGGAAGCAGTAGTCAATGTCCAGGTTGCGGTAGAACCGGAACGACTCGTGCATCAACCCCACCGCGCTGAGGTCGGCCCGGCGAAACGCCATACAGTAAGCCTGCATCGCGTCGGCATCGCCCTGCTCCACCTCCTCGTGGAAATGCTGCATATCGTCGGTGGTCAAGCCGTAGGGCCCGAACACCCCAACGGTTTCGTCCGACAGGCTCTCGGACACCGGCGTCAGTATATCGCCCACCACTTCCGTAGAGGCGTCCATTACCACAATGTAACGCCCCCGTGCCTGCTTGATGCCGATGTTCTTGCCGGCGGCGTCGCCAACCACGTGGTCGCAGTGGATGACCTTGAGGTTGGGGTGTTCCTGCGTCGCTTCCTCCAGGTATTCGGCGGTGCCGTCGGTGGAGCCGTTGTCAACGACGATTACTTCCGCCGAGGCATCCCCGGTGTGGTTCAGGATGGCCGTTACGCAGCGGCGCACGTCGTCAACGTAGTCGTAGGCGTTGATGAGGAAAGAGTAGTCGTACAAGTCCGGTTCGGCCAGCAGCGAGGGAACTTCCCGTGACGCCGATACCGACGACCAGCGGGCTTCCTGCTGTTCCAGGGAGGTTTGCGGACGCACCCGCGTATCCTCGCCGGTGTCCTCGATTACCAGCCCTCCCGACACCGCATCGGCGCGCAGCGCGTCGGCGGCGGCGAAAGCGGCCTGCCGGCGCAGGGCGGCCCGGCGGGCCACCAGCTCGGCGGTATCCGGGCCAACCTCGTACTGCGCCGGCACGTCGTCCAGATTCAGGCCGAATACCCGGTCGAAGTCCAGTATCAGCTCCAGTTTGTCCCCCGGCGGCAGGTGCGAACTTACCATGTCCCAAGTGATTGCCAGACCTCGGGGCAAGTCCAAGTCATTGTGCACGGCGTCCCAGAAACGGTTGCGCCATTCCTCAACCACGCTGCGGTCGTCCAGATGCGCCGTGTCGTCCTGCGGGGCGTTCTGCCAGTGCCAGACCCGGTTGCGCAGGCCGGTCAGCGCTTTCTCGGCGGCGCGCAGCGAGGTGAAAGTAAAGTTCATCCGGTGCCGGTAGCGGACGGTCATGCACAGGTAGCGGAAAGCCAGCGGGTCAAATCCGCGCGCGGCCAGGTCGTCAATCAGGAACACGTTGCCCGCCGATTTCGCCATCTTGGCGCCGTCGGCCAGCAGGTGCTGCCCGTGCACCCAATAGTTGACGTGGCGCGCGCCAAAGGTGCCTTCGCTCTGGGCGATTTCGTCCTCGTGATGCGGAAACACGTTGTCCACGCCGCCGGTATGGATGTCAAACTGCTCGCCCAGGTACTTGTGCGCCATCGCCGAACATTCAATGTGCCAGCCGGGGAAACCCTCACCCCAGGGGCTGTCCCACTTCACGTCCCGGCCCGGCTCGGCGGCTTTCCACAGCGTGAAGTCGCGCGGGTCGCGCTTGAGCGGGTCGGCCTCCGCCCGCACGCCTTCCAGCAAATCGCCGCCAAAGTTGTTGGACAGCTTGCCGTATTCGGGGTAGCTGTTCACGTCAAAGTAAATGTTGCCGCCGGCCTCATACGCGGCGCCCTTGTCAATCAGCGTCCCCACCATCTCCAGCATCTCCGGGATGTGCTGCGATGCCCAGGGGAACACGTGGGCCGGCAGGATGTTGATTTGCCGCTCATCCCGCCAGAAACAGTCAGCGTAAAACTCGCCAATCTCCTGGATGGTTTTGCCCTCTTCCAGCGCGGCCATAATCATCTTGTCGCCGCCGGCCTCAACCAGTTCCTGGCGCATATGGCCAACGTCGGTGATGTTCTTGATGTGATAGACTGCGCAGCCGTCGGCCGTCAGCACGCGGCGAATCCAGTCGGCCATCAGGTAGGTACGCAGATTGCCGATGTGCGCGTAGCGATACACCGTCGGCCCGCAGGTGTACATTGAGATGCGGCCGGGCGTAATCGGCTTGATTTCCTCGGTGATTTTGGTAAGGGTGTTGTAAATTCGTAACACGACGCAACTCCCGCCGGAGATTGGTTGGCGCCAGTTTAGCAGGATGCCACGCAGTTTGCATCCACGCCGCCCGCACCGGCACGGCCAAATGGCCATCGGGAGGCCCTTGCCGATGGCGGTAAGGGCCTCCGTTTTTGCCACGCGTTACCGGCTTGGCGCTACCGCCGCCCCCGCTGCTTTCAGCGCGTTGATTTCGTCGGCGGAATAGCCGGCCTCGGCCAGTATCTCGTCGGTGTGCATCCCGAAGTACGGCGCCGGGATGCCCAGGCGCGGCGGCGTTTCCGACAGGCGGGCCGTGGTGCCCGAATGGTCAACGCTGCCCCAAACCGTATGCTCCCGCGTTACGACGAACCCGGCGTTGCGCACCACCGGGTCGTGCCGGTAATCCTCCATCGTCAGGTTGGCGGTTACCGACGCGCCCCGCGCACCCAGCCGCCGCGCCCAGTGCTCAATGGTGCTGCCCTGGATGATGTTGCTCAGCGCGGACACCAGCTCGGCCTCGTCTTTGGCGCCGGCCGCCGGAATCAGCTCCGGCAGCTGCAACGCCGACTGCCAGGCGTCCTCGTCGGGGAAGTGCAGATAGAGCCACCCGTCGGATGCCTTATACAGGCGCGACCGGGCCGAGTAGCCCCGCGCGTCCGCCCCCTCAATGTCCGCCCGTTCGTACCCGTCGTAGTCCAGGAAGTAGGGCGACTGCAACAGGCCCGCCGTCAACGCCAGCCCGCTGTCCACCGACTGGCCCTGGCCGGTGCGGTTGCGTTCGTGCAGCGCCAGGGCCACCGCGTAGGCGCCCATCAGCCCGGTGCCGTAGTCGTTCACGGCGTAGGGCGCCAGCATCGGCGCGCCGTCCCGCCCGCCGCGCCGCACCTGCATCCCGCTGGTGCCTTGCGCCAGCTGCTCCCAGCCGGCCCGCTCCGACCACGGCCCGTCGTAGCCAAAGGCGTTCAGCGAGGCGTACACGATGTCCGGCTTTACCTTTTTGACCGCCTCGTAGCCCAGCCCCAGCCGCTCCACCGCCGACTTGCGGTTGTTCTCCACAATCACGTCGGCGGATTCCACCAGTTTCCAGAACACGGCCCGGCCTTCCTCCGACTTGAGGTTGAGCATGATGCTGCGCTTGCCCCGGTTGACGTCGATGTAGCCTATCGGGTCCAGGATGCGCGTCGGGTCGTCAATCTTGATGACGTCGGCGCCAAATTCGCCCAGCGTGCGCCCGCAGGTCGGCCCGGCCAGGATGATGCACAGGTCAAGGACGCGCACGCCCTGCAAGGCGCTCAGCACGCTGCCGTTGCCGTTGCTGCCGTTGCTATCGCTGGCAGTTTGCGCCGGCCGGGCGGGAGCGTTGGCGACTTCCGACAGCACGGCGTCGGTGTGCTCGCCCAACCGGGGCGCCGGGCCTGCGATGGCCCCCGGCGTGCCGCGCAAGCGAACCTGCACCCCCGGCTGTTTCATCGTGCCCCGTTCGGGGTCGTCCACCTCCACCACCATCTTGCCGGCGATAGCGTGCTCGTGCACCAGCCACTCATCCACCGTCTTGCAGACGGTGCACGCCCCGCCGCGCGCGTTGATGTCGGTCTCCCATTCCCAGGCGGTGCGTTCCTTGAACATCTCGGCAAAACGGTTCTGCCAGAACTCCAGCGTTTCGGCGTCCACCGGCCGCCCGAACAGCGCCACGGCCTCGTCAATCCATTCCTCCCGTCCGGCGGCGGTCAGAGTTTGCCGGGCGAACCGCTCGAACATCCCGTGGTGGTACACCCACCGGCCATCGGCGCACTGATAGGGATGCGACATCACCGTGCGCGGGAAGTCAAACTGGTCAACGTACTCGTAGTCGTTGAACTTGATGATGCGGCTGCCCATTGCGGTGAACATCGCCGAATGCAGCGGCACCTCAATGCGCTGCCCCCGTCCCGTCCTGTCGCGCGCGTTGATGGCCATGGCCACCGACACCGAACCCAGCAGCGCGGCAAAAGTGCTGGCGATGGGCAGCGGCGTGAACAGCGGCTCCCCGTTGCTCTGCCCGGTTTCCGGATAGAACCCGGTAGCCGCGCTGATGACCGGATCCCACCCCGGCTCATTGCGGCTGGGATGTTCCTCGCCATACCCCGGCAGGGAGCAGTAAATCAGGCCGGGATTGCCGGCGGACAGTTCCGCATAGCCGATGCCCAGTCGTTCGGCAACCCCCGGCCGGTAATTCTCAATCACCACGTCGGCGTTGGCGGCCAGACGACGCGCGTTCTCCCGCCCGGCGTCCGTTTTCAAGTCCAGCGCAACCGAACGCTTGCCCCGGTTCCAGGTAGCAAAAGCCGGCTCGGAACGCGCCGGATCGCCCTCCGGCCGCTCCACCTTAATAACGTGCGCGCCCTGGTCCGAAAGCAGCATCCCCAGCATCGGGCCAGGAACATACTGCCCAAACTCCACCACGTGAATGTCCCGCAGCGCGCCGCTAGTGCCGTTGGTAGTCATAAGTGTTACTCCTTGTTGAGGATTCCATGTTGGGGGATTCCGTATTGAGGAAACGGGATGTTACTGGCTGGCGGCCCCGGACGATGACTGTCGGCCCAGCTCCGCCTCCAGTTGCCGGATACGTTCCTGCGCCTGCGCCAACTCTGATACCGCCGCATCCCGATCTGACACCGCTGCGTCCCGGTCTGCCACCGCCGCATCGCGATCCGCCTCCACCAGTGTAAAGTCGCACAGGTAGCGCCCGCTTTTGCGGTCGTAAAAGCGCAGGTGCGATTCGTCGTCAACGTCCCAGTCCCAGGAGGGGTTCCAGCACAGGCACAAGTCCAGCGCGGCGCTGTACCCCCAGATGGTGCCGTCGGCCTCCGTATGCAATTCAATAGGATGGTAGATGCCGTCAATCAGCACGTCGCCGGCCAGAGGGTAGCCGTAAAGGTCGCCGCCGGTAGGGTCAGCCCGCCAGTATTCGGGGATGCCCACGCTGGCGTAGAGTCCCGGCTTTTCGCCGGTATCCCGCTCGTTGGTGCTTTCGGATGCCACCTCCAGGGCAAAGTCGGGCGGCTTGCCCGCCTCCCAGATGACATAACCGTTGCGGCTGCGAATGGCGGCCTTGTCCACGCCAAAAGCCACGTACAAGTCGGGCCGGAAACGGTAGTTCATGTTGTACTCGTTGTAAAAGACAAACCCATCGGTGCGCACCAGCACGTCAGGCCGCCCGGCGAAATGCCGCGCCACAAAGTAGCCGCTTTTGTCGATAACGGGAGTTTGCAGCATATCGCCTCGTTTCTCCGGGTCGGGGCAGACGTAATCAGCGGGTAGGACGATAGGGACAAGTTCCCGGTAAGTAGCCCGTGGGGGCGCAATTTGCGTAGTCATAACTGAAAAACCTCGTTGACGGGGTGTTACTGGCTGGCGCCCTCGGACGATGACTGTCGGCCCAGCTCCGCCTCCAGCTGCCGGATGCGTTCCTGCGCCTGCGCCAACTCCGCCACCGCCGCATCCCGGTCCGCCTCCACCAGTGTAAAGTCGCACAGGTAGCGCCCGCTCTTGCGGTCGTAAAAGCGCAGGTGCGATTCGTCGTCAACGTCCCAGTCCCAGGACGGATTCCAGCACAGGCACAAGTCCAGCGCGGCGCTGTACCCCCAAATCGTACCGTCGGCCTCCGTATGCAACTCAATAGGATGGTAGATGCCGTCAATCAGCACGTCGCCGGCCAGGGGGTAGCCGTACAAATCGCCGCCGGTGGGGTCAGCCCGCCAGTATTCGGGGATGCCCACGCTGGCGTAGAGGCCCGGCTTCTCCCCGGTATCCCGCTCGTTGGTGCTTTCGGATGCCACCTCCAGGGCAAAGTCGGGCGGCTTGCCCGCCTCCCAGATGACATAACCGTTGCGGCTGCGGATGGCGGCCTTGTCCACGCCAAAAGCCACGTAGAGGTCAGGCCGGAAACGGTAGTTCATGTTGTACTCGTTGTAAAAGACAAACCCATCGGTGCGCACCAGCACGTCAGGCCGTCCGGCGAAATGCCGCGCCACAAAGTAGCCGCTCTTATCGATAACGGGAGTTTGCAGCATATCGCCTCGTTTCTCCGGGTCGGGGCAGACGTAATCAGCGGGCAAGACGATAGGGACAAGTTCCCGGTAAGCGGCCCGTGGGGGCGCAATTTGCGTAGTCATAGCTGAAAAACCTCGTTGACAAGATGCCGTGTTAAGCCGTCAGTGGAGTTAGTGCAGTGATTCACTGGTAGCCCATTTAGAAACTTATGTCTCTCTGTTTGATACGGCTATTCACCTCTGATTTCAATTCATTAGGCATCATCGATCATATATTTGTTTGTAGGCCCGCGCTTTGTCAATCCGATGCATCTCAACCCGATGGATACTCTCTATGTCGTCAAAGTTAGTTACTGCGGCTGCGACGCTCGGTAACCCCAACTGTTTGCAGGCAAGGAACCGCGAATGTGCCGGATAGCGGGCTATGCCCCCTTACTGCATCCACATCATAACTTGTGGCGTTGCTACTGCCTAGCCTCCCAATCATTGGGCGCGCAAACGGCGCAAGCCGCAGGATGGCCGCCTGTATCACGCCCATCATAGTCAGCGTTGCCCGCGCCTCCCGGAACTGCGACCAGGCACAGCGTGTAGGCGGCGGCGTAGATAAAGCTTTGCCGAGGCTGTTGCCCCGGCCGGCAAAGGCCTGCATCAGCGCTGCTTAGTCAGGCGTTGCCAACGCTGGCGCTCACAAAAAGCCGGTGAGCAGCGACTTCAGCGAGTTCACGAGTGAGTTCAGGAACCATGACCAGGCCAGCGCCAGCATGATGAGAAAGATGACAAACCCGACCACGGACGTGAGCAGCATCGCGCATCCGAACCCCAGTCCGAACGTGAAACCGTCGATTACTCTGTCCAGTTTCCCTTTGATACCTTTCATTTTGCCCTCGCTTTGGATGGCAGATTGGCGGTACGGATTGGCTAGGCGGCGCGGCCGGCGAAACGCGCCGGGTCGCATCCCGCCAGGCTGATGTCGGTGCTGCCGGCGGCGATTATATCCGCAATGCCCTTGCCCATGGCCGGCCCCAGCAGTATGCCCTTTTTCTGCCCGCCGGTGTTGATGTACACGTTGTCCCACCCCGGCGCGCCGCCGACGATGGGCAGCCAGTCCGGGGTTACCGGCCGCAGGCAGGCGGTCTGCTCCACCACCGCCGCATCGCTCAGCGACGGCATCAGCCGCACCGCCATCCGCAGTATCTTTTCCCGCGCGTCGTCGGTCAGCGACAGGTCAAAGCCGGCGTCCTCCTCGGTAGAGCCGCACCAGATTAGCCCGTCGGATTTGGCGTACATTGAGCTGCCGCCGCCAATCAGCTCGTAGTCCAGGCCCGGCCCCGCCGGCTGCACCCGCACGATCTGCCCTTTCAGCGGATTGACCGGGATGGCGATGTCCAGCCATTGCTCCACCGTGCGGCACCAGGGGCCGGCGGCGATGAGCAGTGCGCCGCAGGCCACTTCGCCCTCCCCGGTTACCACCGACTCCACGCGCCCGTTGCCCAGCCGCAGGCCCAGCGCGGCGGTGGACATAACCGACGCCCCCCGTCCCGTTGCGGCGGCGGCCAGCGCCTGCGTGAACTCCAGCCCGTCCAGCGCGCCGTTGCCCACCGCCCGTATGCCGCCGATAACATCCGGACACAGCCGGGGTTCAATGGACAGCGCATCCTCCCGTTCCAGCCGCTCCGCGTAAAAGCCGGGTTCCGGCGCGCGGTTAAAGGTAGCCAGCGTGTCATCCAAATCCGACAGTTCGTCCTCATCCAGAGCCACTTTCAGAATTGAAGTCAGCCGGCCGTGATAGTCAATCCCGGTTTCCGCCGGCAGCGATTCCCAAAGCTCCCGGTGCATCCGGAACGACTGCAACGCCATATCTTGCAAAGGCTCCGGCCAGCCGTGGCCCTCCAGCGGGTTCAGCCCCCCGGCGTTGTAGCCCGACGCCGCCGCCGCGATGTCGTCGCGCTCAATAATCGTTGCCGTGATGCCCTGTTGCGCCAGATAATAAGCGGCGGCGCACCCCGCGATGCCCCCGCCGATAATCACCACGTCGGCAGTCCGATTTGTCGTCATAATGTCAATCCCATTCGTCGTGTCGCCCAAACCTGTCGGGTTTGGAGTATTCCGGCCATTGTAACAAAAGGCGTAACGAATTGCCGGAGCAAACCCGGATGCGCCGTCGGCTAACTCTGCCCCGAAAACCTTTCCGGCAGCCCCCGCAAAATATCCGCCGCCCCCTGGCAGACGTCCGCGATTACATCCGCCGCCGGCCGTATGGCATTGACCTGTCCGGCCCCCTGCCCCATATACACGGACGCCACTTCCGGGTCGTGGCGGGCCCGGCCGGCGGCAACGTCCGAGGCCAGCTCCTCCCGATTGGCCAGCACTTCGGCGTCCCTGCCGTCCCACTGCCGCACCAGCCGGTTGCGGTACACCCGCCCCGCTATCGGCTCCGGCCAGGGGTCGTTGCCCAGCAGGTCGTAAAACCGGGTGAACACGGTATCCTGCCCCCCGGAAAGCAGGATTTGTTCCTTAAATGACTGCGGCACTTCCACCGCTTCCGGGGTAGCCAGCAGCGCCGTGCCCAATGACGCCCCCTCTGCCCCGGCCGCCAGCGCCCCGGCCAGCGCCCGGCCGGATGTAATCCCCCCGGCGGCCAGCACCGGAATATGCGGATACCGTTCCACCAGCTCCACCAGCAGCGGCAGCAGATTCATCTCGCCGGTATGCCCCCCGGCCTCGTTGCCCTGGGCCAGCAGCACGTCGGCCCCGGCCTCCACCGCCAACTCTGCGCCCTCCGGCGATTGCACCTGGCAGATGGCAACCGCCCCCGCATCCCGGGCCCGCCCCAGCCAGGGGCGCGGGTCAACAAAGGAGAATATCACCACCGGCACGCCCGCCGACAGCGCAATCTCAAAGTTCTGCGGATTGCCCGCAATCAGCTGCGTGATAAAGCCGACGCCAAAAGGCCGGTCGGTTTGCGCGCGGATAAAGTCAATCTGCTGCCGGCACCAGTCGGGGCCAAAACCGTTGCTGCCGCCAAAGGCGCCCAACCCCCCGGCCCGCGACACCGCCGCCGCCAGACGCCCGCCGCTATGGTTGCTCATCGGCGCCGACAGCACCGGATAATCCAGTTTCAGCAAGTCGGTAAAACGAGTTCGCAGCATGGCCCTTTCATCCTTATTAACGATAGCTTGTAACGCTTGATAGACCGTGCAACGATAGCTTGTAACGCTTGATAGACCGTGCAACGATAGCTTGTAACGCTTGATAGACCGTGCAATTGAAAGACCGTGCAATATACACGGCCCCGCTGGCCCCGGCGGATGCCGGCGCTTGCGTCGTTTAGGATATAATCACCGCCGGAGGTAATTATGCCAATTTACGAGTATCACTGCGGCGATTGCGGCGCCGATTTCGAGTCCATCCGCCCGGTATCCCGCGCCGACGACCCCATCAACTGCAAAACCTGCGGCCAGCCGGCCACGCGGCAGATTTCCAACTTCTCCTTTAAATCCGACACCTTCACCGCCCCCAAGCTGCGCCGCCGCCCCGGGGCGGTTTTCCGCGGCAACCGCCCGGCCGGTGCTAATGCTGATGCCGATGCCGCCGGAACCGGCGCCCCGGACGCTAGTCCCGCTGACGCTAATCCATCCGCCGAATAGCCCCCGGCCGGCTAACGCTGGCCCGCCCGCCCCTCGTTGCAGGCGATGCAGGTGCACGCCGCCCGCAGGGTGCGGTAGGTGTAAATGCCGGTGTAGTGGGCATCGTCCCACAGGAATTGCAGCGCGTACTGCCCCACCGCCATCTGGTCAACCGCCCGCACGCCGGACGGCACATGGTCCGGGTCCAGCAGCGCCCGCCCGGTCATTTCCTCTACGCACGACGCGCACGGACAGCGCAGCCGCAGCATCCGGTGCGGGTAAATCCCCCGGTGCCCATCATTCCAGTTGATGATGATGGCCGCTCCGGAGATGTCCACGTCAATCGGCTTGATGATTTCGTTAGTTGCCATAATCCCATCCCTGAACCGTCTGGAACTGTGAATTGTCTGGAACTGTCTGCTGCGCCCTACGATTTGCGGAGCGCAACGATAAACGCCGCCACCGCCCCGGCCGACAGCAGAATGGACAAAACCAGCGCCGCCAGCAAAGCGACGGCCAGCGTCTGCCACTGCCGGACGTAGCCGGCGGTTTCCGCCGCTGCGGTATGCTCGATGTCGTCCAGGATTTGGGCCAGCGGACGCATAATCACGGCCTTGCTTTCATGGTAATCTGCGCCGTTCAGGATACTGCGGGCCCGCTCCAGGTCGCCAGCGTCGGCCGCCTGCATCGCCTCGGTCTCCAGCGTGGCCAGCGCGTTGGAATTGGCCTCCGATTCACGCAGCAAATCCAGTTGGCCCTCCGTAAAGCCCGCCGACGCCAGCAGCGTTTGCAGCGGCAGGGGTTCGCTGGCGGCGTCCGGAGGATTTTCCCGGTCCACCGCAAAGTCCCAATAGATACCGGGCAGGACTTGTACGAGCTGACGCCGCGCCTGGGGATTTTCGCCGGCCACCACAAAGTCCCAGTAGATGCCCCCATAGTTCTCCGGACGCGGCGCGCTGCCGTCGCGGATGTCCAATATCTGCTGGAACCAGTTGCGATACCGCTCCTCGCCCGTTGCCGCGTACAGCCGGGCCATACGAGTCAGGTCGTCCGACGTCTGACGCAGGCCGTCCGCCAGCACGTAGTTGCGGTACTGCCGGGCCTGGCTTTCGGCAATTTTTTGTTCAACCGACGACAGGCGCCAGAACAGGATTAGCGATACCACCGCCATCAGCCCGGCCGCCACAGTCAGAACTAAAGCGGCGGTTTGGAGTTTCCCGACATTCCCCATTCTGACTTTCCCGTCCCTCTCTATTATGCGCTATGCGGTTGGGGACTGTACTTCCGCCAGCCGGGCCGGGCGGGGCATCTCGTCGGGGTCGGTAGGTATTTCGATGATGCTGGGCCCATCCACCGCCAGCGCCTGTTGAAAGACGTCGGCGATGTCCTCCGGACGCTCCACGTAGAACCCGGCGCCCCCGAACAGCTCGGCGTACTTGTCAAAGCGCGGGTTCACCGTGTCGGCGCCCACGTACCGCTCGTCGAAAGCGTACTTCTGATAAGCCTTCTCCGAACCCCAGCAGTCGTTGTTCATCACCACCGAGATGTTTTTCAGCCCGTAGCGCACCGCAGTCTCAAACTCCTGCGCGTTGAACAGAAAGCCGCCGTCGCCGTTAAAGTTGACCACCGGCCGGTCGGGAGCCGCAAAGTTGGCGCCGATGGACGCCGGGAAACTGAACCCCAGCCCGCCCAAATCCAGCGCCATAATCAGGCTGCGCGGCTGATAGTAGTTGAGCCGGTCTTGCCCAAAGTTCGGCGCCAGCCCCGCGTCCAGCGCAACGATGGCGTTGCGCGGCATCACCTTGCGCAGCTCGGCATAGACCCGCTGCGGCTTGATGTAATCGCCGGCCAGCGCGCCCTCGGCGGCCAGTCGCGCGGTGCGGGCGGCGTTCCACTCCGCCACCCGCCGCGTCCATTCGGCATCGGGACGCAGCTCCGCCTCGGCCACCAGCCCGCTGATTTCCTCCACCACCGCGCCCACGTCGCCCTCCACGCCCACCGCAACCGGATAGATGCGGCCAATCTCTTTGGGGTCAATCTCAATGTGCACGATGCGGGCGTCGGCGGGAATATACCGATGGTCAAAGAAGGTAGTCGATTGCCCCAGCCGGGTGCCGGCGGCCACAATCACGTCGGCGCTGCGTACTGCGCTGATCGCCTCCTCAGCCCCCAGCCGTCCCAGATGGCCCAGATAGTTCGGATGGTCGTTAGGCACCGCATCCGCGCGCCCGTAAGACGTAACGATTGGCGCGCCCGTAAGCTCCGACAGACGGGCGATGGCAGCGTCCGCCAGACTCCACTCCACGCCGCCGCCAGCAACGATCACCGGCCGTTGCGCCGACATAATCTCCCGGGCCGCCGCCACCACCTGCTGCCGGTCGCCCCGCGAGCGGCCCTGGACGGTGCGATAAGCCGCCGGCGGCAAAGTTTCCAGCTCAATCTCCGCGCCCGGCAGCAAGTCCCGCGGAATATCCACCAGCACCGGCCCCATCTTGCCCGACGTAGCGATGCGAAACGCCTGCCGCAGCGCATCGGGCAGCCGTTCAATCTTGTTGATGGCAAAGCTGGCCTTGGTAATCGGCGCAAACAGCGCCACCTGGTCAAACTCCTGCGTAGAGTCCAGGTTCTGATGGTCCCGCGACGCCGAGGGTGCCAGCACCACCACCGGCGAATGGGCAACAAAGGCCGAACCAATGCCGTAAGTAAGGTTCAGCACCCCCGGCCCATTAGTAACCAGGCAAACCGACGGACTGCCCGCAATGCGGCTGTACCCATCAGCCATCAACGCCGCCCCCTGCTCGTGGCGCACGCCGACAAACTCCATGTCATCCCGGTCATAAAGCGGGTCCAAAACGTCCAAAAACGACGACCCAACGATACCAAAAATCTTGCTAACACCTTCCTGCCGCAACAGCTCAATAACTGCCGCGCCAGCTTTCATACGCTGGGGCATACTTTCACACCTCTCGCTCTCGTGCCGTGCTAACGGCAAAATGGCGGCTAGAATACCACAGCCGGGCGGCTATGACGGGATATGACCAGTGCTGCTGCCCATCAGACCCATGCCTGCGGCGGTTCCGCCAGTACGCCCGCGCCCCGCGTTCCGAAACGCGAACGGCTGGTAGTAAAGAACTTTTGCAGATTCCCGGCGCCGTCCGGCAAAAGCACCCGCCGCGCCAACCGTTCCACGCCGCCGGGTACGCTGCCATACCGATGCAGCGCTTCCGTTAAGGCGCGCCATCGGCTACGGCGCGCTCCTTGCAAGCGGACGACATTTAAACCCAGCAAGGTGATAGTCGCCTTTATCCGGCATACTGATATACCCGATGATTCGCAGGCGCTTTCGTCCGCCTCAATTAAACCTTCTAAGTTCACCCGGAATAGTGCCGGGAACATCGGAAGTATGCGCGGGTCGACAAAGCTGGCGGGGTAAGCATTCCTTTTGGCTTGCCCGCAGCTGGTGCTATCCGATTGAGGCGACCAATACCTTTCCGAGTCAACTATAGACGCTTCCGGGCCGAACCGTAACCGTGCTGTACCGCCCAGGCAGGATGCCATCAGGTTGGAGTAGTTGAGGGCTTGCGCTTCGTCATGCTCCGATTCACTTTGCGGGATGATATGTTCGACCTGCACATCATCTATGTTGTTTTCACTGCGCAGACTGATTTCGCAGTAGCCGCAAAGCCCATGTTGTGTGGCTACTAGCTTGTCCCTGAGTTCCTGATACGCTGCCGGGTCGTCCCTGCGAAAACTCTCCCAGCCGGCTGTGGTTCCGTATTGATTGAGATAGGCGGCCAGCCCTTCGGTAGGGCCGGTGAGAGGATTAATGCGTTTCACTATGCTCTCCCGGACTATTCACAACTTCTTGCACCATCATCTCAATGTCCGCCCGGTCCAGCGCGTAGTCATCCGGCGAGAGCCGTTCCAGCTTGCTCCGGAGCTGCAAGGCGGTTTTCGACTTGCCTTTGCCATCGTCAACCAGCCGCATATATTCGTCAAGAGCCACCGCAAACTCATTCTTTGGCGGGCGTTCGTCAACTCCCATGACTGCCGTCAGCACGTCACCAGCCGGTGCGCCGTAGGTATGCCCACCGGCGCCAGCCGCAGCAATGCCATCACCCTCCCAGTAAAGCCGCACGACACGCTCCTGCTCAACCGTAGTCAGCACCTGCGGGCTGTGAGTTGACACAATAAACTGCGCATTCGGAAAAGTTCGCATCAAGTCGGGCAGTACCCGCTGCTGCCAGGATGGGTGCAGGTGCAGGTCAACCTCGTCAATCAGCACAATCGCCTCCGATTGCAGCGGGTCGTCCTTATGGGGATTGCCCTGCGCCATGCGCCGCGCCAGGTCGGCGGCCAGCGCCAGCATAATGCGGTAGCCGCCGCTCAGCTGGCTAATCGCCAGTTCCGTATCCCCCTCACCGTCCGGCCTCTTTACGGACACCACAAACCCGGTTGGATTGCGCGTAGTGCGCGGTTGGGACACGCCGGGAATCATAGACTCAATGGCGGAGCGCACTGCGTTTAGCTCATTCAACTGATAGTCAAAGTCTCGCAAGTCCCTCTTTTTTCGCAGTTCCTCACCTTCTTTGGCATCAAACCAGTTGAAAAAATCCCGAAAGTCGGAACGAGCGGACAAAGCCCCTTCCAAAGCATCGTAGCGCGTAAGCTCCCGCCGGCTGCCCCGCCGTCGCTGTGGAACATCCAGCACTGCCCGGTCGGTATCGTAGAAAGCAACAATCGGCAGGTCAATCGGCGGCTTGCTTTCCATGTCCGCGTCGACAATTTCGGCCAGCACTTCCCGCAAATTGCGGAGTCCCACCGGATTCCCGCTGGAATCAAGTCCGGGAAGGGGGACACTTGCGATACGGCTACGCACGCCCGGCTTGCGTGGCACGCCAAAGTTTTTACGGCGCTCCCATACCATCCAGTCGGTTGTTATCAGCTGAACCAGATGCGGCTGTAGTTCTCGGTGATCAGTTTTGAGGAAGTCGATACTGCTTACGTTGGGCAACAGGCGCGGGATGCTGCCCAGGCCGACGGCGATGGCGTTGAGAACGCTGGTCTTGCCGTGCCCATTGTCCCCGTGCAGCACCGTCAATTGGGGATGCAACCGCAGCGTAAGTAGCTCAATGGCGCGGTAATTCTCGATTCTCACTTGGTCCAGTTTCATAGTGACCACGCCCGGCAGTGCCGACTTTTGCGCCATAATCTCAGCACACTATACCACATCCATATTCCCCGCCGTTTCCGTGCTATAATGCCGTAACTATTTTGAGGAGGGCTCCCGATGAGCACAGTGGCAGTGGAGGTGGTGTACCGCGGCATTTTCCAGAAGACCCTGGCCCGGAACATCGTCCGCAGCATCGTATTTGCCGCCCGCAAAGAGGGCAAAATCGGCACCGCGTTTGGCCGCTATGGCGATTCCCCGGAACGCAACGGCATCCCCGCCAAGCAGT
Source organism: uncultured Dehalococcoidia bacterium (assembly GCA_958296385.1). Lineage (GTDB taxonomy): Bacteria > Chloroflexota > Dehalococcoidia > Lucifugimonadales > UBA3495 > Bin87. The sequence continues at coordinate 413,973 of OY282494.1, forward strand.
TCGCCATCGTTTCCGACAGCCCCGAGGAGCTGGAGGAGAACCTGGCCGTCTATGAAGCCCGCGAGGTGGACGTTACCATCAACGTTGACGACACCATGTGCAAGGGCATTGAATCCTGGGCCTGGTACGGCTTGCAGCCCATCAACGCCCTCACCAAACCCGGCGGCACCCTCATCGTTACTTCCCGCCAGCCCGCCGACGCCCTCATTGAGGACATCCACCAGAAGGATACCGCCTACAACCTGGCCATCGTCCCCGCCAGCGTCAGCTACTCCGGCCTCTGGGTCTATAAGGACGACCATACCGACGTCCGCATCCTCGGCGCCCTGGCCAAGGCTTGCCCGGAACTGGTTAGCATCGACTCCATGGTGGCCGCCATCGCCGACCAGGATTGGGGCGACTTAAAGCAGACTTCCGCCCGCAACACCTTTGACCGCGTCACTTTCCGCCCCGTCGAACCCGGCGAGGGCAGCGCGGACGAACCGTTCAGCTTCGACCTCCCCGGCTGGCGTGACATGGAGGAAGGGCTGGTCATCCGGGGCGTGGAGCCGGGCGGCGGTTTCCGCGGCGGCAACGAGGGCTACGAGCCCACCCGCAGCGCCGTTTTCAAGAAGTTCAGCACCCGCGCCATGCGCCCCGTCATCAACTTTGACACCTGCATCAAGTGCACCCTGTGCTGGCTGCAATGCCCCGACACCTGCTTTGACGTCACCCCGGAGGGCCTGTATGACGCCAACATGGAGGCGTGCTGCGGCTGCGGCGTCTGCGAAGCCGTCTGCCCGGTGCCCGATTGCGTCACCATGGTCAACGAGGCCGAGTTCAACGACAACAACAGCCAGTACGAACACTGGATTCAGGACAAGGACGGCTACAATCGCTGGATGACCGAGCTAATCCAGGTCCAGAAAGAGAAAGAAGCCGACCGCAGCCACGGTTACCATAGCCCGGGCAAGTATGAATCCGAATCCGAAGTTGCCCTGACGGGAGATGATGACTAATGGCCACTCAAATCGCCAACCAAACCGAGCGCGAGGAGCTCATCAGCGGCAGCGAGGCCATCGCCATCGCCTGCTCCCTCGCCGACGTTGACGTAATCACCGCCTACCCCATCCGCCCTTACGACACGGTGATGCAGTACGTGTCCAAGCTCAAGGCGGACGGCGCTTTTGACTGCGATTTCATCGTAGCCGAGAGTGAGCACTCCCAGTTCGAAATCGTCAAGCACGCCTCCGCCGTCGGCGCCCGCACTTTCTGCGGCTCCAGCGGCGTGGGCTGGTTCTACGCTTTTGAGGCCATCACCGTCACCGCCGGCCTGCGCCTGCCCGTCGTCGCCATGGTGGGCAACCGCGCCCTGGACGACCCCGGCGCCTTTGGCGTAGAGCACAACGACGCCATGGCCGTGCGCGACCTCGGCTGGATGCTCTACTGGGTCGGCACCGCCCAGGAGGCCCTGGACATCGCCCTGCTGTCCTGGCGCGTGGCCGAAGACCCCCGGGTTTTCCTGCCCATGGCCATATCCTGCGACGGCTCATTCCTCACCCACTCCCAGGCCATCGTGAACGTGCCCACGCAGGAGCAGGTTGACCGTTTCCTGCCGCAGTACGACCGGGGCCGCCTGCTGCTGCACCCCGACAACCCCATCACCGTCGCCCCTCAGGTCAATGAGGACTGGCTGATGGAGATTCGCCGCCAGACCGACGACGCCATGCGCCGCACGTCCGACGTGATTCGCGAAGCCTACGACGAGTTCAAGCAGCTCTTTGGCCGGGGCGACGACAGCCCGTTCATTGAGGAATACATGACCGACGATGCCGACATCGTGCTGGTCGGTATGGGGACGCTGGCCATGCCGGTGCGCGTTGCCGTCCGCCGGATGCGCGAGCAGGGCCGGAAAGTCGGCTTTGTCCGCGTCAAGTTTTTCCGCCCCTTTGCCACCGACGAAGTGCGCGAGGCGCTCAGCCACTGCAAGGCCGTCGGCGTCATCGACCGCGATTACTCATACGGCTCGCCCTCTTACGGCGGCGTGCTGTTCAACGAAATCCGCTCCGCTCTGTACACGCTGGACAACCGCCCGCTGGTGCAGAGTTTCATCGCCGGCCTCGGCGGTCGCGAGGTTCTGGTGCGCGACGTCGAGGAAATGACGGCGATGGTTCAAGATTCCATCAATTCCGGCAAAGTTGCCGCAGAGAACACCTGGATTGGCGTCCGGGAGTAGGAGGGCTGCACTAATGACAACCATGACGCAAGACCTCCCGCAGGTGCGGGGAGTAAAACAAATTCCGGTGTACGAGGGGTTCACCTCCGGACACCGCACTTGCCAGGGCTGCGAATCCGCCCTGGTCATGCGCCTGATGATTAAGGCCGCCGGCCCGCGCACCATCGTCGTGGGCAGCACCGGCTGTATGTACGTGGCCAACACCACCTACTACAGCACCCCCTGGGTCGTGCCGTGGATGCACACCCAGCTCGGCTCCAGCGGCTCCGCCGCCACCGGCACCGCCGCCGGCCTCGCCTCCCTCATGCGCAAGGGCAAGATGCAGGAGGAACCCATCAACGTCATCGCTTTCTGCGGCGACGGCGGCGGCGTGGACATGGGCCTGTCCGCTATCTCGGCGGCCCTCCAGCACGACGAGTACAACCTGCTCATCCTCTGCTACGACAACGAGTCCTACGCCAACACCGACATCCAGGTGTCCGGTTCCAGCCCCTGGGGGGCCAACTCCACCTTCTCCCCGCCGGGCAAAGTGCATCGCATCATGAATCGGCGCTGGAAGAAGAACACCGTCCCCATGCTGGCCGCCGGCCACCCCGACGTGCGCTACGTAGCCACCGCCTGCGGTTCCTACGGCCCCGATTTCACCAACAAAATCCGCCGCGCGCTCACCATCGGCGGCCCCACTTTCATCCACAGCATCGACCCCTGCCCCAAAGGATGGGACTACGACCCCAAGTATTCCCACGAGCTGGGAATGTTGGCCGTGGAAACCGGCATCTGGGTGCAGTACGAAATCGTGGACGGCGAGCTTATCCTCAACGGCCCGTCCCGGGCCATCGCCCGCGGCATCCGCAAGCGCAAGCCCGTAACCGACTACCTGCAACGCCAGGGCCGTTTCGCGCACCTGACCGAGGAAGACCTGAACTTTTTCCAGGAACGCATCGACGAAACCTGGGACAAGTGGTGGATACCCGGCGTCGTGCCCTTTGGCCCCCAGGAAGAAGGCGGCTAGGCTTTCCGGGGTTCCATCCCGACTTTGGCAATCCGTCTCGCCCGGAACTCATTAGCCCGGAACCCCTTAGCGCAGGACTCCGCGATGCCCCGGCATCCGGTATCCTGCGCTAAATGTTGTCCGGCGCTGGGATAGACTTTCGCATCATTACAACTTGCATTACAATCGGGGCATTGTGTGTTACACTTGTCCGGCAATTTAGACACACCGAGGGAGATAATGGTTAGAGTTACTTTCACAGTTGACGGGGACGCTGAAGAAGTGATTGACGCCATCCGCCGTTTGGCCGGCGGCAGTGGCAGCAGTCTGCCCGCCCTGGCCGCCAGCGACAGCGTCGTTGACGAGGCGCCGGCCCCGGCGCCGGCCGAAGCAGAACCGGCCCCGCCGCCGCCGCCGGTTGAGGAACCCGAAGTTCCGGAGGGCACCTGGACCATCGACCACGTGCGCACCCTGTGGGGAATGTTGGCCCCGGCGGCCCGCGACATCTACCGCCAGGTCGCCCAAAGCAGCGGCTACATCATGTCCCGCGAATCCCTGCTGGACGCCATGGGCCTTACGTCCCGGGAACTGTCCGGCCGCCTCTCATCCCAGGGACACGCCATCCGCCGCCTGCGCCGCCATCACAACGTGTCGCTGCCCCACCCCCTGTCCTTCGACGCCCAAACGGAAGAGTACCGGATGCGGCCCGACGTCGCCGGCCCAATCATTCAATTGAATCTGTAGCCGCCGGTGAACCTGTAACCCCCGGCCGGCGCACTTGGCCGGATACGACAGCGGGCGACGACACTGCCGCAAGGAGGCAGCAATGCGACTTGACCCCATCAATCTGTACGACTACGAGGCCAGAGCCCGGCAGGTGCTCCCCCACAACAACTGGGAGTTCATCGAGGCCGGCTCAATGGACGAGATTACCACCGCGCGCAACCGCTCCGCCTTTGAGGCCCTCACCCTGCGCCCCCGGTTTATGCGCGACACCACCGAGCGCAAAATCTCCACCACCGTGCTGGGCCAGGACATCAGCTTTCCCGTGATGATTGCGCCCACCGGCGGCCACGGCAACGCCCACCCGGACGCCGAGTGCGCCACCGCCCGCGGCGCCGGTATGTCCAACACCCTGATGATGTGCAGCACGTCATCCAATTGCAGCATGGAGGAAATCGCCGCCGCCGGCTCCGGCCCCCTCTGGTTCCAGCTCTACCACCGGGGCTATGACCTTACCGAGAATCTGGTCAAGCGCGCCGAAGCCGCCGGTTTCCGGGCCATCGTCCTCACCGTCGATACCCCCGTTCCCAGCCCCAAAGAGCGCGACGTCCGCAACCGCTACGAGCGCCCCGGCGAGTTGGGCAACTTCCGGGAGCAGCAAGACCGCCTTGACGCCGTAAGCGGCACCGACGAATCCCCCCGCTGGGATATGCCCCAATCCCCCTCGCTAACCTGGCAAGAACTGGACTGGCTGCGCGGCCTCACCAACCTCCCCCTGGTGCTGAAAGGCGTCCGCGTCGCCGAGGATGCCCGCGTTGCCGTTGACCACGGCGTAGATGGCATACTCGTTTCCACCCACGGCGGCCGCCAGCTCGACAGCACCATGTCCAGCATCGAGATGGTGCCGGAGATTGTCGCAGCCTGCGGCGGCAAGGCCGAAGTGTACGTTGACTCCGGCGTGCGCCGGGGCAGCGACGTGCTCAAGGCCCTGGCCTTGGGCGCCACCGCCGTAGCCGTCGGCCGCCCCCTTTACTGGGGCCTGGCCGTCAACGGCGCCGAGGGCGTCCACCATATGCTGGAACTGCTCCGCGAGGAGTTCAACCGCGCCATGGCCTACTGCGGCCAGAACAGCGTTGACGAACTCGAGGAACGCCTCATCAACGTCCCCCGCGAGTGGGGCCCCTTCCGCACCGAGAACGACATCGCCGAACATCTGCCGTTCTAGCGTCCGGCCCCATTCGGCAACGCCAAAGGCCGTCGGGAAACCCCGGCGGCCTTTTTATCTTGTCATTCGCAGCCTTTGTGACTAACGGATTTAGTCGTCGGCCGCCATTCCCGATTTCAGACTTATCCGGGCTATGAACCCGCTGAGCAAGTCGTTAAACACGGCGGCCTGCTCAAAGTGCGTAGAATGTGCCGCCCCCGGCACCACCTCAAACTGGCTGCCCGGTATCAGCCGGTGCACCGCCTCAATCACGTTGACGGGAAAGATTTTGTCCTCCTCGCCCACCACCAGCAGCAGGGGCGCCGCCAACCGCGCCAAAGCATCCCCCTGCGGCCCGTCCTCATTCCGAAACAGCCCGGATACCACGTCAACCGGCATAACCGGGTTCAGCCGCCCAATTGAGCCAAACAGAAACGTCAGCTCCGGCTGGCCGGCGATAAACCCGTCGCTCAGCGCCCGCCGCAAGGGATCATCCGGCGGGCTAACGTCGTGCAGCAAATGCACCACCGACGCATCGCCGATGCCGCCCGTAGTATCGGCCAGCGCCAATCCCCGCGCCAGCCCCGGCCGGTCCAGCGCCGCCCCCAGGCAGGTAACGCCCCCCATCGACTGCCCCACCAGCGTTGCCGACTCAACCCCCAGATAATCCAGCAGCGCCAGCAAATCCGCCACAAAAACCGCCGGTTCCGGCGCCCCGCCCGCCCCGGCCGTCAGCCCCCAACCCCGGTGGTCAAAGGTAATGCAGCGGTAATCGTGCCGAAAGACGGCAACCTGCTGCCACCAGCTCAGATGGTTGCCCCCCCGCCCGTGGGCAAACACCATCGCCGGCCCCTCCCCATGGCTTTCGTAGAACATTTCCGTACCGTTGATTGGAGCGTAAGGCATTTTTGGCATCTCCGGCCGATTTGACATAACTGATTGTTTCAGGTTTCTTGACGTTCTCTATCGGATTGCCGCCTAAACCGGCCATTGTTCCCGCCGGTAAGCCGCATCCCAAAACATATACTCGTACCGGCTGCTGATGACGAAAGCCTGCCGCATCGCCTCCCGTTCCTGCTCCCCCACCCGTTCCGCCATCTCGTCCACAAACCCCCGCCACGCGTCCACGCTGGATTGCAGAAACCCCTCCACGTAAAACCGCGTCCACTGCCCGTAAAGCGGGTGTTCCGACTGCCCCACTTCATCCTTCAGCAGATGATACGTCCACGGACAGGGCAGCAGCGCCGCCGCCGTCGGCCCCAGCCCGTGCATTGACGCCGTCACCAGCATATGGTTGACATAAGCCGTGTTAGTCGGCGAGCGCGGCGTACTCTCCACGTCCGCCATGCTCAGCCCGGCCGCCTCAATCAACTGCTGATGCAATGGCCGCTCCACCGGCGTCATCACCCGGTGTGCCAGTTCCTGCAACAACGCCCCGTCCGGCGACTTGGCCAGTGCGATGGCAACCGTCCGCCCAAACCCCTCCAGGTAATGGTAATCCTGCCCCAGGTAGTATTGAAACGTCTCCGGCGGCAGCGTCCCGTCCTTGATGGCGGCCAGAAAAGGATGCGCGAATATCGCCGCCCAGATTGGCTGCGTTTCATCTCGAAGCTGCTGGCTGAAGCTCGCCATTTTGTCCTCTCCAACTATCCGGTAACGTCGTCAGACAACATTATTAAGGAACGTCGTTGATGTACACCAGCGCCGCTTGCGATGCGTACTCACATCCAAACGCCTGCCCTACGGTACGCGCGTGCATCGTCAAAAACTCAAACGGCCCCTCCCCAACGTCCCCCAGGTTGGCCAGATAAGCCTTGTGCTCCCGCAGCGACGCCATCCCGATTTCCCAATACTCCGATACATCGACGGCGTGCGTAGGATTGGTGGCCCCGAACACCGATACAAACCGAACGTCGTTCCAGGGTTCCAGCCCCTCGTCCAGCAGCTCCGGAAAAATCCAGCGATTGCCGGCGTCCCGGGCCGCGTCGCAAACCGCCAGGCCCACCCACCGATGGTCGGCCATGTTCAGATGCCCGGTGGCGAATTGCAGCTCGTGGTTAATCGTAATCAGCACCTCCGGACGGTAGCGCCGGATGACCCGGCTCAAGTCCCGGCGCAGCGGCAAGCCGTACTCCACCACGCCGTCCACGTGCTCCAGAAACTCCACCGTTTCCACGCCAACCACCCGCGCGCTGTTGATTTCCTCCTGCGCCCGCAGCGGCCCAACCTCGGCCGGCGCCATACTGTCAATGCCCGCCTCGCCTTTGGTAACCATCACGTACACCACCCGCTTGCCCTGCGCCGTCCACCTGGCCACCGCGCTGGCCGCGCCGTACTCCATATCGTCCGGGTGCGCGACAATAGCAAGGGCGGTTTGCCAGTCTTCCGGCACCGTAGCCAAACGGGGCGGCGTAGGTCTCAGCATAGTGCGGTTCCTCCGGCATCAAGTCAAAGCCGGCTGGCATCGCCGCCCGGCCCGTCCATATTATCAGAGTGTGCGCGGGCTGGGCACTTTGACGACGGCATAAGCATCGGCGGCCAATTTACCCCGCGCGTCCAGTATTGGAGCGGTAATCTGATACGTCGCAACCCCCCGCGCGTCCGCATCGTGCCCGATAACCACCCCCTCGCCGGTCAACACGTCACCGGCCCGTACTGATCGCCGAAACCCAACGGCCAACCGCCCGCCCCACCGGAAATCGTCGCCAAACCAGCGCCCCAAAGCACCCTCCAGCCACCCCGACACCAGCGCCGGCATCATCCCATCGCCGCCCACCACGCCCGACATTGCGCCGCCCAGCCTTTCCAGATTCAACAACCCCTCGCCGCCCGGCAGCGCAAACGTCCCCAACGGCACCCGGTCACCCGCAACCGCCCCCGCAGCGTCCCCGACACCCTCGCAAGACGTCGCCGGTTCCGGCCCCCCTTGACCATCAGCCGCCGCATCAACCGTTCCAACGACAAAAACCGCCTCCGAACGCAGTATCTCGGTGCCGATTTCGTCCACCGCAAACGCCGCCACCCGCAGCCGGATTCCATCGTCTCGTTCCCCCAATTCCCGCAGCCACCCGCCAACCTGTATGCGCCGCCCCAGAACCGGCGGACGCAAAAACTCGTGCCGCTGCCAGATAGTAACCAGCGGCAAAGCCCCGCACCGTCCCAACACCAGCGCGCGGCAATCATCCGCAACCAGATTCGGATAGACGGCATCCGCCCCCGCCAGCCGCCGGTAGTCATCCAAGACCCGCCCGTCAACCGGATACTCCAGATTGCCCAGCTGCTCACCGGCCCGCAGCCCCAGCCGCGTTGTATTCGCCATCCCGTTTATTCCGCCCCGCCGGTGCGCCGGGCGTACTCGTCCAAGTCTGCGCTGGCGGCCGTTTCGTCCCCCGCCCCCCGGTTCGCCAGCCCCCGCCCCCGGTAGGCGTCGTCAAGTCCGGGGTTCAACTCAATTGCGGTACTGAACGCAGTCACCGCATCCCCATACTGCCCCAGCGCCGCCCGCGCGTTGCCCAGTGCAAGCCACGCCCCGGCCAGCCCGCCATCCCGCTCAATCGCAACGCCATACTGGACGATGGCCTCGGCGTGCCGCCCCAGGTCCGCCAGCGCCACGCCCCAATTGTGATACAGCGCAGCCGTGTCCATCCCGCCGGATTGCGCCGCCTCAAAATCACCGATTGCCCCGGCCGGATCGCCGTCGTTGCGCCGCGCAATCCCCCGGTTATACCACGCGTTGGCAAAGCCCGGCGCCAGCGTAATCGCAACGTCGTAATCGTCGATCGCCGCCGCGTAATCCCGCAAGTCGCTGTGCAGATTGCCCCGCGCGTAGCGATAATCCGCATCGCCCGGACGCAGCTCGATTGCCCGGTCGTAGTAGCTAAGCGCCGCCTCTCTGTCCCCGGTATCCCGGTGAGCGATGCCCAGATTATAATTGGCGTTGGAGTGTTCCGGGTTGATGCGGACGCAGGCCAGAAAATCGCCGATTGCCGCCTCGTAGCGCCCCAGCGATATGCGCGCCACCCCCCGCGCGTAGTAATAATCGGCGTCGTCCGGTTCCAGCTCAATAGCGGCGGTGTAGTCGCTGATGGCGTCCTCGTAGTAGCCCAGATGCCGTCGCACCACGCCTCGCGCGTAGTACGGCACCGGATACTGCGGGTCGGCCAGTATCGCCCGCGTGTAGTCGGCAACCGCCCGCGTCAGATCGCCGCCGTTGCGATACGCCAGCCCCCGGTAGTAATACGCCGGCGCAAAATCATCGTTCAGCGCCAGCGCCCGGTCAAAATCCTGCACCGCCGCCGCCAGCTGCCCCGCCTGCAACGCCAGCTGCCCCCGCGCCGTGTAGTGAAACTCCGTTGGCAATTCGCTCTGCATTTCTTTTTCGGTTTCCCGCCGCCGCCCGCCCCGGCCGCGCTAAAGGTTAGCCTGGTATAGGTCGTATTCCGATTGCGCCATCCCCAGCGATTCGTAGGTCTGCTTGGCCACCGTGTTGTTGCCCATCACGTGCAGGCGCATATACCGGACGTTGCCCTGCTGCGCCGCCATCTCCTGCAAGCGGCCGTACAGCCGCCGGTAGATCCCCCGCCGCCGGTAGCCCGCCTTGACGTACACCGACTGTACCCACCAGATCCACCCGTCCCGCCAGTCCAGCCATTCGCAAGTAACCGTCAGATGGCCCACGGGCGCCCCGTCCGCCTCGGCAATCAGGTAAAACGCCAGCGACGCATCGGCCAATGCCGCCCGCACCCCGGCTTTAACTACGGCCTCATCCAGCCTGACGTTCTCCGATTCCAGCGTCAGCGCCACGTTGAACCCGGCGATGGCATCAGCGTCAGCGGCGTTGGCCGGCCGAATCGTTATTGCACTGCTCATATCCGCTCTCAGACCGGCGCTAAAAATCCGTCTGGTAAAGGTCGTATTCCGAGTGCGCCATCCCCAGCGATTCGTAGGTTCGCTTGGCAACGGCGTTGTCCCGCATCACGTACAGCCGCATCCCCCGCACGTTCCCCTGCTGCGCCGCCATTTCCTGCAAGTGGCCGTACAGCCGCCGGTAAATCCCCCGCCGCCGGTAGCCCGCCTTGACGTACACCGACTGCACCCACCAGATCCACCCGTCCCGCCAGTCGCTCCACTCAAACGTAACCATCAGCTGCCCCACCGGCGCCCCGTCCGCCTCCGCAATCAGGTAAAACGCCAGCGACGCGTCCGCCAGCGCCGCCCGCACCCCGGCTTTCAGTACGTCCTGGTCCAGCGTAACGTCCTCCGATTCCAGCGCCATCACCGAGTTAAACTCAGCGATAGTATCAACGTCGGCGGCGTTAGCCGGGCGAATAGTTAGCGGGCTGTCGTTCATATCCCCTCTGGCGCCGTTGGCGTTGCGCGTTGCGCGTTTGCGGATTGACACCGGATTTTAGGCGCCTGCGCTATAATAGGCAATCTTACCACCCAACTACCCGCTGCGCCTTTTTACAGGAGATGTCTCATGCCCAATCAGGAACGACTGGTTAACGATTTCTGCGACCTGGTGCGAATTGACAGCCCGTCCGGTGAGGAATGGGATGTTGCGACGCACGTTTCCGACCGCCTGGCCAACCTCGGATTCCAGGTAGCCCGCGACGACCACGGCAACGTCATCGCCAGCGAGGACGGCACCCAACGCCCCCTGGTGCTGTCGGCCCACATGGACACCGTGGACCCGGGCCGCAGCATCCGCCCCCAAATGGTCGGCGACCGCATCACCTCCGACGGCAACACCATCCTCGGCGGCGACTGCAAAGCCGGCGTTGCCGCCATCCTCGAAGCATTGGAATCCGTGCGCGATGACCGCCGCCCCCGCCGTCCGGTGCAGGTCGTGTTCACTCGCGGCGAGGAAATCGGTCTGGTCGGCGCCTCCAACCTGGATTTCTCCATGATTGCCGGCACCGAAGCCGTCGTCTTTGACGGCAACGGCCCCGTCAACACCATCACCGGCGCCAGCCCCACCTACATGGCCTTTGACATCAACGTGCGCGGCCGGGGCGCCCACGCCGGCGTTGAGCCGGAGAAGGGCCTGTCCGCCATCAAAATCGCCAGCGACATCATCGCCGAACTACCCCAGGGCCGCATTGACCACGAAACTACTTTCAACATAGCAACCGTAACCGGCGGCACCGTCCGCAACGCCGTCCCCTCCGAGGCGTCGCTGACCGGCGAGTTTCGCAGCATGAACATGGAATCCCTGGAACTGCTGCGGATGCAATTGCTGGCCGCCGTCAGCAGCGTCCGGGGCCGCTATCAGGAAGCCGAAATCACCGAAACCCTGGAAATGATGTTCCAGATGTACCGCCTCGACCCCAACGAAGCCACCGCCCAGCTGGTGATGCGGGTGATGCGCGACATGAACCTCCAGCCCAACATCCAGCCCTCCGGCGGCGGCACCGACGGCAACGTGTTCCGCCTCAACGGCATCGAGAGCGTCGTCGTCGGTATGTCCACCAACCTGATGCACACCATCGACGAGTACGTAGTCGTTCCCGACCTGATGAACACCGCCCGTTTCTGCGAGCAGCTGATGACTTTCGGCGCGTAAAACCCGCAGGTTTATCTGCCCGCAGTTCCGGCTACCAGCCGTTATCCCGCGCCAGCTCCGCCAGACTGTCGCCAAACTCCGCCAGCTGCCACCGCCGCACTTCCCCCTGCCCGCCGGCCAGCTCTCCGGACAGGCAGGGCGGATGCAGTGCGATGCGCTCCATGCTGGCGGTCGGCCAAACGTGGTTGACCGCCAGCCCCAGCCCATGCCCGTAGTCGCTGCGCCACGACTTCAGCCGGCTCAGCCGCCCCCTCCGCTCCGGCGTCCAGTCGGCGATGTTGTCGGGCCGCGCCGGCCGGGGCACTTCCGGGTTCTGCAAGCCCCGGTCGATGGCCTCCACCAGTTCCCCGTAGCAGCGGTTGGCCAGCAGCCCGCCGATGCCCCGCGGCGCCGCCCCGTCCCCTTGGGCTATCCGCAGCAGGTCGTCGTTGCTCGCCGCAATCGTCGGCGGCAAGTCCCACACGCAGGCTTTACCGTCCCGAAACGCGTACAGTTCCTGCAACACCGCCGCCTGCCGGGGGTTCAGCGACTCCCAACCCCGGATGCGCCGGAACGCCGTATCCAGCGGCTCCTGCGGCGGATGCCGCAGCTGCTCCAGGCGTTGGCATTCCTCCTCAACCCACCCCAGCCGGTTTGCCTTGTCCAGCCGGTACATCAGCTCATCCGCCAGCGGCAGCAGATAAAGCACGTCGCTGGCCGCGTAATCCAGCGCCGGCCCCGGCAGCGGCCGCAGCCCCCAGTGCGAGGTTTGCAGCCGCTTGTCTTTCGGAATGACAACCCCGGCAAACTCCTCCAGCACCGCCCCCAGGTTAGGCCGGGCCACCCCCAGAAACCGCGCCGCCAGCCCGGTGTCAAACAGATTGGACACCGCAAACCCGAAGTCGCTGTCAAAAAACCGTATATCCTCGTCGCTGCCGTGAATCACCTTAACGATTGACTCATCGGCCAGCAGTTCGCCAAACGCCGACAGGTCGTCAATCGCCAGCGGGTCAATCAGAAAAGTCTGCACCCCGTCCGACAGCTGTATCAGGCAGATGCGCTCCCGGTACGCAAACCGCCCGTTGCGCTCCGTATCCAGCGCCAGCTCCCCAACCTCCCGCAGCCCGGCGGCAACGTCGTCCCATCCGCTTTGCGTGTCTATGTAACGATACTTATTCGGCAATGGCAAATCCGGGCGCGGCCCATTCTGCATCAGTTTAGTTCGCCACCCCGCCCGGTTCAGCAGTGTAGCACATCAGGACACGATGGCACGGCTAATCCGGCCCACCGGCCCCAAAATCCCACCGTGCTATAATCACCCCAATTTCCCGTACAGGAGCAGATGACGACATGAGCGGCGCAGACCTCAAGGCCATTTTGAATCAGGGCGGCCGGATTTTCGGCACCATGATTAGCGTGAACCGCAACCCCCGCTGGATACCCATTATGGACGGCGTGGGCCTTGATTACGTCATTATTGACACCGAGCACAACCCCCGCAGCCGGGGCGAACTCGGCGACTACCTCGCCATGTTTGCCACCACCGGCGTAGTGCCCATCGTCCGCATCCCCATCCCCGACGCCCACTACGTCACCATGACCATTGACGCCGGCGCGCAAGGCATCTTGGCCCCTTACTGCGAAACCGTTGACCAGGTGCGCGAAGTCGTCAAGGCCGCCAAGTTCCGCCCCCTCAAAGGCGCCGCCGCCGAAACCGCCCTGCAAACCGGCGCATTCCCCAGCGACGCCAGCCGCGATTACCTGGAAGCCCGCAACAAAGACAACATCTGCATCATCGGCATCGAAAGCCAGGCCGCCGTTGACAACCTCGACGCCATCCTGGATGTCCCCGGCATTGACGCCATTTTCGTCGGCCCCAACGACATGAGCATCTCCCTGGGCGTTCCCGACGCCTACGGCACGGAGATTTACCAGAGCACCGTCAAAGGCATCATTGATAAGTGCGAAGCCCGCAGCATCCCCACCCTGGTGCATCACCAGACGCCGGAGCTGTCCGAGTACTGGATTGAGCAGGGCGCCCGTTTCGTGCTGCACGGCACCGACCGCCGCGCCATGGCCGAGGGCTTTCGCACCGAGTTCACCCGCTTGCGCGATAAGGCCGGCAGCCTGTAACCCGCCGGCGCTTGCGCCAAATCATCGTTCAGTTGCGCGAACCGCCTTCCCAGCGTTCGCGCAGCGACGCGATGTACACCCGCTCGTAATCGCCATGATGGGCGTTGGCCGGGTCGTCCGCCAGCCGCTCCGCCCACATATACTCCACGTCCCCCCAGACGATGGGAAACTTGGGGCGGTCAAAAAATGCCGCCACTGCGTCAAACGGCGTTGCCTCCTCAACGTAGCCCAGCATCTGAAAGTTGTCGTACAGGTTCCCCTGCTCCGACACAAAGCGCCCTTTCATCGCCGCCATCACCAGAAAGTTGGGCATGATGCTGAACTCGCCCCGCCGGAACGCCCGCTACTTCGTCAAAATATGCACGGTAGTAACGTCCCCGGCGCCGGAGCATTGCGCCACGCCCACCCGGGGATTGTCCACCTGTCGCGCGCCGGCCTCGCCCCGCAGCTGCGTAACCGTTTCGTGCACCATCCGGATGCCGCTGGCCCCAAAAGGATGCCCCATCGCCAGCAGCCCCCCGTCGGTGTTCACCGGAATATCCCCCGTAAGCGACGTGCGCCCCTCCATCGTAGCCTGCCACGCCTCCCCATACGGCAGCAGATGCAACGCCTCCACCTGCTGCAACTCGCCAATCGTCGCCGCATCGTGCACTTGCACGATGTCCACGTCCTCCGGCCCGATGCCCGCCATCTCGTAAGCTTGCAACCCCGCCGGTTCGGTGCGGTACGGGCTGAACGCCGAATGGTCGCTCCCCCGCCCGTTGTAGGAACCCGACGTTAGCGACGCCGCCGCAATCCGTATCGCCCGGCTGCGGTCAACGCCAAAGCTGTCCAGCGCGTCAGCGGCGCACAGCACGGCGGCGGCGGCCCCTTCGCTGGTCGGGCAGCACTGGTAAAGCGTCAGCGGGTCGGCAATCAGCCGCGAGTTCAGCACGTCCTCCACCGAGTAGGTTTCCTTGCGATGCGCGTAGGGATTGAGCGCCGCGTTCTGCCGGGCCTTTACCGTCACTTGCGCCAGCGCCGACGCCGGCGCCCCGGTTTCCGACATATACCGCGTCATCCGCAAGGCGTACCCCGCCATCATATGGTCGCCGCCGATGTACCGGGCCGGGCTGTTCTCCGCCGTAACGGTAACCGGCCCGCCGGGCACTTTCTCGGCCCCAAAAGCCAGCGCCGCGTCAAACACCCCGGACGTTATCCCCCAATACGCTTGCCAGAACGCCGTCGAACCACTGGAGCAGGCATTCTCCACGTTGATAATTGGCACCCCGGTCAGCCCCAGCTGCGCCAGCGTAGTCTCCCCCACCGACATACCGTGATAGTACACGTGCCCGAAATAGGCGATGGGTATCGCGCTCCACGGTATCCCCGAATCCCGCAAAGCCTCCACCACGGCGTCACGGGCCAAATCCGACAGGCTTTGCTCCGGAAACCGCCCAAAAGGATGCAGCCCCACGCCCACTACCATCACCTCCCGCCCCGCACGGAATTGCGTCATCAGATTTCCTCCTGCATCCCTCTTACGCTCTTACGCTTGCGCGCGCCCCGGCGCCAACCAATATCACGCCGGCCGCCACTTATAGACGACCCGTTCCGTTTCCGCGCCGCCGTCCATCGCTACGGCCTGGAGCGCCAGCGACACCGGCATACCAATCGTCAAATCCCCGTGCTCGCAGTCAATAACCTCGGCCAGCACGTGCGGCCCCTCCGGCAATTCCACTTCGCCCAGCACGTAAGGCACCGCCCCCGGCCAGCCCGCCGGCGGCACCCGCACGATGGTATAGCTGTACAAAACGCCCGCCGCCCCCAGCTCAACCTCCGCCAAATCCGGCGCAGTGCAAGACTGGCAAAAAGTAGCCGGCCCAAACACCACCACCCCGCATCCGGAGCAGCGCATCCCCAGCAAAACCCCGGCATCCCCACCCTCGCCGGTCAAACGGAGGCAGCGATCATCAACGGAAACAGGCATAAACGACTCACCGGCGCAAAATTTGAAGGCCAGCCGGCACAACTGCCAAAAGTGTAAATCCCCGCCTTTGGGGTGTCAATTGACGCCCGCACCCCTAATGTCATCCGCACTCCCCCCAATGTCATTCTGAGCGTAGCGAAGAATCTCGATGGCGTAGCAGCGGCGTTGCCCCCAAAGTGTGCGCTGCCTCATCGAGATTCTTCGCTGCGCTCAGAATGACAGTAGGGCGGCCCCAAATAGACCGGGCCCAAAATAGCAGCTCTCTCTTGACCGTTCTCCGAATTGCGTGTTAGCGTGAGCGTACCGTCACGCCTCAAACCCCCGCCTCAACCCCCGTTGCATCGAATAGAGTTGTTGGTATGGTCAATGTTCTCGGTTTAGACGCCCAACCCGGCCGCCGGTCGTGGGAGAAGTCCCTTGGCGAGTTCCTGCAAATCGTCACCGCCGCCAACCCGGATCGGGTATTCGTAGAGATTGCCGGCCAGCAGGTCACTTACGGCCAGTTCATGTCCCGCTGTCGTGCGGCGGCAACGCTGTTCCAACGGTTAGGCATTGGCCACGGCGACCGGGTCTGCATCTTTCTGCCCAACGTGCCCGAAGTCCTCTACACCTGGTTTGGCTTGTCGCTGATTGGCGCCATCACCGTCACCATCAACACCGCCTACCGCCGCGACGAGATGGCGTTCATCCTGAACAACGCTGATGCCACGGCCCTGGTCGCCCACGAAACCCTGCTCGACGTAGCCACCCCCGCCGCCGACGTCGCCCCCTGCGTCCAGCACCGCCTCATCGTCGGCGATAGCTCCACTGCCGATGCCGCCGGCTGGCAATCCTACGCCGCCCTCCTCGCCGACGCACCCCCCCTTGCCGAGCTGCCCCCGGTGTCCCCCACCGACGTCGCCATGCTGCAATACACTTCCGGCACCACCGGCAACCCCAAGGGCGTAATGGTCACCCATCAGATGTACGTTTCGGCCGGCCAGGGTTTCGCCCGCTGGACTGAGGCCACTGCCGACGACCGTTTCTTTACCTGCCTCCCCTACTTTCACGCCAACGCCCAGTATTACAGCACCATGGGCACCCTGGCGGCCGGCGCAACGCTGGTGGTTCAAGACCGTTTCAGCGCCTCCCGTTTCTGGCAGCAGGTGCGGGACGCCCGCGCTACCGTAGTCAATTTCATCGGCATGATGATGCCCGTCCTCGCCAAGAACGATCCGTCCCCCGACGACGCCGCTAACCCGGTGCGCCTGTTCTACGGTTCCCCGGCCTTTGCGCCGGAGTTCCTGGCCGACTTTGAGCAGCGGTTCGGCACCGATATTATCGTCGGCTTTGGCATGACCGAAACCTGCTACGGCACCATTGAGGACATCAAGGGCGAGCGCCGCCCCAACTCGTCGGGCCGCCCCCGCCAGCATCCCGACCCGGCCTTTGCCAACACCGTCCGCATCGTTGACGACGCCGGACAGCCCGTCCCAAACGGCCAGCCCGGCGAAATCACCATCCTTAACCCCGCTACCATGCCCGGCTACTGGCGCAACCCGGAGCAGACCGCATTGTCCCTCCGCGACGGCTGGCTTTTCACCGGCGATTTGGGCTGGCTTGACGACGACGATTACCTCTATTTCGTCGACCGCAAAAAGGACGTCATCCGGCGCCGGGGCGAGAACATCTCATCCCAGGAAGTCGAGGACGTCATCAAGCGTCACCCGCGCGTTCTCGACTGCGCCATCATCGCCGTCCCCTCCGAGCTTGGCGAGGATGAGATGAAAGCCTACGTCACCCCCCGCCCCGGCGAATCGGTGCAGCCCGCGGAAGTAGTGCATTGGTGCGCCGACCACCTGGCCTATTTCAAGGTTCCCCGCTACATTGAGGTGCGGGATGAGCTGCCCCGCACCCCCAGCCTGCGCGTCCGCAAAGACGTGCTGCGCCAGGAACGCGCTGACCTCATTGCCGGCTGCTTTGACCGGGAGGCCGCCGGCATCCCAATCCGCCGCTAACACCGCGCCGCCGCTCTGAGGAACACTGCCATGAATAAGATTGAAGCCATATTCCGCCGGGAGCGTTTGGACAGCGTTAAAGACGGCCTGAGCGCCGCCGGCATTATGGGCCTGACCGTAACCCCGGTCAGCGGGCGCGGCGCCCAGGGCGGCGTCCAGGTAACCACCGCCCGCGGCCTCAGCACCCACCACATCGATATGCTGCCCCGAACCAAGCTGGAAGTCGTCGTTGACGACGCCGATACCGACCGCACCATCGACGTCATCCGCGCCAACGCCATCACCGACCATCCCGGCGACGGCAAGATTTTCATTTACCCGGTAAGCGACGCCATCCGCATCAGCACCGGCGAACGCGGCCCCGGCGTCCTCGGCGCCCGCACCAGCCCGGAACCCGAATCCCCGCAGCCCGAATCCCCGCAGCCCGAATCCGGCCCGGCAGACGGAGCAGTAATATCCGAACCCTGCTACTGGCTTTTCAAGTCCGAGCCGTCGTCCTACTCTTACGACGACCTGCTATCCGAGGAAGCCCGCACCGCCGAATGGGATGGCGTGCGCAACTACCAGGCCCGCAACTTTATGCGCGACGATATGCGCGTTGGCGATTACGTGCTGTTCTACCACAGCAACGCCAAACCCCCCGGCGTAGTTGGCACCGCCCGCATCGTCCGCACCGCCTACCCCGACGATTCCGCCTGGAACCCCGACTCCCGCTACTACGACGCCAAATCCGACTCCGCCAACCCCACCTGGATGATGGTTGACATCCAGGCCGAACGCCGCCTCCCCCGCTACGTCAGCCTCAACGAACTCAAAGCCAACCCCGCCCTGGCCGATATGCTGGTAACCAAACGCGGCCAGCGCCTCTCCATCCAGCCCGTAACCCCCGCCGAATGGGCCGAAGTGCTGGCCATGGCCGAGCGCAGCGCCTGACGGCCGGCCAATCCCGCCGGCCGCCAGCGCCCCTTACAGCGACCCGCTAATCGTTATATCCAGCAGCGCCGGTTTCCCGCTGGCAAACGCCCTTTGGATGGCCGGCCCGATTTCCGCGGGGTCGTCAACCCTTTCGCCGTGCACCCCCATCGCCTGCGCCATCAGCGACAGCTCCAGCCGGTTGGCAAAGTCCATCCCCACGTACTCCGAATCCCGCTCCCGGTCGTCCAGCATATCCCGCAGGTACACCTCCATGTTCACCTTCAGGATGCGGTACGCCTGGTTGTTGCAGATGGCATATACCACCGGAATGTTGTACCGGCTGGCCGTCCACAGCGCCTGCACCGTGTACATTGACGCCCCATCCCCCACCACCGCCAGCACCGGCCGCTCCGGATGCGCCAGCTTGACCCCCAGCGCCCCCGGCATCGCCCACCCCAGCGCACCGCCCCGTATGCCGTAGATGTCCCCCGCGTTCTTGAACTCAAAGGCCCGGTTCAGCGCCGGCCGCGAGGTAATCGACTCGTCTGCCACGATAGTATCCGGCGGCACGGCGGCCGCCAGCTCGTGCATCATCCGCTCCACCGGCATCGGCTGATTGTCCCAGGTCGCCTTGATGCGTTCCTCATAGCGCGCGTCATCCCGCTGCCGGGCCGCGCCCAGCGTAGCGGCCCGCGTCGCGGCGGCCTCCCGCTGACTGCCGCTCAGCTCGGCGTCCAGCGCCTCGGCCAGGTCGGTCAGCCCCGCCGCCGGGTCTGCCAGGATGCCCACCTCGGTCGGGTACGTCTTTTCAATCTCCCAATAGTTGCTGTCCATATGAATCAGCCGCGCGTCCGGCTTGAGAAACGGCGTGTCCACGTACAGGAACGACGCAAACACGTCGGTGCCCACCGCCAGCACCACGTCGGCGTTCTCAAACTGGCGCGCCGTCGCCGGGCTGTTCAGGTTCAGCATCCCGCCCCACTGCGGATGCCCGGTTGGAAAGTTCACTTCCGAATAAGCCGTTGCCACCACCCGCGCCCCCGTCTGCTCCGCAACCCGCACCAGCGCGTCCACCGCCCCCGATTGCGCTATCCGGTCGCCCACCACGATTACCGGATGCTGCGCCGACGCCAGCAGCTCGGTAGCCGCCGCAATCGCCGCCGTGTCGGGCCGGATGCGGAAATACCCGGGCGACGACGCCGCAGCGTCAAACTCAATCTCCTCGTCCAGCGTATTCCACGGAAACGACACGAACACCGGCCCGGTTGGCGGCGTCTTGGCCTCTTTGAACGCCCGCCGGATTGCCACCGGAATATCCGACGCGTGCCGGATTTCAACACTCCACTTGGTGTACTGCGCCGTCATCTCCACCAAGTCCCCCGACAGCACCGGCTCGCTAATCAGCATCCGCGTGTCCGAGTTGCCGGCCGTAAGCACCAGCGGCGTGCCGCCCCGGAAAGCGTTGTACAGCCCGCTGATGCCATTCGCCAGCCCGCCCGCAATATGAATGTTGGCAAAGGCCGGCTTGCCCGTAGCCCGCGCGTACCCGTCCGCCATCCCCACCGCCGTACCCTCCTGCAACGCCTGCACGTACCGCAGCTGCGGAAAATCCTGCAAACCGTCCAAAAACGGCGTCTCGCTGGTGCCAGGGTTCCCAAATATGTACTCAACCCCCTCCGCAACCAGCATCCGGGCCAAAGCGTGTTTCCCAAGCATCCTCGGCATTTTTACCTCCAAGAGTGAATCCGTAAGTTAAGCGGTTGCGATTTTGAGCGCCCCCGTTGTCATTCTACCCCCCCCCCAATGTCATTCTGAGCGCAGCGAAGAATCTCGATGGCGTAGCAGCGGCCTTGCCCCCAAAGTCTCCGCTGCCTCGTCGAGATTCTTCACTGCGCTCAGAATGACAACAAGGGACGTTCAGACAGGCCGGAAACATGGCCCTACTGATACACCATCCATTCCAGCAAGTTGTTGTCCGGGTCCCGCGCGTACAGGCTGACGGCCGGCAGCAGGCCCCGTTGCCGGGCCCCCTTGCGCGGCCCCGGCCCCCGCACAATCTCCACCCCGGCATCGGCCAGCATCTGCTGGCAGTCCTCCACCGACCCGTCCCACACAAAGCAAATGTCCGTGCACCCCGGCACCGCCGTAGGCCCCCGGTAGTCGGCCATATACCCCTCCGGGTGCACGTTGATTTTGGAATCGCCCACCTGGATTGAGAATATGTTGGCCGTGCCGGCCCGCCATTCCGCCTCGTCGTTGATGGCAAACCCCAGCTTTTTGTAAAAGGCGATAATCCGCTCCGCATCAGCGGTCGGCATCGCGATATGGTCAATTCCTACGGTGGACATAACATTCTCTCCGTCGTTCAAGCTTTCGGTCGTTCAGATTATCTGATGTTCAGATTCGGGCCGCCGCCGTGTTGCTGCCGGCGCCGGCGCCGGCCGCCGCCGTGCTGCGCAAAAAGTCCAGGATGATGCGCTGCGTTTCGCCGGCGGCAGCATTAGTCATGAGCCCATGCTCGGCCCCCGCAATAATCCGCAGCTCCGATTGCGGTATCCCCTCCGACAGGCTGATGCCGCACTCCACCGGGATGCGGCTGTCCGCGTCCCCGTGCACCACCAGCGCCGGCATTTTCAGCTCCCCCAGCCGTTCCTCCAAAGAATCCCCGATGTCCACGTAGGCTTGCTGCGTAGCCGCAATTCCGTCAATGCGATGCAGATTCTCCCGTGCAATCCGCGCAAACCGTTCCGGCTCGTCGGCTTGCATATCAGGAAACCGTTCCGCAATCGCCCGCTCCGCCGCCGCCTCGCGCCCCTCCCCGGAGATTCGTTCCTTGAGCCGGCGCAATTCGGCTTGACGAATTTCCCGTTGCGCCGCCTGCGAGTACGTCATCGTATTAATCAGCAGCAGGCTGTCGGTCATATTGGGATACCGCAGCCCAAACTGCAAAGCGATTGGCCCCCCGGCCGACGACCCCAGCACGTGGGCCCGGCTGATGCCAACATAGTCCAGCAGCCCCTTAAGGTCCCGCGCGCAGTTCGGCATATCGTACCCCACGTTAGGCGCGTCCGACTGCCCGCAGGCCCGCCGGTCGTAAAACACGCACCGATACTCCGCCGACAGCGCGTCAGCCTGCCGGTTAACCGTATCCCGGCAGCCATCGCCGCCCCCCAACCCCCCGTGAATCAAAACCAGCGCCGGCGCATCATCCGCCCCCAGCGCCTGATAGTGCATCCGAAACCCATTAATCTCAGCAAAAGCCATCATCCAACCTCAACAGCGGCAACATCCCGCCCCAATATAGCCCCAACCCGCAGGGGTGGCAACCCAAACGCCGGAGCAGGCAGCGTTCCGTTTTAGGCGGTTTAGTTTCCCTAATGTCATTCCGCCCCTCTCCCCCCAATGTCATTCTGAGCGCAGCGAAGAATCTCGAAAGCGTAGCAACGGCGTTACCCTCAAAGTGTGCCCTACGTCATCGAGATTCTTCGCTGCGCTCAGAACGACATTCGGAATGGCCGGCGGTGGGCTGATTAAACCACCTAAAACGCAACGCTGCCGCCGGCGTAACGGGCCTACCCCCAAACGCCGGTATGCTAAAATACCCATCCAATACCGGACTGACTGCCGCCATGACCACCCAGGGCCACATATACTTTGACCACGCCGGCACCACCCCCATGGAGCCCCGCGTCCTGGAGGCCATGCTCCCCTACTTTACCCGGCTCTACGGCAACGCCTCCAGCGTGCACACCGTAGGCCAGGAAGCCCGCTACGCTCTTGACGGCGCGCGGGAGCGGGTGGCCCAAGTGCTCAACTGCCGCAACCGCGAAATTGTGTTCACCAGCGGCGGCACCGAGTCCGACAACGCCGCCATCCAGGGCGCCGCCATCGCCCTGGAGGAAACCGGACGCCACGTCGTCACCGCCAGCACCGAGCATCACGCCGTACTCCACACCTGCCAGGTCTTGGAGAATCGCGGCTGGGAGGTAACCTACCTGCCCGTTGACGACTACGGCATGGTCACCCCCCAGGCCGTTCACAACGCCATCACCGCCGAAACCGCCCTGGTGTCGATAATGTACGCCAACAACGAAATCGGCACCATCAACCCCATCGCCGACATCGCCGCCGCCGTCCAGGCCCGCCGCCAGGAACTGAACCGCACCATCGTAATGCACACCGACGCGGTACAGGCCGCCGGCTTTCTCGACCTTGACGTGCGCCGCCTCGGGGTCGATATGATGAGCCTCTCCGGCCACAAGTTCTACGGCCCCAAGGGCGTTGGCGTGCTGTTCCTGCGGCGCGGCGTCCCCTACCTCCCCCTGATTACCGGCGGCGGCCAGGAGCGCGAGCGCCGCTCCGGTACGGAGAACGTCGCCGGCATCGTCGGCCTCTCCGTCGCCCTGCAAATCGCCGACGACAACCGCCAGTCGGTCAGCGCCCACTGCCGCGCTTTACGAGATTACATAATTGACGAAATCACCCGCCGCGTACCCGATTGCGTCCTGAACGGACACCCCACGGAGCGCCTGCCCAACAACGTCAACATCTCCATCGCCGGCGTTGACGGCGAACCCATCCTGCTCGGCCTGGACTTGCAGGGCATCGCCGCCAGCAGCGGCAGCGCGTGCAGCAGCGGTTCCCTGGAACCGTCCCACGTCCTGCTCGCCCTGGGCCAAACCGCCGAAACCGCCCGCGGCTCCCTCCGCATCACCCTCGGCAAAGACAACACCCAAGCCGAAGTTGACCGGATGCTGCCCGCCCTGATCGGCATCATCAGCGACTTGCGCGCTCTCCCATCCCTAACCGGAACCGCCCATGACTAACCCCATCCTCTCCCCCGCCGGCTGGCGAACCATACTGCTGGCCCTGGCGATAATCGCCATCGCCGTCGGCCCGGCCTGTTCGTCCCAATCCCCCAACATCGGCAAATACTACAAGGGCCGCATCCTCCACGTCAGCATCGCCGCCATGGAACGCGCCGACGAGCTGCGCTGGACCACCGGCCTCCGCCGCGCCGGCGCCGACCCCGCCGCCGAACAGTTCTACCGCCTCACCCCCGCCGACCCGGAGCACGAGCTAGTCCTGCTGCGCGTCAAAGTAGAGAACCACACCGCGACCCAAGCCGTCGTCAACCTGGATGGGCAGTCGGCCCAGCTGCGCGACTTCCTGCAAGGCCGCTACTTCCCCATTGACGTCGGCGAACGCGCCGCGGAGATCGGCGTCCCCGAAAGACCCGCCGACCGTTGCAGCTTCCCCGTCAACCCCGATCTGCCCGCAGTCTGCGTCCAGTTCCTCTGGAACGCCACTTACGAGGAAATGCAGCCCGACGGCCAGATTGCCCTGGTCCAGCGCGCCCAGCAGCTCCCCAGAGGCACCGGCCTGGACGGTTGGATGGTTTTTGAGGCCCCCCGCAATACCCAATTCCGCTCTTTCCGCTGGGGCTCCGGCGACACCATCACGATTGATTTCTGATTCGCCGGCCCGCCGGCATCCCATCCGGCCCCGGTCGCTGACGATGCGATAGCTCGCCGCCCCCGGCCATGAACCGCCGCCCCGCATCCCCCCCGCCGTCCGCCTGGCGCCGCCTCTTTCACCTGATTGCCGCCAGCATCGTTGCCCTGCTGGGCCTGGCCATCCCCGAACCGCAATACCTGGCCATCGTCGGCGCCCTCGCCCTGCTGTCGCTGGCCATCGACACCGCCCGCCTACGCATGGCCGCCTTCAACCAACTGCTCCTCCGCACTTTCGCCCCCCTGCTGAAAACCACCGAATCCGCCCAACTCACCGGCGCCACCTACGTCCTGATTGCCGCCTTTTTCGCCTTCTACTTCTACGGCGGCGCCGTCGCCGTGCCCGCCCTGCTCTTTCTGGCCGTCGGCGACCCCATATCCGCGTTGGCCGGAACGCGCGCCCCCGGCCCCCGCGTCTGGGGCAAATCCCCCGTCGGCTCAGCCGCATTCATCGCCGCATCCCTGACTGCCTGGGCCATAGTTGCCGCCCTGGGCTACGGCGCATGGTCCTGGGCGGTACTAATCGCCGCCGTCATCGCCGCCATCGTCGAGCTAATGCCGCTCCCCATTGACGACAACCTCACCATCCCCCTGCTGTCCGGCGCATCCCTGCTGCTGCTGACCAACGCCGGCCTCTAGCCCCGGCCCCTACCCGGATCGTTCACCCCATGGCCAGTCACCCGGCCCCCCCGTCGTACTCCCGCACCGCCGCCTGCTGCCGCTGAAAGTTCAGATACGCCCCACGCGTCATCGCCGGACGGAATGACGACACCACTTGCCGCCCTTTCGCCCCCCCGTCGGCCAACAGGTCAATAACCGACATCGCCATTATTTTCGCCGGATTCACCACCGCCTGCTGGTAGTCGGTAATCAGATACTCGTTGCTGTGCCCCGCCCCCTGCGCCCCGCCGGTGTAAGGATGCACCGACGGCAGAATATGGCTCAAATCCCCCATATCCGTTGACCCGCCCCGATTACGCGCTGGCGGCATCACCAGCACCCGGTTCTCGTTCAGCAGGTTCACCGAGTTTTGCCGGAACAGATCCAGCAAGTGCTGGTCGTGGCGCATCGGCAAATAGCCGGGTATGTTAGTAATTGACACCGACGCCCCCACCGCCAGCGCCCCGGCCCGGAAGCACCGATCCACAATCTCCGAGTTCCGCACCACCGCCTCCGGCGTCCCCGAGCGCACCCGCCATTCCAGCTTCACGTCCGACGGCACCGAGTTCACCGACTGCCCGCCCGCCGTCATTATCCCGTGTATCCGCACGGTATCCTGCTCCCGGTACAGCTCCCGGTTCGAGTTGATGGCCTGCAACGCAAAAGTCGCCGCGTTCAGCGCGTTAACCCCCAGATGCGGCGCGCTGCCGGCGTGCGCCGCCCGCCCGGTAAAGCGAACGTACTTCACGATATGCCCGTTGCTCGTGCCGCCCAGCGCAAAAGTGTGCGCCCCCATGTCGCTGGCGGTGTGGCACATCATCGCAATGTCCACGTCGTCAAACTCCCCCAGCCGAATCAGCTCCTGCTTCCCCCCCATAAACTCAATCTGCCCGCTTTCCCGCAGCCCCAGCCGCCGCTCCACTTCAATAAACTCCTCGGCCGGCACCGCAAACGGCACAATCTCCCCGCTCAATTCCGCCAGCACCCGGGGCTGCGTCAGCCCCACCAGCGCCCCCAGCATCATCCCAATCTGGCAATGATGCCCGCAGGCGTGGGCCGCGTTGGTATCCGCCGCCGCGCTGGGATGCCCGTCCACAATCAGGCTGTCCAGCTCCCCGATGATTGCCACGCTCGGCCCCTTGCCCCCGCCCCCTTGCACCGCCCCTTTCACCCCGGTCAGCGCCAGCCCGGAGCGGTACTTGATGCCCAGCCTGGCCAGCTGCTCACCCACCACCCGCGCCGTCCGGTATTCGCTGTATCCCGGCTCCGGATGCTCCAGTATGTCCCGGGAAACCGCAATCAGTTCCTTGGCCCGGCGGTCAATTGCCTTGCAAGCGGCGGCTTTCAGTTCTGCTCGTGTTGCCATCAGCGTAACCTCAGGGCATGGCCCCAGCGTAACCCCGGTAGTGACGTAACCCCGGTGCGATAATAACTTAAACGTCGGCGTAGGTAATTTCGCTGGCCAGCCCGCGCATAAACTCAATGTACTCGCGCGCGGTCATTTCCGCCCGGTGATTGGCAATCACCCGTCGCCCCTCGGCGGCGCCGTCCGCCAGCAGGTCAATCACCGTCGCCGCCATCGACTTGGCGGCGGTAATCACCGCCAGCTGATAATCCTGCACCACGTAATCCGCGCCGTGTCCAATGCCCGTTGCGCCCCCCACGTAAGGATGGATAACCGGCATCAGATAGCTAACGTCGCCCATGTCCGTGCTGCCCGTCCGGTGCTGGATGCGCGCCACGTTCTCCGGCCCCACCAGCGTATTGGCGTTGGCCTCAAAGATTTCCGCCATCCGCCCGTTCTGCATCAGCGGCAGGTAGCCGGGTATGGTCTGGATGTTCACCGTCGCCCCCATCGCCATCGCACCCGCCCGCAGCGCCCGGTCCACCTTGTGATTGGCGTCCATAATCGCGTCCAGCGTGCGCCCCCGCACAAACGTCTCCATCCGCACGTCCGCCGGCACCGCGCTAACCGCCTCGCCGCCTTTCGTGATGATGGGATGCACCCGCACCGTGTCGTTGTCCAGAAACGTCTCCCGGTTGAAGTGAATCGCCGACAGCGCCAGCGTTGCCGCGTTCAGCGCGTTGATTCCCAGATGCGGCGACCCCCCGGCGTGAGCGCCCCGCCCCACAAACTGGATTTTCTTGGCCAGCGTCCCGTTGCTGGTCCCGCTGACGCACAGCTGCCGTTCCCCCGGCGTGCTGGTCGTATGCACCATCATTGACAGATGCACGTCGTCAAACTCGCCCAGCCGGATGAACTCCGGCTTGCCCCCCAGAAACTCAATCTTGCCCGCCCGTCGCAGCCCGTCCCGGTACTCAATCTCGATATATTCCTCCGCCGGCATCCCCATCGGCACAATCCGCCCGCTCAGGTTAGGCAGCACGTCCTTGTGCATCAGCCCCATCGTCGCCCCCAGCATCATCCCAATCTGGCAATGATGCCCGCAAGCGTGGGCCGCCCCCGTCTCCCCGTTGGCGTGCGGATGCTCGTTGACAATCAGGCTGTCCAGCTCCCCGATAATCGCCATCGTCGGCCCTTCGCTGCCCCCCAGAATCTCCCCCCGCAGCCCGGTCATCCCGAGGCCGCTGCGAAACGGCACCCCCATCTCCGCAAACTTCTCCCCCACCAGCGCCGCCGTCTTAAACTCCCGGAACCCCGGTTCCGGATTGGCCAGAATCTGCTTTGACAGATTAATCAGTTCGTCGGCCCGCTGGTCAATCTCCGCAAAAGCCTTGTCTTTCAATTCAACGGCAGTAGGCATCCCAAATCTCCGGCTGGACTATCGTCTGATTGATGGATCGTCTGATTGACGGCTCGTTATTTGACGGCTTGCCATCGGCTGGTTGTCAACATAACACCCCACCCAACGCCCCCCCGATGGTAGCACACCCCACCCCCCTTGCCTACCAAACCCACCCAATGCCATTCTGATCACCGCGCAGAACCCCAACGCCGCCGCAGCCCCCTTGCCCCCAAAGACACACCGAGGGGGTCTGGGGGAAATCATTTCCCCCAGCGTCCCCCCCTTACTCCCCAAGCGCACGCCCCCCCGTCAAAATCCCCCGCCAAATCCAAAAAATCAATGACACCCCCCTACTTGCCAAAACGCACATCCGTTCCCCATAATAACCACATCGGGCATCTCAACAACCAATCCCCCCTCAGCCGTCCTCGCTCGAGAACATCCCTGAGGAACCGGGGCCATCACACCGCTAGCACAACCGCCGGAGATTCAAGTCAAAAACGGCCAGTCAGCAAAAAATCGCAATCGGCAAGGGTAGTCCCGACCCCGCTTTCACGGCGCGGGCTGCCTCCGCAGGGTATCGAGCTTCAGCCCGCGTGCTGTCCTCCCATTAGGGACAGGCCACGTAAAATGAAGGTACAAAATAGTTGCGTACCAACCTCCGGCCGTAGGGCTGACAACGACTTGAATCTCCGGCAACAACACCAATCAAACCAACCGAACCCACCGCCCGATAAACGCCCGATACCAGCAGGATACCAGATGAAACCACTGCCCAACACCATCGCGCTGCGGCAATCCCGCGCGCCCCCCAACCCGCCAAACCACAACCGCGCCATCCCCGACCAACCCGGAGACGCTGCCATGACTACCACCTCTCTATGCGCCAAATGCGCCCACGCCGCACACGCCCGCCGGCACTGCACGACGTGCCATCTGGCCGTCGACGCCGATGCCTACGCCGCCCTGGACGGCCTGTTTGCCGCCCTCTACGCCCTGAACCGCCCCCCGGTCAACGCCGCTATGGACAAAGCCGCCGCCGCACTGCAAAGCGCGCCCCCGCTCACCGGAGCTGCCGTTGCCGCGCTGCACGCCGCCCGTATTGACGCCAACACCATCCCCCTGGACTACCACACTGCCCCCACTGGCGCCTGCCCGCCGCTGGAGGATGCCGGCAAGCACGTCGCCGCCGCCATGGTAGCCGCCGACTTCACCTGGCACGACTTCGAACAGGGCCCCGCCCTGATCGCCGCCGCCCGGATGCTGCTATTGGCAACGGCAGCTACCGAGCCCCTGGTATCCGCCCTGCGGGATGAGTTCTCCCGCCTGGAGTTGCTCGATCATCCCGGAGACGGCGGCTTTCCCCTGGAGGATTGTCTGGAAACGCACACTTGGGATGTTGAATTGGACGAGACCATGTTCGGCGATGGCGTCCGGTACGAAAGAGACTGCGTCGCCAATATGTACACCTGGATTTTGTAAGCCCGGCCGGGCGGCCCGGTCCATGCCAGCAGGCCGCCCGCCGGGCCTCGCCTAACGCCCCCCCCCCCCGCGTCTAGGGTATAATGCCGCCATGCCACTACGCATCGTCATCGCTCCCCAGGCTTTCAAGCAGAGCATTGGCGCGCGGGATGCCGCCGTTGCCATCCAGCGCGGTGTCCTCGCCGCCTTGCCCGACGCCCAAACCGTCCTCGTCCCCGTAGCCGACGGCGGCGATGGCACCCTGGCCGCCCTCATCGCAACCACCGGCGGCCAACTCTTTGACGCCCCCGTAACCGGCCCCCTGGGCGAACCCCGCACCGCGCAATGGGGCGTTATGGGCGATGCCCGCACCGCCGTAATTGAAATGGCCCTCCCCTCCGGCCTGGCCCTCGTCCCCCACGACCGCCGCAACCCCCGCATCGCTACCACCTACGGCACCGGACAGCTAATCGCCGCCGCCCTGAACGCCGGCTACCGGCGCATCATCATCGGTCTTGGCGGCAGCGCCACCAACGACGGCGGCACCGGCATGGCCTCCGCGTTAGGCGTCCGTTTCCTCGACCGCACCGGCGCCGACCTCCCCCCCGGCGGCGCCGCCCTGGCCCGCCTCGCCCGCATTGACGCCACCGGCCGCCACCCCGGTTTGTCCGCAGCCACCATCATTGGCGCCACCGACGTCACCAACCCCCTCTGCGGCGACACCGGAGCCTCGGCCATTTTCGGCCCGCAGAAAGGCGCCACCCCGGAGATTGTCACTGAACTTGACCAGTGCCTCGCCAACCTGGCCGCAGTAATCCAAACCGATTTAGGTCTTGACGTCCTTGACACCCCGGGCTCCGGCGCCGCCGGCGGCCTCGGCGCCGGCCTGATTGCCTTTGCCCACGCCGAACTCCGCTCCGGCATCGACATGGTTTGCGACGCGCTGGACTTTGACGCCCACGCCGCAGCCGCCGACCTCATCATCACCGGCGAGGGCCGCGCCGACCGTTCCACCGCCTTTGACAAAGCCCCCGTCGGCATCGCCCGTCGCAGCAAGCCCTTCGGCGTCCCCACTCTGCTGCTGGCCGGCAGCCTCGGCCCCGGCTACGAAACCCTCTACGACCACAACATCAACGCCATCGCCCCCATCGCCGAGGAACCCATTGACCTTGCCGACAGCCTCACCCGCGGCGCCGAACTGCTGGAACGCGCCGCCGAA
Source organism: uncultured Dehalococcoidia bacterium (assembly GCA_958296385.1). GTDB lineage: Bacteria > Chloroflexota > Dehalococcoidia > Lucifugimonadales > UBA3495 > Bin87. The sequence continues at coordinate 444,264 of OY282494.1, forward strand.
CGCACGATGCGCCTTTACCTGCTAGGCCGCCATTCGCCGTTTGCCCCGCCCGCCGCTGCTGGCTAACGCCTTTGTGCCATGTCCTTATTCACCTTGCAAAGCGCCCAATGGCTCCCCCGCCGGCCGGACGAGATTTTCGACTACTACGCCGATGCGTTCAACCTGGAGTTGCTCACCCCGCCCTGGCTGCAATTCCGCGTCATCACGCCGCCCCCCATCCACATCCGGCAAGGCACTGAGATTGAATACCGCCTCCGGCTGCACGGCATCCCCCTCGGCTGGCGCAGCCGCATCACCGCCTGGCAGCCGCCCCACAGCTTTACCGATGAGCAGATTAAGGGCCCCTACCGCCGCTGGACGCACCGGCACACTTTCACCCCCCAGGACGGCGGCACCCTGATTACCGATTTCGTAGAGTACGATATGCTCGGCGGCCGGCTAATTGACCGCCTGCTGGTACGCCGCGACTTGCGCCGCATCTTTGCCTACCGGCAAGACCAACTAGCCGCCCGGTTCGGCAAGGATGCGTCCGCCGCCGCCGTTGACATCGGCTGATGCAGCGTCAGTAGATGCGTTCCCCAACGAACCGCACCACGATTCCGGCCAGTTCCATCGCTCGCTCCGCGTCCACGTCGTCAAACGCCTCTGCCGGTATGCCCCCCGGCAGAAACGTCGGGTAGCGGGTGATGTCGTAATACTTGTCCAGCTGCCGCGCCTCGGCCTTGATGGTGTCAAAAAACATCTCAAAAATCTTGGCGTCCTCGCACAGGTCAATCAGCGAGCTGCCCCACACGTCCTCCGCGCCCCGCTTGTACAGGTACGCTTTCACCGCTTTCTCGGCGGCCTGCTGGCACAAAAAGCAGGCCAAATTGTAGCGTTCTCCCTGCCGGTTGAACCCGGCGTCCTCCAGGTCCCGCTCCGCCTGGCGAAACCAGCGCAGCCCCTCCGCGGCAAAATCAGGCATCGTAAATCACCCTTCCCTGCTTGCAGGCTTGATACAGCGCCGGCAGCGTCTCGTGCAGCCGCTCAAACTCCTCCGGAGTATAAACCTGAGCGGTCATCCCAATCTGTGAACCAATGTGATACGAGAAAAAATCCGCCCGCCGCCCGAACTGGTACTCCGTGTCGTGCACAAACACAAAATCCAGGCTGCTGTCCGGCGCATAATCCCCGCTCACCGCATCGCCGATGAGTATGGCCTTCGCGATGCCCAGCGTAGGCAGCACGTCCATCACCTCCGACAACTGCTGTTCCAGCATCTGCCGCCGGAACTGAATAAACCCCACTCGCATCGGCATCGTTCCTACTCCTTGTCCAGCAGCACCAGATGAACTTCTCGCGGCCCGTGCACGCCCACCACGATTGTCTGCTCGATGTCCGCCGTCCGGCTTGGCCCGGATATGAAATTCAGATAGCTCCCCATATCCCCCCCGTCGCTATGATATTCCAGCCGCCGCAGCACAAACAGGTCGTCCAGCGTATCGATGACGTCCTGCGCCCTGACGATGGCCACGTGCACCGGCGGCAGCAGCGACACCAAACGGCTCAACCCCCGCCGGGGCAGCACGATAACCGACCCGGTTTCAGCGATGGCGTAATCCGCCCCGGTAATCCCCAGCCCCGACTCCGCCAGCCGCCGCCGCACCGCGTCCCGCTCCCGGTCAGCATCATAAACCGCCGGCCAGCAAACGACGCCGGCCCCGGCCAGCGCCGCGTCAACCGGCACCGCGCTAAACACCGCCGACTCCGCCCGCGCCGCCGATTCCACCCCCAGCCGCCGCGCCAGCGACACGACATAATCCAGCGCATCCTCCCCCCCGCCGGCACGCTGCACGTTCCACCCCCGCAGCGCCGCCGTGCCGGCCATCTTGTCCAGCAAAAGCGGCAAATCGCCAGCATTGCGCCGGCGGATTTCAGCAGCCTGCAATTCCAGCTCCCCAGCGCTTTCCAGCAGATGCTGATACGCCGCCGCCGGCGGCCCAGCCTCCCGCCCCAGCGCATCGCGCACCGACGCCAGAAAATCTGCGGATGGGATACCTAATGACATATCAAGTCACAACATTCAGTTTGATGGGATACCCTAGATTACCCATCCGGCCGCCTAACGGTCGCCCCGCGACAGCTCATCCCGCCAGATGTCCGAGAACGAACGTGCCGGCGGCGCCGGTAAATCTCGGGCCGCCGTCCAGCGCGACAAAAACGGCAGCCGGCTGCGCCCGATTTTGCCGTCACGCGTCACCGACTTAACCGCCAGCCGCCCCAGCCGGCGGGCCACCTTCAGCAGCAGCGGCTTTGACATAACGGCGGCAAACCCCCGCGCCAGCAGCGCATCCGTATCCGACGCCGTGCGCCGCTGCGAATCGGGGCTCTCCGCCAGTTCGTGCCGCAAGTGCAGCAGCATCCGGGGTATGTTGATTTGCACCGGGCAAGCCTCCCGGCACGCCCCGCACAGCGTGGACGCGTTGGGCAAGTCTTTCGCCTGCGCCACCCCCACCAGCTCCGGCGTAACGATGGAACCGATTGGCCCCGGATAAACCCACCCGTAAGCATGGCCGCCCACCCGCTGATACACCGGGCAGATGTTCAGACAAGCCCCGCAGCGGATACAGTAAAGCGACTCCCGCAGCGCCGGGTCCCGCAGCAAACGGCTGCGCCCGTTGTCCACAATTACCAGGTGAAACTCCTCCGGCCCATCCTCGTCAGCCGCCCGTTTCGGCCCGGTAACCATACTCACGTAAGACGTTATCCGCTGGCCCGTTGCCGAGCGGGGCAGCAGCCGCAGAAACACCGCCAAATCCTGCATTGACGGTATCACTTTCTCCATCCCGGTAATGCCCACGTGAATCCGGGGCGCCGAGGTGCACAACCGCCCGTTGCCCTCGTTGGTAACGATTACCAGTGTGCCGGTTTCCGCGACCAGAAAGTTTGCCCCGCTGATACCCATGTCGGCGTCCAAAAATTTCTGCCGCAGCGCTACCCGGGCCACCCTGGCCATCTCCTCTATATCATCCGAATACGGCACCCCCAGCTTGTCGGCAAACAGCCGCGCCACCTCCCCCCGCGTCTTGTGCAGCGCCGGCGCCACCAGATGCGACGGCGTTTCCTCGGCCAGCTGAATGATGTATTCCCCCAGGTCAGTCTCAAACACCGCCACGCCCTGGCCCTCCAGAACGTGGTTCAGCCCCAGCTCCTCCGACACCATTGACTTGCTCTTGGTAGCCACCTTCACGCCCCGCGTGCGGACAATCTCCGATACGATGGCGTTGGCCTGATTAGCGTCCGCGGCGAAGTGCACCTGCCCGCCGGCGGCGGCAACGTTCCGCTCCAGCAGCTCCAGATAGTAGTCCAGATTGCCGACGGCGTGTTCCTTGATGCTGCGGGCCTGCTGGCGCCACTGCTCCCAGACTTCCGGCGTCACTTCGTCAATCGCATCCCGGCGCGCTCCGTCAAAGCCGGCGCCGGCGCTGCCAAAAGCCCGCCGCAGCTGCGGGTCCTGCACGGCGGCCCGCGAGGCGGCGGCAAAGTCGCGTGTCGTCACTTCCGCCATCGTCTAGCCCGCCGGGTCGTCCAGCACTTGCGCAATGTGCCTGGCCCGCACCGGCAGCCCCCGCCGGCTGATTGCCCCGCCAATGTGCATCAGGCACCCCATGTCGCAAGCCGTAACCGTAGCGGCGCCGCTCTGCAAAATAGCCTCCACCTTGTCCGCCAGCATCTGCTCCGATATATGCGGATACTTGACCGCAAAAGCCCCGCCAAACCCGCAGCACTGCTCAGCATCAGGCAAGTCAACCACCGACACCCCGGACGCCGCCTCCAGCAAATCAAGCGGCCCCCGCCTTACCCCCATCTCCCGCAGCAAATGGCACGACGGATGATACGCAACCGCCGCAACATCCGCGCCGGCATCCGATTGCGCCGCATCATCCGACGGCGCAGCAGCATCAGCAGCGCCATCCACTTCGGTAAGCAGCTCGGTGAACTCGTACACCCGCTCCGACAACGCCGCCGCCCGCCGCAGTAGCTCCGGCTCATCGGCAAACAAATCCTGATAAAACACCCGTATCATCGCCCCGCACGACCCTGACGGCACCACCATCCGCTCGCAATCGTCAAACGCATCCAGCACCCGCACCGCCAGCCGTTTCGCCTCCGCCGTGAAACCGGCGTTGTACAGCGGCTGCCCGCAGCAAGTCTGCCCGGCCGGAAAATCCACCATCACACCACGCCGCCGCAGCGCCCGCACCACGCTAACCCCCACGTCCGGGTAGAGCTGGTCGATAATGCAGGTGATGAACAGTGAAGCCCGCCGGGGCGCCGGTTCGGTCAAGAGATGCCCCCGATAAAGAGATGCTCCCGATAAAATCGTTGCGCAAGGTTAGCAGAGGCCCAACCTTTCGGCAAGGCGCATCCCCCTTGGGCCGCAGTGCCGGCGCAAGTTATCATACTATCGCTAAATCTCCGGAGGATAATTGCGAATATGGCAGAGGAGCTAGGTAGAATCACGCGTCCGTCATCCGCCAGCTACCAGGGCAAGCGCAAGCTGCTGCTGGTACCTTTGGTGCAGTTCCCCGCTCCGGCGGAACACCTGCCGGCCGACGGCGCCGCCGTTATTGACCGCTACTGGCAGCAGGTGGACGTGCAAGTCCGCGCCGTGCAAAACGCCCTGGGCAGCATCAGCCACGTTTATCACGAGAATATGCCCGAAGGCGGCGCTGCCGGGCTGAGCTATCTGGCAGCAACCGGCCAGAGCAGCCACCCCGTCGTGCAAAGCCTGGCCGACGCCGGCGCCCAACTGGAAACCACCGAATCAATCGAGACGCTGGCCGAAACCCTCGACTTGCAACACTGCCTGATGGGCCCGCTAATCAGCCAAACCGTAGCCCAACGCTTGCAGGAATGGTTCACCGAGGCCAGCCGCCGCCGCTACGAGTTCATCGCCGGCGCCATTGACGCCACGCTTGGCGATGACGAAACCGGCCTGCTCCTAATCAACGAGCGGCACCAGGTACAGTTCCCATCCGACGTAGAAGTAATCTACGTCGCGCCCCCGGCTTTGGACGAATACCGCCGCTGGCTGCAAAACTGGGCCCGGCAAGCCCAGGCCGGCATAGACCCCGACACCGGCGAATTTGCCGATGACGACGGCAGACCCGATGACGACGCCGGCAGCCCATAGACGTACCGGCCCGAAAAATACTCCGGCCCCGATAGGCTATCCGGGCCGGAGTCACTGTTCACGATTGAACGGCAGGTTCACAGGCGACGCTGGCGGGAGTGCGAGGGAGTCGAACCCACCTACCCCGCTCGTCACGAGGCATAACGGATTTGAAGTCCGCAAGAGCCACCGGGCCCCATCCACTCCCGCGTTGCGCCGGAGCTAACTCTCCAGCACCGCCTCAATCTTGCGCTTCAGCGCCGGCTTGGGCTGCGCCCCGATAATCTGGTCCACCGGCTGGCCGTTCTTAAAGAATATCAGCGCCGGGATGCTGCGGATGCCGTAGCGCGCCGCAATGTCCGGGTCGCTGTCCACGTCCAGCTTGGCCACGTTCAGCTTGCCCTCGTACTCCAGGGCCAAATCGTGAACGGACGGCGCAATCATCTTGCACGGGCCGCACCACTCCGCCCAGAAATCTACCAAAACCGGCAGCTCCGAATCCATCACGCTCGCTTGCCAGCTCTCGCCGTTCACATCCATAGGTTCAGGCATTATCCACTCCTAGCAGGGGTCACTCTGCGCTGCGGCACGCTACGGGATACCGGCAAAGCCCGGCTCCGGCCGCTTGATGCCGCCATATTATACCCGGCCATTCCCCCGGTCAACCGAACCGCGTCACTTTTTGCCCCCGGCCCCCGGCTCCGCCCGCCCGGAACGCCGGTGCGCCGCGCCGTCCCCGGTCAGATAAATGCCCGGTCAAATAAATGATAGTATGTTTGGCATGATTAATTCTGCCGTTACTGCGCCGGACGCCCCATCGCCCGACGCCCCCTTGCCGGATGCCCCCTTGCCGGATGCCCCGTTGCAACGAGGCGATGTCGTCGCGCTGTCCCTCCATTCCTGGGGCCGTTTGGGCGAGGCGATGGCAACCCACGCCGGCAATGACGTATTCGTGTTCGGCGGCATCCCCGGCGAAACGGTGGCCGCCGAGATTGTCGCCCTGCGCCGCAAGTACGTTGCCGCCCAGGTCGTCCGCGTCATCAACCCGTCGCCCCACCGGGTGAACCCCCCCTGCGGCTATTTCGGCCAGTGCACCGGCTGCCAGTGGCAGCACATTGACTACCCGACCCAGCTGGACGTCAAGGCCAGCATCGTCAGCGACGCCTTGCAGCGCATCGGTTTGTTCCACAACATCCCGGTACTCCCGACGCTGCCCGCCCCGGAGCAGTTCGGCTACCGGAATCACGCCCGCTTTACCGTATGGCGTTCCACCGGCGAACTCGGTTTCGTACACCGGGAACGCCGCCGTTTCGTCCGCATCGACCGCTGCCTGCTGATGCACGATGGCATCAACCATCTGCTGGCCCAACTCCAGGAACGCAGCGCCGAAACCTCCCAGCTTGCCATCCGCGCCTCTGCCGTCACCGGCGATTATCTAATCCAGCCCACGCTGGACAACCCGGATATACCCATGGCCACCGGCCAGAAACGGTATCGCGAATCGGTGGCCGACCGGGAGTTTCTGGTCGCCTCCCCGTCGTTTTTCCAGGTCAACGTAGCGCAGGCGGCCCGTCTGGCCGAACTAGTCGCTGATGCGCTGCAACTGTCCGGCGCGGAAACCGTGCTGGACGCCTACGCCGGCGTTGGCGCTTTCGCCGTGCTGCTGGCCGGCCAGGCCCGTCAAGTAATCGCCGTCGAGGAATCCGCCGCCGCCATCGCCGACGCCCGCGAGAACGCCGCCGGCCTGGACAACGTGCGTTTCGTAACCGGCAAGGTAGAGGATGCGCTCCCCACGCTGCCCGTAAGGCCCGATGCCGTAGTGCTTGACCCATCCCGCTCCGGCTGCCAGCCGGCGGTTCTGCAAACCCTGCTTGAATTGGCGCCCCCTCGCATCGCCTACGTATCCTGCAACCCCGAATCGCTGGCCCGCGACCTGCGTACCCTCTGCCGCCGCTATCGCATAGAGCGCATCCAGCCCATTGATATGTTCCCGCAAACCCACCACATCGAATGTGTTGCCACCCTCGCCCTCAAGCCGGCCGCTGGCCCGGTTGTGCTGGCCTCAGCGTCCCCCCGCCGCCGTGAGCTGCTGTCGGGCCTCGGCCTGGACTTTGCCATCGCCCCCTCCAACATCCCGGAGGAGCAACTGCCCGCCGAATCCCCAACGGACATGGTGCGCCGCCTGTCCCGCGCGAAGGCGTTGTCCTCGGCATCAATGCCGGCGGCCGCCTCCGGCTACTATATCGCCGCCGACAGCACCGTAGTTTTAGACGGCGAATCCATCGCCAAGCCCGCCGACGCCGCCGCCGCCCGCGCCATGCTAACCCGCCTGCGCGGCACCGCCCATCAGGTCGTAACCGGAATCACCGTCTATGACGCCGCCACCGGACGCTGCATCACCGATGCAATGTCCGCCGACGTGCAGATGCGCAATTTCACCGACGCCGAGATGGAACAGTCCATCGCCAGCGGAACCCCAATGGACAAGGCCGGCGCCTACGCCATCCAGGACGACGACTTTCGCCCGGCAACCCTGCGGCACGGCTGCTACTCCAACGTAATGGGCCTGCCCGCCTGCCGCGTGATCGAAATGCTGGCCGACCTGGGCTGCCCCCTGCCGCCCGTATCGGCCATGAGCGTACCCGACGGCTGCCAGCGGCCCTGCCCCCTGCAACCCCATCCGCCGGCAACCCCGGCCACCGGATAAGGCCACCGATGAACCCGTTAGGCATTGGCCCCCTGGAGCTGGTCGTCGTATTGCTGGTGGCGTTTATCGCCCTTGGGCCGGGCAAGACTATGGAAGTAGCCCGCACCATCGGCCGCGTCGTGCGCGAAGCCCGGCGCACTTTTACCGACGTTATGGACGCCGCATCCATTACTAGCGATGACGTCAACCGTCGCCCCCCCGGCCCAACTCCGGGCCCAACTGCGCCCCCGGATGACGACCCGCCCCCCGCCCCGGTTCGCCCGCCGGACGACCCCATCACGTCGCCGCCGCACCTCCGCGCGCAAAACCCACCGCCGGACGACGCCGACTCCGACGCCGGCCCCGATGCCGACCGCCGCCAGTCTTGACCATGGTTAGCGAGCTGCTGCCGCTGATAGCCCGATTCGGAGACCCGCGCATCCTTTTGCCGCTCGGCGTCATCGTACTGCTTGCCGTCGCCGTCGCCGCCGTCTATCTGTACTACCGCATCCGGCGCCCGCCCCGCCCCCCGGCCAGCGATGCCATCCCATTGCGGGAGCATTTCGTAGAGCTGCGGAGCCGTCTGCTCGTTTGCCTGGTGGCCCTGCTAATCGGCACGGCGGTAGCGTTCTACTTCTACGAGGAGATATTCCGGCTGCTGCTGCGGCCCGCCCAGCAAGTCGTCGCATCCGGCGATTTCAAGCCCATCTACACCGACGTCACCGAGTTCCTCGGCACCACCGTGCGAATGTCCCTGCTGGGCGGGTTCGTGCTGGCGCTGCCGGTAATCCTCTACAACGCCATCCGCTTCGCCGCCCCCGGCCTGACGCCTCGCGAACGCAAAATCCTGTTCTCATTCCTGCCCGTCGCTTTGCTGGCCTTCGTCGGCGGAATGGCTTTCGGCTACTTCGTGATGATTCCGCCGGCCCTGCGTTTCCTGCTGACTTTCGGCGGCGACATCGCCGACCCGCTCATCCGCATCAGCAACCTGGTGAACATAATGGTGCGGCTGCTATTCTGGCTGGGCCTGTCCTTTGAGACGCCGCTGGTCATGTACATCCTGGCGGTGTTGGGCGTGGTGCGGGCCAGTGGATTCGCCCGCTTTCGCCGGTTCTGGCTGGTAGCGGCCTTCCTAATCGCCGCCGCCATCACCCCCACCATCGACCCCGTCAACCAGGCAATAGTAGCCGTGCCGCTGATTGTGCTGTACGAAGTAGGCATCCTGCTGGCCAAATTCGCCGGCCGCCGCCGGCCCACCACCGACTAGCCCGGCAAACCAAAGGGCGCAGCCCGCGCCGCGCCCTCATTAGATACCCGGTTCTGCGCCTTTTCAGGTGTTGCGCTCGTTTGAGCCGGCCTCAGTTCCGGTGCCGGTGCCGGCCTTTTCATCCTCGCCGGTTACCGACGTCTTGAACGACCGGATACCCTTGCCCAGCGCGGAACCCACTCCGGGCAGCCGGGACGCCCCAAAGATGAGCAGCACCACCACCAGAATTAACAGCAGTTCGGGCAACCCTAAACCTGCGATTCGCATTGCAGTTCCTACTCCAGTTCGGATGCCACCATTCTATCAGATGCCGTCCGCCAGGGCTATCGCCAGCAAATACAAGATGGCGTTCCGTTTCGGGTGATTTAATTTCCCTAATGTCATCTGAGCGCCCTTGCCCCCAAAGACACAACGAGGGGGTCTGGGGGAAATCATTTCCCCCAGCGTCACCCCCCTTGCCTCAAAAATACGCCGCCCCGTCACCTCCCCAACTTGCCGCTCCCGCCGGCTAACGCTATAATGCGCCCGTCTAGCGCGCTGCCCAACCGCCCGCCCGGTTCGCACCCCTATCCTCATCCCACCCTGCGGTTGCCGGTTTTGTGCCGCTCACGACGACTATACGGATGGTTGGATAGTTCAATGGCGACTGACTCGGATTATGACGTAGCGGTAATTGGCGGTGGGCCGGGGGGTTACGTTGCGGCCATCCGCGCCGGCCAGCTTGGACTCAAAGCCTGTGTCATCGAGCGGGACGCCCTCGGCGGCGTTTGCCTCAATTGGGGCTGCATCCCCTCCAAGGCCCTGCTCAAAAACGCCGAAATCCTGTCCTACATCCACCGCGCCGACCAGTTCGGCCTCCGCTTTGACAACTTCCACGCCGATTACAGCGTAGCCGTCGGACGCAGCCGCCAGGTCGTCAACCGCATGACCCGCGGCATCGGCTTTCTGCTCCGCAAGAACAACGTGGAGCACATCCCCGGCACGGCCCGCATCGTATCCCCCAACAGCATTGACGTAACCGGCCCCGCCGGCGCTGCCACCCCGGTACGGGCGCGCAACATAATCGTTGCCACCGGCGCCCGCCCCCGCAGCATCCCCCCCCTGCCCGTTGACGGCGCACGCATCATCACCAGCCGCGAAGCCATCGTCGCCGAGGACATCCCAGAATCCATCGCCATCGTCGGCGGCGGCGCCATCGGCGTTGAGTTTGCCTACATCTACCGGATGTACGGCGCCAGCGTCACCATCATTGAGCTGCTGCCCCGCCTGGTTCCCAACGAGGATGAGGAAATCAGCCAGCAGCTGGAGCGGGCTTTCAACCGGGAGGGCATCGCCATCCGCACCGGCGCCGGCGTCACCGGCGCGCAAACCGACGCTACCGGCGTAACCCTCTCCATCGACCAGGCCGGCGCCGCCGCAACCGCCCGCTTTGACAAAGTTCTGGTAGCCATCGGCGTCCAGCCCAACACCGAGTCCCTGGGGCTGGAATCCGTCGGCGTAGCCACGGAACGGGGCTACGTCAGCATTGACGACAAGATGGCCACCAACGTCCCCGGCATCTACGCCGTCGGCGACGTAACCGGCAAACTGGCCCTGGCCCACGTAGCCTCCGCGCAAGGCGTAACTGCCGTCGAAGCCATCGCCGGCGCGGAAACCCAGCCCCTCGACTACACCCTGATGCCCCGTGCCACCTACTGCCATCCGCAGGTCGCGTCAATGGGCCTAACCGAAGCCCAGGCCCGCGAGCAGGGCTACGATGTCAAAGTAGGCCGTTTCAACGTCCCGGCCAGCGGCAAGGCCGTCGCCATGGGCGAAACCGATGGCATGGTCAAGCTGGTAATTGATGCTCAATACGGCGAAATCCTCGGCGGCCATATGTGCGGCCCGGAGGTAACCGAACTCCTCGGCGAATTATCCATGACCAAACTGCTGGAAGGCACCACCCTGGAATTGGGCTGGGCCGTCCACGCCCACCCCACCATCGCCGAAATGCTGCACGAAGCCGCCCTTGACGCCGAAGGCCGCGTCATCCATATGTAACCCGCCGCCGCCGGCCGTCAAACACCGCCCACCCGAGCCACTGACCACCGAGCCACTGACCGGAGAAAGGGATATGCTCAAATCAGGGGACGTTCCCGAACTTAACAAAACCGACTTGCTGGACTTTTACCGGCAGATGAAGCTCATCCGCGAGTTTGAGCGCGAGTCGGAACGGCAGTACACCCGCGGCAACATCAAGGGTTTCCTCCACGTCTATAACGGCGAGGAGGCCATCGCCGTCGGATCCATCAACACCCTGCGCCCCGATGACTACGTGGTAACCCACTACCGCGACCACGGGCAGGCCCTGGCCCGGGGCATCACCAGCAGCGAAGTGATGGCCGAGCTGATGGGCAAGGCCACCGGATGCAGCCAGGGCAAGGGCGGCTCCATGCACCTGTTCAGCTCCGAACTGAACTTTATGGGCGGCTACGCCATCGTCGGCGGCCAGCTCACCATCGCCGCCGGCATCGGCATGGCCATCCAGTATCGCGGCGCTGACCAGGTGGTGCTGTGCTTTTTTGGCGATGGCGCCGTCAACGAGGGCGAGTTTCACGAAGCCATGAATCTGGCCGCCATCTGGAAACTGCCCGTCATATTTTTCTGCGAACACAACCTTTACGGCATGGGCGCATCCTCCAAAGAAACCCTGGTGATGTGGGATTCCCTGCACAAAATGGCCGACGCCTACGGCATGGCCAACTACGAAGTGGACGGCAACGACGTGCTGGCCGTCCGGGGCCTGATGCGCAAGGTGAACGCCGAAGTTCGTTCCGGCAAGGGCCCCGCTTTCATCGTCGCCCGCACCTACCGCCTCCGGGGCCACTCCGTCGCCGACCCCGCCAACTATCGCCCCGAAACCGAAGTAGAGTACTGGACGACCCAAGACCCCATCCCCCGCTTTCAGGACTGGCTCACCGACGAAGGCATTGCCACCGTTGAGGACTTTGAGGAAATCGACGCCGCCGTGAACGACGAAGTTGTCCTCGCCGCCGAGTTCGCCGAGTCGTCGCCGTGGCCCGAACCCGCCGCGCTGTACCACGGCGTCTATGCCGACCGACCGGCTGAAGGTATTCCCACTTGAAACGGATTGCCCAGCAGCCAGAGGAATCACCATGCCGGTTATAACCTATCGCGACGCCGTATCTACTGCATTGCGGGAAGCTTTGGACGAGGACGAGCGCATCTTTCTGATGGGCGAGGACATCGGCCCCTACGGCGGCGCTTTCGCCGTCACCAAAGGCTTCTGGGAGCAGTACGGTTCCCGTCGCATCAAGGACTCGCCCCTGGCCGAGTCGGTAATCGTCGGCGCCGGCGTTGGCGCCGCCATGGCCGGCCTGCGCCCGGTAGTCGAGCTGATGACCATCAATTTCAGCCTGCTGGCCATGGACCAGATTGTCAACCACGCCGCCAAAATACGCTATATGTCCGGCGGCCAGTTCACCATCCCCCTGATTATCCGCACCGTAACCGGCGCCGGCGCATCCGTTGGCGCCACCCACTCGCAGTCCTTTGAGGGCTGGTACGCCTCCGTGCCGGGCCTCACCGTCGTAACCCCGTCCACCCCCAAAGACGTCCTCGGCCTGTTCCGCACCTGCCGCGACCTGAACGACCCGGTGCTTTTCGTAGAGCACATCCTGCTGTACAGCACCCGCGGCGAAACGCCGGCGCCGGCCAATTTCCGCATCCCCATCGGCCAGGCCGAAGTACGGCGCACCGGCAAAGACATCACCCTGTGCGGCTACTCCCGCATGGCCCTGGTGGCCGAACAAGCCGCCGCAATCCTGGCCGACGAAGGCATCGCAGCCGACGTCATTGACTTGCGTTGCCTCCGCCCTCTGGATATGGAAACCGTAGTCAATTCGGTCAAAAAAACCCACCGCGCCGTAATGGTAGAGGAAACCACCCGCCTCGGCGGTTTCGCCGGCGAGCTGGTCTCCCAGATACAGGAAGCGGCCTTTGACTACCTGGACGCCCCCATCGCACGCGTTGCCGGCGAGGAAGTGCCCATCCCCTACTCGTTCCCCCTGGAACAGCTGGCCATCCCGGACGCCCGGCGCGTTGCCGCCGCCGCCCGCAAAATCCTGAACCGCCCGGCCTGATTGTTTCCGACGCTCTACCCTGCCGAACCTGGTTTCGGTCTAAATCGGTCTTGATTTGATAAGGAGGACTCCGTGGCAACCAACGTCGTGATGCCGCAGATGGGCTACGATATGAGGGAAGGCACCGTCGTGCGCTGGTACAAGCAGGAAGGCGAAACGGTGAACCGGGGCGAAGTAATCGCCGACATTGAAACCGACAAAGCCACCGTTGAGTTTGAGGCTTACACCGACGGCGTGCTGGGCCGGATCGTCGCCTCCGAAGGCATCGCCGTGCCGGTAGGCAACCTCATCGCCATCATCACCGAACCCGGCGAAGCAGTGCCGGATGCGCCGGCCCCGCCGGAGCCGGCCGCCGCCGCCGCTGCGCCGGCAGCCGCTCCCAGCCCGGCCCCCGTTCCCGCCGCCGCCGTCCCGCCGCCGGCCGCCCCTGCTGCGCCCGCCGACGGCCCGGTGCGCGCATCCCCCATCGCCCGCCGTCTGGCCCGCGAACGCGGCATCGACCTGGCCGCCCTCACCGGCACCGGCCCCAACGGCCGCATCGTCGAGCAGGACGTTTTGAACTACGAACCGCCGGCCGAGACCCCGGCCGCCGCCCCGGAGGCCCCGGCCGCCGCTCCGGCCCCGGCGCCGGCTGCCCCCGCCGATTCGCGCATTGAATTGACCCGTATGCGCCAGACCATCGCCCGCGTTACGTCCGACAGCAAAAGTGCCGCGCCGCATTTCTACGTTACCGCCGAGATTGACATGGGCAAAGCCATGGCCCTGCGCCGCGATGTGAACGCCGCCGCCGGCCCGGACAACCGGGTATCGGTCAACGACCTGATGGTCAAGGCGTGCGCCCTGGCCCTGGTCAAGCACCCCAAGTTCAACTCGTTCTACCGGGGCGATTACCTGGAAGTGCACGGCGCAATGAACATCGGCATCGCCATCGCGCTGGACACCGGCCTCATTCTGCCCGGCGTAAGCAACTGCGAAAGCAAAACCCTGCTGCAAATCGCCGCCGCCACCAAAGACCTCATCGCCCGTGCCAACAGCGGCACCCTGCGCAACGACGAGTACAGCGGCACCACGTTCAGCATCAGCAACATGGGAATGTTTGACGTCGAAAGTTTCACCGCCATAATCTACCCGCCCCACGCCGCAATCCTGGCCGTAGGCAGCGTCAAACAGCAACCCGTAGTCCGCGACGGCGAACTCGCCATCGCCCAAACAATGAAAGCCACCCTCTCCACCGACCACCGCGTCGCCGACGGCGCCGAAGCCGCCGTATTCCTGATGGAAATCAAACGCGTACTGGAGAAGCCGGTCAGCCTGCTGCTGTGAGGGGATCTAAATGACGGCTTCAATCAAAACCCTACCCGCCTCCGACGTGCTCGATACCCTCGCTAACGCGCCGGACGACGTGACTACGACCATCCTGGACCCCTGGTACAACAAAGGCGTTGGCGGTTACCGGGAGGATTACAATGATTGGCTGGGCGATATTGTCGCTGCTGCCGCTCGCATCTCGCAGCACGTTTTCGTGTGGGGATTCCCGGAAATCGTCGCCCATCAGGTAACCAGAATCCCGGCCGGCTTTAAGCTGTCGGCATGGCTAACCTGGTACTACAAGAACTGCCCTTCCGTCATCCGGGGCTGGCGTTCCGCTCAAAACGCCTGCCTGCACCTTTCGGCTGACGGCGCAAAAATCTACCCGGAACATTTCCTTAATCCGAGCCAATTAGAGCGTTGGGAATCGGGCAAGATGCGTTTTGTTCCGGGGCCGCCCACCGTGCTTGAAGTCCCTCTAAACGTCGGTTTCGTAGGCAAAGACGAGCAAACCGGACATCCCGCCCAAAAGCCTTTGTCGGTTATCAAACCCCTGATTTTGATGACAACCAAAGAGAACGATTTGGTGATGGACCCGATGTGCGGTTCCGGAACTACCGGCGCGGCTTGCTTGCAGCTGAACCGTCGGGCTATGCTTTGCGACTCAGCAGAGCAATGGATTGACGTAACCCAACAGCGTATCCGCCGTTGTTATCTGGGCATTGACCGCGCTATGACGGCCTGAGGCTTGGAATGGCGGAACGGGATGCGGTCATCAAAGGCCCCTACAACCAAAAATCGGTGCGGGCGCGAATTGAGGCATTCTTTCTCGACAATCTCGGCAAAGTTGCCACCAGGGAGCAGATTATTGAAGTGGCTACCGACCCGGTTACCGGGAGACAGCCGGAGAATTGGCATCAAAGGCTGTCGGAACTGCGCACGGATAGCGGATATACTATCTTTTCCTGGCGCAACCGGGGTGACCTCAAGGTTAGCGAATATCTTATGCCCACTGCTGAGCGACGCAGTACGGCGGCGGGCCGGATCAGACCGACAGCTTACGTATGGGAGACGGTTCTCAGAGATGCGAATTACAGATGCGCATGGGATGAAGGCGGAATGATTTGCGCTCTGCGGCAAGGCGACATTGACCCGGTAGGCGGCGGAACAGTACGCTTAACGCCAGACCACAAACTACCCCACTCCCTTGACGCCAGCGCCGACCCTCAGGATATTTCAAGATGGCAGCCACTATGCGGCCGGCACCAAGTGATGAAACGGAATTATTGGGATGACGATACGGGTTGGCTCAATGTAATAGCCATCGTGCAGTCCGCCTCTGAGGAACAAAAACGCCAGGTGCTGGATTTTCTAACTGATTACTTCCTTTCCAACTAGCCGGAGTTTTACCATGCCCCAAATGACCGGCGGCCAGGCTGTGGTCGCATCCCTCCACGCCCAGGGTGTTGACACCGTTTTCGGCATCATATCGGTGCATACCCTTGACTTGTTTGACGCCCTGTTTGACCGGCAGGATGACGTGCGTTTTATCGGCGGCCGGCTGGAGCTGGGCTGCGGGTACATGGCTGACGGGTATTCCCGGGCCACCGGCAAGCCCGGCGTCATCCTCACCAGCACCGGCCCCGGCGCCGCCGACTCGGTGGGCGCAATGGGCGAGGCTTACTTCTCGGCCTCATCCATCTTGCAGGTAACCACCAACGTGGAAGCCGAGTTCGTCGGCAGCGGTCGCATGGCTACTCACGAAACCAAAGACCAGCTCGGTATGTTCGCCGCCGTAACCGACTGGAACGCCCGCATCGACCAGATTGAATCCATCCCCGACCATTTCGTCGAGGCTTTCGTCCGTTTCGGAGAGCGACGCCCCCGGCCCATCGAGCTGGAAGTTCCCACCGACTTGCTCGGCCAAGCCGCCGACGTAGAGGTGTTGCAGCCCCGCGAACCTAACGTCCCGCAAGGCGACCCGGCGCAGGTCGAGCGGGCGTGGAGCATCCTGCGCAACGCCAAACGCCCGGTCATTTTTCTCGGCGAGGAGATTCACACCACCGGCGGCGCCGATGACGTAATCGCCCTAGCCGAACGCCTCGGCGCCCCCGTCGTCACCGGCGACGGCGCCAAAGGAACCTTCCCGGAGAATCACCCCCTGTCCCTGGGCATGGCCTTGGGCAACCGCATCTGGGGTCAAAATCCGGTGCTGGACTGGATGGGAGACTGCGATGTCGCTCTGGTGCTGGGCAGCAACCTGCCCTATCGCTCCACCTCCGGCGTCGGCGTCAAACTGCCCAAAACCGTCATCCACGTCCTGCTGGACGGCGATTACATCGGCAAAAACTACGCTACCGAGGTAGGCATTGCCGCCAACAGCGGCGCGGTAGTCCGCCAGTTCCTCAGCGCCGCCGGCAATGCCGACGTCGGCGCTGGCGCTGCTTACCGGCAGGAAGTGGCCGCCCTCAAGCAGTCTATTTATACCGGCTTGCAAGAGCAATGGGGGCCGGAACTGCGGGCCTGGGAGGCCATCCGTTCCGTAATCCCCGATGAAACCATTTTCTCGCTGGATGCTACCGTGCCGGCCAACCGCGCCGTGCGCTGCCTGCCCATGAACCGCCCCCGCAGCTATATGTACCCCCACGGCTGGGCTGGTCTGGGGTTCGGCTTTCCGGCGGCCATGGGCGCCAAAGTGGGCCGCCCCGGCTGCCCGGTGATTTGCGTTACCGGCGATGGCGGCTTCCAGTACAACGCCCAGGAACTTGGCACCGCCGTGCAGTACGGCATCAACCCCATCGTTATGGTGTTCAACGACAGCGCCTGGGGCGTGCTGAAAGGCTACCAAAGCGACCGCGGCGGCCGGCAGATGGCCACCGATTTGGTCAACCCCGATTTCGTAAAGCTCTTTGACTCCTACGGCATCGGCGGCACGCGGGTGCATAACGTTGCCGAGATGACCCGCGCCGTCCAGGACGCCGTAGCCGCCGACCGTATTCACTTGATTGAAGTCGTAATGCCCGACGGCTTCCCCGCCTTTTGCCGAGGCTAGACCATGACCGCCCAATCCGGTGACCACACCCGGACCGTCCGCGAGCAGTTCCGCATCCAGTCTGCTCAGTTTGAGCAGCAGGTCGGCGGCATCGGCAACCGCGCCATCGGCCCCTGGATTCTGGAAAACCTCCCCCTGTCCGGCGCAGAGTCCGTCCTTGACGTCGCTACCGGCACCGGATTGATGGCCCGCGATTTAGCCCCTCACGTCCGGCACGTCACCGGCATTGACGTCACCCCGGAGATGCTCCAACAGGCCCGCGACCAATCCGCTGCGGCCGGCCTGTCCAACGTCACTTTTGACGACGGCAACGCGGCGGCCCTCCCTTACGCCGACGACTATTTTGACCTGGTAATCAGCCGCATCGCGGTGCATCACTTCGCCGACCCGGTGGTAGAGCTGTCCGAAATGCGCCGGGTCTGCAAGCCCGGCGGCAAAGTCGTAATTGTTGACATAACCGCCTCCGACGACCCCACCCAAGCCGACGCCCACAACCAACTGGAACGCCTGCGCGACCCATCCCATACCACCGCTCTCCCCCTGTCCGGCCTGACCGCCCTGGCCCAACGCTCCAATCTGGCCGTAGTCCACACCAGCGAAGCCGACGCCATCCGCGATTTGGACGAGTGGATGGACTTGACCGCCACGCCGCAGGATGTCCGGGAATACATTACCACGGCATTTGAGACGGATGCGGCCGGCGGCGCCTCCACGGGTATGCGGGCGCACCGCGTTGATGGCCGGTTCAAGTTCGTCCACCATTGGGCCGTGCTGGTCTGCGATACGGGCAAATCCGGCGGCTGATTCCGCTGGCCCCGGCAATTCCTTGATAGCTCAATCATCTATGGCGCAATCATCCGATGCAGCCCCGGCCAACCGCCGCCGCATCTACCCTCTGAACCCCGCAGAGCTGACGGCAGAGCAGATAGCCGTAACCTTTGCGCTGACTTCCCGGCGCGCTGAGCCCTTCGACGAAATCGCCCGGGAAGTCAGCGCCGAGCGGGCCGCTGATTTCAACGAGCGGTGGGTCGTCGGCTACGGCCACGCCTCCGTTGCCGAACACGCCGCCCTGCATCTGGCCGTGGAGAACATCTCCCGCCTCGCCGGCGATGCTCTGGAGGACAACCGGCTGGCCTCTTATACCGAGAAATCCTCCCGCTACCAGGTAATTGACCCCGAAAGTTTCTGGGTTCCCGATGAGCTGTCCCCGCATCCCGCCTTGCGCCGGGAATACGTAACCGCTTGCCGGGGCTTATTCCTCTGCTACGCCGCGTTGCTTGACGGCGTAACCGACCATCTGCAAACGCACCTGCCCCAAAGACCCGGCGAACCGGACGGAACCTACTCCCTGCGCCGGCGCCGTCTGGCTACCGACGCTTGCCGCGCCATCCTGCCGGCGGCAACCCTCACCAACGTCGGCCTCACCGCCAACGCCCGCACGCTGGAACACATCATCACCAAGCTGATGTCGTCCCCGCTGGCCGAGGAGCGCGATATTGGCCTGGAACTGCGCAATCAGGGCCGGGAAATCGCCCCCACGCTGGTCAAGTACGCCGATTACAACCCCTTTCTGGCCCAACGCCGCAGCCCGCAGCCGCCCCCACCAACCGATGCGCCCGCCGCAGCGCCGGCCGGTGTGCGTCTGCTGGATTACGACCGTGATGCCCCGCGCCGGCTGGCGGCGGCCCTGCTGTTCCGCAGCGGCGGCGATTACGCCCAGGCCCTGGCCACCGCCGACGCCATGTCCGACGACCAGCGTTTGGGCGTCATCCACGCCGCCGTCAGCAGCATCGGCCCCCACGATGCGGCCCCCCGGGAGTTTGAGCTGGCCGCCTACACCTTTGAGTTCACCTTTGACTACGGCGCCCTCCGCGAGTTCCGCCGCCATCGGATGCAAACCTACTTGTCCCAACCCCTGACCGTCGCCCACGGCTATACCATCCCCCCGCTGGTGCGGCAGGCCGGAATGAGCGACGCGTTCGATGCCGCCGTGCGGATGTCCGAGCAGGTCTTTCGCCGGGTGTCGGACTTTGCCCCCGCCGCCGCGCAGTACCTGGTAACCCACGCCCACCATCAGCGCATCCTGTCGCGCCTGAGCCTGCGGGAGTGCTGCCACTTATTCAACCTGCGTTCCGCCCGCCAGGCCCACGAGTCCATCCGGCAGCCGGTACTGGAGGCGATGCGGCAGGCCGTTGCCGTGCAGCCCGAATTGTTCCGCTACCTGCGCCTGCGGGATGTTCCGGCCTGGTGGCCTTTCGTCCCTGGCGGCCTTTCGTCCGGTGAGCCCTTTGCCGGCTAACCCGCCCCTGAAACTATGGGTCAGAGCAATCCCGCGTATAGCCGCAGTTGCGGCAGATAATTTTGCAGCTGCGCTCATGCATCCGCGCACCGCAAATTTCGCAGTCCAGCCCATCATCCCGCCGCACCACTGGCGGTCGTCGCGTTTCCGCAGCATTGGAGGACATAACCGTCACCTCCATTCCTTTAACCTTTAGCGCACTGGGTCCGGCGGCAGCGGCGGCCCGGCGATGATGCGCGCCGTCAGAAATTTTTTGCCGCTTGGCACTGTTGGCCCGTTCCGCTCGTCGGGAATTAGCGCCACTTCCCGGTAGTCAAAGACCGATTTGTTGGTTTCCAACGACTGCACGCTGTTGCCGTCGTCCTCGTTCACCACTATCCGGCCCACCAGCGTTCCCTCCCCGCCGATTCCAAAGAGCATCACCCGGTAGGTATCGGTGGGCATCCCCGACACCATCAGCACGGCGTGCTGCCCGCTGGGGTCAACCATCAGCACGCCCCTGGCCTCCGGTTCGGTGCCCATTGGCGACGTCATCGGCAGTTTCTCCGTTTCCGGCTGCGCGGCAAATATCGTAGCCTCCACCACGTCGGCCATTTCCTGCTTAACCAGCTCAACCGGCTCGGTTTCAAAGGAAACTCCGCCCGCGCTGGCGCTGGCAGTAGCGGCAAAATCGGCGCTGCCGTCCCGCCCGCCGCCAGCCCTCGCCCCAATAGACCGCACGGAAACCGCCGGCGCGGTGGCAGATTGCGAACCGCCGGCCGTAGCCGCGCTGCCTCTGTCATCAACCGTCCCCGCTGTGCCGGCGGCGATGACGGCGTTGCGGGTGGCCATCCCTTCACTCTGAAACGCCTCCACCAGCGTTTCGGTAGTAGCCGCCGTGGACGCCGCAATCACCTGCTCGGTAGTAATCTGATTGGCGGTGGTTATCTGCTCAATCTCCCGCTGCTGCTGCGCGATGACGCCGACGGCGGCGGCCAGCAGCAGGCTCAGCGTTCCTATTGCAACCGGCGCTATCCAGCGGCGCAGTCGTCGCAGCGACCAGCGGGCGTCCGGCGGCGGCAGAGCGGCGCGTTGGGGAACAGCGCCGCCGGGGTTGGTGGCAGCCGACATTGCCCGCGCCTTCAGGCCGGGCGGCAGCAGCGTTTCGGGCGCGCCGCCAACCAGCCGGGCCGCCGTTTCCTGAAACCCCACCAGCACTTCCTGGCAGTGAAAGCACTGCAACACGTGCCGGGCAACATCCTGATACTCCGGCCCGTCCAGCGCGTTCAGCGCAAAGGCGGCCAGCTCCTCCTCCGGATGTTCTGGCCGGTCGTTGCGGCTGCCGTAATTCTCAGGCCACATACTCTTCCAGCGCCGCCTTTAATTTTTGCATCCCCAGCCGCATCCGGGTTTTGACCGTGCCCAGCGGCTGATTGAGCATCGTTGCGATTTCCGATTGGCTGTATCCGTGCCACGCCGACAGGTACAGCGGGCGGCTCTGCTCCGGCGGCAGTTCCGCCAGCGCCGCCCGCACCAGCTGCGCGTTGTAGCTCTGCTCGACTTGCTGCTCCACGCTGAGCGTAGCGTCAGGGATGCGATGCAGCACCTCCGCTTCGGCGGGTATGGTTTTGTCCGAGATGCGCCGGCGGGAGCGGTAGATGTCCACAATCTTATGATGCGCTACCGACATCACCCACGTCCCCGGCGCCGCCATCTCCGGGCGGTAGCTCGCCGCCTTTTGCCAGATGTTGGCGAAAACATCCTGCACGGCATCCTCGGCCAGCGACGCGTCGCCCAGTATTGAAACCGCTAACGAGTAGATGCGCTGGGCGAACTTGTCATAAACGGTTTCCAACGCCGCCTCGTCGCCGCTGGCCACGTCAAATATCAGCTGGACATCCTCACCGCTGCGGTGGTCGTTCACGGCCCCTCTCCAAAGTCGCGGACTCGTACAGTCTCCCGGTCTTGGTTAATTGTACGCCGCCGTTGTCCCGTCGGATTTACCAATCAGACCACCAGACTGTCGAAAATGCCTTCCAGATTGGGCAGGTTCTCCAACGACCAGATCAGCTCCAGAGCCTGCTCGCACTGCTGCCCGGTAATCGTTGGGCAGGCCAGACGGCGGAACTTGGCGTCCACGTCGGCGTCGCTCAGCGGATTTTTGCCATGCCCCTTTGGGAAACTGGTAGCGGCAACTTCCGTCTGGCTGTTCCGCTTGATTACCTCAATCCGGCAGTTGTACTCGGACGGGTAGCGCGCCGTGAACTCCGCGTTCTCCTCAATCTGCATCTTGTTGATAATCGTGCGCAGCCCCGGTTCGGCGATGCGCTCCGGGCTGAACGTCGCCGGTGTAACCGCCCCGTCGCGCAGGCCCACCGCCGTCAGAAAGGGGATGCTGTGGTCGGCCGTTTCACGGGTCTGCGGGTCCCATTTCTCCGGCTCCGTGGACGCGCTGCTCACGGCCGACTTGTACGACTGAATCTTGATTGCCGCAATATCCTCCACCCGAACCCGCTCGTTGAGCTGAATCGCCAGGTCAATTGGCGCCTGCGTGTGAATTTGCGACGGGTAGAACTTAAAGATTGTGTCCACGATGCGGAACGGTTCCCCATCGCCGCCCATTGCGTCAATCTCCACCGGATAGCCGATGGCCTGTTCCTCCAGCCCGCTGCGGCCCCGGAACGGCTCAAACGGCCCCGTCATCCCCTCGGCGGCCAGCTGTGCGGCAAAGATGCCGGCCCGCGTCGCGGCGGCGGCGGCGCAGCCTTTCCACATTGACAACTCGCCCATCCGCGTTACCCGCAGCGGCACGTTGGGCACCGCCGCCAGCGAGATGGCGTGCCCCATCTGTTCCTCGTCCAGCCCCATCAGCTTGCCGGCGGCGCACGCCGCCCCGATTACGCTGAATATGCCCTGATCCCACTGGTTCTCCGGCACCCGGTCCGCGATGCGGCAAAACACTTCGTAGGCCAGCACGATTGACGTTATTAGCGACCGCCCGTCCGCGCCCACGCTGTCCGCCACCGCCAGCGCCGCCGGTATCATGTCGCTGGGATGCCCGCCCCCCGGCGAGAAGTACGAGTCGTTGCAGTCCAGATACCGCACCATCACGCCGTTGGCGAACCCCGCCATATCCAGCGACGACGATTCGCCGGCGCCCAGAATCCTCGCCGGTGTATCGCTGCTAACCCCCCCGGCCAGCCGCCGGGCGATTTTGGCCGGTTCGCTGAGATAGCCGCCAATAGCGCAGCCCAGCGTATCGGCCACCGTGCGTTTGACCTGATGCACCACCCCCGGCGGCAGGTCGTCGTAATTCAGATTGCAGGCGTAAGAACTGAGCAGCTCGGTTGTGCGGTCCATAAACTCCCTTTCACCCTCTGGCGATTTCGTTTGCTGATTCGGCGGATGCGGACTGGCGGCCCGATTCCGGTCAGGCCCGGTTCCGGTTGGGCCGGATTCCGGTTGGTTCAGATTAACGCAGCACGGCCTCCGCCATACGCTCCAGCTGCGCTGCCATTTCCTCCTCGGTGTCGCAATGCTCTGGACGCACCACAACCCGGTCAGCGCCGGCATTGAGAAAGTCCTGCACCAGTTGCCCGTCCGGGTCCTGTTGGAACGCGGTAATGGTCAGCGACTTCGGATCGCGGCCCCGTGCGGCGGCCAGTTCGTCCAGCCTTTTACGGCTGTCCTCAACCTCGGCGGGGGTGATGCGGTCGGGCAGCCAGCCATCGCCCCAGGCGGCCACCCGCTGCAACACCCGGGGCGCCATACTGCCCAGCATTACCGGCGGCCCCGGCTGCTGTACCGGCTTGGGGTTCGACTTCACCGGCGGAAAGTCGTAATAAGCGCCGTGATACTCCGCTTCATCTTTCGTCCACAGCTCCTGCATCACCGCTACCGCCTCCCGCGTTTGCGTCCAGCGATGGGCGAAATCGCCGCCGAATACCTCCAGTTCCTCCCGGTTCCAGCCGGCGCCGATGCCAAACAGGAACCGGCCCCCGCTGACGCGGTCCAGCGTGGCGATTTCCTTGGCCAGCAGCAGCGGGTTCCGCTCCGGCACCAGCGTTACCCCCGTGCCCAGCTTGATGCGGCTGGTCGCCCCGGACGCGCGGGCCAGCGCCATGTACGGGTCGGCAAAGTGGGCGTAAGTCAACGGTACTTCCCCGCCGGACGGGTACGGGCTGTCGCTGTGCACCGGCAGCACGGGATGCTCGGCGTACCAGATTGACTCAAACCCCAGCGATTCAGCAGTGCGCGCCAAGAACGCTGCGTCCAGCGTGTAGGTCGGCGGCGGTACGGAAGTGCCAACGGACATGATTGTTTTTTCTCCTTGCGCCGGGAGCGCGGGCGTATATGACAAGCGCGGTTTGCCGGGGCCGTCAGTCGTCGGCGGCAGCAGCGGCGGCAACCCCGGCGATGGCATCGTACTGCGCCCCGCCGTGGCCAACTACCGTCGCCACGTCCTCCGCCAGCAGATACCCCTCGGCAGCCAGAGCCTCGGCCGCTGCTTTGACGCGGGCCAGATATTCGCCCCGCGAGGCGTAGCGTTCCTCAATTGACGGCCTCGGGTCGTTAGCCGCCATACGCTCTGCCCTGGTGCCGGCAAAGGGTATGGCGCACCCCACCACCGTGCCGCCCGGAGCCAGCACCTGCCCCGCCCCGCCGATGTCGGCATGACGCACGTTCCAGCCGGCGTAGGTAGCCAGCGGCACCGACACGGCCGGCAGCCTGATGCCCCCCATCTCGTTGCCGTCCGCGTCCACCGCCGATACCAGCGACGGGTAGGCAGCGCCCACCAGCGGCGGTATTTTTGATGGCACGGCCCGGTCCGGCCCGAAGTTGAGCCGCCGGATTGCCTTAAGATGCTCCGGGAACTCAACGCCCGGCAGGGCCCGGAATTGCCCGGCGAGGCTTTCCGCCGTAACGATGGTATGTTCGGCGTGGTTCGGATACCGATTCCCCGCCGGCGCCTGCCCATGGGTAACCCAATTGTCCAGATTCACCAGCGCGGCCCGCATCAACGGCCGATAATCTACGAAGTTCAGCGGCTGCGTACCCCGCGCCCCGGTGTCCGGGTTGGTATCCGAGATTGGCAGACTCGCCGGTGCGTGCTGCGTGCCGCAGAACAGCCAGGAGCGCACGTTGTCCGGCGGTTCCACGTCCGCCATACCGTCCCCGCTCAGATGCGCCAGCGCGCCGTGCCCGCCCCAATACTCGGACGACGTGTTGGTGTAGATTATTTTGGGCGCCAGCCCCCGCGCCGCCAGCCGGGTCAAGATGCCCTCGTCCCCCTCCGGGTCTAAGTCCAGGAACGGCGGCAGGTTGTTCACGCTGCGGTTAGACAGACTTGACGGCTGCCCGAACCGCACGTTGAACTCCCCCATTTTGCCGCCGGCCACGTTGGGCAGCATCCCATCAAACACCACCCGCCCCGATTCGTCGGCGTTCAGCCCCAGGTGCAGCATCTGCCGCAGGAACCGCCCGCTTTGACTGCGCCCGTAGGCATAGGCCCGTCCCACGGCCCCGGCCAGGGGATTGGCGCTGCCGTCGCTATCGGCCTTTGCGTACCGCAGCCAAGCCACCAGGTCGCGGGTTGCTAGCAATCCCAGCCCCACCACCGGAGCGTGGGATGTTTCGTACAGCACCCGGTACACCTTGCCCGCCTCAAACCCGCCGTCCATTATGATATGCGAATTGTCGGGAACCCGCCGCCCGTCAACCAGGCGCGCAAACGCCCACCGTTCCCGCGGAATCACCGTCTCCGGCCCATCCTCGTAATCCTGCACCGTCAACACGGAATCCCAGCTCTCCGGATGGTTGGTTGGATATGGCTGATGCTCCCGGTCCGATAGAAACTGCGTGTCGGTGTGTGCTATCGGCTGGAACGACACCACAATCCGGCCCGATACCGGCGAGCCGTCGCTGTTGCTGGCGTTGGGCGCGTTGCAGCGCAGCAGCCCCGGCGTGTTGGGCACGTCGTGCTGCCACCCGCACCATACCAGGCTGTACCCCTGCCGCATCAGAAAGCCGTTGCCCGGATGCGGTGCCGCGTCCGGCGGCCCGTCCGGCGCATCGTTGATATTCTTCAGCGCCAGTTCCTTGCCCCGGTTCACGACGTCAAGCAGCAGCCGCCCGTTGCCGTGGTCGTTGTCCACCGGCTTGATGATGCGAATATCGGCGGAGAACTCCACTTTGCCCGCCCCGTTGCGCGGCGCCAGCCCAACGTCGGCCACGGCGATGTTCTCCGGATGCGACGGGTCAACCGCAAAGTAAGCCACCCCATCCAGCTGCTCGTACCCGCCCACGCTGCCGAAAGTCTGACCGCCGGCGAACGGGCGCCGCGCGGCGATGTCAAGTCGTGCCAGTCCCATTGCGTCCCACCTCTCGTTTGCGGGGTAGCTGCTTGCGGTTCCAATGCGATTAGTTTCAGATGCGATTAGTTTCAGAGGATTTGACTGGTATCAACGTCCAGGTCGGTCGGCGGTTCCGTGCCGATGTTGTCGTGCCACCACTGGCGAAACTCGTCGGCCCCCAGCTTTTCCTGCAACCGCCCCAGATGCGCCTTTACCTGCGTCATAATCGGCAGCTGATGGTCGGCGGCCAGCTGATACGTCCGTGCCACCCATTCCAGCGCGTCGGCCAGGTTGCCCCGTTCCTCTTCTACCACCCCCAGCTGCCCGTAGGTGCGCGCCGACCGGATGACGTCCCGCGTGGCCTCAAAGGCTTGCCGGGCCTGGTCGTACCACTCTTGCGCCTTGTCCAGGTCGCCCTGCTCGTGATGCAAAACGCCCAGCTGACGGGCTTCGTCGCCCACCCCCCGCCGGTCGCCCAGCTGCTCCCGGTACTCCATCGCAATCGTCAGCCATTCCTCCGCTTCCTCCGCTATCCCCCGCGCCTGCGCCAGCGTGCCCAGATGATGAAACTCCACCGCCATCTGCTCGGTCATTCCCATCCGGTCGCACAGCCCCAACGCCTGCTGATACCAGGATTGCGCCTCTTCAAACAGGTATTCCGAATGGTCAACCGTTCCCAGCGCGTGAAAGATATAAACCGCCGTTTCCTCATCCCGGTTCTCCTCCACAATCTCCCGCGCCCGGTGATACCAGCTGCGCGCCTCGTCGTACTCAAACCGGAAATGACACGCCGAACCCAACGCCCGGAAATCATTAACCATCTCTTCGTAATCCGGCAGCCGCTGGTGAATGTCCAGCGCCCGCGAGTACCATTCCTTTGCCGAACCGTACTGCCGCTGGTGATGCCGCACTTGCCCGATTGCAAAGCAGGCGTCCGCAATAGATTCCTGGTCCTCCCCCCCATCGATGATTTCCAACCCTTTCTCCAGCCACTCCGAGGCCGTCTGATACTGCCCCCGCCGGGTGGCAATCAATCCATTCTGATGATACACGGCGGCCGTGCGCGCGTCCGTCTCCCCGTCCGGCTGTTCCAGCAGGTAATCCAGCAGCTGCTGATTGAACCCGGCGGCCCGCTCCAGTTCCAGCAGTTCCACCGACTCCATAGCGTCGGTGCCCAGCAAATACTGCCAGAACTCGATGGCCCCGTTAGCCTCCGCCTCCGCCGCCGTATGCCCGATGACGTCCAGCAGTTGACCCCGCAGGCGGCGCAGTTCGGGAAAGCGCTTTTGCATCCGGTACACCTGCGCCAGCGGCTGAATCAGCAGTTGGGCGTTGTCCCACTGCCGGTTCTCCAGCGCCAGCCCCAGCGCCTGCGTCAGGTTGCCCTCCTCCGCCAGCACCGCCGTAACGCCCGTGTCCTGATTCTCGTACAGGCTTTCCATAAAGTAGTCGGCGGTATCCGCATAGACCCGCACGAACTCCAGCTCCAGCCGCCCGATGGCCTCCCGCGACAGCTGCCGCCCCAGCTTGCGCCCCAGGAACCAGGGCACCGCCGGGTTAATCTGATACACGCTTGGCGAGATTGGCTCCACGAACCCGTCGGCCATCGCGTTGCGCAGCAGCGTGCGGCAGGCGCCCCAGCCCAAGTCCTCCCCGGTTGCCACGCTGTACACCCGTTCCTGCGTGATGTGGTTCAGCACGTCCAGCATAACCCGCCGCTGGAACATTGACAGGAACGGCAGATGCGTGCGGCTGCGGTGCGACATCCGCGTGAAAGCGTACTCCATCGCCGCCGTCAATACCGGACTGCGCCCCGGTTCCGAGTCGGCGGTATCGTCGTTCAGCAGCCGCGTTATCTCGCTGACCGCCGCCGCCGCCGGCACGTCTTTCACCGGCGGAATCGCAACCTGCATCGCCAGCGGGTGGCCGTCCAGCAGGTCAAGCAGGCCGGCAAAGTCGCCGTCGGCCCGCGACGCCGGCACCGCCCCTTTGTCCATCACCCGGCCCGCCAGCGCCGCGCGGTCGGCGGTAGCCAGCGGGTTCAGCGTCAGGGCCGCATGGGGCATGGTCAGCCAGCTTTCGTCGGCCCGGCGGCTCAGCAGCAGCGCCGCGCTGCCCGCTGGCCCAACGGTAACCTCATCCAGAAACGTCGCCAAGTCCGACAGTTCCCCATCGGCCAGCAGCCCCGGCGCGCCGTCCGGAAACCCGGCCACGTTCTCGGCGTTGTCCCACACCAGCAGCGCGGCGTTCTCTTGCAGATATTGCGTCACCCACTGCCGCTGCTGCCCCGCCGGCAAGTCAGCAAAATCCAGCCCTGCCACCGCCGTGCCAATCTCGTGCACCACCCGCTCGATTCCCGCCGGATGCGACGCCTCAAACGCCGTGTAAAAAACGCCGCCCGGATAAGCGATGCGCGCCGGCTTGAGAAACCAGCGGCACACCCCCAGCGCCAGCTCCGTCTTGCCGATTCCGGCATCCCCGGACAGCAGCGCAACGTTGTTCGCCGCCAGCGCTTTTTCCAGCTGGCGCAGTTCACCCTCCCGGCCCACCAGACCGAACTGGCCGGCCGCCGGTATCTGCAAGTCGTCGGTTGGCGCCTCCTCCGGATGTATGACCGGCGGCGCCAGCGGGTCCGGTTCGTGTTCGGCGATGACAGCCGGCATAAACCCCCGCGATTGATACACCGCCGGCCCGTGCCAGTCCCAGCCTACCCGCTTGCCGTTGACCGTCACCCGTTCCGGCGATTCCATCAGCGACCGCCGCAGCGCCGCCACCGCCGCCGCCACGGTATTGCCCCTGGCCAGGCCGGTGTAAAACGCGCGCACCGCCCCGCTCGCCGCATCCGGATGCAGCGGATACGGTATCAAAGCCACCTGCGCCACGCCGGCATCGCACAGACTTTGCGCCGCCGCCGCCCAGCTCCGCGAGTCGTTGCCCGCTGCGGCCCCCGCCGACAGCAGCGCAACGCTGACCCCGGCCCCGGCCAAGCTTTTGCCCACCTGCTCCGGCGCAACCGGCTCCACGCCGCCCCCGGCCGACTCCGCAAGAATGTCCCCGCTGGCGTCCAGCGTCACGCCGTCCAGGTGTGCGATGTGGTAGTGATTAGGCTTTCGCCGCAGCAGTTCGTCAAAGGCCGCCCAGGTAGCCGGCCGGGGATTGTCCAGCGACGCCTCGGAGTTCAGCCCCTCCAGCGCGGCAACCACGGCGTCCGCCAAACTGCCCCCGGCCACAACCCCGGCATCCAGCAGCGCCCCCGCTGACGGCGCCTCCCCGTCCAGAGGAGCCGGCGACAGCATCAGCACGTTCAGCGCGCTATCGGTGCGCTGCTCGCCGGCCGCATCCGCAACATCCTCGGATGACTGCCGTACCACGCCGCCAAAGGCCGCCGCGATATAGCCCAGGTTCGGCTCGTTCAGCAGTTCCCACGGCAGGGACAGAAACCCGGCATCCCCGCTGGCGATTGCCAGATTCCTTGGCCCGTCCTGCGCCAGCACCGCGTCCAGCTGTCCCCGTCCCTCCGAACCCGCCGCAAACACCGACTCAAAAAGCAGCCGCCCCAAATTGCGCAGCGCCGATTCAATCCCCTCCGCCCGCTCCAACTGTCCCAGCGGCGCCCGCGCGTATCCGTTGTGATACCAGTCCAGCGCCGCCCGTTCCTCCGGCCCCAAATTGACCCGGAACGCCGTCGGCGCCGCCAGCGTGCTGCCACCCACTGCATCCGTAACCCGTAGTTGGACTTGACCCGAACCGGCCTTATCGAGAATAGTTAGCGTAGGAACGATGGACACTGTTGCACCTGCCGGCGTTGGGGTTGGGTTGGCGAATCCGGAAAGCCGTAAGCCCGCTACTGCGGCGATTGCCAACGGGGTCGTCTTGCTACATTAATCAGCGTGCTTTACAATCACGGAGGTTCAATACGAACCGCCCAAATCCCGGTTATCAATCTGCGCCGCATTATACATCAATGCGCCGCCGGTGGCGTAACCCCGCTGTGATTCACCTAACTATGCCTGCTGCCAACCAAATCCGCCGCTCCTGGCTCCTCGTACCCGCCTCCGCTGCCCCGCGCATCGCCAGCGCCCCAGCCTCCGGCGCCGACGTCATCATCCTTGACCTCGCCGAATTCGTCGCCGAGCCCAACAAGCCGGACGCCCGGGACGCCGTCCCCGCCGCTTTGGATTCCGTCAAAGCCGGCGGCGCCGAAGTGTTCGTCCGGATTGACCCCCAGCTGATGCTCGCCGACTTAAACGCCGCCATCCGGCCCGGCGTTGCCGGCGTAGTAGTCAGCCGGCTGGAAAGCGCCGCGCAGATTGCCGAAGCCGCCGCCCTCATCGACCGGCTGGAAAGCCAGCGGGGGTTGCTGCCCAATTCCGTAGAAGTCGTCGCCTCATTGGAAACCGCCGCCGGCAACCACAACGGCTTTGAGATTGCCACCGCCAGCCCCCGCGTAACCGCCCTGACCCTCGGCCGCGCCGACTTGGCAATGGACTTGCGCCCCGAACCCTCCGGCGAAATCCACCTGATGCAGTACCTGATGCAGCGGCTGATTACGCTGGCCGCCGCCACCGGCAAGCTCCCGCTCGGCGCCTGGTGGCGCGCCCCCGACCGGGGCTTGCTGGCCACCCCGGAGAACACCCTGGCCGCCGCCCAACGGGGCCGCGCCATCGGTTTCCGCGGCTCAATGTGCGTGCTGGACAATCAGGTTGCCCCCCTCAACGACGGCTTTACGCCCACCGCAGCCGAAGTAGCCGAGGCCGACGCCATCCAAAGCGCCTACGCCGCCGCCGTCCAATCCGGCGCCGCATCCGTAGTCCACGCCGGCGGCCGCGCGCTAACGCCCAACCTGGTCCGGCAGTACGCGCAGGTCTCGGCCCTGGCCGCCGCCTGCGCCATCCGCGAGGAGTTCAAGTCCGCCGCCTTGTCCGGCCGGCCCATTCCTCTGCCCTAGCCCGCTGGCCGGCCGTCCCATCCCCGCCCGCGTTTCCGTACCATCGTTTTTCAGGAGCTTTGCCCGATGCCGCACCCGCACCGCCGCCTCAAGCGTTCCGGCCTCACCATGCCCATCGTCACTGACCGTTTCATCAGCAACGCGTGGCATCGCGGCTGCGACTTTATCAATATGGACTTGGAGGATTCGGTGCCGCCGGCACTCAAAGGCTACGCCCGCAGCCTGGTGCGCCGCAGCATCCCGGTGGTCAACAAAGGCGGCGCCGACGCCGTTTGCCGCATCAACCACGACTTGATGGAGGCCGACCTGGACGCCGTCATCTGGCCGGGAATGGTTCACGTCAACTACCCCAAAGCGGAGTACGGCCACGAAATCCGGCGCATGGATGAAATCATCACCCGTCTGGAGCGTGAGCGGGGCATCCGTCCGGGCACCATCGCCATCGGCGCCAACATTGAAACCGCAGTAGGCGTTGCCAACGCTTACGAGATTGCCTCCGCCAGCCCCCGCGTCCGCGATTTCGGCGGCGCCTCCGGCTACGATATGTCCCGCGATTTGGGCGTTGAGATGTTCGTCGGCTTTGACCAGTTCGTCTATGGCAAGGGCGAAGTGGAACTCGCCGCCCGCGCCCTCAACCTGGAACCCCGCGCCGCCCCGTTCACCCCCAACATCACCGGCAGCGTCAGCGACCCCGACCGCGCCTTTGCCGAGGCCGACGCCGCCCGCCAGTGCGGTTTCCGCATCGGCGGCGGCCTCCATCCTTTCGTAGTAGAACCCCAAAATCGCGGCTTTACCCCCAACGACGCTGAGATTTCCGACGCCCATTGGGTGCTGGACGAATACCGCAAGCTGGCCGTATCCAACGAAACCTGGGTGCAAATTGACACGCAAAGCCTGACGCCCGGCGACGGCCCCGGCCCGCTTGATTCCTCCGACAACCCCAACTTGCGCCACCGCGTCATTGACCGCTATGAAGCCGCCCGCGCCGCCGAACTGCTGGAGTGGGCCCGCCTGTGCGCCGACCGCGACCGCGAGAAAGACGAAGCCATCGCCCGCGTGCGCGCCGCCGCCGACGCCGACGCAACATAACGCTAACCTACCCCCTTGCGGTGCAATCCTATGCTGATACGACGTTCCTTACTGATTATCCCCGCTAGCAACGCCGACGCTTTGGCAACGGCTTGGTCTCACGACGCCGACGCCGTTATCCTGGACATCCAGGCCGGCGTTCCGCCCTCCCAACTCGCCGCCGCCCGCGCGTCACTCCCGGATTCCATCGCTGCCGCCGGCCAAGGCGGCGCCGACGTCCTGGTACGGGTCAACGCCCCCTACTGGCACGCCGACAGCAACGCGGCGGTTTGCCCCGCACTAACCGGCATCGTCCTCCCCGGCGCCGAATCCCCCCAGCAGGTAGCCGATGCGGATGCTCACCTCGGCAATCTGGAGCTGCAACGTGGCATCCCGGCCGGCCGTCTGGAGCTGGCCTTGTCCCTGGAAACGGCCGCCGGCGTCTGGCACATCCGCGAGCTAATGGCCGCCAGCTCCCGCATCAAGCAAGTCGCCATTGACGAGGCCGCCCTCGCCGCCGCGCTTGGCATCGTCCAGAACCCCTCCCTTGACCCCTTCGTCTATGCCCGTGGCCGCTTGTGCATTGAAGCCACCGCTATCGGAGTACAGCCCGTCGCCGTTCTCGACCCGACGCGCCTGGGCGGGGACGAACTGTCCTACGACGATAAACTCCGGCTGGCCACCGACGCCCGCAATCTCGGTTTCAAGGGCCTGGTCTGCGTTCACCCCCATTGGATTAGCGCGGTCAACGCCGCCTTCACGCCCACCGAGTCGCTGGTAGATTACTACGTGCAGGTTCGGGAAGTTTTCGCCCAGGCCCTGGCCGCCGGCACCGCCGCCGCCCCCTTCGCCGGCCGCATGATTGACGTCCCCGTTGACGAACGCGCCAAAGACGTACTGGCCCTGAGCGCCGCCTGCGCCGCCCGCGACGCCGCCAAGCAGGCCGCCCTGGCCAGCGCCGGCCGGCAAACCGGCCCGTAATCCTGCGCCATTGCCTCTAAGTACCGCATTTACCGGGAGACTGCCGTGATTTACGGAGAGTGCCATGATTTACATCAATGACGAACTGCGGCGGCGCATTGACAACGCCCTTGACGACCGCTGCCCCATGTTCATCGCAACCGTATCCCCGGATGGCGAGCCGCAAATCAGCATGAGGGGCAGCGTCCTCGTTTTCGACCGGGAAACGCTGGCCTACTGGGAACGCGGCTGGCGCGCCTCCGCCGCCAACGTGCAGGCCGATTCCAAAGTAGTGCTGTTCTACCGGCACCCGACGGAACGAGTCAACCTGCGTTTCTACGGCACTGCCACCATGTACCGGCAAGGCGCCATCCGCGACAACGTAATGTCCCGCACCGTACCAGGCGAACTTGACCGCGACCCGGAACGCACCGGCGCCGCCGTCCTGGTACGCCTCTACCGCATCAACCAGCTATCCGGCGAGATACTGCAAGAGCGCTAACCCCTTTCCCAAAAAGAACGCCATCCAACGGGGGGATACCTTTGTAAGAGTATCCCCCGCAGTTTAACCCCCAGCCACCGCCAGCGCGTCCACCGCTATCACCCCTTGTCCGGCCGGCCGCGCGATTAGCGGGTTGATGTCCAGCTCGGCCAGCCGGCCCTCCAGGTTCACCGCCATTTGGGACACGGCAACCAGCACGTCGGCCAGCGCGTCCCCGTCGGCTTTTGGCGCCCCCCGGAACCCGCTCAGCAGCTGCGCCGCCCGCACTTCGCCAATCATATCCAGCGTATCCTCCCGCGTCACCGGGCACAGCCGCAGCGCAACGTCGTTGTACACCTCCACCATCACCCCCCCGATACCAAACAGCAGTATTGGCCCCAACTGGCTGTCATACGACACGCCAACGATGGTTTCCACCCCGCCCGATACCATTTCCTGCACCACTGCGCCGCCGATGCCGGCGTTGGCGTCATACGCCCGCGCGTTGGCCGTAACTTCGGCAAAGGCCCGCCGCACGTCATCGGGCGTCTGCAAACCCAGCCGGATCGCCCCGGCCTCCGTTTTGTGCAGTATATCCGCAGAATCCACTTTTACTACCACCGGGTAGCCAATCCTCTCGGCGGCAGCGACGGCGGCATCGGCATCCGACGCCAGTTCCTCCCGTGTCGTCGGCACGCCAAACGCCCCAATCAGCCGCTTGCTGTCGTACTCCGATAACGCCTTGCCCCCGCCCAATCCGGCGGCGGCGGCCTGCTGCTGTGCCGTCAAATCCGGCGCCGTGCCAAACCCCCGGCCCAGCCGGCGTTCCCGCCATTCGTGATAGTCGTTCAGATAGCGGACGCCCGCCGCCAGCTTGTCCGGCACGTAGAACACCGGAATCCCCGCCCGTCGCAGCATCGGCAGGCCCGACTCCGCCGCCCTCGTCCCCGTCCACAGAAACGCCACCGGCTTGTCTCTGCTGTCCCGCTGCTGGATAACCTGCTCGGCCTGAGCGTCCGCGCCCGCCGATGCCACCACCAGCGCGCCCACGTTCTCGTCGTCGGCCATGTACGACATTATGGCCGGAAAGTCGGCGCTGTTGGCGAACCCGGTAACGTCCGACGGGTTGGCCGCCCACCCAAAGCCTTTCAGAATCCCGTTGATGCCGTCCCGGGCCCGTTCCGACAGCGGCGGCAGGTCCAGCCCGGCCTGCCCGAACATATCGGCGGTCAGGCTGCTGATGCCGCCGGAGTGCGACACTACGGCCACCCCACGCTGCGGCGGGCGCGGGCTGCGCGCCAGCAGGTTGGACACTTGCAGCAGGTCGTCGTAATCCTGCACCCGTATCACCCCGTACTGCGCAAACGCCGCCTCGTAGCACACGTCAACGCCCGTCAAAGCGGCCGTGTGCGAACCGGCCGCCTGCGCCCCCAGCTCCGAGCGCCCAATCTTGATTAGCACGATGGGCTTGCCCCGTTCCGCCGCCAGCCGGGCCACCTCGAGAAACTTGCGCCCATCCTTGAACCCCTCTACGAACCCGGCGATTACCCGCGTGTCGTCATCGTCCAGCAGATAGCGCGCAAAGTCGCAAAAATCCAAGTCGGCCTCGTTGCCGGTGGACACAATGTAGGTAAAGCCAATCCCTTCGTCCACCGCCCGCGTCAGAAACGGCCCAAACGCCGACGCCCCACTCTGGCACACCAGCCCGATTGGCCCACTCAATCCGGCGGCCCCCCGCGATGACGCACTGGCCCAGATGTCATCTTTCAGATTCGCCAGCCCCAGGCAGTTCGGCCCGCTGACCCGCAGCCCCGATTCTTGCGCGAACCGGCCCAGCTCAACCTGCAACTCCCGCCGGTCGTCCTCCCCCCGCTCGGCAAACCCGGCCGAGATGACGATAGCCGACTTGGCCCCCTTGGCGTGGCTTTCCCGCAGCGTGTCCAGCACCGCGTGATACGGCACCACGACACCCACCACGTCCGGCGCCTCCGGCAGTTCCGACACCGACGCATAGCACGGCACGCCCTGTATCTCATCGTAGCGCGGGTTCACCGGATACACGTTCACCCGGCCCCGCGCCCCCAGCGCCGCCGCCAGAAACCGCCCCCCATACTGCATCCGCGGCGTAGCCCCCACCACCGCAATCGAGCGCGGGTTCAACATCCGGTCAATAGATGCCAGCTGCGCGTCAGTCCAGAATGTCATTGCCAAATCTCCTGCAATATAGTGATTTCTCGCGTCCCCGCAAACGCTACCCGCCTATCCGCACCAGCTCACCGCGCGCCCAGGACGCCGCATAGCGCAAGTCAACCGGGTCATACCCGGTGAGCCGGCCATCATTGCCGCCTTACGCAGTTGTACGCTCTGCAATGGACTTGCCCACGCCCCCGATTTGATGGACTAGCCGGTCTGTCCGGTTGATGTTCCCGTACAGAACGTCAGCCCGCAGGATAGCAGGAGAAACTGACTGCACCCGATTCAGCCGTCGCTCTATTGACGCAATCATCATGTTCAGTCTCAAAAAATACAAACACTGCGCGACATGGATGAGAATAAGCACGCTGAGGCTAACCAGCGCAATATAAAGGGAAACGGTTGCGCCAGGATAATCGATTTGAACCCCCAGTGCTGTCATTATGACGCTGCACGCAAGCGTCACGAAGCACAGCGGAGTCACGTAAAAGCTGTAAGCCGTCAAGCGGGCCATAGCGGAACCCCGCGCTTGCTTACCATAATCTCCCCCGACAAGCTCCATGTCCGGCGCCATGCGCGCTGCGACGGCCTCAATCCGTTTTCTGATTGTCGCCAGCCAGGCTGTGTAGCCTCGCGAAACCAGAAAATACAGGTTAAGCCCCAACCAGGCGCCTACGGTCATTGCGAAGCACGCCGCAATCCCAAGCGCCGTAGCTTCGTCCACGGATTGACCCAACCGGAACGCGCCAATAACCAACCCGAATACGACGCCGACAACGACCAGACGGATTTCTACTGGCGTCACTTTTCTGACAAATGTCCACATTTGCCTGCACATCGCGCTATTCCCTCGTCCTGCGTACAAAGGCGTTGGCGGATACGATTGCCTCCCAGGTAGCCACGACCGCGCCGGTACTCGCCCACACCAAAGCGCAACCCACCAGCGTTACATCAAGCACATATTGTACTATCCGATAAGCCGCCGTATCATAGCCAACCGCAATTCCAATGAGCCATTCCAGCAAGATGCCGGAGCCTACCATAATTGCTGCCATCACCAATGACGTCAAAAACGTCAAGGCAGCCGGCAGAACCCGACGCAGAGCCGTTTGTAATTCCTCACGCCACATCATGGCAGGATAGTAACACCATTATAAGCCCTGCCGCATCTGCTCCTATGTCTCCCCCGACCTCCGCACGTCGGCCCGCCAGTCGTCCGGGCTGGGCCCCCGGTCAATCAGCACGTCCACCACAGCCGGCAGCCCCGATGCCTGGGCCTGCCGCAGCGCATCGCCCAAATCGCGCGAATCCGACACCTGCACGCCAAAACACCCAAAGCCCCGGGCCACGGCGGCGTTGTCCGTTTCCGCAAACTCCGATGCGATGTACTCCCCCGGCGCCTGATGGTGTCGCACCATCCCCAACGCCCCGTCGTTGAACACCACGCAGATAATCGGCAGTTCGTACTGCATCGCCGTGGACAGCGCGTTGACCGTCATCATATAGCCGCCGTCGCCCGTTACGCCCACCACCGGCCGGCCCGGATACGCAATCTGCAACCCCACCGCTGCCGGCAGTCCCCAGCCCATGCCGGCCGTCCCGCCGGGGCAAAAGAACGTGTGCGCCTGCTGCGACTGGAACAGATGCGCCATCCACGTCCGGTTATTCCCCGCGTCCAGCGCGTACACCGTATCGGACGGCATCGTGTCTTGCAGCACCCGCACCACCCGCTGCGGCAGCACCGGCGACGAATCGGTATGCAGCCCGGCGTCCTCGTAGAACCCCTGCTCCCGCTTGCGTCCGGCCAGCGCGCCGGCCCACTCGCTGCGCCCGCCGGCCGTGCTTGCCGACGCCTCCGCCGATGCCTCCACCAGCTGCCCCAGGATGCTGCCGGCATCCCCAATCAGGCCCAGCTCTACCGGGAACGTCCAGCCGGCGTTGCGGTCGTCAATGTCAATCTGGATGATGCGCTGCCCGCGCGGGTTGAACACGTTGGGCTGTTCCCGCACCGTATCCTGCGGACTCAGTTTCGCCCCCACGATAACCACCGTGTCGGCGTCGCCCACCGCCCGGTTCGCCGCCTCTTGCCCGTAGATGCCCACCATGCCCACCGCCAGCGGGTGCGTTTCGGCGATGGCCGACTTGCCCTTGTAGCTGGTGGCCACCGGCGCGCCCCACTGCTCCGCCAGCTGCTGCAAAACGCCATGCGCCCGCGCCATGTGCACCCCGTTGCCGGCCACGATGACCGGCCGTTTCGACTGCGCCAGTATCTCGATTGCCCGGTCAATGTCCTGCGGCGCCGCCTGCGGCTTGGCGGTGTTCAGATACCCCGCCGTGTCGTGGATAAACGGCGGCGATTCCAAATCCACCTCGCCGCCGATGGACGCCGTGCGCATCAGCAGGCACGTCGGGCCGGGCCGCCCGCTGGTGGCGTGCTTGATAGCCAGCTGCGCCCCCAGCGCCGCCTCTTTCGGCGACGTCGCCAGCGTGGTGTACTTGGTCATCGCGCGAAAGATGTTGTGCAAGTCAATGCTGCCGTACTCACCGGCCCCCGACTGGTTGGCCGGATGCTGCCCCACGCCGCCATCCGAGGTATCGGTAAGCACCAGCATCGGGCTGCTGGAGAGCATCGCCTCCATAATCCCAAAAGCGGCGTTAGACCCCATAAACAGCCCCTGCCCCATAATCACCGCCGGCTTGCCCGTAGCCCGCGCGTAAGCATCGGCCATAATCGCCGCCGTCTGCTCGTGCCGCGCCAGGTAAGTGCTAATCACCCCCTCCTTACCCACCAGCCGCCCAAAAATCTGCCCCGTCCCCCCGCCCGGAATACCAAACACGGCATCAATCCCGGCCTCCTCCAAAAACTGCACAATAAGCTCGTTAGCCTGCGGCATAATGACACCTCCTCAAACCAGTCGCACCAAATCCCCGCCGATAATACCTGCGGCCCACCGGCAGGTCAACATAACCGCCTTTCCGGTAGCGGGAGGTGTGCGATATGTGACGCTCCAATGGTTGACCCCGCCGT
The DNA here is from genome assembly GCA_958296385.1 of uncultured Dehalococcoidia bacterium. GTDB lineage: Bacteria > Chloroflexota > Dehalococcoidia > Lucifugimonadales > UBA3495 > Bin87. The sequence continues at coordinate 483,183 of OY282494.1, forward strand.
TAGCCTCAATCTATCCTATCCTGTCTATTCCAACGATAGCCGGTGCAATGGCCGGCCCAACAGCCGGAACGGAGCAGTCCATTATCATGCCGCGCCACGTAGAAGGCAGCGCCAATTTTGCCCTGGGCGATTTGCTGGCCGGGGTGCTCCCCGGCTGCCGGGTGCGCGCGGAAACTACCCAGCTGTTCACCCAGCATCCGGGCCGCCACGCCGACGTGCTGATTACGGCAACCGGCCGTTCCCCCGTCGTCGTAGAGGCCGAGTATCTGCCGGCGTCATCGGTAGAGGCCGACGCCAAAAGCCGCCTGGGCCTGCTGGTGCTGGACGAACCCCGCGTTGTTGAGGCCGCCATCGCCCTGCGCTACCCGCCCCGCATCAGCACCGCCCCCGACCTTGCCGCCGCGCTGGCCCCGGCCGCCTTTTCCTACTGCGTCCATTACGAGGACGGCAGCCGGTTCCCCGAATCCCGCTGGATTGAGGGCTCCCTGTCCGACCTTGCCGACCTGATCCGCCTGGTTTCCGTCCCCCAGCGCGCCGTTGACGAATCCGCGCAGGCTTTGGAAAAGGCCATTGACGCCGCCGTTGCCATCATCAACGATATGGCCCGGCAGCTCCCCCACATCACCCCGGACATCGCCCGCCTGCTGGGCCTGGACGACGTGCTGCAAACCCGCCGCATGGCCTGCGCCATCATCGCCAACGCCATCGCCTTTCAGGGCCGCTTGCACGGCATCCATCAGAACGTCAAGTCCCTGCGCCAGACCGCCGGCGAGGGCGTAGCCAACCCCCAGCGTGAAACCCTGCTGGCCTGGGCCGACATCCTGCAAATCAACTACTGGCCCATTTTCGCCGTCGCCCACGATATAGTCGAGCAACTCCCGGCCCACGCCGCCAGCCAGATTCTCCGCCGCCTGATGCTCACCGCCGAAAGCATCAACGCCTCCGGCGCCCACATCTCCCACGACCTCACCGGGCGCGTGTTCCAGCGTCTTATCGCCGACCGCAAGTATCTGGCCACGTTCTACACCCTGCCCGCCTCGGCCGCCCTGCTGGCCCGCCTGGCCGTAAGCAAGATGGAGGGCATGGACTGGTCAGACCCGGCCGCCATCGGCGAACTCCGCATCGCCGATTTCGCCTGCGGCACCGGCGCCCTGCTGTCGGCGGTGTACGAGCAGATTGCCAGCCGACACGAGCGCAGCGGCGGCGACCCGGCCCAGCTCCACCCAATCGTTATGGAGCAAGTCCTCTACGGCTGCGACGTAATGCCCTCCGCCATCCACATCACCGGCTCCACCCTCGCCGGCGCCCAGCCCGCCGTCGGCTACTCCGAATCCCGCATCTACACCATGCCCTACGGACGGCAGCCCGACGGAACCGTTGCCATCGGCTCCCTGGAGCTGCTGAACAAAAGCAGCCAGCTCGTAATGCTCAACACCAACGACCCGGCCCGGCGCACCGGCAGCATCGGCGAGGAAACCACCGCCCAAACTATGGCGGAGTTCCCCGACGCCGGCTTTGACATGGTAATAATGAACCCGCCCTTTACCCGCGCCACCAACCACGAGGGCGCTCACTCCGACGTCACCAACCCGGCTTTCGCCGCCTTTAACGCCACCCCCGAGGACCAGACCGCTATGGGCCAGCGGATTAACCGGCTGGGCCGCGGCACTTCCTATCACGGCAACGCTGGCATCGCCTCGGCGTTTGCAGCCCTGGCCGACAAAAAGCTCAAACCCGGCGGCGTGCTGGCCCTGGTGCTGCCCCTGTCCATCGCCGCCGGCTTGTCCTGGCAGGATTGCCGCCGGATGCTGGCCGACGGCTACTCCGATATGACCGTGTTGAGCATCGCGGCCAACGGACGGGAGATGTCATTCTCATCCGACACCGGTATGGCCGAATGTCTGCTCATCGCCCGCAAAAACGCCGAGTCGGATACTGCCCCAGTCCTTCCACGGGCACAGTTCGCATCCCTGATCCGCCGCCCCGGCGGGTTCGCCCAAACCGCCGTCCTTGCCGGATCCGTCATCGCCTCCGATCCCATCCGCGCCATCGAGGACGGCCCCGTCGAGGGCACCATCTTGCAGGTAGGCGGGGATAGAACCGGAGAGATGCTCACTGCCCCGCTCGACCGCAACGGCGCCAATTGGGGCAGCGTCCGCATCGTTGGCTATTCTTTGGCCCAAACCGCCCACTATCTGACCCAAGCCCAAATGTGGCTGCCAAGACAACGCCCGGCGCAGCAACTGCCTATCGTCCCGCTGAACTCCGTCGGCAAACTCGGCCTGGTACATCGGGACATCACCGGCCCCGCCCCCCGCGGGCCATTCGACAAGATAATCCCCACTCTGGATGCTCTTTACCCCGCGCTCTGGAACCACAATGCCAGTAAAGAAACCCGGCTGGTCTGCGAACCCGATTCAGCATTGCGGGTACGAACGGGAATGGATGATAAAGCCGGTGCCGTCTGGCAGTATGCCAGCCGTACCCACCTTAATCTCGATTTCACCTTCGGCTCGCAACCACTTGCCGTAGCGTTCACCGAGGCGGAATCAATCGGCGGCCGCGTATGGCCCAACGTGATTTTCGATGACGGGCGCTTTGACTACGCCTTTGCAGTTTGGGGTAACAGCACGCTGGGCCTGCTGTCCTACTGGTGGCACTCCAGCCGCCAGCAATCAAGCAAGGCCAATATAACCATCCGCTCCGCCGAAACCCTGCCCGTTCTGGATTTCCGCGCCCTCACCGACGCCCAGCTAACCACCGCCGCCGCCATCTTTGACGAGTTCCGCGACAAAGAACTCCAGCCCGCCTACCTGGCCGACGCCGACCCCAACCGCGCCGAACTGGACCACCGCGTAATCTGCGACCTGCTGGGCTTCAACGACGAAATCTACCACGCCGTCCGCCTGGTAACCGCCAAATGGTGCGCCGAGCCATCAGTCAACGGCGGCAAACCACGCCCCCCCGGAACAACGCGGGTCTGGTAAGCAGCCGCCCCCGCCGCACGCCCCCACTCTAAGCGTAATGCCAAGCCCCCCGAAACGCTGCGCCCGGCGGGACATCGGAGTTGAGAACTTCGATAATCAGAACCTTCTCTCTATCCGACAAAATAGGGTGAGCAAGGATAGCGGCAATGTTCGCCCGGCGCTGCTCAATACGACCCTCGGCGCGCCCTTCCTCAAACCCTTCTCGGCGCCAGCGCTCGCGGCGTTTGATGACAGCATCGTACAACGTCATAATCACTCCCGTTCGGCAATCGGACATCCTGGTGACGGACGATTGGGGTTTTCGGGGCGGGCATCAGTCTGGGTTGGATACATCGGTCGGGCTGTCGGAATTGAGAATTGCGATAAACCGGACTTTTTCCTCATCTGACAAGTCTGGATGGGCAAGGATAGCGGCGATTTTCGCCCGGTGTTCCTCCCTGCGTCCCTCGGCGCGGCCCCCGGCAAAACCGGCGGCAAGGCCGGCGGCGCGCCCTTCCTCAACCCCCTCCTGCCGCCAACCCTGGCGGCGTTTGATTACAGCGTCGTACAGCGTCATAATCACTCCTATTGCGAATGGCACGGCCCCGATGCCAGCCTGGGCTATTGCGCCGCTGACCAGCAGCAGGTACGGAATCAGGTAAAACGGGGTGCGGGTCAGCGAACCCGTTAGGGTTTGGCCGCTGCGCATCCCAATCACGGCCTCGTTGAGTATCAAAGATACAAACAAAGCCAGCGTCACCCAAACCCGCCACCCGTTGATTGCGGTTTGGATTGCCTGGGGCAAATCGGTTAGCCTAATCATAGCACAGCCCGCTTTCCCGGATTGAAACTCCGTCGTCATTACCAGTGCGCTATACTAAGGCCAGCCCCCAACCCAACGTCAACGCCCGCAGCGTCACTACTTTGCGCCGCCTTGCCCAAAACGCCCCACCAAACTAAACCCGCCGCCAACGGTATGGACATAAATGGAGATATACGATGACGGTCAAACCCACCGCCGGCATCCCGGTTCGCAACGTTTCGCGGGCCGAAATGATGGCAGAACTGCAACAGGAAATCAGCGAGTACGAGCAGCGCTACGAAATGCCCAGCGAGCGCATGGCCGCGCTTATTGAATGGGGCCAAATGTCGGAAACCGCCGAGGTACTGAAATGGTGCTTTGCCTATCGCGTACTGCAATCCATGATATTATAGGCTAGGCACATACAGGGTACGTATCCGAATAAGCGTAGAGGAACTGCACCCGCCTCTGCCAGGGAGAAACATCATGGCCACCGAAACCATCACCCGCATCCCCGTTCGCTATATCTCCGACGCTGAATTACCCGCGTTGATTGAGGAAAGCCGCCGCAAAATCAAGGAGTACGAACAGCGCTATGAGCTCCTCAGTGCCGAGATGGCCAACCTCGTGGACCAGGACGAAATAGCACCATCTATCGAGATGATCAAGTGGTATCACACTTACGACGAGCTGAAATTTCTCATCGCAAAGACCCCCATGGCTGGAATTCATGGGACCACTACCAAAGCATCCACAACCGCCGGCTGAGCGAACACCCCTTTGTTGCCGGCTTCCAGGACACGCTGGCCGTATCGGTTCTTGAATCTGCCGGCGTCATCCGGTTCAATGGCTTCGTGCAATGTGAAAAGGGCGTATTGCTGGAGGTAACCAAGGAACTCAGCATCGAATCCGACAACAGGGGCAGAATGTACGTGCGATGCTACAGCTACCGTTATATCGGCAGAGTACCGAGATCCCATGTCCTGCTGAAATACCATAATCGTCACGACGACCCGGACGAATACCATCACCGCGTTTATAACCCGGCCACCGGCGAGCAGCTATTCCACGAAAATATCCAACGCTACCAATTCCCCACTTTCCCCGAAGTGCTGGACGAATTGGAATTCCTAGCCCGCGACTTGTAATCGCCACCCCGGTTGACCCCATCATCCCGCTGCCCTATCATCCCGGCTATCCGGGAGCATCTGGTGTCAATCCAACCGCTCCCCACTGCCCTGTACAAGGAGGGGAGCGCTATGCGTGGAGCCGAAGCTGTCATCAAAGCCCTGGAGCAGGAAGGCATACGTTACATAACCGGGTTCTCCGGCGGCGGCCTGGCCCCCCTTTGGGGGCCGCTGCGCCAGTCGTCCATCCGGCCTTTCGCCGCCCGCAACGAGCGCCTCGGCGTCGAGATTGCCGACGGCTACGCCCGCGCCACCGGCGAAGTTGGCGTAGCCATGACCGGCACCGGCCCCGGCGCCACCAACTGCCTTACCGCCATCGCCGGCTGCTACGCCGACAACATCCCCGTCCTCCTGCTCATGGGCCAGCATCCCCTGCGCAACCTGGGCCAGGAGTGGCAGCAGGAAGTGTCGGCCGGCATCTTTGACGGCCTGTGCAAGTGGCGCGGCACCTTTACCCGCGTCCAGGACATCCCTCAGGTGATGCGCCGGGCCTTTACCGCCCTCCGCTCCGGCTCGCCCGGCCCGGTAGTGCTGGAAATGCCCCAGGACGTCCTCACCGCCGACGCCGACGCTGCGATGCTGGCCTACACTCCGGTAGGCACGCCCGGCAAGGCCGGCCCGTCCGATGCCGACGTGCAGCGCGCCGCCGATTTGCTGGTCAACGCCAGCCGGCCCGTGCTCAACGCCGGCGGCGGGGCCATGTCCGCCGGCGCCGCCGACGAAGTGCTGGAACTGGCCGAGCTGCTGTCCATGCCCGTGGCCACCACCATCATGGGCAAGGGCATCTTTCCGGAGAATCACCCCCTGTCCCTGGGCGGCGGCGTCTATCCCCGCAGCCGTTACGCCTCCGGCGCCGCCCTGCAAATCAACCGCCAGGCCGACGTCGTGCTGGCCGTCGGCAACTCGTTCCGGCAGCCCAACGGCACCGACGGACGCCCCATCCCCGATGGCGTCAGCATCATCCACGTCAACGCCGACGCCGCCGACCTGAACAAAACCTACCAGGTGGACTTGCCCATCCTGGCCGACGCCAAGCTGGCCCTGCGCGCCATCATCGACGCCGTGCGCGCCCGCATCGGCGACGGCGGCGGCATCAAGCCCGCCATCGTCGAGGAAATTCGCCGCTGCCACGAGAAGCACAACGCCGAGTGGATGCCCCGGTTCACCGACCCGGAAACCCCCACCAACGGCTATCGGGTCATCTACGAACTCCGCCAGCTGATTGACCCCGACCGCACCATCGCCCTGCACGACGCCGGCGGCAGCCGGGGCTACATGGTTCCTTTCTGGGACACCACGCGCCCCCGCAACTTTGTCGCCATGGGCGGCATGGCCGCGATGGGCTGGTCGGTCGGCGCCGCCATCGGCACCAAGCTGGGCCGCCCCGACGACCTGGTAGTTCACCTGCTGGGCGATGCCTCTTTCGGAATGACCGGCATGGAGATTGAAACCGCCGCCCGCATGGGCCTGCCCGTGCTCACCGTCGTCATCAACAACGGCGGCATCGGCGGCGGCATGATGGGAATGGAGAACCCGGCCGGCACCCCCCCGGAAATGGCCATCCTCGGCGGCAACTTCAGCGTAGTAGCCGAGGGCCTGGGCGCCTGGTCCGAACGAGTAGAGCGCCCCGACGACATCCGCCCCGCCTTCCAGCGCGCCATCCGCGCTACCGAACAAGGCCAACCCGCCCTCGTCGAAGTAATGATTCGCCCCCTACCCACCCCCGAACTCCCCGACGACTGGTCACTATAGGATTGGTCACCGTAGCCGGGCGGCTGCTTTCCAATGACAAGTTTTCCCGTGGCGAGTTTTCCCGGTGGAGATTGGAGATTCCGGTATGAAAAGCATCACCATTGACCGCACCAAACGCCTCAAAGAGGAGGCCAGCCTGGGCCATAACCGATGGCATCCGGACATCCCGCCCGTCGTAGAAGCCGACCCCGGCGAGGAAGTCGTCCTGGAAACCCGCGACGCGTCCGACTGCCAGATTACCCCGTCACTGACCGCTGCCGACCTGGGCGGCCTGGACGCCAAAGTCGGCCATCCCCTCACCGGCCCGGTGTACGTCAAGGGCGCAGAACCGGGCGACCTGCTGGAGATTGAGTACCTTGACATAATCGCCCAGCCCCGCGGCTGGACGCGCAACCGCCCCGGCGCCGGATTCCTGCGCGATGTTTTCACCGAACCCTACCTGGTGCATTGGAGCATAGCCGACGGGTGGGCCACCTCGGAGCAAATCCCCGGCGTCCGCATCCCCGACGGCTCTTTCATGGGCACCGCCGGCCTGGCCCCATCCCATACTCAAATGACGGCGTGGGCGGAGCGGGAAGCCGACTGGGTGCGTCGCGGCGGCCAGGCCGCGCCCCCCGACCCGGAGGATGCCGTGCCCTCCGGCGGCCCCATCGCCCGCGAGGGCCTGCGGACGATACCGCCCCGCGAGAACTGCGGCAACGTGGACGCCAAGCAGCTCACCAAAGGCTCCCGCCTGTTCGTGCCGGTTGCGGTGGACGGCGGCCTGTACTCCGCCGGAGACGGCCATTTCGCCCAGGGCGATGGCGAAGTGTGCATCACCGCCATCGAGATGGGCGCTACCGCCGCCGTGCGTTTCCACGTCCACAAGGGCGAAGCCGCACGACATAACATCACTTTCCCCCGGTTCGCCCACCCCGACTATTTCCTGCCGCCCGAATGGGCCGCGCCCCGCAACTTCATCGCCACCCTGGGCTACCCAATCCGCGCCGACGGCACGCAAGAGGGCGAGGACAGCCTGTCCCTGGCCGCCCGCAACGCCCTGCTCAACATGATTGCCCTGCTGCAAGAGCGGGGCTGGTCTGCCCAGCAAGCCTACATAATCTGTAGCGTTGCCGTTGACCTGCGGGTCAGCAACATCGTAGATTTGCCCAACGTCACCGTTTCGGCCTTCCTGCCGGAGGGCATTTTCGCCTGATACACCCGGCGGGCCGCCGCCCGCGTTATCCAGGGCCGCATCGCCGCCGCCCTGATGTGACATAAGCACCTGCGACATAAGTACGCCCCGGCCATTTGCCACCGGCCGGGGCGCATTGCTGACTGTCGCCGGAGCGACCGTCCAAGCCTGACTATCGGCCCGCTCGCCTTGGGCCTGATGGTCAAGCCAGCTGCGGTCGGGCAGGGCAACGCGCCGCTGCGCCGACCGTAGTTGCCGTTAGTTGTTGCGTTTGACTTCCAGCACCTCGCCCGGCGCCAGGGCAACGCGCCGCACGTTGATGCCCAGCTTGAGCATCCAGTAGCCCAGCGTCGCCTTGCTCACACCCAGCGTGTCGGCCGTCGCCGTCAACCCCTGGTCGTTCACCAGGTCGGGGAGTAACCGTTCCAGCGGGCGGTCAAATTCCCTTTCTACCCGCATCATCAATTTGGTCTTGCGTGCCAAAATGCACCTCCGTTGTGTACTGAGCGGGATTGCACTGTCCCAGCCGCCGGAATAATCGCTACATTCCTTGCCGCTTTTCCAGTGCTACCGTACATTAGCAAATGTTTCGTCCGAAGTCAAGACAGGAATTAGAGGATTCTTATTAGTTTTTTAGAAACTTTTAGAACGTCCCCTGCTACGTGCTTATTCTGCCATATCTATCGGTATCCCGCTACGGAGCGCCAGGACGGGTTTTCGGGAGTTTCGGCCAATTTCCCGCCGCCCCGCCGGAGGCCGCCCCCGCGCTTTCCGGCCACCATCCCAGCGACCGGCGCCGTCCGCTGGATTGCGCTGGCCGCGTCCGCCCCGCTCCGGCGAGCCCCAGCGGAAACCGGCCAGTGTACTCGGCATCCCGGCCGGTGTAGCCGCCGGTAAGCACGCTGCACGACCGGCGCAATGCCCCTTTTATACACTACACCGCCGGCTCCGTGTACTACACTCCGGCCGGTTATGGTTCAGCACCAGGCAAAACGCCCCAAAGTGTACCGCATCCGGTTAGTACACGAAAGGGTAGCCATCTTGGCCCGACGCAGATGCAGCGGTACTGATTACCCTTGACTACACCGTTGACGGCAGCTTGTTACACGACAGGCCGCCTGCGGGAGTGTACCGTCCTAAATCAAAACGTGTACACCACCCGTTCCGTCAAGCCCACCTGTTAGTACACTAACTGCCGCAGCTCAATAAATGTACTCCCCTCGCCCCATTCACCCCATCCCGCCCGTTTCCGACGGTTGACACGCCGTAACCGCCTCCCTAACCTTTTATCCAGCTCTCTCCAACCCTCACCCCCTTAAAGGACACCGCCGTGAACATCCCCACCCTGCACGATGTATTCCAGGCCCGCCAAACCATCGCCCCCTACGTAAGCCGTACCCCCCTAACCTATTCGGCGGCGTTGAGCCAGTCCCTCGATGCTGCCGTATATCTCAAGCACGAGGAACATCTGCCTTTGGGCGCGTTCAAGGCCCGCGGCGGCATCAACCTGCTGGCCAATATGTCCGCGGCGGAACGCGCGCGCGGCATCATCACCGCCAGCAGCGGCAATCACGGCCAGTCCATCGCCAGCGCCTGCCGGATGTTCGGCGCCCGCGCCCTGATTGGTCTGCCCGTGGACGCCAACCCCAACAAGGTCGCGTCCATGAAAGCCCTCGGCGCCGAGCTAATCTTCCACGGCCCCAACTTTGACGTCGCCCGCGAACACTGCGAGCGCCTCGCCGCCGAGGAAGGCTACCGCTACGTCCACCCCGTCAACGAGCCGGCCCTGATTGCCGGCGTTGGCACCGCCAGCCTGGAAGTCATCGAGGACTTGCCCGACGTTGACGTTTTGATGCTGCCCCTCGGCGGCGGCAGCGGCGTTTCCGGCGCCTGCGTCGTGGCCAAAGCCCTGAACCCGGACATCAAAGTGGTCGCCGTTCAATCCGAAGCCGCCCCGGCCGCCTACCACTCGTGGCAGCAGGGCCAGCTGGTTCAGGCCCCCATGCAAACCTGGGTAGAGGGCATCGCCACCGCCGCCGGCTACGAACTCCCCCAGCAGATTATGCGCCATCGCCTGGATGATTTCGTGCTGGTCAGCGAGGACGACATCCGCCGCGCCGTAGCAATGCTGATCGAGCAGGCCCACACCCTCGCCGAGGGCGCCGGCGCCACCGCCCTCGCCGGCGCCGTCCGGCGACCCGACCTGGTGCAGGGCAAAACCGTCGCCATCACCGTCAGCGGAAGCAACATCACCCTCGCCCAACTGCGCGAGTGCATCAATCTATACCTGGGCGACTAGTACCCGGCCGGTCAATCAACGCCCGCCGTTACGCCGGTTCGGACTTGCTTTCCAGATAACGCGCCAGTTCGTCCCGGCGGAACTCCGGCAGCTCCCGTTCGCCCGTCCGGTCAATCAGCCACAGCCCGTCGGCTGATTCCATCATCTGCCCAACTTCCCACCCGCTGGCGCCCGCCCCGTCCAACGCCCGCATCGCCGCCGGCGCCTCTGACGCCGGCAGTGCCACAATCAGCGCCCCCGACCCCAGCAGCCCCAGCGGGTCAATGCCCAACGCCGCGCAAATCGCCGCCGTTTCCGGCAGGATTGGCATACTCTCCGCCTCCACCACCAGGCCTAGATTGGACGCCGCCGCCACTTCCCGCAGCGCCGTAATCACCCCGCCCTCCGTAACGTCGTGCAGGCTGTGCACCGCTGCCGCGCTACATAACGCCTGTGCCGCCCGCACCACGCTGATGCCGGGTTCCGCAAGATAATCGGCCGCCCGCGCGATGACGTCGGCCTCCACCCCGGCCGCCAGCAAATCCCCGGCGCATTCCCGCGCCAGAATTGCGGTGCCCTCAATTGCCAGACCCGTAGTAACCAGAATGCTGTCCCCGTCCTGCGCCCCCGACGGCAGCACCAGCCCCTCCGACGATTCCAGTTCCCCCAGCATCGTACCGGCCACGATGGGCCGCGTGATTCCCACCGTAACCTCGGTATGCCCGCCCACCACGCTAACCCCCAATTCCCGGCTGGCGGCGGCAATGTCGGCAAAGATGCGCCGCGCGTCGTCCGGGCTGCTGCCCGCCGGCAGCAGTATTGTCGGCAAAAACCAGCGCGGCCGCCCCCCGGTGCAGGCAATGTCGTTGGCGTTCACCTGCACCGCGTACCAGCCCAGCCGCTCCGCCGCAAAGGTGATGGGGTCCGATTTGGCGATGAGCAATCGGTCGCCCATGTCAATAACCGCGCAGTCCATCCCCACGCCCGGCCCCACGCGCACCCGGCCATCGTCAACGGCCAGCGACGACAGCAGTTCCGACAGCAATTCCGGCGGCAATTTCCCAGCTTGCAAAACGTCCCCCAATCACAACGATACGATTCCCCGACAGTTTAGCAAAATCCCCCGCATCTCTCGCTTACCCATGCCATTCTGCCGTCCTTTTGGTATAATGACTGCCGTACCTCATATCGGATGGGGTCTGGGCAATCCGGCGCATTCGTCTAGCGGCCCAGGACACCGCCCTCTCAAGGCGGAGATCAGGGGTTCGAATCCCCTATGCGCCACCATGCAATCTGCTGCCGACGTGAGTTTCCGCGTCGGCATTTCCATTGCCCCCGGCTTGGGCTGGCATCGTGTTGGACGTCACCACATTAATCGCCCTCGGATTAGTCGTAACCGCAGCCGGCTGCCACGCCACCTGGAACCTGCTGCTGAAACGCGCCCACCAGCACGAAGTGTACGTCTGGTGGCTTTCCGCCAGCACCATCATCCTGGCCCTGCCCGTCGCCATAATCATCGCCTGGCAGTCCCGCTTTGAGGCCGTCGGCCTCTGGTACGTCGCCGGCTCCGCACTGCTGCACCTTTGCTATTCCCTCTTTCTCAGTCGCAGCCTGGCCCGCAGCGACCTGTCCCTCGTTTATCCCATCGCCCGCAGCTTTGGCCCCGGACTCGTGCCGGTGCTGGCCGTCTTGACCCTCGGCGAATCCGTATCCCCCCTCGGCTGGACCGGCATCGCCAGCATCGTCCTGGGCATCTACGTCATGGCCTGGTGGGGCCCGCTGCTCCTGTCCCTGCGCAGCGGCTCCGGCTGGCGCGTTTTCAACCTGAGCGGCATCGGCTACGCTTTGCTCACCGGATGCTGCACCGCCCTGTACACCATCGTCGATAAGCGCGGCGTCGCTCATATCAGCCCGTTCCTCTACCTCTACATCGTCACCTGCGGCGCGGCGCTGGGCCTGTTCCCCTACATCCTGCGCGGCTACGGCATCCGCGCCATCGTGTCCGAATGGCGCTACGCCCCCTGGTCCATCCCCCTGGCCGCCGCCCTGGTATTCCTCGCCTACGGCCTGGTACTCACCGCCCTGACCATCGCCGACGCCAGCTACGTCGCCTCGGCCCGTGAAGTAGGACTGCTCATCGGCGTTGCCCTGGGCGTCATCGTCCTCAAAGAACGGTTCACCGCCGGACGCATCGCCGGCTCCGCCCTCATCGTGATTGGATTGACGCTCATCACCCTTTCCCAATAACCCCCCGCCAGCGGCTATAATGCGACCCGGATGCGCCAGCGTGCATTGACATAACACCATCAGGAGGATTGCAATGGCCGGCCAAATCACCCTGTTCGATGCGATTTACAGCCAGCGGCAGATTACCCGCTACAAGCCGGACCCGGTGCCCACGGGCGCGTTGGAACACATGGTTGACGCCGCCGTGCGCGCCCCCAACGGCGGCAACACCCAGCCCTGGGAGTTCGTCGTAGTCAACGACCCCGCCATCGTGCGCCAGCTTGGCGAACTCTACAAGAACACCTGGCTTGACGCCATGGGCTGGGAACCGTCCCCCGACGAAACCCGCGTCTATCGTCACGCCCGCTATCTGGCCCACCATATGCCGGATGTCCCCGCCATGATTGCCGTCTGCGCCGACCATTCCCGGGGCAGCGGCTACGAACCGGGCCAGCCCATCGAGCGCGGCCGTCACGCCGCCTCCATCTGGCCGGCCATCCAAAACCTCTTCCTCGCCGCCCGCGCTTTGGGCCTGGGCACCCGCATCACCACCGTCCTCAACCGCAAAGAGGACGCCGTGCGCCGCATCCTGGCCCTCCCCGATTACGCCGAGCTGATTTGCCTCACCCCCGTAGGCTACCCCCGCGGCAATTTCGGCCCCACCACCCGCCGCCCCTCCTCCGCAGTAACCTCCATCAACGCTTGGGGCAACCGCAGCTGGCCCGATTAGACGCCGGTACTTTTTTTGCCCGCAATAACTCGCCGGAGAGGGTTTTTTTTGCATGACGTCCACCAATGGCCCCACCGTCAAGATTGACCATGTTCGCTACGTTATAACCATGTCCCCGGAGCGCCGGATTATCACTGACGGCGCCGTCGTCATTAACGGCAGCGACATTACCCAGGTTGGCAAGTCCTCCGACTTGGATTACATAACCGCCGACACCGTCATTGACGGCAGCGGCATGGTAATGACGCCGGGTTTCGTCAACGGCCATATGCACGTCAGCTACGCCCACGCCGTGCGCGGCCTGTTCCCCGACGACCTCGGCGCCGCCTACCTCCCCAACGTATTCCAACTCCAGGCCGCCATGACCGCCGCCGACGAATACGCAACCTCCCTCCTGGCCATCACCGAACTGCTAAAGTACGGCACCACCACCTTTCTCGACCCCGGCACCACCACCCATCTGGACGTCTGCCTTGACGCCTACCGCAATGCCGGCTGCCGCATCATAGTAGGCCGCAACGTTCAGGACCGCCCCAACCCGCTAAACCTCCCGGTGCACTCCACCGACGACGCTTTGGCAATGACACAGGCCGCCATCTCCGAATACGACGGAGCTCTAGACGGCATGGTCTCCGCGTGGGCCATGCCCTTTGCGGCCGAGTATTGCTCCCCGGAACTGCTGTCCGCCTGCTGCCGGGCCGCCGCGTTCGCCAACACCCGCGCCACCCTGCATTTCACCAACAGCCCCCGCTGGATTGAGCAATGCCGCCAGGTTCACGGCTGCAACCCCACTGAGTACCTGGAACGGTGCGGCGCCCTTGGCCCCGGCATGACTTTATCCCACTGCCTGGGCATTGGCGATGACGAGGCCGGCTTAATCGCCGACCGGGGCGCCGCCGCCGTAATGTGTCCCACCGCCGCCGTCAAGGGCGGCGCCGGAATGACCCATCACGGACGCCTCCCCGAACTGCTGGCCCACGGCGCTGCCGTCGGCCTCGGCACTGACGCCGGCAACAACTCCAACCTGCTGGAAACCCTGCGCTCCATTTACTTGGCGGCCGTGCTGTACAAGGATGGCCGCCAGGACGTCAGCATGGTTCCCGCCGAAACCGCCCTGGAATTAGGCACCATCACCGGCGCGGCGGCCCTGGGCCTGGCCCACCGCATCGGTTCCATTGAAGCCGGCAAAGCCGCCGACCTGGTCCTGTTCGATACCCGCCGCGCCGAGTGGGGCAGCCTGCATAACCCCGTCAACAGCCTGGTGTACAACGCCGACGGACGCAGCGTGCATACCGTGCTGGTTAACGGACGCGTCCGGGTCCAAAATCATCGCCCCGTCTTCGTGGACGAAGCCGAATTGGTGGCCGAAGTCCAGAGCCGGGGCGAGAATTTGCTGGAGCGCACCGGGGTATCATTCCAACCCCGCTGGCCGGTAGTGTAGTTTGACGGTTCGTAGCTTGACGGTCTATGGCTTGACGAACGGGCGTTAGCGGTTAGCGTTCCTCGCCCCGCTCCGGTATGTCCCGCAAGATGTTTTCCAGCGCCTGGTCCAGCGCAGGGTCCAGCTCCACCGGCTCCACGTAGGGCGTGTACTGGTAGTCCAGCCGCACCTGGTCAATAATCTGCTTGGCCTCGCTGTTCGTGCTGCCCAGCCGTTCCAGATTGTCCAGCAATTCCTGCGACTCCCGGTTGCCCATCTGCTCCAGCTCCGACAAGTCCATCTCAATCTTGAACAGCGCGCGCAGCCGCCGCAGTATGTCGTAGTAAGCCCGGTGGTCCTGCGTGATGCCCAGCTGATTGTTGTTGCTGGTCATAAACGGGTACATCGGCGCCATCGCCCCCATCCGGAACATCTGCACGTCCGGATGCTCGTAATGCGCCAGCGATACCAGCGCCATCCCGATGGTCGGCCCCTGCCGTCCCCGGCTCCCGTAGCTGGAGAATTGCACCCCGTGCCGTTCCAGCGGTTCCCGCATATGCGGCTGCGAATAGACGCAGGTAATCCGCCGCTCCAGGTCCGGCGGCGCCGGCCCGTTCACCCCTTCCACCGCTACCGTCTGCTGGATGCCCAATTCCCGGATGGCGCCAAAAAACGCCTCCGCGTAGATGTCCAGCCGGTACCAGGGTTCCTCCCCCAGAAACACCACCAGCCCACTGCCAATCTCGTAAAACGCATTCTGCCGCGTCATCGCCGCGTTGGGCAGCCCCTCGTGAAAAGCCGCCGCCGGACGAAACGCGTCGTGCGTCCCGGCAACCTGAAACGGGTAGCACATCTGATTGACGTAATTGCTCAATTGCCCAATCTGCCGCCCGCCGTTCTTCTCAATCAGATAGCGCGGCAAGCCGCTGGATATGCGGCCCCCGTTCGACCACTGCCGCCGCCAACCGGCAATCAGATAGTTCGCTGTCGGATTCTCGTTGATGGCAAATAGTTCTTCAGCCATATAAACCGCCTCCCGGCGCACGCTGGGAATAGCCCCAATATACCACAATCCATCGCCCTTGCCCGCCGCCGCCGTCATCATGAGCGCAGCGCCGCGCCGCTAGTTGCGTGAGAAACCCAACCCGCCGCCGTAGCCTCCCGTCTGCTCGTTCACCAGAAACGTGGCGGTATCCCGCCCCAACGCCGTTTCCAGGTCAACGTCAAACCGCTGCCCGCCAAACTCACCCAGCATCTCAAAGCGCTGCTCAGTGTACAGCCGTCCCTCGTACTCCGCGCCGGCCACGCTGCGCTCGTCCTCCCCGGCCAGGTACATCTCCACCGCCGCCGCCATCAGATGATTACGGTCGTCGCTATTGATGAAGTTAGGCGCCCGCAAAAACACGTAGCCCCACCGTATGCCCTGATGCTCCATCATCGCCGCGTCACCGCCGCCATTCGGCGATATTCCACAACTCGCTGTCCCAGCTGTTAATCCGCACCCCTTGCAGCGTGCTGATGTGAGCCGACGTCAGCCCCCGGTTCACCAGCGGTATCTGATAATAATTCTGTACCACGATGTCGTTGAGCCGTTTCACCAGCGCGGCCCGCTCCGGCCCCACGCCGGTTTTGGACAGCTCGGCAAACACGGCGTCATATTCCCCGTCGCACATCCGCGCGTTGTTGCTGCCCGACCAGTTATTCGCCGCCGTCTGAATGTTGGCGCAAAGCCCGCCCGACAGCACCTGCTCCGGGTCAACCCCCGTCCCGTCGGTGTACATCTGCACGTCGGCAAAGAACGTCCGGTAAGATTCGTCCGGATTCTCCGCCGGATTGCCCCCAAAGAACACGCCCCCGTCGTGGTTCACAAACTCGGTTGCGATTCCAATTTGCCGCCATTGTTCGCCAATCAGCTCTTGCGTACTCTCCCGGATCGCGTTGGCCGTCGTCTGGAAAGTAACCCGCAGCGGCGCCCCCTGATACTCCCGGATGCCGTCGCCGTCGTTGTCCAAAACACCGTGCTCGTCCAGCAGCCGGTTAGCCCCGTCAACGTCCGGCGCTAAGCAGCCGTCGTTGGCATCCGATACGTACTCCTGCGGCCCCACCACCAGATTGCAGGCCGGCCGCCCCGCAAATCCGTACAGCGAATCCACAATCCGCCCCCGGTCAATGGCCATTGACATCGCCTGCGGTATCGGCGTGAACGTCAAAAACGGATGCGGATTCCCGCCATCCCTATACTCCGAACGCCCCGCGCCCAGCGACGCATCCGGATTAGTCTGGTTAACCACCAGTCGCTCCACCTGGCTGCTGAACGCCGTCACCAGCTTGCCATTCCCGGCCGCCTCCAGCTCAGTCAGCGTCTGCGCCTCCACTTGCAAGTTCCAGGCATAATCGGCCATCCCCTGCTCCAGAACCACCCGCGCCGCACCTATAGCATCGCCGCCGCCCACGAGTATCACCGTGTCAAAATACGGCTCCGCCCCGCGGAAATTGGGATTGCGCTCGTAAGTAGCCTGCTCGTTTGGCAAGAAGCTGACGATGCGATAGGGCCCGGTTCCCAGCGGAGCGTTGTTCTCCGCCTGGCAGCTAGCCGCGCCGGCCCCCACGCAGTCCGCAAACTGCGCCTGGCTGATAATCGGCAGCCTGGCCCCGACGAAAGGCGTATAAGGATAGGGTTTCGGCGCGTCAAAGCCGATTCTAACCGTCCGGTCATCCACCGCCTCCACCGACGTAACCCCGTCAAATGAGTCAATCCCGATGCAGTCGGCGCTTTCGTCAGTGCAGTAGCGCCAGGTGAATACCACGTCCGCCGCCGTCAAGTCGCTGCCGTCCGACCACTTCACCCCTTCTTTGAGCTGCCACGTAATTGACATAAGGTCTGCGCCTACCCCGCCGTTCTCCGGCGTCGGTATCGCAGTGGCCAGCGCCGGCGTCAACTTCCCGTCCGGGTCAAACTTCGCCAGCGGTTCCAGCGTAATCGCGCTGGCGTCCACGTCCTTGTTCCCGGCGCTCAAATACGGCAGCGGCACCGTCGGCGCCTGCCAGTAAAGTATCGTCAGCGTCTGCGCCTCCCCCGGCGCAAAATTGATGCAGGCGGTGGACAGAAAAAGGGCGACCAGGCCCAGGACGACGACAAACAAATGACGCATGGTTCGTAGCTCCATCTACTGTATGACCCCGTGTATGACCCGACTATTGCGCCAGGGCGTAGCAGGCCCGGCGCGGATCGGCGCCGGTGCTAAGCGACCCGGCGCCGTCGCGCACCGACACCGTTGCCCCCAGCCCGCAGTTGGCCGCCCGCTGAATCTCATGCCCCAGACTCCGCAGCGTGTCGGCAGCGTACTCCGGTATCCCCGCCTCCAGCTCCAGCCGCCCCGGATGGTACACGTGCGGATAGAACGAGTTGACGTTGCTTGACGTAGCAAACCGGGGAGCCTCCACCGCCTGCTGCGGGTCCATCCCAAATACCAGCGAGTTCAGCATCAGCTGCACGTTGGCCTGCACCTGATTATCGCCCCCCGGACAGCCAACGGTCATCACCGGGCATCCGTCTTTGGCCACGATGTAATTCACCAGCGTAGTACGCGGCCGCTTGCCCGGCTCAACCACGTTAGGATGCCCCGCCACGCAGTTGAACATCTCAATCCGCGTACTCAAAGCGCACCCCAAATCCGGAAAAAATACCGACTTGGCAAAAGACCCCCCGCTGATAGTTCCGCAGACCAGATTCCCCTGCCCGTCCAGCACGGAAACGTGCGTAGTGCCGTCATCGCCGGCCGCATCAGCAGCGCCGCCCGCCGGGGCCGACATAACCGGGGACGGTGTGACGCCGGTCATCTCGGAGAACTGCCAGGGGTCGCCGGTCGGCGGCTGCGCCGGATACGCCCCCTCCGGGTCGATCCGCTGCGCCCGCTGTGCCGCATACTCTTTCGACAGCAACCCGTCCATCGGAACGGCGGCATAGTCCGGGTCGCCGTAAAACGCCTCCCGGTCCCCAAACGACAATTTCAACGCCTCGGTCACCGTATGGATGTAAGCCGGGCTGTTATGCCCCATCGCCTTAAGGTCAAAGTTCTCCAGGATATTGAGGGTCTGCATCAGCATCGGCCCCTGCGTCCAGGAATCCTGCCCCCAGATTTCATAGCCCTGAAAGGTGCCTTTAACCGGCTTGGCGAACTCACTCCGATAGTTAGCCAGGTCATCCATCCCCAGAATCCCGCCCACTTCTGCGGATGAACGCACAATCAGCTCGGCGATTGGCCCCCGATAAAAAGCATCGCAGCCGGCGCGCAGCCCCTCAACCCGCGCACCCCCCGCGTTCTCCGACGCATCCCGCATCGCAATCAAGGTATTAGCCAGCCCCGGCTGCACCAAAAGAGCGCCGGGAGACGGAACCTCCCGGTTGTCATAAAACACCTCCCACCCCCCCGGCGGGAAGTTGTCAAACTGCTTTTGCCCCGATTCAGCCCGCAGCCGTTCCAGCATATACTCGTAATGCGGAATCCCCTCTGCGGCATAGCTGATCGCCGGCGCCAAAACGTCGGCCAGCGACATCGTGCCGTACCGTTCCAGCAGCGCAATAAAAGCGTGGACAACGCCCGGCACCGTAAAAGACAGCGGCGCATCCAAGCCCGGCCCCGTCGGAATCCGCTCATGCCCCCGGCCCAGATAAAAGTCGGCAGTAGCCCCACCCGGCGCCCCGCCCTGCCCGCTCAGCGAAAGCAGCTCCCCGCTGGCCGAGTCAAAAAGCATAAACACGCCCTCAGCAGCCAGCGAATACGAAGCAATCGGCTCCACAACCGCCGCCGCAAACCCGGCCGCCACCAAAGCATCAAAAGCATTCCCCCCACCCCAAAGCACCCGCATCCCCGCCATAGAAGTAAGGTAATGCCCGGAGGATATGACCCCCGCAGTAGAGCGAATCACCGGCCGGCCGGTATCAGGCAATTTAACATCGCCCTGTTCCAGGTTGTAGGCGGTTTGGTGGTTGACCATCTCTGCTCCTTAGCTTGCCAATCACCGGCAAGCAACTCCATGCGCTGCAAACCTATTCACGCGCGGTGCGCGGGACTAATGTAAACGTGGTTCTTCTCACAAGCCGCTTGGAGGATTCTTCGGGTATCGCATGACGCAGGCGTTACCATGTAACCTGATTCCAGATTGCCAATGACAGTCAACCCATGACCCGCCCGTTCGCGTCTCCATTGCATGGCGATGATGAGGCAAATCACGGCGTCTAACTTGTCTTGGTGAGCCTTTCTAGGCGATGGCAGCTTCGCCATCGCCTGGGCCCATTCCATCAGCACCTGAAGGTTTAACTCGCCTGCACAACGGCGGACGGTTTCACAGGCTAGCCCCCAGTCAGCCAGGCAAAACTTGTTCTTGTTGCGCGGATTGTATCTAGCCGCATAGCTGCGATCCATGAACTTCGGTTCCAGTGCCGGCAAGGCCAAAGCCGGATAGACTTCAATCAAATGGATTTGCCCTGTTGCAGTTTTGGCAACCTCAAAATCCATAAGAGGGTTGCCAATACCCGCGTTCGTGGTTCCAGGATGCTCGGCTGCCGATATATCCTCGATGAACCTCCATATTGGGGCGGCATCCCCGAACATGGTCGCTTTATTTCGATTGGCTGTTTGAGTGCCGCTGCAAAGTTTGCCCATGAGCGAGCCGGCCACCCTGTCGACAGGCCGACTGCCATATTGGTTGGGAACGATAATCGGCTGGTCAATTGCAACCAGCACATCGTCGCATTCTCTCCGTAGTTCGTTGATGGTTTCAGCGGCGTCGCGGAACGACGAAAGTTGCGGTAGTGCTTCCCTTTCCAGGGTATCCTCCTGGAAAACCGCGTATGAAATTGCCCCCTTGTTCCTAACGGACCAAGCTGAATCAAACCCGACAAACGCTTCTTTCATAATCTATATCACTCGTAAATTGGCAACTTATTGGTGGGCGGTGAGGGACTCGAACCCCCGGCCTTCTGCGTGTAAAGCAGACGCTCTAACCAGCTGAGCTAACCGCCCCGGTGCGGCGCGCTATGCCCCGCCACGCTGCGCCATCGTAGCACAGGCAAAAGAAATGGCGCGCTTGGCGAGATTCGAACTCACGACCTCTGCCTCCGCAGGGCAGCGCTCTATCCACTGAGCTACAAGCGCGCGACCGAACATCACGTCGCAGCGCGAAATGGTGCCGAGGGAGGGATTTGAACCCACACGTCCTAAAGGACACTGCGCCCTGAACGCAGCGCGTCTGCCGTTTCGCCACCTCGGCCTATACAGTTGTTAATGAAAGCCGCCGCCGGTTGCGGGCTAAGCCGAGTGGTGGGCGATGGAGGATTTGAACCTCCGACCTCCTCGGTGTGAACGAGGCGCTCTAACCGCTGAGCTAACCGCCCCGGTGCAACTTTCGCCCCACCATTATAGCCCCCAAACCGTTCCAGGCGCAACGGGTCACTCGCCATCAAGATTTCCGCCCGCGCTCCCAATGACAACGAAGTTCGCTCAAAATGACGGCCGCGGCCAAAATCACCGGAGGACAGCAAAATCGCAAAACCCCCTGGTTATGTAAAGAACCCGCGTTTTTCACGCCTGGAGTACACATAACGCATCTTGTGCGAACCATAGTGGATCGCAAAAAGCTGGCGTCTTGCCCCAACACAAGACGCCAACCGATAGCAGCTCAAGCTCCCGGTTCTCACTCCGCAGCCGGCACGCCAACCGCTCCCGACTCGGTAAGTTCCCGGACGGTCGCCGCGTCGTAGCCAAGTTCCTGCAACACCTCCGCGTTGTGCTGCCCCAGCAGCGGCGGCGGACGGCGCAGTTTCGCCGGCGTGCCGGTCAACTTCAGCGGGGAGTTCGGCACCCGCAGGTCCGGAACCCGCGGATGGTCAACCTCCAGGAACATATTGCGCGCCGCAACCTGCTCGTCCGCCACCACGTCCGACGTCTTGTTGATTGGCCCCACCGGAACGCCCGCCTCATCAATAACCTTCACCCAGTGCGCCGACGTGTTCGCCGCAAAGTAGCCGTTCAGCAAATCCACCAACTCCGCCCGGTTAGCCACCCGGTCCGGATTCGTCGCGTACTTGGGGTCGTCCTTCAGCTCCGGATGCCCAATGGCCGCGCAGAACCGCTCCCACAGATTGGGGTTAGCCACGCCGAGAATGAAGTAGCCGTCCGACGCCTGAAAGCTCTGGTAAGGCACCAGGCTGGGATGGCCCGAACCCAGGCGATGTGGCTCCACGCCGGTGCCAATGTAGCCCGTAGCATGGTAGCTCATCGCCGCCACCTGCCCGTCCAGCAGCGCGGAGTCAATCAGCTGCCCCTCGCCCGTCTTGTCCCGGTGGTACAGCGCCGTCACAATGGAACCGAACGCCATCATCCCCGTGAACAGGTCAACCAGCGAGAACCCCACCCGCTGCGGCGCGCCGTCCGGCTCGCCGGTCAGGTGCATCAGCCCGCTGTAAGCCTGAATCACCAGGTCGTAACCCGGCTTGCTGGCCATCGGCCCGGTGCGCCCGTAACCGGAGATGGTGCAATACACAATATCGGGATTGATGGCCTGGATGTCCTCGTACCCCAGCCCCATCCGGGCCAGCGTGCCGGCGCGAAAACTCTCAATCATCACGTCCGCATCCGCCGCCAGCTTCTTGACGATAGACAGCCCCTCTTCGGACTTCAGGTTAACCGACAGGCTGCGCTTGTTCCTATTAAAAGAAAGGAACTGCGTGCTCTCCTCGTTCCAGATGGGCGGCCACTTGCGGGTTTCGTCGCCGTCGTTAGGCTCTTCAATCTTGATGACGTCGGCGCCCATGTCAGCCAGATTTTGCGTGCAGAACGGTCCGGCCAGCGTGCGCGTCAGGTCAACAACCTTTATATTCTCAAGAGGCTGAGGCATCGTCCTTTTCCTCACTTTGTCAAGTTTGCGGCATTATAGCACCCCAAGCCGCCGCTGCCTGAATCGTGTAGATTAGCCGCCCGCCGGCGTATAATGCGCCATACCCGCGCATCCCCCTCACTGATGAGGCCAGTTATGACAACCAAACCAGTTGCCCCGTCCGCCGACGCCGCAGTCGAAAAGTTCCCCGACTTCCCCCCCAGGGACGATATGAACAACCCCGTCTATCTCTATGACCCGGCCCACCCCTCCGCACTGCGCCGCCACCTCGGTTCCCCCGATACCACCCTGGTTCTCGGCGAAACGCCCGTGGGCTGGCGCCCCAGCCAGGTCAGCGGCATCCTGATACCCGACCTGCTGGTAGCCTTCAACATCGACCGGGCCGCCATCATCGCCCAGGACGGCTACGCCATAGAGGAACGTGGCAAGCCGCCCGACTTCGTGCTGGAAGTAGCCTCCAAAACCACCGCCCGCAACGACGACACCGGCAAGCGCACCGGCTACGCCAACTACGGCATCCCGGAATACTGGCGCTTTGACCCCACCGGCGGCCGCTACCACCAAACGGGCTTAGCCGGCGACCAACTAAGCAACGGCACCTACCAGCCCATCCCCATAGAAAGACTGGACGACCACCGCTACCGGGGCTACAGCGCAATACTAAACCTGTACGTCTGCTGGGAACACAGCCAACTGCGCTGGTTAGACCCGGCAACCAACACCTACCTGCGAACCTACGACGACGCCGAAGACGACCGCCTCGCCGCCGAATCACGCATCCGGCAGCTGGAAGCGGAAATCCAACGCCTGCGCAACCCCTAGCAACTGCCGCTCCACCCCGCCGGCGTATAATGCGCCATACCCGCGCATCCCCCTCACTGATGAGGCCAGTTATGACAACCAAACCAGTCGCTCCGCCAGCCGACGCCGCAGTCGAAAAGTTCCCCGACTTCCCCCCCAGGGACGATATGAACAACCCCGTCTATCTCTACGATCCCGCCCACCCGTCCGCACTGCGCCGCCACCTCGGTGCGCCCGATACCACCCTGGTTCTCGGCGAAACCCCCGTGGGCTGGCGCCCCAGCCAGGTCAGCGGCATCCTGATACCCGACCTGCTGGTGGCCTTCAACATCGACCGGGCCGCCATCCTCGCCCAGGACGGCTACGCCATCAACGAACGGGGCAAGCCACCCGACTTCGTGCTGGAAGTAGCCTCCAAAACCACCGCCCGAAACGACGACACCAACAAGCGTACCGGATACGCCAACTACGGCATACCGGAATACTGGCGTTTCGACCCCACCGGCGGCCGCTACCACCAAACCGGCTTAGCCGGCGACCAACTAAGCAACGGCACCTACCAGCCCATCCCCATAGAAAAGCTAGACGACCACCGCTACCGGGGCTACAGCGCAGTACTAAACCTGTACGTCTGCTGGGAACACCGCCAACTACGCTGGTTAGACCCGGCAACCAACACCTACCTGCGAACCTACGACGACGCCGAAAACGACCGCATCGCCGCCGAATCGCGCATCCGGCAGTTGGAAGCGGAAATCCAACGCCTGCGCAACCCCTAACAACGGCCGCTCTACCCCGCCGGCGTATAATGCGCCATACCCGCGCATCCCACCTCACAGATGAGGCCAGTTATGACAACCAAACCAGTTGCCCCGCCCGCCGACGCCGCAGTCGAAAAGTTCCCCGACTTCCCCCCCAGGGACGATATGAACAACCCCGTCTATCTCTACGATCCCGCCCACCCCTCCGCACTGCGCCGCCATCTCGGTTCCCCTGAAACCACCTTAGTCCTCGGCGAAACCCCCGTCGGCTGGCGCCCCAGCCAGGTCAGCGGCATCCTGATACCCGACCTGCTGGTAGCCTTCAACATCGACCGCGCCGCCATCATCGCCCAGGACGGCTACGCCATAGAGGAACGTGGCAAGCCGCCCGACTTCGTGCTGGAAGTAGCCTCCAAAACCACCGCCCGCAACGACGACACCAGCAAACGCACCGGCTACGCCAACTACGGCATCCCGGAATACTGGCGCTTCGACCCCACCGGCGGCCGCTACCACCAAACGGGCTTAGCCGGCGACCAACTAATCAACGGCACCTACCAGCCCATCCCCATCGAAAGACTGGACGACCACCGCTACCGAGGCTACAGCCCAATACTAAACCTATACATCTGCTGGGAACACAGCCAACTACGCTGGTTAGACCCGGCAACCAACACCTACCTGCGAACCTACGACGACGCCGAAAACGACCGCATTGCCGCCGAGAATGACCGCATCGCCGCCGATGCAGACCGTATCACTGCGGAAGCAGGACGCCTTGCCGCCGAATCAGGGCGCATCGCTGCCGAAAACGACCGCATCGCTGCCGAAGCACGCATCAGGCAATTGGAAGCCGAAATCCAACGCCTGCGCAACCCCTAATAACGGCCGCTCCACCCCGCCGGCGTATAATGCGCCATACCCGCGTACCCCCCTCACAGATGAGGCCAGTTATGACAACCAAACCAGTCGCCCCGGCCGCCGACGCCGCAGTCGAAAAGTTCCCCGACTTCCCCCCCAGGGATGATATGAACAACCCCGTCTATCTCTATGACCCGGCCCACCCCTCCGCACTGCGCCGCCATCTCGGTTCGCCCGATACCACCCTGGTTCTCGGCGAAACCCCCGTGGGCTGGCGCCCCAGCCAGGTCAGCGGCATCCTGATACCCGACCTGCTGGTAGCCTTCAACATCGACCGGGCCGCCATCCTCGCCCAGGACGGCTACGCCATAGAGGAGCGGGGCAAGCCCCCCGACTTCGTGCTGGAAGTAGCCTCCAAAACCACCGCCCGCAACGACGACACCAGCAAGCGGGAGGGCTACGCCAACTACGGCATACCGGAATACTGGCGCTTTGACCCCACCGGCGGCCGCTACCACCAAACCGGCCTGGCCGGCGACCAACTAATCAACGGCATCTACCAGCCCATCCCCATAGAAAGACTGGACGACCACCGCTACCGTGGCTACAGCGCAATACTAAACCTGTACGTCTGCTGGGAACAGAGCCAACTACGCTGGTTAGACCCGGCAACCAACACCTACCTCCGAACCTACGACGACGCCGAAAACGACCGCCTCGCCGCCGAAAACGACCGCCTCGCCGCCGAGAACGACCGCCTCGCCGCCGAATCGCGCGTCAGGCAGTTGGAAGCCGAAATCCAACGCCTGCGCAACCCGTAGCGACCGCCCCACCAGGCAAACCCATGACTAACCCCAACGCCCGCCCGCCCATCATCTCCCTGGGCGGCATCAACATGGATTTGGTCACCTTTGCCCACCGCTTGCCGCACGATGGCGAAACCGTAGTGGGCGAGCGGTTCGTAACCTACCCCGGCGGCAAGGGCGCCAACCAGGCCGTCGCCGTGGCCCGTTTGGGCTGGTCATCTGCCATGGTAGGACGTGTCGGAGACGATATGTTCGGCCCCCAGCTCATCGCGCAGTTGCAGTCGGCCGGCGTTAACGCGCGCGCCGTCAAGATCGCACCGGACGTCAGTTCCGGCATCGCCGTAATCAGCGTTGGCGAAAGCGGTCAGAACCGCATCGTGCAGGTGCTTGGCGCCAACGACACTTGCGGCCCCGACGAGTTCAACGCCATCGCGGAGATGCTCCCGTCTGCCGCCGCCCTTTTGCTGCAACTGGAAGTATCGGTAGAGCTGTCGCTGCGCGCGGCCCGGCTGGCCGCCCAAAGCAAAGTCCCCGTCATCCTCGACCCCGGCCCGGTGCGCCCGGTTCCAGACGAATTACTCGCCGGCCTATCGGTAATCACTCCCAACGAAACCGAAGCCGAAGCCTTGGTCGGCTATCCGGTTGCTGGCCCGGAATCGGCCCGGTCGGCCGCCCACGACCTGCTGGCCCGCGGCCCCGCCGCCGCCGTTATCAAGTTGGGCGCGCAGGGCGCCTTTTGGAGCGACGGGCTTTCCAGCGGACACGTACCCCCGTTCTCCGTAACCCCAATAGATACCGTAGCGGCCGGCGATGCGTTCAACGGCGCGCTGGCCATCGCCCTGGCCCAGGGCCAGCCCCTCCCGCAGGCCGTCCGCTGGGCCTGCGCCGCCGGCGCCGCTGCCGTAACCAAAGTCGGCGCTCAGGACTCCATGCCCACCCCCTCCGCAGTCGCCGCCATCGCGGCCCAGACCGCAAACTAACCCGGTTCCATCCTAACATTATGTTCATCAGGATAGATTTTTGACTACAACCGGCAGCGATAAGTTCTGCGCATCCTGCGCCACCCCGCTGGAAATGCGCCAGCAGGACGGACAGCCCCGCCCGGTGTGCCCCGCCTGCGGCCGCATCGTCTATTTCGACCCCAAGCTGGCCACTGCAACCATCATCGAGCGTAACGGATTGACCCTGATGGTGCGGCGCGCCGTGCTCACCGGCTACGGCCTATGGAGTATGCCCGGCGGTTATGTTGACCGGGGCGAGGTAGTCGAAAACGCAGCAGCCCGCGAAGTCCAGGAGGAAACCGGACTGCTGGTAAAGGTGCAGCATCTCATCGGGATATTCTCCGATGCGGATAACCCCGTAGTAGTAGCAGCCTACTCCGCCCAGGAAACCGGCGGCCTACTGGCCCCGGGCCCCGAGTGTCTGGAAGTCGGTTTCTTTCCGCCAACCGACTTGCCGCCCCTGGCCTTTCCCCGCGACGCCGAGATTATCGCCCGCTGGCGCGCCATCCGCGATTCCACAGCATGAGTTTAAAGGAACGCCTGAAATCCGTTGACCGCTTGCTGTCCCTGGCCGGCCGCAGTCTGGTTGATGCCATATACCCGCTGGAGTGCGCCGGCTGTGGCAAAACCGACCAGATAATCTGCGACCGCTGCGTTGCCGCCCTGTCCATTCTGGAGCCGCCCTTCTGCCGCATCTGCGCCGCGCCGGGCCTGCCTGAACTTTGCCCCCGCTGTACCCGCACTCCCCGTCACTTTGACGGCATCCGCGCCCCCTACCATCACGCCGGCGCAATCCGGCAGGCCATTCACAACTTCAAGTACGACGGCATCCGCGCCGCCGCGCCCCGGCTGGGCGAGCTGATGGCCCAATTCCTGCTGAATCACCCCCTGCCAACCGACGTCGTAACCGCCGTTCCCATGCACCCCCGACGCCTCCGCGAACGCGGCTACAACCAGGCCGGTTTGCTGGCCCATCACGTAGCAGAACGCACCGGCCTTGCCGAAGCCCCCACCCTCTTGCAGCGCGTGCGTCACGTGAACCCCCAGGCCGGCACCGCCCACGGCGCCGAGCGGGCCGCCAACGTATCCGGCAGCATCGCGCTGTCAAATGAACAAAACATCTCCGGCGCCCGCATCCTATTGATCGACGACGTAGCAACGACCGGCAGCACGCTGGACGTCTGCGCCCAGGCCCTGAAGTCAGCCGGCGCCCAATCGGTGTGGGGTTTGACCCTGGCGGTAGCCGGCGCCCCTTCCCCAGCTGCGCCCGTTTGACATCTGCCGGTAGGTCTGCTGAAATGACCCTGAGGCCACCGTTCCAACACGCCCAAAGAGGAGGCAGAATCATGGCTGCAAACACTATCGTCTATGTTGGCGCCGAAGCCAGCGGACTCTATCGCAAGACTGCCGGAGACGCCTACTGGGATTTGCTCACCGACGGCCTGGCGCCGGCCACGCAGGCCCGGGCCATCGCAATCCATCCCAACGACCCGAAAACCATCTTTTGCGGCACCCAGCGCGGCGTCTATCGCAGCACCGATGGCGGCGACCACTGGCAGCGGATGAACATGACCGAGGGCCGCGTCGTCTGGTCCATCCGGTTCCACCCCAACGACCCCAACGTTATGTTCCTCGGCACCGAGGGCGCTGAGGTGTACAAGAGCGATGACGGCGGCGCCAACTGGTCGCAAATCGCCACCATCTCCAACCCCAGCCAGGTGCAAATGGCCTTTGCCATGCGCATCCTCGGCATCGACATCGAGGCCGTCAATCCCGACAATATGTACGCCGCCCTGGAAGTCGGCGGCGCCGCCAGCAGCACCGACGGCGGCCACACCTGGACCATCCGCAACAGCGAGTTCGCCGGCGACGTTGACTTGCTCGACCTGCACGGCGTAGCCGTCGGCGGCGCCGATTCCAACTCCGTGCTCATCTCCAACCGCACCGGCGTCTGGCGCAGCAGCGACCGCGGCGCGTCCTGGCAGGACTGCCAGTTTGACCAGTTCTCGGACATCAAGTACTCCCGCGGCGTAGTGCGCGACCCGTCCGACCCCAACACCCTCTACGCCTGCGTCGGCATGAACTTCGGCAGCGAGCAGGGCGGCGTGATGCGAACCACCGACCTGGGCCAAAGCTGGGCGCGGTTCGACCAGGGCATCAGCCCCGGCAGCACCACCTTCGGCGTAGCCGTCAACCGGCAAGACCCGTCGCAAGTGTACTTCTGCACCCGCCGAGGCCAAGTCTTCGGCACCCACGACGGCGGCGCCACCTGGACAGCCGACGCCCTCCCCGAAACGGCAATGAACGTAATCAGCGTAGCCTGCACGTCCGGCTAACCAACCCGCCCCCCCCAAACTCCGGCGGCGGCCCGATGATTGCGGGCCGCCGCCGGTTCTTATTATGTCATTCTGAGCGTAGCGAAGAATCTCGACGCCGTAGCGCGCATTTAGAGGACAACGCCGTTGCTATGCTCAGAATGACAAAAGGGCGAAAGGAAACCCCTTCGCCCTTATCGTGTCGGTCAACTGACGCCGGTTGCCCCGGCCCCTATCCCCTAGCTGTCCGCTTTGGGCAGCCAGTCCTGGTTCCAGGGAAACTCGCCCGGCGCCTCGCCAAAGGCCGGCAGTCCCTGGTCAATCCGGTCGCGGTACGGGCTGGTAACCGGCTCCCGGTACGGATACAGGCCGCCTTCGTACATCTGCTCGCCCTTCTTGAAGTGCGTCGCCTGTTCCATCGTCTCCACGAACGGCATATTGATGTCGTACAGCTTGCCGCTGCCGGCGCGCGGACGCGGCCCGGCTTTGGAAACGTGCCCGTACAGCTCCCGCCCGATGATGCGTTCCGCGGCCCACACGCAGTCCACCAGTTTGTCGATGTCCACGCCGGTAGGGATACCCATATCCTCCATCATGTGCAGCAGGTCTTCCGTCGGCGCCATCCCCGTCGCCCGGCCATTCCCGCAGTAGGGGCAGCCGCCAAACCCGCCGATAGTGCCGTCCAGCTCAAGGGTATCCTCCGCGCCCAGCACCCGCATTGCGGCGTAGGCCGATGCGATGGCCATGTTGCGCCCGTTGTGCAAGTGCAGTCGGAAATGGTTGATTTTCGGCCACCGTTCCTTAACCCGGATGATGCTCTCCTCCACCTTGGCCGGCGTGCAGTGGCTCATCGGGTCGCCCATCGAGCAGCTCATCACCTTGATGCCCGCCTCGTCCCAAAGGCCGTGCTGGTATTCCAGCAGCGTCATCAGGCTGTCCACCGGAAACTCGCCCAGGAAGTTGGAACCCCAGGACGCGTTGCACCCGATGCCCGCCTCCCGGATACCCATTTCCTGCGCCTGCGCGATAATCTCCGGCCACCGCTCCATTTCCTGCATCTGACTGCGGTTAGTGTTGCGCCGGGCGAACACGTCGCACAGATGGCAGCTCAGACGCGGGTAGGAATCCCGCTCGATAGTCAGCGGCGGCGAGTAGGCCCGGGCCCGCTCCACGCCCCGCGCGTTCAGCGCCAGCGCCGTGTAGGTAACGCCGGCTTTCGGAGTGAACTTCTGCACAATCTCGTCGATGCGCTCCATTTGCGGCGTCCACCGGGGGCTCACGAAAGACCCCACGACGATGCTGCTCAGACCCGTTTCCGACAGCATATCCAGCAGCTCGACCTTGTCGTCCACCGTTATGTTGGCGTCCTCAATCTGCATCCCTTCTCGCATACCTTCTTCTTTGTAACGAACCGTGGGCCATTGCTGCGGCATAGGGCTACTCCTTGCGCCATTCCGGCGTAATTTGATTGGCAATGCGCTAATTCTAACGTACCGAACTCCCGGATTGTAGGGGTGCCCCGCCGGCCTTGTCAAGAAATAGCATCATTCAGCCAGCGTTGCCGTAGCAGCCCCTTGCCTCCAAACACACACCGAGGGGGTCTGGGGGAAATCATTTCCCCCAGCGGCACCCCCCTTGCCTCCAAAGATACGCCGCCCCGTCAAAATCCCCCGCCAAATCCAACGTTATGTCCACCCAACGCCAGCGAGTAAGCTATGAGCTTGTACACCAGCTTGGCGGCGGTGTAGCTGTGCGCTGGCGGCCCTTCCTCCGGCGCCAGTTCGCAGACGTCAAACCCCACGATGCGCCGCCGTTCCGCCACCCGGCGCAGCAGCGCCAGCAGTTCCAGCCAGCGCATCCCCCCCGGCTCCGGCGTCCCCACCGACGCCATCTCCGACGGGTCCAGCGCGTCCAGGTCAACGCTCACGTACACGTCGGCGTTCAGCCCGTCAACGACTGCCCCGGCATAGTCGTCGCCATCCGGCGGCCAGTAAAAAGCCGGTATGCCGGCCTGCCGGATGTAATCCCGTTCCTCCATCGCCAGCGTCCGCACGCCCACCAGCGTCACCGGACACCGTTCCGAGATCCGCCGCGCCCCCGACCCGTGGCCCCAGCCCGTACCCTGGTAGGCATCCCGCAAGTCCGCGTGAGCGTCAACGTACAGCACCGACAACTCCGGATGCCGTTCCCGGTGCGCCTCCGCCGACCCGATGGCCGCCGAATGGTCGCCGCCAATCACCCCGGTAATTTTCCCCATAGCGGCGTAATATGCCACCGCCGCCCGCACCCGTTCCGCCATCCGTCGCGGGCTGCCCACGTCCGGCTCCAGCGCCGGCGCCGTGTAGATGCCCAGCTCCGCAACGTCAACGTCCAGCTCCAGGTCGTAGTCCTCCAGCGCCGCCGACGCCGTAATGATGGCCGACGGCCCGTAGCGCGCCCCGCTGCGAAACGACGTAGTGCTGTCAATCGGCGCCGGTATCACTACCGCCCCGGCCGTCCCCAGAGCCGATTGCTCCGGCGGCAGCGCCAGAAAATTGGCCGGCGTAGTCGGAACCGGCAGCGACAAAACGGAACCTACCCCCGGAACCCCAGCCTAAGCCGGAACCCCAGCCTACGCCCGGAACCCCAACCTAAGATTGAACCGACGCCGCAACCCGCAGCGCGTCCCGCTGCCGCCGCGTTGCCGTCCGCCCTTGGCCCGCGTCGCACCATTCCAGCCCCCGGTCCAGCACCCAGAACTTAATCCCTTTCAGGTCAAACAGCGCTTTCGCCTCGGCCAGCGCCGCCTCGTGGTCAAACGACTTGCACGAGAACACGTCAATGTTCACGTAGTCCCGCCCGGGAAAGGTATGCACGCTGATGTGGCTTTCCGCGATGATGACGAACCCCGATATGCCGCTGTCCTTGCCGTCCGGGCCGTGATATTCCAGCACCTCCGGCACGGTTATCTTGGTCATCCCCAGCCGCGCCGGATATTCGTCCAGAAACCCACGCAGCCGCTCCTTATCCCACATCATCCCCACGTCCCCCCCCGTCCCGTCAATAATCAAGTGCATCGCGCTATCTACCGCCCCCGTAAATATATTGACCCCGCCATATGGGGCCGCCACTGCGCTCCAAATCCCCGCCCCTTTTTGGAATGGCAAGGGTCAAGGCCAACGCCATCTTGTGAAAATACGGCATATAGCATATCATAGCCTGCACTTTGCTTGAAGGGGCGTCGGTCGCGGTCAGCCAATTTTGACCGCCGCCGTTGCAATCCGCAACCCCGGCGCCGCCGTATCTTAAATCAACGCCCCCCCGCCGGCGCCCATCCACCTACCCACCCGCTATCCCGATGGCACCCGATGACTACTGGCACTTACAATGGCAACTGACGTCAGCGCAACCCCGCAAACCGGCCCGGAGTCCCCCGACGACTCCATGATTTCCGTCAGCGATTTGACCCACTACTACGGCCCCATGCCCGCCGTAGAGAACGTCAATTTCACCGTGCGGCGCGGCGAAATCCTGGGCTTTCTCGGCCCCAACGGCGCCGGCAAAACCACCACCATGCGCATCCTCACCGGCTTTATGCCCCCCACCCGCGGCTCCGTCACCGTTGACGGCTATGACGTCGTCGAGAAGTCGCTGGAAGTCCGCAAACGCGTCGGCTACCTCCCCGAATCCGTCCCCCTCCATACCGAAATGACGGTTACCGCCTACCTCAAATACATGGGCACCCTGCGCCGCATGAACGGCCGCCGGATGCGCTCCCGCATCGACGACGTAATCGGCCTCTGCCGCCTCGAGGATTACCACAAAACCATCATCGGCAAACTCTCCAAAGGATTCCGCCAGCGCGTCGGCATCGCCCAGGCCATCCTCCACGAACCCGACGTCCTGATCCTCGACGAACCCACCATCGGCATCGACCCCATCCAGGTAGTCGAAACCCGCAGCCTCATCCAGGAACTCGGCCGCGCCCAAACCGTTGTCCTCAGCAGCCACATCCTCCCCGAAGTCAGCATGATTTGCGAGCGCGTCCTGATCATCCACGAAGGCCACATCGTCGCCGCCGACACGCCCGGCAACCTGGCCCAGCACTTGCAGGGGGTAGAACAGCTCGAAGTCGAAATCGGCGGCCCACCCGCCCAGGTTCTCCCCGTCCTGCGCGCCATCAGCGGCGCCACCGCAGTAACCCACCACCCCCGCCCCGGCGTCAACGCCTACCGCGTCAAGTTCCGCAAAGACCACGACTTGCGCGATGAAATTTCCCGCACCGTTATCAGCCACAACTGGAGCCTGCTCAGTATGCAGCTCAGCAGCATGAGCCTCGAGGAAATTTTCCTGCGCGTCACCACTGCCGAGGACGCGGCCGACGCCCCGGACTAATACCATGCGAACCATCCGCGCCGTAGCATTCAAGGAAATCCAAATCTATTTCAGCAGCCCGGTGGCTTACATCGTGGCCCTGATTTTCATGGCGCTGAGCGGTTTCTTTTTCGTACAGGACCTCGGCGACCCTTTCCCCGAAGCCTCCCTGAGCAACTTCTTCCAGGGCGCAACTTTCCTCCTGATCCCCTTGGCCCCGGCCTTGACCATGCGCCTCCTCGCCGAGGAGCAAAAGCTCGGCACCATCGAACTCCTCCTCACCTCCCCCGTCCGCGATTGGGAAGTCATCCTCGGCAAGTACTTGGCCAGCCTCACTTTCCTGCTCTTCCTGCTGGCCCTCACGTCCTATTATGTAATCCTGCTGCTGGTTTTCGCCTCCCCCGACCCCGGCCCTATCTACTCCGGCTACCTCGGCCTGGTTCTGTACGGCATGGCCGCCTTATCGGTAGGCATCCTCACCTCCACCGTAACCAGCAATCAGATTATCGCCGCCGTTGTCGGCACCGGCATCCTCATCGTCCTTTACGCCACGTCCTTTATCAGCGAAGTCGTCACCGGCCTTTGGGCCAACGTCTTCAATCAAATCGGCTTCACCGGCCACTTCAACGACTT
The DNA here is from genome assembly GCA_958296385.1 of uncultured Dehalococcoidia bacterium. GTDB lineage: Bacteria > Chloroflexota > Dehalococcoidia > Lucifugimonadales > UBA3495 > Bin87. The sequence goes on from OY282494.1 coordinate 517,148, forward strand.
TGACCGGGGCATCATTGACACCGCCCACGTCGTCTATTTCTTAACCGCAACCGCGCTCTTCCTCTTCCTGTCCATTCGGGCGTTGGAGTCGCGGCGCTGGAGGTAATATGAGCCAGCAGCGGACGGACGAATCGCCCCGGGATTGGCGGCGCCGGCGTAGTCGGGAGCGCCCAACCGACGCCCCGGCCCCCGACGACCCCCAGGCCCCGGCCCTGGCCGAACAGTCCCGTACCCTCTTTTCCTTCATCGAACCCGCCTTCGATTTGATCGGCGTCTTTTACGCCCCCATCCTGATCGCCGGTGTCGTCGGCATCGTCATGGGCGCGGTGCTGCTGGCTTTCATCGGCTCCCTGCAACTCTACGGCGCCATCGTCCTCGGCATCGGTGCCGTGCTGGTCGGACTGGTCGCCATATCCTATTTCAGCAAGGTCGTCGCCGCCTTTTTCAGCCGCACCGGACGCTACGGCGTCAACACCGTCATCATGGTCGCCGCCTTTATCGGCCTCGTCGTCCTGGTCAACTACGTCGCCTTTGAGAACAACTTCCGCGCCGACACCACCGCCACCAACCAGTTCTCCCTCGCCGACCGCACCCGCGATTTGCTTGATGACCTTGACCGCCCCATCAACGTAATCGCCTTCTATCCCGACGAGATTAACGATATTGACGTGCTAACCCGGCGCGGCAAGGTTGACACCATGCTCAGCGAGTTCAGCCAGCGCAGCCGAGATTTCACATATCAGTTCATTGACCCGCAGAAGGAAGCCGACTTGGCCCGCAGCCAGGGCGTATCCGCCTACGAAACCTTGTCGGTTTCCGCCCCCACCGCCGGCATCATCGACTTGGTGCAGCCCACCGATACCGCTTTCACCCGCCTTGAGCAGGACCTGTACACCGCCTTGCTGGTAGCCACCGAAGCCCAGCGCAAAAAGGTCTATTTCCTTGCCGGCCACGGCGAACGCGATATTAGCCTTGACGCCGAGAACGGCTACCACCGCATCCGCGAGGGACTCGAAGTCGATAACTACCAGGTTGAGAACCTGCTTTGGCCCGTCACCAATGAGGATGTAACCGTCCCCGATGACGCCGCCCTGCTGGTCATCGCCGGCCCCACCGGCGAGCTCCCCCCCGCGCACGCCGACGCCCTGAACTTCTACATGGCCGGCCGCAACCCCGACGGCGAACCCCGCCGCGAGGGTGCCCGCCTCATCTTTCTCGCCGAACCCGACACCCACGACACCTTCCGCGCCTTCCTCGCTTTTTGGGGCGTTGTCGTTTCCGACGGCTACATCCGCGATATTGAGGGTTCCCAGCCCAACTCCCCCCGCACCCTGCGCGTCGGCATCTACAACCCCCAGGCCCCCCCGGAGATTGTCGCCCCCCGCGGCCAGCAGCTCAACGTCGCCTTCCTCCCCGGCGCCGCCGCCGTCCAGCCCGTCTTTGAGGACACCAACACCCGCCTGCCCGTCCCCATCGCCGCCAGCACCGCCTCCGCCCGCCTCATCGACGACATCGAGCGGATTGACCCAATCGATGACGACCCCCGCAGCGTCTTCTTCCCCGCCGTGTACCTGGACATCATCGCCCCCGTCGGCGCCGCCCCCCCGGACAGCGTGCCCCCCAACAACGAAATCGCCGCCATGGCCGTCTTCGGAGATTCCGATTTCGTCGCCAATCAGTACGTCCAGCGCGGCTCCGGCGCCGCCCTCTTCCTCAACTCCGCCAACTATCTGATGGGCGACTATTCCCTGGTATCCATCCGCGACCGCGAATTCGTGTACCGCGATTGGAACCTGGACGAGAACGAGCTGCAATTCGTCAAGTTCTCCACCTGGCTCCTGCTGCCGGGCCTGATGGGCATAATGGCCATCGTCGTCTGGTGGGTACGCCGCTAACCCATCCCCCCATCCCGTTCCCCGGTCAATTTAATCCCGGTCATTGCCGGATTCCCAAACTGCGCCGGATTCCCCAACTGCGCCGGACTCCCAAACTGCGATTGATTTTATGAATATCCGCTTGACCATCCTGCTGGTTTTCGTGCTGGTAATTTTCGGCGCCCTCGCCCTCTATTTCCGCCCCTGGGAACAGACCGCCTCCCGTGATGAGGAACCCTGGGCCTGGCGCATTGACGACGACGCCATCGTTGGCATCACCGCCACCCACCGGGGCCAAACCGTCGTGTACGAGAAAGACTTGGGCCGGGGCAAGTGGTTCATCGTCGACGGCGCCCAGCGTTCCGAAGTCTTTCAGGACAAATGGGCCGGCACCCCCCTGCTGCTCAGCGGCCCCCGCGTCAACCGCGTCCTTTCCGACACCGTCACCAACCCCGCCCAATACGGCCTGGCCCCCCCCGAAACCGTCATCAACATCACCGAGGAAACCGGCCTCTCCTACGAGTTCTGGCTCGGCAACCTCACCCCCGATGAGGAGTACACCTATATGCGGGTGGCCGGCAGTCCCCAGCTGTTCACCGTCCCCGAAATCTGGGCCCAGGTCGTCAACAAACTCGTCGTCGAACCCCCCTACGTACCCCCGGCCGCCGACTTGGGCTACTTCTATGACCTCAACGTATCCGCCATCCGCGAGTTGCAGGTTACCCATCAAGGCACATCGGTAACCTACGATTGGGACGCCGCTGAACGCGTCTGGTACGTCACCGCCGACGGCGCGCGGGTTCCCGTCGTGAGCCCGGAGTGGTGGTTCCAGCAATTGCAGTGGTTCGCCAAACCGGGCAAGCCCGGCGGCCCCGATACCCCCGGCGGCTGGCTGTTCACCGAGGACGGCTCCGCCGACCCGGCCTATGGACTGTCCCCCCCCGAAACCGCCATCCGCGTTGCCACCGCCGACCAGGCCCACGAGTTATACATCGGCGGCCCCCACGTTGAAGTCGACGAGAACGGAACCCCCCTGCTTGACGAGAACGGCAACACCCAAGTGTTCGTGCATTACGCCGGCCGCCCCGACGACCCCATCGTGTACGCCGTCAACTCCGTGCGCGCCGCCCGCACCATCTGCCTGGCCGACCAACCCCCGGTCGCACGCCCCTACGATTGCCCGGCCCGAACCCGCTAGGAGGCCATTTGTGAACGCCGAAATCATCTCCATCGGCACCGAACTGCTGATGGGCGAACTTACCGACACCAACGCCAGCTGGATTGCCGGACGCCTCCCGCCCCTCGGCATCCAGCTGCAATGGGTCAGCATCATCGGCGACGACCTGCCCAAACTTACCCAGGCTTTCCGCGACGGCATGGCCCGCTCCGACATCATTTTTACCACCGGCGGCCTCGGCCCCACTCAGGATGACTTGACTCGCGAAGCCGTCGCCGCCGCCCTTGATGAAACCCCGCAAGTTCAGGAAGCCGAGCTGGACAACCTCCGCCAATGGTTCCGCAACCGGGGCCAGGATATGCCCGCCCACAACGTCAAGCAGGCCCACCTCATCCCCTCCGCCGCCTTTATCACCAACCGCAACGGCACCGCCCCCGGCTGGTGGGCGCAAAGAGACGGCAAGCACGTCATTTGTATGCCCGGCCCCCCCGGCGAGAACCGCGCCATGTGGGCCGACGAGATTGACCACCGCCTCAAATCTATGATTGACACCGAAGTCACCATCACCCGCAACATCAAGACGCTTGGCCTTGGCGAAGCATCGGTTGACGAGATAGTTTCCGAGTACTTCGGCTTGGAGAACCCCTACCTCGGCATCTACTCCAAAGCCGACGGCATCCACCTCCGCATCATCGCCCGCGCCGCCGACGCAGCCGCCGCCCGCAGCATGATTGCTCCGGTGGAGGACGCCATCCACGACCGGCTGGCCCCCTACATCTGGGGCTATGACGACGAAACCCCCGAACTTTCCGTCGGCGCCGCCCTGCTCCAACGCGGCCTGACCCTGTCCACCATGGAATCGGTGAGCGGCGGCTTTCTCGCCAACACCATCACCGAAGCCCCCGACAGCAGCCAATGGTATCGCGGCGGCAGCGTGGCCTACACCATCCCCGCCCTACTCGCCCAGGGCGTTGACGCCGTCATACTGGAAACCCACGGCGTCGTCAGCCAGCAAACCGCCAACGCCATGGCCCGCACTGCCCAGATTGCCACCGCATCAGATTTCGCCATCGGCGTCACCGGCGTACTCGGCCCCCACGAGTTCGAGGGCCACCGCCCCGGCACCATCCACATCGCCATCGCCCACGGCAGCGACGTCCGCGAGTTCCCCCTGCGCACCCCGCCCCGCCGTCTCGTAATCAAACGCCGTTCCTGCAACACCGCCCTAACCGAACTGCGCAAACTCATTTCCGACGTTGCCCCCTAGCCCCGTCCCGCCGGCTGCCATGCCAATGCCAAACGGGTCTGCCGGAACCCCGGCAGACCCGCAATTTTTTTCCCGTGTATTCGCCGCTGTCGCTTACATCGTCAGCGAACGGTACAGCATCGGCAGACGCTCTGGCAGTGCCCAGATGTCGTCCAGCACCTCGTAATTCAAGTCGCCGCACATGGTTTTGAGATAGTCGTGCCCGGCCTTGTCCACCGTCAGGCAGAAGGGGTTGATTTCCTTGCGCCTGGCCTCCAGCAATGCCTGGTGCGTGTCGTGCACGGCGTACTCTTTCTCCACTCCCTCACGGCTGTAACCCCGGTCCTGCGGCCGCCCGTCGCTGATTAGAAACAGGATTTTCGTCGCCGCATCCTGGTTCTCCAGCTTGGTGATGGCGTGCCGGATCGCCGAGCCCATCCGCGTCGCGTGCAGCGGCGTAACCTTGTCAATCCGACGCTTGATTTTGTCGTTGAACTGTTCCTCGATGTCCTTGATGACGTAAAACTCCACGTTCTCCCGGCCATAGCCGGAGAACCCGTAGATGCCGTAGGTATCGCCAATTGACTCCAGCGCGTTGATGAGCAAAGCGCAGCTCTCCCGCTCCAGGTCAATGATGCGCTTGTAGTGCCGGCGCACCAGCCCCTCCCGCCGCCGCCGCAGCCATACCATGTACTCCACCGGATCATCGGGCGCGTCCCGGTCGTCCACCGAGTGCCGCCCTTCGTCAATGGCTTCGGCGGTGGACGCCGACATATCCAGCAGGAACACCACGGCCACGTTCCGCTGCACCCGGTTGCGCCGCCAGTAGATTTTCTCGTCCGGCGGCACGTTCATCCGCAAGTCCGCCCACGCCTCCAGCGCCGCGTTCAAGTCGATGTCCTCGCCGTCAATGAGCCGGTAGGTCTTGCGCCACGTCTCCGGCATAATCAACTCAAACTGCCGCTTGATGTGGGCCAGCAGCGACGCGTAGTTCCGCAGCGAGTCGTTGTAAAAGTTGTGGTCGCCTTCGTCCAGCACTTTTTCCTTGACTACGCACCAGCGCGGCTTGTAGTCGTTGGCCCGGAAATCCCATTCGTCATAGACGTAGGTCTTAGGCTCCAGCGCCTCCAGTTCTCCCCCGGCGTCATCATCGTGCAGGATTGGCCCATAGCCCCGGCCCGGATCGTTCGACGGCGGCGGAACGCCGGCTTCCTTCATAATGTTCTGGGCGAACATCGCCATACTCTGGTCCACGTCCCCTTCCTGAGCGTCCAGTTCCAGCTCCGCGCTGTCCTGCAACAGCTGCTCCAGCTCTTCCTGCGTCATCGGTTCGGCGTCGCCCATCTGGCTCTGGTCCATCTGCAACTTGGTCAGCAGCTGCACCATCTCCGGTTTAAAGTCCCCCCGGTATTCCACAGGTTCGGGCGATTCGTAGGGGTCACCGTCTCCCTGTTCCCCCTGCTGGTCGTTCATCGCCGCCTGCAACTTGTCCAGCAGCGCCTCGTACTCTTCCTCCGAGAACTCGCCCGGATCATCCAAGTCTTCCGGTTGATACTCGTCCTCCGGCTGCTGCTCGTTCTGCAAGCGCGAGATGATTTCGTAGGCCCGCAGCGCCGCCTCTCCGGTGTCCTCAATCGACGCCCGGACGGTGCGGAGACGGTGCATGATGCGAGCCAGCATCAGCGCCTCTTCCCGGTATTCCTGCGGCACCGGCAGCCCGTCAAAGCGGTCCAGACTCATCCGCACCAGCAGCTCAATCAGCGCCTCTTGCAGCGGCAGTTCCTCAATGCGCGGCCGGTACGCCAGCGCGCTGTCCTGCACGTCCAAAGCCGGCCGTCGGATGCCGGGGTATTCCGTCTTGATGCGGTAATCCAGCCGGCAGTCTTCCAGCACGCTGAACAGGTCAAACACCATCCGCCGGTCTTCAAACAGCGACAGGAACCGCCCGATGTCCGTAAAGACCCGCATCGTGCCGCCCGGCCCGTCCGCCGGCTCCACCGCCGGCCCCACGTCAGCGTCTTGCAGCCGGAAATGCTCCGCGGTGGCCGTGCGTATCGCCTCCATCCGCGCCTGTATCGCCTCCTCCATCGCAAACCGCCGGTCGTCAAACACGTTGGCCGGAGTCGTAAAGTCAAACTGGAAACTGCCAAACTCCAGGTGCGAAACCTGATGCGTCGCCACCACCTTGAACCAGGCAAAGTTCTGCGCTTTGTCGTTGTAGTTGTCCACCATCGGCGGCAGGTACACCTTGGTGCCGTCGGTAGAAGCCGTATCCTGGTCAACCCACCCAATCTGCTTGCGCACCAGCTCCGCCGTACTCAACACTTCAATGTTCGCCCCGGACAGCGCCCGCGTGTACAGACGCATAATCCCCTTCACCCGCTCCAGTTCCAGGCTCGAGGACAGCGTTTCCAGCAGCGCCTCGGACGTATTGGACTCAATCTTAAAGAACGCGATGCCGCTCTCCGGATTGTCGTTGAGCAGCTGCACCCCGTGCTCGTACCACTGGTCCAGCTGCGGCAGCGTGATGCGGTTCAGCACCGGGTCCAAACTCTTCAGGAACGGCGGCACCGCATCGGGCGTAGTAGCCAGCAGCCCTTCGCACAGGTCCAGAATATGCCCCTGCGACCCGGCCGACACGTGCGCCAGCGCCTGCGCCCCGTCGTAGAGAAAGCGCGACGTATCCCGCAGCCCCATCTTCGCCAGCTTTTCGCCCAGCCTGAGAAAACGCCCCGTCTGCCCCTCTTCAACGTGCTGCAACGCCCGCGGGGCCATCTCCAGGCAGGACTTAACCTCCCGCCAGCTGCTGTCCGTAAGCGCGCGCGACATCGAGAGAAACGCCTCCCGCTCCCGCCCCATCCCCGGCAGCACGTCCCGCCCCAGCACCAAACACTCCGCCGCCACGTCGTAAGACTTGTACGACAGCGCCTCAATCAGCGATGCGAACACCTCCACGTCCCAGAACGGCAGGTTCCGCACCAAGTCCGGGCTGACCTCAAAGAACCGCGCCGCCAGCGTGCTGGATTTCCAGGTTCCCTTGTACAGTGAGCGGCCCAGTCCGGCCCAGCGGGGTATGTACTGCGGCCGCAAATTGGTAACGATTGACGGGCTGGCCTTGAAAAAAGCCACCGCCAGCGTCGGCGAGTCCTGCGACAGATACGTGCCGCAGCGCGCCCACTGCATAAAGGACGCAAACGCCAGCGAGCGTGCCACTTCCGGACTAACCCGGTAGTACTCCACCGCCGACTCCCACGACCGCACCGTCTGCGCCCCGATGGACACCCCTTCCTTGGCCCACAGCGCCAGCTCTTCGTCGCTGAACGAATCGCCCATCGCCGCTGCCACGGCCTCGTAAGCCTCGGTCACTGCCGGGGGCAGTTTGCCCAATTCTGCCAGAAAGTCGCCTGATACGGGATTAGTCAAGGCTCCTGCCCTCCTTATTCAGTCCGTCCTCAAGCACTTCAAGGAACTGGTCGAGGATTTTGGCGGTGGCGCCGTACACCAGATGCTGCTCATACCCGTATGACCGCACCGCAACACGCTGGCCGTCTTCCATCCGCGAATCCCAGCGAATCGTCGCCGGGCTCCGCAGTATGCTCATCGGAATTTCTACCACTTCGGCAATTTCTATGGAACTCGGCCGGAACTCGTAAGGATACGGTATCGTCCCCACGAATACTTTCACCAGAAAGTTGCTCCGCGTCACGTTGTCGTCCAGCCGTCCCAGCATCGTTATGTCGTTACGGGCAATGCCCATTTCTTCCTCGGTTTCCCGCCGGGCCGTGTCTTCAAAGTCCCGGTCTTCCGGGTCCTTGGCCCCTCCGGGAAAGGACATTTCCCCCTTGTGATGCTCAACCTCCATCGACCGCTTGTTCAGCAGCACGCAAAGTTCGCCGTCCTTCGGGTACAGCAGCAGCATAACCGCCGCCGGCATCAATCCGTCAGCGGCGGCAGTATGCTGCTGGCGGCCCGCCAGCGCCTCGCGTATCAGCTCAAGGGTCAATTCGCCCATGCCGCCCCGCTACTCAAAGATGGAGTACACCACTTCTTCAATGCTGCGCTGCAACTCCGCCTCGTCGCTCAGCGTCCACACGATGGCCACTTGGCAAGCCCGCCGCGCCGATATGCCCTGCGTCATCAGCCGCCCGGCGTAAATGAGCAAACGCGTGCTCGCCCCCTCCGCCAGCCCATGCTCCCGCAGGTTCCGAATCTTGTCGCCCAGCCGCGCCAGCGCGTGAGCCTCTTCGTCGCTGCACCCGGACTCTTTGGCGACAATTTCCGCCTCAACGTCCACCGGAGGATAGTCAAACTCAATTGAGATGAAACGCTGCCGCGTGCTGTGCTTCAGGTCTTTCAGCGCGCTCTGGTAGTGCGGATTGTACGAGATGCACAGCAGAAAGCGGTCGTCCGCCTCAATGATGTTGCCCGTCTTCTCCACCGGCAAAATCCGCCGGTGGTCCGTCAGCGGGTGAATCAGCACCGTCGTATCTTTCCGCGCCTCCACCACTTCGTCCAGGTACAGGATCGCCCCGGCTTTGACGGCGCGGGTCATCGGCCCGTCAATCCAGCGCGTCCCCTGCGCGTCCAGCAGGTAGCGTCCCACCAGGTCGCTGGCCGTCAGGTCTTCGTGGCAGGCGATGGTAACCAGCGGCACCCGCACCTCGCCTTCCCCCATATCCTGCCCTTCCTGCCGCACCGTCGTAATCGGACGCCCCAGCTTCCAGGCCATGTACTCGACGAATCGCGTCTTGCCGCAGCCCGTCGGCCCTTTCAGCAGCACCGGAATGTGCTGCTCGTAAGCCGCCTCAAACAGCTCCAGCTCATCCCCCACGGCCCGGTAGTAGGGCTCGCTGCGGACCAGGAACTCCTCGATGGCGAACTCCTTGTACTGGGGTTCGTCTTCCAGCATTTCAACGTTAGCTTCAACCATTATTTTGATTAACCTTCCCTTTGACTCGCGTCTCCCAGAGATTGGATACCGTGTGCTGCAAGGCGGCCAGGTCGCCGGTGTTCTCCACCACCACGTCGGAGCGGCGGCGGCGTTCGGCGGCCGGCATTTGCGAGTTAATTCGTTTCCGTGCTTCCTCTTCACTCAGGCCATTGCGTTCGTTCAGCCGCTTGACGACGGTATCGGCCGGAGCGTCCGTAGTCCAAACCTCGTCAACCAGCGTATCCCACCCGGCTTCAAACAGCACCGCCGCCTCCACGATAGCCACCTCGCAGCCATCAGCGCAGAGCGTCGTCTTGCGGTCTTCCACCATCCGGGCCATCAGCGGGTGCATAATACCGTTCAGCCGTTCCAGCTGCCCCGAATCGGCGAACACGATTGCCCCCAGCCTGCGGCGGTCAATCTCACCCTCCGGGGTCAGTATGTCCTTCCCAAACGCTGCGACTACCGCCTCCCAAGCCGTGCTGTGCGGCGTATATGCCTCGTGGCCCAGACGGTCAGCGTCAATAATGGCCGCGCCGCACGCCTCTAAAAGGTTAGCAACTGCGCTTTTCCCAGTGCCAATGCCACCCGTAAGCCCAATCGTAAGCATAACCGCCCAGCAACTTAAACTGCCCGCCATTCTAGCAAGCCCCATAAACAAGGTCAACCGCCAACCGACCGCAAAATCGCCGCCGCCCCCGGTTCACCCTACTACAATTCGCCAAACTACAATTCAATCACCGGCGTCCCGTAGCGCTGGTGAAACCGTTCCTCCAAAGCGTAAAACTTCTCCCGGTAAGCGTTGGCGTGGATGTGGTCCGTGGTCATTATGACGGCGTCCTCTTTGTTGTCGGCGTAATAATTCTTGCGGATGCCCATTTCGTTGAACCCATATTTGTCGTACAGCCGCTGGGCGATGAAGTTGGACACCCTAGCCTCCAGCGTAACCTCATCCATCCCCTGCTCGTAAGCCACCCGCACCGTGCCGATGAGCAGCAGCTCCCCAATGCCGCACCCCCGCAGCGATTCCCGCACCGCTATCTCGGTGATGTGCGCCTGATTCCCTTGCAGCCAGATTCCCACGTACCCGGCCAGCCGGTCGTCCTCCGTATCGCCCCCAACCCCCAGCGCTGATTTCACCCCCCGCACCATCCGCGCCCACATCGAAGCATCGGCGGCATCGGCAGCGACAGCGTCCGCATCCCCGTCGCCATCCCCATCGCCGCCGTCGCCCGCCCCGTCCGGCTCCGGTTCCGTCAGGTAAGCCACCAGAAACCGGCAATAGCGGCTGTTCAGTTCCCGCCGGAACGGCGTGCCAACCCACCCCGGCGTGAACGCCTCCCGCTCAATGTCAATCACCTGCGGAATGTCTTCCGCCCGCATCCGCCGTATCGCTGCATCCATTTTTGCCGTCATCCTTTTGACCGCTTAACCGCCCCGGTATCGTCCAGACCAAAACCACCGGCACGATAACCCGTCCCAGCCGGCAACACATTCTAACAAACCGCCGCCCCGACCGATTCCCGCACCGCGATGAATCTCAACGCCGCAGCAGCCCCCTTGCCCTCAAGGATCCGCAGGGGGTCTGGGGGAAATCATTTCCCCCAGCGTCAACCCCCAAATCCCCAAAATCAGCGACACTCCCCCTATTGCCAAACGGTACACCCGTTCGTGTAAGATACATCTATCGGGCATCTCAACCAACCAATCCCCCCTCAGCCGTCCTCGCTCGAGAACATCCCCTGAGGAACCGGGGCCATCACACCGCTAGCACCACCGCCGGAGATTCAAGTCAAAACGGCCAGTCAGCAAAAAATCGCAATCGGCAAGGGTAGTCCCATCCCCGCTTACACGGCGTGGGCTGCCTCCGCAGGGTATCGAGCTTCAGCCCGCGTGCTGTCCCCCCAAAGGATAGGCCACGTAAAATGAAGGTCCAAAATAGTTGCGTACCCACCTCCGGCCGTAGGGCTGACAACGACTTGAATCTCCGACACCAACCACCAAATCCACCGCCCGATAAACGCCCGATACCACACCCGCCCGATACCAGACAACCGCAACCCCACTCCCAAAGGATGACCGATTATGACTTGACCAATCAGCGCAGCCGGATTGAGCCATACTGACCGTCAAACCCCGGTGTTATGTCAACGTTGCCGGCCCGCGCGTCCAGTATCGCCGCTGCCACGTCCTCCGCAGCAGCGGCTTGCAAATCCCCCGCCGACGCAAAAAGCAGTGCCGCCAGCTCACTGCCCACGCCGTCTATGATGGCCGCGTACTCTCGCTGCACCGTCCGGGTATTCGCCCCCACGTTCCGCACCGCGCCGATGATTTCTTGCAGCGGTATCAACCGCGCAAAAGGCGGCCCGCCGTGCCCCGACCGAACAAAACCGTCACCATCCGGGCCTGCCGCCCCGGAAACTATCGCCTCAGACACCGCCGCCCCGGACAGCGCCCCCACCCGGTGCAACACCCCCAGCGTCAGCATACGCCCGCACACCGGACAAACCGGCCCCTGCCTGGCCAGCGCCGCCCCGTCGTAAGCCACGCCGCACTTGCGATGCCCGCTGTAATGGTACTTCCCCTCCTCCGGGTAAAACTCAACCGTATAGGCCACCCCCGACTCCCGCAGCGCCGTCCGCAGCCCCGTCCACGACAGCGGAGCGTCAAACGCCGTCAGCTCCCGCCCCAGCCGGCCCAGCGAGTGAGCATCCGAGAACGACACCGTCGACCGGGTCTGCAAGTCCGGCACCCCGCCCGTCATCGCCGGGTCTGCCGACAGCCCGCTCTCTACGGCGGTAATCTCCGCCGCCAAATCCCCAAAACATTCCTCCAGACTGTCAAACCCGCTGCGCGAACCGTAAAGCCCGTACCACGGCGTCCAGGCGTGCGCCGGTATGATGACCGCCTCCGCGCTAACCTCAAATGCCAGCTCAGTAAGCCCCCGCGCCGACAGCGACACCGTAGGCCGCCCGTCGCTCTCCAGCTTGCCAAACCGCGCCAGCCGATTCGTAAAGTCCCCGGCCGCCTCCAGCGTAGGCATCAGCGCCAGCAGATGAATCCGCCGCCCCCGCCCGTCCTGTTTGTACACGCAGCTAATCTCGGTTCCGGGTACAAACCGCACGCCGCCGTAGGCGTACAGCCCATCCCCGTCAGCCTCCAGCTGATTCCGCAGACTTTCCGCCCAAACCGGATGCGTAAAGTCCCCGGTTGCCAGCAGATTAATCCCCCTGATTTTCGCCCACGACGCCAGGTTCTCCACCGTCAACCCTTTGCTGCACGCAAAGGCATAGGGCGAGTGCACGTGCAAATCGGCGAGAAACGGCGTTGCCACGTGCTGCGCCGGTCAGGATGCGGCCAGGAGCGTGTTCGCCAGTTCCTGCGGGCTTGCCACCGCTACCTGATGCCCCGCGTTCAGCTCGATTACCGACGCCCCCGGCACCCGGGCCGCCATCGCCCGCTGCCGTCCCGCCGCAATCAGCCGGTTGTTAGTCAGCACGATGTACGTAACCGGACAGGGCAATTCCTCCAGATTCAGCCCCGCCGCCTCCGTAAGCATCCGCAGCGGCAGCGGCCCGCTGTGCCCGATGGCCTCCACTTTCCGCATCATATCCAGCTCGCCAAACCAGTACCGGCCGATTATGTCACTAGGCACGGTTATATCCCGCCCCGTCAGCCCGCTGAGCATCGCGCACGAGCGCACGATGGCCCGCGTCGCCAGCGGGTAAGCCGACAGCGCGGGTTTCCCGCTGGCCGGCACAATCCCGGACACCAGCACGATACGCCGGGGCTTGACCGCCAGTTCCCCAACCGCCCGCAGCGCAACCGTACCGCCCAGCTCGTGGCCCACCAGCACGTAATCGCTGAAACTCTCCCCCTCCACCACGTCCGCGATAGCCTTGACCCCTTCCCGCAAGCTAACCAGCGCCGCATCCTGCCCCCGGTCCGCTCCGTGTCCGGGCAAGTCAATAGCCCGAACCCTTAGCGCCTGCTTAGGCCGGTACAAACGCGGCGGATGCTCCACCGGCGCCGTCATATGCCCCCAAACCTTCCCCCAACTCCGCGCCCCCTGCGTAGTCCCATGCACCAACAAATAATCCGACACCATTACCTCCTGCTAATCGCCCCTAGCGTCAACTGCGTAATCCCAGGCATACCGTCACACCGCCCCGCCAACCCGCAGCGCCGCCCCAATCGCATCCAGCACCGAACCATCCTGCGACGGCAAAACCGTGCGCGGGTCCAGCCTGACCGCATCATCCTCAATCCGCGCAATCACCGGCGGTTCCTGCTCCCGCAGAGCAGACAACAACCCCTCCGGCCCGCCCCTCGACAAACTACCCGGCACCGACAACGCCCACGATTCCAGCGTCTCACCCGGCAAACTGCCGCCCCCGATTGCCGACTGCGCCGGCATCACCGCCGTCTCGACCCCGGTAGCCGCCAAAACCCGCCCCCGCCAGTCCTCGGCCCGCGCCCGGATTTCGTCCGCCGTCGCCGCGATCATCCGCCACACCGGAACCTTGCGTTCCGCCTCACCCGCCAGGAAGTGCGTCAAAGTTGCCGTCAGGCTGGCCAGGCTCATTTTGTCGATGCGTACCGCCCTGGCCAGCGGATGCCGTTCCAGCCGTGCCACCAGTTCCCGCTTGCCCACCACGATTCCGGCCTGCGGCCCCCCCAGCAATTTATCCCCGGAGAAAAACACCAGCCCCACGCCCGCCGCGATCGCCTCCTGCGGCATCGGTTCGTGCGCCAGCCCGTACCGTTCCGTCGGCAGCAAAGCCCCGCTGCCCACGTCGTGCAGCACCGGAACCCCCCTTTGCGCCCCAAGTTCCACCAGCTCCCGTTCACCCACCACTGCGGTAAAACCTTCCACCCGAAAGTTGCTGGCGTGTGCTTTCAAGAACGCCCCGGTTTTATCGGTAACCGCATCGGCATAGTCCCGCACGTAGGTACGATTGGTCGTGCCCACGTCAACCAATGTACAGCCACTCTGCGCCAGCACGTCCGGTATCCGAAACCCGCCGCCAATCTCGATAGCCTCGCTGCGTGAAACGATAACCTCCCGCCCCGCCGCCAGCGCCGACAGCCCCAGCAGCAGCGCCGACGCATTGTTGTTAACCGCCAGCGCCGCCTCCGCCCCGGTAATTTTACGCAGCAAAGATTGCAGATGCGCCTGCCGCGACCCCCGGCGTCCGGTTGCCAGGTCAATTTCCAAATCGGAATACCCCCGCGCCGCGTTCTCCGCAGCCCGCTGCGCCTCGTCACTCAAAGGCGCCCGCCCCAAATTAGTATGAATTATCACCCCCGTAGCGTTGATAACCGGCCGCGGCGTCGGCCTGACCAAATCCGCCAGCAGCCCCCGCACCGCCTCGACCACCTCAACCTCAGACGGCGCCGCCCCCCCGGCCAAAACCCGCTGCCGGGCCTCGCCAACCGCATCGCGCGCCAGCTCCACCAGCCACGCCCGCCCGTAGCCCTCCACCAAGTCGGCCAGCGCCGCATAGCTCACCACCCGCTCCACGCTGGGCAAATTACGCAGCTGCTCTGCTCTCATATCCAAAATAGTCGCCTGTCAAAACACCAAAATCGCCGCCCATTCTACCACTTGAGCGAACCCCCACTCATCCCCCAATGTCATTCTGAGCGCAGCGAAGAATCTCGATAGCGTAGCAACGGCGTTACCCCCAAAGTGCGCGCTGCCCATCGGGATTCTTGGCTGCGTTCAGAATGACAACAGGAAACATCATCAGAAGGTCAACGCCCCCAACCGCCGTTGGCTTGCGCCCCCATACTATAATAGAATGTACCCCATCGTCCGGGCTTACCCGTCACCCGTAATCCGTCCGGCAAGAATCAACCCGGCAGGTCAATCGCCGTGCATCGCAAGTACATCGGCATCAGCATCATATCCGTAATGGCCGCCGCCATCATATTCGGCACGGTCGGCTCGCTGATGGAAGTCATCGCTGCCACATCCGCCCCCCCGCCGGCCGACGCCGAATACGTCCCCCGCCTCGCCGACGACAGCCCGGAGAACCCGGCAATCGTCGCCCTGAAATACGCCTGCCCGTTCCATTAACTTAACCCCATATAGCTCAACCCCATAGCCGCATCCCGCCAACGCCGCCGCTAGTGTACAATCCATTGCCCGGCGCCGGCTTGGCCCGCCCTACGCAACCTTTACCGCAAAGAAATCACCCGGAGACAACGAGACGTTATGACCACCGAAATCGGTCTGCCGCCCGAATTGGAGGCGTTGAAAAACACCGTCCGCCAGATTGTGCGCGACGAGTGCATCCCCCTCGAACCCGAATACCTGGCCCGCCCGCCCCAGGAGGGCGACCCCGATAACGGCGCCCCCCGCGGCGTCCTCGAAGCCGTCCCCGGCGTACTGGGCACGCTGGAACCCGAACAGTGGGCCCGCCTCAACAACGTCTCCAAACAAACCGGCATCTATACCTCGTTCGTCCCCGCGGAATACGGCGGCGGCGGCATGGGCGCGCTGGGCCATCTCGTCCTCGAGGAGGAAGTCCACCGCAGCATCGTCCATCTGCCCACCTCCCCCGTCCCCATGTTCATGATTGGCGCCTGCACCCCCGAACAGGAACGGCAATACCTCTATCCCGCCATCAACGGCGACCTCTACTACTCGTTCGGCCAAACCGAACCCCAGGCCGGTTCCGACCCCGGCGGCATGATGCAGACCCGCGCCGTCCGCGATGGCGATGACTGGATTCTCAACGGCACCAAAATGTTCATCTCCGGCGCCGCCTCCGCCGATTTCCTGCTGGTTCAGGCCGTCACCGACCCGGACAAGCGGCAGCGCGGCGGCATCACCATGTTTATCATCGACAATCCCACCCCCGGCGTCACCTTTGAGCCCATCCGCGTCTGGATTGTCCCCACCAAAGCCCAGCAGCACTACATCCATCTGGACAACGTGCGCGTGCCGCAAACCCAGGTGCTTGGCGAGGTCGGCGGCGGTTTCTCCCTCGGACAGCAATGGCTGGTGCACCACGACCGCTTGCTGCGCGGTTCCATGGCCTTGGGCATCCTGACCCGCGCCTTGGCCATGGCCATTGAATGGGCCCAGCAGCGCGTCACTTACGGTCGCCCCATCGCCGACCGCCAGGCCATCCAGTGGATGCTCACCGACGTGTACATGGACATCATCGCCCTGCGCGCCATCGCCCGCGAAACCGCCGCCCGCGCCGACGCCGGCGAGGACGTCCGCGTTGAAGCGTCAATGGTCAAGTACTCCGCCGGCGAATGGGGCTGGCGCAGCATCGACAAAATCATGCAGGTCTTTGGCGGCCTCGGCGAAACCCTCGATATGCCCATCGCCCACTGGTACCATATGCTCCGCCACGCCCGCATTGGCGGCGGCACCTCCGAAATCCACAAGTTCGTTATGTCCCGCGCCCTCCTCGGCGGACGCGTCAATTTCCAGGGCTAACCCCATCCCCTGAGGCTATACTCATGCACCCACCCAAGTTTGCAACCCGATTCGCGCCCCCCCTCGTGCTGGCCCTGCTCATCCTGGCGGCAATCGGCTGCACCCCCGCCGCCATCCCCCCCGCCACCGTCGCCAACCCGACGGCGTCCGCCGCCGCTGCCACCGGCCAACCCGCACCGGCCAATACCGCCGCCGACGCCGTAGTGGCCCCTCAAACCGCCCCCGCCGCCAACCCCGCAACCCCGGGCCCGGCCGCCAGCGTCACCGCCCAGGGCAAAACCGACGACCGCAAACTTGACGTCATCGAAGTCTCCGGACACGGTGTAGCCACCGGCGTCCCCGACCTCGCCAACCTTTCCCTCGGCGTTTCGGTAACCGCCGATTCGGTATCCCAGGCCCGCAGCGAAGCCGCCGCATCAGCCCAGAGCGTAATCGAAGCCTTGACCGCCCTCTCCATCCCCGCCTCCGACATCGCAACCGTCCGGTTCACCATCCGCCCTGATTACGATTACGTCTCCGGTGAGGAAAGATTCCGGGGCTACCGGGTGTCCAACCAGCTGCGAGTCATTATCCGCAATGCCGACGACGTAGGCCCCATCATTGATGCCAGCATCGCCGCCGCCGGCGATAACATCGTATTCAACGGCCTCGACTTTTCTTTCTCCGACACCGCCCCCTTGCAGCGCCAGGCCCGCGAATCCGCAGTTGAGGATATGGCCGTCCGCGCCGAGCAGTTGGCCGAGTTCTCCGGTCGCGAGCTGGGCGATTTAATCAAGATCTCCGAAGGCGTCTTCCCATCCGACCCGTACCAGGAACGCTACCGCACTTTCGGTTTAGAGTCAGCCGCCGCCGCCGCTTACGACACCCCCACTTTCGCCGGTCAAGAGCAAGTCACCGTGCAAGTTCACGGCGTCTATGAACTCCGCTAACCCCCCCACCCCGTCCCCATCACCCCCCAACACCACAACGCCGGCGTAACCCCGATGGTACTAAGCGACCATTCCATCAAACAGCAGATTGACGCCGGCCGGATTGTGGTTGACCCCATCGACCCGGACGACATCCAGCCGGCCAGCATTGACCTGCACCTGGACTACCGTTTCCTCGTTTTCTCCAACTCCCGCAAGCCCTACGTTGACGTGCGCCAGCCCCTCGACGACCTCACCACGCCGGTAGAAATCGCCGCCGACACCCCCTTTATGCTCCACCCCGGCGAGTTCGTCCTCGGCAGCACCCTGGAACACATCGCACTCCCCAACGACCTGGTAGCCCGTCTGGAGGGCAAAAGCAGTCTGGGCCGCATCGGCCTCCTAATCCACAGCACCGCCGGTTTCGTCGACCCCGGCTGGAGCGGACGCCTGACCCTGGAATTGAGCAACGTATCCCGCCTCCCCATCGCCCTCTACCACCGCATGAAAATCGGGCAAATCTCATTCCTCCAGCTCTCCACCCCCGCCGACCGCTTGTACGGCTCCCCCGAACTGGGCAGCAAATACCAGGGCCAGCGCGGCCCCACCCCCAGCCGCTCCCACCGCGATTTCGACCAGCCCTAAACCCCGGCAGACCCCGCATTGAACCAGCATCAACCAGCCCCGTCCCCCCCGGCCAGCCCGATGGCGCAGGCCGTCGCCTTGGGCCGCTCCGCCCTCGGTTCCACCAGCCCCAATCCCGCCGTCGGCGCCGTCATCATCCGCAATGACCGCATCGTCGGCCAGGGCCACACCCTCCCCCCCGGACAGGCCCACGCCGAAATCAACGCCCTCCGCCAGGCCGGCCCGGACGCCCGGGATGCCACCCTCCACGTCACCCTGGAACCCTGCTGCCACCACGGGCGCACCCCCCCTTGCACCGACGCCATCATCGCCGCCGGCATCCGCCGCGTGATCTACGCCGTAACCGACCCCAACCCCCGCGTTTCCGGCGGCGGCGCTGCCGCTTTGCGCGCCGCCGGCATCACCGTAGAGCGCCAGCCCACCCCCGAGGCTGCCGAACTCCACGAAGCTTTCGCCAAACACGTCGTTACCGGCCTCCCCTTTGTAGTCGCCAAGTACGCCATGAGCCTTGACGGTAAGATTGCCACCCGTTCCGGCGATTCCATGTGGATTACCGCCCCGCCCGCCCGGGCCCGGGTCCAGCAGCTGCGCAAAGAGCTGGACGCCATCATGGTCGGCATCGGCACCGCCCTGGCCGACGACCCCCAGCTCACCGCCCGCGCCGCCGATGGCGCCCCCCTGCCGTCCGACTTGCAGCCCGTCCGCATCATCCTTGATAGCAGCGCCCGCACCCCCCCAACGTCCCGTATGCTGCGTCAACCCGGCCAGACCATCATCGCCACCGGACACGGCGCCGACCCCACGCGCGTTGCCGCCCTGCAAAACGCCGGCGCCACCATATGCGCGTTCCCCGGCCCCGATAACCGGGTCAACCTAACCGACTTGCTGATTCACCTCGGACGCCAGGGTATCGTCAGCCTGCTGGTCGAAGGCGGCGCCGCCGTCCTCGGCGCAATGCAGGATGCAGGATTGATTGATAAGGTGTACGCTTTCATCGCCCCCATCATCATCGGCGGCGCCCGCGCCCCCACCCCCATCGCGGGCAATGGCGCCACCGTAATGGCCGACGCCCAGCGCTTGCCGCGCGCCGCCATCGAGCAGATTGGCCCGGACTGGCTGATTACCGGGTATCCCACGCGTGAGGACTGCTGAATGTTCACCGGAATAGTTGAGGAAGTAGGGCAGGTCGTTAGCCTGCAAGATTACCGTTTCACCATCGCGGCCCGCAAAACGCTGTCCGACGTCAAGCTTGGCGACAGCATCGCCGTCAACGGCGCCTGCCTTACCGTAGTGCAGTTTGACGCCGCCGGTTTCGCCGTCGACCTCGCCCCCGAAACCCTGCGCCGCACCTCCCTGGGCCAGGCCGCCCCCGGCAGCGCCGTCAACCTGGAGCGCGCCTTGTCCGCCTCCGACCGCATGGGCGGCCACATCGTGCAGGGCCACGTGGACGGCGCCGGCGCCATCACCGCCCTTACCCCCGAAGCCGACTGCTACATTATGGAAATTGAGGCCCCGGACAATCTGACCCCCTACATCGTAGAAAAGGGGTTCATCGCGGTTGACGGAATCAGCCTTACAGTGGTACAAAAGGCGTTACAGCGTTTCACCATTTCGGTGATTCCCTTCACTATGCAAAACACGAACCTGTCCGAAAAGTCGGTTGGCGATTTGGTGAACCTCGAGGCGGACATCCTCGCCAAATACGTCGAATCCCTCTTGGAAAGCCGGTTCCGCTAAATCCCTTTGATAAGGCATCGGACGCTATAACAGATGCAGTTGGCAAGCATCGCAACGGGTCTCCAAGACCTCAAAGCAGGCAAGTTCCTTATCGTCGTTGACGACGAGGACCGCGAGAACGAAGGCGACTTGGTCATGCCGGCCGAGTGCGTTACTCCGGCGGCGGTCAACTTTATGGTCACCCACGCCCGGGGCCAGCTCTGTATGCCCATGACCGCCGCCCGCTTGCAGGAGCTGGACATCCCCCTCTTGCCCAGCCGCAACTCCGATTCCCCCATGCCAACTGCGTTCACCATGCCCGTTGACTACGCCGTCAACACCTCAACCGGCATCTCCGCCGAAGACCGCGCCGCCACCATCCGCGCCCTCATCGACCCCCAGTCCCGGCCCCAGGATTTCATCCAGCCCGGCCATCTGTTCCCCCTCCGCTATCATCCCGGCGGCGTCCTCGTCCGCCCCGGCCACACCGAAGCCATCATTGACCTCTGCAACCTCGCCAATATGTACCCCGCCGGCGTCGTCTGCGAGATTATGAAAGACGACGGCGCCATGGCCCGGATGCCCGACCTGATGGCCATGGCCAAAGCACATTCCCTGAACGTCCTCTCCATCGCCGACCTGATTGCCCACCGCCGCCAATACGACCCGGCGCCCCGCGCAACCCACTGACCCGGCCGGCGCTTGCGCCCCGTCCCAACCTATCCTTATAACTGACCCCGGAGGAACAATGCCCCTTTGCAGCCTTGATGAGGCGCTGGAAGACCTGGCCTCCGGAAAGTTTGTCATCGTTGTGGACGATGAGGGCCGCGAGAACGAAGGCGACCTGTTCCTGTTCGCTGAGCAGGCCACCCCGGAAGCCATCACCTTTATGGTAACCCACGCCCGCGGCCTGGTCTGCATCTCCATGACCGGCGACCGCCTGGACGAGTTGCAGATTCCCAACCTGCCCAGCCGCAACTCCCCCACGTCCCAGCCTACCGCTTTCACCACCTCCGTTGACCACAAGTGGGAAACCTCCACCGGCATCTCCGCCCACGACCGCAGCGCAACCATCCAGGCCCTCATCAACCCGGCGTCCCAGCCCGGCGATTTCGTCCATCCGGGGCATATGTTCCCCCTGCGCGCCCATCCCCGCGGCGTCTTGGCCCGCCCCGGGCACACCGAGGCCATCATTGACCTCTGCAAACAGGCCGGCGCCTACCCCGCCGGCGTCGTCTGCGAAATAATGAACGAGGACGGCAGCATGGCCCGCCTGCCCGACCTGGAGCTGTTCGCCGTCAAACACGACATCAAGATTTTCAGCATCGCCCAGCTCATCGCCCACCGCCGCATCAACGAGAAACTGATTACCCGCGCCGCCGAAGCCAACCTGCCCACCAAGTACGGCGCCGCCCGCATCATCGGCTACCGCAGCTCCATTGACGCCGGCGAACACGTCGCCCTGGTAGTCGGCGATTGGCAGCCCGACGATGCCGTCCTCGTCCGCGTCCACAGCGAATGTCTCACCGGCGATGCTTTCGGCAGCCTCAAGTGCGACTGCGGCGAGCAGCTCGACTTGGCCATGCGGATGATTTTCGAGAACGGCTCCGGCGTCCTGGTTTATCTCCGCCAGGAAGGACGCGGCATCGGCCTGCACAACAAGATCAAAGCCTACGCCCTCCAGGACGACGGCCTGGACACCATCGAGGCCAACGTAGCCCTGGGGTTCCAGCCCGACGAGCGCGAGTACGACCTCGCCGTTCAGATTATGCGCGACCTCAACGTCACCCGGGCCCGCCTCGTCACCAACAACCCCCACAAAGTAGCCGGCATCAGTAGCCTCGGCGTCCAGGTAACCGACCGCGTCAGCCTCACCGTCCCCCCCAACCAGTCCAACGAACAATACCTCCGCACCAAGCGCGACAGCATGGGCCACCTGCTATCCCGAATACCAGCCAACCCACCCCAGGTAGCCGACTGATTACGTTCCCCGCTTGTCATTCCGAGGGCCCTATTCCAATGTCATTCTGAGCGCTGCGCAGAATCTCGCTGGCGTAGCGCACACTTTGAGCGAAAGCGCGTCGCTGCGTTCAGAATGACTAACTCCGGATACCCCGGTATGACCGGATAGGATCAGCCCGGCAAGCCGCCGCCCCGATTCACCCCGGCTCGTCGCCCCCCAGCCTGCTCACCAGATAGGACTCAATAAACCCGTCAATCCCCCCGGCCAGCACTGCGTCAGTGTTCCCCGACTGGTAGTCCGTCCGGTGGTCTTTCACCGACTTGTAAGGATGCAGCACGTAGCTGCGTATCTGGTTGCCCCACTCTGCCGACACCCGCTCCCCCCGCAAATTGGAAATCTGCCGCGCCCGTTCCTCCTCCTGCCGCGCCAGCAGCCGCGCCCGCAGGATACGCATGGCATAGTCCCGGTTCTGGTGCTGCGACCGTTCCGTTTGGCACGACACTACAATCCCGCTGGGCAGATGCGTCAGCCGCACCGCCGATGCCACCTTCTGCACGTTCTGCCCCCCCGGCCCGCTGGAGCGGAAAAAGTCCATCTTGATGTCCTCCGTGCGGATTTCAACCTCGCTGTCCTCGTCCAAAGCCGCCGGCAGCACCTCCACCCGCGCAAACGACGTCTGCCGCCGCCGCGCCGGGTCAAACGGCGACATCCTAACCAGCCGGTGCACCCCCACCTCCGCGCTCAGGTAGCCAAAGGCATACGGCCCCCCAATTTCCAGCGTGCCGGTGCGCAACCCGGCCTCGTCGCCGTAAGCCGTATCCAGCACCTGCACCGGGCGATTGCCCCCCTGCGCCCACCCCGCGTACATCCCCACCAGCATTTCCACCCAATCGTGCGAGTCCGTACCGCCCGCCCCGGAATGGATCGTCAGAATACCCGGCCGGTTATCGTAGGGCCCCGACAGCGTAAGCTGCATCTCCGCCTTGGCCAAATCAACAGCGACGCTCCCGGTCTCCGCGGCCAGCTCGTCAAACAGACTGCCATCGTCGTTCTCGATAGCCAGCTCGGTAAGCTCCAGCAGATCCCCCACCCGCGCTTCCAGCGCGCGCCACAAGTCAACCGACTGCTGGAGTTGCCCCAACTCCTGCATTTTCCGCTGCGCCGTACCCGGGTCATCCCAAAAATCCGCCGCCGCCGCCGCCCGGTTCAGCTCCGCTATCGACTGCTCCCGTCCCGCCAGGTCAAAGCCGCTCCACGACGGAGTGGAGCTTGGCGGACATATCAACAAGTTGCTGGCGAATTTCTTCCATCTCATTCCCGATACAATAGCGTTCTGCCGATACCGTCGGCGCACCGCCATTATACATCAGCCGCCCGCCCCAAATCCGTTATACTTACTAACGCTAATTCCACTGTCCCGCGGCCCCGCCATCCCACCGGCGCTGCGCCGCCCCACGCCACGATTTACAGTTACAGGCAGGTTTGCACAATGCTTGACCACGGCACCCCCGAACACGCCGCCAGCGACCCCATCGCCGCCCACCGCCACCGTCTGCGCCATTCGGCCGCCCACGTGATGGCCGATGCCGTACTGCAACTCTTCCCCGACGCCAAAGTAGCCATCGGCCCCCCCACCGCCGACGGCTTTTACTACGATTTTGAGGTTGAGCGTCCTTTCACCCCGGAGGATTTGGAACGCATTGAGGCATTGATGCTGGAAACCATCCGCAGCAACACCCCTTTTGTCCGTGAGGAACTCGACCGCCCCGATGCCCAATCCATGTTCGCGGCCCAGCCTTTCAAGCAGGAGATTATTGACGACCTGCCCGACGAAACCACCCTCAGCATTTACCGGCACGGCGCGTTCACCGATTTGTGCCAGGGCCCCCACGTTGACCGCACCGGCGATATTGCCGCCGTCAAACTGCTCCACACCGCCGGCGCTTACTGGCGGGGCGATGAGAACCGCCCCATGCTCCAGCGCATTTACGGCACCGCCTTTGAGTCCCGGCAGGAACTCGACGCCCACCTGGAACGCCTGGCCGAAGCCGAGCGCCGCGACCACCGCGCCTTGGGCCGCCAGCTCAACCTCTACACCGTCCACGAGGACATCGGCCCCGGCCTCATCGTCTGGCACCCCAAAGGCGGCGTCATGCGCTCCCTCATTGAGGACTACTGGCGCGCTATTCACTACCGCCGGGGCTACAGCATCGTCTATTCCCCCCACATCGGCCGCGCCCGCCTCTGGCAAACCAGCGGCCACCTCGATTTCTACCGCGACAGTATGTACGCCCCCATGGAAATTGACGAGCAGGAATACTTCCTCAAGCCCATGAACTGCCCCTTCCACATCCAAATCTACCGCTCCGCCCTGCGCAGCTACCGCGAACTGCCCCTGCGCATCGCCGAGTTGGGCACCGTATATCGCTACGAACGCAGCGGCGTCCTCCACGGCCTAATGCGCGTCCGCGGCTTCACCCAGGACGACGCCCACATCTTCTGCCTCCCCGACCAGGTAGCCGCCGAAGTCGGCGATGTGCTTGACCTCACTTTTGAGATTATGTCCGCCTTCGGCTTTGACGAATACGACATCATGCTCTCCACCTGCCCGGACAAATTCGTCGGCGAACCCGATATGTGGGAGCACGCCACCGAATCCCTCCGCGCAGCCCTCGTATCCCGCAACCTGCCCTACGCCATCGACGACGGCGGCGGCGCCTTCTACGGCCCCAAAATTGACGTCAAGATCAAAGACGCCCTGGGCCGCGACTGGCAATGCACCACCGTCCAGTTCGACTTCAACCTCCCGGAACGCTTCGACCTAACTTTCCAGGACGACCAGGGCAACCGTTCCCGCCCCTACATGGTGCACCGCGCCATACTAGGCTCGTTAGAACGGTTCTTCGGCGTACTGGTCGAGCACTACGCCGGCGCCTTCCCCCTCTGGCTCGCCCCCGTCCAGGCCACCGTAATCCCCATCGCCGACCGCCATATCCCCTACGCCAATCAAGTAGCCGAGCAGCTACAAGATGCCGGCTACCGCGCCGAAGTGGACGACCGCAGCGAGCGCATGAACCAGAAGATCCGCCAGGCCCAACTCCAGAAAACCCCCTATATGCTGGTAGTAGGCGATCGAGAACAAGAGGCCAACGCCGCCGCCGTCCGCACCCGCGATGGCGAGAATCTAGGCGCCCTCCCCCTAACCGAAGTCCTGCAACGCCTTGACGCCGAACTAGAGGGCACCCCAGCCGCCGCAACCCGCCGTCGCCCATAACTAGCGCCGGCGGCGCCAACCGCCCGCATCCATTCCAATGCAGTAGGCCCGGTCGTTCCGTCACAGACGTGAACAACCGGGCCCTACTAACCCCCCCGTTTTCTACGCCCTGCGCCCTACTGCGCCAGCCCCTCAAACGCCCCCCGCAAAGTCGCCGCGTCAGCAACGCTGCCGTACCCCTTGCGGAACGTAATCACCCCGTCCCCATCCAGAGCCAGCATCGACGACTGGCTGACTATCCGCAAGTCCCGCAGCATCCGACCCACCGGCTGCGCCGACGTAATACCGGCATACCCCTCGCCGGCAGCGTAAGAATCCAGTCGCGCGGCGTCCTCGCTGAACGACACCAGGTAAAAATCCACTTCCCCGGCATATTCCGTAACAATAGGGCTCAGCGTCCGCAACTCGGCGCGGCACGCTGGTCACCACGTCGCAAAATACATCATAAACACCGGCCGCCCCGCCGCCGTCAGCGACTCCGATGCAACCTCAGTCCCATCGGTCAACTGCATCACAAAAGCCGGCGCCATCTCCCCCACGCTGGTGCCCACCGGAACCGGCTCCGCCGGCACATCCGTAGGCGGTATCGGCGTTGGCGGCGTTTCCGTCGGCGGTAGCGGTGTCGGCGGCACATCCGTAGGTGGCGGCAGCGTTGCCGGTTCGTCCGTCGGCGCCGCATCCGTAGCCGCCGGCGCCGCCGTCGGTGCGTCCGTAGCCGGCGGCAATGTTGCCATCTGCGCCGCAGTCGCCGACGGCGATTCCGTCGGCTGCTCTGCCGTCGGCCTGACCACCGCAGCCACCGTCGCTGTCGGAGCGGACACCACAGCCGCAGCAGTAGTAGCCGTCGGAACGCTAACCGTCTGCGCCGCCTGCGGCACCGACATCGCCGCCTCCGGCCCCGGAGCGTCCCCGCCCCCGCACGCCAGCAAAGCCGCCCCCGTTATGGTGACCGCCGTCAAAGTGGCTATGATTTTGGCTTTAATCATCAGAATGTGCAGCGTCAACGACGCCAGCGAAGCCTACCCTCATCAGCTTGGCAGCTGAATGTCCCGTTGCCGTTGTTCTCTCTGCTGCTCCGCGTTTTCCTGCGACGGAGCGGCGTTAGGGTTCTCAATCAGCTGGTCCAAATACCCGGGCCACTCCCGCGCGTCCCCTTTGGACTGCCGGTGCAGGATAAGCCCCCGTGCGTTCAGCGCCATCATCGCCGACTGCTGGGAAACCTCCAGGTCGGCCAGCATCGTGCCCACCGGCTGCGCCGCGATAAACCCCTGGTAGCCGTTCTCGGTTATGTATTCCTGAATAACGCCGGCGTCCTCGTTAAACGACACCACGTAAAAGTCAATCTCGGAGGCGTAATCCGATGCGAAATTGTCCAGCGTCTGCAACTCAGCGCGGCAGTGTGGTCACCACGTCGCAAAGTACATCATAAACGCCGGCCGCTCACCCTCAACCAGATTCCTCAGCGCAACCTCCGAACCGTCGGTCAACTGCATCGCAAACGGCGGCGCAACGTCGCCAGCGTCAACCCCCATTCCCGTACCACCGTCACCCCCCGACGACGGAGCGCAAGCGGCAATCAATACCGCCAGCAAAGCCGCCATCAGCAACCCCGGCAGCAGCCGTCCCATCCTTCGCGCTCTCATCATGCCCCTTGCAATGGCCTGTCATCTGGTATGCTTGCCAGTATCGCCAGCAATTCTATCACATATGGGGAGTGCAACCCGATGCCCAACCGATTGAGCCAGGAAACCAGCCCCTACCTTTTGCAGCACGCCAATAACCCGGTGGACTGGTATCCCTGGGGCCCCGAAGCCCTGACCCGCGCCATCACCGATGACCGCCCCATCCTGTTGAGCATCGGCTACTCCGCCTGCCACTGGTGCCACGTGATGGAACGCGAGTCCTTTGAGAACCCCGAAATCGCCGCCCTGATGAACGAGCATTTCGTCAACATCAAGGTTGACCGCGAGGAACGCCCCGACCTCGACGCCGTCTATATGGAAGCCGTCCAGATGCTCACCGGCAGCGGCGGTTGGCCCATGACCGTGTTCCTCACCCCCGAAGGCCGCCCCTACTACGGCGGCACCTACTTTCCCCCCGAGGACCGCCCGGGTATGCCCGGCTTTCCCCGCCTGCTCACCGCCGCCAGCCAGGCTTACCAAACCAACAAAGGCGAGATCGAACGCGTCACCCGCCAGCTGGCCCAGCAGATGGGCCGCACCGGCCAGATGCCCCGCGGCTCTACCCCCCTGACCACCGAAGTAATGCACAACGCCTACTCCCAGCTGGCCACCCAATTCGACCACCTCAACGGCGGGTTCGGCAACGCCCCCAAGTTCCCCCAGCCCATGACCCCGGAGTTCCTGCTCCGCTACCAGCAGCACGGTTTCAACCCCCGCGCCCTGGAAATGGTAGAGCTAACCCTGCGCAAAATGGCCTACGGCGGCATCTACGACCAAATCGGCGGCGGTTTCCATCGCTACTCCACCGATGCCTACTGGCTCGTTCCCCACTTCGAGAAAATGCTCTACGACAACGCCCTGCTGTCCCGCCTCTACCTCCACGCCTGGCAAATCACCGCCCACCCCCTCTACCGCCGCATCACCGAGGAAACCCTCGACTACGTGCTCCGCGAGATGACCGACGCCGCCGGCGGTTTCTACTCCGCCCAGGACGCCGACAGCGAGGGCGTAGAGGGCAAGTTTTTCGTCTGGACGCCCGCCGAATTGCAAGACATCCTCGGCGACGACGCCGAACTAATCACCGCCTACTACGGCGTAACCGAACGCGGCAATTTTGAGGGCGCCAACATCCTGAACGTCCCCCGCGACCCCCAGGAGTTCATCAACCAGCGCGGCATCACCGCCGACGAATTGGCCGCCGCAATATCCCGGGCCCGCGCCGCCCTGCTAACGGTACGCGCAACACGCATCCACCCCCTGCTTGACGACAAAGTGCTCACCGGATGGAACGGCCTGATGCTGCGTTCCTTTGCCGAGGCCGGCGCCGCCCTTGACCGCCCCGATTACCTTGATGCCGCCCGTCGCAACGCCGCTTTCCTGCTGGACGCCCTCCGCGCTGCCAACGGCCGCCTCCTCCGCACCTGGCGCAACGGCCAGGCCAAACTGCTGGCCTACCTGGAGGACTACGCCTGCCTCGCCGACGGCCTCATCGCCCTCCACGAAGCCACCCTGGAACCCCATTGGCTCCAATCCGCCATAGCCCTTGCCGACGACATGATTGACCTCTTTTGGGATGATACCGTCGGCGGTTTCTACGATACCGGACGCGACCATGA
The DNA here is from genome assembly GCA_958296385.1 of uncultured Dehalococcoidia bacterium. Lineage (GTDB taxonomy): Bacteria > Chloroflexota > Dehalococcoidia > Lucifugimonadales > UBA3495 > Bin87. The sequence continues at coordinate 545,638 of OY282494.1, forward strand.
GGAGCTGGTAATCCGCCCCCGCGACGTATTCGACAACGCCCAACCCTGCGGCGGTTCCGTAGCCACCGACGTCCTGCTGCGATTAGCCGTAGCCACCGGCAACGACGACTACGCCGCCAAAGCCTCCACCCCTCTGCGCGCCCTCCACCCCCTCCTCGGACGCGCCCCCTCCACCACCGGCCATTGGCTCGGCGCCCTGGATTTCTACGTATCCCTCCCCAAAGAAATCGTCATCGCCGGCCCCCTCGATCACCCCCAAACGCAAGCCCTGCTAACCCAAATCGGCCGCCGCTACCTCCCCAACCGGGTAGTAATCGGCCTCTCCGACCCCGCCAACCCCCCCATCGCAAACTCCCCACTACTAGAGCAGCGCACAATGCAAAACGGCCTCCCCACCGCCTACGTCTGCCAGCACTACGTCTGCCAACTCCCCGTCACCACCCCGGAAACCCTGGCCGCCCAACTAACCGCCCCCTGAACACCCCCCCGCCCCCGCCATGTAATTTCTAAGCGCAGCGCTGAATCCCGACACCGTAGCAGCACCCTTGCCCTCAAGAATGAGGGGGTCTGGGGGAAATCATTTCCCCCAGCGCAGCCCCTTAGAATACGCCCCACCGACAAATCCAAAATCAGCGACCCCAACCTCTTGCAACCGTACATCAGTTCGTGTAAGATACATCTATCGGGCAAATCAACAACCAATCCCCGCCTCAACCGTTCTCCACCGGAGAACACCCCTGAGGAACCGGGGCCATCACACTATCACCCAGATCACAACACCGCGTCAAACGTCGCCGGAGATTCCAGTCACCACGGCCACCCCCGTCAGCATCCAAATCGCAATCGGCCAGGCCGCCTATCCCTGCTTCCACAGCGCGGGCGGTACTCCGCAGGGTATCGAGCTTCAGCCCGCGTGCTGCCTCTCATTAGGGCAGGACACGTAAAATGAAGGTCCGTAATAGTTGCGTAAAAACCTTCCGGCCGTAAGGGCTGACACCGACTCGAATCTCCGGCGATAACCACCAAACCAACCGAACGACCCAAACCAAACCGAACCCACCGCCCGATAAACGCCCGATACCACACCCGCCCGATAGATAGCCCGACCGCAACCCCCCGCACCCCTATGAACTTTGCTACAACAATCCCGCCGCCGTCGCCGTCTCCCGGTTCACCCTATCCGGCAGTCGGTAGCGCCGCCAGACCACAAAGCCCAGCAGCGCGATTGCGCCCGCCAGCGGCCCGGCCAGCCGGATGCCCAGCGGGTTCTCTGCCGAATCCCCCAGCAGCAGCGCCAGGCTCAACAGCAGTGGCGACAGCGACAATGCCACTTTCTCAAAAAAGTTCTGTGTCGAATAAAACAGGGCCTCCCGTCGCTCGCCCGTCAGCAAAGCGTCGTAATCCGCGATGTCCGCCGTCAGCGCTTTGGGCAGCAGAAACACCCCCGACATCGGTATCCCCGCCAAAAACGACAGCGCAATCCCCTGCGCCAGCAACCCCGCCTCGGTCAGCAGCCCCGGCAGCGTCAGCAGGGGAAACGCCGCCCCGCTCCCAATCAGGCACCAGGCGTAAATCCGCCGCTTTCCGTAGCGGTTGGACAGCGGCCAGAATATGACCCCGGCCACTACTGCCCCGGTGATTACCGCTATAAACAGCAGCCCCGTCACCGTCCCCTCGTTCTCCGCCAGCAGCACCTGCGATGCGAAAAACGGCACCCACGCCATCAGTATCCCCACCGCCATCGAGAACATCACAAACGTCGGCAGAAAATAGACGAACTGCGGATTACGTAAAGTCGCCCACAGCCCGGCCCACAGCGCAACTCTGGCCGGCGGCGTCCCCCGCGGCGCGTACCGCCACACCGCCGATAGCGCTATGTAGCGGAACACCACGCCCACCACCGCCACGAACACCCCCATCGTCTGGTAGCCCAGCGTGTCCGCAATCCGCCCGCTCAGCGCCAGCCCCACCCCGGCCCCCACTATCGCAAACAAAAATATGCTGCCCACTATCGCCATCCGATCCGACGGCGTTGGCGATACCTCCGGTATCAGCGCCTCCAGCGGCCCGCTGGACATCGTATTCGCTACAAAGAACAGCTCCAGCATCACCACCAGGTACAGCGCGTTCCACAAACTCGGCTCGTCCGACGGCAGAAACCAGATGAGCGCCGCAAACAGCGCGTAAAATGGCGTGCTGAACAGAATAAACGGCAGCCGCCGCCCCCACCGGCTTTGCGTCCGGTCGCTCCACCACCCGATGAGCGGGTCATCCACCGCGTCCACAAACCGCCCCACCGTCAGCAGCCCGCCGGCCAGCACCCGCGCGTCAACGTCAAACCCCAGCAGCGACACCCCCGGCACCAGCCCCAGCCCAACCGCCGCCGGCGGCGCCAGATAAAAAAGCAGCAGCGTCCCCCGCGCGTAGCTGATGGTTTGCAGCCCAATATGGTCCGAGGCAAACAGCAGCTTATTGATGAGCGGCAGACGCGCCGCCGCCGGTCCCGTATCGCCCATCACGCCTCAAACCCGCCGCAAAATCACCGCCGCAATGTACCACATCAGCGTAACACGGGCTACCATTGATTAGCTTTCCTGTGTATAATCGGCACGGTTTATCCTGCGGAATCTACCCCATCCCGCCAACCAGTCCGGGCCTGTGTCAACAACTTTTTTTGGCAACCTGTAGCGGCCTCGGAATCCACTTTTGCCAGGGAGCATATCATGCCAGAAGCCGCCAAAATTATTTACACCGAAACTGACGAAGCCCCGTTCCTCGCCACCCATTCCCTGCTGCCGATTCTCCAGGCTTTTACCAAAAGTTCCGGCATCGCACTGGAGACTTGGGACATTTCCCTGTCCGGCCGCATCATCGCCAATTTCCCCGACAATCTCACCGACGCCCAGCGCATCCCCGATTACCTGCGGATGTGCGGCGAGCTTTGCCTGGAACCCTCGGCTAACCTCATCAAACTGCCCAACATCAGCGCCTCCATCCCCCAGCTCAAAGGCGCCATCGCCGAGTTGCAGGCCAAAGGCTACGACGTTCCCGACTACCCCGACCAGCCCGCCAACGACGCCGAACGCGCCACCCAGGCCCGCTACTCCCGCGTGCTGGGCAGCGCCGTCAACCCCGTCATCCGCGAGGGCAACTCCGACCGCCGTTCCTCCACCGCCGTCAAGGAACACGGCAAGCGCAACCCCCATCGCATGATGCAGGATTGGCCCCCCGTCTCCAAAACCCGCGTTGGCCACATGGCCGACGGCGACTTTTTCGGCAGTGAGCAGGCCGTAACCATTGCCGACGCCGGGTCGGCCGCCATCCAATTCGTAGCCGGCGACGGCAGCGTCACCGAGTTAAAATCCGGCATCCCCCTCCAGGCCGGCGAAATCATCGACTGCGCCGCCATGAACGTCCGGCAATTGCGCCAATTCTACGCCGCCGAAATCGCCAACGCCCAAGCCGACGACGTCCTGCTTTCCCTCCACGTCAAAACCACCATGATGCGCGTGTCCGACCCCATCATCTTTGGACACTGCGTATCCGTGTTCTACGAGGACGTGTTCGCCAAACACGCCGCCGCACTGTCCGAACTGGCCGTTGACCCCGACAACGGCGTTGCCGAACTCCTCACCAAGATTCAGGCCCTGCCCGACGACAAGCGCGCCGAAATTGAGGCCGACATCCAGGCCGTCTATGACCGCCGCCCCGGACTCTCCATGGTCAACTCTAATCGCGGCATCACCAACCTCCACGTCCCCAGCGACGTCATCATTGACGCCTCCATGCCCGTCATCGTCCGCGACGGCGGCCGCACCTGGGGCCCCGATAACGAGCTGCACGACACCATCGCCATCATCCCCGACCGCTCCTATGCCACTATCTACCAGTCGGTTATCGAGGACTGCCAGCAGCACGGCGCCTTTGACCCGGCCACCGCCGGCAGCGTCGCCAACGTCGGCCTGATGGCCCAAGCCGCCGAGGAATACGGCTCCCACGACAAAACTTTTAAAGCCCCCGGCAACGGCACGATTCGCGTCGTTGACGCATTGGGCGCAACCCTGATGGAACAGAGCGTTGAGGAGGGCGACATTTTTCGGATGTGCCAGACCAAAGACGCCCCCATTCAGGACTGGGTTCGCCTCGGCGTCAACCGCTCCCGAATCACCGGCTCCCCCTCCATTTTCTGGCTTGACCCCAACCGCGCCCACGATGCCGAGCTAATCAAAAAGGTTGACCAGTACCTACCGGCCCACGACACCGCTGGCTTGGACATCCGCACCATGCCCCCACTTGAAGCCATGCGTGCCACCATGGAGCGCAGCCGCGCCGGCCAGGACACCATCGCCGTAACCGGCAACGTCCTCCGCGATTACCTCACCGACCTGTTCCCCATCCTCGAACTGGGCACCAGCGCCAAAATGCTCTCCGTCGTCCCCCTGCTCAACGGCGGCGGCCTCTTTGAGACCGGCGCCGGCGGCTCCGCCCCCCGCCACGTTCAGCAGTTCCTCGAGGAAGGCCATCTGCGCTGGGATTCCCTGGGCGAATTCTGCGCCCTAGTCGCCTCATTCGAGCATTTCGGCGAAGTATTCAACAGCGATCAGGCCCGTCTTTTGGCCGAAACCCTCGACCAGGCCATCGGCGAACATCTGGAATACCGCCGCGCCCCATCCCGCCGCGTCAACGAGCTGGACACCCGCGGCAGCCATTTCTACCTCGCCCTCTACTGGGCCCAAATGCTCGCCAAACAGACTCAAGACCCGGAACTGCAAGCCCGCTTTACCGCAGTGGCCCAGCAGCTAACCGACAACGAAGCCCAAATCGTCCAGGAGCTGGAGGACGCTCAAGGCCAGCCCATAGACATCGGCGGCTACTACCGCCCCGATGCTGCAATGGCCGCCCAGGCCATGCGCCCCAGCCCCACCCTGAACGCCATCATCGATGCCATCTAACCTCGATGCCAAATCTGACATTGACGCCATCTGTAATCAAAGCCACCTGACATCCCTGCCGTCTGGCAGCACACCGATTAACACTCTGGAGGAACACTCACCGGATGCGAAGTAAAGTTACCGTAGTTGGCGCCGGCAACGTGGGCGCAACCACCGCACAGCGAATCCATCAGCTCGGCTATGCCGATGTTGTCCTGGTGGACGTAGTCGAAGACCTGCCCCAGGGCAAGAGCCTGGATATGCTGGAATCCGGCCCGGTCATCGGTTCCGATGCCTTGATTACCGGCGCCAACGGCTACGAGGAAACCGCCGGCTCCGACATGGTAGTCATCACCGCCGGCATCGCCCGCCGCCCCGGAATGAGCCGCGACGACCTGCTGCTCACCAATATGCGCATCACCTCCGCCGTCACCAGCGAGATTGTGCGCCATTCCCCCGACACCATCATCCTCGCCGTAACCAACCCGCTGGATGCCATGGTGCAAAACGTGTACGAAACCGCCGGCCTCCCCCGCAGCCGCGTGTTCGGCATGGCCGGCGTTCTCGACACCGCCCGCTACCGAACCTTTATCGCCCAGGAACTCAACGTTTCCGTGGACGATGTTCAAGCCTTGGTGCTCGGCGGCCACGGCGACGACATGGTTCCGCTGGTTCGCTACACCACCGTAGGCTGCATCCCTCTAACCGAACTGCTCAGCCAGGAACGTATCGACTCCATCGTCCGGCGCACCCGCGACGGCGGCGGCGAGATTGTCGCCCTGCTCAAACAGGGTTCCGCTTTCTACGCCCCATCGGCCGCCATCACCCAAATGGTCGAAGCCGTCCTGCTGGACAAAAAGCGCATCCTCCCCGGCTGCGCCTACCTGCAAGGCGAATACGGCATCAACGGCCTCTGCGTCGGCGTCCCCGTCAAAATCGGCGCCGGTGGCATGGAACAAGTGCTGGAAATCAGCCTCACCGACGCCGAGCAAGCCGCCCTCCAAAGCTCCGCCGCCTCAGTGCAAGAACTCGTTGACGTGATGGCCAAAGCCCGCGCCGAAGCCGGCTAACCGCCGCTCCAAACGCCCCCCAAACACGCCGTGCCGGGCAACCGCACGGCGTGTTGTATAATGCTTATCCCGATTGACGAACACACTGAATTGCATTTCGCCTCAGGAGGCCACGATGACCCAGCGCAATCAGATTGAGCAGGATTTGCTCGCCAAAGCCGCCCGCTATCTCCCCGGCAGCGGCACCGGCAACACCAATTACCCGGACGAGTTGAAGTTCCTCGTCCGTGAGGGCAAGGGCGGCCGCGTTTGGGACGTGTCCGGCAACGAGTACGTTGACTGGCTGATGGGTTCCGGCCCCATGATTCTCGGCCACGCGCACCCCGCCGTAACCGAGGCGGTTTCCCAGGCCGTGGGCCGCGGCTCCACCTTTTTTACCACCAACGAGCAGGCCGTTATGTTAGCCGAGGAACTGGTCAACGCCGTCCCCTGCGCCGAGCAGGTTCGTTTCACCACCAGCGGCACCGACGCCTGTTTCCAGGCCATGCGGGTGGCCCGGGCTTTCACTGGCAAGGAGAAAATCCTCAAGTTTGAGGGCGGTTTCCACGGCACCAGCGACTACGCCATGATGTCCGTCTTCGCCTCCGCCTCCGTCGAGTTTCCCCAGGCCGAAGCCAACAGCGGCGGCATCCCCCGCGCCATCAACGACTTGATGCTGATTTCCCAGTTCAACGACCTCGATACCACCGCCGCCATCATCGACGCTCATAAGGACGAAATCGCCGCCGTAATCGTTGAACCCCTGCAACGCACCCTGGCGCCCAACCCCGGATTCCTGGCCGGCCTCCGCAAGCTCACCGCCGACGCCGGCTTGCTGCTGATTTTTGACGAAGTGGTAACCGGCTTTCGTCTGGCCTACGGCGGCGCCCAGGAGTTCTACGGTGTAACCCCCGACCTCTGCTCCGTCGGCAAGATTATGGGCGGCGGCTACCCCCTGGCCGCCACCATGGGCCGCGCCGACGTTATGTCCGTTTATGACCGTGCCGCCGTCTCATCCGACGACTACGTTGACCAGATTGGCACCCTCAACGGCAACCCCATCGCCTGCGCCGCCGGACTAGCCACCCTCGCCGAGCTGCGGCAAGATGGCGTGTACGACCGGATGCGCGCCGTAGGCGGGCAGCTGCGCCAGGCGTTGGCCGACGCCTGCACCGAGCAGGGCTTTACGGTGCAAAGCGTTGGCGAGGATGCCGTATTTGACATCTACTTCGCCGACCACGCCGTGCAAAACTACCGTGACGGCCTCGCCGCCGACGCCGCCACCCTGGGCAAACTCAACGCCGGCCTGCTGGAACGCCGGATCATCAAATCCTGGCCCCAAAAGTTCTACCCCTCCATCGTCCACACCGACGAGGACGTAGCAGAAACCATCGCCGCCATCCAGGCCGTAGCCCCCACCCTCCGGAGCTAATCCGCACCTACAAACCCGGAACGGCCATCAACCCCAATACCAACGCCCCGGCAGGTTTTCCTACCGGGGCGTTGCTGATTGCAGATGGGCAGCGTTTTATCAGCGCCGTCCGCCCACCTTAACCTCCAGCGGCCCGGTGCTGACGATGTGCTTTTTCAGCCCAAGTTCAGTAGGTGACATCCCCATCGCCAGCCCAATCAGCTGCGGCATATGCAGAATTGGCAAGTCAATGGAGCGGCGCGCCTGCGATGCGGCTTTGGGCTGGAAACCATCCAGGTTCAGATGGCACAGCGGGCACGGCGTCACCATCGCATCGGCGCCCAGGTCTTTAACCTCGGACGTATGCTTGCCCACCATCGCCATCGAGTTGCGCTCGTTGATGGTAAGAATCGGAAACCCGCAGCAGCGCGTCTTGCCCTCAAAGTCAATAATCGTCGCCCCCAGCGCGTCAATCAGCATTTCCAGCGACTGCTGCCGCTCCGGATGCTCCGCAATGTCCAAAGCCTCGGTTGGCCGGACAATATAGCAGCCGTAAAACGGCGCCACCTTGAGCTCGGTCAACTGCCGGGTAATATGCGGCGCCAGCTGGTCCAACCCGTAGTCCTCAATCAGAATCCACAGCAGATGTTTCGGTTCGCTGTTCCCGCTGTATTCCAGCCCTTCCTCGGCCAGATAGGAGTTAATTTCGGCCAGGTACTCCGGGTTCCGCATCCGGTGGTTAGCCTGCGACATCACCCCCTGGCACGTGCTGCAAATTGTCAGGATTGGCAGCCCCATCCGCTCCGCTTTGGCAAAGTTGCGGGCGTTCAGCGTATCCCCAAAGAGCTGGTTTTTTTCCTGGATAACCCCGGCCCCGGTGCAAGTCCAGCCGGGAATTTCCTCGAGTTCAATCCCCAGCCGGTCGCAGACCATCCGCGCCGCCGGGTAGAGTTCTGGCGCGCCGCCCTGCGATACGCAACCCGGAAAAAAGGCGTACTTCACTAGTTAATCCTCCTCGAACTGATACGGGAAACTGATACGGCCAGCCGTCCCCTTACCCAAAGGGCGAGTTGGTGCTGACTTGCGGCGGCGCCGGCTCCGGTTCCATCTTCTGGAACAGCCGGCGCACCGCCTCCACGTTCTCCACGTTCTTGTGCGCGATTGGCGGCATTTTGCCCCGCCGCAGCGCCCGCAGCGCCACCGGCATATACCCCATCAGCGCCGGCAGATTCATCATCCCCACGCTCTTGATGGGCAGCCGCAGCTCGTCCAACCGCCCGCTGTGTCCCACCGACTCGGTGAACGCATCGGTGTGCCGCGCGCCGTTGTTGTTAGCGTAGCCCGCCTGTATCGCCTGCTCCCGCATCGCCATAATGCGGTCCATCGGAGCAACCCCTTTGGGGCAAACCTGCACGCACTCGTTGCAGCGGGTGCAGTCCCAGATGCCGCTCGGTTCGCTCAGCGCCCACAGCCGTTCCGTTGACACGCCCTGATTGTCGCCGTCGCGCGGGTCGGCCGTAAAACGGTACGCTTTCGCCAGCGCCGCCGGCCCCAGAAACGTCGGGTCAACCTCCAGCACCGTGCAGTCCGAAACGCACGCCCCGCACATTATGCACGCCGTAACGCCGGACAGATGCAGCATGGCCTCGTTGGAAACCACGTACTCACTTTCCGGCACCTGCCCGATGTGCTTCAGGTACGGGTCAACCTGCTTGATTTTCTCCCAGAACAGGTCAAAGTTGACCACCAAATCTTTGATGACCGGCATCACGCCGGCCGGTTCAATAGTGATGACGCCGTTCTGCACCACCGTGTTGGCGATGGTTTTGCAGGCCAGCGCCGCGTGGCCGTTGATGCGCATAGCGCACGAGCCGCAAATTGCGCTGCGGCACGAACAGCGCAGCGCCAGCGTGCCGTCGTCATCCTCGCGAATCTGAATCAGCGCATCCAGAACCGTAGCGTTATCGGCGATGCTGACCGGGTATTCCTGCCAATGGGGTAGCCGTCGCTCGCCCGTCGCTTCTGGGTCTTGTCGTTTCACCCGTATGGTTACGTCCATAACCTAGTATTTCCTCTCTTCTGGCGTCCACTTGGTGATGGTTACCGGCAACTCCGAGATTTGCGGCCCCCCGTCGGATTTGGTGACCACGATATGGTGCAGCCACTCTTCGTCGTTGCGTTGCGGATAGTCAACCCGAAACTGCGCCCCCCGGCTTTCCCGCCGTTCCAGCGCGCCGGCGGCGATGGTATCCGCGCAGTCCAGCATATAGCCCAACTCCAGCGCAAACACCAAGTCGGTGTTGAAACTCTTGCCCTTGTTGTGCACCGGCACGTTCTCGTAGCGCCGCCGCAGCTCGTGGAGGTCGCCCAGCGTTTCCTGAATCCCCTCCTCGTTGCGGAACACGGCCACGTTCCGGTTCATTGATTCGCCCATGTCCTGCCGGATGGACGCCCAGCGGTCGCCGTTGTCCGGGCGATCCAGCATCTCCTGAATCCGCCGCGATTCCTGCAACATGGCGGCAGTAGTGTTGAACTCGCCAAAGCTCCGGCCCCGCGCGGCGGCGGCGGCGTGATTGCCGGCCCGTTCGCCGAATACGATGGTATCCAGCAGCGAATTCGCGCCCAGCCGGTTGCCGCCGTGCACGCTCACGTTGGCGCACTCCCCGGCCGCGTACACCCCTTCCAGGTTGGTCAAACCGTCAATGTCGGTCTTGATGCCGCCCATTATGTAGTGCATACCGGGGCGGATCGGAATTGGCTCCCGGATCATATCCACCCCGGCCAGGTCAATGCCAATCTCGCGAATCTGGATGAGCTTCTCCATAATCAGAGCTTCGCCCAGATGCGTGCAATCCAGGTACACGCACCCGTCAACCCCGTTGCCGGCATTGATTTCGGTCTGTTCGGCGCGAGATACCACGTCGCGGGAGGCCAGCTCCATCATGTTGGGAGCGTACTTCTCCATAAAGCGGTTGCCGTCTTTGTCCCGCAGATAAGCCCCTTCCCCGCGCGCCGCCTCGGAAATCAGCACGCCGCTGCCGGCCAGCGTGGTGGGGTGGTACTGCACCATCTCCATATCCATCAGCTGCCCGCCGGCGCCGTACACCAACCCCATCCCGTCGCCGGTAACAATCAGCGCGTTGGTGCTCGGCTCAAACAGCCGCCCGCAGCCGCCGGTAGCGAGGATGACCGTCTTGGCCCGTATCAGATGCAATTCCCCGGTGCGGATTTCCAGCGCGGTCACCCCGGCCGCCTTGCCATCCTCCATAATGAGGGACGTTACAAACCATTCCTCGTAACGCCGGACGCCGGACTTGATAAGCTGCTCAAACATCACGTGGAGCAGTGCCTGTCCGGTAAAGTCGCCGACAAAGAATGTGCGGGCCCGCCGTTGGCCGCCAAAGGCCCGGGTGCCCAGCCGTCCCTCATCGTCCCGGTTAAACGTAACCCCCATGTGTTCCATGTCAATGAGCGACGCCCCGGCCTGCCGGCACATCACCTCAATAGCGTCCTGGTCACCCAGAAAGTCGCTGCCCTTGATGGTGTCGTAGGCATGGTCTTCCCAGTCATCCCCCCGGTCCAGCAGGGCCGCGTTGATGCCGCCCTGTGCGGCGTTGGAGTGGCTGCGCACCGGGTGCACCTTGCTGATGATGGCGGCGCTGGCCCCGTTGGCGCGCGCGGCAATCGCCGCCCGCATACCGGCCAGGCCGGCCCCGACGACCAGCACGTCGTGTTGCAAATTTTCAGGCATTCCTGTCAACCTCCGACCGGGCAGTTACGCTGGCCCGGTTCTTTTGCGCGCGTTTGGCGGCGCGGCAAAGCGACGCTAATTATCCCCCAAGATGCGCATGGCAAGCAACAGCGACGCCACGCTCTTTGCGTCCTGTATCGTGCCGTCCGCAATCAGCCCCGGCACGTCCGCCAGAGCCACCCGCTCCACCTCGATAAACTCATCCTCATCCGACTCCAACGCGGCCGGGGTCAAGTCAATAGCCAGGTAAGCGTGCATATACTCGGTACACCAGCCCGGCGCCAGCCAAAAGCCGACCATCCGCTGCAACTGGCCGGCGGTATGGCCGATTTCCTCTTGCAGTTCGCGTAGGGCCGCTGCCTCCGGCTCCTCGCCGGCCTCAATGCCGCCGGCCGGCACTTCCAGCAGGAAAGCCCCCGCCGGCTTGCGATACTGGCGAACCAGCAGCGCGTTGCCGTCGTCGTCCACCGGCACTACGCAAATTGACGGCGCGTGTTCGGCAATCTCCCGGGTGCTGGTGCGGCCGTTGACCAGCTGCACGGTATCTACGCGCACGTTAAGTATGCGCCCCTCAAACACGGTGCGGGTGGCCAGCGTTGGTTCGTTGTTAGCGGGAGTGGTCATTATGTAAAAAGCGTCTCAACCCGAAAGCGTAATCAGCGGCGTTGTTGCAGGCTGAAACCCAGCCGTTGCGTCAGGGTAGCCCAGAAGTAGTTGTGCTCGTGAGCCCGCAGGAAACGGGCCCGGTACGGACTGCGCGTGATACGCACCCAATCGCCGGGTTCAATAGGATGGTTCTCAAACCCGTCCACGCTGAGGATACCGCCTTGCGAACCCTCCAGGTGAAAGTCAACGCTGCTGGTGGGCCGCAGCACCAGCGTGGCGGTGAGACCAACGTGGGACGCCAGCGGAGTCAGGATTACATCATCGGACAGCGGGTCAACGATTGGCCCGCCGGCGGCAAAGCTGTACCCGGTGCTGCCCGTCGCCGTAGCCAGTATCACCCCATCGGCCCGGAAAGTGGACACGTCGGCCCCGTCAACCGCCGCCCGCACCGTAACCACCCGCGAAACCTGCCCCCGCGTGAGCACAACGTCGTTCAGGGCATGGTACGGCCCGCGCTCCACCGGAGGCCCGCCCTCCGGGTCCCGCCGGAACGACGACGCCATCAGCATACTGTGCTCCGACACGCGCATATCGCCGTCCAGATAGCGGGGCAGTTCGTCCATCACACCCGGCACGGTAAGCTCCGTCATAAACCCCAGGCGGCCCATGTTCACGCCCACCAGTGGTATGCCCAGCGGGGCGATTGCCCGATTGACCCGCAGGATGGTGCCGTCGCCGCCAATGGTGATGACCAAATCCCGGTCGGCGGCCCGTTCGGTAAGCCGGTCGGCCGCCTCCGCCGCCAGAATCCAGGTATCGGCAGCCAGATTCAGCTCCCTGACGATGGCATGGGCCAGGTCAAGCGCCTCCGGAATCAGGTCGTTGTAGGCGATGCCTACGCTTTTGGCCGTCATCTTTAACTGCCGCCCGCCAAGACTGTCACCGCCCGTTCCGCAGCGGCCAGCAGCGTGCCCGGCGCTACTCCCAGCCACAGCATGGACAGCGCGGCGATGCCCAAAGCGACGTTGACCGGCCAGGACGCGCCCACCCGCTGCGAGTTAATCGCCGGTTGCAGGAACATCACCTTGATTATCCTCAAATAGTAATAGGCCGATACCACGCTGTTCACCACGGCAATTATCACCAGCCACGTCATCAGCGATTCGCCGGTGTTGATTGCGGCGGCGAATATGTAGATTTTGGCGATGAATATGCTCGTCGGCGGCACCCCAATCAGCGCAATCAGCGCAAACGCCAGCGCGATTGCCAGGAACGGCGATCGGCGAATCATCCCGCCGTAGTCGGCGATTTCGTCACTCTCGATGCGGTTGCCGATGCACACGATGGCAAAAAAGGCCGTCAGGTTGGCCGCTGTGTACGCCGCCAGGTAAAACAGCACGCTGCTTGGCCCAAAGGAATCCGCGCCGCCGCTCGTCGTCGCAACGGCTGCCACGCCCACCAGAATGTAGCCGGCGTGGGCGATAGTGCTGTATCCAAACAGCCGCTTGATGTTGCGCTGCGCGATGGCCACCAGGTTGCCGATGGTCATTGACAAGGCCGCCAGCCCCGCCAGCAGTATCCACCAGTCCCCCTCCAGCGACTCGAAACCGATGTAGAAAACCCGCATCACCAGGGCAAAAGCCGCCGCCTTGCTGGCCACCGACAGGAAAGCAACCATCGGCGTCGGCGCCCCCTCGTACACGTCCGGCACCCACATTTGGAAAGGCGCCGCCGACATCTTAAAGCCGAACCCAACCAGCAGCAGGCTAACCGCCAGCAGCACCGCCAGCCCGCCAAAGGGAACGAACCCGGACGACGGCGCCCCGGCCAGCGCAATTGCGATTTCGTCCAGTCGTGTGCTGCCGGTGAAACCGTAAATCAGCGCCATCCCGTAGAGCATCACCGCGCTGCTTACCGCGCCGATGATGAGGAACTTCATCCCCGCCTCGCCGGAGCGTCCGTTGGGCAGAAACGCCGCCATCGCCGCCAGCGGCAGCGTCGTCAACTCCAGGGCAATGTAAATTGTAATCAGCTCACTGGCCGCTACCAGCAGCATCATTCCGGTGGCCGACAGCAGCATCAACGCAAAAAACTCGCCCTGCAAGCGCGGCATCCGCTGCACGTAGTCGTGGGATACCAAAACCACCAGCCCGGTTGCCGCCAGTATCAGGAAGTTAAAGAACAGGGAGAAGCGGTCGATGGACAGCGTGTACAGGACTACCGAACCCTCAGCGGCCAATCCGCCCGAACCGCTGCCGGAGATTTCGGCGACTTGCAGTGCGCTCAGCGCGGCCGGCGCCGCCAGCCCCACGAAAGACACCCCCACCAGCCAGGCGGTGCGGCGCGTGAACAGGTCAACGACGATGACGACCAGCGCCAGCGCGGCCAGCGCCAGATGGGGCGAGATTAGATAGAGGTCGTAGGCGGTCATTTTTATCGTTTCGCTAGCGGGTCATTCCGGCAAGGCCGGCATTATAGCCGTTGACGATTGGCTCCAGCCCGTCGCGGAAAACATCCGTGAGCCAAACCGGATAAACGCCCACCGCCACAATGCTGATTGCCAGCAGGGCCACCGGAATAGCGTCAACCAGAGTAGCATCGGTAAGGCTGTCCCAGCGCGCCGGGCGCGGCCCAAAGAAGGTGCGCTGAATCATCCAGAGGATGTAGCCGGCGGCCAGTATGATGCCCAGCACGGCCAGAATCGTTAGCGCCGGGAAAGCCCGGAAACCGCCAAAGAACACCAGCAGTTCCGACACAAAACCGCTAAGGCTGGGCAGCCCCAGTGATGCGGCGCCGGCCAGCAGGAACGCTACCGCAACGATGGGCATACGGTTGGCCAGCCCGCCGAGTTCCATGATATTGCGCGTGTGCGTTTTCTCATACACTATCCCAACGGCAACGAACAGCAGGCCGGTAATCGTGCCATGGGTAAAGAGCTGCATCGCGGCCCCCACCAGCCCGGCATCGGTAAGGACGCCGCCCACTACGGCCACCGATCCAATCCCAATCAGCACTAGTCCCATGTGACTTACGCTGGAGTAGGCAATCAGCCGTTTCAAGTCGGTTTGGCGCAGGGTAACCACCGCGCCGTAAAGCACGCTGATGACGCCCAGGATGACTACCGGCAGGGCGTAGGTTTGCAGCTGCTCCGGGAACATCCCGGCGTTGACGCGCAGCAGGCCGTAGCCACCCATTTTGAGCATCACGCCGGCCAGCATCACGCTGCCGGCCGTTGGCGCGTCGGTATGTGCGTCAGGCAGCCACGTATGCACCGGCCAGGTGGGGAGCTTGACGGCAAAAGCGACGAAAAACAGCCAGAACAACGCCCCCATCGGCAAGGCGGCCCGGCCGGCGTCCAGCGCAGTCCCCGGCTCCAGCAGCAAAGTCATGTCAAAGCTGCCCACGCCGGAGCTGACGAACACTGCCACGATAGCAACCAGCATAAACGCCGAACCCAGGATGGTGAAAATCAGGAACTTCATCGCCGAGTATTCCCGGCGTCCCGAACCCCAGGTGGAGATGAGCATGTACATCGGCACCAGCTCCAGTTCCCAGAACAGGAAAAACAGCAGGAAGTCCAGTGCGGTGAACACGCCCATTACGGCGGTTTGCAGCACCAGCAGCCAGATAAAGTATTCCTTGACCCGGCTGCCCACGTGGAACGACGCAAAGACGGCGCACAATCCCAGCAGTCCGGTTAGCATCACCAGCGGCGCGCTCAGGCCGTCAACGCCCAGAAAGTAGCTGGCCTGTACGGTGCCGGTGTCAATCCAGGTGAATCGGTCCAGCAGCTGGAACCGCTCCCCGCCCCGCTGGAACAATGCGAATACCAGCACGGACAGCACCAAATCGCCGGCCGTCACCAGTACGGCAAACCAGCGGATGGCCCGGTCGCCGCGCAGGATGCCAACGGCCAGCAGCAAAGCCGCTACTGCCGGCAGGAATACCGTTACAGTGAGCAGGCCGTTGAATTCGTTGAACATCGTTCGTTATCCGGTAAGCGGGTTAGCCGAGGATGAGATACAGGATGAGAATCACCAGGCCGCCGGTTGCCGCGGCCAGCGGATAGGTCTGCACCTGTCCGTTCTGCGCCAGCGCAATCAGGCCGCCGATGTTGCGGGAAATCCACCCCAGCAGCCCGACGATTCCATCAACCACGTTGCGGTCAATCCAGTCGGTGGCGGCGACGGTGATGCGGTAGAAAATGCGGTTGACGATTAGACCCTCGTACAAGTCGTCAAAATAATAACGTTGCGCCAGCAGCGTGTGAACCACGCCGCCCCGGGTAAGCGGGTCCAGCGATGTGAACGCGCGGGGCCAGGCATAGACCAGAACTGCCAGACCGATGCCGGCCAGAGCGACTACGTTGGATATGACTGCCATCGCGATGCTGAACGGCGGGGCGTGGTGCCCGTCGTGGAGTCCTGACGCCAGGTATTCGGTAAGCCAGTGCGACGGAATCAGCCCGAACAGCATACCAACGCCGATGGGGTTGGCCAGCCATCCGGCGATGACTGCGCTGATACCCAGCAGGAACATCGGCGCTACCATCACCCGAGGCGACTCGCCCAGGTGGACGTGGTGCGTTACGCCGGTGGGAGCCGGCTGCCCGGCGGCGGCCACGTCATGCAGCTCCCGCTCGCCGCCGCCCCGGAACTCGCCGTGAAAGGTAAGGTGAATCATTCGGAAAGAGTAAAACGCCGTCAGCAGCACGCCAACCAGCAGGGCAAAGAACACTACTATGGCTACCGGCGCAGCCCCGCCGGCCAGCCACGACTCCAGCAGGATTTCATCCTTGCTCCAGAACCCGGCCAGCGGGAATATGCCTACCAGACTCAAAGCACCTACCAGCGTAAGGCCGTAAGTCCAGGGCATGGACTTGCGGAGGCCGCCCATGTACATCATGTTGAATGTGCCCGCCGCGTGGTTGACGCTGCCGGCGCCGAGGAACAGCAGGGCTTTGAAAAAAGCGTGGGTGAACAGGTGGAACAGGGCGGCGTTGTACGCGCCCACGCCCAGGGCCGCCATCATGTAACCCAGCTGGCTCACGGTGGAATAGGCCATCACCCGCTTGATGTCGTTGGCGGCCAGGGCCATCGTGGCGGCGAAAACTGCGGTGAACGCTCCAATCAGGGCTACGACCATCATCGCAACTTCCGACTCGGCAAAAACCGGGAAAAAACGCCCCACGAGGAATACTCCGGCGGCCACCATCGTAGCGGCGTGAATCAGCGCGCTGACCGGGGTCGGGCCTTCCATAGCATCGGGCAGCCAAGTGTGGAGGGGGAATTGCCCGCTCTTGCCTACCGCTCCGGCGAACAGGCCCAGGCACAGCCACAGCAGCGCTCCGCCAGCGACAATGCCGGCGCCGCCGGCCGCGATGGGGCGGGCCGCCTCCCAGATGTCGGGAATGTGGAATGCGTTCAGCCCGCGCGCGGCGAAAGTGTCGGCCTGGAAAAACAGAAAGATTATCGCCAGCAGAAAGCCAACGTCGCCAATGCGGGTGATGATGAAAGCCTTTTTAGCCGCCGCCGCCGCTGCCGGACGGTCGTGCCAGAATCCAATCAGCAGATACGACGACAGGCCCACCAACTCCCAGAACACGTACATTTGGACGATGTTGGACGCCAGAACCAGGCCAATCATGGATGCGCTGAACAGGGACATATAAGCGTAATAGCGCGCAAAGCTGCGGTCGCCGTCCATATAGGCCAGCGAATAGATTTGCACCATCAGGCTGACGCCGGTCACAACCACCAGCATTATGTTAGTCAGCGGGTCCAGCAACAGTCCCATTTGGACGGACGCCGGCCCCAAGTCCAGCCACAAGTGGGGGGGGAAGGCGTAGATGACGCCGTGGGCCGATGAGCGCAGCAGCCAGATGGAGAGGGCGAATCCGATGCCCAGGGCGATGATGGTCAGGTAGCCCGATGCCTTGGCCAACGCCGGGACAGCCGATATGGCCGGCCGTAGCACCAAACCGATAATCAGGAATGACGCGACGGGCAGCAGGAAAATTGCCCAGACCAGCGGTTCGGTCAGCATAGCGTCGTCGTCCTCACAGCTTCCGCACAATCTCTTCGGCAACGTGTTCCCGGCCTTTGGGAACGTAGATGCGGAAAGGGACGCGCTCGCTCCAGTCGCGGATGTCGCCTTCGGGCAGCAGTTTTGCCGGCAGGCCCTCGGCCTCCAGGGCCTCCTTCCAGATTTCGGCGGCCATCAGGTTGGGCGCGCGCTTGAATTCTACCCACATGATTAAGTTTCAATCGGAGTCAAAGCTCGGAGTCAAAGCGGTGATTAGTGGCGCATTGTTGCGGCATCGGTCAGGTCAACGCTTTCGTTGGTGCGGTACACGGCGAAAACGATGCCCAGTCCCAGCGCAATTTCGGCGGCGGCTACGGTGATGATGAATACGGCGAACACCTGGCCGGTAAGCACGGTGGACAGCTGTTCCTGCACGGCGAAGGGAACCAGCCAGCGGCCCATTGCCACCAGCGTGAGGTTGACCGCGTTGAACATCAGCTCAATGGACATCAGCACGGCGATAAAGTTGCGGCGGGCCAGCGCCCCGTACAGGCCGATGCAAAAGATGATGGCCGCAACGATGAGCATGGATTCGAGGGACAAAACGCTATCTCCCGCGCCCGCGCGCTAACGCCAGGCCGCCAATCGCAGCCGCCAGCAGCAACAGCGAAACCGCCTCAAAGGGCAGGACGAACTCGCCAATCAGCAAGTCGGCCAGGCCGCCGGTTTGCACGTCGGTCACTTCGTCGGCAGTCAAGCCGGCGGCGGTTAGCCGGGCGGCGTCGGGGATGCCTACGGCCTGAATCTGGGCAACGCGGGATTTGTTCTCCAGCCCGGCGCCAGCCAGCGTAGTCCAGTCGGTAGTGACGACGGTTGCCACCATCATCACCAGCAGCAGGGTTGCGATGAACGCGGCCGGAACCTGCAAGCGGTTCGGCGTGTTGCCCCGCTGGACGTCTCTGGTCAGCATCACGGCGAATATAAAGAGCACTGCGATGGCGCCCACGTAGATTAGCACCTGGACTACGGCCAGGAACTCGGCGTTCATCAAGATAAAGAACCCGCCTACGGCGATGAACACCAGCGACAGCAGGAGGGAGGCCCGGAACAAGTCCCGCACCAGCACAACTCCAACGGAGCCGGCGATGGCGACGACGGCCAGAATCCAGAAAACTGCATCCTCAAACCACATTCAGGCGTCGTCCTCCGCATTGCGGCCTTGCAAGCGCATCCCGGCTTTCTCCCGCTGGTGCCAGCGCCAGCCCTCCCGGCCCACGTCGCGCCAGCCCAGCGGCCGGCTGGTTCCGGGCCGGTAGTCCATGCTTTCCAGCTGCGGACGGAACCAGGTGCTGGGGTTTTTGTCGGCCTGCCGCAGGCGGTCGATGGAGATGACCAGGTCGGTGCGGCGGTATTGTCCCTCCTCAAAGCCGCTGCCCATAAACAGGGCGTCGTAGGGGCAAGCCTCTACGCACAGGCCGCAGAACATACACCGCTGCAACTCGATGTCAAAGGTTTCCAGCAGGTACTTGTCGCCCTGCAAGGGGGCGGTTTCGCTGGGCGAGGTCACAATCTTGATGATACCCAGCGGGCAGTACTTGGCGCAGGACGCGCAGCCGGTGCAGCGTTCCTCATACCAGGTGAACTCCTCGCCGCGAAACCGGGGGTGCTGGCGCACGCGCTGTTCGGGGTAGGCAACGGTGAACGGCTTGCGCATCAGGTTGGTCAGCGTAACCAGCAACCCTTTGGCCATTTCCAATCCGTACATCTGCGAATCCCCCGGCTCTGCCTAGCCTTGTCCCTGGCTTACTTCGATGGTGGAAACGCCGCTAACGACCAGGCGGGACGCCGGCGCAGTCTGGGAGGAATTGCGAACCTGCTGCCGGATGAGCTGGCCGAACACCGCTATGGAAACTGCGGCGATAACGATGTTAATGCCGGCCATAATCCACAAGTCGGCAGTGGTCAATACCCCATGGGCGTCGCGCAGGAAAAAGACCTCCAGCGTTACCGCAATCAGGTTGATGATGCTCAACGGCATCAGGAATTTCCAGCACACCGCCATTATCTGGTCAAGCCGCAGCCTGGGATAGGTGGAGCGAATCCAGACGAACAGGAATATGCCGATAAAAGTCTTGATGAGGAACCAGAGCCAGCCCAGCCAGTCGGCCACCGGCCCGGCCCAGCCGGCGAGAAACAGGGTGGCGATGAGGCCGGAAACGACCAATGCCCCGCCGAATTCAGCGGCTTGGATTAGGGCGAACTTGATGCCGCTGTATTCGGTGTGGTAGCCGGCGATGATTTCCGACTCGGCCTCAGCCACGTCAAAGGGCGTGCGGTTCAGTTCGGCGGACATACCGGCGACGAAAACGAAAAAGGCCAGCGGCTGCACCAGAAAGAAAGGCACGGCCTGAGCAACCACGATGTCGCCCAGCGACATAGAGCCGGCAACCAGCACCACGCCCAGCACGGAAAGGACAACCGGCACTTCGTAGCTGAGCAGCACCGCCACCGCACGGCCGGCGCCGAACAGCGCATAACGGTTGTTGGAGGCCCAGCCGGCCGTAAAGATGGCAATGGTGGTCAAAGAGCTTACCGCCAGGATAAACAGGACGCCAACGTTCAGGTCAACCAGCGCAACGTCTTTGGCGAAAGGAATAACCGCCGCGCCTACCAGCAGGCTCGCTACCATCAGGACGGGTACGATGGTAAATGCGATGCGGTCGGCGCCGTAAGGAACAATATCCTCTTTGGTAAGCAGCTTGGTAAGGTCGGCAATCGGCTGCAACGCGCCAAAGGGGCCCCAGCGATTGGGGCCGACGCGGTTCTGGAACCGTCCCAACAGACGGCGTTCGCCCCAGCTGACGATAGCGGCGCCCAGCAATACTGCGTTAATCAGTATCAGCATGATGGCAGCGCCGGCGACGACGTAGGCCATCCAGCAGGGCAGCATCTGGCCGACACCCTCGTAGATGAAACGGAACAGGTGATTGCCGCCCAGGATGCTATGGGGGTTGAGGACGCAGGCGTTCATCGGTCAACCTCGCCCATGTTTATGTCAACACTGCCCAGCGACACAATCATATCGGCCAGTTTCCAGCCGATAAGCAGGTGCTCGGTGATGGTGAGGTTGATTAGCGATGGCGACCGGATTTTGCAGCGGTAGGGGGAGATGCCGCCGTCGCTGACCAGAAAGAAACCGAGTTCGCCCTTAGATGCCTCGACCCGTCCGTAGGCTTCGGCGCCGGGGGCGGCGCGCAGGACCAGGGGCAGCTCCAGCCGGGCCGGGCCCGGTTCAATCTGCTCGATGCACTGGCGCACGATGCGGAGGCTTTGGCGCACTTCCTGGACGCGCACCCAGAATCGGTCGTAGTTGTCCCCGCTGCTGCCGATGGGAACGTCAAAATCAACCTGGTCGTAGGCGTCGTAGGGGGCCATCTTGCGCCAGTCCCAGTTGACACCGCTGGCGCGGAGCACCGGGCCGCTGACGGAGCAGTTGATGGCAACGTCGGGGGGCAGCGGGCTGACGCCGCGGGTGCGAACCATCAGGATTTCGTTGTTGAGCAGCAAGTCCTCCAACTCGGCCAGTTCGCCCTCAAAGTCGTTGAGGAACTGGTCCAGAGCGGGCCAGAAATCGTCGGGAGCGTCGGCGAATACGCCGCCGGGCCGCATATAGCTGACGGTAATGCGGGCGCCGCAAAGCATCTCAAAAAGATCGAGGATGCGCTCCCGGCTACGGAAGGTGTACATGAGCGGCGTGCCGAAAGCGCCTAATTCCTGCACAAAGAAACCGACGGCAATCAGATGGCTGGCGATGCGCTGCAACTCGGCGGTGAGGGTGCGGAGGTACTTGGCCCGGGGCGGCGGCTCAATGCCCAGCAGCTGCTCTACGGCCAGGCAGTACGCCTGATTGTTAATCATTGAGGACGTGTAGTCCAGCCGGTCGGTCAGGGTGACTATCTGAACGTAATTGCGTTCCTCGGCCAGCTTCTCGGTGCCCCGGTGCAGATAGCCCAGCACCGGCTCAACCTCCACGATGTCCTCGCCGTCAAAGGTGATGCGGACGCGAAACACGCCGTGGGTGCTGGGGTGCTGCGGCCCCACGTTGACGGTCATCGGTTCGGTGCGGATAGTCATGGCAAACTGAGCGGTTGAAACGGCTGGCGTCGTCTATAGGAAGTCTTTGCGCAGGGGGTGACCGTCAAAGCCTTCCCAGAGCATGATGCGTTTCATATTGGGGTGGCCGGTGAACCGTATGCCCATCAAGTCCCAGATTTCCCGCTCCTGGAAATCGGCGCCACGCCAGACGCCTACCACCGACGGCGCCGTTGGCTCCTCTCGGCCATACACCCGACTGCGGACGACAGCGGTATGGCGTTTTGATATTGAGGTTAGATGGTACACGAGTTCAAAGTGGGCGACGAAATCAACGGCGCTGACGGCGTTCAGGAATTGGAAGTCCAGTTCCGGGTTATCGCGCAGGGCACCGGCGACGGCGCTGATGGAGTCGGGGGCGACCCATACTGCCGAGTCGTTCCAGTCAAGCACGGCGTCGGGCAGGGTGTCCCGCAGCCGTTGGGCCAGGTCTGCGCCGCTCAGGGCAGTAAGCATCACGGCTTGAAACTACCGCTGCCCAGGTTGCGGTACCTCTTGATTTTTTCGTGCAGTTCCATGATGCCGTAAAGCAGCGCGTCGGGGCGGGGCGGGCAGCCGGGGACGTACACGTCCACCGGGATTATGTGGTCAACGCCGGGAACCACGCTGTAGGAACCGAAGTAGGGGCCGCCGCTGGTGGCGCATACGCCCATGGCGATAACCCAGCGGGGTTCGGCCATCTGCTCGTAGATGCGCTTGATGGGCGGCGCCATTTTCCAGGTGACGGTGCCGGCGACAATCATCAGGTCGGCTTGGCGGGGCGAGGCGCGGAACACTTCCATGCCAAAGCGCGAGATGTCAAAGCGGCCCATGGCGGTGGCCATCATCTCAAAGGCGCAGCAGGCCAGGCCAAAGGATACGGGCCACAGCGCCGACTTGCGGCTCCAGTTCACCAGCGCGTCCACCGACGTAACCATCAGGTTGCGCTTGAGGTCGTCGGGGACTTCAATGGCCGGCATCGCAATGGGGGACTGAGAGGCGGCGAACAGGTCGTTGACCAGCTGGCCCTCCGAGCGGTCGATGTCCCACGTGCGGCTGTGGAGCGGCCCGCCGCCGGGCATGAGTTCTACCACGTCCGGTTAGCCCTGCCACTCCAGGTCGCGCTTGCGCCAGGCGTAGGCCCAGGCCAGCAACAAGATTCCTAGGAATACCGCCATCTCAATCAGGGCGAACAGCTCCAGCGTGAGGAACTTGGTAGCCCAGGGGTAGAGGAATACGACCTCAACGTCAAACACCACAAAGAGGATGGCGAACATATAGTAGCGGAACTGAAAGCGGTTCCAGGTGCCGCCGATGGTTTCCACGCCGCACTCGTAGGTGTCCTGTTTCACCGCGTCCGGCCGGTTGGGGCGGATGCCGATTTTGGACATCGTGGACGACGCCAGCAGCATACTGGCCGGCACCACGATAGCAAGCACCAGGAAGATGGCAATGAGGCCGTATTGTCCCAGGTAATCGTCAAGCATGGTGGCTCTACAAACGTCGCCGTGAACTCGAGCTGAGGATAAGCGGGTTTCGGGTATGGGTCGCGCGGTTGGTATTCAGGATTGCTGAATGAGCGACGGCATTATATCACAAACCGCGCGCCGCAAAATCAATGGCGGCGGCGGAAAGGCAGCGTTCCGTTTCGAGTGGTTTGGTCATTTCATATCATCATCGGCCATCCTGTGGGAGTGGGTTTGGGGTTGGCTGGTATCGGGCGGGTATCGTATCGGGCGTTTATCGGGCGGTGGGTTCGGTTTGGTTTGATTGTTGGTGTCGGAGATTCAAGTCGTTGTCAGCCCTACGGCCGGAGGTGGGTACGCAACTATTTTGGACCTTCATTTTACGTGGCCTGCCCTAATGAGAGGCAGCACGCGGGCTGAAGCTCGATACCCTGCGGAGGCAGCCCGCGCCGTGAAAGCGGGGTCGGGACTACCCTTGCCGATTGCGATTTTTTGCTGACTGGCCGTTTTGACTTGAATCTCCGACGGTGCGATGGTGCTAGCGGTTTGGTGTGATGTCCCCGCTTTCCAGGGATGCCTCTTACTGAGAACGGCTGGGAAGGGGGTTGGTTGATTTGCCCGATAGATGTATAGTAGCGAACGCAGGTGCTGATTGGCAAGAGGGCGGCGTCATTGATTTTTTGGATTTGGCGGGGGATTTTGACGGGGGGCGTGCGCTTGGGGAGTAACGGGGGGACGCTGGGGGAAATGATTTCCCCCAGACCCCCTCGGCGGATCCTTGAGGGTTCGGGCGCGCTATCGGTGGCCCCGCTAATTGGCGTCGTGTATAATTTGGCGGTCAATCCGCTATTCGCATCGGTGTAATGACGGCATTTTGTCCACTGAATCTTACTCCATTGAATCGCACGCCGACGACTGGGCCAGCCGGTTCGTCCAGGCCAACGGTATCCGGCATCATTATCTGGAATGGGGTGACCCGGATGGGGCGCCGCTGTTGATGCTGCACGCTACGGGTTTGTGCGCCTGGCCGTGGAAGCCGATTGCGCGGCAGCTGGCCCGGCGGTATCGGGTGCTGGCCTTTGACCAGCGGGGGCACGGGGACACGGACGCATCGGACAAGGGCTACCGCTTTGAGTATGCCGGCGAGGACTTGGCGGCGATTATTGAAACGATGGGGCTGGAGCGTCCGCGGGTGGTAGGTCATTCGTCGGGCGGGTTGGCGAGCATCATTGCGGCTACGCTGCTACCGGGGCGTTTGGGGCCGGTTGCGCTGGTGGAGACGCGGGTTAGCAACGACCCAGCTACTACGCCAACGCAGGACTTGAATCTGCGCGCGGAACGAACCCGGCTGAAACGGCCGGTTTGGGAATCGCGGGCGGAGATGTTTGCATCCTACCGGACGCGGGCGGCGTTCCGGGATTGGGAGGATGAGCCCTTTGCGGAGTTCATCGCCGGCGGCACCCGGCTGCGGCCGGACGGCAAGGCGGAGCTGAAATGTCATCCCGAAACCGAGGCTACTTTTTACGGTATGCGGGACGCGCTGCCGGTCGAGAACTACCTGCGGGATTTGCCCGGCCAATGGCTGCTGCTGCTGGCGGACTATCCGGGGTGCCAGCGGGCCGATGATACCGGAGTGCGACGGTTTGAGAGTCTGGTATCCGGGAGTACGGTCAAGCCGATGGGCAAGGGCAGCCACTTTCTGCCGATGGAATATCCCGGCGCAGTGCTGGATGCGGTGCAGGGCTGGTTTGACGCTGCCCCGGATGCGCCGTAATATCATCGCTAATCACTGAACTAATCCCCAATCGCTTTGCGCCGACATTCATCTAAGATGGGTTCCGACTGAGATGGGTTCCAACTGAGATAGGTTCCGACCTGAGATAGGTTCCGACCGAGCTACGTTCCGCTATGCACTGCCGTCGCTGTAAATCCAAAATGCAGGTTGAGGCGCACCGGGCGCACAAGCAGGAAAAGTGGCGCTGCGGCAAGTGCAATGCGGTGCGGATGAAACCGGCGTCTTACCAGCGCGGGGGGCGAAAGAATGGTTGAATCCAATGGCTGAATCCGAGGATATGACTATCAGCGCAGCGCAGTCGGGCCCGCTGGCCGGGCTGAAGGTGCTTGACCTTTCCATCATTGTTGCCGGCGGCACGGCGTCATCGCTGATGGCGGACTTTGGCGCTGAGGTGGTCAAAATTGAGCGGCCCGGAGGGGGCGATCCGCTGCGGAATTGGGGGCCGTTTTACAACGGGGTTTCCCTCTGGTGGAAAGTCCATTCGCGCAACAAGCAGTCGGTTACCCTGAACATGGGCGATGCGCGGGGGCAGGATTTGGTCAAGCGGCTGGCGGCGCAGGCGGACGTGCTTATTGAAGGGTTCCGGCCCGGAACTATGGAACGCTGGGGGTTGGGGCCGTCGGAGCTGCACGCTCCGGAGGTGAACCCCGGCCTGGTCATTCTGAGGTTCTCCGGGTTTGGGCAGACCGGGCCGTATAAAGACCGCCCCGGCTTTGGGACTATCGCTGAGTGTATGAGCGGCTACATCGGGATGACCGGGTTTCCGGATACGCCGCCCAACCTGCCGCCGGTGCCGCTGGCGGATGAGATTGCCGGCGTCTTTGGGGCGATGGCCGGGATGATGGCGGTGTACCGGCGGGACGCGGACCGGCGCAACGGCGAATCCGGCCGGGGGCAGGTGGTAGATTTAAGCCTGTTTGAGCCGCTGTTCCGGCTGTGCATCCCGCACTTGACCATCTACGACCGGCTGGGCGAGATACGGGAGCGGGTGGGCAACGACTTTCCGGATGCCGCGCCGCGCAGCCTGTACCGCACCGGCGACGACCGCTGGCTGGGGCTGTCGGCAACGTCGCAGAACACCTGGGAGGGATTGGCCCGGGCGATGGGGTTTGAGGAGTTGCTGGCCGACCCGCGTTTCGCGAACAACGCCGCCCGTCTGGAGAACAAGGACGCGCTCAACGACATTCTGCAAGGGTGGCTGGGCGCGCGTTCCACCGCCGCTATTATGGATGACTTGATTCCGTCCGGGGGCGTCGTCGGGCCGGTGTACAACAGTGCGGACATCGTGGCCGATGCTCATTACCGGGAGCGGGGGGACATCGTGAACGTGAACGACCCGGAGTTGGGGGAAACCATTATGCTGGGCGTGGTTCCCAAGTTCAGCGATACTCCGGGCGAATTGCGTCATATGGGGCCGACGGTGGGGCAGCACAACGGCGACGTGTACGGCGGCTGGCTGGGCATCAGCGACGATGGGCTGGCGGAGCTGTCGGCCGACGGCGTGATTTAGCCGCTGACTTCCTTAATAGAGCTGGAGAATTGAACGACTTGGAGATGCGATGTTGCCGACGCTGCTGGTAGCTACGCGCAACCCCGGCAAGATGCGGGAGTACCGGGAACTGCTGGCGGGTTGTCCGGCGGAACTGGTGTCGCTGGACGACTTGGGCATAACGACGGACGTTGCGGAAACGGGGGATACGTTTCTCGCCAACGCACTGCTGAAAGCGTCGGCCTACGCCGGCGAATCGGGCTGCCTTACGCTGTCGGATGATTCCGGGCTGGAGGTGCACGCGCTGGGCGGGGCGCCCGGCGTTTATTCGGCGCGGTACGGCGGGGATGCGTGCGTATCCGATGCAGACCGCGTTGCGCTGCTGCTGCGGAACTTGCAGGGGGTGCCCTGGGTTAATCGGATGGCCCGGTTCCGGTGCTGTACTGCGATTGCCGCGCCGCCGGGGGTGGCGATTTCCGAGGAGGCGGCCGGGGCGCCTTATCCCGATGGTGGCGGCGGGCGCATCGCTACCGTCGTGGGTTCGATTGCCGGGGTGATACAATACGAGCCGCAGGGGGAACACGGCTTCGGTTATGATCCGGTGTTTTATCTGCCATCTTACGGCAAGACGATTGCCGAGCTGCCTTTGACCGCCAAGAATCGTATCAGCCACCGCGCAGATGCGGCGGGGCGGGCGCTGAGGCAGCTGAACCAATGGCTCGCGCAGCGGGCCGGGATATAGCGCCTGATGATTACAGACTTGCTGGGCCGCCCACTGCGGGATTTGCGGATTTCGGTTACCGACCGCTGCAATTTCCGCTGTCCTTACTGTATGCCGGCCGAGATATTCGGCGAGGCGTACCAGTTTCTGCCCAAGGATGAGATTCTGACCTTTGAGGAAATTGCGCGGCTGTCGGGTTTGTTCGTCGGGCTGGGGGTGAACAAGCTGCGGATTACCGGGGGGGAGCCGCTGCTGCGGGCGGGCTTGCCGGATTTGGTGGGGCAGCTGGCGTCAATCCCCGGCGCCGATGATATTACGCTGACTACCAACGGGTATCTGCTGGCCGGGCAGGCGCAGCAGCTGAAGGATGCCGGGCTTAACCGCATCACCGTAAGTCTGGACTCGCTGGATGATGAGATATTCAAGGCGATGAACGGGCGGGGGTTTGGCACCCGGCGGGTGCTGGACGGCATCCGGCGGGCGGCGGACGTTGGGCTGGTTCCCATCAAGATTAACGCGGTGGTGCAGAAGGGAACGAACGACCATACGGTGGTGGAGCTGGCGCGTCATTTTAAGGGGACGGGCCACATCGTGCGGTTCATTGAGTATATGGACGTGGGGAACCGCAACGGCTGGAAACTGGACGAGGTGATGTCGGCCGCCGAAATCGTGGCCCGGATTGACGCTGAGCTGCCGCTGGAACCGGCGGCGGCGAACTATGCGGGAGAGGTGGCCAACCGCTGGCGGTATCGCGACGGCAGCGGGGAGATTGGCGTAATCGCGTCGGTGACGCAGCCGTTTTGCGCGGACTGCACGCGGGCGCGTCTGGCTACGGACGGCCGGCTGTACACCTGCCTGTTCGCCTCAAACGGGGTGGACTTGCGGGGGCCGATGCGGGACGGCGCGGACGACGACGAACTGGCGGGCATCATCACCGGGATTTGGAACCGGCGGCGGGATCGCTATTCGGAGGAACGGTCGGAGATGACGGAAACCGGCGCCGGGATGTCCGGGCGCAAGGTTGAGATGTATCACATCGGGGGATAGACGCGTTATGTCTATGGAGAATCAGGTCAAGCCGGCCGACCGGCTGACGCATCTGGCGGAGGACGGGAGCGCCCGGATGGTGGACGTGGGGTGGAAGCCGGTAACGGAACGCTTTGCGCAGGCGTGCGGGGACGTGGTGATGCAGCCGGAAACGCTGGCGCTCATCCGGGACGGGCTGATGAAAAAGGGGGACGTGCTGACGATTGCGCAGCTGGCGGGCATTATGGGGGCCAAGCGCACCGCCGAGCTAATTCCGCTGTGCCACCCGCTGCCGCTGAACAAAGTGGACGTGGAGCTGGCGCTGGATGAGGAACATAGCCGGGTGCGGGTGGTGGCAACGGCGGCGACGTCGGGCAAAACCGGGGTGGAAATGGAGGCGCTAACCGCCGTGTCGGTGGCGGCGCTGACGGTTTATGATATGTGCAAGGCGGTGGACCGGGCGGTGCGCATCGACGGCGTGCGGCTGCTGCGCAAAACCGGCGGGCAGTCGGGGGATATTGACCTTAGTGACGGCTAAGGGGTGCGGCTCTGCCGGCGCGCCTCGGGGGCGAGGGCGCGGATGGCGGCCATCAGGTAAAGCAGACGCTCCTCGGGTTCAAGCTCTAGCGGCTTGAATTCCTCGACTTGGTCCACTTCCAGGACGCCTACAATTCCCGGAATCGCGGTTACGTCAAGGGCGGCGATGGCGCCGTCGGGGGTTACTACTACGCAGCCCCGGTCGGGCAGTCCGGCCAGGGCTGGTTCCAGTTCAACGGCCTGGATGGTGGACATACCGAGGAATGATGGGAACGGGTCGAGCTGGCGGCAGAGGGCGTCGAGGATGGCCTGTATGCGATCGCCGGCGTCGGTCAGGGCGGCCTGGGCCTGGAGTTCAGGGTCTGGGGGGGATGCTGAGGGCATTTTACTTGTGGGCTGCGCTGGCGATTTTGGGGGTTGTAATTGACAATTTGGCGGGGCGGGATTTACCATTGTGATTGTGTGCAACGCTGACGGCTGGTCGGCGACACGCCGGTTGGCGACGTAGCTCAGAGGCAGAGCGGGCGCTTCATAAGCGCTAGGTCGTTGGTTCGAATCCATCCGTCGCCACCATACAGGCAAGGCAAGCCATGCCACATCAGTTCCGCGCAGGATATGGATATGAACGGGGCCGGGTCGTTATGACCCGGCCTTTTGCTGCGCTGGTTGGCGAGGTGTGATCTGCGTGGGGTTATTCCTCGCGTTCCTCTAAATCGCCGCCCAGCTCGCTGAGGAACTGCTCGATTTCGGGGGACAGGGATACGGGGTCGCCGGCGGGTTCGGTTTCGGCGGATGCGGGTGTTTCGGCTTCGTTGGAGTCGTAGTAGGCTTCCATCTGCTGGATTAGGCCCTGCAACTCGGAGTTGCGCTCGACGGCGGAGTTCAGCTCGCGGTATTGGCGCTGGCCGCGGCGCACGGGGGCCAGGTCGGCCGGGATGTCGCCGTACACGGAGGACAGGGCTTCCAACATCCGGGCGGTGCCGTTGAAGTCCTCATCGAGCTGGACGTATTGGGGCAGATGCACCATGAAGTTGATGGATTCCACGCCCAGGCGGTCGATGCCGTCGGAAACGAGGTTCATTATGGTGGTGGGGCCCTGGTAGGTGCTGCGGCGGAGCCTGAGGTTGGGGACGGGGCGAATTTGGGGGACGCTGCCGAGGGAGCCGGTGACCAGCAGGGGGCGGGTGTGGGGAACGGCGTCGTACATTGCCCCGACGCGGCAGTAGCGCTTGACGTCGAAGGTTTCAACGACCTTGAGGATGGAGTCGGTGTATTCCTCACTGTTGGCGTGAGGTTCGCGGAGGTGGAAGAAGAGGAAGTCGGGGCCGTTCTCGGTTTGGGCGTAGCGGATAACGCTGTTGGGGATGCGGACGCGCCGCTCGTTATCCACCAGCCTCATGCTGGGGCGGTAGCGGGTGAAGTCGAAAAACTCGCCGGGCCGGTGCAACCGTCCCAGCTCGGTAGAGCCGAGAAAGCGTTCCAGCCGGGTCAGGGTTAGCGTGCCCACGCTGCCCACGTCCACCCAGGGGCGGATCATGGCGAACACGTGGGGTTCACGGAGTTGGGGCAACGGTTCTTGCAGTTCAAATGCGCCGATTCTCATAGTAGAACCATATTGCCAGACCTGAGGCGATAATTCAAGAAGTGAGCGGGCGAGGTTGTTGGTATCGGGCGGGTGTCGTATCGGGCGTTTATCGGGCGGTGGGTTCGGTTTGATTTGGTGGTGGTTATCGCCGGAGATTCAAGTCGGTGTCAGCCCTTACGGCCGGAAGGTTTTTACGCAACTATTACGGACCTTCATTTTACGTGTCCTGCCCTTTGGGGGAGCAGCACGCGGGCTGAAGCTCGATACCCTGCGGAGTACCGCCCACGCCGTGGATGCGTCGATGGGTCGGCCTGGCCGATTGCGGTTTGGATGCTGACGGGGGTGGCCGTGGTGACTGGAATCTCCGGCGACGGTTGGTTGATGCGGTGTTGGATCTGGGTGATGTGTGTGGCCCCGGTTCCTCAGGGGGCGCTCTCGGTGGAGAACGGCTGAGGCGGGGATTGGTTGGTTGAGATGCCCGATGTGGTTATTATGGCGAACGGACGCGCGGGTGGCAAGGGGTGTGTGTCACTGATTTTCAGCTTTTGTCATTATGAGCGCAGCGGAGAATGACAGTAGGGGATGCTGGATGATAGACAGTAAGAGGGGGTTCCGGCGGGTTCCGGTTTAGTCGTCGGCGGGGGTTGGTTCTGCGATGGCGGCGGGGGTTTTTTTGCCCCAGGTTCTGGTTATTGATATTGCTACTCCGATGGTTAGGAAGGCGCCCATTAGCAGGAAGGCCCAGCGGAGGCCGGCGATGAAGGCGGTAGAGACCTGGGGGTTGACGGCGTCCAGTTTGGGTTCTACTCCGTAGGTGGCCATGGTGGTTACTATTACCACGGTGGCTACGGCTACGCTTACTACGTTGGCGGAGTTGCGGACTAGCTGGGTTAGCGCGGAGACGACTCCGTAGCGGCTGCGGTCGACGACGCTGATGATGCTGCTGCTGTTGGGGGAGTTGAACAGGGCGGTGCCGCAGCTTTGCAGCATCAGCGTGCCGATTATCAGCTCGTAGGACGATTTCTCGTCGAGGGCAAAGGCCAGTATGAAGGCGCTGATGGCAGTCAGGGTCAATCCGCCGATGGTGAAAGCCTGCCAGCCAAAGCGGTCGGACAGCCGGCCGCTGAACGGGCCAATCAGCACCATGCACAAGGCGGGGGGGATCATCATCAATCCTACTTCCAACGGGGTATGGGACAGCACGCGTTGCAGGTAGAAGGGCATGATGAATCGGGAGGCGGAGGTGCCGAAGAAGGACAGCCATCCGGCGGCGACGCCCAGGCCGAAGATGCGGTTGGTGAAGAGGCGCAGTTCCAGCATCGGGGAGCGGAACCGCAGTTCCCACCAGATGAACGCCACCATTGCGACGACGACCAGGCCGGCGCCGACGATTACCAGCGTAGAAGTCCAGCCGAATCCGTTGCCGTTGCCGACGACCAGCAGCAGCACCAGCAGGATGACGCCGGACAGGGCGGCGCCAACCCAATCAAAGGAGGAGTTGGAGTCGCTGCGATGGGCGGCGGCAGTGGGGCCACGCTCCAGGACGAGCAGGGAAACCAGCAGGACGAGGCCGCCGGTGGGGACGTTGACGAAGAAGACCCACTGCCAGCCGAGGTAGGCGACGAGGAATCCGCCCAGGGCGGGGCCGGCGATGGCGCCGAGTCCGACGACGCTGAGGTGCATCCCCAGGGCTTTGCCGCGCTCGGTATCGGGGAAGGCGGCGATGAACATACCCATGCCGCAGCCCTGCACCATGCCGGAACCGATGCCCTGCAAGATGCGGAAGAGGATGAGCCAGCCCAACGTGGGGGCGAAGGTGGAGCCGAGGGAGCCGGCAACGAAAATGGCGGTGCCGAGGACGTACACGCGACGGCGTCCGATGACGTCGCCCAGGCGGCCCATGGGCAGCAGCAGCACGCTGATGGTGAGGGCGTAAGCGACAACGACCCACTGGACGGACTCCAGGTTGGCGTCGAAGTGGGCCTCGATGCCCGGCAGGGCAATGAGCACGCTGCCGTGGTCGACGACGGAGAAGAAGGTGCCGGTGGCGATGGTCCAGAAGACCCACCACTTATAGCCCCGGCTGGCTGTAATGCGTTGGAGCAAGTTGAATCACGTCCCGATTGGACTATCATACTCCGTTAACGG
Organism: uncultured Dehalococcoidia bacterium; assembly: GCA_958296385.1. GTDB lineage: Bacteria > Chloroflexota > Dehalococcoidia > Lucifugimonadales > UBA3495 > Bin87. The sequence continues at coordinate 578,308 of OY282494.1, forward strand.
GGCCAGGCAAAATTGGGGGTGGGAGGGGGTTAGCGTGTTTCGTCATTCTGAGCGCAGCGGTGTTGTTCCATAAAGGGTGGGCTACGCTCAGAATGACATGGACCGGAATTGCGTTTTGCAAGCCGTCTCATTATATACGGGTGTGGCCAAATTGCCTTTGTGCCGCCCCTTTTTGGGGGCGGTTATGTGATGGCGCTGGTCGCCGTGCGCGTGGTCGGGGCCTAGCTTCAATTGTGCCGCCCCCGTTCGGGAACGGTTATCCGTGCGGTATTCGTTATACCGTTTCAGGGCGCCGTGGCTTCAATTGTGCCGCCCCCGTTGAGGAGCGGTTATATGCAGGTCATACCGCCCGCCATCCTTGTTAGCCTCGCTTCAATTGTGCCGCCCCCGTTGGGGAGCGGTTATGTCGTTGCGGCGTCGTCGTTGAATACGGGTATCCACCTTCAATTGTGCCGCCCCCGTTGGGGAGCGGTTATTGGGGTGCCGGTGGCAAAAACGACGGCCTCCTTACTCCTTCAATTGTGCCGCCCCCGTTGGGGAGCGGTTATTACGATGTACCGCTCGCGGATGGGGCGGTCGGTCTCCCTTCAATTGTGCCGCCCCCGTTGGGGAGCGGTTATATCCGACGGCGGCGGCCATCAAAACGCAATATGAAAGCCTTCAATTGTGCCGCCCCCGTTGGGGAGCGGTTATCATCTACGATGACCTACAGCAATTCTTTCTGGTGTCACTTCAATTGTGCCGCCCCCGTTGGGGAGCGGTTATCGCTATCGGACTAGCGAATGCGCCGTAGTATGGCTGATTTGCGCTTTTTTGTGTGGTTTTGGCATTCGCTTTTCGTATTATGACATTTGGCGCCTCTTTAACGAATTGGCGTGCAATCGGCGCGCTTTGCGAAAGGTTTCTGTTGAGACGGTTCATTGCTAAGCCTCTCGCATCGTCCGGCGGCATTGCCTGGCGAGTTCAGACTGGTGTGGCGGGGGTGAAGTTGCGCTGTTTTCCCTCGGTTACTCGCCGGCTTCGGTACACTGCTGCGATGCCGAGCGGCATCAACCTTTCGTGCCTGGGCTCATCCCGCCCGAGTTCTTGCAGTCGCATTACCGATGCTATGGTAGCGATGTTGAGCGGACAAATCCAGATGGGCCAGCTGACGTAGATGCCGCGTCTGCGTTCTTGTCTGAACCCGGTGGTTGCTAACCCGGCACCGCTGATTGCGGTGGGGAACAGCGGCAGCGCTTCAATGGCCAGCCGATTAGCGCCGCGCTCGGTGGTGGCCGGTTTGCTGCTGGGTTCAGCCCAGCGCAAGGCGTACCGGCGTTCCTCGGCCGGGTCCCATCGCAAACCCAATCTGAGGTCTTTACGCTCCCACGGCTCAAACAGGCTGCGGCGCAGATGCTCGGCGTCGGTCTGCCGTACCGTTTGCAGCATTGTATCCAGAAAATGCTGGTGACCGGCCCCGGCCATGGTACGCAGGGCCGTGTCCTGAATGTTGCCTTTTTTATCTCGCGTCGTGGTGTTCTCGCAGCCGAAAGACGTTATGAAATCAGCGAAACGACGGTCTGAGCAAGTGGCTTTACCCTGCGCGGTTTTTGCCAATTCGCGGAATTCATCAGTGCTGATGGTGAGATTCTTGCCGATGGCCAGCGCGTTGTTGTCGGTGTTGCGCAGGTAGTCTGCCAATCGTTGGGGTAATTCTGCCGGCTCCAGGGCCGTGTTGCCGGACAGCGTGGGGCGCCATGGGCCGTCATCTTGCTGCCAGCACATCCGCCAATCGGCGGCGGGCTCTATTGCGGTTACGGATTGCAGGGCGCCTACTGCGGCCAGAAAGCCGAGCAGATTGCCGCCGTCGAGTCCTTTGAGCGCGAACTTGCGTTGTGCCACAGGCTGTTGGGGGTTGCCGTCCGAGTCGGGCGTTGGCGCAAAGTCAAAGTGGAGCTGTCCGTTGCTAGTCATCGTGGGTTTCCTCCCATTGGCTGCGGCTCCAGTCGGCGACGCGGAGAATGGCCTCCAGGTAGGCCAGTCCCCACCAGCCGTACTTGCGCGTCAGACGCCAGTAGCGTTCCGTTACGCCGGAGTCGAGGCGTTCCAGCCCCGTGGGGCCTTGCCCGCGCATGGCCACGTCATCGAGTATAAACTCGGCGGCGCGCTTTTCTAAATCGGCCTGGCGAAAGGGGGCAAAGGGGCGGCAATGGCCGTGGTGGCTGGCAATCAGATGCAGGGCCAGGTCTCTGGCGTCCGGGTCGTCGGGCAGCAGGGCCGGGTTGCTTTCGGCCATCCGAACCGACATCAGCTCGTGACGGACGCGGATGTTGGCGGCGTTGGGCGATTTGGCAAGCGGCTGCGCGGCGTCGTAGTAAGGATTGCCGCCGTGCATTGCCTGCTGGAACAGGGGGTCGGCCTTGCCGATGTCGTGGAGCAGGGCGGCGCAGCGAATTGCCGTTAGTTCCGGCCCGTCAATGCCGCACCCTATTGCGTATTGCACTGCCCAATCCGCTACACCGTGGGAATGGTCGGACAGGAGAACCGTGTTGGCGCGGCGGGAATGGCTAATATCGTTCTCATCATCCGGATGCTCACCCTGCCCGCCGGTTATGGGCAAAGGATGGCGGGGCCGCAAGACCAGCGAGTGTGCGCTACAAGCGACAATACGGAAACCCACGCTGCGCCGCCGCAGAAATCCGGCGTTTTCGGACAAATATCGGTACCCGGCAGGCAGATCCGCATTGGCAAGTAACTGTAGTAATACCTCTACCTCCTCTGCCATTTCCGCTGCGGTTAAATCGGGCCGGCTAATCTCGGACAGAGCATCCCGTACTATCTGCGGAGATGCGGGGGCCTCCGGAGCGGCGTCATCGGACGCAACCTGCTGCCAGCTCTGTAAAAGCTCCGGGCTGATGCGCAGCGTAGGCCGGCCGCGCGCTTTGCGGTTCGTTTCGTCGCCGATGTCCAGCGTTGCCGGGCCGCCCGGCGTATAATCCGGCAAATCGCCGATGCGGTGAAAGTCGCCGGGGTGTCCGGTGGGGATGACTACAGTATCGCCGGGGGCAATGTCTCGGGGGTTGGCCGTTATGTCATTGCGGACGGTTTGCCCTCCGCGCCACCGGATAACCCGACGGCTGTTCGGGCTGGTGTTGGCGGGCGGCGGCGCATCGGGATGCTGGCCGGGCGCATCGCCGCTGTCGTCATCTCCGGCGGCGTCGGCCAGCCAGCTGCGGAACGCATACAGGGGAACGGGCAGGGTTTCCAAAGAGTTTGGCGGGCAGGCTTGCAGAATCTCGCTGGCCTGGTCGATGCTGTCCAAATCCAGGCCGGCACGCCAGCACACCTGCACGTCGGCCGGCCGGTCATCTTTACCGTGGAGGTAAGTAGCTACGGACGGAGACGGCCCGGTTTCCGGTTCCGGCCCCGTCTGCGCCCAGGCGTCAATGTGCGCGGGCAGCATAACGGTGGCGTTCTCCGCCGGCGGATTCAGCCGCTCCTGGGCCTCCGGCGATGTATTCGCCAGCAACTCTGCGACGTTGGCGATGGCAAAGTTTATTGCGCCCGACGTGCCGGCCTGTTCGTTCAGCCACTGCCAAGTTGCGCTGATGGCGTTGCCGTATATGGGATCGGGGGTTTTGGCGTCCACCTGGTCGGCGCGGATGATGATGTGTGCGAGAGCGGTTATATCCCGACCGGTGCGGTTCAGCCGCCCGAAACGCTGGCGCAGGGCGTCCAGACCGGCGCACTCGGTGACCAGGCCGTCAAAGTCCAGGTCGGCGCCGATTTCCAGCGTTTGGGTGGCCACGGCGATTAGCGGGCGGGCGCCGGCGCGGGTTTGCGAATCAGCATACGGGCTGACGCGCGCCAGAGTGTGCATGACCTGTTCCCGTTCCTGCTGGCGCATCCGTCCGGTTAAGAGGACGGTTTCGGTTATGTCATGCTCCCGGATGATGCGATAGGCTGCCCGCGCGGTCGCTACCCGGTTGGCGAAAACTACTGTTGTTGCGATGCCTTGCCCAGTCAAATGCAGTGCGGCGTCAGCTAACTCTTGCCCTAGTGCGGCGTGGACATCGCTGTTGCGGGGAACCCGTTTTGCCACGGCCAGCGTTGCCGGTTTGGATGCCATTTGCCGGCGTCCCAGCGGGTGATCGGGGTCAGTCGGCTGCGACGACGTATCGCGAAAATGCCGGCTTTCCGTGATTTCGCCGGGGGGAGTGGCCGACATTATGACGGCCTGGAACGGCGCACCAGTCGGGTATTCCGTCCATTGGCGATACTTCTGGATGGCCCGGACGGTTTGCAAGAACGGCTGCGCGCAGTGTGCCTCGTCCAGGATGATGAGGCTGTCGTTGGCGGCCAGCCCGGCGTGTACCGGCCAGACGCCGCGCCCTTTGCCGTAAGCGCGGAACAGCAGGGCCGAGCCTACCTGGTCAACTGTGGTGGTGATAATCGCCGGCTGGCGGGGGTTTCTTTCCCAGCTGCTGGACTGGCGGATGCCGCCGCGCAGCCGGTACACCGCCAGCGGTGGGGCGTTACTGCCGCCAGCCAGTAACCGCAGCCGGTCGGCTACGATTTTGACGATGCCATCGCCGGCGTCTGCCAGCTTCCTGGCAAGGGATTCTGCACGGTCGTAGGTCTGGTCAACGATGTTCCGGCGGTCCACGGTGTAAAACAGACGCCGGGGGTGCGGGCTGGTTTCCTGCTCCGGGTCGACCAGGGCGGCCAGGGCGAACACCGCTATGTCCAGGCAGGCCGTCTTGCCGGCGGCGGTGGGCAGATTGACGGCCTCAGGCCATATATTGCCGGCAGACTGCATCACTTGTTCCGCCATACGCTGCTGCCAGTTGTAGGGTTCGTAGGGCCACAACGCTTGGAAAAACGGCCCGAAATCGGCGGGGGTTAGATTGTCGTTTGCGATGCTCATTCCGTTATCGCTCACTCTCACGCGGGGCGGCACAGGCCATAGCCCCGGTAGCGTCCGCTGCCGAGTATGACTGGCCCGCGCACCGGCGCGTCGAATATGATGGTGGCGTGGGTGTGCTGCCATTCGCCGTTGCCGCCCTGGTCGCTGCGGCGGCGCAGCCGGGGGAACTCCCGCGCCGGCGGGACGCCTTCCAGCATTGACACCGGGCCCAACGCCACCGCAACGGGCGAGGGCAAGCCGATACGCCGGCACTGCTCGGCAACGTTCTCACGCTCCAGCCGGGCTTTGTCCGGCCCTTTGTAGTAGCGGTCAAGGGTCACCGGGGTTACGGTGTGCCAAGTATCGGATGGACGCGTCCAGGTGTCGGCTTGCAGATTATGTCGCGCCGGCTGACGGGCGCTTGACTCCGGCTGGCGCAGCGTTGCCTCGTTCCACCGGCCGCGCATTATTTGGTGCGATTTCAGTTCGCCATTCGTTTCATAGCCGAGGAGATTGTGGAAAAGACGGTTTGCTTCTGCGTCGGGTACAGTGCGGGGCAGGGCAATCGCCAGCCCCATAACGCGCCCGTTGGCGTGTTGACGCCCGACGAAAGGCAGCGGTATCAGGGCAACGTGGGGACTCTCGCTGCGCCCGCCGTCCGGGGTATGGCCGCTAATCCATTCCGGCAGCGGTTCCGGGCATTGGGCCAGAATCAGATTGCGAAAGGCGGCGGTGAGCTGGCCGGCTGCTCGTAAATCCAGGCCGGCGCCGGTGGCCTCAAACACTATCAGACGGTCGGTGAAAACGCTGTGCGGGCGCTCCGTGGTATCTGCGGCGCCGGCGCGGAGATAGCCTACCCAACGCCGCGCCTCCGGCCGCTGGCCACTCGCGTAGGTGGTGGACAGGTCGTCGAGCCGGCCGTCGTAGGGGACACGCATCTGGTAGCCGCCCGGCCCGGCTGCCGGCCGCCAGTTTGCGGGGGGCGGGTTGTCGTCAACCCACGCTTGCGCCAGCGATGACGAATGCCCTACGCTGGTGAGGCTGGCGGTGAGCCGTTGCAATGCGGGCAGATGCTCGGCCGGGTCGGCATCCGGCCAAATGATATGCGCGGTGGGGTTGTCCAGTGTCGCAGTGGCGAATTGACGAGGCTGCCGGCTGCGACTTTCCGGCAATAGCTGCCGGCGTTGCGCCGGAGGGCGGTCGTCATTCACCGGGACATAGTGCCGGACTGCTTGCCGGGTCTGGCACTCGCCGGCGGCCAGGGACGGCGTGGCTTGGCTTTCCAGCCAGCGCAGCGCCTGTTCGGCGTCGGCATCCTGGCCGGTTTCACCCCAGGCGGCCACCAGCGCCATAAACACCCGGTCGGGATGCGGGGGCCATTCTACGGCCCCGCCGGGCGAGCCGTAAGTGGATGCCGCGACACGGCCATTCAGGTAGTTGATTGCGATGGCAAACATCAATCCTGCTCCGGCGATTGGACGTCCAAATCCTGGCTGCGCTTTACCAGTTCCATCAGTTCGTCCGAAGGTACAAGGGATATGATGCTTTCCCAAGGCAGGCCGCTGCTTTTAGCCGCGTCAATGGCGGCGTTGAGCAGTTGCAGGGCGGACGTTTCGTCCAGCGGAAATACGGCGGGCGGCTGGCCGGGCTGTTTCAACAGTTCCCAGACCACCGGATTCTGGGGAATTAGATGGCAGCGGGAACGCAGGTCGGTATCGGTGCGGGCCAGCGTGCCGGCGGCCAACCCCAGCGCGGCCAGAACGGTACGAGCGGCAACATCAACGGCGGCGTCGGAATCTACGGCACCATTCAAGGGAAAGCGCAGGCGGCGGATTACGGCCAGCGACAGCGTGGTGGTTTGCACGGCCTCGCTGATGGTAAAGCCGCCGTCAGAAATAGCCGGCGTTACATTGCCGTGGTTTGCTTTTGACGGATTTCCGGGGTTGCCTTTGTCATTATCTCTGGGATTATACGCCTTGGGTTTGTTCCTTTCTGAAAGGGCTTCATTTTCGGACAAAGTCCAGTCAGGAGATACGTCGTTTTGCAACGCGCGTTCATACAAAGTGCCCGCTTGGATGCTGATCGAGGCCGGGTCAATCCGGCTGGCGGTTTTCTTGCCCGGTACGGCGTTGTGGCCGACAATTTCCGAGGTTATGGCTCGCTGAAACTTGACGCCTGCGCCACCTCTGGGGCCGGTGGAATCCCAAAAGCCGAACAGCAGCGCGGTAGGGCAGATGCCGAATATGCCGGCGGCGTTGTCAATGCGGGCGTGGTCCAGCAGCTTGCCGGTGTCGGAGGCGCGGAACATCTTGCCGTCCAAACGGCTGTCCCGGAACAGGGCGTCGGCGATGCGGTGCGGCGCTTCCAGGCTGGTCACCGTGAACTTACGGGGCAGGTCGTTCCGGTCAAACTGTACTTCCAACAAAGGCAAGTTGACGCGCCCGGAACGGCGGGACGCCAGCAACGCCAGTTCCATACGGTTGGCTTGGCTGGCTACGGAATCCAGCAGTACGCACTCCCTGATTTCTCCGGTATCAGGATTGATGCGCTGCTCGGTAGCATACTGCCCGCCTTCGTAGGTAGGTGGGAATACTTTATCGCCGGGCCCGCCGGCCGGCTGGTATTTGGTGATACAGCGGAAAGCGGCGGCGTTGCTGGCAACCGCTTCCCGGAGGGTTTGTATGTCCATTATGGTATTCTCCAAGTTGGGAATTTGCCGAGTTAGTAAAGCCGAACAATTGTTCACTGGCATTTTAGGCCGATTGGCACTTTTCGTCAAACTCGGAGCACGCTGTCAAACCACCAATACCTCCCGCTCCGCCGGTTTCAGCTGGCGGCCCAGCGCCTTGACCACGTTGCTGCCCCGGCCGGTTGCCGGCCCGATGTCAATTATCAGCACCCGGTCCTCTTTCAGATTGATTAGCTCGGTTAGCGCTTCCTCCATCAGAACCCGCTCTTTGGCTGAAAGGTCGCAGGCAAAAACCGAGTACTGCAATGGGTCGCCAAACCCGTTCATCTTGCGGTGCACCCGCCGCAGCCGGGCCGGGTCGCTGACGTCATAGGCTACGATGTGACGGTTTCGCATCGTCATTCACGGCGAAATAGACCCGCGCCGCCGCGCCCTCGGTGCCCAGCAGCCTCGGCATACCGTCCGCCCGGGCGGCATTGGCCGCCAGTCGTTCCAGCTCGCTGATGGCCGGGGCTGGCGCGGCCGGATGGTTGCGCCGCAGCATTACCCGGCTTCGTAGGCGTTGCCGGGAACATCAGAGACGGCGCCGCGCTTGTAGTCCACCGGCGTAGCGTATTTGCCGTCTGCTTCCACTAGGTCAATGCGGACGATTGCGCCGAGCGTTTCATCGGAAATAGTGACGGCACGGGCGTGAATTTCATCTGCATCGCCGGCGTCGTCATCCGGCGCAGGCAAGGCCAGACTGCCGGCGGGCCGGTCAACGCGCCGGTGCTGGAAACGCCCGTCGACGGTATCGGCGCTGTGCGCGAACTCGCCTTGTACCCATTCAAAGACGGAGGCAATAGGCAAACTCGTTCAGCATCCTCGCCGGGACCAGTTCCGGTATAGCCGTGGCGGTCATGCTGGATCCGCGCCCGGGGTGATAGTCTGCCCCGGCGATGATAGGCCGTTGCCGGGTGCGCAGTTTCATGCGTTATGTTAGCATAGTCGCACGAACGGAGGGGCCGCAGTAGCAACTGCGGACGGCGTCAATCCGGAGGGGCGGGTACGTCGTCAGTGTCTTACGCAATCCCGGCCATACAAGCGTCGGTTTCGGTAAGACGGCGGTACGTTGGACAGCACACCGCAGGCTTTTGCGCGGGCCTGAAAACTAGTGAACTGCCCTTTACGTGAATCGGCGCCGTTGGTATTCTTGGCGGCAATCGTGACGTAGGTGAAGCACCGTGTTCAATAGCAGGACATAGACGCCCAGAGGCGAGCGGAAAGCTTGCTGACCAGTGGTGTTGGGACGCTACTCGCTGCCGCCTCGGTTGGTGTTACGCTCTACGAATATCACGGTTCCAAGCGCACGGTTGCCGGGTGTGGCGTGGCGAAACTATTTTTGAGGAGCGGGCGATATGACATTTGGACAAGCAATCACGCAGGCCCGCCGGGACAAGAAGTTGAGCCAGAAGCAGGTAGCGGCCGGAACCCGGAAAGAAGACGGGCAGGCCATCTCCGCTCAATACCTGAACGATATTGAGCATGACCGGCGCAACCCGCCTGGCGAACATATCGTTCGCCAGTTGGCGAATACACTGGACTTGGAGCTGGACTATCTGCTGTTTCTGGCCGGGAGATTTCCCTCGGACGTGCTGGAACTGTCTCGTGATGAGGAAGGCATCAAAACGGCCATGAGAGCTTTTCGAAGCAGCCTGAGGGAGCAAAGCCGATGAGATGGGTCAAAGATACGACCGGGCGGTTCCCGGTGCGACCGTACTATCCCCAGGAAGACCTGGATAGTCTGAGTGAAGAATGGATTATTGGCTTCCTGTGCGAGCGGTACGGCGAGGCTGAGTTCCCGGTGTCCACTGCGGACCTGACCGTTATGATCGAGTGCGATACTTCCGACCTGGACCAGTACGCCGATCTCAGCGCGGAGGGTGGGGAAGAGGTAGAGGTGCAGGGATTGACCCTGTTTTATCCGGATAGGAAACCCGAGGTGAAAATTGATCAGGAATTGGCCGATGCAGATTACCGGGAGCATCGGCTGCGGACGACCCTTACCCACGAGTTCGCCCACGTAAAGTTGCACGCGCGGCTGTGGCCGTTCGATCAGCCAAGGCTTTTCACTGATGCAGAGGAAGCGTCCGGGCCTATGTGCAAAAGGCCGGGAGACATCGGGGGATACGGCTCTGACTGGATGGAGTGGCAGGCCGGTTACGTGTCAGGGGCCATCCTGATGCCGATTACTCGGCTAAAGCAGTTAGTCCATGCGACCTTTGACGCATGGGGAGCATTCGGAGCAATACCAACCGCGTCCGTCAAAGGAACGGCTCTCATTGCCAGGGTAGCGGGGCAGTTTGAAGTTTCGAATGATGCCGCGCGGGTAAGGCTGGCGCAATTGGGTTACTTGACGGGCGGGCCTGAGGGACGGCCGCTGGGATTTTGATAAAAGGCTTGCATTTTTTTGCCGGCTATAATACGCTGATTAGCGTATCCGCTGATTCAGGTTTCTATGCTGTGAATGCAGAACTCGAAAAACCAATCCGCAGGTCGGACACGATCCTGCAAACCCGCCGTGAACTTTTGCCCTGGCCCGACGATGCCACGTTCAAGATTTTGTCCCTAGACGGCGGCGGTATAAAGGGTATTTTTCCGGCGGGTATCCTGACTTACCTGGAAGAGCAGTGCCTGGGCGGTCAGCCTATCGGGGGCTATTTCGACCTGATTACCGGCACCTCTACCGGCGGCATCATAGCTCTCGGATTGGGCGCTGGAATGACGGCTCGTTCCCTGTTGGATTTGTATGTTAATGAGGGCCGCCACGTATTCCCGCCGCAGCAACGCGCCGGCGGACCGTTGCCGTGGCTGCGTAATCTGTTTCGCAATCGATATGACCGGGCCGCTCTGGACGAATTGCTTCGTCAGACTTTGGGGGCAAAAACGCTTCGGGAATCCAGGTATCGGTTGCTGATACCGGCAACCGAGGGTAAGCATGGCGATCCTGCGGTGTACAAAACGCCGCACCATCCCGGGTATTTTCTGGACGGCGACAAGCCCATGGCCGAAGTGGCCGCCGCGACGTCTGCGGCGCCTACCTACCTGAAGCCGATGGTACAGGACGGGTACATCCTGCTGGACGGGGGCATCTGGGCTAACAACCCAACCATGATGGGCCTGGTCGAAGCTTTGACCTGCTTTACGGTGCAGCGGGAGAACATTGCGATACTGAGTATTGGGTGTGGGCAGGACGACTTTCGGATTGACCGCAAGCAGGCGGCCGGAGCCGGGCAATACCAATGGCGCAAAATAATCGAAGTGGCCATGCACTACCAATCCCTGACGGCCGTCAACCAAGCCGGGCTGTTAATTGGCCGTGATAAGGTTACGCGGCTGGACAGGCCGGCGGGCGCGGAGCGCGTTGACCTGGACGATTGGACGAAGGCCAGACGGCTGCTGCCGGAGGAGGCGTCTGCTGTCGCAGAACAATATGCCGACCGGATAGCCGGGACGTTTTTTACCCAGACTGCGGCGCCCTTCACGCCGCTGGCATAGTGCCAAGGAGCTAGAAAATGGCTAAGAACAATCAGCAATTCGCCGAGTTCCTCAAGGATGAGGTGAACCTCAATAAAAGTCGGCTGGATCGTCTGGAGACCGCCGTGGGAGGGGTGAACGGTTACCTCAAGGATAACCTGACCGGATACCAGAGTATGGAACGGCAGGGTTCCTATGCCTTAAGTACGCTCATCAAACCCGTGGACGACAACGACGAGTACGATGCCGACATCCAAATCGTGATGAACCCGAACCCCAATTGGGATGCTAAGGATTACGTCCTCGAGATTAGGCGGACGCTGGCGGGCAACAAGACTTACGCAGACAAGCTCAGGCTCAAGACCAGGTGCGTAACCGTCGATTATGCCGGCGACTTTCACTTGGACGTGGTGCCGAGGGTGACCAGCAAGGGCAAGCACTACGTCTGCAACCGGATTGACAACGAGTTCGAAGAAACCGACGGTAACGGATACCGCGAGTGGTTCAACGAGAAGAACCGCATCACCCGCGGCAATCTGAAGCAAGTGGTGAAATATCTCAAGTACCTGCGCGACCACAAGAACAGTTTCACCGCCAAGTCGATTTTGCTGACGACGCTTGCCGGTAACGCTATCAGGGAGTCCGGCACAAGAACTCCGGAGGTGAGTTCCGTTGCCGACACGCTGGTTACCGTCCTCTCCCGGATGGACAATTACTTGCAGCGGCATTCCAATATGCCGGAGATTAAGAATCCGGTGCTGCGTGTGGAGAACTTCAACCGGCACTGGGACCAGCGGAAATACGCCAATTTCCGGGACCGTATCCGGTCGTATGCGAGTACGGCGAAACAGGCAAAAGCTGCGCCATCGGGTGAAAAGTCCATCCAGCTCTGGCAGGAACTGTTTGGTGACGGGTTCGGTAAATAGGCGGGTTCCGGGACTGGCCGCAACGCTCGTACCCCGGTGGCGCCCGCTGCGTCTATACCCGTAGCACCACGGCAGGGCGAAGCCGACAGGTTCGGATAGGGCGATGATGGACGACCATTTCTTTACGGAGTCGCTTGAGGAGTTCCAGCGCGAAATGGCGGCGGCCGGCTTCGAGCCGGTCGCGGCCGCCGACCCGCCACGCTGGAGAGGGCCAATCCATCCGGCCTTCGCTCCGCTCACGGACGCGAAGACTATGGACATCGTGATTACGCCCGGATGGCACTTTCAGCCTCCCGCTCTGCTGGTGGATGGCCTTGATACTAATCACTCAATGCTGAACGGGTTGGTTTGTATGTGGCAAGATGGGGATGCCAGCCTCGAATGGACCACTATGCCAGGATTTTTCTCACGCATCGCAGATTGGTGCGAGAATGCCAGGAACGGCTGGGCAGGCGATGACCTGGTGTATGACGCCTTTCTGAACTTCCAAAAGAAACTGGCGGGAGTTGCGACCTTTAATCTGCCTGAACTCAATATGCGCAAAGGCGGTTGTGGGGATGTTTATGGCATTGTGAACGCAGATTTACAGAGGATTGATGTTAAGCGGGGACGGTCTAACTCGCCCGGCCAGCTACGCGGCCTGTGGTTTCACGCGGGAGTGTTGGACAATCCTCCGCCCCGGCGACTTTCGGAAGTGTTTCGCTGCTTGCCCAGGAACCAGAGGAAAGGGCTGGAGCGCGAACTCGGCAATCGCCGGAGGCCCGAACCATGCTCGGTCAGCGGCGGAGTGGACATCATCCTGTTTTGTTGGGAGCATCGCGGCCGGCCCGACTTGCTGGTGATGGTGTGTGAGGGAATGAACGACCAAGTTGATGCGGTTGCGTTGCAGCCAGGACCGATTGACGAAGACAGCCTTATCCTGCGGGCTGGCCCGGATGCGCCGCTGCTGCGGACTTGCAAAGTGACGCTGTTCGGGGCTGGAGCGTTGGGCGGTTACGTTGGGGTGGCGCTTGCGGAGAGCGGGTTGGGCTCTCTGGACGTTGTGGACGGCGATACGCTCTTGCCGGGCAACGTGGTCAGGCACGTCGCCGGCCACGACCAGGTGGGCAGACCCAAGGCGCAGGCAGTCCGCTACGTGATTGAAAAGCACGCGCCCTGGACTGGGGTTGCGGAGTTCTTTGAATCTCCGGTTACTGCGAGCAAAATACGCGAGCGCATCGCTAACGCTGATATGGTCGTTGACGCTACGGGTAACGAGGCTTTTACCGGGGCGTTGGCCGTGGCGGCGCGGGGTATTGGAATACCGCTGGTCTCCGGGGCGCTTTACCGGGGCGGCAGTATTGCGCGGGTGCAGCGGCAGGCGCTGCCGGACGATGTTCCCCTGCACCGGCGTGAGGATACGCCGCAATTTCCGGCTATTCCCGCCGGCGATGGCCGCTATGATTTTGCGTCGCCCGCGCTGGGCTGCTCCGCTCCGGTGAACAACGCTCCGCCGGCTTCGGTAACCGCGTGCGCTGCCCTGATTGTCCAAATGACCCTGGATGCTCTCACCGGCCGGTTTGAGTTCAACGACGAAGTGATCGACGTTTATCGGAGTATCGCAGAGGCGCCGTTTAATCGTGTCGGTAGAGTGGGATAGGCTACGGGCCGGAAGGCACATCACGAGCTCTGGAACCGACGTGAGACCATCACTAATGATTGGGGCGTGTGGAGGTTCAGGGTAGGCGGCGGACGCGGGCCAGGGTGGCTATGCAGATTAGGGCGAGGATTAGGCCGAGGGTGCCTACCAGCGCTATTGCGATTACGGGGGAGGTTTCGTCGGATAGGAAGCCTACGCCGAGGCTGGCTACTACGAGGAAGCCCCGGTCGAAGCTTTGCAGGCTGGTGAGGCGTCCGCGCAGGCTGTCGGGGGCAATGGTTTGTATCAGGGTGCCGCGGGTGGTGCGGAATACGGCCTGGCTGAAGGCCATGGCGGCGATTATCACAAAGGCCAGCGCCATCCAGTGGGAGAAGGCGAACAGCAGCAGCGTTATGGAGCTGGCGACCGCCGCGCCCAGCACTACTTTGCCTTTGCTGAACACGAATCCGAAGGATGCCATAAAGAGGGCGGCCAGCAAACCGCCCACGCCGGTGACGGCCAGCAGATAGCCGCCGACGTCAACGCTGCGTTTGAGTACGTCGGTGGTGAATACCGGGAACAGGAACCAGGCCGGATGCAGGATGATGTTGGGGATTATGGAAAGCAGCATCAGCTGGAAAAGGGCCCGCTCGCCAGTCCAGACGTAGCGCAAACCCTCTACCATGTTGGCGATGGCGGAGCCGCGCTGCCGGGCGTTGCCGGGACGGTGAAAGGGCGTTCGCAGCCAGAAAATCATTACTACGTTGGCGAGGTAGAGGCAGGCTTCGATGGTGAAGTTGGCGAAGAATCCCAGCTTGAAAATCAGGATGCCGCCGATGAACGGGCCTACGATGCGGGTGCCGGTGATGGTCAGCACGTTGGTGGCCAACGCATTGCCGAGCATATCGCGGGGTACGGTGCCGGCAATCAGGGCCTGGCGCATGGGCTGGGTCATGGAGTGGCAAGCGCCGGCCAGGATGACGTAGAGGTAGGCGTGCCAGACTTGCACCTGTCCGGAGAGGACGAGCAGGGCAAACGAGAACGCGAGGACGGCCATTATCAGTTGCAGGCCAATTATCAGCTTGCGGCGGTCGAAACGGTCGCTGAGGACGCCGCCCCAGGGGCCGGTAATCAGGCCGGGCAGGGTGTTGATGCCGCCAACGGTTACCACCAGCAGGCCGGCGACGTTGGAATCCTGGGTGAGGTCGCGCACCAGCCAGCCGACGCTGAGCAGCTGGAGCCACTGGGCGTTGTTGGCGAAAAAATTGCCAATCCACAGCAGGCGGTAGTTGGGATACGCCAGCCAGGCGTCCAGCGTATGCAGGCGGGGTATGCGGGGGAATGACGGAATGATGGAGCCTCGGAAAGGGCCGGCGGGGTTGGCGCGCGGGGTGAGGTTGTGGTCGTGGGATGGCGGGCAACCGGGCTATCATAGGGCCTGCGCCGTTGAGTAGCAATCTGATGCTGATGGTATTGGCCAATGACAATCGATGTTTAAGCGTTGAGAACTTGCCGTATCAAGCTTTGGACGTGGCCTTTCGGCAAGCTCTACGCCGGGTAGCAAGGGCCAGAGAACGATACTCGCTGGCGTCCGCTGCCAACCGGCTAAACGGCAGCTATGCCGACGGCCAGCATAGCGATAGTTTGTGATGACTGAGTTTATCCGAAAGGGCCGGCATTTTTGTGCATTATCGGGTTTGCCAGGACGTAGCGGACGGCTTTTCTTGCTATGGTTTGCAAGGGCGGGCAGCCTTTTGTATAGTAGGCGCGCTGCCAATGTAACAGTTGGTTTCAGAATGGTTGACGGCGAACTTACAGCCAGCTTTGACGGAGCATACGGATAGAATGAACACGATTGACATTGACAGGCTATTGACGCGGTTGAACGAGCACGACGCGTTGCGCGCGGTAGATACCGTCAAGACGGGCGCTGTCGAGCGCATCGAACCGCAACTCGCGGGCCAATGGCCCGCAGAACTGAATCGGGCTGTTCGCGAGGCGTTGAACGGCATTGGCATACAGCGGCCTTATCAGCACCAGGCTGACGCCATCAGCAAATCGCTGAGCGGCGCAGACGTGGTTATGGAATCCCCTACCGCCAGCGGCAAAACACTGGCGTTCACGGCGCCTATGCTCAACTCTCTGCTGCTCAACGAAGGTTCTCATGCGCTGATGATTTACCCGATGAAGGCTTTGGCCTTTGACCAGCGGGAACAAATCCGGCAGGTTTGCGAACCACTGGAAATCGAATCGTGGCCTTACGACGGAGATACCCCGGATGACGTTAAGTCTTGGCTTCGAAAAAGCCCGCCGCAGATTTTGTTGACTAACCCCGAATACCTAAATGCTTCGTTTCTGGGCTGGCGGGAGCTGTGGGATGGATTCCTGCGCAACCTGAAATATGTTGTCATCGACGAGATGCACGAGTATCGGGGGTTTTTTGGCGGCAATATGTCGCTTTTGCTGCGACGGTTCTTTTTGCATCTGAATCGCATCGGCGTATCGCCCCGCGTATTTTTGTCGACGGCTACCTGCGCCAATCCAGCAGAACACGCGCGGAATCTCACTGGTCGCGACGTAGAAGTGGTATCTGCACGAAATGTCCTGCGGCCCAAACGGCATTTTATGTTTGTCCGCCCTGATATTCCCGACTTCAGGTATCGGGAGATTTTGCAACGGCGTATTGAACAGGCAGCATTAACCGCTCTGTCTGAAGGTTTGCAGACGCTGGTTTTCTGCCCGTCAAAACGATTTCTGGAAGACGCTTTCCGCAATGCACAGACTAGGGCCGCAGGGCTTGGTTTAGATGCTGACCGCATATCAGCATTTCACGCAGACCTGAAGAATGATCAGCGGCAAGACATACAGCAGAAGATTAAATCGGGCGACATTACCATCGTGTTCACAACCAACGCTTTGGAGCTGGGGTTGGACATCGGCGGATTAGACGGTGTGATACTGGCCGGCTTTCCGCCCAGTATCATGTCCGCCTGGCAGCAAATCGGACGCGCCGGCCGGGGCTGGAACAGGGATGCTTTTGTGTTGTTCTATGCGATGAACGACCCTATCGACCGCTTTTTCGTAGGCAACCTGGACGCCTTTCTGGACAAGCCTTTTGATGAGTTGGTGATAGACCCGGACAACGAAGAACTGATTGACAATCACCTGGCTCCCCTAGCTGCCGAAACCGGCGGGGCAGTTCAGCCCTCAGAAGAGAGCATCTTGGGCAACGCATTTTATGAGGCTGCCAAAAAGGACTCTGGCAAGGTTCCAAAAAATTACCGGCCGCACTTGCGCCTGAATATGCGGGGTGGTATTGGGCGGTCGTTTGATTTGAAACGAGGGAACGAGGAAGTGGGGCAAATCTCGGCATCACGACGGTTTCGCGAAGCCTACATCGGGGCCATTTTCACTTTCTTTGGCCAGCGATACCGCGTCCATTCTCACGAAGAGAACGCCGTTGTGCTGGCTGAAGTTGAACCTAACCTGCGGACGGATGCCGGTTTCTACACCGTAACGACGCTGAGGGACATTTTCAGTGGCTATTCCTACGGGGACATTGAGGTTTATTACGGTTCTTTGGACGTAATAACGAACTTCACCGGCTATAAGCTCATAGACGAGCGAAACGGGGAGGAAAAAGGAGCCGGCGGAACTCCCGATGCACAATCGCAGAACAACTTGCATACCTTCTGGATCAATGTTCCGCAGAGTGAATGCTCCACCGCCGGAATTGGCGCATTGGAGCATATGCTCCGGGTTGGCGCGATGTTCGTCATTCCGGCAGACCGCTTTGATACCAGTACCCACTCAAAGACCAACGACGAACCCACCGCCTACTATTACGAAAACTACTCCGGCGGTATCGGCGTTGCCAAGAAATTGTTTGAGGTATGGCAAACCGCCCTGGCGAAAGGGGTTGAAATTGCCGAGAACTGCGACTGCCGGCTAGGATGCCAGAACTGCATCGAACCGGCTAAATCGTACAACATCAGCAACGCAGACATCGACAAAGTGCGTGGCGTAGAGCTGGCAAAGAACTTGCTGGCAACGGTTCAAGATGGCCCAGACCATAAATTCCACAACGGGCGGATGGTTCCGGTGGGAAATCCATAAGGGCCGGAGCGATATAAACAGGGGCGAATAACCATCCGTCCCCGCATAGTTCCGGCCTAGCCGTACAACCTCGGAAGCAGTACGGCGGGGCTATGGAGTGGGTTGGTTTATTCAAGGGCGCGTACTCTTTGGAGGGTGGCGGTGCAGATTGCGGCTAGGAGTAGTCCTAATCCGCCCAGGGCCAGGATGGCTATGGAGGCTGAGGTGGCGTCGGCTAGCATTCCTACCAGGACGCTGGCTGCGGTTAGGAAGCCGCGCTCGTAGGCCAGGACGGCCATGGTGCGGGCGCGGAAGCGGTCGGGGACTATGGTTAGGACTACTGTGCCCTGGGTGGTGCGGAATTGGGCCTGGAATAGCGACATCAGCGCCAGGAACAGGAAGGCGGCGGGCAGCCAGGATGAGTGGGAGAAGGCCATGGTGCACATTGAGCTGAGGGCGGCGGCGGCCAGCAGGATGTAGCCTTTGCGCGACGGGAATCCGAAGGATGCTATGGCCAGGGTTGATATGAGGCCGCCGACGCCGGTTATCGCCAGCAGGTAGCCGCCCATGTTGGCGTCGGCGTGCAGCACTTGCGCGGTGAACAGCGGCAGCAGGAACCACACCGGATGCAATATGGTGTTGGGGATTATCGACAGCACCATAATCTGTAAAATCTCGCGCTGCTGTCGCCAGAGGTGCATGATGCCGTCGCGGAAATCGGCGACGGGGGAAAAGCGGCGGCTGACGCTCTCCGGCAGGGCGGCGGCGTAGCGCAGGCGCATGGGGATTAGCAGCAGCACGACGGCCAGATAGAGGCCGCCCTCCAGCGCGAAGTTCCAGAAGTAGCCCAGCCAGAATATCAGCAGGCCACCGATGAAGGGGCCAAAGATGCGCGTGCCGGTGATGGTGAGCACGTTGATGGCGTAGGCGTTGCCCACCGCCGCGCGGGGGACGGTGTTGGAAACGAGTACCTGCTGCATCGGCTGCGTGATGGCGAGGAAGGCGCCGGAGATTAGGACGTAGGCGTAGGCGTGCCAGGGGCGAATCAGGTCGCTGTCAACGAGGAAGGCGAACGCCAGGGCGAGCGCGGCGCCGAACGCCTGCACCGTCATTACCAGCTTGCGGCGGTCAAGGCGGTCGCCGAGGACGCCGGTTAGCGGGTTGACGAGCAATCCCGGCAGGGTGTTGATGGCGCCTACGGAGACGACCAGCAGGCCGCCAACCGTCGAACCCTGGGACAGGTCTTTGACCAGCCAGCCGACGCTGAGCAGCTGGAGCCACAGGGCGGTGTTGGCGCAGAAATTCGCCAGCCACAGCAGGCGAAAATCCCGGTACGCCAGCCATGCGTCCAGGGTCTGCAAACGGGGCAATCTACGTGGTGAGCGGATGGGGGAACCTTTGCGGATGGGGGATGTTCGCCGGGCCGAGCGGCGGTGGGCCGGACGGGACGGCAGGGGGGATGGGGATATAGTGGTACTGCGGCGCCCGCAATGTCAACTGCGTATGCGTTATGTCATTCTCCGCTGCGCTCAGATTACCCCCAATCCGGTATGCCAGCTTGAGCTCAGGACAGGTATAATACGCACGCACCCCGTCCCATCGGCGCAACAGCCCATCCCGCCGGGTTCCAAAGGTGAGGTTCAGTATGACTACCGCAAACATCGCCGCCCCCAAAACGCCGCCACTACCACCGCCACCGTCTGCGCCAACACCAGCACCGGACCGTTTCCGGTTTCCGGATCCGCCTGAACGTGAGCTTGATGAAATGACCAGCATCAAATATCTGTACATGGAGGGCAGCGGCCTGCACCTCAAACGGCACCTGGGCAACCGGGATACCACCCTGATCACCGCCGACTTTTGGGTTGCCCGCGGGCCGCGCCCCGGCACTCTCGGACTGCGCCGCCCCGACCTGCTCATCGCCTTTGACGTCGACCTGGCCGCTTACGATGCCACCGGAGGCTATCTAATCTCAGAGCAGGGCAAGCCCCCGGACTTTGTGCTGGAGGTAGCATCGGAGAGCACGGCCCACGTGGACGCGGAGCAGAAGCCCCGTGATTACGCCGCGCTGGGTATCCCGGAATACTGGCGTTTTGACGCAACGGGGGAGTTTCACGACACTCGGCTGGCCGGTGACCGGCTGGTGAATGGCCGGTATGAGCCCATTCCTATAGAGGAACTGCCCGACGGTTCTTTGCAGGGGTACAGCGCAGTGCTGAACCTGTACCTCCGGGCGGAGCAGGGGGGGTTGGGCTGGTATGACCCGGAAACCGGGCAGCACATCCCGACGTTTGACGACGAGCGGGCGGGACGCCTCCAGTCTGAGGCCCGCGCCGAGCTGGAGCAGGCGGCCCGCATCCAGGAGCAGGCGGCCCGACTCCAAGAGCAGGCGGCCCGGCGGCGGGCTGAGGCGCGGGTTCGCGAGCTGGAGGAACAGCTCCGGCTGCGGGGGGGTGGGTAGCCCTCTATCTGGGCGGCGGCGGCGGGCTGCTGTTTGATGTGCCGGGCTGTTGGGGGGATGGCGCTGGCGGGGGATGTGCTAAAATGGTTGTTGCTTTGTGCCTGCTATGCTTTGTCTTGTTTGGAGGGTTTGACGATGTTGGCCCGGTTTGGACGCGTTTCGTTTAACAGCCGGATAGGTCGGAGGGGTGGCAGAATGATGGGCCGCCGCCGTCGCACCCGCATTGGCATCGGCGTTGGGCTGGGCGGGGTGGTGGCGCTTTTGCTGGTGCTGGCGGGCCTGGCCTGGTTTGGCGTTGCCGGGGACGCGTTGGCTCAAAGCACTATTGATTACGATAGCGATGACGATGGGCTGATTGACGTTACTACGCTGGCTCAGCTGGATGCTATCCGCCATGACCTGGACGGCAACGGAGACCCCGTTACTGCGGGTACTGCCGCATACAACACCGCTTTTCAGAACCGCATAACCACCGCCAGCGGACGGATGGGCTGCCCCACCTCCGGCGGCTGCACCGGCTACGAGCTGCTGGACGACCTGGACTTTAACACCGACGGCAGCAGTGATAACAGCGCCGATGCGCCTTACGTCAACTGGACGCCCATCGGCACTTACACGGCCGTCTTTGAGGGCCGGGGCCGTACCATCTCCAACCTGAGCAGCAGCTCGAGTGCCAGTAATGTACACCTTGGGCTGTTCGGGACAGTGGGCAGCGCCGGCGTTATCTCCGCCGTGGGGCTGATTAATCCCACTTTAAGCTACGGAACGAGCAGCGTCACCGCCAATCTGGGCGCACTGGTGGGCGAGAACCACGGTACAGTCATCGCCTCCTTTGTCAGTGGCGGTTCCGTTACCTCTGACAATCAAAACTCACGCAGCGGCGGACTGGTGGGGGAGAACAACGGCACGATACGCGCCTCTTGGTCCACCGCCGCCGTCAGCAGCACCATCCGATATGGTACGCCGATGTCCGGCGGGCTGGTGGGCTTGAACGAGCGCGGCGGCGCCATCATCGCCAGCTACGCCGCCGGCAGCGTTGACAGCATCCTTGACGAGACCAACCGGATAGCAACGCACAACGCGCACTGTCTGGTCGGCCGGAGCACCGGCGGCAGCAGCATAACCAACAGCTATTGGGACTCCAACGTGTGCACCTACCGCAGCACCCGCGGCGGCGGCGTGGGCTATCCCACCGTCGCATTTATAGCGCCCACCGGCTACACCGGCATCTACTCGGCCTGGAATCTGAATCTGGACGGTGCAGTCGGCAACGACGACCCCTGGGACTTCGGCACGCCCTCCCAATATCCCATCTTGCGCTACGGCCGTGATGCAGCGGGCCTCCAGCAGCAGCGCGCCACCGCCGTAGCCGTCATTGACTACGATGCCAACAATAACAATCTGATTGACGTCCGGACGCTGGCCCAGCTGAACGCCATTCGCCACGACTTGAACGGCGATGGGGCCGGCGTGGCCGCCGGCACTGCCCGCGCCGAATACCTGGCCGCCTTCCCCGGCGGGCCCGAGGGGATGGGCTGCCCCGCTACCTGCACGGGCTACGAACTGCGGGCCGCCCTGGACTTTGACACCAGCGGCAACGACGACGTGGCCGACGCACCTTACGCCAGCTGGACGCCCATCGGCGACGCTACTACGGCGTACAGCGGCGCCTTTAACGGCAACGGCCATACCATCGCCAACTTGACTATCAACGACACCAGCACCACGACGAGCGTTAATCGGGTGGGGCTGTTCGGCGCCGCCAGCGGGGCCATCTCCGGCGTGGGCCTGCCCGGCGCCAGCGTGAACTCGGCCCGTGGCCTCGATCTGTATGCCGGCGCGCTGGTCGGCAACCTGCTCACCAACGGGTCGGTAACTTCGTCCTGGGCCGCGGGCAGTGTGACCTCCGGCTCCACTAGCAACCAGTTTAGAATCATCGGCGGCCTGGTGGGTAATGCCAGCGGCCCGGTGCGGGCCAGCTATGCCGGGGTGTCGGTAACCGCACACTCGACCGCCGATTCAGTTTCAAGCGGCGGCCTGGTGGGACGCATAAACGGGCATCCGGTAACGGCCACTTACGCCACCGGCGCCGTATCCGGCGGCTCGGGCAACAGCTCTAACGCCGGCGGCCTGGTTGGCGTTGCCACCGGAACCGCCGCCGTCATCACGGCGTCTTACTCAACAGGCCGGGTCACCGGCACGCGCGCCAGCGACACCGGGCTGGTCGGGGATTTTGACAGTGGCGCATCGGCCGTCAACAGCTATTGGGACGTCGCCACCAGCGGCGTTGACGACGACGCTGACACCACCGGGGCGGAGGGCAAGACTACCAGCGAACTGAAAACGCCCACTGCCTACGGCACCAGCACCACCACCGACATCTACGCTGCCTGGAACGTGGACATTGACGGCGATACCAACGCCGACGACCCCTGGCACTTCGGCGGCGCATCCGACTACCCCACCCTGCAATACGGGCGGGACGCGGCCGGCATCTATCTCATCTTTAACCCGGGCGCGGCCACCAAAGACTACGACGACAACAATAACAATCTGATTGACGTTAGGACGCTGGCCCAGCTGAACGCCCTGCGTTATGACCTGGACGGCAATGGAGCAGTGTCCGGCGGCAACGCCATCGCCTACGGGCAGGCGTTCCCCGGCCTGACGACGGGGATGGGCTGCCCCGCTACCTGCCGGGGCTACGAACTGCGGGAAAACCTGGACTTTGACACCGACGGCAGCGGCACGGTGGACGGCGGCGACGCCTATCCCAGCTGGGCTCCCATCGGCAACATCGGCAACCTCGGCAACGATAATGATGGGCAGCCGTACAGCGGCGCCTTTGACGGCAACGGCCATACCATCGCCAACTTGACCATCAACGACACCAACCGCTCGACGATCGTTAAGCGGGTGGGGCTGTTCGGCACCGCCAGCGGGGCCATCTCCGGCGTGGGCCTGCCCGACGTCAGCGTGACCACGGCCCGTGTCCTTGCTCTGAATGCCGGCGCGCTGGCCGGCCGCGTGGCCAGCGGCGGGTCGGTAACTGCCAGCTGGGCCACGGGCAGCCTGACGGCCAGCGACCATCTCCCCAGGTATCAGAAATATATCGGCGGCCTGGTGGGTAATGCCAGCGGCCCGGTGCGGGCCAGCTATGCCGGGGTGGACGTAACCGCAAACTCGGCCGCTACTGGCGCCAATGCCGGCGGCCTGGTTGGAACCCTCCTCGGCCAGCCGTTAACGGCCAGTTACGCCACCGGCAACGTAACCGGCGCCACCGCCACCGGCGACAACCCTAACACCGGCGGCCTGGTCGGCGATGCCGACGGCAGCGGGGCCGTCATCACGGCTTCTTACTCAACGGGTAGGGTCACTGGCCGGCGCTCCAGCGAAACCGGGCTGGTCGGCATCATTCAGGGTGGCGCATCGGTCGTCAACAGCTATTGGGACACCGACACCAGCGGCATTGGCGACGACACCGACACCGACGCTCCGGAGGGCAAGACTACCAGCGATTTGCAGACGCCCGTTGACTACACCGGCATTTACTCGGCCTGGGATGCGAACCTTGACGGCGTGGACGGGGGCGATGTCCCCTGGCACTTTGGCGGCGTCGACGAATACCCGGCGCTGCAATACGGGGGGCTGGAACTTTACCGGCAGGGGCGCGCTTTCATTTTCAACCCCGACACGGTGTCCGTAACCGAGGGCGATGCCGCCGGTTCCACTTACACCGTTGCGCTGAGCAGCCGGCCCTCGGGCACGGTAACCGTAGCCATCGCCGACGCCGGCGACAAAGTAACCGCAACGCCGGCATCTCTAACGTTCAACTCCGGCAACTGGAACACGGCGCAGACGGTAACGGTAAAAGCGGCGTCCGACGCCGACCTTGACGAGGACACCGACACCATAACGCACACGCCCACCGGAACCGGCTACCGCGCCAGCAATGCGGCCAGCCTGTCCGTAACCATCCTGGACACCACCGCGCCGGGCTTTACCTTTGCCCCGACCAGCCTGTCTATAGAGGAGGGCGCCACCAGCACTGAGTACACGGTGGTGCTGAATGACCAGCCCCCGGCTGAAACCACCATCGCCATTGCCACTGACATCGCCGGCGTCACCGTCAATCCGACGACCTTAACTTTCGCCGCTGACGCTACCTACAGCACCCCCAAGCCGGTAACAATCGACACGGTGGCGGACAGCACCATGGACCACGCGGCGTCCGGGCTGCGGCACACGCCCACCATCCGGGGCGTGGCCAGCGGCGCCGCGCTGCTGCCGCTGCTGCTGTACGAGCCCGGCAACGCAACCACAACCCCAATTGAGTTCAGAGCGCCGCCGCCCGGCGGCTCCGGCACTTACACCGTTGGCTCCGGGGGGGGTGCGGTAACGTACACGATAAACAGCGAGGCTGGCGTCCCTGAGGGGATAACGGTCAAAACGAAGGCGGGACCGGGACAGGGCGCCAGCGTGGACACGACCATCACGTTCAGCGTGCCAGCCGACCCCGGCGCGCGCGCCGGCTACACTCTGGACGGGACTACGCTGGTGGACATCAGCGCAACGTCAGTGCCGCCGGGCGGCTTGGAAATCTGCCTGCCGCTACCCACGGCCGCCGGCACCGGCCCGCCAGTGCTGATGCACTACACGGGGGGCAGCTGGCGGACGGTGCCGAGTTCGGTGCGCAACGGCAAAGTCTGCGGCACGGTAAGCAGCCTCTCGCCGTTCATCGCCGGCCGCGCCGCCGCACCCACAACGCCAACAGTAACGCCGCCCGATGCAGTAGCGCCGCCCGATGAGGAGGATGACGACGACGAACCGACCGGCGCCGGGAGCGGCGGCAGTTCCGGCGGCGGCGGCGGTGGTGGCAGCTTCGGAGCCGGCGGCACAACGCCCCAGCCGACGCCAACCCCGGCGCCCAAGTCCACGCCCACGCCAACGCCAACGCCGGCTACACCTACGCCGGCGCCAACCGCGATGCCGACGGCAGTACCGGCCACGCCGGCGCCTGTCCGGCCCACGCCAACGCCGGCGCCGGCGCCAACACCTAGGCCGACAGCGGCCCCAACGCTGGCGCCGGCCCCGCCGACGGCGATGCCGCCGACGCAACCGCCCCCGGTAGCGGCCATCGTTCCGCAGCCGGCGGTAATCGGAGAGATTACGTTCAGCAATCCCAACCCGCAACCGGGCAGTTCGCTGATGGTAGAGTTCCAGGTAACCAACCCCGGAGCGGTAGCCACCGAGTACCAACTGGTGCTGGAAATCGCCGGCGAGGCAGTACAGCGCCAGACGGTTACGGTTGCGCCCGGCGAAACGCAGGATTTGCAGCTGCCCATAGTTGCCCCGGATGGCCAATCCGAGGTAACGGTTCGGGTGGATGAGCAGTCCAGGACGGCAACGCTGACGCCGGCCGTTTCCGAAACCGGAGCGGTAACGCCGGCTGTTGAGCCGGACGGCGGCGGCGTGTCGTGGCTGCTGTTTGGGATTATTGCGGTGGCAGCGCTGGTCATCATCGGCGTCGGCGGCGCCCTGCTGAGGCGGCGGCGCGGCGGATAGCGGCAAGCGCCAGCATCGCCCCAGCACTGCGGGCGCGCATCTCCGGAATGACGGGGAGGTGCGCCCGCAGTCATTCCGGCTGGCCCGGCAGGGGGTAGCGTTTCGTTTTAGGTGGTTTAATCAGCCCTCCCCCCTAATGTCATTCTGAGCGCAGCGAAGAATCTCGATGACGTAGGGCACACTTTGGGGGCAACGCCATTGCTACGCTGTCGAGATTCTTCGCTGCGCTCAGAATGACATTGGGGGGAAAGGGTGCTCAGAATGACATCAGGGAAACTAAACCACCTAAAACGGAACGCTACCCGGCTGGGGGCGGTGGTTGAATGGTGGGGGCGGTTGGCCTACAATGTGCGGGTTGCAGCTGAACTGGGGCTTTGGAGGATTTGATGATTACTACTTTTGACAGCCTGTATGCGGGCCACGTGGACATGGACGACGTGGGGTACGCCGGCGCGGCGGTGAATGACCGCTCGTATTCGGACGAGTACCTGGCCTCGGCGTTTGACAAGGGCGTGGCCATTGCGCAGACGCTGGACAAGCATGGCTACGATACTTTCTGGATGGCAGAGCACCATTTCCAGCCGGAGGGGTACGAGTGTATTCCGAACCTGCTGATGTTCATTGTGCATCTGGCCCACGTAACGGAGCGGCTGAAGTTTGGGTGCGGTTTCAACATCGCCCCGATGTGGCATCCGCTGCGGCTGGCCGAGGACTTTGCGACCGCCGACTGGCTGACGAAAGGGCGGGTTACCTTTGGGGTTGGCCGGGGCTATCACACCCGTGAGGTGGAGTCTTTTGGCTCGCCGCTAATGGACCAGCCGGCGAACCGGGAGCTGTTTGAGGAGCAGGTGGAGGTGATATTCAAGGCGTTCAACGAGCGGTCGTTCTCGCATCACGGCAAGCATTTTGACTTCCCGCCGCCGGTGCCATACCGGGGGTACGAGCTGGAGGAGATAACGCTGGTGCCGCGTCCGCGGACGCTGCCGGTGGAATGCTGGCAGCCGATACAGGGCGGCACGGGGCGCGCTTTGGAGTTTATGGCCAAGATGGGCATTAAGGGCGTCATCGGGGGCGGCTCGTCGGAAGGCGGGGCGATGGACGGCATCATGCACGACTACCGGGACGCGCTGGCACGACACGGCAAGCCGGACGCCAAGCTGGGCGAGGATTTGGCGGTGGGGTTCCACTTCCACATTGCGCCGACGGTGGAAGAGGCAGCGCGCCAGGGCGCTCATTACTACGAAGAGAACCTCAAAATGTTCGGCCCGCTGCGGCTCACCCGGGGCCTGACCGAGCAGCAGATTCGGGACATCAGCAACCCGGAGCTGGCGCCCAACGCCGGACTGCCTACCATCGAGGACGCCATCGGCAACGGGAGCGTGCTGGCCGGGCCGCCGGACTTGATAATCGAGAAGCTGAAGAGCGTTGAGGAAAACTACCCCGGACTGACGCGGGTTCAGGTGGGTCAGCCGGTGGGAACGCCGCAGTCGGTAATCCTGGAACAGCTGCAATGGTTCGCCGAAGAAGTGATGCCGGCGTTCCAGGGCGCCAAGGTTGCGGCGCCGGCCGACGACTAAAACCGGCGGGGCAAACCGACAGACTGGCAAAGGGGGCGGCATACTGGCTGCCCCTTTTGATTTTAGACGGGTGGGGAAATCCGCAAAATGGTGACAATCCGCAGGGGACAAGGGTAAAAAAGGCTGTTAGGCTACTGGTGAAATTGCGAATGGGCGCCCGGTGGGGCAGCCATTGACCGGAGGAAAAAACCGATGCCTGATATGAGTAGTTATTCCAGCGGGAGCCCGTCCTGGGCCGACCTGCTGTCGCACGACGGGGATGCGTCAAAGAACTTTTACACCGGCCTGTTTGGGTGGACTTCCATAGACCATCCGGTTACTGAGGGTACGGTGTACACGATGTACGCCCACGAGGGGAAGGCGGCCTGCGCCTCGATGGTAGCGGAGCCGGGTTCGGAGCAGGAACATTTGCCGGCGCACTGGAGCGTGTACGTGACGGTGGATGACCTGGAGGCGGCGACGGAGCGGGCGCGGACGGCCGGCGGGTCGGTGGTTGCCGAACCCTTTGACGTTATGGAAGCGGGGCGAATGTCCATCATCCGGGACCGGGAAGGGGCGTTCCTGCGGCTGTGGCAGCCCAAAGCCCACGCCGGCGCCGAAGTGCTGGCCGAACCGGGGGCTTTGTGCTGGTTTGAGCTGGCCACCACCGACATAGATTCGGCCAGCGATTTTTACCAGCAGGTTTTGCAATCGGACATCGGGCTGGACCCGGACACGCCGTTTCCGTATATGTTGATGAAAGTCAACGACAACCCAGCGGCGGGCATCATCAAGATTGGCGAGGACTGGGGGCCGGTGCCGCCGAACTGGGGCGTCTATTTCGGCGTTGACGACGTGGACGCTACGGTGGCAAAGGCGCAGGAGCTGGGCGGCAGCGTAATCGTAGAGCCGACGGACTTGAGGGACTTTGCCCGCTTCTCGGTGCTGCGGGATGCCGAGGGCGCGGTATTCTCGGTCATCAAGCTGACGGCGTGGACGGCCGGCGGTTAGCCGGCCGGGGGCTGTTCAGGCCGTTTTGGTTTCCGCCGGGCGTCTTTATCGGGAGTGCTATTGGAGGGCGCCCGGCGGGTAGTTTTGCAGCCACCAGCGGGCAATCTCATCGCGGCGGGCGAACCAGACGCCGGGATGGTTTTTGGCGTAGCGCAGGAAACGGTCAACGGCGCGGGAACGGGCCGGGCGGCCGGCGATGCGGCAGTGCAGTCCTACCGACATCATTTTGGGGTGGGTGCGGCCCTCCTCGTAAAGCACGTCAAAGGTGTCTTTGAGGTACTCGTAGAAATCGCCAACGCTGTTGAGGCCGCCGCGCCAGAAACGGGCGTCGTTGGTCTCAAAGCTGTACGGCAGCACCAGCCAGGGCTGGCCGTTGACGGGGGTATAGTAGGGGAGGTCATCGTTGAAAACGCCGCTATCGTAGATGAAACCGCCGGCGTCGGCCACCAGTTCGCGGGTGTTGACGCTGGGGCCGTAGCGGGTGAACCAGCCGACGGGACGGACGCCGGTAGTGGCTTGCAGAGAGGCAACGGTCTTGCGGATGGCGTCGGCTTCGTCAGCGCGGGACTTGCTGTGGTATTCCTCCCAACGGTAGCCGTGTCCGCAAATCTCGTGGCCGGTTGCTACCAGATGACGGCCGACCTGCGGGTTGCGCTCAATGGCCAGGGCGCAGCAGAAAAAAGTGCTCTTGACATCGTGACGGGCCAGTAAGTTCAGTATGCGCCAGACGCCGACGCGACTGCCGTACTCAAAAAATGACTCGTTGAACAAATCGCGCTGGCCGGCGGGAATGGGGGATGGAACCTCGTTGTTAGATTCGTGGTGGTCATCGCCGTCAAGCAAGGATGCTTCGCTGCCCTCCTCGTAGTTGACTACCATCGAGATGGCGATACGGGCGTTGCCGGGCCAGCGGATGGCCGGGGGGTTGGGGCCGTAGCCGATGAAATCGCGTTGTTCCATAGGTAGTTAGGTTCCTGCAAGTTTGGCCGCTCTGACTGTTGGCAGCATCATAGCATAACGGAACGGCGGCGCTGCCTTATGGACAATTTGGGCGTTACGGTACAGAATGGCGGCACTATCGTAGGGTCGCAGGGCAAGGGGGAGGCCGCCGGATTATGATTACCAGCGAAACGTCGCAGGAATTGTCGCCGCTGCTGTTTCTGGAGCGGAGCGCTTTGGTGTATCCGCAGCGGGCGGCTTGCGTGTACAACGGCGGGGTTACTACTTACGCGGCGCTGTACGAGCGGGTGCGGCGGCAGGCGGCGGCGCTGCGCAGCGTGGGGGTGGCGCCGGGCGACCGGGTGGCGTTCCTGCTGCCCAATCTGCCGGCGATGCTGGAGGCTAACTTCGGGCCAATGGGCATCGGGGCGGTACTGGTGGCCCTGAATATCCGGCTGTCGCCGCGGGAAATTGCGTACATTCTGAATCATTCCGGGGCCAAAGTGCTGGTGTTTGACTCGGAGCTGGCGGATACCGTGCGGCAACTGCGGGCGGAATGTACGGGGGTGGAGACTTACGTGCAGGTGCGGGATACTGCGCCGCTGGCCGACGACATCGCCGGGCCGGAATATGAGGAATGGCTGGCCGGCGTGGAGCCGCTGGACGAACTGCCGGGGCCGGTGTCGGAAAGGGCAACCTGCACCATCAACTATACGTCGGGGACGACGGGGATGCCCAAGGGGGTGGAGTACACGCCGCGCGGGGTGTACCTGAACGCGCTGGGCGAGGTGATGGAGATGGGGATGAACTGGCGCAGCGTGTATCTGTGGACGCTGCCGATGTTTCACGCCAACGGCTGGTGCTTTCCCTGGGCGGTGACGGCGGTGGGCGGCACGCACGTATGCCTGCGGCGGGTGGATGCTGCCGAGGTGTACCGCCTGATTCGGGAGGAATCGGTGACGCATCTGTGCGCGGCGCCGACGGTGCTTACGGGGCTGTACGCCGCGCCGGAGGCGGCCAGCGCAGACTTGCACGGCCTGACGATAATGACGGCCGGCGCGCCGCCGGCGCCGCAGGTCATCCGCACCATTGAGGGGATGGGGGCGCACATCATCCACGTGTACGGGCTCACCGAAACCTACGGGCCCTGCACCGTGGCCGCGCCGCAGCCGGAATGGGACAATCTGAATAGCGAGGCGCGGGCGCGGGTCAAGGCGCGCCAGGGCGTGCTGTTTATGGTGTATGGGGTTGGGCTGCGGGTGGTGAACGAGGCTATGGAGGACGTGGCGCGGGACGGCGAGAGCATGGGCGAAGTGGTGATGCGGGGCGATGCGGTGATGAAGGGCTACTACGACGACGCGGAGGCTACCGCAGAGGCGTTTCGCGGAGGCTGGTTTCACTCCGGGGATTTGGCGGTTTGGCACCCGGACGGCTACATTGAGCTGCAAGACCGCTCCAAAGACATTATCATCTCCGGCGGCGAGAATATATCCAGCCAGGAAGTGGAGAAGGTGATTATGGAGCATCCGGCGGTGCTGGAGGTTTGCGTGGTGGGCGTGCCGGACTTGCGATGGGGCGAGGTTCCGAAAGCGTTTGTCGTGCCGCGGGGCGGCGGGAGCGTGACGGCGGACGAGATTATTGACTTTACCCGTGAACGCATCGCGCATTTCAAGGCTCCAAAAAGCGTGGAGTTTGGGGATTTGCCCAAGACGGCCACCGGCAAAATTCAGAAGTACATCCTGCGGGACCGGGAATGGCAGGGGCGGGAACGGAGGATTCAGGGTGCGCAGGTTAGCTGACGGCGGCCGTGCGGATGGCCCGTGGTTCGGAAACCGATTATCAGGAGGAATACCATGGAATTCGGCCTATTTCTGGAATTTCCCCGGCCGCCGGAGGGCGACCATCACGATGCTTTTACGCAGTCGTTCCGGCTGGTGCAGGAGGCGGAGGATTTGGGGGTGGCATCGGTGTGGCTGGCCGAATACCACTTCAATATGGAGCGGGTGCTGGCGTCGCCGGTGACGATTGCGACGGCGATTGCGGCGAAAACCAGCGTGATGCGGATTGGGACGGCGGTGTATTGCCTGCCGCTGGGCCATCCGATACGGGTTGCGGAGGAGATGGCAACGCTGGACCACATCAGCGACGGGCGGGCGGAGCTGGGGGTGGGCCGGGGGACGTTTCCAAACGTGCACGAGGGGTTTAACGTGTCGTTTGAGGAAAGCCGCAGCCGGTTTGACGAGTTTCTGGAAGTGCTGGTTACGGCCTGGACGCAGGAAACCTTCTCGTTTCACGGGGAGCATTACTCGTGCGAAGAGCTGACGGTGACGCCGCGTCCGTATCAGCAGCCGCACCCGCCGATTACGATTGGGGTTACGTCGGCGGAGAGTTTTCCAATCGTGGGTGCGCTGGGGCATCCGCTCATCGTGAACCCGTCGCGGGTGTTCACGCTGGACGAGCTGGCCGGGCCAATCGCCGCGTATCGCAAGGCGTGGCGGGACGCCGGGCATCCGGGGGCCGGCAAGGTGGGATTGCGGGTGCCGGTTTACGTCAATGAGGACGCGGAGCGGGCTTACCGGGAGCCGATGGAGTCGGCGATGCACTCGGTGACGCGGCTGGGGGAACGGGTAGGGTCTTACGCGGACCGGACGGGGACGACGGGGGATTGGGGGGAGCAGAGCCGGCGGATTTTGGGGATGGAGTACGACGATTGGCTGCGGGACAAGGTGGTGTACGGCACGCCGGCGGGGGTTGCGGAACGGCTGGCCGGGCTGGAGGAAACGCTGGGGTTAGACCAGTGCATCTACGAGATTAACTTCGGCAACCTGATGCCGGATGAGTTGCAGACGGCATCGCTGCGGCTGTTCAACAAGCAGGTGCTGCCGGAATTGCTGGGATAGCGGGATGGCATATTCCGGCAGATTGTCTTGATGGAATCAGTCCCAGGTAAAGCAGACTTTGCCGGTGCCGCCGGCGTCAAAGAGTTTGTAGGCGGTGTCGGCATCGTCCAGCGTAAAGCGGTGGGTGAACAGCTGCTTGAGGGGGACCTGGCGGTCGACGACGAACCGGGCTACTTCCGCTAACCCGTTGAGGCTGAAAGTCCACGAGCCTAGTATGGTGAGCTGCTTGTGGATAATTTGGGGGCTGACGTCAAAGGTCGTGGTGTTGCCTTCGCCGACGAAACAGACGCGGCCCCAGAGCATGGCCGAGTCAACGGCGTTGACGCGGGCTTCGGGGCGGCCGGTGCAGTCCAGGGCGGCCGGGGCGCCGGCGCCGTTGGTGAGTTCGCGGATGGCCTCCACCGGGTTTTGGGCGCCGGCGTCAATGCAGACGTCGGCGCCCAGCTTTTGGGCCAGTTGCAGGCGTTGGGGGTCGACGTCAACGGCGATGACGCGGGCGCCCATGGCTTTGGCGAACATGGTGCCGCTGGCGCCTACCGGGCCTTGTCCGAAAATGGCGATGGTGTCATCGCCGGCGATGCGGAGGCGTTTCAGGGCGTGAAAGGCGGTGCCGGTGCCGCAGGAGCAGGCGGAGCCCTCGTCAAAGTCGAGGCCGTCGGGCATTTTGACGCAGGTGTAGGCGGGGCAGAGGAGGTAGTCCTCGTGGCCGCCGTTGGCGCCGGTGCCGTACACGGTGGAACCGTTCAGGCACATTTGGGTGTATCCGATGCGGCACATGGCGCAGGCGCGGCAGCCGGTGTAATGGTGCATCATCACGCGGTCGCCGACGGCAACTTCGGTTACGCCGGCGCCGATTTCGGCGACAACGCCGCAGGGTTCGTGGCCGGCGACTTTCAGGTTGGCCGGGTCGCCGCGATCCGCACGGGGGGCGCGGTAATGGCGCAAGTCGCTGCCGCACAAGCCGGATGCTTTCATGGCCAGGACGACTTCGCCCGGGCCGGGGTGGGGGTCGTTCAGGGTGCGAATCTCGACCTCGCGGTTTCCGGTAAAGACTACGCCTCGCATTATGTTGACCTCCGGTGATTGGTTTGCGGGGATGCGATTAGGGGTCGATGAGGACGCCGGGGTTGAGGATGCCGTTGGGGTCCAGGGTTTGTTTGGCGGCGCGGAGGGCGGCGGCGAAAGGGTCGGGGCGCTGATGGTCGTACCAGGGGCGATGGGCGCGGCCGACGGCGTGGTGGTGGGTGATGGTGCCGCCGGCGGCCATTACCGCGTCGGAGGCGGCCTGCTTGACGGCGGCGTGGATTTCCAGTTCGGCGCCAACCGGGCCCAGGCCCTCAAAGGTGTAGTAGGGAGCGGGGCCGTCGGGGTACACGTGGGTGAAACGGCAGGAAACCCGGCCGTTGCCGCAGGTGCGCTGCAAGGCGTCGTGCAGGGCGGAACGCACGGCCTCATCCAGGGCGGGCCAGCGTTCCCAAGTGATGGCGGTTTCCAGAGTTTCGGCAACGATGCCAAAGCCGATGGCGGCGTTGCGCTCGTAGGGGGCGTTGATGAACGAGTTGCGCCAGCTGCCGACGGCGCCTTGACGGCCGGCAGATGAATCGCTGCGTTGGGCGGCGTCGGCAATCAGGATGTCGTCATTGCTGATGGAGCCGCCGGCGTCGCGGGCGATGGCGACGGCTTGGCGGATGTGGTCATCCTGGGGGAGTTCGGCGGACTCGAAACCGATTATCAGCAGGGCTTGGGCGCCGTCAAGGTTGGCAAAGTCCTGGGCTTCGTTGGGGTCGAGCATCCGGAGGTTGGCGGGCCAGAGCTTGGCCTGGGCGATGAGACGGGCGGCGTTGGCGGCGGCGGCCATGGTGTCAAAGACAACGCCGGCGGAGGCGCGAAAGCGGGGGCGGGCCTGAATCCGCATCCAAGCTTCGGTGATGATGCCGAGGATGCCCTCGCTGCCGATGACCATGCGGTCGGGAGATGGGCCGGCGCCGCTGCCGGGGAGACGTCGGGAATCCCAATCGCCGGCCGGGGTTACCATGCGCACGGACTCGACAAAGTCGTCAATGTGGGTGTGGTTGGTGGCGTAGTGGCCGCCGCTGCGGGTGGCAATCCAGCCGCCGAGGGAGGAGAACTCAAAGCTCTGGGGGAAATGGCGCAGGGTGAATCCGGCGGGGCGCAGCTGGGCTTCCAGCGCGGGGCCGAGAACGCCGGCCTGGATGCGGGCGGCGCGGGAGGTGTCGTCGATCTCAAGCACCCGGTCGAGGCGGGTGAGGTCGATGGTGACTATCTTATCGGCGGGCGGGGGTTCAATGCCGGCGACGACGGTGCTGCCGCCGCCGTAGGGGATGGCGATAATGTTGGAGTTGGAACACCAGTCAAGTACGGTGCGAACTTCGGCCTCATTGCGGGGGTAGGCGATAATGTCGGGAGGGTTGGGGAAATCGCAGTTGAAAGCCCGGATGCGGTCGCGGAACGAGCGGCCGTAGGTGTGGGCGGCCCGGTCGTGGTCGTCCATGGAGCAGATGCCGGCTACCAATGGATGGGGCGTGAGACGGGGTTTGCGGAGGTGCAGGCTGGCGGCAGTGGGCGGCTGGGGCAGCTCGCGGGCAACGCCGTAACGCCGTTGCAGCCGGTGGGCCAGCGCGGCGTACTGCTCGCGCGACGGTTCCTGGTCTGCCATACCCCAAGCCCAAAAGCTGCGGCGGGTCATGCTGTGCCTCCCGTAGTAGTGCTGGGGGCATTATAGCAAGGGTTAGGGCGGGGGCCGCAAATGGTCGGGGTGAGTGGATTCGAACCACCGACCTCCACGTCCCGAACGTGGCGCGCTAGCCACTGCGCTACACCCCGACTGTGACATGATTATAGCACGATGCCAGGGGTATCCATAGGGTGGGCCCCGGTGGCAGCGTGCGGATTTTGGCGGTTGGCAATCTTATATCATCGGCGTCATCCTTTGGGAATGGGTTGCGGTTGGCGGGTATCGGGCGTTTATCGGGCGGTGAGTTCGGTTGGTGTTGGTGTCGGAGATTCAAGTCGTTGTCAGCCCTACGGCCGGAGGTGGGTACGCAACTATTTTGGACCTTCATTTTACGTGTCCTACCTTTTTAGGGGCTGCACGCGGGCTGAAGCTCGATACCCAGCGGAGGCAGCCCACACCGTGGAAGCGGGGATGGGACTACCCTTGCCGATTGCGGTTTTTGCTGACTGGCCGTATTTGACTTGAATCTCCGGCGATGTGCTAGCGGTGTGGTGGTTCCGGTTCCCCAGGGGACGTTCCTGGCCGGGAACGGCTGGGGGCCGGGGGTTGGTTGATTTGCCCGATAAATGTATCTTACACGAACTGACGTGCGGTTGCAAGAGGCTCGGGTCGCTGATTATTCCGGATGGACGGGGAATCGGGGCGGGGGCTCAAAAATCCGCAGCAAGGGGGCAAGCCGTATAATGGGGTGAAGTTGGGCGGTGGAAAATCGGGGGGCGAGGCGGCGATTATGACGCAGGGCAGGTTTCGGCAGATGGTTCCGGTGGCGCTGATGGCGCTGGGGTTGATGGCGGTGGCGTTAGCGTGCGGCGGGAGTGCCGCAGAGCAGTTCACGATGGACAGCGCCGCGGTGAGCGATGCGCCGGCGCAGCCGGCCGTTGCCGAGGAGGTGGGGGCGCCGCCCTTTGCCTTGTCAATGGGCGGTGGTGACAGTGAAATGGTGGTGGAAGTTGAGCAGGCGTCGGCGGCGGCTACGGCGATGCCGGTGATGGCGTCCGGGGCGGCGATGTCTGATGCGGTGACGACCAGTGCGGTGACGAACAGTATGGCAACGGTTGTTCCGTCGGACGGGGCGGGCGGCGGGCAGTCGGCGGGGGCGCCGCAGCAGTCGGGGCGGCAGCTGGTGGTTGAAGCGTGGATTGGGCTGGAGGTGCGGGAGATTGACCCGGTGGTGCGGCAAATTGAGGGGCTGGCGATGCAGCGGGGCGGCTGGGTGGAGTCGTCGCAGATTGAGGGCGAAAGCGGGTATCGCACGGCGTCAATCAGCCTGCGGGTGCCGGCGGAGCGGCGGGCGGAAACGATGGGGGCGCTGCGAGCAATCGGGCGGGTGCTGGACGAGGGGATTAAATCCAGCGACGTTACGGAGCGGCTGGTTGACAACGAGGCGCGGCTGTCGGCGTGGTACACGCAGGAGGAGCGGCTGATTGAGCTGCTGGAAAATGCGGCGACGGTTGAGGACATCATAGAAGTTGAACGGCGCATCGCCGAAGTGCGGTCGGACATTGAGCACGTTGAGGCGACGCAGCGCAATCTCACGAACCGGGTGGCTACGTCGCTAATCACCGTGTGGCTGGCGCTGCCGGGGAATCTGGCGGCGGAACCGCCGCACGGGGAGCTGCGGCTGTCGGTGGCCGACCCGTCCGCCGTGTCGGATGCGGTGCTGGCGCGGGTGGAGGCGCTAGGGGGGTATATTGGCGGCAAAGTGGAGTATCAGCAGGACCGGGGGCAAGTGGTGGAGCTGACCGTTCTGGTAAAGTCGTCGGAACTGGCGGGGCTGATGGACTACGCGGCCGGCCTGGGAGAACCGTTCGAGCGGGAGCTTACGTCCGTGGGGGATGCGCCGGTGGGGGATGCGCCGGACGCGCGGCTGGAGCTGGTCATCCAGTCCAACGCGGACGTGCGGGCGGATTTGCAGATAGTTGCGGGTGAACCGCTGGCCGCCGGAGAGCAATTGCGCGCGCAGGCGGAATCGCTGGGCGGCTACGTTGAGAGGTTCAGCGAAAGGACGGACGACGGGGATTCGTCGGTGGATATGCTGATAGTCCTGGAGACGGCGCACTTGCGGGGGATGCAGGATTACGCCGCTGGCATCGGTGAAATCGAACGCTGGGAGCTGACGGCCAGCGGGCAGCAGCCGGCCGGGGACGCAACGAGCGCGCGGCTGTCGGTATTCGTCAACAGCGGGACGGGGTACACACCATGGGTATTGTATCCGGTGGTGGTAGTGGGGGCGATGGCCGTCACTGCCGTTATCGTGGCTGTGGTGTTCTACTCGACCGGGCTTTGGCGGCCGGGCCGGTCTGGAAACTCAGCACTGCCGCAGGGGGATGGTGATGCGGGGGACGACGGGCTGGGGGCGTAAGCCGGTTCAGTCGGCGGCGGCGGGCAGTTTGGCGCGGGTGCGGTTGCGACGGCGGCGGGCCGGCGGGCGCTCCGGGGCGGCGGCGGGCGGCGGGGGTTGCGGGGGCGGTGGTGACGGGGGGGTGGGGACGGCGGCCATGGCGTCTTGCATTTCGGTGATGAAAGCGGCTACCCGGCGCAGGGCGCGGCCGAGCCGGGCCAGGCCGTAATCGGCATCGCCGCTGACGTGCACTTCCAGATCGCGGCGGCCTACCTTGACCGACGGGCCGAGGGTCTTTTGCAGGGCGAGCCGGGCATCGCCGACGGGATGGCGGAATACTACGGTTACGATGCCGGGGATGGGCACGGACAGGGACTCTACGCCGGCGGCGGCGCCGAGGCAGCGCAAGTCGGTAACGGCGAGCAGGTTGTCAACTTCCTGAGGCGGCGGGCCGAAACGGTCTTGCAAATCGGCGCGCACGGCCGGGATACTCGCGCGGTCGGTGATTTGGGACAGACGCTGGTAAAAGGCCAGCCGGGCCGGCAAGTGGGCGATGTAGTCCTCCGGGATGCTGGCCGGGATGGGCAGGTCGATGCGGGTGGGCGGTTCGGCGCCGGCGGCGGGGGCGGCGGTGTTATCCCGCTGGAGTTCGGCGACGGCATCGCGGAGCAGCTGGGAATAAAGGTTGAGGCCGACGGCGTGAATCTGTCCGCTCTGGTCGGCGCCGAGGAGGTTGCCGGCGCCGCGGATTTCCAGGTCGCGCATGGCGACGCGGAAACCGGCGCCTAACTCGGTGGCTTCGAGGATGGCGTGGATGCGCTGGCTGGCGGCTTCGGTGATCTCCTGGGTGTCGGGAACCAGCAAGTAGGCGTAGGCCCGGTGGTCGCCGCGGCCAACTCGTCCGCGCAGCTGGTAAAGCTGGGCCAGGCCGAAACGGTCGGCACGGTCAATGATGATGGTATTGACGTTGGGCATATCAAGCCCGGATTCAATAATGGTGGTGCAAACCAGGACGTCGGCCTCCCGATTGGAGAAAGCTACCATTACGTCCTCCAGCTCCGATTCGGGCATCTGGCCGTGTCCGACCAGAAAACGGGCTTCGGGGATGAGATGGCTCAAATCGGTAGCGGCCTGGTGGATGGTGCGGACCCGGTTGTGGAGGAAAAAGACCTGGCCATCGCGTTCCATCTCGCGCAGGATGGCCTCGCGAATCAGCTCGCCGCTGTCCTCGGAGATGAAAGTGCGGACGGGCAGGCGGGCCTCCGGGGGGGTGTGGATGACGCTCATATCGCGGACGCCGGCGAGGGCCATGTGGAGGGTGCGGGGGATGGGGGTTGCGCTGAGGGTGAGGACGTCAACTTCGGCGCGCATCTGCTTGAGGCGCTCTTTGTGGGCAACGCCGAAACGGTGTTCCTCGTCAACGATGACCAGGCCGAGGTTCTGGAATGCGACGTCTTTCTGGAGGAGGCGATGGGTGCCGATTACGATGTCAACGCTGCCAGCTTTGGCGGCGGCCACGACGTCGGCCTGCTCGCGGGGGGTGCGGAAACGGCTGAGGACGGCGACGCGGACGGGGTAGGGGGCGAGGCGCTCGGCAAAGGTGGCATAGTGCTGCTGGGCCAGCACGGTGGTGGGAACCAGCACGGCCACCTGCATACCCTCGTTGACGGCCTTGAAAGCGGCGCGCAGGGCGACTTCGGTCTTGCCGTAGCCGACGTCGCCGCAAATGAGGCGGTCCATGGGGCGGTTGAGTTCCATATCGCCCTTGACTTCGTTGATGGCGCGGACCTGATCGGGGGTTTCGACGTAGGGGAAAGAGTCCTCCAAGTCGCGCTGCCAGGCGGCGTCGGGGCCGAAACGATGGCCGTCAACGGATTCGCGGGTAGCGTAAAGCTTGAGCAGCTCATCGGCGATTTCGCGGGCGGCGCTCTGGGCGCGTTCTTTGATGCGCTGCCACTCGCTGCCGCCGAGACGGGTCAGGCTGGGCTGGTCGTCGGTGGCAGCGACGTAGGCGCCGAGGCGGTCGATCTGCTCGGTGGGGACGTAGAGGCGGTCATCGCCGGCGTATTCGAGGACGAGATATTCGCGCGGTTCGCCGCCGGTTTCGAGGTGGGTGGCGCCCATGAAACGGGCTACGCCGTGGTCGATGTGGACGACGTAAGAGCCGACGGTGAGGTCGGCCAGAGAAACGGCATCGCCCAAATCGCGGCGCACGCGGGGGGGGCGGTAGCGGCGTTCCTTGACGGTGCCAAAGAGTTCGGCGTCGCTGTACACGGCCAGAGCGGGGGTGGAGCCGGACGAATCAGTTTGCCAGCCCTTGCGCAGGCCGCCGGCCAGGACGTGAACCCGTCCGGCGCGGGGCCGGGCGGGCAGCGACTCGACCAGCCGGGACTTGACGCCGGCTTCCTGCAAGACTTCGGTGAGGCGGCTGGCGTGCTGGCTGACGGCAACCACCGCGCCGCCGTCGGCGATGCGGGCGGCGGCGTCATCGGTGAACCAGGTCAAACCGGCGCCGGCGCCGGCGCCGGGGAGAGAGAGGGGCTGAACCAGCGCCGTCCTGGTATCGGAGGCCCACCGCTCCAGGTCGATGGTGCGCAGGTTGGCGGCGGCGAATTGGGCCTGGAGGGTGGGCCAGTCGGTGTTGGGCGAGGGGAAACCGTAGGGGAGCTCGCCGCGACTTTGCCGGTTGGCGCGCTGCTGGTCGTATTTGGAGACCAGCTCCTCGGACTCACCATTGAGGCCGGCGGGGCGGTCCAGCACCAGGATGGAATCGGGGGACAGGTATTCGGCCAGGGTGTTGGTGTTCAGCAGGCCGTTGTAAAAGGAAAGGGTTTCGGGGTTGGGATGCTCGAGGAGGGCGGCAAGTTCCTCCTGGAATCTGGTTACGGCGGAGGGTGAGCAGGGGGAAAGGTCAATGCGGCTGCGGCGCTCATCATAGGCGGCGGGGTTGGCCAGGCCGGGGAGCTGCTCGGCGGCGGCGATGACGCGTACCGCATCAGCATCGGCGATGGAGCGTTGGGTTTCGGGGTCGAAACGACGGATGGTGTCAATTTCATCGTCCCACAGTTCCACCCGGTAGGGCAGTTCGGCATCGGGGGGAAAGACGTCGAGGATGCCGCCGCGCAGACTGAAACTGCCGGGGGCGTCCACCTGCGGCTCATGGCGGTAGCCCAGGTCAACCCAGGCCGAGAGCAGGGCGTCCACGGAGGGGATGCGGCCGCCTTTGATGAGATGGTGGCCGCCGGACGCATTGGGGTGCCGGCCGGCGGCCAGCGCGGGGGGCAAGGTTAGCCGCAGGGCCGCCGATACTGACGTTACGACTAGCGGCGGGACGGCGTCGGCGTCGGTGGGGTCGTGGGTGGCCAGGGCGGCCAGGGCGGCAACGCGCTGATTGGTGGTGCGGGCATCGACGGACAGGCGCTCAAAGGGCAGCACTTCCGGTTCGGGCAGCAAAAGGGCGGGAGCATCGTCGCCCAGGTAGGTAAGCAGCTGGTCGTGCAGGCGGCGGGCGTCCTCCAGGCGGGGGGTTATCACCAGGGTGGGCCGCTGCTGCAAGTGCCACAGGGCGCCGACGTACACGGCCTGATGCTCCGGCGGCACGGCCAGGCTGGAGTGGATGGCGGCGGCGCGGAGATGGCGCAGATGCCGCTGCATCCGGGATTGCGAGCCGAGCAGCGATAGCAGTCCGGTTAGAGCCATGTTTCCCTCATCCGGTGTCCGGTTTGACAAGTTGAGGCGTGGGGTACACGCCGAGGCGGGACTGACCGGCGGTCAGCCCCGTGGGGATAGTGTACGCCGGGAGGGGGTGATAATTCAAGGCGGTTTTGGCATTAGGGCGGGGGTAAAGCGACCGGGCGGGGTTGGGTCAGGGGGCAGTGCCATACCAGCGGCTTACAATATCAGTGACTTTTGCGGCGTCAGCATCGGATGGCACGGCAGCCTGGAACGCTGATTTCAGATGGCAGATGCCTAGTTTCGTACCATCGCAGTCGTCCGTATCGTCATCCTGCAAGGATTTGCGGTGCAGGTTGCGGAAACCCTGCCGGAATGTGTCTGCGTCCAAGTTGTTATAAAGGTCTAGAAACAGGCCCTCACCCAAGGAGTAGTTCAGCCCTCATGAGCAATCACGAATGGCGTGTCTTTCCAAAAGTTACTGTCCTCAACATCAAAGAGCAAAGGCATTGTCATGTGGGTGCCGAAGTTAATTCCGCCCAATTCGTAATTAGTAGCATCGTCAAAGAACAGAGCAACGTAGTTACCTGGCAGTGGTTCGTTCATAGTCTTTTCGATGGAACGGACGCTATCTCCAAAAAATCCATGCTCGGCATTTGCTGGTCGTGTAAGATTGTCAAAGTGAGCGTTAGGGCAATCACGATCATCAGCAGCGGGGTGGCGAAAGTCCGGCGTGTACTCATTCACCGCTCTATTGCAAGTTGACGCAGGGTGCGGATGCCGTCAGATCAGGCAGTATCGTAGCACACCGTAGGCGTCTAACTTTGCGGGATTTTCTAAATCAGGGTGATTTGGGCTGCCTAACCGGGAATGCTCGGTAGCGTTTCGTTTTAGGTGGTTCTAATATTGTTGGGGAATCTCGATAGCGTAGCGCACACTTTGGGGGTAACACCGCTGCTACCCCGTCGAGATTCTGCGCTACGCTCAGAATGACAAGGGGATGGTCACTCCGAGCGCAGTCGTGGGGTTTTGCGGTTTTGGGTGACGCTTTTGGCTTGCTTGGAGGGGGTGGGGGTTGTTAGACTGGTGTTGGGGGATTTGCTATGAGTAGGGTTTGCAATGTGCCTGGGCGCACGATTTTTACCGGGGACAATTTGGATATTTTGCGGGGGATAAACTCTGAGTGCGTTGACCTTATTTATCTTGACCCGCCGTTCAACTCGAACCGGACTTACGCCGCTCCGCTGGACAGCGAGGCGCGGGGGGCGGAGTTTGATGATGTTTGGACGCTGAGCGATATGAAGGCGGAGTGGATTGACGAGATTGAATACCGCCTGCCGGCGCTGTTTCACCTCATCAACGGGGCCAAGCTGTCGCACGGGGAGAGCATGGCCGGCTACCTTACTTTTATGAGCGTGCGGCTGCTGGAACTGCACCGGGTGCTGAAAGCGACGGGCAGCATTTATCTGCATTGCGACGATACGGCGGTGCACTACTTGAAATCGGTCATGGACGCGGTGTTTGGAATACAGAATTTCCAAGTAGGAATTTTCTGGAAGCGGACTTCGGCGCACAATGATTCACGAGGATTCGGGAGAGTGACCGACACGATTCTGTTTTACAGCAGGCAGTCCCGCATCAATACCGATGCTATTCGCGTTCCGCTGGATGCCGATTATGTAGAACAGTTTTACCGTTTTGAGGATGAACGGGGAAAGTACCAACTTGGAGACCTCACTGCTCCGCGCCGGGGCACAGGGGAGACCGGCCAGCTTTGGCGGGGGTTTGACCCCAA
This sequence comes from uncultured Dehalococcoidia bacterium, assembly GCA_958296385.1. Taxonomy (GTDB): domain Bacteria; phylum Chloroflexota; class Dehalococcoidia; order Lucifugimonadales; family UBA3495; genus Bin87. The sequence goes on from OY282494.1 coordinate 621,032, forward strand.
TCGCACTGGGCGGCAATGGAATGCTCCGTTGCGCGGGCGTTACGCCGCCTGGGTTGATGCAAACGTTATCCCCGGATACCGGGACATTGCCAGCCCGTTGGGGCGGTTGGACGCGCTGGATGCGGCGGGAATGATTTATTACCCGCCTGACCAGGGTATGCCGCGGCTCAAGCGTTATCTGGCGGAAAACCCCGGCCAAGTGCCTACTAATCAATGGAATGATATACGTCCAATCGGGCCGCGCGCGCGGGAGCGGACGGGGTGGCGGACGCAGAAGCCGGTGGCTTTGCTGGAACGCATTATCAACGCGTCGTCTAATCCGGGCGATTTGGTGCTGGACCCGTTTTGCGGGTGCGCTACGGCTTGCATTGCCGCCGAAAAGCTGGGGCGGGAATGGATTGGGATTGACCGGCTGCCGCAGGCCGCGGAGGTGCTGGCCGCGCGCGCCCGGCGTGAGCTGCAAATCCCGATGAACGGGGATGATGAGCGTCCCTGGGAGGACTGGACGCCGCTGGTGTTGCAGGAACCGCCCCGGCGCAGCGACTTGGCCTCGCTCACTCCGGCCAATCCGCAATCGGACAAGGAATTGCTGTACGCCTGCCAGAACCGCCGCTGCGCGGGGTGTGAGTACGAACTGCCGCTGCACGTGCTGACGATTGACCACATCACGCCGCGCTCGCGGGGCGGGCAGGATAGCATCGGCAACCTGCAACTGATGTGCCACACCTGCAACGCCATCAAGGGCAACCGGGGTATGGAGTACCTCAGGCAGCAGCTGGTCATACGGGGCATTGTGTCGGTGTGATAGCGTTCGTTCCGGCGGTTAGTTCGGCTGATGTCATTCTGCGCTATGCGCAGAAACCTGATGGCGCAGGGCATACTTGGGGGCAAACGCCGTCGCTACGTCATCGAGATTCTTCGCTGCGCTCAGAATGACAGTAAGGGGCATGCTCAGAGTGACAGTGGGGGGTACGCTCAGAGTGGCAGTAGGGGGTACGCTCAGAGTGGCAGTAGGGGGTACGCTCAGAGTGGCAGTAGGGGGTACGCTCAGAGTGGCAGTGGGGGGTACGCTCAGAGTGGCAGTGGGGGGAATCAGGGGGACGGCAAGGGGGATGCTGGCTGCGTGATATAATTCACTATCTCCTCTTACTCGGATTGCCTTTATGTCCGCCTTGCGGAGCAACGCTTTGCCCTCCGTTTCTGATGATGCCGCCGGCCGTGATGGGGGCCGGGCGGCTTACCGGCGTATTGTGGTTAAGGCCGGTACTAACGTGCTTACAACCGGCAGCGCGGAGCGGTCGCTGGGGACGGTGGTTTTGGATGCTCCGGTGATGGCGGATTTGGTGCGGCAGGTTTGCCAGCTGGTGAATGAGGAGCGGGTTCAGGTGGTGCTGGTTACGTCGGGGGCGATTGCGGCGGGGCGGCAGTCGCTGGCGGAGGCGGGCCACGTTGATGATATTCCTGATATATCGACCCGGCAGGTGCTGGCGGCGCTGGGGCAAAGCCGTTTGATGCAGGCTTACGCTGAGCTGTTTGCCGAGGGGCGGGTGTCGGTGGCGCAAACTTTGCTGACTATCAACGACACTACGCACCGGCAGTCGTATCTGAACATCCGCAACACGCTGTTCTCGCTGCTGGAGCTGGGCGTGGTGCCAATTCTGAACGAGAACGACGTGGTGGCATCGGATGAAATTGGCGAGGTTTTTGGGGACAACGACCGGCTGTCGGCGCTGATTGCGGCGCTGATCGACGCCGACTTGCTGATTATTCTGTCGGACGTGGACGGGCTGTACACGGCTGACCCAAAGACGGACCCGACGGCGGCACTGGTGCCGGTGGTGGATTTGGTGGACGAGGGGGTGGCGGCGATGGCCGGCGAACACCGCAACGCCTGGGCCAGGGGCGGGATGCCAACCAAGCTGGACGCCGCCAGACTAGTTACGACGTCGGGGATTGCCATGACAATCTGCCGGGGCCGGGAGCGGGATGCCATCGTGCGGGTGGTGGGCGGCGAACGGCTGGGGACTTATTTCCGGCCGGCCAGCAGCAAGCTGGAGGCGCGCAAACGCTGGATGCTCAGCGTGGCCGGGGACAGCGACGCTAATGCGGTGGTGGTGGACGCCGGGGCGGTGTCGGCGCTGCGGCGCAACGGCGTTAGCCTGCTGCCGGCGGGAGTAAGCGACGTGGTGGGCGATTTCGGGCGGGGGGATATTGTGTATATCGTGAACGACGCCGGGGGGCGGGTGGCGTGCGGCATCTGCAACTACGCCGCCGGGGATATTCGGCGCATCAAGGGGCTGCGCTCGGACCGTATCGTTGCTACTCTGGGATACCTGTACGGGCAGGAAGTGGTGCATCGCAACAACCTGGTCTTGCTGTAAAATCGGTCATCTATCCGGCCATCAGGTATCCAGCCATCCGGGAGCTATGTTATGTCATCTGCCAATCTGCTAATTCAACAGGGGCGCTCTGCGCAGGGTGCGGCCCGGGCGCTGGGGCGGCGGCCGGCGGCGGCGCGCAATCACGCCTTGCAGAACATTGCGGACGCGCTGGAGTCGGAACAGGCGGCGACGCTGGAGGCTAACGCGGCCGATTACAGGGACGCGCAGGCGGCCGGGATTAACGAGGCGTTTCTGGACCGGCTGCTGCTTACTCCGGAGCGGCTGAACGGGATGGCGGCGGACGTGCGGCGGGTGGCGGCGCTGGGCGATCCGGTGAGTGAGCTTATCGAGTCTTTTGTGCTGGAAAACGGGCTGGAGGTGGAGAAACGGCGCATCCCGCTGGGCGTCATCGCCAGCATCTACGAGAGCCGCCCCAACGTTACTACGGACATCGTTGCGCTGGCGCTCAAGTCGGGCAACGCCTGCATCTTGCGGGGGGGCAAGGAAACGCTGCGCTCCAACTCGGCGCTGGTGGGGCTGGTGCACCGGGCGATTGCCGAGGCCGGGCTGCCTACGGCGGCGGTGCAGTTTGTCAATGATACCGACCGGGCGCTGGTGGACGTGCTGCTGGGGATGAAAGATTACGTCAACCTGCTGGTGCCGCGGGGCGGCGCGGAGCTAATCAACTTTGTGGGGCGGAACGCGAGTATGCCGGTGCTGACCGGCGGCGTGGGGGTTTGCCACACTTACGTTGACCGGGACGCGGACACGGAGATGGCGGCCAGCATCGTGTACAACGCCAAAGTGCAGCGCCCCACCGTGTGCAACGCGCTGGACACCGTGCTGGTGCACGCGGAGGCGGCGGCACGGTGCATCCCGGAGATTGCGTCCCGGCTTAACGGCGCCGGCGTGGAGATGCGCTGCGACCATCGTTCGCTGAGCATACTGGGGCCGGACGATGGGCTGAACACTGCGCCGGCCAACGAGGACGACTGGGGGCGGGAGTTTCTGGCGCTGATTGCGGCGGTCAAGGTGGTGGACAGCCTGGATGACGCGCTGGAACACATTGAGACCTACGGCTCCGGCCATTCGGAGGCGATTGTGACGGGGGACGATGCCGCCGCCCAACGGTTTCTCACGGAGGTTGACGCGGCGGCGGTGTACCACAACACCAGCACGCGCTTTACCGACGGGTCGGAGCTGGGTCTGGGCGCCGAGGTAGGCATCAGCACGCAGAAGTTCCACGCGCGGGGGCCGCTGGGCCTGCGGGAGTTGACATCCTACAAATGGATTGTGCGCGGCAGCGGGCAAGTCCGGCAGTAGTTCATCGGAACAACAGCGGAACAACAGCGCGCAGCAGCGACAACCCCTATTAGCAATAGCCCGCAGCAGCAATAACCCATAGCAGCGACCGCCCGCAGCGGCGCATTACCTGGTGATACATCGTGCCTTTTGATTACGAACGCGAAGTCCGCACCGGCCAGTCTGAGGCGTATCTCATACTGGACGGCGAGAACCCGGTGGGGCGGATTGACACCCACTTTATACCCGGCCTGGCCCACATCGCCATCGCCGTTGACCAAAGCCTGACCGGGGAGCAAATCGAGGAGATTCTCGCCGATATTGACGCCGATATGCTCAACACGGTGGGGACGGAGCGGGATTCGCACCTGTACCACGTGTTTCAGGGGACTGAGATACGGGTGTTCAGCGACGAGGGGGGCGAGGGGTACGGCGGCAACGGGAATGGCAACGGCCGGGGGCACGGGCCGCTGCCGCCGGCCGGGGGTTAGCCGCGAAAGGTAGGGTTACGTCGTCTTGCGGCTGATTACCTGCAAGGCGGCCTGCTCGATGCCGGCGGCGGTCAGGCCGTTTTTGGCCATCAGCTCGTAGGCGGGGCCGGAGCCGGTGTAGCCGCGCAGTGCCACCATTTCAATGGGAACCGGGCAGTGCCGGGCGGTTACGCCGGCGACTACGCTGCCCAGGCCGCCGTGGACGTAGTGTTCCTCGGCGGTGACGATGGCGCCGGTTTCGCGGGCGGCGGCAACGATGGCGTCGGTATCGGCGGGGGCCAGGGTGTGGAGGTTGATGACGCGGGCGTTGATGCTCTGGGAGGCCAGCGCGGCGGCGGCGTCCAGGGCCGGGGCGACCAGAGAACCGACGGCGATAATGCTGACATCGGCGCCGGGGCGCAGGGTGTCGGCCTGGCCCAGGTCAAAGCGGTAATCGTCGGTATGCACCACCGGCGTAGCGGCGCGGGGGAGGCGGACGTACACGGGGCCGTGAATGGCGGCGGCGGCGCGCACGGCCCGGTCGGTTTCAACTGAATCGGCCGGGGTTACCACGCGGAACGAGGGCAGGGAACACATCAGGGACAAGTCCTCGATGCTGTGGGCCGACATACCATCCTCGCCGGTGAGGATGCCGGCGTGGGTGCACACCAGCTTGACGTTCAGGGACGGTTGGGAGATTAGCACGCGCAGCTGGTCGTAGGGGCGGCCGGTGCCAAAGACGCTGAAGGTGCTGACGAAGGGGATTTTGCCGGCGGCGGCCAGGCCAGCGGCTACGCCGACGATGTTCTGCTCGGCCGGGCCAAAGTCAAAGAAACGGTCGGGATACTGGTCGCGCCAGAGGTGGACGAAAGTGGATACGTTCAGGTCGCCGCCGAGGACTACGATGTCGGGGTAATCCTCGGCCATGGTGAGCAGGGTGCGGCCGTAGGTTTCGCGGGGGGCGGCCATAGCGCGTGTGGTGGTCATCGGGCCAACTCGTCCAGGGCGGCGGCGTACTCATCAGGGTTGGGAGCGCGCCCGTGAAAGCCGGGGTTGTTCTCCATAAAGCTGACTCCCTTGCCTTTTACGGTGTCGGCGATGACCACCGACGGGCCGGATTGCATGGCCTGACGCAGGGTGTCCAGGATGGCGGCGTGCTGGTGCCCGTCGCAGTGAAACACGTTCCAGCCGAAATCGCGCCAGCGGTCGGCCAGAGGTTCCAGCGTCATTACTTCGTCGGTAAAGCGGTCGTTCTGGATGCGATTGCGGTCAACGATGGCGACGAGGTTGTTGGCCTGGTGGTGGGCGGCGGACATGGCGGCTTCCCAGATTTCCCCCTCCTGGCACTCGCCGTCGCCGAGGAGGGCGAATACCCGGTAGTTGCGTCCGTCGAGGCGGGCGGCGAGGGCGTGGCCCAAGGCGAAGGACAGTCCCATGCCCAGCGAGCCGGAGTTCATTTCAACGCCGGGGGTCATGGGGTGAGCGTGGCCCTGCAAGAGGCCGTCCGTTTGGCGAAAGGAGGCCAGTTCCGCGCGGTCAAAGTAGCCGGCGCGGGCCAGGACGGCGTAGAAACCGGGGGAGGCGTGGCCCTTGCTCAGGATGAAACGGTCGCGCTCCGGCCAGCCGGGGTTGGCGGCGTCGTAGCGGAGGATGCCAAAGTAGAGGGCGACCAGGATGTCCATTTCGGAGAACGAGCCGCCCGGATGGCCGCTGCCGGCACGGAATATCATCTCCAGGCTGTCGCGCCGTAATGCCTGGGCCGTGCTGCGCATATCGTCAACGGATAGCGCGGGTTGATTGACTGCGGCCAAAGTTGCACCTGCTGCGGATGGATGGGGAACTCGCTCTTGAAACCAAGGAACGTGATATGGCAGTGATTATAGCATCGTGTTTGGCGGTGTCCATACGGAAACGGTGCGGCGTGGCGTGCGGTTTTGGACGGTTTAATCATTGGCGGCGGCGCAGCAGCAGGGCGATGCCGCCGCTGATTATGGACACCGCTATAACGGCGATTATGCCAATAAGCAGCCACGGCGCGCCGCCGCCGGTTTGCTCAGCGGCCGGCGTTGCTACGACTTCGGATGCGGCCGGCGTCAGCATTGCCGTCCTGGACTGCTCATCCACCCGAACCGTTACCTCGGAACGAGCGTCCGGGGCGATTATGGGCAGCTGCAAGTTTTGAGTTTGGCCGGGTGGGATGGTTACCATTTGGCGTTGGACTATCTCGCCGGCGATTTCCAGCACCAACTGGTACTCGGCGGTTACCGCTCCGGGGTTGGTTACCGGGCACTCTACCATCAGCGCACTGCCGGGTTGCGGATTGGCGATGCTGAACGTAATCTCTCCGATTACGGGCGGCTGTGGGATTAGGGCGGCTACCGGGGGCGGTTGGGTTGGCGGTAGCGCGGTTGGCGGGGCGGCCGGCGTTGGTGTGGGGGCCAGCGTTGGCATCGGCGTGGATGTTGGCGCCGGCGTTGGCGTGGGCCGGATGGGGGGCGTCGTAGGGGCTGGCGTTGGTGCCGGGGTGGGCGTTGCCGGAACCGGCGTCGGTTTGGGGGCCGGCGTTGGCGTGGGTTTCGGAGCCGGCGTGCCGCTGCCGCCGCCGGAACCGCCGCTGCCACTGCTGGGAGTACCGCCGCCGGTGCTGCCGTTGCCGTTGTCGTCCTCCTCGTCGGGCGGCGGGGGTGGGCCGCCGGTGGTGGGTGCGATGGGGCGGCCGGTTATGAATGGGGAGAAGTCGGTTACGGTGCCGCAGACTTTGCCGTTTTGTACTTGGCTGGGCACGGTTCGCCAGCTGCCGGACTGGTAGTGCATCAGCTGCGGGCCGCCGGTGCCGCCGGTCTGGGGCAGGGGCAGGCAGACTTGCAGGCCCACCGACGGCACCGGCTCTACGGTGATGTCCACCAGTGTATCCGGGTCCAGGGTGTAGCCGGGATGTGTGATTGGGGTGCCGTCCGGCGCGAGGCCGATCCTTATGGTGGTGCTCGAGGCCAGGCCCACGCCGCCTACTGACCGGATGGTTACGCCCTCGGGGACGCCGGCGTCGGTGGTTATCGTGTGCGTCGTTGAGCCGTCAACGGCGTAGGTTGCGGTGTTGCCGGGCGTCGGCGCCAGGAATTCGATGGGGGTTGTCGTTGCTCCGCCGCCGGGGGGAACCGGCTCCAGGAACAGCAGGGGCAGCGGCGTGGCCGGGCTGGCGATGCCCCGGATGGTGGGCGTGTGCGTTATCCCGAACGCATTGTGCACCGCGTCGCTGTCGGTCGTCGTGGTGACCGTTACCGGCTGGGCAGTGTCAAAGTTGGTAATGGTAAAGATCAGGGAGTTCGTGCTGACGGTTACGCCGGGGTTGCTGCTGGCGATGGCGACGGTGGTAGTAGCCGCCGGCTCCATCGCCAGCGCTACGGTGTAGTCGTCGGTGGAGTTCTCATTCAGGGACGGCAGGCTGGCCGGGGTCAAAGTGATGACCGGCGCGGTGGTGTCCCGCGCGATTACGGATACCGTAGCGGCTGCGGTGGCCCGGTAGCCGCCGGTTTCGCTGGGCGTGTGCGTTAGCGTGTCGATGTCGTCGATAATGTTGGCGTCGGCTACCGCTTTGACGGTTACCGTCTGCTCCCTATCCCAGGTGCTGGCGTTAAAGGTCAGGGATGCCGGGGTTGCGGCGGCTTTGCCGGTGCTGGTGATGGTTACGGTTACCGCCGCATTGGGCCGGTGGCTCAGCTTGACGGTGTAGGTTTGGCCGGTGGTTTCGCCCTCGATTACGGTGCGGGAGGTTTCGGACAGTTCCAGGCTGCCAGTGTCGTCTTCAATAACGGTTACGGTCAGATCTTTGGATTTGCCGGCGTAGTTGCTGTCCGTGCTGGCGGCGAGGTGGGTAATCCTGTAGTTTTCGTTGGCCAGGTTGACGTCCGCATCCGCTTTTACCGTTACTTGCTGCGCCGTGTTCCAGTCGGCAGCGACGATCGTCAGCGTTTCGCTCCTGGTGAAATCGGAACCGGGGTCGGTGCCGTCGATGGTCAGGCCGACGGGCGCGGTTACGGTTACGGTTACGTCGGCGGTGGGCTCGGTAGCCAGCTTGACGCTGTAAGTGGCGCCGCTGGCGTCCTCCTCGGTTACGTCCAGCGTGGATTCGGACAGCAGGATGTTGGGCGTGTCGTTGTCGGTTACGGTTACGTCCAGGGATGCGGTCTTGCCGTTGTAGCCGCTGAGCGAGCCGGTGGCGGTGTGAGTGAGCGTTACCATTTCGTTGACCGGGTTGTTATCGTTTGGCGCCTGGATGGTTACCGTTTGCGCCGTAGTGACTCCGCCGGCGAAACTCAGCGTTTCGCTGTTGCTGAACGTTGCGCCGGCGTCGGGGCCGTCGATGGTTACGGCGGCGTTGTCGCTGGTGATGGTGACGGTTACGGGACCCAGGGGCGGGTTGCTCAGGCCCACCTGGTAAGTGACGTTGCTGCCCTCCTCGTCGATGGGCAGCGCGCCGCTGATGGCCGCGCCGCTTTGGGTTAGCACGATGCTGGGGCTGGTGGTATCGGTTACCGTTACGGACAGCTCGGCGGCGGCGGCGCTGCTGAACAGGCTGTCCTGGCTGGACACTGTGTTGCTGGCGGCGTGGGTCAGCGTGTTGCCGGTGTCGTGAGACAGGTCATTGTCGGGCAAGCCCTGCACCCTTACCGTTTTCCTACTGTTCCAGTCGCCGGTCGAGAAACGCAGCGTCGCGCTGTCGCCGAAAGTGCCGTCGGTTGCGATTTCCACATCGTCGGTTGCGCTGCTGGTGATGGTTATGGTTACGCCGGCGGCCGGGCGGTGGCTCAGCTGGACGGTGTAGGTGTTGGTGCCGCCTTCGTCCACCGACAGGCCGACGGTTTCGGAGATGACGATGGTTGGCGTGTCGTTGTCCGTAATCGTTACGGGCAGGGACTTGCTGAGGCCGTGGTAGGTGCTGGACGTGCCGCCGGCGTTGCGGGCGGAGTGAGACAGGCTGGAGGGGCCGGCGGCCAGGTCGTCATCGGCCGTGGCGCGTATCGTTACCGTTTGCGGCGAGTCCCAACTAGTCGTTCCAGTCGTCGAGAAGCTCAGCGTGCGGGTGCTGCCGTAGGTTCCGCTGCCGTTATCGACTTCCAGGCCGGCCCCCGCGCTGACGGTTACGTTCACGTCCGCCGTGGGCAAGGTGTTCAGGCGTATGCGATAGGATGCGGTGCCTTCCTCGGTTACGGTCAGGGAGGTAGTAGCGGTGTCGTCGGTGGGGTGCCACAGCAGGATTTCCGGGTCGTCGTCGTCGTCAACGGTTACGGTCAGCGATTTGGTGGTGCTGCCGTAGCCGCCGCCGGTGGCCGTGTGGGACACCGTAATCGTTTCGTTTTGTGAATTAACGTCGTGCGCCGGCGCCTGTATCGTTACCGTCTGCGCCGTTTGCCAGTTGCCAGTAGTGAAGCCGATCGTTTCGCTGGCGGAGAACACGGCGCCATTGTCGGGGCCGTCAATCAGCAGGCCGGTAGCGGCGACGGTTACGGTAACCGCGCCCGTCGGCACGTGGCTCAGCGCTACGCCGTAAGTGACGTTGCTGCCCTCCTCATCTACCGTCAGCGCGGTTATGTCCACGCTGTTTTGCGTCAGGAGGAAGCTGGGCGTGGTGGTGTCGGTTACGGTTACGGACAGGGTGTTGCTGACGCTGGCGTAGTCGCTGGTTACGCCCGTTGCGGCATCGGCGGCGACGTGGGTAATCGTGGTGGTGTCGTTGCCCAGGTCGCTGTCGTTGGCCGCGCGCGCCCGGATCGTCTGCGCCGTCTGCCAGTTACCGGGAGTGAAACGCAGCGTTTCGGTGGTGTCAAAGTCGTTGCCGCTCCTGTTATCGATGGTTACGTCGGCGGTTGCGGTTACGGTGACGTCCACGTTGGCGGTGGGCTGGTGGCTCAGTTCTACGGTGTAGTTGACGGTGGAGCCGCCCTCGCTGAGGGCCAGCGTGGTCAGGGCCGAGCCGCCTTGCTCCAGGACGATGCTGCCGGTGTCGTCGTCGGTAATCGTTACGTTCAGGGTTTTGTTGTCGAGGACGTTGTAGTCGTTGTCCGCGCTGGACGGGTTGTGGGTAATCGTGGGGGTGTCGTCCTTGAGGTCGTTGTCCCCCGTTGCGTTCACCCGGATGGTCTGCGCCGTCTCCCAGTTGCCGGTAGCGCCGCCGGTAAAGGTCAGCGTTTCGCTGGGGCCGAAGTCGCTGCCGTTGTTGTCGTCGATTTCCAAATCGCCGGACGCAGTTACGGTTACGGTTACGGCGGCGGCGGGCTGGGTAGCCAGTACCACTGTGTAGGTTGCGGGGCTGGTGTTTTCCTCGGCTACGGTTAGTGAGGAAACTGACAGCACGATGTTGGGCGAGTCGTCGTCGGTTACGGTTATGGACAGCCCTTTGGTTACGCCGTCGTAGCCGCTGTTCGTGCCGCTGGCGGTGTGCGTCAGCGTGACGCTTTCGTCGTCGGGGTCGTTGTCCGTCGGCGCCTTGATGGTTACCGTCTGCGCCGTGTTCCAGTTGCCGGTAGCGCCGCCGGTAAAGGTCAGCGTTTCGCTGTTGCTGAACGACGTGTCGCTGGGGCCGCCGTCAGGGCCGTCGATGGTTACGGCGTCGTTGTCGCTGGTGGTGACGGTTATGGTTACGTTGGCCAGCGGCGCCTCGCTGAGCGCTACCTGATAGATGGTGTCGGTGGCGTGCTCCTCGTTGATGGTCAGCGCGGTGATGGCCGAGCCGCTTTGGGTTAGCACGATGCTGCCGGTGTCGTCGTCGTCAACGGTAAAGGTCAGCGTGACGGCGGGCGCGGTGGTGAACAGGCTGTCCTGGCTGGACACCGTATTGCTGGCGGTGTGCGTCAGCGCGTTGCCCGTGCTGTCGGACAGGTCGGCGTCGCTGAGGCCCCGCACCGTTACCGTTTGCGGCGTCTGCCAGCTGGAGGCGGAGTTCGTAAAGAACAGCGTTTCGCTGTTGCTGAACGTTGCGCCGTTGTCGGGGCCGTCGATTTCTACGCCATCGGATGCGCCGCTGGCGATGGTTACGGTTACGCCGTGGGCCGGACGGTGGCTGAGCCGGACGGTGTAGGTTTCCGTGTCGCCTTCCATAACCGTCAGGGTGGTGGTGGCTACGATGATGGTTGGGTTGTCGTTGTCGGTAACGGTTACGGGCAAGGATACGTCGCTGAGGCCGTGGTAGTCGCTGTCGCCGGCGCTGGCGATGTCGTGGGTAAGCGCCGGGGTGTCGTTGGCCAGGTTGTCGTCGGCCAGGGCGTTCACCCGGATGGTTTGCGCCGTGTCCCAGTTGCTGTCGGTGAAAGTCAGCGTTTCGGTGCCGCCAAAATCGGTGCCGGTGTTGTCGTCGATTTGCAGGTTGGTTCCGGCGGTTACGGTTACGGTTACGTCGGCCTCAGGCTCGCTGTCCAGCACGACGGTGTAGGTTGCGGGGCTGGCGTTTTCCTCGCCAATGGTTAGCGCGGATTCGGACAGCGTGATGCCGGGGTCGTCGTTGTCGGTTACTCTGACGGCCAGGGTTGCGCTGACGCTGGCGTAGCCGCTGCCCGCGCCGGCGGCGGTGTGGGTGATGGTGACGCTTTCGTAGGTGTCGTTGTCGTCCTCCGGCGCCCGGATGGTTATCGTCTGATCGGCATAGTCTGACGACGTGAAAGTGAAGTCCTGGCTGCTGCTGAAGTCGGCGTCGTTGGTAGTGCTGCCGCCGTCGTGGATTTGCACGGCGGCGTTGTTGCTGGATACGGTTATGGTGACGTCGCCCAGCGGCGCCTCGCTCACGCCCAGGTTGTACATGACGCTGCTGCCCTCGCCCACGACCAGCGGCGGAGTGAGGGTTGTGTCGTCGGTTTGCGTGACTTCAATAGCGCCGGTGTCGTCGTCGGTAACGGTTACGGACAGATTGACGGTGGGGGCGCTGCTGAACAGACTGTTGCTGCCGGGCGTGGCATCGGCGGCGGTGTGGGCCAGGATGTTGCCGGTGCTGTCGGACAGGTCGGCGTCGTCCAGGCCCTTGACCGTTACGGTTTGCGGCATCTGCCAGTTGCTCGTCGAGAAAGCCAGCGTTGCGCTGTTGCTGAACGTGCCGTCGGTTGCGATTTCCACGCCGTCGGATGGGCCGCTGGCGATGGTTACGGTTACGCCGTGCGCCGGTTGGTTGCTCAGCCTGACGGTGTAGGTGTAGGTTTCGGTGCCCTCATCAATTACCGGCTGGGTGGTGGTGGCTACGATGATGGTTGGGCTGTCGTTGTCGGTTATCGTTACGGGTAAATCTTTGCTGATGCCGGCGTAGGCGCTGGCGGTGGCTCCGGCGTTGGCGGCGACGTGGGTAATCGTCGGGGTTTCGTTGGCCAGGTTGTCGTCGGCCAGCGCGTTCACCCGGATGGTTTGCGGCGTGTTCCAGTCGCCGGTACTGCCGCCGGTAAAGGTCAGCGCTTCGCTGGCGGTGAACGCGGTTGCGACGTCGGGGCCGTCGATGGCCAGGCCGGTGGGCGCGGTTACGGTGACGGTTACGTCGGCGGTGGGCTGGGTGGCCAGCTGCACGGTGTAGGTTGACGGGATGGCGTTTTCCTCGGCAACGGTTAGCGAGGCTGCGGACAGGGCGATGCCCGGCGTGTCGTTGTCGGTTACGGTTACGGCCAGGTCTTTGGTGGAGCCGTCAAAGCCGCTGGCGGTGGCCGTGGCGTTGGCGGCGGCGTGGGTCAGGGTGAATCTTTCGCCGGTGTGGTCGGTGTCATCGGGCGCCCGGACGGTTATTGTTTGCGCCGTGTTGTAGTTCATCGGGGTGAAAGTCAGGGTTTGGCTGCTGCCGAAAGTGCCGCCGGTTTTGTTGATTTCTACGGCGTCGGTATAGTCGGTTGGCGTGCTGGGGACGGTGATGGTTACGGTTACGTTGGCCAGGGGCGCCGGGTTCAGCGTTACGTCGTAAGTGACGGTGTTCACGGTGTCCTGCTCGGTTACGCCCAGCGTGGTGATGGGCGTGCCGCTTTGGGCCAGTACGATGCTGCCTTTGTCGTCGTCGCTGACTGCCAGGGGCAGGGCGGCGGTGACGCCGGCAAAGCCGGTGCCGGCGCCGGTTGCGGTGTGGGTCAGGGTGAGGCTTTCGTCGAGCAGGTTGCCGTCGTCGGCCGCCTTGACGGTTACCGTCTGCGCCGTGCCGTAGTTGGCATCGGTAAAGGTCAGCGTTTCGCTGGCGCTGAACGTTGCGCCGTCGTCGGGGCCGTCAAGGGTTACGGCGGTGCTGGTGCCGGCGCCGGTGATGGTGATGGTTACCGTTACCGTCGTCCCCGCTTGGGGCGGGCCGCCCAGCCGGATGGTGTAGGCGGCGCCGGTGGCGTCGTCCTCGTCCACGTCCAGTGCGGCGGTGGAGAGCAAGATGGTATCCCGGCCCTGTTTCAGGACGTCCAGGCTGCCGTATTGCAGTACCGGGTATTGGGAATCGTAGCCGAAATCCCAGGGGTCGTCGTTGCCGTTTGCGCCGTCCACGTCCACGTTCCAGGCGGCGTAGATGTCGGTGGTGGTGCTGGTGCCGTAGGCGGTGGGCGTGCGCAGTTCGGTGGTGGTTTTGCCCTCCCCGGCGCCGGCGGCCGCGATGTCGCTGGTGTCGGTGTCCCAATAGCTGGCGGTTATGACGGCGCCGCTGGGATTATTGCCGGCCAGCCCGCCCCGGTTGGCGCCGGTGCCGGCCGTAACCGCGCCGATGGAGTAAGACGCCGTTATGGTGGGCGTGCCGGAGGTGGGCAGCTGGCCCACCAGCCCGCCAACGTAAGAGGCGGCGCTCGTGCCGCCGGACACTGCGCCGGTGGCATAGCTGGCCGTAACCGTGCCGGCGCCGGTCGCTACGATGGTGCCTATACTTCCGACCAGGCCGCCGGCCCTAACATTCGTGGCCGCGTTGCTGGCCGTTACCGTCACGTCGGCGTAGCTGGCCCGCACTGTGCCATAGGAAAAACCCACCAGCCCGCCGGCGTTCTTGGCTGCGCTGCCGGCGTTGCTGGAGGCCACGCTGCCCGTGGCCCAGCTGGATGTTACCGTTCCGGACGCCCCCAGCGTGCCCGTCAGCGCGCCGATGGCGGTATTGTCCGCCGCCCCGGTTACGCTGGCGTTGGGCAGTCCGATGCCGGTGACGGCGCCGGAAAGCGTGCCAAACAGGCCCACGGTGGCGATAGTAGCGCCGGAGTTGACGTGCAGGTTGGACAGGGTATGCCCGTTGCCCCGGAGCGTACTGCTGAACGGTGCGCGGTCGGTGCCGATGGGCGTCCAGCCGGCGCCGCCGTTGTAAAACTGATCGTTGGCGCGGTTGCCGTCATTGCCGGTGTCAAAGTCCAGGCTGGCCCGCAGTTCGTAGCCGGTACACCCGTCGGGGCAGCCCATGGCGGTGGACACGCCGGGGAAAGCCGCCAGGTAGGCCACGGCGCCGGCGCCGGTGACGGATATTCCATCGCCATCCAGGTCATAGCGCATGGCGTTCAGCTTGGCCAGCGAGTCGACGTCAATCAGGTTGTTGTTGTTGCCGTCGTAATCTATGGCGGTGGCGCCGGGGCTGCGCTGCCACTGGATGCCCCGGGCATCGTAGCCGTATTGCAGGATGGGATACTGCGCGGACGTGCCAAAGTGCCAGGGGGCGTCGGCCCCGCCGGTGTCCACGTTCACGTTCCAGCCGGTGTAGATGCCGGTGTAGGCGGTGGGGGTTTGCAGGGCGGTGGTGGTCCGGGCCGTGCCGCCGCCGCCGGTGAGGGTGCAGAGGGAGGAATCCCAATAGCTGTTGGTTACGGTTCCCAGTCCACCAGTGCCAACTCCCGTTATGGCGGTGCTGCTCGAGAGGCAGTTCCTGGTACCGCCTCCGGTAATGGAGCCGGTGGCGGCGTAGCTGGCGATGATTGTGCCACTGCCGGGATACCAGCCGGTGAGGTGGTTGACGCCGACCAGCCCGCCGGTGCTGCTGGTGCCGGAGACGGCGGCGGTGGAATAAGAGGCGCGTATCGTGCCGATGTTGACGCCGACCAGTCCGCCGGTCATGGCATCGGCACCGGTGCTGGCAACCGAGCCGCCACTTACGTAGGACGCGCTAATCGTGCCGCCCTGGTTAATTCCCACCAATCCCCCGATGAACCCCTCCTCCGCATCGGAGCTCACCGAGGGGTTAATCAGTCCTACTCCGGTGATGGAGCCGCTGCTGCTTAAGAAGTCGAACAGACCCGCCGGATCGGGGCTGCCGGATACCGTCAGGTTGGAGATGGTATGCCCGTTGCCCTGGAAGGTGGACGTGTACACACCGATGGGCGTCCAGTTGGCGTAGGGCGCGTCAGCGACGTCATCGTTGCCGACGGTATCAAAGTCCAGGTCGGCCATCAGCTCGTAGCCGGTGCAGGTGGTGGGGCAGACTGTCCCGCCGGCGGGGTAGGGGAAAGCGGCGGCGTAGTTGGCCCGGTTGGTTGCGCTGTCCACCGCGCCATCGCCGTTCAGATCGTAGCGGATGGCGTTGAGCTGGGCCAGCGTGGTGACGTCAATCAGGCCGTCGCCGTCGCTATCGTAGTCGTTGTTGGGAATGTTGTTGATGGTGATGACGTAATCGGTGGTGGAGCCGTCCGGGGCGGTGACGGTTACGGTGATGACCATGGTGGGGCCAAAGAGGACGACCTGATGGCCGGCGGCGCCGGTATCCGCGTCGTCGGTAACGGCGTCGGCCGGGCTGGCCTGCGCGCTGATGGACACGACGGCGCCGGTAGCCGGCGTTGCCGTAACGGTAATCGCGCCGGGGTTGGACGAGGGCAGCGCGGCCGTGTAGGCCGTAGTGGTCGCGGCAAACTCCGGCGACAGCGCAAAGGGAGCGCTCACGGTGAGCGCGGTCAGGCTGCTGTCGGTAGCGATGCTGCGCTGGCGGGCAAACTGCGCGGCCGTATCCAGCCCGCCGTACTTCAGGACGGGATATTCGTCGTTGGCGCCAAAGTTCCAGGGGTCATCGCGGCCGGTAGCAAAGTTGTCGTCGGTATCGGCGTTGTCCACGTCCACGTTCCAGGCGGCGTAGATGTCGGTGGTGGTGCTGGTGCCGTAGGCGGTGGGCGTGCGCAGCTCACGCGTGGTTTTGCCGGCGCCGGCGCCGGTTCCCGTGATGCCGCTGCTGGTGACGTCCCAATAGCTGTAAGTTATGGTGGCTCCGGCGGGATTATTGCCGGCCAGACCGCCGGTGTTGGCGCCCGTGCCGGCGGTAACCGCGCCGGTGGCGTAGGATGCCGTTATGGTGGGCGTGCCGGAGGTGGGCAGCTGGCCCACCAGCCCGCCAACGTCAGAGGCGGCGCTCGTGCCGCCGGACACTGCGCCGGTGGCATAGCTGGCCGTTACCGAGCCGGCGCCGGTCGCTACGATGGCGCCTATACTCCCGACCAGGCCGCCGGCCCTAACTTGCGTGGCCGCGTTGCTGGCCGTTACCGACACGTCGGCATAGCTGGCCCGCACTGTGCCATAGGAAAAACCCACCAGCCCGCCGGCGTTCTTGGCTGCGCTGCCGGCGTTGCTGGAGGCCACGCTGCCCGTGGCCCAGCTGGATGTTACCGTTCCGGACGCCCCCAGCGTGCCCGCCAGCGCGCCGATGGCGGTATTGTCCGCCGCCCCGGTTACGCTGGCGTTGGGCAGGCCGATGCCGGTGACGGCGCCGGAAAGCGTGCCAAACAGGCCCACGGTGGCGATAGTAGCGCCGGAGTTGACGTGCAGGTTGGACAGGGTATGCCCGTTGCCCCGGAGCGTACTGCTGAACGGTGCGCGGTCGGTGCCGATGGGCGTCCAGCCGGCGCCGCCGTTGTAATACTCATCGTCGGTGCGGACGGCCATTCCGGTGTTAAAGTCCAGGCTGGCCCGCAGTTCGTAGCCGATACACCCGTCGGGGCAGCCCATCCCGGCGCTCAGGCCGGGGAACGCGTTGGCGTATTTGACGGCGCCCGCCCCCTTGACTGATACCCCGTCGCCGTCCAAATCGTAGCGCATGGCGTCCAGCTGGGCCAGCGTGGTGACGTCAATCAGATTGTTGTCGTTGTCGTCGTAGTCCTTGCCGGTACTGCTGCGCTGCCGGTCGATGCCGACGGCGTCGCGGTTGTATTGCAGGATGGGGTATTGGTTGTTGGCGCCGAAGTGCCAGGGGTCATCGCCGCCGGTTACGCTGTCAACGTTGATGTTCCAGTCTTTGTAAATGTCGGTGGAGCCGGTGCCGTAGGCGGTGGGGGTTTGCAGGGCGGTGGTGGTCTGGCCGGCGCCGCCGCCGCCGGTGAGGGTGCAGAGGGTGGAATCCCAATAGCTGTTGGTTACGGTTCCCAGTGACCCATTGCCAATTCCAGATACGGAGTTGCTGCTCGAGAGGCAGTTCCTGGTACCGCGTCCGGTAACGGCGCCGGCGGCGTAGCTGGCGATGATGGTGCCCCTGCCGGAACTGTAGAGGGTGTGGTTGACGCCGACCAGCCCGCCGGTGCTGCCGGTGCCGGAGACGGCGGCGGTGGAATAAGAGGCGCGTATCGTGCCGATGTTGTGGCCCACCAGTCCGCCGGCGAAGGCGGCGTCCTCACCCCCGACACTGACGGCAACCGAGCCGCCACTTACGTAGGACGCGCTAATCGTGCCGCCATTGTTAAATCCCACCAATCCGCCGACGTTCCCCTCCTCCGCACCGGAGCTCACCGAGGGGTTAATCAGTCCTACTCCGGTGATGGAGCCGCTGCTGTCTAATAAGCCGAACAGACCCGCCAGATCGGGGCTGCCGGATACCGTCAGGTTGAAGATGGTATGCCCGTTGCCCTGGAAGGTGGTATTGAAACTATTGCCGTACCCGCCGATGTGCGACCAGTTGGCGTAGGGCGCGTTGGCGACGTCATCGCCGTCGGTGTCAAAGTCCAGGTCGGCCATCAGCTCGTAGCCGGCGCAGGTGGCAGCGCAGCCCATTCCGGCGGCGGGATAGAGGTAGGCGGCGGCGTAGGGGGCGTGGTTCGCCGCCCCGTTGCCGTCCAAATCCCAGCGGATGGCGTTGAGCTGGGCCAGGGTGGTTACTTCAATCAGGTTGTCGTCGTCGGTATCGTAGTCGTTCTCCGGTACGGCGATGGTGACGGTATAGTTCAGGGCAACGCCGTTCTGCGGGGTGACGGTGATGGTGATGACCGTGCTGGGGCCGCCGAGGATTACCTGATGGCCGGCGGCGCCGTCCGCATCGGCGGTAACGGCGTCCGCCGTGCCGGCCACTGCGCTATAGGACACCGCAGCGGGACTGGTCGGCCGGCCGGCCACGGTGACGGTGGCGTTGGTTGAGCCGTCGGGCAGCGTTGCGGTGTAGGCCAGCGTGTCCGTGTCAAAGGCGGACGACAGCGCAGCCCCGGTCAGAGTCAGCGCCGTCAAAGTTCCGACGGTGGGCTGGCGGTTCACCTGCGCGGTGGTATCCAGCCGGCCGTACTGCAAGACGGGATATTCGTCGTTCTCGCCAAAGTCCCAGGGGTCATCGCCGCCGGTAGTAAAGTCGTCGTCGGTATCGGCGTTGTCAATGTCCACGTTCCAGGCGGCGTAGATGTCGGTGGTGGTGCTGGTGCCGTAGGCGGTGGGCGTGCGCAGCTCACTCAAGGTTTTGCCCGTGCCGGCGCTGGTGGACGGGTTGCTGTCGGCGATGCCGCTGGTGGTGACGTCCCAATAGCTGTCGGTTATGACGGCTCCGCTGGGCAGGTTGCCGGCCAGCCCGCCGGTGTTGGCGCCGGCGCCGGCGGTTGCCGTTCCGGTGGAGTAGGAGGCCGTTATGGTGGGCGTGCCGGAGGTGGGCAGCTGGCCCACCAGCCCGCCAACGTAAGAGGCGGCGCTCGTGCCGCCGGACACTGCGCCGGCGGCATAGCTGGCCGTAACCGTGCCGACGGCGCCGGTCGCTGCGATGGTGCCTATACTCCCGACCAGGCCGCCGGCCCTAACCTGCGTGGCCGCGTTGCTGGCCGTTACCATCACGGCGGCGTAGCTGGCCCGCACTGTGCCATAGGAAAAACCCACCAGCCCGCCGGCGTTCTTGGCTGCGCTGCCGGCGTTGCTGGAGGCCACGCTGCCCGTGGCCCAGCTGGATGTTACCGTTCCGGACGCCCCCAGCGTGCCCGCCAGCGCGCCGATGGCGGTATTGTCCGCCGCCCCGGTTACGCTGGCGTTGGGCAGTCCGATGCCGGTGACGGCGCCGGAAAGCGTGCCAAACAGGCCCACGGTGGCGATAGTAGCGCCGGAGTTGACGTGCAGGTTGGACAGGGTATGCCCGTTGCCCCGGAACGTGCCGCTGAACGGCACGCGGTCGGTTCCGAGGGGCGTCCAGCCGGCGCCAGCGTTGTAATAGGCGTCGTCGGTGCGGATGGCGGCGTTGCCGGTGTTAAAGTTCAAGTTGGCCCGCAGTTCGTAGCCGGCGCACCCGTCGGGGCAGCCCATCCCGGCGCTCAGGCCGGGGAACGCATTGGCGTATTTGACGGCGCCCGCCCCCTTGACTGATACCCCGTCGCCGTCCAAGTCGTAGCGCATGGCGTCCAGCTGGGCCAGCGTCGTAACGTCAATCAGGTTGTTGTTGTTGGCGTCGTAGTCCTTGCCGGTACTGCTGCGCTGCCGGTCGATGCCGACGGCGTCGCGGTTGTATTGCAGGATGGGGTATTGGGAACTGGTGCCGAAGTGCCAGGGGTCGTCGTTGGCGGAAGTGCCGCCAACGTCCACGTTCCAGTTGGTGTAGATGCCGGTGGCGCCGTAGGCGGTGGGCGTTTGCAGGGCGGTGGTCGTCTGGCCGGCGCCGCCGCCGCCGGTGAGGGTGCAGAGGGAGGAATCCCAATAGCTGTTGGTTACGGTTCCCAGTGACCCATTGCCAATTCCAGATGCGGAGTTACTGCTCGAGAGGCAGTTCCTGGTACCGCCTCCGGTAACGGCGCCTGCGGCGTAGCTGGCGATGATGGTGCCGCTGCTGCCGGGATTGTAGAGGGTGTGGTTGACGCCGACCAGCCCGCCGGTGCTGCCGGTGCCGGAGACGGCGGCGGTGGAATAAGAGGCGCGTATCGTGCCGATGTTGTAGCCCACCAGTCCGCCGGCGAAGGCGGCGTCACCCCCGGCACTGACGGCAACCGAGCCGCCACTTACGTAGGACGCGCTAATCGTGCCGCCACGGTTAAATCCCACCAATCCGCCGACGTACGCCTCCTCCGCACCGGAGCTCACCGAGGGGTTAATCAGTCCTACTCCGGTGATGGAGCCGCTGCTGCTCAACTCCCAGAACAGCCCCGCCGGATCGGGGTTGCCGGTGAGCGTCAGGTTGGAGATGGTATGCCCGTTGCCCTGGAAGGTGGACGTGTAACTACCGATGGGCGACCAGTTGGCGTAGGGCGCGTCGGCGACGTCATCATCGCCGGTGGTGTCAAAGTCCAGGTCGGCCATCAACTCATAGCCGGCGCAGGTGGCAGCGCAGCCCATCCGCCCGTTGGTGGAAGTTATGCGCTTGGGGAAAGCGGCGGCATAATCGGCGTGGGCAGCATCGCCGTTGCCGTCCAAATCCCAGCGGATGGCGTTGAGCTGGGCCAGGGTGGTGATGTCAATCAGGTTGTCGTCATCGGTATCGTAGTCCGTAATCTGGTGCTTCAGGATGGGGTATTGGCTGTTGTCGCCGAAGTACCAGGGGTCGTCGTTGCCGGCTACGCCGTCCACGTCCACGTTCCAGTTGAGGTAGATGCCGGTGTAGCCGGTGGGGGATTGCAGGTTGGCGGTGGTTTCGGCCGTGCCGCCGCCGCCGGTGAGGGTGCAGAGGGTGGAATCCCAATAGCTGTTGGTTACGGTTCCCAGTCCCCCATTGCCAACTCCCGATATGGAGGTGCTGCTCGAGAGGCAGTTCCTGGTACCGCCTCCGGTAATGGCGCCAGCGGCGTAGCTGGCGATGATGGTGCCGCTGCCGGGAGAGAATCTGGTGAGGTGGTTGACGCCGACCAGCCCGCCGGTGCTGCTGGTGCCGGAGACGGCGGCGGTGGAATAAGAGGCGCGTATCGTGCCGGTGTTGACGCCCACCAGTCCGCCGGTGAAGGCATCGGCATTGCTGCCGGCAACCGAGCCGCCACTTACGTAGGACGCGCTAATCGTGCCGCCACGGTTAATTCCCACCAAGCCGCCGATGTACCCCTCCTCCGCACCGGAGCTCACCGAGGGGTTAATCAGTCCTACTCCGGTGATGGAGCCGCTGCTGGCTAAGGAGCCGAACAGACCCGCCGGATCGGGGCTGCCGGATACCGTCAGGTTGGAGATGGTATGCCCGTTGCCCTGGAAGGTGGTATTGAAACTATTGCCGTACCCGCCGATGGGCGGCCAGTTGGCGTAGGGCGCGTCGGCCATGTCATCATCGCCGGTGGTGTCAAAGTCCAGGTCGGCCAGCAGCTCATAGCCGGCGCAGGTGGCAGCGCAGCCCATCAATCCGGGGGCGGAGGCATCGCGGTTGGGAAAGGCGGCGTTGTAAGCGGTGGTTCCCGCCCCGGCGGTGGGGGCGCCATCGCCGTTCAAGTCGTAGCGGATGACGTTAAGCTGGGCCAGGGTGGTGACGTCAATCAGGTTGTTGTTATTGGTATCGTAGTCCGTGTAATCGCGCTTCATGATGGGGTAGTGGTTGTTGGCGCCGAAGTCCCAGGGGTCGTCGCCCCCGGTAGTAACGTCGTTGTCATTGTCGGCATTGTCCAGGTCCACGTTCCAGTTGGCATAGATGCCGGTGTAGCCGGTGGGGGTTTGCAGGGCGGCGGTGGTTTGGGCGGTGCCGCCGCCGCCGGTGAGGGTGCAGAGGGTGGAATCCCAATAGCTGTCGGTTACGGTGCCCAGTTCCCCAGTGCCAATTCCAGATACGGAGGAGCTGCTCGAGAGGCAATTCCTGGTACCGCGTCCGGTAACGGCGCCGGCGGCGTAGCTGGCGATGATGGTGCCCCTGCCGGAATTGTAGAGGGTGTGGTTGACGCCGACCAGCCCGCCGGCGCTGCCGGTGCCGGAGACGGCGGCGGTGGAATAAGAGGCGCGTATCGTGCCGATGTTGTGGCCCACCAGTCCGCCGGCGAAGGCGGCGTCCTCACCCCCGGCACTGACGGCAACCGAGCCGCCACTTACGTAGGACGCGCTAATCGTGCCGCCATTGTTTGATCCCACCAATCCGCCGACGTGCCCCTCCTCCGCACCGGAGCTCACCGAGGGGTTAATCAGTCCTACTCCGGTGATGGAGCCGCTGCTGCTTAAGGAGTTGAACAGACCCGCCGGATCGTGGCTGCCGGTGACCCTCAGGTTGGAGATGGTATGCCCGTTGCCCTGGAAGGTGGACGTGTAAGTACCGATGGGCGACCAGTTGGCGTAGGGCGGGTCGGCGACGTCATCGTTGCCGTCGGTGTCAAAGTCCAGGTCGTTCCGCAGCTCGTAGCCGGCGCAGGTGGCAGCGCAGCCCATCAATCCGGGGACGGCGGCATCGCGGTTGGGAAAGGCGGCGTTGTATGCGGTGGTTCCCATTCCGGCGGTGGGGGCGCCATCGCCGTTCAAGTCGTAGCGGATGGCGTCAAGCTGGGCCAGGGTGGTGACGTCGATGAGGTTGTTATTATTGGTATCGTAGTCGGTGGTACTTTGAGCCGACGCAGCGCCGGGGCCGCCAAACAGAGCCAGGGCGGCCAGCACGACAAACAGGGCCAAGGCAACGCCGGCCAGCGCAAAGCGAAAGCGGCGCCCGGGCATCATCATCGTGCCCCGCCCCCCCGGGAGCGAACAATTGTACTACGCAGCCAGGAGTAGCTCAACCCGGCAAACATCGGCAAAACCTCCGGCCCGCAACAGGCCCAGCGGGGTGTGAATTAAAGCACAGCATAATGGTTGAGGATTGTAGCACAACAGCGGGGGTATTATGTCTATACCCCGGCCATTTTGAGCGGGCGGTTTGGGGGGTTAGCCGTTGCGCAGGCGGCGGTTTTCCTCCTCCAACTCGCGAATACGGGCTTCGGCCTGGAGGCGGGCATTGCGCTCGATGAGGCGGCCCTCCCGTTCCTGTTCGGCGCGAGCCTCGGCTCGGAGTTGGGCTTCCTGCTTGTCGTTAAAGGTTGGGATGTGCTGGCCGGTTTCCGGGTCGTACCAGCCCAACAAACCCTGCTCCCCCTGCACTCGCTCCCACCGCAGGTACAGGTTCAGCACCGGGCTATACCCCTGCAACGAGCCGTCCGGCAATTCCTCAATAGGGATAGGCTCATACTGGCCATTCACTAGCCGGTCACCGGCCAGCCGCACTCCGTGAGACTCCCCCGTCTCGTCAAAGCGCCAGTACTCCAGGATGCCCAACCCCGCGTAATCGCCTGGCTTCTCCTCAACATCCACCTTGGCCGTGCTTGGCGATGCAACCTCCAGCACAAAATCCGGCGGCTTGCCCTGCTCCGTAATTAGATAACCCCGGGTGGCATGGTAAGCCTGCGGGTCAACGTCAAAAGCGACGAGCAAATCAGGCCGGCGCAAGCCGGTAGTGCCGGGGCGCGGCCCCCGCGCAATCCAAAGGTCCGCAGTGACCAGGGTGGTAGCCTCATTGCCGAGATACCGGACGAGGTGGTGGCAGTGGCCCGTGTAGGTCATTTGTCGGTGGTTAGTCATTGACTCATCAATCTCACGTTCGGGCGGGTCCGGGAACCGGAAACGGGCCGGGGCCGGCGGGGGCGGTGATGGGGTTTTGACGGCGGGGGCGGTGCTGGGGTTTGCGATGGTAATGGTAGTGGTGGTAGTCATGCTGAACCTCTGGAACCTGGCGGGACAGGGTTTGAGCGGCGCCGGGGGCTAGCCGTTACGCAGCCGGCGGTTTTCCTCCTCCAACTCGCGAATACGGGCTTCGGCGCTATCAGCGCGGGCCTCGGCCTGGAGGCGGGCGGCGTGTTCCTGAATGGCAAGACGCTGGGCGGCCTGCTGCTCAACAATGGTTCGGATGCTCCGGCCGGTGTCCGGGTCGTACCAACCCAACAGACCCCGCTCCCCCTCAACGCGCTCCCACCGGAGGTACAGATTCAGCGCCGCGCTGTATCCCTGCAAAGAACCGTCGGGCAGTTCCTCAATGGGGATGGGCTCGTATCGACCATCCACCAAACGGTCACCGGCAAGCTTAGCGCCGTGAAACTCGCCCGTTTCGTCAAAGCGCCAGTATTCCGGGATGCCCAGCGCGGCGTACTCCTCTCGTTTCGCCCCGATGTCCACGCTGGCCGTGCTCGCCGAGGCCACCTCCATCACGAAGTCCGGCGGCTTGCCCTGCTCTGAGATTAGATAGCCCCCGGTGGCATAGTAGGCGGCCGGGTTAACGTCAAAGGCAATGAGCAAATCGGGGCGGCGCAGGCCGGTAGTGCCGGGGCGCGGCCCCTGGGCAACCCAAAGGTCGGCTTCGACCAGAGTGGTATCCTCGTTGCCGAGGTACAGGCCCAGGTAGTGGCTGCTGCCCGTCTTGTGCAGATGTTTGAAGCTGGTCATTTCATCAGGCTCACGTTGGGGTGGGTCCGGGAACCGGAAACGGTCCTCGGCCGGCGGTGATTTGGCGATGGCGATGCTATCGGTGGTGGTCATGCTGAACCTCTGGAGCCTGGGGGGTGATGGGCCGTTGCGGCCGGGCGGGGCGAGGTGGGCGCTTGGGGCGTATTATAGCGGGGTTTTGCGGCGGCTATCAGCCCTTGCTGGTTGTGGCGGGCTTTGCCGCTGCGCCGGGGGGAACGGGGTTGGGCTATACTGGTGGCTATCCTGATGGGTCAGCTGGCACTTTGGTTTTGCGATGATTGATGATTATTGATGCTCATTGCCACTTGCTGCCGCCGGGTTTTGCGGGGCGGCATTTTGAGCTGGCGGCGCGCGATGCTACTTATGCGGCGCTGTTTCCTGATGCGGGGGGGCGGTTGGCTGATGTTGACGCGCTGCTGCGGGGGATGGATGCGGCCGGCGTGGGGCACGCGGTGGCGATGGGGTTTGGGTGGGTGGATGTGGGGGTTGCGCCGGAGGTTAATGCTTATTTGCTGCGGGCGGCGCAGGGGCATCCGGAGCGGCTGTCGGTGTTTGCGTCGGTTAATCCGGCTTGGGGGTTGGATGCGGTGGAGCAGGCCCGGCGCTGGCTGGACGCCGGCGCGGTGGGCATTGGCGAACTTCAGGCGGATACGCAGGGGTTTGACATTACGGACCGGGATGTTATGTCGCCTTTGATGGCCGAGCTGCTGGCGCGCAATTTGCCGGTGACCGTCCATGCCTCGGAGCCGGTGGGACATCTGTACCCCGGCAAGGGGGCTACTACACCGGAGCGGCTGCTGGCTTTCGCGCGGAACTTTCCGGACAACCGCATCATCCTGGCCCATCTGGGGGGCGGGCTGCCGTTTTACGCGGCGATGCCGGAGGTTGGGGCGGCGCTGGCGAACGTGTGGTACGACACGGCGGCGCTGCCCTTTCTGTACCGCCCGGACGCAATCCGCGCCGCCATCGCCACCGCCGGCGCGGAGCGCATCCTGCTGGGCACCGACTATCCGCTGCTGAGCCATCGTAGGGTTATCCGGCACGTTGAATCAGCGGGGGCGTCGGCGGATGAGCTGGCGGCGATGCTGGGCGGCAATGCCGCCGGGCTGCTGGGGATTGGGCAGTGATGGATAATCAAGGGGCAATGCACGGCTCCGAAACGCTGCCGGATTACCTGCGGGGCGGGCTGGCGATTGTGCTGGTGGGGCTGAATCCGTCGGCGTACTCGGTACGGGCGGGGCATTATTACGCCAACCCGCGCAACAGGTTCTGGCCGGCGGTCAGCGCGGCCGGGCTGGTCAACCGGCCGGTGGGGCCTGCGGATGATGCCGGTTTGCTGGCGGACGGCGTGGGGTTCACCGACCTGGTGAAACGGGCCACGCCGCAAGCATCGGGCCTGACCGCCGGGGACTATCGCCGGGATGCGCCGGCACTGCGGGATAAATTGCTGGACTGCCAGCCGATGATTGTCTGCTTTCAAGGCATCATCACGTATCGGAATTATCTGCGTTATGTTGAGGGCGTCCCTAGTGTCGGGGCTGTACCGCTGGGGCGGCAGGACGAATCCATCGGCGCAAGCGTGGTGTTCGTAGTGCCGAATCCGAGTCCGGCCAACGCGCAATACTCGCTGGATGACCTGGTGGGCTGGTATTCCAGGCTGGGCCAACTGCGCGCGGAGTTGACGGGGTGAGCGCGGCACGGGAACGGGTGCGGACGTTTATTGCGCTGCCGCTGCCGCCGCAGTGGAGTACGGCGTTATGTCAAACGATGGGGCGGCTGGCGGCGGATATTCCCGCCGGCGTGCGCTGGGTGAAACCGGCGGGCATACATCTGACGCTGCGGTTTCTCGGCGACACGGACGCGGCGCTGGCGCCGGCAATCGTAGCGGGATTGGAACGGGGTTTGACCGGACTGACGGCGCCGGAGCTGTCGCTGTCGGGTCTGGGAACGTTTCCGGCGGGGCGCCAGCCGAGGGTAATCTGGGCGGGAGTAGCGGGGCAGCCGGACGAACTGGCGGAACTGCATCGGGCTGCGGAATCGGTAGCGGCTGCGCTGGGCTGGCGGCCGGAGGGCCGGCCGTTTCGTCCGCATCTGACATTGGGGCGGGTTCGGGAACGGGTATCTGATGCGCAACGGCGGGGTATATTGGCGGCTATCGGCAAGGCTGAATTGCCCGACGGGATGACTTGGAAATTTGATACGGTGCGACTGTATCGCAGCGAACTGACGCCGCAAGGGGCAATCTATTCAAGTCTGGGCGAGGTTATGCTGGCCGGCAAAGATTAAACCTGGCAATCTGGAGCAATCATATGGAAACTACGGTTGAAACGGCAATCTTTCCCGTTGCGCCTTATGACTTTGAGTTGACGGCGGGGCAGCCGAATTACTCGCGGGAGCAGGAGTATAAGACCGAGAGTTATGCGGACGGCACTTACCGGCGGCTGCTGGACCTGGGCGATGCGCCGGCGCTGGCGTCGGTAAGCTCGGCCGGCTCGGTTGACGCGCCCCGGCTGGCGGTGCGGTTGACGGGGGCGGGGCTGGACGAGGCGGCGGTAAGCAAGGCGAAACGGCAGCTGTCGTGGCTGCTGGGGTGCGATCAGGAATTGCGGCCGTTTTACGATGCTGTTGCCGGTGATGCGGTGCTGTCGGATGTGGTCAAGCAGTTTTACGGCTACCACAACACCCGCAGCGCGTCGGTGTTTGAGGCGCTGGTGCAGGCGGTGATGGGGCAGCAGATTGCCACCGCCGTAGCACGCATCGTCCGCAGCCTGATGGTTCAGCACTACGGGGTGCACGCTACTATTGACGGGCAGGACTGGCACGACTTTCCCCGGCCCGAAAGCCTGGCCGCAGCATCGGTAGAGGACTTGCGGCAGCTCAAGCTCAGCGTGCGCAAATCGGAGTACATCCAGGGCATCGCGCAAACGGCGCTGGACGCGCCGGAGGGACTGGAGGAGCTGCACGAGCTATCCGACGATGAGGCGGTGGCCCGGCTGGTGGCGCTGCGGGGGGTGGGCCGGTGGACGGCGCAATGGGCGCTGGTGCGGGCGCTGGCGCGGGATGACGGGTTTCCGGTGGGCGATTTGGCCCTCCGGCGCACGGTAGCCAGCCTGTACTTTGACGGAGCGGAAATCACCGACGAGCAGTTGCTGGATTTCTCCGAGCGGTGGTCGCCGTGGCGGTCGCTGGCGACATCGTATCTGTTTGCCGCCTTGCGAACGGGCCGCATCGCCGGGTCATAGGGCCGGCGAATCGGGGCCCGGCAAATCGGGGACGCCGGGCTAACGGAACATACGCATCAGGCCCTTGGGGTTGTTGGAGAACTGGCGCATCAGCCGCTGGGTCTGCTTGAATTGGTTGAGCACGCGGTTGACGTCGGAGGGGTTGGTGCCGCTGCCTAATGCGATGCGGCGGCGGCGGCTGGCCTTGATAATCTCCGGGTTGACGCGCTCGTGCCGGGTCATTGACCGGATGATGGCCTCGGTTTTGCGCAGCTCGGATTCGTCAAGCTGGCCTTTCATTTTTTTGGTGGCTTGGCCCATTCCGGGTATCATTTCCAGCACCGACGACAGGCCGCCCATCTTTTGGACGCCCTGAATCTGGTCGAGAAAGTCCTCCAGCGTAAAGCTGGCGGTACGCATCTTGCGCTCCAGCTCGCGGGCCTTGTCCTCGTCAACGGCCTCCTGCGCGCGCTCAATCAGGGTCATTACGTCGCCCATGGCCAGGATGCGGGAGGCCATGCGGTCGGGGTGGAACGCCTCCAGGCCGTCGGGCCGTTCGCCGGTGCCGATGAACTTGATGGGGACGCCGGTGACGCGGGTGATGGAAAGGGCTGCGCCGCCCCGGGCATCGCCGTCCATTTTGGACAAGGTTAGCCCGTCCAGGCCCACGCGCCGGTGGAATTCCTGAGCGGCGTTCACGGCGTCCTGGCCGGTCATGGCGTCAACTACGAGCATCACCTGATGGGGCGATACGGCTTTTTTGACGTCCTCCAGCTCGCCCATCAGCTCGTCGTCGATGTGGAGGCGGCCGCCGGTGTCAATGATTACCCAGGTGAGGGCCAGCTCGGTGGCGCGGCGGACGCCGGCGGCGGCGACGCGGGCGGGGGTGGAGGATTTGGGGTCCTCGGAATAAACGGGGACGTCCAGCTGGCGGCCCAGGGTTTGCAGCTGGGAGATGGCGGCGGGGCGGCGCAGGTCGGCGGCCACCAGCATTGCGCTGTGGCTTTGGCGGCGCATTTGCAGGGCCAGCTTGGCGGCGGTGGTGGTTTTGCCGGAACCTTGCAGGCCCACCAGCATCAGCACTGAGGGCAGCTGGCTGGACGGGGTGAGCCGGTGGTCGCCGGCGCTGAGGATTTCCGTTAGTTCCTCGTGGACAACCTTGACTACCTGCTGGCCGGGGGAAAGGCTTTCCAGCACGTCGCTGCCCAGAGAACGTTCCTTGACGCTGGCGACGAAATCGCGGGCCACGCGGAAGTTCACGTCGGCCTCCAGCAGCGACCGGCGCACCTGCCCCAGGGCGTCGTCAATGTCCTTCTCGGTAAGGCGGCCCTTGCCTTGCAGCCGGTTGAATATGCCGGTAAGACGGTCGCTCAAATTGTCAAACATAGTGCATCCTGATGAGGGGCGGCGAGTAAGTAAATTGGCGTCATTCCCAGCGGAAAGTGCGGTTGGCGATGATAAAGGCTACGACCAGCCACACGGCCATGCCCAGGAAGTTGGGCCATTGGGCGATGACGGAATCGCCCTGCACCGTCATGCCCCGGATGGCCTCCACCAGAAAGGTTAGCGGCAGATAATCGGTGACGACTTGCAGGGCGTGGGGCAGCACGTCGCGGGAAAAGAACACGCCGGAGAGGAACATCATCGGCAGCGACACGATGTTGGCCAGGGGGGCGGCCTGCTGTTCGGAGCGGGACCAGCCGGACACGGCGAATCCCAGGGCCAGAAAGACGCCGCCGCCCAATGCGGAGGCCAGCAGCACGGCAAAGAAGTTGCCGGCGAACTCGGCGCCGAACACGAACACCGCAACCGCCGCCAGAATAATCGTTTGCAGCAGCACGACCAGCAGGCGGGTGAATACCTGGGCAATCAGCAGGGTAGTCGGGTTCAGGGGGGTGGCCAGCAGGCGCCGCAGCACGCCCTCGCGTTTCATCGTTACAAAGCTGAACGCCACGCTGAACAGGCCCAGCTGCATTATGGACATACCGATTACGCCGGGCATCAGGAAGTCAATGTAGCCCAGGTTGCGGGCCTCTACCGGCTGCCGGGCCAGCGTTACCACGCGGGGGGCGCCGGTGATGGCGAAGTTCATTTCGTCAACGGCCGATTGCAGGATGTTCAGGCCCACCTGCGACTCGCTGGCCCGGCCGGCGTGGTAGAGCGATTGCACGATGGACGGCTGGCCGTCGGCGCCGAAATCCGGGGGCAGGATGATTACCAAATCGCGCTCGCCGTTGACTAGCGCGGCCCGTTCGGCGGCGGCGTCCCCGTGTTCAATACGCAGGGCCGCAACGCCGGTTAGCCGCTCGATAAAGCCGTCGGATGTTTCGTTCCGGGCCTGGTCAACGATGCCAACGTCCAGCTTGCCCAACTCGCCAAAGTTGAGCAGGCCGAATATGACCATGATGACCAGCGGCAGAAAGAAAGTCCAGAACAGGGAGGCCCGGTCCCGGGACCACATCTTGACGGACGACCAGGTTAGATAGATTTCAGGTCTGCGCAGCAACTACATCTCCCGCAGCGAGCGGCCGGTCAAGTCCAGGAATACGTCCTCAAGGGTAGCGGAACGCACCTGCTGCGTGCGCTGGAAACCGCGTCCGATAAGGTCGTCAATCAGGGCGGCGGGGGAATCCAGGGCGATGATGCGGCCCTGGTCCATCACGGCCACCCGGTCGCACAGCTCCTCGGCTTCCTCCATATAGTGGGTGGTCAGCATCACGGTGCGGCCCTCGGCCTTCCAGCGCAGGGCCAGCTCCCACATATGGCGGCGGGCCTGCGGGTCCAGTCCGGTGGTGGGTTCGTCCAGAAAAATGACGGCGGGGTCGTTCACCAGCGAGGCGGCGATGGCGAAACGCTGTTTCTGGCCGCCGGAAAGGGTGCGGAACGACGACGCTTTGCGATCCAGCAGCTCCACCGCATCCAGCAGGGGTTCGGGGTCAACGCGGATGCCGTAGATGCTGCCCAGCATCATCAGCAGTTCGGAAAGGCGCAGATGCTCAAAGAAGGCGCTGCTTTGCAGTTGGACGCCGATAATCTGCTTGACGGCGCGGGCGTTCTTGCCGACGTCAATGCCGGCCACGGTTGCCGTGCCGCTGTCGGCGGTGCGCATTCCCTCCACGATTTCAACGGTGGTGGTTTTGCCGGAGCCGTTGGGGCCCAGCAGGGCGAACACCTCGCCCTTGCCCACGCTGAAAGAAACGCCGTCAACGGCCTGAATATCGCCGTAGCGCTTGCGCAAATCCGCCACCACAATGATGGGGGCGGCGCCGTTATCGGTTTGGCTGGCGGGTAGCGTCATAATGGTGTCGTCATAATATGGGGGCGGCCGGTATGCACGGTTATTGATTATAGCACCGGGGCCCGAACTCGCCGGGCGGCGTTGCCGGAATCCGGCCGGTCAGTGGTAAAATCCGGTTTGGAATATCGGCAAAGTCGGGATTCAATCGCAACGGGATACTTTACCATGATACCCCTCAAACTGACGGTGCGGAACTTTTTGTGCTACCGGGATAATGTGCCGGCGCTGGACTTGCGGGGCGTGCATATTGCGTGCCTGTGCGGGGACAACGGGCATGGCAAGTCGGCGCTGCTGGACGCTATTACCTGGTGCCTGTGGGGGCAGGCGCGCACCGGCGGGCGCAACTACGACGCGCTGATTACGCACGGCGAAAGCGAGTGCCGGGTGGAGCTGGACTTTCAGGCGCGGGGGCAGGAATACCGGGTGATGCGCCGCCGCCGCCGCTCCGGGCGGGGCCAGAGCCAGGCCGACGTGTTCGTGCTGGACGACGCCGACAACCCGCGCCCGATTACCGGCAACACCCTGAACGAAACCAACGCCAAAATCCAGCAAATCGTGGGGATGAACTACGAGACCTTTGTCAACGCATCCTTTCTGGCGCAAGGCCGTTCCGACGAGTTTATGCGGAAATCGCCGGGTGAACGCAAGGATGCGCTGTCGGGGATTCTGGGGCTTGAGCTGTACGACCGGCTGCAAGCGGCGGCCCGCGAGGAGAGGGATCGGCACCGGGTGGAGGTGGAGCAGACCGGCCAACTGCTGGAACGCACCAAAGAGGCGTTGGACGCGCTGCCGGACCCGTCCGACGAGCTGGCGCAAATCGGCGTCCGGGTAACGGAACTGGCCGGGGAACTGGAGGCCAAAGCCGCCGGCGCCGAACGGACGCGGGCCGAAGTGGAACGGCTGCGCGGGCTGCAAGCGCAGCTTGAATCAGCCGCCGCCGCAATATCAGTTCTGCAAACCGACATCCGCCAGGCTGATGCTGACGCAGCGGCTGCGGAGGGGCGCATCGCGGCGATGGAAGCGGTGATTGCGCGTGCCGACGAAATCGGCAAGGGCATCGCCGAGTTGAACGCGGCCCGGCAAACTTTGCGTCAAATGGAGGACGGGCGGGTTCAGTACGAACGGCTCACCGACGAAATGGCCCATCTGCAACAAACGGTGGCACAAGTCGAGGCGTGGATGCAGGCCGATTGCAACGCCCTGGCCCGCCGGATTAGCGACGAAGTGGAACCGCTGGCCGGCCGGCGGGACGCCGTGAGCGCCCGGCTCAATGAAGTCAGGCAGCAGGAATCAGCGCTCGCAGCGGAAAAGGCGGCGATCGACGCTCAAAGCGCGCGTATCACGGAGCTGCGGCAAGAGTCGGCGGCAACGGACGCGCGGCTGGCGCAGTGCGTAGAGGAGGGGAAAACGCTGCGGGCCCGGCAGAACGACATCGCGGCGGCCGATGCCGTCTGCCCGCTGTGCGGCACGCCGCTGGCCGACGACGCCTGCGCCAACATCGTTGACTACTATCAAGCCCGGCTAAACGAGATGCTGCAAACGCACGGCGAATTGACGGCGGCCAAAAAGGCACTGGATGCGGAAATCGCCGACTTGTCGGCAGATAACCAGCGGCGCAGCGGGGCGTTGGCGCGCCAGCAGCGGGAGCAGCAGCGGGGGCAGGGCCAGCTGGAGGACGAGTACGGGCGTTGCGCGCAAGCGCAGGAATTGCTGAAAACCTTAAACCCCGAGCTGGCCGAAGCCCAACGGCAATTGTCGGAGGGCGATTTTGCCCCGGAGGAAAGGGGCGCGCTGGCCGTCGCTGCGGCGGAGTTGGCCGAGCTGGGCTACGACAGCGGCGCCCGCCAGCAGGCGTTTGACCGCACGCAAGCCTTGCAGGGGTGGGAAACGGCGCAGGCTGAGCTGAACGGGGCGATGGCGGCGCTGCCCAACGAGCAGTCTGCGTGGCAGCGCGTCACCAGCCAGGCGCAACGCTGGCGGGCGGAGTTGCAGGATGCTGAGGAGCGGCTGGCGGCGAATCAGGCGGCGGTGGTCAATCTGCCGGAATTGGAACGGCAGATTGTTGCAATGGACCGGGATATTGCCGGCTTGCGCGGGGCAATCGCGGAGGCATCGCAGCGGCAAGGGGCATTGCTGGCCAGCGTCCAGGCGCGGCAGCAGCACCAGGACGAGATGGCCCGGCTGACGGAGCGGAACGATGCCGCCCAACGGGAGTTTGCGG
This sequence comes from uncultured Dehalococcoidia bacterium, assembly GCA_958296385.1. GTDB lineage: Bacteria > Chloroflexota > Dehalococcoidia > Lucifugimonadales > UBA3495 > Bin87. The sequence goes on from OY282494.1 coordinate 654,403, forward strand.
TGTACTCGGAGCTGTTCGCCGCCTTTGGGCGCACGGGTATTCCGGCGATGCTGATTGACGCTGCGGTGCCGCGCATTGAAACCGAGGCCAATTTGTTGCTGGCGCGGATGACCGACGGGCGAATGGCGGTGAATCTGGAAACGCAGCGGGCCAACCAGGCCGGCGGGATGACGGAAACGCTGGATATTCTGGTGAGCGACGAACTGGGGACGCGCAGCTACGAAGTGTTCAGCGGCGGCGAGGCGTTTCGCATCAACCTGGCGCTGCGGATTGCGCTGTCCAAAGTGCTGTCGCAGCGAATGGGCGTGCCGCTGCCTACTCTGTTCATTGACGAAGGCTTTGGCACGCAGGACGCCGCCGGCCGGGAGCGCATCGTTGATACGATAGCATCAATTCAGGAGCAGTTTGAGAAAATCATCGTCATCACGCATCTGGAGGATTTAAAGAATCTCTTTGACGTGCATATCCAGGTGCAAAAGTTTGACGCCGGCTCGCAATTTGAGCTGGTGACGAACTGACTAATCGCCGCAACTTATCGCCCCCTAATGGAGGATGCAATGCTTACCGACGCACAACGGGAGTTTCTCAGCCGCAATCACAACGGAGCCTTGACTACTTTCCGGCGCAGCGGGGCGGCTCAGATGAGCGTGGTTACCTGCGGGCTGTTTGGCGACGGGGTGGCGTTCACGACTACCGCCGACCGGGCCAAGCTGGTCAATTTGCGCCGCAATGCGGGCTGCACCATACTGGTCGGCTCTGACGACTGGCGCAACTTTCTGGTGCTGGAAGGACAGGCCCGGCTGGTGTCGGTGGACAACGCAGCGGCGGACGAGTACCGGGATACGCTGCGCGAGGTTTATCGTACCGCCGCCGGCCGGGAGCATCCGGACTGGCCGGAGTACGACCAGGCCATGCGCGACGACCGCCGCATTGCAGTCGTCGTTACGCCCGCACACGTGTACGGGCGCAGCGACTAGTTAAGCAGGCCGGTTAGTCCGCCGCAATTCCCTCGGCCCGGCGCAGGGATGCAACGTCCATAGTCAACGCCGGGGATTGGCCTTTCAGGGCGGCCAGGACGCGTTCGCCGGAGAGGGGCAGCTCTTTGACCCGGACGCCTACGGCGTCATAGACGGCGTTGGCGATGGCGGCCGGCGGGCCGAATCCGGGGGGTTCGGCGACGGCGCGGGCGCCAAAGGGGCCGTCGGGAGCGGGGACGTCAATGAGGATGTTCTCAATCTGCGGGGTGTCGATCGCCAGCGGCATCAGGTACGCGGCAAAGGACGGGTTGCGGACGGCGCCGGTGTCCGGGTCGAACTGCTGGTCCTCGGTGAGGGCGCGGCCGATGCCCTGCACTACGCCGCCCTCCAGCTGGCCCTCAACGGCCATGGGGTTGATGGCGGTGCCGACGTCCTGGGCCTGTACGTAGCGCAGCACGCGGACTTGCCCGGTTTCCCGGTCAACCTTGACTTCGGCGGCCTGCGCCGCAAAGACGGGGGTGTAGGGCATACTGGACAGCGCGGCCGTGCCGATAATCGGGCCGCCGCGCGACGTGATGCTGGCGGCGGCCAGCTGCGTGAAAGTGAGTCCCTGGGGTTCGTTGTCCAGCACATACACCCGCCCATCCTCGCAGCCCAACGCGTCCTGGGGCAGGCCGAGGCGTTCGGCGGCCAGGGCAATCAGCTTGTCGCGGGTTTCGTTGGCGGCGCGCTGCACCGCCGTCCCCTGGCTGTACACCACCCGGCTGCCGCCGGACTGCCCGGTGTAGGGCGCCATATCGGTATCGCGCTTGGCGACGATGACCTGCTGCATACCGATGCCCAGGGCTTCGGCGGCGATGGCGGCGAGGGAGGTGTCGCTGCCGGATATGTCGGTGGAGCCGGTGAGCAGGCTGACGGTGCCGTCGTCGTTGACGCTGATGGCGGCGGTGGACGGGCCGCTGCCGCTGCGCCACTCGCACAGGGCCAGGCCGATGCCGTGTCCGTCCTCCAGCTGCCGGGGCCAGGCCACCGCATCCTTGACGGCTTGCAGGGTTTCCAGCAGGCCGTTGCTGGGGACGACGGCGCCGCTGACCGACACGTCGCCCTCGCGCAAAGCGTTCCGGAGGCGCAGGTCGTAGGGGTCAATGCCCAGCCGGTGGGCGATGTGGTCCATGTGGGATTCAACGGCAAAGGTCATGTCGGCCACGCCGGAGGCGCGGTAGGAACCGACGTAAATCTTGTTGGTGTACACGCCGTAGGAACGCAGCCGGAAGTTGGGGACGCGATAAGCGCCGATGCCGTGTCCGATGCCGGAGTTGGGGCCGGCGCCCAGATAAGCGCCCACGTCAAAGATGGTGTAGGCTTCCCGCGCGGTGATGGTGCCGTCGTTCATCACGCCGGAACGGATGTAGTTGGTGACGGGCAGGCGGGGGCCGTTCATGGTAAAGGCTTCCTCGCGGGTATTCACCAGCTTGACCGGGCGGCCGGTGCGCATGGCCAGCAGGGCCGGGAACGCCTCAAAAGCGAGGCGCAGCTTGGCGCCAAAGCCGCCGCCCAACTCCATTGCAACGACGCGGATGCGGGACACCGGCAGCTCCAGCACGGCGGCCAGGCCGGCCCGGATTTGGTACGGCCCCTGCGTGGACGCGTAGATGACCAGACGGCCGTTGGGCTCAACGTCGGCAACGCAGGCCATGGGCTCCAGGAACCCCTGATTGATGCCTTGCGAACGATAAACGTCCTCAATTACATGGTCGGCGTCCTGAAACGCCTGGTCAACGTCGCCCCGGTCGGCGTCAAGCAGCGTGCTGACGTTGTGGCCCATGGTGAAACCGTAGCCCTGATAGTCCTCCAAGTCCGGGTGCACGGTTGACGCATCGGGCTGCATGGAGGTAATCGGGTTGACGACGGCGGGCAAGTCCTCGTATTCAACCGTAATGAGTTCGATGGCCTCCTGCGCGGTGGCCTCGTCAACGGCGGCAACAGCGGCGATGGGTTCGCCGACGAAATTGACGGTGTCGCGGGGCATCACATAGCGGTCGCGCAGGGCGCCGGAGCCGAACCGGACGTCGGGGAAATCGGCGCCGGTGATGATGCAGCGCACGCCGGGGAGGGCGGCGGCCGGGCCGGTGTCAATGCGGAGGATGCGGGCGTGGCTGCGGGCGCTGGGCAGCAGCTTGCAGGCCAGCATACCCGGCAGGTACACGTCGGCGGCGTAAGCAGCCCGGCCGGTAACCTTGTCGTAAGCATCAACGCGGGGGTGATTCTGGCCGAGGACTTTAAAATTGCGGGACGTCATTGTTGCCTCCACTGAGCAAGGCGGCGGTGGTCAGGCGGCAGTAAGCGGGCGGCGGTTTTATATCCGATAGATTGGCAATCATTGGGCGGCGCGCATTTCGGCGGCGGCGGCCATTATCGCCTCCACCACGCGGGCGTAGCCGGTGCAGCGGCACAGGTTGCCGCCGATGGCAAAGCGCACGTCCTCTTCCGTCGGATTGGGGTTGGATTGCAGGAACCCGGTGGCGGACATGATTAGGCCGGGGATGCAGAAACCGCACTGCAAGCCGCCGTGCTCGACGAAGGCGCGCTGTACCGGACTGAGGGCGGCAACGGAGGCCAGCCCCTCAATGGTGGTAATGTCGGCGTGGTGGGCGCTGTGGGCCAGCACCAGACAGGAGGTTACCGGCTGGCCGTCCATCAGGACGGTGCAGGCGCCGCAGTCGCCCTCATCGCAGCCCTTTTTGGCGCCCGTCAGCTGCGCCTCATCGCGCAGGCAGTCCAGCAGAGAGTAGAAAGGTTCCACCAGCATTTGCCGGCTTTCGCCGTTTATCTGGAGTTGCAAAGGTTGTTTCATTAGGTCACCCTGGTAAGTGGACGGGTCGGGATATTAGGGGCCGGGACGTTATTAGATTGCGGTCTGGAGGGCGAGGCGGCGCAGTTCGCCAAAGGGGGCCGGGCCGCCGGCGGCGGTGGCTACGGCGTGTTGCAGCGTGCGTTGGGTCAATACTTGCACCATATCGCGACGGTAGCCGGCGCCGCTGCGGACGTCGGAGATGGGGTTGGTGGATTGGGCGGCGATGCGGGCGGCTTCGGCGATGTTGGCGGCAGTGGGCTGCTGTCCGATGAGCCGGCCCTCGGCGGCGTTGGCGCGCATCGGCACCGGCGCCACCGCGCCCAAAGCAATGCTAACCCGGCGGCACGCGCCGTCGTCGGCCAGGCTGACTACCGCGGCGGCGCCGATGGCGGAGATGTCCATTGCGCCCCGGGGACTGTGCTTGATGTAAAGGCCGCCGGTGCGCGGCGGGGGCGGGGGCAGCCGCAGCTCGGTTAGAATCTCGCCGGGTTGCAGGGCAGTGCGGCCGGGGCCCTGAAAGAACTCGGTCAAGGGCAGCCAGCGTTCGCCGGCTGGGCCGACGATGCGGCACTGCGCGTCGTAGGCCAGCAGGGCCGGCAGAGTATCGCCGGCGGGGGAGGCGTTGCAGGCGTTGCCGCCGATGGTGGCCAGGTTGCGAACCTGCACGCCGGCAAAAGCGGTGGCGCCGGCGGCCAGGGCCGGGTAGCGCTGCCGAATCACGTCGTGCTGCTCAATCGCCTGCACGGTGGCCATTGCGCCGAGGGACAGGCCATCAGCGTCGTTGAACGAAATGGCGTCGAGGCCGGGCACGTGCTGCATACAAACAACGGCGTCCGGACGCCAGAATCCGGTACGCCAGCGGATGAGAAAATCGGTGCTGCCCGCCACCAGACGGACGCCATCGCCGCCGTCGGCCAGCATCCGCAACGCCTCATCCAGCGAGTGCGGCTCCAGGTAGTTGAATCGCGCCATTGAACCCTCCGACAGCGGTTGATGGGGCGCCGGCCGGCGTTGGGGTTGGGCTCCAACAGCGGCGCAGCGGCCTGGGGGATTATATGGGCCGGAGCTGCGGCAGGTCAACGGATGCTGGCGGGGGGGCGTATCCTAAAGGGGGTGACGCTGGGGGAAATGATTTCCCCCAGACCCCCTCGGTGTATCTTTGGGGCAAGGGTGCTGCTACGTCGTGGGGATTCATCGCTGCGCTCGGGGTGACATTAGGGAAACTAAACTACCTGAAATGGAACGCTGCCGGCGTATCATTTTAGTTCCGTCAATCAAAACGGCTCCCCTCTGGTGTCAAGGGGAGCCGTTGGGTTGACGCGGTGGTTGGGTTGGGGTTAGTGGGCGGCGTTGGCGTGGGGTTGGATTAGGACGCGCAGGGTGCCGTCGTTCTCTTTGCGCTGGGTTAGCAGGCGGTGTCCGGCTTGCTCGGCCCAGTACACGACGTCGTAGATGTTGAGGGCGTCGTGGAGGATGGCCTCGATGAATGAGGTGCGGTCGTATTCCATCTGGCGGCTGAGGGCGGCGATGACGCCGGCGCAGTTTTTGCCGCGCCCGTCGATGATAGTCCAGCCGGCATCGTGGCTGCGCCCGTTGCCGCTCCCGTTGCCGTTGCCGCCGGGGGTTACGCCGGCGGGGGCGCGGACGTCAATTTGGCCGGTTTTGCGGAGTTCCAGCTGTTCCTTGAAATAGGCGACGGCCTCCCAAGCGACGGCCCGATCCCGGTCGCCGGTGGAGCAGACGGCGCCGCGCACGCCTACGATGTCGGGGTTGATGCGGGCCAGTTCGTCCAGGTTGTCCAGCTTCAGATGGCCGCTCAGGGCGGTGCTGAGTCCGGCCTGCTTGGCCTCCATCACCATATCACGCAACACCGGCTCCGGCATAAAGTCGAACAGGTTGCGCCCGTCTTTGGTGAGGGTGTCAATGAGGAAACCGTCGCAATGGCCCTCTTTGGCCAGCTTGACCATCAGATGGGGGTCAAGGCCGCCCTCAAAGAGGAGGTTGTCGGCAAAGAGGGAGCCGATGAGCTTGGTTTCCGAGTTGCCCAGGGCTTCGCGGGACTCGCGGAGCACGTCGCGGGCGGTGTCGTAATCGGATACCTGAAAGCCCACTTTGACCGACGTGGCATCCAGCAGGGCGGCGGCGTGGACGGCCATGGCGACGGTGCCGGGCTGGTTGGGGACGACGCCGAGGGTTACGCTGACGTGCTTGTGGGCGGGGATGCGCTGGCGCACTTCGCGCACCAGATTGGGATGGCCGGAACCGACCAGGGCCTCTTGCAGGTTTTTGACGTCAATGATGTCGGCGCCGCCCCGGTCGGCTTCCAGGGCCTCGGGCATATTCTGGACGCTGACCAGCAGCATCATGCCGGCGGAGTCGGCCAGGTCGGGGTGGGCGCCGCGCGTGCCGTTGCCGGCCAGCCACGGAGCATGGGAGCGGCCGCGGATTACTTCGCGGGAGGGGATGGACGCGGCGACGGCCGGCGTTGCGGCGCGGGGCAGCAGCGGCTCCAGTTCGCTCCACAGCTGGGCCTTTTCGTCGGCGGTGAGGTCGGACAGGGGGGCGCGGACGCTGCCGCCGGCCATGCCCATCATCTCGCCCCAAGCCTTGCACACGGGAACGGGCAGCGCGCCGCCGGATTTTTTCATGTTGCCGCCCCACCACTTGTCGGAAAGGGCCTTGATGTCCTTGAGATGGCGGTCGTAAAAGTCGGTGTCCAGGTTGCCGGCGGTGGCCTGCTCGATGAACTGGACGTAGTAGTTGTGTTCCGGGGTGTCAAAGCGCCAGTCGGAGGTGTTGGCGAACATCACCTGCTGGCGGAATCCGAGCTGCTGGGCCTTGGGGAATATCCATTCGTCGGGCGTGCTGATGATGGCGTCGCGGCCGACCAGCAGGTGGGTTTCGATGGATATTTGCTGGTTGAAACTGGCCTCTTTGACGCCGACCACGTTGGGGATGGCGCAGAGGCGTTTCAGCCCCTGCGGGCTGATGGTGATGCCGAACTGGGGCGAGTTGTAGAACATCATCGCCAAGTCGGTGCTGTCGGCCACCTGCCGGACGAAATCAACTACCTGGTCCTCGGTCTTGGTGACCATGTAGGACGGGGCGATAATCAGCAGGTCAAAGCCGCGATCCTGGGCGTGATGGGCCAGGGAGATGCTCTCGCGCAGAGAGGTATGGGTGACGTGGGCGCCGGTGAGCCAGCGGCCGGCGGCTTCGTCGGCTACGGTGTCCATAACCAGACGGCGTTCGGCTTCGGTAAGGCTCCAGAACTCGCCCATGTTCCAGGTGCAGCCGCCGCCGCGCACGCCGAGGCTGCGCACGTGGAGCACGTTGTGGCGCATTCCGGCGGTGTCAACCTGGTTGTCCGGCGTGAAAGGGGTTACCAGGGTTGTCCATTGGCCTTTGAGGGTTTGCCAGGCCCAATCCTGGGCCTCGTGCTTACGGTAACTGGCCATGATTAGTCAGCCTCCACAGTCTGTAATCCTGATTTTGCGGAATTACGCCGGTTTTGAATATCTGGCGGGCTGCCGGACGGAACGGATTGAATTAAGGAAAGCCGCCGGCAAACGGCAATAGTGTACGAGTAAGCCCGATTTCCGTCAATAATCAGCCGTCACTAATCAGACGTCACTGCGGGGCGGGCTGGCAGTTGGGGCAGTACCAGCTGCTGCGGCCCCGGACGCGGAGCAGCTGCACGGCGGCGGCGCATTGCGGGCAGGGCTGGCCTTTGGCTCTGGGGATAGTCCAGGGAGACAGGGCCGTTGGCGGGTTGGGCCATTCGGCATCACGGGCGGCGTCGTAGGCGGCGGTGGCGTTGGTTAGCGTGGTTACGATGGCGCGATGGAGGCGGGCGGTTTCGGATTGAGTGATGCCGGCGCCGGTGCGCTCCGGGTGGAGGCCGGATTGGTACAGCGATTCGTCAACGTACAGGTTGCCCAGGCCGGCTACGACTGACTGCTCCAGCAGCAGCGCCTTGATGGGGGCTTTGCGTTTATGTAACGCTGCGGCCAAAGCGTCGGGGGTAAAGTCGGGCGTTAGGGGTTCGGGGCCCATTTTGCCGGTGGCGCCGGCGGGGTCGTCCAGCAGCCACAGATGGCCGAACTTGCGCGGGTCGATGAAACGCATTTCCCGCCCGTCGTCCAGGGGGAACGTATGGCGCACCAGCGGCGGCGGTTCCAGCGCGGCGTCGTGGATGCGCAGGCTGCCGGTCATGCCAAGATGCAGGATTAGATGATTGCCGTCGTCCAGCGGGGCGATGAGGTACTTGCCCCGGCGGGTTACGTCGGCAACGCGGCGGCCGGCAACGCCCTCGATGAACTCGCCGACCGACGGCTGGCGGACGGTGTTGCGCCACGTTATGTCGGGCGCGCCCAGGATGCGCCCCGCCAGACCCGCGCGCAGCAGGTATTGGCGGGTGTTCTCGACCTCCGGCAGTTCGGGCATAACGGGCGGCGATGGGCTACGGGGTAACCCGGCAGACTGCCAAGGTTACGTCCATGCCCTCGATGCGCTGGGTTTCGGCGCTGGCGTCGTCGGCCGGGGCCTGGGGCAGCAGGGCGTCGCTGAGGGTTTCCTGCATGATGTAATCCCGGTGCGCGTCCATCACGCGCTGCACGTCGTCGGGGCCCTGGTAGTAGGTGACGATGCGGTCGGTGATGTCAAAGCGGGCGCCCTTGCGGAGGTTCTGGATGCGGTGGGAAAGTTCGCGGGCCAGTCCCTCGTCGGCCAAGTCGGGCGAAAGCCGGGTGTCAATGGCCACCATGTAGCCGGCCTCGAGGGCGGCGGAATACCCGTCAACGGCAACGACGGCATCGGCGTCGTCGCCGGCGGCCTGCTGCGCGCCGGCGTACAGCCCGGAATCGGGGGCGACGGCCTCCAGACTTTTGATGTTCAGCTCCTCAAGGATTTGCGGGCGCACCCATTCCAGGTATTGGGATTCCTCCGGGGTGCGGGTGCGGACGACTACGCTGGCGAGGGGCTGGCGCACTTTGATGCCGGCCTTGCTGCGGGCGGCGCGGCCCATGCTGGCCACGCGCATGGCCAGCTGGGTGGCATCCATCAGGGTTTGGTCGATTAGCGATTCGTCAGGCGTGGGGAATGACGCCAGGTGCACGCTGTCCGGGGCGTCCGGGCGGTAGGGCAGCTCCAGGTTGCGGTAGATTTGTTCCGACACGAAAGGCGCCAGGGGGGCCATCAGCCGGGCAACGGTGGCCAGGCAGGTGTACAGCGTGGCATAGGCGCCCAGCTTGTCGGCGTCGTTCTCGCTTTTCCAGAAACGGCGGCGGGAGCGGCGGACGTACCAGTTGGAGAGGACGTCGATAAACTCCTGGATGCGGCGGCCGGCGTCGGTGGGGTTGTAGTTGTCCAGATGGGCGTCAACCTGCTGGGCCAAGCGGTTGAGCTCGGAGAGAATCCAGCGGTCAAGCTCGGCCTCGGGACGCCAGCCGGCGGGGATTTGGGACGGCTCAAATTCGTCAATGTTGGCGTAGTTGATAAAGAAGGAATAGACATTCCAGAGGGTGAGCAGCACCTGGCGCAGGGTTTGCTGCACCAGCCGGTCGGAGAAACGGCGGGGTTCGCCGGGGTGGGACGCGGTGAACAGATACCAGCGCAGGGCGTCGGCGCCGTGGGTATCCAGCACGGTCATGGGGTCAACCACGTTGCCCAAACGCTTGCTCATCTTGCGCCCGCGCCCGTCGAGGATTAGGCCCAGGCAGATTACGTTGCGGTAGGCAACGTCGTCCTTGAGCAGGGTGGACAGGGCGTGCAGGCTGTAAAACCAGCCGCGGGTCTGGTCAACGGCCTCGCAGATGTAATCGGCGGGCAGGCGGCCGTCGCGGTCAATCTCGGAGTTCTCAAAGGGATAGTGCCACTGCGCGAAAGGCATGGCGCCGGAGTCAAACCACGCGTCCATCACCTCCGGGATGCGGCGCAGCGTGCCGGGGCATTTGACTGAACCGGGGCTGGCGGCAGCTGCACAGGGCCAGGTGATGTCGTCCACGTAGGGGCGGTGGAGGTCAAGGTCGTTGACATCGTGGCCGGACAGTTCGGACAGTTCGGCTACGCTGCCGATGCAGTTGGCGCGGCCGCAGGCGTCGCACTGCCAGATGGGAATGGGGGTGCCCCAATAGCGTTCGCGGGAGATGGCCCAGTCCTGATTGTTGCGCAGCCATTCGCCAAAACGGCCTTCGCGGATGTGTTCCGGGTACCAGTTAATCCGGCTGTTGATGTCAACCAGCCGGTCTTTGCGGGCGGTGGTGCGGATGTACCAGGAGGTTTTGGCGTAGTAGAGCAGGGGGGTATCGCAGCGCCAGCAGAAGGGGTAGGTGTGGCGATAAACGCCCTGGTGGTAAAGCAGGCCGCGTTCGGTCAAGTCGGCGCAGATTTCCGGGTCGGCGTCCTTGACGAACTTGCCGGCAAAGGGATACCCGCCGGTGATGACGCCCTGCAAGTCAACGGGCTGCACAAAGGCCAGCCCCGATTCCCGGCCCAGGCCCAAGTCCTCATCGCCAAAAGCCGGGGCGATGTGCACGATGCCGGTGCCGTCGTCCATGCTGACGAAAGCGGCGGCGACGACGTGGGGGGAGTAGGCGTCGGCATCCTCCAGGGTGGTCTGGCCGTTGTCGCCGGGCACGAACTGCTGGATGGCGGAACCGTAGGCCACGGCGTCGTACAGCGGGCGGTAAGTCAAGCCTGCCAAGTCGCTGCCGGGCAATGTGCCGGCAACGGTGTATTCCTCTTGCAGTACGCTGAGCAGGGCGGTGGCCAGAATCAGACGGGCGCCGGCGGTTTGCACTACGGAGTATTCGGCGTCCGGGCTGACGGCCAGGGCGGTGTTGCCGGGCAGCGTCCAAGGGGTGGTAGTCCAGGCGAGAAAGTACGTTGGGGTGGAATCCGCAGCCGTCAATGCGGCGGAATCGGGCAAGGGTGCGATGGCCTCAAACTTGACGAAAACCGACGGGTCGGGGGTGTTCTCCCGGTAGCCCAGGGCTACTTCGTGGGAGGACAGGCTGGACACGCAGCGGGGGCAGTGGGGGGTTCCCCGCCGGTCCTGGTACAGCAGGCCCCGGTCCCAAAGCTCTTTGAGAATCCACCAGCCGGTTTCAATGTAATCGTTCTCCAGCGTAACGTAGGGGTCGTCCATATCAACCCAGTAGCCGATACGCTCGGTCATTACTTCCCAATCTTTCACGTAGCGGAAAACGCTTTCCCGGCAGCGCTGATTGAACTCGGCGATGCCGTACTCCTCAATGTCGCGCTTGGAGGTGAGGCCCAACTCCTGCTCGATGGCCAGCTCGACGGGCAGGCCGTGGGTATCCCAGCCGCCTTTGCGGATGACGCGGCAGCCTTTCATGGTCTGGTAGCGGGAAATCACGTCCTTAAAGATGCGGGCCAGGACGTGGTGGATGCCGGGGCTGCCGTTGGCGGTGGGCGGGCCCTCGTACATCATAAAGAGGGGCGCGTCGGGGCGCTCGTCAATGGAACGCCGGAACACGTCCTGCTTTCTCCAATACTCCAGCGTTTCGGAGTCTAGACCGGGGAAACTGACCCGGCTGGAAACCACGTCAAACATGGCCAAGTACCTCTGTGCGAACGACTTTTGGTGCGGGGGTTGATTGGATTGGATGTGGACGGGACAGGATGCTATCCGGCGGATTGCGGCGTCCACCAGGCGTGGAAGTGGTGCAGGGGGCCGTGGCCGGCGCCCAGGGGGTAGGCGGCGCGGATGGCGGCGGTTACGTACTCTTTGGCGCATCCGATGGCGTCGGGCAGGGGCTGGCCGTGGGCCAGGCCGGAGGCTACCGCGGAGGCGAAAGTGCAGCCGGTGCCGTGGGTGTTGGCGGTGGCGATGCGCTCCGCAGTGAACCGCAGCGTTTGCGTTCCATCGCAGAACACGTCGGTAGGGGGGCCGGGCCGGTGGCCGCCTTTGATGACGACGGAACGGGCGCCCATGTCAAGGATGGCCTGCGCGGCCCGGAGTACGTCGTCATCGGTGGCAATGGTGAGGCCGGTTAAGTCCTCGGCTTCGGGGATGTTGGGGGTTACGACGGCGGCCAGGGGAATCAGGGCGTCGCAGACGGCGCCGACGGCCTCGGCCCGCAGCAGCCGGTCGCCGCTCTTGGCAACCATCACCGGGTCAACCACCACCTGGGCGATGCCGTGCCGCCGGATGGCGTCGGCGACGGTGTGGACGATGGCGGGCGAGGCAAGCATCCCGGTCTTGACGGCGTCAACGCCGATGTCGTCGATGACGGCGTCAATTTGGGCGGCAATGACGTCGGTGGGGATTTCGTGGACGGCGGTTACGCCGACGGTGTTTTGGGCGGTTACGGCGGTGAGGGTGGACATACCGAACACGCCCAGGGCCGAAAAGGTCTTGAGGTCGGCCTGGATGCCGGCGCCGCCGCCGGAGTCGGAGCCCGCAATGGTCATAACGCGGGGGGGCGTGATATGGGATGGACTGGCCATGGGGTGGCGCGTGAGCGGCCGGCGTCCTAGTCGTCGTCGTCCGGGATGCGCCAATCCTCGGATGAATCCAATTCGTTGGGCCCGGAGGGGACGTTCAGCGCGACGGCGGCGTCTCTGAGAAAGCTGATGTGGTCCTCATCGGACAGCACGCCGAGGGGCAGGGCCGGCAGGGTTTCAATGTTCAATCCGGCCCGGACGCCCAGCTCCAGCGACAGGCGCACGGCGGATTGATTATCGCTGGCCTCGGTGATGATGACGAAATCGTAGCGGCCCAGCACGGCGTACTGGCTGAGCACCTTGCTGGACGGCGTTTCCACCTCCAGGGCAGCCTCGGTGAGCAGGTTGGGGTTGGACTGGCCCATACGCCGGCCCTGTCCCGTAAAGTTGGCAAGCATTATGTAAAGGGGCATCACGCAAATCCCGGAGTGTGCAGATTACCAGACAACGCCAGCTAGTATAACATCGCCGGATGCGCTATGACGGCCTGTCACCCTCTAAATCACTTCCCCCCTAATGTCATTCTGAGCGCAGCGAAGAATCTCGTTCCGACGGCAGTGGCTTTGGCCCCAAAGTGTGCGCTACGCCATCGAGATTCTTCGCTGCGCTCAGAATGACATTAGTATCAGGTAGATGGGGCGCCGAATAGACCAGGCAAGGGCGCCGTGCTATTATCGCCGGGCGCACTGCGCTGGCCCAACCCGCCGCACCGGAGGTTCGTATGGACATCGGATTGAACCTGTCGCTTTCCACCAATTCAATTGACATCGCTGATATTGCGGCGCAGGCCGAGGCTTTGGGGTTTGAGTCGATTTGGCTGCCGGAGCATCCGGTGATGCCGGTTAACCCGGCGTCCCGGTATCCCGGCTCTCCGGACGGCTCCATACCGGATTACATGAGCGACATGGCCGACCCGTACATCGGGCTGGCCCGGGCGTCGGCGGTTACGAATACCATCAAGCTGGGCACGGGGATAACGCTGATTCCGGAGCGCAATCCGATGCTGCTGGCGGGGGTTATAGCCACGCTGGACTATTTCTCCGGCGGCCGGTTCGTGCTGGGCATCGGCACCGGCTGGCTGCGGGAGGAAACGGAGATAATGGGGGGCGATTTTGACCACCGCTGGACGCAGACGCGGGAGGCGGTGGAGGTGATGCGGGCGCTGTGGACGCAGGATGCCGCCGAGTATCACGGGCGGTATTACGACTTTCCGCCGGTACAGTGCAACCCGAAACCGGCGCAGGCGGGCGGCCCGCCGGTCATTCTGGGCGGCAACGCGCGCAACGTGTTCCGGCGGGTGGTGCGCTGGGGCGACGGCTGGATGCCCACCGGCGGCAACCCGGAGCAGATTGCCGCCGGCCGGGCCGCCATCGACGAGCTGGCCGAGGCATCGGGCCGCGACCCGGCCAGCATCAGCGTAACCGTGTTCGGCCAGCCGGCCGAGCGGGAGCTGCTGGACCAGCTGGCCGCCGCCGGCGCCAACCGGGTAATCGTGCGGCTGGCCAGCACTACCGGCGAGGGCGTGCTGGAGGACATCGCGAGCATCGCCGCCGCCGTGCTGTAAGCCCGGCATTATCTGTTAGCCCGCAATATATGGATGATAAGCCGATTCCCGTTGTGCTGGGCCCCGGGGCGGGCGCCCAATACGCGCCGGCCGGCCATCCGCAGGCGGTAGTCAAGGCAGACGGCGGGGCCACCGCTGGGGCCTACTCGTTGCTGGAGTTGACGGTAGCGGGCGCTGGGCCGCCGCCGCACGTGCATCACGTCGCTGCGGAGGCGTTTTACGTGCTGGAGGGGGCGGTGAGCATACGGGTGGGCGCGGATACGGTTTGGGCGGCTGCGGGCGCGTTTGTGCTGGTTCCGCCGGGAACGCCGCACACGTTCGCCAACGCCGGCGCAGCGCCGGCCCGGATGCTGACCATATTCTCGCCGCCGGGCTTTGAGCAGTTTTTCGCCCGCACCGCCGCTCTGGACGAACCGCCGGGTTCGCCGGAGTTTCTCGCAAAGGTGCAGGAAATCCGGCAGTCGCTGGGGACTGACCTGGCGGATTTGGGCGGGTGACGGCCCGGTTTTCGTTGGTTTGCCATTGCATTAGCGAATACCAAGCATCGCTTTACATTATATGATTCACCATTAGCCGGGGCCTGCCGGCAGTATCCATCATCAACACTGCCTGGTTTTACGATTATCGTTATGATGGTACGATTACTGCTTGCGGTGGCCTGGATTTGATACTGAAACTGTTAGGGTGGAATGACCTGGCCGGCTTGACTGCTTATCTTATGTTGCCTACATTGCAACGCCAAATACGCGTTCGGCAGGGGCGTTTGCCTCCGGTACGAATGTGGGAATGAAACAGTCCAGAGCAGGAGGAGAGTGTAGATGATGGTTCCACGAATCTTGCGGTTCCCGATAGTTGCGCTCCTGGCCGCCATTGGAATGATGGTTGTGGTGGTGGCCTGTGGCGGCGCGCAGGAACCGGCCCCCTCCGAATCGGCTGCGCCGTCCGGGGCCAGCGCGGCGCCGACGGCGGCGGCGGCCGCCCCGGCGGCCCCCACCAGCCCGCCGGCCGTGCGCGCCACCAGCACCCCGGCGCCGGCCGTGCTCCAGCCCACGCCGACACAGCGGGCCTCGGTGTTGCAGGCCACGCCCCGGCCCACGCTGGCGCCGGCAGAGCAGCAAGGCGAACTGGTAACCAACCGTCTGATTGCCGTGCTGGACCCGCCGTCGCTGGAATCCATGCTGGACTGCGAGGTTACCGGCTCCGGGGTGGTGAACTACCGGATGTCAACGGAGTTTATGGTGGACGCCGGCCGGCTGGACGGTTCTTACGAGCCGATGCTGGCCACCGAGTGGGACATTACTCCCGACGGGCGCACCTGGAACTTCAAGCTGCGCCAGGGCGTGCGCTGGCATGACGACTGGGGCGAGTTCACCGCGCGGGGCGTCGAGCACTCGCTGGCGTACTACACCAGCCCGGAGTGCCGGGCGTCCTACTCCGACTTTTTCCGCAGCGATCCGGGCAGCGCAGTTGAAATCGTAAATGACTACGAGGTCAACATCCATATGCAGCGGCGTCCTGCGGTGGACTTCCTCTACTGGTTCTCCGGCTATCGCGGCGTGCCAATCAGCAGCAAGGCGCAGTGGGACCAGGATTGCCCCAACGGTGCGGCGGATTACGGGCAGACCGAACTGGGCGACGAACATGGCTACTGCGCCGCCAGCCGGGACAAGGTTTATGCCAAGTCGGCCCGCACCGGCCCTTACGAATTCGTGAGCTTCTCGGAAGGCGAGGGCTGGGAGTGGGAGCTGGTGGACTACGACCACTGGCGCGTTGACCCGGACTTTACCGAGATTGAAATCAGGGACGTGCGGGAGCCGGCGACGCGGCTGGCCATTATGCAGGCGCGGGAGGGGCACATTGCGGCCATCAACCGCTCACTGCTGGGCGACGCCATTTCCGACGGGCTGGAGATTTTTGACAGCTCGGTGACCGCGCAGACCGCCTTTGCCATCTTTGGCGGGATGTACTTCGCCACCGGCGCGAAAGGCGTTCCTACCGACGTGTCCGCGGAAGCGCAAGCGGAAATCCAGGCCAGCTACAACATTGTGGGCGCCAGGGACGAGATGATGCCGTGGAACGAGCCCGGCGAAAGGGGTCGTCTGGTGCGGATGGCGATGAACAAGGCGCTGGACCGGGACCAGATTAACGACACCATCTTTGAGGGCGCCGGCGGCCGCCAGTACGTGGCTACGCTGGTGCCGGACTTCCCCGCCGGCTTCAACCCGGAATGGGATTCGCAATGGGAAGAGCTTTACGGGTATGACCCGGAGCGGGCCCGGGAATTGCTGGCCGAGGCCGGTTATCCGGAGGGTTTCACCTTCCGCGTGCCGGTGTTCCCGCTGAGCGGCGTGCCGGAACAGCCGGACTTGATGGCGGCGATGGCGGGCTACTGGCACGAGATTGGACTGACCGCCAACCTGGACGCCATTGAGTTCTCCAACTGGCGCAACGAGTATCGCGGGCTGAACACGGACTGCTGCATCTACCCGTTCCGCGGCCCGGCGGCGCCCATCGACACCCGTGTTCACTTCTACTTCAGCGCCGAGCGGTTCTTCCGCGCTTACACCAGCGACGACATTCAGGAGAACAAGAACAAGGCGCTGCGGGCGTTGAACGAGGCGGACGCTACCGCCGACTGGCAGAAAGTCTCCGACGAGATTTTCTACCAGGTAGGCACCATCCCCGGCTGGACGCTGCCGGTGAGCGCGACGGTTGACCCCGACGTGGTAGCCGAGTATCGGTTCCTGGGGCCCAACAACGGCAACTACGTGTACCTGGAATACGTCAAGGGCGTCCGGCAGTAGGCGGCCCGTGGCACTCCGGCAACACCGCCTGCGTCGTCAGGACGGCTCGTCCGTCCGGCGGCGCAGGCCATTGCGCCGGCGCGGCCGGAACAACGCAAGCATTCATCTGACGAGAGCATTCATCTGACAAGAGCATCTGACTGACGAGAGCATCTGACTGACAAGAGCATCTGACTGACAAGAGCATCTGACTGACAAGAGCATCTGACTGACAAGAGCATCTGACTGACAAGAGCATCTGACTGACAAGAGCATCTGACTGACAAGAGCATCTGACTGACAAGAGCATCTGACTGACAAGAGCATCTGACTGACAAGAGCATCTGACTGACAAGAGCATCTGACTGACAAGAGCATCTGACTGACAAGAGCATCTGACTGACAAGAGCATCTGACTGACAAGAGCATCTAACACAAGCATTTGACGTATCCATCTAACGCAAGCATCCATTAGCAGCATTGCATCGTAAAGCCTGGTAAGAGAGCGACACCTAGTGATTCCTGGCGGGCTGAGCAGCAGCCCCGACAACGCCCTTTGGTTGGATGAACCATCATGCAAAGATTCATCATTTTGCGGTTGTTACAGGGTCTATTGGCGGTCTTCGTCATCAGTCTGATTGTCTTCGCGCTGTCCCGCGTGGCCGGCGATCCGCTGGCGGCGATTCTGGACGATGAAAGCGGGAAGGAGCAGATTGAGCTGCTCCGCAAGCAGTGGGGGCTGGACCAGCCGCTGCACATCCAGTACCTCACCTATATGCGGCGGCTGCTGACCGGGGACTTGGGCACGTCGTTCAAGTGGGACCGGCCGGTTGCGGAGCTGATTGCCGAGAAGCTGCCGGCTACCATCCAGCTCTCCGCCTTTGCGCTGATTATCACGGGAGTGATTGCGTTCCCCATCGGCGTGTTATCAGCGGTGAAAAAGGATTCCTGGTTTGACACGGGCGGCAAGATGTTCGCCATATTAGGGCAGTCGGCGCCGACTTTTGCGGTGGGGCTGATTCTGATGTGGATATTCGCCGTGCAGCTGGGCTGGCTGCCCACGTCGGGCAAAGGCGGGCTGCGCTATATGCTGCTGCCGGGGTTCGCGCTGGGCTACTACAACGTAGCGGCCATCATGCGCCTCACCCGCTCGTCCATGCTGGACGTGCTGGACACCGAGTACGTGAAACTGGCCCGCATCAAGGGAATACCGGAATGGCGAATCGTCTGGAAACACTGCTTCCGGAATGCTCTTATCGTGCCGCTGACCTACTTCAGCCTGATTCTGGCGGTGCTGATTACCGGCTCGGTGGTTATTGAGACCATCTTTGCGTGGCCGGGTATCGGACAGCTGGTGATTCAGGCCATCGTGTCCAAGGACCACATCACAGTGCAGGCTATCGTGATGCTGTTTGCGCTGCTGTACATCGGAATCAACATCGTTACCGACATTGTGTACGCCTACGTTGACCCCCGGATTCGGTATTCCTAGCGGCGGTATTCCGGGCGGCGGTATTCCTGTTGGATGTCCGTCTTGGATGTCCGCCGCCGGGTTTTAGCGACGCGATTCGGGCGCAACACGCAGAGGATTAGAAAATGGCCGTACAAGCAAACGCACCTGGTGGTCCGATTAGCGATGCCGCAGCCGGCCAGTCGGCCGAGCGGCGCGTTTCGGTGTCCAAAGTCTGGGAGGAGCTACGCCGTTCCCCCATCATCCCGCTGCTGATACTGATTATCTTTCTGATTGGGCCGGCCATTTTTGCCAACGTGGTGGCGCCGCACGGGCCGGTTGACAATCATCTGGACAAGGCCAAGCTGCCGCCGGCGTGGGTTGGCGACCAGCGGATGGAGCAGGTCATCGTGCAGCGGGCGCGGGCTGATTCGGAAGTCAGCATCAACAACGTAAAGCACCTGCTGGCCTCCGGCGGGGCGACGCTGGTTGACGTTGACGGGAACGGCGAGGCCAACCTGGGCGACTCGCTGGTGACGGTGATTCCGGGCGGGAGCATGGAGTTTCCGCTGGGCACCGACAAGCTGGGCCGGGGCGTGCTGAGCCGGCTGCTGCACGGCGCGCGGGTGTCGCTGATGGTGTCCTGCCTGGCCATCCTGCTGGGCGGCTTTCTGGGCACGTCGCTGGGGATGCTAGCGGCTTTCCGGGGCGGGCTGGTGGACGGCATCGTGATGCGGATTGTGGACATCAAGCTGGCGTTCCCGTCCATCCTGCTGGCGCTGACGCTGGTGGCCGCCGTCGGGTCGGGTTACGTTACGGTGATTGCGGTAATTGCCCTGCTGCTGTGGGCGCGCTACGCGCGGGTGGTGCGGGGCGACGCGCTGGCCATCAAGCAGCGCGACTTTATCGACCGGGCCAGAGTTGCCGGGGCCACCAATATGCGCATCATGCTGAAGCACATATTCCCCAACGTGTTCAACACGGTGATAGTGCTGGCGACTTTGGAAGTGGGCCACGTCATCATCCTGGAGGCCACGCTGAGCTACCTGGGGGCGGGCATACAGCCGCCGGCGCCGGCCTGGGGGGTGATGGCGGCCGACGGGCGGGAACTGATTACCAGCGCGTGGTGGATCTTCCTGTTCCCCTGCCTGGCCATCGTGCTGACCGTGCTGTCAATGAACCTGCTGGGGGACTGGCTGCGGGACCGGCTGGACCCGCGGCTGAGAAACGTGTAACCGCCGGACAAAAAAGGCCCCTGCTATTCCGGTTGACACTGTGATAGTATTGGCGCACGGAAAAATGGCACGACCAAAAAATTGGCAGCATCAAGACGGGAGGCGCGGATTGCCGGATTAGGCAGTCAGCATCTCCCGCCAACCCACGCTGAGGACGTACAGCGCCATGACGACAACTGTTCAACAGACCGATTCCGCCGTAGAAACCAACGACGAGGTGATTCTGGCCGTCAACGACCTGCGGACGTATATCTTTACCCGGGCGGCGACGGTGAAAGCCGTGGACGGCATTTCGTTCTCCCTGCGCAAGGGTGAAACCCTGGGGATTGTGGGCGAGTCGGGGTGCGGCAAGACGATGACCGCGCTGTCGCTGCTGCGGCTGGTGCCCCGTCCGGCGGGGCGCATCGTAACCGGGGAGATTGTCCTGAACGGCGAGGACATCTTGCAGAAGAGCGAAGACGAGATGCGCGACGTGCGGGGCCGTCAAATATCCATGATTCTGCAAGACCCGCAGACGTCGCTGAACCCGGTGTTCACCATCGGGAACCAGCTGCGCGAGGCGCTGGGGATTGCGCACAAGGAAAACAAGCGGTCGATGCTGGGGCGGGCCGTGGACGCGCTGCGTTCGGTGAACGTGGCTGCGCCGGAACGCCGGCTGGACGACTACCCGCATCAGATGTCCGGGGGGATGAAACAGCGGGTGGTGGGCGCCATTGCGATGTCGTGCGAGCCGGGGGTAATCATCGCCGACGAGCCGACGACGGCTTTGGACGTTACCATCCAGCTGCAATATCTGCGGCTGCTGAAAGAGATACAGGCGAACACCGGGCTGGGCATCATCTTTATCACCCACGACTTTGGGGTGGTGGCGCGGATGTGCGACCGGGTGGCGGTGATGTACGCCGGGCGGATAATCGAGCAGGGCGAGGTGCGGGACATATTCAACGCGCCGGCGCATCCGTACACGCAGGCGCTGATTAACTCGGTGCCGAAGCTGGAGCAGCGGGTGGGGCGGCTGTATCAGATTGACGGGCAGCCGCCGCTGCTGTCCAACCTGCCGGAGGGGTGCCGGTTTGCGCCCCGCTGCGCCTACGCCAGCGACCAATGCCTGGAAAGCTACCCGCAGTCCTACCACATGAAAGACGGGCATTATGCGGACTGCTGGGCGTTGGACCCGGCGTGGCAGGGTACGCCCATCGCCGAATTCATCGCCCCAACGGGCCGCACCGGCTAGGATTACAAAGGCTGGCGCCGCGCCTGACCGCAG
The DNA here is from genome assembly GCA_958296385.1 of uncultured Dehalococcoidia bacterium. Classification (GTDB taxonomy): domain Bacteria; phylum Chloroflexota; class Dehalococcoidia; order Lucifugimonadales; family UBA3495; genus Bin87. The sequence goes on from OY282494.1 coordinate 675,002, forward strand.
CGCCGAGTTCCGATTGAGACGCAGGAGGCACGATTACGAATGGCAGTCGCTACTAACGAAAACCTGCTGGAAGTAAAGGGGCTCAAGAAATACTTCCCCGTCACCAAGGGCCTCATCATGATGAAGACCATTGGGTACGTTCAGGCGGTGGATGGCATCTCCTTTAACATCAGGCAAGGGGAGACATTGGGCCTGGTTGGCGAATCCGGCTGCGGGAAAACTACCACCAGCAAGCTGCTGCTGCGTCTGGAGCGTCCTACGGAGGGGTCAATCCTGCTGGAGGGCGAGGACATTAACGGTTTCCGGGGGGCGCAGTTGCAGGAATACCGCACGACGGTGCAGGCGGTGTTCCAGGATCCCTGGTCGTCGCTGAGCCCGCGGATGCGGGTGCGGGACATTGTGTCGGAGCCGCTGGTGGTGAACCGGAGCGTTACCACGCAGGAAAAGAACGAGCGGGTAGCGGAGGTTCTGGACCAGGTGGGGCTGCACTCGCAGCAGGCGAACAACTATCCGCACGAGTTCAGCGGCGGGCAGCGGCAGCGCATCGCGGTGGCGTCGGCGCTGGTGTCGTATCCCAAGCTGATAGTGCTGGACGAGCCGGTGTCCGCGCTGGACGTGTCAATCCGGGCGCAGGTGATGAACCTGCTGAAGGACTTGCAGGAGCAGTACAACGTTAGCTACCTGCTGATTGCCCACAACCTGGCCACCGTGCGGTACATGGCGCACCAAACGGCGGTGATGTACCTGGGGCAGATTGTGGAGTACGCCGAGACGGAGGAGCTGTACAACGAGGCGCTGCACCCGTACACGAAGGCGCTGTTCTCGGCGGCGCTGCCGTCGCATCCGGACCTGATTCGGGAGGACATCGTGCTGCAAGGCGAAGTGCCGTCGCCCATCAACCCGCCCAGCGGCTGCCGGTTCCATCCCCGGTGTCCCTTTGCGATGCCGCAGTGCTCCCAGGAAGTTCCCGTTGAGAAGGAAGTTTCGCCGGGGCACCGGGTGTCCTGCCATCTGTACTAGCGGGCCAGTCCCGGTTGAGATTGACGCGCCCCGGCGGTGATGCTGCCGGGGCGCATTTTGGTTACTGCATCATTGATACTCCTGATTGCCTGGGGTTGGATGGTGTCGAGCGGGTGTCGGGTGAGTGTCGGGCGGTGGGTTCGGTTCGGTTGGATTTGGCGGTGCCGGAGATTCAAGTCGTTGTCAGCCCTACGGCCGGAGGTGGGTACGCAACTATTTTGGACCTTCATTTTACGTGGCCTGCCCTAATGAGAGGCAGCACGCGGGCTGAAGCTCGATACCCTGCGGAGGCAGCCCACGCCGTGGAAGCGGGGATGGGACTACCCTTGCCGATTGCGATTTTTGCTGACTGGCCGTTTTGACTTGAATCTCCGACGATGCGGTGGCGCTAGCGGTGTGATGGGTGTTGATCTGCCCGACATGGTTATTATGGCAAACGAAAGTGCTAATTGCAACAAGTTAGCGTCGCGGATTTGGGATTGGACCGGGAGTTGCGACGGGATAGCGCAGCGCAGCAAAGCGTCCGCGTCAGTCAACGGCGTACACGTTTCCGTTGACGGTGCGGACAATGAGGGTGCCGTTGACCAGTGAGGGGGCGATTCTGATGGGGTTTCCCAAGTCCACTTCCCAGGTCAACACGCCGCTTTCCCGGTTGAGGGAGTAGAGGGTGCCGGAGTCGTCGCCAAAAATAACCTGGTCTTTCACTACCACCGGGGAGGCCCAGATGGCCTCGCGGGCCTCGTAAGTCCACTGGGGTTCGCCGGATAGTGAGTCGATGGCGTAGAGAATGTGGTCGTGGCCGCCGGCGTAGAGGATGCCCTCGGCCAGGGCGGGGCTGCTTTTGAGGCCCAGCAAGGGGTTGTCCGGCGTGAACCGCCACAAGCCGCCCTGCTGTCCGGAGGGACGGGGGACGCCGGGGACTTGCCAGAGCCACAGCTGGGCCCACATCTGCTTGAACTGGTAGAGGCCGGGAATCTCGCGCTCGCGGGCGTTGATGGCGTAGAGCTGGCCGCCGCCGGTGAAGTAGGCCCGTTCGCCGTCCACCGACACCACCGGCGAGCCGGTGATGGCGCGGGGCGTGCGGTAGCGGAACCATTCCTGGCCGGTGCGGGCGGAGAGGATGTACACGAAACCCTTGTCATCGCCAACCAGCAGCTTGCCCTGGTCGATGGCAACGGCGGCGGTGGCGTTGCTGTCCAGCTGTCGGCTCCAAATCTCGTTGCCGTTGGCGGCGTCCAGCGCGTACACCCAACCCTCGCCGGAGCTGATGTACACCAGCCCACCGGACACCACCGGGGCCACGTCAACGGTGTCGGCGGCCTTGAAAGTCCAGCGGGGGTCGGCGTTAAAGGCGTCCCAGGCGTTGACGGTGTGGTCGGTGCTGCCGAAGTAGAGGTAGGATTCAATGATTGCCGGCGCCGAGTTAATCAGGCCAACGGTATCGCCCTCCCAACCCTCGCGGACTTGCCCGCTGTCGATCGCCAGCGGGTAGATGCCGTTGGCGGAACCGAGGTAGATGTTGGCGCGCTGGACAATGGGTTCGGCGGCCAGGGGTTCGGCAACGAAAGACTGCCACTTGACCTGACCGGCCGGCGGCGGCGGCCCCAACTCGATGTAGCGACTGTGGCGCAGGTCGCGTCCGGTTACGGACCAGCTGCCGGGGCCGGAGTCAATGGAGAGGTTGGAGCTGATGTTGCGGAACAGCACCACCGGGTCGGGGGCAAAGGGGTAGTTGACCCAGACGAGAAAGACGATGAACAGGGTGATGACGCAGGCGAGCATCATGCGGCGCACGGAGAGGCGGCGGGTAATCCAGTTGCGGCGGCGGCGCTGCGCCCAGGTGGGCAGACGCACAATCACCTGATTGCAATGCTCACAGCGCCCGCCCACGCGCTGCTCCTTGCGCCCGCAGTAGGGACATTCCAGCAGCAGGTGGTCGTGATACAGGACGTCATCATCAATGACGGGAGCGGCGGCGCGCTCAAAGCCGGGGAAAGCGCCGCCGTCAGCAGCGGCGGCGGCCGGCGCGCCGGCGGAGGCCGCCGTTCCCGCGCCGGCCAGCACGGGTTCGGGTTCGGGTTCCAGCAGGGGGGGAATGGCGGGTTGAGGCGGGGGCGGCGGCGGGGGCGCAGCGCGAAAGTCGTCAGCGCGAAAGTTATCATCGCGAAAATCGTCGTCGCGAAAATCATCAACCCGTTCGAGGTTTTCGAGCAGATCGGCGGTATCGACTTCGTCCAGGCCAATCGTAGGGCCCACAATCGTAGGGGCAGCAATGGCCGGGCCAACGTCGGGTTCCTCGAAAAGGACGGGTTCGCCGGCCAGGGGGAACTCGGCGGCGGCGTCATAGCCATCGCCGTCATAGCCGTCGCTGATGCCGGCGTCAATGGCGGCATCGGGCGGAGGGGGGGTGCCCCCGCGACGGGTCAAGCGGCGGAAAATGTCGTTGAACTTCGGCATAGCGGAGAATCCGGGTTTATTCTACCAAACTGCGCCGATATTGACAGCCGGGATCCGGGAAAGCCGGGATTCCGGGACAGCCGGGATTCAGGATGACAGGCGGCGGGGTGGGCTGATTTTTACGGGGCCGCCGGCGGCGATTAGCGCGGTGATGGGGCGGCCGGTTAGCGCGGCGGCTAATTCGGGGCCGAGCAGGCCGGTAAGATTGCCGTCAAAGCCGCAGTTTGACGCCGGGCTGATTGCCCATGCCGCGCGCGCAACGGCGTACTCGCGGACGGTTCCGGCGCCCCGGCTGTTGTAGCCCCAATAGCGGGCGGTGAGGAAATCGGCCAGGGAGTCCGGCTCGGCCGGGGCCAATGGCGGTTCCGATTCGGCCCACAAGCCGCCGGATTGTCCGGCGGTTTGCCAGACGTAGGAGATGCGGTTTGACGGGGATTGGCGCTGGCCGGGGGTGTTATGTCCGGTCTGCAATCGGGGGATGGCGGCGAAAGGTTCCCGGTAGAACAGGCGGGCGGCCAGTGCGGTGGTGCGGTGGGGAACCAGCTGTTTCAGGAACGTTACACCGCGCCGGCAGGTGCCATCGGGCATGGGGCGGCGGACGTAGCAGCGGATGTTGAGCTGGGGGAATGTTGCGGGACACGCGGGCAATCCGAACAGGCGCAGGTTTTGGACGGTTAGGGCCACCAGGCTGACGTAGGTTTGGCCGTTGCAGCGGTCGATTTCCAGCGCTTTGGGCAGTTGGGGCCGGATAATGCGGTCGTCAATGGGCCAGGACAGCACGATGAGGTTTCGCCAGTTTGCGCTGATGAATCCCGGCGGGGCCATCGGGAACGGGCGCTTTGCGGCGGGAATTAAACCCGGCCGCCGGCGGCGCGGATGGCGGCGGTGAGTGCGGCGGCGGCGGCCTCCGGTTCCGGGGCGCTGCCCACCGCAGCGGTGACGCAGATGGCGTCGGCGCCGGCCTCCACCACGGGCGCAGCGTTGGCGGCGGTGATGCCGCCGATGGCAACCAGCGGCACCTGGGCGGCGGCGCGGGCCTCCCGCAGGCGGGCCGGGCCCTGCGGGGCGCGGGTTACCTGCTTGGTGGTGGTGGTGTACATTGCGCCAAAAGCCACGTGGTCGGCGCCCATTTCCTGCGACTCTATGATGAGGTCGATCTCACGATTGGAACGGCCCAGGGGCTGGCCGGGGGCCAGGATCTTGCGGGCTTCGGCAACGGGCAAGTCGGTTTGGCCGACGTGCAGGCCGACGTGCTCCGGGCCGATGGCGGCGGCGAGGTCGGCGTGGTCGTTGATGATGAGCAGGGCGTCGTGGGCGGCGCAGAGGTCGCGCAGGGCGGTGGCCAGCGGGAGCTGTTCGCCCTTGTCGCGCAGCTTGTCGCGCAGTTGCAGCATCCGCGCGCCGCCGTTGATGGCGGCCTGGGCGATGGACAAGGGGTCGCGCCCGCCGGTGACTTCGGGGTCGATGATGACGTAGAGGCCGTGGATGCGGGCGGCTTGGGAGCGGCGCAGGGCGCGTCCGATGCGCTGGGCGGCGTCCTGGAGGCAGCGGCGCATTTGCAGGGCGGAGTCGGCGGGCAAATCGCCGGCGGCGGTCAGGATGTCCAGCAGGCCGGTGGCCGTTGCGACTTGGGCCAGCGCAGCAGGGTAGTTTGCCGCCGGGAGGGACGGTGGGATGGCGGCGGCGTCAACGCCACCGGAGCCGGTTATCCAGCCGATTTCGCCGGCGATTAACCCCTCCGGCACGGACTCGGACGCCAGCAGGCCGTTCAGCAGGCCAAGCAGGACGGTGTGCGTTGGGGCCGGTGAATTATCGGGAGAGGTCATAGGTCTAATCCCTGAGGCGCGGCGCCGCTGCGGGCGGCGTCAATGGACTCGCGGACGGAGGGCGGCATATCCACGCCGTGGCGGGCGAAACTGTCCTCGACGTGGCGGCCGATGTTGCGGGGGTCATTGTAGTATTCCCGGCTGCCGGCGTTGGCGGGGGTGGATTCGTGCACGCCGGCGGTGGTTTTGCCCATGGCAAAGGACGACATCCGGCGCTGCATCCGGTCGCTGCCGCAGGCGTCGCACTGCGGCGCTACGGGGGCGCTGATGGAGCGCACGAACCGCGACGAAAGGGCCTGGCACTGCTGGCAGCGATATTCGTAGATGGGCATGGCGGCTGGTGATTCGCGGCTAGTGGTCGGGGTGGGCGATTTCGTGGCGGTGCTCGTGAAAGTCGGGGGTTACCTGCCCGCCCATGGCATCGTTCATGCGGCCCAGATGGGCGTCAATGCTGCCGGCGTGGTTGTCGTCCAAATCGCCGGCGGCGTTGTCGGGCATCCAGTTCAGGCTTTCGCCCCAGGAACGATGGAACGAGAAACCGGACACCAGACGGGTTAGGCCGGCGTCGCCGCAGCCGGTACAGGCCAGGGCGTCGGCCGGGGACCAGCTGTACACCAGGCGGGATTGGCGCTGGCCGCAGCGGTCGCAGCGGTATTCGTGAATTGGCATCGGGTGGCACTCGGTTTGCGTCGGCAAAGGCGGGGTAAAGTTGCCGCCATTGTAGCACAGCGGGCGGCGGCCATTGCCATTGCTATTGCCGTCATAAGAGCCCGTAGAGCCCGTTAAGGCCCGGTTCCGGCAGCGCGGCGTGGGGGTGCGGGTGGGGCTGCTGATGTATAATGCGCGGCAGATGCGGGCGTGTTGCGCGCGCCGGCGGTTTTACGTCGTTTGCGGGAGTATTCCGATGGCCACAGCCAGCCAAATGTCAATGCCGATGTCGGTGCCGGTGTCCGGGGGGGCGGTGGGCCGGAGTAATCCCTTGCTCTTGTTGATTGACGGGCACGCGATGGTGCATCGTTCTTTCCGGGCCATCAGCGCGAACCGCAGCCTTACGGTGTCCGGCACGGGGGAGGACGTTACCGGGGTGTACGGGTTTGCCAGCGTGTTTATCCGGGCGCTGAACGAGTGGCAGCCCAGCCACGTTGCGGTCACTTTTGACACTCCGGCGCCCACGTTCCGGCACGAGCGGTTTCCCGATTACAAGGCGCAGCGCCCGCCCACGCCGCCGGAACTGCGGGGGCAGTTTGACCGGGTTAAGGAGCTGATGCAGGCGTTTGCGGTTCCGGTGTACGAACTGGCCGGGTTTGAGGCCGACGACCTGATTGGCACGCTGTCCAAGCAGGCCGAGAGCGCCGAGGTTGAAACGGTAATCCTGACGGGCGACCGGGATACGTTCCAGCTGATTTCGTCGCTGGTGCGCGTTGACCTGGCCAGCAGCGAACGGGACCGGCAGATTGTTGACGAGGCCAACCTGTCGGAACGCTACGGGGGGTTGACCGCCGCGCAGCAGCCGGATTACAAGGCTTTGGTGGGCGACCCGTCGGATAACATCCCCGGCGTGCCGTCGGTGGGCGATAAAACGGCGGTTCGGCTGCTCAGCGAATACGAAACGCTGGAAGGCATCTATCAGAATATCGAGCAGATTACGCCACAGCGCGTGCTCAACAGCTTAGCGGCCAACCGGGATGAGGCTTTTGAGTATCGTGTTTTGACTACCATCAAGCGGGATGCGCCGGTGGAGCTGGATTTGGAGGGTTGCCGGTTTGGGAACTATCAGCGGGGGGACGTGGTGGCATTGCTGACTGCGCTGGAGTTTCACAGCATCCTGGGGCGCATACCGGCGCCGGATGCGCCGTGGGAAACCGCCGCGTCAAAACCGGATGCGGGCGCTTTGACGGACGGGGCCGCAACGGCCGCCGCCGGGGGCGATTATCGGGTAGTCGCTACGGCAGACGAACTGGAGGCGATGCTTGCCGCCCTGCGTGGGGCGGGGTCGTTTGCCTTTGACACCGAGTCCAGCAGCACCGACCCGATGAACGCGGATTTGGCCGGGCTGAGCTTTGGCATCGCCGGCGGCACGGCTTGGTACGTTCCGGTGGGGCACGAGTCGGGCGAGCAACTGCCGCTGGAGTACGTGCTGGCCGCAGTGCGGCCGCTTTTTACCGAGGCGGGGCTGCAACGCTGCGCGCACAACGCCAACTATGACTTGACGCTGCTGAGCAACTACGGCATCAGCCCTTACGACGTGATTGACCACGACACGATGATTGCGGCCCATCTGCTGGGCCGTCAACGATTGGGGCTGAAACCGCTGGCGCTGGAAGTGCTGGGCGTTGAGATGACCAACATCACCGACGTAATCGGCAAAGGGGCGCGGCAAAAGACTTTTAATCAGGTGGACATCGCCGACGGCGCGCCCTACGCCGCCGCGGACGCCGACTATACCTGGCAGCTGCGGGAACATCTGGAAACGCCGCTGGCAGCGCAGGGGCTGGCCGGGTTGATGGCGGACGTGGAGCTGCCGCTGGTGCCGGTGCTGGTAGAGATGCAGCAGGCCGGCGTAAAGCTGGACGCGGGCATCCTGCACGAGATGTCCCGGGACTTGAACCAGCAGCTGGAGCAGATACAGACGGAGCTGTTCCGGGATATTGGGCACAGCGTCAACATCAACTCGCCCAAGCAGCTTAGCGACTTGCTGTTTGGGGAGCTGGAGCTGCCCAAGACCCGCCGCACCAAGTCGGGCTATACTACCGACGCCAACGCGCTGGAATCGTTAAAGGGGATGCACCCGGTGGTGGATCGCATCCTGGACTACCGGCAGGTTGCCAAGTTGAAGTCAACTTATGTTGACGCACTGCCGGAGATGGTGAACCCGCGCACCGGGCGCATCCATACGTCTTACCATCAAACCGGCTCGGCGACGGGGCGAATCAGCAGCAGCGACCCTAACTTGCAGAACATTCCGGTGCGGACGGAGCAGGGGCGGCAGGTGCGGCGGGCTTTTGTGGCGGACGACGACTGCCAGCTGCTCTCCGCCGACTACTCGCAAATTGAGCTGCGGGTGCTGGCGCATATGTCGCAGGACGAATCGCTGCTGGACGCGTTCCGGCGGGGCGAGGACATTCACGCCGCTACCGCCAGCCAGATGTTCAGCGTGCCGCTCAACGCAGTGGACGGCGAGCAGCGGCGCATCGCCAAAGTGCTCAATTTCGGCGTCATTTACGGGCTGGGCCCCTACGGCATATCGCAGCAAACCGGGTTCAGCCGGGAGGAGGGACGGCATTTCATCGACACGTATCTGTCCCGCTACCCCGGCATCAACAGCTATCTGGAGTCGGTGAAAGCCAACACGCGCCTCACGATGTACGCCGAAACGCTGCTGGGGAGGCGGCGTTATCTGCCGGATATTCAGTCATCAAATCACAACGTGCGCGCGGCGGCGGAGCGCATGGCCATCAATATGCCCATCCAGGGCACGGCCGCCGACATTATGAAAAAGGCGATGATAAACGTGCAGGCGCGCATCGCGCAGGAACGCATCCGCGCGCGGATGATTTTGCAAGTGCACGACGAGTTGGTGTTTGAGGTGCCGGAGGACGAGATGCCGGCGCTGACCAGCCTGGTTATGGATGAGATGCCGGCCGCGCTTGACCTGGACGTTACGCTCAAGGTTGACGTCAAGTCCGGCTATTCGTGGGGCGACTTTTAGGGCGCCAACGGCCAGCCGGCCGGGAGGGATTGTCGGATTGGATTTGCTGCGGAGTTTAACATTTGTGCCGGGGAACCGGGCCAATATGCTGGAACGGGGGCTGAGTTTCCCCGCCGACGTGGTGATGGTTGACCTGGAGGATTCGGTGCCGCCGGGGGAGAAAGCGGCGGCGTGCGCGCTGGCGGTGGAGTGGGCGCCCCGGCTGGCGGCGGCCGGCCGGCGGGTGATGGTGCGGGTCAACGCGCTGGACACCGGGCTGACGGCCGGCGAGCTGGCGGCCATCGTGTCGCCGCAGCTGTCCGGCATCAGCATCGGCAAGGGCAACACGGCGTGGGACTTGCAGCAGGTGGACCGGCTGCTGGCCCCGCTGGAGGCCAAAGCCGGCATCCCGGCGGGCACGGTCAAGGTGATTCCCTGGATTGAGACGGCAATGGCCATCGTGCACGTGTACGAGATGGCCCGTGCATCGCAGCGGATTGCCGGCATTGCCTTTGGCGCCGAGGATTACACCAACGACATGGGCGTAATCCGCAGCGACTTTGGCGAGGAGTGCTACTACGCGCGGGCGGCGGTAGCGGTAGCGGCGCGGGCGGCCGGCGTGGCCGGTCTGGATGGGCCGTTCGTCGGGTTTCGCGATCCGGAGGGGCTGCGACGGGATGCCGGGGCGGCCCGGCAGCTGGGCTACACCGGCAAGTTCGCCATCCATCCGGCGCAAATTGACATCATCAACGAAACCTTTACGCCCCATCCGGACGACGTAGCCTACGCGCGCCGGGTGCTGGCGGCGTGGGAGGAAGCGGAGGCGGCGGGGCGCGGCTCGCTGTCCATCGACGGGCGAATGGTGGACGTGCCGGTAGTCAAGCGGGCGCAAAACCTGCTGGCGCTGGTAGCCGAAATTGAGAGCCGGAGCGCCGGGTAACCGGAACGCCGGGGTAAGGTGAATGGCGCCGATGCCGGTTGACCGCATCATCCTGACCGGGATGCAGTTCTACGGGTTTCACGGGGTCAACCCGGAGGAACGCCGGCTGGGGCAGCCTTTCGTGGTTGACCTGGAGGCGGAACTGGACTTGCGGCCGGCCGGCCAGTCGGATCGGTTGCAGGAAACGGTTAGCTACACCCGCCTGTACCGGGTGGTGAAAGAGGTGGTAGAGGGAGAGGCGAAAAACCTGCTGGAGGCGGCGGCGTATGCCATCGCGGAGGGCGTGCTGGCGGAGCATGGCGCGGTGCAGGCGGTGCGGGTGCGCGTCCAAAAGCCCCGCCCGCCAATCAAGGGGTCAGTCATTGAATCTGCGGGCGTGGAAATCCATCTGGCGCGCGGAATGTCACATCAGGAAAGCTAATCCAAAATGGCCCGCAACACGGGAGCTAGGATATGTCAACCGACAACGCTGCGTCTAACCCGGCCCGGCAGTTCAACGATGCTACCAAGCTGCAATACATCAACCTGGCGAACAAGCCGCCGCTGTACAAAACCTACCCCGGCTTGCGGGGTATCGCCTTGCCGGCCGTGTCCGGGCCAGCCGGGCCGGCGATGCCTACGCTGGCGGCAATCCGGGGCGATGGGGCGGCCGACAATCCGCTGACGTCGGAAAGCCTGGCCAGCCTGCTGTATCATTCCGCCGCCGTAATCAAGCGGGCGCGGCTGCGGGATGGCGAGGTGCACTACCGGGCCGCCGCATCGGCCGGGGCCCTTTATCCCACCGAGGTTTATATCGTGTGCGGAAATCTTGATGGGCTGCGGGCGGGGGTGTACCACTTCAACCCGCTGGACTTTACGCTGGCCCGGCTGCGCAACGGCGACTTGCGCCGCTGGGTGGCCGCCGCCGCTGGCGACCACGCCGCTTATCCGGCCACGCTGGTGTTCACGACGGTGTTCTGGCGCAGCGCGTGGAAGTATCGGGAGCGGGGCTATCGCTACTGCTACTGGGACTTGGGCACGATTGCGGCCAACCTGCTGGCGACGGGCAATGCGGAGGGCGTGGCCGTCAATCTGCAAGCCGGTTTCGTGGACCGGATGCTCACCGGCTACCTGGGCAACGACGGCGTGCAAGAGGCGCCGTCGCTGATTGCCCGGCTGGGCACGCCGGAGGGCCAGCTGCCGGCCGGTTCCGGCGACGTGCCGGGGATGCTCCCGGAGGACAGCATTGACCTATATGGCGGGGCGATTGAGTACCCGCTGTCCCGGCAGATGCATGCGGCGTCGGCCTTGCGCGACGGGGATGACGCTGCCCGCTGGACGGCGGCGGCCGGCGTCGCCGGGACGTCGGATAAGGATGAGCGGGACGGCACCGGGGAGGGGTTTCGCCCGCTGCGCGCGGAGGCCGGCGGCGGCTTTGACGCTGGCATTGACCTGGCGGCGGAACCGTCGGCGCCGCTGGGCGAAACGGTGCGCGGCCGGGGTTCTACCCGGCGATTTGCGACCGCGGCGATGCCCTGGCCGGCCTTTCGCGCGGTGGTTGACGCGGCGATGCACGGCTTTGACGATGCCGGGGTTTCGTGCGGCGTGGGGCCGAACCTCAACCTGTATCTAATCGTTAACGCGGTTGACGGGCTGGAGCCCGGCGCCTATTACTACAACCGCTTTTACAACGGCTTGCGGCGGCTGAAAACGGGCGATTTCCGGCACGCCGCCGGCCATCTGGGGTTTGAGCAGGCGCTGCCGGCCGATGCGTCGGCGGTGGCGTTTATTACCGCCGATATGGAGGGGGCGCAATCACGGCTGGGGCCACGGGCCTACCGGGCGGTGCAGACTGCCGCCGGCATCCTGGGCGGGCGGCTTTATCTGGGGATGCACGGAGCGGGCTACGGGGCTACCGGGCTGACGTTTTACGACGATGCGGTGATTGAGTTTTTCGCGCCCCACGCCGGCGGGCAGGAGGCGGTGTTCGTAGTGCCGATGGGCATACCGCACGAAAACAACCGGGTGCGCCCGTTCCGCTCGCGCATTGCCGTTGGACTGGACGCGCGGGCCCGGGGCGCCGGGCAGTCTATCTAGTCTAGTTTATTCCCAATCCGGGTCGTCTTGCTGGACAAAGATGGGTAGATGCTGCGGCTCCGGGTCGGTGTCCAGCACTGGCACGGCGTCGTCGGCGTCGGCATCGTCGTCGGTTTCGTCGGACAGCAGGGCTACGGCGGCGGATTCCGGGTCGGCGTCTCCGTCCGGGTCGTCAACGGGTTCGGCCGCCGGCGCGCTCCATTGGTCATCGGGGGTTTCATCTTGCGGCGGCGTATTGTCGGGCTTGCGGTAGCGGGCGGGGAAGGAGACTACGTTGCGCAGGGAGGGGTGGCGGGCGGTTTCGCGCAGGATGACGGAGATTTGGGCGGGGCCGGTGCCGACGACTACGGCGTCGTAGCGGTTGCCGCCGTTGATTAGCTTGCGCAGGCGGCGGGAGAGGCCGGGTTCAATGGAACCGAGCATTTGGCCGTCGCGGGTGCGGGCGATTACCCGCTCCTCGTGGAGCGCGATGTCCAGCGCATCGCCGGCGGCTACGATGGCGAAAGGCGGCGCTCCGGGCGGGCGGCGCAAGACGGTGGCGCAGGATTTGCCGCCCTCCTCGACGAAGTAGCCGGCGGCGGCGGGCCGCTGGGCGGTGTCGTGATGCGGGGCCGGGCCGGCGCCTTGCAGCTTGTCCAGCCGGGCCAGGTTTTTGCGGGCGATGGCGTTGGCGGGGAAACGGCGGCGCAGCGAATCCAGCACGCGATGGGCCGCCGGGTAATCGCCGGACTCGATGAGCGCTTTGGCCAGCCGGTTGCCGGCTTCGCAATCGTCGGGAAACAGCTCTAGTATGGCCCGGTTCACCGCAGCGGCCCGGGGCCACTCGCCGTTGAGGGCCAGCTGGACGGCCTCTTTGCCGAGCTGAACCTTCAGGCGGGATGCTTCCGGTTGGCGCAACGGCAGGGTGGCGCCGTCGGGGCTCGTGTTGTTCCTCATCATCAGCCTCGTGCTTCCGTTCGTGTAACGAATGACATGGATGCAGTCGTTGGGCGATTTTTAGAATTACACTTAAAGCGGAACCCCGGTCAACGCATTGATATTACCGATTTGGGCGATTTTGCTGATTCCCGGCCCCGGCCGTTCCGAGGGACCGGCGGCGGTATCAGCGTTGGTAGGCGCCTCTGGCCCAGCGCAGGCGCACGGTGAGGAGGTCGCGCAGCATCCGGCAGCCGTCGCGGAGGGGGCGCACTTTGCTTTCCGGGTTGTAGTGCCAATCGATGCCGACTTCGCTTACCGACCATCCCAGGCGGCGGGCGAGGAACAGCAGCTCGGCGTCAAAGGCGAACCCGTCCAGCGTTTGCCGGCCGAACAGGGCCTCGGCGGCGGCGGCGCTGAATACCTTGAAGCCGCATTGCGTGTCGGAGATGCCGGGGGCGGCCAGCGTTTGCGTGATGCGGTTGAACAGCCGCCCCATCAGCCAGCGCCGGGGCGGTTCGCCGATGCGACGGGCCCCCGGCGCCTCGCGGGAACCGATGATAACGTCCGCGTCCGGCGCCAGCGGGGGCAGCAGCCGTTCCAGTAACTCGATGGGCATGGATAAGTCGGCGTCGCACAGAAAGCGGTATTGTCCGGTTGCGGCCAGCATTGCGTGTTTCACCGCGGAGCCTTTGCCCCGGTGGGGGAGGCTGAGCAGGCGGACGCTGCCGAACTCAACGGCGGCGTCCTGCACGATGCCGGCGGTGCCGTCGTCGCTGCCGTCGTCGCCAACTACAATCTCCCACTCGTAGGGCTGGCGGCGCAGGTAATTTGCCACGGCCCGCAGGGTAGCGGGCAGGCGATGCTCCTCGTTATAGGCCGGAATGACCACCGACAGGTAGCAGTTGGACATACTCCCCAGCCATCCGGCGGCGGTTGGGCCGGCTACCCGTCAACGTCCAGCGCAAAGCCCTCGTGCAGCAGGCGCACGGCGTCGTGGGCGCGGTTCTGGCTGATGATGCAGGAAATCCGAATCTCCGAGGTGGTAATCATGTCAATGTTGATGCCGCCCTCGGCGAGGATGCGGAACATCCGGGAGGCGTAGCCGGGGGTGTTCTGCATACCGGAACCGACCACGCTCACCGAGGCCAGGGTGTCGTCGCTGACCACCGATGCGGCGCCCATGGCGTCCCCGGACTGCTCAATCTCGCGCAGCGTCCGCGCCAGGTCAGTGTTGGCTACGGTAAAGCTGATGTCGGTAGTGGTGCGGTCGGCGCTGGTGTTTTGGACGATAGTGTCCACGCTGATGCCGGCCGAGGCCAGGGGTTCAAACAAGGCCGCCGCCACGCCGGGCCGGTCGGCCACGCCCTGGACGGTTACTTTGGCCACGTTGGTTTGGCAGGCGATGCCGGTTACTTTGATGCGGTCTTCCATTTTATCCGTTTCCGATGCTCCGTGAATCAGCGTGCCGGCAGCGTCGCTGAAGCTGGACGCTACGTAAATAGGGACATTATAAACTGCGCCCAGCTCGATGGAACGGGGGTGCATCTTGGCGCCGGCGGCGGCCAGCTCGAGCATTTCCTCGTAGCCTACGCCGGCCAGCTTGCGGGCGGCGGGTACGATGCGGGGGTCTGCGGAGTAGATGCCCGCGACGTCGGTATAGATGTCGCAGCGGTCGGCGCGCAGGGCGGCGGCCAGGGCTACGGCGGTGGTGTCGGAGCCGCCCCGTCCCAGCGTCGTTATGTCCTCATCGGGCGTCAAGCCCTGAAAGCCGGCTACGATGACCAGACGGCCCAAGGACAGCTCCCGCAGCAGGCGTTCCGGGTCAACTTCGCTGATTAGCGCCTTGCCGAAAGTGTCGTCGGTGCGGATGCCGGCCTGCGCCCCGCTGAGGCTGATGGCGTCGTAGCCCAAGTCGCGCAGGGCCATTGAAAGCAGCGTGATGGACACCAGCTCGCCGGTGGACAGCAGCAGGTCAAGCTCGCGCAAGTCGGGTTCGCGGGATACAGTGTGGGCCAGGCCAATCAGCTCGTCCGTGGTATCGCCCATGGCCGATACGACGGTTACTACCTGATGGCCGGCGTCGTGGACGGCGGCGAGGCGCCGGGCTACGTTGACGATTTTACCGGCGTCGGCAACGGAACTGCCGCCGTATTTGTGGACGTACAATGCCATACTGGTTAGTTTGCAGCTCCGGTTAGATTGAGTCAGTGTCAGTTTGCGTCGGTTATGGAAACCAGGTGGGCGCCCTGTTCGGTGGGGCGGGTTACTTCTACGCGTCCGTCAACGCCGCAGAGCCGGGCGGCGTCAAACATCTCGTAGGCCACCGTCATTGCCCGGTCGCTGGCAAAGGCCATGATGGTGCTGCCGCTGCCGGACAGGAATACGCCCAACGCGCCGGCGTCGCGGGCGGCGCGCAAGATTACTTTCATCGGCGGGAATATCCCCTGACGGTAGGGCTGGTGCAGGCGATCCTCGGTGGCGATGTTCAGATATTCCGGGTGGTTGCCCTCCATTGCGGCGACCAGGAGGGCGGCCCGGCTCATGTTGTGCACGGCGTCGGCCATGCTGACCGTAGCGGGCAGGACGCGGCGGGCGTCAACGGTGGCGATGCGGCGCTCCGGCACAAAGAGGACGGCTTGCAAATCGGGCGGTATGCGGAGAGGGGCGGTGTACAGCCGGTTGCCGTCGCTGACCACCAGCCGCAGCCCGCCATGCACGGCGGCGGCTACGTTGTCCGGGTGGCCCTCAATGGTGGCCGCCATTTCCAGCAGTTCGTCCGCCGAAAAGAGGTTGTCCAGCAGGGCGTTGGCGGCGGCGAGACCGCCGGCGATGGCGGCGGCGCTGCTGCCCAGGCCCCGGCTCAGGGGGATGGCGTTTTGACAATGCAGCGCCAGCGGGGGGATTGCGGCATCGGCCTCTCCGTACAGAAACTCGATGGCCTGGTAGGTGAGATTATCGGTGTCCTGGGCTAATTCGCCGGCGCCGGCGCCCGCCACCGCAACCGTCGGCGCGCTGCCGTCGGGCAGGACGGAAACCGTCAGTTCGTTCCACAAGTCCAGCGCCATACCCAGGCAATCGTAGCCGGGGCCGAGGTTGGCCGTCGTTGCCGGGGCGCGCACTACTACGGTCGTCATATCAGCCACCAGTTACTTTAGGCCAGCACGCGTTCGCTGACGTAGCGGCCCAAGTCCCGGTTCTCGTGAAAGGCAAAGCCGCCAAAATCGCCGCCGCAGCCGATGATGGGCACGGTGGTTTCGTGGGCGGAACCGTGGGAGCGCAGGCCCGGCGGCAGGGCGATTTCGGCCGGGTTGCCAAACACGACGTCCTCTTGCCCCAGGGCCAGAATATCGCCCAGGCGGTCGGGCATCAGCATAAAGCGTTGGGCGGCGGCCTCGCGGGAGAACACGTTCTCTATACCAGCGGTTGCCGCTAGCACGGCCAATGCGTCGTCCAGGGCCGCCGGGTCGTCCAGATGGACGTAGATGCAGCCGCCCAGGTTGGAATGATGCACTACGTACTGGTCTTTGATAATCGGCACGGCCTGCGCGCCGATGCCGTGCGCGGCCAGAACGTCCGGCAGATGAACCATGCGCCGCTTGTCGGACATCCCGTGGTCGGCGGTAATCAGCAGCTGCACGTCCGGCACGTCGCTGGCCAGCCGGCCCAGGGCCTCATCCAGCAGGGCAATATGCCGCGCCGATTCGGGGTGGTGCGGGCCGTAGGTGTGCATGGCGTAGTCGGTGGTGGCGATAAAGGCCAGGTCGTAATGCTCGTCCAGCAGGGCCAGCCGGGCGGATTCAATCGTCCAGCGGTTCACTTCCAGGGAATAGACGTGGGGCGGTTCGCCGAGGGCGGATACGGCGGCCGGCGTGGGCTGCTCCGAGGAGAATGCCAAATCCGCATCCTGCCCCAGCAGGCGGCGCAGCTTGTCTTTGGAAGCGGACAGCAGGGAGCGGCCACCCTGCCGGCGGCATTGGGCAAAGATGGTGTCGGAGGTGATGAACTCGCCCGATTCCACGTACTGCTCAATGCCGGCTTGCTGGTCGAGCCAGTAGTTGGACACGATGCCGTGCACGGCGGGGTAATGGCCGGTGACCATTGAGGTGTTGTTGACGTTGGTGACGCTGGGCACCATCCCGCCGCCGGTCACCCGGAACCCGTCGGCGGCGAACCGCGCCAGGTTGGGCGCGGCGCAGGCGTCCAGATACTCCGGGTCCAGGCCGTCAATCATTACCAGAACCGTAGTGCGTGGCATGGCGTAGTGTGCTCCGAGTGCTGGCGCCGGGGGCGTATGCCGGCGCGGGCCGGGCCAGCGGGCGATTATTTTGGCGGCGCGTGGGCCAGCGCGTGGGCGTGGGCCTGCACGCCGGCTTGCCAGTAGTCATCCAGCAGGCGGGGGATGAGGAAGTTTTGCCGCACCCGTTCCTGGGCCGCCTGCCCCATTTTGTGCCGCAAGTCGGGGTTGGCGAGCAGAGCGGAAAGGCGCTGGCCGGCTTCGTCGGCGGAGTTGACCAGATAGCCCGATTCGCCATCGACGATTTGCAGGCGGATGCCGCCGACGTTGCCGCCGATGACGGGCTTTGCTTTCCACATTCCTTCCGACACGGTGAGGCCGAATCCTTCGCGAGTGGACTTTTGCACGATTACCTGCGAATGAGTTTGCAGGGCGTTGACAATCTCATCGTTGCTGGCGGGCAGCCCGTCGGGTGAGAAGTACAGATAGATGTCGGGGTCGCCGGCGGCGTACTCGCGCACCGATTGTACCACCTGCGCGCCCTCCGGGTCGTCGTCGGCCTGGCTCAGGCCCAGCAGGGCCAGCTGCAAGCCGGGGTGGGATTGCCGGGCCATCCGAAAGGCGTCAATGACGCCCCAGGGGTCTTTCCACACGTCAAAGCGGGATATTTGCGTAACCAGCGGGCGGGCGGCGTCAATGCCCAGGGCGGCGGTGATGACGGCGGCGGCGTCCGGGGACATGGCGTCGTTCTTGGCGGTCAGCGGGTCAATGGCCGGCGGGGCGATAAACACGTCCAAACCGTCGGGCAGGCCGGCGGGGACGTAGGATTGCAGGGAGCAAATCATTGCGTCGTAAGCGCCGGTCAGCGGCAGCAGCTCGTCCAGCAGCCAGGGGTTGGGATGGGTCAGGTCAATGTGCACAATCCAGATGCGGGCGCCGGCTTGCCGGCCGTTCAGCCGGACGCCCAGCGGCAGCAGCTGCGGGTCGTGGCAGTACCAGATGTCGGCGTTCAGATCGGACTGTTCAATCTCGGCGGCGATGTCGTCAAGGCAGCCGTAGTAGATGGCAAGTTCCGCATCCGACAGCCGCCCCTCGGCGCCCTGGAGCATATTGTGGATGCGCTTGGTGACGTCAAAGAAACGGACGTCCTGGGGAGTCATCACCACGCGCTGCGTTTGCACGCCGAGGGCGTTGCTCAAAGGGGTCAGGGAGTGCAGAATCTCGGCCACGCCGCCGCCGTAAGCGGTGCTGTTGATGTGCAAAGTCTTTACGCCGCTGAGTTCTTTACTCAGGCCGGCCAGATGGTGGGCCGTAGCGGGGGGCAGCAAATCCAGATAGACTGCCGCGTTGGCGCTTGGATACTCAATTACGTCAATCAATCCCGTTTATCCTCCCAATTGATTTTGGCTGTCCAGCATTGGTAGCGTTCCGTTTTAGGTGGTTTAGTTTCCCCCAATGCCATTCTGAGCGCCCTTTCCCCCAATGCCATTCTGAGCGCAGCGAAGAATCTCGAAAGCGTAGCAACGGCGTTACCCCAAAGTGTGTCCTACGTCATCGAGATTCTTCGCTGCGCTCAGAATGACATTAGGGAGGATGGCTGATTAAACCACTTAAAACGGAACGCTGCCTCCAGCATCGCAAATGATAAAGACTGCCCGCCCGTTATGTACATTAATCCGGTAACGGATTCGGGGTGATTTCTCGGTTGATTACCGGAGGAACGCCACCAGCAGCGCCGTCAATCCGAGGGCGGCGCTCCAGGGGGCAAACCAGCGGAGGCGGCCGGCGCGCACCCACGCCAGCAGCCAGCGGATGGCGCCCAGGGCGATGATAAACGCCGCCAGGTTTGCCGCGAGCAGGTAGGCGGCGGATTGCCACGAGGCGAACCATACCGACGTTGTCCCCCAGAACGCCACCGTCCACACGGCCAATGCCGCCAGCATTAGCGGCCCGGCCAGCAGGAACGAAAAGTTGACGGCATCCGTCCGGTTCATCCCGGCGCCCAGCCCGGCCGCGATGGTGATTCCGGAACGGGACAGGCCCGGCACGGTGGCCACGCCCTGGGCCAAACCGACCAGCATCGACCGCTGCCACGTAGTTTCGGGCAGCGTATTGCCGGACGCGTCGGGCTGATTGCGGGGCGCCGCCAGCAGTATGCCGGCGTTGGCCAGCATCATGCCGCCGACGAACCAGGGGGAGGCCCACCAGTCGTACAGCACGGTGCGGCTCAGCAGCAGCGTTTCGGGCAGCGCGATGGCTCCGGTAACTGCCAGCGCAATCATATAATGGACGGCGAACCGGCGGCCGGGGCCGGGCCGTCGGATGCCCCGCGCAGCGTCCCAATACCGGCGGCGGAAATAAACCAATCCGGCCAGATTAGTTGCCGCGTGCAGGCTGACCAGCAAAAACCCGTCCTGGGGCGCTCCCGGCAGCAGGGCTAACAGCTGCAAATGCCCGCTGCTGGAAACGGGCAGAAACTCGGTGACGCCTTGCGTTACGGCGAACAGCAGGGCCGTCCAGAGCATAGGGAGGGTGCGGCGCTATTCAACCGTGACGGACTTGGCGAGGTTGCGCGGCTGGTCAACGTCGCAGCCGCGCCGCAGGGCGATGTGGTAGGCGAACAGCTGGAGGGGAATGGCGGCCAGTAGGGGCGTCAGGTGCTCCGGGGCGTCGGGGATGTGGATGGCGCCGTCCACCGGGGCGGCGGGCTGCGTATCGCCCTGGGTCAACACCGCCAGCACCATGCCGTCGCGGGCTTTCACTTCCTGAATGTTGCTCACCATCTTGTCGTACAGCCGGTCCCGGGGGGCAATGGCCAGGGTGGGCATCTCGCGGTCAATGAGAGCGATGGGGCCGTGCTTCATCTCGCCGGCGGGGTAGGCTTCGGCGTGGATGTAGCTGATTTCTTTCAGCTTGAGCGCGCCCTCGGCGGCAACCGGGGCGTTGACGCCGCGCCCCAGGTAGAGGAAATTGCGGTAGTGGTGGAACTGCCGGGCCAATGATTCAATGTGTTCGGCATCGCTGAGGATGCTGGCGATTTTGCCGGGCAGCCGGGCCAGTTCGTCCAGCATACCCCGGCCGGCCATTCCGGGCCCGGCCATTCCCGGCCCGGCATCAATGCGGCCGCGGGCGGTGGCGAGGCGCATGGCCAGCAGGTTCAGGATGGTGAGCGAGGCGGTAAAGGTTTTGCTGCTGGCCACGCCAACCTCAATGCCGGCGCGCATCAGCAGGGTGGCATCGGCCAGCCGGGTAGCCTGGCTGCCGGCGGCGTTGCAGATGGTGACCAGCCGGGCCGGGCTTTCCCGCACCTGCTGCATCGCCGCAACGGTGTCGGCCGTCTCCCCGGACTGCCCGATGGACACTACCAGCGTATCTTTGTCCAGGTAAGGTTCCCGGTAGCGGTACTCGGATGCGGATTCGGCTTCGGTGGTAATGCCGGCCAGCCTTTCGATGACGTGCCGGCCGACTTGGGCGGCGTTCAGGCTGGTGCCGCAGCCGATGAGGACGACGCGGCGCAAGCGGGCGATTTCGGCATCGGACATTTCCAAATCCGGCAGCAGCACCCGCCCGCCGGCAAAATCCAGCCGGTCGCGCAGCGCGGACACCACCGCTTGCGGCTGCTCCATAATCTCTTTGAGCATAAAGTGCCGGTAGCCGCCCCGGTCAACCAGCACGTCCTCCAGCGAAACCGGGCGCAGGGATTTTTGCACCCGGCGGCCGTTCTTATTGAGGAACGTAACGCCGGCCCGGCTGATTACCGCAACTTCGCCATCCTCGAGAAAGGCTACCGGGAGCTGCCCGCTGCGGCCAATCAGGGGCAACAGGGCGGGTAAGTCGCTGGACACGATGCTTTGTCCGTCGTAATGGGCTACGGCAACGCCGCCGGCGTGTCCCAGGCGCAGGGCGCAGATGCTGTCGTCACCGCCCTCGCGCACCGCTACGATGGCCTGGGGGCCGTTCACCAGCTCGCTCATCCGCAAGACGGCGCGCTCCAGACTCAAGCCGTCGTGCACGCCCTCCTCAACCAGATGGGAAATGACTTCGGTATCGGTTTCCGAGGTGAAAGTGTGGCCGCGCTGCTGGAGGGTAGTTTTCAGCTCCAGGTAGTTCTCAACGATGCCGTTGTGGGCGACGGCGATGGTGCCGGAGCAGTCGGTATGGGGGTGGGCGTTAGTTTCCGACGGGCGGCCGTGCGTTGCCCAGCGGGTATGGCCCACGCCGGCCGAGCCGGAGGGTTCGGGATGGGAGAAATCAGCGGTCAGGCCGTGTACTTTGCCGACGGTTTTGCGGAGTTGCAGGCGTCCGTTGGGCTCCAGCACGGCAACGCCGGCGCTGTCGTAGCCCCGGTATTCCAGGCGGCGCAGGCCCTCTACTACGATGGGCCAGGCCGGCTGGTCACCGACGTAGCCGACGATGCCGCACATGGGTAATCAGCCGCCGTCCGGGTCGGAATTGCGGACGGTCAGCGTTGCGCCGGCAGCGTCGGCGTCCTCATCGGCCGCGATGGGATGGACGCCGTACTCGGTGGCAAAGGCCGGCGATTCGTTCACGTGGTCGCAGTCAAACACAAAGGGCGAGCGCGCGGCGTCGTGAGTGCGGGCGGAACCCGAACCCTCCACAATCTCCATAATGGCCTCCGCCAGGGCCGTCGGGTCGTGGCGCAGGAATACGCCCGGGGCCAGCAGGGGGCGCCGCACGATGCGGCCGACCATGGTCATACAGGCGTCCTCGTCCAGCAGCACCGGATACTGGCTGTCGGCGGCGTAGCGGTGGAACAGCTGGGGCGGCAGGGGCGTGTTGTTCACCAGCAAAAAGTCCAGCGGCTCACGGGTGCCCAGGTACTCGCAGAGCAGCGACAGGAAGTTGGACGCCTGGAAACGGTGGCTTTCGCCGGGCTTGGTCATCAGGTTGCAGACGTGAATCTTGATGGCGCCGGACTCGTTGATGGCGCGGGCTACGTCCTCCACCAGCAGGTTGGGCAGCACGCTGGTGAATATATCTCCGGGGCCCAGCACGATGGCGTCGGCGTCCATAATGGCGTCAATTACCGGGGGATAAACGTAGGCCGGCGGCTCCAGGTAGATGTAGTCAATGCCCACGTCGGGCTTGTCCTGGCGCAGGTCGATGGAGGATTCACCCACCAGGCAGGTGCCGTCTTGGAGGCGGGCGCAGAGGTTGGAGCGGGTGAGGGTTACGGGCAGCACGTTGCCGTTGATGCCCAGCAGCCGGGCCGCCTCGCTGATGGCGGAAACGGTGTTGCCGGTGACTTCGGTAAGGGCGGCCAGCAGCAGGTTGCCAAAGCTGTGGCCATTCAGCCCGTCGCCGGAGGTGAAACGGTACTCAAACAGGCGGCGCATCAGGTTGGCGGCCTCGGTTTCGCCGGTAAGGGCCATCAGGCAGCGGCGCAAGTCGCCGGGGGGCAGATGGCCCATTTCTTTGCGGAGCCGGCCGCTGCTGCCGCCGCTGTCCGTCATCGCCACCACGGCGGTGAGATTGCAGTCCAGCGCGCGCAAGCCGCTCAAGGTAGTATGGTTGCCGGTGCCACCGCCGACGACAACGATGTTTTTCCTGCTCATTAGCGGTTAGTAGTAAGCCGTCTGAATGGGGACACGGGCATTGTGTACCAACGGGCCGGGCCGTCGGGCCAGGCATCGGGAAACGGTTTAGGGCCAAGTTAGTATAGGAATGTAGTGCGCCGGGTGTCAACCGCCCGCCGGTCAAGTTTAGCGCAAAAGCGGGGCGGCGGTTTAATCGTTGTCGTATTTAGTCCTGCGGGTGATAAAATGGCGGTGCAAGCGGGGCCGACGGCCCGGACGGAGGTTGTGCGATATGTCCGGTAGCAAGCAGGAATGGCGGGATTCTACGCTGGGCCGGGTTACCGCCCGTTTCCCGGAGCGCCGGGAGTCTTTTGAGACCGATTCGGGGCTGCCGCTGGATACCGTGTACACCCCGGATGACTGGGGTTCCGGCGCTGACGGGGGTTCCGGGGGCAACGGTTACCCGGAATCCATCGGCTATCCGGGGGAGTTTCCCTACACCAGGGGCGTGCAGCCCAATATGTATCGCGGGCGCATTTGGACGATGCGGCAGTACGCGGGCTACGCTACGGCGGCGGCGACCAACGAGCGTTACCGCTACCTGCTGGAGAACGGGCAAACCGGCCTGTCCGTTGCCTTTGACCTGCCGACGCAGATTGGCTACGACAGCGACCACCCGCTGGCCCAAGGCGAGGTGGGCAAAGTGGGGGTGCCAATCTGCTCGCTGGCCGACATGGAAACCCTGTTTGACGGCATCCCGCTGGACAAAGTAAGCACGTCAATGACCATCAACGCTACGGCGTCGGTATTGCTGTGCCTGTACATCGCCGCCGGCAAAAAGCAGGGCGTCAGCCCGGAGCAGCTCAGCGGCACCTTGCAGAACGACATCCTCAAGGAATACATCGCGCGGGGCACCTACGCCTACCCGCCGCGCCCGTCGATGCGGCTGGTGGTGGACGTGTTCAAGTATTGCGCGGAGCAGGTGCCGCGCTGGAACACCATCAGCATCAGCGGCTACCATATGCGGGAGGCCGGGGCGACGGCGACGCAGGAGCTGGCGTTCACCTTTGCCAACGCCATCGCCTACGTGCAGGCCGCCGTGGACGCCGGGCTGCCGGTGGACGACTTTGCGCCCCGCCTGTCGTTCTTTTTCGTGGCGCAGAACAACCTCTTTGAGGAGATTGCCAAGTTCCGCGCCGCCCGCCGGCTGTGGGCCAACATTATGCGCGACCGCTTTGGCGCCAAAGACCCCCGTTCCATGATGCTGCGGTTTCACACGCAGACGGCCGGCGTGACGCTCACCGCGCAGCAGCCCGACAACAACGTAGTGCGCAGCGCGGTGCAGGCGCTGGCGGCAATCCTGGGCGGCACGCAGTCGCTGCACGTCAACTCGCGGGATGAGGCGCTGAGCCTGCCTACCGAGGAATCGGCCCAGCTGTCATTGCGTACCCAGCAGATACTGGCCCACGAGAGCGGCGCCGCCGACGTGGTGGACCCGCTGGGCGGTTCGTGGTACGTGGAGAACCTGACCGACCGGCTGGAGGCCGCCGCGCTGGAATACATCCGGCAGATTGACGACCGGGGCGGCGCGGTGGCGGCCATTGAGGAGGGATTCCAGGTGGCGGAGATTGGCGACGCCGCCTTTCGCCATCAAAGGGAGGTGGACGACAACCGGCGCACCGTGGTGGGCGTCAACCAGTACGTAACCGAGTCGCCGCCCAGCGCCGGCCTGCTGCGGGTGGACGCGGCGGCCGCCGCCGAACAGGTGGAACGCCTGCAAACCCTGCGCCGCCAGCGGGACAACATGGCCGTCCAAATCAGCCTGGCCCGCCTCGCCGACGCCGCACGGGCCCCGGACGCCAACACCATTCCCCTGATGATGGAATGTGTCGAGCAATACGCCACGCTGGGCGAGATTTGCGGGGTGCTGCGGCAGGTGTTCGGAGAATACGAACCATCCGGCGGGTTATGATGCCGGCTGACCCGCCGGACTTTTGGCGCACCGCAAACTCACCCGAAACTGATCTGAAAAAAATCATCTGAAACCGACTCGAAACCGACCCGGAGGACTCCCGTGATTGACTTGATGCTGAACGAACAGGAGCGGATGCTCCAGAATCTGGTGCGCGATTTTGCGGAGCGCGAGGTGATGCCCCGCAGCGCCGAGCTGGACGAGAAGGCCACGTTCTCGTGGGAGAACTGGCGGGGGATGGCCCAGCTGGGGTTGACCGGCATCGGGGTTGACCCGGCCTACGGCGGCAGCGGCGGCGGGTTCCGCCAGTCGTCCGTTGCCATTTCCGAGATGGCCCGGGCCGACGCCGCCGCCAGCGTTACCCTGGCCGCCCATCTGGGCCTGGGCCTGGAAACCATCGCCCGCTTTGGCAACGAGGAACAAAAGCAGCAGTACATCCCGTCGCTGGCCTCCGGCAAAGGCATTGCGGCGTGGGGCCTGACCGAACCGGGCAGCGGTTCCGACGCGGCGGCGATGCAAACTACGGCCACCCGGAGCAACGGCTCCTGGGTGCTCAACGGCTCCAAGCAGTTCATCACCAACGCCGACGTTGCCGAAACGCTGGTGATTTTCGCCAATCAGGACCGTTCCGCCGGCTACCGGGGCGTCTGCGCCTTTATCGTGCCGGCCGGCACCCCCGGAATGACCATCAACCCGCAGCACAACAAGATGGGCGTGCGGGCGTCCAGCACTTGCGAGATTGTGTTTGAGGATGCCGCAATTCCGGCGGACAATCTCATCGGCGAACCCGGCATGGGGTTCCGGTACGCAATGGACATACTGGATTCCAGCCGCATCTCCATTGCGGCGCAGTGCGTGGGCATCGGGCAGGCGGCGCTGGAGGAGGGGGTGCGCTACGCGCAGCTGCGGGAGAGCTTTGGCCGCCCGCTGGCGCAGCACCAGGCCATCCAGTTCAAGCTGGCCGAAATCGCCACCGGCGTACACTCCGCCCGCATCGCCACCATGCACGCCGCCAGCCTGCGGGATCAAGGGCTGCCGTTCATCAACGAGGCGTCAATGGCCAAGCTGATTGCATCGGAGATGTGCAACACCGCCGCTTACGAGGCGATGCAGATACACGGCGGCATCGGCTTTTTCAAGGAATCGCGCATTGAGCGCATATTCCGCGACGCCCGCGTAACCACCATCTACGAAGGCACGTCGGAAGTCCAGCGCATGATTATCGCCCGCCAGGTGCTGGCCCAATACCCGGTCTAACCGCCGGCGCAGCAGGACATCCGGGCATCAGACGTCCGGGCATCAGGCATCCGGGCATCCGGGAGGGAGAAATAATGGCCGAAGTTTGCGCCGTCAATTACGTTGACCACGTTGGGGTTGCCGTCAGTGACATTCAGGCTGCGCTGGAGTTCTTTGGCGCCAACTTCGGCACTCCCGATGCCGAAACGGTTGACCTGGCCGACCAGGGCGTGCGGGCCTGCCTGATTGCGGTGGGCCAGACCCGCATCGAGCTGCTGCAACCGCTGACGCCGGAAAGCGCGGTGGGACGGTTCATTGAGCGGCGGGGCGAGGGCCTGCATCATCTGGCGCTGAACGTGGATGACATCGCCGGCAAGCTGCAAATCCTGTCGGCCAACGGCCTGTCCCTGATTGACGAACAACCCCGGCACGGGCTGTCCGGCACGATTGGCTTCGTCCACCCCCGCTCGGTGTTCGGCGTGCTGACCGAGCTGGTGGAGAACTAGCCGAGGCGCAACTTGCCCACGCACGTAGTTTATGGCGATACGTTTCTGGCCGCCCGGCGGGTGGCCCGGATTCGGGATGACGGCGGCGCCGGCGACTTGATGGACTCCAACCGGCAGCGCATCGCCGCCGGCCAGGCGCCGCCGGCCGCAGTGCTGGCAATGTGCAACTCGCTGCCGTTTCTGGAACCGATACGCCTGATTGAGATTGAGGGCGCATTGGCCACGCAAGAACCGGCGTCGGGCGGCCGGGCCGGCGCCGGCAGCCGGCCGCGCGGGGGCCGCCGGGCCGCATCCGGCGGCGGCTGGACGGAACTGGCGGCCGCCGTCCCGCAGCTCCCGGACAGCACGCTGCTGATATTCGTTGACGGCGCCATCACGGAACGCAACCCGCTGCTGCGGGCATTGTCCGCACACGCCACCGTGCATCGGGAAACCGCCCCCGCCGGGCGGGATTTAGACCGCTGGATAAAAGGCGCCGCCGCAAGCAAGGGCGCATCCATCACCCCGCCGGGCATCCGCGCCATCGCGGAGATGGTGGGCAGCGACTTGTGGGCGCTGGACCGGGAGTTGGAAAAGCTGTCGCTGTACGCCGCCGGCCGGGAGATTACCGAATCCGACGTAACCGCCCTGGTGCCCTACGCGCAGGAAACCAACATATTCGCCGCCGTGGACGCCATCGTGGACGGACAGGGCGGCGACGCGCTGCGCCTGCTGACGCAGCTGATGCACGAGGGTAAAGAACCGCTGTACCTGACCGCCATGATTGAACGGCAGCTGCGGCTGATGTCGTTGGCCCGGGATTTGTCGGACCGGGGCGTGCCGGCCGGCGACATGGGCCGGCGGATGGGCGTCAACTCCGATTTCGTGGTACGCAAGACGCAGGGCCAGGCCCGCCGCCGTTCGCTGAGCGACATCAGCCGGATGTACCAACGCGTGCTGAAAAGCGACCAGGACATCAAGACCGGGCGGCTGGAACCGGGCATAGCGCTGGAATTGCTGGTGGCTGACCTAGCCGCAATGCGGTGAATGTGACGTAGATTCAGGCGGGGTAAGTTACCGGGTTGTAGCAGGCCGCCAGATGCTGCGGGGCCAGCTCGGCCAGCGGCGGCGGAACCTGCTCCCGGCAGCGGTGCAGCGCCTTGGGGCAGCGGGGCGCAAAGGGACATTCGTCGGCCGGGTCAATCAAGTCCGGCGGCGCTCCGGGCAGGGCGGTCAGCCGGCGGCCAGCGGCGTCCAATCTGGGCAGGGCTTGCAGCAGCGACCAGGTGTAGGGGTGGCGCGGCTGCTGGAACAGGGGCAGCAGGCGGGCGTATTCCATCAGGTAGCCGGCGTACATCACGCCCACCTTGCGGGCCATGTTCGCCACCACGCCCATGTCGTGGGTAATCAGCAGGATGGCCGACTTGGAATCCCGGCTTAACCCTTTCAGCCGTTCCAGAATCTCGGCTTGCAGCGTAACGTCCACGCTGGACGTCACTTCGTCGGCAATGAGCAGGCGGGGGCGCATCACCAGGGCCATGGCCAGCATCACGCGCTGGCACTGGCCGCCGCTGAGGGTAAAGGGGTAGGCGCCCATAATGCGCCGGGGGTCCGGCACGCCCAGCTCCCGCAGCATCTCCTGGCAAACGCCGGCGGCGGCCCGGCGGTTCAGCTGCGAGTGCGTGATGATGACCTCGGTAAGCTGGGCGCCGATGGTCTGGACGGGATTGAGGGCGGCCTGGGCGTCCTGAAACACCAGCGACATGGACTTGCCCCGCAGCCGGCGCATATATTCCTCCGGGGCGGTCACCAAATCTACGCCGTCAAAGAGAATCCGGCCGCCGGTGATGGCGCCGTTGTCCGGCAGCAGGCCCATGATGGCCAGGGCCAGCGCGCTCTTGCCGGCGCCGCTTTCGCCAACCACGCAGAATATCTCCTCCTCCTGCTGCTCGAAAGAAACGCCGTTGACCGCGTGGACGGTTCCGTTGGGGGCCTGGAACTGCACGCGCAGGTTCTCCACCTGCAACACCGGCGCCATGGTCAGCGCACCGATACGGGCGGCAGCGTGGCCGGAGTGGTCAAGTCAACGGGTTCCATCCGGCCGGCCCGGATTTCGGCAATGAGTTCGTCCATTGACGCGATGGGCCGGTGAAACAGGGTGGCCGCCGCGCCCAATTGGTGCAGACGGTGGGCGTCGCTGCCGGCGGTGCCGGGGAGCCGGAGCTGCTGGCGCAAGTCGGCGGCAAATCGGTTCTCATCGGCGGCGCCCCGCCCGTTGTGGGATTCTACGGCGTCAAATAGTCGCAGATGGGGGTCGGCCAGGGCCCGTGCCAGCATATCCGCGCGGGCCGCCGGGTCCTGGCCCGGCTCCGATAGATAGCGACGGCGATAAGGATGGGCGGCAATCATGACGGCGCGCAGGCTATCGGCCTCGGCGCGCAGGAACGTTGGCTTGTGCATCCCGAAACGGTAGCGGCGCAAACCGAAAACCAGCACGTGGCCGGCGTCGGTGTTAATCTCGGCGCCGGGAAACACCAGAATACCGTGCCGCCGGGCCAAGTCCGCCGCATCATCCGCCGGCCAGAAATCGTCGTGCTCCGTAAGGCACACGCCGTCCAGCCCCAGAGTGCGCGCCGAATCCAGCAGCTCGTCCACCGACATAAAACTGTCGTCGGACTTGGGGTAAGTATGAGTGTGCAGGTCAATCAGCAAAACGGCACCGGCGGCGGACGCAGTGGCAATCATACCACCGATTGCGCCCCGTCATTCCAAGTTGGAACGACGGGGCGCAGCGGCGTAATCCTGTGGCAGAACCGGCTAGACGTCAATCACCAGCCCCTCATCCTTGAGGTCTTGCAGGATTTCGTCGGCGATGGATTTACGCACTTTGAGGCGGCGTTCAATCATGGCCGAGTTCAGGCGGGGGTTGCGCAGGGCGATGTCGCGGGCTTGCTGCATGACGTCGCCGGGGTAGGCGTCGTCGCTGTCCGGGCCGTCGGCGGCATCGCCGGATGGGCCGTCGCTGTCCTCGTCCAGGCAGACGGGCGGCAGCGGCGGGCCGTCCTGATTGCGCCAGTAGTCAATGATGCGGTCAATCTCCTCGTCATAAACCAGCGTGCCCTGCCCCCGGCGCGGCTTGGGGAAATCGTTGTTCAGCAGCAGCAAATCGCCCTTGCCCATCAGTGCCTCGGCGCCGGCGCTGTCCAGAATGACCCGCGAGTCAACCTGAGATGCGACGGCGAACGCGACGCGGGCCGGCACGTTGGCCTTGAGCAGGCCGGTGACGACCTTGACCGACGGGCGCTGGGTGGCCAGCACCATGTGGATGCCGGCGGCGCGCCCCAGCTGGGCCAGCCGAACCAGCTGCTGCTCTACTTCCAGCCCGCCGGTCATCATCAAGTCGGCCAGCTCGTCAACCACCAGCACGAGGAAAGGCATGGGTTCCGGGGACTTGTCGTTGTAGCCGGCGATGTTGCGGACGCCCAAATCCTCCATGGCCCGGTAGCGGCGGGTCATCTCGTTGATGAGGCCGCGCAGGGCGGGATAGACTTCATCGGGTTCCACGATTACCGGCGTGACCAGATGGGGGATGCCGTTGAACGGCGTCAGCTCAACCCGCTTGGGGTCAACCATAATCATCCGCAGTTCGTCCGGCGGGCGGGTCATCAGCAGGGAGGCTACCAGCGAGTTGATGCACACGCTCTTGCCGGAGCCGGTGGCGCCGGCGATGAGCAGATGGGGCATGGCGGCCAAATCCAGCGCCAAAGGCTGCCCGCCGGCATCCTCGCCCAGCGCAAAGGCCAGCCCGCCCTTGTTGGAAATTTTGGCAAAGTCCGGGCCCTCTACGATGGAACGCATCAGCACCTTGCCGGGGGAGGGGTTAGGCACTTCCAGGCCCACCAGCCCCTCGCCGGGTTCGGGCGTTTCAATGATGCGGACATACGGGCTTTTGAGGGCCAGGGCCAGGTCTTTCTGCCGCTTGGTAATATCGCCAACCCGCACCCGGCTGGGGCGTTGGGTTGCGGTAGAACCTTCCTTATCGGGACGCTGCGGCATATAGCCGGGCACCAGGCCGAAACGCACCACGCGGGGCCCGGCTTTGACGTCCTCGACGGCCACATAGACGCCGTGCTCGGCCAGGGCTTCCTTGATTTCGTCCGACATTGCGTTGATGGCGTTCTCGTCAATCTGATGCGCTTCGGACGGGGCCAGCATCTCCACCGAGGGCAGCTGCCACCCGCCGTTGGAACGCCCGGATGCGGACAGGATGCCGGCTGCGACGGCCGGTTCCGGCGGCATCGGTTCGTCAGCGATAGCGTCCGGCGCAACGGCCGGCTGAGGCTTGCGGACGGCGGCCGGCGGGGCCGGCGCGCGCCGGAGGATGCGCCCGGACAGGCGGGCCGTGCCCCGGCCGGCGGCGCTGGCGCCGGCGGCAATCAGCAGGGCCAGCCAGCCCATGCCTTTGGCGGCGGCCCGTGCGGTAATCCAGATGGCGCGGGCGGTGAAACGCAGGGCGGCGTAGTAGGCCCGCGCGCAGTTGGGAATCACCAGCAGGCCGGCGACGGCGGCGCAAACCACCCAGCCAACGGCGGCGGCAAAGGCATTGCCGGCGGTGATGAAGTAGCCCCATTCGCCGGCCATGCCGTGGGCGTACAGGGGGCCTTGCGAACCGTTGAACAGCGACAGTCCGATAACCACGGCGGTGACGCCAACGGCGCCGGCCAGCCACCAGCGGGCGCGGCGCAGCAGCCCCAGCGGGTTGTGCAGCAGTAGCAGCAGGGTGACAATGCCGAACAGCCCGGCGGCGGCCCAGCCGAAGCCCAGCGTGCCGGCGAACCACGCTGCCAGTTCGGGCCGCAGCAGCGCCGCCCCGCCGACGGCAATGCCCAGCACGGCCAGGATGCCCAGCTCAATCGCCAGCCGGAGCAGGTTGACGCCGCCGCCGGCTGGCGCGGCCCCTTGCTTGCCTTTGGATAAGATGGCCGCTGACATATCGCTCACCTCACGGGGCAATGTCCCTAATCCGGACACGCCGACAAACGGGGTGGCGCGTTGGCCGGGCTTAGAGTTCCAAGAGTACCGGAACTATCATAGGCCGCTTGTTGAGTTCACTGCGAAGGAACTGCCGGGCAACTTTTCGTATCTTTGCTTCGCCGGCCTCCCGATTGCCGCCGGTGGGTTCGCCGGCGATGCTCATTGCCACCGCCTCGGCCAGCCGCCGGCCGGCGTCAACGGCCTCGTGCGGCTCCATAAAGCCGCTGGCGGCAACCTGCACCGGGCCGCACAGCAGCCCGTCGGCGTCGCTGCCGGCGCACACTACTACCACGCCGTCGCGGGCCAGGGAGCGGCGTTCCCGCAGCACCGGGCTGTCGGTTTCCATTACCGATGGGCCGTCCAGGTAGATTGGCCCGGCCGGTATGGAGCCCGCGATGCTGGCGCCGGCGTCGTCAAATTGCAGGATGTCGCCGTCCTCCAGGACAAAAATGCCGTCAGGCGCGGCGCCCAGTTCCCAAGCCAGCTGCGCGTGGGCCCGCAGATGCCGGTATTCCCCGTGCACCGGCACAAAGTACCGGGGCCGGGTCAGGTTCAGCATCAGTTTCAGTTCCTCCTGGCTGGCGTGGCCGTGGACGTGTACCCGCGCCACCCGGTCGTAAAGCACCTGGGCGCCTTGCCGCAGCAGGTTGTCAATGGTCTGGCTTACCGCCCGCTCGTTGCCCGGTATGGGGGTGGCGGAGATGATTACGGTATCGCCCTCCAAAAGGTCAACGTCCCGGCTTTCGCCCCGGGCGATGCGAACCAGCGCGGAGGTGGGTTCGCCCTGGCTGCCGGTGGTCATCAGCACTACCTTATCCAGCGGCAGATTGGCGGCCTCGCCGACGGTGATGATGGTGCCGGGCCGGGCGTCCAGATAGCCCATTTCGGTTGACATCTGCACGTTGGCAACCATGCTGCGCCCGACGAAAGCAACCTGCCGGCCGTGTTTCTCGGCGGCGTTGATTACCTGCTGGATGCGGCTAATCAGCGATGCAAAGGTGGCCACGATGGCCCGGCCGGGAGCATCGCCAATGGCCCGGTCCAGGGCCTCGCTCATCACCTGCTCGGAGGGGGTGTAGCCGGGCAGTTCGGCGTAGGTGGAGTCGGAAAAGAGCAGCAGCACGCCGCGCGCGCCCCGCTCGGCCAGCGCGGTCAGGTCAATGGTATGGCCGTCCACCGGCGTATGGTCAATCTTGAAATCGCCGGTATGGATGACGCTGCCCCAAGGGGTTTCAATGCAGATGCCCATGGCATCCGGGATGCTGTGGCAGACCCGGAACCAGGTAGCCCGAAAGTTGTCGCCAAACTGCACCGGCTCCTCCGGGTCGATGGCGTGGATTTCAGCATCGCGGGTGCGCCGGCGTTCGTTCAGCTTGACGGCAATCAGGCCGTGGGCCAGGCGGGGCGCGTACACCGGCACGTTGAGCTCCGGCAGGACGTGGGGCAGCGCGCCGATGTGGTCCTCGTGGCCGTGGGTGATGAGGATGCCCCGCACCCGCTCCCGGTTGGCGGCCAGATAGGACACGTCGGGAATGATTAAATCAACGCCGGGCATATCCTCGCTGGGAAACTGGATGCCGCAGTCAACGACGATGATGTCATCGCCGCATTCCAGCACCATCATATTTTTGCCAATCTCGCCCAACCCGCCCAACGGCAGGACGCGCAGGGGCGGCAAGCCCCGTTCCTGGTAAGTCGCAGAATTCGTCAAGTGATACACCAATCAGAGCAAGGGCAGTTGGCCGGGCAAAGGTTCATCGGGGGCCGGCGGTTCAATAGATGGCGGCTCAGCCGGGGCTGGCGGCGGGGCGGCGGGCGGCACGTCCCAAAAGGACGGGGCCGGCGTCGCCGTTTGGGAGGCCGGTTCGTACCCGGCGGCGGTATCGCTAATGTGATGGGGTTCCAGCCCATGGGGTTCGGGTATGCCGGCCGGTTCGGAGGCTGGGTCGGCTTGCAGGCGGAGGACGTCCAGCAGGCCGGCCAGTTTGGCGAAATCCTCCTCGATGGCAACGCGCATTTCCTGACGCCGGAGGCCGGCGGCCGGGTGCATAATCGGGAAAATCTGCCGCCCGTCAACGGAACGCAGCCGGCCGCGCACTCTGCTGATAGTCTGCCCCGGCAGGAACCGGCCCGTAGAGAATCGCCCCAGCGTGACAATCAGACGCGGGGCAATCAGCTCAATCTGGCGTTCCAGGTACTTGGAGCAGGCGGCGATTTCGCCGGGGGCCGGGTCCCGGTTGTCCGGCGGGCGGCACTTGACCATGTTGGCGATGTACACCTGGTCCCGGGTCATTCCGATGGACTGCAACAGGTCTTCCAGAAAGCCGCCGGCCGGGCCGACAAAGGGGCGGCCCTGGCGGTCTTCCTGATAGCCCGGGCCCTCTCCGATAAACAGCACTTCGGCATCGGCGGGGCCTTCGCCGGGCACGGCGTTCGTGCGGCTTTGGTGCAGCGGGCAATCGGTGCACGCGCAAACTTCACGGGCCACGTCTTCCAGCGTATCCATAGGGAATCGGCCACTGCCGGGTTTGGCGCCGGCGGAGCATCAGTCAATCCGCCGGCGGCCCATCCGCCGGCTATTCGTCGGCCACGCCTTTGTTTTGCAGATAGCTGACGGCATCGGCGATGGTGTGAATCTCCCCGGCGTCCTCGTCGGGTATCTCAATGGGGTTGCCGTCGGTACTGAACTCCTCCTCAAAGGCCATAATCAGCTCCACCAGGTCCAGCGAGTCGGCTCCCAGGTCATCCTGAAAGGACGACCCCTCCGTAACTTCGCCGGCGTCAACGCCAAGCTTGTCGACAACGATGTCCGTGACGCGCTCCAAAATGCTACTCAACAGTTCATCTCCGTAAAGTTCCGGCGTCGCAACGCCGTCAGTTTAATCCAGGCCGTAAGTTCAATCCGAATCGAGGTCGTCCGTTAATTGAGGTCGTCCGCTGCCGGATGGGTTGCGGACGGGGTTGGGGAATTGGCGGCGGCGGACAGCTCAACCAGCAAGGTTGCCAGCACTCCGTTGACGAACCGCGCGCTGCTTGCGCTGCCGAACATGAACGCCAATTCCACTGCTTCGTTCACCACCACTTGACGGGGCACCGTGTCCCGGTTGACTAGCTCATAGATTGCCACACGCAATATGTTGCGGTCAACGGCAGCCAGCAGGTTGACGGGTATGGCCGGCGCCAGCCGCTGGATGGTGCCGTCCAGCCGGTCAAGCTGCTCGGTGACCTTATCTACCATGTCGGCGGCGGTGCGTCGTACCGACGGGCCGGCCGGTTCCTCAGCGCACAGCCATTCCAGCAGTTCAGCATCGGATACGCCCTTGACGTCGGCGGCGAACAGCACTTGCAGGGCCAGTATGCGGGCCTGGCGGCCTACCGGGCCGGCGCGCAGGGCGCGGGGGCGGCTGCGTGTGCGGGGCCGGGCCGGGCGGGTGCCTGTGCCGATGGGGGCTGACATGGGAGAGTCCCAACGGAACGGCCAGGGGCCGGCGTTAGTTCCGGTCTGCCGCCGCTTTGCGTATGGAATCGGGGTCGGACAGCGTAAGCGCGCCCACGCCGGCGTCAATGCGCCGCACCAGGCTGGACAGCACGCGGGCCGGGCCGAATTCCACGAAACGGTTCACGCCGCTGCCCACCATAAACTGCACCGAGTGTTTCCAGAGGACGCAGTTGCACAGCCCGGTCAGCAGTTCCTCGCGGGCCTGCGCCGCGTTGACGATGGGGGCGCCGGTCGAGTTGGCAATCACCGGGAACTCCGGGTCGTGCAGCTTGATGTCGTCAATGGCGTGGGACAGTCCATCCTGGGCCAGGCGCATCAGGCGGGAGTGAAAAGCGCCGCTCACGGCCAGCGGCACTACCTTTTTGGCGCCACGGGCCAGGGCCAAATCCATCGCGCGGGCCAGGGCAATCTTGTCGCCGCTGACGACGATTTGGTCATCGGAGTTGATGTTGGCCAGCTCTACGCCGGAATCCAGGGCCACCTGGCCGACGGTATGCTCGTCCAGCCCGATGATGGCGGCCATTGAACCGGGGCGGGCTTCGCCGGCCTCGTGCATCAGCCGGCCGCGCTCCCGCACCAGCCGGATGCCGTCGCCAAAATCCATCACGCCGCCCACCACCATAGACGTGTACTCGCCCAGGCTGTGGCCGGCGACGGCGGCCGGCTGCGGCGCGGCCGGGCCCAGAAACTCCTGCCACGCCCGCCAGATGGCGATGCTCACCGCCATAATCGCCGGCTGGGCGTGGGCGGTGTCCTGCAAGTCTGCGGACGGGCCCTCAAAGATAAGCCGGGAAAGGGGCATCCCCAAGCTGTCGTCGGCCTCGGCAAACACCGTGCGCGCCGCCGGGGAAACGTCGTAAAGCGTCCGCCCCATCCCGACTTTCTGGGTTCCCTGGCCGGGAAAGATGTAGGAATAAACCGGAGCGATTTCAATGTCACTCATTCCGCCGCACTCCAAACTGCCTGGCGAGGCCGGTGCAAATAACGTTCCCGATGGGGGTAGCGTTGGATGGGATGGGGATGGGTTAGACGGTTACTTGCCGGCCGCGATAGTACCCGCAGCCCGGACAGGCGGCGTGGGGCCGCTTGGCGGTGCGACAGCGGGGACAGCGCGCCGGGTTCAGCGCGCGCAATCGGTAAGCGGGGGAGGAAAGCCGGCGGCCCTTGCGGGCCCGGGTGGTTTTCTTGTTTGGCAGTGCGCCCATGATTATCCTGTAAGTTGGGGTAGGTAAGTTGGGGTAGGGTTGAGTGGGGTAGGATGTTTAGTCAACAATCAGCGCGCGCAGGGCGGCCCAGCGTGGATCGATGTCAAGCTCGTAGCAGTCGCACTTGAATTGATTGCGGTCGCGGCCACAGCGGTCGCAAATCCCGCCGCATTCCGGGCGGCACAGGGGTTTCAGCGGCAGCGCGGCGATGGCCGATTGTCGGACGGCTTCGGTCAAGTTCAGGGTGTGGTCGTCGGCGATGTAAAGGCCGTCCCAATCCTCCGGCACGTCAAGCCGATGGCCGGTTCTGACGTCCACTTGTGGCAGATATTCCTCGTCAAGCTCCAGGTCAAGCGTCCGGTTAAAGTCCGCCAGGCAGCGGCTGCAATCCTGCATTACCGTAACGCTAACGTCCGCCTCAACCCAGACACCCTGATGGGTGCGGACGAAACGGCCGGCGCCGGCAACGTATTCAACCGGCGGTTCAAGGTCGGCGTAAGGTTCGCCGACGGTGAAAGCGCGCTGGGAACCGATGGGCTCTTTCAGCAACTGCGCTACGTTGTAGTTCATCGCAAGCTACGGCTCTCATGCCCGTCCGGTTCGCATCGCCCGACTGGTACAAAACTGCGGCGAATTATAGACCCGGCACGGATTATCCGCAAGAAAAGGCAGCGCGAATTTAACGAGTTTTGACATCGGCCCGGCCATCGTTCAGTCGGTCAGTCAATCGATCAATCGTTGCGGGCGTTGGCCGCGATGTACTCAACGATGTCGTTGGTGGAGGTTCCCGGCCCGAACACTGCGGACACGCCCATGGCGTTCAGCGGTTCCCGGTCCTCCTCCGGGACGATGCCGCCCAGCACTACCAGCACGTCGTCCATGCTCTGCTCGCGCAGCCGGCGCATAATCTCCGGCATCAGCTCCATGTGGGCGCCGGACAGGATGCTCAGGCCCAGCACGGCCACGTCCTCCTGCGCCGCCGCCTGCACCACCATCTGCGGGGTTTGCCGGATGCCGGTGTAGATTACCTCCATCCCGGAGTCGCGCAGGGCGCGGGCAATAACCTTGGCCCCCCGGTCGTGTCCGTCCAAGCCGGGCTTGGCAACCAGTACGCGGATGGGGCTGTCGCGGTGCGTCGTCATCGTTCAGTCAGATGGTTCAATCGGCAATGAGCTAGTTAGTTGCGACCGGCGGGCCAAGGCCACTGCCGGACAACTCAATAATTGTCCCAGACATCCCCCCGCTATGCAATACCACGCTACGAAATGCGGGCCTTTTGCAACCGGAAATCGTCAGACGGCAGCATCATGCCGTCATTCTGCCGGCGCGCATCGTTGACAGTCAACGAACTGGTCTAATATCTTAAAACTAGCGCGTCCCAGTAGCTCAGTGGATAGAGCGGTTGCCTTCTAAGCAACTGGCCGCGGGTTCGAATCCTGCCTGGGACGCCATCTTACTGCCTGCCCCGCCTAGTTTGACTTGGCCCAAGTACGCATCATGACCGGAGTTTGATTTATGAAGTTTGGGATAATGGCGATGCCGCAGCATCCCGCCACCGATTCCGCAACGCAGCGTTTCCACGAAACCGTCGAGCTGACGCGCCTGGCCCGGGACGCCGGGTTCAGCTCCATATCCTGCGGCCAGCACTTCCTCTCGCCGCCCTATCAGAACCTGCAAAGCATCCCCCTGCTGGCCCGGCTGGCCGCCGATTCGGGCGATATGCAGCTGGTGCTGTCCATCCTGCTGCTGCCCCTGTACTCGCCGGCCGACGTTGCCGAGACTATTGCCACGCTGGACGTGATCAGCGACGGGCGCGTGGTGCTGGGCGTGGGCCTGGGCTACCGGGACATTGAATACCAGGCGTTCAACGTGGAGCGGCGCCACCGGGTGGGCCGGTTCCTGGAGTCGCTGGAGCTGGTGCAGCGGCTCTGGACGGAGGACGAGGTAACCTTTCACGGGCGGCATTTCAACCTGGACAACGCCACCTGCGCCATCCGCCCGGTGCAGCAGCCCCACCCGCCCATCTGGGTGGCGGCCAACTTTGACACCGTAGTGCGCCGGGCCGGCGAGCTGGGCCTGCCCTGGTTCGTCAACCCCCACGCCACCCTGGAAACGCTGGAACGCCAAACCGCCCTCTACAAGGAAGGACTGGCCGCCGGCGGCAAGGAAATGCCGGCTGATATGCCCATCATCAAGGAGATGCACGTCGCCCCCACCCACGAGGAAGCCATCCGCAACGTGCAGCCCTATCTGGAGGCCAAGTATCAGGCTTACGCCGACTGGGGCCAGGACAAGGCGCTGCCCGGCGATGAGGATTTCCGCGTCCCCTTTGAGGAACTGGCCCGCGACCGCTTTATCCTGGGCAGCAGCGAGGAAGTAATCCAGCAGATTGAGGACCACCGCCAGCGGGTGGGCGCCAATCACTTTATGTTCCGCGTCTGGTATCCCGGAATGGACGCCCGGATGGCCATGCGCGTGGTGGAGCAGATGGGCGATACCGTCATTCCCTACTTTGAGAGCCGGTACCCCGACGAGGATTAAGCGATTTGCCCCCTTGACGGTACGGGCGGCCCGAACCGGCGAGGGGGCAAGTTAGCCCGTCTTTGGCGGCGCGCCGGCCGGCCTAGTCGCTGGTAAAAGCGTAGTCCGTGGGGCGCATTATGCTGTGGTTGGACTTGCGGACGATGGGCCCGTCAACCTCGCTGGCGGCCCGCGCCTTGTTCCACTCCGGGTCGGCCTGGAAAGACCGCCAGCTTTGCTCCCGGTCGCCCAGGCTGGGGTAGCCCAGCATATACACCAGCAGGTTGTTGGCGCCCACGTCCTCCGACCAGTAGCCCACGTTCTCGATGCCGTGCTTCTCAAACAGCCCGATGGTGTGGTTGGCAAAACGGTTGTGCACGTCGCCCAGACGGCCCGGCATCGCCTCGTAGATGCGCAGTTCCTGCACGGCGGTGGAGATGCTGGGTTGGGGCGAGTAGGGCGTCAGCCGCAGGAAACGGTTGGTAACCGTATCCACCAGCGGCCCGTTGGATTCCGTCTGCTGCCGCACCGCCAGCCAGTCCGGGTCGCTGCCAAACTTGGCCCAGCGGGTTTCCCGGTCGGCCATACTGTCAAAAACGTTGATGTAGGTCAGCCGGTTGCTCTGGCCAATCTCGTCGGTCCAGAACCCCAGGTACTTCACGCCGTGCTTGCGAAACAGGCCGGTGGTGTGGTCTTTGAATCGGTTGCTGATGTCGGGCAAACGGCCGGCAACCGCATCGTAAATTCGCAGTTCGTACAGCATCGCTCCTCTCCTTGCTTTTCGTGGCTAATCTTTTCCTGGCTAATCCGCGTCGCAACGCCAGCGCCATTCCCGCTGCGGCGTCCCGCCCGCGTTGGATATAATGAATAACTGCCGGCGGTAGTATAGCACCGGCGCCGGCCAGACGGATTTGCCAATCCGACGCCCTCGCCCCGGCGTATGATTTTAAGAATGACATCAGGCAAGACGATTTGCCCAGAGGAACTGATGATGAGGTTGAAAGCGTGGGCCGGTATCAGCCTGGCCGCCGGATTGACGATGCTGCTGGCCCTGGCCTGCGGCGGCCTGGATACCGGCCCGCCGGCCGCCGTGCAGCTGACGCGCCCGCCGGTTATGGAAACAACGGCGCCGTCAACTGCAACGCTGGCGGCGGCGCCGGCGGCATCCCCGGCCAATACGGAAAGACGGGCCGCTACGGCGTCCCCGGCCTCAGCCGCGGCCGAGGCGCAGGCGCGGGCCGTTGACCAGCAGCCCACCGGCGCCGCCGCGCAGGTTGCCGACGCCGAACTGATTGCCGATCAAGTCGCCGCCGCCCAGGACATGGTGATGAGCGGCATCTACGAGCGCACGCTGCCCTCCATCGTGGGCCTGCGGGTTACCACCTCGGTCAGCGTGGGGGACAACGCGCCCCGGATAATGCCCAGCGACTTTTTCTCCAGAGCCGCCGGCTCCGGTTTCGTCTGGGATGACCGGGGACACATCGTCACCAACCGCCACGTAGTCACCGGCACCGACCGGATAGTGGTAGTTTTGTCCGACGGCGTACAGACGGAGGCCCGCATTGTCGGCGAGGATGCTGATTCCGATTTGGCGGTAATCCGCATTGCGGATGACGCCATCCGCCCGCCGCCGGTGCCGCTTGGCGACAGCGACACCATCAATCCGGGGCAGCTGGCCGTGGCCATTGGCGACCCGTTCTCGCGGGGGTTCTCGATGACGTCCGGCATCATCAGCGCGGTGGGCCGCACCATCAATCCATCGGACAGCAACTTCTCGGTGCCGCGGGTCATCCAGCACGACGCCGCCACCAACCCCGGCAACTCCGGCGGGCCGCTGCTGAACCGCAGTGGGGAGGTCATCGGCATCAACACGCAAATTATCAGCGAAACCGGCGTTTTCTCCGGCGTGGGCCTGGCCATCCCCGTCAACCTGGCCCGGCTGGTAGTGCCGGCCCTGATTGAGGATGGCCGCTACGAATACCCCTACATCGGGATTCGCGGCACGACGGTAACCCCGGACATCGCGCGGGCCATGAAACTGCCCCCCGAAACCCGGGGCGCGCTGGTAATCGCCGTCGGCGCCGACAGCGCAGCCGAACGGGCCGGACTGCAAGCCTCTGACCAGACCACCGTAGTGCAGGGCGTGGAGCTGCCCATCGGCGGGGACGTCATCACCGCAATTAACGACGCGCCCATTCTGGGAATGGACGACGTAATTGCCTACGTCATTGAGCACACCCGCCCCGGCGATACCGCCCGATTCACCGTCCTGCGCGACAGCGCAACGGAGCTGCTGAACATTACGCTGGACGGCCGGCCCGAATAATGCAGTGTACCG
This sequence comes from uncultured Dehalococcoidia bacterium, assembly GCA_958296385.1. Taxonomy (GTDB): domain Bacteria; phylum Chloroflexota; class Dehalococcoidia; order Lucifugimonadales; family UBA3495; genus Bin87. Next base: position 715,987 of record OY282494.1, read on the forward strand.
GGCCCGCAGTGCCGGGCCCGCAAAAAGCCCAAAGGCCGGCGCTGCGGGCTTTGGGCCATAGTAGCGTGGCGCGCCTGGCAGGACTCGAACCCGCAACCCCTGGGTCCGAAGCCCAGTGCTCTATCCGTTGAGCTACAGGCGCAAGTTGCGCAAACGGTTGGAATTGGATTCGGCAGTGGGGCGAGCAACGGGATTCGAACCCGTGATCTCCTGTGCCACAGACAGGCGCCTTAGGCCTCTTGGCTATGCTCGCCGCAACAGTAGCGCAACCACCCGGACTACGCCCGTCTAGGTTAGCATATTCCCCCCCATCGGACAATATCCCGTCAGACAACGGCAGCGTTCCATTTCAGGTGGTTTATTTTCCCTAATGTCATTCTGAACGTCCTTTCCCCAATGTCAGGCGTTGGCCCGACTAAACTACCTGAAGCGAAACGCTATCCGATGGCGGCCGGGAAATGATAGCAGCAGCAAAGGGCCGGTATAATACGGCACACCATGTCCCGCCAAATCCCCGAGGTTCAGCATGACCACTACCGCAAACACCACCATAGCCGCCAAAACTCCGCCGGCATCCGCGCCGGCCCGTTTCCAGTTTCCGGATCCTCCCCAACGTGAGCTTGATGAGGCAATGACTAATTACGAGTATCTGCACGGAGTGGGCAGCGGTCTGCACCTCAGCCGGCACTTTGGCAACCGGAATACCACCCTGGTATCCGCCGACCTTTGGGTCGCCCCGGCGCCGCGCTCCGGCACCAGGGGCCTGCGCCGCCCCGATTTGCTAATCGCCTTTGACGTCAACCCGGCCGCCTGCAAGGAAACCAGAGGCTATCTAATCTCGGAGCAGGGCAAGCCCCCGGACTTTGTGCTGGAGGTTGCCTCGGAGAGCACGGCCCACGTTGACGTGGAGCAGAAGCCCCGCGATTACGCCGTGCTGGGCATCCCGGAATACTGGCGCTTTGACGCAACGGGCGAGTTTCACGGCACCCGGCTGGCCGGCGACCGGCTGGTAGGCGATAACTACGAGCCTATCCCCATCGCGGAACTGCCCGACGGTTCTTTGCAGGGATACAGCGCAGTGCTGAACCTGTACCTCCGGGCGGAGCAGGGGGGGTTGGGCTGGTATGACCCGGAAACCGGGCAGCACATCCCAACCTTTGACGACAGGCAGGCGGCCCTCCTCCAAGCCGAAGCCCGCGCCGACAGCGCCGAAGCCCGGATTCGCGAATTGGAGGCGGAAAACCGTCGCCTCCGCAGCGGCTAACCCTCCAAATCATCGCCCAAAACGCCCGGCCGGTAGCATTCCATTTCAGGTGGTTTAGTTTCCCTAATGTCATTCTTGGCTGCGCTCAGAATGACATCAGGAATGGCCGGCGGTGGGCTGATTAAATCCACCTAGAACGGAACGCTGCCTCAGACAACAGCCGTCCGGCGCAATTGAACGCCGGCGTTGGATTGGATACAATCGTTGCCGTTCCAGCCCGGCTGGGCTTTGGAAACTATTTCGGGCGGCGTATCGTATTACCAATAACTCACGCGACTGACCCGGAGGCAGAATGACCCGAAAGAATTGCGCACCATTGCTGATTACCCTGCTGGCCGGCCTGGCCCTCGTCGCGCTGGCCTGCGGCGGCAGTTCCCCCGCAACGGAGGATGCCACTGCCGCCAGCGGTTCCGCTGACGCCGGCAGTTCCGCCGCCAGCACCCCGGCGGCGGCCGCGCCCGCCGGCAGCACCCCATCCGCGGCCCCTACTGCGGCCATGTCCGAATCGTCCGCCGTGGCCACCCAGGCGCCCCCGGTGCCAACGGCGGCTATCGTCGGGGGGGCAACCGGCGCCGCCATCGACTCCGGCTGCGCCCCGTCCGCCGACCTTACCTTTGACAACCGCCCGCCCCAGGGCGGCACGCTGGTGCGCCTGTTTGCCGACCCCACGTCGCTGGACCCGCATCAAATCGGCGATGTCACTTCCAGCGTAGTAGTGAGCGAAATCTTTGGCGGGCTGGTCACGCTGGGCCTGGATTACCAGCCGGCATTGGACTTGGCCGAGAGCTGCGCAATCAGCGCCGATGGCACGGTGTACACCTTTGTGCTGCGGGACAACGCCCGGTTTCACGATGGCCGCCCGGTTACCGCTCAAGACGTCAAATGGTCTATTGAGCGCGCCGCTGACCCGGACACCCTTTCCACCAACGCGCAAAACTATCTCGGCGACATCATCGGCGTTGACGACAAGCTCAACGGTGATGCCACCGAGGTTAGCGGCGTCCGCGTCATCGATGCCCGCACCATCGAGTTCACCATCGACTCGCCCAAGTCCTACTTCCTCGCCAAGCTGTCCTATCCAACGGCCTTCGTACTGGACCGGCAGCAGGTTGAGAATGACAGTTCGTGGCTGGACCGGCCCAACGGCACCGGGGCGTTCCGCCTGGGCGTCTATGAGGTCGGCGAGCTAATCATCCTGGAACGCAACGAGTTGTACCATCTGGGCCCCGCTCACATCGAGAGCGTGCGGATGATACTCAGCGGCGGCTCCGCGATGATTATGTACGAGAACGACGAGATTCACCTGACCGGCGTAGGCATTGACGACCTGCCCCGGCTGCTTGACCCCAACGACCCGCTGAACCCGCAGCTGCACCGCTCGCCGCAGGACTTTGACGTCTTTTACATCGGCCTCAACGTAGCCGAACCGCCCTTTGACGACCCGAAAGTGCGCCAGGCCCTCAACTACGCCATTGACTTGCCGGGCATCGCCGAAAACGTGCTGGACGGCCGGGTTTCGCCGGCCAGAGGCGTAATCCCCCCCGGCTTTCCCTCGTACACCGAGAACCTGCGCAGCTACGACTACAACCCGGACCTGGCGCGGGAGCTGATTGGCCAGTCAAAGTACGCCGCCGATTTGGAAAGCGGCGATTTCCCCCGCATCACGCTGAGCATATCCGGCAGCTTTGGCGCCGCCATCCCCGCCTATCTGGAAGTGATACTGGAGCAGTGGAACCAGGAACTGGACATCCAGGTTGACATCCAGCAAACCGAGTGGGCTACTTTTCTGGAGGACGTGAACGACCGCAAGTATCAGATGTACGCGCTGGGCTGGGTGGCCGACTACCCCGACCCGGAGAACTTCCTGGACATCCTGTTCCGCAGCGACAGCCAGAACAACCACAACAACTACGCCAACCCGGAAGTTGACCGGCTGCTGGAAATGGCCCGCACCGAACGGGACCGGGAAACTCGTTTCCAACTGTATAATCAGATTGAGCAGCTGATTCTGGACGACGCCCCCTGGGTGTGGACGTGGTTCAGCGGGGAAGGCTACGCCCTCATCAAGCCGGAAGTGTCCGACTACTTCCTGTTGCAGATGAGCATTCCCAAGTACCGCTACATCTACTTCAACCAGTAGCCAACGCCAGCAGTAGCCGACGCCAGCAGCCGACGCGCCGGACGCCGGCCGGGGCGAACAATCACCCGCCCAAGCCCTTTTCGCCCCGGCCCTTTTCGCCCTAACCACGATATTCGGACGGATACCAAATGGGAGCCTACGCAATTCGACGGCTGCTCTGGCTGCCCTTTCTGCTGATTATCGTTACTTTCATCACCTTTACCCTGCTCCGTTTCGGGCCGGGCGACCCGGTGCAAGTGTGGCTGGGGCAGCACCAGAACGACGAGGTTCGCCAGCGCATCCTGGACGAACTGGGGCTGAACGACCCCATCGTCGTCCAGTACGTCCGCTACATTGAGGGCGTAGTCACCCGGCTGGATTTTGGCGACAGTTTCCGGTTCCGGGGCAAATCCGTCGCCGAGTTGATGGCCAAAAAGATTCCGGTATCGCTGCAACTGAACCTGGCCGCCATCATCATCACGCTGGGCGTGGGCATCCCCCTGGGCCTGTTCGCCGCCCTGCGCCAGGGCACCGGCATTGACAACGTAGTCGTGGCGGTGGCGCTGGCCTTTCAATCCCTGCCGGTGTTTATCACCGCGCCGGTGCTGCTGCTGATATTCGCGCTGCGGCTGGACATCCTGCCCACCAGCGGCTGGAACGGGTTTTTCTCGCCCAACATCGTAATGCCGGCCGTCGTGATGGGCGTCCCCGGCATCGCAATCGTAGTGCGGCTGGTGCGGGCCAGCGTGCTGGACGTGCTGGGGCAGGATTACATCCGCACCGCGCGGGCCAAGGGCCTGGCCGAGCGCGTAGTGCGCTGGCGGCACATCCTCCGCAACGCGATGATTCCGGTAGTAACCAGTTTCGGATTCACCATCGCAGGACTGGCCGGCGGCACGTTTATCGTAGAAATCTACTTCGGCATCCCCGGCGTTGGCCTGTTCACCATTGAATCGCTGTTCCAGCGCGACTACCCGGTGCTGATGGCCTTTGCCATCATCTCCACCACCCTGTTCGTGCTGGCCAACCTGATTGTTGACCTGATGTACCCGCTGCTTGACCCCCGCATCCGACTGGGAGCCGGCCATGTCGCGTAACCGGGCCAATGAGCCAGCGGATGCGACGCCGGCCCGCGCCAGCATCGCCGCCGAATCATCCGGAGGGGTTATCCCGGAGGGGATTCTGGCGGACGGGCATAGCTACTGGGGCCTGTCGGTGCGGCGGCTGCTTCGCAAAAAGCTGGCCATGCTGTGCCTGTCGCTAATCATCCTGATGTACGGCGGCGCGCTGCTCTCCCCGCTGATTACGCCCTACGAGTACACCGCGCAAGACCTGTCGCAAAGCCGGGCCGGGCCGTCGCTGGCCCACCCTTTCGGCGCCGACCGGCTGGGGCGGGATATGCTCACCCGCGTAATCTACGGCCTGCGCACCACCGTAATAATCACCATCGTATCGCTAATGGGCGGCACCCTGGTGCTGGGCGTTGCGCTGGGCCTGCTCAGCGGCTACATGGGGCGCTGGGTGGACTCCATCATCATGCGCACCGGCGAAGTAACGTCGTCTTTCCCCGACATCATCCTCATCCTGATATTCGTAGCCGCCCTCAAACCCCGTCTGGTTGACGCCGTACAGGGCTTTGAGGACGCCACCGGCATCGATTGGATAATCCGGCTGGGACTGCTGGATTACGCCATCATCTCGGTAGCCCTGTCCATATTCGGCTGGTTCGGAATGGCGCGGCTGGTGCGGGGGCAAGTGCTGCAAGCCAGAGAAAGCCAGTACACCGAGGCGGCGCTGGTAATGGGCGCCTCCACCGCCCGCATCCTGCGCGTCCACATACTGCCCAACATACTCAGCCCGCTAATCGTGTCGGTATCGGCCGGACTAGCCGGAGTAGCCGGCTCCGAGTTAGTGCTGAGCTGGATCGGCATAGGAGTCCAACCCCCGGTGCCCAGCCTGGGCCGGATGATGTTCGAGAACGGCAGCATCAACGTAATCCGCAACGAACCCCACCTAATCCTGTTCCCCATCGGCACCGTAACGCTGCTATTCTTCTGCTTCAACATACTGGGCGACGCCGTGAACGACGCCTTTAACCCCAGGGCCCGTTGACGTTTATCCCGGTATTCCTGCGGCCAAGTCCGGCCGGCCGGCGTTCTTGCCGGGGATACCTGCATCGCCTAAAATCGCCATACCGCCTCCGCTTTGATATTGCCAGCCAAGACGTAACCGGAGGGCAGATTATGACTACCTTGACCGAGAACATCGCCGCTTATGATGCGCTGCGCGACTACCTTGAACTGGAGCACTTCGGCAAGTGGGTAGTTTTCTACGACGAGGAACTCGCCGGATGCTACGATGAGTTTGAGGACGCCGGCTATGACGCGATAAAACGCTTCGGGCGCGGCCCCTACCTAATCCGGCAAGTTGGAGCCCGCAGCGTGATACGGCTGCCCTTTGTCGGCCAGTAACGGAACGGCTATGCCAACGTTTGCCGGCGGATTCAGCAACCCCTACGAACTGATGCTAAACGGCCCAACGCTAGCGGTAGAGGTTGGATTTGACTCGGACTATCAACCCGGTGCCGGCCGCCAGCCGGCGCTGCCATCGCGCCGGTTTCCCGCGTTAGTGGATACCGGGGCATTGGAAAGTTGCATTGATTCGGAGCTGGCGATAACCTTGAATCTGCCGATTGTCAACCGACGGCAAGTATCGGGTGTTGGTGGCGTGCTCGATGTCAACGAATATATGGCCCAGATATACGTCCCGGAGCTAAACTTCACCATCCTGGGGCCATTTGCCGGGGTTCATCTTATCGCCGGCGGACAGCCGCATTACGCGCTGCTTGGTCGAACCTTCCTGCGTCACTTCGCTATGGCATATGATGGACGGGTCGGCTCAGTGAGCCTCAGCAACGACTAGCGCATCACCGCCCATCCGACATCCCCATCAAGGCCAACCTGAATATGCAAAGATGCTACAATGGCAATGTCAGAACTGCCGAGTGAACTGGCTGATCGGGGAATTGGCTGGCAGGTTGGCGGTTTTGTCATCGTCGGCTGCGCCAGCGTAGCCGTGCTGTGGGTCTGGGACGGTTCTGATTTCTGGGCCTACCGTATTTTTGAGATTGCGGTCAAAGACCTGTACTGGGCCTTCATACTGCCCATGGCCTGGTCATTTAGCAAGGTGCGACGAATGTTTGAGAAAAGGTCGGAAATCAGAGCAGCCGCACGCCGGGAAGTGATTGAAAAAGCCCTGCGCAAAGCCCGCCCGGAGATTCTGCGGGAGGCCCGCCCGGAGATTCTGCGGGAGGCCCGCGAGGAAGTTCAGCAAGAGGTGCGCCAGGAAGTGCAACGGGAGATGCGCGAGGAAATACAGCAAGCGGTACGCCAAGCGGCGCAGCAGGCGCGTCAGGAAACTCAGCAGGAAATGCGCCAGCGTCACAGCCACCGAATGAGCGAGGCCGTGGAGCGGTTCGGTGTGGCTAACGACGGCGTGCCAATCCTTGCACTTACGCCGGAAGTGGTCGCTTTCCTTTCTGATGAACCGGACGATGAATAGCCCGGCCCGTTTGGCCTGGTCATTTAGCAAGGTGCGCTGAATGTTTGAGACAAAGGCGGAAATCCGAGCAGCCGTACGCCGGGAACTGATTGAAAAGGCCCTGCGCAAAGCCCGTCCGGAAATGATTCGGGAAGCACGCCAGGAATTGCGTCAGGAGATGCTTCAGCAGATGCGCCAGCATTACAGGCACCGTATAAACGAAGCACTGCAACGGTTCGGCTTTGATAACAACGGCGTGCCATCCCTCCCTCTCACTCCGGAAGTGCTCGCTTTCCTTTCCGATGAACCTGATGACGAGTAGCCCTGCTTGCTAACGCGCGAATGACGCACGTGGATACGACAACTGAGGCGGCCCGCGCTACGGTCGCCTGGCAGCCCTGGGGGGCCGACGCTTTCGCCCTGGCCCAGCAATCCGAACGGCCCATCCTGCTGTCCATCAACGCCGTGTGGTGCTATTGGTGCCACGTGATGGCCGGCGATGCTTACTCCGACCCCGACGTGGTGCGTTTCGTCAACGAGAACTTCGTTCCCATTCACGTCGATACCGACCATCAGCCCCACGTCAACGCCCGCTACAACGTGGGCGGCTGGCCTACCACGTCGTTTCTGACGCCCCACGGCGGCTACATTGCCGGCGCCACCTATCTGCCGCCGGACCAGTTCCTGGCCATGCTGGACGAAGTTCGCCGCGCTTACGCTGGCCGCAAGCCGGAGCTGTACGAGCAGGGCAACGACATCCTGCGCCAGCGCCGGGAACACGCCGCCCGCGTCAGCGCCGGCCACGAACCCGACGCCGCGCTGGTCGATAGCATCACCCGCCGCGTTGCCGGCGCCTATGACCCGGCCAGCGGCGGTTTCGGCGTTGAACCCAAGTTTCCCGCCGTCCCCATGCTGCGCCTGCTGCTGCACCAGTACCGCACTTCGGGCGAGCCGTTCTTTCGCATCATGCTGGAAAAAACGCTGGACGCCATTACCACCGGCGGGCTAACTGATGCCGTTGACGGCGGGTTTTTCCGGTTTGCCGCCGCCGCCGACTGGACAATGCCACAGCACGAAAAGATGGCTGAGGACAACATCGCTCTGGCCCGCCTGCTGCTCGACGCCGCCATCATTCTGGAGCGCCCCGACTACCGCCGCGCCGCCGCCGCCGCCATCGATTACATCGTTGGCACCCTCTACGATGCCGACGCCGGCGGCATCCGGGGCAGCCAGGGCGCCCATTCCGAATACTTTGCGCTGGCTGCCGCCCAACGCAAAGCCGCAACGCCGCCGCCCGTTGACCCCTGCTGCTATGCCTCGATCACCGCGCCGGCGGTTTCCTTGCTGCTGGCCGCCGCCTGGCAATTGGGCCGCCCCGGACTGGCCGACATCGCCATTGCGTGCCTGAACCGGCTGCTGGCCCAAGCCGAAACCGGCCGGCTGCCCCACGTTTTTACCGCCGCCGGGCCGCAAGTTTCCGCCGACGGCGACTTGCTCACCGATTGGGCGCATCTGCTGCTGGCCGCTCTGGATGCTTACGACACCATCCCCGACGGCGGCGAACGCTATCTGGCCGCCGCCGAATTCGCCGCCAACACGCTGCTGGAACGCTATCCGGATAGCGCGCGCGGCGGGTTCTACGACATCGAGGACTACGCCCCCCGCCTGGGCTACCTGCACGCCCGCGAGAAGCCGCTGGCCGAGAACGTCGCCGTCGCCGTCGGAATGATGCGCCTGCATCACGCCACCTTGACGGAGCGTTACCGCCAGACCGCCCATCACACCCTGAGCGCCTACGTTGACGCCAACCGCGATTACGGCGAACTGGCCGCCGATTACGCCGTCGCCGTGGCCCGGTTCCTGCACCCGGTGGTTGAGGTAACCGTAACCGGCACGCCCGGCAGCCCGGACAGCGACGCCATGCTGCAAGCCGCCATGTCGCTGGACAGCCCCAACCTGCTGGTCAAGCTGGCGGCCGTCGCGGATGCTGGTATCCCCGCGCAGGCCCACGTCTGCCTGGACACCGTTTGCTACCCGCCGGTTAGCGACCCCGCCGCCCTTGCCGACGCAGTGGCCGGCGGTGGCGCCGATACCGGCAGCCCTTTCCAAAATGTACTGGATTTGCTGGGCTGACCTCCGCAAATCCCCAACCGCTGTTCCCCTGGAGTTGATACGCTGAAAACCCAATACTGCGGCGACCTGCGGGCCGCCCAAGCCGGAGCTGCCACTACCCTGGCCGGCTGGATTAGCCGGCGCCGCGACCACGGCGGCATCATCTTTGTTGACTTGCGCGACCGTTCCGGTTCCGTTCAGGTAGTGTTCAATCCCGAATACCTGCCCCCGGAAACCTACGACGACGCCGAACGCCTCCGTTCCGAGTGGTGCGTGCAGGTAGAGGGCGTAATCCAGCGCCGCCCGGCCGGCTCCGAAAACCCGGCGCTGCCCACCGGCGATATTGAGATAATGGCCAGCGGCATCACCGTGCTGAACCCGTCGCTAACGCCGCCCTTTTACATCACCGACGACGTTGAGGCCGACGAGAGCCTGCGCCTGCGCTACCGCTATCTTGACCTGCGCCGCCCGGCGATGCAGGACAACTTGCGCCTGCGCCATCAGGTAGTCAAGTACATCCGGGATTACCTCGACGAGCGGGGATTCCTGGAAATCGAAACGCCCATCCTCATCAAAAGCACGCCGGAGGGGGCGCGGGATTATCTGGTGCCCAGCCGGATGCAGCCCGGCAATTTCTACGCGCTGCCCCAATCGCCCCAACAGCTGAAGCAGCTGCTGATGGTCAGCGGCGTGGAGCGTTATTTCCAAATCGCCCGCTGCTTTCGGGATGAGGACTTGCGCGCCGACCGCCAGCCGGAGTTCACCCAGCTTGACCTGGAAATGAGCTTTGCCGACGAGGAGGAAGTCTTGACCCTCATTGAGGGGCTGTACAGCGGGCTGGTTCGGCAGATTACTCCCGATTTCAAGGTTGCAGCGCCGTTCCCCCGCCTGAGCTATGCCGACGCCATCGCCCGCTACGGCAGCGACAAGCCCGACCTCCGCTACGGCCTGGAGCTGTCCGACGTAACCGACTTGGCCGCCGAAACCGAGTTCCGCGTGTTTCACGGCGTCATCAGCGGCGGCGGCATCATCAAGGCCATGGCCGTGCCGGGCCGGGGCGGGCTTTCCGGCTCCGATATGCGCCGGATGGAGGACACCGCCAAAGGTTTCGGCGCCGCCGGCATGAGCCACGTCCGGCTCAGCGGCGACGGCAATCTTGACTCGCTAAGCGATGACAACGTGCTGTTCTCCCCCGGCCTGCGTATGCCGGTGGAGTGGGCCCGCCGGCTGGCGGCCCGTTCCGGCGCGCGGCCCGGCGACCTCGTCATCCTGATGGCCGGCCCGCCCCGGCTGGCCAACCAGTGGCTGTCCGCCATGCGCTCCCACCTGGCCGGGGAGATGCAGCTGGCCGACCCGCACACGCTGTCCTTTGCCTTTATCACCGACTTTCCGCTGTTTGAATGGAACGACGACGGCAATCGCTGGGATTCCACGCACCACCCGTTCACGGCGCCGGCGCCCGGCTGCGAAACGCTGCTGGACGGGGACAATCTGGCCGCCATACCGTCCCGGGCCTACGACCTGGTTTGCAACGGTTCCGAGCTGGCCAGCGGCAGTATCCGCATCCATCAACGCGGGCTGCAAGAAAAGATATTCGGCATCCTGGGCTACACGCCGGAGCAGGTGCTCGACCGCTTTGGCCACATCCTGGAGGCTTTCGAGTACGGCGCGCCGCCCCACGGCGGCATCGCTCCCGGCATTGACCGTCTGGTGGCCATCCTCGCCGGCGCCGATTCCCTGCGGGACGTCATCGCCTTCCCCAAAACCCAGAGCGGTTCCGACTTGCTGTTCGGCGCGCCGGCCTCCGTCGAGCCGGGCCAGCTGCGCGACCTTGCCATCCGGATTGTCGAGTAACGCCAACCCTAACGCCGCCGCAATTCCCCGCCGGTAGAACTCCCTGCCGGTGGAACTCCCAGGAGGAAACACGATGACCGAGTTCAACTACGAATCCCTGTTCGCCCCGCGCGCGCCCATCAGCCGGCGCGGCGAGAACCGCAACGCCAAGTATGACTTTGCCGTTGCCTACCCCGACCCGGACACGCTGCCGCTGGCCGGCCTGGCCGACGCGGTGCGGGTCGCTCTGGAACGCGAGGGGCGCGATTTGGCCTACTACCCGGTAACCGCCGGCTATCCCCCGCTCCGGGAACTCGTCGCCGACAAACTGCGCCGCGACCGCGCAATGGACGTATCGGTTGACGACATCATCCTGACCTCCGGCTCCGGCGAAGCCATCAATATGCTAATCCAGTCCTTCACCGAGCCGGGCGACGTGCTGCTTACCGAGGAGTACGTCTATCTGGGCACGATGCGCCAGATGCGGCTTTGGGGCGCCGAGGTGGTGAGCGTAAAGTGCGACGACCAGGGCATCATCCCCGATGCGCTGGCGGCAACCCTGCAAGCCCAGGCCGCCGCCGGCAAGCGCGTCAAGTTCCTCTACACCATCCCCACTTTCCAAAACCCGCTGGGCTGGACGATGACTTTGGAACGCCGCCAGCAGGTGCTGGAAATCTGCCAGAGCAGCGGCGTGCCGGTGCTGGAGGACGACTGCTACGTTGACCTGCGGTTTGAGGGCGATGACGTTACGTCAATCAGCAGCCTGGACGACACCGGGCAGGTGCTGTACGTGGGGTCGATGTCCAAGATTATCGCCCCCGGTATGCGCATGGGCTACCTGGTGGCGCCGGAGTCGGTGCGCGAGCGGGCCAGCAGTTTCAAGTCCGGCGGCGTCAACCAGTTTGCGGCCCTGGCCATCGAGGAATACCTGCGCAATCAGATGTACGAGCACATTGACGACGAGAACCAGGCGCTGCGCGTGAAACGGGATGCGATGCTGGCCGCTTTGGGCGAGCACTTCGGCAACCGGGCCACCTGGTCGCGTCCGGAGGGCGGGCTGTACGTGTGGCTCACCATGCCGGAGGGCACCGACCTGGCCGGCTTTCAGGAGCAGAGTTTCCAGGAGGGCGTCGGCTATTACAATGGCGCGATGTTCTCGCCGGAGGGCAACGGCGCCAACATGGCCCGCCTGTGCTTTGGACACCCCACCGCGGAAACGGTGTCGGCCGGCATCGCCGAACTCGCGTCCATCTTTGAGCGCAACGGCATTTTTGCCAGATAAGACGCCGGGGCTGCGGCGTCTCGCCATCGGAAAAGCGTTGGGGCGGGTTCACTACCCGCCCCAACATTTTTGCCGGCGCCGTTTGCGGCGGATGACTAGTCGTTGCCGGCGGTAGCGGCGGCTTCGGCGGCCGGCTGGTGCCCGTTGGTGCGGATGGCAAACCGGGCCACCAAGTCGCCAATGCTCTGCCGGAAACCGGAGTATTCCAGCTCCCCGTAGGGCAGCATCGCCGCGCCGGACCAGCCCTGCGAACGCATCTCGATGCCTTTCTGCTGCGCCAGCTGACGGGTGTAATCCCAGGCCGGGTTGTCAAAAAAGTCGGTGCTCGACTCCGCAAACTTGCCCGCGCCGCTGATGCTGAACCCAACGCACGACACCAGCGGCAGGCAGTACATTCCGGTAACGGCGGTGTTGATTGGCACCGGCATCAAAGGCATCACGTGGGAACCCCGCGCATCGCCGCCGATGTAGTGGGCCTTGGTATAAGGCGATATGAGTTCCTCCGGCGCCGGAAAGATGCCCTGATTCCGCACCACCGCCACCGGGTCATCCTTGCCGGTGTAGCTGCCGGCGATGTTGTGCAGCCGGGTTGCGGAGATGGCCGCCGCCGTCTCGCCGGTGTACCGGGAGACCACGCTCTCAATGGCGAACCGCTCGTTGTCCCGCAGCAGCACCGTAATCTTGTAGTAGTCCTCGGGGGCGTTCAGGGAGATGATGCTGTCGCCGTCGGTGTTGTCCATGTCAATGATGTTGAAAGTGAAACCGTCGCCCAGGCGGGGCAGCATCAGCCCGGCGCAGTACATCGGGTCGGCAAACCCCAGAAAAGTGGGCAGGTTGTAGGCGCCGGGGCCGCACTTATCGGCCGCCAGCACAAAGAACGACTCGGCCGGCCGGCTGGGGTTGGTCTTGACCGGATCGTGGTCAAAGGTAATCTCGGCGACGGCCGGGCCGGCGCCCCGGATGTTGCCCGACGGCGCGTCAACCAGCAGGTCTTGACCGGCGCCGTACAAGCCGTACTGCCGGGCAATCTCGGTGGCCTCGAGGAAAGCGCTCCAGGCAAACTGATGCACCTCCTCGTCGTTGTCGCCGCGCGTGTGCGTAGTCGTCATGCAGATGTCGTCGCCGGTATGCCCGACGTAAGCATCAATGAGCAGCCCGTCTCGGATCGCCTTGTCAGCGGCGGCGCGGACGGCGTCCATCATCCGATCCGATGGTTTGGTGTGCCCGCCAATCGAACCAACGTCAGCTTTCAGCACCGAAATCGTCAAGTCCATCCCAAAACTCCCGTAATCGCGTTGGCGCATTTCAAGCGCGCCAATACGCCGTACAACGCCGCCGGAACCGTTCCAGCGCTGACGATACGATAGCATCGCACACTTGGGCCTGTCAATTTGCGGCGGGTTTGCCCTGCTGCCCTAAATACCGTTATAATGACGGCACAACGGACGGATGCCGCGTTTTGTGCTATGGATAGCTCTATGCCCTGGATAATGGAAATTCTACTGGTCATCTTCGTCGTGTTGTGGACGGCACGGCTGGCCCGCAACAAGGGACGGAGTATGCTGCTCTGGGGAGCCCTGGCGGCTATCCCGGCGGCGGGTTTGGCCTCGGATTCGTCGCAATGGGTTTCGGCCTTCAGTATGCTGCCCATGCTGCTGCTGATATTCGTGCCGTCCCGCATAGCCGCCACCGGCGGCGATGAACCGGACAGCGCAGTAGCCTGCCCCCGCTGCCAGCACGCCCACGAACCCGGCCCGGCCTTTTGCACCAACTGCGGCTGGGAACTGGCCAAGCCCTACGCCAGCGCCGACGCCGAACCGGAAACCGGCGAACCCGCCGATGCCGCGCCCCCCTCCCCGGCACACGCCGCCACCGACCCGCTGAATCCGCAAACCCCCGAGCCGGTACTGGCCGCCACGCAAACCGCCGCCACGTCTGCAGACATCGGCGGCGAGTCAGCCGACAAAGCGCCAATTCCCGCCGCGGAACCGGGCCCGGCCTTTACCGCCCAACCCCTGCAAATCACCCGCCCCCTGACCGCCGCCGGCATGACGGAACGCGGGTTGACGCTAATCAACCAGGGACGCGTCCGGGAAGCCGTTGACCAGTTCACCAAAGCGATTGCCCTTGACCCCCGCTACCGGGAGGCTTGGGCCAGCCGGGCCCGCGCGTACAGCCAGCTGGGCCTGAATGAGAAAGCCGCCGCCGACCGGCAGCAGCTCGAAGCAATCTAAACCGCCATTATGTGATAGCCGGCGTCCACCGGCAGCACGGTTCCGGTAACCGCGCTGGACAGGTCGCTGCACAGGAACAGCGCCGATTTCGCCACCTCATCAGCGGTGATGTTCCGCTGCAACGGGGCCCGGCTGGCGTGGGTGCGTTTCATATCCAGAAAACCGCTGATGCCACGGGCCGCCAGCGTGTCCACCGGCCCGGCGGAGATGGCGTTGACCCGGATGTTAGCGCCGCCGTACTCGTGGGCCAGCTGCCGAACCTCATGCTCCAGAGCGGCTTTCGCGGTGCCCATCACGTTGTAGCCCGGATACACCCGGCTGGAGGCGTGAAACGTCATCGCAATCACACTGCCCCCGCCGGTCATCAGCGGGGCGGCGCAGCGCACCATCGGCAGCAGCGTGAACGCGCTAATCTCCAGCGCCAGCCGGAACCCCTCCCGCCCCGTGTCCGCCAGCCGCCCGGCCAAGTCCTCCTGATTGGCAAAGGCGATGCTGTGCACCAGAATGGACAGCGAACCCATCTCCGACGCCAGGCTCTCAAACACCTGCTCAATATCGCCATCCTGCGCCGCATCGCAGGGCAGGATTACCGCATCATCCAGCGAATCCGCCAGCCGGGCCACCCGGCTTTGCAGCCGCTCGTTCTGATAGGTCAGCGCAATGCGGGCGCCGGCGCCGGCCAGCGTTTTGGCGATTGCCCACGCGATGCTGCGGTCGTTGGCAACGCCAAACACCACGGCGTTTTGCCCGGTAAGGTCAACTGGATACATTTACAAACCTCGTTGTACGAACCCCGTTACTGCTGATGATGCTGATGCCCGGCGGTGGCGCCGCCCGACGCGTTAGCGCCGGAAATACGGAGCGACCTGTTCCAGAAAGATTTGCATCTGCTCCTCCTGCCGGTAGGTGGCAAACCGCACGATTACCTGATCGGCGCCGGCCGCGACGTAAGACTCTATGCGCTCGCGCACCCGTTCCGCACCGCCGAAAGGCCCCCAACGGTCGCCCCAGATGTTGGCGCCGTAGTAGCCCAGCAGCCAATCCTCCGCCTCCGCCTCCGCGCGGGCAGCGTCCTCGTCCAGGTTGACGGTAAGGTACATCACCGACGACATCTCATCCGGACTGCGCCCGTATTCCGGGCAGTAACCCCGCACCGTATCGCGCAGCTCAACGAATTCGTCCGGGGTGGCTGAGATGGTTATGGCGCCGTCGGCCAGCCGGGCCGCCCGCCGGGCCTGCCGTTCCCGCTGCGCGCCCTGCCCATCGCCCCGGCCGTGCCAGTGCACGCCCAGATAGACGGGTACGCCGTTGGGCTGCACCGGCGTTGGCTCCATCACCGCGTCGTCCAGCTCAAAATGCCGCCCGTCATAGCTGAAAGGCTGGCCCGTGCCGAGGCCCTTCACGATTTGCAGCATCTCCTCCAGCCGCCGGGCCCGGGTGCGCCGTTCCACGCCGGCGTTGTGCCATTCGGCCTGCTGCATCGCGTTGAACGCACCGCCAACGCCGATGCCCAATTGCAGCCGCCCGCCGGAAATCAGGTCCACCGTCCCCATCATCTGCGCCAGCAGCGTCGGATGGCGCAGGGCCAGCAGCATTACCGCCGTCCCCAGCCGAACCCGGCTGGTGCGCGCGGCGATGGCCGCCAGCGTTGTCATCGCCTCTAAACGCGGCTTGGCGGTCAGGCTGTCCCCAACCCATACCGAATCCAGCCCCGCCTCCTCGGCCCAAACCGCCAGCCGCAGCACCGATTCCGCATCGGTGGGCTTTTTGTCCTCCAAAAGCAGGCCCCGCGTCGGCAGCAAACATCCCAACTCAACCATAGCGCTCACCGATTCCCCGTTGGCCCGTAACCCGTCGCTGGCCGGGCCGTCGTTGGCCCGGAACCCGTCGCCGGTTTAGAACCCGTCAGCCGCTCCAGCAGCCCCGGCTCCATAATCTCGTACTCGTCAAGGTCTGACCCGTCGTCCAGGTCAAACCCCATCCCGGAACTGTAATAGAACGCCACCGACACCCCCATCCGGGCCGCCGTGGCAACGTGCTTGCGAAAGCTGTCGCTGCCGAGTTCGGGCCGGAAGTAGGGAATGAGGTCGTAAGGCACCAGGATAGCGTTGGTGCCGCCGTCCCGCCGGGCCGGGGACAGCGTGACGTTGTGCTGGTGTTCCGCGCTGCGAATCAGCTGCTGAATGTCGCTGGGCTTGATGAACGGCAAATCGCCGGGCAGGTACAGCGCCGACACCCCCCGCATCCGGGCGTTCTCAAACGACCGGGTTAGCGTGTCGTTCAGGTTGCGCCCCATATCCTCCATCCACTGCGCCCCCAGCGTGCGCGCGATATTGCGGATGCGCGTATCGCCGCCCACCACCCAATAGGCCTCCAGGCCGGCGCCGCGTATCGCCAGCAGCACCCGCCGGAGCATCCCGATGGTGATGTTGGCCCGTTCGTCGGGCGTCATGCGCCGTTGCAGGCGGGTTTTGCACTCCGCCAGCGGTTTCATTGGAATCACCGGCACAACGGTCGGATTGCCGGTGGCATCGCCGGTCATGCTGTCGTTACCTCCGCTGCGGCCAGACGGAGCACCCGCTCGGCCAGCCCGATTTTGTCGGCGTCAGTGTTCATAATCGTATCCGCAATGATGGGCCGGACGCCGGCGGCGGCCACGTCGTCAGCCCGCCCCGCATCCTGCGCGTCAATCACCAGCGCAGCGCAGATGCTGCGGTACTCGCGGGCAACGCCCACGACGGAAACCTCTCCCCCCAACTCGGCCATTATCTTGCCCGCCGGCCCCCGCACCGCCGCGCCGCCCACGATAGGACTGACTGCGATGCAATCAGCCCGCCGGGCCTCAATAGCCTCCCGCACGCCGGGAATTGCCATGATTGGCGCCACGCTCAGATAAGGATTGGATGGGCAGATAATGATGGTATCGGCCTGCCGCAAAGCCTCCGCGAACCCCGGCGCTGGCCTGGCCGTTTCCGCGCCCGCGTACCTTACTGCCGACACCCGGGGCTCCGCCCGCCGCCGGACGAAGTAATCCTGCATCGCCAGCAGCCCGGCGTCGGTGTCCAGCATCGTCCGCACCGGGTCGTCACTCATCGGAATGATGCGGTGCTTGATGCCCAGCCGCCCGGTCAACTCGGCGGTTGCCTCGGACAGCGTGGCGCCCTCCCGCAGCAGTTCGGTGCGCCGGATGTGCATTGCAAAGTCAATGTCGCCCAGATTGAACCACGTATCGGCGCCCAGCCGGTGCAGCATCCCCAGCGTCTGAAAGGTATCGCCGGCCAGCCCCCAGCCCGTTTCCTGGTTGTACAGCCCGGCCAGCGTGTAGGCCATCGTGTCCAAGTCGGGGGAAACGTGCAGCCCGTGAAACTGCTCATCGTCGCCGGTATTCACGACGATAGCCAGACGGTCGGGCGGCAAGATGCCGGCCAGCCCCAGGGCCAGCTTGGCGCCGCCCACGCCGCCGGCCAGCGCCAGCGCCATACCCGGTTTGCGGCCGGCCAACGACTTATACCCGCTGCCGGGATTCGGCCCGTTCCCGCTCTACCCGGGGATGCTCAAAACGGTAGGTTTCCAGCTGCACCAACTGATTGTAGGAGCCGAAAATCTCCTCCACGTTATCGCCCACCAGGTCCAGCGGGTCCATCACTTCGTCAACTTCGCTGAACACCCGCCGGATGTCGTAGGTGGTATAGCGTTCCGCCGGCGTGCGGCCCGCCTCCCGAATCATCCCGCGAAACTCCGCCGGCCGCATCAGCTGGCCGTGCATCGCGCCGGCCGACGTGGAGATGCTCTCGTTAATCAGCGTGCCGCCCAGGTCGTTCACCCCGGCGGTCAGCAGCAGCTGCGACATCCGGCTGCCTTCCTTGACCCACGACGCCTGGATGTTGGGAATCCAGTTGTTGAGCATGATGCGGGCGATGGCGTGCACCTTAATCACGTCCATACCCGACGGCCCGGAACGCACGTCCGGCACGGTGCCGCGCAGGTACATTGGCGCCTCCGAGCTGACAAAACTGAGCGGCACAAACTCGGTGAACCCGCCGGTAGTCTGCTGAATGTCGCGCAGCAGCGCAACGTGCCGCACAATCTGCTCGTTGGTTTCCAGATGGCCGAACATTACCGTTGACGTAGTGGGAATCCCCAAGTCGTGCGCGGTAGTTATCACCTCCAGCCACTGGTCAACGGTGATGCGGCCGGGCGATATTTTATCCCGCAGTTCCTGATCCAGAACCTCGGCGGATGTTCCGGGCAGGCTGCCCACCCCGGCATCCTTCAGCCCCTGCAAGTATTCCCGGATTGAGCAGCGGGAACGGACGGAACCGTACAGCACTTCCTCCGGCGAGAACCCGTGCACGTGCATATCCGGCAGTTCCTCTTTAATGGCCGCGCACAGCCGGATGTAAAGGTCGCCCTCCATCTGCGGCGGCAACCCGGCCTGCACGCACACCTCCGTTGCCCCGTATTCCCGGGCCTCCCGGGCCCGCCGGATGATTTCGTTGACCGGCAGAAAGTAGCCTTCCTCCTCCCGAAAATCCCGGCTGAAAGCGCAGAACCCGCAGCGCTTGATGCAAACGTTGGTGAAGTTGATGTTGCGGTTGACCACGTAGGTTGTCAAATCGCCCACCGCGCGCCGCCGCAGCTCATCCGCGACCATCATCAGGGCGGTGAATTCCGGGCCGGACGTGCCAAACAGCACGCTGCCCTCGTCTATCGTTATATCCGCTCCCGCCAGGGCCCGGTTCAGCACACCCGCCACGTCCGGGCGGAGCGCGCTCATCAGCCCGGACAGGGTTGCCGGGTAGTTGTGGTTATTTTGTTCCAGCATAGCGTTGAGTCCCCCCGGTAACGTAGCCTTCGGTATCGGTCAGTTTCAGCAGTTTGGCGCGCACCGCCGCCGGCAAAGGCCATTGGGCGCCGCCGGCAAAGTATTCGGGATAAACCGGAGTGCGGGGGCGCAGTTCGTACCCCGCCTCCGCAGTGCGCCGCTCCAGCTCGGCCAGCTGCGGCCAGGGAGCTTCCGGATTCACGTAGTCAATCGTCAACGGCGACACGCCGCCCCAGTCGTTGATGCCGGCGCCAATGTAGCGCTCGTAATCCTCGCTGAGATTCGGCGGCACCTGCAAGTTCACCGACTGGCCCAGGATAAGCCGGGCCACGGCCGTCGTCCACAGCAGTTCCATTCCCGACGCATCGGGGGTTTGGGACATCGGAGTATCGGGCTTGGCCCGGAAGTTCTGCACGATGACTTCCTGAATATGTCCAAATCGTTCGTGCAGTTCCCGGATTGCCAGCAGCGACTCCACCCGCTCCAAACGGGTTTCGCCAATTCCAATCAGGATGCCGGTAGTGAACGGAATACCCAGTTCCCCCGCCAGTTCAATGGTGCGCAGCCGCACCCGGGGCCGCTTGCTGGGCGCGAATTCGTGGGGGCCGCCGCTGGCGTAAAGTCGCGGGCTGCTGCTTTCCAGCATAATGCCCACCGACGGGTTCGTCGGCTGCAAAGTCAGCAGCTCCCGCCGGCTCATCGTGCCGGGGTTGCCGTGGGGCAGCAAGTCAGTCTGCTCAAACACCAGCCGGCACATCGCCGCCAGGTATTCCAGCGTAGTGCGATGGCCATTATCGCTGAGCCATTCCTGCGCCTCCGGGTAGCGCTGCTCCGGTCGCTCCCCCAGCGTGAACAGCGCCTCCGTACACCCCAGCCGTTCCCCGGCCCTGGCCACCGCCAGCACCTCGTCCGCAGACAGAAACAGCGATTCCGCCTCGGCCGGCGCTTGCCGGAAAGTGCAGTACCCGCAAAAATCCCGGCACAACCGGGTCAGCGGAATAAAAACCTTGGGCGAGAAAGTAATGACCCGTCCCTTGCCCCGGTTCCGCAGCTCCGCCGCCGCCGCGCACCAATCGCCAACCGCGTCATCGCCGGCGCCGGCCAGCCGGCGAGCGGCGTCATCCGGCAGCCGCGCGCCGCCGGCGGTACGCTCCAGCAATCCGGCCGGGCCTGGTCTTGATGCTATGGCGGTTGGGGAAGTCATTACGTCTATTCTATCCGGGTATTCGATCCGGGGCGGCTTGCACCGCACACCCGGCCTATTGTATGCAGACGGCAAAAGGGATTCAAGCCGGATGGCGATTATGATGCTGTCCGGCGCAGGTTATGTCAACTTGCCGCCTGATGCCGCTAACCGAACAGGTTGCCCTGCTGCGTTGCATCTGAACCCGTGCCCTGCCAGGGCCAGCCCAGATATTCGTAGGCCAGCCTGGTAGCGACCCGGCCCCGGGGCGTGCGCTCGATAAACCCCTGCTGCAACAGGAACGGTTCCAGCACCTCCATTACCGTGCTGGTGTCCTCGCTCAGCGATGCGGCCAGCGTGTCCAAACCCACCGGGCCGCCGTTGAACTTATCTATGATGTTATTCAGCAGCCGGTGGTCGGTTTCGTCCAGCCCTTTGGCGTCAACGCCCAGCCGGTCCAGCGATTCGCGGGCCACCGGCCCGGTGATGCGGTTGTCGGCCTTGACCAGCGCGTAATCGCGGGCCCGGCGCAGCAGCCGGTTGGCGATGCGCGGCGTGCCCCGGGAACGCACCGCCACCTCGTCCAGCCCCTCCGCATCACCCTTGATGCCCATTATGTTAGCTGACCGCTGCACCACCGTTGCCATGTCAGCATCGTTGTAATAGTCCAGCCGGAACACCGAACCGAACCGATCCCGCAGCGGCGCCGAGATGAGCGAGTAGCGGGTCGTCGCCCCCACCAGCGTGAACGGGTTAATCCGCAGGTTGATGTTGCGCGCCGACAGCCCTTTGCCCACCACCCACGACAGGAAAAAATCCTCCATCGCCGAGTACATCACCTCCTCCACCGCCCGGTTGAGCCGGTGTATCTCGTCAATAAACAGCACGTCGTTAGGCTGCAACCCCGTCAATATGGACGCAATGTCGCTGGCCCGCTCCACCGCCGGCCCGGACGTCACCTTAATGGCGGCGCCCATCTCGTGAGCGATTATGTTAGCCAGCGTAGTCTTGCCCAAACCCGGCGGCCCGTAGATAACCACGTGGTCCAGCGGCTCACCCCGCAGCTGCGCCGCCGCCATCGCGATGCTCAAGTTTTCCTTGACCTGCGGCTGCCCCACAAAATCCTGCAACCGGGCCGGACGCAGCCGGGTATCCTGCTGGTCATCGTCCCCCTGCGTTCCCGGCGATATGGCCCGCGGCTGACTGCCGGGCCGAGTATCTGACGCCATCATCACCCCCCGCTTTGCGCGCGGGCCGCAACGGCCCGCTGTGCCGGCCATTTTAGGGGCCTCATTTCAACCGGGTCAACCGTGCCGGCGTCACTCAAACGCAACCGCCCGGCCCGGCTGCCATTCCGATTGGCCGGCCATCGTCTTGACCTGGCACCATCGTTTTGCCGCCGTTTCCCGCAAACCGTTACACACCGGGGCGGCCCTTGCCACGTGATATACTGCCGCAACTGAAAATTATCCTCGGATTTCGACTATGTCCCTATCCTCAACCGGATTGCAGGCCGCCGACTGGCGCGCGGCGATGCGCGGGGCGGTTGCGTACCTGGAGCTGTACCGCGACGCCGCCGACGCCCTGAACGTGTTTCCCGTCCCCGATGGCGACACCGGCACCAATATGCTGCTGACCCTCCGCGCCGGCATCGCCCAAATGGAGCAGGATTCGACTGCCGACACCGATGCCGACGCTGCCGGCGCCGTTGCCGAATCCGTGGCCACCGGCGCGTTCTGGGGCGCGCGGGGCAACAGCGGCGTCATCCTGTCCCAGCTGCTGCGCGGCTTTGCCGACGGCATCGCCGGCTCCGGCGCCATCGCCGCCCCCGGCGCCGTAGCCGCCTTGCGCGCCGCCACCGAATCCGCCTACCACGCCGTCAGCCAGCCCCGCGAGGGCACCATGCTGTCGGTTATCAAGGGCGCGTCCGATGCCGCCGCCCGCGCCAATGACGCCGGCCAGCACGACGTAATCGCCCTGTGGCAGCACGCCTACGATGGCGCCATCGCCGCCCTCGCTGACACCCCGGAGCAGCTGCCCGTGCTGAAAAACGCCGGCGTGGTTGACTCCGGCGGCCTCGGCGTCGTCGCCATCATCGGCGGCGCCCTGCAACACCTGCAAGGCCGCGACGGCCCCCCGGTGAACCTGGGCCTGCGCAGCGTCAGCGGCGTCATCGACCCAGCGCAAACCGCCTCCGTCGCCATCGCCGCCGACTTTCTGGACGCCCATGAGGGAGAGGAATTCGGCTACTGCACGCAGTTCGTAATCCACGGACAAGACTTGAGCGTAGAGACGCTGCGGGCCGGCCTGGGTGAGATTGCCCAATCAACGGTAATCGTAGGCGGCGGCGCGGCCGTCCGGATTCACGTACACACCGAGGATCCCGGCTCAGCCCTGACCTACGGCGCCGGGTTTGGCGAGCTGGATGAAGTCAAGATTGACAATATGAACCTGCAAAACCGGGACTGGACGGCCGGCCATCGTGAGCGCGCGCAGCCCGCCGTAATCAGCCCCGGCGTGTCCGTCATCGCGGTAGCGTCCGGGCCCGGACTGGCCGCCTTGTTCCAGGACACCGGCTGCGCCGCCATCGTCCCCGGCGGCCAAACCCTCAACCCCAGCGCCAGCGAAATCATCGCCGCCGCCCGCTCAGCCGGCACCGCGGACGTCATCATCCTGCCCAACAACGGCAACGTCGTGCTCACCGCAGCGCAGGCCGCCGGCGCCGACACCGGCGATGTCCGCCTGCACGTCGTCAGCACCCGCTCCATGCCCGAAGGCACGGCGGCCATGCTCGGTTTCAACCCCGCCGCATCGCTGGACGACAACCTGGCCAGCATGGAATCCGCCCGCGCCGCCGTTGCCACCATTGAGGTTGCCCGTGCGGTGCGCGATTCCGTCGTTGACGGCCAGCACGTTGCCGAGGGGCAGTTTATGTCAATTCTGGATGGCCAACTGGCCGAACTGGCCGCCGACGCCGACGCCGCATTGCTGGCCGGCCTGTCCCAATCCGGCGTCAACGGCGACAGCATCATCACCCTGTATTGGGGCGATGGCGCCGACGCCGCCCGCTGCGCCCGCATCCAGGCGGAACTGGAAACCCGCTACGCCGGCGCGCAAGTTGACGTGATTGAGGGAGGGCAGCCACACTACCCCTACCTGGCATCGGTAGAATAGCCTTGATTCAGAGAATAGCCTTGACTCAGAGAATAGCCTTGCTGGAATTAGCACAGATACGGGAGGGTTGCAATGGCAATCAGGATAGTTTCCGACAGCACGGTTGGTTTGCCGCGGCAGTTAGCGGAAAGTCTCAACGTAACGCTGGTTCCGGCTTACGTGCTCATCGACGACGTTGCCTACCGGGAGGGCGTGGACATCAGCCAGGCGGAGTTTTACGACCGCTTGCAAACCTCCGCACGCCTGCCCACCACGTCGCAGCCCACGCCCGCCGATTTCTCCGAACACGTCGCTCCGTTGCTCGACGCCGGCCATCAGGTAATCTGCCTCACCATTGCCCGGCAACTGAGCGGCACCTACAACTCGGCGATTCAGGCGGCCGCCGAATTCCCGGACGGGGCGGTAACCGTCGTTGACTCCAACACCGCAACGGTGGGCCATATGCTGCAAGTCGCCGCCGCCGCTGCCGACGCCGCCGCTCCGGACTCCACCCTGGACGGCGTGGTTGCGGCGATGCAGGAACGGGCCGCGCGCGGCTACGTGTACTGCGCCCTGGACACCCTGGAATACCTCAAAAAGGGCGGGCGCATCGGCAAAGCCCAAGCCTTTATGGGTTCGCTGCTCAACGTCAAGCCCATCATCAGCGTAGCCGGCGGCGAACTGCTGCCCGTCGAGCGCACCCGCAATATGCGCCGCGCCCTGGGCCGCCTGGAGGAACTGGTGCGGGCCCGCGGCCCGGCAACCCACCTGGGCGTAGCCTACACCACCGACGCCGCCCCCGCCGCCGACCTGCTGGCCCAACTGCGCGACCTGGCCCCCGCCGAACAATGCTACACCATCCAGATTGGCTCCGCCGTAGGCACCCACGGCGGCCCCGGCGCCATCGCCGTAGCCACCATATAGCAATCTCCGGGCCGCGATTTCCGAGTACAGCGCCGTCGTCGGATGGCAGTTTTCTCTACATCAGCGATGAATGACGTCCGGCCCGAATCCGAACCACTGTGGCGGGAAGCTCTGCCCAAGATCCTGGCCCTTGAGGAAAGCAAGGGGTTCGCCGATACTGCCGTCAGCGGCGGCATCCGCCGTTTCGTAGCCCGCTGGCAACCCGAACTGCGCGCATTCCTCGCCGGCAACCCCGCACTGGCCGCCCAACTAATCGACCAGCCCTATCAAGACTTATCCCCGGAGCAGCGCCGGCAATGGGTAGCCGGCTGGCAGCGCGCGCTGGACGCCCCCGGCGGCCCACCGTCTGAACCGCCAACGCCGTCCCATCCTCCGTCCTATCCTCCGTCCCATACTATTGACGCTGACGTTGCCGAGGATGACGTTGTAATTGACGACGACCCAACCGCCGCCGGTTTCGCCGCCGAACGCCCCCTGTTCCCGGCCGCCGAATCCGCCCCGATAGTGCGTTCCCGCCGGAGCAGTTACCCCGGCCCCGTACCCGCTGACCCGGCCGCTGACCCCAACGACCCGGTAACCCGCCTGCGCCGGATGGACGATAAGACGGTGCAGCGGCTCAATCTGCTGGGCGCAACTACGGTGCGGGAGCTGCTGTACACCATCCCCCGCCGCCACGACGACCGCACCGAGATAACCAGCATCGCCGACGTGTATCCCGGCGGCACTTTCACCCTGGAGGGCACGCTGGCCGACATCAGGCTGGCCCGCATCGGCCCCCGCAACCTGCAAGTGGCCCAGGGCACCCTGCAAGACGACACCGGCGCCATCGAATTGCAGTGGTTCGGGCAGGGCTATCTGGCCCGTTCCCTGCGGCCCGGCAGTCGTCTGGCGGTGCACGGCAAAGCCGAATTGTGGCGCAACCGCCCGGCCCTGTCGTCCCCGGAGTACGACGTCATCACCCCAACGCAGCCCCCCCTGAACGCCGCCCGCATTGCGCCGGTGTACCGCCTGACCCAGGGCCTCACCGCCCGCAACCTGCGCAGCCTGACGTGGCAGGCCGTCGTGCGCTACGCCAACGGAATCGCCGAAACGCTGCCGGAACCGGCGTTGCATCGCACCGGCCTGCTGCCCCTGCGCCAGGCCATCGTCAACGCCCATTACCCCTCCGGCCTGCCCGCTGCCGAGGCCGCCCGCCGCCGGCTGGCCTTTGACGAAATCCTGGCGTTCCAACTGGCCGTAATCGGACGCCGCCGCCATCGGGAACGCAACGTCGCCGGCATCCCGGTGGCGTACCGCCGGGCCGCCGTGTCGGGTTTTCTCGACGGCCTGCCCTTTACCCCCACCGGCGCCCAGCGTCGCTGCATTGACGAGATTCTGGCCGATATGTCCCGGGGCACGCCGCCCATGAGCCGGATGTTGCAGGGCGAAGTGGGCAGCGGCAAAACCCTCGTGGCATTGGCCGCCGTGCTGGCCACGGCGTCAGCGGCCCGCCAGTCCGCGTTGATGGCCCCCACCGAAGTGCTGGCCGAACAGCACTTTCGCACCATCGGCAGCCTGCTGGCCGACTTTGACCAGCCCTTGCAGCAGGACAACATCCTCACCGCCTACCTGCCCCAGATGCACCGCCCCTTTGCCATCGGCCTGCTCACCGGCAGCACCCGCGCCAAACCCCGCCGCGAGGTGCTGCGGATGGTGTCGGAGGGCCATCTTGACCTGCTCGTCGGCACCCACGCCCTCATCCAGCAAACGGTGGACATCCCCAACCTGGCCCTGGCCATAACGGACGAGCAGCACCGTTTCGGCGTAGCACAGCGGTCGGCCCTGCGCGAACGCGGCGCCGCGCCGCCCCACTCCCTGATGATGTCCGCAACCCCCATCCCCCGCACGCTGCAATTGACCCTTTACGGCGATTTGGACGTGTCAACCATTGACGAACTACCCCCCGGCCGGCAGGACATTTTGACGCGGGTTGTTCCGGAGGACAAACGGCCGGCCGCCTACGGGTTCGTCCGGCAGCAGGTGTCCGCCGGCCGCCAGGCGTTCATCATCTGCCCGCTGGTTGAGGAATCCGACAAGCTGGACGTGCGCGCCGCCGTTGCGGAACACAAGCGCTTGTCCGAGGACGTTTTCGCCGACCTCCGCGTTGGCCTGGTTCACGGCCGGCTTTCCGCCCGCGATAAGGACAAGGTGATGCGCCAGTTCCGGGATGGCGAGCTGGACATTCTGGTTGCCACCGCCGTCGTAGAAGTCGGCATTGACGTCCCCAACGCCGCCGTAATGCTCATTGACGGCGCCGAGCGGTTCGGCCTGGCCCAGCTGCACCAGTTCCGGGGACGCGTCGGCCGGGGCCAGCACAAAAGCTACTGCCTGCTGCTCTCCGAGTCGGAATCGGAACGGGCCCGGGAACGCCTCTCCGCGCTGGAGGCCAACCGCGACGGTTTCAAGCTGGCCGAAATAGACCTGCAAATGCGTCACGAGGGGGACATTTTCGGCACCTCCCAAAGCGGCGACCAAACCCTCCTCCGCATCGCCAGCCTGTTCGACCAGGACTTAATGGCCCTGGCCCGGCAAGAGGCCCTGGACATCATAGAACGGGATCCCACCCTGTCCCACCCGGAACACGCCGCCATCGCCGCGGAACGCGACCGTTTCCTGTCCCGCGTGGAGTATCACATCGGCGATTAGTTCCGGGCAATCCGCGCCGGCCCAGCGCCGTTCTACTCAACTCTCGTTGCCAACGTCCCGGAATCGGTAGCCCACGTTCCAGATGGTCTCTACAAACAGATGGTCCGGGTCCTCAATCTTGGAGCGCAGCCGCCGGATGTGCACGTCCACGGTGCGGGTGCCGCCCAGGTAGTCGTAGCCCCAAACCTGGTTCAGCAGCGCCTCCCGGGTGTACACCCGGCCGGGGTTGGACGCCAGCAGCGACAGCAGCTGAAACTCTTTGTACGTCAGCGAAATCCGCCGCCCGCCGATGGTCACTTCGTAACTTTGCAGGTCAATGGCCAGCTCCCCGGCCCGGATTACCTGCTCCGTCGGCCGGCCGTCCCGCCGGAATACAATCTGCCCCACCCGGGCCAGCAGCTCGCCCCCGTCCAGCGGCGCTACGATGAAATCGTCGGGGTTCAGCGCCGGGTCGTACTGCCCCACCGCGTTGGGCTCCATCAGCAGCAGCGTGGGCAGTTGCAGCTGCCCCACCTGGTCAATCATCGACCGCGCCCCGATGCCCACCGACGCAAAATCCAGAATCACCACGTCCAGCCGCACGGAATGGGCCAGTTCCTCCAGCTCCGGCAAGTCGCTGCCGGCCCGGCAGGACAGCCCGGTCTGGTCAATTTGCCGCACCAGCGACACCATGTTGTCGCCCGGACGCGTAAGCAGGAATACGCTGTACAACTCTCTGGCCCTCAGTCTGTTAGTTCATCCGCTGCGCCCGCACCGACGGCAAGACATCGCAACAACCGGCCACGAGAACCGTCAACAGGCATCGTCAAATTGACGGCGGGCGGCGGCGTGATTATGATAAGTCTAACTGCCGCAATTGTAGCATAATGGACGGACGGTCTTGCCGCCAGCGACGGCGCCGGCCCGCTCATCACAATGCCCGGAGGATTATGGTTGCCACCACCTTGCCGCCCCCCGCGCCGCGCACCGTTCCGGCGCAAATTCGGGATACCATCCGCGCCGGTGAATACGCCGGCGTTACGGCGGGCCTGGCCAACGGCTACGTACAGGCCAACCTCGCCGTCCTGCCCCGCGCTTTGGCCTTTGACTTTCTGCTGTTCTGCCAGCGCAACCCCCGCCCCTGCCCCCTGCTGGAGGTAGTCGAAGCCGGCTCCGTTGAACCGGCCCTGACCGCTCCCGGCGCCGACATCCGCACCGACATTCCCGCCTATCGTATCTACGAGAACGGCGCAATGGTGGGCGAGTTCACCTCGGTTGCCGACCACTGGCGCGATGACCTGGTATCGTTCCTGCTGGGGTGCAGTTTCTCTTTTGAGGCCGCCCTGTCCGATGCCGGGATTCCCCTGCGGCACCAGGAGGCCGGCAGCAACGTGCCCATGTACATCACCAACATTGCCACCAACCCGGCCGGCGTGTTCTCCGGGCCAATGGTGGTCAGTATGCGCCCCATCCCGCAGGCGCAGGTGGTCCGCGCGGTGCAGGTTACCTCCCGTTTCCCCGACACCCACGGCGCCCCCATCCACATCGGCGACCCGGCCGCCATCGGCATCCGCGACATCCACGCGCCCGAATTCGGCGACGCCGTAGAGATTCGCCCCGGCGAAACCCCCGTGTTCTGGGCCTGCGGCGTAACCCCCCAGGCGGTGGCCCTCAACTGCAAGCCCCCCCTGATGATTACCCATGCCCCCGGCAAAATGTTCATCACCGACCGGCGCGACGCCGACTACGCTGTACTCTGAGGCAACAACAATGAGCGAAACAACCGAACCCCAAGCAACCGAACCCCAAACTGCCGAACCCCAGACTACCGAACCCCAAACCATCGAAGACATCATCCTGAACCACGACCGGCGCGGCATCAGCGCCCTGCGCCCCCATCTGCCGGAGGATTTCTGCACGCAGGCCGCCCGCCACGCGCTGGCCAACCCCGGCACCGTCATCATCGCAACGGGTTTCTACATCCTGGCCAGCGACGCCGCGGAAACCGACGGCCCCCCCGGCGCCATCGCCATCGGCAACGCTCTGTCCAGCCTGGGCAACACCGTAGCCTACGCCACCGACGCGCCGATGACGAGCATCATCGGCGACTGGCTGGACAAGCAGGACAGCCCGCGGCGGATGCTCCATTACGCCATGACCGACAACGAGGTGTTCAACGAGCGCCACACCGCCGACATCGTAGCCGCGCACAATCCGACCCTGGTCATCGCCATCGAGCGCTGCGCCCCGGACGCCGAGGGCGTCTATCGCAATATGCGCGGCGAGGATATATCGCCCCAAACCGGCCGCATTGACGGGCTCTTTGGCCTGGGCATCCCCTCCATCGGCATCGGCGACGGCGGCAACGAAATCGGCATGGGCAACCTGGCCGACGCAATTCGCGAGGCCGAACAGCTGCCCGACAGTCCGGCCGTCACCACCTGCGACCATCTGATTGCCGCCAGCACGTCCAACTGGGGCGGCTACGGCCTCGTCGCCGCCATGTCCCTGGAAGTCGGCCGCAACCTGCTGCCCGACATCGCCACCGACACCGCCTGCATCCGCTACCTGGTAGATTGCGGCGCCGTCAGCGGCGTCAGCGGCGTGCGCGACTTCCTGGTTGACGAGTTCACCCTGGCCGAGAACGCCGCCGTGCTGCAAGAGCTGCACGACTACGTGAACGCACGCTTGCCGGATAGCCCAGAGGATAGCCCACCGGATAGCCCAGAGGAATAGCCGGCAATGGGCAACTGCAAGTACTGCGGCGGCAAGGCCGGTTTTATGCGCGGACGGCACAAAGAATGTACCAACGCCCACGAAACCGGCCGCCAGTGGATGGTAACGCTGGCCGCGCAAGCCGCCAGCCGCCCCGATTTCAGCGAAGCCGCCTTGCTGGATGATTTGTCCGTCATCGCCGCCGACGCTTTCGTTGACGACGACGGCATCCGGGCCGTCATCGCCGAGGGCTGGCATCTGGCCGTCAAAGAGGGTTTGGCCGACGGCATCTTGACCCAGGCCGAGGAAACCCGCCTGCGTAATTTCCGCGACCAGTTCGCCCTCGACGAAACCGGCAAAGCCGGCCGCGCCGCCGCCGGCCAGCTGGAGCAGGCCGTCCGCGACCGCCTGCTGCTGGACGCCCGCCGCGCCGCACTAGCCGTCCCCCCGGACGACGCCCGTCTGGACGCACTGGCCGCAACGCTGGCCCAATCGGAACTATCCGCAACCGAACAACGCCGCCTGCTGGCCCAGGCGTGGGAAGCCGCGGTGGAAAGCTCCATCGAGGATGGCGTCCTCTCCCTTGACGAGGAGAACGCCCTCATCCGCTACCTGCGCCATTTCAACCTGGAGCAGGCTGACGTTGACGGCAACGGGGCCTACAACAACATGGTCAAGTCGGCCGTCATCCGCGAGGCGGCCGAGGGCGTGATTCCCGACCGGCTGGGCGATATTCCCCGCGTCCCTTTCAACCTGATGAAATCCGAGCAGCTGGTGTGGGTTCTGGACGGCGTTGACTACTACGAAATCAAAACCCGGCGGGAGCGGCGCGGCAGCTCCCACGGCCTCAGCATCCGCGTGGCCAAAGGCGTGTACTACCGCCCCAGCACCTTTCGCAGCCGCCCGGTGGAGTGGGAGGAAACCGTACACGCCGACACCGGGCTGCTGGGCGTCACCAGCAAGCACATCTACTTCCACGGCCCCCGCCAGCGTTTCCGCGTGCGCTACGACCGCATCGTTTCCTTTGAGCCCTACAACGACGGCATCGGCATAATGCGCGAGGCCCAAACCGCCAAGCCCCAAACCTTCCGCACCGGCGACGGCTGGTTTATCTACAACCTGGTATCCAACCTGGCCCAGCACTGGTAAAACGGGGATTTGGCCTAGCCTACCGCCAGCATTTTCTCCTCCACCACCAGCAGCTTTTTCAACTCCAGCATCTCGTCGCGCAGGTGGGCCGCCTTCTCGAATTCCAGCGAGCGGGCGGCATCTTTCATCTGAAACTCCAAATCTTTCACCACCCGGTACATATCGTCCCGCGACAGTTCCTCCCGCGCCGTCTGGTAGGCCGCTTTGGTTTCGGCAACGCCCCGCAGCCCCTCGGTAATGTCCTTCACGGCCTTATGGATGGACTGCGGCTCAATGCCGTGCCGCCGGTTGTGCGCGTCCTGAATCCCCCGCCGCCGGTAGGTCTCGTCAATGGCCTTCCGCATCGAGTCGGTGATGCGGTCGGCGTACATTATCACGTGCCCGGCCGCGTGCCGGGCCGCCCGCCCGACAGTCTGTATCAGCGCTGTATTGGAGCGCAGATACCCTTCCTTGTCCGCATCAAGAATCGCCACCAGACTAACCTCCGGCAAGTCCAGCCCTTCCCGCAGCAGGTTGATTCCCACCACCACGTCGTAGATTCCCAGCCGCAGGTCGCGCAGTATTTCCACCCGGTTCAGCGTCTCTATGTCAGAATGCAGGTAATGGTTGCGGACTCCCGCCTCTGACAGATAATCCGCCAGTTCCTCGGCCATCCGTTTCGTCAGCGTAGTAACCAGCACCCGCTCCTGCGCCTCCACCCGCTGCCGTATCTGATAGAGCAAGTCGTCAATCTGGCCGGTAGTAGGCTTGACTTCAATAGTCGGGTCCAGCAGCCCGGTTGGCCGGATAACCTGCTCGGTGACATGGCCGCCGGCGCGCTCCCGTTCCAGCGGCCCCGGCGTAGCCGACACGTACACGACTTGATTGATGTGTTCCTCAAATTCCTTGAAGTGCAGGGGCCGGTTGTCCAAAGCCGACGGCAGCCGGAACCCGTACTCCACCAGCGTAGTCTTGCGGGATATGTCCCCGTTGTACATCCCCCGCACCTGCGGCAGCGTCATGTGCGACTCGTCAACGAACATCAGATAGTCGTCGGGGAAATAATCCAGCAGCGTCCAGGGCGGGCTGCCCGGCGGCCGGCGGGATAAATGCCGGGCGTAGTTCTCCACGCCGGCGCAAAAGCCCGTTTCGTCCAGCATCTCCATATCGTAGCGGGTGCGCTGCTCCAGCCGCTGCGCCTCCAGCATCTTGCCCTGCTCCCGGAACCAGCCCACCCGTTCCCGCATCTCCGCCTCAATGTCAATGAGCGCCGCGTCCAGTTTCTCCCGGCTGGTCACAAAGTGCTTGGCCGGATAGATGGAGAACTCCGGCCGCTCGTTAAGCACCTCCCCGGTCAGCGTGTCCAGCGTCAGGATGCGTTCCACCTCGTCGCCAAAGAACTGCACCCGCACGGCAAATTCCTCGTAAGCCGGCACAATCTCCAGAGTGTCGCCCCGCACGGTAAAGCGGCCCCGGGCCAAATCGGTATCGTTGCGTTCGTACTGCATATCAATCAGCTGGCGCAGCAGCGCCCGCCGGTTGTATTCCTGCCCCACTTCAACCCGCGCCACCATCTCAAAGTAATCCGACGGGTCGCCCAGCCCGTAAATGCACGACACCGACGCCACAATCAGCGTATCCCGCCGCGTCAGCAGCGACGTAGTGGACGCCAGCCGCAGCTTGTCCAATTCCTCGTTGACGCTGCTGTCCTTCTCAATGTACGTATCGCTGCGCGGAATGTAGGCTTCGGGCTGATAGTAGTCGTAGTAAGAAACGAAGTACTGCACCGCGTTATGCGGGAAAAACTCCCGGAACTCGGTAGCCAGCTGCGCCGCCAGCGTCTTGTTGTGGGCGATGACAATCGTCGGCCGCTGCACTTCCTGCACGATGTTGGCCATCGTAAAAGTCTTGCCGCTGCCGGTAACGCCCAGCAGCGTCTGATATTCCAGCCCCTCGCTGACCCCGGCAACCAGCCGCCCGACCGCATCCGGCTGGTCGCCCGTCATCTTAAAATCCGCCGTCAACTGAAAATCAACCATCGCATCTGCTCCCGTGCCGTTCGGCCCGCAACGATTATAGCGGAACCGCCGCCGTTGCACCTGGCCGGACTGTCACCACGTCACCCGCCGCCCATCGCCAGCAGCGCCTGCCTGATTTTATCCTCGGTAGAGGCATCGGCGGGCAAGTCCAAAGCCGCCACCGCCTGCCGCGCGTCGGCCAGCGACAGCCCCAGCGCCGTCAGCGCCTCCACCGCGTCAACGTCCCCCTCCGCCGGCGCCCCGGCCAGCTCCCCGGATTCCGCGTCCGGCAGCTTGCCCCGCAGCTCCAGCACGATGCGCTGCGCCGTCCGCCGGCCCACCCCTTGCGCCCGGCTCAGCGCCGCCACGTCCTCCGCAGCCACCGCCTGCCGGAACCCGTCATCTCCAAGTTCGGACAGCACCGACAGCGCCGAGCGCGGCCCGATGCCGGAAACCCCGGTCAGCGCGCCGAACAGCTCCACCGCCCCGGCGTCCGGAAACCCGTACAAAACCGGCTGGTCGTTCTGGATGCGCAGCACCGTGCTGAGCCGCACCGCCGTGCCCACCGGCCCCAGCGCTCCCACCGCCGATGCCGGCACGAACACTTGCAGCGTGATGCCGCCGACCTGGACGTTCACCCAGTCCGGGCCGACCGCCTCCAGCACGCCCTGCACGCCCACCAGCACCGCCTAACGTTCCTCGCCCGGCCGGATTTCCCGGGCCGACAAATCCGACACCGTAGTTGCCGACAGGTGGCAAAGTCCCACCGCCAGCGCGTCCGCCGCATCGGTGTCCGGCACCGCCGCCAGCCCCAGCGTTGACGCCGCCATCGCCTGCACCTGCTCTTTCGTCGCCGCCCCGTAGTCGGTAACCGCCCGTTTCACCGTCGCCGGCGGGTAGCGATGCACCGGCACCCCGGCGCTCGCCGCCCCAATCAGCACCACCGCCTGCGCCTGCCCAATCGCCAGCGCCGATTTCACGAAAGCCCGCTCACCCCGGCCCACAAACGGGTCCTCTACCGCGATGGCGTCCGGATTAAAGACGTGAATCATGTTAAGGATATGGCTGTGCATCTGATACAGCCGCTGCTCCAGCGGCATTGACGCCGGCAGCGCGATTACCCCGTAGTCGTCCGCCGATGGCGTAGGCTCGGCGTCCAGAACGCCGTAGCCCATCCGCAGGGTGCCGGGGTCGATGGCCAGTACGCGCACGGATAAAACAGCAGACTAGGCCGACGCGCCGTAGCGTTCCAGCACGTCTAGCGAGAAATCGGCGTTGGTGTACGCCTTCTGCACGTCCGCCAGTTCCTCCAGCCCGTCCAGCAGCCGCAGCGTCTGCTCGGCGGCTTTGTCCTCTAATGGCACGACGGTTTTAGGCACCATTGACACGTCTGCCGACGTCGGCGCCGCCCCTTCGCTTTCCAGCGCCGACTTCACCGACAGCAGGCGTTCCGGCGCGGTGTACACCTCGAGGATGCCGTCCTCAAACTTCACGTCGTCGGCCTCGGCGTCAATCGCCGCCAGGCTCAATTCCTCGGCTACCGACTCGTCGGCGATTTCCAGCGTGATGACCCCGCGCGTCTCAAAGTTCCAGGCCACGCAGCCGGCCTCGCCCAGGTTGCCCCCCGTCTTGTTGAACAGCGAACGCACTTCTGATGCCGTCCGGTTGCGGTTCGTCGTGAGGGCTTTCACCAGAATGGCCCCGCCGCCGGCGCCGTACCCTTCGTAGGTAACCTCGTCAAAATCCTCCATCCCCTCGCCGCCGTCGCCCGTCGCCCGCCGCACCGCCCGGTTGATGTTGTCCAGCGGCATATTGTTAGACTTGGCCTGATCCATCGCGATGCGCAGCCGGAAGTTCATATCCGGATCGCCCCCGCCGCCCTCTTTGACCGCCAGCGCGATGTTGCGGGCCAGCTTGGTGAACAATGCCCCCCGCCTGGTGTCGTTAGCCCCTTTCTGCCGCTTGATGGTTGACCACTTGGAATGACCTGACATATCACCACCTCCTGACGCCTTCATCCCTCTCCGTCCGCGCAAACCCGACGCCGCGCGCACCAGGCGCAAAGGCAGATGCAATCCTGCATCCGAATCACGATAATCACGTTGCCTGATTGTAACACCCCCCATTTGAGAGGGTCAAAACACCCCGCCCCCAAAGACACACCGAGGGGGTCTGGGGGAAATGATTTCCCCCAACGTCACCCCCCGTTGCCTCCAAAGAATTGCGCCTCCAAGGATGACCCATCATGACTTGACCGAACCACCCGAAACGGCACGCCGCCCCACGGCGCACCGGCTTTGACATCCCACCCTACCGGCATTAGCATTACGCAACGCCTGCTGCTGTTGATGCCGGCCCGGACTATGCGCCGGGCTGGACGGCGGGCCAGATTAGGCTACCGGCTAAACCCGATTACAGGAGGCCAGCCATGGCAATGCAAGCTTCCGGAGTTTCGCACATCGCAGTATGCGTCCGCGATTTGGACAAATCCCTCGAGTTCTACCGGGACATCCTCGGCATGACTGTCACCGTTGACCGCGTTCAGGACACCTCTACCGGCGGGCTGCCCCACGTGTACGCCCACGAGCGCAGCACCCGCCGCCAGGCCATCCTCTCCTACGGCGACGGCGCCATCCCCACCCTGGTGATGACCAGCCACCCCGGCGACGACCCCGACGGCGGCCCCATCAAACTGGACCAGGTTGGCATCAGCCACATCTCCTTCACCGTCGCCGACGTCAACGGACTGGCCGACGAGCTAATCAGCAAGGGCGTAGCGCTGGCCGGCCCCCTGGACGGCTTTACCAACGCCAACGGCGAAGTCTCCAGCATTTTCGTCTATGACCCCGACGGCATCCTCGTGCAATTCGACAGCGGCGGCGGCTGAATCCAACCGCTTTAACGAAGCAGATTTAACAGAGCCGACGCCCCACGGCAAGGAGCAGTTATCATGCCGATGAACGCAACCGGAGTCTCCCACATCGCCATCTGCGTGCAAGACCTGGACGTTTCGCTGCGGTTTTACTGCGACGTGCTGGGTATGTCCGTCGTCAGCGACGTGATTCAGGACACCACCACCGGCGGCCTCCCCCACGTCTATGCCCACGACCGCGCCACCCGCCGCCAGGTGCGCCTGGCCTACGCCAGCGGCGCCAAGCCCACCCTCACCATGACCTCCCACCCCGGCGAGGCCCCCGACGGAACCCCCATCAAACTCGACCAGGTTGGCATCAGCCACATCTCGTTCAGCGTCCCCGACCCCAAAGCCCTTGCCGAGAACCTGTCCGCGCAAGGCGTCCCGCTGGCCGCCCCAATGGACGTCTGGACTAACGCTGAGGGCAAAGTCAGCAGCTTTTACGTGTACGACCCGGACGGCATCCTGCTGCAATTCGACGCCGGCGGGGGCTGACCTTATGTCGCATCACTTTGACGAACACGACCACGACAAGCTGCTGCGCTGGCGCAACGAGCTGTCCGCATCCGGCCCCGAATCCGGGCCCGGATACAACGCCGCCGCCGCCGCATTTCCCGCCGCAGCCCTGTTCCTCGTCAAGCCCAGCGCCACCGGCGCCCACGACGTATTCCGCAAGTACCGCACGGTCTTTGAGGAACGCGCGGCCCCTTTCGCCAGCCTGGTAGTTTTCGGAATGCACGGCGTATCATCCACCGTCCGCGCCCTGCTGGACGCCGCCGGCCTGACCGAATCCGACTTGCCGGCCCTGCTAATAGCCCCCACCGCCGAACCGGAGCACAGCATCATCGTAACGCTCCCCTCCGGCGCGAGCCTCGAGGGTGACGACGACCCCAACGGCGACGGCGCCTGCGATTACCTAGCCCCCTGGCAAGACGTCCTCGACCGCATCCGCATCACCCGCGACGGCCGCCCCCTGCGCCTGATGGGAGTACAAGGCCGC
Source organism: uncultured Dehalococcoidia bacterium (assembly GCA_958296385.1). GTDB lineage: Bacteria > Chloroflexota > Dehalococcoidia > Lucifugimonadales > UBA3495 > Bin87. Next base: position 752,895 of record OY282494.1, read on the forward strand.
AAACTCCCCGGCGTGAACATCACCCGGCTGGCCGCCGCAGCCCCGGCCCCTACTGTTTCACCAGCTTAACCAGCCGCCGCCCCTCCTGGTTATGCCCGACGTACAGGTCGCCGTAGGAATCGCCCCACACCGCGTGGCCGCCGGCGCCGCCAATGTCCAGCTTGGCCAGCACTTCGCCGTCCATGTTCAGGATGGTCATAAACGCGTCCAGCTCCACCACGTAGGCAATCCCGTCGGCGTCAACGTACATATCGCACGGGCGCGCCAAATCCGTCCACATATCCAGGTATTCGCCCTCGCCGGTAAATATCTGTATCCGGTTGTTCTCCCGGTCGCAAACCAGCACCCGCCCGTCCCAATGCACCCAGATGCCGTGCGGAATGTGAAACTCCCCCGGCCCCCGCTTGCCGGGCCGCCCCCACGAGTGCAGCAGCTGGCCGTCCGGCGCGAACCGATGCACCCGGCTGTTGGCGTACCCGTCCGATACGAACAAGTCCCCGTTGGGCGCCAGCGCAATGTCGGTGCAGCGATTGAACGGCCCGGCCGCCTTCCACATCGTGCCGTCCGGCCGCGCCCCGCCCGTATCCGACGGCGTATCCCACACCCCCATCGTCAGCAGCGGCTTGCCGTCCACCGTGCATTTCACGATGGCGTGCGACTCCCGCACCGGCAAATAAACGTGGTCTTCGCCGCTGATGTAGATGCCGTGCGCGTCCGTCAGATACTCCCGCCCCCATTCCCGCAGAAAGTTGCCCTCCCGGTCAAATATCATCAAGGGATGCTCGCTGCGGTTAAAGACGTACACCCGGTCTTGCGAATCGCAGGCCGGTTCCGCCTGCCCGATTGCCCAGCCGTCCGGCGTCTGCGCCCAATTGTCCAGCGCCTCGTAAGTAAATTCGCCGCTGCCTATCGTAGCCATCGTTTAGCCTCCCTGATGCTGTCGTGTTCGCACCCTTGCCCCGGCTCTGCCGGGCCTGATTTGAGAATCTCCCGGCGGCCCGGCATCTCCATTGACCTGGCCCTCTTGACCAATCTCATTTGGCCAGCCGGATTATTTAGCCAGCCGGGTTATTTAGCCAGATTGACTGCCAGCTGCGCCAGCGTCCGCGTTGGCACGCCGGTTGCCCCTTTGACCAGATGCCCCTTGCTGCTGGCGGCGGTTGACGTGCCGGCGATGTCCAGATGCACCCAGTCCGCATCCTCCGCAAACTCCCGCAGCAGCATCGCCGCCGTGATTGACCCGGCCTGCCGCCCCCCGCTGTTCTTCATGTCGGCAACGTCCGAATTAATCAGCTCCCGGTAATCCTCCAGCATCGGCAGCTCCCAGAACCGTTCGCCGCTGCTTGCCCCGGCCGTTTGGATGCTCTGCGCCAATGCGGACGAGTTGCCCATAATTCCGGTGCAGGCTTTGCCCAGCGTAACCACCATCGCCCCGGTCAGCGTAGCAACGTCCACCAGACGGGTGATGCCAAGTTGACGGGCGTAGCACAGCGCGTCGGCCAGCACCAGCCGACCCTCGGCGTCGGTATTGATGACCTCAATCGTCTTGCCGTTCATCGCCGTAACCACGTCGCCGGGCCGCTGCGCCCGGCCGCCGGGCATATTCTCGGCAGCCGCAATCAGCCCGGTAACGTTGATTTTCGGACGCAGCGCCCCGATGGCCCGCATCGCCGCAATCACCGAGGCGCCCCCGGCCATATCGCCTTTCATCGCCTCCATATTGGCCGCCGGTTTCAGCGATATGCCGCCGGTGTCAAAGGTAATCCCCTTGCCCACCAGGCCCAAATTGTTCTCCGGATGCTCCGCATCGCCCCGATAGGTCAGCACGATGAGCTTGGGCGGCTCCTCGCTGCCCTGCGCTACCCCCAGCAGCGCCCCCATCCCATGCTCCGTCATCCGATCCCGGTCGATGATGTCCAATTCCAGCCCGGTTTCGTCAGCGACGGCGCGGGCCGCCTCGGCCATCCGCGTCGGCGTCATTATATTAGCCGGATGATTCACCAAGTCCCGGGCCAGCATCGCAGCCTCCGCCAGCGTCGCGCCCACCGACACCCCGGCGCGCAGCGCGTCCACGCTGCCGGCATCCCGCTCCACCACGGCAACCTCCCCGATTGCGGCGCCGGCGTCATCGGCATCACCCCCGGCGCCGTCCGCCCCGGAACCGTTGCCGTTCGTGCGGTAAGCATCAAACTTGTACAGCCCCAGCAGCGTCCCCTCGGCGATCGCCTGCCCGCTGGCCCCGGCGTCCAGCCCGCCAATCCCCGCGCCATGGGCAATAGTGGCAAACGACTTAACGCCTTTGCGCCGCAGGAACCGGGCCACCTCGCCGCTAACCCGCCGCACTATTGCGGCGTCAAAATCCTCAGCCTTGCCCAGCCCGGCCACCACTACCCGGCGGGCCGCAATCCGGTTCAGCGCGTGGATCAGCGTGAACTCACCCACCTTGCCCTTAATTTCACCATCGGCAATCAGCGCCGAGATTGCCCCGTCCAGCGCCCGGTCAATCGCCCCCGTCGCCCCGCCCGGCTGCGTTACCCCCTGAAACAGGTTCACCACCAGCGCCGGGGTTTCGTACTGCGTGACGTCGCCGGCAACGACGTTAATCCTGGTCGCCATAATCCCGCTCCTGTAAGCCCAAACTCATACCAAGCCATTGCGCCGATTATGCCCCGCTATAACCGATAGCACAACCGGCGATAGCACAACCGGACTATCCCGCTACCCGATGCGCCGCACTACCCGATGCGCCGCAGCACTTCGCTAAACACCCTATCGGCGTCATCCGGCCCCCGCACCAACAGATGCGGGCGGGGGATGGACTGGTCGGCCGCCGCCATCCGCGTGTAGATGCGCCAGTCGGCGTCGCTATGGGCATCGTCGGCCAGCCCGTTGCTCCGGGCCGCCAGCCGTCGCCGCACCAGCCGGCGGTTGGCCGTAAAGCGCACCAATACCGGCTCAATCTGTACGGCGGACGCCACGGCGTACACCGGCCGCCGCACCTCCTCGTTCAGGTTGGTAGCGTCAAAAACCACCGACTTGCCCGCTTTGAGCAAGTCGTAAATGGCCGCGTGCATCGCCGCAAACACCCGCCGGTGTTCCTCTCGCGTGTACTCCGGCTTATCAACCAGCAGCTTGCGCGTGCGGTCGCTGTTCACCCAAACGAAAGGAGCGGCCCCGGCCAGACGACGGGCAAAATGCGATTTGCCGGTTCCCGGCAGCCCGCACAAAATCACCAGCGCCGGCGATTCAGTAGCCGGCGCCCCATCGTCAATATCCAGCGACCGGCGCAAAATCGCCCGGTCAACGTCCCGGAGGCCGCCGGCCGTCCAGAATTCACGGTAAGCGCCCCGTGTATCGGACAACTCGAATCATCCAGCAGCGAACGAACTGCGGCCGGCCGTCAGAGCAACGCGCCCAGCACCCGCTGAATCACCACCAGAATAATCATGACTACCAGCGGGCTGAGGTCTAACATTCCCAGCTGCGGCAGCATCCGCCGGATTGGCGCCAGCACCGGCTCCGTTACGGCAAACACCACCTCGTACACCCGGAACAGCGCGTCCGGCGGGTTGTTGCCCTGCATTTGGATGTACTGCACCACAAACCCCAGCACAATCCGCGCCAGCAGCACCAGGTAGCACAGCGTGATGAATAGGCTGATTATATCCATTGCAATTGCCGCCGGCCGTTGATTGATTGACTCGGCTAACCCTGGCCGAGGCGTATTGACTTGCGATAGGCCGCATCCACGGCGTCCACGATGGCCGCCGGCACGCCGGCCCGTTCCAGAGCCTGCAATCCCTCAGCGGTCGTCCCGCCGGGCGAGGTCACCATATCTTTCAGCTCGGCCGGATGCCGCCCCGTTTCCGCAACCAGCGCCACGCTGCCCTTAACCGTCTGCAACGCCAGCCGCCGCGCCGTATCCCGCGGCAGCCCCACGTACACCCCGGCGTCAATCAGCGCCTCCACGATGAGAAACACGTAAGCCGGCCCGCTCGCGCTCAACGCCGTCGCCATATCCAGATACTTCTCATCATCCACGTATATCTCGTCGCCGATGGTGGACAGAATGGCCGACGCAGCTTCCCGGTGGGCCGTCCTGACCGATGGCAGGCAAGTCCACATCGTCATACCGGCCCCAATCTGCGCCGGCGTGTTGGGCATTACCCGGATAATTCGCTCATGCCCGACGCCTTTGGCCAGCGATTCCATCTTGGCCCCGGCTACTATTGACAGCACCGACTGCCGCCCCATGAACTTGCCTCCGATGTCCGCATAGACTTTGGGCAAGTCTTGCGGCTTTACCGCCAGCACTACCAAATCGGGACTGCCGACCACCGGCGAGTTGACAGCCGATACCGCCACACCGTACTGCTCCGCCAGGTACTCCCGCCGCGCCGCCACCGGCTCGCCGATAATCACGTCGGCCGGAGCCGCAACGCCGGCGTCCAGCATCCCGCTGAGTATCGCCTCCGCCATCGTGCCGCCGCCGATAAATCCAATGTTCATAAGGCTGTCCGTCCCTGCCCTCTATTCCAGCGCCCACGCATCGGTCAGCCCGTCGCCCCGCGCAAACGCCACCGCCATCCGGATTGACTCCACCATTGACGTATGGTCGGCCAGATTCTTGCCGGCGATGTCAAAAGCGGTGCCGTGGTCCACCGACGTGCGGACAAAAGGCAGCCCCAGGTTGGCGGTAATGCTTTCCTCAAACCCGTACACCTTAACCGCAATATGCCCCTGGTCGTGATACATACAAAGCACCACGTCGTAGCGGTCGTTAATCGCCTGGTGAAAGATAATATCGGCCGGCACCGGCCCGATAGCGTTGATACCCTCGGCGATAGCATCGGCGACGGCCGGCGCTATCTCCTCCGCCTCCTCGCTGCCCAAAAGCCCGCCGTCGCTGCCGTGCGGATTCAGCGCGGCTACGGCGATGCTTGGATTGTCAAACCCCCAGGCCCGGAAACTCCGGTCCGTAAGCCGCAGGTAGTCCAGGATGCGGTCTTGCTTCACGTAGTCGCAAGCCACCCGCAGGGAGCGATGCGTGCTCAGATGCACCACCCGCAGGTTTTTCGCCATCAGCATCGTAGCCACCGTCCGCGCGCCCGACAGCTCTTGCAGCAGTTCCATATGGCCGATGGCCTCGTAGCCGGCCATTGCCGCCGCTTCCTTGTTCAGCGGCGCCGTAGCCAACCCGTCCACCACCCCCGCCATCGCCAATTGGCCGGCCTTGCTGACCCACTCCATCGCCGCCTTGCCGCAAGCCACGCTCAACTGCCCAACGGTAATGTCCTCCGGGTTCAGGTTGCCGATGTCCACCACGTCCACCACCGCCGGGTTTTCGCCGGCGCCGGTGGGGTCATCCGTCCGCCGGATGCTCAGCGACGACCCGGTAAGCTGCGCCGCCTGCTCCATAGCGTAAGCATTGCCCACCACCAGCGGCCGGCAGGATGCGTAGATGCGGGAATCGGCCAGGGCTTTCACCACCACCTCCGGGCCAATGCCGCACGGATCGCCCATCGTAATGGCGATGGCCGGTCGGTTGGTGTCGGATTCGGATGTCTGTGTCATGGTTCGCCTCGCGCCGTAGTTCCGGGGCCGGCAATTCCGGGCATCGCCCGCCGCCGGCTGATTATAGCACCCCGCACGCCCCGCCAACGCAGGACGTCATCTACTCGCACTTGTTCCACCCGCAGGAGAAACAGGTCAGGCATCCCTCCTGGTTCACCACGTCGGCGTTGCATTCCGGGCACCGCCGCGCGTAGGTTCCGGGGTGGTAATGCGCCCCGTTGCCGTTGGCGGTTCCATTTGGAATTGAGCCGCCCGGAGCCGAACCGCCCGGACTTGACCCGCCCAACAGCGGCTGCGTCGGCTGCCACTGGCGAACGTCCGGCCCGTCCCCGCCGTAGCCGGGCCCGCCGGCGGCCAGCGCCAGCTGTACCCCGGCGTTGCCGGCGCGCTGCCCCTCGGCGTCCCCGGCAATCTGGTCCAGCACGATGGCCAGCGCGTCCGGCCCGGAGCGCACCAGCGTGCCGTCGTCCCACGCCGGGCAGCAGGTAATACCCCGCAGCTGCCGGGTCACTTCCTCGGTGTCAATGCCCGCCCGCAGGGCCAGCGACACCAGGCGCGACACCGCCTCCAGCAGGGCGGCGTCGCACCCCCCGGCCTTGCCCATTGTGCCAAACACCTCAAACGGCTTGTTGTTCTCGTCCAGGTTCACGGTTACGTACATATTGCCGTGCCCGGTGCGTATCCGGTCGGTTATGCCCTGCGTGCGGCGCGGCCGCTTGCGGGGCACCCGCGCCGCCGGCGTCTCAATCGCCGCGCCGCCGGAGTCGGACTGCCGGGCATCCGCTGCGCCCCCGGTGCTCAGCACCTGGTCGGCCTTGCTGCCGTCGCGATAGACGGTAATACCCTTGCACCCCAGCCGGTAGGCCGCCCGGTAAGCGTCCGCAACGTCGTCAACGGTGGCATCCTGCGGAAAGTTGATGGTCTTGGATACGGCGTTGTCGGTGTAAGTCTGAAACGCCGCCTGCATCCGCACGTGCCACTGCGGGTCGATGTCGTGCGACACCCGGAACACGTTCTTGACCCAACCCGGAACCGGCAAATCCTCCAACGAGCCGCTGGACGCCAGCTGTTCCATCAGCTCCGGAGAGTAAAAATCCTCGTGCCGGGCCACCGCCTCAAAGTAAGCGTTGCCCTCCACCAGCCGGGTGCGATCCATCACGTTGCGGACGTAAGACAGCGCAAAGAGCGGCTCAATACCGCTGGACGCGCCGGCGATGATGCTGATTGTGCCGGTCGGCGCAATCGTAACCGGCGCCGAATTACGCATCGGACGGGCAGCGTCGCCGGAGTTATAGATGCTGTACTGCCACTCCGGGAACGCCTCCCGGCGCGTCGCCAGTTCCTCTGATGCCCGGTAGGTTTCCACCTGGATACGCTGCATCACCTCTTTGGCCAACCCCAGCGCCGCCTCGCTGTCGTACCGGATGCCCAGCTGGATTAGCAGGTCCGACCACCCCATCACCCCCAGGCCGATGCGCCGGGTCTTGCGGCTCATCTCGGCGATTTCCGCGATGGGATAGTCGTTCATATCAATCACGCTGTCCAGCATATGCACGGCGGTAGTAATAACCTCGGCCATCCGGCCCCAGTCAATTTCCACGTCGTCCGCCGTATAGCGCACCATCCGGGCCAGGTTGAGCGAGCCCAGATTGCAGGACTCGTAGGGCAGCAGCGGCTGTTCGCCGCACGGGTTGGTTGATTCAATGTCCCCCAGCTGCGGGTTGGGGTTATCCCGGTTGATGCGGTCCAGGAACACGATTCCGGGGTCGCCGGTGCGCCACGCCAGCTCCGTCATCCGGGCGAACACCTCCCGCGCGTTGAGCTGGCCGGCCTTCTCCCCGGTGCGCGGATTAACCAGGTCGTAATCGCCCCCGGTCTCAACTTTCTGCATAAAGTCCTCGGTAACGGCTACCGAGATGTTGAAGTTGCTCAGCCGCTGCCCGTCCTCTTTGGACGTGATGAACCGCAGGATGTCCGGATGGGTGACGTGCAGGATGCCCATATTGGCCCCCCGCCGGGTGCCGCCCTGTTTTACCACGTCGGTAGCGGCGTCAAAGGCGTTAATGAAACTGACCGGCCCCGAAGCCACCCCCCCGGTTGAACCCACCACGTCCCCCTCCGGCCGCAGCCGTGAGAACGCAAACCCGGTGCCGCCGCCGCTCTTGTGAATCAAAGCGGTTTCCTTCACCTTGGTAAAGATGGAGTCCAACGAATCCTCGACGGGCAGCACGAAGCAGGCCGACAGCTGCTGCAATTCCCGCCCCGCGTTCATCAGCGTCGGCGAGTTCGGCAGAAACTCCAGCCGCTCCATCACCTCAAAGAACCGCTGCTCCGTTTCCCGCCGCTCCGCCTCGCTGACCCCGTACAACAAGTCAGACTGCGATAGGTTGCGGGCCACCCGCCGGAACATCCCCTCCGGGTCCTCCAGCACGTTCCCCTCCCGGTCTTTGGACAGATAGCGCCGCTTGAGCACCACCTGCGCGTTGTCCGAAAGTTCGCCAACCCTCCGGTTGTAAGTGTCGGCCAGCCCGGATGCGGCCAAAGCCGCCCGGATGCGCTTGCGCGCCGCCTCGTCGGAGGGGGGAGCGCTGATTACGCTGGTATTCATTGCTGATTCCTCCACGATTTCCTCCCTACCAGAACATCGCTAGAGTTAGAAAATAAGTTTCTGGACGGGCGCGCGCCGGATGGTCTGCTATGCCGGGAGGCCCGGTAGCGCATCATCATCCCAACATGGACTAAGGATGTGATTATACCCACCCGGCGGCGCCGTATTTAGTATTCGCCGCGCAGTTATTCCAGCCATTCCCGAACACCGCCGGAAAATCTCATCCCGGCAACGCCGATTTGCTCACAACTGCGCTACTTCTGAGCCGTCAAGCCGCCGCTACCCGGCTTTTGCGCTGCATCCCCCGGCGCAGTCGTTCCGACACGTCCAGGTCAAACCGCAGCCCCTTGTAAAAGTACAGCACCGGCACCGCCCGCACCGGCCGCAGGTCAAACCCCGTCAGCGTGGCCGCCACGTCGTGCATCCGGGCCGCAATCCGCGACGTGCCGGGCGCTTGCCGGGCCAGCCGGCTTACCACCCCGGACGTCATCAGTATGCCCAGCCCCGTCAGCGTTTCGGCGACCAGCTCGGCAAAGTCTTTCCAGGCGCCGTCGGCAATCGTATGGCCGGAATCCAGGCGCATCGACAACCCGTTCTGCGTGCTGCGGCAGTCCACCCCCGGAAACGCCGTCCCCAGCCGCCGGGCAATTTGCGACTCGTACCCCTCCGGGCACGGGTTGCAGGTAATCTCAATGTTGTACTGAACCGTGTTGTGTTGAACAATCTGCTGCATTTTCAGGTAAAGCTCCGGAGCCTCTGCTCCTCAATGTCGTTGTCGTCAAGGTCGTTGGCGGCGGATTGACGGTGAGGCCAGCCCGCCGCCGGCAATTGCGAATGAATCCCTGATTAGGTCAATCCGGGGTCAGGTCAACCCGGGGTTAAGCGATAAGGTCACCCCCGTCCCCGGAAATCGGCAGGGCCGCCCAGCAGCTGACCAGGCAGGCCCGCGATTCGCGGTCCAGGTCATCCTGCAATTCGGCAAAGGGGTTGGGTATCCACGAGCCACCGTTGTCCGCGTCGCGGCCGTTCCAGCCCGACGGAACCCACATCTGCCGCAGCATATCCTCCATGTCGTGGACCCGGTTGTTGTGCGTCAACAGCCTGGTGAAAGCGGAGTATTGAACGCTGCTCATAATGGTGTTAAACACCTCCCAAGTAGTGCTGCGATTGGCGAGCAGACGGGTTCGTTTGACTTGCAGCGCGCTGCGATGGTGGCAATCCAGCCGCGCCGTATGTCGCAAAGTTGGTTGAATTGATGAGTTGATTTGATTCGACCAGGCGTTAGCCGGATGCCGGCCGGTTGCGGCGCGTTGGCGATGCGCGCCGTGTCCGGCGGGCCGTTACGGCCGCCAGCCCCATCATGGGCTCCGGCTGTTCCATCCGAATGGCACGGGCCTGTTCCTCAAAATCGGCCGCGCTCTGAAAATCGTGGTACACCGAGGCAAACCGCACGTAGGCCACTTCGTCCAGCAGCCGCAGCCGTTCCAGCGCCATCCGCCCCAAGTCAAGCGACTTCACAACCCCGCTGCCGATGCGTTGCAGTTCGGCCTCCACGTCATCGGCCAGCCGGTCAAGCTCGCGCTGCGCAATCGGCCGCCGGGCGCAAGCCGCAGCAACCCCGGCCAGCAGCTTGTCCCGGCTGTAATCCTGCCGCCGCCCGTCGCGCTTATCCACCACCAGCGTGGGGATGCGCACCAGCTCCTGAGTGCTGAAACGATGGCCGCAGCCCAGGCACTCCCGCCGCCGCCGTATGCCGGATTCGGTTTCCCGCGAGTCGGTAACCTTGCTCTCGTTTGTTTCGCAGTTCGGGCATTTCATAGGTAAAATCCAATTTTGGTTGGTTTCTCAAATGTTTTTTGGAAACGGCACATATAGTGCCTGGCAAGCCCAATGCCACAATTTGTTGTAGCGCGGATTATAGACCCCCTCTGGTTTGAGGGCTACACGCTAAACCACTTACGGCTTTTAAGCAATTTGCTCCGGGTCACTAGACCTATCCCCTAATGTCATTCTGAGCGTAGCGAAGAATCTCGATGGCGTAGCAGCAGCGTTGCCCCCCAAATAACCGCACGACGGCGCGCTTTCCCCCTAATGTCATTCTGAGCGCAGCGTAGAATCTCGATAGCGTAGCAGCGGCGTTGTCCCCCAAAGTGTGCGCTGCCTCGTCGAGATTCTTCGCTGCGCTCAGAATGACAGGGCGGGAGATGAGCCCCCGGAACGGCGGCCATGTCCGGCGCACCAACAAAAACGCCCCCTCCGTTGTGGAGGGGGCGGCGCTTGGGCGGGGCCTGCGTTGCGCTTACCGGATGCCCCTATCGGTAAAAACCCCGGCGGTTCTGCCGGTGCTGCAAGAACGTCGGCAGCTCGTAGTCCCGGCGGTCGGGAACGTCCATCTCCCCAAGCAGCTTGGCGATGTCGTCCTCCGGCTGTTCCGACGCCTCCGGGAAGTCGGCCGCCACCATCGTCATCTTGACCTCGTCGTCCAGCCGCGCATCCCGGCTGGTGCCAAAGATGATGTTGGCGTTGGGGTCGGCCAGGTCTTCCACCACCTGGGCCGCCTCCTGCACTTCGTGCAGCGACATATTGCCCCCGCCGGTCAGCACGAACAGAATCCGCCGCGAACCCTCCAGCGAGATGTCCAGCATCGGGCTTTCCGTGCACTGCCGGGCGGCGTCCCGGGCCCGGCTGGCCCCCCGCCCCCGGCCAATCGCCAGCCAGGCTTGCCCGGCCCCGGTCAGGATGGTCTTCACGTCGGCAAAGTCAACGTTAATCTCACCCGGCACCGTAACCACTTCGGCGATGGCCGTAATCCCCTGGTGCAGCACCGAGTCCGCCAGCTTCAGCGCATCCTCCCACGAGTAGGAATCGGATTGCTCTTCGTTGATGGCCAGCAGCCGGTCGTTGGGAATGACAATCATCGTGTCAACGTGGTCGCGCAGCCGCTCCAGGCCCTCTTGCGCGTTGCGGCGCCGGGTCTGCGCCTCAAAGCCAAAGGGACGGCTCACCACTGCGATGGTCAACGCCCCGGTTTCTTTGGCGATTTGCGCCACCACCGGAGCCGCGCCCGTGCCGGTGCCGCCGCCCATTCCAACGGCGATGAACACCATGTCGGCGCCCCGCATGGCCTGCTCAATTTCGCCCCGGGATTCTTCGGCGGCCTGCCGGCCCAGTTCCGGCTGCGCTCCCGCGCCCAGCCCCCGCGTCAGGTTGCGCCCCAGCCCAATCCGGTAGTGCACGTCGCACCGCGACAGATGCTGCGCGTCGGTGTTCATTGCGTAGTACTCGACCACCGGCAGCTTTTCCTTATACATCCGGCTGACCGCGTTGGAGCCGCCGCCCCCGACCCCCGCCACCTTGATCAGCGGGACGCCGCGGCCGATTTCAGGAATCATGCCATCGTTTTCTTCAAAGCCGCCGGTTGGCTCCCAAGAGGCGGAGTTGTCGGGGAATATCATCGTGGTTGTTCCTCCTGCTGTTAGTTTGCAAAGTTCTGTGCCAAGTTCCGTAGGACGGTTTCCCGATGCGACGGTCTCTTGATGCAGTGGTTGATGCCGCGGTTTCTTTCCTTGATGCTAACCGGGATGCTAACCGGCGGCGGGCTATTCGCCGGCTCCCTGGCGCGCCCCGGAGCGGGCGAACGGACGCCGCAGCAGCGACCCCGGCGACCAGTTCCGGTCGCCATCTCCCCGGACGCGCCCCCGGTCGGGCTGGTTCCGGTGCTTTACCGCCCATTGCAGCACGCCCAGCGCCGCCGCATACTCCGGCTGCCGCAGCGATTCCGGCAGCCCGGCGTACCACAGCGGCGCCCCAATCCGTACCTGCGTCCGCAGCCCCCGCGCCGTCATCTCCGCAAACCCCGGCATCCGCGACGCCCCCCCCGTCAGCACCACCCCGCCCCCCATTGGGGAGGTAATCTCCGCCCGCAAAAGCTCTTCCTGTATCAACTTCAGCATCTGCAACGAGCGCAGATACAGCGGCTCGCAGATTTCCCGCCGGCTCACCACCCGTTTCGGGTGTACCTGCGTGGCCGGCAGGATAATCTCATCGGTGGCCGGTATATCCTCCGGCAGCACGTGGCCGTACTCAATCTTCATCTCCTCGGCCATCTGAAACGGCGCCCGCAGCGCAATCGCCATGTCCCGCGTCAGCTGGTTCCCCCCCATCGGTACCACCGATGAGAAAAACGGCGTGCCATCCCGGTAGCAGGCGATGTTGATGGTGCCGGCGCCGATGTCAATGACGATTACGCCCATCTCCCGCTCGTCGGCGGTCAGCACCCCCTCGCCGGAGGCCAGCGCGTGGGACACCAGCCCCTCTACCCGCAGCTTGGAGGTTTGCAGCGCGCGCACCATGTTGCCCAGCGGCACCGATTTGCCCCGCACCACGTGCGCCTCCAGTTGCAGCTCGTTGGTGTGCAGCCCCGTCGGATTCCGCACCCCGCTCATATCGTCCAGCCGGTAGCGCATCGGAATGATGTGCAGCACCTGTTCGCTCCGGCTGTCCACCTGCTGCTGCAATATCCCCGACGACCCGCCGATTAACGACCGCAGATGCTGCTCCGTCACCGTCAGCTGCTCGTTCTCCTGCCCCAGCAGTTCGCACGAGTTCTCGCTAATCAGATGGTCGCCGTTCACGACGGCAAAGAAATCGCTCACCGGGTTGCGCCCCATATAGCGCAGGCACTCGTTCAGGCTGTCCCGCACCGATTCCTTAACGTCGCCCAAATCGTCAATCGTGCCCTGCCGCACCCCGACCGCCGGCGCCGTGCCGGTGCCCAGCGGCTTAAGCTCCCCCTCCGGCCCCAAACGGGCCACAATCGAGAAAACCTTGCTGGTGCCAATGTCAATGGCAGCGTAGATGGGTTCTCTGGCCATATTGCCTACCTTCTTATTGCTGATGAAATTTTTGGTGTTGAAATCGGTTGATACAGTCGGAGCGCCGGATTAATCGGATTACGATGGCACCGTCACAACCGCAGAGGTTTTCAGATTCGCTCGACCACCCGCAGCCGGGCGCTGCGGCTCCGGGGATTGGCCGCAACTTCCGCCGCCGCCGGCCGCACCACCCGCCGCCGCACCGGACGCAGCGTTGGCTGATGTTCGCAAACGCACACCGGCAGCCCCGGCGGGCAGACGCACTGCGCCGATTGAACCTCGGCCCATTCCTTAACTATGCGGTCTTCCAGGCTGTGATAGCTAATCACCACGCAGCGGCCCCCCGGCGCCAGCAGCCCCGGCACCGCGCGCAGCCCCTTGCTCAGATGATGCAGCTCCTCGTTAACCGCGATACGCAGCGCCTGAAACGTGCGCGTCGCCGGATGCCGCCCCCGTCGCGGCCCGCCTACCGCCCGCGCCACAATGCCGGCCAGCTGCCCGGTAGTAGCAACCGGCCGGCCGGACACGATGGCCCTGGCGATGGCCCGGCTGCGCCGCTCCTCGCCAAACTCGTAAATCAGATTCGCCAGCTCCCGCTCGTCCACGCCATTTACCAGGTCGGCCGCCGATGGCCCGCCGGTGTCATACCGCATATCCAGCGGCTCATCCGCCTGGAACGATATGCCGTACCCGCCGCCCTGAATCTGGCGCGACGAAAACCCCAAGTCCAGCAAAATGCCAGCAACCCCGGCAACGCCGTGTGCTGCGGCAATGTCCGCCATATCCGAATAATTGCCGTGCACCGTAATTGCCCGCCCGCCATAACCTTCCAGCCGGCGACGCGCCACCGCCAGCGAGCGCGGATCCCGGTCAATCCCCAGCGCCACGCCGTCCGGCCCCGACAACTCCAGCACCCGCAGCGTATGCCCCCCCTCGCCCAAAGTGCCATCCAGATAAACGCCGCCGCCGCGCACCGCCAGATACTCCATAGCCTCCGCCAACAGCACCGGCTGATGCAGCAACCGTTCCCCTGATTCGGCCCCGTCCCCGGATTCAGCCCCGTCCCCGGATTCGGCCCCGGCAGCGGCCCCGTCAACGGATGCAAACCGCAAACCGCAAACCGTCCGGCCCGGAGCCGACGGCCAAAGGCCCGGCGCCTGGCCGGCCAGGGTTGCGCTGATTGAGGCTGTCATTATGTAACCGAAACTGTCCGTCGCTGGCAAAACATTCAACACGGCAAGCCGGCGCCAGGCCGGTTCGTCCACTGGCGGCAATGTAGCAAAGCCGCCGCCCGCCCCGCCTACTATCAAAAACGCATAATTCAGCGATTTTTTTATATTTGACAGAAAATCCCCCCTCCCAAAGATACCCCGAGGGGGTCTGGGGGAAATCATTTCCCCCAGCGGCCCCCCCTTGCGCCGCCCTGTCAAAACCCCCATCCTCCACCGCCATTCTGCGCGCGGCGGAGCATCTGCGCGCCGGGTTCCGTCAAATCGGCGAGTATGCTATACTCAGGGCAATTTCCGGGCAGGCCGGCTGCGTCCGCCTTGTCCGGCGTTTGTTGTAATCCTGTCGGAGTTTGAGGAGTGTAGCGGCGTTGAAGGTCACCAGGGACAGCTCATCCCCCATCGAACTTACCCTCACGGTGGAAATGGAACCGACCGACGAGAACCCCTTTATCGATCGGTCTTACCGGCGCACCGTTTCCCGCATCAACATCCCCGGCTTTCGCCGCGGCAAAGCCCCCCGTCACATCGTGGAAAGCATGATTGGCCGCACCGCCCTGCTCCAGGAAGCCCTGGAGTTCATGGTGCCCGAAACCCTGGACCAGGTGCTGCGCGATGAGGACATCCAAGCCTTTGCCGAACCCAGCATCGAAGTAACCGAGCTGGAGCCGGTCTCGTTCACCGCCACCGTCCCCCTGGAACCCGACGTTGACCTGGGCGATTACCGGGCCATCCGCGTCGCGTCCGAATCCGCCGAGGTTGCCGATGAGGACATCGACGGCGTCCTGGAGCGCATCCGGCAGGAACAGGCCGTCTGGGAGCCGGTTGACCGCGCCGTCGTATTTGGCGACCGCCTCAACATCAACGTCCGCGGCACCATGGACGATGAAACGGTCGTTGAGGATGATGACGTCGAGTACGTTCCCGAAGCAGAGAACGTGCTGCCTTTCCCCGGTTTTGCCCCCCATCTGGTCGGCATGGTCGAAGAGGAAGAGCGGGATTTCGTCGTTACCATCCCCGAAGACTACCCCCGCGAACAGTACGCCGGCAAAGACGTCCAGTTCCGGGTTGAGCTGCTGTCCGTCAAGGAAAAAAACCTGCCCGAACTGGACGACGAATTCGCCAAGTCCGTCGGCGATGGCTTTGACGACTTGGCCGCCCTCCGCGCCAACGTCACCGAGTCGCTAACCGCCCAGGCCGAATCCGCCGCCCGCAACCAGCTGGAACAGCAAAGCCTCGAAGCCCTGTGCGAAGCCGCCGTAGTCAACGCCTCACCCATCCTCTACGAACGCGAACTGGAAAACATCCAGGCCGAGCGCGACCGGATGCTGCGCCAGCAAAACCTTGACCTCACCACCTACCTCCGTTTCCTCGGCAAAACCCCCGACGAGTTCCGCGAAGAACTGCGCCCCAACGCCGAACGCCGCCTAACCGGCGCGCTGGTAATGCGCAAGCTGGCCGAACTCGAGGAAATTGAAATCTCCGACGAAGACGTGCAATCCGAATCCGACCGGCTTTTGGGCCTGTCCAGCGAGGGCGAGGAACAGGAAAATCTGGACAACCTCCGCGAATACCTCGGCATGGATTCCACCAGAGACAGCATCCGTTCCTCCCTCCACAGCCGCCGCATCATGGAACGCCTCACCGACATCACTCAGGGCAAGCTCGAATCCGACGATGACGATGATGAATCCGCCGATGATTCCGGCGCTGCGCCGTCCGAACCCGAACCCGGCGACGAACCCACCGCCAGCATTGACGACTCTACTGACTCTGCCGACGACGGCGACGCAACTGCCGACACCGCAGCAGACGCCGCTGAACCGCGCGCCTAACGCATAACCCCATTCCCCCTGGAGACCAACCCCATGTCCCACCAACAAACCCCGTCCGGCATCGCCTTGCCCGCCAACGTGCTGCCCGGCATCATCCGCCCCACCACCGAGGGCGAGCGCGCTTTCAACCCCTACTCCCTGCTCCTGCAAGCCCGCATCATCTACCTCGGCACCCCGGTTGACGACGACGTTTCCAACGCCGTCGTTTCCCAACTCCTCTACCTCGGCTGGGAAAACCCCGATGCCGACATCCACCTCTACATCAATTCCCCCGGCGGCTCCGTGCTGGACGGCATGGCCATTTACGACACCATGCAGCTCATCAAGCCCGACGTGTCCACCGTCTGCCTCGGCAAGGCCGCCAGCATGGGCGCCGTGCTTTTGTCCGGCGGCACCAAAGGCAAACGGTACTGCACCGCCAACTCCACCGTGCTGATTCACCAGGTAATGGGCGGCATCCAGGGTTCGGCCTCCGACATTGAAATCACCGCCCAGGAAATCCTGCGCCTGCGCCAGCGCCTGAACACCATCCTCGCCGAGAACTGCGACCAGCCCTTTGACAAGGTTTCCCGCGATTCCGACCGGGATTACTGGATGGACGCCGAATCCGCCGTAGAATACGGCATCGTTGACCACGTGCTTACCGAATTGCCGGACTTCCTGACCAAAAAAGCCGCCTGACCCGGCGCCCAACCTACCCGCAGACCCAACGCCACCTACCGGCGTCCCGCCCACAGGAGACCCCAATGGTCACCCCTTTTCAAGATTCACCCCTGATGCTGCCCAGCAACATCGTCCCCATGGTCATCGAGTCCAGCCCACGCGGTGAGCGGGCCTTTGACATCTATTCCCTGCTCTTGCGCGAGCGCATCATCTACCTGGGCACCCCCATCACCGACCAGGTTGCCAACGTCATCATCGCCCAGCTGCTCTACCTGGAGCGTGAGGACCGCGACCGCGACATCAGCCTGTACATCAACAGCCCCGGGGGTTACATCGCATCCGGCCTGGCCATCCTGGACACCGTGAAACTCATCAACTCCCAGGTGTCCACCATCTGCGTCGGCACCGCCGCCAGCATGGCCACCGTCCTGCTCTCCAACGGCGCCAAAGGCAAGCGCTACTGCCTCCCCAACTCCACCGTCCATATGCACCAGCCCAACGTCGGCAGTTTCCAGGGCCAGGCCGCCGACATCGAAATCCAGGCCCGCGAAATCGTCCGACTCAAAGAACGCCTCAACAAAATCCTCGCCGAGGCCACCGGACAGCCCTTTGAAAAGATTGCCGACGACACCGACCGAGATTTCTTTCTGACCGCAGATGAGGCCATTGAGTACGGCCTGGTTGACGAAATCCTCGGCGCGCCCATTGAGGAAACCACGGCCGAGGCCGCCTAGCCCGCGCCCCCTCATTGACCGCCTAACCTGAGCGCGCCCCGCAATGAGTTTCCCGCAATGCGTACCCCGGAATGAAATGAGTACCCCGGAATGAGCAGTACCAACAGCCGCAGCAGCAATCGCAACTCCCAGCGGTGCGCGTTCTGCGGCACGCCGCACCCCCAGGGCCGCCTCATGCGCCCCCCCGGCCAGCCCCGGGGCGGCATCTGCTTTGACTGCATCCGCGAACTGGCCGCCCACGTCGCCGACCGGGCCAGCCGCAAGCGCCCCGCCTCCGCCGAGCCGGGCAGCCGTTCCCGCGAAGACCGCGTAGTGCCGGCGGTAGCCGACGCCCCGCAACCCCCGTCCCCTCCCCAGCCCATCCACGTTCCCCGCGAGATTTACTCCAACCTGGACGCCTACGTAATCGGCCAGGAACGCGCCAAAAAAACCCTCTCCGTAGCCGTCTATAATCACTTCAAGCGCATCCGCAGCGAAGCCACCACCTCCGGCATCGAAGTCCAAAAGTCCAACATCCTGCTCATCGGCCCCACCGGCTCCGGCAAAACCCTGCTGGCCGAAACGCTGGCCCGCACCCTTGACGTCCCTTTCGCCATCTGCGACGCCACTTCCCTAACCGAGTCCGGGTACGTCGGCGAGGACGTCGAGAACATCCTGCTGCGCCTGATTCAAGCCGCCGACTGGAGCATCCCCCGCGCCGAGCAGGGCATCATCTATATTGACGAGCTGGACAAAATCGCCCGCAAAGAGGGCATGAACCGCTCCATAACCCGCGACGTAGCCGGCGAGGGCGTGCAGCAGGAACTACTCAAAATCATCGAGGGCTGCATCGCCAACGTACCGCCGCAAGGCGGCCGCAAGCACCCGCACCAGGAGATGTTGCAGATTAACACCCGCAACATCCTTTTTATTTGCGGCGGCGCCTTTGAGGGCTTGCAGGAAATCACCAACCGCCGCCTCTCCACCGGCTCCGCCATGGGCTTCCTGGCCCACAACACCGAGCGCAACGGCAAACCCGATGCGGCGCCCATCACCTCCGAACAAGTCACCCCCGAAGACCTGCTGGAATTCGGATTCATCCCCGAACTGGTCGGCCGCCTGCCCGTAGTAGCCAGCCTGCAACCGCTGGATCGAGAGGCGCTGGTACGGGTACTCATTGAGCCCAAGAACGCCATCGTCAAGCAGTACCAGCAGCTATTCCACCTGGACAACGTGCGGCTTGATTTCTCCGATGACGCCCTGATTGCCGCCGCCGAAAGAGCCTTGACCTACCAAACCGGGGCCCGGGTTTTGCGCCACATCGTAGAGGATGCCCTGCTCGACGTGATGTACGAACTCCCGTCGCTGTCCGACATTGGCCGCTGCCTGGTAAATCGGGATGCCATTAACGGCGACGCCTCCCCCCGACTGTACCGGCGCAGCGGCGGCCGTTATGTAACGCTCAAAACCGCGCTGGCCCAAGCCGAAGGACGCCCGCAAAAACGCTCAGCCTGACCCCGGCCCCTCGGCCCGGATTGCCGCCTCGATTTCGTCGGTCAGCGGCATACCCTGCGGAAAAGTGTCCGACAGCGGATTGCCGGCATAGTCCAAAGCCACACCGGGCCGCACCCGCAGCCGCCCATCGGCCACCGCCCGCAGCGTAGCCAGCAGCAGATGCGGCTCCCGCCGGTAACCCTCCGCCCGTATCCGCCGAAACAGCGCGCAATCCTCCCCCTCGCCGGCTTTCACCGCTGCCACATCCCGCCCCGCAACGGATTCCCAATCGGCGTCAAATTCGCCCCCGGTAATAGACAACGCACAATGCGACAACACCGGCCCCCGGTCCACTTCCTCAGTAGCCAGGTGAATCATAGCCCCGGTGTGCGTCGCCCGGTTTTCAATCAGCTGCCAGATGACCGACTGCCACGCCCCCGTCGGCCCGTCCGGCAGCGCCCCGTGCAGGTTGAGCAGCGGGTACGTGCGGCACATCTCGCCGCCGAATATCAGCATATAACCCGCCAGCACGCACACGTCAACGTCATACGCGGCCAGCAATTCCAGTGCCTTGCTATCAAAACCGGCCCGGTGCCGCCCCATCCCGCCGCCGCCGTGCTCCCGCCGGTAACGACCGGATGACAGCGTAACCAGCGGAAACCCGTAGCCCCGCACCAGCCTGAAAAACTCGTCGGAACCCTCCGCCTCTCCCGGTTCCCGGTTGCTGAACACAAACTGGATGCTCGCCGGCAGCCGCCCATCGTCAATGGCCCGGCAAACAAAATTGAGCAAGCCACGAGAACCCTCGCCCCGGCCCGTAGAGAACCACCCTATCCGCAGCACGCGAACCTCACCACTTTACCGCTTTACCGCAACGGCTCAAAACGGCAAGTCATCATCGTCAAATATCGACGGGTCATCCGGCTCCGGCCCAGGCGGAATCTCCCAACCATCATCATCGGAATCGTCATCCACATCGGGTTGCCGCCGGTTGCCGGTTTCCGGCTGGCCCACCTGCGTGATACGCAGCTCGGTTTCGCTCAACAACTGCTGGCAGCGCCGGGCCAGCTCCACCCCCTGAACGTACAGCCGTTCCGACTCCGTAAGGGACAGCTCCCCCTGTTCCAGCCGCGTAACCGTCGCCTCGAGTTGCCGGTACAGCTCCTCAAAGGGCGGCAAAGCCCCATCATCCTGCCAATTGTCGGGCGCAGAAACCATATCAGAGCAGATGCCGCATCCCTGGCGGCGGTGCGGCTTTCCTCCGGCGCAAAGCGGAGCGCTGCGGCAACCGGCCGCTTGACGGGGCAGCGTCATAATCCGTCACCGCATCGGTCGGCCCGGCCTCCATACGGTTGACCACCGGCGCCGCCGCCTCTCTGATACGAGCATCAGCATCGGATGCCCGGCCGGCCACCGCGTCCAGAACGCCGCCGGCAACGGTGATCGCCAGCCTGTCCCCGGCCGATGCCTGGCCCGGATTGGTAACTACTTCGCCATCGGCTGCGGTAGTGACTACGGCATACCCTCGTCGCAAAGTCGCCGCCGGGTCTAACGCCGTCAGCCGGGCCGCCAGCGTGGTAACGCTGCTGCTGCGCCGGTCGTTCTGCAACGAGATTACCGCCGACGCCCGCATCTGCAAGTCGTCAACCCGCCGCCGCAACAACCCCACGTCCGGCGCCCGCCGGGCCAACTGCTGCTGCATCATCCCCACCCGGCCGGCCGCCTGAGCAATAGTACCCCGCAAAGCGTGCAAAGCCTGCTGCCGGGCGGCGCGGACGTTGGCTATCAATTGCGCCCGGTCCGGAGTAACCAGCTCAGCGGCGGCGGACGGCGTAGGCGCGCGCCGGTCGGCCACCTCATCCGCAATGGTGTAATCGGTTTCGTGGCCCACCCCGGAAACTATCGGAATCCCGCTGGCGAATATCGCCCGCGCCACTTCCTCGGCGTTAAAGCACCACAAATCCTCCAGAGAACCGCCGCCCCGCGCCACAATGATAACGTCGGCAGTCCTTTCGGCGTTCAGCCGTCCGATGGCGGCGGCAATTTGACCGGCGGCCGCATCGCCCTGCACCGATGCCGGGGCCAGCCGCAGCTCAACCAGCGGATAACGCCGTCGCACCACGTTCTGGATGTCCTGCCAAACCGCCCCGGTGGGAGATGTAACGACCCCGATTCGCCGGGGGAATAGCGGCAGCGGGCGTTTGCGGGATGGGTCAAACAGCCCCTCGGCCTCCAGCCTTTGGCGCAGCCGGGCCAGTTCCAGCGCCAGCGCCCCCTCCCCAACGGGCAAGACGACCGACACCTGCAAGTTCGCCTCCCCGGAAGGCGCGTAAAACGTGAACGTGCCGCCGGCCAGAACTTCCTGCCCTTGGTCCAGGTAATGCTGCCCGCTGCGCCCCCGGAACATCACGCAGCGAATACTGCTGCCGTCCCCCCGCAGGGTAAAGTAGGAATGGCCGGAGGCAACCGTCCGCAAATTGGCAATCTCGCCCTGCACCGTGAGATTGGACAGCAGGCTGTCCGACTCAAGCTTGTCCTTGAGGTAGGTAGCAACCTGGCCTACCGAGAAAACCGTCGGCGATTGCATGGGGGTAGTCCCTGACCGTGCCTGCTGCGACCGCGACCTACGACACCCGTTCCGAGTAAGTGCCGTTGCGGGTGTCAACGCGCACTACGGTGCCGGGGGTTATGAACATTGGAACGGTGATACGCAGCCCGGTTTCCAGCGTAGCCGGCTTGTTCCCCCCCTGCGCCGTATCCCCCCGGAACGCCGGCGGCGTATCCACTACCGACAGCTCCACGTGGATAGGCAGGTTCACGTTGATTGGGTTGCCCTTGTAGAACACCACTTCCACGTTCATGCTCTCTTTCAGATAGTTCAGCGAGTCGCCCAGCTGCTCGCCGGTCAGCTCGTGCTGGTCAAAGGTCTCCTGGTCCATAAAGTAGTAGTGTGCGCCGTCGGTGTACAGATACTGGGTCTCCCGGTTGTCCACCTCGGCCAGGCTGAACCCGGTATCGTACCGCTGAAACGTGCGTTCAATCACCGTGCCGCTAATCAGGTTACGCATCTTGATGCGCGTTACCGGCGCCCGCTGCTGCATCTTGTGCCGCTCGTAATCCATCACCTGCCAGGGCTGGTTCTCCAGTTCAATCACCATGCCCTTGTTCAGGTCGCTAAAATTGATGCTCATATCTGAATCCTCGCAGCCGGTTCACCGGATGGCAGTAGTTCAAAAGAATCGCCAGCGGAACGGCGGGCGGAACGTTAAGCAGGGTTCTCGATTTCGTCGGCCGGATTCCCGGCTGCGTCGGCAATGATGCCCGCCATCGCCTCTACCGCAGCAGTATAGCCCCTCCAACCCAGGCCGGCAATCTGGCCCCGCACGGTATCCGCCAGCACGGAATGGCGCCGCCACGATTCGCGGGCGTGGATGTTGCTGAGATGCACCTCAATCACCGGCACGCCGGCATCGGTAAGCGCGTCTTTCAGCGCCAGCCCGTAATGGGTCAGCGCCCCGGCATTGATAACCACGCCGTCAATGCGCCCCCGCCGTTCCTGCAAATAGTCAATCAGAGCGCCCTCGTGGTTGGATTGCAAACACTCAACCTCCACCCCCACCATCGCCGCGCGCTCGGCAATACGCCGGTTGACGTCATCCAGCGTCAGCGTGCCGTAATGCTCCGGGTTCCGCCAGCCCAAAGCGTTCAGATTGGGGCCGTGCAGCACCAGAATAGTTGCCACGCTTTAACCGCCTTCCCCGGATACCACGGGCCGCTCTGCGGATACATCGTCCGCTGATTCACCATCGCGCAACTCACCGTCGAACGATTTACCATCATCAGTAGATGACGCGGCCAGGGGGTGAAAGTTCATATAGGCGCGCCGGGCCTCCCGCTTGGTGATGTGCGTATAGATTTGCGTAGTGGCCACGTTGCTGTGCCCCAGCAGTTCCTGAATCACCCGCAAGTCGGCGTCCCCCTCCAGCATATGGCTGGCAAAGCTGTGGCGCAGCGTGTGCGTGTGGATGCCGGCCTTGAGCCCCGCGCTGGCCGCATAGCCCCGCACAACCTTTTCAATGCTCCGGCGGGACAGACGCCCCCCGTAGCGGTTCACAAACAGCGGTTCGCCGGCCTTGCTGGTTCCGCTCAAATGCGGCCGCCCGTCTTGCAGATAGTCGCCCAGCGCGTCAGCGGCCGGCTCCCCAAACAGCGTCCAGCGTTCTTTATTGCCTTTGCCCCGCACCAGAATCTCCCGCCGCTCCACGTACACGTCCTCGAGATTCATCCCCTCAATCTCAGCCAGGCGCACCCCGCAGGCGTACAGCACTTCGAGAATGGCCCGGTCACGCAGCCCCGACGGATTGCCGGTATCCGGCGCGGCCAGCAGCCGGGCCGTTTCGTTCTTGCCCAGAAACGTCGGCAGCGTCTTGGCCAACTTCACCGGAAACGACCGCGCCGACGGCACCGGCGTAGTCTCAAACCGACCTTCCTGCACCAGAAACTTGTAAAAGGTACGCAGTGCCGTAAGCTTGCGCACTATACTTACCCGCGCGTAGCCGGCCGGCCGCGGCCCGTCGGTTCGCCCCACCGTTGCCAGATGCGCCACGTAGCCGCTGAGCAGCTGCCGGTCCATGTCGTCCAGCGTCAAGCCTTCCCGACGGCAATAGCCCAAAAACGTAGCCAAGTCGTCCAGGTAGATGCGGCGGGTGTTCGCCGACAGCCCCCGCTGTCCCGTCAAGTAGCGCCCGTAACGGAGCAGCAAGTCCGGGTTGGCCGGAGCGCAGTCCGGCTCCTCAAAAGCCGCCGGTGCTTCGTCCTGATACGCTTGCAGTGCCGGTTCAGCTGCCAACGCCGGCCAACTCTGCCAGACTCTTGCCCGCATCGTCCCCCACGACGGGCGGCTCTCCCTTCCACTTGCAGACGGTGCACGACACCTGCCCCCGGTTCGCCGTCACCAGCATACCGGCGCACTCCGGACACGGCGCCGGAACCGGCTGCGTGTTCACCAGAAAGTCGCACTTGGGATAGTTGTCGCAGCCCCAGAACGGCCGGCGGGATTTGCGCGAACTCCGTTCCACCAGATTGCCGCCGCATTTCGGACAGGGCACGCCGCTCTTTTTGACGATGTTGCGCCGGTTGTCGCAGGGATTTTCAGCGGCGTTGTAGCCGGTGCAGGCCAGAAACCGGCCGTACCGCCCCGACTTGATGACCATTGGCCGCTCGCACCGTTCGCAAACCTCGTCGGTTTCCTCGTCGGCGGGACGGTCAGCGTTATCCCGCATATTCCGGGTGTTCTGGCACGCCGGATAGCCGGTACACGCCAGAAAGCGCCCGAACCGGCCCATCGCCATCGCCATCGGCTGCCCGCACTTCTCGCACGAGGGCGTGAACGCCTGCTCCGCAACGCTCACCGCCTCGTGGAATGGCCCGTAGAACTCACTCAACATTGGCACCCAATCCTGTTCGCCCTGGGCCACCTCGTCCAGGCTTTCTTCCATCCGCGCGGTAAAGTTGGGGTCAAGCACGTCGGTAAAGTGTTCGGTGAGCAAGTCGGTTACCGTGAACCCCAGCTCGGTAGGCAGCAGCCGCCGTTGCTCCCGTTCCACGTATTCGCGCTCCACCAATGTAGCAATGGTGGGGGCGTAGGTGCTAGGGCGGCCAATGCCTTTTTCCTCCATCTCTTTGATGAGCGTTGCCTCGGTGAAACGCGGCGGCGGCTGCGTAAAGTGCTGATTCGCCGCCAGCTTTTCGTTGACCAGAGCATCGCCTGACGCCATTTCCGGCAGCGCGTTTTCGCCGCCGTCGCCGGCATCATCCCGCCCCTCCAGATAAACGGCCCGGAATCCGGGAAACTTCAGCACCGAGCCGGTGGCCCGGAACCGGAACACGCTGTCCGACGGCGCAACGCAGCTAGCGTCAATTTCCACCGTAGTAGCCTCCAGCCGGGCATCCGACATCTGGCTGGCCACCATCCGCTCCCAAATCAGGGTGTACAGCCGCAGTTGATCCCGGTCCAGATAGGCGGCCATCGCCTGCGGGGTGCGTCCCACCGACGTAGGGCGGATGGCCTCGTGGGCCTCTTGCGCGTTCTTGCTGCGGGTGCGATACGTCCGGGGCTTGTCCGGCACGTAATCCTTGCCGTACTTATCCCGGATGTACTGGCGCGTTTCCCGCACGGCGGTTTCCGCCACGTTCACGCTGTCCGTTCGCATATAGGTAATCAGCCCCACCGAACCCTCCGCCCCCACGTTCAGCCCCTCGTACAACTGCTGCGCTATGGCCATCGTGCGCTGCGCGGTGAACCGCAGCTTGCGCCCGGCATCCTGCTGCATCGTGCTGGTGATGAACGGCGGCGCCGGCCGCTGCCGGCGCGGTTTCTGCTCCACGCTGTCCACCGCGTAAGCGGCGCCCTGCAATTCCGATTCCAGACTCCGGGCCTCGTCCTCATTCGGAATTGACAGCTTTCTCCGCCCCCCTTTGCGGGAATGGAGGGTTGCCGTGAACGTGTTAGGCCGCTCCACCGGGTCGGTAGTCTTATGCAGTTCGGCCTCCAGCGACCACCATTCCTCGGGCGTAAAGGCGGTGATTTCCCGCTCCCGGTCAACTATCATCCGCAGCGCAACGGACTGCACCCGGCCGGCCGACAGGCCCAGCTTGACCCGCATCCAGAGCAGCGGGCTGATTTCGTAACCCACCAGCCGGTCTAAAATGCGCCGGGCCTGCTGTGCGTTGACCAGCTGCATATCAATTTCGCGCGGGTGCTCAAAGGCCGCCTCCACCGCCTGCTTGGTGATTTCGTGAAAGACGACCCGCTTGGGCGGGCGTTCGTACTTGTCCCATCCGGCGGCGGCCTGGAGATGCCACGAAATCGCCTCGCCTTCCCGGTCCGGGTCGGTGGCCAGGAATATATCCGATGCTTTGGCCCCGGCGGTTTTCAAGTCGGTAATCAGCTCCCGCTTGTCTTTCAGCGTCAGGTACTTGGGCGTAAATTCCTGCTCGGTATTCACCCCCAGGGTTGACTTGGGCAAGTCGCGCACGTGGCCCATTGACGCGGCTACCACGTACTTGTTGCCCAGAATCTGGCCGACGGTGCGGGCCTTGGCCGGCGATTCAACAATCACCAGCCGCTTGCCGTTCGCCGACGCAACGCCGCTCCTGCGGCGCGCTGACGCGGCCGACGCTTTCGTTTTGCCTTTGGCCGTTGCGGCCCCGGCTTTGGCTCCGGCCCTGGTTTTAGACTGCGCAGTCCGGGCGCCGGTCTGGCGCGGCTTGGCGGCGGCTTTGGTCTTGGTAGTCTTTGGCGGCATCAGTTAGTTCAGCCTCATTTTAGCCATCGGTACAGTTGAATAGATGTTTCAATCCGCGCGCCGGTAGTGCATTGCGCCCGCCGGCAACACCAGTCCTTGTAGTTCCAGCATCGTCAGCAGCCCGCTGACTTGACTGATTGGTTGCCCGCTCAGTCGCACCAAATCATCTATGTGCGTCGGTTCAGCCGTCAAGTGGCGGTACAGTTCCGCCTCATCCGGGTCATCGGGTTCATCCGAACCCGCATACTCCATAACTGCCGGCTGTTCCGATTGCGTCGGATGACTTGTCCTGATTTCGCCGGCCGGGGCAGCTTGCCGGTCGGCCATATCCAGCGGCAATTGCTCCGGGCGATTTTCGAGTCCTATCTCCGTTAATATATCACTAACCTCGGTAACCAGCTTGGCGCCCTCGCGGATTAGCCGATTGGTGAGCTTGCTGGCCTCCGAGTACACGCTGCCGGGGACGCAGAATATCTCCCGGTTCTGCTCCAGCGCATGATACACCGTCCAGCGCGTGCCGCTGGTTTCGCCGGCCTCCGTAACCAGCGTCCCCAGCGTCATCCCGCTGATGATGCGGTTGCGGCGGGGGAAGTTGGACGCCTCCGGACGCACGCCCAGCGCAAATTCGCTAACCAGCGCCCCGCCGGAACTGACGATGCGCTGCGCCAGTTGGCGATGTTCGCTGGGGTACACCATGTCCAGCCCGTTGCCCAGCACGGCTATCGTTCGCCCGCCGGCGTCCAGCGTAGCGGCGTGGGCCCGGGCGTCAATCCCCAGCGCCAGGCCGCTCACCACCGTAACGCCCCGGACGGCCAGGGCCCGGCACAGCTCGCCGGTAATGCGCCGGCCGTAATCCGTGGGCCGTCTGGTGCCGACCACGCCCACCGATTGCGCGTCCTCCGGCAGCAGCCGCCCCCGCACGTAGAGCACCGGCGGCGCATCGGCCGTTTCCAGCAGCAGCCGGGGGTAGGCGTCATCACGCCAGGTCAGCGCCGCCACCCCGCAATTCGCCAGCTTTTCCAGCTCGGTTGCCGGATCGGTAGAATCCCGCGCGGCAACCACCGCCTGGGCAACCTTGCCCCCGATGCCGGCGGCCCGCAGTTCACGGGCCGGCGCGTGCCACGCTTTGGCCAGGTCGCCGTCAAAGTGCGTTTCCAACAGGCGAAACCGGGCCGCGCCCAAACGCGGCACCTGGCTCAACGCCACCCAACAGCCCAAATCATCACACGCTGCAATCACGGCGCCGATTTTAGCACACGCCCAAAATCGCAAACAACGCCAAAATGTCACCACCTGACGCCTTTTCGCCATCGCTTGCCCCGGCCTGTGCCGTCGGATAGTATGGCGGCGATGCTTGCAAACATTGATTGATTCCGGTTCACTGATTAGAAGGAGGTTCTGATGCGCTACGATTACATCGTGGTAGGAGCCGGTTCCGCCGGGGGCACTATCGCCACCCGCCTGTCCGAGGACTCCGACAAGACGGTTCTGCTGCTGGAGGCCGGGCCCGATTATCCCGATTTCAACCATCTGCCCGACGACCTTAAGTTGGGCAACAACGTGTTCTTTTCGGCTTACGGCCCGCACAGCTGGGCTTACAGCGCGCGGGTTACCGCCCAGCAAACCGACCTGGTAATTCCCAGGGGCAAGGCTACCGGCGGCTCATCGGCCATCAACGGGCAGGTGCTTTACCGGGGCATCCCCGAGGATTACGACCGTTGGGCCGAGTGGGGCAACGACGAGTGGGGCTATACCGGCGTGCTGCCCTTTTTCCGCCGGATGGAGAACGACCACGACTTTCAGGACGACTGGCACGGCACCGATGGCCCAATCCCGGTGCGGCGCTATCGCCCCGACGAGTGGCTGCCCCATTCCGGCGCTTTCAAGGCCGCCTGCGTTGCCCTGGGGTTCAACGACGACCCCGACCAGAATCATCCCGAATCCACCGGCATATCGCCCCGGGCCCGCAACACGCTGGACGGCGTCCGCATCAGCACCGCGCTGGCCTATCTCAACCTGGCCCGCCACCGCCTCAACCTCACCATCCGGGCCAACGTGCAGGCTTGCCGGGTGGTGTTTGACGGCAACCGGGCCGTAGGCGTTGCAGTGGAAAGCAGCGGCGAGCGGTTCACCGTAGAGGGCAGCGAAATCATCGTCAGCAGCGGCGCCATCGCCTCGCCCCAACTGCTGCTGCTCTCCGGCATCGGCCCGGCCGACCATCTCCGGGAAGTAGGCATCCCGGTAGTTCACGAGCTGCCGGGCGTCGGGCAGAACCTCCGCGACCATCCCTCTGCCTGCGTCCTGTTCCGGGCCGCCGGCGACCGCCCCGACGTCCAGGCCGCCGCCATCCAGGTGGGCCTGCGCTACACCGTCGCGGATTCCTACCTCCGCAACGATATGCAGATTACCCCCCTGCTGATGACGTCCGAACACCGGCCGGCGCAGGTCGTCATTGACGACGACGAGAATTACATCGGCATCAGCGCCAGCCTGCAACTGGCCCTGGGCAAAGGCGAACTGCGCCTCAAGTCCAACGACCCGCTGGAATACCCCTACCTGGACTACAACTACTATCAGGAGCCTTTCGACCTGGAACGGATGCGCAAGGCCATCCGCACCTGCATCGAGATTGGGGAGCACGGCGCCTACCGGGAAATCCTGCTGGACAGAGTGAACCCGGTAGATTCGGAGATAGCCTCCGATGCCGCATTGGACGACTGGCTGATGCGCAACTCCGGCACCTCGCACCACGTATCCGGCACCTGCAAGATGGGCCCGGCCAGCGACGATATGGCCGTCGTCAACCAGCACGGCCAAATCCACGGCCTGGAGCACATCCGCGTCGCCGATGCCTCCGTAATGCCCGACTGCATCCGCGCCAACACCAACGCCACCACCATAATGATTGGCGAGAAAATCGCCGACTACATCCGCAGCGGCCGCTAACCTCCCCGGCACCCGTCAAAAGAACCCGCCGGCATCCTTACCCGGACGCCGGCGGGTTTCGTCTTTGCGACGTCAGCCGCCGGCTCACCGGCCGCCGTATCAGATAATGCGCGGCACGGCAACCCCCGGTATGTTGACCCGCACGCGCCCCAATTCCTCAAAGGTGGTGATGTACAGCGTGCGCCAGTCCCCGCCGCCAAACCCAACGTTGGTAGCGCGCCGTCCCTCACCGAGCGGTATCGTGCCCAAATGCCGCCCGTCCGGAGCGATAATCCAGACGCCGCCCGGCCCGGTGCTGTAAATGTTCCCCTCCAAGTCGCACTTCATCCCGTCCGGCACGCCGGGCCGCGCGTCGGCCAGCCCGCAAAGCAGCCGCCCGTTCTCAATCCCCCCGTCCGCCCTGACGTCCCACGCCTTGATGAGGCCCACCCGCGAATCATTGACGTACAGGATGCTTTCGCCGGGCGAGAAACAAAGGCCGTTCGGCCCCACGTATTCGTCGCCGTCGGCCAGCAGTTGAATATCGGACAAATCCGGCGCCACCCGGTACACGCCGGGAAACCCCAGCTCCATACCCGGGTAAGTATCCCGGTACGGGTCCGTAAAGTAGATGGCGCCATCCGACTTAACCACCAAATCGTTGGGGCGGTTAAGCCGCTTGCCGTCGTAGCGGTCGGCAACCACCGTGATACTGCCGTCGGCCTCTTGACGGGTAACCCGGCGGGCGTCGTGTTCGCAGGCCAGCAGCCGCCCTTGCGGGTCCCGCGTCAAACCGTTGGCCTCGTTAGTGCCTTGCTGATACACCGACAGCCCATCAGCGTCGTCGTAGCGCATCCGCCGGTTCTGCCCAATGTCGCTGAACAGCAGATACCCCGCCTCCTGAATCCAAACCGGCCCCTCTGCCGGCCACCAGGGCACGCCCAGCGCGGAGCCATCGCCGCCAAACCCGCCGGCCAGCCATTCCACGTCCTGCCCCAGGTCAATTATCCGCTCCAAACGCGGAGCCACTTGCTCAATTGGCATAGTCGCTGCCTCTCAAATTGCTGCGGTTAGTCCTCAAATAAAGTGTTCTCCCAGGCTTTCTGCACCGCCTCGGCAAGGTGGCTGACGTGAACGGCCACTGCGGAGCTGCCCCGCCGGTCGGCCGCGTACAGCAGCCCGACAACCTCCCCGTCAGCATTCAGCACCGGCCCACCGGAATCCCCCGGTATGCCCGCCGCTGAGAACGTGAACTTCTCCGTGGCGTAGGCAACGGTACAGTTGCGGCAATTATCCGCGAACGCGCCGATTTCGGTGATTTCACCCCGCTCGCCGTCGGCGTGTCCGATACCCTCGTTAGTCCACAACCGCTGGAAACTGATGCTGCCGTAGCCGTAGGCAGTAACCGTATCGCCGATGGCAACCGATTCCGGGTCAGCCAGTCGCAGCGGCTCCCCCTCCGGCGCAATACCCCCGGCGGAAAGAATGGCGATGTCGGCCGCCGGATTCTCGTACAGTATCTTGGAACCGATTGCATCCTGCCGGCTGCGGATGCGAACCTGTTTGGAGTTGCTAACCCGCCAGTGCCCCACTTGCTCAGTATTGGCCGGCTGTTCCGGCACGTCAACGTAGTACGAATCAATGACGTGGTAGTTGGTGAATACAAAGCGCGCGTCATCCTTCCAGCCAACAACCCACCCGGTGCCGCTGCTGACCGTAACCGGAACCGGATTCCTCCACCGCCACTTGTTGCCATTCCGGTCAACCCAAACCCGCTGCTCGTCCCACTGAATCTCAATCTGCACCACCGAACCCTTGATGCTGTCAAATACTGCCGGCCAGGGATCCGGCGTAGCAGTAGGCACGGGCGTAGCCGTTGGAACCGGCGTGGCAGTAGGCGTTGGGGTTGGCGTGGGAGTAGGCGTCGGCGTGGGAGTAGGTGTTGCCGTCGGCGTTGGTGTAGGCGTTGGAGTCAGTGTCGCTGTGGGCGTTGGCGTTGCGGTAGGTTGCGGCGTTGGCGTTGGGGTGGGCTGCGCTGTTGGCGTCGGCGTTGGCCGGGGCGTGCTGGTTGGCGTTGGCGTGGCGGCCGGTTCCGGAACTGCGGTTGCCGTCCGTTCCAGCGTTTCAGCAGGCGCCGGCATCGGCATCACGCCGGCGCTCCCACTATCCGGCGTTCCGTCCGGCAGGCACCCGGCAACGACCGCCGCCACTATCACGAACATTATGGCGATAGCGAGGCCCTTGTTCATAGCCCTACCGGCCGTCGGGAGCGTAAAATCTTATCGGTCAGGCGTCGGGCGGCGTCAGCGTTGCCACCGAAAATACCACCTGAAACGGCCGGCAGTAGATTACGACACTGCGGATTTCGTCCAGGTTCACGCTGTCCGGTATATCGTAGTTCTGCGACCCGGCGTTGCCTTTCAGCCGGGCCAGTTCCTCGTAGCCGCCGGCGTTCAGCCGGGAGCGGTCGGAGGGGTTGGGGATGTTTGCCAGCAGCACCCGCAAGTCCGGGCCGTTGGTAACCCGAAAGTCCTCCAGACGCAGCACGCTGCCGCCCTCTGCGCCCAAGTCGTATATCGTCGCCGTTCCCGAACCTCTATGGAATGCATCCGCGTCCTCAAAACTGCCGGCCAGCCGGGCCACCGGCATGGCCGACGGCGCCGCCCGTCCCGGCAGCTCCGGCATCGCCTCCACCACCGGCGACGGCGCCGCCTCCACCGCCTCCTGCATCACCGCCTCCACCTGCGCCATCGTCATCCCCTGCGGCACCGCCGCCCGCGCCGCCAGCGGAAACTCCTCATTAACCGTCGTCGTAGAGACCAGCGGACTTAACAGATACCAGGCCAGCCAGCCAACGGGAATGATGGCCAGTATGACGATGGCGATAATAACGTAACGAATCATAGCTGCACCGTAAGGATTGGAGAGGATTAGCCTTGCGTTCCCCGCAGACGTTCCAGGGCGTTTCGGACGGTAACGGCGTCTTCGGCTCCCGGCTTTGCCTCCAGATACGCCTCAAAATCCTCCGCAGATTGGCGATGATTGCCGGCTTTCAGATGCACCACGCCCCGATCCCGCTGCTCCTCCGGACGATCCGGTATCACCGCCATTAGCGCGCCGATGGCGGTAACGCACTGGTCAAAGTCTTCCCGATCCCAGTAAATCGCCTTCAGGTTGCGCAGGATGCGGGCCAGTATCTCGCGCGGCGTTACCGGGTTCAGATGGTGCGCCTCCAGCCGCACCCGGTCGCCCGCCGAATCCCGCATCAAGGCGGCGCATTCGTCCTGATTCAGCAGCAGCCCGCCGTTGAAAGTGTCCACAAAGTAGTTGGGCTCATCCCGGTGGTTAATCAGAAAATGGCCGGGCATACCGATGCCCCGCACCGGCACGCCAATGCGCCGCCCAACCTCAATGCACAGCAGCGACAGCGTGATGGGAATACCCAGCCGTCGTTCCAGCACTTCGTTCAGGTACGAGTTGCGCGGGTCGTAGTAATCCTCTTGATTGCCCGTGAACCCAATCACGCCAAACAGCAAGTCGGTAATGGTATTCAGCTGCTGCAACGAAGTAGATTCGGCGCTCAGTCTTGACCCGGCCGCCTCGGCCATCCGGTCCAGGTTGCTCCGGTGCGCCTCGATGTCCGCGTTGGGATACTCCGTAGCCGCAATCAGCAGCGCGCCCAGCGACAGGTCAAAATCCCCGTTAACCCGGTCCGCCTCGGCGGATTCGGCCAGGCGGCCCAACTCCAAAATTGCGTCTGCTGCAAACATCGTTTCAGTCCCGCCCGCTAAGCATCTCGAGCGGCGGCCTTTCGCTGGCGAAACTCCGCCGCGCTGACGTCCTCCATCGGCGGGTTGCCGGGGTACGATGCCTGCTCCGCCAGCACCGTAGGCTCCCGGTCGGCAATGTCACGCACTTCGGGAACGTCGGCCTCGCAGTTCTCGCACCAGGCGAGTTCCCGCGTCATCAGGCGCATATTGTCCTTCTTGACGGTCAACGTGCCCATCTCGTAGCGGCAATGCCCGCACCGGCGCACAATGATAACTTCGTTGATGGGCATTTACGACCTCTCTATTCTCCGGCGCCGGCGCTACCGCGCGGTGAACCCGCCGTCCACCACCAGCTCGGCGCCCGTGATGTACGATGCGTCGTCGCTGGCCAGAAACAGCACGGCGTTAGCCACTTCCTCTTGACGCCCCTCCCGGCCCATTGGCACGTGTTCGTCCAGCATATCACTGCGCCCGGCCCGCACTTGCTCGGTAGGAATGTTGCCCATCATCGGCGGCATAAATCCGGGATGCACCGAGTTAACCCGGATGTTCTGCTTTCCGTAGCGCACCGCCATTGCCTTGGTGAATATACGCACCGCCCCTTTGGACGCATTATACGCCGGATGCCCGCTGGTCATCCCCACCAGCCCGGCGATGGACGAGATGTTGACGATTGACCCGCCGCCGTCTTGCAGCATCCGGTTAATGGCGTGCTTGGTGCCCAGAAACACCCCGGTTGAGTTGATGTCCATTATGCGCGACCACGCCTCCAGGCTGTCGTCGTCCGGCACCGCCCGGCTGCTGATGCCGGCGTTGTTCACCAGAATATCCAGCCGCCCGAACCGCGCCACCGCCTCGGCTACCACGTTGGCCCAGGCATCCTCGCTGGTAACGTCGGTATGGACGAATACCGCCGCGCCGCCGGATTCGTTAATCTCCGCCTCCAGCCGCCGCCCGTCGTCGTCCCGAATATCGGCGATCACCACCCTGGCGCCCTCCGCCGCAAACAGCCGGGCCTCCACCGCGCCCATCCCGTGAGCGCCCCCGCTCACGATAGCCACCTTGCCATCCAGTCGCATCGTCATCTCCTCCGGCGCGGCGCCCGCTGCAATCCGGGCCATAATCAATCCGCCGCAAATCGCCCCCAAGCATAACCGCACACGCCCCGCCATTCAACCACCGCCGCCCTTACTGCCACTACCCCCTAATGTCATTCTGAGCGTAGCGAAGAATCTCGAAAGCGTAGCAACGGCGTTGCCCTCAAAGTGTGCCCTACGTCATCGAGATTCTTCGCTGCGCTCAGAATGACATTGGGGGAAACTAAACCACCTGAAACGCAACGCTGCCGCCGTCACTTACCGTCATCCAACCGACTGGTGTATGCTTGCATCACCATGTACCAAGCCGCAGTATTCATCCATCTGGCCTCGGCAATCATCTGGATTGGCGGCAGCCTGTTCCTGGCCCTGGTGCTTATCCCGGTGCTGCGCCGGTTCACCCCGCCGCCGGGCCGGACGCCGGCGCCCACTGGCGGCCCGCCGCCGAGCGGCCCCCCTCCGGGGATGCTGGCCGCCGTTGCCCGCCGCTTTCGCGTCATCTCGTGGGTGTGCATCGTACTTCTGGTTGCCACCGGACTTTACATTCTGCCCACCCGCTACGGCATCGGATTCGGCGAGTTTTTCAGCCTGGGCGGGCATTTCGTCGGCACCTTGCAAGTCAAGGTCGTTCTGGTAGCCATCGTAATCTGGCTCAGCTTTATCCACGATTTCATCCTTGGCCCTTACGTCAACCGCCTGCTCGAGGCCGTGCAGTCCGGCGGCGCGCCGCATCCCCGTTTATCCCTGCTGCGGCGAACCATCATCTGGGTGGCCCGGATTAACCTCGCCCTTACCGTCATCATCGTTATCGTAGCCGTCACGATGACCCGTGGCGCCCCGGTATAATCGCTTTCTTTTGAGGATGTCGGATGTCTGCCAGAGACGCATTGCCCGTTTTTGATGACCACTATGGCCGCCCCGCTGTCTGGCCCGGCCTTACCGTAACCGGCCTGGTATCCTGCCCCGCCCGCTATTCCGCAGACGATTTGGCCCGGCTAACCGACGGGGCCATTACCGATGATTTCCGGTGCCTGGAGGGTTGGGTTGTCGCCGGTCAGCAGTGGGAGGGCGTGCCTTTGCAAAGATTGCTGGATGATGCCGGCATCCTGCCCACCGCCCGTTACGCCGCCATATCAGCATCCGACTACACCGTTGCGCTAGCGCTGGACGCGGCGGCCGGCGCTGTGCTGCTGGCCACCCGGCTGAACGGCGCCCCTCTTGCCGAACCCCACGGCGGCCCCTGCCGGCTGGTGAGCGTCGGCATGGCCTGCTACGCCAGCATCAAGTGGGTAGATCGCATCCAGCTTACCGACCAGATGCCCGCGGCAACGGCGCAGCAAATCGCCGGCGCGCGCAACCGGGAGTCGGGCCGTTAGTCCAGTTCCTTAAAACGATAGCCCAGCCCCCGCTCACTCAATATGTACTGCGGATGGCGCGGGTCTTGCTCCAGTTTCTGCCTCAGGTAGGTAACGTAAGTCCGCACGTACTGATGCTCCCCCCGGTACTCCGGCCCCCACACCCGTTCCAGCAGCGTATCGTGGCTGAGCAGCTGCCCGGAGTTGTTCACCAGCTGGTACAGCAAGCGGTACTCGGTGGGCCGCAGATGCACCTCTGCGCCGCCGGTAATCACCATGCTCTGGTCAAAGTTGATGGTAAGCCAGTCGTCCACCGGCACTTTTTGCAGGCGCGGCGGTTCGGCGGCCTCGATGCGGCGGAACAACGCCCGGATGCGCGACGCCAGTTCCCGCGGACTGAACGGTTTAGTCAGGTAATCGTCGGCCCCCAGGTCCAGCCCGGCCACCCGATCGGCCTCGTCGCCCCGCACGGTAACAAAGATTACCGGCACCGATGAATCGGCCCGGATGCGGCGCAGCGTCTCAAACCCGTCCAGCTCCGGCATCATCACGTCCAGCACCACCAGGTCAACGGCCTCATCCCCCGCCAGCACCGCCAGCGCCTCCCGCCCGTTCGCCGCCGTAGCCACGCGAAACCCCTCCACCTCAAGGTTCATCGCCGTAAAGCGCACAATGTGCGGTTCGTCGTCCACGACCAGAATCGTCCGCGCGCCGGCGCTGCGGGCATCAGTAGTCATTCTCGTTACCCCGTACTGTCCGGGCCGGCGCTGTCCGGGAACGTCAGCGTGAACGCCGACCCGGGCCCGGGGCCGCTGTCCACGCTGATTTCGCCCCCGTGGGCCGTCATCACGGCGTCGCAGATGTACAGCCCGATGCCCAGCCCCCGCGTTTGCACCGACACCGGGTTTTGCGACCGGAAAAACCGCTCGAAAATCCGCCGGCTTTCCCAGCGTGGCACGCCCACCCCGGCATCCGACACCGTAAGCGACACTCGCCCCGCATCGTCCATCCGGCCGGTTATGTTCACCGGCCCCCCGCCGGGAGAATACTTGACCGCGTTGTCCACCAGATTCACCAGCACCTCCTCGATCAGCGCCGGATCGCCGGACACCGCCGGCAAATCGCTTGGGAATGATACTGCAAGCTGATGCTCCCTGGCGGCCGGCTGCATCCGCCCCACCACCCGCTCGGCCAGCGCCGGCAGCTGGATGTGCTCCTGATTGATTGGCAGCGCCCCGGTTTCCAGTCGCGAGGCCAGCAGCAGTCGGTTCATCAGCCGGCTCATGTGGTCGGTTTCCTCCTCAATCGCCTCAAAGCTGCGCCGCAAAACGTCGCCGTCCCACTCCGCATCGGGGCGGGACAGGGTGTTGGTGTAGCCCTTGATTATCGCCAGCGGCGTTTGCAGCTGATGCCCCAGCATTGATAAGAACGCCGACCGCATATCCTCCATTTCCCGAACCCGCGTCATATCCCGCACGTTCACTACCGCGTTCAGCGGCGCCAGTTCCGGCGAGCGCACTACCGAATAGACCAGCGCCACCTCGGTGCGCTGGCCGCTGCGGGAGCGCACGGCGGCCGCCAGCTCGGTAGCGTTCTCGCCGTTGCCCGCCGCCGGTTGCAGCATCGGACACCGGCCCGGACACACCGGCCGCCCCTCTCGATCCCGCCAGTTCAGCCCCACCGCGCAGGGCCGCCCGATAATTTCCTCGGCCGGCAGCCCCAGCAGCCGCTCCATCGCCGGGTTGACGCTGACGATGCGCCGGAACGCGTCCACCGTATAGATGCCGTCGGCGCTGCCCTCCAGAATAGACTCCACCCGCTGCTTTTCCTGGCTCAGCAGATGCGCCAGCCGGGCCGACTGTACGGCGATGGCCGCCTGCTCCGCAAACGCCGCCAGCACCGGCGGGTCCAGCTGCGAGAAATTAGCCGCCTCCGACGCCCGCAGCACCAGAATCAGCCCCACCGTTTCCCCCCCCGTCCGCAGCGGCACCGCCATAATCGGGTTTTGCATCTGCCCCGTCAGCGACACCGGCAGCGCCGATTGCGGAAACAGCGCCGACAGCAAAGCGTACTGCTCCCGGCTCAACGCCAAATCCGGTATCGCCTCGTTAAGCAGCGGACGAATCCGGGCAACCTGCCCGCCGTCCAGCCCGTAAGACCCGGTGATTACAAACCGGCGGCTGGCGTCATCCCACGTAGCCACCACCGCCGCGCTGCCGCCCAGGGCCCGGACGGCATTGCGCAAAATGCTCTCCAGCTCCGGTTGCAGTTCGGGGTACTCGTCCCCGTCTGAATAGCGGTAAGAGGTGGCGGGTGAATTGCCGCTGGCCATTGCGATACCGTCGTTCCGTTGCGGATTTGCGGGTTTGCCGCGTGATTTTCTATGCAATTTTAACATTAAGGCCATTGGAATACGGCCCGCGTGCGCCCAAAATAGGATAGGAAAGTTGGCGGACGAATGTCTTGCCGTTATACGGAGGGAGACAGAGATGCCCAGGTATGTGTACCAGTGCACCTCGTGCGACCACGAATACGACCAGCGGCAGAGCTTTGGCGCATCCCCGGAATCCCAATGTCCGGAATGCACCGGCGTGGCCCGCCGGAAGTTTCACGCCGTGCCGGTAATCTACAAGGGTTCCGGGTTCTACACCACGGACTACGCCCGCAAAAAATAAGCCCGCCGGGGCTCACCCGGCCCACCGCAACCACTACCACACCACACAATCACAATCGCAAGGAGGCAATCAGTGGCTAATTTCACACCCCTGGGCGAGCGAATCGTCATCAAGCCCATGGAACAGGAAACCCAGACCCGGGGCGGCATCCTGCTCCCCGACACCGCCAAGGAAAAGCCCCAGGAGGGCGAAGTCATCGCCGTCGGCCCCGGCCGCGTCGGCGACGACGGCAGCCGCATCACCATGGAACTGTCCGTTGGCGATAAGGTCATCTACTCCAAGTACGCCGGCACCGAGTACGAGGACGGCGACGACGAGTACCTCATCATGCGCGAGTCCGACGTCCTGGCCAAAATCGGCTAACCCCGTCACCCCACAATCAACACGCTACCACAAGCTACTACCACGAGGAGAACCACAATGCCCGCAAAGAAGTTGGTGTACTCCGAAGAGGCCCGTAAGTCGCTGCGAACCGGCATCGACATCCTGGCCGACTCGGTAAAAATTACCCTGGGCCCCCGGGGCCGCAACGTCGTGCTGGACAAGAAGTTCGGCCCGCCGCAGGTCTGCTCCGACGGCGTCACCATCGCCAAAGAAATTGAACTCCCCGACGCCTTTGAGAACATGGGCGCCCAGCTGCTCAAAGAAGCCGCCACCAAGACCAACGACGCCGCCGGTGATGGCACCACCACCAGCATCGTCCTCTCCCAGGCCATCATCAACGAAGGCTTCAAAAACGTCACCGCCGGCACCAACCCCATGGCCATCAAGCGCGGCATCGAACACGCCGTCGGCCAAATCGTCACCGAGCTCCAGTCCATGTCCCAGCCCGTAGAAACCCGCGAGCGCATCGGGCAGGTCGCCTCCCTCTCCGCCCACGAAGACGCCATCGGCGAAACCATCGCCGAGGCCATGGAAAAGGTCGGCAAGGATGGCGTTATCACCGTAGAAGAGTCCCGGGGGCTCACCGACGAGATCGAGTACGTCGAGGGAATGCAGGTCGACCGCGGCTACATCTCCCCCTACTTCATCACCAACAGCGACCGCATGGAAGCCTCCATCGACGACGCTTTCGTCATCATCACCGACAAGAAGATTTCCGCCGTCGCCGACCTGGTGCCGGCCCTGGAAAAGCTGCTGCAAGTCGGGCAGAAGAACGTTGTCATCGTCGCCGAAGACGTTGACGGCGAGGCCCTGGCCACGCTGGTCGTCAACAAGCTGCGCGGCATTATGAACGTGCTGTCCGTCAAGGCCCCCGGCTTCGGCGACCGCCGCAAGGCCATGCTGGAAGACATCGCCATCCTCACCGGCGGCACCGTCATCAGCGAAGAAACCGGCCGCCGCCTCGACTCGGCCACCATCGAAGACTTTGGCCGCGCCCGCCGCGTGTCCTCCACTAAGGACGACACCACCATCGTTGAGGGCCACGGTTCCGAAGAGGCCATCCAGGCCCGCATCAACCAGATTAAGGCCCAGATTGAAGACACCACCTCCGAGTACGACCGGGAGAAGCTGCAAGAGCGGATGGCCAAGCTGTCCGGCGGCGTGGCCGTCATCAAGGTTGGCGCCGCCACTGAGATTGAGCTCAAGGAGCGCAAGGCCCGCGTTGAAGACGCCCTGTCCGCCACCCGTTCCGCCGTTGAAGAGGGCATCGTCCCCGGCGGCGGCGTTGCCCTGGTGCGCGCCCAGCGCGCCCTCGAAGGCATCGGCGGCCTCACCTCCGACGAGCAGGTCGGCGTCAACATCATCGGCCGCGCCCTGGAGCAGCCCCTCAAGCTCATCGTCGAGAACGCCGGCGGCGAAGGCGCCGTCATCCTCCACGACGTCAAGGACCAGTCCGATGACTACGGCTACGACGCCGAGGTCAGCGAATTCGGCCCGATGCTCGAGCGCGGCATCATCGACCCGGTCAAAGTGACCCGCTCTGCCTTGCAGAACGCCGCCTCCGTAGCGGCCATGGTCCTCACCACCGAGTCCATGATTACCGAAATCCCCGAGCCCATGCCGGCCGCCGCGGCCGCGCCTCCGATGGACTTCTAAACCTCCGGCCATACCACCGGATCCACGCCGGGGCGGTTATCGCAACTGCCCCGGCAATTCGTTAACCGCCCGCCTCATCCCCAAAGCATTGGAGTATAATTACGCCCGCCATATTCTTTAACGCAGCGCAGTTCAGTCAAAATGCCGGCAATGCCGGCCTAGCGAGTCCTCTCTGAAACCATCACTTACAAAGCGAATCCTGGCCTGGTATCCGCCCACGCCGTTTTATTACGGCTGGCTGGTGCTGGCGATGGCCTCCCTGTCCTCGGCGGCCGGCGCCAGCGTGTCCCAGGTAGTGCTGGGCGCCATCCAGGTGTACATCGTTGACGACACCGGCTGGGACATCGGCCGCCTGTCCATCGCCGTCACCGCCGGCACCTGGTGCTCCGGAGCATTAGCCCCCTTCGCCGGCCGCCTCGCCGACCGCTACGGCCCCCGCGGACTGGTAACCATGGGCCTGCTGGTAGTCGGCTGTTCGCTGCTGGCCCTGTCGCAAGTCAACACCACCACGATGTGGCAGTTTTTCGTGGCCTACATCATTGGCCGCAGCATCAGCAACCCGTTCCTGATTGGCGTAGTGCCGCGCACGGCAACCGTCAACTTTTTCCGCCGCCGCCGCAACATCACCCTCTCCATTTCGGGAATGTCCCGGCCCATCGGCGGCGCAATCAACATCCAGATTATCTCGCTGATTGCGGTATCCCAGGGCTGGCGCGCCGCCTACGGCTACGTCGGATTATTCCTGCTGGCGCTGTCGGTGCCGGTGTTCATCATCATGCGCCGCCGCCCGGAGGAAATCGGTATGCTGCCCGACGGCGCGCGGGTTGCCCCCGGCGCCGGACGCGACTCCCGAACCGGCGGCCCCCGCGCCGCATCCGAACTGCCCCCCGAATTCAGCTGGACGGCCCGCGAGGCCATGGGCACCCGGGCCTACTGGTGCATCGCCGGCACCGCAGTGCTGGCCGTCATCGCCTCCGCCGGCCTGGGCTACATCCTCGTCCCTTACCTGATTAGCGAGTCCGGCCCGCAACTGTCCAAACCCCAGGCCGTCGGCGTCGGCAGCCTGGGCGCCGTGCTGGCCCTGACCAACCTGGCCTGGGGCATCCTGGCCGACAAGTTCGGCCCCCGCCAGTGCATGGTAATGACCATCGCCGGCGCCGTGCTGTCCGGCGTATTCCTGATGACCGCCGTTCACTCCGTATGGACGGCCTACGCTTTCGCCATCCTGTGGGGCTTTTTCTCCAACACCGTCGGCACGCTGGAGCATATG
The DNA here is from genome assembly GCA_958296385.1 of uncultured Dehalococcoidia bacterium. Lineage (GTDB taxonomy): Bacteria > Chloroflexota > Dehalococcoidia > Lucifugimonadales > UBA3495 > Bin87. Next base: position 794,321 of record OY282494.1, read on the forward strand.
CTGCTGGCGCAATACTTCGGGCGCGGCTCCTTTGGCGCCATCCTGGGCTCGCTGGGGCCGCTGCAAACCACCGCGCTGGGCGTGGCGCCCGTATTCGGCAGCTACCTGCTAACCTTCACCGGCAACTACACCATAGTATTCACCGTGCTGATGGCGATGTACGCCGGCGCCGGATGCCTGATTTTCCTGGCCAAAGCCCCCCGACTGCCGCCCCGGGCCCGGGAAATCCAGCCCGACGCCGACCCGTCGCCAGCGGCGGTATAATCCCGCTAACCCAAACCATCACAACCCCCTCTGGAGGTAACCCCAATGGCCGCTAACGTGTACATGAACCCCGACGGCATCGCCAACCCGTCCGCATCCGGATTCTCCGCAGTGGTGAAAGCCGGCAACACCGTCTATATCGCCGGCATGGTGGCCCAGGACGTTGACGGCAACGTCGTCGGCGCCGGCGATACCGAGGCCCAAACCCGCCAAATCTGGCGCAACATTGAGGTTGCGGTGCAGGCCGCCGGCGGCAGCCTCTCCGACATCGTAAAAACCACCACCTACGTAACCGGCATCGAACACGGCCCGGCCGTCCGGGCCGTCCGCGGCGAGCTGTTCCCGTCCAACCCGCCCACCAGCACCCTGCTGGTAGTCAGCGAACTGGCCAACCCCGCCTACGTGGTGGAGATTGAATCCATCGCCGTCATCGGCTAGTGCCCGCCGGGCAAAGACACGGCGGGAGCAGACTGGCCGCTATCTTTCAGCGGATTCGATCTGTTCCCGCCGCCGCTCTTGCAGCACCAGCCACATTTGATGCCACACCCACCGCCGCTCGGCGTACTCCAATGAGCGCCCCAGCAAGCGGCGCACCGTCAACACGGCCTGCCCGGCCAGAAACCCCCACTGGCCCGGTTCGTCCCGCATCCATCCGGCCACCTGCTCCGGGTTGGCGTCGGCCACGCCCTGCAACAGCCGAATTATCGCCGCATCCGGGCTGTCCGATTCCTGCGCCATCGCCCTAACCGCCGCCCACCGGACGCACGATTTCCAGCGCGTCCCCCTCGTTCAGCCGCAGCCCGGCAAAGTCCTCTTTGCGGATGACCTGCCCGTTGTACCCCACGGCAATAAAGCGCATATTGACGTCAATCGTAGCGAGGTAAGCCTGCAAATCAAGCCCGGCGTCAATCTCCCGCGGCTTGCCGTTGACTTTCAGCGTGATATTCCCCACCGCGTTACCTCCTGTTAGCGCCGACACGGTTAGCTGCGGCGTACTGCGCCGGTTCCCGGACGTTATCAGATACCGATTCAAGCATCGCCGTTTTCAGATTGCGCGCGGCCGATTCCGGGTCAGCAGCGCCCAGCACGCTGCTGATTACCGCCGCGCCATAAGCCCCGGCCCGCATCACGTCCGCAACGTTAGATTCAGTGATGCCGCCGATACCCAGCAGCGGGATGTTCACGCCGGCGGCCCCAATCCGATTGAGCAGCCCGGGCCCTGACGGCTCCTCGCCCGGATGAGAGCGGCTGGCGAACATCGTACCCACCAGCAGAAAATCGGCGCCGTCAGCCTCAATAGCGCCGGCTACGGAATGTACCGAGCGGCCAATCAACCCATCCGCCCCCAGCAGCGACCGCACTAGTTCCGTAGGCATCGCCCTTTCGCCCAACTGCACGCCATCGGCGCCGCCGGCCAGCGCCACATCGGCCCGCTCGTTGACCAGCAGCAATGCCCGGCCATCGCAAACGGCCCGCAGCTGCCGGGCCAAGTTCAGCAACGCGCCGCCGGGCAAGTCCTTGTCGCGCAGCTGCACCATATCAACCCCGCCGGCGATTGCTGCGGACACCCGCTCCGGCAGCTCGTCCGCCGGGCAAACGCCCCGGTCGGTAACCAGGCACAAGCCGGGATACGGCAAAACCGCCGGCATCGCAGTAACCCTCTGCCTACTGCGCCAGCACGGGTTCCGGCACGTCGGTCGGCGGGCTGCTGGCGATGGCCTCGGTCCGCACCGGAATCCGCCCGGCCAGATACGCCTGCCGTCCCGCCTCCACGCCCTTGCGGAACGCATCGGCCATCATGGATGGATCTTCCGCCTGCGCGATGGCCGTGTTCACCAGCACCGCATCCGCGCCCATCTCCAGCGCTTTGGACGCATCCGACGGCACCGCCAGCCCCGCGTCCACCACCACCGGCACGGTAGCGTTCTCCAAGATGATGCGGATTTCCTCGCCGGTGTGGATACCCTGCCCGGAACCGATGGCCGAGCCCAGCGGCATCACCGTTACGCAACCCACGTCCTCCAGATTCCGGGCCAGCACCGGATCGGCGTGAATGTACGGCAATACTTTAAACCCCTCCCGCACCAGTTGGCGCGCCGCCTCCAAAGTTCCGTTAGGATCCGGGAACAGATACTTGGCGTCGGGAATCACTTCCAGCTTGACGAAATCGGTTTGCGTAACTTCCCGCCCCAGCCGGGCCACGAACAGCGCCTCCTCGACGGAACGGCAGCCCGCCGTGTTGGGCAGAATCTGGTACTTGTCCCAGTCGATGTAATCCAGGATGGTCTTTTCCTCGGGGTTATCCAGGTCCAGCCGACGAATGGCGACGGTAACCATCTGAGTGCCGGACGCGGCGATGGAATCGACCATATCCTGCATCGTGCGGTGCCGTCCGGTGCCGACAATCAGCCGGGAGCCAAATGACACTCCCCCTATCATCAGTTCATCGGTCATCGTTGCCACTCTCCTGTTTGCCCAGTCCGGATTACATCGGCAGCCGCATCCACCGACGCCGTCGCCATCTCAATACAAAACCGCCAGGCTGAGCGACCCGGCGGCAAGATAACGGCTTACCCACTGTCCCTGCGCCGGCATTATCCGGGTCCGGTACAGACGGTCGGCGACGAAACTGGCCGCCCTCTCAGCCTGGTTTGCCCAAGCTCCCGCCAGAATTGCGTGAGGGATTCAATTGTAGCCTGACTGTATCACTACGCCCCCGGCAAGTCAATCGCCAGCCGTTCTGCCATCCCCACCGTCATTCTGAGCGCAGCGCCGAATCCCGACGCCGTAGCAGCTCCCTCGCCCTCAAGAATCCGCCGAGGGGGTCTGGGGGAAATCATTTCCCCCAGCGTAGCCCCCCCTAGAATACGCCCCACCGCCAAATCCAAAATCAGCGACCCCAACCTCTTGCAATCGCACATCGGTTCGTGTAAGATACATCCATCGGGCAAATCAACAACCAATCCCCGCCTCAACCGTTCTCCACCGAGAGCGCCCATGAGGAACCGGGGCCATCACACTATCACAACACCATCACGACCGCCGGAGATTCCAGTCACCACGGCCACCCCGTCAGCATCCAAATCGCAATCGGCCAGGCCGCCTATCCCTGCTTCCACAGCGCGGGCGGTACTCCGCAGGGTATCGAGCTTCAGCCCGCGTGCTGCCTCTCATTAGGGCAGGACACGTAAAATGAAGGTCCGTAATAGTTGCGTAAAAACCTTCCGGCCGTAAGGGCTGACACCGACTTGAATCTCCGGCAACCAACACCAAATCCAAACCGAACCCACCGCCCGATAGACGCCCGATACCTGCCAACCGCAAACCCATTCCCAAAGGATGACCGATTATGACTTGAATAAATCACCCGAAACAAAACGCTGCCCCGCTGCAATCAGCAGCCGGCGCTAAACCTCGTATTCCTTAACGTCATCCCCGATGATTAGCCGCGCCCCCGTCACCGACTGCACCTCGTCCGCCGTCCAGCCGGGAGCCACCTCTCGGAGTACCATTCCGGCCGGCGTCGGTTCCAGCACTGCCACGTCGGTCACCACCAGCGACACGCACCCTTTGCCGGTCAGCGGGAAATCACATTCCTGCACCACTTTGGGGTTGCCCTGGCGGTCGTTGTGCTCCATTGCGACGATTACCCGGTCGGCCCCCGCCGCCAGGTCCATCGCCCCGCCGATGTTGCCCACGCCCCGCTCCGGCAGCATCCAGTTGGCCAGGTCTCCGGTAGCCGACACCTGATGCGCCCCCAGCACCGTCGCGTCCACGTGCCCCCCGCGAATCATCGCAAACGCATCTACCGACGAGAAATAGGCCATCCCCGGCACCGGCTGCAAAAACTGCCCGCCGGCGTTAATCAGGTCAATGTCCTCGTTTCCGTCCTCCGCCAGCGGCCCGCAGTTCAGCACCCCGCTCTCGCTGTGATAAAAAACCACGCTGTCATCAGCCACGAACATTGACACCAGCGTAGGTATGCCGATGCCCAGATTGACGTAGCCGCCGGGCGGCAGTTCCCGCGCCACCCGCATTGCGATAATCATCCGATCCAGCCGTTCTTTGTCAACCGTCATTTCTGCGTCAGGCTCCGTCCATTTATCTATTCGTAGCCGCTGAACCCGTCCGGCCGTTTCACGATGCGCTGCACGAAAACGCCGGGGGTAACTATCTCCTCCGGGTTCAACTCTCCCGCCGCAACTATTTCGTCAACCTCCGCTACCGTTATCCGGGCCGCCGGCGCCATCACCGCGTTAAAGTTGCGGGAGGTTCCCCGGTACACCAGATTACCCCGCTCATCCGCCCGATGCGCCCTGATGATAGCGTAGTCGGCCCGCAGCCCGTACTCCAGGATGTACTCCCGCCCGTCGATAGTGCGCGATTCCTTGCCCTCGCTGATTAGCGTTCCGGCGCCCGTTGGCGTGTAAAAGGCCAAAACGCCGGCGCCTCCCGCCCGCAGCCGCTCCGCCAGCGTCCCCTGCGGCACCAGCTCCAGCTCAACCTCCCCCCGCCGGTAAGCCAGCTCAAACTCAGACGGACGCGACACCGACGGCGACACCGGAAACGACGCTATCGCCTTGGCGACTTGCCCGTTCTCGATAAGCACGCTGTGGTCAATAGCCGTCCGCCCCGGCGGCGTGCCAAAGCTGACGACACGCGCAATCCCGGCAGTATTACTCACAATCGTAAGTCCCCGACTGCCCAAATCCCGCAGCGCCACCAGCAAATAATGCGCCATCCCCCCCGGCCCGCCAAACCCGTCAATAAAAACCGTAGCCCCATCCGGCAAATCCGCAACAGCCCCCACCCCGTCAGAATAAACCTTGCTTACCGCATCCCCCGACGGCGCCGCAAGGTCAATCCGGCGCAATGCTGGAGACACGCTGAGGGATACCCCGGCCATCGCCTGCAAGTCGGCAGCCGTCCATCCCGGCGCCGTTTCCGTAAGCACAAACTGGCCGCCCGCGACATTGATAACGCCCACGTCGCAAATAACGGTGTCAACGCAGTTAACACCGTCGGCCGGCAGCGACAGCGACTCGGCCAGATTAAGAACTCCATCCCGGCCGGCATTAGGCAGCAACGCCACCACCCGCTGCGCTCCGGATGACAAATCCACCGCGTTACCCGGAATACTCAAACCGCTGGCAGACTGCGCGCCGGCAATACTCCCGTTCCGGTCAACCTGCCCGGCTTCAATAACCGCCAGGTCAATATAGCCCCCCCGCGCGATCGCCGCCGCATCCGCAACGCTCAGCGGCGCCCCGTCCATCAGCCCGGCATCGCTCAGTGCCCAGACGCCCAAACTCCCCGGCAAAGCCGCCCGTATCCGGTCAGCCCATACCCCGCTTGCGGCAACCACGCTGCCGGGCCGCGCCTCCCGCACGATGCGACGGGTGATTTCACCAACGCTTAACGCAGCCGCCATATCAGCCCCCCATCCCGTCAATCATCACCGACTGCACCACCCGGTTAACAAATATCCCCGGCGTAATCACCAGTTCCGGGTCAATGTTACCGGCTTCCTCAACCCGATCCGCCTGCACGATAGTAAGCCGGGCCGACGCCGCCATCGTATGATTCCAACCCCGCTGCACGCCCCGGTAAGTCAGATTGCCCATCGTGTCGGCAGCGGCTGCCCGCAGCAAAGCCACGTCCGCGCGCAGCGGCGATTCCAGCACGCACTCCGTACCGTTGATAACCTTTGTCTCCTTTCCCTGAGCAAAACGCGTCCCAATTCCCACCGGCACGAACACCCCGCCGATGCCAGCCCCGCCCGCCCGCAGCCGCTCCGCCAGCGTCCCTTGCGGAACCAACTCAATCTCCAAATCCCCCGACTCCCAAAGCCGCCGCACGTCGCCGCCATCATCGCCCGGAAACGGATTAGACGACACCAGCCTGGCAACCCGCCCGGCCCGAATCAACTCAATCAGCCCATCCGCCCCATCCCAGCGCGCGAAATCGCAGATGCCGGTCAACCCTCGAACCCCGCCGGCCAGCACCGCCGCCAGCAACTCGGCCGGCGCATCGTCCGACGCCGTTCCTCCGATAAGCAAGGTTGCGCCATCCCGCACATCCGAAACGGCGGCGGCCGCGCTTTCATATACTTTTGAGAATGCCATCCCTTCGCCTCAAACCGTCGCCATTCTAACCCAATCCATCATCCTGATAAAGATTGCCCGCCGCCCTTGTCAACTGCCAACGCCCGGATTACCATTCATTATCCCCTCATCCCCTCTATACTCTCGCACCCGGACGGCCCGCTATCCATTATCTCCACATCCATTGCGCTTGCGCCCCTCCCACGGCAACCATCGCAATCAAAGCAGCCGCGCGCACGCCAACCATCAACCCGGCAACTGCTGCGGAGTTGCGGGAGTGTTGCGCTGAACTGGCGTTGCAGGATGACTTGGCGGTAGTCGTCATCACCGGCGCCGCCGACTTGTTTGCAATGGGGCGGGCCCGGCCGCCGGCGGAAGTAAGCGATGGGCCCATGCCGGAGCGGATTGCCTGGCTTGACTCCATGCGCGCCGCCCAATCGGTTGCCGCTCTGCCCATGCCCGTAATCGCCGCGCTAAACGGGGATGCCACCGGCCACGGCCTTGAAATCGCCCTGGCCGCCGACCTGCGCGTGGCCTCCGAATCTGCCCGCATCGGCGCCGGCAGCCTCAGCGAAATGGGCTTTCCCTTTGACGGGGCCACGCAGCGCCTGCCTAGACTCATCGGCCCGGCTTTCGCCCGCGATTTGCTATTCACCGGACGCCTGCTGTCAGCCCACGAAGCGCATCAAATCGGACTGGTCAACCGCGTCGTCCCCCCCGCCGAACTCAACAACGCCGTGTCCGCACTGGCCGCCGCAATCGCCGGCGCAGCACCCCTGGCCAGCCGGTTCGTGAAAGAGGCTACGCTGGCCGCCGGCGATTTAACACTGGAGCAAGGCTTGCGTCTGGAAGCCGACCTCAGCATCATCCTGCAAAGCACCGCAGACCGCGCCGAAGGATTGCAGGCTTTTCGGGATAAACGTTCGCCCCAATTCTCCGGCCGGTAGGTTATATTCCGTATGATGGTTTTTGCAAGATGACGGTCAAGCTGGACATACACACTCACGTTGGCGAGATGTTTGGGTTTCAGACGCCAACCCCCGAGATTGCCGAAACGGTGATTACGCAAATCCGCGCCGCCGGGCTTGACGGCATCGCCGTAACCGACCACTGGCGTCCGGATTGGGGGCTGGAGCTGTACCGCGTCATCGAGCGGCATTTCCCCAACCAGGTCATCATCATCCCCGGACAGGAAATTGACGTCCGGCCGGCCCGCAGCCCTTTTGACGAATACCACTGCACCGAGCTGTATCTGCCCGGAGGCCGCCTGTTCCGCACCTACTGCCATCCGGGCTACTACACGCCCAACATCATCATCGAGGACGACATTCACGGCATCGAGATTGCCAACTCTCACCACAACTGGCACATCCGCCGCGCCCAGGCGGAACAGGTTGCCGAGGCCCACGGCCTGCTCACTTTCAGCGTCAGCGACGCCAACACTCTGGGCGAAATCGGCGCCGGCAGTACCAACGTTGACCTTGACGATATGCTCCGCCGGGCCATCCCGCTGGATTAGCGTCCAGGCCGGAGCCGGTTCCAAATGACCGCCAACTTTGCCACCATCCGGTACGAGAAAGCCGGCGCCGTTGCCGGCCTTTCCCTGAACCGCCCGCAGCAGCTCAACGCCTACTCGGTGGCGATGCGCGATGATTTTGCCGAGGTTTTGTCCGCCATCGCCGACGACCCCGACGTGCGCGCGCTGCTCATCTACGGGCAAGGCCGCGCTTTTTGCGCCGGCGCCGACTTGACCGAGTTTGGGACGGCGCCCTCGCAAGTGATTGCCCGCCGGGTGCGCTGGCAGCGGGATGTTTGGGGGCAGTTGCTTAGCCTGCCCAAGCCAATTGTGGCCGCCGTACACGGCTATTGCATCGGCTCCGGGCTGGAGATTGCGTTGCTGTGCGATGTCCGCATCGCCGCCGAGTCCACCGTGTTTGCCATGCCGGAGACGCGGTTGGGGATGATACCGGCGGCCGGCGGCAGTCAAACCCTGCCCCGCAGCGCCGGCCCGTCGGCGGCCCTTGACCTGATGCTCACCGGCCGGCGGTTTGGCGCGGCGGAGGCCCGGCGCTGCGGCCTGGTCAGCCGCATCGTGCCGGATGACTGCCTGCACGATACCGGCTGGCGGATTGCCGGCGAACTGGCCGCTTTGCCCGCTGCTGCCGCCGCCGCCATGCGCTCCGCGCTGGCACGGGGCGCAGACTTGCCGCTGGATGAAGCCCTGTCCTATGAGCGACACTTGGCCGCTACTCTTATGGACGGCGTAATTACGCCCTCTGTTGCGGAGACCCGATGAACACCACTGAATTTCTGATGATTGCGTCGGCCATTGTCCCCGACCGCACCGCCATCATCTACGACGGGCAGCGTTTCACCTTTCAGGATTTGCAGGAGCGGGCCAACCGGCTGGCTGACGCTATGGCCCAAATGAGCATCGGCCCTGGCGACCGGGTGGCTGCGATGCAGACCAACTGCAACCAGCTGCTGGAAATCTACTTCGCCGCCGCCCAGCTTGACGCCATCTACGTGCCGATAAACTTTCGCGCCAAAGAGGACGAACTCGCTACGATGCTGCGGATTGCCGAGCCGAACCTGCTGTTCCTCGGCGAACGCTACGCTCCCCTGGCGCCGGCTGACGGCTCCATCCCGGATAGCCGCATCGTCATACTGGACGCTGCCGCACCGGGCGGCCGGCTATCAGACGGCCGGCTGTCTTACGATGTCCTGCTGTCCACCGGCGAACCGGAGCAGCTGCATTTTCCGGAGGACGATGAGGACGCTACGACGGTTATTATGTTCACCTCCGGCACCACCAGCGTGCCTAAGGGCGTGCAGCTTACTCACGACAGCTTTGGCACTTTCCTGCTGACCAACGTTGCGCCGGCCGACCCGGACGTTGCGGAAAGCAACCTGCTCACGGTTCCCCTGTACCACGTGGCCGGGCTGCAAGCGGCGCTGGCCGCCGTGTTTGGCGGGCGCACTCTGGTAGTGATGCCGCAGTTTGACCCGGTGGGCTGGATGTCGCTGGTTGCCGAGCATCGCGTGAACCGGGCTATGCTGGTGCCGACTATGCTGAAACGGGTAATGGACCATCCCGGCTTTGCCGATTACGATTTGTCGTCGCTGGACGTCATTACCTACGGGGCGGCGCCGATGCCGCTGCCCGTCATCCGGCAGGCCATCGCCGCCTTTCCCAAAGCCCGTTTTATTAACGCTTTCGGGCAAACCGAAACCGCATCTACCATCACCATGCTCCCGCCGGAAGACCACATTTTGGACGGCACGCCGGAGGAGATTGAGGCGAAACTCAAACGGCTGTCGTCAATCGGCAAGCCGCTGGATGACGTGGAGGTGATGATAGTTGCCGAGGATGGCGCGCCGCTGCCCGCCGGCGAGGTGGGCGAGATAGTGGCCCGCGGCCCGCGTTTGATGAGCGGCTACTGGCGGCAGGACGACGCCACGGCGGAAACCGTCCGCTCCGGCTGGCTGTACACCGGCGATTTGGCGTGGCAGGATGCTGACGGCTACATCTATCTGGCCGGCCGCGCCCGCGATTTCATCAAGCGCGGCGGCGAAATGATTTCACCCGAAGAGGTCGAGCAAATCCTGATGGAACATCCTGACGTGGACGATGCCGCCGTCATCGGAATACCCGACCTGGAATGGGGCGAGGAAGTCCGCGCGGTCGTCGTGCGACGGGATGAACTGCGGGGTGAATCGGTGGACGAAGCCGCCGTAATGGAGTTCTGCCGGCAGCGTCTGGCGGGCTACAAACGCCCCCGCTCGGTGGTGTTCGTTGACGCTCTGCCGCGCAACGTGATGGGCAAGGTCATGAAACGGGACCTGCGCGACGAGTTTGGCTACCCGGTGGGCGAAGGCCAGTAAGCGACGATGCGAATGGTGAACCGAAAATGAAAATTGCTGTGATGGGAACCGGCGGCGTGGGCGGCTATTTTGGCGGGCTGCTGGCCCGCGACGGCCACGACGTGACTTTTATCGCGCGGGGCGCTCATCTTGAGGCTATCCGGCGCAGCGGCCTGCGGGTGGAAAGCGTCAACGACGGGGAGTTCGCCGCTACCGGCGCGGCTACTAATGAACCAAGCACGGCCGGCGTTCAGGATTTGGTGCTGTTCACGGTCAAGATGTACGACAACGCTGACGCAATCAGGCTAATCGCCCCGCTGGTGGGCGACGATACTATTATCCTGACTTTGCAAAACGGCATTGACAACGGCGACAGTCTGGCGGCGGCTTACGGGGCGGGGCGGGTGATGATTGGGTCGGCTTATATGGAGGGGCGTATCAGCGAACCCGGCGTGGTGACGCAGGGCGGGCCGGGCGCGGCGTCGTTTGGGGAACGCACGCTGGGCGTTACGGAACGCGGGCGGCGGTTGCTGGCGGTTTTCCAGAGCGCCGGCTGGCGGGTGGAGCTGCTGGAGAATATGACCGGGATGCTGTGGAAGAAGTTTGCCTATCTTTCCGGGTCGGCCGGGGTGTGCGCCGCCAGCGGGTGCGCTTACGGCGAACTCCGCACCGTTCCGGAAACGCGGGCTACCATCCGGGCCGCCATCGCCGAGGCATTGGCCGTTGGCGAGGCGGCCGGGGCGCCCATCGAACCCGACTCTCTGGACTGGTCGATGGCGGCGCTGGACAACTTTCCGGCTACCGGAATGGCATCGCTGGCCAAGGACTTCGCCGAGGGCCGGCCCGTCGAACTGGAGGGGTTGACCGGCGTAGTCATTGCGATGGGGCGCAATCTGAACGTCCCTACTCCGGTCAACGATGCGCTTTACGGCGTGCTGAAACCCCGGGCCAACCGCATTTGGGCCGAACTGGCCGGCGGGTAATGCCGGGATGGAACGGGGCCGGGCTATTCGTCGGGGAACGTCAGCTTGAGCAGGACGTGCTTGCGGTTGGCGGTGTAGGGGCGCACGTGTTCCGGCCAGCGTCCGGCGTCCACCGCTTCGGCCCACTCCGGGCTGATTAGAACGTCGGGGCTGTCCAGCTGATAGACGGCGTGATGCTTGGGGGTGCCCGGTATATCAATCTCGCGCACCGCGCCGCCCATGGCCATTGCCAGCCGCTGCGTTTCGTAGCGGGTAACGCCGTTGACGCCGGGAACCTGGTTCAGCAGCGGGCAATGCTCGGTGTTGTACACGTCGTTGAACAACGCCTCCTGCTCCGCCGCAATGTCCATACTGGCGATGAATAGGTACTTTGATGTCAGTTCGCCCATTTGAGCGCCTCCTGTTAGTCGTGCGCCGGCGTCGGCAGCGTTCCGTTTCGGGTGATTTGGTCATTTCATATCATCATCGGTCATCCTGTGGGAGTAGGTTTGGGGTTGGCCGGTATCGGGCGGGCGTCGTATCGGGCAGTGGGTTCGGTAAGGGGGCAGTGTCGCTAATTTTGGATTTAGCGGGGGATTTTGACGGTGGAGCGTATCCTAAGGGGGGTGCCGCTGGGGGAAATGATTTCCCCCAGACCCCCTCGGCGGATTATTGAGGGCGAGGGGGGTGCTATGGCGTCGGGATTCATCGCTGCGCTCAGAATGACATTGGGGGGAATAAGCCGCCTGAAACGGAACGCTGCCGTTCGGTGAGCCGTAATCAGTGCGATTGATGCAGCAGTTGGCCGGCCATGGCCCAATCGGAGCGGGCGGCCGGCAAGTTGCCAACGGCGGCGTGAGCCTTGCCCCTTGATACGTAGGCCTCAGTGTGCCGGGGGTTCAGCCGGATTGCAGCGGTGAAATCAGCTATCGCCGGGGACGGCTGGCCGCCATCGCGCCGGGCCAGGCCGCGCCAGTAGTAGCCGGACGGCGCAGCGGGCATCAGGCCAATTGCCTGCGTGCAGTCCTGGGCGGCGGCGGCGAAATCGCCAATCTTGTAGCGGGCCTGCCCGCGCGTTAGCCGCGATTGGGCATCGTTGGGGTCAATCTCCAATGCCCGGCCACAGTCGGCAATGGCACGGTTAAAATCGCCCAAGTGGTAGTGGGCAACGCCGCGCAGCTGCCACGATACCGCCGGCCCGGAATCTAAACGGAGGGCAACATCCAACTCGGCAACTGCGGCCTGGTGCTTGCCTAAACTTACTAGCGCCTGGCCCCGCAGATGCCGCGCCGTGGCGTTGTCCGGCTCGGCCAGCACGGCCAAGTCGAGGGGTTCCAGCGCGGCATCCGGATGGCCCAAGCGCATCAGCCGCCGGGCGCGTTCAATATAATCGGCGGCACTGGCGGCGGCCGGCGGCGGTGGTTCACTGCGGTTCACGGGTGATTTGCCGGCTAGAACGCCCGGCGGTGGGAGTAGTTAATCTCCTCGTTGGTGATGAATTCCAGCAGCACGGCGTTGCCCTCCTCGTTCTGGCGGCGGGCGCGCTGGAAAGCGCCGATGATGTCGTTGGGATCGGTGATGCGCTCGGCGTAGCCGCCCATGGCCCGGCCCAGGTCGGCGTAGTTGCCGCCCAGGTCGCGGGTGTTATAGAGGTCGTGGGAACGCTGCATGGCGTTCGTCTCCACCGCCATCGTGGAGTTGTTGAGTACGACGGTGGTGATGGGGGCGTTGCTGCGGACGGCGGTCTCAAAGTCCAGGCCCACCATGCCAAAGGCGGCGTCGCCCATAAAGTTGACGCACATCTTGTCGGGGGCGGCCAGCTTGGCGCCGATGACGAGGCCCAGGCCGGTGCCCAGGCCGTGGGACTTGCCCCAGCCGAGGTAGGTGCGCGGGCCGCCGGAGCGGTAGAAGGGCGTAATCTGGTCGCGGGGGCTGCCGGAGTCGTGGGTGATGATGGCCTCGCGGGACGGCACCGCCTGCTGGAACTCGGTTATCACCCGATAGGGGTTAACCAGCGGGCCGGCGTCGGTGGTTAGGTGCTGCCATTCGGCAAGCCAGGCGTTGCGGACGGATTCAATCTCGCCGGCAACCTCCGCATTGCTGCGCCGGGTGTCGCCGACAATCTCCCGGCAGGCGTCAATCATCTGGCGCAACGTCAACTTGGCGTCGCCGATGATGGGAAACTGCACGTCGTAATCTTTGTTGACGTCGCGGGGGTCGTTGGTGTTCTGGATTAGGGTGCGGCCCGGCGGCAGGTTCATTGACATACCGTGCCGGGTGAAACTGGAGCCGACGCCAAAGATTACGTCGGCGCGGCGCACGTGATGATAGACGGTGCCGGACATCACGCCGGAGCCGCTGCCCAGGGCCAGGGGGTGATGCTCCGGGAAACCGCTCTTGCCCAGCAGCGTGGTCATAACCGGAACGGACAGCAATTCGGCCAGCTCAACCAGCTCGTCGGTAGCCTCGGCGTACATCACGCCCTGGCCGGCGTGGATGACCGGATGGGCGGCGGAACACAGCGCGCGGGCCGCCGCCTCGACGTCTCCGGGGTCGGCCTGGGACGCGGCGCGGCGCACGTTGCCGCCCCAAAAGAACGCCTCCTCGGACACGTCCTCCAGGGCAACGTCGGCGGGAATCTCCACCATAGACGGGCCGGGGCGGCCGGTGTACAGCGCGTTGACGGCGCGGCGCATCACCTGGCTGGTGCTGCCGGACAGGTTCAGGCGTTCCAGGTGCTTGGTGACGCTGGCGAAACTTTCGATGGAATCAAACATCGGGAACACGCCCTGCCGCTCGCGGGGGTGGCCCAGCGGCAGCAGCAGGATGGGCACCGAGTCGGAGAAAGCGGTTGCCACGCCGGAGTAGGCGTTCTCGGCGCCCGGCCCGTACTGCATCGCAAACACCCCCGGCGGGCGGCCGTTGGTAACCCGGCTGTAGCCATCGGCGATGCCAACGCCCACGCGTTCCTGGCGGCATATGACGGGGCGGATGCCGGCGGCGGCGCAGGCTTCAATAACGGGCGTGGTGGGGAAACAGGAAAGGTACTGCACGCCCTCCCGTTTCAGAATCTCAGCGATGGCGTCAATGGTTTGCACGGTAAGTACCTCAACATGGGGTTGGCCGCATGGGGTTTGGTCGCGGGCGGCCGATTGATTGCCGGCAAGTATATCACCGGGCCGGCGGGGGCAAGCGGATTGTTTCGGCGGGGCAAACTGCGTAGAATTACCAGCGTTGCCGGAAACCGTCTCCCGGACGCCATATCGTCGCAAGCCATCTCGTATAGGAATGATATTTTGCCAAGCGGAGCTTTAGCGGGCGTCAAGGTTATTGACCTGACCCATCACATCGCCGGGCCGTATGCCACCAAGCTGCTGGCCGATTTTGGCGCGGACGTGCTTAAAATCGAGCGGCCCGCCGGCGATCCGGGCCGCCGGCTGCCGCCCTTTCACAATGATGAGCCGCACCACGAGAAAAGCCTGCCCTTTCTGTACTTGAACACTAACAAGCGCAGCATTACCCTCAACCTGAAAACCGATGCCGGGCGGGGCATTTTGATGGATTTGCTGGCGGATGCGGATGCGCTGGTGGAGAACTTTGCGCCCCGGGTGATGCCGTCGCTGGGGCTGGATTACGCAACCCTGCGGGCGCATAATCCCGGTTTGGTAGTGGCGTCGGTGTCCAACTTTGGGCGGTCGGGGCCGTGGCGGGATTACCGGGCTACTGAAATCGTGGAGTACGCGCTGGGCGGGCTGATGTATATTTTTGGGGCTTACGACCGGGAGCCGCTGAAACACGCGCTGCATCAGGCGCAATTCAAGGCCGGCACCAACCTGGCGTCGGCCCTGCTGCTGGCGCTGTACCACCAGCGGCTTACCGGCCAGGGGCAGCAAGTGGAGGTGTCCATTCAGGAGAGCATTGCGTCGGCGCTGCGGGACGTTACCAACAACTACACCTACACCGGCGCGGTGCGGCGGCGGCAGCCTAATCACACCGGCGACTTGACCCGGGTGCGGGCGGTGTCCGACGGGTACGTGCTGCCCAACCCCGGCCTGGGGGCATCGGTGGACTGGCAGGTGCTGGTGGACTTTCTGGAGGCGCCGGAGCTGGACGACCCGCGCTTTGACAACCCGTCGGCGCGGCTGGAAAACGCAGAGGCGCTGGGGGACATTCTGGACCAGATATTCGCCGCCAAGCAGAAACAGGAAATCTTTTACGCCGCCCATCAAAAGCGGTTCATCTACGGGGTGATTGACTCGCCGGAGGAAACTATCGACAACCCGCAAATCCAGGCCCGCGGCTACTACGTGCCGCTGCATCATCCGCAGTTGGGCGAGATAACCTTTCCCGGCGCGCCTTTCCTGCTCAGCGATTCGCCCTGGCAGCTGAACGCCGCCGCGCCGGCGCTGGGCGAGCATACTGCGGAGGTGCTGGGGCAGTTGGGCTACGACGCCGCCGGGCTGGGCCAGCTGCGCGCATCGGAGGTAATCTGACATGGCCGGGCCGTTGCAGGGTATCCGCATCGTGGAGATGGGCCAGCTCATCGCCATACCGTCGGCGATGAAGTGGCTGGGGGACATGGGCGCGCAGGTAATCCGGCTGGAATCGGTGCAGCGGCTGGAAAGCTATCGCACCGACTCCCTGTACCACAATGAGGTTGACGGCGATTTCTGGAACCGGGGCGCCAATTTTTACGAACAGAACCGCAACAAGCTGGGCCTGACGCTGGACTTGAGCCGGGATGAGGGGCGGGCGGTGCTGCGCGACCTTATCGCCATCGCCGACGTGTTCGCCGAGAACTTTACGCCGCGCGTGGTGCGCAACTTCGGGCTGGAGTACGACAGTCTGCGGCAGATACGGCCGGACATCATAATGGTGTCGTCAACGGGATACGGGTTTGATGGGCCGTGGGCCAACTTCGGGGCTACCGGCCCGGCTACCGAAGGGGCGGCCGGGCTGGCCTACATGACCGGGTATCCGGACGGCGGGCCGGTGATGTCGGAGATTCCTTATACCGACTACACCGCCGGGGAGCATACGGTGGCCGCCGTGATGCTGGCGCTGCTGCACCGGCTGAATACCGGGCGGGGGCAGTTTATTGACGTATCGCAGACGCAGACTTGCAGCGCAACGGTGCCGGAGGCGCTGCTGGACTGGACGGTGAACGGGCGCATCCAGCCCCGGCAGGGCAATTCAAATCCGGCGATGTCGCCCCACGGGTGTTACCCGTGCGCCGGCGATGACCGCTGGATTGCCATTGCCGTTGACAGCGACCAGGCGTGGCAAGGGCTGTGCCGGGTGATGGGCCGTTCCGACTGGGCCGCCGACCGGCGGTACGCCGACGTTATCAGCCGTTTGTCGCACCGGGATGAGCTGGACAGGATGCTGGCTTTTGAGACCCGGCAGCGCGACAACCACGAGCTGATGGCCGCATTGCAATCTTCCGGCATCGCCGCCGGCGCCGTTATGGACAGCAAAGACTTGCTATTCAACGAGCATCTGCGGAGCCGGGGGTTTTACGAGGTTATAGAGCATCATCCCGATACCGGGATGCCGCCGCTGCCTTACGCCAGCCGGCCGTGGAAACTGCACGGCACGCCGGCCGTTGCGCCGCAGCCGGCGCCGCTGATGGGGCAGCACAACCGGGATATACTGGCCGGCTTGCTGGGCAGAACCGACGGCGAGATTGAAACGCTGACCGCCGCCAACATCATCGGGTTTGCGCCGCTGACGCCGCGCGGGGTGCGCCGGCCATCGCTGGACGAGCAAGTGCGGCAGGGGCGGATGCAGCGTTACGAAACCGACTACGCCGCGCAGATACGGCGGGAGTACGGCATTGGGGAGTAGGCGGGTGACTCCGGGCGGTTAGCCGCGCCGGGCTTCGTAGGCGGCGATGGCGTCCTCGTGCTGCAAGGTTAGGCCGATGTCGTCGAGGCCGTTGAGGAGGCAGTAGCGACGGAAGTCGTCCACCTGGAAATCCACTACGATGTCCTCATCGGCGTCGCGCACCTGCTGGGCTTCCAGGTCAACGGTGAACTGCACGCCGGGGTTTGCTTGCACTTTGTCCATGATGCGGCGGACGGATTCCTCCGGGAGGGTGAGGGGGAGGAGGCCGTTTTTGAAGCAGTTGTTGTAAAAGATGTCGGCAAAGCTGGGGGCGATTACGCAGCGGATGCCGTAGTCCTCCAGGGCCCAGGGCGCGTGTTCGCGGGAGGAGCCGCAGCCGAAGTTGGGGCCGGACACCAGGATTTGCGCGCTGCGGTAGGCGTCCTGATTGAGCACGAAATCGGGGTTCTCCGAGCCGTCCTCCAGGTACCGATAGCGGTCGAACAGGTGGGGGCCAAAGCCGGTGCGCTCGATGCTCTTGAGGTACACGGCGGGGATAATCATGTCGGTATCAACGTTGACCTGGTCGATGGGGGCAACCACGCCGTTGAGGGATACAAAGGGTTCCATATCTTGCCTCTGCTCTGTTGTCTGATTGGTTGCGGGAATGGGGGTTAGCGTCAAGGTTGGCTGGCGGGGGTTAGAAATCGCGGACGTCAACGAAGTGGCCGGCGATGGCGGCGGCGGCGGCCATTTCCGGGCTGACCAGATGGGTGCGGCCGCCTTTGCCCTGGCGCCCCTCAAAGTTGCGGTTGGAAGTGGAGGCGCAGCGCTGGCCGGGGTCGAGGATGTCGGGGTTCATGCCCAGGCACATTGAGCAGCCGGCAACGCGCCAGTCAAAGCCGGCGTCCTTGAACACCTTGTCCAAGCCCTCAGCCTCGGCATCGGCTTTGACGCGGGCGGAACCGGGGACGACCATGGCGTACACGTCGGAGCTGACCTGGCGGCCCCGGATGACGCTGGCGGCGGCGCGGAGGTCGTCAATGCGGGCGTTGGTGCAGGCGCCGAGGAACACGCGGTCAATCTTGATGTCCTGGATGGGCTGAGAGGGCTCGAGGCCCATGTATTCCAGAGCGCGTTCGGCGGCTTCCCGTTCGTGGGCGCTGGCGAAAGAATTGGGGTCGGGAACCCGGTCGGTTATCGCCGCTACCATGTCAGGCTTGGTGCCCCAGGTTACGAAGGGGGCCAGTTCGGCGGCGGGGATGACGACGGTGTTGTCGTAGGCGGCGCCGGCGTCGGTGGGGAGGGTGCGCCATTGCTCAATCAGGGCTTCCAGCTCGGCGCCTTTGGGAGCGTAGGGGCGGGTGCGGACGTACTCAAAGGTGGTGTCGTCGGGGGCAATCATGCCGGCGCGGGCGCCGCCCTCAATGCTCATATTGCACACCGTCATACGACCGTCCATAGACAGGCCGCGGATGGCTTCGCCGGTGTACTCAATGACGTGGCCGGTGCCGCCGTTGACGCCGATTTTGCCGATGATGCCCAGGATGACGTCTTTGGCGGATACGCCGTTGGGCAGGGGGCCGTCAACGCGCACTTCCATGGTGCGGGGCTTGAACTGGCGCAGGGTTTGGGTGGCCAGCACATGCTCGACTTCGGAGGTGCCGATGCCGACGGCAAAGCAGCCCAGCGCGCCGTGGGTGGAGGTGTGGCTGTCGCCGCAAACGACCGTCTTGCCGGGGAGGGTGTAGCCCAACTCCGGGCCGATGACGTGGACGATGCCCTGATTCTCGCTGAAACGGTCGTAGAAATGGGGCAGGTTGAACTCGGCGGCGTTGCGCTCCAGGGCGTCCAGCTGGGCCTTGGCGATTTCGTCCACGATGGGGCGGGTCAACTCCCAGGTGGGGGTGTTGTGGTCAACGGTGGCGACGGTGAGGTCGGGACGGCGCACGGGGCGGCCGGCCAGGCGCAGGCCGTCAAACGCCTGCGGGGAAGTGACTTCGTGGACCAGATGCAGGTCAACGTAGATAAGGGCGGGCTGGCCGGGTTCCTCGTGAACTACGTGGGCATCCCAGATTTTCTCGAACATGGTTTTAGCGGCCAATGTAATTCCTCCATCATCAAGCCGGGCCGTACAGAAAGGCACCGGCGGTTCTCTGCCGGGAAAGCGCAAACATTATAGCATCGCCGGCGCAATCCGATGCGCCGCCGGCTGTGCTAAAATAGTCGGTTGCGGGGCCGAAAAACCCGCTGCCATTCACGCCTAGCAATTTCCAGCGGAGGAAAAACCGATGCCGTCCACCGATGCCGTTGTGCTGCCCGACAACGTTCGACCAGTCCATTATGACCTGACCCTGACGCCCAATTTTGACGATTTTACCTTTGCCGGTGAGGTGGATATTACGGTGCAAATGGCGCCGGGAACCAGCGAAATCGTGCTGAACTGCGACGAGATTGAGATTACGTCGGCGTCGCTGAGCTGGACGGACGGGGACGGCGCGGGCAGTGTGGCGGCGGCCGGCATTGCTTACGACAGCGCGGCGGAGCGGGCCATCATCAGCATCCCCGGCGTGCCGGCCGAGGGGCTGGTGGGCGACCAGCAGCTGCGGCTGTCTTTCACCGGGGAGTTGAACGACAAGCTGCGGGGGTTTTACCGCAGCCAGTACACCAACCCGGAAGGGGAAACGGCTTATCTGGCGACTACACAGTTTGAGGCTACGGATGCCCGGCGCGCGCTGCCCTGCTGGGACGAGCCGGCAGTCAAAGCGACGTTTCAGGTAACGCTGAACATCCCGGAGGATATGAGCGCCGTATCCAACACGCCAATCATCCAGGAGACGGCCGGGCCGACGGCCGGCACGCGGACGGTGGTCTTTGACCGGACGCCGGTTATGTCCACCTATCTGCTGGCTTTCGTCATCGGCGATCTCACGCACATTGAGAAAGAGGCGGCTGACGGTACGCTAGTGGGGATTTGGATGACGCGGGGGAAAGAGGCGCAGGGGCAGTTTGCGCTGGATACGTCGGTCAAGCTGCTGTCGTTTTTTAACGACTACTTCGGGATACGGTATCCGCTGCCCAAGCTGGACCATCTGGCGATACCCGACTTTGCCGCCGGCGCAATGGAGAACTGGGGGTGCGTGACCTACCGGGAAACCGCCTTGCTGGTGGACCCGGAGAACTCGTCGGCCGGCACGCGGCAGCGGGTGGCCGAGGTGGTGGCTCACGAGATGGCGCATATGTGGTTTGGGGATTTGGTGACGATGCAGTGGTGGGACGACCTGTGGCTGAACGAGAGCTTTGCCACCTGGGTGGGCACCAAGGCGGTGGACTGGCTGTTCCCGGAGTGGTCAATGTGGACGCAGTTCGTCAATATGGACACCAACCGGGCTTTCAACCTGGACGGGCTGAAGAACTCGCATCCAATCGAGCAGGAAGTGGCAAACCCGGCGGAAGTCAGCCAGCTGTTTGACGCTATCAGCTACAGCAAGGGCGGGTCGGTGCTGCGGATGCTGGAGCACTTTCTCTCGGCCAACACGTTCCGGGTCGGGCTGAACATCTATCTGAACCGTCACTCGTATCAGAACGCGCGCACCGTTGACTTGTGGGCGGCGCTGGAAGAGGCGTCGGGAGAGCCGGTTACGTCGATGATGGGCAGCTGGACGGGGCAGATGGGGTATCCGGTGCTGGACGTGGCGGCTAGCCCCGGGCCGGAGGGCCTGGCGCTGGAAATCAAGCAGGAACGGTTCGTGTTTGACTCGGTGCTGGAGGAGGATGACGCCGGCGATGATGAGGAGCTGGTCTGGCCGGTGCCGCTGACGGTTACCGCCGACGGCGCCGGGGTTACGGCAACGCTGGTGAGCGCGGCTACCGGCACGGTGCAGGTGGCCACGCCGGCCAACCCGGACTGGTTCAAGGTGAACCCGGACCAGACCGGGTTTTACCGGGTCAATTACACCGACGACGACTGGAACCGGCTGGCGCCGGCCATCGCCAGCCAAAAGCTGCCGGCAACGGACCGGCTGGGCATACAAAACGACGCCTACGCGCTGTCCAGGGCGGGGCTGCTGCCGGTTACCAGGTTTCTGTCGCTGGCGGAGTCGTATCAGCAGGAAAATGATGCTTCGGTGTGGAGCGATCTGGCAACCAACCTGCGGGAGATCGAGGGGCTAATCTCGGAGGAATCCTACCTAGAATCCTACCGGGACTTTGGGCGGCGGCTGTTCGGGCCGGCGGCGGCGCGTTCGGGCTGGGAGGCCCGGCCGGGCGAGGGGCATCTGGACTCGCTGCTGCGCTCCACCGTGCTGAGCCAGGCCGGGGTGTACGGGGATGGCGACGTTATCGCGCAGGCGCAGCAGCAGTTTGCGGCCTATCAGCAGGATGCGGGCAGCGTGCGCCCGGACTTGCGGGGCGTGGTGTTCAGCCTGGTAGCGCAAGAGGGCGACCGGACGGTGTACGACCGCATCTGGGAGCTGGAACGCAACGCCGAGCTGCACGAGGAAAAGATACGGCTGCTGATGTCGCTGGCCCGGTTCCGGCAGGAAGACCTGCTCAGGGAAACGCTGGACCGTTCGCTTACCGATGACGTGCGCTTGCAGGACACAATCTTTGTAGTGTCGGCAGTAGCGGCCAATCACCGGGGGCGCAACCTGGCGTGGGAGTTTCTGAAAGAGCAGTGGGACGAGTTCAACCGGCGCTACGGCGGGGGCGGGTTCGGCCTGATGCGGCTGGTCGCCATCACCAACGCCTTCGCCAGCGACGCAATGCGCGATGACGTAGCGGGCTTCTTTGAGGCGCATCCTACCCCGGCGGCGGAACGAACCATCCGGCAAGCGCTGGAACGCATCCGGCTGAACACGGCGTGGCTGAACCGCAACCGGGGGGAGCTGGCGGCGCACTTCGCGTAGGGCGCGGGGGCGCGCGGGGCTGCCGCAGCGGAAGCGTATTCCAAGGGGCTGCGCTGGGGGAAATGATTTCCCCCAGACCCCCTCGGTGTGTCTTTGGGGGTACGGGGCGGTTGCAATTTGGCGTTGGGCTGGTACAATGTTTGTGAAAATAATAACGTGCCTGCTTGCGGGTGCGGTCAAGCTTTTAAGGCAGTCCTGTGAGGCTGGCAAAGCGTGAGCGAGTGGGTGGATTTCCGGCGTATCGGGCGGCGGTATCCGCCGGAGTTAGCGCAACCCGCCGTGGATTGTCCTGAAATCCAGGCGGGTTTATTCGTGGCTAGCAGCGAAAACTTGGACACGGCGGTTGACACCGGCTCCGGCGGGGCCGACAACGGCGCCAGCCCGGAGCGGGCGGTTATGGACGCCGACGAAATCCGGCGCACTTTGACGCGGATGCACCACGAGATTCTGGAGCGCAATCACGGCGCCAAGAACCTGCTGCTGGTGGGTATCAGAACCAGGGGCGTTCCGATGGCGGAGCGGTTGGCCGGGTATATTGAGCGCTCCGAGGGCGTGGCGGTTCCGGTGGCGCATCTGGACATCAATCTTTACCGGGATGATTTGACGGAGCGCAAGAACGTGCTGGTGCGTCCGACGACTACTCCGGTGGGGCTGGACGGGCGCACGGTGGTGCTGGTTGACGACGTGCTTTATACCGGGCGCACGGTGCGGGCGGCACTGGACGCGGTGAATGACTTGGGCCGGCCGGTGCGGATTCAGCTGGCGGTTATGATTGACCGGGGGCACCGGGAGCTGCCCATCCGCAGCGATTTCGTGGGCAAGAACGTTCCGACCCGCCGCAACGAGCGGGTTAGCGTCCAGCTGGAGGAAACCGACGGGACGGACGCGGTGACCATCTTGCAGGGCGGGTTTCACTGATGGCGTCACTGCCGGCTACGCGGGCCGCCGCAGCGCCGGCGGAATCAGCGGTCATAGACCCGGTTATTCCCGGTGACGCCGTTGCGTCCGGGCGCCGTCACGTCCTTGACCTGGATGACTTTACGGCGGCGGAAATTGCGGGGGTGCTGGACAACGCCGCCGGGATGCGGGAGGTGCTGGGGCGGGACATCAAGAAAGTGCCTACCCTGCGGGGGCGGGTGATTGTGACTTTGTTTTACGAGGCCAGCACACGCACGCGGGTGTCGTTTGAGGAAGCCGGCAAAATTTTGAGCGCGGATGTAATCAACATGAGCGCCAGCGCCAGCAGCATTGAAAAAGGAGAATCGCTGCTCAATACCGGGCTGACTTTGCAGGCGATGGGGGTGGATACTATCGTGGTGCGGCATCCGCACTCCGGGGCGCCGAACTTTCTGGCGCGCAATCTGGGCCGGGTTTCGGTAATCAACGCCGGCGACGGCACGCACGCGCATCCGACGCAGGCGCTGCTGGACTTGTACACCGCGCGGAATCACGTGGGCGAGCTGGCGGAGCGCAAGGTTGTCATCGTGGGCGACGTTTTGCACAGCCGGGTGGCCCGTTCCGCCGTGTGGGGGTTTGCCAGGATGGGCGCCCAAGTGACGCTGTCGGGGCCGCGGACGCTGCTGCCGGAACCTTTTACCGCCGCCGGCTGGGGGGATGCTACGCACCGGAACGGGTCGGAGAACCCGCTGGCGTCGGTGCGGGTGGAGCCGGATTTGGACGCGGCTATTGAGGGGGCGGATTTGGTGATGGCGCTGCGGCTGCAATCGGAGCGGCAGCAGCTGGGGTTCTTTCCCAGCCTGCGGGAGTACATCCGGCGCTGGCAGGTCAATGACGCGCGGATGGCGCGGGCCAATCCGGGGGCGCTGCTGATGCACCCGGGGCCGATGAACGAGGGGATAGAAGTCAGCACCAATCTGGCCCACGGGGAACGCTCGCTGATTGAGGAACAGGTGACCAACGGCGTGGCAATCCGAATGGCGCTGCTGTACCAACTGGCCGGGGCATAGATTGGCCGGGGCATAGGCGCCAATCATCATAAACGCTAATCGTCAACCGAATTATGACAACTGCTGAAACGAACGTACCCGTGCTAATCGCCGGCGGGCGGGTGATTGATCCGTCCTCCGGGTTTGACGGCATTGCCGACGTGCTGGTGGGGGATGGCGTCATCAAGGCGGTCGGGCCGGGGCTGGCCGGGCAGGTTTCAGCGGATGACGTGCGGGTTATTCCGGCGGATGGGATGGTGGTGTGTCCGGGGTTTATTGACGTGCATACGCATCTGCGGGAGCCGGGGTTTGAGTACAAGGAAACTATCGCTACCGGAGCGGCGGCGGCGGCGCGGGGCGGGTTCACTACGCTTTGCGCGATGCCCAACACGGAGCCGCCGGTGGACAACGCGGCGGTGGTGGACTACGTGCTGCGGCGGGGAGCGGCGGCGGCGGTTCGCATCCGGGCTATCGGCTGCGTGAGCAAAGGGCGGCGGGGGCGCGAGCTGGCGGATATGGAGGAGCTGGCGGCGGCGGGCTGCGTGGCGTTCAGCGACGACGGCGATCCGGTGCACGACTCCGGGCTGATGCGGCTGGCGCTTACTTACAGCCGGGACTTGGGGCTGCCCATCAGCAACCATTGCCAGGACCATGCGCTGTGTCCGCAGGGGGTGATGGCCGAGGGGTGGGTGAGCAGCCGGCTGGGGCTGGCCGGCATCCCGGCGGTGGCCGAGGAGGCGATGGTGGCACGGGACATTGCTTTGGCTGAACTGACGGGGGGGCGGCTGCATCTGGCGCATCTCAGTGCGGCGGGCAGCGTGGAAATGGTGCGAACGGCCAAGTCGCGGGGCATCCCGATTACCGCCGAGGTTTGCCCGCATCACTTGATGCTTACCGAGGATTGGGCGCTGGGGGGCCACGGCGATACGGCGGCAACGGGGGCGCTGTCTTACGAAACGCAAACCAAGGTGTACCCGCCGCTGCGCCGGCCGGAGGACGTGGCGGCCTGCATCAGCGGGCTGGCCGACGGGACGATAGACTGCATCGCTACCGACCACGCGCCGCACGACCGGGCCAGCAAGGAATGTACCTATCAGGACGCAGCGTTTGGCATCAGCGTGCTGGAGACGGCGCTGGGGATGTTGATGCAGGCGGTGCATGACGGGGGAATTCTGCTGCCCACTTTGATTGACCGGCTTACCCTCGGGCCGGCGCAAGCGCTGGGAGCGGCGTTTGCGCCTTACGCAGCGCTGGTGGCCGGCACGCCGGCCGACTTGGTGGTGTTTGACCCGGACGCGGTGTGGCGGGTGGACGTGAATCGGTTTGCATCGCTGGGGCGGAATACGCCGCTGGACGGGGTGGAGCTGCGGGGGCGGGTGGCGGCTACGCTGGTGGGCGGGCGGCCGGTTTTTGCGGAACCGGACTTGTTAGCTCCGGACTTGTTATCCACTGACTTTTCATCCACTGACTTATTATCCAATGGGGGGCGCTGAGTGAGCCGCGTAATCCATCTGGTACTTGAGGACGGGTCGGTGTTCACCGGCGAGTCCTTTGGGGCCGAACGCCGGGGCTGGGGCGAGGTTGTCTTTAATACGACGATGACCGGATACCAGGAGGTGCTGACCGATCCGTCCTACGCGGGGCAGGTGGTGGCGCTGACTTACCCGCTGGTGGGCAACTACGGCATCAACCTGGCGGACAGCGAATCGCACCGGATACGGGTGGCCGGGCTGATTGTGCGGCAGCATTGCGACTTGCCCAGCCATAGCGACAGCGCGATGACGCTGGACGCGTTTCTCAAGGAATACGACGTACCGGGTATCAGCGGAATTGACACGCGGGCGTTGACCCGCCGCCTGCGGACGCAGGGGGTGATGATGGGGCTGCTTACGGACGAGGCGCCGGAGCAGGGGCTGCGGCGGTTGGCGGAGGCGCCGCGCTACGACGACCTGGATTTGGTGAGCACGGTATCAACGGCCGGGGGGTATCTGTGGAACGGGCGGGACGAAACGGCGGCGTTTCCAACCGGGCCGGCGCCGGCCGGGGTGCGGCGCATACTGGTTACCGACGTGGGGCTGAAGTACAACATTCTGCGGCTGCTGCAAAGCCGGGGGTGCGAAGTGGTTGCGGTGCCAGCGACGATGCCGGCGGCCGATATGCTGGCGATGCGGCCGGCGGGGATACTGCTTTCGCCCGGGCCCGGGGATCCGGAGCTGCTGGCGGGAATTGTGGCTAACGTGCAGGAATTGCTGGGGCGGGTTCCTTTGATGGGGATTTGCCTGGGGCATCAGCTGGCGGCGCGGGCGCTGGGGGCGCGCACTTACAAGCTGAAGTTTGGACACCGGGGGGGGAATCATCCGGTGCAGGACCTGGCAACCGGACGGGTGAACATCACGGCGCAAAATCACGGCTACGCGGTGGACGGCAACGACTTGCCGGCGGGCGTGGAGATTTCACACGTCAATCTCAACGACAACACGGTTGAGGGGCTGGCGCACCGGGAGCTGCCGCTGTTCACCATCCAGTACCATTCGGAGGCTTCGCCGGGGCCGCGGGATAACGAGTATCTGTTTGACCGCTTTCTGAATATGATCGACGACAACGGCGGCCCGGTTTAGACGGCTGCGATACTTTGACCGTGCAGCAACGACTAACTGTATCAACGACTAACCTTGCAACGACAACTACTTGCTGAATTGTGAATTGAATACTGCCATTCTCAAACCCCAAAAAGTGCTGGTGATTGGCTCCGGGCCAATAGTAATCGGACAGGCGGCCGAGTTTGACTATGCGGGTACGCAAGCCTGCAAAGCCCTCCGGGAGGAGGGGGTCACTACGGTGCTGGTGAACTCTAATCCGGCGACGATAATGACGGACCGGGATATTGCGGACCGGGTGTACATTGAGCCGCTGACGGTGCCGGTGCTGGAGCGCATCATCGCCAGGGAGCGGCCGGACGGGATACTGCCGACGCTGGGCGGGCAGACCGGGCTGAACCTGGCGGTTGCGCTGGCCGACGCGGGCATTCTGGAACGCTACGACGTGCGCCTGCTGGGTACGCCGCTGGACACCATACGCAAGTCGGAGGACCGGGATTATTTCCGGCAGTTTCTTACCGAAATCGGCGAGCCGATGCCGCCGAACCGCACGGTGTCCAACACGGCGGAGGCGGGGGAATATCTGGCCGAGGCCGGGCTGCCGCTGGTGGTGCGTCCGGCGTACACGCTGGGCGGCACGGGCGGCGGCATCGCCAACACCGAGGATGAGTTCTGGACAATCGTGGAAAGCGGGCTGGCGGCCAGCCCAATCAGCCAGGTGCTGCTGGAGCGGTCGCTGGTGGGCTGGAAAGAGATTGAGTACGAGGTGATTCGCGACGGGGCGGACAACTGCATCACCGTTTGCAACATGGAGAACCTGGACCCGATGGGCGCGCACACCGGCGACAGCATCGTGGTAGCGCCAAGCCAGACGCTGACGGATAAGGAATACCAGATGCTCCGCTCGGCCAGCCTCAAGATTATCCGGGGTTTGGGGATTGAAGGGGGCTGCAACATCCAGCTGGCAACGCGTCCGCATCCGACGGCGATGCGGGACCGGGCGGGTAATTGGGAGGCGGATTCGGATTACTACGTCATTGAGGTTAACCCCAGGGTCAGCCGGTCATCGGCGCTGGCGAGCAAAGCTACGGGTTATCCAATCGCGCGGGTGTCGGCAAAAATAGCCGTCGGCAAGCGGCTGAACGAGATACCAAACGAAGTTACGGGCACGACCGGGGCAGCCTTTGAGCCGGCGCTGGATTATTGCGTGGTCAAAATTCCCCGCTGGCCATTTGACAAGTTTCCGAACGGTGACCGTCAGGTTACTACTCAAATGAAGGCCACCGGGGAGGTAATGGCTATTGACCGCAGCTTTGAGTCGGCGCTGCAAAAGGCGGCCCGCTCGCTGGAGCAGGGCAACGCATCGCTGCTGTGGGAGGCTCCGGAATGGCGGGGCAGTGATACCGCCGGCAATAATGCCGCCGGCAGTAATAGCGCCCGTAGCACGATGGCTATTCTGCAAAGCCTGCCGCTGCATCCTAACGACTTGCGGCTGTGGGCGCTGGCGTCGGCGCTGCGGCAGGGGGTTGCGCGCGATGACCTGGTGGCTTACACCAGCGTTGACCCGTGGTTCATCGCCGCGCTGGAGCGCATCGTGGACCAGGAACGGCGGCTGCTGGGCAATCCGCTGACGCCGGCGACTTTGCGGGCGTCCAAGCGGCTGGGGTTTGCGGATGCCGAGATTGCTACGCTGTCGGGGCTGCTGCCGGAGCAGGTGCGGCAGCTGCGCATCCGGCACGGGATTAAGCCGGTGTACAAGATGGTGGACACCTGCGCCGCCGAGTTTGAGGCGGCTACGCCCTACTATTACAGCGCCTACGACACCGAGAACGAGGCGCCGCCGCTGGCCGGGGCGAAGGCGATCGTCATCGGCAGCGGGCCAATCCGGATTGGGCAGGGGATTGAGTTTGACTATTGCAGCGTGCACGCGGCGTGGGCGCTGTCGCAGGCCGGCGTGTCCAGCATCATGATTAACTCCAACCCGGAGACGGTATCGACCGACTTTGACACCAGCGACCGGCTGTATTTTGAGCCGCTGGACGAGGAATCGGTGCGGGACATTATTGACAACGAAACCGTGATTGACGGCGCAACGGATGGGGAAAGCGCGCCGCCGTCGCTGGTGCAGTTTGGGGGGCAGACGGCCATCAACCTGTCCCAATCGCTGGCGGCGGCGGGGCTGCCGATTCTGGGTTCCAGCGCGGAGGCGATTGACATCGCCAGCGACCGGCAGCGGTTTGAGCGGTTTCTGGTCAATCTGGGCATACCGCAGCCGCCGGGGGCAACGGTGCAATCGGTGGAGCAGGCGTTGACCGTTGCGCAGCGCATTGACTATCCGGTGGTGGTGCGCCCCAGCTACGTGCTGGGCGGGCGGGCCATGGAAATCGTCGGCAACGCTACGCAGCTGATACGGTATCTGACCATCGCCACCGAAGTTACCCCGGAGCGGCAGGTGCTGGTGGACCATTACATTGAGGGGCGGGAGTGCGAGGTGGACGCCATCTGCGACGGCGAGACGGTGCTGATTCCCGGCGTGATGGAACACGTGGAACGGGCCGGCGTGCACAGCGGGGATTCAATGGCCATCTACCCCGGCCTGAACCTGACTGAGGATGAGGTGGCAACGCTGGTTGAGTACACGACGCGCATCGGGCTGGCGCTGGGGGTGCGCGGGCTGATGAACATTCAGTTCGTGTTGCAGGGGGGCAACGCTTATCGCAGCCCGAACACCCGCCAGCACGACCCCGCCGAACCGACTACCGTGTACGTGCTGGAGGTCAACCCCCGGGGCAGCCGCACCATACCGTTTATCTCCAAAGTAACGGGGGTGCCGGTGGCCAATCTGGCAACCCGCGTAATGCTGGGGGCAACCCTGCGGGAGCTGGGCTACGAGGGGGGGCTGTGGCCCAAGCAGGGGCTGGTGGGCATCAAGGCGCCGGTGTTCTCAATGTCAAAGCTGGTGGGGGTGGACTGGTACATGGGCCCGGAAATGAAGTCAACCGGGGAAGTGATGGGGGTGGACCGGGATTTCGCAGCGGCGCTGACGAAAGCGTTGCAGGCGGCCAGCATCAGCCTGTCGCCGGGGATGGGGGTGCTGCTGAGCATATCGGACCAGACCAAGCCGGACGCGCTGACGCTGATACGGGGGCTGGCGGCGGCGGGCTGCCAGCTGTACGCCACCGAGGGGACGGCGGCGATGATAACGGCGCTGGGGCTGCCGGTGACCACCATCACCAAGCGCATCGGAGAGGGAACCCCCGACGTGCTGGACGTTATCCACGACGGCACGGTGGGGGCGGTGGTGAACACGCTTTCCGGGGACAGGTCGGTTATGGAGGACGGGTTTCACATCCGGCGGGCCGCGGTGGAACGGCGCATCCCCTGTTTCACGTCGCTGGACACGGCGCGGGCGGCGATGGAGAGTATGCTCAGCGGGCGGGAGAACTACAACGTGCTGACGACCGACGATTATCTGGCCACGCCGCGAGAGTAACGGCGGCGGCGGCCCGGTTCAGAAGGGAATCTCGGTTCCGATTTCCAGGCTTTCGGCGCGTTCGAGGAGCAGTTTGGCGGCGGCAACGTCGGCGACGCCGGTGCCCATCAGCTTGCAATAGACCTTGTCGGCCGGGGCGGTGCGTCCGGGGATTTGGCCGGCGACGACGTGGCGCAGTTCGTGAAACTGGTTCCACTGCACCAGGCCCAAGTCAACCGCCGCCGATATGTCGCCGCACTCCAGCGGGGCCTGCTCCAGCGAATCTACGAACCGATGAGTGGCGCCGGCCAGCGTGTCGTCGTCCACTTCCCGGAACCGGCGCAGGGTGGGCCCGGCGCCGATGACGGTGCAGCCGTCGGAGATCCATTGCCCCTCGACAACCGGGGTTTGGGCGGCGGCGATGGCGATGACAATATGGCAGTCGGCTACGGCCGCGCGGTTGTCGGCGGTGGCGGTTACGGGCAAGTTCAATTCGTCGCTCATCCGCTCCGCAAAGGCCTGGCGGTTATCGGGGTTGCGGCTGCACGCGATTACCTCCCGGACATCACGCACGGCGCAGACGGCGCGCAGCTGGTCGCCGGCCTGATTGCCGGTGCCGATGATGCCAACCCGGACGGGGCCGGGGTTGGAGAGATGCTTGACCGCTACGCCGGTGGTGGCGCCGGTACGCAGCTGCCCCAAGCGGTTGGCCTGGGTGTACAGCAGCAGCCGTCCGGTTTCGGCATCGTAGAGGCTGACCTGGAACGAATAGCCGTTGCGGGTGTGGGTAAAAGTCTTGACGCCGAGCACGCCGGCGTAGGACAGGGCGCCGCCCATCACGGCCAGATAGCCGCCGGGGGTGGCCACGCGGCGGCGGGCCAGGTTGACGACCTCGCCTTGCCCGAAGTGACGCTGCATCTCCTCGATGGCGGGCAGCATCTGGGAAAGGTCAATGCACCGCGCAACGTCGGCGTCTTGCAGGAACCGGGCCATGGCGTAACGTTACCTTGAAACGGGGCGTTGGGGCGGGACGTCAGGAGGCGAAGTAGCGACGGTTGACCTGGATGTACTCGCGCAGGTTGGGGGGCACGGTGAACTCGTCGTAAATCGCGGAAACCGGGCAAACGGCAACGCAGTAGGCGCAGTCGATGCAATCGGTGGGGTTGATGTAGTACATCGGAGCGTCGTCGTCGGTATGGATGCAATCCACCGGGCAGACATCAACGCAGGTCGCGTCTTTGACTCCCTCACAAGCTTTCGTAATCACGAATGCCATCAGATTACCTCGGCAGGCGGGCGAATGATAGATAGGTAGATGACGGTTGCGGCCGGCCGATGCCGGAATGACGCAGACGGATTTTGCCCGATAGCAGCCCGTATTTTGCGGTTTGTTACGATATTTTGTCAAGGCATACGGGCAGCATACCGCTATCGTTGGGGGCAATATGGCGGATTGCGCAACATTAGGGGAAACACGCATCCCGATACCAGGGCAGCGTTCTGCTTGGAGGACAGGGCGCGCATTGCATTATCCGCTGTGTTGATATAATATATCCGCTAATGTACGGCGAACCGATGATACCGAACCGGCGCCCCAAGGTGGAATACCGATGGAATTGCGAGAGATTGTCAGTTTTTACCATGTTGCCCGCCTGCGCAGCGTGTCCAAAGCGGCGCGCAAGCTGGAATTGGGGCAGCCTACCGTTACCACGCACCTGCGCAAACTGGAGGGCGAATTCGGCATCATCCTGTTTGACCGCATCAAGCGCCCGATACAGTTGACGTCCGAGGGGTCGCTGTTTTACGAACTGGTGACGCCGATTGTGGAGTCCATTGACACGCTCAAGACGCAGATGGATTACTCCGAGGGCCGGGGGTCGTTTGTGGTGGGGGCCTATCCGGACATCGTGTCGTATCACCTGCCCCGCCCCATCCGGCAGTTTCGCAACCGCTACCCGGACGTAAAGATGCGGCTGGTGGCGCGGTCTTACGCCAACCTGATACAGCTGGTCAAGTCGGGTGAGGTGGATCTGGCGCTGTGTTCGGCGCCGCCGATTGACGACCCGTCGCTGGAATTCAGCGACTTGTTTGACTACAACGTGGTGCTGATTACCGCGCCCCGGCACGACCTGCTGCACCGCACGCCCGTTGCGATTGAGGATATGGCGGCGTGGCCGCTCATTCTGAACAGCCCGGAAAGCCTGAGCCGGCGGCGGGTGGAGCAAAAGCTGCGGGAAAAGGGCGTTAACTACGACGTGGTGCTGGAGATGGACAACACCGAGATGATAAAGCGCTACGTGGCCATCGGAATGGGCATCGCCATCGTCAGCGACTTTACGCTGCACCCGGAGGACCACGACCGGCTGGCGGTAGTGCGGCTGGACCACCTGTTCCCGTCGGCGAACATCGGCATCTGCACGCTGAAAGGCAAGTTTCACGGGCGGGGCGTGCGGAACTTTATCAACACGCTGTCGGAGAACCTGTCCGGGTTCCACGCCGACCTTTGGGATTGGGACGTGGACCACGGCGGGGAGCCGGCGCCGCAGGCAATCGCCAGCGGCACGCAGTAATCAGGCGGGGCAAAGCGCAAGCGCAAACGACCCGGTGAGCGCCCATCTCAACCGGGTCGTTTGCGCTCTGCGCCGGGCAAAAATGCCGGCCGGCTAGGGCAAGCGGGCCAGGAAATCGGCGCTGCTGCGGGCTACCCAGCCGTTCCAGGACGTCATCAGGAAACGCGCGCCCTTGTCCACGTAGGCGGCCATGTTGTCGTCGTTGACCAGCGTGCCGGCGGTGCGGCCGGCGCTGACGATGCGGGCCAGGGCGTCATCAATGGCCGACTGCACTGCGGGATGGGCGACGTTGCCGATGTGGCCCATGGTCTGGGACAAATCGGACGGGGCGACAAAGAACACGTCAATGCCGTCCACTTTGAGAATCTCGTCGAGGTTGTCCAGGGCGGCTACTTCCTCGATGAGTACGACGACCATAGTCTGGTCGTTGGCCTGGTGGAGGTAATCCGGCACGCCGAAGGACTGGCGGCCGCCGAACATACCCCGGTAGCCCAGGGGGGCGAACTTGGCGGCGCCGACGGCGGCTTCGGCGTCGGCGCGGGTGTTGACGTGGGGCAGCACTACGCCCATGGAACCCCGGTCCAGGGTACGGGTAATCAGGCCGGCGTCGTTGGCGTTGCAGCGGGTAACGGAGGCCATGCCCCACAGGTCGCAGGCGCGGGTCATATCGCCCAGCGTATCCCAATCCACCGGGCCGTGTTCGCACTCCATCCATACCGAATCAAAGCCGAGGGGGCCGAGGAAATCGATGATTTCGCTGGACAGCAGGCCGGAGATGCAGGTAGCCGGCTCGCCCCGTCGCAGCTTGTCTTTTACCGGGTTTGGTCGTATCGCAGGCACGATTATCCTCCTGTGGGTGATGCTGAATTGGCAGCGGGTGACTGGCGGGTTACTGCTTGGCCTCGTAGCCGCGCGGGGTTACCATGCGCCCCTGGTGGACGTAGGTGTTGGTGTTGCCGATGACGACGGTGGTGAACATATCCACGCCCAGGGCCGGGTCGTCCAGCCCGCCCAGGTCGGCGATGGTTACCGCCTGTTCGGGGCGGTAGGCGTGCCGGACGATGCCTACGGGAGTGCTGGCCGGGCGGTGTTCCAGGAATATCCGGCGGGCTTCGTCCAGATGGCGGATGCGGCGGCGGCTGCGGGGGTTGTACAGGGCAGCGACGAAATCGCCGGCGGCGGCGGCTTGCAGACGGCGGACGATTTGCTCCCAGGGCGTCAGCAAGTCGCTGAGGCTGATGGCGCAAAAGTCCTGCATCAGGGGCGAACCGAGCAGGGCGGCGGCGGATTGCAGGGCCGATACGCCCGGAACCGTCTCAACCGCCGGGGCGATGCCGTCCCATCCCCGGTCGGTTAGCACGCGGAAAACCGGGCCGGCCATGCCGTAAATGCCGGCATCGCCCGACGACACTACCGACACGGTGTGGCCGGCGTAGGCGATGTCAACGGCCAGGGCCGCCCGCTCCAGCTCTTGCCCAAGCTCCATGGCGTGGATGACCTGATCCGAAACATCACCGGCCACCTGTTCAATATAGAATCGGTAACCGACCAGCTGGCCGCTGTCGGCGATGGCGGCGGCGGCGGCGGGGGTGAGGTGGGCGGCGTCGCCGGGGCCAAGTCCCACCAGGTAGAGTTTGCCGCTCATTGTTGACTCCTTGGGCCGGGGGACAGGCGGGCGAGGGCAACGGTAGCCCGGTCGGATTTGATGCGGGGATGCAGCAGGCCGGGGGCGCCGGCCGCCAGCAGCGCCGCCGGTTCCGAAACGCCGAACACGCCCAGCAAATCGCGGGCCGCCGACGGGGTGGGCGGCGCCAGGCCGGGTGTTGTGTCAGCCGCAACGGTTTGGCGTTCCGCCGCCGCAGCGTTCAGTTGGGATGCGGTATAGGCCAGCAGGGGAACATTCAGATGTTCGGCGAGGGCGTTCAGTCCCGGCTCATCGGCTTTGATGTCGGCGGTGGCGATGGCGGACAGGCTTTTGAGGGACAGGCTCTGGGCTGTGAAAACGCTTTGCAGCAATTCCAGCAGGTGGGGCATAGCCACCCCGCGCCGGCAGCCGATGCCGGCAATCAGGGTGGGCGGGCGGTAGGTGATTATCGGAATGTCAAATCCGGCGGCGTAGCGCGGTACGGGGCTCACCTGGTCGGTCACCAGCAGGGCGGCGCGATATGATGGGTTCGCAAGCTCCGCTATGCCGGATACGGTTGTGATGCCATCAGACGGCGGGGCGTCGTCGGGCCAGGCGGCGCCGGTTTCAGGGTCAAACCACAACGCTACCGGATCGCCATTCACGACGGCGGCCGCTGCGCGGGTTAAGTCCGCAGGGGAGGCGTCGATTTGCCAGCCGGCCGCCCGGCCTACCATATCGACGGCGGTAACCGACAGAGCATCCGAGGCGGCGGTGATTACGGGGTGGGCGCCGAGTATTGCGGCTGCTTGATGGGCGAGGGCATCGGCGCCGCCCTGGTGTCCGGACAGCAGGCTTACGGCGTAGCGTCCGGCGTCGTCAACGCAGATTACGGCGGCGTCGCGGCGCTTGTCGGTTAGCACCGGGGCCAGCAAGCGCACGGTGGCCCCTACCGGCAGGAACACTACCAGGCCAG
Source organism: uncultured Dehalococcoidia bacterium (assembly GCA_958296385.1). Classification (GTDB taxonomy): domain Bacteria; phylum Chloroflexota; class Dehalococcoidia; order Lucifugimonadales; family UBA3495; genus Bin87. Next base: position 829,433 of record OY282494.1, read on the forward strand.
GGTATTGGGTGAACAGACGCTGCAACGTTGGCTTGAGGGGCAGGTCGTACAGCCGGATTTGCGGGCCCGTCGGGACTGGGGCGGGCGCGGTTTTGCGCTCCAGGTAGAGGTCGCAATCGGGTAAAGCGTCGGCCAGGCGGATGGCCAATGCTGCGCCGGGGTGTGAAACGGCGACAACGGCAACCGGGGCGGGCGCAGCGTGGGGCATGACCGGGTTCGGCTGGCTAGTCGGCCGGAGTGCCGGCGACGTGGGGGGCGGCCTCGGGCTGGATTTCGTAGCCGCCGGCTTCGTAAAGCTCGGCGCGTTGGGCGTCGGCGTGGGCGCCCCGGCCGGCGCGGCGGTACAGGTGGGTGTACTCGTCGGAATAAAGGTGCGAAACGGCAACCTGCTGGCCGGAATCCGGGTCAAGGAGTTTAGGGTCAACGGCGGGGCCGACGATAATCAGGGCTTGCAAAGTAATTTTGGCATCGCGCACCTTTTGGGCGATGTCTTGCAGGGTGCCCCGGATGATTAGTTCGTCGGGCCAGCCCACCCGGTAGGCTACGGCAACGGGGGTGTCGGCGGGGTAGCCGGCGTCCTGCAACTGGCCGGCGATGCGGAACATACGGGTAACGCTGAGGAATATCACCAGCGTGCTGCGGTGCCGGGCCAGGTCAATCAGGGCCTCGCCCTCCGGCATGGCCACCCGGCCCTCGGCGCGGGTCATGATGACGGTTTGGGTTACTTCGGGAACCGTCAGCTCGGCTTTCAGCACGGCGGCGGCGGCGAAAGCGGCGCTGACGCCGGGGATGATTTCGTAATCAACCTTTTGCGCCTCGAGGATGCGCATTTGCTCCAGAGTGGCGCCGTACAGCGAAGGGTCGCCGCTCTGGATGCGGGAAACGATTTTGCCGTCGGCAACGGCTTGCAGGGTAACGGACATGATGGCGTCCAGGGACATATCCTTGCTGCCGAAAATCCGGGCGCCGGGCTTGGCGAAACCGGCGATTTCCGCCGGCACGAGGGAATCGGCGTAGATGATGACGTCGGAGGATTCAATCAGCCGCTTGGCTTTCAGGGTAAGCAGTTCGGGGTCGCCCGGGCCGGCGCCGATGATATAAACCTTTCCTGCAACGGTCATGGGCTATCGCCTCCGTGTGGGGGAGTTTGCAATTAGGGGCGTCTGTAATCAGCGCCGGATTATGAGCAGTGAGAAGTAGTCCAGGTCCTCGTTGGTTAGTTCGCGGATGTCGCGGACTACTCTTTCGCGTTCGGTGGTGGCGCGGCGGACGTAGATGGTGCGGCCGGCTAGGCCGAGGCGTTCCAGGTTGGCGAGGGCGTCCAGGAGGGTGCGGTTGACTTTCATCAGGACGATGGTGTCGTAGAGGGCGATGGCTTCGCGGAGGTCGTCGATGCCGTACACGGCGGGGAGGATGGCGAGGCGCTGGCCGTGGGTTACCAGGGGGGCAGCCGCCGATGCCGCCGCTGCCATTACCGAGGATACGCCGGGGACGACTTCTACGGGCAGATGGGGGAACTCGTCCAGGATGGTTTCCAGCACGTAGGCGAAAGTGCTGTACAGCATCGGGTCGCCTTCGGTGATAAAGGCTACGTCATCGCCGGCTTCCAGCCTTGCGGACAGCTCGCGGGCGGCCTCGCGCCAGACTTCGCCGGCGGCCTCCTCGTCGTTGGTGGGGAACTTGGCCCGCACGACTTCCTGCCGGGTTTCGTCAATGATGCCCTTGACGATGCTGTAAGCGTAGCTCTCCGGGCTGATGCCGGCTTGCGGAACCCAGATGACCGGAACGGATTGCAACAGGCGCTGCGCCTTGACGGTAAGCAGCTCCGGATCGCCGGGGCCAACGCCGACTCCGTAAAGACGGCCAACGCGCCCGGATTGGGTGTGGGATGCGGTAATGGTCATCGTTGCCCCCAAACTATGAATACGGGATTGAGGGCCGCCAGCCGCAGCGCGCCGTCGGGGAGAGGCCGTCCGCGCGCCGCGGATACCATGGTCATTTGCGACGACAGGCCCCGTTCGTCCAAAGTGCGGCAGGTGGCGACGGCCCGTTCCATGGCGGCGAAATTCGCCACGACCCGGCCCGGCGGGCGTAGTCGGGCCAGCACGGCGTCCAGGATGGCCGGGGCGTCGGAGCCGCCGCCGCCGATGAATACGGCGTCGGGGTTGGGCAGGCCGGCCAGAGCCGCCGGAGCGGTGCCGATGATGATGTTCACGCGTCCCTCGCCGAACCGGGCGACGTTGGCTTGCAGCAGGTGGGCGTTGTCCGCGTCTTTATCGATGGCGTACACGGAACCGGCGTAGGCGATGCGGGCGGCTTCGACGGCAACGGAGCCGGTGCCGGCGCCGATGTCCCAAACTATGCTGTCGGGGCGCAGGCCCAGGGCGTACAGGCTGACGGCGCGGGCCTCGGATTTGGTGATTTGACCGCGCACCGGGCGGCGCTGGTCAAAGGCATCGTCGGGTATTCCCAACGGGCGGCCGGCCGGGCCGGCGACGGGGGAAAGTATCGGGTTGGCGTTGGTATCAGTGCTGACCATGTAGCATCACTAGCAGAGGAACGTCACTATCGGGGGAACATCATTCGGAGGAACATCGCTATCAGGGGAACGTCACTATAAGGGAAATATCACTGTCCGGGCCGGGCGGCGCGCGTGGGGATGCCGGCGGGGGAGGTGCTGGCGGAGCCGAGGAGGTTGCCCTCAAAGTCAAAGCACAGCGCGTCAACAATCAGGGCGTCGCCGCCGGGGCCAAGGTACTGCTGGGCCTGCTCGCAAACCAGTTGGCACATCAGGGGGAATACGTCCATCACGTTATGTTCCTGGGCCAGTTCCTGAAAGTGGCGGCCGCTGGCGGCGTTGCGCATCTCGTCTTGCAGCTCCGGCGATGCGCCGCATTGGGAGGCCAGGCCGGACAGGAAATCGCAATCTACCTGATTGCCGGCAACGTGGGTTACAAAGTAGCCCATGGCCATCTTGGAGAACTTGCCGACCATGCCGACGTGGGCAACGCGCTTGATGCCTTTGTTCAGGCAGCGTTTCATTGATGGCCCGGAGAATATGCCGGCCTCAATGTAGGCCATGTCGGGCAAGTCCAGCAGCTCGCGGGTGTACTGCTCGCTGCGGGTGCCGGTGGAAAGCACGAGATGCTCCAGGCCGTTGGTGGCGGCAACGTCAATGGCGAGGTGGACGCTGGCGCGCCAGGCGGCGGTGCTGAACGGCTGGACGATGCCGGTGCTGCCCAGGATGCTGATGCCGTCCAGCACGCCCAGGCGGGCGTTGGTGGTCTGTTTGGCAATCTCGGCGCCGTTGGGCACGGAGATGCGGGCGCGGATTCCGGTATCGGCGGGCCAGCCGCATTCTTGCAGGCCCTCGGCAACGGCGTCGGCAATCATCCGGCGCGGCACGCGGGTTACGGCCGGCTCGCCGACGGCAATGCCGGTGCCGGGGCGGGTAACGGTGCCAACGCCGGGGCCGCCGGTGATTTGCAGTCCCTTGATGCCGTCGGGCAGCCGCCACACGCCGACGATAATCTCGGCGCCGTGGGTAACGTCCGGGTCATCGCCGCCGTCCTTGATGGCCGAGCAGCGGATGCCCTCGGCGGCGTCCATGGGCCAAGTGCGGTGCACGGGCAGGGTGGCGCGCCCAACGTTGCCGGGGAGCGGCACCGAAACCTGCTCCGGCGCGCCGCTGGACAGCATCAGAATGACGGCCGCTTTGGCCGCCGCCGCCGCCGTAGTGCCGGTGGTGTAGCCGGTACGCATACCGCGCGGATCGCGCCTGGTGGGGCGGGAGTAGTCGCTTTCCGGGCGCAAAGCGTTGTCGGGATGGAGTTCTGGTTCAGTCATTATGCTTGTGCGGGTTAGAGGCGCATCTGGGCTTCGCGTATCCGGTCGCGGGCTACTGCCACCAGCCGGTCATCCACGCCCAGCGGCGGGGCAACCCACATTGGCGTTGCGGGGTAGGTTTCCTGGAGCTGACGCATGGTGCCGAGGACGTTGCGTTGCAGGATCAGGCCGGGGAAAAATACGTAAGGCACGCAGATGAGGCTGCCGATGCGCCGGTCGTTCACCAGATGGGCGGCGGCGCTTTCCATCGTAGGATCGCCGTAGTGGGATTGCGCGACGGCTACGGCGAAATCGGGGCCCAAGTCCTGCTCAACCCAGCCGCCTAGTTCTTTGAGCCAGAGGCAGTCATCGTATTGGGTTTGCGTGCCGGCTTTGACGATTAGCACGCCAACCGGACGGTCGGCAACGGGGCGGGATGCTTCCTCCGGCAAGGCGGCGATGCGGTCGTGCACCAGGTCGGCGATACGCAGGTCGGCGCCCAGCCCGTCGGCCAGATAGACGTCAACGCCGGGGGCGGCGTCGGCGATGTCCTCCAGCACTTCGTCCATTTCCAGGGTGGCGTGCTTGCCCTTGCCCAGCAGGTAGGGCTGGATGACTACCTGGCTCAACCCCTCGTCGGCCAGCATCGCAACGGCCTCCGGGGGATGGGGGGGCAGGAATTCCAGGCACGAAACGATGACCCGGCCGGCGCTGCCGGCCAGCTGGTCTTGCAGGCGCAGGGCAACGTCGCGCAGGCCCACCGGGGTGTTGGGGCAGCCGGGGCACCAGGCCGGGAAACGCGGGCCGTCGGCGGCCCAGGCGCAGGAACACTCGTCGCGCGTCGCACCCCGCTGGCTGCCGTGGCACAGCAGCACCACGCCCCAGGAGGCGGCGTCGGCGGATGGAGCGGGCCGGCCGTCGGACGGGTTGACCATTATTCTTTCCCCCGGAGCAAGTCGAGTAGGGCGTTGATGGTGGCCGCCGCCGCCGAGCTGCCGCCGCGCCGCCCCAGGATGGTGATGTGCGGGATGCTGCGGGCGGCCAGTTCCTGCTTAGATTCGGGGCAGGCGACGAACCCGACGGGCATACCTATCACTGCCGCGGGCGCTACCTGGCCGGCGTCAATCAAATCCAGCAGGGCCAGCAGGGCGGTGGGGGCGTTGCCGATGGCGACGACGGAATGGTTGATTAGGGGGGCCAGTTCCCGGACGGCGGCTACGCTGCGGGTGGTGCCTTCCCGCCGGGCCCGTTCGGCGACTTCCGGGGCGTCAATGAGGCACGCCGTGTCCACGTTGTGACGGGACAGGGCGGCGCGGGATATGCCGACTTGAACCATGCGGACGTCGGTAACCACCCGGCGGGTTTGGCGCAGGGAGTCTAATGCGGCGGATATGGCGTTGGGGCTGAACTGCACCGACGGGGCGATGTCCGGGTCACCCTCCGCTCTGACGATGCGTTGCAGCACGTAGCGTTCCGAATCATCCAAGCCGGCCAGCGCCGGGCTGCCGGCCAGGCTGTCGCTGACCATGACCAGACTTTGCCGGTCGATTTCGTCCGGCAGCAGGGCGTATTTGGCAACCAGCGTCATCAAGGCGTCCGTATTAGTTGGCTACGATGTTGACCAGGCGGCCGGGTACATAGACGACGTTGCGCACGGTTTTGCCGTCAAGGTGGGCCTGCACGCGCTGGCTGTTCAGGGCCAGCGTTTTGGCCTCCTCCTCGTCAATGCCGGCGGCTACGGAAGTGCGGTCGCGCACCCGGCCGTTGACTTGCACCACGAGGGTTATCTCCTCCTCTGCGGCCAGGTCGTCGTTCCATTGGGGGAAGGCTTGCTGGTGGATGCTGTACGGGTGGCCGGCGCGTTCCCAGAGTTCCTCGGCGACGTGGGGGGCGATGGGGGCCAGCATGAGCAGGAAGTTGTCGATGCAATCCTGCCAGGTGGCGGCGTCAATTGACTGGTCGTTCCAGACGCGGTTGAGGTGATTTACCAGTTCCATCAGGGCGGCGATGGCGGTGTTGAACTTGAACTTGTCCAAGTCCTCGTAGCACTTGCGGATGGTCTGGTGGAGGACGCGCTGGGTGTCGCGAATTGCGGCGGCGGCGGACGGTTGGGCGTCCAGCTGGGCGGCGTCGCGCTCGACTACGCCCCAGACGCGGTTGAGCCAGCGCACTACGCCGTTGATGCCCTCGTCGCTCCACGGGCCGCCCTGGTCCCAGGGGCCAATGAACATCAGGAAACAGCGCACCGCATCGGCGCCCACCTGCCCGATAACGTCGTCGGGGTTGACGACGTTGCCCCGGCTCTTGCTCATCTTTTCGTGGTCCTGGCCCAGGATTACGCCCTGATTGAACAGCCGGCGGAAGGGTTCGTCAATGGCGAGCATCTCCATATCGCGCAGGGCCTTGATAAAAAAGCGGCTGTAAAGCAGGTGCATTACGGCGTGTTCGGCGCCGCCGGTGTACTGCTGCACGGGCATCCAGTCGGCGGTAACGGCGGGCTCAAAGGGGCCGTCGCTGAAATGGGGGCTGCAATAGCGGAGCATATACCAGGACGAATCCATAAAGGTGTCCATAGTATCGGTTTCACGCCGGCCGGGGCCGCCGCATTGGGGGCAGACGGTGTTGACAAAGGCTTGATTGATGGCGAGGGGGGATTCTCCGGTGGGGCGAAACTCGGCGTCCTCCGGCAGCAGGACGGGCAAATCCGATTCGGGCACCGGGGAGATGCCGCAGGCGTCGCAGTAAATCATGGGAATGGGGGTGCCCCAATAGCGCTGGCGGGAGATGAGCCAATCCCGCAGGCGGTAGGTAGTGGCCCGGCGGCCCCAGCCCCGGCGTTCCACGTCATCGGAGATGGCCTGGACGCCCTCTTGATCGGTCATGCCGTCGTAGGCGCCGGAGTTGGTCATAAAGCCCTCGCCTACGTAGGCTTCGGCCGGCTCGCTGCCGTCCCAGGTGATGGGGGCGATTACGGTGCGGACGGGGAGGCGGTACTTGCGGGCAAAGGCCAGGTCGCGGTGGTCGTGGGCCGGCACGCCCATCACGGCGCCGGTGCCGTAGGTGGTCAGCACGTAGTCGGCGATGTAGATGGGAACCCGCTCGTTGTTGAGGCGGTTGCGGGCGTAGGCGCCGATAAAAACGCCGGTTTTCTCCTTGTCGGCAGAGAGCCGGTCGATTTCGGACGCCGATCGGGCCGATGCAATGTAGTCGTTCACCTCATCCTGGCGGCTGGCGGCGGTGAGTTGGGGCACCAGGGGATGCTCCGGGGCCAGCACCAGAAAGGTTACGCCAAAGATGGTGTCAATGCGGGTGGTGAAAGTGCGAATCTCGGCATCGTCCAGGCCGTACTCGGAGATGTCAAAGCTGATTTCAACGCCCTCGCTGCGGCCAATCCAGTTGCGCTGCATGGTCAGGATTTTGTCGGGCCAGTCGTCCAGCGTGTCAAAGTCCAGCAGTTCGTCAGCGTAGTCGGTGATGCGGAGGAACCATTGCTCCAAGTCGCGGCGGGTGATGGGGGTGGCGCAGCGTTCGCAGACGCCGTTGAGCACCTGCTCGTTGGCCAGCACGGTTTGGCAGGAGGGACACCACACCACCGGGGCGTTGGAACGGTAGGCCAGCCCGCGTTCGTACAGCTTGATAAAGAACCACTGATTCCAATGGTAGTATTCGGGCAGGCAGCAGACGACTTCCCGGTCCCAGTCGTAGATTGCGCCGAGGGAGCGGAGCTGGCGGCGCATATTCTCGACGTTGGACATGGTCCACTCAAAGGGATGGATGCCGCGGGAGATGGCGGCGTTCTCGGCGGGCAGGCCGAAAGCGTCAAAGCCGATGGGGTGCAGGACGTTGTAGCCCTGCATCCGGCGGAACCGGGCGTGGGCGTCGGAGGGGGCCATGGCGTACCAGTGGCCGATGTGCAAATCGCCGGAGGGGTAGGGATACATGGTCATCTCAAACCACTTGGGGCGCGGGTCGGCGTCGTCCACCCGGTAAATCCCGTCGCGCTCCCAGCGCTGCTGCCACTTGCGGTCAATGCCGATGGCGTCGTAGCGAAGTTCGGTTTGACGCTGGGTAGTGGTCATAGGAAAGAATCCCTCAATGAATTAACGGGCCGGGGCTGCGGCAGTGCGTTAGCGGTGATGACGCCCCGGCCGCTGGCAAAACGGCGGGCCAAAAGCGCCTCTAATATAGCATAAGCGCCGCCCGACGGGTTGGCACTGCACGAGTATAGCACCCTTGCCAATGTCATTCTGAGCGCAGCGAAGAATCTCGACAGCGTAGGGAACACTTTGGGGGCAACGTCGTCGCTACGTCATCGAGATTCTTCGCTGCGCTCAGAATGACATTAGGGAGTAGTGGGGGACGCTCAAAATGACATTGGGGGCTAGTGGGAGGCGCTCAAAGCGATGGGGGATGATTGAGTTGACATATTTTGCGGGGCAACCCTACAATCTGCCGCCGGACTGTGCGGCAGTGGAGATAGTAAGCGAGTGCATCTGCGGATACCTGCGCCGGCGGCCTTTTGTGAACGTTCAACCTGACGCCAACGCCGGCTTGATGCGGAACGCCGGTTTTGCCCGGAACGCCGGCTCTGCGGGGGGCGATGCGGCTGCCGATGCGCCGCCGCCGGATAATGCGGAGCGGCTGCGGATTGACCGGCGGGTGCCCGCCGTGCGGGTGCCGGTGCGCCAGCGGGTGCCGCCGCGCCGGTGGTCGTCAACGCCGCTGATTCTGCTGGGGTTTTTCCTGCTGATGAACATCGTTGGCGGGGTTTTGCTGTCGCTGCCCGTCGCCGCGGCGGGGGAGGCGGCGCCGCCCTTAAAGGTGGGGTTCTTTACCGCCATCTCAGCGGCAACGGTTACCGGGCTGGTGCTGGTGGACACGGCTACTTACTGGTCGCTGTTCGGGCAGGTGGTGATTTTTCTGCTGATGCTGATTGGCGGGCTGGAGTTCATCACGGCGGCGACATTTTTGATTGCGCTGATTGGGCGGCACGCTACCGCCGTTGAGGAGGACGTTTATCAGGATACGGTGGGCGCCGGGTTTATGAACAACATCCCGCTGGTGGCGCGCAACATCGTGATTGCGTTCTCCATCGGCTACGTGGTGGGGGCGGCGCTGCTGTTTTTGCGGATACGGGCGATGGCGGACTTTACGACGGCGGAGGCGCTGTGGCAGTCGCTGTTTCTGGCGGTATCGGCGCTGAACAACGCCGGGTTCTCCATCCTGCCCAACGCCGCATCCGGGAACAACGCCGACACGCTGGGCGCCGAGCCGTACCTGATGCTGGTAATGGTGCCGCTGATTATCCTGGGCGCTTTGGGCTGGCCGCTGATAGTTGACGTGCACCGCAACTGGCGGTTCCGGCTATTCCGCCGGCCCCGCTGGCAAGCGTCGTCCGGCCTGCTGCTGCTGCCGTTCAACTTCAACCGGCTTTCCCTGGACACCAAGCTGGTGCTGATACTTACCACTACGCTGTACGTCTTTGCGGCGCTGGTGTTTCTCTTTACGGAGTGGAACGGGGTGCTGGGGGGGCATGACCTTTCGGGCAAGCTGGGGGGGGCGGTGTTTCACGGCGTCAGCGGGCGCACGGCCGGGTTTGCCGCGCTGGACTGGGGGGCCACGGTGGATTTTACGCTGCTGGTGTACATCGGGCTGATGTTCGTCGGCGGCTCCACGGCGTCGGTGTCGGGGGGCATCAAGGTGAATACGCTGGCGGTGCTGCTGGCCGCCGCGCGTTCGTCGGCATTGCGGCTGCCCCGAACCGAGATATTCCGCCGGGAAATTGGCGCAACGCTGGTGGCGCGGGCATTGCTGGTGACGCTGCTGGGGTTTCTCTATCTGGGTCTGGTGGTGCCGATACTGACGTACACCGACCCGGAACTGCCTTTCGTGGAGCTGATGTTTGAGACGATTTCCGCCTTTGGGACTAACGGTATGTCAACCGGGCTGTCGGCGCGCCTCAGCCTGGGGGGGTCGATCATATTTATGGTAACAATGCTGCTGGGCCGGGTGGGGCCGCTGACTATCGTAATGCTGCTGGCGCCCCGCGAGAACACATCCTATCGTTATCCGGAAGAACCCGTTAGAATTGGGTAGCAATTATGCCAAACAAAATTTGCGTCATCGGTTTGGGCCGGTTCGGCGCCAAACTAGCGGGAACCCTGTTTCAGCGGCAGCACGAAGTGTTGGCGATTGACAGTGATGACCAGAAAGTGCAGTCAATGCTGGGGCGGGTGACCTACGCGGTGGAGGCCGACGGCACCAACGAAACGACGCTGCGCGACCTGGGCGTAGCCGAGATGGACGTGGCTATCGTTGCGCTGGGCAGCCAGATACAGTCCAGCATCATCTCTACGATGCTGATGAAAACCATGGGGCTGCCCTTTGTAATCGCCCGGGCCACCGACGCGCAGCACGCTGAAATTCTGCATCGCATCGGGGCAGACAAGGTTATCTTTCCGGAGGAGGAGGCCGCCGTGCGGACGGCCAGCCTGGACATTACGCCCAACACCATTGAGTACATGGACATCACCGACTCGACGGGCGTCCACAAGCTGCGGCCGCCGGAACACATGAGGGGGCGGCGCCTGCGGGACGTGGGGCTGGTGCCCGATTCCAGCAATCCGCGCGTAGCCGTGATGGTGCTGCGGCGGGCCAACGAATATATTCTGAATCCCAGCGACGACGAAATCATTGACGACGGCGACGTGCTGGTGGTGATGGGCAGCCACAGCGACATTGCGGAGGCGTTTGCGCGCTGACGCACCGGGGCCGGTATTTGCTCCGCTGGCCGCAGCAAGGGAGATATGATGACCGAGCGTATTGGATACCTGGGGCCAGCCGGCACGTACACCGAGCAGGCGGCGCTGCTGTACGCCGCAGACGGTGCGCTGCTGCCCTATCCAACCATCAACGCCGTCGGCGCCGCCGTCGCCGGGGGCGAGTTGGACGCCGGCGTGGTGCCCATCGAGAACAGCCTGGAGGGTTCAGTTACGTTCACGCTGGACTTGCTCATCAGCCAGTCCGGGCTTTCCATCCGCAACGAGGTGGTGATTCCGATTAATCATTACCTGGTAGCGCCGCACGGGGTGGCCGCGGATACGATACGGGTCATCTACTCGCATCCGCAGGCGCTGGCGCAGTGCCGCAGCTATTTGGAAACGCGGTTTCCCAACGCGCAAAGCGAGGCGTCATTGAGTACCGCCGCCGCCGTGTCGGATATGCAGGCCAGCACGCTGCCGGCGGCCGCCATCTGCCCGCAGCGGGCCACCGAAATCTACGACGTGGCCGTGCTGGACCGGGGGATACAGGATAACTCGGTGAACCAGACCCGGTTCGCCGTCCTGGCCCGGAACGACCACCGGCCAACGGGGCACGACCGGACGTCCATTTGTTTCTCGTTCACCGTGGACCGGCCCGGAAACTTGTACCACTGCATCGGAGAGTTCGCGGAGCGCAACATCAACCTGGTCAAGATTGAAAGCCGGCCGACGAAACAGGCGTTGGGGCGGTACATATTCCTGATTGACTGCCAGGGGCACCGGGAGGAGCCGACGGTGGCGGCGGCGCTGGACGGGCTGCGGCAGCGGGTGGATATGTTCAAGGTGCTGGGTTCGTATCCCTTGTGGGAACCGGCAAACGGCTGAGCAGACGTCATAATCCGCAGGGATACGCTACACGATTGTGCGACGTATCCCTGCGATTAGGAACAGTCAATCCGGTTCCAACGCCCGGCGGCAGCGTGGGCGTTGGACTGCGGACGGCGTGCTAACCCTCGATGATTTCCTCAACCACTTCGCCATCGCCGCGGGTGCGGACGCGGTCAACGTAGGAACGCCCGGTATCCACGGCGCGGCCGACGTTGCGCCGGACGATGGCGCGGGACTCGGAGCCGCTCTGGGGGGCGAGCATCAGGCCGGCGGCCAGGCCCAGGGCGAGTCCGGCAAGTCCGGCGGTCAAAATGCCTATGGTTTGCTGCTGGTTGTTCATAATCAATCCTCCTGTGCGATAACCGCTCTTGTATACGTTGGGGACGGCGTTTGAGGTCTAGCGCAGGGGCTTATCCCTTTTTTGCGTTCCGCAACGCTGTGACGCCCCCAATTGCCATACATAATAAAGAATATCGGCTGATTGGTCAACATCTCCAAGCGAAAATGGCCGGGGGCGGCGTTCAGCCGGAGACCTGCTTGCGGCGGTTGGTTATGTAATCCACCAGCATATATTCGCCGAGGTTCTCGCTGCTGCTGTAAAAGGCCCGGCCCCGGTTGATGCGCGTCATCCGGTCAACAAAGTTCACCAGCTGGTAGTTGTTCTCCAGCATAAAGGTGTTGATGATGATGCCCTCCTGGGTGCAGCGGCGCACTTCTTTCAGGGTTTCCAGTTCGGTGCGGTAGCTGGGGGGATAGGCAAAGTACGCCTGCTCGCCCTCCAGGTGCGCGGTGGGTTCGCCGTCGGTTATCACCATGATTTGCCGGGTGCCGCCTTTCTCGCGGGACAGCAGCTTGCGGGACAGCATCAGGGCGTGGTGCAGGTTGGTGCCGGATACCCAATTGTTCCAGGTGAGGCCGGCCAGGTCGGATTCCTGCAACTCGCGGGCGTAGTCGGAGAAACCCACCACGTGCAGGGTGTCCCTGGGGTACTGCTGGCGGATGAGGGCGAACAGGGCCAGCGTAACCTTCTTGGCCGCCGCCCAGTTGTTGAACAGGCCCATGGAGCGGCTCTGGTCCAGCAGCACGATTGTTGCGGCCCGCGTCATGTGTTCGTTGCGGTAAATCTCAAAGTCGTCGGGGCGCAGGCTTACCGGCACTTGCGGGCCGCCGCGCACGATGGCGTTTTTTACCGTAGCCTGCAAGTCCAGCTGGAGCGGGTCGCCGAACTCGTAGGGCTTGGTGTCGCCCAGCACGTCGCCGCCGGCGCCTCTGGTGTCCAGGTCGTGGTTGCCCATCCGGTCTTTTTTGAGCTGGCGGAAAACCTCCCGCATCGCCTTTTGGCCGATGCGCCGGATGCCGCGGGCGGTCAGGGTTAGCTGGTCATCGCCGGTGATATAGCCGGCATCTTTCAGCAGTTGGCGGAGGCGGTCCAGTTCCTCCCAGGCCCGGCGGGCGTCCTCGCCCAGCAGTTCGGCCAGCTGCTCCGGGTCAACGTCGTCAAGGTTGCCGGAGCGCATGGCCTGCTGCAAGGACTGTTCCAGCTGGTCAAGCGACTGCATTTCGCGCATGGCTTCCATCGCCTGTTCCAGCGTCATGCTGTCATCGCCGAGGAACGGGTACTGGCGGGCCAGCTCATCCGGAGGCATTAGCGATTGCATCAGGCTGGCGAATTCGGACATTTCGTCCGCCAGCCGGGGGTCCATTGCGGATTGCAGGGCGTCCTCGAGTTCCTGGCGGGCGCCGGGGGAGAGGCTGTCCATTAGCGACTGCATTTGCGACATCTGCTGCTGGATGCGCTCCATCAGTTCGTCCAGGCTTTGCGGCGGGTCATCGCCGAACATGGCGCCCCACTTCTGCATAAAGCCGTCAAAGTCCGGCTGGCGTCCCTCCATGCGGTCGCGGAGCATCTGATTCAGGTCGCGCATCATATCCCGCATCGCTTCCATCTGCTCCGGGGTCATGTTTTGCATCTGGTCGCGCATCTGCTGGGAGATGTTCTGGGCCATCTGGCTTTTGAGCATATCCAGCAGTTCCTGGAATTGCTGCTGGGCGTCCGGGTCCATAAAGTCGTAGTCCATTAGGCCCTGAATCCGGCCGCCGACGTCGTTGGGCAGGTCATCCAGGCGTTCCAGGTTGCGTGCCGCGCGCTGGCGCAGCAGGTGGTTGAGGGAGCGCTGCTGCTCTTTGCCGGCGGCGTCGGCGGGTTCGGGCTGGGCGGCGGCATCGTCCAGACGCTTTTGGATGCCGTCCCGTTCGGTGCGGAGGATGTTGTCCAGCCGTTCTTTGAGGTCGTCCACTACGGAATCCAGGTTGCTTTGCTGCAACTGCTGGCGGCGCTGGTTTTTGAGGCGTTCCATCAGCTGGCGCAGGCTGGGCATTTGGGAGCCGTCGCGGTTTGGCATCCCGTTGCGCAGCAGCTCGCGCAGGGCGCGCATTACGTCGCCCTGCTGCATTAGGTCGTCGGACAGCGCATCCATAACCTCGCTGGCGTCAAGGTCAAAGATTTGCTGAGTACCGTCCCAGTGAGAGTAACGATAGCGCTGATACAGCATTGGCGGCCTCCGGCTCAACCGTGATTATCGGGGCGATGATAACACAGCCGCCACTGCTGCAACGGGCCAACTGATTGAACGAGCCAGCGGTCAACGGCCCGGTTATACTACCTGAGCGCCCAGAATATCCTTGACGTGGCGCAGGGCCCAGTCGTGGGCGGCGGGGTTGAACGAGGCTACGCAGTCGGCGGGAATCGCAACGGCGTAATCCCGATTGCGGGCGTCGGAGGTGGTGTGCAGCACGCAGATGTCGGTGCAGACGCCGCACACGATGATTTGCTCCGGCGCCAGGGCGGCCAGTCGGTGGGCCAAATCGGTGTTGAAAAATCCGCTGTAACGGTTCTTGGGGATTACGTTGCCGGCGGTGACCCACTGCGCTAATTCCGGAATTACGTCCGGTTCGGCGGTGCCTTTTACGCAGTGCACCGGGAACATCTGGAACTCCAAGTCATCCGGGTCGTGGTGGTCGGAGATGAACAGGATGGCTGAACCGGCCGCTTGCTCCCGGCGCAGGAGGGCTTGCACCGGGCCGATAATCCGGCGGGATTCGTCGCCGCAGTACAGATTATGCTTGCCATCATCATTCCCCGGCTCCAGAAAGCCGCGCACCATGTCAACTACCAGCACCACGTTAGCCATTGCTGCCACCTCCCGGTTGGCCGGGTGAGTTTAGCCATCGTCGGGGGCGAAAGGCGCCCCGTCCACCAGCACTTGCCGGATTACGGCCCGGCCGTTGCGGTTGACCGATACGACAACTTTCACGTCGTCGGCCCTTTCAATGATCTGCCCGGTTCCCTCCGGGACAAAGTAGGTGCCGATGCCGAAGTCCAGCCGGCCCCGGTCGTCCACCACGCCCCGCAGGTAGGGTTTGTTTCCTGATGGAATCGCGCCCATGTAATACCCGTCGTCGTGCCACAGGCCGCCGCGTTCGGTGAGGGCAACGTACATTACGGTTCCCGCCGGATGCTCGGAGAGGTATGACGGCACGGCGGCGATTTCGTAGTCGAGGATGGCGTAATCACCTTGCAGCAGGGAGCGGGGGTCAACGGGGACGGTTTGCAGGGTTACTTCCAAGCCCCGGGCCAGCGCCAATTCGCGGACGCCGGCGAAGGCCAGCAGGCCGGCTACCTGCGCCGCAACTACCGCAAAAAAGAGGATGGCCGCCAGACGGTTCATTGCGGCCTCGCCGGCGCGCGCATCCGCTGCAACATCCGGCGGCGCAGCAGTTCCAGCCCGAACCCAAGGGCCAGCAGGAGTACGCCGGTTACGATGAACGCCATTGCCTGGCCCAGCAGCTCCAATCCGAACTCAACGTAGCGGGTGAATAAGGTTACGGCAAAGAGGACGACGGCAAAGTTGATGAGCTCAGCGCGCAGCATCCGGTAGCCGATGGCGATTAGCGCGCCGACGTAGCCCAGCATTATCAGGTTGAAAACCCACCACATCCAGCCCAGACCCAGGGCAAGGCCCAGCATCGCGATGGCGATGACGCTGCCGGCCGCCAGTATGGGGGCCAGCTCCCCGATGCGTGCTACCGAGGATGCCGGGGAGCGCCGGTTCCAGGCCAGCGTTGACGCGACGGCGATGATGCCGGCAACGCCCATCACGGCCCAATACTCCGCGCGCGGCCAAACCGGGGGGATGCCCTCTGAATAGCCATACGCCACTTCCTCCCAAAAGATGCTGAAACTCAACACGTAAATGGCGGCGCCGGCAACCAGCAGCGCCGCAATCACGAACAACAGCGACAGCGGGCGGGTGTAAGCGTAGCGGCTCTGCAACATCCCCATCCCGAATAGCGCGCCGGCCAGCGCCAGATACAGCGGCGGCATGGCAAACAGGGACGCATCGTCAAACTCCGGGAACCATTCCGGCGCGCGGAATCCGGCGGCGGCCAGAAACAGTATCAGCATCAATCCGGCAACCGTGCGGGAGCGGGTCAGGTAGGCGATGGGGATGACGCCCAGGAACCACGCCGCTACCAGGTTGGGGTGGTTCACCGGCACGTGATAGGTTTGCGCTATCAGATGGATGGCGGCGCCGAAAGCGATGGCGCCCAGCATGATTACTTCCGTGCCAACGACGGGATAGCCCCGGCGGTAGGCCAGATACCAGCCGATGGCGTAGATGACCGGCGTGGCAACCGCCATTATGGACAGCCGGCCCCAGGGGGCGATTTCGCTCCAGTTGGCGGCAATCCAGGCGATGATTCCCAACCCGATGAGCGTGGCGCCCATCACGGCCACGATGGTGACTACGCGGTTGCCCAGAGGGTTGGCGGCAGCGGAGGACGCGTCGGGCGGATACCGGGCCAGAATTGCGGCGGCCTGCTCCTCGGTAATCAGGCCATCCTCACGCCAGGACGCAACCTCGGTTCGCAAACGTCCGTGGAATCGGTTTGCGCCGGCAGCGTTGCCGCCGGCATTGCCGGGTTGTTCCGGGCCATCCATTATTGACCTGCTGGCCGACCAGGGGCGCCGGGCGGACGGGGCTAGTTGGCGGCGGCGGCGATGCCGGCGTAACCGGCATCCCGGTTCAGCATCGCCGTCAGGCCCATCAGCTCAAAGGCGTCGGTGAGGGGCGTCATTTCGTCCATCAGGTGGGCGGTGGTGCCGGTGGACTTCAGTTCGGCCATCAGGCGGGAAACGGTGTGGGCGGCCGCCATAAATGCGCTGCCGGGAAAGATTACGATGCGAAAGCCCAGCCGTTCCAGTTCGCTGACGTTCAGCAGGGGCGACTTGCCCGTTTCTACGAAGTTGTAGAGGAGGGGTACGCTGGTACGGGCGACGATTGCGGCGGCCTCATCGGGGGAGCGCAGGGCCTCGACGAACAGGGCGTCGGCGCCGGCGGCGGTGAAGGCGTCGCACCGGCGCAGCGTGTCATCCCAACCCGTAACCGCCAGCGCGTCGGTGCGGACGATGATGGTGAAGTCGTCGTCGGTGCGGGCGTCCACGGCGGCGCGGATTTTGGGCACCATCTCGTCGATGGGCGAAACGCGCTTGTCGTCCAGATGGCCGCAGCGTTTGGGGAACTGCTGGTCCTCAATGTGCACGGCGGCAACGCCGGCGCGTTCGTACTCGCGAATGGTGCGGCGGACGTTCATCGTGCCGCCGTATCCGGTATCGGCGTCGGCGATAACCGGCACGTCCACGGTGCCGGCGATGGCGGCGGCGTTGTCCAGCATCTCGGTAGCGGTCGCCAGGGCCAGGTCGGGGTAGCCGATGCGGGCTACGGAGGTGCCGGCGCCGGTCATGTACACCGCCGGAAAGCCGGTTTGGGCGATGATTGCCGCCGTCAGGCAGTCGTAAGCGCCGGGGGCGGTGATGATGCCGGGGGCCGCCAACAGCTGGCGAAAACGCGTCGTCGCTCGCATGACTTATTCCTCACTCGCGATGTCCAAATCAGGCAATCAGGCCGCCGTCAATAGTCAGCGTCTGGCCGGTGATGTAACCGGCGGCGGGGCTGACCAGGAACAGCACTGCGCCGGCTACGTCCGCGGCGGCGCCGAAACGCCCGGCGGGGATGCGGGTTAAAATCTGCCGCCGCTGTTCATCGGTAAGTTCGGCGGTCATCCCGCCGGAATCGGCCGACTCGATGAAACCGGGGGTGACGGCGTTGACGGTGATGTTGCGGCTGGCAACTTCGCGGGCGGCGGCTTTGGTCAGCCCGATTTGCCCGGCTTTGGAAGCGGCGTAGTTGGCCTGCCCCGGATTACCCGACAATCCGACAACCGAGGATACGTTGACGATGCGCCCGTAGCGCTGGCGCACCATCAGCGGCACGGCAAAACGGGTGGGCAGAAAGGTGCCCCGCAAGTTGACGGACAGCACTTCGTCCCAGTCGGCCGCGCTCATCCGCATCAGCAGGCGGTCGCGGTTGACGCCGGCGTTGTTGACCAGGATGTCCAGCCGGCCCAGCTGCTCGACGGCGGTTTTGACTACGGCTTCGGCAGCGGCTTCGTCGGATACGTCGCCCGGCACGGGGATGGCGTGGCCACCGTTCCGGCGGATGGCGTCCACTACCGCATCGGCCTCGGCGCCCCGGCTGCGGTAGTTAATAGCCACCGCAGCGCCGGCGTCGGCCAGCTGGCGGGCGATGACGGCGCCGATGCCGCGCGAGGCTCCCGTTACCAGCGCGCTTTGGCCGCTCAGATCGATGGTTTGCATAGTGTCGTCCCTTACCGTCCGGTTAGCCGTCCGGCGCGCTCGTGGGCCGCAGTTCCGCGAGTTCCTGCCGGAAACCTTCCACCAAGTCCATACGGTGGCATTGCAGGCCGGTGTCAATTGCGCCGGCGATGCCGGCGGCGGCGGAGGAGCCGTGGCCCACCATTACCAGCCCGTTGACGCCGAACAGCGGGCCGCCCATCGTGCGGGGGCGGTTGGTAGTGTTCCACAGCGCATCGGCGATACCGGCCAACTGCTCAGCGGGCAAAAGAGCCGCCAGCTGCCGGTGCAGGTAGGGGCCCAGCGCCGAGCCTAATCCCTGGGCGAACTTCATTAGTATGTTGCCCACGAAACCGTCACAAACGATGACGTCGGCCTTGTCGGTAAAGAAATCCATACCCTCCACGTTGCCGACGAAATTAAGATGGCTGTCGGTAAAGAGGGCGTGGCTTTCCTGCACCTGGCGGTTGCCTTTGGCGGCCTCCTCGCCCACGCTGAGCAGGCCCACGCGGGGGTTCTCGATGTCCAGCAGCCGCCGGGAGAAAGCTACGCCCAGGGCGGCGAAACTCAGCAGCAGCGACGGCCGGCAATCTACGTTGCTGCCCAGGTCAACCACCGTCGTGTTGGGGGCCAGGCCGAGAAAATTGCCGCCGATGCAGGGGCGTTCCAGCCCGTCCATCAGGCCCAGGCCCATCACCGCCGTAGCCATGCTGGCGCCGGTGGAACCCATGGACACCACCATATCGGCCTGCCCGCCGCGCAGCAGGTGGGTGGCAACGGCAATGGAGGAGCGGGGCTTGCTGCGCAGGGCGGATATGGGGTGTTCGTCGTCGGTAATTTTGCCCTCGGAGGGGGCTACTGCAAGGGGCAGCGCGCCGACGTCATGCCGCGCCAGCTCGGCCCGCAGGGGTTCCGGATCGCCCACCAGCGTAACTTGCAAGTCGGGGTACTTCCGCAGGGCCTGAATGGCGCCGGGGACGGTTGCCGGCGGGCCGTGGTCGCCGCCCATGGCGTCCAGGGCTACGTGAAAACGGGAGTTGGCGCTATTGGTAGTCATTCGCTTTGCTGCTCGTTCGCATTTACCGTCAGGGTTGCCGTTCCCGACAATATCCGGGCTCCGGTGGCCGCGTTTTGTACTGATACGTTACACGTTATGGTATGCCCGGCGTCCGTTGACTCGCATTTTGACACCGCGCCAACCGTTTCCAGGCAATCGCCGGGATAGGCGGCGCCGCGAAACCGGACGCGCAGGCCGCCGGTGCGGAGCCAGTGTTCACCGTAGGACGCCGCCATCATCTCCGACACCAGCGCCAGGGTCAACATTCCGTGGGCGATAATGCCGCCGAAAGCGGTCGCAACGGCAAAGGCGGCGTCGTGATGCAGCGGGTTGTTATCACCGGAGGCGGCGCGGTAGGCATCTATACGCTCTTGCGTGATTGTACGCTCAACGCGGGCCAGCGCGCTGCCGGCGTCAAGGGGGATTTCCGAGGTTGGTCGGACGTTAGCGAGCATCGCCAGCGACTCCATCTGATGGCGCGTCGGCGGGCAGCAGGACGGTGGTGCGTCCGTCCAATAGGGAGCGGCTGCTGTCAGCATCGGCAACGGCGAAATTGACGGTTAGAAACCGCAGGCCGCCGCGTTCCCGGAGCGGTTCAACCTCGGCGGTAGCCGATACGGTGGCGCCGGTGGCGGCCGGGTTAATCGTCTGAATATCTTGCAGGCTGTGGATGGTGCCGTCGGGCAGCGACAGTTTCGCCAGCAGCCGGCCAACAACGCGGGCGGCCAGCGCCAGCGGCGGCACGATTCCGGCCTGCCGGTACACGGGCTGTGCATCGCCAACCGCCGCCAGGTATTGCGCCGTGGCGTCGTCGGAAACTTGCCACCGCCCCAAGTCTATGTTCGTCGCTGGCACAGCCGGTTGAGCTCCAATATCCTGATTCCAATAGCCCGCTGGGGAGAATCCCGCAAGGGCGGTTAACTATACACCCGCCCCAAACGTGGCACAATCAAAGATGGCGCTGCGGTGGCAGACGATGCCGGCGCGCTAGGCCGTGGGCAGGCCAAAGTCTTGCCGCGCCATTTCGGTCAGGTATTCGCCGATGGCCAGCGATGAGGTTGCGCCCGGCGAGGGGGCGTTGAGGACGTGGAGGGCCCGGCGGCCGCGCAGGATGTGAAAGTCGTCCAGCAGGGCGCCGCTGGCGGCTACGGCTTGCGCCCGCACGCCGCTGCCGCCGGGTTCCAAATCGCCGGGCTGGATGTCGGGTATCAGCTTGCGCAGGTCGTTGACGAACACCGACTTGCGGTAAGAACGGTTCATCTCCTGCATCCCGGTGCGCCAGTGTTTCGCCGTCATTTTCCAGAATCCCGGAAAAGTCAGCGCGCCCATCGTCTCGCCAACGCTGATATTGCTCTTGCGGTAGCCCTCTCTGGCCCAAGCCAGCACCGCGTTGGGGCCGGCCTCCACGTAGCCGTGAATGTTGCGGGTGTAATGGACGCCCAGAAAGGGGAATCGGGGGTCGGGCACGGGATAGATCAGGCCCTTGACCAAGCCCTCGCTGGCCTGGGCCAGCTTGTAATACTCCCCGCGAAACGGGATGATGCGGACGTCGGTATCCTCGCCCATCATCCGGGCCAGGCGGTCGGCGTACAGGCCGCCGCAGTTGATGACGTGCCGGGCCTGCACCGTGCCGCGCGAGGTTTCCAAAGCGCTGCCGTCGGCGGTTTGCCGCACCGCTACAACCGTTGTGTCGGTGAATACATCGCCGCCGGCCGACTGGAACTTGCCGGCGTAAGCCTCTGCGACCTGCACGTAGTCAATGATGCCGGTGTGCGGCGCCCACAGCGCCCGGATGCCCGACGTATGCGGTTCAATCTCGGCCAGCCGCTCCGGTTCCACCACTTCCAAATCGGGCACGCCGTTGGCAACCCCGCGCTCGTACAAGTCTTGCAGGCGGCCCAACTCGCTTTCGTGGGTAGCCACGATGACCTTGCCGCACTCGTCAAACTCAATCTCGTTCCGCTGGCAAAAGTCAATCAGACGGTCTTTGCCGCCCACGCAAAACCGCGATTTCCAGGAACCTGGGCGGTAGTAGATGCCGGAATGAATGACGCCGCTGTTATGCCCGGTCTGGTGCCGGGCCAGCCGCTCCTCTTTCTCAACAACCGCCACCCGCAAACCGGGCGACGAATCCAAAAGCTGCATCGCAGTGGACAAGCCAATGATGCCGCCGCCGACGATGGCTACGTCGTAGGGGCGAGATTCCACCGCTGGGGAGGCGTTAGCGCTTGCTGTCATAAGTTCACCTTATATTATGTACGGACAGTCGCCGGCTCACCGTAAAGTTCCCGGTATTCGTCCGACGCCATAAACGCGTCAAAGGCGGCCTGCGCCTCTGCCTCCGTGCGTTCCGGCAGGGCCTCAACCACCAGCAGAGCGATGGCATCGTGGGCGTCCTCGTGAGCCAGCGCAGCATCGGCAGAGCGGGGCGCCGGAATAGCGCCGCTGTCGGCGGCCAGTCCCTCCAAGTGGAGGGCCAAAACCTCGGCGGCCATCGTCCGGGCTTCCTCAATGGTGCTGCCAGCGGTGATACAGCCGGGCAAGTCAGGAAAGCTCACCCCGTAGTCGCTGTCCACATCCTTATGCACCAGCGCAATGTAAGTTCGTTCCATGCAAGTTCGTTCCATAATGATGCTAACCCCCAACACGCAGCCGACGCAGAACCATCCTGCTGTCCATTGCCGCATTATACACGTCAACCGGAGCGGGCGGTGTTGCGATGCCCCCATCCCGCCGCTATCCTTGCCGTATTATGAGCAACCTGACGCCCAACCTTGCCCAACGCATCGCCGAGTTCGCCGCCGGAATGGCCCAAACCGACGCCGCCTTGCCCCCGCCGGTTGCTGATTTGTGCCGCGCTATGATGCTGAACGCCGCCGCTGCTGCGCTGGCCGGCGCGGCCCATCCGGACGGGGTGGCCTTGGCCCGGTTTGTCCGCGCGATGGGCGGCAACGGACGCTGTACTATCATCGGGATGGGGCAGCGCACTTCGCCGGTGTACGCTGCGCTGGTCAACGGCGCTTTGGTGCGGATGCTGGATTTTGACGACAACGCCGCCGACACCGGCAGCCATCCCACCGCCGCCGTGTTTCCGGCGGCGATGGCGGTGGGGGAGATGCAGGCTTGCGCCGGCGCAGCGGTACTGTCCGCTTTTGCCGCCGGATGCGAGATTGCGGCGCGCCTGGCATCCGATGCAGCAACGGGCGGCAACGCCGGCGCAATCGGAGCGGCGGCGGCCTCCGCAATGCTGCTGGGGCTGGATGCCGACGGGATAGCCAACGCCGTCGGCATCGCGGCCGGCGGCGCCGAAACCGGCGTTGGCTACCCGGCCGCCGGGGCCGCGGCGCTGGCCGCCGGCCAGTCGGCCATGCGCGGCGTGATGGCGGCGCTGCTGGCAGCGGAAAGCATCGCCGGCGCGCCGGTTGACCTGCCGGCCGGGCCGGATGCGCTGGCCGGCCTGGGGCAAAGCTGGCGGCTGGCCGACCCCGGTATCACCATCCGGCTGTACCCGTGCCATCCGGCCGGCCACAGCGTAATTGACGCCGCTTTGGATTTGACGCAGTTGCATCGCTTTGCGCCGGCCGACATCGCCAGCGTGCACGTCGGCGTAACCGCCGCCGGGTTGGAGCAACTGCCGCATCATCTGCCGGCCGACGGCTGGCAAGCCCGCAGCAGCGCGGGTTTCATCGCCGCCGCCACGCTGTGCCACGGCCAGCCTTTGATTAACTTTTTCTCCGATGCGGCGGTGCAGGATGCCGGGGTGCGCGCGCTGATGGGGCGGGTATCCGTGGAGGCTACGCTGCCGCCGTCGGCGCTGTCGCGGCATCCGGCGGAAATGGCGGTTACGCTCAACGACGGGCGCACGCTGCGGCATCGCATCGACCACCCGCGCGGCACGCCGGCCATGCCGCTGGACGCCGACGAGCTGGAGGCCAAGTTCCTCTACTGCACCCGCTACATCCTGCCGGCCGACCACATTGACGAAGCCATCAGCGGTTTCCGCAACATCACAACAATCGAGAACATCAGCGGAATGGTATCCGTACTTGGAGGGTAAATTATGAAAGGGATTCAGGCTTACGAAACCGGCGGGCCCGACGTACTCAAATACGGGGATATGCCGGAACCCGTTGCGGCCCCCGGCCAGGCGGTAGTCGCAATACGCAACATCGGCGTCAACTACACCGACGTATCCAGCCGGAAAGGAACCAACCCGCCGGCGGCCTTTCCCTGGACGCCGGGGCGAGAGGCGTCGGGGGTCGTCAGCGCGGTGGGCGACGGGGTGAGCGAGGTGAGCGTGGGCGACCGGGTGGCCTACGCCATGCACACCGGCTCCTACGCCGAGCAGCAGGCCGTACCCGCCTGGCTGCTGGTGCGGATTCCCGACGACATGGACTTTGCGACGGGCGCCGCAACCCTGCTGCAAACTATGACGGCCCACTTTCTGGTCAACGACATCATTCCCCTGCAATCCGGAGACCGGGCACTGGTGCACGCCGGCGCCGGCGGGATGGGCCTGCTGCTCATCCAGATGCTGAAACGCCGGGGCCTGCACGTGTACACCACCGTATCCACCGACGAGAAAGCGGAACTGGCCAGCGGCGCCGGGGCCGACGACGTTATCCGGTACACGCAGCAGGACTTTGAGGAGGAAATACGCCGGCTGACCGACGGCGCCGGCGTCAAGATTATCTACGACGCCGTGGGGCAAACTACTTTTGAGAAAGGGCTGCGCGTCCTGGGGCGCCGGGGGTGTATGTGCCTGTACGGGCAAGCCGGCGGGCCGGTGGGGATGGTGGACTCGGCGGCGCTGCGCAACGGGTCGCTGTACCTGACCCGCCCGTCGCTGGGCGATTTCACCGCCACGCGCCCGGAACTGCTGCAACGGGCTACGGAATGTCTGGACTGGGTGCAAACCGGCGCAATCAAACTGAACGTCAGCCTGAACCTGCCCCTCTCCGAGGCCGCCGAGGCGCACCGCCGGCTGGAAGGACGGGAAACCACCGGCAAGATACTGCTGACGCCGTGATACAGTGACAACGTGGGCGTTCCAACACCGTCGCGCAACCGGAGGATGATATGACACAGCCCGTTCCATACCATAAAAAACTGCACACGCTCACCATTCAAGAGTTCAACGAGCAGTGCCTGGAAATCGTCGCCGCCATCTCCGAACACGGCGGCAAGGCAATTATCTTTGACGGCGACAAGACCGTAGCACAGATTACGCAATACGAGAAAGTGCACGACCCAATCCGGGAGTCCCTAAAAGACGGTATGCAAATCATCGGCAACACCGTGTCCCCGACGCCCGCCGAATGGTTTGCAAGCCCCAACGCCGCCGCCATCTCCGAGCACGGCGGCAAGGCAATTATCTTTGATGGCGACGAACCCGTGGCGCAGATTACGCAGGACGTGCGACCGTACAACAAACTCCGGGGTTCCTTCAAAGGCCGTATGCAAATCTTTGGCGACATCGTATCCCCGATGCCCGCCGAATGGTTCGCAACCCCCAAAGGCACCGAGGAGTAGCCGACTTGATACTCCCGGACACCCACGCGCTGATTTGGCACACGACTCTGAATCCCAGACTTGGCCCGCGAGCCGCGCGCAGGATTGATGAAGCGATCACCGAGGGAAACATCGCATTCTCAGCCATCTCAGTCTGGGAAGTAGCCCTGCTCCTTCGCAAAGATCGCATCGGGTTGGAAATTGACGCGATGCAATGGCGTCAAGAAATACTCTCCGAAGGGTTCAGAGAAATCCCGGTCGATGGCGTAATCGCTGCCCGCTCAGTCGGCTTGACTGGTATGCACGACGACCCGGCTGACCGCATCATCGTAGCCACTGCATTGCAAGGACACCAGCTAATCACTGCCGATTATCAAATCCTCAATTGGCCCGGCACTCTTGACCGATTCTCAGCCCGCCGCTGATTCGTTCACTCAATTGCAAGCGGCCACCGGGGCCATGCCTTTTATCATTGGAGGCTTTATGAATCTGTACGACATCGCGCTGGCCCGGCGCAGACGCTGGGCTGAGTTAACGGGGGCATTATGGCATCAAACCGCCGCATCTATCTGGTTTCCTGCGTAAAGACGAAGCTGCCCCATCGTGCTGCGGCCCAAGACCTCTATGTATCTACCTGGTTCAAAAGAGCTCGCGAGTACGTGCTAAAATCCGGTTCGCCGTGGTTCATTCTATCCACGGAATACCACTTGGTGCACCCGGATCAAGTCATCGCTACTTACGAGAAAACCTTGCAGGGAGTGGCTGAATGGCGCGATTGGGCGGAGAAAGTTCAAGGCCAAATGGAACATATGCTGCCGCCCGCTGATGAAGTCGTCATCTTTGCTGGCGCCAATTACCGAAAGCATCTCATACCCTATCTCAGCCGCCGCTTTCCCCTTGTCTGCGTTCCGCTGGCACATCTTGGTATCGGTCAACAGGTAAAATGGCTGTCGGAAAATGAGCCGGATTGACGCCTCCATCTCTCCATCCTATACTGCACGCTGCACATCTGAATACTGCAAAGGCTGGGATGGGGGTTAGTAGGCGGGTAGCGTGGCACAGCGAGCCGGGGGTGGTGTGAGCCGGCGCCGGGCGCAGTCGCTGAATGGGCCCCGGAGCCGCCCGCTGAAAGGTTATCCGAGTAGGCGCGGACGCTTGGGCCGCGTTAGTCGCCTATTGAACGCCGGCATCATTGGCCGGTGAATACCAACCATCAGCATCAGGGTGGCATAGCGACCGTTTGGCTCGTCCCGCAGAGGACGGGCTTTTTGATTTTGCCGCCGTACCGATTTGCCGCCATTCCGAGACGAATATGTACCAACCAAGCCTGGAACAAGTCCGCGCGCTGGCGTCGCAGGGCAACCTGTGTCCCGTCTATCGCACCATCAACGCCGACCTGGAAACGCCGGTATCGGCCTACCTGAAAGTTGCCCGCCCGCCTTACTCCTTTCTGCTGGAATCGGTGGCCGGCGGCGAGCGGCTGGGGCGTTACAGCTTTATCGGCACCGAACCCTACGACGTGTTCAGCACCGGCGCCGACCAGCCCTCCGGCCCGGTTGACCCGCTCACTCTGGTGCAGCGGGAGATGGATTCTTACCGGCTCATTCCGGTGGATGACCTGCCGCCTTTCCACGGCGGCGGCGTTGGCTACGTGGCCTATGACGCCGTGCATTACTTTGAGCCGCGCGTCCCCATGCCGGACGCCGACCCGCAGGGTTTGCCCGAATCGGTCTTTATGTTCACCGACACCCTGCTGGTGTTCGACCACCTGCGCCACGACATCAAGGTTGTCAGCCACGCCCGGCTGGACGGCGATATTGACGCCGCTTATGATGCGGCCATCGCCAAAATCGAGCGGATGGTTGACCGCCTGTCGCGCCCTCTGGTACTGCCGCCGGAACTGGTGGGCCAGCCGACATTGCCCGCCGGCGGAGCGGTGGAGTCAAACTTTACCATCCCCGGCTACGAGGCGGTTATTGAGCAGTGCATTGAGTACATCTACGCCGGCGATGTCATTCAAGTAGTCAATTCACAGCGGTTCAGCCGCCGGACGGACGCCCATCCTTTTCAGGTGTACCGCGCTCTGCGGGGCAGCAACCCGTCGCCCTATATGTACTACCTGGACCTGAACGGCTTTCAGATTGTGGGCGCGGCCATTGAAACGGTGGCCAAGGTGGAGGATGGCATCGTCGCCACTCACCCCATCGCCGGCACGCGGCCCCGGGGCCAGACGCCGGCCGAGGATGCCGCCCTGGAGGAGGAACTGCAAAACAGCGAGAAGCAGCGGGCCGAACACATCATGCTGCTGGATTTGGGGCGCAACGACATCGGCCGGGTCAGCGTGCCCGGCACGGTGAACGTTACGCAGTTTCTGGAGGTGGAGCGGTTCTCCCACGTAATGCACCTGGTGTCCCACGTGGAAGGCCGGCTGCGGCCCGACATGACCACCTATGACGCGCTGCGGGCCTGCTTTCCGGCCGGCACGGTATCGGGGGCGCCCAAGATTCGGGCCATGGAAATCATCGCCGAAGTGGAGCAGGAACGCCGGGGGCCCTACGGCGGCGCCGTCGCTTATTTCAGCTACAACGGCAACATGGACACCGCCCTGGTGCTGCGCACCGGCGTTTTCAAGGACGGCGTGATGTACGTGCAGGCCGGCGGCGGCGTGGTGGCCGACAGCGTGGCCGAGGACGAGTACATGGAAACCCGCCACAAATCCGGCGCAATGATGCGCGCCATTGACGCCGCTGAGGGGCGGGCCTAGCGCCCGTTGACACTCACACTCATCTATCGCAATCATCGCAAGAGGGATTCCCAAATGCTCAAGTCATTTTTCCACACCGGCTTTATCGTCAAAGACCTGGACGCCGCCATCGCTTTCTATACCGACGTGATGGGCCTCACGCTGGCTATGCGCACGGAACGCTCCGGCGCGTTTCCCAGCGCTCTGCTGGGTTACCCCGACGCTCACATCAAGGGGGCGTTTTTTGAGCTGGGGGAGGGGCATCAGCTGGAGCTGATTCAGTACCTGAACCCGGCGGGCGGGTTTGCTGATTTTGACAAGAACGACGTCCGCGCGGCGCATCTGGCGTTTTTCGTTGCGGACATTGACGCGTTTTACGAGGCTACCCGCGCGCGGGGGCTGGCCTATGGCGTTCCGCCCGTTGCGATGTACGACGACGACGGGAATATGCTGCGCAAGGCCGCGTACTGCCAGGACCCGGACGGCAACTGGCTGGAACTGGTGGAGCTGTTCTGATGCTGCTGCTCATTGACAATTACGACAGCTTTACCTGGAATCTCTACCAGTATCTGTCCGAGCTGGGCGCGGAGGTTACGGTAATCCGCAACGACAAAACTACCGTTGAGGACATTGCCACGCTGCGGCCCGATGGCATCGTCATATCGCCCGGCCCCTGCTCGCCCCGGGAGGCCGGCATCTCCAACGACGTCATCCGGCATTTCGGGCCGCAGCTGCCGGTGCTGGGCGTTTGCCTGGGCCATCAGTGTATCGGCGATGCCTACGGCGCAACGGTGGACCGGGCCGGCGAGATTCGGCACGGCAAGACGTCGCTGATTCATCACGACGGCAAGGGCGTTTTCGCCGGCCTGCCCACGCCCTTTGAGGCCATCCGCTACCACAGCCTGGTCATCTACCCGGAAACGCTGCCCGACTGCCTGGAGGTGAGCGCGCAAACCGACAAAGGCCTGATTATGGGCGTGCGCCATAAGGAGCTGCCGGTGGAGGGCATCCAGTTCCATCCGGAGTCAATAATGACGCGGGTGGGCCACGACCTGCTGCGCAACTACCTGCGCCAGGTGGACGAGTTCGCCGCTGCCGCTGCCCCAAATGTGCGGATTTGACGCATCCGGTAACGGGCGCGCCAATGGCATTGCTGTTATATTTTCTGTAACCGAAAACGATTCAACGGCAACGTGGAGGTCTAGCAGCAATGCCAAAAGGGAACATTCAACGCGGTTTGACGGCCGCTTTGGTCGGCGCCATTCTCATCATCGGCGTAACGGCTTGCGGTTTGGTGGGCGGCGGCGGGGACGCCGAGGAGGAAGTCGCGGCCATGCTGGAACTGGAACAGCAGGCTACGGATAACGTCATCAAACTGGAAGTGCTCACCGCCCGGTTCGAGCAGCTGGACGAGGCCAACCAGAACCTGTCCAAGCGCATCGACATGATGACCGAAGAGAACCAGAAACTGGCCGGCCGGGTTACCCAGCTGGAATCGGGCGGCGCAACCGCCGGCACCGCCACCGCGACCGCGCAACCCAGCTTGGGCCCCTCCTGGGATGCGGCCTCCGCGGAAGACCGGGCGGCGGTGCGCGATTTTGCAAAGTGCACGACGGAGCAGGCTTCCGGCGGCATTGCCCCCGAGGAAGTGGCCCTGCTGATTGACGCGGCGGAAATGGCAAACTGGCAGGCGATTGACGCCGGCTCCCTGAGCGTTCCTCAGCTGCGGGTAATGCGCTCCCTGGTTTGCTCGCAGTAACAGCAGCCCATCCAATCGCCATCCTCAAATCGGCATCCTGCGATCAATCGTAACGGCAAATCCGGAGGGCGCGATGTCCACCATCGTCGAGTACGTTTCCGACTATTCCGCCAACCTGCATTACGGCGACTTGCCCGCCGCTACGGTGCATCTGCTCAAGCGGATGATTATTGACAGCATCGGCTGCGCCATCGGCGGGTACAGCGCGGAGCCGAGCCAGATTGCCCGCGACCTGGCCGACGACGTCACCAGCCGCCGCCCCTGCACCGTCATCGGCACCGGACGGACGACCAGCCCGGACCTGGCTACTTTCGCCAACGGGGTGATGATTCGCTATCTGGATTTCAACGACGGCTATACCACGCTGGAATCCGGCCACCCCAGCGACAGCATCGCCGCTACGCTGGCCGGCGCTGAGCTGGCGGGCGCCGGCGGCCGGCGTCTGCTTACCGCCACCGCCGTTGCCTACGAAGCCTTTTGCCGGTTTGGGGACGCTTTCAGCTTGAAGTACATCGGCTTTGACCACGTAACCAACGGGGCCATCGCCAGCTCCATCGGGGCGGCGCGGGCCATGGGGTTATCCGTTGAACAAACGGGGCAGGCGCTGAATCTGGGCATCACGCCTAACCTGGCGCTGGGGCAAACGCGGGTGGGCGTGCTGTCCCACTGGAAGGGCTGCGCCTACGCCAACGCCAGCCGCAACGCCGTGTTCGCCGCCATGCTCGCTGAGCGCGGCCTCACCGGGCCAGCGCCGGTGTTTGAGGGCGAACACGGGTTTTTCGTCGCCGTCACCAAAGAACCCTACCGGCTGGAACGCTTTGGCGGCGATGCGGGGCAGCCTTTCAAGGTTCACGAATGCAGCATCAAGCAGTTTGCCCTGGGCCTCTACTCGCAAACCGTAGTCGAAGCCGCCCTCACCGCCCGGCGGCAGGTGCCCGATTTTCGCGTTGCCGACGTCGCCGACGTGCACATCCGCACCCTGCAAAAGGCCATTGACATTATGGCCGGCGATGACGAGAAGTGGCACCCCAAGACCCGCGAAACCGCCGACCACAGTATGCCCTACGCCACCGCCATTGCCCTGACCCACGACACGCTGAACGAAAGCCATTTCTCCGACGAACACATCAACAGCCCCGGCATCGCCGCCCTGATTGAGCGCACCCGCATTGAGGCGTCCGCGGAAGCCAACCGCCGCGTGCCGGAGGCGATGCTCTGCAACTTTGACCTCACGATGCGCGACGGGCAGACTTACAGCTCCGAAGTAGCCCACTTTCGGGGACATCATCTGAACCCGATGACCGATGCCGAAGTAGGGGCCAAGTTCCGCAACTTGTGCGACGGCCGGCTAACCCCGAACCAGACTGAGGAGCTGCTGGGCCGGCTCTGGAGCTTGGAGGACGAAACCGACATCGGCGCGCTGCTGCGGCTGACGCGGATTTAGCCGGCGGCGATTTTCGTTCCGTCCGGGTAGGTGTAGCCCGCCCGGTCGTTATACCCGCCGGCCGCCGGGAATATCTGCCGGTACAGCCCCCGAGCCCGCTGCTTGACTACCGCCCCGGCCGCTTCCTTAGTGGGAGTGGGCCGGGCGTTCTGGTCTTTGTACAGCTGCGATTGGAGAGGGCTGTCGTTCTCCAATTCCCAGATGCACAGGTAGCGCATCACGTTGTTAGCCTGCCCGTCGTCGGGGTCAAGCTCAAAACGGCGGGCGCTGATGTAGCCCGGAATCGCCATCCGCTCCGGCACGTGTTCCTCGTTGTACCACTTGTTGAACACGGCGTCGTCGGCCTGATCCACCTCCATCATCACCACCAGAATAGTCGTCCCGACTTGCTGAGTAGCCTGCTGGCCGTTGCTGCTGGTCATAATTCGCTCCTTTGCGGGCCGGAACGACTGGTATCGGATTCCGGCAGTTCCATTGATTGATGGTAAGGTCTTATACCAAAATACCGGCGGGTATTGCGAATACCCGCTGCGCCGGGGCAGCGTTCCGTTTTAGGTGGTTTAGTTTCCCTAATGTCATTCTGAGCGCAGCGAAGAATCTCGACAGCGTAGCAACGGCGTTGCCCCCAAAGTGTGCCCTACGTCATCGAGATTCTTCGCTGCGCTCAGAATGACATTAGGAGTGACAGAACGGCCGGCTACGTCATCGCCCGTCCAACCAGCACTCCAGCCCAAGCCGCCAGCAATCCGATTATCAGATTGGCGGCGATGGTGATACCCGCACGCAGATACTCTCCGTTAGACGCCAGCCGCACCCCATCGTAGGCCAGCGTCGAGAACGTAGTAAATCCGCCCAGCAGGCCCACCGTGAGCATCGCCCTGATTTCCAGCGACAAACCGGAACGGGCCAGAAAGACACTCGCCAGCAGACCCAAAGCAAACGAGCCGGCAACGTTAACCGCCAGCGTACCCAGCACCGTATCGGCGCCAAGATAGTAGATGGCAATGCGGTTGGCCCCGTAGCGCAGCACGGAGCCGGCCGCGCCGCCGGCCGCCACCATCAGCCAAATCAACGGTCGCCAAACCGCCCCAGCCGGAACAGCCCGATGTCGTGTTCGGTGGCGCCGTGTTCGGCCAGGTCGGCCATAATCTCCCCGACTACGCTGCAAAACTTGAAACCGTGGCCGGAGAAGCCGGCGGCTACCGAAACCTGCGGGTAGTCGGGCAGGGTGTCTATGATAAAGTGCTCATCCGGCGTGTTGGTGAACATACAGGTTTTGAGGGACAGCGTGGGGCCGGCCGCCTCGGGGAAGTAGCGTTCGGTGAATTGACGGAGGGCTGCCTCGTCCCGCGCGTTGGGCTCTCGATCCATCGTATCCGGGTCCACCTGCTCTTGGAAATGATTGAACATTCCCAGCTTGAAACCGGGGATGCCATACGACGGGAACCCGTAGAACCGTCCTTCCTCTACCTCCATTCCAAAGACGGGAAACGCGGCCGGCCGGAACAGCTCCGGGCGGTACGGCGCGAACCAGCCCAGCACCTGCCGCTCCGGTACGGCGTGCGCGGCGACTTGCGGGGCTACCTTGCCGGCCCACGCCCCGGCGGTTACCACCAGCCGGCGGGCCGAGTAGGTTTCCCGGTCGGTGGTTACGGTAACGCCGCCGCCGGCCGTCGGTTCCCATTCCAGCGCCGCCTCCCGCCCGTGCACCTCCGCGCCCGCATCCAGAGCGGCGTCAACATGGGCCACGATGCACCGCTCCGATAAGACAAAGCCGCCCTGCTGCTCGTACAGCATTTCGGCATCCTCCGGCAGCTGATACCCCGGCCATTCCTGATTGACCTGCGGCCCGGACAGCAACCGATGGGGCAAGTTGTGCTGGCGCACCGTGGCCAGCGAACCCTCCAGCAGCCGGTTCGCCCCCACGCCGCCGCGCAGACAGCCCGTGCTAACCAGCAACCGCTCCCCGGCCAGGTTCTCCAGCTGCTGCCAGAGTTCGTAAGCGCGGTACAGCAGCGGCACGTAAGACGGATCCTCATGATAAGCCAGCCGAATCATCCGGCTAACCCCATGCGACGAGCCCATCTCGTTAGGAATGTCGTACCGCTCCAACCCCAGCACCCGCCAACCCCGCCGGGCCAGCTGATACACGGCGGCGCTGCCCATACCGCCGACACCGATGACGATGGCGTCAAATTCGCGCATTAGCGTACTCCACTCTGCCGATGCCTGCTATCTTTGCGTAATCGCCTACCCCCGCGGCAGCGCGGCCCCCGGCGTGGTCATCCGCAGGCTGTACACTGAGGTGCGCGCCGTGAACAGCATGGTCTTGAAATCGGGGCCGCCGAAGGCGCAGTTGGCGGGTATTTCCGGCAGGCGGATGATGCCCAGGTGTGCGCCGTCCGGGGCGAATACCCATACGCCGCCGGAGCCGGTGCAATAGACCCGGCCGGCGGCGTCAACTTTCATCCCGTCGGGTACGCCGTCCTCGCCGGAGGCCATGCTGCCAAAGATGCGGCTGTTGCTCAGCGAACCGTCGGCCGCCACGTCGTAGGCGCGGATGTACTGGTTTTCCTTGACCTGCCCGCCCCAATACTGGTCGGCCGGTTCGCCCAGCGCGCGGGTGTTGGAGACGTACAGCACCGACTCATCGGGCGAGAAAGCGATGCCGTTGGGGTAGTCGATGTCGGTGGCCGGGGCGGTAACGCTGCCGTCCGGGGCGATGCGCTGGATGAGGCCGGGGAACTCAATTTCCTGTTCCTCCGGCGGCACGCGCCCGCTGGGGTTGGTAAAGTAGATGCTGCCGTCGCTGCGGGTAACGATGTCGTTAGGCCGGTGCAGCCGCTTGCCGTCCCAACGGTCGGCCAGCAGCGTGATGGTGCCGTCGGGTTCCATCCGGGTGATGCGCCGGTTATCGCCCTCGCACATCAGCAGGCGCCCGGCCAGGTCAAAAGTCATTCCGTTAGTGCCGCCGCTGGGCTCGCGGATGACGTCCGGCACGCCGCCGGCCGGCGACATCCGGTGAATGACCGGCGGCTCCCGGCGCAAGTCAACAAAAAGCCAGTAGCCGTCCGGGTGCCACAACGGGCCTTCGGTAAAAGCAAAGCCGGTGGCCAGCTGTTGCGCCTCTTGTCCGGATTCTACGACGCCTGCCAAATACTCGGTCATGATGTTCTCCTTATAAGCGGGGAATGGCGCAGGATAGTTTGCTACAAGTGCGCCAGGTATTGCTCGGCAAAGTCCATGCCCACCAGATCGCTGAACGCGGTCATCAGCCGATGCGTTACCGGCCCCGGCACGCCGCCATCGCCGACGGGCGCGCCGTTCACCCCGGACACCGGGCAGATGCACAGGCTGGTCGAGGTCAAAAAGGCTTCGTCGGCGGTGTAGGCGTCGTACAAATCCAGGTCGCACTCGGCCGTTGGGATGCCCAGGCCGTTGGCCAGCTCCAGCGTTTGGTTGCGGGTTACGCCTTCCAGCACGTATTGCGATTTGGGCGTCATCGCCACGCCGTCCTTGACCAGAAACACGTTGCTGCCGCGCCCTTCGGTGAGATTGCCGAACTCGTCCAGCAGAATCGCCCAGGCGTCGGGGTCGTCGCCGTGGGCCTCCAGCTCGCCCAGAATCAGGTTCAGGTAGTTGTGCGTTTTGGCCCGGGGGCTGATGAAACGGGGCGGGATGCGCGGCACCGACGGGGTGCTGATGCGGGCGCCGTCGCGGTACAGCGGCGCGCGGGCGGCAAAGGGAATGGCGTGGCTTTCAATAATGATGGTCGGCAGCAGCCCGCCGGCGCGGTTGGGCGCCTCCACGCCCCGGCTGATGCGCTGCATCACCCACATATCCTGCCCGGCCGGCAGCAGCGGGTAGTTGTGCGCCACCACCGCCTCGGTTGCCGCCGTCATCTCCGCCTTGCTCATCCCCACGTCAATACGCAGGTAGCGCAGGGAGTTGTACAGACGGTCGATGTGCCGGTCCAGGCGAAAGGTCTGGCCCCCAAAAGTGCGCGTAGCGTCAAAGACGGCATCGCCGTAGAGAAAGCCCCGGTCATAGATTGATATTCCAACCTGACTGGCCGGCGTCATCGTTCCGTTCCAATAAACCGCCATTTCATCAGCCATAATCGCACCTCCCGATTTACAGGTCATCATACCGACTGCGCCGGAATGACGTATTAAAGATGACAACTTACTCGGCGTCCTTGCGCCGTATCCGGAACCCGGCCTGTTCCTCCATTGGCAGCACGATGGCGGCGCTGTCCAAATCGCCAAGCCCCTGCGCGACGGCCTCGCCCAGCAGCCGGTAGGCCAAATCGCCGCCGGGTATCGGCGTGTCCAAATCGCGGGCCATTTCCTGTATCAGACCCAAGTCTTTCAGAAACACCCGCAATTGAGTTCGGATACCCTCAAAATCGCGGTCCAGCATGGCCGGAGCGTTGCGGCCCAGCACGAAACTTTGCCCCCAGCCGGAGTTGACCAGCTCAAAGACCAGCGCCGGGTCTGCGCCGGATTTCGCCCCCAGCAGCATCGCCTCCGCTGCTGCCACCATGTGGATGCCCACCAGCAACTGGTTGACCAGCTTGGCCGCCGTGCCGGAGCCGGTGGGCCCGACGTGCCGCACTACGGCGCCCATCACGTCAAAGACCGGAGCAGCCCGTGCGTAGGCATCCGGCGGGCCGCCCACCATTATGGTAAGCGTGCCATCGGTGGCGCGCTCCGTGCCGCCGCTGATGGGCGCATCCAGAAACATCGCCCCCCGCGCCTCGGCAGCGACGGCGCAGGCTTTGGACGTTGCCGCCCCGACGGTGCTATGGTCAACGATAACCTGCCCCGGCCGGGCGTTAGCCAGCGCGCCAGCATCGCCCAGCAAAACCGCCTCGCAAGTTGCCACGTCGGGCAGACAGGCCAGCACGACATCGCAATCAGCAACCACCGC
This sequence comes from uncultured Dehalococcoidia bacterium, assembly GCA_958296385.1. Lineage (GTDB taxonomy): Bacteria > Chloroflexota > Dehalococcoidia > Lucifugimonadales > UBA3495 > Bin87. The sequence goes on from OY282494.1 coordinate 865,068, forward strand.
AGCGGTGGACGCAGCCGCCGTAGCGCCGGCATCAGCAATCTGCCGCACCTTATCCTGACTGCGGTTATGCACCGTCAAATCATACCCGGCCCGCAGCAGGTTGTACGACATGGGCAACCCCATGCGGCCCAGGCCGATAAAGCCAATTTTGTCAGTCAAACCATCAACTCCTCAGTCAATTTTGCAAAGGGAATTGGTTAGCCATGTCCAGCAAGCCGTCGACCAGACGGTTGATGCGCGGCCGGCATTGCATTACTTCCACATCCGTCAGATGCCCGTGATAAAAATTACTGTGGCAATCCTCGGCTACGTCAAATTCGGTAAGCCAATGCGTCCGGTTAGGAACGTTGGGCAGTTGCCGGGCGACGTTTCGCAACGCTCCGTGGCTGTTATAGGGACGGCCCATTTGCAAGGCCAGCGCGATCAGCGCGTGAGCAACGGCGCCCCAAAGCATTTCTGACGCCTTCATCGGCTTTCCGACGGCAAGTTCCAAATCGGCCTCGTCCAACAGCTCCAGGGCAATTCGCCCGTGCTCCGGCAACGGCAGTGTGACTACGGGCATTGGGTTACGCTGCCAGTTCTTGCAGTGCGCCGACGAACTCATGCGCCAGCCGGCGCACTCGGTGCGTATCGCCGGCATCAAACCTTAGATAGCCGGCGCTGAACAGCCCCGAATGCCCCCGCGCGGCCAAAAACGAGGTCAGCAATATCTCGCCGCACTGCTCATCGTCGCCGACTAACTGCTCCAGCGTAGGGAACAAATCGTCCGCATCATACGCCAGCCCCTTTGCCGCCGCCGTCGCTTTGACGGTATGCGTTATCGCGGCCCACAGGTGTTCAGAGCCCAGCACGGCCTCGCCGTTCTCAAATTCCCGGTCGGCGGCGGCCAGTAAATCCTGCGTGGTTTGCAGCTGCTTTTGCGACAGTAGCACGAACTCCCTCCCTCCGGCGGTTGGTATGCGCCCAGCATAGCGCAGGGGTACGAACGGGGCAATGGGCGCAAATCCCGTGCCCGCCGGCGTTTCACCAGATAAGCCCCTCAGCCAGCGCCGCCGCCTCGATGACGTCCCAGCCGTCGTCAATGCCGGGAACCAGCCGCCGGCACGCCTCGGCTTTCAGCACGGCCCGCCCGGCCTCATCGCCGTCGTCCACTGCTGCCAGCGTAGCGGTAAAATCGGCGGCCTCTGCTGCGGGCAGGTCGGGGCGGGCGGTAAAGCAGCAGTGGCTGTAGCCGGGGCTGGTCCACATTACGCGCAATGCGGCGATGTCAACGCCATCGTCCGGTTCCAGCGTGTCCAGCACTCTACCGCTGACTGCCCCAATGTCGTATTCCCGGTTCAACACCCGGGCGATTACGTCCAGCTCGTCGGATGGTTTAACCGGCGCGCGCTGGTCGTAAAAATCCGCGGACGCCAAATCTCTGCCGGGATTGATGCCTAATTCTTTCAGGAAGTGCACCGGCAGCAGGCCGGCTTGCACCGAGTTGCGCGCGCCAAAGGCGAAACGCGCGCCGGGCAAATCCTCTACCGTCCGGAGGGGCGAATCAGCCCGGACGATGAAGTTAGTCGTGAAATCTATATCTACGTCCCGCATTGCGATTACCGGGGCGCCATCGCCGAAAGCGCGGCGCATTTTGACGTGGGACAGCGGGCCGTTCCAGGCAACGTTTATCTCGCCGCTGGCGAATCCGGCTACCATCTGGTCGTAGCCCGCATACAGCAGCCAGTCAAAGTCAATGCCGCGTCTGCGGAATATCGCCTCCAGTCCCCGGCACAAGTCCAGGTGCGGAATGGAACCCGTTGCTCCCAACCGTATCATGCTGGTCACTTCCTTAATCACGGCGTTGGGCAAAGTGTATCACGCCCCGGCGCGGCCAGCGGGGTTGGCAATCGTCGTCAAGTTGCCGCTATTGGCCGGGTGCGCTAACCTGTTGCCGGTGATTCGGATTCTATTGATTCGGGTTCTATGTGATTGGGGTTCTATCGGGAGGGATGCAAGATGGCAACGGCTACGGCAACGCAGCGCAGAATTCGCGGCAAAGAACGGCAGGATATTGCCGACGAGTTGCGCCGCCGGGTGGATGGCGAGGTGCGTTTTGACCCTTACACGCGCCTGCTGTACAGCACTGACGCCAGCATTTACCAGATGGAACCCGTTGGCGTGGTCATCCCCCGCAGTACCGCCGACGTGCAGGCAGTGGTTGATTTTGCGGCGCGGGAGCGCATCCCCGTGCTGCCCCGCTCCGGCGGCACCAGCCTGGCCGGCCAAACCGTCAACCACGCCATCGTGCTGGATTTCAGCAAGTATCTGAACAACGTGCTGGAGGTCAACGCCGACGAGCAGTGGGCGCGGGTGCAGCCCGGCATCATCCTGGAACAGCTCACCCGCCAGGTGTCGGCCCACGGCTTGCAGTACGCCCCCGATCCCACGACGGCCAACCGCGCCTGCGTGGGCGGCGGCATCGGCAACAACACCTGCGGCGCCCACTCCGTAATCTACGGCAAAACCCTCGACCACGTCCGGGAACTGGACGTAATCCTCTCCGATGGCACGTCGGCGCATTTCGGAGCACTGGCGCCGGCCGAGCTGGAGGCCAGGCTCAGCGCCGGCGGGCTGGAGGGCGATATTTACCGGGGCGTGTTGCGGATTGCCGCCGAGCAGCAGGATGAGATTGACCGGATGTACGCCAAAATCCAGCGGCGGGTCAGCGGCTACAACCTTGACGAATTCATCATGGACGGCCAGCGGCGCAACGACCCGGTGAACCTGGCCCGGATGGTGGTTGGCTCCGAGGGTACGCTGTGCGTCGTTACCGAGGCCAAAGTCAACCTGGTGCCCCGGCCCACGATGACCGCCCTGTCGGTGCTGCATTTCCGCAGCGTCGTTGAGGCCAGCGAAGCCACCATGCGCGTGCTGGCCCACAACCCGTCATCGGTAGAGCTGATTGACAAGATGGTGCTGGACAGGTGCCGGGAGGCGTTGGGCCAATCGCGCCTGCTGTCCTTTATTGAGGGCGATCCGGGAGCGATGCTGCTGGTGGAGTTCTACGGCGAATCCGAGGACGAACTAACCGCCAAAATGGACGGCCTCAAGCAGGACGTCCGGTTGGCCTACGCCTGCGTCAACATCCTGGACCGGGCCGGCCAAGCGGCGGTGTGGAACGTGCGCAAGGGCGGCCTCGGCCTGCTGATGAGCATCAAAGGCGATGCCAAGCCCATACCTTTCGTTGAGGACCCCGCCGTTGACCCCGCGGTGATGGGCGATTTCGTGCGCCGGTTTGATGAGATTGTAACCGCTCACGGCACCACCGCCGGCTACTACGGCCACGCCGCCGTCGGCTGCCTCCACATCCGCCCGCTGATTAGCCTCAAGGGGCAGGACGGCATCGACAAGATGGTATCCATCGGCGATGCCGTGTCCGATTTAATCAAGGAGTTTGGCGGTTCCATGAGCGGCGAGCACGGCGACGGCATCGTGCGCGGCGTCTGGACGCGCAAGATGTTCGGCGACCAAATCTACAATGCTTTCCGGGAGCTGAAACACACCTGGGATCCCAACGACATTATGAATCCCGGCAAGATTATTGACACGCCGCCGATGACCGAGAACCTGCGCTACGGTTCGGCGTACCAGCCCCTGCATCTGGAAACTGCTCTGGATTTCTCCGCCGACTTTGGCTACGCCGGCGCGGTGGAGATGTGCAACGGCATGGGCGCCTGCCGCAAGCTGGACGGCACGATGTGCCCGTCGTTTATGGCCACCCGCGACGAGGAACACTCCACCCGGGGCCGGGCCAACCTGCTGCGGGCCGCGCTGTCGGGCCGGATGCCGGAGGGCGCCGAGGGGTCAATGACCGACCAGCGGCTGCATCAGGCGCTGGATTTGTGCCTGGAATGTAAGGCGTGCAAAGCCGAGTGCGAATCCGGCGTTGACATGGCCAAGTTGAAGTACGAGTTTCTGAACCAGTACCACGCCAGGCACGGCGTGCCGCTGCGCTCCCGCCTGTTCGCCAACATCAACAGCCTCAACAAACTGGGCAGCCGCTACGCCCCGCTGAGCAACTGGCTCGCCGGCACCGGATTGGGCCGCACGATGGCCTCGGCGCTGCTGGGGGTCAGCCGGGAGCGTCAGCAGCCGCCTTTCGCCCGGCAATCGCTGCCGGAGTGGTTTGCCGGCCGGAATCACCACGGCAGCGCGCCCGGCAAGTACGGTACGGTTGCCCTCTACAACGACACCTTTATGAACTACAACTACCCCGAAATCGGCATCGCCGCCGTAGAGTTGCTGGAGCGGGCCGGCTACGACGTCGCGCTGGTCAACGGCGGCTGCTGCGGCCGGCCGATGATTTCCAAGGGCCTGCTGTCCCAGGCCCGCGAGCAGGCGCGGGACAACATCGCGGCCCTGGCGGCGCTGGCCCGGCAAGGCATCCCCATAGTTGGCTGCGAACCAAGCTGCCTGCTGACTTTGCGCGACGAATATCCGGATTTTGTGGATAGCGACGATGCCCGGCTGGTAGCGGATAACGCGTACCTCATTGACGAGTTTCTCATCCAGGCAAAGGACGCCGGCCGGCTGGCCCTGTCGTTCTCAGATGTGGCAAAGCGCGTGCTGTTCCACGGCCATTGCCATCAAAAGGCCATCACCGGCGCCGCCAACTCGGTTGCCGCCCTGGATATGCCGCCGGGCTACGAGGTGGAACTAATCAACGCCGGCTGCTGCGGTATGGCCGGTTCTTTCGGCTTTGAGCAAGAGCATTACGACATATCAATGCAAATTGGCGGCCTGTCCCTCTTTCCCGCCATCAACGCCAGGCCCGATTGGGAGGTGGCCGTGATGGGCGTTTCCTGCCGCCAGCAAGTGGAGCACGGCACCGGCCGCCGCGCGCGGCATCTGGTGGAAGTGCTGCGCGAGGCCGTCATCTGAACGGGCATCATCTAACCAGCGACGGGGCGGCCGGACACAGCGCCGCGCGGGGTTGCGGATGCCCCAGCCTCCGCTGCAACCGGGCGCAGTGGATGGCCGACGTGCGCGCGCGCCGGTACAGCGCGCCGATTGCCCCGGCCGGCTCGTAGATAGCATCCGAATCTGACACCGCCAACCCTGCGAGCATTGCTCCGGAAGGCTGCGTTGGCGTACCGAAAACGACGGCGCCGGCGCCTACCGTAATGTCATCGGCGGGCAGCACGTTCACCACGGCCACGCCCGAAACGTCGTTTCCCGGAGCGGCGTCATTCGGCGCATCGGCGTACACTTGTATCTCATGCCGACCAACCCGATAGCGCAGCGTTTTCCAAACGAACTCCACCGTCTTTGATTCGCCCGGTTCCAGATGCATCGAACGTCCATACAAGTCGTTGCCATAGGAAAGGTTGCGCAGGATAATCCGCCCACTCCCGCCCCACTCGCCCAAGTTGGCCACGCGAGCCGCAATAAACACCCACTCCCCCTTAGCGAAAGGCCCGGCAACCCCACCCACCGCAATAGACTGCACCGAGAAATCAACCGCCGGCGGCAGCAGTTGCAGCTCAAAAACCCGTGATTCCAACGGAGCATCGGACGCCCCCAGCGTCACCCGAAAAAAATGCGCCCCGGCCTGATACCGGGACGTGCGCCAGGTAAATCTTGCCACCGCGTCCTCGCCCGCTTGCACGCGCGGGCTGCGTCGCTCCGGCTGCTTGTCCGGCGATGGAAAATGCAGGATGACGGGTACGTTAACGGCAGCCGGGCCGTTGTTGCGCACCGCCACCATTATGTCAACAGGCTGCCCCCGCACTGCCGCATCCGGCGGATTGGAGGTGATGGAAACTATCTCAACATCCAGCAGCGATTCAACATCTTGCGCCGGCAGCAGTTGCAGATTGAACACGCGGGAATCCAACGGCGCATCGGAAGTTCCGAGTGTCACGCGAAAAGAATGGCCCCCGGCATCGTAGCGAGATGTACGCCAGATAAATGTGACCGTTTCGCTCTCGCCCGCCGGCACGCGCGGGCTGCGTCGTTCCGGCTGCTTGCCCGGCGATGGGAAATGCAGGATGACGGGTATGTTGACGGCAACCGGGCCGTTGTTGCGTACTGCAACCGTTATGTCAACGGGCCGACCCAGCGCCGCCGGTTCCGACGGTCTGGACGTTACGGAAACTATTTCAGCATCAACCAGCAATTCAACGGTTTGCGTAACCGTGATGGTGCGGCCTCCGATGACGGCGTTAGCGCGGAGGGTATGCTCTCCGGCGGCCAACGCCCCGGTGCGCCATTGGATGCTCCGGGTAACGGATTCGTTAGGGCCAACGCTGGGGTTGCGGGTTGCATCCCGCCGGCCGTCGCCCGGAAAATCCAGCGTCAGGGGTATGCTGGCCCGTTGGGCCGCCGAATTAAAAACCGTCAGCGACACCGCTACAACCTGCCCCAGGTAAGCCGGCGCTGGCGCAACGCTCATCATCAACAGCTCATCGTCCGCAACCCTCGCCCCCGGCTCCCGATACCGGACGGCCAACCAGCGATGGCTGTCCAGGACTTGCACGCGCACAAAGTAGTTGCCCGGCCCGGCACTTTGAGCCCACGTAAAAGATACCGCCCCGGTTTCACCCGGCTGCAACTCTGCGGTTTGCAATTCACGATACGGGCTTTTCGCCCTACCGACAAACAACTTGACGGGAATCCTGGCCGGCAATGCCCCGGTATTCTGCACATCTACGCTGATTGTTACCGGCGCACCGGACAATGCCCTTTGCGGGGTAGCCGTGGCCCGGATAATCTTTGCTCCGGGCGCCGGCTTTTTAACGGTAACGGCATTTGTAATCGCAGCCCGGTCGTCTGATTCAGTATCGGCGCTGGCCAACGCAACCGTGAGGTTGTACTCGCCGGCGGTCGTGCCGGCCGGGACGTGCCAGAACAAATCAACACGCCCGATAGTGCCCGGGGCCAAGTCGTTAGCAGTCACGGAATCAACCGGCCGGCGAGCATCGTTCACCAGCAAATTGACCGGAATGTTGATTGCCGAGTTACCCCGGTTCCTGACGAACGCCGAAACGCGCACCCCTGAGCCGGCGGTAATTTCAGACGCCCACACCGACACGGCGCATAGGGCGGCGCCGGCATCATCTCCGCAAGCATCCCCATAGTCGGCATCAAAATCATCAAGTCGCAGCGGCCCGGCAATCAGCCCACGCCGCGCGTCGCTCTGCCCCACCCTGACCATAACGTCCGCCCGCCCAACAATGTCCACCGATTCCACAGACACGCTGGCGTTGTTACCGCTGTTGGCATCCGTAAAATCATCGGGGGATTTTGCGGACACGGCGGCCGCAACGCTTTCACCCGCAACGCCGGGATGACCGGCCAGCGCCCATTGCGCCGTCACTGCCATCATCCCGCCGTAGGGTATGGCGCATCCCGACAAACATTCGTCGCTGCTATCGTCAATGCCGGCGCCGGTCAGCGAACCGGCCAGCGCCAACAGTGCGGTAACATCCCGATTACAACTGTAGTTGTAAATCTCGTATGACACGGTAAGCGTGTCGTAAGAATCATAGGGCGCATCGGCAACCGGGCCGCCGGTGTCGTCCGTAATACCAGATACGTTCACCGCCAAATCGTCGGCGCACTGCCTGATTGGGCCGCCAGGGGTGAAAGCTGTCCGGAACAGATTTACGCTTGCGGATTGCCCGTCGTTGGCCGCGTTGGCATCCTGCGCCATTGCGGTTGCAACCCGCAGTTGATGTTCGCCAACGCTGAATCCGGCGGTGTCCCAAGTGAGGCTTACCGAAGTGATACTGCCCGGCGCAAGCATCGGGCTCGTAGTGGTTGCGACCGGCTGAGCCGCCCCGCCGATATTCAGCCGCACCGGAATAGCAACGGCCCGTTCCCCATTGTTGGCAACGGTGGCGGCGATGCTTACCGCCTGCCCGATTACGGCGATTGCGCGCGGCAAAGCTACCTCGGTAACCGCCCCGTCAACGACAGGTTCGCGCAGACTTACCGCAACATTTATCACGTCATCAGCATCGGCAGCCCGGCCCGGAATGGTTTGCCGCGCCCGCAGCTGATGCGTCCCCGCCGCAGCGCCGGCCGTCATCCAGACAATGGACGTTGTTGCCGTCTGGCCCGGCGCAAGCGGCCCCACGGCAACGGCGCCAATGTCCTGCCCGGTAGCAACGGCCAGCAGCCGCACCGAAGTTGTCGCAACTGATACCGTGCTAACATTCTCTAACCCCAGCAAGATGGTAACCGCATCGCCCGCCATCGCATCAGCAGGTTCTTGCCGGGCGCCGGCCAGTACGATTTCGTTGCTGACTTGCGCCGCTACCGGAGCGCCGTCGTCCTCGTCAGGGTCAAAGGCCGGCGAGCTAATCCACACGGACAGTTCGTTAGAACCGACGTCGGATGGCCCCGGCGTCCAGCGAACGGTTACGGTTTTGGCGCTGCCGCCGGCGATGCTTATGGCCTCGGATACGGCCAACGGCACGTCATCGTTGCCCCGGTACAGATTGAGCGCAACGTTGGCAATACCCGCTGCGGCGTGATTGGTTATTTCGGCAGACACCGGCAGGGCATCGCCTACAATGGCGGTATCCTGGCGCGGCGTAATTCGTCTCAGCGACAGCCAATTGCGCAGCACCATCGCAACGGAGCGGGTGTCATTGGACGCAACGCCATCGCTGTCGGTTTCCGCCGTAACGCTAACCGTAGCGTCCAGGTCATATTGCCCATACGTGTTGCCCGTCGTATCCCATTGCAGGTTGAAAGATTGAGTATCGCCGGGGCCTAATGAACTAATTGTGCTGGTAGCCGCCGGTTCGTCCTCACCCCGGATGGTCAATTCCAGCAGCCCGCCGGCAACGGGGTTATCGCCGACGTTAGCCACCGTGACCGCGATGGTTGCGGTTTCGCCCAAGCGCGGGGCTGCGCCGGCGATGCTGATTGAACTTACCGCCAAATCCACCTGGCGATACAGAAACGCGCTAACCGCTGCGCTGGCCGCCGGTTCCGATGCGGTGCCGTCCGGCCAAACTGAAACGGTTAGCTGATGATTCCCGGCGGGCTGGCCGGCGGTATCCCAAACGAGGCTTATGTCGCGTTCAGCACCGGGGGATATTTCCTCTACCATCAAAAAAGCGGCGGTCGTCGTGCTCGTTCCGACGGCAAGCCGCACAACCGGCGTCGCCGCAAAGTCGCCGTGGTTGGACACGGTGGCCGCCAGTGTAACCGGCGCGCCCGCTAACGCCGGCGTTGGCGCCGCGGATACCGGCCCGATGCGGATGTCAACCACCGGCTCCCGCAGCGTTACCCTCCCCGTCCAGGCATTGTCCGAGGCGGACACGTCATCCGCTGCGCTGAGCAGCACGGCAACGTCGTATTCGCCGGCGGCGTATCCCGACGTGTCCCAGCGCAGAACCTCCGTCAGGGATTTGCCGGGCGGCATCAGCGCAAGGGTGGAGGTGGCAACGGGTTCGTCGCTATTCCCGGCCGACACTTGCAGCGACGGCGCGGCGGCGCTGGTTCCCTTGTTAGTTACTACGGCAGTGAACTCCACCGCCGCGCCCGCCGGGGTTGCGGTGTCCGGCGCAACCGCTACTGATGCCAGCGCCAGGTCAACGTACTCGGATGGTTCGCGAACTACGTTAATGCCCGCCTCTGAGATTGCCGTATCGTTGGCGGCATCAATATCCCCAAAGTCGCCCGGTGACAGCACCGATACGGTGGCCACCACTCGCTCGCCCGAAACCGTCGGGTGCTTTGCCAGGTTCCATCCCAAATCGCCGTAATGCAGCTCGCCCGCCGCGATGGAACATTCCGTCAGGCACGCATCGGCGGCCTGGTCCGCGTTGTGGATTGTCGCGCCGCTTACCGAGCCGGTCAGCTCCACTTTTATGGAAACTGCGCCGCAGCCGGCATTGTGAACATCGTAATAGATTCTGATTTCGTCCCCATCGGTATAGTCGGGCGGTTCTTTCAGGGCGTAACCGTTCTCCATGTCGGCGGGGTCATAGACTGCGATGCTGACATCTTGGACGCAAGTATCCGGGACTGGCAATGCCGGATGCGTTGGTTGAACCGCCGCCGGTGCGCCGTTCCATTCAGCGGCAGTTGAGATTGGAGGCGGCAGGTAAAGAGCCGATACTCCAATGCAAAATGCGAATGTCAGCGCCGCAAGCGCGCGAATAAGCACCGGCGATTGAGTCCGTAACCATCACCTGCTCAGTTCCCCGCCGTTGCCGGCTTGTCGTACAGCAGCAGCACCGCCCCGGCCGCCGTCGTACCCGCGCTAACGTCCAGCGCCATCACGTGCCGGCTGATGGAACGTTTGGAGCGGGAAAGCTCAAACGTGTTAGCCCGCAGCAATCTCCCCGCCTCCGGGTCTGCCGCCACCGCCTGGCCGTCAATTGCCAGCTCAGCGCGCCGACTGTCATCGGCAGCGGGGTAACTGGTGATTAGCACCGCCGCCGACGGATGCACGCTGCCAATTCCCTTTGGAATGAAAAACTCCACCGGCGCAGCATCCGAACCACCGGCCGCATTGGTGAACAGTACAAAGCCATCGCAATCAGGATTCTGCCAATCGTAGTAGCGAATATCGGCATGAGCGACCGGGCCGCCGCCCCATCCTGCTATCGCCTGCGCCTCAGCAAGAGCCACCACGAACAGATTGTTCGCCAGTCCGACGGTAGCGTCGTACTCGTCATCGTGCATCGCATTCGGAGAATCGGGCCGCCAGATGGCCACTGCCGGGGTATCCGCCGGCAAATAAGCAACCATCCAGCCCCGACTGTCAAAGTACAGATTGACCGTTGTCGGCGGCGCTAGACTTGGGTCAATCGTGGGCAGCACCGGCAGCGCGACGATGGCGTAATTGCGCCCCATATCCACCAGAGTTCCCGGACGCAGCGGGGAAGTGTCCGGAAATGACGAGGGGGAAGTAAGCACGGACAGCGCGCCGGCAACGTCAATACGTGATTCGCTCTGCGTATTACTACCCGACGATTTGCCCCCGGCTACTCGGTAGTAAGCGGAAAATCCGGCGGTTTGCGTCGGGAATCCGGAGTGATTATCCTCCTCGGCGGCGGTGTGGCGGGCGATGAACGGCGGCTGGTTCAGTTCGTACAACTCGACCGGATGCGGCGGGGCGGCGCCGCCTTGTGCCGTGTCTGCCATCGCAAAGCAGGCCAGCACCAGGGCCGTCAACGCCGCTGCGGCCCCGAGGTGAGAATTATTGCGGATTGACTTGAGAACCGTCATCATTTTCACCATCGCAAAAATTTCGGCATACCACCCCAATACGCAAAGCGTTATGTAAAGGTAACGAATGGCTCATCGTCATTACAATCAACGCGTTTGCAGATTTTCAGGATTTTTTGTAAAAAGTAAAATCACGATATGTTAACTAGCCGTCTGGAGCTGCGCGGTTTCCTTGACCGCTTATTGGGGCTGTGCTTTACTGATTGCGCGCGCTTGCGGGCGCGGCAGCCAGCGGGTTGCGGATGCGCCGCCCGACACGAAAGGATTTGCACGATGCGAGTAGCCGTCCTTGATGATTACCACAATGCGGCAGCGGATATGGCCGACTGGTCATCCCTGCCCGCCGGGGTGGAAGTTACTTACTTTCCCGACCACCTGAACGATGAGGATGCGCTGGCGGAACGGCTGGCGGGGTTTGACATTGTGATGGGGATGCGGGAGCGCACGCCGTTTCCCCGCGCGCTGCTGGCCCGCTTGCCCAACCTGCGCTGCCTGATTACCACCGGCGCCCGCAACGCCTCCTTTGACATTGACGCCGCTACCGAAATGGGCATCACCGTCTGCGGCACGCCCGGCGCCGGCGAGGGGCCGGCCGAGCTGACCTGGGGCCTCATCATCGGGCTGCTGCGCCGTATCACCGACGAGGATCGCCGCACTCGCTGCGAGGGCAAGTGGGGCGTCCACGTTGGCGCCGGCTTGCAGGGCAAAACCCTGGCCCTGCTTGGCCTCGGCCACATCGGTTCGCTGGTCGCCCGCGTCGGCAACGCCTTTGATATGCGCGTCATCGCGTGGAGTCAAAACCTGACCGAGGAAAGGGCCGCCGAGTGCGGCGCTGCGCTGGTGGACAAGGATACCCTGTTCCGCGCTGGCGACGTGGTGTCGGTGCACGTGCGGCTCAGCGAGCGCACCCGAGGGCTGGTCGGCGCCCACGAGCTGGGCTTGATGAAACCCTCGGCCATTCTGGTCAACATCTCCCGCGGCCCCATCGTTGACGAACCGGCGCTGGTGCGCGCGCTGGAACATCGGGCCATCGCCGGCGCCGCCCTGGACACCTTTGACGTAGAGCCGCTGCCCGTGAATCACCCCCTGCTCACCCTGAACAACACCCTGATTACGCCTCACGTCGGCTACGTAACCGACGACGGCTACCGGGCGTTTTACACCGGCGTCGTTGAGAATATCCGGGCCTTTGCCGCCGGCGAGCCGGTGCGCGTCATCAACCCCGAAGTGCTGCAATCCGGCAGCCGGCGCGGCCCGGCATAGCGGACTTGTTTGCCATACCGACCTAGCCATAACAGCGGAGAGTTTTGATATGAAATCTTTGCGTATTGAGGAATACGGCGGCGTGGACGTCCTGCAATGGAAAGAGTCGCCGCAGCCGCAGCCCGGCCCCCATCAGGTGCTAATCAAGGTTGACGCGGCCGGCGTCAACTACGCCGACATTATGCGGCGGCAGGGCAACTACCCCGGCCCCGACTTGCCGGCCACGCTGGGCCTGGAGGCCGCCGGCACCATCACCGAGCTGGGTTCCGACGTTGCCGACGGGCGTTTGTCGGTGGGGCAAAAGGTTATGGCGATGGGGCCGCAGGGGCAGGCCGAGTACGTCGCCGTCAACGCCAACTTCGTCTTTCCCTATCCCGACGGCATCGACCCGATTCACGCCGGCGGTATGCCAATAACCTTTCTCACCTCGTACCACCTGCTCAAATCGCGGGGCGCGCTGCAGGCCGGCGATACCGTGCTCATCCAGGCCGGCGCCTCCGGCGTAGGCACCATCGCCATCCAGCTGGCCAAAGAGTGGGGCGCGCGCGTGGTCGTTACGGCTTCCACCGAGGACAAGCTGGAGCTTTGCCGTTCCCTCGGCGCCGACGTCGCCATCAACTACACCGAAACGGATTTTGAGGACGAGATTAAATCCCTGACCGACGGCCGGGGCGTGCCGCTGGTTCTGGAGTGCGTCGGCGGCCCGGTGCTGGAAAAGTCGGTGCGCTGCGTGGCATCCTACGGCCGGCTGGTCAGCTACGGCAACGCCAGCGGCCAGCCGGCCAACCTGTCCGCCGCCGACATCACCACGCTGAACCGCTCGGTTATCGGATTCAGCATGGGCCGCTCGCCCATCGGCTCCCTAGACCACCAGGGCGCAATGCAGGAACTGGCCCCCATGATTATGGACGGGCGTTTGCGGCTGATTGTCGACCGGGTGCTCCCCATGGCACAGGCCCCGGACGCGCACCGGCACCTGGCCTCGCGCGGCACCAGAGGCAAAGTCATCCTGACCCCCTAGCGCGCAATCCCGATACTCGCTATCCCGACGGATGTACCAATGAACGCAGCCGAGCATTACGCCGCCCTGTACGATGCGGCGATGTCCCGCGAGTGGCTGTCCAACGTAAGCGTCCCCGGCGACCCGTGGCGCGACTTCGCCGAGCTGTTCCGTCGCGACCCGCACCGGCCGCTGGACGGCAACCTGGCAGCCCTGGCCGGCTATCTGCACGAATCGGATAAACTGGTGGACGTCGGCGGGGGCGCCGGCCGCGTTTCGCTGGCCATGGCCGGCCGGGTGCGGCAAGTGGAACTGGTCGAACCGTCGGCGGGAATGCGGGCGCAATTTATCGCTGCCCGCGATGAGGCCGGCATCGCCAACGCCCAGGCCAGCGACGATTGGTGGATGGAATCGGATGCCGTCGGCGACGTAATAACCCTCTCCGACGTTACCTACTTCGTGCGCGACATCGTGCCATTCGTAACCAAACTGCACCAGTCCGCCCGCCGCCGGGTGCTGATAAACGTCTGGAACCCCACGCCGGGCGATCTGCACGCCGGATTGCATCGGGCGCTGTACGGCCAGGCGCCGCCGCACTTGCCCGGCCTGCCGGAACTGGCCGCCGTGCTGTGGGAGATGGGCCTGCTGCCCGACATACGCCCGCTGCCCGAACCGCCCTGGTGGTTCGCCGAGGCGCTGGGCGGAATGTCCGAGCCAGACGCAATCGAGTTTGCGCTGGCGATGGTCGGTTCAACAAACGAAGATACCCGGCGGCTGGTAGAAAGCCGGCTGGAAACGCTGTTCGTCGTTGGCGAAAGCGGCCTGATTCCCCGCTGGCTTACGTCGGCCCGCGAGGTGCTGATTACCTGGGAAACCGGAGAGGGACAGCGGCAGCCCACAGCGACAGACCGGATGGACTAGGAATATCGCTATGGCCACGGAAAGGATTGGCATTGCATTTACCGGCGGCGGTATGTCGCCCACCGAGGTGGTGGATTGCGTCCGGCTGGCCGAGGAGCTGGGCTACGAATCGGCGTGGGTAGCCGAGGGCCACGGCGGCGACCAGTTCTCCATCCTGACGGCCTGCGCCCTGCGAACCGACCGCATCCTGCTGGGCACCAGCATCAGCAGCGTGTTCGTGCGCAGCGCCCCCACCATCGCAATGGCCGCCGCCTGCGTGGACAGCTACTCCAACGGCCGGTTCATCCTCGGCCTGGGCAGCAGCCATAAAGTCCAGGTCGAGCCGGAGCATGGCCTGGAGTTCTCCGGAGCGATTCCGCGAGTGCGGGACACGGTAAATATCGTGCGCAACCTGCTGCGTGATGGCGCCATCAGCGATTATGCCGGCGAGGCCATAAACATCCGTTCCTTTGATTTACACTTCCCCACATTGCGCCCCGAACTGCCCATATTCCTGGCGGCCGTATTCCCCAAAATGCTGGAGATTGCGGCAGAAATCAGCGACGGCATCCTGCTCACTTGGTGCACGCCGGAACACGCGCGCACGGCGGCCCAACACGCGGCGGCCGGCGCCCAGCGTTCCGGGCGGGCGCCGGCCGATATTGAGCTGGCAACGCTGCTATCCGCATCGGCATCGAATGACGACGGCGCCGGGATGCGACGCACCGCCGCCGCCTACGCCGGCCGCTTTCCCCGCTACCGCCGGCTGATGGCCGAGGCCGGCTTTGCCGACGCAGTTCAGCGGGTGCGCCAGGCGTGGCAGGCCGGCAACATCGCGGAAGCCGAACGACTGGTTCCCGACGCGCTAATCCGCAGTATGTCCCTGCCGGCCGACGCCGGCGAACGGCGGGAGCGGCTGGCCCAGTTCCGCGAAGCCGGCATCACCCTGCCGATAATAGCGCCACGGCTGGGCGGCCCGGATGCCTACTCCGTGGCGCAGCAAATTATCCGGGCCAACGCACCCCGCTAGACGCCCGAACTGGCCGGGATGTTCCGGCCCGGATATTCCGGCGCGATTGGCCCCGGCTGGCGCGATTACCCCTCGGCCGGCAGCCAGGGCGACCACAGGGTGATGGGGATGGTAACTGAGATTCGGGGCTGGTCGCCGACGACGGCGGTGGTATGCCCCTGGCCGGTCAAGTCGTCGGCCATCAACACGTCGCCGGCGCCAAAACGCCGCTTGGTGCCATCCCCGATGCCGATTTCCATTTCGCCGGCCAGGGTGATGACGTACTGCCGCCGGGGGGCCGTGTGCCAGTCCGAGAAGTAACCCGGCTCAAAGCTCCGGAAGTTCACGCCCGGCGTAACCTGCATCCCGCTGTGAATTGCGCGCTCGCCGGGCAGCTCCAAATCCTCAAAATGCGTTTGGCCGTCGTCGCCAGTATAGATTCTCACAAACATAAAGCATCGCCTCCGTTAGATAGGTTTCGTGCGGGTAGAATGTATCCAAGCCCAGGCCGGCGGTCAACTCAACCGCCGCGCCGCCGCTATTTTAGCGCATCAGGCATCGGATGGTGAAAGTAATCGGGCTGGCCGCTATGGTATATTAACCACAGGTGCCGATGTAGCTCAGCCGGAAGAGCAGCGGTTTCGTAAACCGCAGGTCAAGGGTTCGAGTCCCTTCATCGGCTCCATAATCATTTAAAACGGGCTGGCATTGAGCGCAGGATAGCCGAACCGCAAGGCTAATCCGAAACGTCCGCCAGCAGCGCCAGCTTTTCCTGAAACAGTGCGATGGCCCGTTCCTCCGGCACCCCGATGTAAAACCGGAGCCCCTGCACGTACTCCAGCACTTCCCGGGGCAGCATCAGCAAGTCATCCCGCGGCCCGGTGGCCTTGTACAAGTTGTTCATCCAGTCCTCTTGCCCGACGAACAGGGCATCCTGCAACACCACAAAATCTTGCCGCTCCATATCCGCGCTGGCCATCCACCGGGAGAACACAAAGGGCAGTCCCGTCCAAGTCTGCCATTCCTCCCCCAAGTCGTACCGATGCGGATACCCCCGCGCGCCTCTGCGACGACGCAGCCCCCGGTTGCCCGTCATCAGAAAAGCATCGTGGTCTGACTGCATATCAACAAAAGTTTCCCCGCTTACTTCGTGTTTCAACGCCAGCAAAACCCGCAGCAGGCTCACCGACGTAGCATCGTCATCGCCAACCGCAATGCGCCCCCCGCTCAGCGCTGCGATGGGTTCTTTGGAATGGAGCACGGCCGACGTAGCTTGCGAAACCGACGCCACGCAGAACCCGGCGATTGGCGCAGCCTTTGGCACCAGCCGGAAAGTATCCGCCAGCGGCACCGGCCCGGCGTCTATTTCGCCATCCTCCAAAGCCTGGGCTACTGAGCCGGATTCCATGCTGCGCAGCTCAATGCCCCGGCGTTCCATATCGTAATAGAACGCCTCGCACTCCAGGTTAGGCACGCGGGCAACGCAGGTTGGCATGGCAATGACCGATTCCTTGAAAGCCGATTCCGTGAAATATCAACGGCAAAGCATAGGAAAGCCCCCGCACAGTTCGGAGGCTTTCCCAAGTCCGAGTCGTCGGGGCTTTACAGCCGCGGCCCCATAAAGGTGTTGGATTGCTTGTGGTACACCTGGATACGGTTGCGCGGGCCTTCGCAGACGAACACCTTGTTGGAGTCGTCAACCTCAACCCCGGTGGGCGCCCAAAAGTCCTTCTCCCGCTCCAGGCCCGGCGCGCGCTCCCTCTCCCCCCACATCTCCGGGTTCGCGTCCAGCTTGTCCTTGCCCCACTTGGAAACCGTCGCATCGCCGGTCTTGAGGGTCACAAAATCGCCGTCGGGGTCAAAGACTTGCAGCCGGTCGTTTAACCAGTCGGCAACGTAGATGATGCCGTCCCGGTCAACGGCTACGTCGGTAGGGCGGTTGAATTCGCCATCGCCGGAACCGGAGGAACCGAATTTCATCAGGAACTTGCCGTCGGCGGTGAACTTCTGGATGCGGTCGTTGCGCCAGTCGGCGATGTAGATGCTGCCCGACTTGTCGATGGCGATGCCCCAGGGCATGTCAAATTCGCCATCGCCGCTGCCCTGCGTGCCAAACTTGGACAGGAACTTGCCGTCGGGAGTGAACTTCTGCACCCGATGGTTGTTGGTATCGACGACATAGACGTTATCGTCCGCGTCAATCGCCAGGCCGGCCGGCCGGTTGAGCTCGCCGTCGCCGCTGCCGACGCGCTCCTCCCATTTGCCGACGTATTCGCCATCTCTGGTAAAGATGGATATGCGGTGCAGCCACTCGTCGGAAACGTACACGTTGCCGTTGCTGGCGATGGCCACAGTTACCGGCCAGACCAGCGAGCCGTCCTCAAAGTTGTACTCGTGCGGCCCCTGCTGGGGCACGCCCCTGGCAAAGGCGTTGACGTATTCCTCGTCAACGGTGCAAACGGTGATGCGGGTGCCCTCCGGGCGGTACTCCGACGACCGGCACAGGACGTACATCAAGTCGTCCTCGCCCCGGGCCATGTGGATCGGGTAGGTGAAACCCGGCCCGAACTGCTCGCCGCGCCCGATGGTGTGGCTGTACTGAAGCTGTACGTGGGATCTTATGGCGGGAGTCATACTCACCTCTCAGGGTTTGCTTGCCGGGCCTGCTTGCCAAGCCCGTTTAGATGAAGTCCATCTGCTCGAACGCGCCGTTCACGATGGGCTGAGCGTCCAGGCCCATCCACCGCTCCAGCAGCGTGGAGTACAGGCCGCGGAAGTCGTTGTTAAAGTGCAGGTCGCCCTCCAGCAGCTTTTCCGTCTCCAGCGAGGGATACTCACCGTAGAGGCCGCCGTTGACCGATTCGCCAACCACGAACGCAACGCCGCCGGAGCCGTGGTCCGTGCCGGAGCCGTTGTCGTGCACCCGGCGCCCGAACTCGGTAAAGACCAGCAGCACCACGTTATCGCCGGCGTTGTGCTCTTTCAGGTCGTCGTAAAAGTCGGCGACGGCGTGGGACGTCTCCGTCCAAAGCCGGGTGTGGTTCGCCAGCTCGCCGGCGTGGGTGTCAAAGCTGTTGTAGGGCGCGGTGGTGTACAGCACCCTGGTGCCCAGCCCGGCGAGATGCACCTGCGCGATGTTGCGCATATATTGGGCAACGGTATCGCCGCCGTACTCCACCGATGAGGAATACATACCCGGCGCGGTGCTGAGAATGTCGGCCCCTTCCAGAGCGTCCAGCCCGGTCTGGGCGAAGTAGTCCAGCACCGGGCCCTGCCCAATCATCGGCGAGTACACCCGCGAGAACACGTCCAGCGCTTTGGTGCGCTGTTCCTCGAGTTCAATCCCGGTCAGCACGCCGTAGGTTTCCAGATTGCCCACCGACGCCACCGGCACGCCGGGCGCTACCAGCGAGCGGGGCAGTCCCCGGCCAAAGTTGACGCCGGTCAGGACGTTTTCCTTTGACGGGTCCAGGTCGCGCACCGCCCGGCCCAGCCAGCCCTCATCGCCCACCTTGTCCGGCTCGCAGGTGTGCCAGATGTCCATGGAGCGGAAGTGCGAACGGCTGGGCGTCGGGTAGCCCACACCCTGGATGATTGCCACGTTGCCCTCATCGTACAGCCGCTTCATCGGCGCCATCGCCGGGTTGAAGCCGATGTTGTCGTTGATGGGCAAAACCTGGCCAATCGGAATCCGCACGTTGGGCCGGTTGTCCAGGTAGAGCGGATCGCCGTAGGGAATAATCGTGTTCAGAGCGTCGTTGCCGCCGGACAGCTGGAGGACAACCAGCACCGGGTCTTTCTTGGTGGATGTCATTTTCTGGCCCTCCCTCGGTTACGCGAACAGGTATTCGGTGGTAGCCACGATGGATTGCAGCATCTGGCCCACCCGCTGGCCGAACTCGTCGGAGCCGGTCTGCACCTCGCCCTCGCTGCGGGCCAGCGACACCAGCTCATTGCGGGTGACGTCTGCCAGCTCGTAGGCGCCCAGCATTTCCAGGCAGCCGTCAACCAACCGCTCCGGCGCGATGGTAGCGCCCTCGGAACCCAGGCGGCTGATGATGGCCTGCACGCCGGGATGGGCGGTGTTGCCCACCGCGTCGGCGGTAAAGTTGATGCGCTCCACCAGC
Source organism: uncultured Dehalococcoidia bacterium (assembly GCA_958296385.1). Lineage (GTDB taxonomy): Bacteria > Chloroflexota > Dehalococcoidia > Lucifugimonadales > UBA3495 > Bin87. The sequence continues at coordinate 884,602 of OY282494.1, forward strand.
GTGCCGCTGTCAATCCACTCCCGCCCGGTGTGCCAACCCTCCACCGTCGGCGGGTTCAGCAGGTCTTGCCCCATGTAGCGGATAGTCAGGGTCATGGCGTTCAGGCCCGGCCGGGGCATATCAAAATCGCCGACCAGACGCATGGTTCCGACCACCGTTTCGGTGGGGCTCTTTACCTTGGTAAAGCGGGCGTCCTTGAAAAAGTCGGAGTTGAACAGCACCCGCAGCATCGCGCGGATGTTGTAATTCGAGCGGAAGTACTCGTCCTCCAGCATCTTGATGGCCTCAGGGTCGCGGGGCGGGGTGTTCTGCCACGCCGGAACCTGCGGTTCGTCAGCGACAAAGAAGTTGTACAGATGCCGGGCGATAAACCGGGCCGTAGCCGGCTGCCGGGCCACAATCCTGACGATGTCCTCGCCGTTCCAGTTGCCGGTTTCGCCCAGGAACGTCTTTTCGCCGTAGTCGTGATCCGACGGGTCGTAGATGAACGCCGCCTCGTACTTGCCGTAGGGATACCGGGGAATGGAGTTGGTAACCGTCCAGCCGGTGAAAGCGCGGGCACATTCCTGAACGTCGTCCTCGGAGTAGTTGGCCCCGCCGTCCATACCCACGCCCATTGAGAACAGCTCCAGCAGCTCCCGGCCCCAGTTCTCGTTGATGGCGTCCTTGTGGCTCATGCAGTTGTCCAGGTAAAACACCATCGCCGGGTCCTTCGCCAGGCCCAGGAGCAGGTTCTCGAAGTTGTCCATCCCCATCGTGCGGAACATCTCGAACTCAATCTGCTGCTGCTTGGGGTATTCGCACTTGGCGTGGCCGGTGCAGAAGATCTGGTGCCAGAACAGGACGATTTTCTCTTCCAGCGGACGCTTGGTGTTAATCATCCGGAAAGTCCATTCTTCCTGCTGGCCCTCCAGCCCCGCTTTGGAAACCCACTGCGGCTGGTAGCGCATCAGCAAGTCCGTCTCCAGTTCGGGCTGCGTGTCCGGGTGCAGCAGTTCCTCCACGGTGGCCTCGTAGCCTTTGGCGGCGCGGGCCTCCAGCTCCGCATACGTCGCCCCAAACCCGGCGCGGCGCATCAAATGGGCCATCAGCGCAATGTCTTTGTCTGCCATTATTCCTCCTCCTGTTACCGGCCGCCATCCCAAGTCGGCAGCGTCTGCGATTACGATTCTCTAACGCACTCTTTAATATGAAGGCGATATGCGCCAAAATTTCGCGAATCTTGCGTCCAATCCGGTTACGCTCCGCAACGGATGGACAGCATCATTATCAATCCTGGCGTCATCGTATGCTTAACGCCGCCATCCGTCAACATCGGTTCTGTCATCACTAATGTCATTCAATCAATGTCATTCCGAGCGCAGCGCAGAATCCCGACGACGCAGCAACGGCCGCGCCCCCAAAGGATGCGCCCCTCGTCAAAATCCCCCGCCAAATCCAAAAAATCAGTGACACCCCCCTCTTGCAAATCCGAATGTTCGTTCGCCATAATACATCCATCGGGCAAATCGGTCAACCCCCGCTCCCTAACCGCTCATCCGGAGAACGGCCCTGGGGAATCGGGGACATCACACCGCTAGCACAACCGCCGGAGATTCAAGTCAAAAACGGCCAGTCAGCAAAACCGCAATCGGCAAGGGTAGTCCCGACCCCGCTTCCACGGCGCGGGCTGCCTCCGCTGGGTATCGAGCTTCAGCCCGCGTGCAGCCCCCTAAAAAGGGTAGGACACGTAAAATGAAGGTCCAAAATAGTTGCGTACCAACCTCCGGCCGTAGGGCTGACAACGACTTGAATCTCTGACAACCAACTCCAAACCAAACCCACCGCCCGATACCGATAGCCCGATACCAGCCAACCGCAAACCCAATCCCACAGGATGACCTATCATGACTTGAGCAAACCACCTGAAACAAAACGCCGCCTTTCGGGGCGCGCAACCGCACTGCCATTCCGAGCGGGCGGCAGCGCAGCAAGTCAGGCCGGCGCTTGGCCGGCCTGATATTGGAACGGCTTACCGGCTAACCGGCCCGTCGCTGTCCATCCATTCGGCGTATGACCCGTCGTAAAGGCGCACGTTGTAGCCGGCTTGCCGCATCGCCAGGTAGGCCAGCGCGGCGCGGACTCCGCTGCGGCAGTAGGCAACTACCGAATCATCGGCACTAATGCCCAGCGCCGCCAACCGCTGATGCAGCAAATCGGCGTCAATAAGCAGCCGGCCGTCTGCGCCGGCCATTTCGGAATGGGGCAGGTTAATCGCGCCCGGTATATGGCCCGGACGACTATCCATTTCCACTTCGCCCCGAAACTCCTCGGGCGTGCGGGTATCCAGCAGTTTCGTGCCATCCGATAGGCTTGCCACATCATCCAGCGTAGCCCTGACGGTAGGATTGACGCTGCTGGTAAAAGGCTTGGGCGTGGCCGCCACCGGCCGGTAAAGCACCCCGTACCCCTGCTCTTTCCAGTCCTCGTAGCGCAAGTCCATAATGTGGACGTCATTACGGCCCAGGTATTCCAGCGCCCAGGCCGCCATCGCCGCGTCGCGCCCATCCCGATGGTCATACAGCACCGGCGTAACGTCGTCGCCCAGGCCAACTGCGCCAAAGGCGTCGGCCAGCTGTGGAGGCGGCCCCAGCCGGCCATCCGGGCCTTGCAGCTTCTTGAACGGCACGCTGACCGCTCCGGGCAAATGCCCCATCAGATAGCGCATCGCCGACCGGGGGTCTATTATCAAAACCCCCGGCTGGCCGATGCGCTCAGCGACCCAATCTGCTGATACGAAAGTCGCCATCAACCGATGGCCTCAAAGTCGGTTTCAACCGACGTAGCGTTGGCTACCGATTGGGTGACCGGAGAGCCTTCCACCGCCAGCCGCCAGATTTCGCGCAGGGTGTCGGCGTCGGCGTCGGCGCGCACAAAGCACTTCGCCGAAATCTTGCCGTAGCCCGGATTGCCCTCATCCTCAACGCCGGCCCACTTGCGGATGTTGTCAAAATACCCCTCAACGGCCACTTCCAAATCGTGGATGCGGACGCCCTGCTTGGTGGCGTTGACCACAAAGCCGACGGTCATGCAGCTGCCGATGGCCGACAGCAGCTGCTCGTGGGCGCTGGCCGCAACGTCGGTGGCGGTCAAGTCGCCGGGCTCGTCCATATCCACCTGGTGATTCCGCATATAAGCCCGGGCCCGCATCCCGTCTTGCCAAACCACCCGGGACTTCCAGGGCCCGGTTACCGCGTTAAAGACTTCGGGATCCCGGAAAGAATCCAGCACTTCGGCGAGTTTCTCTTTGGGCAGCCCGTTGAGATTTCCTTCTTGCGTCATTTTCCAGCTCCTCTTTGCCGATTCGATTGCCCCGTGCCGCGCGCATCAGGCCCGGCTAGCTATACTCCGCCCGCAGCTGAACGGCGGCGTCGGCAATCACTTTCATCTTGCGGGCGGCCATCTCGTGCGTGTTCACGTTGCGCTCGGCAAAGGTGCCGAAGCCGCAGTCGGGGTTCAGGTAAATCTTGTCCGCGTCAAAATACTGCAACAGTTCCTTGACCCGCGCCACAATCTGCTCCACCGGCTCAATGTCGTCGGTGCGCGGGTTGACTACGCCGAAACCGATTTCCTTCTCGTTGCTGTATTCCTTGAATACCTCCATCTCGCCGGCCCGCGGCGTGGCACATTCCAGCACGAGTTGGTCAATGTTCATTTGCGTCAGATACGGGAGCATCGGGCCGTAGTTGCCGGTCAGCAGCACGTCCTCCCGGCGGCTCCAGTTGCCCCGGCAGACGTGGACGCCGGTTCGGATGCCGGTTATGCCCGCAGTCGTTTCGTTCATCAGCCGCACCGCCAGCTCCAGCTCATCCGACGGGTCGCGGCGGTTGGGCAGGGCGGCGCACATAAAGGTTTCGGTGCTTTCCTCGCCGAACACCACCTGGCTCAAAATAGGCTCGTCCAGCTGCACAAACTCGCAGCCCTGGTCCCGCAGCGCGATGATTTCCTCCCGCAGAATGGCCACCACGTCCTCAGCCAAGTCCTCCGGAGCGGGATAGACTTTATCGGACAGCCCCTCAAACCAGCTGGAGCGGGTGAGCATATAGGGGCCGGGCAGCGGGATTTTGATAGGCCGGTCGGTATGCTCCCGCATAAACGCCAGTTCGTCCTGGGCCAGCCCCTGCCTTTTGCCGATGCGGTCAACCACAATGGGGCTTTTGATTGCGAACGACGGCACGTCCAGCGCCCGCAGCACTTCCTCCATCCGCGCCCGGTCCGTGGAGTAATCCAGCAGCTCCGACACTTTCATCAGCTGCATCCCGGTGAGCTTGTCCACCGCGAACGAGTAGAAATTATCCCGGCGCTGCTCGCCGTCGCTGAGAATGTCCACGCCGGCCGCTTCCTGGGCGCGGATGCACTCCAGAACTTCGCCGTCGGCGACTTGATTGAACTCCGCCAGCGTCATCTCGCCGGCCTCTTTGCGGCGCAGCGCCCGCACCAACTCGGTGGAGCGCGGCCAGCTGCCGACTACGGTTACCGGAAACAGAGGCGTGTCCGCCATTTGGATTCCTCCTCAGGGTATGCTATTGCCGTCAGTCCGCTAGCGCGGATATTCGCTCCCGGCAGCCCGTTGGCACGATACCGGAGGCGTCAAATAATGTACCGAAAATTGTCGCATAACACAATGCGGGCGCCCGGCCGGGCCCGCTACGTCCGATAGTCGGCGTCGTAGCGCACTGTCCAGCCCAACTCCACCTGGCGCTCCAGCGGCACGGCGCCGGGGGTGCGCGCGCCCTCCAGGGTGCGTCCCACTGCGTTGCCGTTTTCCAGCTCGGTTATCTCCGACTGCGCCAGGCCCAGCACATCAGATAAGACGTAACGGTTATCCTCCCCCAGCAGCGGCGCCGGCTTGCGGATGCTGACGTCGTTGTCCGACATTTTCCAGCCCCGGCCGATATATTCCCGGCGGCCCAGCCCGGTTTCGGCCGGATGCTCAACGGTCTCAAAAAACCGCCGGGAGCGCAGCTGCGGGTCGGACAGCAGCCCTTTGCCGTCCAAAACCGGCCCCGCCGGCACGCCCCGCTGCTGCAACAAACGCATCACTTCGTATTGAGATTTGCCCACCGTCCAACGGGATATGATTTTGTCCAGACCATCCTGGTTCTGATGCCGCGTTATAACGTCGGAATAATCGGGATTATCGGCAAGTTCCGGCGCGTCCATTGCCGCGCAAACCTGCCGCCATTCGGCATCATCCCGCGCCGCAATAACTACCCATTCGTCAGCGCCGGCGCAGGGATAGCACCCGTGCGGCGACCACGTTTCGTGCCGGTTGCCGATGCGCCGGGTGCGGCGCCCGTTGTAGGCGTAATCCAGCAGGCCCTCGCCAACAAAAGACACGCCCACCTGGTACATCGCCAGGTCAATCCACGTCCCTTGCCCCGTCTGCGCCCGGTGCAGCAGGCTGGCCAGCACCGCCAGCTGCGCCGTCCAGCTGGCCAGAAAGTCGGTGTAAGAGTTGGCGATTTTGTTGGGCACGCTGCCGGGAGACGAACGCCCGGAATCGTCAACGTCCAGGTAGCCCATAAAGGCCGCCGTGCCGTGCGTGGGTTCCAGCGCGGTGGCCATTGCCCCAAAGCTGCTCCACGGCCCGGAATGGCCGTAGCCGGTGTTGGACACCATTATGAGGTCAGGCTTGACGGCCTTTAAGTCGGGATAGCTCAACCCGAACCGCCGCATCACGCGGGGCGTAAAGTTCTCCAAAAGCACGTCGGACACCGCCACCAGCCGGCGCAAGACGCCCAACGCCGCATCGGAACGCAAGTCCAGCGTGACGCTGAGCTTGCCCCGATTGAGCGTGTTGAAAGTGCCGCCGCGTTCCCAGTAAAGTTCGCCGGGGTCGTTGTCCGGATATGGCCCGTTCAGCGTGCGCGTCGTATCGACAAACTGGTTGTGGTGCGTATCTACCTTGATGACCTCGGCGCCCAAATCGGCCAGGTAGGCCCCACAGTAGGGCATGGCGAAAACCCGGCTCAAGTCCACCACCCGGATGCCTTGTAGAGGAAGCGTGTTCATATACCGTCCTGAATCTCCGCCAATTGCCGGCAGTCGTCAGATTGTCCCCGATGCCCGGAGCTGCGTAAGCTCTTGGGCCGAGTAGCCCAATTCGTCGCAATAAATCTCGGTGTTGTGCTGGCCCAGCAAGGGCGCCGGCCGTCTTGCCTCGTACTCCAATCCTGACAATTTAGGCCCCATTCCCGGATAATCCGCTGTGCCGGCCACCGGATGCGTCACCGATGCAAAGAAATCCCGCTCCCTGAGCTGCGGACACTCGTAAAGGTCGCCGGCGTCCTGGGCCATTCCGAACACCAGCCGCCTTTCGCCCGACGCCTGGAACAGGGGCTTGCGGTCCCATTCGGACAAGCCTTGAATCAGCAATTCGTACAGCTCCTCGCCGAACTCAATGCGCCCGGAGCCGGACGCAAAACGCGGGTCGTGCAGCGCATCCAGCCCAATCAAGTCGGCAATCGTACCCCAGGGCTGCGAGCCTTGCACCGACGGAATAACGTACCCATCCCGTGCCGGCATCAGTTCCTCAAACCCCGACCCGCGCACCGGACGCCGCCCCTTGATAGCGCCCATGTAGCTGTAATACGGCACGGCCTGCACCAGATGCGACGCCAGGCACTCCACGGCGGACACGTCAATGTACTGCCCCCGCCCGGTAGCCAGCCGTTGGAACAGGGCAGCGGTAGTTGCCACCGCCCCGTTGATGCCGGCCGTGTAAAAGGACTGGGCCAGGGCGTTGCGCAGCGGTTCCCGGTCCGAATCGCCGGAGTGATACATCAACCCGCTCATCGCGCAAACGACAATATCCGTAGCCGCAAAATCGCGGTAAGGCCCGGTCAGTCCAAAGGGCGTAATGCAGGTGGCAATCAAACCGGGATAGCCGTCCACCAGCCCGGCGGGTTCCAGCATCGGGGCCGGCAGCTGCCCCGGCGGAAAGTTCTGCACCACCACGTCGGCGGATTCCAGCAGCCGGGCCAGAATAGCGCCCCCGGCCGATGTTGCCACGTTCAGCGTGATGCCCCGTTTGTTGGTGTTGCGGTACAGAAAGGGGATGCTCTTGTCAGGATGAGGGTCATCCCCCACAAACGGCCCGGCATCACGGGCCGCATCGCCGCTGTGCGGGGGTTCTATCTTAATGACGTCGGCCCCGTAGTCGGCCAGCAGTTTAGCGCAGAAAGGCGCCGCAACGTGCCCGCCCAGCTCCAGCACCCGGATGCCGTCGAGGATGCCGGACATTACCAGGGTTCCTCCGCCCAAGCCAGCGGCAGCGTTTGCCCGCGCTTGGGCAGCACCACCGTTGCGGTTCCCAGCGCCGTCTGCTCGCCCCGGTCGTTGCGCAGCCCAACCTGGCAATCCACGCAGCCGTAGCCATCCGCCTCCCGCCGGTCGGTTACGGTTCCCGACGCCGTTAGCGTATCGCCGGGGAAATCCATACCCCGGTGCTGGACGTAAAACCGCTTGAACCAGCCGGATTCGCCGGCAAACTGCAACAGCAACTGCCCCAGGTACTGGTTTTTGAGCGACCCGTTGACGACGACGTTGGGCAGCCCCTGGTGCATTTGGGCAAAGGGCAAGTCCCAGTGGATACGCGCGTAATTCCCGTTGGCGGCGGCCCACCGGATGAGGTGCGTAGTCGTCATTGGCCCCTTGACGACGGCCGGCAAGTCCATCCCCACCGTCACGTCCTCAAAGTGGAATTGCCCGCCGGCCGTCGCCTCCGGTTTGGGCAGAATTATCTCCGGGGCCGGCGGCGCAACCGGCACGGTGGACAGGCTGCTGGCAACCTGCGCAACGTCGCTGGGCTGTTCGCCGGCGGGCAGGGCGCGATGGATGCTGACCCGGCGGGCCCGGCTCAATTCCTGCCCGTGCTGGTCGCTTTGCGTTTCCTCCCGCACGATGAACACCAGCGGGCCGGAGCGCCCCTGCTTCTCGTAAATGTCCAGGATGCGAAACTGACGGGTTATCCACGCGCCCACCCGCACCGGCGCCAGAAACTGCCAGTCGCTGCCGCCGTTCAGCCCGTAGCTGTTGAAAGGCAGCGGCACCTCAAAGTGCCATTCCTGCCCGGCGCCAAAGTAGCCGATGGGCGGCGCAATATCCTTCCACGCCGCCAGCGGCGGGCACAAAAGCCCCCCAAAGCGACTCTGGCCGGCGTACTCCGCGTCAACGTACAGCGGGTTGTAGTCCTCAATGGCGTCGGCAACGTCGTAGGCCATCTCCGCGCTGATGGGAAAACGGTTCCGCTCCGGCGCCGTTTCCAGGCCAATCAGCGACCTGATCTCGTCGGTTATCAAACTGTCGGGCATATCGGATTGCTCCTGTTGATCCTATACGATTTTGATCCTATACGATTACGCTGCCGGCATCAGTCAGTCAGTCAATCAATGCGCCGCGCTCGACCGTGATTTTAGCCGATGGTTCGGGAATGGACAATCGGGAATGGACAAACTGACGCCTCAGCCGCCAACCGCCAGCAGCCCGCTGAGGCTGCCGACGTCGTCCAATTCGTCCAGGCCGGCCACCGCGTCAATCACCCGGCGCAACCCCCCATCGCCCAGCGTATCCCGTGCCAGGAACCGGAACTTGCCGAGCAGCTCATCCCGTGATGCCGGGTTGGTGTAATCACCATGCTGGCCGGTCACTGCCGCCTCCAGGATGCGCCGGTCTTTCAGATGCACCGCTACCCGGGCCGCCGGATAGTCGTAACGTCGCAAGCTCATCGCAGCATCGGCGGCTACCTCAACCCGCTGCGCCAACGCCTGCGTCGCCGGGTCGTTCACCCGCTCCGGGTAAAAGGCGGTAACGTCGGTAACGCCCTGCCGGATTGCCGCCGCCACCGCGTAAGGTATGGAGAACTTGGACGCCAGCATATTGGCCGGCTGCGGGTCAGCCATTATCTGCGCGATGGGCGGCGCGGTTACCTTGATGCGCTCAATATCATCGGCGACGAACTCGTGCTTTCGCAACACGCTCTGCACGGCATCCAAAACCGGATGGTTGTACAGGCAGCAGGCGTGAAACTTGAAGTAGTTGCGCCGGATGCGAAACTCGCCGGCCGCGCCCAAGCCGTCGATCACGGCGGCGGCGTCAAAACCGGCGCCCAGCACGCTGGCGTACAAGTCGGCCGGCCCGTCGGCGATGGCGGTGAACCCGCAGGTGGCCAGATGCGCCGCCATAATGCCCTGGAACCCGGAGCGGCCCGGATACAGATTGCGGACGGTTGCCCCCTCAATGCACGGCGTCCAGGTGTTGGCCGGGCTCATTGACATCGCCAGATTCATCGCCAGCCGGGTTTGCCCGGCGTCAAATCCCAGCAGGCGGGACGCAGCGGCGGCGGTGCCGATTGTCCCCCAGGTGCCATGCGAATGGATTTCCGGCCGCACTTCGGTTGCCGTGCCAATCCGGGAGATAACCTCATACCCGACAATCACGCTTTCCAGAAACGCCCGCCCGCTGGCGCCCAAATCCTCCGCAACGGCCAACGCCCCCGGAATGACGTGGATGGCCGGATGCCCGCCGCCCAGCCGGTTGCCCTCGTCCATCTCCAGGGCCACCCCGGCGGTTGCGTTGACCATCGCAGCCCACAGCGCTTGCGCCTTGACGGGATGGCCGATGACGGCCGCGCGTCCGGGCCCGCTGACGCCGGCGGCCCAGCGGGCAAAGTTGGCGTTCTCCGGCAAACGGCTGCCGGCCAGCATTGCTCCGATGGTATCCAGCGTTACATCCTTTGCCGCCGCTGCCGTCGCCTCATCCAAATCGGACAAACGGGTTTCGGTTACAAACTCGGCTAGTCGGTACAAATAGTCGGTTGGCATGGCTACCTCCGCCGGTGTTCACTCCGGCCGTCAATCAATCCGGCCGTCAATCAATCCGGCCGTCAATCAATCCGGCCGTCAATCAATCCGGCCGTCAACTCGATGTTGGGCGGTTACCGGCTGAAAAACTCGTGCAGCAGGCGGTAACACTCGTCGGGCAGTTCCTCAGCGATGTAGTGTCCGCAGGGCAGGGATTGGCCCTCCACCTTATTGGAGTAATCCCGCCAAACCTGCAACACGTCCTGCGTTCGCCCCACGTAGCCCGTATCGCTCCACAGCGCCAGATGCGGGCAGTCAACCTTGCTGGCAAAATCCGCCTCGTCGTGCACCAGGTCGATGCTGGCCCCGGCCCGGTAGTCCTCGCAAGCGCCGTGGATGGCGGCCGGGTCGTTGAAACAGCGCACGTATTCCTCCACGGCCTCCGGCGGGAACACCGTTTCGGCGTTGGCAACGCGCATGAACCGGGAGCGGATAAAGTAATCCGCATCCGCGCCGATTACCTGCTCCGGAAAGTCGTAGGGCTGAATCAGAAAGAACCAGTGGTAGGTGTTGGTTGCCATCGCCTGATTCACGATGGAGAACATATGCCGCGTTGGAACGATGTCCAGCGTTGCCAGTTTCAGCACCCGCTGCGGATGGTCTTTGGTCAGCCGGTGCGCTACCCGCGCCCCCCGGTCGTGGCTGCCCAGATAGAACGTGTCAAAGCCCAGGTGGGCCATCACGTCAACCATGTCCTGCGCCATCGTCCGCTTGGAGTAGGCCAGATGCTCCGGGTCGCCGAACGGCTTGCCGCTGTCGCCGTAGCCCCGCAGGTCAGCCGCCACCACCGTAAAATCCGCCGCCAGCCGGGGCGCCACCTTGTGCCACATCGTATGCGTCTGCGGGTAGCCGTGCAGCAGCAGCAGCGGCGGCCCACTGCCGCCCTTGACCACGTTAATCGTCGTATCCCCGGTCGTTGCGATTTGCAGCTGTTCAAATCCCTCAAACATTACCCTCACCTCAATTGCCCGTGTCCGTGTCTGCCGGTGTGCGTCCTGGTATCTTACGGCAGATTAGCAGATTATACGATGACGGCCCGGAAACGGCCTGGCAAATCCCCGGCCGGCCCGGTTGCGCTTTGACACCCGGTGTTGTCCAATGTACCGTATCCCACAGTATCCGCTGTTTGCACCGGGCTGCGGCGCGGCGCTTCGCGTTATCTTACTGCCAGCGGTTCATCACATCACAATCTTACTTACTGAACTTACTGCCAGGGCATCCAACCAAATGCAAACTTACGACATCGCTCATTACCTTGAATACGCCCACCGCCTCGCCGAGCAGGTGGCCGTTGACGCCGACCGCATTGACCAGGAGCGGCAAATCCCCGCTCCGCTGGCCGACGAGATGGCCGACGCCGGATTTTTCCGGCTGCTGCTGCCCCGCGCGTTGGGCGGCGCGGAGCTGGAGCATCCCGAATTCCTGCGCATCCTGGAAGTATTCGCCGGGGTTGACGCCAGCACCGCCTGGTGCCTGAATCAGAACAACGTTTTCTCCACCAGCTCCTCCCGTATGCCGGTTGCAACCGCCCAGCAGATTTGGGGCGAACAACGCGCGGTAGTCACCAACGGCCCGCCGGCGCCCGGCTCCCAAGCGGTGCCGGCTCCGGGCGGCTACCGGCTCAGCGGACGCTGGAACTTCAGCAGCGGCAGCGACCATGCCACTTGGATTGCCGCCATGGCCCCGGTAATCCCGCAAAACGGGCAGCCCGCCCAACCCGGCCAGCCGCCGACGGTGCTGATGCTTTTGATGCCCAAAGCCGACGTCCGCATCGTTGACACCTGGCAGGCATCCGGCTTGCGCGGCACCGCCAGTTTCAGCTTTGACGTGGACAATCTCTTTATCCCGGAGGAGCGCACCTACGACCAGGAAGGCCCGCCGTGGGCCGATGGCCCGCTGTACAGCGTTCCCCGCACGCTGCTTTTTGCCACCGGCTTTGCCACGGTGGCCATGGGCGTAGCCCGCAAAAGTCTGGACATCGCCATTGACGTAGCCCGCACCCGAACGCCGTTCCGTTCGAATACTTTGCTGCGCGACCAGCAGACGGCCCAGCGTTCCATCGGCCAGGCCCACGCCGTGCACAGCGCAGCCCGCGCGTTCCTGAAAGACAGCGCAGCCGCAATGTGGGACGCCGCTTGCCAGCGACGCCATCTGAACCTGGACGAGCGCATCCAGCTGCGCGTTGCGGCCACCCACGCCATCCGTATGTCCGCCGAGGTGGTGGACACGGCCTACACGCTGTGCGGCGCCGGCGCCATCTTTCACGCCAACCCCATCCACCGCCGCTTTCAGGACATCCACGTCATCACCCAGCACGTCCAGGGCCATTACGTCCACTACGAAACGGCGGGCCAATACCTGGTGGGGCTGGAACCGCAGGGCGCGTTCTGAACGAGTTTCCGATTACGAAACGAGTTTCCAATTAAGAGGTGACGCTATGGCCGCCAATCACGTTGATACCATTATCGTCGGAGGGCAAATCGTAACTTCTACCCAAGTGTACGAAAGTTCCATCGCCATCGCCGGCGAGCAGATTGTCGCCATCGGCCCGGAACAATACCTGCCGCCGGCCGATACCTACATTGACGCCAGCGGCAAGTACGTCCTGCCCGGCCTCATTGACAGCCACGTACACCTTGACGGCCACGATGACTACGCGCTCGGTTCGCGGGCCGCCGCGCACGCCGGGCTGACTACGCTGGTGCCTTTCGGCACGTACCATCTGGAGGGCGACGAAACCCTGCCCCAGGCCGTGCATCGCACCCGCGAGCAGATTGAGCAGAGCGCGGTAACCGATTTCGCCTTTCACTTCATCCTGCAAAACCGCCCGTCCATCCTCTCCGGTCTCCCCGACGCCCTTGACCTGGGCGTAAAGTCGTTCAAGATGTTTATGACCTACAAGAAACGCCCCTACCGGATGTGCGACGACGACTACATTTGCGAAACGATGGACCTGGTAGCCCGGGGCGGCGGCGTTTTGCAGCTGCATTGCGAGAGCGGCAACATCATTGAGTACCTGGAGAACAAGCTGATTGCCGACGGCCATACGCACCCCACCGACTTTCCCACGGCCTGTCCCGACTGGGCCGAGGAGGAGGCCATCAACCGGGCGGTTCAGATGAGCGCTGCAACCCGCTGCCCCACCTACGTCGTGCATCTCAGCACGCAGCTGGGCCTGGAGCGCATCAAGCGGGCGCAGGTTCAGGGCCAGCCCATCTGGACGGAAACCTGCCCCCAATACCTGCTGCTGTCCGACGCTCAAATGGCGCAAGTCGGCCCGCTGGCCAAGATTGGCCCGCCGCTGCGCCCGGACGACGGCCCGGACCGGGACGCCCTGTGGGACGGCCTGCGCCAGGGCCACATCTCCATCATCGGCAGCGACCATTCTCCCCACCCGCAGGAATTGAAACAGCCCGGCTGGGACAACATTTTCGTTGACGCCAACGGCGCATCCGTTCCTTTTGGCTCTCCCGGAGTAGAAACCATCGTGCCGCTGATGTACAGCGAGGGCGTGGTGAAACGCGGCTTGCCCATCTGGTGGCTGGCCCGCGTGATGGCCGAGAACCCGGCCCGCATCTTTGGCCTGTACCCGCGCAAGGGCGTCATCCAGGTCGGTTCCGACGCCGACTTTCTAATCCTTGACCCCAAAGGCGACCGGATTGTCACCTCCCGCGACCATCTCAGCAACGCCGGCTACACCCTGTTTGAGGGCTGGCCGGTGAACGGGCGCCCCTGGCTGACGATGCTGCGCGGCCAGGTACTGCTCAGCGACGGCACATTGCAGCAAAACCCCGGCTACGGCCAATTCCTGGAAAGCAGCGCCCCCCGAACCCCGCTGGGCGGGCCGGTTAGTTAAGGCGGGCCGGTTAGTTAAGTAGAGAACGATGCAAGGATGAATGACTCCCTGAACGCGTTTTGCCGCGACAGCGACGCCTACCTGGAGGGCGCCCCGGACGGCCCCCTTGCCGGGCTGACTTTTGCCGCCAAAGACATTTTTGACGTCGCCGGCCACATCACCGGCTGCGGCAACCCCCACTGGAAAGCCACGCACCCGCCCGCCGAACGCAACGCCTGGGTGGTGCAACAGCTGGTGGACGCCGGGGCCGCCATGGCCGGCAAAACCATCACCGACGAACTAACCAGAGGCATCTTTGGCGAGAACGCGCACTACGGAACCCCCGTCAACCCCCGCGCCCCGCAGCGCGTGCCCGGCGGGTCATCCAGCGGTTCCGCATCCGCAGTAGCCGGCGGGCTGGTAGATTTCGCCCTCGGTTCCGACACCGGCGGCTCGGTGCGCGTGCCGGCCAGCTTTTGCGGGCTGTACGGCCTGCGGCCCACTCACGGCCGCATCCGCCGGGACGGAATGCTTTTGCAAGCCCCCACCTACGACACCATCGGCTGGTTCGCCCGCGACGCCGCCACCTTTGCCCGCATCGCCCCGCACCTGCTGGACTCGGATTCGACCGGCCAACGCCCCACCAACCTAATCATAGCCGCCGACGCTTTTGAGCTGGCCGAACCCGCAGTCAGCAGCGCCCTGCTCGACGCCGTTGCGAGCATCAAACCGCTGTTTGACACGGTTGCCACGCTCCGGCTGTCCCCCACCAGCCTTGAGGAATGGGCCGGGCACCAGCAGATTTTGCAGAGCCGGGAGGCTTGGGAGTCGGTTTGCGACTGGTTGGATGAGGTGAACCCGGCCCTCAGCTTTGAGGTTTCCGACCGCTACGTTACCGCCCGCGCCGTTACCGACGCGCAGGTTGCCACCGCACAGGCCGGACGGGATGCGATAATCGCCCGCCTGAACGACGTATTCGCCACCGCCCCCACCGTCGTCTGCCTGCCCACCACCGCAGGCCCGGCGCCGCCCCTGGCCCAGGCGCTGTCCGCGCGGCGCCGCCTGCGCCGGCGCAACAGCGCGCTAACGTCAATCGCCGGCAACACCGGCCGCCCGCAGCTGAGCATCCCGCTTACGGAGATTGACGGCTTGCCCGCCGGCCTGTCGCTAATGGGCAATCGCGGCGCCGACGAAATGCTGCTGGCGCTGGCGCAGGAAATCGCGGCGGCCCCCACGACGGCCCAGTAGATTGGGAATTGCCGCCACGTTAACCCGGGCGGCTACGCCCCTGGGCATTTTCAGGTATCGCGATTTCGCGTTCGTCTGGAGCTCAACCACGCTGGTGGGCATGGGCACCCAGATGGAATCGGCGGTGCTGGGCTGGTTCGTCCTCACCCTTACCGATTCCCCTTTCCTCGTGGGTTCCATCGCGGCGGCCCGGATGGCCCTGAACTTTCTGGCCCTGTTCGCCGGCGCCATCGCCGACCGGCTGCCGCGCAACACGCTTTTAGCCACCGTGGAATTCATCATGGGTTCCCTGGGCGTCTTGATGCTCACGCTGATTCTGACCGGCCGGCTGGAGGTCTGGCACATCTTTGCCATCACGATGTTTATGGGGGTGATACGCCTGTTTCAGATGCCGGTTGCCCAATCGCTGATTGGCGACACGCTGCCAACCGAGCGGATGAGCAACGGCGCAGCGTTCAACACCGTCGCGATGAACATTGCGATGCTGTGCGGCCCGGTCATCGGCGGGCTGCTGTTCAAGGCGTATGGCCCGCAGGGCGCATACCTGGCCATCGCCTCGCTGTACCTGTCCAGCGGCATCGTCGCGCTGGCCATCCGCATCCACCGTCCCCGGACACCGCGCACGGAGCCGGTGCTGCGAACCATCAGCGACGGCCTGCGCTATACCTGCGGCAATCAGGTAATCTGGGCAGTCTTGCTGATCGCCGTGATTATCAACCTGGCCGGCTGGACGCTGCACACCGGCCTGGCGCCCATATTCGCCCGCAACGTCTTGGGCGCCGACTCTGCCGGATTGGGCCTGCTGCTGTTCGCCTTTGGCATCGGCGCGCTGAGCGGTTCACTGGGACTGGCCATGCTGCCCAGCCTGCGCAGCGCCGGCAAACTGCTCATCGCCGCCGTAGTGACGTGGCACACGATGGTAGTAGCGTTCTCATTCTCCACGTCCTTTTACCTTTCAATGGCGCTGTTCGTGCTCGTAGGCATGGCCTTCGCCGCAACGCAAGTCTTGATACTGACGCTGCTGCTGCGCACCACCGAGCCGCAATTCCGGGGCCGGGTGATGGGCCTGCGTTCCTTCGCGATTCTGGCGTTCAGTTTCGGCAGCATGGGCGCCGGCGCAATCGCCGGCCAGTGGGGCGCCCCCGCCGCCGCGCAAACGGTAGGCTTAACCGGCATCGCCCTGATGCTGGCCCTGGCGGTAGTCGCCCCCAAACTCCGGCAAGCCTGATGATACGACGGGCACCATTCCTAACGTCACTCTGCGCTGCGCTCAGAATCCCGACGCCGTAGCACCCCCCTAGCCCTCATACATACGCCGAGGGGGTCTGGGGGAAATCATTTCCCCCAGCGGCACCCCCCTCAATCCCACCGCACCGCCCGATACCAGCCAACCACAAGCCCACTCCCAAAGGATGACCGATGATGCAATGACCAAACCACCCGAAACGGAACGCTGCCGATGCGACGGCCGTTCTTTACGGCGGCCGCCGTCCAACCTCACCGGCGCATCAGCAAACCGTTACTTGTTGAGTGCCACGTCAATAAGGGCGATGCGCCCTTCCTGCACCGCCGCCAGTCCGTTGCGCAACGCCTGATGCAGCTGCGATGGGTCGTCCACCCGCTCCCCGTAGCCCCCAAAGGGTTCCACCAGCCGGGCGTAATCCGGGCCGGGAATGTGCACGCCGTGCCAAATTCCCGATTCGGCGGCGATGCCGTCGGGATAGTAATTCAGATGATTGCCCCGCATCGCCTCGTAGTTCCCGTTGTTGAACACCACCGTTAGGAACGGCAGATTGGCCTCCACCGCAACGCCAAAGCTTTGCGTTACGGGGTTGTACAGAAACCCGCCATCGCCCATCAGGGCAACTACCGGCTGCTGCGGCTTGGCCAGTTTGACGCCCAGCGCCAGCCCCAACCCTTGCCCCAGGCCGCCGTTGGGGTGAAAGTAGCTGTGGGCCGTTTCCCAATTGACGTGCCGCGATATTGCGCCCCGGTGCGTAGTTACTTCCTCCGCGTACACCGTATCCGGAGGCATCACCTCGCTGATAGCGGCGCACAGCCACACCGGGTCGATGGGCTGACTGGCGCTGGCGGCCGATTCCGCCTGACGGTATCCGGCAACAAGCCTGTCGTGCTCCTCGCTCCACTGCCGGAATCTGGCCTCTATCGCCCCGGCCTGACTTGCCGCCGCCGGCCGCAGGGCATCAACCAGCAGCTGCAACGTCATGGTCAAGTCGCCCTCTACGTAGCGGTCGGCCGACAGGTTCTGATACACCATCATCTCCTTGATTGGCGTCTCTCCCATAGCGACCACGCTGGCGTTTTTTGGCCCGGCGTTGGGGGGATACCAGGGCGAGCGGCTGCCGGCCAGCAGCACCAGGTCGGCCTGTTGCAGGTAGGGCGCCGGCTCAAATCCCAGATGCAGCGGGTGGCTCTTGGGAAAGTTGGCGTAGGTGGCGGTGCTTTCAATTACCGGGATGGCGAACAGTTCCGCCAACGCAACCAGACTGGCAAACCCGGCCGCCTCCCGCCCCGCGCTGTCGGTGATAATCAGCGGCGCCCGGCTGCGCTCCACCAGCCCGGCCAGTTCGCTGATTGCCGCATCCGTCGGGCGGGTTTTCGGAGCGGACGGCACGGCCCGCGTCCGGCCCGGCGCCGGCCATTCGTGAATCATCGTCTCAATTGGAATGTCCATGAAAGTCGGCCCCTGCGGCACCCGTTGCGACAACTCACCGGCCCGCACCAGCTGTTCGTACAGTGTATGCGGACTGGTGGCGCGCCCGCTCCACTTGGCCACCGTCTCGGCAAAGCGGTTCGGCCCGCCCACCACGCTCAGACTGCGATACCATTGGGCCTGCGGGTCCAGCGCCGCATCCTCGCCGTAGCTGGTCGCCTCGCCGGAGCAGACCAGCATCGGCACCTCGCCCAGGCTGGCGCCCTGGATGCCCATGCTGCCTTGCAGAACGCCCACGCCGGCGTGGAGCAGCACCGCCTGCATCCGGCCCGTGGCCCTGGTGTAGCCGGTGGCCATGTTCACCGCCAGCGTTTCGTGCCAGCAGTTGATGTAGCGCGGCCCCGGCGTCTCGTTGATCTGCTGCCGGGCCAGCGCCTCCCAAACCGGCGCCCACTCGGAGCCCGGCGAGGAGATGATGTAGTCAACGCCCAGGTTGCGGAATGCTTCGAGAATGGCCTCGCCGCCGTCCAGCGCAGTAGTCATAGCGATTGCTCCGTCTTAAGTCGTGGTCATCGGGTTTCCGGTAGCGCCGCCGCGAATTCGGGCTGCTGCGCCCGGCGCAATGGCAGCAGGGAGATGAACATTGCCAGCAGGACGGAGCACGCCATCGTCATATAGGCGTACTTCAGGCCGGCGGTAAAGGCCGCGCCCACGCCGGAACCGGCGCCGGTGCGCACTGCGTCCAGGCTGGGTTCGTATCCCATTGAACCCATCGTGATGGTAACGATGGCGGTAGCGACGGCTACGCTTACCACGTTGCCGCCGTTGCGAATCAGGTTCAGAAAAGCGGAGATGACCCCGTGCCGTTCCTGCTCCACCGCGCCGAGTATCGAGCTGGAATTGGGCGAGTAGAACGTGCCCATTCCGCTGCTTTGGAGCATCAAAGCCGGGATTACCAGGAATAGCGATGAGTCGTCGGAAAGCCGGGACAGGATTAGTATGCCGGTTGCGGAAAGGGCTAACCCGCCTACGGTGAACCTGCGCCAGCCGAACCGATCCGACAGCCAGCCGCTCAGCGGCCCCAGCAGCGCCATGCAGATTGCCCCCGGCACGACGGCCAGCCCAGCGATGGACGGGCGGTAACCCAGCACGCTTTGCAGGTAAAACGGCGTCATAAACAGCACCGCTGAGCTGCCGAGAAACATCAGAAAGTTGGCCGACACGCCCTGCGAGAAGTTGCGCCGCCGGAACAGCCACAGCGGGAGCATCGGGCTGGCGCAGCGCCGTTGCCACCAGCCGAATCCGGCCGAAAGCGCTACGAATGCCACCGCCGCCCCGATAATCGGCGGCGAGTCCCAGCCGGAACGGTGGGCGTTGGTTATCACCAGCAGCAGCGCCAGCAAAGCCGCCGACGACAGCGCCGCCCCCAGCCAGTCAAACCGTTCCCGGCCCTGGCCCGGATTGGCGTTGGGCCGCCTGGCCTCGGTCAATATCAGCAGGCTCAGAATCACGCTGGCCAGCACCAGCGGCACCACCGAGAAAAACACCGCCCGCCAGCCCAGCGCGTCAACCAGCAGCCCCCCCATCGCCGGCCCGGCAACCGCCCCCGTGCCAACCATCGTCATAATCATCCCAATCGCCTTGCCCCGCTCGTTGGGCGGGAACGCGCCGATGACGATGGCCATTCCGGTGCCCTGCGTCATCGCGGCCCCGGCGCCCTGCACTACGCGCGACACAATCAGGACGCCCAAATCCGACGACGCGCCCGACGAGATGGCCCCGGCGACGAACACCAGTGAGCCGATGAGGTACACCTTTTTCTGGCCTATCAAGTCGGCCAGCCGGCCCATAGGCAGCAGCAGAGCGATGATGGTCATGGCGTAGCCGATAACCAGCCATTGGACGCTTGGTATGTCGGTGGCAAAGTGATTGGCCACGGAGGGCAGGGCCACCCCCACGCTGCCGTGGTCCACCACGGACGCGAAAGTGCCCACCGCCATGGCGGCGAAAGCGTACCACTTGTAGCGAGGACTGCCCGCCAGCCGTGCAATCACTGTCTTTTGCTATCTCCCCCGCCAGCCTAACGGGTCAGTCCCCGGCAAAAAAGCGTCGGGGATTCTCAACGGTAATCTGGTGAATATCCGCATCGGACGCCCCCAATTCCCGCAAGCGCGGCAGCACGTAGCGGGGTATAAAATTGTACCCGTCGGGGTTGGCGCGCCGCCGCTGCTCCTGAACTTCGGCGCCGTGCCGGGCCTTGGGCACCGAATAATCATGGGACAGAAAGATGCGATTGGTGAACCCGGCGTCCATCAGCTTTTTGGCGATTTCGGTACGCTTTTCCCAATCGGGAGTGCCGGGCGTCAACCCGCCCGGATAACGGTCCAGGCCCAGCCAGACGCCCTTGTTGAGCAGGCCCAGCAGGTAGTCCAGGTCGGTATCGTCGTTGCTGTGGCCGATGTACACCCGGCCTAAATCAACGCCCTCCTCCTCCAAAATCCGCACCTGCTGTTCGCCAACCCGATCCGGCGACCAGGTGTGCGTTGAGATTGGAACGCCGGTTGCCCTTTGCGTGCGGGCCGCCGCGCGCAGCACCACTTCCTGCGGCGGCGTGATGCCGCCCCGGTCGCTGGCAACCTTGATGATGCCCGCTTTAACGCCGGTATCCTCAATGCCATCCTCAATTTCACGGATGTACAGGGCGGCGATAACGTCCGGCGAAACGTCGCCAAAAGGACGGGGCACGGCCAGATGGTTGCCGGTGCAGGGAATGATTTGCACGCCGCTGCCCAGCGAAACCTCCCGCATCAGCGGAATATCCCGCCCCAGGTCAAAGGTGCTTACGTCAACGATAGTACGCACGCCGTCCGCATACACCGCTTGCAGCGCGGCGATGGACTGCTCGCGTATGCCGTCGCGGTCGATAAACTCCGGGTAGGTATGGCGCAGGCCGGCAGCGTTAGTGCCGACGTGTTCGTGGCTCAGCGTGAACCCCAGGTCGTCGGTGTCCAGCGGCCCCAGCACCGTATTAACGCTTGGCATTGGCATCCCTCCGGGCCGGTGACTGATGCTGACATTCTGATAGTGCTGACATTCTGATCTATGCTGACATTCTGATAGTGCTGGCATTCTAATACGGTTTCAGCCGGATTGATACCGGCGCAGCGGGCGGATTGGCCGGCTTTGCTTGCCGGTATTCCGGCGAACGGCTATGCTTCCGGCAGTTAATTCCCGGAGCATCACAGCCCCGGAACGTCACAGCCGCCGGAGGTGCATTATGGCCCGAACACCCATCGTTACCCGTGAGCAAGTGCCGGAGGAACTGCGGGGCGCTTTTGATGCCGAAACCGCCGGTTCCGGAGGCGTGGTCGCCAGCGGCCCCGGCTCCGTCATGATTAACAGCCCGGAGATGCGCCGGCGGGCCAACCACCTGGTGAACTACCTGCGCGATGAATCATCCCTCCCAAAGCGGATTCAAGAGCTGGCGATGATACTCACCGCGCGCAACATGGACTGCCAGTACATCTGGCACGCCCACGCCGCCCGCGCCCGCCAGCAGGGAATCAGCGACGAGTTCGTGGACAACCTCCGCGACGGCAAAGACTTGCCCCAACTGCCCGCCGACGCGCAAACGGTAGTGCACTATGCTACCGAGTTATTCCGTGAACACAAGGTAAGCGAGGCCACGTTCCAAACCGCTCTGGAGCAGTTCGGAGCGTTGGGCCTGACCGAGTTGACTACCCTGCTGGGCTACTACTCCCTGCTGGCGTTCAACGCCAACGCTTTCGTCATTGACGTACCCGACGGCGGCGAACCGAAACTGCCCATCTAGCCCGGCCGGGAGAATGTTGGGGATATAGGCTACTGCCGCACGGTGGTAGTCACCAGCCCCGGATAAGACGGCACTACGACGTTCGGGGGAACCTGCACCTCAAACAGTGTGGGAAAGGAAATAATGCCCCGCTCGGTGCGGGCGTCCTGGCTGATCTCCACAACCTGGGCGTCAAACACCACGCCCGGCAGCGCGGCCAGCGTTACTGCTGCGGGGGTGCCTTGCGCGATGCGTGCCACGTAGTTGGATTCAACCCGCCCCAGCACGGCAACGTCCCGTGGGTCAACAATCTGCATTACCCTGGCGTCCAGGGTTATGACGTCCCCGGTTTTGATAGTCAGCACGCGTATCACGCCGGCGAAAGGCGCGCGCAGCAGCGCGTTCTCCAAGTCCTCCAACGCCGTTTCATACGCGGTTGACGCGGCTGAGATGCCAGCGTTGGCCAGAGCGATTGCGGCGGCGTCCGGGTCTTTGGTCAAATCATCGCGGGCCTCGGTGGCGGTGGTGACGGCTTTGGTAAGGGAATCCAGCGTTGCCGGGTCCAGCCCCTCCTCCAGACGCGCCAGTTGGGTTTGGGCGGATTCCAGGTTGAAACGGGCGCCCTCGGCGGCGGCTTGCAGCCGGGCCAGTTCCAGCTGGTCAACGCCCTCCTCGGCTTCGGCCAAGTCCCGGTCGGCGCGGGCCAGCGTGGAGCGGCCCAGTTCTACGTCGGCTTCCAGCCGGCGCAATTCGTCCTGGTCCGGCCCGGCCAGCGCGTCGTTCAACTCCCGGTTCAGCAATAGCAGCGTGGCCTCCAGTTCGGTTACGCGGGCGATGGCGGCGCCACGGTCAACCTCGTTGGGGCCGGCCAGCAGCTCGTCCAGCTCGGTTTGCGCCGTGACGACCGCCTGCCGCGCGATGCTAACGGCGGCCAGCAGGCCGTTGTACTGCACTACGTCAAAGTTTTCGCCTTCATCAAGGTCTTTTTGAAAATCGCCCTCAATGGCGCGCACCTGAAAGTCGTTGAAAGCGTCTTCGGCGGTGGCCACGTCAGTTTCGGCTTGCGCCAGCTTTTGCCGGGCCGCCGCCAGCCGGTCGGCGTGTTCAGTGTCAAAATCGCGCACGACTTCGCGGGCGGTATCCAGCGTGCTTTCCGTTTGAGCGATTTGCGTTTTGATGCGGCTTACCGATTCATCGTGCCGGGGCAGAAAATCGGTGACGGCATCTTGAGCGGCGGCCAGGTCGGTGCGGGCTTTTGAGCGCACGGCCAGCGCCTGGGCAAACGTCTCGGAGTAGCTGCCGGCGAAATCGGCAACCGCTTCCTCGGCGCGGTCAATGTTGGCCTCAGCGTCAGCGACGGCCTGGCGCGCCGCGCCCAGCTGCACGTTGTGGGTGAACTGGTAATCGTCCAAGTCATCCTGCGCCCGTTCCAGCGCCAGCTCAGCCGCCGCCAGCGCGCTCTCCGCGCGGGCCTGAACCAGCGGGTCATCCGATTGCAGGCCCAGCAGCAAATCCAAACCGTCCTGGGCCGCCTCCAGGTCAAACCGGGCCTGGGCGACGCGGCGTTCCAGCATGGACAGGGTATCGGTATCCAGTGTAGCCAGCACGTCGCCAGCGGCAACCTGGTCGCCTACTGCAACGTTGACCGCCCCAACTTCGCCGCCCACCTCAAATGCGATGTCGGCCCGGCGGTTAAAAATCAGTTCGCCGCGCACCTGAAACTCGCTGGCGATGGCCGGGTTGCCGCTGGCCGGAGATTGGCCAGCCGTATCATCTGCCGATGACGAGTTGCCCGGAAGCACGCCGCAGGCGATGGCGCCGACGAACAGGCCGGCGCAAAGCGCTAACGCAGCGACTCTGGCGGCGCCGGACGCAAAATGAGGAATGACAGCAGGTAAAGTTTTCAACTTGATTTGACCGCCTTGATTTGACCGTCTCTAGGGTGCGAGAACCGCAGGATGTTCCGGCCGGCGCACCGTCCGCTAATCGGCTGCCGCCGGCGTCGGGTCGGAGTGACGGACGGTTTTAGCCAGCGCCCGGGCCCACAGATTGGGTATTGATTCGTGCATCAGCATATAAACGACGGGTACGGCTACCAGCGTCAGGAACGTGGAGCTGACCAGGCCGCCGATTACTACGGTGGCCAGTTCGGCGCCGACGAATCCGCTGGTGTCCCCGAACGCCAGCGGCAGCAGGGCCAGAATGGTGGTGAACGCCGTCATCAGGATGGGCCGCAGACGGGTGCGCCCGCCGAGGATAATCGCATCCAGCGTTTCGTACCCCTCCGCGCGCAGCTGGCTGACGAAAGTAATCAGCACGATGGCGTTGGTAACGACAATGCCAATCAGGAACAGGAACCCCATCAGCGAGGGCAGGCTCAAAGCATGGCCGGCCACCACCAATGCCACCAGTGCGCCGACCACCGCCAGCGGCATACTGAGCACGACGATAAACGGGTCGCGCAGGGAGCCCAGCGTGGCAACCATCACCAGGTACACCAGCGAAACGCCAATCAGCATCGCCAGGTACACGTTGGCAAACTGCTCGGCGATGTCGCTGGCAAACCCGCCCTGCTCCACGGTAACGCCCGCCGGCAGCTCCATCTCAGCAATAATCCCGTCCACGTTAGCGCTGATGGCCTGCGTATCGCGCCCCTCAAATTCGCCGGTGATGGACACGGAACGGTTGCCGTCGTAGTGCGTTACCACCGAGGGGCCAACGGTAGTCTTGACGTCGCTGATGGCGCCCAACGCGGCGGTTCCCCGGGGGCCGACGATGGCGAGGTTTTGCAGTTCGTGAATCTCGTCCAGGCTTTCCTCCCGGCCCCGCACAATCAAATCGTAGCTCTCACCCGTCAGATTCACGTCATCCACGTCAACGCCGTAAGTCCAGGCCCGCACTTGGGCGGCAACGGCCTGCGAGCTCAACCCGTACTGCCCGGCGGCGTCCATATCGACTTGAAAGGTCAATTCCTCCTGGGCATCGCTGATGTTGGTTTGCAGGTTGACTACGCCCGGCAGGGGGGTAATGCGGTCCACCAGCTCGCGGGCCGTGGCCTGCACTCGGTCAAAGTCGGCGCCGGTTACGGATATTTCCAGGCCGGCGCTGGGCGGCCCGGCCTCGTCAATGGATAGCGTGATTTCAACGCCCTCTTTTTGCGGCAGCTCCGCCCGCAGTCCGGCGGCGAAATCGGGCGGCAAGTCGTCGGACAGCGCGACGAAAAAGCCGGCCACGTCGTAACCGGATTCGCTCCGGTTCTGGCCAAAGCTGTCGCTGGTTGAGCCCATCGTAACCTGATACGACGTAACGTGGCCCTGGGCCAGCCGGGTTTCCAATACGGATTCAACGCCGCGCACTTCCCGGAACATTGCGCCGGGGCCGGTGCCTTCGGGCATGGTGATGTCAATTCGCATTGACTCCGGCGCGCCGCCGGAGAACAGCGTTACCGGCAGCAGCGTTACCAGCGGGATGCTGGCGCCCACCATCGCGACGCAGCCCAGGACGGCGATGAGGCGATGCCGCAGCGCCCAGGTGAGGATGGGCGTATAGATGCGCTGCATCCAGGTGCTGGAATCGCCCGATTCGGCCTCGTCCATCATATCGCCCTGCCGCAGCAGCGCCGACGCCAGCACGGGGACGGCGGTCAGCGCGATGAACGTTGAGGCCAGCAGGGATACGCACACGGTTTGCGCGAAAGGCAGGAAAAACTCGCCCACTACGCCGGGGATGAACGCCAGGGGCAAAAATACGGCAACGGTGGTCAGCGTTGACGCCAGGATAGCCGCCCCCACTTCGCGGGCGCCCCGCACGGCGGCAACGGCGCGGGGTTCGCCAGCCTGCACGTGGCGGTAGGTGTTCTCCAGCACCACGATGCTGTCATCAACGATGCGGCCGACGGCGATGGCCAATCCCGCCAGGCTCATAAAGTTCAGCGTCCAGTCAAAAATCGCCATCACCAGTATGGTCATCATCACGCTGAGCGGTATTGAGATGGCGATGATTACGGTGGGCCGCAGCGTGTTCAGGATGCCCCGGACTGCCGAGGGGCGGAGTTGCAGCAGGAATATAAAGATGGCGGCGACGGCGATGACGAAACCCTGCCCGCCTTGCTGGATTACTTTGCTGAGCTGTTCCTCGAGTTCCGGCCCGTCGTTGGAAAGCACTTCCAGCCGCACGTCATCGGGCAGCGTCAAGCCGTTGATGACGGCTACCAGCTGCCGGGTCAGCTCAATGGTGTTGCCCTCCGGTTTGCGCAGCACGGACAGGGATACGCTGGGCTGGCCGTTGGTGCGGGAGACGGCGGCGGCGGCCGGCGTGTCAATGACCACCTCAGCGACGTGGGACAGCAGGACGGGCGTAGCATCGCCGCCGGGCTGCCCGCCGGCGGCCGGCGGGGGAAAGCGGTAGCCCACCGGCACATTGCCGATGGACGCCAAATCGTGGTAGCCGTGATAGGTGCGCACGATGGTTGACTTGCCGTTGCGGTCAAAATCGCCGCCGGCCAGGTCAATCGCGTTGGCCTGCACCGCGTTCACCACGTCATTGATGCTCAGGCGGTGCTGCTCCAAAAGGTCGTGGTCAACGATGATGGAAACGCGTTCGAGGACGCCGCCCTGCACCTCAACGTCGTACACCCCATCTACCGCCTCCAGGTGGGGCAATATCTGGTCGTCAATGACGCGTTGCAGCGAAGGAATGTCCCGGTCGCCGCTCACGCTCAGCCACATCACCGGGAATATGTCGGAGGTAAGGCGAACGATGGTGGGGTCAAGGGCGTCCTCCGGCAAGTCCAGCCCGCTGACGTTGGCGCGGATGTCCTCCTCGGCGCTCTCCACGTCGGAGCCGGGGGCAAAGTTGGCGGTAACCGACGACACGCTGGCCGTTGATACCGACGTCAGCTTCTCCAGGTCGGCCATCCCGATGATGCTGTCCTCGATTTTGGTGGTCACTTCCTCGGCAACGGTAGTCGGGTCGCCCTGCTGGTAGGGGGTGACGACGTAAATCACGGAAAAGCTGATTTCCGGGAACAGCTCCTGCTGGAGGCTGTTGTAGGAATACAGCCCGGCGCCCAGCAAAAGCGCCATCACCATGATGGTGACGGGCTTGCGCCGCAACGCCAGAGCAGTCAAAAAAGCCAAAACTCCCCCATCTATCCATAACAAAGCCGCTATCCATAACAAAGCCGCCGGGGACGCATTGGCGGCTGGAACGCTTTGCAGTGCCAAATCCGTACAATGATACCAGACGCCGCCCCGGTATCGGCTTTGGCGTTGACGATTTCCGAAACGCAGGTAACAGATTAGCGGGCAATTGCAAGGAAATTGTAAAGACTTGGCCCCGTTGTAGTACACTAACCGCCGTATCAAGCCGGGAGCCGGCGGCCGGGGATTATTGAGGCCGGGAGATTGGAGATTAGGGATGGATTTTGCGCTGTTTTCGCACATACCGTGGCCGGAGGGCCGCACGCCCAAAGGGTTGTACGCCGACCTGATTGAACAGGCGATGGCAGGCGAGGAGCTGGGCTACGCGGCCATCTGGCTGGCCGAGCATCACTTCACGCGCTACGGGCTGGGGGCGTCGTCGCTGGTGCTGGCAGGCAACATTGCGGCGCGCACCGCACGGATACGGCTGGGCACGGCGGTGCTGATTCCCCCGCTGCACAACCCGGTGCGGCTGGCCGAGGATACGGCAACGCTGGACGTAATCAGCGATGGTCGGCTGGACGTGGGCTTTGGCCGGGGCGCCGCCGCCTCGGAATACGTCAACTTTGGCGTAGCGCACGCCGAAAGCCAGGCCCGCTACCGGGAAACCATCGAGATGGTCGAGTCCCTTTGGACGACGCCGAATTACACGTTCCAGGGCCAGTATTACAGCGTAGAGGGCCTGAATCTGGCTCCAACGCCCCTGCAACAGCCGCATCCGCCGGTGTACGTGGCGGCCACCCGCAGCGTGGAATCGCTGGACTTCGTCGCCAACTCCGGCCGGCGGCTCATCATCGGCGTAGTGCTGGACACCGCCGACGCCATTGACCTGCTGCAACGCTACCTGGAGCTGGCCAAGCAGGCCGGCAACCCCGCCGTCGCCGCCGACGTGCCGGTGTTCCGCTACTGCTACGTCGCTGAAACCGAGGAGGCGGCCCATCGGGACGCCCGTGAGGCGCTGAACTGGACGCTGGACGTCAACACCTGGCGCCGGGAGTTCAAGGTGGGCAGCGAGGTCTATCAAAGCCTGGACGAGTACCGTAGCCGGCGCACCGAGTTTCCGCCGTCGTATGAGTACCTGGCGACAAACCGGGCCTTTATCGGAACGCCGGACCAGTGCGCCGCCCAGATACAGGCGTTGCACGACGCCGGCGTGCGCTACTTCGGCTGCAACTTCGCCTTTGGCGGGCTGGACAACGGCAAGCAGCTGAAATCAATGGAACTGTTCGCCCGCGAAGTAATGCCCCGGTTCGCCGACGCGGAGTAGGCCGGCTGCTATGGTATGATGCGGGCGCGCCGTCATCCCGAAATTCCCGACCAAAATCCCCGAGGAGGTTAGTCCTGTGACCGCCGTAGCATCGGCTCCCGCCATTGCATCCCAACAGGCCGCAACCGACGGCCCTTTGCTTGCTCATCTGCTGCGCCGCGCCGGGTTTGGGGCTACGCCGGCCGAGCTGGATTCGTACTGCCAGCGCGGTTACGACGCCACCGTAGAATGGCTGCTGCATCCGGAATACCGGCCGGGGCTGGATGAGGACATCATCGAGCGGTATTACATCGACTGGAAGGAAAGCCGCAACATCGAGGGGGCGCTCACCGAAACGGTGTATCGGATGAACGGCAACGCCGGCGCTCGCCCGTTGCAGGAAAAGATAGCGTTGTTCTGGCACGGCGTGTTTGCCACCGGCCTGGCCAAAGTCCTGCACGAGAAGACCATGCTCAATCAGATTGATATGTTCCGGCAGTACGGCCTGGGCAGCTTTCGGGAACTGCTGGCGCAGCTGGCCCGGGACCCGGCGATGATATTCTGGCTGGACAACAACTTCAACCACAAGGACGCCATCAACGAGAACTGGGGCCGGGAACTGCTGGAGCTGTTCTCGATGGGCGTGGGTATGGACGGGCAGGCCAACTATACCGAGGACGACGTGCAAGAGGCGGCCCGCGCCTTTACCGGCTGGACGATTGACGACGACAACGTGGCCAGCATCCCCTACGGCAAAACGCCCTGGCGGTTCCGCTACGACGCCGACGACCACGATGACGGGGCCAAGACGTTTCTGGGCGAAACGGGCAACTTTAACGGCGACGACGTAATAGACATCATCTGCCGCCAGCCGGCCACGGCCCGGTTCGTCAGCCGGCATATCTACAACTTCTTTGTCGCCGACGACGCGCCGGTTCCGGCGTGGCAGAACACCCCGCCGGCCGACCCGGAGGCGATTGCGCTGCTTGAATCAGAGTATTTCCGCTCCGGCTATAACATCCGCGCGATGCTGCGGGTGCTATTCAATGCCGATTTTTTCAAGTCGGAAACGGCCCGCTTCGCCAGAGTCAAAAGCCCGACTGAGGTAGTGGTAGGGACCCTGCATCTGGTAGGCGATTTCAAGTTCCCTCGCGCCGGCGTGCTGGCCACTGCGCTGGAATGTCGCTATATGAACCAGGATTTGCTCAACCCGCCATCGGTAGAGGGCTGGCACACGGGCAAGGAATGGATTGACAGCGGCAGCATGGTAGAACGCATCAACTTCGTAGCCGACGAGCTGGGCAACCCGGCGCACAGCGGCATCCGCAGCATCGTTGACCGGCTGACGGCCGGCGGCGAATCTCTCGGCGCGGCCGACATCGTGGACGGCTGCCTGGAACTGCTGGGCTGGGTAATCCTGCGGGATGACAACCGGGCCGCTTTGGTGGCACAGGCCGCCGAGGCCCTGGAGGGTGGGGCGGCGCCGGAGCAGGTCATCCTCAACACCTTGCGAATGATTGGCTCAACGCGGGAATACCAGTTTGCCTGAACCCGTCAGACCGGCGTTGCGCCGGTGGCCGGCAGTCCAATGTCCATCCGATTAGAAACGATACCCTCCTCCGCCGCGCGCGTGATGAACGACGCGCAGTTGGAATTGGCGCTGGCCGCTGATGGGCTGGCGGTGGGGCGTTTTGCGGGGCGGGCGGCGGGTTACGATGCGGCGGCGGAGTTTCCTACCGAGAATTACGTTGACCTGCACGACGCCGGGCTGCTGACGCTGCGGGTGCCATCGGAGTACGGCGGGCATGGCGTTGATCCGCTGACTTTTGCCATGTGCATCCTGGCGGTGGCGCGGGGGTGTCCGTCAACGGCGCTGACGCTGACGATGCACACCAACGTGCTGGGGTCGTTTGTGGGCGGGTTGGGAACTGCGGAGCAGTGCTGGCGGTATTTTGGAGAGGCCGTTACCTACGGGCGCCTGTTTGCGTCCATCACCAGCGAGCCGGGGGCATCGGCGCGGGAGCGGTTCGTGCTGGGCACCACCTTTGCGCCCATCGGCAACGGCGGCTACCGGGTGCAGGGGGTAAAGCATTTCTGCTCGCTGGCCGACGCCGCCGATTACTTTTTTGTCTCCGGCATCCTTGAGGGCAGCAGCGGCGGGCCGGACAACATCATCTCGGCGATGATTCCCAGCGATTCCAGCGGGGTAACCATTACCGGGCAGTGGGATGCGGTGGGGATGCGGGCGACGGCCAGCCACAGCGTTAGCTACGATGCCGATATGCCGGCCGATGAGGTGTTCGGCCCGCCGGGCCGCCTGCTGACGGCGGATTGGGGCAGCTTCTCGCTGGGCTACGCCGCCGTCTATCTGGGCATCGCCGAGGCCGCCTATGGCTACATCACCGACTACGTTGGCGGCAAGTCGTGGACGCCCGACGGCGACGCTATCATCAACCATCCGGGCACGCAGCGGGCCATCGGCGAGATGAGCGTTGCCATCCAGTCGGGGCGCCTGCTGCTGGTGGACGCCGCGCTGAGCGACCGCAGCGACCGGGCGGCAACGATGCTGGCCGTCAACCGGGCCAAGCAGCACTGCGCCGAGGTGGGGGTTTCGGTAACCGACGCAGCGATGCGACTGGCCGGCGGCGGCGGGCTTCTCAAATCATCGCCGCTGGAACGACTGCGGCGGGACGCACTATCCGGCCCGGTAATGCCGCCGGCCAACGACCGTTGCCTGGAAACCATCGGCAAACTGGAATGCGGGCTGCCAGCGGTGACGGTTGAGCTGGGGTGATGGTTTATCATAGTGGGAATGATTGGAGGATAAGTGCAATGCAGGATCGCTACACAGGGGACATTGGAGATCTTGCCAAGCACGGGCTGTTGCGTGCGCTGAGTAGGGGTAGGCAGCTGGGAGTTGCCTGGTATCTATACCCCGACGAGGCCAACGGAGATGGCGGATTTATTGAATACCTCAATAACGCCGAAGTATGGGAACCCTTGGACCCGGAGCTATTCGGGGTGCTGCACGGGATAATTGACAGGTGGCAACGCGGTCAGGGGCCACGTTGCGTTGCAGAAATAGAAAACTCTGGCTTGCTGCCGGGAGCGGAATTTGCCAATGAGTGCCTTGAGACCGACATCCCGCCGGGTGCTTGGCCCCGACGAAGGGACTGTCGGGCTAGTTGGTTTGAGCGAGTCATGGACAGGCTATCAGATTGCAACATTGTGTTTGCTGACCCGGATAACGGCTTGTGCAAGGATGCAAAATTCAGTCCATCTCGGATAAAAGACTGGAAAAAGCTGCCCATCTGCGAAGCCTTGCAATTGTCCGCTAACGGTCGTCCAGCAGTCTTTTATCACCACAACAGCAGGTTTCCCGGCGGACATCCCGCCGAAATTCGGTATTGGATGCAACAACTGCCCGGCTGTACCCACGCTTTCCGTGTACGGCGTTACAACAGCCGCACATTCTTTATCGTCAATCCTGACCAGCCGATGATTGACGCCTTGATGGAGTTTGAGGAGGCTTGGCGACGGGCTGAGCAGAGGCTCGGCATCAGGCGTAATATGCTCAGTGAAATCATCCCCGCGTAAGGAATTCTTGCTATGACTACTGTTGTTGAGTACCCGCTGTCGGTTGCCGGGTTGTACCAGTATCACGATGTTATTGGGCTGCTTTCGGGGGGTGGGCCGGGGTTTAGTGGGCCGGTGTCGGTGGCGCTGGGGCCGGATGGGCTGCTGCACGTGGCTAGTCGGGCTAATCCGAATCAGCCGGAGGCGGTGCGGGTTTCGCGCTGCACGGTGGGCGGGGATTTTGTGGGCGAGTTTTGCGGCTGGGGCGAGGCGCCGGGGCAGTTCATCTGGGTAACGGCCATTGCTTTTGGGCCGGACGGCAACCTGTATCTGGCTGATGAGAATACGCATCGCATCAGCAAGTTCACTGCCGAGGGGCGGTTTTTGGGGTGCTGGGGTGAGTTTGGCGCCGGGCCGGGCCAGCTGAACCGGCCATCGGGGATGGCGTTTGCGCCGGATGGTACTCTGCTGGTGGTGGATTCTCTGAACGACCGGGTGCAGCGTTTTACTGCGGGCGGTAATTTGCTGGCGGCGTGGGGCGAATCGGGCGCTGGGCCGGGGGAGTTTGATATGCCCTGGGGTGTTGCGGTTGACGCAGGCGGGGCGGTGTACGTTTCCGACTGGCGCAATGACCGAGTGCAGAAGTTTGACGCCGGCGGCGGTTTTATCGCTGAGTTTGACGGGCGGGACGGCGGCGACGGGCTGGCGCGCCCCAACGGGCTGGCGGTGGACGGCGACGGGCGTATTTACGTTTGCGACTGGATGAACGACCGGGTGCAGGTTATGTCTGCCAGCGGGCGGGTGATTGACACGCTCATCGGACATTCCGGCACGTCCAAATGGGCGCGCACGTTTCTGGACGCCAACCCGGACATTGAGGAAAAGCTGAACGCGGCTGCGCAGAACATCGAGCTGAAACGGCGCTTTTATCGTCCGACGGCGGTTGCGGTGAGTGATGACGGGCTGGTGTTCGTGGCCGACTGCTACCGGCATCGGGTGCAGATTTACCGGCGGGCGTAGGACGGGGCGGGCGGGCAGTCTCCGCAGCGCTGGCGGCGTTGACGTCGTAATGGCCGTGCCATTCCGGGTGCGGCGGGGGAATGGCCGGGGGTAGTGTGCCATTGCGGACATGGGCCCGGCTGCGCCGTCGAGATTCTTGCGCTGCGCTCCGAATGACATGGGAAAATTGGGGGATTTAGAGGTTGGCGTAGTGGGGGCCGGGTGGTAAAATCCTTGCCGTTATGTTGACCAGTTCCCCGACTTGACGCTGGCCGGGCGGTAATCCGGCGCCGGACGATGATATGTCGCTTATGGATGATTACCTGGTGGTTAGCGAGTTGCCGGCGGCGCCCGTGGAGCGGATGCTGGTGGCGTTTCGGGGCTGGCCCGATGCGGGGGATGCGGCGACGACGACGCTGAACTACCTGCTGGACGCTACGGGGGCGTTGAAATTCGCCGAGATTGACCCGGAGGAATTTTTCAACTTCGCTCAGGAACGTCCGCGCTCCACGCGCAGCAAGGACGGCAAGCGGCACTTGCAGTGGCCGGCCAACGAGTTTTTCCACTGGCCGGGCGGGGAGAACTCGGCGCCGCTGGTGTTTTACCTGGGGACGGAACCGCATCTGCGCTGGCGTACTTTCTCGGCGCTGGTTGCGGAGCTGGCGCGGCAGTGCGGCGTGCGGTCGGTGGTGCACGTGGGGGCGCTGCTGGATGCGGTGCCGCATACCCGGAATGTGCGTTTTACGGGCAGCTCCAGCAACGCGCGGATACAGGCGGCCTTTGACAAGCGGAACATCCGCACCTCCAACTATCAGGGGCCATCGGGCATCACGCTGCCCATGTCGGAATCGCTGGTTACCAAGGGGATAAGCTTTACGTCGCTGTGGGGTCACGTATCTCACTACCTGCACGCTACGCCGAATTTCCGGGTAAGTTTGGGGCTGGTGCGGAACTTGTCGGAGATGCTGAGCCTGCCGGTGGACTTGCAGAATCTGCGGGCGATGGCGGCGTCTTACGACGCTGAGGTGGGGCAAGTTATCGCCGGCGACGAGCAGCTGGGGAACTACATTGCGACGCTGGAGGAGCGGTACGACGGGGGCAGCGGGCAGTCGGAAATGCCGGACCCGGCGGAGTTGGTGCGGGAGCTGGAGCACTTTCTGCGGGCGGAACGGGGGCAGGACCTGGAGGGGTAGCGGGAAATCGCGCGCCGGTGGTGCGGGTTGCCGAGGGTTGGCGGGGGCGGTATAGTCAACGGGGTTGGCTGATTTTGTTGGATTTGGAGTTGCCTTGACTATTTTTGACTGGCCGGCGCGGATGGCGCAGATGGCCGAATTTGTTGGCTTTACCGACGACGACCTGGCGTTGGTGCGGGAAAGCGGGCCGATTTTGCTGGCCCGGGCCGACGAGCTGACGTCGGCGGTGTACGAGTATCTGATGAAGTTTCCGGCTACGGCGCGGTTTTTTCTGACGCCGGAGGGGGACGTTGACGAAATCCGGCTGGAACGGCGCAAGCACAGTCTGGCCCGGTGGCTGACGCACAGCATTGACTTTCGGATTGACGAGCAGTTTCCGGTGTTTCTGCTGGCCATCAGCGTGGTGCACAGCAACCCATCGCTGGAGCGGGGGTATCTGGGGTCGGTGCCGGCGCGGTTTATGATTGGCACGATGTCCTTCGCGCAGACGGCGATTGCGTCGGTGCTGTCTGAGGAAATGGCTGACCCGGTGCGGGTGTTGCAGACATCAATGGCTTGGAACAAATTGCTGATGCTGCAACTGGACGTTTTGCTGGCCGGTTATGTCAACGAAACGCCGGTGCCGGCGACGGAGATGCCGGGGCAGAATGACAGCGACGGAACGCCGGAGGGCGCGGAGGCGGAAGGGATGCGGCAGGTGCTGACCAATATACTGGACGGCAATCGGGAAAACGGCACAGCACAAGGCGAATAAGGAGGGACGATATGGCGAAGGTGCTGGTGATACAGGGGGCGGGGATGAATATGCGGGGGAAGGTGCAGCTGGAGACTTTCGGGCCGATGACGCTGGACGAGATGAACGAGCAGATTCGCGGCTACGGCGAAAGTCTGGGGGTTGACGTTGAGATAATGCACTCCAACGTTGAGGGGGAGGTGGTCAACGCGCTGTACGATGCGTGGGAGCAGGGGTTTGACGCCTGCCTGATTAATCCGGCGGGGTACACGACCGGCACGGGGCCGCTGCGGGGGGCCATCCAGCAGGTGCCGATGCCGGTTATTGAGGTGCACGCCAGCAACCCCACCGCGCGGGGCACGGTGTCGGCGGTGCTGCCGGTGAGCCAGGGGTGCGTGTACGGGTTCGGGATTTACGGCTACTACCTGGCGCTGGAGGCGGTCAAGCATACCGCCGACTAGGGGCCCGGCCGGCAGCGGTTTTGATTGACGGAGCCGGGCCGGGGACGCGTTACTCGCAGCGGAGGCAGCGCACGTCCTTGAACACGGTGTCGTGGAGGCCGGGGTTGACTATCAGATAGTCCATGATGATGCGGACGACTTTGCCCTCGTCGGCGAGGTTGTACTTTTCTTTGGACGTGTTGATGAGGCCGATATGCTCGGCGTTGACGTCAACGGTGAGTTCGGTTTTGGTGCCGGCCATTTTGATTTACTCCTGAATGGTAGGGTATGAGTTGGTAGGGCTACGGGCGTCCGGCCGGGATGGGCCGGCGCTGGCATAGCATAGCCGCCGGGGGCGGGAATGTTCAACCGTGCCGCAGACTGCGACGCGGGGTTTTGGGTGTGTTGTTAAGGTTGCCGGTATCGGGCGGGTGTCGTATCGGGTTATCGGTATCGGGCGGTGTGGTTCGGTTCGGTTTGGTGTGGTTGCCGGAGATTCAAGTCGTTGTCAGCCCTTACGGCCGGAAGGTTTTTACGCAACTATTACGGACCTTCATTTTACGTGGCCTGCCCTAATGAGAGGCAGCACGCGGGCTGAAGCTCGATACCCTGCGGAGTACCGTCCGCGCTGTGGAAGCAGGGATAGACGGCCTGGCCGATTGCGATTTGGATGCTGACGGGGTGGCCGTGGTGACTTGAATCTCCGGCGGTTGTGCTAGCGGTGTGGTGTGATGGCCTCGCGCTCCAGGGATGCCTCTTACTGAGAACGGCTGGCGGCGGGGATTGGTTGGTTGAGATGCCCGATGTGGTTAGTATGGCGAACGACAGTGCGGATTGCAAGCAGGCAGTGTCGCTGATTTTTGGATTTGGCGGGGGATTTTGGCGGGAGGGGGGCAATTCCTGGGGGCATGGGGGTGACGCTGGGGGAAATGATTTCCCCCAGACCCCCTCGGAGTATCCTTGGGGGCAAGGGGGTTATAGGGCCGGGTTGTCGGGGTGGGTTACACTAGGGTTGCCGGCGGTTGGCCGGTTTGGGGCGATTTGCCTTTGGAGTTGGGGTATGACGAATCCGATTGGGGCTGACTTGTTTCGGTATTTGCAATCCGTTAGCGACCCGGCGCTGTCGCCGGATGGGTTGCGGTGCGCTTACGTGCTTTCGTGGGTTGACGCTGACAGCGCGGAGGGGCGGTCGCGGATTTATCAGGTTGATGCGGCCGGGCCGGCGGGCACGGGTTTGGCGGGGGCGGACGGCAGCGGGGGGCGGGCTTTTACTCAGGGGGATTTGGACACGCATCCCCGGTATTCTCCGGATGGGGCTTTGCTGGCGTTTTTGCGGGCTGACGCGGCAGGGGTGAACGGGGTGCGCCAGGTTTGGCTGATGCCGTCGGACGGGGGGGAGGCGTGGCGGCTGACGTCGGTTGCCAACGGGGTTATCGATTTTGCCTGGGCGCCGGATTCAGCGCGTCTGGCGGTGGTAGCGGATGTTTGCCCGGACGATGGCGAGGTCAGCGACAGCGGCGGCGGCGATGAGCCTCGGGTGCGGGAGGTGCGGCGGATTCGCTATCGTCATGACGCCATCGGCTGGCGCGGGGACTGTCATTGGCACATCTTTATCGTGGACGTGCACGGCGGGGCGGCGTTGCAGCTTACGGATGGGGATTGGGACGATATGGCGCCAGCGTGGTCGCCGGACGGGGGGCGCATCGCTTTTATCTCCGGTCGCTCTGCGGAACGGGACGTTACGGCTACCAACGAAATCTACGTGGTTGACGTGCCGGCGGCGGCAGCGTCATCATCCGAATCTGAATCCGATGCTGTCTTGCCGGAGGCGGCGTTGTGGTCGGAGGGTTTGGCTGATGTGGCGGCGGTGTCGTGGGCGCCGGACGGGGGGCGGCTGGTGGCCGCTGGCACGGCGGCGGGTGGGCTGATGGTGCTGTGGCAGGCGTATTTGTACGTTTTGGAGCGGGGGCGTGGGCCACGGCGGCTTACGGACGACGGCATCCTGCCTTGCGTGGGCTATCCGGGTCTGCGCTGGACGGGCGGCGGGGGCGGCGCTGACGGGCGCATTTTGTTTCCGGGCGATGCCGCCGGGGAAACGCGGCTTTACGCGCTGGACGTGCCGTCCGGCGATGGCATCGGCGAGTTGGCGGCGGTTACCGGCGGGGGCGAATTGCTGTCGGGTATCGCTAGCGATGGGGATGCTCACCGCATCGCGCTGGTGGCATCGGGGCCGGCGGCGCCAGCGGAGTTGCATATCATCGCACTGGACGGCGGGGCGGCGGCGCTGGGGCGGCGGCGGGTGACGTCTCACAACGACGGATGGCTGGCGGAGCATCCGGCGGCGGCGATGGAGAAGTTCAGCATCAAGCGGGACGGGTGGGACATTGAGTGCCGGCTGTATCATCCGCCGGGGTTTGACGCCGGGCGCAAGTATCCGCTGCTGCTGGAGGTGCACGGCGGGCCGAACGGGGCTTTCTACGATTCCTTTGTGCCCTGGCATCAGGTGCCGGCGACGAATGGCTACCTGGTGCTGGCGGTCAATCCGCGGGGGTCGTCCACTTATGGCGAGGAGTTCGTCAACGCGGTCTTGGGCGATTGGGGCGGCGCGGATTACCTGGACTTGATGGCGGCGGTGGACGCGGTGTGCGCGCGGGCTTACGTGGATGCGGAACGGCTGGGCATACACGGGTACAGCTACGGGGGGTTTATGACGGCGTGGGCGATTGGGCAGACGGGGCGGTTCCGGGCGGCGGTGGCCGGTGCGCCGTGCATTGACCTGTGGAGTATGTACGGCACATCGGACATCGCGGCCAGCTTTGGGGAGGCGCAATGGTCGGCGCGGCCGGCGGGGGGCGCGGAGGCTGCAACGCAGATGGTGGACGAGTTGGCGGCGGGGGTGGACGGCCTGGCGTACCGGCTGCTGCAACGCTCGCCAATCACCTTTGCGCCGCAGGTGACGACGCCGACGCTGCTGCTACACGGGGAGGCGGACGCGCGGTGTCCGATTGGGCAGAGCGAGCAGTATTTTCAGGTGTTGAAACGGTTAGGAAAAGTGGTGGAGATGGCGCGGTTTCCCGGCTGCGGGCACGGGTTTCTGCGGACGGGACACGTGGCGATGCGGCAGGCATACCTGGAGCGGATGATGGGGTGGTTTGCGCGGTGGGTGTGAGTGAGAGCGGCGGTAGCGCAGCGGCACGGCCGGGGGGGTTGTGATAGGATGATTGGGCTGTGAATGGGAGTTCTGAATTATGCGTTACGCCTATCCGTGTATCCTCACGCCGGAAGTAGAAGGGGGGTTTTTCGTGCAATTCCCTGATGTCCGGGGCGCTTTGACTAACGGGATGGACCGGGCAGAGGCGCTGGAAATGGCGGAGGACGCGCTGGCCGTTGCTTTGGGCGGGTACGTGGTTTCCGGGTGGGACATCCCGACGCCCAGCCCGGTTGCCGATGGGCAATACCTGGTGGCAGTTCGGCCCGTTGTAGCGGCCAAGTTGTCCCTATACACGGCGATGCGGGAGCAGGGGATTAGCAAAGCGGATTTGGCGGAACGGCTGGGGGTGAACGAAACTGCCGCCGCCAGACTGGTGAATCCGGACTACGGGTCGCACATGACGCAGGTTATGAAAGCTTTGCACGCGGTGGGGCGCCGGCTGGTGGTAGAGGATATGGCTCACAACCATAATGCCGGCGGTTTGACTAGTCTGCCCGAAATCCCGTATCGTAGGCCCAAATCGTAAGCCCGGAAGGGGGTTGCTGATGGAACTGCAAGAGTTAGCCGACATACTGCGTGAGCGGTACGACACTGCGCCGGAAGGTGAAAAGGTGGTGCGGGTTCATCTGTTCGGCATCAAATATGCCGAGGAATTGCGCTCATTCTCGCCCGGTCGTGTTGCCAAAGTAGCCGGCGTTCCCGCCGTCAGCAATGAAATCAGCAAGGGGCGCAATCTCGCCAAGTACGTGGTATTGAAAGAGCAGGAGAACGGCTCCGATGGCTTTTGAGAACATATCCGAGGAACAGGTGCTGATGCTGGCCGGTTTGGTGGGGATTCCTATTGACGCTGGCGATTTGCCGGAGGTGGCAAATCGCTTCAGCAGTCTGATGGGCGAACTGGAGCGGCTGGGGGATATGGATTTGGAGGGGATTGAGCCGGTGGCGATATTTCCTGACACGGGGGCGGGGGAATGACTGCGCCGCGTGTGATGTCATCGGATGCTCCCGGCGTTGCCGGCGGCGCTGAATATGCGGTTCTGCTGGTGGCCGACGAAAGCGCCGAGTATCGCTACGCGGCGTTCTGTCCGGCGCTGCCGGGCTGTATGTCGGATGGGCGTACTCGCGCTGAGGCGCTGGCGATGATTGAGGATGCTATCGCCTTTTATCTGTCCAGCTTTGACGCGGATGAGGAACCTGAGCTACAACCGGAGGCGATGATAGCGATGGCCGGCGAGTATGCAGCTGCCGGGTTTGCCATCGAGAAAGTTGTCATTAATATGCCGTTATTCAATCGGGGCAACTTGCCGGAGTTTGCTGATGGTTACTGCTAACCTTGACGACATTGTTTATCTCTCGGCGGAGGCTACGGCTTTGGGGATTCGGCGCGGGGCGTTTTCGGCTGTTGATGCTGTGCAGGCTTATTTGCGGCGGATTGATGCTGTTGATGGGGACATCAAGGCTTATATTACGGTGTGCCGGGAGGAGGCTTTGGGGGCGGCGGCGGATGCTGACGAGGCTTTGCGGCGGGGGGATGCTGGCAGCGGAGGGGCGCTTTTTGGGGTGCCTTTGGCTATCAAGGACCAGTTTGACACGGCCGGGATTTTGACTAGCAATGGGTCGCGGGCTTACTCCGATAATGTGCCGTCGGGCGATGCTACGGTGGTGGCGCGGCTGAAAGCGGCGGGGGCTATTCTGCTGGGCAAGCTTAATTTGAGCGAGCTGGCGATGGGCGGCACGGCTGACCCGCCTTACGGCACGCCGCAGAATCCCTGGCGGCGGGGGCATACTCCGGGGGAATCCAGCAGCGGCTCCGGGGCGGCTTTGGCGGCGCATCTGTGCGCGCTGTCGGTGGGCGAGGATACGGGCGGCAGCGGGCGGGGGCCGGCGTCTTACTGCAACGCGGTGGGGCTGCGGCCTACTTTCACGCGCATCAGCCGGTACGGGATTACGCCGATGTGCTGGTTTATGGATGCGGCGTCGCCGATGACCAAGACGGTGGAGGACTGCGCGCTGCTGCTGGGGGCAATCGCCGGGTACGACCCGCTGGACCCGACGACGAGCCGCCGGCCGGTGCCGGACTATCGGGCAATGCTGGACGGCGACATCCGGGGGATGCGCGTGGGGCGGCTGTCGGAGTTGTGCGACGCGCCGGATATGCACGCCGAGGTGCGGCAGGCAACGGAGGCCGCATTGGAAACGCTGGCCGGGCTGGGCGCGGAAATCGTTGACGTTTCGGTGCCGCTGACGGAGCTTGCCGGGGCGATTTTCGTGGGCATCGCCGACACTGAGGGGGCCGGGGCGCGCGACGGGCTGATGCGGCGGGCACCGGAGCTGCTGGACCGGGCATCGCGAACTCGGCTGCAATCGGCGGCGCTGGTGCCGGCGAAGGTGCAGAACCGGGCGATGAAAGCGCGGGCGCTGCTGCGACGGCAGCTTGAGGAGGCGTTCGCAAAGGTGGACGTGCTGGTTACGCCGACGGCGCCCTATCCGGCGCCCCGCCACGATGCGCTGACGGCACGGTTTGAGAGCGCGGAGGACGTGCGGCAGCGGTTCTTTTTCCGCCGGTCGTACACGGGCTGCTACCCGCTGGCGGCGATGCCGGCGGTGTCGGTTCCGGGCGGGTTCACGCAGGACGGGCTGCCAATTGGACTGCAAATCGGGGGCGGGCCGTTTGCCGAGGGGACGATATTGCGGGCAGCCTACGCTTATCAGGAAGCTACGGACTGGCATACCCGACGGGCGCCGGTGTAGAACACAGGAGGTCTGCGATGCTGCGGAAAGCGGTTATTCCGGCGGCCGGGCTGGGCACCCGGTTTCTGCCGGTAACCCGGTCGGTGCCCAAAGAACTGCTGCCGATACTGGACCGGCCGATGCTGCAATACGTGGTGGCAGAGGCGGCGGAGGCCGGGGTGGAGGAGGTCATCGTCATCACGTCGCGGGGGAAAGAGGGGATTGCCGATTATTTTCGGGGGCGGCCGGAGCTGGAAGAGCGTTTGGCGGACGATGCGGAGCTGCTGGAACGGGTGCGGTCGGGAACGGAACTGGCCGAGGTGTCGTTTGTGATACAGCAGGAACCGCTGGGTCTGGGCCACGCGGTGCTGACGGCGCGGGAGGCGGTGGGCGACGAAACCTTTGCGGTGATTTTGCCGGACGACATCATTGCTCATACTCCGGGCACGCTGTCGCAAATGCTGGCGGCCATCGCCGGACGCGGGGATGATGCGGCGGCGGTGGCGGTGGAGCGGCTGCCGTGGGACGTGGTGCACAACTACGGCGTCGTGGACGCGGAAACGGTGGGCGCTGGGCTGCATCGGGTGAAAGGGCTGGTGGAGAAACCGGCGCCGGGAACTGCGCCATCTAACCTGTCTATCGTGGGGCGGTATATCTTGCCGCCCCGGGTGTTTGACTGCCTGGAACGGACGCCGCCGGGGGCCAAGGGCGAAATCCAGCTGACCGACGGGCTGGCGCTGCTGATGGCGGACGGGCCGCTGTACGCTTGCGAGTTTGAGGGGGTTCGCTACGACGGGGGCAATCCGATGGGGCTGCTGCGGGCATCGCTGGAACACGCGCTGGCGCGAGAGGATACCAGAACAGCAGCGGCGGAACTGGTGCGGCGGCTGGCGGCGGAGTTGGATGCGGGCGATGGGGGCTGATTGGTGGGGATGGCCGGGTGACGGTGGGGGTGTGCTCGTTGGGATTGCTGGTAGAATGTAGCCGGCACTGCGGCGATGGCGCCGATGACATACTTGCGAAAGGCTGGGGAATAAACGATGCGTGACCAGGCTGTTTATTTGAATGGCGTATTTGAGAGTGTGCTTGAGGAGATTGTGGAGGCGCAATCGCAGCATCCGTACCAGGTGCTGTTTATGCAGCCCCATTCGCCTTATCCCATCGTTTATTTGAGGGACAACCTGCCATCGCCCGGTGACCCGGTACGGCTTTACGCTTCCATCACCAGCGACTTGCAGCACGTGCACTATACCGCCGATATTGTTAGCTGGCGGGACAAAAGCCAGATACCGCACGGCAGCGACTTGCGTAAGGGCATTGAGAAAACGCTGGACGAGTACCAACCCTGCGAGGGCGGCCTGTACAATAAGCCGGAGGACGGTTTCAGTTGCAATTTGCTTTACGTAGTACGAATGAAACGCTTGGCATCGCCATTTCCAATCAACCATCTGATACTGAAGAGCGAATCCCGCCGGTTGTTACCCAGAGACACCGCAGGGGGTTGGGCATACGTACTACCTGAACCGGCCACCGACTGAATACGGGGATAAATCGCATGGTATCGCCGTCCACTACTTACCGCTCCGAGGCTTGCGCGGCGGTTATTGCCGGGCTGGAGGCTGTTGGGGTTGAGTTTGTGATTCATATTCCGGACAGCTTTGGGGCGCCGGTGGTGGCGCATTTTGAGGCGGCGGCGGGGGTGCGCTGCTTTCCGGTGGCGCGGGAGGAGGAGGGGGTTGGCATTTTGTCGGGGCTGGCGATGTCCGGGCGCCGGGGGGTTATGTTCATTCAGGACGTGGGGTTGGGCAACTCCATGGTGGCGCTGACTACTTTTGCGATGGCCTATCATATGCCAATGCTCATCCTGGCCATCCGGCGGGGCGGGTTTGGGGAGTTTAACGCCGCCGTGCACAACTATTCGGAATCGGCAATTGAGATGGTGGAATCGATGAAAGTCAAGGCGTCGGCGCTGGATTACCGGGTGCCGATGGAGCAGTGGCCGGGGGTAATCGCATCGGCTTACGACTATGCTCAGATGACGCGCCGGCCGATAGTGGTCTTTCTGAATCTGAAGGATTAATCGCAATGACTACGGCCAGAATGGAT
Organism: uncultured Dehalococcoidia bacterium; assembly: GCA_958296385.1. Taxonomy (GTDB): domain Bacteria; phylum Chloroflexota; class Dehalococcoidia; order Lucifugimonadales; family UBA3495; genus Bin87. The sequence continues at coordinate 927,507 of OY282494.1, forward strand.
GCCCTGCGGGTCATCGCCAACGAGTTTGCGGCGGAGCCGGTGGTGTACACGTGCGGATCGACAAGCCGGGAGATGGCCGCTCTGGATCGGCGGGACAATCATCTATACGTGGTTGACTCGATGGGGCTGGTCAGCAGCATCCTGCTGGGGCTGAGCCTGGGTTTGGAATCTGCCGGGCATCGGAAAATTGTGGGCGTGGAGGGGGACGGCGGGATGCTGATGAACCTGAACGCGCTGGCGAGCATTGGGTATTTGCAGCCGGAGAACCTGCTGCTGGTGACGCTGGACAATCAGCAGTACGCCTCCACCGGCGGGCAGGCTACCTTTACTACGCAGCTGGATTTGGGCGATATTGCGGAATCCTGCGGGCTGAAAGTTTGGCGGGCCGACGACGTTGAAACGCTGCAACAATCGCTGACCGAGGCGGCGGCTACCGCCGGGCCGTGCTTTGTCCATATGCGAATTGCCCCCGGCAACGCATCCGGCATACCGCTGCTGCTGGACGACCCGGTTACGCTGGGGCATACTTTCACGCAGTGGCTGGCCTCGGTTAGCTAAGGGGTGTTTCCGATTGGGCACTTGGGGTAGCGTTCCGTTTTAGGTGGTTTATCAGCCCACCGCCGGCCATTCCTAATGTCATTCTGAGCGCAGCGAAGAATCTCGATGACGTAGGACACACTTTGGGGGCAACGCCGTTGTTACGCTGCCGAGATTCTTCGCTGCGCTCAGAATGACATTGGGGGAAAAGGCGCTCAGAATGACATTAGGAAAACTAAACCACCTAAAATGGAACGCTACCGGCGCTTGGGGCGATGATGACATGGTTGGCGGGGGCGTGGTAAATTAGCGGGATACGTTACTGTTGGCGCTGGGGCCGGGGGCGAACCGGGCGCGGCGCGGGAGATGAGGTTTTGCCGCAAGAACTGAATGCCGGAATGGACGGCGATGGGCTGCGGGTGGCCGTGGTGGCCGCGCGTTTCAACTACATCATTACCAAGAACCTGATGGACGGGGCGTTGTCCACGCTGGCGCAGTACGGCGTGCGGGACGGGGACATTGCCACGGCGTGGGTGCCGGGGTCGTTTGAGCTGCCCATAGTGGCCAAGACGCTGGCGGAATCGGCGCAGTATGACGCCGTCATCTGCCTGGGGGCGGTGATACGCGGCGAAACGAGCCACTACGACATGGTGTGCAACCAGGCGGCGTCGGGGATTGCGGCGGTGTCCCGGGAGACCGGGGTGCCAACGATGTTCGGGGTGCTGACTACGGAGAATCTGGAGCAGGCGCTGAACCGGGCCGGGGGCAAGGTGGGCAACCTGGGTTCCGACTGCGCGATGGGGGCGATTGAATCAGCCCGGCTGGTGCAGTCCATCAGGACGGGGTGAACGGACATCGGGAACGGGAAAACCGTCCGGAGCGTGAGATTGACAGGGCCGGGGCCGTGTGAGGCCCCGGCCTTTTGGTGAATCGGGGCCGGATGGAGTCCGGCGGGAGCATATCGGGAGGTTGGTTATGGAGTTTGGGGTTACGATTCCGAATAACTGGGGCGTTGACAATCCGCAGGACGTCATCAGCTTTGGGCCGCTGGCGGAGGCGTTGGGGTATGACTCGGTTTGGGTGATGGACCACTTGTTCAACAACGGGTACATCCGGGAGCGGCTGGACGACAAGCCTTACTACCATCCGATGGCCACGCTGTCGCACATATCGGCGCTGACGGAGCGGGTGCGGCTGGGTACGTCGGTGCTGGTGCTGCCGTATCATAATCCGGTGGAACTGGCGAAGTATGCGGCCACGCTGGATCAGATGTCGGGCGGGCGCGTGGTGCTGGGCGTCGGCGTGGGGGCGATGGCGCCGGAGTTTGAGGCGCTGGGGATTCCGCTGAATCAGCGGGGGTCGCTGACCAACGAGTCAATTGACGTGATGAACGAGCTGTGGGCCAACGAGGATCCCAGCTACGCCAGTGGGCGGTGGCGCTTTGACGACCTGAAGTTTGCGCCCAAGCCGCGCCAGACGGCGGGCGGGGTTCCGCACGTGCCGCTGTGGGTGGGCGGGAGCAGCCCCGGAGCGCTGCGGCGGGCCGCCCGGCGGGGCGACGGCTGGCATCCGTCGGGCGTTAGCGCCGAGGAGTTTGCCATCGGACGGCAGAGCGTGCGCCAGCTGGCGGAATCGGCGGGGCGCGACCCGGACGGGCTGGTGATGTCGGCGCGGGTGGAAGTGGAGGCGCACGGCCATCCGTCCAGCGACCGGGCCGCCGACCGGGCGCGGCTGACGGGCGACGACCCGGCGGGGATGATAGCCGGCATTGACGCCTACCGGGAGGCCGGCGTGGAGCATCTGGCGCTGGCGCTGAACACCGGGGACGTAGCGCGGCTGCGGGAGCTGATGCAACTGATAGCGGAGGACGTGATTCCGCAGTTTAAGTAGTATCAGCTGTGGGCTATTGGCGGGGTTCCAGGTCGTCCAAGTCCTGGCGCAGGGCGGTCATCTGCTCGGGGTTGGCGGCATCCTCGCTGGCGCCGTAGTAGTAGCGCTGGAATCCCGCGACGATGTGCTCTACCGGCGGGTCGGGCAGCGTGCCGGCGATGTCTTGCCGGTGTTCGCCGGGGGTTTGTGACTGACGGCGGGGGCGGCCCAGGCTGTTGGCGATGTCAAGCAGACGGTGATAGACGTCGCGGGGGGTTAGGGGCGGGGGCGGACGACGGCGGATGCCGGTGAAACGGCCCAGCAGGCCGGACAGGGTATCGGCGATGTCCTGCCCGGCGTCCTGCCAGCTGAACAGGGATTCGCGCACTTCGCCCTCGGCCTGGATGCCGCCGGTAAGACGGCGGCGGCGGAACAGGCGAAACAGAATCCAGCCGGCCAGACTGACGGCGGCCAGGAACGCTGCCCATTTCAGCATGGTGAGCAGTATGTTGGGGGGGCCAACGCCTTCGACATCGCGCAGGCTTTCGTGAAACTCCTGGATTTGGGTGCGGGCCAGCTCCAGTCCGGTGAGGTCGCCGCCGCCGAAAAAGCCGGCAATCCAGTTGCCGACGGCCACCAGCGCGGAGGCCAGCAGTCCGAGCAGCAGCAGGATGGGGCGCAGCACCCACAGGCCAAGCCAGCCGATGCCGCGGGCGATGGCGCGGGCCAAGTCGTCCAGGCCGCCGACGCCCAACGCGCCTACGATGACGGCCAGCAGCAGGACGCCGCCGATGCCGCTGGCGATGGCAGCCATCCAGCCCCGGCTCATGTGGCCGGTGGCGGCTTCGGAGGCAAAGCGGCTGAGGGCCAGTCCGGTCAAGCCGATGGCGAAAAACAGCAGCAGCACCGGCGGGCGCACGATGGTGGCATCCATAATGGGGTCGATGGCCACGGCGGCCATCACGATTACTACGCCCCGGATGAAAGCGTTGCGGATTACGTCAAGGGTGACGTCATCGCGAGCGATGGCGGTGCCGCGCCACCACAGCATAAGCATAAAGGCGATGGCAAGTCCTAATGCGGCGATGGTGCGGAGGTCGCCGGAGAAAAGCGGCGCGACGGGGAACCAGCCAGCGCCCATGCTGACGCCGGCCAGGGCCAGCACCGACAGCGCGCTGAGAATGAGGCCGACGACACCGCGCAGGTTAAGGGTGAACCGGATGGTCTGGACGTACCACGACAGGATGAACGACCAGCCCATGGCCAGCATGACGATGCCCAAAGGGATGGCGGCATCGGGCAGGCGGACGGCGTTGGCCAGCAGGCGGGAAAACAGGAACAGGGCAAAGCCCTCCAGGAAGAGGGCAATGCCGGTGATTAGAGCGGCGCGGGTGAAACGGCCCATTTTGGCTCAGTAAAGCTACTGTGCTCGGTGTGATAAGGGTTGTCGCATAAATCCGGTTCAGTCCGCTCTCAAATCCAACAGGACGTAAATCGCGAAAGCGCGGCGGTCTTTGCGGGGGGCTTGATGGAATCGTTGGATAAAGTTATTCGTAACAGCTATTTCGTGCAGGACATTGGATTTTGAGAAAGTAGTATCGGAGCCGCCGAGTGTGTATGGGTCGTAGTCGGCTCTATGCCGTTTTTTCTGCATCCGGACAAATTGATTTGCGAAGTCCTGAATTTCAACAGGAAATCTGGTGACGACGCTCTGGCGTTCACAACGATTGCGCGCGGTTCCATGCTGTAAAGCGCGGTAGGCTTGACGCCAGGCCGGTTGGCTGCGGCTGGAGCCGGCTCCGCCAACCAGCAAATCGGCGCAACATAGCGCCAGGCAGTGAAACAGGGCGTAGTAGGTAGTGCTAACGGCCCGGCGCAAGTTGGTCTCCCGCGGTCGGCCCCGGCGGTTCACACCAGCCAAATCCTGGGCCGTGGCGAGAAAATTATGCGGAGTCAAGGCTGCTTCCCCGGTTGCGTCGCTGCCATTTGCGCTGGATACTCAGCCATTCGGATTTCTCGACCCACGACGGGCTGGGAAATTCTTTTATTCCTGCCTCAATCAGCCGGGGACGAATACGCCTAATCAGGGAGCCGGTCCAGCCGGGGTCGAGATTTTTCTGGTCGCCGTCATAGACTATGGTGATGGTGAGGTAGGTTTCGCCAGTGGCGTCGGGGCCGAATTCATCGACGTCCTCCACCACCCGGATGGGGTCAAACACGAATTCGCCGGCAAAGCGTTCCTCGATGGTCTCGCGGACGATGGTTTTGACTATTTCATCTCGCTCTAGCGTCATCAGGGCGTCTCCATTGCCAAAGTTTGCGTGGTTGGTATTTTACACCCGTTCCGGTTCCTGCTGCCAGGATGGGGTGGGGGCGTTGTCGTCTGCGTCATCGTCGTCTTGCCAGGTGTCTGTTATGGCGGCGAGGCTGGGGGCGGTTAGGAATATGGGGACGGATGGGGGTAGTTGGGATGCTATTGGGCCGGGGGGGCCGTCGCCGGCGTAGAATACGATTACACGGTGGCCGCGGCGGCGGATGTCGGCGACTTCCTGGGCTACTGCCGGGGTCAGGATGGAGGTTACGAGGGCTACGGTTGAGGCGGCGGGCAGGATGGGTATTTCGGCGCGCAGTACGGCCGGCAGTTCGGCTACCCAGAACGGGCCGGCCATCGCGAGGGCTTCGAGGGTGGATTCCAGCTGGAGGCGTCCGCTGCCGGTGGGGACGGCGAGCCACTTGCTGGAGTAGGACGCGACGGCGTTGCTGACCAGGCCGAATGAGTAGCCCTCGCGGTGGGCGTAGTCGGCTACGGAGGCGGCGACGGTTACGGCGCGCTCGAACAGGCGGCGGTTGCTGCCCTGCCACGCAGCATCGCCGGTGCGCGCGTTGAGGGCGATCAGCAGATGCCGGGTGGCCGCCGGCTCAAAGACGCGGGTTTCCAGCTTGCCATGGCGGGCGGTGGCTTTCCAATCGATGTGCTTTAGGGGGTCGGAGGGCAGGTAATCGCGCAGGCCGACGAAACGGCTGGGGTCGTCCTGGATGCGGCGGCGGCCCCGGGAATCGCCGAGGGGCTGCTCCCATGGAATCATCAGACGCTGCAAGTCCACGATGCGGGGATAGACCAGCAGGTAATCTACATCGGACACGTGCTGCTCGGCGGCGCTGAGTCCGAAAAGGTCGCCGCTGCGGAGGCGGGCGGGGCCGATGCGGTGGTTGCCCCGGGTGCGGCAGCGGATGCGGTAACGCCAGGTAACCCGCTGGTAGGGCAGCAGCGAGGTGGTGATGCGGTGGTCAAGGACGGCCTCGGCGCCGATGCCGCGCTGGTAGGTGCCGCCGGTTTGCAGCCCCATGGGAAAGGCATCGGATATATCAAGCCAAATCATGGGCAGCAGCTTGCCGTTGTCAACGGTGATGTAGTAATCGACTAAATCGCCGATGAAAGCGCGGCGGCGGGCCAGGCGGCGCTGGTAGGTGACGCGGCGAAAGGCGAAACGCGGCCAGTGCTTGCCGGTGAGCCAGATGAGCAGCACGAGGACGCCGACGACGATGAGCAGCAGCTGGCTGGCCAACAGGCCGGCCAGAATGAGGATGGCGGCGGCGATTACCCAAAGGTCGCTGAGCATGGCGCAAGGATAACCTATCGGCGGGGCGCAGTCATCGGGGGCGGGCCGGACGACAAAGGCGGTAGTGCAGAATGACAGACGCGGGGAGGTCTCGGCGGTTATTGCGGTGTTTCCTCTTTATTGGGCGTAAAGGGGAGCTCTACTTCCCAGAGGTTGTTGAAACCATCGGCTGCGGGCACGTACTGGCCGGTTCTGATGCGGGCAATATCGTACTCCGGGAGAGTCATCGCCGACATACATTTCCCGGCGAAATTGAAATCCAGGTTGTCAAAACCGTGTCGCCGGCGGTCAACGGGAAGGTCGTCCACGGCGACGGGAAACAGGTGCAGAAAGAATGGCGGCTCCGTGTCGGCCGGGACGCAAGGATCCTTGACGTACACCAGCGTATTCTCGCTGAGATATAGGTCAAAGTCGGAGAGAGCCAGCACGGGTTTGCCGGATACGAGGGCTTCGTAGGCGGACTGACGCGCGGCGGCGCTGTCAAAGGCCGGATTCAATCGGAATACGGCGCCATCGGCCAGCTCTGCCACCGGCTCCAGCGGCAGCGACGACTCCATCTGCAAGAGGGTGCAATTTATTCTGTGAGCAACCCATACGATGCGCGCGTCGGGTTTTCCATGCCGTTGGGCTCGCAAGACGGCCTGCTCGAACCAGTCCTGGCAATTGCCGATGTCATGCAGTTTCCGCCGCGGCACGGGAACCCCGCTCACCAGCGTTGCCGGTACACCCGCGTTCCAGCGGAGTACATGGGGATTGTTGCTGTAGTACCGTCCGGCGATGGGGGTTGACCGGAGGTATTCCACCAGTTTGGAATCCTGCCAGTACGCCGTGTTGTAACTCTTGCCGATGTACCCTGAATCCAACGCGGTGGCGGTCAAGCGCAGATTCTGCTGCGCCGAGATGCCGATGTGCACCGCGCCGGCAAGCAGCGCCAGCGCCACCAACGTCCATCGGACTACGGCCAGCCGGGCCGATGTCCGGCGGCGCAAAAGCCCGTCCAGCCAGAACGCCGCGACGAACAGCAGCGGGACATAGACCGGCGTCAGGAAGCGGCTGTCTATGCCCCCGGTTGTGAGGGGCACCGCCGCGATGATGATGGCAAGGTACGCCAGCGCAAAGAACCAGAATACGGCAGACTCCCGGCGCAGACGGGGGCCGGTAACGAGCAGCGCCGCCAGAAGCAGCAACAACAGGCCAACCGCCAGCACCGGCCAGTGCTGCAACTGCCCGGGGAACAGGGCCAGCAGGTCGGCCCACTCTTTGAACACTGCGACAATCTGGATCAGCGAATCGGACAACGGCTGTCCCAATGCCGCAGACCTGTTCCCGGTGAGGGTGCCGGTGGCGAGGTAGTTGCGCGTCAACACCACCGCCAGCGGGAGCGACGAGATGGCGCCAAAGGCCAGGGACTCCTGCAACCGTTCGCGTACCGGGGTGTCCCGGCGCAAGAGGAGCATGAGGACTGCGGAGAATATCAGCGTAACTCCCATGTACCTCGTTAGAACGGCGAGCGCGGCAAGTATGGCGGACAACACCAGAGCCCGCTTACCGCTTCTCCGGTTCAGGAATGACTCCAGCGGCATCATAGCGAGGATGGTGAACAGGATAAAGAGGGGTTCGCTCCGGATGGTCGATGCGGAATGGGCCAGCGGGAGGGCCACCATCACCGCCACCGCTGCCCCCAGCGCAACCCACCGCGAATACAGCCGACGGCTCAGCCATAGACCCGATGCCAGGATGAGCAGGCCAAAGGCCGCCGCGTTCAGAAACCGGCCCCCGTCCACCGGCGCAACGCCGAACAGACTCAGGAAAGCCATCGTCATGGAAAAGAAAGGCGGAAAAGTCGCCAGGTGCCCGAGGTCTATCCCCTCCACCAGCCTCTCGGCGGCGTCAAAGTATCTGAAAGTATCATTGCTGATTACCGCTCCGTAGGTGGAAGTCCTGACCAGGATGTGCGCTGTGCCGAGGCCCGCTACCAGTGCGATGAGCGCTGGGAATGCGAGGCGTTTTAGCCACTGCAAAGTCGGGGGGGGGGGGGGGGGGGGGCTATCCTGATCATGGTGTGAACCTTGGTCGTGCCTGATATGTTGAGTTCCGTACATTACGCTCCGGCCTGGCGCTGCTGAGTTTGGTAATCATCCAAAGCCTGCTGCAACCGGGTTTCCGAATCGTAAAGCAGTCCCATGGCAACACCCTTTGCGCCGATGGCAAATCCGGCATTCGCATCCATCCTACAACCAAACCGCTTGAAACGGAATTATCGCAGAAGGGCAAGGGTGGGACTTGGGGGGTGTGGTATGCTGGGGGTAGTTTTGTTGGGGGGTTGGTTATGGTTCGGGTTCCTTATGTGGCTCGGGATGAGCTGGATGCTTATGGGCAGGTGATTTATGACCGTATCCGGGATGACCGGGGGGCCGAGGATGTTGGGTTGCAGTTTCGGGCTTTGCTGCATAATCCGGAGGCGGCGGGTTATCTGACTGCGATGGGGGCGTCGCTGCGGTTTCAGTCGGCTATGCCGGACGACTTGAAAGAGCTGGCTATCATTCTGGTGGCGCGGGAGTGGGATTCGGGGATTGAGTGGACGGGCCACGCGGTGGCGGCGGCGCGGGCCGGCGTGCCGGAGGCGGCGATTGAGGGGATACGCACCGGACAGGCGCCCGATTGTCTGGAGGGGGCCTACGCCGACATCGCCCGGTTTGTGCAGCAGATGACGCGGGAAAAGGTCGTATCCGATGCTAACTTTGAGCGGGTGCACGACTTGCTGGGGGATCGGGGCGTGGTCGATTTGACGATGACGGTTTCGTACTATACTGCCCTGGCGCTGGCGCAAATCGCACTGCAACCCGAAATGGGCGGCGGGCGCGTCTCTACTCTGTGAGCATCGGATACTACTGCGACATCTACCTACCGCGACGTCAAGCGGCCCTTATGCCGGGGCGGACGGCACTGCTATGAGTACGCAATCTGCTGATGAAATGGTGCGCCGGCTGGCCGGTTTGCTGGAATGGCATGGGCTGGGAATTGGCACGCTGACGCCGCGGCCGCGAGGGGGGCGGTTGCATGGGGAGGATGCGGCGGCCGTTGCGGAGCTGCTGGATGGGCTGGCCGCATCTGATGATGGGCTGCCGGCGGGGCGCAGTCCGGACAGTTTGCTGTTTGGCAACGGCTGTTTTGCCATCGGGCGTTATGCGGAGGCGCTGGTGGTGTTTGAGGCGCTGGCGGAGGCTAATCCGGGCAGCTTTGCCGTCCATTTTAATCAGGGGGTGACCAGTCTGCGGCGGCGGCGGCCTCAGGATGCGGCGCGGGCTTTTACCAACGCGCTGGGAATTGATGGTGATTACGCTCCGGCTTATTATCAGCGGGGCAACGCGCGGGACGATATGGGCGATGCGGATGGCGCGCTGGATGATTATGCGGCGGCCGTCCGGCTGGATCCGACTTACTTGCAGGCTTATTACAACCGGGGCATCGTGCTGACTAACCTGGGGCGGTATCAGGATGCGGTCAGCGCTTTTGACGAGGCTTTGGCGCTGAATCCGGACATCTCTAACGCTTATCTGAACCGGGGCGTGGCGCAGGAGGAATTGGGCGATGCGGCGGCGGCCATCGCCGATTTTGACCGGGCTTTGCAATGCAATCCGGACAACGCAGACGCGCGTTTCAACAAGGCGCGGGCCTGCTACCGGCTGGGGCGCTATCGGGAGGCTATCGTTGACTACACGGCGGCCATTGAGCTGCGGCCGGACGACGTGGAGGCTATCAACAACCGGGGGCTGGCCTATGATGCGGTGGGGCAATATCGGGATGCAGTATCGGATTACGACCGGGCGCTGGAGCTGCGGCCGGACTTTGCCGAGGTGCTGAGCAACCGGGGCGCGGCGCAGGAAACTTTGGGGAACTTTGACGAGGCGCTATCCGATTATCTGGCGGCGCAGGCGGCGCTGCCGGAGTTTGCCGCCCCGTACTACAACGCAGCGCGGATTTACGCCGACCGGGGGGACATTGAGCAGTGCGCCCAACAGCTGGTGGAGGCGGTGCGGCTGCAACCGGCGCTGTACGCCGAGGCGGAGTCGGACGAAACGCTGGGGTGGGTGCTGGACTTGACCCGGATGCGGGACAGCCGGCAGAGTTCGTGACGAGGCGCAACGGACGGGCGGTTAGCGGCCGGGTTCGCTTTCCTCATCATCGGCGGGGATGACCTGGCGCAGGATGGCTTCCTCGCGCAGGCGGGCGGCTTCGGTATGGACTGCGGCGGTGTCCTCGATAATCAGGTCGTCGTCCAGCGGCAGCGCTGATTCGTCGGGGCGATGGTCGGCGTTGGTGAGGATGTTGTGGGTAATTACTACCATGGCCAGGGCGGTTATGCCGAGCATCACGGCCCAATCAATGCCGCGCAGGGGGTTGAGGGCGTTCATTGCGCCGTAGCCGCAGAGGATGCCGAGGGAGGAGCGGAAAACGGAGCGGCGAAAGAGCAGCACGGCGACGAAACCGACGCCGATGCCAACGAGGATGAACCAGCTGAGGTAGGCCAGCGAAACGCCAACCAGCACGACCATGCCATCGCCGCCGCGAAAGCCGGTAAAGACGCTTTTCCAATGGCCGGCGATGGCGGCTACGCCGGCGACGAGGGCCATGAGTTCGGGGAGTCCGAGCATCCAGGCGACGTTCACCGCCAGGGCGCCCTTGAAAGCATCGCCGGCAAACACCATCATGCCCCGGGTGCGTCCGACGTGCCAGAACACGTTGGCGGTGCCGGCGCGGCGGCTGCCGGTGGCAAAGATGTCAATGCCCTTGAGGCGCGCCACCAGGTAGGCGAAGGGGATGCTGCCCAGCAGATAGCCAACCAGCAGGGCAGCCAGCACGCGGGGAATCAGGGGGATAAGCTCGTCAAACAGCATCGGGGGCAACAGGGCCGGGGCGGGTGCAAAGCCAATGTGCTTTGGGTTGGTTCATCATAGCACAGGCGCAACGGGGGGATTGACGTCAGGGGCGCCGGCGGGGAGCGGGCTATGCGGGTTTGCGGGCGGCGTAGTGCCAGTAGCCGATTTGCCCCTGCTGCACGAGGGCTTCTACTTGCGACAGCAGGGCGGGGGCTGATTCGGCGAGGTCTGATGCCGGGGACGCGGCGGGAGTGGTGAACTGTTGCCAGACGTTTAGTTTGGTTCGGAGTTCGGCGAGGAGGGTTAGCACTTCGTTGGAGAGGTTCTCCTGGGCGGTTATGGTCAGGCCGGCGTTCTCTAACATGGCTTGGTAGCCGTCGGGGGGCAGGGCGTCGGTGAGGCAGAGCATCATTCCTATTGTGCCGTCGAGTTCGGGGGGGAGGCTGCCGGGGGTTACGGTTACGTCGGACAGACCGAGGATGCCACCGGGCCGGAGCAGGCGGACAACGTTGGCGATGGCGTCGGCTTTGTGGACGAACAGGCTGGCGGCGCACTCAATGATGACGGCGTCGAAGGCGCCGGAGCGAAAGGGGGGCGTTTCGGCGTCGCCGCGGACGAATGCGACGTTGGACGGCACCGGCTCAGACAAGGCGCGGGTGCGAGAGGCGGCGGCGGCCTGAGCGCCCAACTCCAGGCCGGTGACGTGGCAGCGGAACACGCGGGAGAGGGCAGTTGCGCTGGCGCCCATCCCGCAGGCCAGGTCAAGCACGCGCCAGCCGGGTTGGATGGCCATGGCCCGCCCAAGACGGTTGGTGGCACGCAGGCCGCCGGGGTGCAGACTGTCGCCGAGAATCAGGCGGGCCAGCTCCGACGAATACAGGTCGGCACAGCAGATTTTGGCGGCGTAGGTGTCAAGCATGACGCTGCAAGCCTACGCCGGGGCTTTGCCTTGATTGGAGATGGCGGTGATTTTCTGGCGGCCCTGCTCCATCGTGAGCTGCTCGCGGATTTGCTCGCGATAGCCTACTGAGTTGTAGGCGCAAAAGGGGATGGCCCGGCCGTCGGGGGTCAGGATGCCTACGCAGCATTTCATTACCTGCTTGACGTTGAAAGTGTAGGCGTCGAGAAAATCTTTGATGGCGATTTGGAATACGTGGTCTTTGAGGTGATTGAGGTCTTGGGGCAAGTCGAGGCCGGGGCCGCAGGCGCATTCGAACTGGCCGGCGGTGTGTTCGGTGCCGGCTACGGCCGATGCTGACCATAGTCCTTCCAGGGCCTGCTGGACGTCGGCGGCGTTGGGGAGTTGGGGGATAGCGCGGTTGGTGATGTAATCCAGATAGCGGTCGATGTCCAGCAAGCGGGGCAGGGGGGTTACGGTATCGCCGTCCACAAAGAGGTAGGAATTGACCTGGCAAGTGGGAAAGCAGCAGGGGACGGGGACGAAATCCTCCAGGACGAAACGGCCGGCGGTTTGGTCAACGATGCCGTGGATGACGTCGGGGATGGTTACGCGGGTCATGGGGTCAAAGGGGATGTGGCGGCCGACGTGGGTTACGGGCTGGAACACCACGCCACGCACGGCGGGATGGCGCAGGCCGAACTCAACGATGGCGCCTACTTCGTCGGTGTTGACGTTGCGCTCAATGGCGGCGACGAGGACGGCGGACAGGCCGGCGTCGGCGAGGCGGGCCAGGGCCAGCATTTTGATGTCCAGCAGAGGTTCGCCGCGTATGGCGAGGTAGGTTTCCTCGCGCAGGCCGTCGAACTGGAAATAGACTACCGGGTCAAGGGCGGCCATCTGGGCCAGAAAGCGGTCATCGCGGGCCAGGCGGACGCCGTTGGTGTTAATCATTACCTGGCGGATGCCCCGGTCTTTGGCGGCCTGAATCATCTCCGGCAGCTGGGGGTGGATGGTCGGTTCGCCGCCGCTGAACTGGATTACTTCGGGGTCGCCCTCAATCTCAACGAAACGGTCGAGCATGGACTCAACCTGCGCCAGGGTGAGGCTGTAGCCGATGCCGGCGTTGGCAAAGCAGACGGGGCAGTTGAGGTTGCAGGCGGTGTTGACTTCGATGAGGGCGAGGCAGATGTGCTGCTTGTGTTCGGGGCAAAGGCCGCAATCCAGCGGGCAGCCGTTTTTCACCTCGGTGCTGAAATCCAGGGGAATGGTGCCGGGCTTGTTGAAGCGGACGCTGCCAACGTACATCTCGGCATCAGAGCTGATGATGCCCTCAAACCAGCCGTGAGCGGGGCAGCGTTTCCGCATATACACCTTGTTATTGCGGATGATGATTTGGGCGTCAATGACGGCTTTGCAATCGGGGCAGATGGAACGGGTCAACTCGTGGAATATAAAATCGGCATCCCGCTTGGCGGGTGGAGGGCTGGTCAAGGCGGGCGCTCCTTATTCGGGCGGGTTGGTAAGCTGATTGCCGTTTTGGACATTGACGTAGGTTACGCCCAAGTGTTCGGCGGCGGTCTTGACGATTGGGGCAATGTCCGTGCCGGCGACGATGGGGATGGCCTGGCCGTTGAGATTGCGGGGCTGGTATTCGCGGATAACCTGGTCTAGCAGGGCCGCCCGGTCGGCCGCGCGACGCACGTCATCGCCATCAACCTGGTACGATGCTTCTACCACCAGGCACAAAGGCTGGTAGTTGGAATCGCGGCGGGCGTGGATATAGATGTCGGCGCGGCTGAGCTCGCGCGACTGGTCGAGGGTGATGACGCCGGCCTGCCGGGCCGCGGCGGCGATGTTCCTGATGTCCCGATTAGATACGATTTCCTCATCGCGCAGGCCGAGGGATGCGGCGAAAATTTCGGGATTGCGCTTGCAGTAGAGTTCCAGACCCCAACCTTTTAGGGTGGAGACGTCCTGATTAGTACGGTCTTGCGCTTGCGTCAGTTTTGCGATGTTGGCGCGGATTTCGGCCATCTCTTTATTGCGCTCCTCCTGGGCAATGCGCATTGCGTCCATTTCGCGTTCGTGCCAGGCGATGCGCGCGGCCAGAGATTCGTCCATTTCGGCCATATTTTTATGGTGCCAGGCGGCGCGCTCATCATCACGAACGCGCATTTCAGCCATTTCCCGGTCGTGCAGGGCAGCGTGTTCCTGTTCGCGGGCCCGTATCTCGGCGATGGCGCGGTAGTGCCGGGCGGCCCTTTCCTCTGCTCGGACGCGCATTTCGGCGATGGCGCGGGAGTTTTCCGCGACGTCTCTCGCAGTGTTCTCCTGCCTGGCGCGCAATTCGTCAAGATTCATCGGTTGGGGATCGTTGGGCGTGGTCATAGCGGTTGGGGGCTCCGGCAGTAGTGTAGCGTCTATGGTAATGGTAGCAGATTTGGCGGGGTGCAGTGGGCCAGGCGCTTTTGCATTACTTGGATTGCTTCGGGGTTGTTGTCGATTAGGGTGAAGTTGCGGCCCTCGAGGTGGGCGGCTTGGCCTAGTGTGCCGCTACCGGCGAAGAAGTCGAGGAGGTGGTCGCCGGGGTTGGAGTGTACGCGGACTATGCGTTGGATTATGTTGAGGGGTTTTTGGGTGGCGTAGCCGGTTTTTTCTTTGCCGGTTACGATGGTGTGCCACCAGACGTCGGTGGGGGTTTTGCCGCGGGCGGCTTTCGCTTTGCCGACCAGGCCGGGGGCCAGGTAGGGGATGCGGTCGATGGCGTCGTAGTTGTAGGTGTAGTTGGCGGGGTCTTTGGCGTACCAGAGGATGTTGTCGTGCTTGGCGGGCCAGCGGGTTTTGGGGCGGCCGCCGTAGTCGTAGGCCCAGATGATTTCGTTGATGAACGACGGGCGGCCAAAGATTTCGTCCAGCATTATTTTGCAGTAGTGCACTTCCCGGTAATCGACGTGGAGAAAGAGGCTGCCGTGTTCGTCCAGCACGCGGTAGGCTTCAGCCATGCGGGGGCGCAGGAAGCCGATGTAGTCGTCAAAGACGTCGGGGTATTCGCTGCTGCCGACGATTTGGGTTTGGTAGCGGCGGCCCTGGAATCCGGTGCGGTCGCCGTCGTCGTCGCGGACGACGCGGATGCGGGTGCGGGACTGGGCCTTGCCGGTGTTGAAAGGGGGGTCGACGTAAATCAGACGGAATGACGCATCGGGCAGCGTGCGCAGGACATCCAGATTGTCGCCGAGTATAATCTCGCCCATGGCTTATCTCCAATTTATCTGCAAATCCGAAACCGTATCAGGGGACGGGTGCGGAACGCAGTTTAGCAATTTTAGGGACTGACCGGCAGGTGGTGTATGACTGGAAACGTTGACGGAGCGGGGCCTTTGGCCGGGGTGAAGGTGCTTGACCTGACGCAGATTATGGCGGGGCCGATGTGTACGATGCTGCTGGCCGATATGGGGGCGGACGTTATTAAGGTGGAGCGGCCGGGGAGCGGCGACGATACGCGGCGGATGGGCAGCCGGTACGCCAACGGGTTTGCGGCGGGGTTTCTGGCGCTGAATCGCAACAAGCGCAGCATCGCGCTGGACTTGCGGGCGGAGGCCGGCAAGAGGGTGTTCCGGCGGCTGGCGGCGGCGACGGACGTCGTGGTGGAGAACTTCCGGCCGGGGGTGATGGAGCGTTTGGAGCTGGGGTACGACGCGCTGGCGGCGCTGAATCCCCGGCTGGTGTACGCCAGCATATCGGGGTTTGGCGGGAGCGGGCCGTATCGCAGCCGGGGCGGGTTTGACCTGGTGGCGCAGGGGATGAGCGGGCTGATGAGCATTACCGGGTTTCCCGACGGGCCGCCGGCCAAAGTGGGGGTGCCGATAACCGACATCGGGGCGGGCAGCTTTACGGCGTTCGGCATCCTGGCGGCATACATCCACGCGCAGCGCACCGGCCAGGGGCAGCAGGTGGATGCGTCGCTGCTGGAGGCGGGGATTGCGTTCACGGTGTGGGAGTCGGCGGAGTATTTTGCGATTGGCGAGGTGCCGGGGCCGCTGGGCTCGGCGCACCGGGTGAACGCGCCGTATCAGGCGTTGCGGACCAGCGACGGCTACATCAACATCGGGGCGGCGTCGCAGCCGACGTGGGAGCAATTCTGCCGGGCCATCGGGCAGGAGGCGCTCATCGCGGATGCGCGGTACCGGGAACCCAACGACCGCAAGGCGCGGGAGTCGGAGTTGGCGGAACTGCTGGAAGGAATCCTGTCGGAACACACAACGGACTACTGGATGGAGCATCTGGAGTCGGCGGGGGTGGTGGCCGGGCCGATTCTGAATATGGAGCAGGTGTACGGCAACGAGCAGGTGCTGGCGCGGGAGATGAAGGTTGCGCTGACGGACGAAAACGGCGACGAGTTCAACAACATCGGGGTGCCAGTGAAACTGTCGGCAACGCCGGGCCGGATACGGCAGCGAGCGCCGGCGCTGGGCCAGCATACGCGGGCGGTGCTGCGGGAACACGGGTTCACGGCAGCAGAAGTTGACGCGCTGCTGGCGGCGGGGACGGTTACGGAGTAGGCCGTCGGGATGGGGGAACGGTGGGGCGTATGGGGGTGCCGCTGGGGGAAATGATTTCCCCCAGACCCCCTCAATCTTGGGTGGTGTTGGGGGGCGGGTTGGCTTGTATAATGGGGGGCGTTATCAGGCGGAGGTTTGGCTTTATGGCGGTTGATGCGATCAGTTTGGAAGTTTTTAAGAATATGTTCATCTCCGTTTCGGAGGAGATGGGGGTTGCGCTGCAACGGACTAGCTACTCGACCAATATGAAGGAGCGGCAGGATTTCTCGTGCGCGCTGTTCAATCCGGGGGCGGAGATGGTGGCGCAGGCGGCGCATCAGCCGGTGCATCTGGGGGCGATGCCGGCGTCGGTGCAGGCGGCTTTGCAGACGTTTCCCCGGGGGCTGCGGCCGGGGGATATTGTCATCCTTAATGACCCCTATCTGGGCGGGTCGCACCTGCCGGATATTACGCTGGTGGCGCCGGCTTACATTGACGCTGACGGCGGCGGGAAAGAGCTGATTGGCTACGTGAGCAATCGGGGGCATCATTCCGACGTGGGCGGGATGGCGCCGGGTTCCATGCCGCTGTCCACGGAGCTTTATCAGGAGGGGCTGATTATTCCGCCGCTGAAACTGACGCGGGGCGGGCGCATCAATCACGAAGTCATTGCGCTGATTTGCCGCAACTCGCGCACGCCGGACGACCGGCAGGGCGATTTGGCGGCGCAGATTGCGTCCATACGGGTGGGCGAAAAGCGGCTGACCGAAATCGCGGAACGCTACGGCCTGGCCGAAACGCACGAGCACATGGACGCGCTGCTGGACTACTCGGAGCGGCTGACGCGGCGGGCGATTGCCGACATTCCCGACGGGGCGTATCGGGTTACCGACTATATGGACGACGACGGTTTGAGCGAGGAGCCGGTGGCCATCAGCGTTACGGTGACGGTGGCCGGGGAGCGGATGACGATAGACTTTACGGGGACGGCGGCACAGCGGCCGGGGTGCATCAACGCGCCGCGGGCGGTTACGGTGTCGGCGAGCCTGTACGTGGTGCGGTGCGTGGTGGGCAACGAGGCGCCGGCGAATCAGGGCTGCCTGCGTCCGGTGGAGGTTATAACGCCGCGGGGCAGTCTGGTGGACCCGCAGCCGCAGCGGGGGGTTGCCGGCGGCAACGTGGAGACATCGCAGCGCATCACCGACGTGCTGCTGGCGGCGATGAGCCAGGCGATGCCGGGCAAGATTCCGGCGTCGTCGCAAGGCACGATGAACAACATGATTATCGGCGGCCACGACATATCGCGCGACAAGCCTTACGTGTATTACGAAACGATTGGCGGCGGGATGGGCGCGCGGCCGGACAAGGACGGCATATCGGGCATCCACACGCACATGACCAACACGATGAACACGCCGGTGGAGGCGCTGGAGTTTGCGTTTCCGCTGCGGCTGCGGCGTTACGCGCTGCGGCGGGGCTCCGGCGGCGACGGCTTGCATCGGGGCGGCGACGGGCTGGTCAGGGAAGTGGAGTTTTTGAGTCCGGCGCGGGTTACGGTGCTGTCGGAACGGCGTCGGTTCTCACCGCCGGGCTATCACGGGGGGCATCACGGCGAACACGGGGAGAACGTGCTGCTGCGGGGGGGCTACGAGGAGGTGATACTGGCGGGCAAGGAAACGCTGGACGTGGACGCTGGGGACGTGCTGAGCATCCGCACGCCGGGCGGCGGCGGCTGGGGCGCGCCAGAGCATGGACACGGGCATGAGCATCGCTGACGCCGGCAGCATCGCCGAGGTGCAGCGGCTGGTGGTGAACTGCCGGGCCTGTCCGCGTCTGGTGGAATGGCGGGAGGAAACGGCGCGGGTCAAGCGGCGGATGTACCGGGATGAGGACTACTGGGGTCGTCCGCTGGCGGCGTTTGGCGATCCGGCGGCGCGGCTGCTGATTGTCGGGCTGGCGCCGGCGGCCCACGGGGGCAACCGCACAGGGCGGATGTTCACCGGCGACCGCAGCGGGGACTGGCTGTTTGGCGCGCTGCACCGGGCGGGGTTCGCCAATCAGCCGGAATCGGTGCGCGATGGCGACGGGCTGGAACTGCGGGGCGCACTGATTACGGCGGCGGCCCGCTGCGCGCCGCCGGCCAACAAGCCCACGTCCGGCGAACTGGCGGCCTGCCGTCCGTATATGGCGCGGGAGATTGAGCTGCTGGACGACCTGCGGGCGGTGGTGGCGCTGGGGCGCATTGCCTTTGACGCTTTTTTGCGGGTTTATAACAGCATGGGGCGGGCGCTGCCGGAACGCAAGCCGGCCTTTGGGCACGACGTGGCAACGCCGCTGCCGGCGGGGGGGCCGCTGCTAATCGCATCCTACCACCCCAGCCAGCAAAACACGCAAACGGGGCGGCTGACGGTGGCGATGCTGGACGCCGTGTTCGCGCGGGCGCGGGCGGCTTGCGGGGGGGACGGCTAGAACAGACTGCGGACGGCGGCGGTAATCTCGGCCAGCTTGGAATCCGTTAGCCGGCCGGTGGTTTCCTCAAACAGACTTTCGGACAAAGTGTGCAGCCGGCCCGGACGGGCCCAGCTGCTGCGATCCAGCTCGCCAGATTGCATATCATCCTGCGTAATTGGGATGTCCCCGGAACGGCGGCGCCGGCGGCTGGTCATTCCACATAGTATGCGGTCTCCCATACCAACCTCAGCCAGGACTACTGCGGGGCGGGACTTTCGACCGCTCAAATCGGTGTATGGGAAAGGGACAATTACTATATCTCCGACCACGCCGCCTCCCATTCCGGGTCTTCCGGCTCACTGAACCATTGCGACAGGCCCAGCATTGCCCATTCGTGCTTATCCCGGTCGCCGAACACTATCAGCTTACCGTTTTTCCAATACGCCATATCGTCCACCACGTCCATTGTTTGGACGCTTACGGTGCAAACTCGGCGCAACAAGTCAATTACCTGTTCTTTGTGGTTGGCGAAGCGGTAGGTGTTGAAGTTGGCGGCTATTGTTGGGTCGCGGGGTTTGCGTTCTTTGTATTGGTCGAGTACCCATTCCAGTGCGGAGCGGGCGCCGAGGCGGTATTGCCAGGCGGATTCGGGGATGCCGGCCAGGGTAGTTTGTTCGTCGATGGTGATGGTGTTGTCTTGCTGGTTGGCACGCAGAATGGGGCGGGTGTTGCTGCCGTTGCGGGTTTTGGCGGTAGGGGTGTCGCGGCGTTCCAGGGGGTAGGGTTCGGCGGACTCGAAGCCCAGGTGTAGGTCAAGCAGCTCCCGGCCTACGTTGGCCCACAGGTCAAAGTCATGGTACAGGGGCAGGCGGGGGAACTCCCGCAGCAGGTCAACGCCGTAGTCGTAGCGATATACCGGGTCGTGGAGGACGGCGTAGGTGTAGGCGAAAATGTCCTCGGCGGTGATACCGTCGGGATACAGCTCGTCAAAGTGGCGGCGCCAAGCTTTGCGGTAGTGCTCGTTAATCAGATTCAGGCCCCAATCGGTGATGTTGCTGACGCGCTTTCCGTCGGGCGTGTAGCGGTAGAGGGGGAGGCATTGGGTATCGCCGGCGAAATGGAAGTCAGTAAGACGGTCGGCTGCTAAAACATAGAACTGCTTTCCGTTAGTGCAAAAGTTTATGACCTGGTTAGACTGCTTCAAGTCCGGCCCAAACATTTCGTAATGATTGCGGGTAAGTCTGTCATTCATTGCCGGTTCCGCAAAATGGCGTAGCAGAATAAACGGACGGTATAGCGACTCTATGCGGTGTGCGTCGTTATAAACTATCCGTTCACCACGGCGAAATCGGTCACGCAGCGTGCTACTCCATTTGATAACAGGGTCATACGATTCACTTTTATTGTCCACGAGTTCGTTGTAGGCGTCAGCAAAGAAAAGTGCTTTAGCCCGGAGATTATGGACATCAAAATCGTACACCCATTCATCGCGATTACTCTTTGCACCATTAGAAAACAGCCCGAATACCGCCTGTTCATCATCGGCAGTTTTAGCACGTTTGGTTTGCCGGCTGACCAGCGGCAGCAACCGCTCAAAGTCTCCGTTGGATTGGTTGAGCCAATCGTTCCTCTTGTCCGGCGTGATTGCCTCAAACGCAATACTATCCAGATTGGCCTCCCGCAGATAGGCAAGTTTGTCCGTCGCCAGTTCGTCGTCCTCACGCCGGGCGTAGTGAATCTCGCACTGGTCAGATTTTGACTTATCCCGCACCAGAAAGGTGATAGCCACGCCGGTCTGTATGCCAAAGACATTATGCTTTGTGCCGGATATTTTGGGATTGCGGCGCACATCCGAACCGAGGTCAAGGATATAGATGTCAGTGAACTCGTTGGTGGACACTTGCCGGAATCCGTCATCCTGCCGACCGTCAATATAGGCCCGATTGGTGATAAAGGCGATAATCCCGTCATCCGTCAATCTGTCCGATGCCCAGCGGATGAACCGCTTGTACATATCGTATTGGTGTGTCTTTTGCGCCGTGCCGGATGCAACGTAAGTATCTCGGATGCGCCGGTCAATCTCCGGATAGGCGCGGTTGGGGTTAAAGTCGTTCCAGTTGGTTTGACTGTCGTTGTAGGGTGGGTTGCCGATGATTACGCTGATGCTTTTTTCGTTTTGTTCCTGGACGCGCAGCCAGTTTTCCTCGGAAAGGGCGCCGAGGTTGAAGGCGGCCTGGCGCTGCACGGCGCCGCCGGTGGCGCCGGCCTGCTGCCAGTCCATGTTGTCCAGAGTGTCCACAAAGCAGAGGTTGGGAAACTCCAGGTATTGGCCGGTGCGCTCTTTGTAGGTGTACTCAATGTTGAGGTTGGCGATGTAGTAGGGCAGTATGGCGACTTCGTTGGCGTGGAGTTCGTGGCGATATTTGTACTCCAAGCGGTGGGCGGGCAGATGATTGATGAGGCCGGTTACAAAGGCGCCGGTGCCGGTGGCGGGGTCGAGTATTTGGACGTTGTCGTCGGCCAGGGTACGGCCAAAGTGTTTCTGGAGCAGCCAGTCGGCGCCCCGGATGATAAAGTCCACCACTTCGTTGGGGGTATAGACGACGCCCAGGCGGTCGGCGGCGGCGGGGTTGTAAGCCTGGTAAAAGTCCTCGTAGATGGCCTTGAGGAACTGCTGCTTTTCGAGATAGTCGGCGATTTCGTCGGCGGCGCGGCCGATGGCGCCGTAGTAAGCGCGCAGGCGGTCGATGGCCTGACGGCGCACGTCGCCGGTAAAGAAAGTGTGTTCCAGAGCGTCCAGCTGGCGGGCGACGTTGTTCTCGCGGTGGAACTGGTCCTCGGCGAACACGCGCAGGAAAATATCTTTGGTGAGGATGTGCTGCAACAGCATCTCGCGTACATCGGCATCAGAGACTTCCGGGCTGATGGTTTGGCGGCACAAGGCCAGGAAACCGGCGGCGGCGGTTTGGTAGCCGGCGTTGTGCTGCTCGGCATCGGACACGGCGGCGCGCAGGTTGTCCAGCACGGCGGGCAAGTCGGCGCGGAACTGCTGGCGGGCCTGGCGAAACTCGCCGATTTCGGGCCGCTCGTAGTCGAGAAAGCGGCGGATGAGGCGATGCAGCTCAACGGGGCGGCGCATATCGGCGCGCATGGCCTGGCCGCCGTTTTGGAACAGCACGGCGGTTTGGGAGTCCTCAAAGATGATGTTGTCGCGGGGGTAGCCCCGGTTGAACTTGGCCTGTATTTCAGCGTCCAGGTCGTCGTGGGAATCCTTGGCCTCCCAATAGCCGCGGGCCATTTTGAGGGAATCCTTGACCGTGCCATCGGGCCGGACGCCGGCGCCGGCAAGGACCAGCTCGGCAATCAGGACGAGCTGCTCCTTGTGGCCGGCACAATAGGCAGCCAGGCAATTCTCAAAAGCGCGGCGGATGCTCTGCTCGTTAGCGGAGCCGCCAAACTCGATGAGCTGCGCCAGCTCCGTATGGTAGCGCACTATGTGGGGGTAAGCGGGCATGGGTATTACGATAGCACGGGGGGGAACGGGGGGCAATTTAGGAAGGCAAGCGGGGATTGCTTTTGACGCCTTTTTGCGGGTCTATGCCGGGCTGGGGCGAGCGCTGCCGGAGGGCGGGCCGCTACTAATCGCCTGCTAGCACCCCGGCCAGCAAAACGCGCATACGGGGAGGCTGATTGTGGAGATGCTGGACGCCGTGTTTGCGCGGGGAGGCAGTTGGGGGGTGCGATGGTGTTAAAGAATGTCAGTCTGTTGGGTGACTGCTAAATGGAAATGCCGGGAACGGCAGGCTGCTGGGAGGATCTTTTTCTTGTCGGTAATACGACCTAATCGACAAGTCGCACATTACGTAGCCCCAGTTAATTAACCTAGATTTCTCGGCGTCGGTAAAAGCGTTCAATCGGGTTCTGACAGAACCAAAATGGTCTTTCCAATCTGGTCTTATCGTAAAAGGGCTCCGAATGGGGTAGTTGCAGATGTCTGTATTTCCGTACCACAGAGTTCCCTTTTTGTCATTGCTTAGGAATTTGCCCACTATGTCACGCCGTCTGAGGGCTCTGGTCTGTTCTATTGCGGTTTCCATCGGTCGCATTATCCGATGATTGAATTGTCTGGCGAACCATTTGCCGGGGGTTGCGTTTAGTGGCGAACTTCCATCGGACACGAGTATCGTCGTACAATCCCGAATGGCATGAATCCCGAGGTTGTCGTAGGCTCCGCCGTCGGTTAGGGAAACCTTATGTTTCAGATCGTCCCTGTGGAATAGATTGGTGTACTCTGCCTTTACAAATGCGCTGGCGTCCAAGTCTAGCGTAACGGGCGGAAACGCAGGGGGGAAGGCTGATGACGCAGCGATGGCCTTCGCCAACGCAAGGTAAGGAAGCTCAACGTCGCCGAGACGCCAGGTGTGCAGTCCCTTTTTAGATAATGTGCAGTTGCGGCCCGTTTCAATATGCGCCGCGTTGAGTACGAAATCGGGGTAGTCAGGGAGGTCTTGGAGTTGAAATTCGCCCACGAGATGCTTTCGGTAGATTTGCTCCAGTTTCCAGGTTCCGAGAACCAATCCGAAAAGCACGGCAGTTCGGTCGACGTTACGACTACAAAAGTCCCATATCGGGTTAGCAATTTCGTCGTCAAAATTGACGGCGATACCATCGTGAAACTTGAGCTTGGCCCATCGTACAGCCAGCAAACCGGTCAAAATGGAACCGCCCGATACTGATGAAAACTGACTGATCTCAGGCAGTAACGCCATTTCATTCAGTCGCCAGATGGCCCCGAGGTGAAACAGGGTTGCGCGGAACCCTCCTCCTGAAAGGGCAATACCCGTTTTGCTTGGTTCTTTCATTTATTCGCTCCGATGCTCAGTCAATCAGCACGTCGAGAGTCGGCTTTCGGCCTCTGGCGCCAGGTTTTACCGTAACTTGGATGGTGCCATCCTTTCGCGTAGTCACACATTTGCGGGGCTGCGTCGTACCGTTTTCTTTATGTACCTTCCAGCCTTTGGTTACTTTCGTGTACCGGGCCGTTGCACTGGTGTCGCTGGATCTCCCGTCTGAAATGAGCGTAATGCGCGGATGAAAATGGTCAAACAGGGGACTGTGAAACCCAGACTCACGTCCGTGGTGGGGGGCAACAAGTACGCGCGTCCCTTTAATCGCGGTTACGAACTTGCGTCGGTTGAGGAGATCCTCCCAAGAAGGCGGTTCATTGTCCCCTGGAATTAGAATTTTCACCCCACTATACTCAAGAACGGTGACGACACTATGGTTGTTGAGATTGCTCGTAGAGGCTTGAGTAGATATGAACCTCTGAATTGAAACGCCACCATTGTTCTGGAGCAGAGCGACGTTGTCCTGCGTTCCTACGGGTGTGCTGTACCTGCGTCCGATTTCAAGGTATTTCTTGATTTTTTGCTCAGCTTCGGGGCTGGGTCTCGGGTTGCTTGCCCTGATGTCGTGTTCTGTGAGATGGCTCGGGATGCTCAGGGTTTTAGGTTTGAATTCATCGAAGTAGAGAATATCGTCGATGTGGTCCATATGCGGGTGCGTGATGGTCACGTGGTCAAGCCTACGTATCCCGTTCTGCCACAGGTACTCCAAAGGGCTGAACTCGTCGCCTGCGCCCAAGTCTATGGCGATATGCTTTCCGTTAGGGGTTCGTATGTAGGCAGCGCTACCGTGCTGAACGTTCCACACTATGATTTGCAGAGACATTATTCCTCGCTTTGCCGTAAGACCGTCGAAATTGATGGACGGCACTAACGATCGCTGTGTGCCGATTCGGGGATTCATAATCAACTTCCTACGTATTACGCATTTCATCCTCCAACTGGATTTTTGTGAAGATGGGTCTGCCGGTCGAAACGCGCTAGCGCCGACGCAGTTTTTCTGTCGCTGCTATGGGTTATGCCTGGCTACCCTAGTGTGCTAAAATCGCATCCATTTCATCTTACAGCCTCAAAGGAGATAATTCTACCATGAAGTACGATTATGTTGTGGTTGGTGGGGGGTCGGCGGGGTGTGTGATGGCGGCTCGGCTTTCGGAGTTGGGCGACAAGTCGGTGATTTTGCTGGAGGCGGGGCCGGATTATCCGGAGTTTGAGCATCTGCCGACGGATTTGAAGGAGGGGAATAATACCTGGCTGTCGGCTTACGGGCCGCACAGCTGGGATTTGCGGGGGCGGGCGACGCCGCTCCAGGATGAGCCGATGATTATTCCCCGGGGCAAAGCGATGGGCGGGTCGTCGTCCATCAACGGGCAGGTGGTGTTCCGGGGGATTCCCGAGGATTACGACATCTGGGCGCAGTGGGGCAACGACGAGTGGAAGTTCACCGACTGTCTGCCGTTTTTCCGCAAGCTGGAGAACGACTGGGACTACGGCGGCGATGACTTTCACGGCTCGGATGGGCCGCTGCCGGTGCGCCGTCCCAAGCGGGGGGACTGGCTGCCGTTCAACACGGCGTTTTACGATGCCTGCGTGGCGCTGGGGATTCCGGAGCATCCGGACCAAAACGCGCCGGACTGCTATACGGCCATCTCGCCGCGCCCAATGAACAACATTGACGGGGTGCGGATGAGTACGTCGCTGACGTTTCTGAGCACCGCTCGGCACCGGCTGAATCTGACCGTGCGGGGCAACATCCACGCGCGGCGGGTGGTGCTGGACGGCGACCGGGCGGTAGGCGTTGAGGTGGAAAGCGGCGGCGAGATATTCACCGTGGAGGGCAGCGAAATCATCCTGTGCAGCGGCACCATCGGGTCGGCGCAACTGCTGCTGCTGTCGGGCATCGGGCCGGCGGCGCATCTGCGGGAGCTGGGGATTCCGGTCAATCACGAACTGCCCGGCGTGGGGCAGAACTTCCGCGACCATCCGGCGGCGTACATCCTGTTCCGGGGCGAGGGCGCGGAGCCGGACACTTTTGCGCCCAACATTCAGGTGGGGCTGCGGTGGAGCGCCGACGACTCGCCGACGCAGGCCGACTTTCAGATTACGCCGACGCTGATGACCAGCGAACACCGGCCGGCCAGCGTGAGCTACGACGGCGAGGGGTTTCACTTTGGGCTGAGCGTGGGCTTGCAGAACGCGGTTTCGGCGGGGCGGCTGACGCTGCAATCCACCGACCCAACGGTGCAGCCGGACTTGGACTACCAGCTGTTCAGCGACGCCTACGACCGGCAGCGGATGCGGCAGGCCGTGCGCAAGGCGCTGGAAATCGCGCAGCAGTCGCCGTTCCAGGAGTTTATCGTGGAGCGGCTGAATCCGCTGGACGCCGACCTGGTGGACGACGACGCGCTGGACAACTGGATACTGCGCAATGCCTACACGCAGCACCACATCGCCGGCACGTGCAAGATGGGGCCGGCCAGCGACCCGCTGGCGGTGGTATCGCAGCACGGGCAAGTGCACGGCCTCAACGGGCTGCGGGTGGCCGATGCGTCAGTAATGCCCGACGTAATCCGCGCCAACACCAACGCCACCACCATAATGATTAGCGAACGAGTGGCCGAGTTCATCAAGGCCGGAGCGTAAGGCTAGGGCGTGGGGATGGTTGCCGCGGGGCGGGACGATGGCTGCTCCGCGGCAACTATTTCAGGGTGGGGGTTAGGCGGAATGGCGGGCGCTGCCGCTGCGGTTGGATGGGGGGCTGCGGTTTTTCGAGGGAGGGCGCTGCGGTTGGATGCGGGGCTGCCAGCGGCGTAGCGGTAGGGGCCGGCGCTACGGTCACTATTATAAAGACGGTGGTCGGCGTCGGCGGTGGGGGCGGTTCTACGGTATTGGATCTGCATACGCCGTAGATTACTGACGCCAGGATAACCGTCAATATCGTAACAATCGGCCAAATCCTCATTGCCAAACCCTCCATCTCTATTGCGATGCGTCGGTTGCGTAGGGTAGCCCATTCTGCTCTGCATTATGATGCGCTGGGTTACATAGCCGGGGCAAGGCTGATTGCAGAGGATACTGATAACCTCTGCGGCAACTATTCTAGGATGGTGAAACTCTTTAGGACAAAGTCCACAATGGGGGCATTTTCGGTCTTGTATTCCGCGGCGTAATGCAACTCTATTCGAAAGAGCGGCCCGCCATCGTGGATATAAAACGCCGATACCTTTGTCCCCGACGAACCGTCGCTGTATCGGAAGTCGTACCGAATCAATTCCAGCGTTAATCCTTGATGTGTTGTAACGCTGCTGCGACGCAGAAGCGCACGACCGTTTAGCCGCCAGTTCCTAGCGGCTCTATCGGCAAGTTCTTTCGTACTGCCCGCAGACGAATCATCCCACTCTCTGACTGATACGCCAATTAGAGTATCGAGGGTACAGCTTTGGTCGTTGACTAGCCAATCGCCATCGGGCTGCAAGGCGTGGCAGGCGCCGGGGTACATTATCCAGAAGGGGTTGTCGTCGCTCTCGTAAATCAGCATTGCGGTGGGCGCCTCGCTGAAGCGGGGCGTCGGCACCGGCGTCGGCGGACGCGTTGGCCGGGGCGTCGCAGTTGGGCGCGGCGTGGACGTGGGCCGCCTGGTGGGCGTAGCGGTGGGCCTGGGGGTTGGGGTTGGCGTCGGCGTTGCGGTTGGTGTGACGGTGGGCGTGGGTGTTGGCGTTGCAGTGGGCGTGGGCGTTGCGGTTGGCGGGGTGGTAGCGGTTGGCTCAGGGGTGGGCGTTGCCGTCGGATGCGGGGTTGCCGTTGCCGGCGGCAGCGTATCGGTAGGCGCCGGCGTTGCGGTCACTACTACAAAGACAGGGGATGGCGGCGGCGGGGTTGGCTGTGCGGTATTGGGCGTGCCGCCGCCGCAGGCTACTGCCGCCAGGGTAATTGCCAGTACCGTAAAAATCGGCCAAAACTTCATTGCCAAACCCCTCCGTTCCGCGATGGTGCGATGCTTTCGGTTCAGTAGGATAGCCCATTCTGCGTTATGATGCGCTGGGTTCCATAAGGAGGCCGCCGCCAAAAGTTATGGCCAGATAACGCGGGCGTCCTTTCTGGTCCGTCATGATTTCCACGGACTGCCAATTGACGGGTTCCCATGCTTGCGCCAGCGATTGCCAATCGTCCTCATGGCTCCGCAAATCCTGATATATGACGTCGGCCAACGTCCGCTGCTGGTCGGGATGGATCAGTGTTTCCTGATAGTCACTGCCAATACGCTCGAGCACTTTCTTGATGGGAACCATCACCACTGGCACCTGGTTACCCGAGGAATCCTGGGCGACGTAACACTTACCCGAGGAATCCTTGCTCACGAGCGCTTTAACGAGGCCGAACAGGCCGGCGACGACCATTCCCCAATAGATGTAACGGGTTTGTCCCGGGTCTGCGGACTGGTAACTGACGATGCTTGCGATAATACCACCGATAATTAGCGCCAATGAAAAGAGGATTGCGAACGTTTTGCCCATGGTTCACCCACCAATGATTTGCCGTTTAATTCTGGGACAGGACAATTTCCAAGTCCTGCCCCCTGGATTGCCGCCCTGCCAAAGGGCAGCGTAGAGGGATGGGGGATGCCTACGGTGTTGTAGGGGGCGCGCGGGTGGGCTGTGTGCTGACGTCGTACTCGGAATCGGTGGCGTATTGCACCAACATTGAGTACTGTGACCTCGATATTTCCGTGCTTTCACCCGATTCCAGGAATCCCAGCAATTTAACGGCGGTGCCAGAACCGAACTTGCAGGAGCCGCTAACAATTTCCTGGCAAACTTCCTTTATGCCGATGTACTTAGCGGTGATGGCATAACAAGATTCGGGTTGCTTCGGCGTTCGGGAGCTTGACAGGATAATGCTGGTTTTCGAACCATAGAATGCTCCGGGCGGGCTCATGATCCGACCCAAACCACCGACGCTATACTGATAGCAAGCGACCAGAAGAACTTCATTAGGGTGGCGATTATCCCCTGGCCACTCCCGGTATGCGGACAGCACTGGTTGCCGTTTGGTCTCTGTCGCCCCGGGCGCCACTACCGGGCAACCGATGCAATCCGAGTTGATGACCACCGGCGGCAAAGGCGTGGCAGTCGGTCGGATCGTGGGTGTGGCCGTTGGGGGCCGCGTGGAGGATGGCGTAGCCGTTACCTGCGCAATCGGTGCTGGAGTTGCATCCGGGGCAGGGTTGGGAGCGGCGCCGGCACACGCCGCCAAGATAAAGAGCAGGGCGCAAGCGACGCCCAGATATATTCCGCCGTTCACGGGAACCTCCTTGCGGACGCTGGTCGAGGTTACTTGCGACAGTTCCCTGTTCCCATACGCGGAATCCCGCAAGGAGGCACGAAGCCTCGATCCGTCTTTGGATTCCGCGTTCCCGAACGCAAAAAATACGCCGGGATAATCCTAGGGGAACTGTCGCATCTTTATTCAATCACACGATGCTGAGGGCTGTCAATTATCGGATAGCGTTGACTCTGCAGCTGGCTCTCCTGGCGCGGAGCGGCGCCGATATTGCCCGCTGCGGTGCACCGTGATGTGCTACCATCGGGTATTCGCGCGCCGGGGACGCGCGGCGTAAGCATCGGATTGCAGGAATCCGGCAGGAGGGGCTTGATATGACATATGATGAGCGGGCGCGCAAGGTTGCGTCTTACGGCGGTGGTTATGAGACGCTTGTGGCGGGTATTGCCGGGTTTCCTGAGGAGATGTGGGACTTTCGGGATGAGCATGGGTGCTGGAGTATCCGGGAGCATTTGATTCACATTGCGGACAGCGAGGCTGACAGTTACATTCGCTGCCGGCGGCTGGTGGCGGAGCCGGGGCGGCCGCTGCTGGACTATGACGAAAATGTCTGGGCGTCTGCGCTGGGGTACTCGGATTGCGACGTGCCGGAGATGCTGGAATTGTTCCGGCTGCTGCGGGCCCGGAGCTATGCGCTCATCAAGTCGCTGCCCGAATCTGCCTGGGCCAATACCTGCTACCATCCGGAAAACGGCGATATGACGCTGGACGACTGGCTGTCGGTGTACGAATCTCATATCCCGGAGCATCTGAATTATATGCAGGACAACTACGCGGCGTGGCAGGCGGCGGGCGGCGGGCGCTGAAAGTGCCCGGCCCGGCGTTGTGTGCTACTATGCAGGCAACCGCCCGCTGCGGATGCGAGGCTATGCTATGACTACCCAACTTCCCGTACTCACGCCCGGCTTAGCCGACGGGTTCATCGACGGATTCACTTACGAGGATTACATTCCCACCTGGGTTGACCCGGACCGATTCATCTCGCCGGACTCGCCCCCTTTGCCGGACGGTATGTGGCAAGAACCATCCTTCACCGACGTTATGCAAACCATCCGGTGGCACTTTCGGGAGACGCCGGATACGGTGGTTTCCGGGGACAGCTTCCTGTATTACGATCGGACTAACCTGAACCGGCGCTACCTGCCGGACTGCTACGTGGCTTTCGGCGTGGACGTTTCCCAGCAGTGGGCGCGCAACGGCTATTTTGTCTGGATCGCGGGCAAGGCGCCGGACTTTGCGCTGGAAATCGCCTCGCGGAGCACCTGGCGCACCGATATGGTCATCAAGCGACGGGATTACGCCATCATCGGCATCGGCGAATACTGGCGGTTTGACAACACCGGCGGCGATTACTACGGCGCGCCCCTGGCCGGCGACCGGCTGGTGAACGGGCGTTACGAACCGATAGAGCTCACGACGGAACCGGACGGGATGGTCTGGGGGTACAGCCCCGCCCTGGACTTGTGCCTATGCTCCGATGGCGACAAGCTGCGTTTCTACGACTACAAAACCGCAAGCTACCTGCGCAACTTTGCCGCCAGCGAGGCTGACCGTCAGGCAGCGGAGGACGCCCTGGATGTAGAACGGGCCACCCGGCAAGCAGAACAAGCCGCCCGGCAAGTTGCTGAGGATGCTCTGGAAACGGAACGTGCTGCCCGGCAATCTGCTGAAAACGCCCAACAAACCGCTGAGGATGCTCTGGAAACGGAACGGGCCGCCCGGGAAACGGAACGGGCGGCCCGCCAATCTGCTGAGGAAACGATACGGCGGCTGCGGGAACGGCTGGGTGAATCCGAATCCGGAGGCTTGCTGTGAGTACCCAATATCCGGTAATCCGGCCCGGATTAACCGACGGGTTCAGCGATGGGCTCACTTACATCGATGGGCTCACTTACGAGGATTACATTCCCGCGTGGGTTGACCCGGACCGGTTCATCTCGCCGGACCCGCCTCCTCTGCCGGACGGTATGCAGCAGGAACCGAGCTTCACCGACATTATGTACACCATCCGGCAGCATTTTCGAAGGCAGCCAGATACGCTGGTTTCCGGTAAAAGCTTCGTGTACTACGACCGGGGTAATCTGAACAATCGCTACGTGATCGATTGCTATATCGCTTTCGGCGTGGACGTTTCCAGGCAGTGGGCGCGGAACGCCTACTCTGTCTGGATCGCGGGCAAGGCGCCGGACTTTGCGCTGGAAATCGCCTCTCGGAGCACCTGGCACACCGATATGGTCATCAAGCGGCGGGATTACGCCGTCATCGGCATCAGCGAATACTGGCGGTTTGACAGTACGGGCGGCGATTATTACGACGCGCCTCTGGCCGGCGACCAGCTGGTGGACGGTTGCTACGAACCGATGGCGCTGACGACGGAACCGGACGGCATGGTTTGGGGGTACAGCCCGGCCCTGGATTTGTGCCTCTGCTACGATAACGGCAAGCTGCGTTTCTACGACTACAAAACCGCAAGCTACCTGCTGAACCTTGGCGCCAGCGAGGATGCCCTGAAAATGGAACGGGCCGCCCATCAAGCCGCTGTGGTCGCTCGGCAAGCCGCTGAGTATGCCCTGAAAATGGAACGGGCCGCCCATCAAGCCGCTGTGGTCGCCCGGCAAGCCGCTGAGGATGCTCTGGAAACGGAACAGGTCGCCCGGCGCGCCGCTGAGGATGCCCGGCAAGCCGCTCGGGGAACGCTACGCCGGCTGCGAGAACGACCAGGCGAATCCGAATCCCGTTGATTCACTACTGCGAGGCTGAACTATGCTTGATTTGCTGATTACCGGCGGCACGGTGGTTTTGCCCAACGGGGCTGCTGTGGTGGACGTGGGGGTGCAGGATGGGCGCGTTGCGGTGGTTGCCGCGCCGGGGACGCTGCCCGATGATGCGGTGGATATACTGGATGCTACCGGGCGCATTGTTACGCCGGGGGGCATTGAGCCGCATATTCACGCGGCGGCCAACGTGCGGCCGGGGGCGCATCAGCTGGTGGCCGGCGTGCCGAACGCCGGGCCGCTGGAACACTCGCTGGGGGCCATCTGGGGCGGCACTACTACGGTGGTGGACTTTGCGCCGGCGCCGTCGGAGGGCGATCTGGTGGGCGGCGTGCATGATTTTCTCTCGGTGTGGCCGGGCAACACCTACACCGACTACTCGGCGCACGTCATCTATTCCAACCGCAACTCGGCCGATAGCATTGCGCGGGTGGGGGAACTGATTGGCAACGACTTTCCCAGCGTCAAGATATTCACTACCAACATCCGGCCGCCGGCCGACCCGCCGCTCACGCTTACGCCCATCGCGCGCATTGACAACGGGCGGCTGGCGGACTTGACGGCGCAGCTGGCGCGGCACGACGGGGTGCTGGCGGTGCACGCCGAGGATGATGAAGTCGTGATGTACAACTACCTGCTGGCGCAGCAGCGGGGCATCTGGGACTGGTACAATGTGCATCTGATTCACTCTAAAGAGGTGGAGGACTTGGCGTTTCGCGACGTCATCCGGATTGCGGAGCAGAACGGCGCCGGGATGTATTTTGTGCACGTTACCGGCAGCGACGGGGTGAACGCGGTTGCGGCGGCGCGCAGCCGGGGGCTGGCGGTGTACGGCGAGGTGCTGACGCTGGCCCTGTCTTTCAACGCCTGGCAGTACCGGGAAGCGGACGGGATGAAGTACCATACCTATCCGTCGCTGAAGTACCCGGAGGACGGCAGCGACTTGTGGGCCGGGCTGCTGGGCAACAATCTGACGTTCACCGCTACCGACAGCAGCTTTACGACCTATCTGGACAAGACGGCCGGCCGCAACGTGCAGGACATCCGGGGCGGCAACATCGGCATTGAGATACGCATGGGCGTCAACTACACTGAGGCGGTGGTGAAACGGGGGATGTCGCTGACGCAGTACGCCAACATCACGTCAACTAACGCGGCGCGCCTGCTGGGAATGTACCCGCGCAAGGGCGCCATCGCTCCGGGGAGCGACGCCGACTTTGCCATCATTGACCCCGGCATCCGCAAGCGACTGACGATGGACGACCTGCACTTGCGGGATTACAGCCCCTGGGAGGGCTGGGAGGTGCAGGGCTGGCCGACGACCGTGATACTGCGGGGCAAGGTGATGGTGGACAACGGCGAACTGCTGGGCGACCCCGGCGATGGCCAGCTGGTGCAGCGGCGCATTGACCCCGCCGTGCTGCAACGGCCGGCGTTCTAGCCGGCTGGCGCCGGCCGTTTTATCTTGGCGAATAACTCCGATACCGTCCTGCTCTGCCGGTTTTGCGGACACCTGAGCCCGGTTGGTTCCGGGTTGCGTTGCGCCGGCTGCGGGGCGTTCTCCGGGCTGGAAACCGTCGGAGAAACGGAGGCGCGGCGGCGTTCCCGGCGGGTGCGCTTTGACTTTCTGCGCAGCCGGGCGCTGCGGGTGGCCTACGTGGTCTTGCCGCTGCTGGCGCTGGCGGTGTGGCTGCTTTGGGAGTACACGGGCCTGCCGCCGGACCCGCCAATGCCAACCGGCAGCATCGGCGCATCGGCAGCGCTGCCGGCGCCGGGGGATTGGCCGCAGGCCGGCGCCGGCATTGCCAACACTGCCGCCACCACTGCCGCCGTTGACTTTGGCCGCAACGGCCCAGCCGGAACCGCCTGGCGCTACACGGCCGGCGCCACGATTGCCGCCCCGCCGGCCGTGGTCGGCAACCGGGTGTACGTTACCGACGAAAGCGGCGACGTAACCGCGCTGGACGGGGACAACGGCGACGTGCTGTGGCAGCACGAGTCGGGTTTGACGGCGGCCGTTACGCCGGCCGTTGCCGACGGGCTGGTGTACGTGGTGTTCCGGCAGGGCGCGGTGTCGGCGCTGGACGCCGGCACGGGGGAAACGGTTTGGGCGAAACGGCTGGCGGCGGCCTCGGTGCCATCCGCAACGGTAGCCGATGGCCGTCTGTTCGTTGCGGAAACCGACCAGGGCTGGCTGCTGGCGCTGGACGCCGCAACGGGAGACGAGCTCTGGCGGTATCGGCTGAGCGACTGGGTGATTGCCCCGCCGGTGATTGCCGATGGCCGTCTGATTGCCACGTCCAACGACGCCAAAATCCACGTGGTTGACGTGAACACCGGGCGGCGGCTGATGGTCTATGACGCCGGGCGGCGGCGCTGGGTGCGCGGAGCGGCCACGCTGTCCGATGGCCTGCTGCACGTCAGTTCGTACAACGGGCGGGTGTGGGGCATTGACTATTCCAAGCGCCGGTATCCGATGGAGCGTCCGATACTCTACGTCCGCACGCAGCTGTGGGTCTGGGGATTTACCGCCCGGCCGCCCGTGCAGCGGGGTTCGGTGTGGGCGGTGCAAACCGACGGCGAACAGCCCTACCAACCGGCGCTGGCCGGCAGCATTTTGGTAGTCGCTGACGAGTCGGGCGTGGTGACCGGCGTGGACGTGGCTGCCGGGGAAATCATCTGGGAAACCGACTTGGCGGATGACATCGTTGCCCCGCCAACGACGGCGGGAGCGGTGGCGCTAATCGGGTTGGAGTCGGGCGAGGTCGTAGCGCTATCCGTGGCCGACGGCTCCCGGCGCTGGGTGCGGGATGCGGGCAGTATGCTGACCGCCGCGCCGATAATCGCCGGCGGCCGGCTGCTGGTGGCAACCGACGCGGACGGGGGGACGCTGCTGGCCGCCGGGGAGTGAGCGGGCGTTGCGGGGGCGCAGGACAACCCTCCGCTGTCATCAGGACAACCCTCCGCTGTCATCTTGAACGGCCCTCCCCTAATGTCATTCTGAGCGCAGCGAAGAATCTCGAAAGCGTAGCAACGGCGTTGCCTCCAAAGTGTGCGCTACGTCGTCGAGATTCTTCGCTGCGCTCAGAATGACATTGGGGTAAAAGGGCGCTTGGGGGGCCGGGGGTGATAACGCCGGGGTACTAACATTCGCAACGGTCTATTGACATCGCATAGCGGCATGGTTACCATCTGGCAGCACGGCAAATTTTTGCCGGTGATATGTAGTAGTTGGACGGGTCTGCCCAATTACTGCCGGGCGAAAATTATGGAGGATTCATAAATGATTGTCCGAGATCTATGGCATCCGAGAACCCTGCTGGCCGCAGGAGCCGGCGCCGCTCTGCTGGCGGCGGTGGCTTGCGGAGGAACTGCCGCTCCCGCTCCGGCGCAAACCGGCGATACCGGAGGCAGCAGCACCGGCAGCAGCCAGCCCAGCGCGGCGGCAACTCCGACCCTGGACCCCTTTGCCGGCGTTCAGGAACCGACGCCGACCGCGAACCTGGCGGCAACCAATACGCCCGTCCCGGTGCCGACCGCGATGGCCGTTGACGAACGGCCCGAATGGTGGATTGAGGGCGAGAGCAAGCACTATCGGGGCGATTTCCCGTTGGTGGCCACCAGCAACCCCGGTTTCTGGGACGTGCATTACGGCGGTTCAATGAACACCGTACTCATTCCCTCCGGGCCCCGGTTCAACCAGCTGCTGGAGTACAACCCGGTCAGTCCGGGCGAAATCATCGGCGACCTGGCGGTTAGCTGGGAATCCTATGAGGATGGCGACGAGTTCGGGTACATCTTTAACCTGCATCCCGACGCCAATTTCTCGGACGGTCAGCCGGTTACCGCTGACGACGTGGTGTTCTCCATCAACCGCATCACGCTGGGGCAGGTTGAGGAAGGCGTGCTGCGCGCCCGTACCGGCTTCCTGAACAACTTTGTGAAGTACGGCACCGCCTCGGCGATTGACGACAAGACGGTAAAGATTCCGCTGCGTTTCCCCGCCGCCGGCTTTCTGCCCAACCTGGCCTCGGACTACATGAAGATTTACCCCAAGCACGTAGCCGAGAACCTGACGCAGGAACAGGCCAACAAGGGCGTGGTGCAAGTCGAGGCGGTGAAAGCCATCAACGCCGGCACGCCCACCAGCCTGATTGGCTCCGGCCCGTGGATGCTGCGGGAGTGGGAGAAGGACGTCGGGTACACGTTTGACCGGAACCCCAACTACTTCAAGGAAGGCCGGCCTTTCTTTGACGGGCTGCGCATATTCCTGATTCGGGATACCGCCCGCCGTATCTCTGCGTTGCAGACCGGCCAGGTGTTCGGCACCTACCAGCCGGTAACCGGCAGCAACCGGCCCGAAGACATGGCGCGGCTGGAAGAAGACAGCAACGGGCAAGTGCGCGCTTTCATCCTGGAGGCGTCCGGTATCCAGGCGTTTTTCCTGAATCACGACAAGCCGCCCTTTGACGATGCGCGCGTGCGCCGGGCGTTCTACCTGGGCCTGGACCGTGACTTGGGCGTAGAGAAGTCCATTCTCGGATTCGGACAGCCGGGCACTTTCTTTGCCCCCGGCGTGGTCGAGGATCTGGAAGGGCTGAGGGCTACCAATCCGGCTTACGGTGACCGGGAGGCGGCGCTGACGGAGGCCCGCCAACTGCTGGCCGACGCCGGCCTGGCCGACGGCTTTGAAATCACGCTCAACGTGGTCAACAGCAACCCGTCGCTGTCCAGCGCCGAAGTAGTGGCGCCGCAGATGCGGGAAGACCTGAACATTGACATCGTTATTGAGCCGACCGACCTGGCGACGATGTACGTTGGACTGCGCGACGGCGTGGCCAACTTCAACTCGGTAGGCACGGGCATCATCCTGCGGGACCCGGGCGACATCATCAACCAGTTCTATCTGCAAGACGTGCTGCGCAACCCGCACAACTGGCAGAACGACCGGGTGGACGAGCTCATCAACTTGCAGAACCGGGAAGTTGACCCGGCGGCGCGGCAGGCTCATCTGGAAGAGCTGGCCGGCATCCTGCACCAGGGCGAGAGCCACTGGCTGCCTTACTTCTGGTACTCCAGCGGCGGCGCCCTTGACTATCGCATCCGCAACTTCTACTACCCGGCAACGGTGCAGCTCATCAAGAAGTGGGACCACGTGTGGTTTGACGAAGACCGCGCGCCGCTGCCAGCCGGCGTCAAGGGATACCAGCCTTAACCGACGGCAACGCGCAGTCTGCAAACCAGTAACCGATACGGCCGGCCTTGATTTTATCGGGGCCGGCCAACGTGCATAATACGGCGACTAACCGGCTGACCAAAGGGTAGGAGTAGAGGAATGTACCAGTACCTGTTCAGGAGGCTGCTCCTCTTTGTTCCAACGATGCTGCTGGCCACCATTATGGTGTTCGCGCTGTTTTCGATCGTGCCCGGTGACGCCGCCGTATTCCTGCTGACCGGCGAGGACGCCGGGGGACGGGTAACCAACGACGACTTTGAGCGGCTGCGCAGCGACTTGGGGCTGGACCGCCCGGTGTACATCCAATACGCCGACTGGCTGTGGGGCGTGGTGCAGGGTGATTTGGGCAACTCGCTGTACTACGGGTCGCCTTTCGGCCTGGAGCTGCTGGAACGGTTCGCCAGGACGTTCGAACTGGCGGTACTCGCCATCGTGATGGCGTTCATCGCGGCGGTTCCGCTGGGGATACTGTCGGCGATGAAGCAGGACTCCGGGGTGGACTACGCCAGCCGGGTCATCGCCCTGCTGGGCATTGCAATGCCGACGTTCTGGATTGGCGTGCTGGTGATTTACGGGCTGACCTACGGGTTCAACTGGGGGCCGCCGCTGGTGTACGCCCATCTGTGGGAAGCCCCCTGGGAGAACCTGAAACTGATGCTGCTACCGGCGGCAGTGGTGGGGTTCCACGACATGGCGTTCACGGCGCGGGTGACGCGCTCGGCGATGCTGGAAGTGATGCGGGAAGACTATATGCGGACGGCGCGCTCCAAGGGCCTGCGCGAGTGGGTGGTGGTGAGCCGGCACGCATTGAAGAACGCCCTTTTGCCGGTGATTACCGTGTCCGGCTACCAGTTCGGGCGCCTGCTGGGCGGCGTGATTATCGTTGAGCAGATTTTCGTGGTTCCCGGCGTGGGCACCTTCCTGATTGACGGCATCCGGCACCGGGACTTTCCGGTCATCCAGGGCGTCATTCTGATGACCGCCGCCGTAGTGCTGCTGCTGAACCTGGTTATCGATATGCTCTACGGCATCCTGGACCCGCGAATTCGCTACTCGTAGAAAGGCCACGATAGCTCCGGGAGTACCCGGCGGCAGGTGTTGCGATGATTGATCAAACTTCGGAAACGGCAATTTTGACCCGCGAGGCCGTGGCCGCTCCCGGCCTGGCCAAGCGTTCGTGGGTTGGCTTTGCGCGTTTCGTGCGAACCAAGCCGCTGGGGGCAATCGGCGGAGTTCTGGTGCTGATGCTGGTTTTCGTAGCGGCGTTGGCTCCCGTGCTGGCGCCTTTTGATCCCCGGTCAACGCCGGCGGCGCCGTGGGAATCGCCCAATTCGACTTACATTCTGGGCGCCGACTACGTGGGGCGCGACGTGCTCAGCCGTCTGATTTACGGGGCGCGCATCTCGCTGTACGTGGGTATGGGCAGCGTGCTGGTGGGCATTACCGCCAGCTTCGTCATCGGCGTAGCGCTAACCTACGCAGGCGGTGTCGTGGACATGGTAGCGCAGCGCATCGTGGACGCGCTGATGTCGCTGCCCGGCCTGCTCATTGCGCTGGCGATTATGGCGGTGGTAACGCCGTCGCTGAACACGGTCATTCTGGCCATCGTCATCGGTATGATTGCGCCCGTAATCAGAACGGTGCGGTCGCAGGTACTTTCGATGAAAGAGCTGGACTACGTAACGGCGGCGCGGGCCGTGGGGGCCAAGCCGAACCGCATCATATTCCGGCACATCGTACCGAACTGCTTTGCGACTTACCTGGTGCTGGCAACCTACTACCTGGGGTTCGCCATCATCATCGAGTCGTCGCTGTCCTTCCTGGGAGTAGGCACGCCGCCAGACGAACCGAGCTGGGGGGCAATGCTGGTGCGGGCTTCGGCGGCGCACATCAAGAGCGGGCCGTGGCTGGCCATCTTCCCCGGCCTGGCCATCTTCCTGGTAGTAATGGGCTTCAACCTGCTGGGCGACGCACTGCGCGACGTGCTGGATCCGAGGCTGCGGGGCCGGTAAGGGAATGGGGGAATCTGACGAGCGTAAAGTGGGAGAGGCCGGTTGTCCGGCCTCTTTCAGTTGGGGCTAGAGATACTTGACAGCGGCAACCGCTACTGCGATAGCTGGAATCATAATGCCGACAAACTTTATGAGCAGGCGATTGCCCATGGCATCGATTTTGCCTTCCAAACGCTCGTTCATGACGTCCATCTTGCCTTCCAACCTTGTAATCTCGGTTGCGACGACAGCGACATCGGCTTTGGTGGCAAGCGTGGGCAAGATGGTATCAAAGCGGGTTTCCAGTACGGTCACGCGCTCTTCGATGGACAGGACGGGGGTAGTCATCAGGGTTCCCTCTCAATCTCAATTTGGGCGGGCTGCGATTGCGGTTAGAGATACTTTACAGCGGCAACCGCTACGACGGCAACTACAATCATAACGATACTGCATCTTACCAGCAGGCGATTGCCCATGGCGTCGAGTTTGCCCTCCAAGCGTTCGGTCATGGCATCCAATCGTTCGGTCATGGCGTCCATCTTGCCCTCCAAACGTTCGGTCATGGCATCCATCTTGCCTTCCAACCTTGTAAGCTCAGTTGTGACAGCAGCGACGTCCGCTTTGGTGGCAAGGGTGGGTAGGATGGTATCCAAGCGCTCTTCAAAGGTGGGGGTAGTCATCAGGGTTGCCTCTCGGTTGGGGCGGGTTGTGTTGCAACTTGCTCATAGTATGGCATAGGATGCTAAACCGTTACAATGTGGCGCTGCTTTGGGTGTGGGGGTTTTGGATATGTTCAGAATTACCGAGGGGAATACTATCGGACGGTTTGCCGTCGCCGTGCTTTTGCTGGCTTTTTTGGCCTGTGGTGCGCCGCAGACGCCTGATGCCGGGGAGCCTGTTGCAGCGGAATCGGGGCCGGCCGTTACGTTGCCGGTGACCGCAACTATGCCATCCACTCGCACTGCTATAGCTACGGATGCTGTCGCTACCGCTACCATCGGCGCATCGGCCGCTGTGCGGCCCGATGGCGGCGTGCAGGAGGTGGACGACGATGTTGCTGAGGCGGCGCGGCAGAAGTATGAACGTTTGCTGCGCGCTCGGTGGGCTACTGACTTCAGCCGGGCCAGCATTGACTTTGACGAAATTATGACCGGCGGGCCGCCTAAGGATGGGATACCATCCATAGATAATCCGCAGTTTGAGTCCATCTCTGATGCTGATGCCTGGCTGGATGAGCGGGAGGCGGTGCAGGTTGTGGATATTGGCGGCGATGCGCGGGCGTATCCGGTGCAGGTGATGGTCTGGCACGAGCTGGTGAACGATACGGTGGGCGGCGAGCCGGTGGTTATTACGTTTTGACCGCTTTGCAATACCGCCTTCGTGTACAGGCGGACGGTGGGCGGGCAGACGCTGGATTTTGGCACTACGGGCGCGCTGCGCAACAGCAACCTGCTGATGTACGACCGGCAGACCGAATCGTGGTGGCAGGAGGTCGGCGGGCAAGGCGTAATCGGACACTACACCGGGCAGCGATTGGAGCAGCTCTACCTGTCCATCGTATCGTGGGGCGAGTTCAAGGCGGCGTTTCCCGATGGCAAGGCGCTGTCCCGTCCTGACTCCGGGCGGCCTTATGGACAGAATCCTTACGCGGGCTACGACCGGCCGGGGAACGACCCGTTCCTGTACGACGGCGCTGAGGACCCGCGGCTGCCGGCGATGGAGCGGGTGGCCGCCGTTGAGATGGGCGGCGATGCGTGGGCGGTGTCGTTCAGCACGCTGGCCGTCGAGGGCGCGGTGGCGGCGTCGGTTGGCGGCGCGGACGTGGTGGTGTTCTGGACGGCGGGCACGGCATCGGCGCTGGACGCCGGCTCAACTGCCCGGGGGCGCGACGTGGGCACGGCGGGGATTTTCAGGCCGCAGGCGCCGGACGGTACGGCGCTCACGTTCAGCGCCGATTCGGATGGGCAGATTAGCGACGAACAAACCGGGAGCCGCTGGAATGTACTCGGCCAAGCGACGAGCGGCCCCCTGGCGGGAACCGCTCTGGAACCCGTGCCCGGCCGCATCGGACAGTTCTGGTTCTCCTGGGCATCCTATCGGCCGGACACGGTGATTTATAGCGGGGAATGACGGCACCGGGGAATGATGTCGGTTAGCGGCGATATACTCCTCTAACCTGGCGCACCGAGTCCAGCCGGGATTCGGCCAGCCGGTCGGCGGCGCGGGCAGTGGAGATTTCGCCGGCGCGGGAGGTTACCAGAACTTCGGCCATCTGCTCGTAGATGCGTTCGGTTTGCTGGCGGGCCCGGGCCGGGTCGTAGGGCTGGCCAATCTCGGCGGCGGCGTTGATGAGGCCGCCGGCGTTGATGAGAAAGTCCGGCGCATAGGTGATGCCTTTCCGGTGCAGCAGCTCGCCGTCCTCCGGGGTGGCCAGCTGATTGTTGGCGCCGCCGGCGACGATGCGGCAGCGCAGCTGTCCGACGGTTTTGTGGTTGATGACGCCGCCCAGCGCGCAGGGGGCGAAAATATCGCAGTCCAGCGCGTGGATTTCGTCAACGCCGGCAACCTGCACGCCCATGCTGCGGGCGCGGGCCAGCGCGGCGGGGTTAATGTCGGCGGCAATTACTCTGGCATCCTCCTCAAGCAGATGCTCGGCGGTGCGGGTGGCAACCTTGCCAAAGCCCTGCATCGCAACGGTGCGCCCGCGCAGGGAGTCGTCGCCCCAGACGTCGGCGGCGCAAGCCTTTATGCCCATGTAGATGCCCAGGCCGGTCATGATGGACGTGTCGCCGCTGCCGCCCAGGGTGACGTCAAGGCCGACGACGTGGCGGGTTTCCTGACGCACCGCCTCCAGGTCGCGGCCGGTGGTGCCGACGTCGGTGGTGGTCAGGTAGCGGCCGCCCAGGGTATCGACAAAGCGGCCCCAGGAACGGAGCAGGGCCTCGGATTTGTCGGTGCGGGGGTCGCCGATGATGACGCCCTTGCCGCCGCCCAGATGCACGCCGGCCGCCGCCGCCTTGTAGGTCATAGCCTGCGACAGGCGCAGGGCATCGGCCACGGCGTCGGCCTCGGTAGCGTAGGGCCACATCCGGGTGCCGCCGCAAGACGGGCCCAGGGTGGTATCGTGGATGGCGATGATGCCGCGCAGCCCGGTGGCCGGGTCGCTGTACATCGCCACCTGCTCGTGCCCGAACTGAACCATTGCGCTCAAGGTGTCCATATCGCCTGCCTCCTGCAACGTAAGTGGGGCAATGTGCCCCGTCGCCGATTATCCTCTTTAATTATAGGGCATTCCCGGCCCGTTCAACCGGCGCAAGTGTCATATCGCCCAAGCAGTCATTCCGGGCGTTCAGTTGGGGTATAATCGTTGGAGTTTGTTCACAATACGCTTTACGAGGAGAAACCCCGATGCCACCCAAGCAGTACGAGAACCCGCCGGGCCTGATTATTGAGGCTGACAAGCGCTACCACGCCATCATCAAGACCAGCAAGGGCGACATGACGGTGGAGCTGCTGTCGGAAGTGGCGCCGCGGACGGTCAACAACTTTGTCTTTCTGGCCCGGGAGGGGTTTTACGAGGACAACCAGTTTCACCGGGTCATCAACGGCTTTATGGTGCAGGCGGGCTGCCCGAAGGGGGACGGAACCGGCGGCCCCGGGTATCGTTTCCGCGATGAGGAAGTGACCCGCAAGTACGTGCGGGGGACGCTGGCGATGGCCAACGCTGGCCCCGACACCAACGGCAGCCAGTGGTTTATCGTGCATGGCGCCGACGTTGGCCTGCCGGCCAACTACACCATCTTTGGGGCGCTCACCGAGGGCGACGACGTGCTTGACGCGCTGGCAACGTCGCCCGTGCGCCAAAGTCGCGGCGGCGAGAACTCGCAGCCCACCGAGCGGCTGGCCATCGCGAATATCGAAATCACCGAGACCGACCTGGGGTAAGACCGGCGTCGGAAAGCGGTTCGGCTGATGGCCGCCGGCGCTGTCTGCCGGCGGCCAATTTTATCCGGATGGCAACGGATGTCAGACGGGCGGAGGTTGAATCTAGTCGGCAGGCGCGGGAGACGGAGACGGTGCCGGCGCAGCGGTGGGCGGCGCGGTGGGCAGGACGGGCTTGCGGGCGAACAGGAAGCAGATGCCGCCCAGGAAGTTGCAGCCGGCCAGCACCAGAAAGGCGATGGTGTAGGACTGCTGCCAGTCGTACATATAGCCGGCAAAGGGGCCGGCGCACAGCAGCAGGGCGTTCATCGGGATGGTGCTGATGCCGAGGATTTTGCCGAAGTTGCCCCGCCCGAAGTACTCGCCGCGTATTGAGG
This sequence comes from uncultured Dehalococcoidia bacterium, assembly GCA_958296385.1. Classification (GTDB taxonomy): domain Bacteria; phylum Chloroflexota; class Dehalococcoidia; order Lucifugimonadales; family UBA3495; genus Bin87. The sequence goes on from OY282494.1 coordinate 970,867, forward strand.
TGGTCAATGGGTTGCGGCCGCCGAAGCCGAGGCCGAAAATCAGGGCAAAGGCGTAGAACATCCACAGCTCGGTGCCAAAGGTCAGCAGCACTACGGCGGCGGCCTGGATGGTGGTGAATACGAACAGCCCGACACGCTTGGAAAAGCGGTCGCCGACGTAGCCGCCGAGGAGCTGGGCCCACATCGCAACGAATGTGTACGCGGTAACCACCCACTTGTTATGTTCAACAAAGCCGGCGTCCTGCATAAAGAGGCCGAGGTGGGTAAAGATGGCCAGGATAATCATGCTGGTCAGGCCGTGGCCGACGGCGATTAGCCAGAAAGCGGAGGTACGCACGGCCTGTTGGGCCGTCAATCCGGTGGGGGCCGCTGCGCCGCGCTGACCGCCGCGGGCCGGTGCGCCAAACTCGCCCGGCGGCGGCAGTCCCATGTCCTCCGGGCGGTTGCGGATAATCAGCGACAGCGGCAGGGCGGCGGCGAATACGATAATCGCCAGCGCAAAAGCGGTGCCCTGCCAGCTGAACTGGCTGTCAATGCCAAGTCCGATGAGCGGCACCACCACCAGCGCGCCGCCGCGACTAATCCAGTTGGCCCAGCCCATCGCGGAGGCCATCCGGCGGGAGAACCAGTTGTTGATGGTGGTCATCATCGGCACCCAGCTGCCCATCCCCTGCCCCAGCGCCATCAGCATATAGGCGGCGTAGAACATATAGAGAGGGCCAACCGGCCAGATGCCGGCCTCGATTTGCGAGAACACGATGAACCCGAAACCCAGGATGATGAACCCGATGAACACCATCTTGCGCCCGCCCAGCTTGTCGGTAAGGTAGCCCTCAACCGGCCCCATCAGGCCGCCCTCAATGCGGGTCAGGGACAGGGCCAGCGAAAGGTCGCCGCGCTGCCACTTGAAATGATTGACCAGCGCCACCGACCAGAGAGTCATAGCGTGAAACATCGGCACCGTGGCAATCGTCATCACAAAGCCGGTGGCGATGACGATGTACCAGCCGTAGTAGAGCCGGGGCCGGCGCAGGCGGGGCCCGGGGGATGGGGGTGACGATGACGATGCGGGGGAAACCATCAGTTCAGAGGAGGCAAGAACGGGCGCAGGATTCAGGATTGATGACGCAAACCATCTTACGCCTTTTGTGATTAATTGCACAAGCGATAATGCGTGATTACGATTATCACGGCATGGGCGGTTGAGAACGCCGGCGCTCAAAATGACCGGGGGGTGCAATTGACGGGTTGGCGGGGGCGTGGTACATTTGCTGGGAAAGGCTTTGATGGAGACGAGTAGGCGGGATTGTTGGTGCCTTAGCGAGCCTGGGTTTGGTGAAAGCAGGCGCACTGGCCCCGTTGAAAATCACTCCGGAGCTGCCGGCTTAAAGCTGCTGTTGGATACTGGCGGCGAGTAAGCTCAGGCCGGGTTCGTTGCCCGTTAGACGCGACGGGGCATGATGGTGTCCTTATTGAGAGGTTGACGGTTGCCGCATTACGCGGCGCAGTCGGCAAATAGGGTGGTACCGCGGATTTGACGTCCGTCCCTATGGGGGGCGGGCGTTTTTGTATGCCAGTCCCCGGCAGTCAATATGAGTAGTCAATCGGGGCAATCAATCAACCGGGACAATCAACCGGGGCAGTCAATCAATTGGGGTAATCAACCGGCGGTACGGTTTGGCCGGCGGGATGAATTAGTAGGGGGATACGCTGTGAAGCTGAAAGGTTCGGAAATCATCTGTGAGAGTTTGCTGCGGGAGGGGGTGGACGTGCTTTTTGGGCATCCGGGAGGGGCGATTTTGCCTTTTTACGATGCGCTGTGGGCGTATCCGCAGCTGCGGCACATATTGGTGCGGCACGAGCAGTCGGCTGCCCACGCCGCCGACGGCTACGCCCGGATGTCGGGGAAACCCGGCGTGTGCGTGGCAACCTCGGGGCCGGGGGCAACGAATCTGGTCACCGGGATAATGGGCGCCAAAGCCGACAGCGTGCCGCTGGTGGCCATCACCGGGCAGGTGGCGCGGGCGGCGATGGGAACCGAGGCGTTTCAGGAGTGCGACATTTGCAGCATCGCGGCGGTGTGCACCAAACGAACCTATCTGGTGCTCTCCGCCGCCGATTTGGCCCGCACGATCCAGGATGCCTTTCGGGTGGCGCAGGAGGGCCGGCCGGGGCCGGTGCTCATCGACGTGCCGAGGGACGTGCAGCTGGAGGAAGTGGAGTTTGAGTATCCGGAACGGCCGGCGGCTGCGGAAGCGGGGCTGTCGGACGAGGTGCTGGCCAACGTCCAAAAGGCGGCGGATTTAATCAACGAGGCGGAGCGGCCGGTAATCATCGCCGGGCATGGCATCGTCAACTCGCGGGCGTTTGACGAGCTGCGGGGGTTGGCGGAACGCACCGGGATTCCGGTCATCAACACGCTGCTGGGCCTGGGCGGGTTTCCGCGCAATCATCCGCAAAGCCTGGGGATGCTGGGGATGCACGGGATGTACTGGTGCAACATGGTAGTTGACCAGGCGGACGTGCTCATCGGGCTGGGGATGCGGTTTGACGACCGGGTTACGGGGCGGGTGTCGGGGTTTGCGCCGCACGCGCGCATCATCCACCTGGACATTGAGGCCACGCAGGTGGGGCGGACGGTGCCGGTGGAGGTGCCGCTGGTGGGCGACGCCAAGCCGGTTTTGCAGGCGCTGCTGCCGCTGGTGCGCCGGGTGGAACGCCCGGAATGGATGGCATCGGTGAACCGGCTGCGCGAACAGCACCCGTCGCTGGCCATACCAAGCAGCGACGCCCTGCTGCCGCAGCAGGTGCTGACCAGTATGAACGAGGTCATCCAGAACGATGACGACGCAGTGGTGGTAACCGGCGTGGGGCAGCATCAGATGTGGGCGGCCCAATACCTGTTTCTGAACCAGCCCAACTCGTTCGTAACGTCCGGCGGCCTGGGCGCGATGGGGTTTGAGGTGCCGGCGGCGCTGGGCGCGCAGATGGCCCGCCCCGGGTCAACGGTGTGGTCGGTGGCCGGGGACGGCGGGTTTCAGATGACGTTGCAGGAACTGGTGACGGCGGTGGAGGAGAAACTGCCGGTGAAAATTGCGCTGTTCAACAACGGCTACCTGGGGATGGTGCGGCAGTGGCAGGAGATGTTCTTTGACGGCCACATCAAGGAAGTGCCAATGCCGGGGCCGAACTACGTCAAACTGGCCGAGGCATACGGCATCCCCGCCCTGCGGGTGGAACACCAGGAGGACGTAGCCGCCGCGCTGCAACAGGCGCAGGACTACGACGGGCCGTTTCTCATCGAGTTTGTCGTTGAGAGGGAGACCAACGTGTTTCCAATGGTGCCGCCGGGCGGCTCGCTGGCCGACACAATGGAAGACCCGCGAACTGCGGCGGCGGCTCGGTAATGCCAAGTGAGGGCCTGCCCCCCGGTCGCTCTGCGCGCGGGGGGTGGGTTCACAATGACAGCCGGGTAAGCTCAAAGTGGTTGGGTCAAGTCATAATCGTTCATCCTGTGGGAGAGAGTTTGCGGTTGGCTGGTATCGGGCTATCGGTATCGGGCGGTGGGTTCGGTTGGTTTGGTTGGTGTCGGAGATTCAAGTCGTTGTCAGCCCTACGGCCGGAGGTGGGTACGCAACTATTTTGGACCTTCATTTTACGTGGCCTGCCCTAATGAGAGGCAGCACGCGGGCTGAAGCTCGATACCCTGCGGAGGCAGCCCGCGCCGTGGAAGCGGGGTCGGGACTACCCTTGCCGATTGCGATTTTTTGCTGACTGGCCGTTTTTGACTTGAATCTCCGGCGGTTGTGCTAGCGGTTTGGTGCTCCGGTTCCTCAGGGGACGTTCCTGGCCGGGAACGGCTGGGGGCCGGGGGTTGCTTGATTTGCCCGATGGATGTATTATGGCGAACGCGGGTGCGGATTGCAAGCAGGGGGTGTCACTGATTTTTTGGATTTGGCGGAGGATTTTGACGGGGCGGCGTATCTTTGGAGGCAATGGGGGTGACGCTGGGGGAAATGATTTCCCCCAGACCCCCTCGGTTGAAACGCAACGCGGATGGCGGGGCTGGCGGGGTTGAGATTCAGGGGGGGTTAATGGTACTATCGCACGCAATGATTGGTATGCTTGGATGAGGAGGTTTATCTATGGCTGACCATGATATTTCATTGATTGCCCATTTGATGCGGCGCGCCGGGTTTGGCGCTCAGTATCATGAGCTGGAGGCCCTGACCGAACAGGGCTATGAGGCCACCGTTGCGGCGCTGCTGGACCCGGAATCGCAGCCCAGCGGCCTTGACCTTGACCTGGCGGAACGCTACTTCATCGAATGGAGCCACTTCACCCGAGGCGTGCCCGAGTACTGGGCCTGGCGCATGATTAACTCCAAACGCCAGCTGGAAGAGAAAATGGTGCTGTTCTGGCACGGCGTCCTCTGCACCGCCGACAGCAAGACACAGAGCTACCCGACGTCCTACGACGAGCTGGAGATGTTCCGCAAGTTTGGGATGGGCAGTTTCCGGGATTTGCTGCTGGAGATTTCCCGCGACCCGGCGATGGTGTTTTACCTGGACAACTGCCTCAGCCACAAGGGGGCCATCAACGAGAACTATGGCCGTGAGCTGCTGGAGCTGTTCTCGATGGGCGTGGGGATGGACGGCGAGTTCAACTACACCGAGGATGACGTAAAGGAATGTTCCCGCGCGTTCACCGGCTGGACGCTGGCGAACAACGTTCCGGGGCAGCCCTATGGCCGCTACTCGGCCAAGTTCCTTTACAATCCGGCCGACCACGACGAGGGAACCAAGACGTTCCTCGGCGAAACCGGCAACTTCAACGGCGAGGACATCATTGACATCATCTGCAAGCAGCCGGCGGCGGCCCGGTTCCTTTCCCGGCACCTTTACCGCTACTTTATTGCCGACGAGGCGCAGGTGCCGGCCTGGATGGACACGCCGCCCAATGACCCGGACACCATCAAGATGCTGGAGGACGAGTATTACCGCTCCGGCTACGACATCCGCTCGATGCTGCGGGTGCTGTTCCACTCCGACGCTTTCAAGAATTCGCGCTTTGCGCTGGTCAAAAGCCCGGTGGAAACGGTCATCGGCACGCTGCGTCTGATTGGCGACTGGACTACTCCGAAGCCCGGCTTTGAGTTCATCTTTGACGAGATGAAGTACATGGGCCAGGAGCTGTTCAATCCGCCCTCCGTAGAGGGCTGGCACACCGGACGGGAGTGGATTGACGGCGGCACGCTGGTGCATCGCATCAACTTTACCGCCGACTTTGTGGGCGACGTGAACTACCCCGGCATCCGGGGGATGGTTGACCGCCTGGCGTCCGACGGGCCGACGATTGAGCCGGCGCAGCTGGTGGACGGCTGCCTGCAACTGCTGGGCTGCTACGAGCTGGCCGACGAAACCCGCGAGATGCTGGCCAATCAGGCCGGGAAAGACGGCGTAATCCACACGGATACCGGCGACTTCTCGGAGCGGGTCAGCAAGACGCTGCAAATGATCGTGGCGACGAAAGAGTACCTGTACGCTTAGCCGCCTTACACTGGGAACGCGGCGGGCGCTGCGCCGGCAACCGCTGGCAGCCGCCCGCCATCAAACACAATCCCTCACTTCGGGGAGGAGGAAATCGTGACCGCCAACAAGAAAGACCCGGTTCTGGTAGTTCTGCAAATGTCGGGCGCCTTTGACGCTCTGAACACGTTCATTCCGTACAGCGACCCGCACTACATTGACTATCGCCCGCATCTGCGGGTGGAGCCGGAGCACGTGCTGGCCGTTGACGACAAGGTGGGGTTCCATCCGGCGATGGGGCCGATGAAAGACCTGTATGACGACGGCAAGGTTGCGGTAATCCAGGGCATCGGCTATCCCAATCCGATACGCTCGCACTTCCGCTCAATGGACATCTGGCACACGGCGGAGCCGGCCAAGATGGCGACGGAGGGGTGGCTGGGCAAGACCGTTGCCGACTTGGACCCGCACAAAGAGAACGTGCTGACCGCCGTGAGCTTTGGCCGGGGACTGCCCCGGGCGCTGGCCGTGCCGGGCGTGTCCGTGGCATCGGTGGGCAGCCTGGAAACCTACGGCGTCCTCACTTCCATTGACGCCCCGGACCAGCGTTCGGAGGCCCTGGACATCTTTGCGCGGATGTACTCGCCGATGGTGGGCAGCGGCCCCATCAACGACTACCTGTCGCAGACCGGCCTGGACGCGCTCAAGGGCGCCGACATTCTGAGCACCGCGCCGGAGCAGTACTCGTCCAGCATCGAGTACAACGGCGATTACTTCTCGCAGTGGGTCAAGAACGTGGCGCAGGTGCATCTGGCCGGGTTCGGCACGCGGGTGCTGTACACGGGCTACAACCCCGGCGCTTTTGACACGCACGCCAACCAGCCGGCGGCTTTCCACCGGCTGTGGTCGGACGTTTCTAACGCGGTGAGCGACTTCTACTATGACCTGAAGGAACACAACACCGGCGAGGAAGTGGTGATAATGCTGTTCACCGAGTTTGGCCGGCGGGTCAAGGAGAACGGCTCCGGCACCGACCACGGCTCCGGCAGCGTGGCCTTTGTAGTTGGCGATGCCGTGAAGGGCGGCCTCTACGGGGAGTACCCGTCGCTGGAACCGGACAAGCTGGACGAGGGCGACTTGCAGTGGAACAACGACTTCCGCAGCACCTACGCCACCATTCTGGACAAGTGGATGCAGGTTGACTCCCACGAGATTCTGGGCGGCAACTACGAGCACATCGACTTCATCAAGTAACAATCATGAGCAAACGGCGCGGCGGCGGGCCGCTGCGGTACGCCGCCACGCGCCGTGGCCAAAGGGTGATGCGACATGGTTACGGAAATTGCACCGATAACATTCAGGTACAGCCACACCATCGGGCGGCAGGAATCCCGGGGCGGCAACGGGTTCTTTAACCCGGTTGCGGTGACCCGTGGGCCGGGTGAACGGCTCTACGTTTTGAGCCGGGGCACGGAAACGCCGGCTTTCTTTCCCTGCAAGCGGGTTACCATCTGCTCCATTGACGAGGAGTACATCGGCGAGTTTGGCGAAAAGGTTGGCCCGGAGGATGCCGTGCCGACGGCCCACGACGGCGCATTTTTCTGGCCCACGGCGGTGGCGCTGGACAGCGCGGGCAACGCTTACGTGGCCGACGAATGGCTGAACCGCATCTCCGTTTTTACGCAGGACGGGGACTGGATTGGCAAGTGGGGCGTGGTGGGCGACGGCGACGGCGAGATTGACCGCCCGTCCGGGCTGGCCTTTGACCGGGATGACAACCTGTTTGTGGTTGACAGCCGCAACCACCGGGTGCAGGTGTTCACCAAAGAGGGGCAGTTCCTCTACAACTGGGGCAGCCAGGGCGACGGCGCCGGCCAGTTCAACTACCCCTGGGGCATTGACATTGACCACAACGGCGACGTGTACGTTGCCGACTGGCGCAACGACCGCATCCAGAAGTTCTCGTCAACCGGCGTGTTCCTGATGGCTTTCGGGCAATCCGGCGATGGGGACGGCGAGTTCAACCGCCCGACCGACGTAGCGGTTGACCAGGACGGCACGATTTACGTTGCCGACTACAAGAACGACCGCGTGCAGGTGTTTGACGCCAGCGGCGATTACGTTACCCAGTTGCAGGGGCAGGCTACCCTGTCCAAGTGGGCGCTGGAACGGGTGCAGCTGGACCCGGTTATCCAGCGGGGCCGCGAGGTGGCGCAGAACCTTTCCGAACGGGAAGGGGCGTTCCAGGGGCCCATCTCCGTTGACGTTGACGATGCGGGCCGGGTGTTCGTGGCTGAAACGCCGCGCCACCGGCTGCAAGTATTCCACAAGCAATCGGCAATCTACGCCGGCGACCCGCTGTAACGGCGGCGCCTGTCAAACGGAACGGGAGGGCAACCCTGCTGCGGCTGTCCTCCCGTTTTGCGGTGTCAACCCGCCAGGCCGGGCTAGCCGCCGGCAATCCAGTCGGCTACGCGCTCGCCAATCATTATGGTGGTGCAGTTGGTGTTGGCGCGGATTACGTCGGGCATTACCGAGGCGTCGGCAACGCGCAGGTTTGCGATGCCCTGCACCTGGCAGTATTGGTCAACTACGGCCATGGGGTCGCTGGCCGGGCCCATCTTGCAGGTGCCGGACAAGTGCTGGCCGATGCAGACTTCACGCAGCATCCAGTCGTCCAACGCTGCGTCGGATACCAGGTCGGCCTCGGTTGGCTCAATCAGGCCGTCGTAGATGCTGCCAAAGGCAACGTGTTCCAGCAGATTGAGCACGATACGCACCGACTCGCGCATCCTTTCCCGGTCCCAGTCGGCCTCAAGGTAGCGGCAATCGATGTGCGGCTGCACGTCGGGGTCGGTGGATTGCAGGGTTAGTTCGCCGGCGCTCTCGGCCAGCTCCATCATGCAGGTGATGCGGATGCCTTCGTTGGCGTAAGGGTCGCCGCCCAGGGGCGTGGAGAACGAGGACGGGAAAATCTGCATATCGTTGCGCAGGTCGGAACCGCTGGCGGTGTAGCGGAGCACCGTCTGGATGCGGGGCGCGTCGGGGTCGAGCTGGAAATCGTCCTTGACTTTTACGCGCACCGGAACGAGGGGATGGTCGCGCAGGTTCTGGCCCACGCCGGGCAGGTCTTTGACTACCGGGATGCCCAGGCTGCGGAGCTGCTCCGCCGGGCCAACGCCGGACAGCATCAGCAGCTGCGGCGAGGCGATGGCGCCGGAGCAGAGTACAATCTGCTCCCCGTCAATGCGGAAAATCTCGCCGCCGCTTTCGACTTCAACGCCCACGGCGCGGAGGCCGTCAAACAGGATGCGGCGGGCCCGCACGTTGGCGCGGATGGTCAGGTTGAGCCGGTGCCGGTTGGGGTTCACGTAGGTCAGCGCCGTGCTCATCCGCACGCCGTTGGGGTTGTTCATCGGAAACGGGCCAACGCCGGTGGAATCGGGGTGGTTGTGGTCATAAACTTCGGCGTAGCCGGCATCCTGGCACGCCGCGTTGAACGCAACCTGCAACGGCAGCCAGTCCTCCCGACGGTGCCGGCGCACCGGAATAGGGCCGTCAAAGCCGTGAAAGTCATCCCGTATGTCGGTGTCGGTTTCCTGCCGGCGGAAAAATGGCAGGACGTTGATGTAACTCCACTGGTCGTTGCCCCAACTGGCCCAGCGGTCGTAATCCTCCGGCACGCCGCGCAGGAACACTTGCCCGTTGATTGCGCTGGTGCCGCCGACGACGCGGCCGCGCGGCACGGCCACCGGCTCAGTCTGGCGCGGGGTGCCGGTGCCGACGAAGGACCAGTTGTGCGGCGCGCCCATCTCGGACGCGCGGGGCGCGTAGCCGTACTTGAGGTCGTCGGGGGTTTGCTCCAGGTCGGGATAGTCGGGGCCGGCCTCCAGCAGCAGCACGGAGCGGGACGGGTCCTCCGACAGGCGGGTGGCGATGGTGCCGCCGGCCGAGCCGGCGCCGATTACGATGACGTCGTACTGCATAGCTTTACTCCCGACTGGATTGGCGATGGCTGGCGTCCGGATTCAGGACAGGGCCTGCACAAACTCGCTGGTGGCAATGACCTGGCCTTGACGGGGATACACTTTCTCGGTCAACACGCGATGCACTTCCGGATCGCCGTCGGAGCAGGCGTCGGACAGGACGGTGAAAGTGTAGTTGACGTCCACCGCCCAGCGGACGGCGGACAGCACGCAGCCGCTGGTGGCAACGCCCATGATGATGAGGTTGTCGCGGCCGGCCGCGCGCAAGGTTACGTCCAGCGCGGTGGTGGAGAACGGCCCCGGCCTGATTTTGGTGATGACCAGCTCGCCATCGGCCGGCGCAACGCCGGCGTGCAGCTCCACGTCGGGGGCGTACTCGGCGAACGGGCCGCCCCGGTGCACTACGTAAATCACCGGGATACCGGCGCGGCGGGCGGCGTCCAGGGCCCGGGCGGCGTTCTCCACCACCGCAGCCGGTTCGCTGGCCACGTTGGCGATGATGCGCTGCTGAAAGTCCATGATGAGGACGGCCGACCGGGCCGGGTCAATGCGGGAGCTTTGCTGCGTCATGCGGTTTCTCCGGATCAGAATGCTGCCGACCGGCGCCAGCAGCATACTGATTGCAACCAGGATGTTGGGGCCGCCGGCGCTGGCCGGCGGGCCGGCGCGGCGTTAGAGGTTCAAGGGATGTTCCTCGTAGTCTTTCACCTTGTCGTAAATCTGGATGCGGTGGCGGGCCGCCTCCAGCACCATTATGCGGTCGTTCCGGTCAACCTTGACGGCCACCGGACGGCGGAACCGCCATTCGGGTTCCAGGTTGACCCGGCGGCGCGCCTTGATAATCTCCGGGTTGGCGTCAATGTAAGTCTGCGTCCAGGGGGACGGCTGCTGGGCATCGCCAACCAGGGTGGCAATAAACCGCCCGTCGGGGGCGTACACCTGCAAGCGGTGGCTGCCCCAATCCGTTACGTACACGTCGCCCTCGGAGTCAACCGCTACGCTGCTGGGGCCGTGGAGATCGCCGACACCGGATGGTGACGCCTCGAATTTCATGAGGTAGTTGCCATCGGCGTCGAATTTCTGCACCCGATTGTTTTTCCAGTCGGCCACGTACACGTTGCCGGCATCGTCGGTGCACACGCCCCAGGGCAGGTTGAACTCGCCGTCGGCGGCCCCCTGGCGGCCAAAACCGCCCAGATACTTGCCCTTTTTGGTGAACCGCTGCACCCGGTGATTCATGGCGTCAACCACCAGCAGGTTGCCGCTGCCGTCAAAGGTCATGCCGCTGGGCGCGTTCAGCTGGCCTTTGGCATCGCCGGCCTCGCCCCAGGCGTGCTGGAAAGCTCCGTCCTGGTCAAAGATGGAGATGCGGTTCAGGAAATCATCCGAGGCGTAGATGGCTCCGGCGTCGTCAAGGGCGATGGAACGGGGCCAGATAAACTGGCCGTCACCGCGTCCGAAAGCTCCGAACTGGCCCAGGAATTGATGGTCCAGCGTGACCTTGCTAATCCGCTGGCCCAGTTCCTCAGCGCCCCGGCTGATGACAAACATGGTGTCGTCATCCGCCAGGGCAAAGTCCTGCGGCGCCCAAAAACCCTGCCCGGACATACCGTACATCCCCAGGCAATAGCTGTAATCAAACACCCGCCCGTCGGCTACTGTGGTTAGCATATTCTGCCCTCCTGCGCTTGAAAGGGGGATGCCCGGAGGCCCCTGGCGGCCCTTACACGAAGGACAGCTGCTCGAAGTTGCCGCCGACGATGGGCACCGGGTCCAGGCCCAGCCAGCGCTCAATGACGGTGGAGTAGAGGCCGCGGAAATCGTAGTTGGGTTCCAAATCGCCCTGGGTCAAATCCTCCGGGCGCAGCGACGGGTAGGAGCTGTAATGCCCGCCCTTGACCTGATTGCCGATGACGAACGCCGCGCCGCCGGCGCCGTGGTCGGTGCCGGTGCCGTTGTCCTTGACCCGGCGCCCGAACTCGGTGAACAGCACCATAATCAGATTGTCGCCGGCGTCGTGTTCGGCCAGGTCGTCAAAGAAGTCGCTGATGGCCCGGGACATATCAATCCACAGCTTGGTGTGCATCGGCGGCTGGTTGAAGTGGGAGTCAAAGCTGCCGTGCTGGGTGTAGAAAATCTGCGTGCCCAGGTCGGCAAGGTACACCTGCGCAATGTCGCGCAGATACTTGGCGATGGGCGTTTCGGCGTACTCAACGGTGGATGTGTACCCCTCCGGGGCGGCGCGCAGGATGTCGGCGCCCTGCAAGGCGTCGCGCCCGGTCTGGCCCAGGTAGTCCATCGTGGGGCCGGCGCCGATGGTGGGGGAGTACATCCGGGCGAAACGGTCCAGAATCTTGTTGCGCTCATCCGCGGCGGCCACGCCGGGGACGCTGGACAGGACGCCGTAGGATTCCAGGCTGGACACCGACGTTATCGGCACGCCGCGCAGGGCCAGGGCCCGGGGCAGTCCCTGCCCGAAGTTGACGCCTTTCAGCACGTTCTCGCCTCTGGGGTCAAGGTCGCGGATGACGCGCCCGGCCCAGCCTTCGGTGCCTACGATGTCCGGCTCGCAGGTGTGCCAGATGTCCATGGAGCGGAAGTGGGAGCGGGGCGAGTTCTCGTAGCCGATGCCGTGGATGATGGCAACCTTGCCGTCGTCCCACAGCTTCTTGATGGGGCCCATGTTGGGGTTGAACGCCAGCTCGTCGCTGATGGGCAGCGCCTGGTCTTCGGGGATGCCCACGCGGGGGCGGGCGTCGTGGTAATGCGGGTTGGTGTAGGGGATGATGGTGTTCAGGTAGTCGTTGGCGCCGGTCATTTGCAGAACCACCACCACCGGGTCTTTCGTGGTCGTTGCCATTCTATTCCTCCGCGCTTGGGCAATGTGGGACAGGGTTATGCCCGTCGGTTATGCAAACTGAAAATCGCGCGATGCGGCGATGAGGGCCAGCATCAGGCCGACTCGTTTCTCGGAATCGGCGGCGGCATCATCCCAGCGGAGTTCGCCGTCGCTGCGGGCCTGGTCAAGCAGTTCGGCGCGGGTGTTAGCGCCGATTTCCAGCGGGCCGACCAGCTCGAGGCAGGCGTCCACGAACTCGTCGGGGCTCAAGGCGCCCCGCGCGCGGATGCTGATGACGATGGCGCTGACGCCGGGGAGGGCGGTATCGCCGAGGATGCCGGCGGCAAAGTTGACGCGCCGCACCAGCGCGCCGCCGTCAATCCACTCGGCGCCGGTGTGCCAGCTCTCCACGCTGGGCGGGTTGAGCAGCTCCTGCCCCTGGTAGGCGCACTCAAAGGCCAGCGAGTTGAAACCGGGCCGCGGCCCGGCAAAATGGCCGGCCATGCGAGCGGTGCCGATGACCAGTTCGGCCGGGCTCTTCACCCGCGAGAACCGGGCCTGCTTAAAGAAATCGGAGTTGAACAGCGTCCGCAGCATCGCCCGGACGTCGCCGTTGGATTCATCGTAGGCGGCCACCAGCCGGTCGATGGCGTCGGGGTCGTTGGGCGGCGTGATGTTCCAGCTGGGAACTTGCGGCTCGTCGGCCACAAAGAAGTTGTACAGATGGCGGGCCAGGAACCGGGCCGTTGCCGGCTGGTTCACCACGATGTCAATGATGTCCTGGCCGTTGAAATTGCCGGTATGCCCCAGGAACGTCTTTGGGCCGTCGTCGTGGTCTTCCGGACGGTACTCAAAGTTCCAGTAGAACCGTCCCAGCGGATTGCGCGGAATCTTGGGGCCGACCGTCCAGCCGGTGAAAGCGCGGGAGGCTTCCTTGATGTCATCCTCGGAGTAGTTGCCCACGCCCATTGAGAACAGCTCCAGCAGCTCCCGGCCCCAGTTCTCGTTGATGGCGCCCAGATGGTTGCCGTTGTTGTCCAGCCAGAAAATCATGGCCGGATTCTGGGCCAGCTGCACCAGCAATTCCCGAAAACTGCCCAGCCCGTACTGTCGGAACATATCAATCTGCTGCGTCAACTCCGGCGGGTTGTCAACTTTGGAGTTGCCGGTGGCAAAGAGCTGGTGCCAGAACAGGGCCATCTTCTCTTCCAGCGGCCGCCGGGTGTTAATCATCCGGTAAATCCACTCGGCCTGATTGAGCGGCGGGCCTAATGCGCCCTCGTAGCCGGGCAGGAATCGGTAAAGAACGTCGGCGTCCACCGGCTCAAACCGCTCCGGGTTCAGCAGGTCTTCGACCGCAGCCTCGTAGCCGGCGGCGGCGCGTTCTGCAAGCTCAGCGTAAGTTGCGCCGAAACCGGCCCGCCGCATCAGGTGGCCCAGCAGCGCAATATCTTCTCGGTTGCCCATCGTAATTCTCCTCCGGTGCGGGCGGCAATGGTACGCAAAACCGACATTTGCAATGGGCCTATGCTACGAAATCGGCATAGCACTGTCAAGAAATATCCTGATTTTGGCCGGACGTTTCAGCCTACTCGATGGCGTGCAGCCGGCCGTCGTCGGTGCGGACGAGGAGTTGGCCGTCGGCGTAGATTGGTGCGGTGCGGATTGCGGCGGGCAGTTGGAGGCGCCATTGCTGCTGGCCGTCGCTGCGGTTCAGGGCGTAGAGGGCGCCGGATTTATCGCCGAACACCAGCGTATCGCCGACCAGCACCGGCGAGGCTACGATTGCATCGGCGGCGGCAAAGCGCCAGCGTTCCTCGCCGGTAAGCCGGTCGACGGCGTGCATCACGCCGAGCAAATCGCCGGCGTAAAGGGTGTCGTCGTCCGCGGCCGGCGCGGTGATGATGCCCTCAAAGGATTTGCCCTCCGGGTTGAACCGCCAGCGGTCGCCGGGCTGGGACGGCGGGCTGGGCAGCGGGAACCCCCAGAGCCAGAGCTGCGACCACGTGCTGGTTACGGCGTAGCGGCCGGGATACTCCAGCACGTCCCCGGCCATGGCAAAAAGCTGGCCGCCGGCGACGAAATACGCCAGCCCGCCGGCGGTTACCGGCGGCGCCACCAGCTGGGCCGGCGTGCGGAACCGGGCCCGTTCCTGTCCGGTTCGGGAGTCCAAAGCGTACAGGCTGCGGTCTGCGGATGCGACATAGACTACCTGATTGGCCACGGCAACGGGCGAGCGTACCTCGCTGAGCGAAGTGTGCCGCCAGATGTGTTCGCCGGTGGTGGCGTTGACGGCGTAGGTGGCTCCGTTCAGGGCGCCGGCGTACACGATGCCGCCGGCCACCGCTACCGGCCCGGACGCGGAATCGCCGATGGGATACTCCCACCGGATTTGCCCGCCGTCCCGCTCGCGGGCCACCAGACGGCGGTCGATGGTGGCGTAGTACATCGTATCCCCAACCAGCGCGATGGAGTTGTGCATCGGGCCGGAGGTGGGGATGGAGTCCAGTTCGGCGCCCGTTGCCGCATCCAGCACGGCGATGCGGAAGTGGGCGGGCAGGTAGATGCGCCCGTCGGACACCACCGGGGCGGCGAGGGTTGGCTCGCCGGCATCGGCGCTCCAGGCCAGGCGGCCGGCCGGCGGTTGCAAGGCATCGGCGGCGTAGCGGGTTTGGGCGATGCTGCGCCCGGCCATCGTCCAGTTGGCGCCCCCGGAACCGGAGTCTAACAGCACGTCGGGCTGCCGCGTGAGCAGGATTACCGGGTCGGGAATAAAGGGGAAGTTGAGCCAGACTACGAAACCGAGGATGACGAAAATCGCCGCGCCGATGAGCAGGTTGCGGCGGGAAAAGGCCCGGCGGCGTCTGGTAGCCTGCGCCCAATCCGGGAGGATAATATCCTCCGGGCCATCAGCGGCGTCGGTAGGATTCAACGGTGTCAGGGGGCCGGAGGGTTCCGGCGGCGATGCGGCCATATCAGCAGGGTTCGGTAAAAGATGCGGCAGGATGCGTGGGTGCAGCCTGCCGTTGTTATGCAGCGATGCGGCGGCTGGCGGCTAGACGTTGCGGAGTTTGGGGTCAAGGCGGTCGCGCAGCCAGTCGCCCAGCAGGTTCATGGCCAGCACGGTGAGCACAATCGCCATCGTCGGGAAAAAGAACAGCCACCACGCGGTAACAATCAGCGTGCGCCCGTCGGCCACCATTAAGCCCCAGGCCGGCGTCGGTTTAACTAAGCCGGCGCCGAGGAAGCTCAACGTGGATTCCAGGATGATGACGTGGCCGATTTCCAGCGTGGCCAGCACGACTACGGTGTTGAACACGTTGGGGAATATGTGGCGGGCCATTATCCGCAGGGGCGATGCGCCGGCGACTTGGGCCCGGGCGATGAAATCCTGTTCCTTGATGGACAAAGCCTCGCCGCGTACCATCCGGGCGAACCTGGCCCAGAGCAGCAGGGCGATTACCAGCACGACGGTTTGGAATCCGGGGCCCATCACCGCGACCAGCACCAGGGCCAGCAGTATGGAGGGGAAGGCCAGCTTGATGTCCACAATCCGCATTATCACGGTGTCAACCCAGCCGCCGCGGTAGGCGGCCAGCAGGCCGAGAACCGTGCCGACGCCGCCGCCCAGACCGATGGCCAGCAGCGAAATCGCCAGCGAGATGCGCGCGCCGTGGATGATGCGGCTCAGGATGTCAAAGCCCTGCCGGTCGGTGCCCAGCAGGTACTCCGTGCTGCCGCCCTCCAGCCAGACGGGGGGCGCCAGGCGGTTGGTGAGGCTGACCCGCACCGGGTCGTGGGGCGCAATCACGTCGGCGAAAATGGCCGGAATAACCAGCAATACCAGCAGGATAACCAGCGGTATGATGGGCACCCGGCGGACGGTGTCCAGGACTTTGCCCAGCGTCCCGCGCTCACGGAGGGACGCGGGTTCCGGTATGGATTGTGCAGCGACCGGGGTGGTCATAGCCTGATGTTCCTCGTTGCAGTTGGCACAGCCGGGCTTTGGTTAGTTGTAACGGATGCGCGGGTTAAGGTAGGCGTAGGCAACGTCCACAAACAGGTTGATGAAAATGTAGAAAGTTGCGAACAGAATTACTACGCTCTGAATCACCGGAAAATCGCGGTTGCGGATGGCGTCAATGGCCAGGTCACCCAGTCCGGGCCAGACAAAGACCGTCTCGATGACTACCGAACCCGTGAGCAGCACCGCTCCAATCAGTCCCATGTAGGTGAACGGGACAATCAGCGCGTTGCGGAAACAGTGCTTCCAGATGACCTTGCGCTCCGGCATACCCTTGATGCGGGCCAGCTTGACGTACTCGGTGTCCAGCACTTCCAGCATTGAGGAGCGGGTGAGGCGCATTACGGCGGCCACGTTGTAGTAGCCCAGGGCCATGCCGGGCAAGAGGACGGACTTGAAACCGGCGTCGTTGCCCGACGTGGGCAGCCAGCCGAGGATGACGGCAAAGACCCACATCAGCAGCAGGCCGATGGCGAATGATGGCGCAGACTGGCCCAGCAGGGCCACGACTTTGCCGGCCCAGTCAAAGGGGCTGTCCTTTTTAACGGCCACCAGAACGCCGATGGGCAGCGCAATGGCGGCGCTGACAACCCAGGCGAAAGAGGCCAGATAGATGGTGTTGGGCAGGCGGCGTATTATCAGCTCAGAAATGGGAACGCCGCCGTAGGCCCAGGCTTGCCCGAAATCGCCCTGCACAAAATTGCCGATGTAGCGGGCGTACTGGACGTAAATCGGCTGGTCCAGGCCCCATTTCGCGCGCACCTGCTCAACGACTTTGGGGCTGGCGTCCTCCGGCAGCAGAATCGCCACCGGGTCGCCGGTTACCCGAGCCAGGGCAAATACAATGGCGCTGATTACCAGCAGCGCCAGGATAGCCTGGATTATCCGCAAAAAGATGTAGCGTTGCATCAGGCGCCTGCGCTTATCCTGTCAATGACGGTTACGGTTGTTGCCGGTGTGGTAGTTGCTTGATTCGGGGCGGCAGCCGCCGGATTCGCGGGAATCTGGCGACTGCCGTAATTGAGTTTGAGATTGTCGGGTCGGACACCGCTGGCCGCTTTACTGGCGTACCACTTTGGTGTACTCGTGGCCTTTCATGCCGCCGAAGTAGCTGTTGTTGACCGAGTACTCGGCGATGACCTTGGGGTTGATGCCGAACTCGGCGAACAGGAATCCCAGGGGCATCGTAGCGTTCTGCTCATACATATACTCGCCCTGCTGCTTCATCAGCGCCAGCCGCTCGGTTTCGTCCACGCTGTTTTGCCACTGGCCGAACAGGTCTTCGATGTGCGGGTCTTCGAACATATACACGGCGCCGGCGAGGGCGGGGCTGACGAAATAGACGCGCATATTGCGGCCGGCCGGCCAAAAGCCGGTGCGGTGCGTCCACAGTACGCCGTTCATCTCGCGGGCCTTGTAGCGCGTGCGGATGGGCTGGAATTCGCCGATTTGCGCGTCCACTTCAAAGCCCACTTCTTTCAGCCACTGAACCATCGGCACGGCGATGTCGGTCAGTTCCGGCACGCCAACCAGCTTGCCGGACATGAACTCGACGCTGGGCCCGGAACCGTCGGCGTAGCCGGCCTCAGCCAGCAGGCGCCTGGATTCCTCCGGGTCGTATGCGGGGATTACCCACTCGGGGTTGAACGACGGGTCGGTGGGGTGCCAGCCGGTGTTGGCCATCAATTCCATCTTGTTGTCAAAGAACGCCTCGTTGATGGCATCCCGGTCGATGGCGTGGTTCATGGCGCGGCGCACCAGCACGTCGGTGTTGGGGTCGTTGGGGTCGCGCTTGTCTTCCAGGTATTGGCCGCCGATGCCAACCCAGACCATGAACGCGGGGAGGGTGCTTTGGGTGATGGCGAAGCCGGCCTTCACCACGTCGTTCTGCAATTCGCGGGGAATCTCGGCGATGTCGGCTTCACCGGCGCGGAGCATGGCAACGCGGGTGAGGTGCTCCTCGGCGAAAAAGAACGTAAGGCTGTCAAAGTCAGGGTTGATGCGCCAGTGGTTCTCAAAGGCGCGCTCGTATTCCAGCTTGGCGCCCTGCTCGTAGCTGACGTGCTTCCAGGGGCCGGTGCCAACCGGATTCTGCGCGTAGGCCGCCTCGCCGTTCGTCTGCCAGTAATCCAGGCTGTAAATCAGCGGGTCGGTGGTGGCGTCCGATGCGTAGAACGGAATCCACAGTTCGGGGCGGTTCATGTTCCAGACCATCTCGCTGTCGCTGACTTCGGTGACCGTAGCGGCCATGCCGAGGGCTTCGACCTCAAAGCTGCGCTGCTCGCCGGCCGGGCCGAGGAGCTGGTGCCAGAAGTCACCGAATCCGGTCTTGGCCTCCGGGTGGGACCAGAGCTGGAAGCTGAACACGAAGTCGGACACTCCGAAAGTATCATCGCCGTGATGGAACGGCACGTCCTCGCGCAGGTTGAAACTCCATTCCTTGCCGTCGGGAGATACCGACCATTCGGTGGTGAGCATGGGAACGGCTTCCCAGGTCTGGTAATCCCGCTGGAAAAGGTGTTCCTGCATGGGCTGCAAAATGCCCTGGTTGGTGCCGCCAACGCGCCAGCCCAGCAGGTTCTCGGCATAAGGAGGGGTAATCGCCACGCGCAGGTCGGATTGCACGGGTTGGCCGGCGGTGGCCGCCGGGGCCTCCGTGGGCGCCGGGGCAACGGTAGGCGCGGCGCCGCCGGCGGCGGTGTCGGACATACCGCTGGGCTGCACCAGGGCCGTGGTTGCGGTAGGCTCGGCTGCCATCATCGCGGTGGGCTGCGCCGCCGCGGGCTGGGCCGGAGCCGCACTGGAACCCGAATCGGCCGGCGCACTGCTGGCCGCCGGTTCCTCAGTAGGCGCGCCACAAGCCAGCGCCGCCGTCAAAGACAGCGCAATCAGGCCAGAGGCTACGTTGCGAATACTCAAAAAGTGCTTCAAGGCAGATTACCTCCTCGCGGTTCAGCCACCAACGCGCCCGCCCAACGGCACACGCCGGCGGCCCAGCCGGTATAGCAACGAAATCTACGCCATTGCGCCGGCACTGTCAATAGCGCAAACGTCACCGCATCCCCTACGGAGCATCCCCACCTAATGTCATTCTGAGCGCAGCGAAGAATCTCGATGAGGTAGCGCACACGTTGGGGGAAACGGCGTTGCTACGCTGTCGAGATTCTTCGCTGCGCTCAGAATGACATTATTAAGGGTAGGATGATAGCTAGGGACAGTACGACTGGGCAAAGCAGTGACCGGCGCTGCGTTGACAGTGGTTTGCCGCCTGCTTACACTCGTTGCGGTTTGATGTGATGTGATGCGATGCGCTTTGCGATTGGCGAACTTGCGGGAGGATGCCGGTATGCCTAATCTTGACGAACTGTTTGCTCAGGTGGACGCGGCCCAGGACGATATTGTTGCGCTGGAGCAGGCTTTGGTGCGGATTCCGTCGGTCAACACCGGGTTTATGCCCACCGGCGACGAAACCCCGGTTTGCGAGTACGCCCGCGACTTTCTGGCCCAGGACGGCATCTCGTCTGAAATCCTGGAATCGGCGCCCAACCGGGGCAACCTCATCGCCGGGCTGGCGGGGCGTTCCGGCAAGGCGGGGCTGATGTTTATGTCGCATACCGACGTGGTACCGGTGGAGGATGCCAGCGAGTGGCGGTTTCCGCCTTTCAGCGCCACCATCGCCGACGGGCGCATTTTTGGGCGCGGCGCATCGGACTGCAAGGGGCTGCTTACCGCCCAGCTGATGGCAATGCGCCTGCTGCGGCGCAACGGCATTGAGCTGGAGGATGGCCTGATTCTGGCCGCCGGCGCCGATGAGGAACACGGCGGGCGCTACGGCTTTGGCTGGCTGGCGGACAATCATCCGGACAAACTGGCCGCCCCCTACGCCGTCAACGAGGGCGGCGGCACGCCAATTCAGGCGGCCGGCGCGCTGACTTACGTGCTGGGCGTGGGCGAGAAAGGGCGGCTGCAAGTGGAGATTGACGTCAAGGGCGTCAGCTCCCACGCCTCCACGCCCTGGCAGGGGGCCAACGCGCTGTACCGGCTGAGCCGCACCCTCAGCTCCATCGAGGGCTACGAGGCGGATCGGGATACGTCAACCGATTTGTTTGACCATCTGTCCACCTTTGCGATTGAGCACAAGCCGTCGCCGGGCAACGTGGACGACATCATCGCCGAGATTGAGCCGGACAACCCGCGCTTTGCGTCAATGCTGCGGGCGCTGTCGCGGATGACGCTGACGCCGACGATGGTGCGGGGCGGCATCAAGTCCAACAGCGTGCCGGAGTCCATCCGGCTGACTTGCGACGTGCGCACGCTGCCCCATCAGGATGAGGAGTACGTGCGGGCGCAGCTGGACGCGGTGCTGTCGGAGATTCCCGGCGTTTCCTACGAGATTGACTACATGGCCCGCCCCAACTCGTCGCCTTTTGACTCGCCGCTGTCGGACAGCATCCGGGCGGTAACGGCGCGGGCGCTGGGGCGGGATGACGTGCAGTGGGTGCCGGCCATCAGCAACGGGTTCACCGACTCCAGGTTCACCCGCCCGCTGGGCACCGTAACCTACGGCTTCTCCGGCTCACATCCCGACGACGACCCAATGCTGAACTTTACGCACGGCGCCAACGAGTCGGTGGGCATCAAAAGCCTGGTCAGCGGAACCAAAATCATGCTCGGCCTGGCCTGCGATATGCTGGCCGTTAAATAGACGGCGTTGTCTATGGAGCTACCAATGTCATATCAAAACCTAACCGTAGAGTACGACGGAACGATTGCCGTCGTAACGCTGCAACGCCCGGAAAAGCTGAACGCCATCAACCGGGAGCTGCATCTGGAGATGATGGACGCCTGCCGGGAACTGCGCGACGACGACGGCATCCGGGTGGTCATCTTTACCGGCGCCGGCCGGGGTTTCTGCTCCGGCGCCGACCTCACCGGCGCACGCGCGGGGGATGAAAACCAGAGCAGGGCCGCACGGCTGGACGAGTACAACTGGGTCGGCCGCCAGGCGCTGATGATTTACCGGGGGCTGGACAAGCCCACCATTGCGGCGGTGAACGGCGTTGCGGCCGGCGCCGGTATGGGGCTGGCCCTGGCGTGCGATATGCGGGTGGGCTGCGAGCACAGCCGGTTCAAGACGGTGTTCATCGAGCGCAGCCTCAGCCCGGATTCCGGCCTGTCCTACTTTCTGCCCCGCATCGTGGGCAGCAGCCGGGCCTTTGACCTGGTGTTCACCAGCCGCAGCGTTGACGCCGACGAGGCGTGGCGGCTGGGGCTGCTGGATCGGATGACGTCGGCGGACAATCTGCTGGCCGAGGCCAAAGAACTGGCGCGGCAGATTGCGTTCTGGCCGCCGGTGGCGATGCAGATGTCCAAGCGGGCGTTGCAGCGCAGCCTGGACACCGACCTGGCCGACCAGCTGGAATACGAAACGCACAGCATCGTATTCGCCCGCCGCGCCCCCCACGACGTAGCCGAGGCCGCCGCATCATTCCAGGAACGCCGCCCGCCCAACTTTACCGGGGAATAGGACATACTTTGTAGAGAGCACGCCGCCTAATGTCATTCTGAGCGCAGCGAAGAATCTCGATGAGGTAGCGCACACTTTGGGGGCAACGCCGTTGCTACGCTGTCGAGATTCTTCGCTACGCTCAGAATGACATTGGGGGGGGTTGTGACATCAAGGCGTTGGCAGAATGGCGTTGGGGATGGCAGAATGGCCGGGGCAAACCACGTTTCGCAATTGCATTGGATGGAGATGAACGATGACTAGCGCCGATTGGGGTTCCATTTACAAGGAGCTGGGGGCAGTTCCGGTTATCAACGCAACGGGCAGCGTTACGATGCTGGGCGGCTCGACGCCGCTGCCGGAGGTGCGGGAGGCGATGGCCCAGGCCGATGGCGCCTACCTGCCGCTGATGGAATTGCAGGAACGGGCCGGCGCCGCCATCGCCCGGATGGTCAACGTGCCGGCGGCTTACATCACCTCCGGCGCCGGCTCCGCGCTGATGCTGGCGACGGCGGCGGCGATGGCCGGCGACGATGACGACAAAATCCAGCAGCTGCCCAACACCGACGGGATGCGGAACGAAATCCTCATCCAGACCCGGCAGCGCTACTGGTACGACCGCTGCCTGGAGCTGGCCGGGGCCAGGCTGGTGATGTTCGGTTCCGAGGCTGAGACGACGGCAGCCGATTTGGAACAAGCCATCGGCCCCAACACCGCCGCCGTCCACTACTACGCCGTGGAGCAGGATCCGGACCCCCACGCGCTGTCGCTGGAGGATACCATCGCCATTGCCCACGCCCACGGCGTTCTGGTCACGGTGGACGCCGCCGGGCAGATTTACCCGCTGGAGAACTTTGGCAAGTACGTGCGGATGGGCGCGGATTTCCAGTGCATCGCCGCCAAGTACATGGGCGCGCCCCAATCCACCGGCCTGGCCCTGGGTTCGCCGGAGATGATTGACCGGATTGGCCGGCAGGCTTTTGCCAGCTACGAGGGGCGGCGGGTGCGCGGCGTGGGCCGTCCGCAGAAAGTTGACCGGCAGGAAATGGTCGGCGCAGTGGCCGCCGTCCGGCACTGGATGACGATGAACCACGAGGATAGGCTGGCCGACTCCGAACGCCGCAGCCGGGTCATCCTCAACGCCGTCGCCGGTATTCCGGGGCTGACGGCGCAGCTCATCGAGAACGTCATCGGCCACCACGCCTACGGGCTGAACCTGTCGGTTGACCCGGCCGCCGCCGGAATGACCATCTACGACCTGCGCGACCGGCTGAAAGATGGCGAGCCGCCCATCTGGACGCGGGTGCGGGACGATGAGGACTTTATCACCATCCATATGTTCGGGCTGAACCCCGGCGAGGACGCCATCGTTGGCGAACGCATCGCGGCGTTGTTTGGCAAGTAAGGACGGGCCGGCGGGGCTACCACCGCTGGCCGGGAACCCGCTCTTGCAGCACTTCTCCAAACAGGCTGAGCACCTGGTCGATACGCAGCGCAACGATGGCCCCCTGGCTGTCTTGCAAGTAGCGCTCGTTCACCAGCCCGGCGGCCAGCAGGCGGTCAATCATGTCCTCAAACACAGCGCCATCACGATAAACGCGGGCGGTGCAGCGGAATTTCCAGCCGGCGTCCTTTGCGGTGTTGCGGAACAGCACGATGACTTTGGGGTTGTCCTCAACGTGGTCCAGCGGAACCCGGCCGGTGCGGTCGCGGTAAATCAGCGTGTCGTCGTCCACCGTCAGCACGGTGCCGATGTAGCCGCAATTGGGCGTGCCGTCGGCGGAGGCGGTGCCGACGATGCACGGGCAGCCGTCATTGCGGGCGTTGTTAATCAGCGTTTTCATCTCATCGGTCAGCTGTATCATCTGCTGCCTCCTGACGGCGGGGCGACGGGCCCAGATGCGAACCGGCGTCAACCATGATAGTTTCGCCGGTGACGTGTTCCGCCGCTTCCAGCAGCCACACCACCGGGTCGGCGACGGCTTCGGGGGTGCCGGCGGTTTTGAGCGGAGCGGATTCGGCGTAGCGGTCGATGAAAGCCTGGTAGCCGTCGGCGCCCAGGCCCTCCCGCCACCAGCGCGTTTGCATCACGCCGGGGCAGACGGCGTTGACCCGAATCTCCGGCGCCAGCGCCCGGGCCAGCGAGAACGTCATCACGTTCAGCGCCGCTTTGGACGCCGCGTAAGCGATGGAGCTGCCCGAACCCGTGAACGCTGAGCCGGACGAAATGTTGACGATGGCGCCCTGCCCCTGCTGCTGCATCGCCGGCGCAACGGCCCGCACCATCTGATAAGCGCCAACTACGTTCACCGCGAAAATCCGCTGAAAATCGTCGCCGGACAGCCCCTCCAAGTCGGAATGGGGCACAATTTTGGACTGCGCGGCGTTGTTGACCAGCCCGTCAATGCGGCCCCACTGCTGCAGCGCCAGCGTCGCCATCCGGCGGCAGTCCGCATCATCGGCAACGTCGGCCTGGCACAGGATGGCCTCGCCGCCCAAGTCGCGGCACGCCTGGGCCGTGTCCAACGCCTCGGCTACGCTGCGGGTGTAGTTTATGACAACCCGCCCGCCCTTGCCGGCCAGCCGCTGCGCCACCGCCGCCCCCAGGCCGGTAGCCGAGCCGGTAACAATGAACACGCCGCCTTGAACATCCATAATCTTGTCCCCATATCCGTATCGTCCGGTTGGGCGGGGCTACACCTTGCCCACCAAATCCCGCAGGGCGGCGTAGGTGCGCGCGCCCGATTCGGCGTCGTCTGCGGCGGTGTAGATGTTGGCGATGAAATCGGTAGCGCCGCCGGCGGCGAATTCCTCCAGCTGCCGGCGCAGGGAGTCCTCGTTGCCCACCACCGCAACCTCCGATGGCCCCTCTACGCCCTCAATGTCCAGCACCCGGCGGTAGTTGACCAGCTGGCCGTAGCGCCCGTAAGCGTCCGCCGCCCGCCGCCGTCCGGCCAGCTCATCGTCGCACACCGTAGCCGGCAGGCCCACGCAGACGCGGGGGTTGTCCCGCCCGTGGGCCGCGGCGGCCCGGTTGATGCGGGGGACGATGTGCTCCCGGATGGTGCGGGGCCCGGCCATCCAGGTTATGGTGCCGTCGGCGCGCTGGCCGGCCAGCCGCAGCATCCGGGGCGCCAGCGCCGAAATCAGCACCGGACAAGGCGGGCGATTGGGCACGTCCAGCTCCGCGTTCACGTTGTAAAACTCGCCGCTGAATTGAACCCGGCCATCCTCTATTAAAGGACGCAGCACGGAGAGGTATTCCCGGGTGTGCAAAGCCGGCCGGTCGTAGGACAGGCCGAAACCGTCCTCGATGCCGGGCCGGTGGGACGGGCCGATGCCGAGGATAAAACGCCCGCCGGATGCGGCAGCGGTGGTCAAAGCCTGCTGCGCCAGCGCCGCCGGGTGGCGGGGATAGGTCGGCACCACGCCCACGCCCAGCTCAATGCGGCTGGTCTGGCTGCCCGCCAGCGCCAACGCCGTCAGCGCGTCGTACCCCCGCGCGGAAATGTGCGGAACCCAAAAACTGTCAAACCCGTCGGCCTCAGCCTGCTTGATACGGCCAATCAGTTCATCAAGGGTCATCAAGTCGGCCGCCGATGCCCCGACAAAAACTCCGATACGCATTAGCGTTCCTCCGCAACGTTATTCACTAGACTTGCCATTAGATGGACGCCTACCGCGTCCGCAAAATTGCCGCCACCCGGTCCAGTATCCGGTGCCCAACCTGGTACTTGGTGAGCAGGGGCAGACGTTCGGCTTGCAGCTCACGGTCAATCAGCACCACCCGGTTGGTATCCACGCCAAAGCCGCTGCCCGCCTCGGTAATGTCGTTGGCAACAATCAAATCCAGCTCCTTGCGCCGCACCTTGTCAGCAGCGTTGGCCTCCAGATTTTCGCTCTCCGCCGAGAATCCCACCCGCACGAAATCGCCGCGCGCCGTTGCCAGAATGTCGGTGGTTTTGTCCAGTTCAATGACCATCTCGTCGGCGGCGGTCTTTTTGATTTTCTGCTCGGCGGCGGCCATCGGGCGATAGTCGGCGACGGCGGCGGCCATAATCAGGGCGTCGGCCCGCTCCGTTTCGGACAGCACTGCGTCGCACATATCCTGCGCCGACCGGACGGGCACCATCCGGATGAGTGGCGGGTTGGGCAAGGCTACCGGAGCGGTAACCAGCACGACGTCGGCGCCCCGGTCGCGGGCGGCTTCCGCAACGGCAAAGCCCATGCGCCCCGACGAATGATTGGTGATGACGCGCACCGGGTCGATGGCCTCCTGCGTGCCGCCGGCGCTGACGATGATGCGGCGGCCGGCCAAATCGCCGGACTTGCCCAGCGCGGCGGCGATGTGGCCCAGCAGGTCAATGGGCTCTACCAATCGACCCATTCCCAGCAGCCCTGACGCCAGGCGGCCCGGCGCCGGGCCGGCCAGGAACACGCCCCGCGTCCGCAGGCGGGCCAGGTTCTCCTGCGTTGCGGGATGGTCAAACATATTGGCGTCCATCGCCGGCGCCACCAGCAGGGGCGCTGCGGTGGCAATCACGGTGGTAGTCAACGGGTCGTCGGCCAGGCCGGCGGCCAGTTTGGCGATGCAGTGCACCGTTGCCGGGGCAATCACCACGATGTCGGCCCAGCGGGCCAGAGCGACGTGCTCCACGCTGTGCTCCGAATTGGGGTCAAAGGTATCGGTAAGCACGCTGCGGTGGGTCAGGCTGCGAAAAGCCAGCGGCGTTACGAATTGGGTTGCGCCGTAGCTCAGGATAGTTTCCACGTTGGCACCGGCCTGCGTCAGCTTGCTGGCCAAATCCAGCGCCTTGTAACACGCAATGCTGCCGGTAACGCCCAGCACAATGTTCTTGCCGGCCAGCGCGGATTCCATCGTCATCACCTCGGCTTACGCCCCGCCGCCGGCCGCCAGGGACGGGCTGGCGTGGGGGGTGTCCAGCATATTGCGGCGGTAGATTAGGTCAAGTCCGACCAGCGTCAATTCCTGATTGATGTCGTCAAAAACCGGGGTGTGTTCGGCGATTACGGTCACCAGCCCGCCGGTGCCGACGACTTTCGCATCGGCGCCAATCTCGGCCTTGAACCGCTCCACCATACTGGTAACCAGCCCGGCGTAGCCCAGCACGATGCCGGATTGCAGCGACGTCGTGGTGTTGCGGCCCACCGCAAACTCCGGAGCCACCAGCTCGACCCGCCGCAGCTGCGAGGTGTTGTAGTACAGGGCATCGGCGGACAGGTTGATGCCGGGCGCGATGGCGCCGCCCAGATACTCGCCGGCGCGGGAAACGGCGTCAAACACGGTGGCGGTGCCCAGGTCAACGACCACTACCGGCGCGCCGTAAAGCTCCTGCGCCGCCACCGCGTCCACGATGCGGTCGGCGCCCACGTCCCGGGGGTTGTCGTAACGAACCGGCATCCCCAGGTCAATTTGCGCCGACACCAGCAGGGGCGCAACGCCAAAAAACCGCTCGCAAACTTCCTCAAACATCCCCGTCAACGGCGGCACAACGGAACAGATGACGGCGGCGCTGATGTCGGTAGTCGTTATCCCCCGAAACTCCAGCAGGCTTTTCAGCAGAATCCCGTACTCATCCGCCAGCCGGCGCGAATCGGTGGCCACGCGCAGGGTGGTGAGCATACGGGCCGACGGGCTGGCGTCGTCAGGTTCGGCGGCGGCGGCGCGAAACACGCCGATGGTGACCGCAGTATTGCCGATGTCAATGGTAAGCAGCATGGTATCGTGCAGCAGCAAGGCAGAATTGGCGGGTGCGCTGCCTGCATTATAAGCGGTAGCCGCAGGTCGGGACAAACGGGCCGGAATGACGGGATGGGCGCTTTATGCTAAAATCGCCGCCGACACCCTGTTGGAGAGGTTACTATGGCCGATATTGAGCTGGTGCAAATTGTCAAACGCGGGCGCGACGCGGTGGCGGCGTGGCGTGAGGCGCACCCCAACCAGGCGATGGACTTGAACGCGGGCTATATGAGCCACGTTCGCATCCCGATGGTGGACTTGCGGGGCGCCGATATGCGCAACGCCGACTTTATGGGCGCCATGATTCGCCGGGGCAACCTTTCCAACAGCTACCTTAACGACGTGCATCTGTACCGGGCCGACCTGCGCGAGGCCGACTTGAGCCGCTCGCTGGCGCCCGGCGCCAATATGCGGGGCGCCGACCTGCGGGCCGCCAACCTGTCCGGCATCAACCTGGACCGGGGCACCCTGTCGGAGGCCAACCTGTCCGGCGCCAACCTGACCAACGCCAACCTGGACCGGGCTAATCTGGACCGGACCAACCTTTCCGGCGCCGACCTTTCCGGCGCCAGTTTTAACGGCGCCAACCTCTCCCGCACCAACCTTTCCGGCGCAACGCTCAGCGGCGCCGATTTTTACGAGGCCATCCTGAACGACGCCGCTACCGACGACGCCGATTTCAACGAGTGCATCATCGGGTACACCGTGTTTCAGAACTGCGCGCTGGGCGCCGCCGTCGGGCTGGACAGCATCCGGCACGACGCGCCCAGCACCATCGGACTGGATACGCTGCTGCGGTCGGGCGGCCATTTGCCCGAATCATTTTTCCTCGGCTCCGGCCTGCCGCTGTTCGCCGCCGGGTTCCAGGGCACCGTTGCCGATGCCACCGTATCCACCGTGGAAGTGCATATTTCCTGCGCCAACCGCGACGTCGAGTTTGCCCGGCAGCTGGAGCGCAACCTGCGCGCGCAGGGCATCCGCAGCTGGGTGTTCGCCGAAGGATTCCGGGGCAACCCCCTGGTTGACCGGCGCGCCACCTCCGGCGAGGAGGAGATTGAGCGCTGGGTGCGCCACTACGACCGCCTGATAGTCGTCTGCACCGCCGCCGGCCTGGACAGCGAAACCGTGCGCAACGACATCACCGCCGCCCAGGAATCCGGCAAGACTGCGGACCGCTGGAGGATGTTCCTGGTTGACGCCGACGGCATCATGGCCGGCGGACGCAACCGCATCGCCCGCCTGCTGTCGGAGGAGCACCGGGTGTTTGACCTGACCGGCCAAGCCGACGACAGCGCTGATTACCGCAGCGCGCTGGCCACGCTGGTGGAGAACCTGCGGGAGGAGCAGGCCAACAGCGCCGGCGCGCCGCCCCGCCGGGAGATTGACCCGCGCACGCTGCAACTCTGATTGCCGCCGGCGGCAAGGCCGGCGCAACCTAGACGGTACGCATATCGCTGCCGGGCGGCCATACCGTCCGGCATTTTATTGGCCGGCGCGCTCCCGATATTCCAGGGCCTTGTCGTTAACGGCAAAACGCCCGGGGCGGCTTGCACCGCTCCGGGCGTGTGTCCGTTCCGCAGAACCGACGGATTTGGCTGGCTACACCGTTTAGATGTAGTCCTCCTCCTCGTACATCATATCGACGTTGTCGGTGCTCTGGTTCAGGCCGCGGATGACCTGGGCGCGGAAATCGGTGAGCATATCGTCGGTGATTTCGTTGCCGTTGGCGCGGGCGTCATCCTTGAGCTTGTCAAAGGCCCATTCGCCAGTGTCGCCGTGAGGCATATCGAAGAAGCCGGGCTCAAAGACCGGGAGTTCGCCGGGGCCGAAGTAACCCTTGCCCTCGATGTTGTAACCCTCGAGGTCGTGGGTTCCCTTGCCCAGCACCTGGCCGGTGGCCGCGTAGTGCTCCATCGTGGCCTGCATCCCGTACTTCTGGATGGGGCAGACCTTCATGCAGACGCCGCAGCCGAGGTAGCGGGCCATGACCGGTCGGCAGCGCTTGAAGTACAGCTTGTTCTTTTCGATCCCGCGCCACCAGATCTTGTCGCGCATCAGGGCGCGGCCGGGGCAGCGGTTCACGCAGACCTGGCACACCTGGCAGAAAGCGTGGATGCCGTAGTCCACCGGCTGGTCATAGGTGACGTTGGCGTCGGTGGTAATCATCATGATGCGGCAGCGGGAGCCGACGTGGGGGGTCAGCAGGTAGCCGCAGGCGCCCAGCTGGCCGAGGCCGGCGGCGACGAACATCGGGATATAGGGGCCGGTGTTGTCGTTGGGGCTGTGCACCTGGGCGCGGTAGCCCAGGCCTCGGATGAAGTTGCCCAGCTCCAGGCCAGCCTGCCCCTCGGTGCGGTAGGTGCTGGAGTGCACAATCTCAGCGTCAATGCTGGGGATGGTCTGCGTCGGCTCAAAGTCCTGCTCGTAGGCCAGGCAAACGACGTGGGGGAACTTCACCCAGTCCTTCTTGCTCTGGTACACGTAGCGGATGTCAAAGGCGGTGACGCCGACTTCGATGAAGCCCAGCTCGCGGGCCTTCTGCTTGATGACTTCGGTTACGTCGTCGCCGGAGGCGTCGGACGTGGGCTCCAGCTCGCCGGTGAGGCGGGCGGCCATGACCAGGTTGCGATTGAGCTTGTCGTGTTCCTTGCGGATTTCACGCATCTCGGCGTGCTGGTCGCGCAGGGTGTTGGCCCAGTCGCGGGACGCGCGCTCGGTGATGTTCATGGTCTCCACCGGATACTCGCGGGAGTACCAGTCAACCTCGCGCTGGTTCATCGGGATGCCGGGAGTCGTCGCGAGCTCCTCCGGCACCGGGATAGTAACAGGCGCGTCGCCCAGATACTTGCCGGGACGCCGAACCTCATGACCGATCTTAAGCATATCCTCCTCCTTGTGGTTGGATTGCGTAGATGCGCCAAAATTAGAACAAAGATAACCCTACGGCGTGCCATTGTCAATACTCCGCCCGCAAAATAATCATATTCTGTTACGCAATGATAATTATAGATGCGCCTTACCGGACGGCGCAGCACGGGGCGCAGCGGCGTTACCGCAGGATTGACGCCAGCCGCCGGACGGCAACGGCCAATTCCTCCGACTCGTAAAGGGCAATGCTGATGCGTAATGCGTTGCCGAATCCGCCTGATGCGGAGAAATCCGCCCCCGGCCGGTACGATACCCCGGCCTCATTCGCCGTCGGCAGCAGGGCCACGGTGTCGGCGCCATCCCGGACGGTAAGCCACAGGAAATAGCCGCCGCCCGGTTTCGCAAAGTCAACCAGCCCGGCCAGTTCCGTACTCAAAGCATCGCCAACGGCGTCCATCCGCTGCCCATAAACCCGCCGCAAGTTGTCCAGATTATCGGACAGCAGCCCCAGCTCCAGCATCGCGTGGGCCAGCGTGGCCCCAAAGTGATTCAGGCCGCCGCCGCTAAAAGCCAGGCCGGAGTCAACGAAACGGCCGATGATTCCCGGAGACGCCTGTACCCAGCCCAGGCGCAATCCCGGCGCCAATATCTTGGAGAACGACCCTAACGATATGACGCCGGCGCCGGAACCGGCAGCATCGGGCGCGTCGTCCAGCATCGCCAGCGGGGGCGGCGGCGGCGGCCCGTAGTGCAGCAGCTGATAGACCTCATCGGCAATGACGGTGAACCCGTAGCGCCGGGCCAGCTCAATCAGATGCCGCCGGCGTTGCAGGGGCAGCACGGCGCCGCTGGGGTTCTGGTAGGTGGGGATGGTGTACAGCAGGCGCGGCGCGGGAATTGCCCCATCCGACAGCATCTCGGCCAGCGCGTCCGTGTTCAGCCCGTCGGCGTCGGTAGGCACGCCGATAATGTTCAGGCCGTGGTCCAGGAATATGCGCCCGATAAGGTAATAGGTAGGTTCCTCCACGTACACGGTATCGTCGGTTTTGGCGAACAACGTAGCGGCCATGTCAATCGCCTGAGACGCGCCCGCCGTAAGAAACAGCGTTTCCGGCTTGACCGGCCCGCCGACGGCCGCCTGCCCGGACAAAAAATCGGCCAGCGCCTCCAGAAAAGGCCCGAACCCCTGCACCGCGCCATACTGCAACGGGATGGGAGATTCCCCGCCCAGCGCATAATCAGCCGCCGCCGCCAAAGCCGCCGCCGGATGCAACCGCGCCGACGGATGCCCCCACCCCAGGTCAATAACGCCCTCCGGAATGGAGATAAGCAGGGCTGGCAGATGGGGGGTAGTCATCGTTTGGTGGTACTCGTTGATTGGGGTGCCTGGTGCGACGGTATCGCCGATTTGCGATTAAAAAGGCCGGCGGGGTTGCCCCCGCCGGCCCGTTTGCCGGTTGGCTTGGTGAGGGGGGCTACTAGATGTAGTCCTGGTCCTCGGCCATCATCTGCAACACGTCGCCGGATTGCAGCTGGATGGAGCGCTGGATCTGGAGCTTCAGGTCGTCGATCATGCTCTCGGTAATCTCGCCGTCGCGGGCGGCGTCCTTGAGCTGGTCAAAGGCCCACTCGTCGGAGTTGCCGTGCGGCATCTCAAAGAAACCACGCTCGAAGACCGGGAGTTCGCCGGGGCCGAAGTAGCCTTTGCCCTCAAGGTTGTAGCCTTCGAGGTCGTGGGTTCCCTTGCCCAGCACCTGGCCGGTGGCCGCGTAGTGCTCCATGACGTTCTTGAGGCCGTACTTCTGGATGGGGCAGACTTTCATGCAGACGCCGCAGCCGAGGTAGCGTGCCATCACCGGGCGGCAGCGCTTGAAGTACAGCTTGTTCTTCTCGATCCCGCGCCACCAGATCTTGTCGCGCATCAGGGCGCGGCCGGGGCAGCGGTTCACGCAGACCTGGCACACCTGGCAGAAGGCGTGGATGCCGTAGTCCACCGGCTCGTCGTAGGTGACGTTGGCGTCGGTGGTGACCATCATCAGCCGCATCCGGTTGCCGCTGTGCGGGGACAGCAGGTAGCCGCAGGCGCCCAGGGAGCCGAGGCCGGCCGCCACGAACATGGGGATGACCGGGCCGGTGGCGTCGCTGGAGTGGACGACGTGGGCCTTGTAGCCCTTGGAGCGGATGAAGTTGCCCAGCTCCAGGCCGGCCGCAGCCTGCGTCCGATAGGTGCTGGAGTGCACGATCTCGGCGTCAACGCTGGGGATGGTCTGGGTCGGCTCAAAGTCCTGCTCGTAGGCCAGGCAGATGGCGTGGGGCAGAACGGTAAAGCCGCGCTTGCTCTTGTAGTCGTACCGGGGGTCGTAGGACGTGATGCCCACTTCCAGGTAACCGAGCTGGCGGGCCTTTTCCTTAATCTCCTCGGAGATGTCCGCGCCGGTGGGCTCAGCAGTGGGGTCCATCTCGGCCGTCGCGCGGGCGGTCATGATGAGGTTGCTGTTGAGCTTGTCGTGTTCCTTGCGGATTTCACGCATCTCGGCGTGCAGGTCGCGCAGGGTGTTGGCCCAGTCCCGGGACGCCCGCTCGGTGATGTTCATGGTTTCCAGCGGATACTCGCGGGCATACCAGTCAACCTCACGGCCGGTCATCGGGATACCAGGTACGGTTTCCAGCTCCTCGGGAACCGGAATCGTGATTGCGGCGTCGCCCCAGTGCCTACCGGGTCGCACCACCTCGTGCCCAATCTTCAGCATATTAGCCTCCTCGCTAGTTGGCTGTTCCGCCCGAGGGCGGTTGCATTTGACGCAATTTATACCCTTGCCAATACCTTTGTCAACAACAATCGCCAACTTCGCCAACCAATTTGCGCCCGATTACGAATTACGCCGCATTTTCGGCATAAAGCAACAATTCAATCCATCCAAAACGCCGCAATCGCAATCCCCACGAATTCGCCCAATCCCAACGCCGGCAACCCCGGAACAGCGCCGGAGAACGCCGACCGACTGTCATTTTAACCGGGCATATTAATCGGGCGTGGCAAGCAGGATGGGTTCGTGGGTTTCCGGGTCTGGCCGCCAGAGGCGCCGGACTTTTATCGTGTGGGCATACTCCAGCGCCGCTTTGGCGACGTCGTAGTTGGCTTGCAGGGCGTACCACTGTTGGGCGTGGCCGCCAAAAGCCTGGTCAAAGCGGATGGCCATTTCGGGAGTGAGCGACGCGCGGCAATGCACGACGTCGTCCAGTTCCTCATAGCTGACGCCGAGATATTCGGCGGCTTGCGCCACGCTGATTTCCAGACGCTCCAGACATTCGTGGAGTAGAATCTGCCCCGGATGCAACGGGCTGGCCATCGGCAATCCCAACTCACCCAGCGGATTGCCCAACCGCTTGACCTTTATGCCGTGGTCGGAATGCCAAACCTGCGCCAGGTCATAATACAGTTGCAGACTGCGCCGGGTAGCGACGCCGGCGCCAAAAGCCTTGTAAAGGCGAATGGACATTTGCGGCGATATGCCGGCCGTGCCAGCGACGATGCCCGCCAGTTCCGCATAGCTGACGCCAATATGCCGGGCAGATTGGGCAACGGTGAGGCCCAGCGGCTCAATATCGTCGTGCAACACCAACTGCCCCGGATGGGGCGGATTTTTCAGCATCGCCGGTTCCTCCCCATCCGCTGCGCCGGCGGCCTACCCTCCGGTGCGCCGGGCTATCATCGCGTCGGCCAGGGGGCTGGCGCCGGATTTTACGGTTATGTTCACCAGCGACGGGCGGCCGGAGTTGATGGCCCGCTCTACGGCCGGCGCTACGTCATCGGGCTGCTCTACCAGTTCGGCGTAGCCGCCGATGCCCGCTACCACCTGGTCGTAGCGCACGTAGCGCAGCGCCGTCCCCACGTCGCGCCCGTAGTAGGCCAGCTGGAACGTCTTGTCAATCCCCCAGTTGCTGTCGTTGCCCATTATGCCGGTGATGGGCAGGTTGTGCCGGATGCAGGTGTCGTACTCCATCGAGTAAAAGCCGAACGAGCCGTCGCCCATAAACGCCAGCACCTTGCTGTTGGGATAGGCCAGTTTCGCCGCCATTGCGTAGGGAATCGCGCCCCCCAGATGGCTCAGCGGCCCCAGACGGATGAAGTGTCCGGGGGCGCGCGCCGGCAGGTAGCACCGGCCCCACTGCACGTAATCGCCGCCGTCCAGCACGATGAACGTATCCTCGTCAATCAGATGCTCAATGCGGGTGTACACGTCCAGCGGGTGCATCGGCGCGGCGCCGGTGGCGTTGTCGCGCAGGCTGTCCAGCCAGGCGGTTTGCTCCCGCTTGAGGGTGTCCAGCCACGGCCCCAGATTGCGGTTGGGCCGGGCCGCCGCCGTCAGCTGGTCCACGATGGCGCCCAGATCGCCCAGCAATCCGACGGCCACGCCCCGGTTGCGGCCAATCTCGGCCGGCGACGGGTCGGCCTGAATCAGCTTGGCCTCCGGAGAAAAGATGCCGCCGTAGCGATAGCGATGGTCCAGCCGCTTGCCCAGCAGCAGCACCACGTCGGCGTTGCGGAACTGCCGGGCCGTGTGATTCAGCGCGCCGTCGGCGTAGCCAAAGCAGAGGGGATGCAGGTCGTCAATCAGGCCCCGGGCCTGCTCGACGGTAAATATCGGGGCGCCGGTCGCCTCGGCCAGCGCCTCCAGCTGCGCCGGTTCCACCGAGTAGCGGGCCGGATTGCCGGCGATTATCACGGGACGCTGCGCGTTGGCCAGCAGCGACGCCGCCTGCTCAATCAGCGACGGGTCGCCCTGCGAGCGGCCCATGTTGCGATATTCCTGCGGCAGATACGGCGGCAAGTCCTCCTCGCTGACGGGCGCCTCTTGCAGGTCAATCGGCAGCGTCAGATGCACCGGGCCGGGCCGCCCGCTCATGGCGGTGCGAAAGGCGGTGGCCACGTATTCGGGGATGCGGTGCGTGTCGTGAATCAGCCACGACCCTTTGGACACCGGCGCGGCCATGGCCACCTGGTCAATCTCCTGGAAAGTGGCCTGCCCTTTCTCCGGCAGCTCGGCGCAGCCGGCCACAAAGATGACCGGACTCTCCGAGGTGTAGATGGCCGGCAGGCCGGAGATGGCGTTGGCGAACCCCGGCCCGCCGGTGAACAGCGCCACCGCCGGCTGCCCCGTGATGCGCGCGTAGCCGTCGGCCATGTGCATCGCCGCCCCCTCGTGCCGCGTGTCAATAAACTCAATGCCCTCATCGGCAGCAGCATCCACCAGCGGCAGGATGGTATCCCCAACAATGGTAAAAACCTTCCGCACGCCCTCCTGCTTCAGGCAGCGAATGAACAAATGCCCCCCGTTCAGCTCCGGCATAAACGTAACCCCTCGCGATAAGTAAGAATGGCCCGGCAAAACGGGCATAGACTATACTAGCATAGGGCGCGCCGAAAATTGCCAACCGCTAACTTGGGCGCTCGGCTGACGGATTGGGGGCGCTGGCAAAGTTTGTATCTTATGGGCGTTTTGTACGTTATCGGCACTCCCATCGGCAACCTGGAGGATATTACGCTCCGGGCGGCCCGCATCTTGGCGGAGGCGCCGCTGGTGGCTGCTGAGGATACTCGGGTTACGCGGCGTCTGCTATCGCATCTTGGCGTCCGTCCCCGGCTGATTAGCTGCCACGCGCACAACTGGCCCCGGCAGCTGCCCCGCTTGCTGGACGCCCTCAGTGCGGGCGATGCTGCGCTGGTTACCGACGCCGGTTCGCCGTCAATCAGCGACCCCGGCGCCGGGCTGGTGGCCGCCGTTGCCGGGGCCGGCTATGCGGTGGTCAGCGTGCCGGGCGTTTCGGCGGTTACGGCGGCCCTGGGCGTGGCCGGCTTTCCCGCCGACCGTTTCGTGTTCCTGGGCTTTCTGCCCCGACGCCGTGCGGAGCGCATCGCAGCGCTGACGGCGGCCGGCGATTTGGGGCAAACGCTGGTGTTATTCGAGGCGCCCCATCGCCTGCGCGCTGCGCTGTCCGACATCGCCGCTGCTCTCAGCGACCCACCGCTGGCCGTCTGCCGGGAACTTACCAAGCTGCACGAGGAAGTCTGGCGCGGCACGGCATCCGGCGCGCTGGATTATTTCACGTCCCCACGCGGCGAGTTCACCATCGTAGTTGGCCCCGCCGCCGTTGACGACCGCAGCGACACCGCCCCGGCCATCACCATGCCTGCCATTACTATCGCCGCCGCGCGGGATGCTCTGGCCCAACGCCGCGCCGCCGGGCTGCGGGGCCGCCAGGCGGTAGCCGAAGTAATGGCCGCCACCGGCTTGAGCCGCCGCACCGTCTATAATCTGTGGCTGGAAACCGCCGGCGCCGAACAGCCTTGCTGAACGCCGGCCGGTTCAGGCGCAGACTACCACCGCATCGCCCAGTCCCTCAATTGATATGCGGGCCTCCGAGGCAAAGCCCAGCGGCGTAGGCGGCACCAGGCTGCCGGTGATAACTACGTCGCCGGCCCGCAGCGGGTGGTTGCGCGCGGAAAGCTCGTTGGCCAGCCAGGTCAGCGGCTCAAAGGGATGCCCCATCACGTCGCGCCCGTAGCCCTCGCCCACTTGCTCGCCGTTGATGCTCATTATGCCTTTGCAGTCCACCAAATCCCGGTCTTGCCAGTCGGTCACCGGGTCGCCCAGCACCACGCCGGAGTTCAGGATGTTCACCGCCACGCTCAGCAGCGTGCGTTCCTCGGTGGTCAGGTCGTCGGGAGTCCGCATATCCACCAGCTCAAACGCCGTGGCAACCTCGGCCACTGCGTCGGCAACCTGCTCTCGTGTGTAGGGCGCGCCGGACGCCGGCAGGTCTTTGCCCAGCGTAACGCCGATTTCCAGCTCGATGCCCAGGTTGACGTACTCGGTGAAGTTGAGCACCACCGGCGAGCGCAGCAGCGTTTTGCGGAACACGCCGCCCAGCACCGGATGGTTCAGCCCCGCCCGTTCCTGCATTACCGGCGTGGTGTAGGCCAGTTTGTAGCCCGCCAGCGGCCCCCACAGGCCGGACAGCATACAGTGCAATTCCAGCTGGATGGCGTAGGATTCGGCCAGGGTTTTGGGAAACAGCGCGGCGGGCAGGCGCTCAAAGGGCTGCACTGCTTTGTACTGCTCAAAAATCAGCTCGGCGGCCTGCCGGGCCGGCGTCGTGGTAACCATTTGGCGCCCCCTTTGCGGTTGTGATGCGGCGATTATACCCTGCGGCGCAACCCGCCCGTCACCTCTAAATGTCACTACTTGTCGTTACGACGGTCACACCGATGCGATGGGCTTAACTGCGATAGGCTTAACCAGGAACGCCGCCGGCGCTGGGCTAATCGTCCCAGCGCCGGCGGCGTCCATCGGCCGGTCAGCAAATGCAGCCCGTTAGCGCGCCTCGCTGGGAGCCTCAAAGCCGCATTTCCCATGCGTGCCGTCGCAGAAGGGCTTGTTGTCCGACTCCCCGCAGCGACAGAACGACACCCACTGCCCCTCGGGGATGGCGTAGCTGTTGCCGCTCTGGTCAACAATCTCAATCTCCCCGATGACCCGCAGGGGCCCGTTGCCCCGGATTTCTACCTTAACGTCTGCCATTTCCGGATTCCTCCTCGATGATAGTAGTAGTTGGTTGGTTGACTGACTGCCTGCCGGACGCTGCTATCCCGGTCAGCGGCCGGGATAGCAACATCCGGCGGCGTGCATCGCCCCTGATTGTGCCACAGATGCTACAGGTTCACCACCAGGTTGTCCGGCGCGCGGCACAGGATGCCGACCTGTTCCTCGTCGTAGGGGTTCTCCTCGATGTGCGGCGTGTTGGCCGGCACAAAGATAAAGTCGCCCGGCCCGGCCTCAATCCACTGCTCAAAGTTCTCGCCAAACCAGACCCGCACGTGGCCCTGGATGACGTAAGCGGCGGTTTCCGCCTCCAGATGGGTATGCGGCGGCCCCTTCTCCCGGGGCGCGGCCGTCACCTTGCCCATCCAGATTTTAGTAGTTTCGCCCTTGCCCGGCATAATCGCCGGCTGCCGCACCATCCCCGGCGTCTGCGTAGTCTCCGAGGCATCGCCAACGGTATGCACAACGTAAGGCTTGGCGTCGGTTTGCTGCTGCGTAGTAGTCATCGTAAATGCTCCTTTGCTGGTGTCATTGCAATCGTAAGACGGCAATTCCGTCAAGATAACGGCTCCGTTAAGATGACAGCTCCGTTAAGGCTGATGCGCCGGGTCTGCCGGATAATCCTCCCGCCGGCCGGTATCGCCGGGCTGGATGATAAAGTCGCGGCGGTCACGATACAAGGGGGCGCGGTTCAGCACCTCCTCGTTATCCCAATCAACCTTATCGTGCGGTATCATCAGCCAGTACTTGTAATCGCCGATAAACAGATACGCGCTGTCCCGCGTAAAAAACCGGCCGGCCACCCCCTCCCCATCATCAAGCCGCGCGCAAACCGCCTCAAACAACTCCCGCTGCGCATCTTTTTGCAGCAGGACATACTCGTGCGGCCAAGTATGGCGGTAAGTAACCGCCTCACGCCAGGGCGCGGCGGTGATTAGGTTGGTAAGGTTCATTGCAATACTCCTGGGACAGCGTGAATATGGGCTGTTATTCGTCATATCCCAATTCACCCATCACTTCGTCCAGTCGTGGTTGGATGGCAGCCTTGAATTTGGGCAAAGTATCGAGCGCCCATTCCCTGACCTCTGCAAGCCTCTCTTCCGGTTCGTTTATAGAACTGATTATGCTCGTGTAAATAGCTGACATACGCTGGTTGTCCCGGCGACTCCACCACACTCCGGCTAATTCGCTTTCAATTTCTTCCCGATACCGGAGCAGAGCATCAAAAATCTCTTTGTTTCGGTCTTTGTCCCCTGTCGCAATCCATAGGTACAAGTCAAGTCTGGGGTCTCTATTGCCTCCCCAAAAGCCAGCGTGATAGGTGATGTACTCGTATCCTGATTCAAACCAGTGATCATTACTGGCCAAAGCTGTCAATCGATCGGTGAGACCTTTGTTACGCCAGTCGTCGATCAATGGTTGAAAGAAATCTCGATACACTTGTCCAGGTTGGCGGTCACCGCTCATTTCCTGCGGTTCAGAGATTGTTCGTCCTGCCACTAGATTGAGAGCCGGAGCGTATGAATCTCCGATGCGCCAGGCGCTTACTTCCACGCCGTAAATTTCAACCCCTTTCTCGTTGAGCCAATTCACAATACGGCAATGCCAGTCTTTGAACTCGCCGGCAACCCAGATGAGAATACTGGAATCGCTGTGCGCGGCATAGCCGAGCAATCCCGCGCAGTGGTCGTTGTCGGAAACATCCAGTTGGTTCTCAATGACCACTTTCGCTCCGCTTTCAACTTGCTTGGCCAGAATATCAACGCGTGTCCCTCCGGGCAGCGTTGCCTCCATCTGAACCAACTCCAATTCCATACCAATCGCTTCACTCAGCAACGACAGGTTTTCCTCCAGCCAGGGCGTGAAGTTAAGCGCCTCGTTGGGCCAAACCTCCCGCACGGGCACGCGTTCCAGTGTGCCAAGATTCCGTGCAGTCATCTTACAATCTCCATCCTGGTTAGCCGCATCAGCGCAATCTTACGGGTGCGGCGATGGACTGGCAAGGGCTTTGCCCGACCTTTCCTTATGTCAAGATGCGGGGGTTGCTACGGGGCGGAGTATTACGGAGGGGAGCGATTCGCCGATTTTGATGGCGCTGACTTCTACGCCGTAGATTTTGATTTCGTCGGCGGTGTGGCGGTTTAGCCAGTCGATGGCGGCGCGGTGGACATCGTAAAACTTGGGCGCCACCCAAATCAGCGTGCGGGCGTTGAAATGCCCGGCGTAAGTCAGGGTTTGCCCCAAATGGCTGTTGTCGCTCCATTCCAGCTGGTTCTCGATGGCGACGTATGCGCCGTTACGGTCGCGCGCCAGTATGTCAAGAGAGAAATTGCCCGTGGACGCCTCGGTGGTCACCGCCTCCAGTTCCATCCCCAGGGCCTCGCCCAGCAGATGGATGTTTGCGGCGAGCCACGGCGTGAAATCCAGGTCCTCATAGGGCCAGATGTCGCGCGGGCGGACGTGTTGTATGCTGCCCAGTTGCGGCCTTGCCATCGCTAATTTCCCTCCTGTTGCCCATCTATGCTATTCACATCCGGCGTGTCCGCAGTGTAGCCAGGCCCGTCATTCGGCAACGCATCAAAACCGGCATCCCCGGTTTCGTCAGCATCATCGGCATCATCGTCCGACAGTTCGTCCATTACCTGCTCCAAAAACGGCTGGACGGCGGCTTTGAGGTTCAGCAGATTGTCCCGCATCCACTCCCGAATCTCGGCAAGTTCCCCGTCCGGCGCGTTCAGCGAACCCTCCCGCATCATCCCCAGGCTGACCCGGCGCCAGCCGCCCAGCTGGCCCATCAAGTCAAACTGGAGGTCGGCCAGTTCGCTTTGCAACTCGGCTTGATGCTGGAGCAGCGCATCGTAAATCCGCACGCTCTTGTCGTACTCGCCGGCCGAAACCCAAAGGTACACGCGGGCAGTGCCCGGCGTTAATTCGGCAACGTAGAAAATGCCGGGAAACCCGGACGGGAACGACTGCACGCTAGTAGCCCTGGCCGCAGTCCGATTCGTAAAGCCCACGCTCCACAAATCCTCAATCAGGGGTTGAAAGAAGTTCCGGCGCTGGTAGGCCACCGGCGACAGCCCGCTGGACGCCTGCCCCTCGCGCTTGGCCCAGGCGCTGCTGAATACCACCGGACGAAACTCAATGGCCGGGGGCGAATCGCCAATCCTGATGGCGTGGGATTCTACGCCGTACACTTCAATATCGGGGTCAGTCCACTCGTTGAGCCATTCCAGCGTTTTGCGGTGTTCCGGCCGGAAGTGCGGCGCCACCCAGATGAGGACGCTGGCGCCCTGCGCCGCCGCATTGCCGGGCAGCTTGCCCAGCGCGATGTGAGCCGACCGTTGCAGCTGCGTAACGATGGCAACCGTAGAGTCGCTGCCGACTTCTTTCGCCAGGATGTCCAGGTCAAACCAGCCCACCGGCGGCTGTATCCGCACCAGCTCCAAGTCCATGTGCAGCACTTCGCCCAGCAGCTGCAAGTTCTCCGATAACCAGCGGGAGAACTCCAGCCGGTCATCGCCCCAAAGCCGGGCCACGTCCACCGACTCAATAGCGCCAAGTTCCTGTACCGTCATCGCTAACTCCTTACGGGGATAATCCTTACGGGATAACTGTTAGTCCGCAGCTGCGGCCATGGCGACAATCGTAACCCCGGCCCGCCTGGCCCGCTCATATTCATGGTCGGGGATTTCGCTGCCTACGACCAGAGCGTTACATTCGGCGTCGGTGGCCTTTGCAACCGTCCGGGCGCGCCGGGCGGCCCGGTTCACGTCGGCATCGGCCACAGTAAAGCCAACTTCGACGAGGACATAAACCCGCTGCCCGTCAGGATTAGCGCCGGCGGCGATAAGGTCGGCGTCCAGCACATCATCCCGTTCCTCCCGCGTAATAGCGCCCCGTTCATCGGCATCGTCAAGCAAGTCGCTCAGCCCATCGTCCGTATCCCCCCAATCCCGATGCACCACCCGCACCTGCGACAACCCAAAAGAGCGGCGCAGTACACCCCTGATATTCCGGGCAACCCGCCGTTCATACCGGGTGCCGCCGTAATTCTCCAACTGCTCGTTAATTTCCGCCATAATCCTGCGCATAGCACCCATCTGAACAATCATTTCGTCGGCTATTCCAGCTATTTCGTCGCTGCGGGCCAGCAAGATAGTACCTGCTCCTTAGTCATGGATGATTGGCACATTGATACCGGCGATTTCGCCATCAATACCCGGCGAATTGCAAGCAGCGCCGGGGCTACAATTGTACACCCCACAAGCATGGCCGTGGCTCAAACTTCGGCGGCGACAATGCCGGTTGACTTACTCCACATTGGATTTTTGCCGGCGCGCGCTATCGCTCGCCGGCCAGCATCGCCTGCAAACGTGGATGCAGCGTACTGACCAGGCGGTTCAGATGCTCCCGCATCCAAGCCACCGCATCCTGAAAATCCGCGCTTTCCTCGCTGCCGGCCATAAACGACAAACCGCCTTGTCGCCGGAAACCGATCCTACGCCGGCCGGACCCGCTCTGCCAGAACTCCAGAGAATTGTCGTGCATTTCCTCGCCAAGCTCGTCAAGCAATTCCAATTGTTCGTCAAAGATGCGGACGGCGCGCGTTTGGTCGCGCCGCGACATCAGAAAGCAGCCGATTTCATCATTGTCGCGTCGCACGTAGCCGTCAAAACACAAGGCCCAGTCGCCGTATCCCGAATTCCGCACGCGCACGTACAGCGTTGAATCCTTGACCGGAATCGGCACATCCACCGTCGTGTCGGCAAAAGAGAACCCCCGCAGCACCGCCGTCCAGAACCGGAGATTCTCCGCCTCTTGTTCCGAGAGCGTTTCCCGTTCCTGCTCGTCATCACCCGCGCTAACGTCTGTCACCTGACCACCGTCAACTACGAACCGCTGCACGATTTCGGTGCGGGCCAGGACGCGGGGTTGGACGATCAGGTGGTTGGCGGCATCGCGGTAAAGGGCAGCCTCAATCATCGCCAGGTTGAAATGCAGGCCGCTGTAACGCTGCACGAAGTCAACGATGTTGGCGGCGCCCTCCTGAATCCCATCGCCGATAATCAGCAGCAGGAACTCGCCCCGCCGCAGGTGCCGGCTTACGTTGTCAACGAATTCCGATTCGTTTAACTCCGGGTGCCGTTCGTTCACCAAATCGTAGAGAACGTTGCCGCTTTTACCCAGGGCCAAAGAGAC
The DNA here is from genome assembly GCA_958296385.1 of uncultured Dehalococcoidia bacterium. Classification (GTDB taxonomy): domain Bacteria; phylum Chloroflexota; class Dehalococcoidia; order Lucifugimonadales; family UBA3495; genus Bin87. The sequence continues at coordinate 1,014,185 of OY282494.1, forward strand.
CTGACGCTGCAAATCCTCATAGCCCCACGATGCCAGGTCTTTGGCATAGTCCAGAATCTGCCCGATGACTTCCCGCCGCGCCTGCGGGTTGCGCCACAGCTTAAACTCGGCAAGCGTAATCCGCCCCAGCCGGTTGATGTACAGCGCATCGGCATACCCGGCCGGCAAGGATAATTCCCGGCAGATTGGAACTGCGCCGGCGTAGGCCAGGTCGATGGCGGCGAGGGGCAAGGTTTGCGGATAGTGAAACAGCAGGTTTTGCAAGTCAGCCTCGGCAACGCCCCCCGATGACTGCCCGGCGCCCAGCGGCACACGCCCCAACACTTCGGGGGCGCTATCGCCGTCGGTATCAACCCGTATCAAACCTCCATAGGTTTGCGCCTCGCTGGTCATATAACTAACTCACCTTGTCGTGCCATTCACATTGATACCGGGGCAAATCGTGATTCGCCCCGGTACTTTACCGTCTGCTTTTCCCGATGACGTTAGCCCCCGTTCTGTTCCCACAGCGCTTCCAGCACGGCGCCGGGGTTCATGGGCAGGTTGGTCATTCGCACGCCCAGGGCGTCGTGGATGGCGTTGGCTATGGTGGCCATGGGGGGGACGATGGGTACTTCGCCCACGCCGCGCACCCCGTAGGGGTGGCCGGGGTTCGGCACTTCCACCACCACCGTGTCAATCATCGGCAAGTCCAGCGCCGTCGGCATCCGGTAGTCCAGGAAGCTGGAGTTCTGCATCTGCGCGTCGTCGTTGAAGTAATACTCCTCGTTCAGCGCCCAGCCGATGCCCTGCACGGCGCCGCCCTGTATCTGCCCCTCCACGTAGGCCGGATGAATGGCGGTGCCCACGTCCTGGATGGCGGTGTAGCGCAGGATGTCCACCTTGCCAGTGTCGGCGTCCACGGCCACGTCGGCGATGTGCAGGGCGTAGGCGCCGCCGACCCCCGTCGGCGAAACGTTGGCCCGCCCCACGATGGGCCCGCCGGTGCCGTTGAGCCGGGACGCCAGCTCCCGGAACGTGAAACGCAGCTCCGGCTCCGACTTGTGCTGGATGACCCCGTCGGCAAACTCCACGTTCTCCGGCGCGATGTCCCAGATGCGGGCCGCTCGGTTAATCATCTGCTGCTTGACGTCCTGCGCCGCCTCATAAGATGCCCAGCCGGTCTTGAAAGCCACGCCGCTGCCGCCGGTCATCGACGTCCAGCCGATTGAGTTAGTATCGCCCACCGACGGGTTGACGTCCTCGGCGGCGATGCCCAGCACCTCGGCAACGTGCATCGCCGCCACCGCGCGGCTGCCGCCGATGTCCGGCGAACCCTCCACCAGACTGACGGTGCCATCGGCCAGCACGCTGACGATGGCGCTGGCCGGGCCGGTGCCGTTGAACCAGAAACCGCCGGCGACGCCGCGCCCCACTTTCTTGCCCGCGGCCTCCGGCGTCCGGTCAATGGGCGCGTTCCAGTGGTCATGCTCCCGGGCGGCCTGCAAGGTTTCCTGCCAGCCGATGCTGCCGAACTGCGGGCCGGTAACCCGCCGGTCGCCCTCTCTGGCGCCGTTCAGCGCCCGGAACTCCATCTTGTCCATCCCGATGGCATCGCAGATTTCGTCCACCACCGACTCCACGGCGAAAGCAGCCGCCGGCGAGCCGGGCGCGCGGTAGGCCGCCGTCTTGGGGTGGTTCAGCACCACGTCCGCCGCCTCAACCCGCCCGTTGGCGATGTTGTAGCAGGACAGCGCGCATTGGGCGCCGGGGTTGACCGGCGAGCCGGGATAAGCGCCGGCCTCGTAGTACAGCGCAACGTCGGCGGCGGTAATTTTGCCGTCGTTGGTCGCGCCCATTTTCACCCGCAGATACCCGCCGGAAGTTGGGCCGGTGCCCTCAAAGACCTCGGTGCGGGACATGGCAACTTTCACCGGGCGGCCCGTCTTGCGGGACAGCGCCGCCGCCACCGGCTCCAGGTACACCAGCGTTTTGCCGCCAAACCCGCCGCCAATCTCCATCTGCACCACGCGGATTTTGGACACCGGCAGACCCAGGACGACGGCCGACTGGTCCCGCACGTTAAAATGACCCTGGCTGCTGCACCAGATGGTCAGCGTGTCGTCGGCGTTCCACAGCGCAGTAGCGGCGTGGGGCTCGATGTAGCCCTGATGCACCGCCTTGGTGCGAAACTCCCGCTCGATAATGACGTCGGCCTGGCCAAAGCCGGCCTCCAAGTCGCCCAGCTCATAGAAATAGCGATTGGGCACGTTGCCCGTCTTGCCGCTGTCGCCGTCGGCCAGCAAACCGCCGGGCCGCACGCTGGGGTCGTTGAGATTGGCCAGCCGCTCGTGAACCAGCGGCGCATCGTCCCGCATCGCCTCCAGCACGTCGGTAACCGGCGCCAGCACCTCGTACTCCACGTCAATCAGCGCCAGCGCCAGCTCCGCCGTGTGCGCGTTGTCGGCGGCTACGGCGGCGATGGCGTGGCCCTTGTACAGGGCTTTGTCCGCGGCCAGGCAGTTGTTGCTCAAAAACTTGGGGTTAATCATCGCCCCCTCGCCCAGGTCAATGACCCGTCCGGCGGGTTGGGGCAAATCCGCCGCCGTAGCCACGGCGTGCACGCCGGGCATCGCCTCCGCGCGGGACGTGTCAATGCTGATGATGCGGGCGTGGGCGTGCGGGCTGCGCAAAACCTTGCCGTGGAGCATCCCCGGCAGCTGCCAGTCCGCCCCATACTGCGCCCGCCCGGTAACCTTGTCGGTGCCGTCATGACGGATGGGCCGGCTCCCGATGACGCGGTAACCGTCAGTGGCGGCCGATTGCTGGGCGGCCGATTGCTGGGTAGTAGTCATAATTCCCCTCCCGGTGGTAATGATTTTGGTACTGATTTAGCGCGGCGCTTGCCGCAAACGCGCCGGGGCGCCATTGCCGCCATAGTACCATACGGGGTTTGCCGGATTGCGCGCCCTGCGTCATCCCCCGCTGGCGGCAATCAAACGCTGGCAGCAATCAGGGGCGCCGCCAAGCGCCCCTCGAACAACCGTCGCTATGCCGTCCCCATGCGGGAAAGCCGGCCTAGCGCCGGGCCACCATCTGGCCGGCCAGTTCCTCATCCCACGGGCCGGGCATACGCCCTTTCTCGGTGCCGCCAATCATATAGCCGCTCTCGTCGTGTCCCCACTGTTCCCGCGGCATCTCGTAAGACAGCTCAATGCCGTTGCCGTCCGGGTCTTTGATGTAGATGCCGATGGCGTGGCCGTGGTCCGAAACCCGGTCAATGGCGATGCCCTTCTCTTTAACCCGGTGATACAGCTCTTTCAGGTCGTCCAGCGTTTCCATATACCAGGCCATGTGATTCAGGCCCACCTGCCCGCCCTGCGGCCCGTCCGCGTCATCGCCAACCTGCGTCAGCGCAATCTCGTGCGAGTTCCCCAGGTCAGCCGACATAAAGGCGGCCCGGCCCGGAAAGAACCCGTAGGTATGCAGCCCCAGCAGGTCGGCGTACCATTCGCGGGAGCGTTCCGCATTGCGTACAAAAATGTTCACGTGCCCCAGCTGTTTCGGCGTGTAACCCATAATTGCCTCCCTTTTGCAGCGATTCTACCCAACTGATGCCATCATACCAGCCATCCGGCTACAAACGCCGGCTCAGGTCCAGCGGCACGGCATAGCGCGGCTCAGCAATCGGACGGCCCGGCGCCGGCGGTTCCAGAAACGTCACGCTGTCGTAAAAATCATCCAGCGCGATAAACTTGCCGTTTTCCTCCGCCCATTCTCGCATCCGGCGGTTGCAGCTGTGCCGCCACGACAGCAACTCAATACGCCAGCCCCGGTTGTGCATCCGATCCAAATCGGCGTGAAAGCCAACCCCATCGTCAAACCCGGCCCCGTCCCCGGTAAGCAGCACTGCCTTACCGGGCGCGCCGGTATAATCCAACGTGTCGCGCAGCATTGCGGTTTGCAAAGCGCCCCGTTCCTGCAACTGAACCGTTACGCCGGCGTTCTCAATCCGATTCCAAACGTGGCGCAGTTCCGGCGGCACCGAACCGACGGCAATCGCCCGTTGAATCTCCCGCCCCCCGTGCGCCAGTTCCATCAGGTTGGGAAAGTGCACGCGGGCCCGGGAACGGGCCTCCTCCCCCTCGCTATCCGCCGCAACCTGCTGCGCGCTGATAAAGATGTTGGAGTTGTCCCAGTAGATAAAAACCCTTTCCATTGCAAGCCTGCCCCGTCCGTTTCTGCCATTGTAGCACCCCGTCCCCGAACTCCCCGGATGGCCGTTCGATCAGGCCGGCGCCGTCCGGCCAACCCGGTTCTCAATTTTGGCGGTTTTTTGATTGATTTATGAAAACTTGCGTTATAATATCGTGCGCAGCCGCACCGGGCGTCCGCTGCGGGCGCCGGGGCGTTGGGAGGATTTGCTATTATGAGGCCATTGGAAGGCATAAAGGTGCTGGATTTGACCCGGGCTCTGGCCGGGCCGTTCTGCACTCTGATGCTGGGCGATTACGGTTCCGACGTTATCAAGATTGAAATGCCCGGCACCGGCGATGATACCCGCCAGTGGGGGCCGCCTTTCATCGGCGATGAATCGGCTTACTTCCTTTCCGTCAACCGCAACAAGCGCAGCCTGACCCTGAACCTGCGGGACGAGCAGGCCCAGCAGGTTTTCCTCAAGCTGGCCGCCGACGCCGACGTGATTGTTGAGAACTTTACGCCCGGCGTCATGGGCCGTTTCAACCTCTCTTACGAGGCAGTGCAACAGGTCAACCCCGGCATCGTCTATTGCTCCATCTCCGGTTTCGGCGCCAACGGCCCCTATCAGAGCCGCCCCGCTTACGACCAGATTATGCAGGGCATCAGCGGCATCATGAGCATCACCGGCGATTTGGGCGGCGACCCGCAGAAAGTCGGCATCGCCGTAGCCGACATTGGCGCCGGAATGTGGGCCGCCTTTGCCGTGATGACTGCCCTCTTTCACCGCGCCACCGCCGGCGGCAAAGGCCAGTACATTGACCTGTCCATGCTTGACGCCCAGGTTGCCTGGATGACCTATCAGGCCGGCTACTACTTTGCCACCGGCGAGGCCCCCAAGCGTCTGGGCGCCGCCCATCCCACGCTGGTGCCGTATCAGGCGTTCATGGGCCAGGACGGCAAGTATTTCAACGTGGCCGTCGGCTCCGCCCGCCTCTGGGACCGTTTCTGCCAGGGCATCGACCGGATGGACTTGCACCAGCACCCGGACTATCTGGACAACGGCCAGCGGGTAACGCATCGCTCCGCACTGGTGCCGCTGTTGCAGGAATACTTCCTTAAGAAAGACGCCGACGAGTGGGTAGCCGACCTCCAGGCCGTGAGCGTGCCGGCCGGCCCCATCAACGACCTGGCCGACGTGTTCAACGACCCGCAGGTGCTGCACCGGGAGATGCTGCTGGATATGCCGCATCCCACCCTGGGCAGCATCAAGCAGACCGGCTTGCCCATCAAGTTCTCCGGCACGCCGGGCGCACTGGAAAAGCCGCCCCCGCTGCTGGGCGAACACAATCACGCAATCCTTACTGCGCTGGGTTACTCCGACGCCGACATTGACCGAATGTCCGGAACCGGCGTCATCTGACGCCTCAGGAAGTGGAGAGGGGGTGCCGTTATGGATCTGGGATTGGAAGGCAAAGTAATCCTGGTCGTTGACTCGCAGCTGGCCATTATGACCTCCGCTGCGGTTGCCCTGGCCAAAGAGGGCGCGCGCCTGGCGCTGTCCGCGCCCAGCAACCGCCATATGCGCCACGTTGAACTGGAACTCGCCCGGCGGAACATCCCGCAGGAGCGCTTCCGGGGGATGATTGCCGACCTGGAGCGGGAGCATGACGTGCGCCGCCTGGTGCGGGAAACGCTGCACCGCCAGGGCGACGTCAGCGTGCTGGTAACCATGGTCCAGAACCTGCAAATTGCCGGTTCGCCCGAATTGCAGGACGAGCAAATCCAGCCGGCTTTGGCGCGCAACTTTCTGGCCCCGCTGCATCTGGTGCGCGCCGTCATCCCCCACATGAAACGCCTCGGCGAGGGCCGCATCATCAACCTGCTGCCCCTTTCCGCGCTGGAAGTTTCGCCGGGCAACGCCCTGTCGTCGGCCACCACCGCGCCCATGCTGGCCTATTTCAAGGGCCTGGCCTCCGAGCTGGCGCCCTACCGCATCACCGTCAACAACGTCATCTACGAGGGCGTCCAATGTCAGGAAACCGCCGACGCCATGCGCGCCCGCGCCGCCTGCGAGTTGGGCGATGACGCCGACGAGGACGCCATCGCCGACCGCGCTGAGTGCATAACCCAGAAAACCGTTGACGATATTCCCATGAAACGCATGGCCGAACCCCACGAGATTGGCGACATCATCTGCATGATTGCGTCCAAAAGAACCTCGTACATCACCGGCGCCAACATCATCATCGACGGCGGCCTCCACCATACCTACGCCTAGACCACCTACGCCTGGACCACCGATGCCTGGCCCAGGGAAGTTACCGACTATGGCCAACGAGAATATGCTGCGCGACGCCCGCGCGTTCCTGCAAGCCGAGGGTCTGCCCGGCTGGCTCATCTACGACTATCTCGGCTGCAACCCGGTACTGAACCAGGTTGCCCCGTCGTCCGGACACGTAACCCGCCCCGTGTTCCTCTACGTGCCGGCCGACGGCCCCGCCCGCCTGCTCACCCACCACGTGGACGCCGGCAAGTTCGCCGACGCCGGCATCGCAACGGTGGTGTACAGCAGCCGGGCCTCGCTGGAAACCGCCCTGCAAGAAACGCTGGCCGGCATCCCCTCGGTAGCGATGGAATACTCCCCCCGCAACGGCCTGCCCCGCGTGTCGCGGGTTGACGCCGGCACCGTTGAGCTGGTGCAAAGCATGGGCCCGGCGGTCGTATCCTCGGCAGACTTGATGCAATATGCCACGCAGCGCTGGTCGCCGGAGCAGCTGGCCGGCCACCGCCGCGCCGCCGACGCCTTGGGCCGCATCGTCAACGCAGCGTTCGACCGGATTGGCGCCCGCCTGCATCAGGAACCTACCGAGTTCGAAATCGCCGAGTTCATCCGGCAGCGGTTCCGCGCGGAGGGCCTCACCACCGCCGACGGCCCCATCGTCTCCACCAACGCCCACTGCTCCGACCCCCACTACGAACCCGCGCCCACCGGCAGCAGCGTAATCCGCGCCGGAGATTGGGTGCTGATTGACCTGTGGGCCCGGGAGGACACCCCCGGCAGCGTGTACGCCGACATCACCTGGACGGCCTACGTCGGCGCGGCGCCGCCCGCCCAGCATCAGGCAGTATTCGCCATCGTCCTGGGCGCCCGCGACGCCGCCCTCCAATTCCTGCAAGACAGCCACGCCGCCGGCCAGTCAGTGCAAGGCTGGCAAGCCGACGACGTAGCCCGCCGCTACATCGCCGAACGCGGCTACGGCGATTACTTCACCCACCGCCTCGGCCACAGCATCTACCAAACCGTACACGGCGAAGGCGTAAATCTGGACAACTTTGAGACCAGCGACACCCGCCGCATCATCCCCGGCGTAGGCTTCTCCATAGAACCCGGCATCTACCTCCCCGAGTTCGGCGTCCGCTCCGAAATTGACGCCTACATGAGCGACGACGGCCCCTATGCCTCATCGCCGGTACAACGGGAAATCGTGCTGATACCGGCCTAACCCGCCGCCCCATCATCGCCCGCCGCCGGCCCGTCCACCGGCAGCATACAAACAAACCGGCTGCCCTCCCCAACCGCGCTTTCCGCCGCCAGCCGCCCGCCGTGCGCCGCCGCCAGCTGCCGGGCGATGGTCAACCCCAGCCCGGAGCCGCCGGTGGCCCGTGAACGCGACGGGTCAGTCCGGTAAAATCGGTCAAACACGTGCTCCAGTTCCTCCGGCGATATGCCGGGCCCGGTATCGGCTACCGACACCTGAACGCCCCCGCCGGCCATACCAATCGCAACGCCAACCGTCCCCCCCGCCGGCGTGTGCGTAATGGCGTTCTCCACCAAATTGTCAATAATCTGAGCAACCCGCCGCGCGTCAGCGGCAATCTCCGGCAAGTCGTCGGGCGCCTCCAGATGCAGCGTCACGCCGTCCGCCGCCGCCCGCGCGCGGAACGCCTCCACCGATTCCTGCACAATCCGGGCCGGCGCCACCTGCTGGATGTCCAGCGCCAGCGCGCCGGCCTCGGCGCGGGCCAGCAGCGCCAAGTCGTCCACCAGCTGGGACAGGTGCGTTGACTGCTGGTGCAGCGTGTCAATGGTGGCGCTGTCGGCCGGCAGCACGCCGTCCCGTATCGCCTCCAGGTAGCCCCGAATGTTGGACAGCGGGGTACGCAGCTCGTGGGCTACGTCGGCGGTCATGTTGCGCCGCACCGCGTCGCTGCGTTCCAAATTATGCGCCATCGTGTTGAACGCCGCCGCCAGCCGCCGCACCTCGGCCGGCCCCCGTTCCGGCACCCGCTCCGACAAATCGCCCCGGCCCACCCGCACGGCGGCCAGATTGAGCTGCGCCAGCGGACGCAGCATCCGCGTCGCCATCAGCCCAACCACCACAATGCCCAGCAGGCCCGCCGCAATGCCGCCGATAAACAGCGACTTCCGGACGTTGTCCTGCACCATCGCCACCTCCAGCGGAGCAAAAGGCTCGTCTGGCGGGTCGTCCCCGGTGAGCAGATAGCCGATAGTATCCCCGGCGTCGTTGCTGATGGCCCGGGTTTCCACCTCCTGATTATAAAACCGGGCCGGCGCAGCCCAGGGCCGGTCATCGTCATCGTCCCTATCCCGGTCCTTGTCCTTGTCCGGCCCCCGCCCGGAATCGGCAACCACCATCCCCCGGTCGTCCAGGATTATCACGCGCTTGCCCAAAGCCGGGCCGATGCTGTGCACCGCCGACTCCACCGGCTCCCAGCCGCGATGCTCCTCGTGCACGCTGGCGGCAAACCGGGTCAATCGCTTTTCCATATATTCCCGGTCGGTTTCGGCGTGAGAGTACAGCGCGGCCAGCGAGATGTACCCGCTTACGCCGGTGGCCAGCGTCAAAGTCAGCAGCAGCACGCCGGCAAACACCAGCACCATACGCCAGCGCAGGCTGCTGAATGGCCGGAACCGGCCCGTGCCGCCCGATAGATTAGGATTAGCCATCGCCAAACTTGTACCCCACGCCGTAGATGGTGTGGATAACCCGCCGCCCGCCGTTGGCCGACTCCAGCTTGCGGCGCAGGCTGGATACGTGCACGTCAACCGTGCGGTCAAAGCCGTCGTAGTCGTACCCAAACGCCTGGTCAATAATCCGGTCCCGGTCAAAGACCCGCCCCGGCTGCTTGACGAACATCGCCAGCAGACGAAACTCCGTCGGCGTCAGCCGAACCGCCGCGCCATCAATGTCAACCGAATGTTCCCGCGCGTCAACGGTAATGTTCTCCCAGCGCAGCTGGCCCGGATTGTCCTGTCCCTCGGCCCGGTCGCGCGCCGAGCGGCGCAGGATGGCCCGCACCCGCGCCGCCACTTCCCGCGGGCTGAAAGGCTTGGTGATGTAATCGTCCGCGCCCAGGTCAAACCCGGCCAGCCGGTCATCCTCCTCAACCCGGGCCGTCAGCATCACAATCGGCACGTCGGAATCCCGCCGCAGCGTCTGGCAAACCTCCCACCCGTTCAGCCCCGGCATCATCACGTCCAGCAAAACCAGGTCGGGATGCTCCGCCCGCGCCGCCGCCAGCCCGTCGCTGCCGTTGTCCGCCGTAAGCACGTGGTGGCCATCCCGGTCCAGATAGAGCCGCACCAGCTCGCGGGTGTGCGGGTCATCCTCAACGACTAAAACGGTTGACATAGTTCCACCGCCCGCCCGTCAGCGCGGGGCCAGCGTGCCGCTAAAGTCCAGCTCCAGCCGGATGATGTCCTCCACGCTAAGCACAATGGCAACGCTGGGCTTGTCCATACCAAAATCGTCAAAGGTGAACTCCACGCTGGCCGTGCCGGACGGATTGCCGCCGGCCGTAAAATCGCCCACCGCATCCCACGTAACCGCGCGGGTAGCATCCCGGATGGTCAAATCCCCGGTGATGGTGAACTCGTAATTACCGCTGAGCTCGTCCCAAGGCCCCGGCAGCCCGTCAATAGCCGTCGGCACAAACACCACCTCCGGGTAGGTATCGGTCAGCAGCGTGCGGTTGCGCACGTACCCGTCCCGCCGGTCGCTGTCCGTCCGCAGCGCACCCGCCTGCACCGCAATACGGCTTTCCTCCGACACCACGGCGCCATCCGGCCCAACGGCAATCGCGCCGGCCACCGCATTGGTAACCCCGGTAGCCACCTTGAACCCGGTACGCGCCAAAACCTCCTCCACCTTGTACCGGGCCACCGAACCGTCATCCAGCGTGAACACAAACCCCGCCGGTTCGCTGACCGTTGGCGTTGGCGCCGGCGCCGTCGTCGCAGTAGGTTCCGTCGTCGCAGTGGGCGCCGGCGCTGCGGTTGCCGATTGGCCGGCGGCGGCCGGCGCAGCAGTAGCGGTTGCCGGCTGGCCGGCGGTGGGCGCCGCTTGCGCCGGCGCCGGCGTTGCGGTTGCGGATACGGGCACAGCAGCCGGCTCGGCCGCCGGCGAACCGCAGGCAATCGCCAGCGCCACCATCGCCAGCAGGCCCACCGCCCCCAGGCTGTACTTTAATCTGCTGCAATCCCATCGGATATAAGCGCTAATCACAATCGGCCTCCCCAGATGGCATAGTACAGGACGCTTTTGGTACAGCATAACCTACGCCAGGCCCAAACTAGCGCACAACTGTAAAGAGATTATGAAGCGTTCCGGTTGCCGCCGCCTGGTGCAGCGGGTAAAATCGCCGCAAAGCACCGCCGCCGCCGACAGCAGGGAGACCGCGATTATGAAATTTGGCCTGGCCTACGAGATGCAGCGCCCCCAACTGGACGACCACGCCGTTATCGAGGAAACCATCGAGCAGATTATCCTCGCCGACCGCATGGGCTTCGATTACGTCTGGTTCGTGGAGCATCACTTCCTCACCACCTTCAGTATGTCCCCCTGCCCGGAGGTGATTTTTGGCGCCCTCAGCCGCCTGACCAAAAACATCCGTCTGGGCTTTGGCGTAGTCATCCTGCCCTACCACCATCCCGTGCGCGTTGCCGAACGCGTGGCGATGGTTGACCACCTGTCCAACGGGCGCGTGGACTTTGGCACCGGACGCAGCGCCCCTTACGAGCAGACCGGGATGGGCATTGACCCGCGGGAAACGCGCGGGATGTGGGAGGAATCGCTTCAGATGATTCCCCAAATCTGGGACGCCGACTACTTTGAGTGGGAGGGCGAGTACTGGAACGTGCCGCCCCGCCAGGTGCTGCCCAAGCCCTACCAGCAGCCGCACCCGCCCATCTGGGTTGCCGCGCTGCAACCCGCCACCTACGAACTGGCCGCCGCCAAGGGCATCGGCGTAATGGCCCTGGGCATCTCCGCCCCCTCCGTCCTCGCCCCCCACATCTCCGCCTACCGCGAGAACATCAAGAACGCCCAGCCCGTCGGCCGGTTCGTCAACAACCAGTGGCTCAGCTCCGTCTTTGGACTCTGCGGCGCCGATGATTCCGCAACCCGCCAGCTGTGCGCCGATTCCCTGAAAACCTTTTTCGGCCCCGGCCGTCCTTACGTCCAGGACCAGAAAGACATCTACTCCAAGCTGCTGGAACAGTGGGGCGGCGTTCCCGACCACTTGCAGCAGAACTTCTCCCGCTACATTGACGTCCAGCCCGACGCCGATTCCGGTGAGGCCGGCGCCGTTGACCTGTCCGGCGGCACCGCCCTGGCGCAGAAAATCTGGGAGGAATTCGACGCCGACACCTTGGCCGACCGGGGCGTCATCGTCGCCGGCGACCCGGACAGCTGCATCCGCTCCGCCAAACTCCACGAGGCTACCGGCATCGACCAGCTCCAATTCCTGATGGCTACCGAAACCGTCGAACACGCCAAAGTGATGGAATCCATCGAACTGTTCGGCAAACACGTCCTCCCCGCTTTCAAGTAGCCACGATAGCGTTCCGTTTCAGGTGGTTTAGTTTCCCTCAATGTCATTCTGAGCGCAGCGAAGAATCTCGATGACGTAGGACACACTTTGAGGGCAACGCCGTTGCTACGCTTTCGAGATTCTTCGCTACGCTCAGAATGACATTAGGGAGGAGGACTGATTACACCCACCTAAAACGTAACGCTACCAGTAGCCACTGATGACTTGATGGGGACGGCATCGGATTACCGGGCCGCCCCCGTCAAGTCGCTAACCCGCGGCGCCACCTCCTCCGCAATCAGCCGCAGGCAGTCCAGTTCCCACTGGTGGTCGTCCGGGTCCTGCGTGATGCACAGCAGATGGCCAAACCCGCCCACGCCGTCGTACAGCTGCCGGATGCGCTGGGCGCACTCGTCCGGATCGCCCACAATCCAGATGTTCTCCATCATGTAGTCAACGGTCAGTTCGTCGTCGCTCATGTTGGGGTCAATTTTGGTGGCCTGAATCAGCCCGGAACCCCGGCGGTTGGGCAGCTGGTGTTGCAGATAGTTGCGCCCCAGCACGGCGTAAGCCCGTTCCCGCGCCTCCGCGCTCGTTTCCGCCACGAACACGTCCCGCCCGATGCGCCAGTCGGCGCGGCTGGCCTCCCGCCCGGCCTCGGCGGCCGCGTCCTCTACCGTCGTCCAGTGGTCGCTGAGATACTGCGGGGCCAGGTTGCTGCTGCTCATCGGTATCCAGCCCTCGCGCCCGGCTACCCGGATGCTGCTGCTGCCGATGGACGTGGCCGCGACGCCAATCGGCGGGTGCGGCTGCTGCAACGGTTTCATATGCAGACCCCGTTCCAGCACCGGGTCCAGCTCCGGCGCCTCAATGTCAAAGAACTCCCCGTGATAGGAGAACCGCCCTTCCGACGCCCACAGCTTCAGCACCACGTCCAGCACTTCGGCGGCCCGCCGGCGCACGTCCTCCCCCTGGCTGGGGTCCATCCCAAACAGCGCCAGGTCGGTAGGAATGGCCCGGTGTCCGATGCCCCAGTACAGCCGCCCCCGCGTCAGGTGGTCCAGCATCGCGATGCGGTGCGCCAGCTCAATCGGATTGTGAATCGGCAGCAGCGTAACGCCCGTGGCCAGCCGGATGTTCTCCGTCAGCGCCGACGCTTTGGCAATCAGCAAGTCGGGAAACGGCGCGTTCTCCCAACGCTCGGTCAAGTGTTCGCCAATCCACGCCTCGTGAAAACCCAGCCGGTCAGCGGCTTGCAGCAAGTCCAAATCGCGGTCGTAGGAATCGGCGTAAGAACGGTGCGGCGGATGCAGCGGCATCATAAACAACCCAAATTGCATGGCGTACTCCTTTATATGATAGTCAGCGCTACGGCAGTCAACGCCCGCCCAGCATAGCGCAGGCAAGGCACAGCGGCAACGCCCCGCTGTCACTCTGCGCGCCGCGCTGAACCCCAACGCCGCAGCAGCCCCCCTTGCCCCCAAGAATACGCAGGGGGTCTGGGGGAAATGATTTCCCCCAGCGTCACCCCCACTGGTAAAATTGCGCCCATAACGCGCTATAATGGCGTATGGCTATTTTCAAACGCAAAGCCGGCATTGCCATCATCGAGATGCACGGCGTCATCGGTACGGCAATCCGCGAACCCGAATACTCCCGCCTGCTGGAGCGGGTGGAGCAAAACCGCAAGATTGGCGCGCTGGTGCTGGACATCGACTCGCCCGGCGGTTCCGCCTCGGCCAGCGACCTGCTCTACGAGAACATCCGCCGCGTCGCGCAGCGCAAGCCCGTCGTCGCCTACATTCGCGGCCTGGGCGCCTCCGGCGGCTACTACATCGCCTGCGGCGCCAGCACCATCGTCGCCTCCCGCGCCGCCCTCGTCGGCTCCATCGGCGTCATCTACCTCCGCCCCGTCATAGAGCAGCTGCTGGGCAAAATCGGCATCGAGCTGTCCGTGTTCAAGGCCGGCCGCCTCAAGGATATGTCCGGTTTCTGGCGCCATCCCACTGATGAGGAATCGGACAAGATGCAAGACCTGATTGCCCAGACTTACGACCTGTTCGTATCGGTAGTCACCGACAGCCGCCGCCTGTCCGATGCCGAGGTGCGCGAGCTGGCGACGGGCGAACTCTACACCGCCCGCACCGCGCAGGAACGCCGGCTAATCGACGGGCAGGGCAGTTTCAACGATGCCATTGACGAGGCGATGCGGCTCAGCGGCGCCCGCCGTCGCATCAAGCGGCTGCGCCCCAAACGCCCCTTTATGGAACGCATGACGCCTTTCGGACGCCCCGGCTCCCAATGGCAGCTGCTGGCCGGACTAACCGAACTGGCCGCCGGCGGCCTCTACTTTATGGAACCCGGCTCCCTCGGCTACGGCCTCACGCAAACCGGCCGCGACTAATCTGCCAACGACTAATCCGCCAACGACTAATCCGCCGCCCTTTGCTCAATAGACTTGGCCTCTTGCCAAAGCGCCTCTTTGCCATCCAGCGGCAAACCGGAAAAGTCCTGCCCCCGTTCCCGGGCCAGCGCCTCCATCGTGCGGTAGCGGCTGCGAAAGCGCCCGTTGCTCCGGCGCAGCGCATCCTCCGCGTGGATGCCGCTCCACCGGGCCAAGTTCACCAGCGCAAACATTATGTCCCCAAACTCGTCGGCCCGTTCCCCGTCAGATTCTGCCGCCCGGAATTCGCCAATCTCCTCAACAATCTTGTCCAGCACCCCGCCAACGTCATCCCAATCAAACCCGAACCGGGCGGCCCGGTCCTGAATCAGCTGGGCCGCCGTCAAAGCCGGCAGCGCGCCGGGTATGCTGTCCATCGCCGACGGTTCCGGCTTGCCGGCCTGCCGGCGTTCCTCGGCCTTGAGCTGCTCCCAGTTCCGCTCCACCTGCCGCGCGTCGTCGGCCCGCCCGTCGGCAAACACGTGCGGATGCCGCCGGATCAGCTTGTGGTTAATCGCCGTCAGCACATCGGCAATGTCAAAGTCGCCCGCCTGCCGCGCAATATCCGCGTGAAACGCCACCTGCACCAGAATATCCCCCAACTCCTCCGCCAATTCCCCCGGCCCGCCGCCGTCAATCGCCTCCAAAGCCTCGTAGCACTCTTCCAGCAGATTGCGTTTCAGCGATTCGTGCGTCTGCTCCGCATCCCACGGACACCCCCCCGGCGCCCGCAACCGGGCCACGATGTCAATGAGCGACTGAAACTCGCCAATGCGCGCTTCAGGAATAGGCGATTCGGGAATGGGTGATTCGGCATTTGATGAATGATGGTAAGCAGTCATAGCGCACGCAGTATATCAGCCCTGATGCCCCGGTTGCCCCGGCGGGTTGGCGGGTGATACGTTAGTTGCCATGCAGTCCGCATCCAACCTTACGGTATTCCTGCAACCGGCGCTGCGCGTGGCGGCGGCGCTGTGCGTGCCGGCGTGCCTGCTGCTGCTGGTGGCCGGCTCGGTGGCGTGGGCCGTCAACGACCCCGGCCTGTACCGCAACGGCTTTGACCGCTACAACACCGCCGCCCGCAGCGGCATCACCGATGCCAACCTGAACCGCATCGGCGCCGACCTGCGCGCCTACTTCAACACCCGCGCCGAACCCCTGGCCGTCCGCGCCCCCATCTACGGCATCGAGCAGGACGTGTTCAACGCGCGGGAGGTTGCCCATATGTACGACGTCAAGCGCCTGGTGCGCGGCGTCTATTGGGTAGCCGTCGGTTCCGCCGCCTGGATTATCGCCACCCTCGCCATCGGATTCACGGCCCGGCGCCGCAGGTTCGTCCCCACGGCGGCCCGCATCGCACTATGGGCCGGCGCAATCACGCTGGCCTCGGTGGTAGGCGTCGGAGTAGCAGCGATCGCCGGCTTTGAGCGTTTATTCCTGCTGTTTCACCAGCTAAGTTTCGCCAACGATTTATGGATTCTAAACCCTCACACCGACTATCTGCTGATTATGTTCCCCGCCGGATTCTGGTTTGACGCCACCATGCGCGTAGCCCTGACCGCAGTGCTGGGCGCCATCCTGCTGCTGTCCGCCGGCGCCGCCACGCTAGGCTATGGACGCTGGTCAGAGCTGCGGCAGCAGCGGGCCGCTAACCCGACTCCAACCGCGCCGGCATCAGACTAATCAGCGCGTAATCTCAATGACTAAAAACGCCGACTAAAAACGCCGCCCGTTGCGCCGGGCGGCGTCAATCCGAGCGGGCTGTACCGGCAAATCAGTGGCCGCAGCCGCAGGCGCCGCCGCAACCGCCGCCCATTGGCATCGGCATCGGCGCACCGCCCAGGTCGGCCATATCGCTGGCAAACCCGTCGCCCTTGCTCACGGCGGCAAACACCGAGATGGCCCGCCGGGCCGGCTGCTCGCAGTTCGGGCAATCGGCGCCGGACGCCGACATGGATTGCAGTTTCTCAAACTTGTGCCCGCAAGTCGGGCAACCGTATTCGTAAATGGGCATAGCAGACACTCCCTTTGGTGATGGCCCAAATATAACCCCCCCGCCCTAACAGCGTCAAGGCATCGCCGACCCACCACGCCCGGAAATTACGGCCGGAAATCGCGGGTTGACGCCGGCCGCAACTACTGATAAGGTATCCAACTGATACGGAGTATCATAATGATTACCGCTGCCGTAAAGCATACTGGACACCGCCATCCCCGGCCCCGCTCGGCCGCCATCGTGGACGACATCATCGCCCAGTTGTCGCAGCAGGGCTACCGCGATACCGAACCCCGCCGGCTGGTCATCAACGCCGCCGCCGCCCAGCGACGTCCCTTTACCGCCGAGGAACTGTGCGCCGCGCTGCCCTGCGTGGGGCGCGCTACCGTGTACCGGGGCCTGCGCCTGCTGGTGGAAACCGAGCAAGTCTGCCGCGTGCTGCTGGAGGACCGCGAACTCCGCTACCAGCTCAGCCACCAGGGACACCATCACCATCTGCTCTGCGCCGCCTGCGGAGCCTCCGCAGACCTGGCCAACTGCGACGTGGATGCGCTGCTCCAGGAAGCCGCCGCCACCGCCGGCTTTCAGATGAGCGGCCACTGGCTGGAAATCTACGGACGCTGCGCCGATTGCGCCGTGGTCTGAACCGCCGCCGCTTTTATTTTTTACGCGGCTTTATTGATACTACATATCGTTTATCGCCGCACCAGGCATCAAGGAGGACATCCCATAACTAGCCAATCCCCGCGCCCCTCGTTTATCACCGCACCAATATCACCGCACCAAGGAGACGTTCCATGACTAGCCCATCCCCTCGCCGCGTCCTGTCCGGCCGCATTTCCAACCGGCGGTTGGCCGGAGTGCTGGCCGCCTTTCTCCTGGCCGCCGCGCTGTTTCTGCCCGCCTGCGGGAGCGATGCAGCGCCCACGCCCGTTCCGACTGCGGAACCGCCGGCCGCCGCCGTCGCCGCCCCATCCGGCAGTGGCCCGGCCGGGCCGGCGGATACGTCGGCGCAACCCGCCTCCGGCAGCGCCGTCGCCGCACCCGTCAGCGTAGTCACCAGCAACGCCCTGCTGTCCAACCTGGCGCAGCGCGTTGGCGGCGACCGGGTGGACATCTACAACCTGGTGCCGCCGGGCAGCGACGTCCATTCCTACCAAAGCACGCCGCAGGACAGCGTGCGCATCGCCCAGGCCAGCGTCATCATCAGCAACGGCGCCAGCCTGTCCGTCACGACTGATGAACTCATCGCAACCACCGCCCCCGCCAATGCCGTCCAAGTAGTAACCTCCCACGGCCTGCAACCGCTGGAAGCCCCGGAGTCCATCACCATCGACAGCGACGACGATGACCACGCTGACGACGACCATGATGACCACGATAGCGATGGCGATGACCACGCCGACGACCACGACGACCACGACCACTCCGCCGGCGACCCTCATTTCTGGACGAATCCGCAATTCACCATCCACTACGTGAACGAGATTGCCGAAGGTTTCGCCGCCGCTGACCCGGCCAACGCCGCTTTCTACGCAGACAACGCCGCCGCCTACGTCGCGGAGCTGGAGGCCCTGGACGCTTACATCGCCGACGCCCTGGCCGCCATCCCGCCGGAACGCCGCGTGCTGGTAACCTTTCACGACGCTTTCCAGTACTTCGGCAACCACTACGGGCTGGAAGTGATGGCCTTTGTCGGCGGCCACGGCGGCGACGTTTCGCCCGACGACATCGTGCGGGTGCTGGAGCTGGTATCCGAACGCGGCCTGCCCGCCGTCTTCTCCGAGCCCCAGTTCTCTGCCGATGCCCTGGAGCAGGTCGCCCGGGACTCCGGCGTCCAGGTTGGCATCATGCGCTCCCTGCCCGACGACGTCCACCGCGACTACATCGGCATGATGCGCGCCAACGCCGACGTTCTGTCGTCGCTGCTGCGGTAATCACGCCGTGCTGGAACCGATAATCGAGCTGATACTCGAGCCCATGCGGTTCGGGTTTATGCAGCGGGCGCTGCTGATTTCGGCGCTCGCTGCGACGGCGTGCGGCGTGGTGGGAACCTTCGTCGTGCTGCGCGGCATGGCCTTCCTCGGCGACGCCATCGCCCACTCCGCGCTGACCGGAATGGCGGCGGCCTTCCTGCTGGGCGCCAACGTCTTTCTCGGCGCCCTGCTGTGGGCGGTTCCCGCCTCCCTCACCATATCCGCCGTATCCCGCCGCGCCGGCGTCCGCATCGACGCCATCATCGGCGTAATGTTCGCCGGCGGTTTCGCCCTCGGCATCATCCTCATCAACTCCACCGAGAACTACTCCGGCGATTTATTCAGCATCCTGTTCGGCAACGTGCTGGGCGCCTCCTGGTGGGACGTGCTGGCCGGCGGCGTGCTGGCCGGCGGCGTGCTGGTAACGGTGCGTCTGCTCTACAAAGAGCTGGTGTTCACCACCTACGACGCCGCCGTCGCCCAGGCGTCCGGCCTCCCCGTGCGTTTCCTGGAATACCTGCTGCCCCTGCTGGTTGCCCTCACCACCGTTGCCGCCCTGAAAACCGTCGGCAACGTGATGGTTATGTCGCTGCTGGTGGTGCCGGCCGTTACCGGAACCCTGCTGGCCCGACGCCTCCACAGCATAATGGCGGCAACGGTAATCGTCGCCCTCATCGCCGTCGTCATCGGCCTCTACGCATCCTACTACTACGACCTGCCCACCGGCCCGGCCATCGTCGTAACGTCGGTAGGGCTGCTCCTGGTAACGGTAGCCATCTCCCCCCGCCGCTGGACGCTGCTGGCCCGCCTGCGCCGCAAACCCGCCCCGGAGCGGGCGCAACCGGAGCCGGCGCAATCGGAGTATGACCCGGTTTCTCCATAGACGCCGCGCCGGACGCATCGCCGGACTGATAATGACGCTGCTGCTGGCCGCCGTTGTCCTGTCCTGCGCTGGCCGGCCGGCCATGCCATCGGAGATAACCGTTCCCGACTTGGGCGCCATCGACGAACTGATTGGCCCCGCTGGCCCGACGGCGGCCGGTTTCGTCGATGCCGATTACGTCCAGCTGCGTCACCCCGACGACATCCCCCCGATTTACGCCCCCCAGTTTGTCCCCGCCGCCCGCGCCAATCTGCCCGACGACGAACCCGTCATCGGCCTGTCCGTCAACGGCGATAGCCGGGCCTACCCCGCCGGCATCCTGTACCGTCGGGAAATCGTCAACGACGTCATCGGCGGCATCCCCACGCTGGTCAGCTGGTGCCCCCTCTGCTACACCGCCCTGGCCCACGACCGGCGGCTGGACGGAACGACTATCACCTTTGGCAATCAGGGCGCGCTCTACAAAGGCGCAATGACCTGGTACGACCACGACACCGGCAGCATCTGGGCGCAGCCCTACGGACAGGCCATCGCCGGCCCCCGCGCCGCCCGCACCCTGGCCCGCATCCCGGCGCAGCTAACCACCTGGGGAGAGTGGCAATCGGCCCACCCCGACACGCTGGCCCTGTCCGTAAGCGAACCCGCCTTGCCCTACCGGGGCCGTCTGCCCGGTGAGCAGCACGTAGTAGGCATCGTGATTGGCGATGCGGCGGCCGCGTGGCCCTACAACCACAGCCGTCCGCTGGCCGGACGGGTGGGCGAGATTGAGGTAGTCATCTGGCGCGACGCCGCCACCGGCGCAATACGCGCCGCCCGGACAACCGTCCCGCCCTACGGCTGGCGCGAGCTGCCGGTAATCATCGCCTACCGCCAGGCGTGGGAACGCCTGTACCCCGGCACCCTGGTTGAATAGGCCATCAGTGGAACCGGCGCTGCCCCGCTGCCGGCTCTACTGCGCGGTGTACCCCCCGTCAATCACCAGCTCGCTGCCGGTCATAAACGATGCCTCGTCGGAGGCCAGAAACAGCACGCCGTTGGCAATGTCGTCCACCGTGCCGATGCGGCCCAGCGGCGTGCTGCCGACGCGCATTTCCCGCATCCCCGGCATTGACATCATCCGCTCCGTCATCGCCGTGTCAATGTAGCCCGGATGCACCGAGTTGCACCGGATGCCCTCCGACGCGTACTGCACCGCCGTGGCCTTGGTCAGCAGCCGGACGGCGCCCTTGGAACTGGCGTAGGCGGCGCCGGCGCCGGAACCGGGGCTCAACCCCACCAGCCCGGCGATGGACGATATGTTGATGATGGAACCGCCGCCCGCCTCGCGCATGGCGCCAATGGCTGCCCGCGTGCCGAGAAACACGCCCTTGCCGTTGATGTCCATAATCTGGTCCCACACCTCCACCGGCGCCTCGTGGATGCGCGGCGCGTCCACACCGCCGGCGTTGGTGCTGCCGATGCCCGCGTTGTTCACCAGAATATCCAGCTTGCCGTAGCGGTTCACCGCCTCGCTAACCGCCGTCTCCCACTGGTCGGCGTCCGTAACGTCCAGATGGACGAACGTGCACTGCCCGCCCAGCTCCCGGATTTCCGCCTCCAGTTTCATCCCGTCGTCATCGAGAATATCCCCGATAACCACGGCGGCGCCCTCCTGCGTGAACAGCCGGGCCTCCGCCGCGCCCTGCCCCCGCGCGCCGCCGCTGATTAGCGCAACTTTACCTTCCAATCGCATAATGAAACCTCACCGATTCAGCCTGCTTGCGAAACCCTTTTGCCGCCCCCTTAGCGGGTCAGTTCCTCCGCGATACCCTCCAGCTGCCGCTCCATTTCCGCCTCGGTGTCGCAGTGTTCCGCCCACACCGCCACCCGCAGCGCGCCGGCGTTGAGATATGCGTCCACCTGCTCCCGCGTGGTGTCCGGCGGCTGCCCGAATACGGAGATGGTCAGCGATGCCGGGTCGCGGCCCGCCTCGTCGGCCAGAGCGTCCAGCCGTTGGCGACTGTCGGCGATTTGCTCCGGCGTGGCCCGGTTAGGCAGCCAGCCGTCGGCGTAGCGAACCACCCGCCGCAGCACGTTGCGCGCGTTGCCCCCCAGCAAAACCGGCGGGTGCGGCTGCTGCGCCGGCTTGGGATACGAATAGACCGGCGGGAAATCGTAATAGCGCCCGTGATATTCGGCCTGCTCGTTCGTCCACAGCGTTTTCAGGGCGTTGATTGCATCCTCCGTTTGCGTCCAGCGATGGTCAAAATCGCCGCCCATCATCGCAGTTTCCTCCCGGTTCCAGCCGGCGCCCACACCGAACACAAACCGCCCGTTGCTGTGCCGGTCCAGCACCGCAATCTCTTTGGCCAGAATCAGCGGGTTGCGCTCCGGCACCAGCGTAATGCCCGTGCAAAGCTTGATGCGCTCGGTCACCGCCGCCGCCATCGCCAGCGAGATGTACGGCTCCGAGAAATGGCGATACGTCCACGGAATCTCGCCCCCGGTAGCCGGAAACGGGCTGGCGCTGTTCACCGGCAAAATCGGGTGCTCGTGATACCAAATCGACTCAAACCCCAGCTCCTCGGCTTTCCGGGCAATAAACGCCGGGTTCAGCGTGTACGCCGGCAAAGGCACTATCAGTCCTACTGACATCTCAAACCTCCGTTAGTTTGGAAATTGGCAAGCGCGGGCAGCAGCAGCCCCCCGCGTCATCATCATCGCCTGGATCATCGCCGCAAAGTTAGCACAGCCCCGCCCATAGCACAAACCGCCCGGCCCCCAAAGACACACCGAGGGGGTCTGGGGGAAATGATTTCCCCCAGCGGCACCCCCCTTATCCTCAAACGATACGCCTCCCCCGTCAAAATCCCCCGCCAAATCCAAAAAATCAATGACGCTACCCTCTTGCCAATCAGCACTTGCGTTCGCTACTATACATCCATCGGGCAAATCAAGCAACCCCCCCACCCAGCCGTTCTCATATAGAGGGCGCACCTGAGGAACCGGGGCCATCACACCGCACCGCTAGCACCATCGCATCGTCGGAGATTCAAGTCAAAACGGCCAGTCAGCAAAATCGCAATCGGCAAGGGTAGTCCCATCCCCGCTTACACGGCGTGGGCTGCCTCCGCTGGGTATCGAGCTTCAGCCCGCGTGCAGCCCCTAAAAAGGTAGGACACGTAAAATGAAGGTCCAAAATAGTTGCGTACCAACCTCCGGCCGTAGGGCTGACAACGACTTGAATCTCCGGCAACAACCATCAAATCAAACCCAACCGAACCCACCGCCCGATAAACGCCCGATACCAGCCAACCGCAAACTCTATCGTAAAGGATGACCGATTATGACTTGACCAAACCACGCTGAAACGGAACGCCGCCGCCGGGCTTGCCCCGCATAGCGGGTTGGTGGTAGAAATAGGGCTGAACTAAACCACGTCGTCGTCCTGTGCGATTACGATTAGAGGTATGCTATGCCCCGCGTTACTATTCAGGAGGCGTCCCGGATTCTGAACGTCTCCCAGGACGTTATTCGCCGCAACGTCCGCGACGGCAAACTGACCGCCGCCAAAGAGGGCGGCCCCAACGGCACCCGCTGGATGGTGGACATCCCGGAGAACATCGAGGATTACTCCGACGACTTCAAACAGGACATCCACGCCCTGGCCCAGACGCTGACCCCCTGGTGGTACGACAACCCCAACAAGCGCGGGTTCGTCCACTACCTGGAAAGCCTGGGCATTGAGGAAGTAGAGCCGTTCTTTCTCTGCGGCGCCAAAGGCGAGGACATCTGGCCCGCCACCGGCCATCAAACCGGCGACCGCTGCCAGGAATGTATCCTCGAAGCCATGGCCCAGGGCTTCCCGATGGAAACCCGCGAGTAACGCCTCTGCGGGGCCGGTAAAGACCGGCCCCGTTCCATTCAGCGCACCCGATACACCCAAACCTGGTGCATCACGTCCGGCTCCCCTTTGGGCAAAGCGGGAAACGGCTCCGTCACCGACACCAGACTCCAGACCCCATCGGCCGCCATTTTGTCCTGCTGTTCCTTAAACCCCAGCTCCACGTGAGCATCCGGACGCAGGCTGAACGTCACCAGCCCGCCGGGTTTAGTGACCCGGCACAGTTCGTCAAAAGCGTGCGGCGGCGCGTGGCCCGGCGTAAATACCCCCACGCTAATCACCGCGTCGTAGGTATCCGACGGAAAGTCCAGCGCCTCGCCCAGCGTCATCTGCCGGAAATCGTTGTAGCACCCCTTGGCCCTGGCCTCCTCCAGCATCCCCTCCGAAAGGTCCATCGCGCAAATGTCGCTGAACCCCAGCCGTTGCAGCTCCACGCCAACCAGCCCGGTGCCGGCGCCGGCGTCCAGCACCTTGCTGGCGGCCGGCGCCGGCGTCTGTTCCGCCAGCACTTCGGCGGCCCGCCGGGGGCCAACCCAGGCAAAGGTATCCTCCAAATCCTGGTCGTATTCCTTGGCCCACCAGTCGTACCGCTCCGCCAACTCGTCGTTATTGCGGGAGGAATAGATCCACTGGACGCGCCCTTCCGAGTCCACGTTTTCCAAGTCAGGCATTGCAGATTGCTCCAATTGATGCCGCCCTTACTCCCCACGGCGGTGCTAGATGCGATTGGGAGTAAAGGCGATGGGATAATTGCGGGCCGCCGCCGGCGCCTACTTCACGCAGAGATACTGCGCCCAGCCCAGCTCGTCGTTGCGCACGGCGGCCACCATCTTGAGATAGGCGTCCGACAAAGCGGCGAACCGTTCGGCCCGCGCGTCGTCGTCAGCCCCCGCCGCCATCTGCGACAGGCAGGAGTAGCTGCGGGCCAGATGCGCCGACAGGTCGCGCGCCTCCAGCACCCGGAACCCCGTTTCCCGCAGGGCCTCCATGTACGAGTAGAAGCTGAAGTCCGTGTCAAACAGCAGCCGGTCGTACACAAAAGTGCGCGCCTCGTCGCTGATGTCCGGCCTGGGCTTGATCAGGTCGTCAAACACCATCGTGCCGCCGGGCCGCAAAACCCGGTACGCTTCCTGCAAGGTCTTAACCTTGTCGGGAATGTGGTAGATGGTGGCCTGGCTCCAAACGTGGGTGAACGTCCCGTCGGCAAAAGGCAGGTCGGTGGCCGACGCCTTCTCAAAGTGCAGCTTCGCCGCCAGTTCGGGAACCGCACTCAGCGACTCAATGGCGTTGGCAATCCGCACGCCGCTGAGGTCAACCCCGGTCACGCTGGCGCCGGTGGTGCGGCACAGCCACGTTGCGGTGTTGCCGTTGCCGCAGCCCAAATCCAGCACCTGCGCCGCCGGGTCAATGCCGGCGTTGGCCAGCATCACGTCGTTAAGACGCAAGCAGGCCGCCATAAACCCGGCACGCACGTCGGTTGCGCCGTCGTCCGGGGCGTCAAAGACGCCCCAGTGCAGGCTGCCCGCCGAATCCCAGAAGGAACGGTACAGGGCGTCCTCAGCGTCGTAGTATTCTTCGGTCTCCCGCTCAGAAAATTCCCGCAGGTTCGGCATACATGGCCCCTTCAATGTACTCGAGGAATCGGTTGTTCTCGTCGGTCAGAATCATCCGCGGCTCCACCGGATGGTCGGTGACTTCGTAGGACAGAATGACCAGGCAGTCCCCCTTGTGGCACAGGCGGGCGCCGGGCCCCTGCACGGAAATGGTGCCGCTGCCGCGCTCGCCGGGCAAAGCGTAAGTTTCCCAGCGGTGGCCGTTGTTCGCGTTGCAGATGACGACCTTCTCGAACTCCCAGATGTCGGCTCGTTCCATCAGTTCGCGGTCAATGATGATGCTGCCGACGTATTCCAGGTTGGACCCGGTTACCCAGCAACGGTGAATTTTGGACCGTAAGACCTCGCGCATAGTGTTCTCCTTTTCGTGTCTCGTGCCCACACGCCTGATGGCACGACAGACGGCAACCTACCGTGTTGCCGGTCTGCATGGGACGGGGCGGCCGGATGGTGCAGGCAGTCGGTATGCCGGCCTAAAGCGGCAGACTGCCTGGGCGTGCTTTCGTTAAGCCGACCCGATACAGGCGAGCTGATGGCGGGATGCTACGCCCGCCGCTCGATGTAGCTTGCCGCAGCTAGGGCTCGCAAGGGAGCCGGTGCTTGCTGCGAGCGCGGAACCGCCGCATCTCTGCCAGGCATGATGTCCCGCTGATTAGAATGTCGGCGATTCGGCCCCGCACCCGGCGGGACTGCCTAGAATCGGGTTCCGACGATGTACCGTGCGCTGAAAGCGCGGCTGCACTCATTTGGCCTCCTTGCTTAAGGGCAGGTTGATGGGCGTGCAGACCTGCGTGTTTCAAGGCAGTCTAGCCCCGCCGTGATGCGGTGTCAAATCCTAAAAAGCGGCCAAAACCGCTAATCGGTTACGAAAAGCGTATCATACCGCCGCTATTCCTTTACTCGTTGGCGAAAATAGCATTGATTAATTGCGATTACGCCCCAGATTGTCAATCACGCGCATTGTCCGGCCCTACATAACAATGTTTCGCATACGCTGATATTATGTCTTGTAATTGCGGATGTTCAGAATCGCCGGGCCAGCATAGCGGCAAAACGCGCCGCCGGGTGTATCATCCCCTCAATCCACCAGCCGCCAGCGGCCCAGCTGCGCCGCACCGGGAGTTTCACTATGGTTGACTTGCTGCTTGCTAACGGAACCGTGATTGACGGCGCCGGCGCCCCCGGTTATCGCGCCAGCATCGCCGTTACCGGCGACACCCTCCGGATAATCACCGGCGACACGTCGGCCATTGACGCCGGGCGCACCATCGACGCCACCGACTACGTCATCTGCCCCGGCTTTATCGATATGCACTCCCATTCCGACTTGATGCTGCTGACCGAACCGGCCCACGAGGCCAAAATCCGCCAGGGCGTAACCACCGAGGCGCTAGGCATGGACGGCCTGTCCTACGCCCCGACGACGCCCCGGGGCTTGGAGCAGATGCTGGTCTATCTGGCCGCCGTCAACGGCGCTCCCCCCGACGTGCGGTGGAGCAGCGTGGCCGATTTCCTGGCCCTGTTTGACGGCAACGCCGCCTGCAACGTGCTGCACTTTGTCCCCCACGCCGCCATCCGCGTCGCCGCCATGGGCTGGTCGTCCCGCCTGCCCACCGACGCCGAACTTGCTCAGATGCAGGAATTGACCCGCCAGGGGATGCGCGACGGCGCCTTTGGATTTACCACCGGCCTGACCTACGCGCCCGGCGCGTACAGCGACACCGACGAGCTGGCCGCCATCGCCAGCGCCGCCGCTGCGGAGGGCGGTTTCTACTGCACCCACGCCCGCTACACCCTGGGCGACCGCCTGCTGGACCCGTTCCGCGAGGCGCTGGAAATCGGACGACGCTCCGGCGCGCCGGTGCACATCTCCCACTACCACAGCCCGGTTGCCGGCCTGGGCCCGCAGATGACCGGCCTGGTGGATGCGGCCCGCAACGCCGGCCAGGACGTCACTTTTGACCAGTACCCCTACCCGGCGGCCAGCACCATCCTGCACTCACTGCTGCCCTACTGGGTGCACGCCGGCGGCCCGCAAGCCCTGCTGGCCCGCATCGCCAACCCCAGCGTCCGCGCTATGATGGTGCGCGCCGTAGAGCCGCAGTGGGGCGGCCAGACGCTGGACAACTACATCTTTGCCCACATCGCATCGGACAAAAACAAAGAGTGGGAAGGCCGCTCCCTGGAGGAACTGGCCCGGCACCGGGGCGGGCGCATGGTGGACGCCGTGTGCGACCTGCTGCTGGAGGAGGACTTGCAAGTCGCTTTCGTAGCCCGCACCGGCAACCTGGAAAACATCCGCGAAATTGCCACGCACCCAGCGCAAATGATTGGCACCGACGCCATCCTCACCGGCGGCCGCCCCAACCCCCGCACCTACGGCACCTACCCCTACGTACTGGCCCAATTCGTGCGCGGCGAAGGATTATTCCCCCTCGAGGAAGCCATCCGCAAAATGACCCAGGCCCCCGCCCAGCGCCTCGGCCTAACCGACCGCGGCACCATCCGCAACGGCGCCAAAGCCGACCTCGTCCTGCTAAACCCCCAACAAGTCAACACCCCAGCCACCTTTGAAGACCCGGCCCAGTACCCCATAGGCATTGACTACGTACTGGTCAACGGAACGCCCGTAATCGACAACGGCCAGCACACCGGCGCCACGCCGGGGCGGGCCCTGCGGAGCAGGTAGGACGGCGGCGCGCGCCGGACTTCACAACGGGTTGTGCCATTGCAGACCGGGAAACCGGCCAAAATCGGAATCGCCGGAGTGAACTACTGCCTGATATTCCATCGCCAACGCCGCGATGTGAGCGTCAGGTACCAGATTCCCGCCGGCGCCCCCGGCAGCAAGATTCCGTTGCAAGTGCATGAGATGCTGTGCGCCCGGATTGAGCAGGATTACATGGTCGCAAGACAGCCAATCTCGAACATAGCCAACGGCTTGCGCCGGTGTAACCCCAATTGCCACCATCGTTGGGTTGGTCATCACTCTGATGAATCCGGTTATGACAATCCAGGGCAGGCCGACTTGCTCGGTGCCGTTCAGCAATGCTTCCCACCAACCCCGCGCCGCATCGTGGTGCGGTGCGCCGCCGTTATAAGCGTACACCAGCAGGTTGATGTCCGGCACAATCACTGCGACCTCTCCAATTTCGCCAGCAATTCCGCCATCTCAAGATCGGCGTGGATCTGCTTGAGATTTTCCGGGGTAACTCCGGGGGCCAGCCCGCCGTGGTTAGGAATAACCCGGAACCTGGGCTTTACCCCTAGAGGCTGCGGTTCAGACAAAAGATGCGGCGGCACTTCGGGCGCCGGGCGGTTCTCGCGTTCTGCCAGCCGTTCCTTACGGCGCGCCTCCCGGTATTCCTCCTTCTTTTGGCAAATTAATTCCCAAACGGCCTCCGTATATGCGTGCCAGGCATTCCCATATTCCTGCTCGGCGGAGCGCAGGTCGAATCCGCCGAGCTCCTCATACCAATCGAGGAAGTCATCGCTTTGCTGGTTTATCCGGCCAAAGAATTCGCGGTATCGGTCATCGAAGTCCTTTACTTTACCGGAATGAGGCTGCCACTCCCATGTCTGCCGATCATCTTTCCTCCTAATCTCCCGGCCATGGTGCAGGCGCTCCCAATCATGCCACTCTGCCACCTTCACCCAATCCGCTGCATCTTCGTAGCCGAGCTTTTCCCAGTTAACGTCAAGAACTGCTCTGAATTCCTGCTCTCGCCGTGTTATCCTGCTTACCGCCTCTTGGATGTCGTCATCATCAAGCCGGGCGCGCATATTTTCATAGTTCCTGACTTCCGCCTCCAGCGCATCCCGGCAAACCTGGGATACGTTCAGTCCCGGTTTCAGCGGCTTCAGTCGCCGCATCAGTTCGTTGGGGATGTTGACACCAATTCGCATTTTATCCTCCGCCAGGCAATCGTATGTCGTATGCCTATATCAAGCATACGACATACGATTGGCGATGTCAAACACGCCTCATCCACAGGGGCAGTTCGTAGTTCGCGCGGCCGGCGCCCGCTTGCCGGCCGTCACTGGCCAAGTCAAGCGTCAGCAAAATAGTTCTCGTCCAGCTCTTTGAGCTCATAGACGGCTTTGGTTACTACGCCAACGCCGTACTCAATCATCAACCGGGCCAATTTCGGCCCGTCAATCAGCAGGATGGTTTTGTTATTCCTGGCGGCGTCATCGGCAGACTGGCGGGCTGCCGGGCTAAAACGGGATGTGGTGATGAACACGCCTTTGGTGGCGCCGTGCGGGTCGAGGCTGCCGGAGAAGTTGCGGATTTCCGGTTCACCGATTTGCGCGGTGTTCCAGCGTTTGGCCTGGACATATACCTTTTCAAACCCCAGCCGGTCCTGGGTTACAACGCCGTCAATGCCGCCATCGCGGCTGCGCCCGACCTGCCGGCCCCGCCCATACCCCATTTTAACCAGCAGCTCAACCACCAGCGCCTCAAAGCGCTCGGGCGACACGGCTTTGACGCTTTCCAGCAATTCATCGGTCAGTATGGATTGGAGCTGTGCATGAGTAACTTCGATTTGCTCGTCCGGCGAAACATCGCCAGCAGACGGGGCTACGCTATCCGATGGCGAATCCTGTTCCCGCTCCACCACCAGCATATTGAGCTGCGCCTGGTCCAGCGATTCCGCGTGTTCCCGGAGATACTGCCGTCCTCGGTCAGTTATCCGGTAATGCCCGCGTCCGGGCGCGTCCAGGAGCCCGGCGCGTTTCAGCAAGTGCATCGAGTACCGCGTATGTTTATCAACCCGCAGCGCCCCGGAGGGAATCCGCTCTTGCAAGTCATCGTCGCTCAATGAGAGCATTGGAATCAGCTCGGCAAGAATTTCTTTGTAGGCCAACCTTCCTTCGGATTGAGCTGCAATCTCCAGGATAGGCCGCAGAAACGTCCGTTGTAGTGGGAGCGCCATTTTTCCAACTCATTGGCAAGATTAGTGCCCGCTGAGCAAGAAATCGCAGTATGACCCCTTGCAAAGTCAGTGTGCACTGAGCACCTAACTTAGCGAAGTCGCCGCATAGCGTCAACAAACGTCGCTCCAAAACAAAACCGTCCAACAGCAAGCCGCCCGTTCAGACCAGCAAGTCGAGAAGTTCCGGGTATCTCTCAAACAGGTTGTCGGCATCCGCAGGGTCAACTTTGCTTTCCGCGCGCCACAGCGACATATCGCCCACGTGCAATGCGATTGCAGCCCGCTGTTGTTCGTCCAGCGCATCCCACGGTTTTAGTTGCCTCCCCAGCGGCTCCGTTTTGTTGAGAGCGTCATAAAGGAACCAGTCCGGGTCACTGTGCAGTTTTGATAACGTTATTCTGGCGCAATCCGCCGGCGCCTTGCCATCGCAATTATCCGACATAAAACCGCCCTCCGTTGGTTGGTGTTGCATTTGCCGTAACGCACCCAGCATACCGCTGCGGTTTTTATTCCGTCTATCGGCAAATGTCACTTTGATCCCCGGTTGCCCCATCCCCCGCCATAGGGCATAATTGCGCCCGTCAATCGCATCATCATCCCGCCGGCCGGTGGGCCGGTTTTGAGGCTTGTTATGGATTTTGAACCCCGTTATACCGCTGAGCAGGAAGCTTTTCGTACCGAAGTGCAGTCTTGGCTGGCCGAGAATATCCCCGGCGGCATCCGGCATCCGGCTGATTCTGCCGACTTGACTTTTGAGCAGTATCAGCTGCGCCGGGAGTTGGGGCGGCGGTTGGGCGATAAGGGCTGGCTGTGGCCGACTGCGCCGCAGGAGTACGGCGGCGGCGGGCTTACCGTTGACCATTCGGTGGTGCTGGAAGAGGAAATCGACGGCTACAATCTGTCGCTGCCGCCGTACTACGACTCCGGCGGACGGCTGGGCGGCAACTCCATTCTGGTCTGGGGTTCCGAGGAGCAGAAGCAGGAATTTTTGCCCAAGATTTTCAAGGGCGAAATCCGCACCTGGCAGCTGTTGACCGAACCGGAGGCCGGTTCCGACTTGGCCAACGCCAAAGCCGCCGCCCGACGCGACGGCGATGATTATGTCATCAACGGCCAGAAAGTCTATGTCGGCAGCGCCCACGGCTCCGATTATATGTGGACGATTACCTGCACCGACCCGGAGGGCGACCGCCATCAGAACCTGAGCTGGTTTATGGTGCCGTCCGACCTGCCCGGCATCAGCGTCTTTCCGATGGACTTGCTGTCCTCGGCCGGCGAGTCCGGCGCCGGTTCCGGCGTCAAGAACATCGTTTATTTTGACAACGTGCGCGTGCCGGCCCGCAACCTCATCGGCGGCGAGAACGAGGGCTGGAAGGTTGCCACCACGCACCTGGAGCTGGAACACGGCACCGGCGGCAAAATTGGCCGCAACTGGATTGTCGACCGCCTCTTTGACTACTGCAAGACCAACAACCGGCGCGGCCAGCCCCTGAGCAAAGACCCCGACGTGCGCGACCGCCTGGTTGACATCTACATTGACGCCGAGATTGGCCGCCTGTTCCAGCTGCGCAACTACTGGATGCGGCACAGCGGCGCCAGCATCGCCTACGAAGGCCCGCAGGCGTCCTACTTCCGCAAGCAGTCCGGCCTGCGCATCGCCACCGGCATCCTGGACATCCTCGGCCCGGCGGCTCTCACCAAAGACGCGCAATGGGGCGCCGGCGAAGGCCACATCGAGTCCCACCAGCGCGCCGCCATCATCGCCCTGCATCCCGGCGGCACCACCGACATCCAGAAGGTCATCATGGCCCGCCGCATCGGTATCGGCCGCCAGCAGCGGGAACGCGCCGGCGCCCTGGCGTAACGCCCACCCGTCCAGCCGGAGCTATCGGATAATCAGAACAGGAGCGACTAACCAATGGACTTGGCCCTCACCGAAGAACAGGAAATGCTCAAGGCGGCGGTGCGCCGGTTTGTGGACACCGAGTACCCCAAAGACGTACTGCTGGAAATGTCGGCCACCGGCCAGACGGCGCCCTCTGCGCCCTGGTCTAAACTGACCGCTACCGGCTGGCTGGGCATCATCATTCCCGCCGAGTACGGCGGCGAAGGCGGCTCGTTCACCGACGCCGGCGTCCTCTTTGAGGAACTGGGGCGCGGCCCGGTGCCGGGGCCGCATTTCAGCAGCGGCGTGCTGGGCGCCCTGGCCATCCTGGAAGCCGGCACCGAGGAACAAAAGCGGGCCATCCTGCCCGACGTGGCCGCCGGCCGGCGCACCATCGCCCTGGCCGTCACCGAGGCCGATTACCAGTGGGACGAGGCCGACGTGCAGACCGTCGCCGTGGCCGACGGCGACGGCTACCGCATCTCCGGCAGCAAGGTGTTCGTCTTTGACGCCGCCGCCACTACCGACCTGATTTGCGCCGTGCGTACCGAGAACCGCCAGCACGTGGGCCTGGCCCTGGTGCCGGCCGACGCCCCCGGCGTTTCCATCCGCCGCCTGGAGGGGTTCGCCTGGAACCTGTCCGAAGTGCGGCTGGACGGCGTGCAAGTCGCCCGGTCAGCCGTGCTGGGCGGCCGTTTCGCCGGCGGCTGGGCCGCCCTGGAGCGCGCCGTCGCCGCCGCCATACCCCTGCTCTGCGCCTACCAGGTGGGCGGCTCCCAGCAGGTGTACGAAATGTCGGTGGATTACAGCCGCACCCGCATCCAGTTCGGCACCCCCATTGGACGTTTCCAGCGAGTGCAAGACCACATCATCAACCTGGTCAACGAGCTGGACGCCGCCCGCTGGACGACCTACGAGGCGCTGTGGAAACTGGACACCGAACGCGCCGCCGCCGACAGCATCCACCTGGCCAAAGCCGTCAGCAGCGTGGCCTACTACAACGCCTGCAACCACGCCCACGAGGTACACGCCGGCGTGGGCAGCACCACCGAGTACGGCCTGACCCTGCACACCACCGCATCC
Source organism: uncultured Dehalococcoidia bacterium (assembly GCA_958296385.1). Classification (GTDB taxonomy): domain Bacteria; phylum Chloroflexota; class Dehalococcoidia; order Lucifugimonadales; family UBA3495; genus Bin87. Next base: position 1,046,896 of record OY282494.1, read on the forward strand.
CGCACGCTGTACCAATTCCTGGGCGACCCCAAATACCACCGCCGCCGCCTGGCCGACGCGCTGGATTTGTAAGCCCTAGTCGTCCCCCATCCCCACCAGCGTTTGCCGGATGCCGTCTTGCAGCGTCTCAAAAACCTCCCGGACGCTGGCACGCGCGTCAACCGTTACAAAGTCGTGCTGCTGCGCCAGCTCCCGAAAGACGTCCAGCAAGGCGCTCTGGTAGTTGATGAAGTTGTCCAGCAAATCCGGCCCCCGCAGGTAATCCTCCCCGGATTCCCAGTGGTCCAGCTGCCGGCTGGCCAGCACCCGTGGCAATAGATGCTGGACGTCAACGTCCAGATAAAACACCCGGTCGGGAACGATGGCGAACTCAAACACGTCGTCAAGCCACCGGGCCGGCACGCCCCTGACCCGGGCCCGGGCAATGATGGAAAAGATGTAGCGGTCAACCAGCGCAACCATGCCCGCCCGCAGCGCTGGCACGATGCTTTTCTCCAGCCGGTCCCAAAAGTCGGTGGCGTAAAACAGGTTGAGCGTTATTGAGTCCAGCGTGTGGCCCCGCATGGCCCGGTCGATGCCGTTGGCGGCCAGTTCGGAGCGCCGGAACCCGGTATCCAGCACGGCGTAGCCCTCCGCCTCCAGCCACTCTTTCAGCAGCGCAATCTGCGTGGAACGCCCCACGCCGTCGGTGCCCTCAATCACGATCAACCGGCCCGGCGTTGACTCATCGCCGGCGCCCGGCGGCGTGTGGCCGTAAAACTTGACGTCGTTCATCTGACAGCCGCCTTACCCCTCGTTGCTTGTCTGCGCCTCGATCTTGCGCGTCCCCGGCGCGCGGATGTAGCGCCCGCTCAGGCCGGCGCTGCCCAAAGCCTCCGGCACGCTTTGCCCGTGTATCGTCAAGATGCCGTCCAGCAGGGGCGCAACGTGTTCCCGCACCGCCCGCTGCTGCACCGCAATGGGCAGCGTAGCGTCAATCGTAATCAGGCCAAACTCGTCCGCAAGGTCGGCGTATTCGTCCAGCAAACGCCCCTGAAACTTGCGGAAAGAATCCTCCCGGCTGCCCGCCAGTCCCAAATCCCGGCCCGACTCGTAGTGCCCGATTTCCTCCCGTCCGATGCTGATACGACGGATTGACTCCTCCAGCGGCACCTTGAAGTAGAACGCCAGCGAGGGCCGCACCGCAAAGGAGTACACCCGCCGCAGCCAGTCCTGATTGACGCCCCGCGCGGTGTCCCGGGCAAAGGCGGTGTACACGTAGCGGTCGGCCAGCACCACCGCGCCGGCCTTGAGCGCCGGCAGGATTTGCGTATGCACCCGGCTGGCAAAGTCGGCGGCGTGTATCAGGCTGAACGACATCGGCGTGAGCAGCCGCCCCTCTTTGCCCCGCCTGGTGGTGTTGCGGACGATGGGCGCCGAGTTCCACTCGGTGAATACCGTTACCAGATTCCGGCTGTTCAGCCACTTCGCCAGCAAGTCAATCTGCGTGCTTTTGCCCGAACCGTCAATGCCCTCCACGATGATGAGGCGACCCGGATACTCCCCGTCGTCCGGGTGCTGCCCGTAACGCTTGCCCATCCGGAATCTCTGCGCAGCGTCCCCGTTAGTCACAATTCACCTCTCCCGATGTCAATAGCCGCAATGTCAATCGGCGCGTCAAAGGCCCGGTTCCAAAGACCGGCCGCCTCAGCGTCCGCCGCCGGCGACCACGCCGGGGTGCGGATGGACAGCCGGCAGCCATCCCCTCCGTCCTCGCCCGGATTCACGCTGCCGGAATCCACGCTGCCAGGATTCACGATGATTGAATCCGCCGGATATTCGGGCGGCAGGCGGCGGTCCACGGCGTCGGCAACCTGCAAGATTGCGGACGCCTGCCGTATCCGTCGCCGGTCGCCGCCGGTCAGCAGCCGCGACTTGCGAAACCTTGCCGGCAGTTTCTTTCTTTCGGCAACCAGCAGTATCGCCGCAATCTGCGCCGCCTCCCGGTGCGTAAATCCGGGCAAGTCCGTACTGGTAATTATACTCGCCGCCAGGTTCAGCCGGTTGTAAAAATCCACGGCGTTTCCGATGTCCAGCAGCAGGGCGGCGCATTGCAGCGACTCGGTAAGCTGGCGATGCCGGCCGTCCCAGGCGGCGGCGGCAATCCGGCCGGCCAGCCCGGCCCGACGCTGCCCCCGCCACGAATAGCGGGGCGCAAATCGCTGCGCCAGGTCAGTCAAAGCCGCCATCCGCACCGACTTAACCGACGGCAGCCGGATTTGCTCCCGCGCCGCCAGCGTCCCCGGATTGCGGGCCAAACCCTCCCGCAGCCCCTGCCCGGATATAAGGATGCCGGCGGCCCCGGCGTGCCGGGCCAGCGCATCAGCCACTATCGCCCCGCCCACGATGGACGGACTGCGCTCCGGATTCATCCCCGGCATCACCGCCCGCTGCGCGCACGACGATTCAACCAGCCGCTGCGACAGCGCGGCCAATGCCTCCGCGTCAATTTCGTACCCGTGCATCCGCGTTACCGGATAAGGCTCCATACTGCGGGCCAGCCGCGCCAGCAGCCGCACCGACCCGCCGGAACCGGCCAGAACGCCCTCGCCGGACAGCGCCGGAATTGCGGCATCGGCCAGCACCCCGCCCACGTATTCGTAAGCGGCGCTAACGTCGGATGGCGCCGGCCGGTCGGTCAGCCGGAAACGGTTGGCGATACGCAGGCTGCCCAAAGGCAACGTCGCCGCCGTTTGCAGCGTGCGGTCGGCAAAGCTGACAATCTCGGCGCTGCCGCCGCCAATGTCGGCCATCAAACCCCGTCCCACCGGCAGCCCGTGCACCGCGCCCAGAAAGCAGTAAGCCGCCTCCTCCGCGCCCTCAATGATACGCAGCGGAATACCGAACTTGTCCGAAGCCGCATCGGTAATAACCTGTGCGTTGCCCGATTCCCGCAGCGCGGCGGTTGCGACGGCATGGATGGTTTTGATGCCGTAGCCCCGGGCCACCAGGGCAAAATCCTCCAGCGCGCCCACCGTATTGGCAATGCCCGTCGCATCCAGAAACCCGCCGCCGTCCAGGTGGCTCATCAGATTGAGCGTAACCCGCTGCTGCGCCACAATCTCCACGCTGCCGCCCGTATTCACCCGCATCACCACCGCCCGCGCCGACCCGGAACCGATGTCAATGACGGCAGTATAAACGTCATCCCGCTGCAAGCTGTCGATAGACGGCCCGGCATCCGGGTATTGCAGCCGGCTCATATCGGATACTCAAGCCGCCGGCCGGCGGGTGCTATAATCCGGCCCGCAGATACGCAAACATGAACGTCAGGGGGATTAGTCATGGCCAGGTTGGAAGGAAAAATCGCCATCGTTACCGGAGCCGCGCGCGGGATGGGCGAAGTGGAGGCGCGCCTGTTCGCCGAGGAGGGCGCAACCGTTGTCCTCTGCGATGTCTCCGACGCCGACGGCCAGCGTGTTGCCGACGACATTATATCCGCCGGCGCCGCTGCCGAATACGCCCATCTGAACGTAACCGACGAGGACAACTGGCGCCAGGTCATCGCCGACACGGTGGGCAAGTTCGGCCGGCTGGACGTTCTGGTCAACAACGCCGGCATCTCCGGGTACGACGAGGAGGACAACCTGGGCACCACCACGTGGGATCGTCTTTTGGACATCAACGCCAAGGGCGTATTTCTGGGAATGAAACACGCCATCGGCGCGATGGAACAGCAGGACGCCGGCGGCAGCATCGTCAACATATCGTCCATTTCCGGCATCGTCGGGCAGGATTTCATCCACATGGGCTACAACGCCTCCAAAGGCGCCGTGCGGCTGATGACCAAATCCGCCGCCGTGCGCTGGGCCGCCGCCGGCATCCGCGTCAATTCGGTACACCCCGGCCTGATGCCCGCCATGTCCGGCCCGCGCTCCGCCAGCCCAACCACCCGCGATGCAATGCTCGCCAACATCCCCATGCAACGCATCGGCCGCCGCGACGAAGTAGCCTACGCCGTGCTGTTCCTGGCCAGCGACGAAGCATCCTACGTCACCGGCGCCGAACTGGTGGTGGACGGCGGGTTCACGGCGCAGTAACGGGCGGCGGCCCAGCGGAGGCGAAAGGGCTTACGCCGGCAGCCCGGCGATTTCCCTTTCCAACCGCTCGATGTCCGCTTCGTCCAGATTGAAATACTTGGCGTCCGGATGATGGAACACCACCGCCGAAACCGAACCTTCCGGGTCCATCATATAGCCGTCGGTCAGCTCCACGCCGATGCTGCCCGTCACGTCCAGCAGCTGAAACAGTTTTGACTGATCCTCCAGCCGGGGGCAGGCCGGATACCCGAAAGAGTAACGCTTGCCCCGATACCGGGCCCGGAACAGGTTTTGCATCTCCGAGTCGTCGTTAACTTTCGTACCCGACGATTCGCCGATGTTCCACATACTGCGTATCCGCTTGTGCAGCAGCTCGGCAAACCCCTCTGCCGATTCAATGGCCAGCGCTTGCAGCGTGTGCGAGTCCAGATACCGCCCGCTGTCTTTCCAGCGTTCCGACAGCGCGCGCACCCCCGGCCCGACGGTGGTAGCAAACATCGCCAGATAGTCCACCGGCCCCGCGCCAACGGGCCGCGCGTAGTCGGCCAGGCACAACCCCTCTCGCCCGGCCTGCCGGCCAAAGTAAAACCGCTCCAGTTCAGATTGCCCATCCGGCCCGTAAATTACCAGCCACTGCCCGTCGGAACGGCACGGAAAGAACTTGAAAACCGCGCTGGCGGCGATGTCCGAACGCGACAGCACGATGTCCTCAACTTTCTGCACCTGCCGCCGCAGCTCAACCGCTTTGGATTCGCCGTCGGCCAGCGCGTCGGCAAAGCGCCCCCGGTAGCCCAGATGCCGCACGTACAGCATCTGCGGGTTGATGTAGCCGAAAATCTCGTCCAGGTCGTAGTCGTTCAGGACGTGCAAGCGCAAGTCCGGCGGCTGCGGCGTGGTGTCCGGCGCTTTGACCGGAGCGTTGGTTCCCACGGCGCTCATCCCTTTACTGGCTCCGGGCGGCGACTTCGGCCTGCAAGTCGGCGCTTTCGGCGGCCAGTCGCACCGTCATTCGTTCCCGCTCGTCGGCATCCTGTATGAGGTTGGCCAGCGCCAACCCGGTCATCGCATCCGGCGCGTAGGCCACCAGCCCGTCGTACTCCGGCGCAATCCGCAGGCGGGTAAATCGGTTGGACAGCGCGGCGCCGCCCACCAGCACCGGCACCCGGATGCCGGCCGCCCGAAAATCCTGCACCGTTTCCACCATCATCTGCGCCGACTTTACCAGCAGCCCCGACAGCCCCACCATGTCCGGCCCGTGTTCCCGGCAGCCGGCAATCAGTTCCTGCGCCGCAACCTTGATGCCCAGATTGACCACGCGATAGCCGTTGTTAGACAGGATTATCTCCACCAGATTTTTGCCGATGTCATGCACGTCGCCCCGTACCGTAGCCAGCAGCACCCGCCCCCGGGTCGCGGCGTCGGAGCGTTCCATATGCGGCTCCAGATGCGACACCGCAAACTTCATCGCCTCCGCCGACTGCAACACCTCCGCAACGATAAGCTGGTTGGCGTTGAACTGCCGTCCCACTTCGTCCATCCCGGCCATCAGCGGCCCGTTGATGATGTCCAGCGGTTCCCGTTCGGCCATCGCCAGGTCCAGGTCGTCGGCCAGCCCCTCTTTGCTGCCCTCAATAATGCACTGCGCCAGCCGGTCATCCAGCGGCAGCGCCAGCCGTTCCTCAACCGTCGCGCGGGGAGCGCGGTTGCGGAAATGCGCCGCAAACGCCGCCACCGGGTCAGCGCCCCGGTTCCAAATCAAATCCTCGGACAGCTGGCGCTCCTCCTCCGGTATGGTGGCGTACCGCTGCATCAGCTCCGAGTTGACGATGGCCATGTCCAGCCCGGCCTGCGTGCAGTGGTAGAGGAACACCGAGTTAAAAACTTCGCGGCCGGCGGCCGGCAGCCCGAAGGACACGTTGGAGATGCCCAGCACGGTTTTGGTGTTGGGCAGCGCCTCTTTAATCAGCCGCACCCCCTCGATGGTTTCCGCCGCCGAGCCGACGTAGTTCTCATCGCCGGTGCCGGCCGGGAACACCAGCGGGTCAAAGATGATGTCCTGCTCCGGCACGCCGTACTGCTCGGTAAGCAGCCCGTGCGAGCGCCGGGCCACCTCCAGCTTGCGTTCCCGCGTAATCGCCTGCGCCTGATTGGGGTCGTCGTCAATGCAGCCCACCACCAGCGCCGCCCCATACCGCCGCGCCAGCGGCACCACCTGCCGGAACCGCTCCTCACCATCCTCCAGGTTGATGGAGTTGATGATTGACTTGCCCTGCAACCGTTTCAGCGATTCCTCAATCACGGTAGCATCAGTAGAGTCCACCATAATAGGCGCCTTAACCCGGCGGTTGAGCTGGTCGAGAAAACGGATTACGTCCGTGATTTCATCCCGGTCCGGGTCTTGCAGGCAAACGTCCAGAACATGGGCGCCGTTGCGAACCTGCCGCCGTCCGACTTCGGCGGCCTCCTCAAACTTGTCGGCGCCAATCAGCCGCTTAAACCGCCGGCTGCCCAGCACGTTGGTGCGTTCACCCACGATTGTAGGCCGGGTATCCTCGTTAATCAGCACGGCCTCAATGCCGGACACGCGGGTTTCCAATTCCGGCCGTTCGCTGCGGGGCGCTTTGCCCTCCATTGCGGCGGCGATGCGGCGGATGTGTTCCGGGCCGGTGCCGCAGCAGCCGCCGGCCACGTTCAGCCAGCCGTTCTCCGCAAACCGGCCCAGCGTCGCCGCCAGCATCTCCGGGCTTTCGTTATAGTTGCCGTCTTCGTCGGGCAAGCCGGCGTTGGGCACGCACGCAATGTTGGTGCGGGACAAGCCGGCCAGCGTCCGAATATGGTCGGTCATAAACTCCGGGCCGGTGGCGCAGTTGAACCCCACCCACAGCAAATCCCGGTGCGCCAGCGACGTGTACAGCGCCTCCGCATCCTGCCCGGCCAGCAAAGTCCCCATCGGCTCAATCGTACCCTGCACCGCCACCGGCAAGACGGTATCCAGTTCGGCAAAGGCCCGGTCAATCCCCTCCAGCCCGGCCTTGACGTTGATGGTGTCCTGGCTGGTTTCCAGCAGCAGCAGGTCGGCCCCGCCCTCGATTAGTCCGGCGGCCTGCTGGTGGTAATCGGCGGCCAGCTCGTCAAAGGTAAGCCCGCCGGTCACCGAGATTGTGCGCGTAGTCGGCCCCATTGCGCCGGCCACAAACCGGGGCTGCCCGGCATCCCGCCCGGCATCTTGCCCCGTGAACTCGGCGACAACCCGGCTGGCGATTGCGGCGGCCTCCCGGTTGATGCGCCGCGCGTGTTCCGCCAGGTCATACTCCCCCAGCACTACCGCCGTTGCCCCAAAGGTATTGGTCTCAATGATGTCGGCGCCGGCCTCCAGATAATCGCGATGAATGTCGGCAATCACGTTGGGCCGCGTGATGTTCAGATATTCGTTGCAGCCCTCGTAATCGGCGCCGCCAAAATCGTCGGGGCCCAAATCTCGCGCCTGAATCTGCGTACCCATCGCGCCGTCCATAACCAGAATCCGACGCGCCAGGGCCGCTTTCAGTGTATTGATTCGTTCGGTAATATCCATAATCCACAGCACAATTCCCCGCAAAGTTACCCCAACAAGGCTACCCGCAACCGTTGCCCCTGTCAAACCGCCATCGGGGTTTTGAGTATGTTAGCATCTTATGCGATGAGCCGCGCCGCAGCAGTGAAACCGGGTATGACGCACCGCCAATCCTATTTAACCCGCATCCGGGGCATTGATTTGCTGCCCGGCGAAACGGTGGGCGCCCTGCTGGACTGCCGGGCCGGGCTGCTTACGGAGCCCGGTTCCGGCAACCGCATCATCATCGCCACGAACCGGCGGGTTATTTCGGTTGCCCAAGGCCAGCGGGCCAGCGCAACCGAGATGTTCGCCGCCGCATCCGTCAGCGCAGTAGCCGTCCGCGACGAATCGCACCGCCGGCTGTCCGGCATCCAGGGGACAATGCTAATCATCGCCGGCGCGCTCATATACCTCGCCCTGGCCTACTGGCTGGTGGACAGATTGCCCGGCCCCATCATCCCGGTAATCAACCTCCACGTCGCCGCGGCGGCCCTGCTGCTGATTACCGTCATCGTAATCATCGCCGTCTGGCGCAGTATGTCGCAGCCGGCCGGCCGGTCAATGCAGCTGCGCGGCGCCAACTGGACGCTGGACGTTCCCACCGCAGCGCCCCGCGCCGACCTGCTGTCATTCGCCGGCGTACTGCTGGAAATGAGCGCGCTGCCGTCAGTATGCGCCTATTCCCCCGCCGCCATCGCCTCAGCGAGCGGAGCTCCAAACGGCAGCGACGGGTCAACGTCCAGCGACAAATCGTCAACCTGCCCCCGTTGATATTGATAGTAAGCGCTGGCCGCAATCATCGCCCCGTTGTCGGTGCACAAAACCGGCGGCGGTATGACGGCCGGCAAAGCTGATTCGGCAAGCACGCGTTGGCGCAAACGGGCGTTGGCGGTAACGCCGCCCCCCAGCACCAGCCCCCGCGCCCCGTACCGCTGCGCCATATCCAGCAGCTTGGCGGTAAGCACGTCCACCACCGATTCCTGAAAGCCGGCGGCCAAACTTGCCACCATAAAGTCATGGCCGGCCCCGTCCGGTTCCGGATCCGGATACAGCCCGGTTCGCTGGGCCCGGTGCAGCAGGGCCGTCTTGACGCCGCTGAAACTGAAATCCAGCGTGCCCCGCATCCACGCCCGGGGCAGGGGCGCCGCCAGCTGCTCCAGGTCGTCGTCGGTAAGGACATCCCGTTCCAGCCGCTCCAAACTCTCCGCGACTTTCTGAATTTCCGGGCCGCCGGGAAAGCCCAGGCCCAGCACGCGGGCCGCCTTGTCAAAAGCCTCGCCGGCCGCATCGTCGCGGGTGCGGCCCACCAGCCGGTAGCTGCCGTGCCCCTCCATCAAAATCAAATCGGTATGGCCGCCCGATGCCACCAGGCAAGCCAGCGGAAAGCCGGGTTCGTCGGCCGGCGATGCCCCCTGCGCTGCCAGCCACGCCGCATAGATATGCCCCTCCAGATGGTTCACCCCGATTAGCGGCACGTCCAGCGTCAGCGACAGCGCTTTAGCCGTGTTGACCCCGCTAATCAGCGCACCGGCCAGCCCGGGGCCGTGCGTAACCGCAACCGCGTCAACCTGCCCCAGCGTAATCTCCGCATCCGCCAGCGCCCGCTCCAAAGTCGGCTGCATATCCCGGATGTGCTGCCGCGAGGCCAGCTCCGGCACCACCCCCCCGTAGGGCGAATGGATGGCGGCCTGCGATGCCATGACGTTGGCCCGCAAAACGCGCCCGTCCTCAACAATCCCAACCGCAGTTTCGTCGCAGGAAGTTTCAATTCCAAGTATCAGCATAGCTCTGACAGGATAACACGAGAGCCCGATAGCCCGACGATGCCGGCAATCATTTTGATGACATCGGTAGCGTTTCGTCTTAGATGGTTTAATCAGCCCACCGCCCGCCATCCTGCCATTCCTGCCGTCATTCTGAGCGCAGCGATGTCCCAACGACGTAGCAACGCCCTTGACCTCCAAAAGATACGCCGTCCCCGTCAAAATCCCTCTCAAAATCCAAAAAATCAATGACGCTACCCCCTTGCCGAACGAATGTACGACTGGCATAATACCCCTATCGGGCAAATCAATCAACCCCCTATCCCCAGCCGTTTTCAGATAGAGAGCGCACCTGAGGAAGCGGGGACACCGCATCAAATCAAACCACACCGCTAGCACCACCGCCGGAGATTCAAGTCAAAACGGCCAGTCAGCAAAATCGCAATCGGCAAGGGTAGTCCCGACCCCGCTTTCACGGCGCGGGCTGCCTCCGCAGGGTATCGAGCTTCAGCCCGCGTGCTGCCTCTCATTAGGGCAGGACACGTAAAATGAAGGTCCAAAATAGTTGCGTACCAACCTCCGGCCGTAGGGCTGACAACGACTTGAATCTCCGACACCAACACCAAATCAACCGAACCCACCGCCCGATAAACGCCCGATACCGCACCGCCCGATACCAGCCAACCAAAAACCCACTCCCAAAGGATGGCCTATCATGACTTGACCAAACCACCCGAAACGAAACGCTGCCGATGACATCCCGGAACTTTACGCTGGCACGCCGCGGTGCTATTCTTTCCGGGAATAATCTACATTCTTACAGGCCGCCCGTACACCGTTCCTTGGGCCGGGCCGCCGCTGGAGGTATCACGCCCCGATGCTGGACATATCGTCCGACGGTTTATCAAATTGGGTCATTCTGTTGCAATCCGGAGAAATGAGCGGCGGGTTTTTCCTGCCGCTGGGCTGGCAAATCGCGCTGCTGGCCGTCAGTTTTCTGGGGGTTGCTTTCTTTACCAGCGCCGAAGCCGCGCTGATTGCGGTCAACAAAGTTCGCATCCGCTTCCTCAGCGAGCAGGGACACCCGGCGGCCCAGGCGGTTGACCGGATTCTGCGCCAGCAGGAGAAGTTCTTTGCCACCATCCTGCTCAGCCAGAATGCGTTCACCATCTTTGCCACCGCCATCGGCACGGCAATGGCCGCGCAGCTGCTGGGCGATTCCGGCTACGCCGCGCTGGTAACCACCCTCGTAATGACGGTGGTCATCTCCATATTCGGCGAAATCACGCCCAAAACGGTAGCGGCAACCTACTCGGAGCGCTGGTCGCTAATCGCCGCCCGCCCCGTCATCCTGGTCGTCAACCTGTCAACCCCGTTCATCTACTTCTTTACGGTAGCGCCCCGCCTGATTCACAAACTGCTGCGCACGCCGGATGACCGCTGGCAAACCGCCTTCACCGAGGGCGAGTTGCTGATGCTGATTGATATGTCCCGTCAGCAGGGGGAGATGGAATCGGACGAGGCGCAGCGCTTGCAGCGGGTGTTCCATTTCCGCGACCGCCGGTTGAGCGAGATTATGACGCCCCGCACCGAAATTGTCTGGATTGAGAAAGGCACCACCATGCGCCAGTTCCTGGAATTGTACGCCGAGAACAGCCATACCCGGTTCCCGGTCTATGAGGGCACGCAGGAAACCGTGCTTGGCGTCCTGTCCAACAAAGAAGTGCTAATCGCCCAGAGCGGCAGCGGAATCGGCATGGATGACCCGGTTACCGACACCATGCGCCAGGTGGATTTCATACCCGAAACCGTCACCATCTCCGATGCCTTTGACACGATGCAGGACAAACGCCTCTCCATGATGATGGTCACCAACGAGTACGGCGGCATCGCCGGCCTGGTCACCCTCAAACAGCTCACCGGCGTAATCGTCGGCACGATGGTTGACGACGACCCGCCATCCGAGGAGGCCGACGGCAGCCTGGTTCGCACCGACGACGGCGCCTTTGACGTGGACGGCGGTATGACAATCATCGAGATTAACGACCGTCTGGCCGACGACGGCATCACGCTGCCCGAAGGCGATTATCAAACCGTTGCCGGATTAGTCATCGCCCAGATTGGCGAGATTCCCAACGTGTCCGACAGCGTGCGCGCCGGGGAATTAACCATCACCGTCACCGAGATGGCCGGCGCGCGCATCGAGCAGGTTCGGCTGCAACGGACGACGCCGGACACGCCAGCGGGAGATTGCGGATGAAACTGCACCTGTTGCGCCACGGCGAAACCGACGTGAACGCCGCCGGCCGGCTGCAAGGCACCACCAACTCCACGCTGACCGACCGGGGCCGCCGCCAGGCCCACGACGCCGCCGTAGCCGGCCTGTCCTGGAACCCCGCCGCCATCTATTCCAGCCCCCTCTCCCGCGCCCGCCACGTCGCGGAGCGGCTGGCCGATTTCTGCGGACTGCCCGTAATCGACGAACCCCGCATCGCCGAAATGGACATGGGCGACCTGGAGGGCATCACCGTCCAGCAAATGCGCGACGACTGGCCCAACCTCTACGCCGCCTGGCGACAGGACGCCGCCAGCGTGACCATGCCCAGCGGCGAATCCCTCTACGACGTGCAGCGCCGGGCAATGGACGCTTTCGCCGACATCGACCGCCGCCACGACAGCGACGACACCGTAGTTGCCGTAACCCACAACTTCACCATCCGCTGCATCGTCGCCGCCGTCATTGAGCTGCCCCTCTCCAACATCAACCACCTGGACTTGGCCCTGGGCAGCCGCACCACCGTCAACACCGGCGCGCGCGGCCGCCGGCTGAGCAGCTACAACGTCGTTGACCACCTGGCCCTGCCCAATCGCACCGGGTATTGAGGGAACCGAATTGGGCCGGAACAAACGCAACCCGAAAACCCAACGGTGGTGGCCCACCACGCAAATGTACCTGCTAGGCCGAACCGCCATCCGCCGGGCCGGACTGCAAGCCGGCGATACCGTAGTAGTAGGCGTGTCCGGCGGCCCGGATTCCTGCGCTCTGATGCGGATGCTGTCCGTGTCCCGCAAATACGAGGGTTTCAAGTTGCAGCCCGCCCATCTGATTCACGACTTTCGCGGCCCGGAATCCTACGACGACGCCGCATTTGTACGCCGCCGGTGGCCCGATTGCATCGTAGAGGAAGTTGACGTAGCCGCTTACCAGCAGGAGCATCGCATCAGTTCCTTTGAGCAGGCGGCCCGCGATTTGCGCTACGCCTTTCTGGAACGCATAGCCCGGCAAACCGGCGCCCGTCTGGTAGCCCTGGGCCACACCGCCGATGACTTGGCGGAAACGGTGCTGCTCCACGTCGCCCGGGGCGCCGGCCTCCACGGCCTGCGCGGCATGAGCGAGTTTGACGACTGGCCCTATCCCAATGCCGGGCCAGATACCGGGCCGGACATCAGGGCAGACGCCGGCCTGAAAGTATGGCGGCCCATGCTGGCAATGCGCCGCTCGCACACCATCGCCTACTGCCGGGCGCATCAGGTAGCGTTTCGCGATGACAGCACCAACTATATGCGGGAATTCGCCCGCAACCGCCTCCGCCTGGACATCATGCCCACCCTGACCGAACAGCTGAACCCCCGCATCGTTGACGCCCTGGCCCGCCTGTCCCGCACCGCATCCACCCACGTAGATTACGTCGAGCAGCAAGCCGACGCCCTATGGCCGGAAATCGCCCCCAACCCGGTCAACGAACACTGCGCCCTTTACCTTGACCGCAGCCGCCTGGCGTTGGCCCACCCGGCCTTGCAGCACATCATCCTGCGCCGCGCGTGGATTGCAGTCACCGGCCAGGAACGCCGGCTAACCGAACGCCATTTATCCGCAATGGCCTCGGCGGTTTCCGCCCCCACATTCGGCAAAACCGTCCCCCTCCCGCGCGGTTTCCGCCTAACCACGCAACGCGCTTGGGCGATGCTATCCCCGCCGGGAGCGCCGTCAACGGCTGCCTACCCGGAGTTGCGCCGCGAGTTTCGCCTCACCCTCCCGTGGGGCCCCATCGCCGAAGCAGTCACCAAACATGACGGCTGGGAAATCACGTGCCGGGCAGTCCAACTAAACGCAGACACCCCCTTAAACACGGGCAATCCATTGGCGGCCTACCTATCCCCGTCAGCGCTGGCCGAGGGCGCAACCGTCCGCGCGTGGCAGCCCGGCGACCGCATCCAACCCCTGGGCATGGCCGGCCGCCGCAAGCTCCAGGACGTATTCACCGACGCCCGCATCGACAGGGAACAGCGACACCGCATCCCCCTGGTAGTAACGCCGCAAGGCATCGCCTGGGCCGTCGGCGTCCGACTGGCCAACTGGGCCGCCGTGCCGCGGGAACCGTCCGGCGCCCCAACCCCGGCTACTTTGATCAGTTTCCGGATGGGCTAATACGGAGTTCCGCAATTTTCTACCCGTCATCCGTTAGCATCCGGCCATCCGCTGGCATATACTGATACTCAAGGCTCCGGTAACTCAAAGGACTGGCAACTCAAAGCGTAAGGAGGGGTTCCCGTGCCGGTGCGGAATCTGACCAACTTTCTGGTTCACCTCTTCGGCGATGATGCCGGGCTGGGTGGGATGTACCTGTCGGCGGTGCAGGACCACTGCCTGCTGTGCCACGAGCGCATCAGCGACTCCGCCGCCTACCTGCAATACCGCGTTTGCCCCTACTGCCGGTTCCACTACACCCTGTCCGCCCGCGAACGCATCGAGCTGATTGCCGACCGACGGTCGTTCCGCGAGCAAAACCGCTACGTCCGTTCGGTGGCCCCCCTGGCTTTCTCCAACCGCACCCGCTATGACGAGCAGCTCACGGAGACCCAGGATCGCACCGGATTAACCGAGGCGGCCGTTACCGGAATCTGCAAAATCCAGGGCACTAGCGCAATGCTCATCGTGCTGGACTACGGCTTTATGGGCGGCAGCATGAGCAGCGTAGTGGGCGAGAAAGTGGCATTGGCCTTTGAGCTGGCCGCCCGCCGCAGCCTCCCGGTGGTGGCCGTAGTCACCGGCGGCGGCGCCCGCACGCAGGAGGGCGTCCTCTCCCTGATGCAAATGGCCAAAACGGTGGCGGCGGTCAACAAGCTGCGCGAGGCGCCAACCCCTTTCATCACCATCCTGGCCAACCCCTCCACCGGCCAGGCTTACGGCAGCTTTGCCAATCTCGCCGACGTCATCGTCGCCGAACCCGGCTCCGTAGTTGGCCTGTCCCCGATACGCACGATGATGGAAGCCACCGAACGCCAGCTGCCCCCCGACGTGCACACCGCCGAATACCACCTGCGGCGCGGCCTGCTGGACAACGTAATCAACCGCGAGCGGCTGCCGGAGCGGATTGGCCAGCTCCTCAAAATGCTGTGCGAACCCGCCACCCTGAAGCTGAGCCGCCGCGCCGTGAGCCGTCTGCAAGTCCCCGTCGCCGATGATACTGAGACGTGGGAGTCGCTGGACGCCGCCATTGACGATGAGCGGCCCGACGCCCTGTACTATATGCGCCATATGCTGGACGAGTTTTTCGAGATTTGCGGCGACCGGGTGAGCAGCGACAACCGCACCGTAGTCGGCGGCATCGGCCTGCTGCGCGGGCAGCCGGTGGTAACCATCGGGCAGCAGCGCCGGCACCCCCACGACACCGTTGACGGACGCTACCACGTCCACCCGGACGGACTGCGCAAAGCCCAGCGGCTCATCCGACTGGCTACCCGTTTCAGCCTGCCCCTGATTTCCCTCATCGACTCCCAGGGCGCCGACCCCCGGCTGGAATCGGAGGAGCAGGGCATCGGCAACGCCGTCGCCGGCAGCCTGTCCCTGATGCTGGACGCGCCCACCCCGATAATCTCCGTCATCATCGGCGAGGCCGGCAATGAGGCGGCGCTGTCACTAGGCTTGTCCGACCGCATCCTGATGCAGCAGTACGCCATCTATTCGCCCATCTCCCTCCAGCACACCGTAGGCGGCCCGGCCCGGGAACGCTACCTGACCCGCGAGGCCGCCGAGGCCCTGATGCTCACCGCCCGCGATTGCCAGGAACTAGGCATCGTTGACCAGGTAGTCAGAGAACCCGCCGAGGGCTCCCACAACGACCCCCGTACCGCCGCCGTTGACCTGGAGCTGGCCATCTACAAGCATCTGGCCGAGGCCAGCCGGCTTTCCACCAACAAGCTGCTCAAACAGCGCAACCGCAAGTTCCGGCAGATGGGCGAACTAAACCCCTTCGCCCAGCAAGCCATCCAGCAGGAAGTGGACGCTCTGATGCAGATGCAAATGGCCGGCGTCCCCGACAACGGCGCCGCTCTGGAGCCGGCGTTCACCGACCTGCCGGCGCTGGAGCCGGGGCAAATCCAGCAGAGCGGCTAGGCTTCCCGACCCAGCGCTTTCAGGCTGCTGCGGAGCTGCTCGGCAACGGCGGCGTACTCACCGCTAACCGCATCGTCAACCAGCACGGTAGGCCGGCTGGTATCCCGATACGACCCGCTCAGCGACATACTCCCCAGAAACGGCGCGTCAATATCCTCCGCCAGCTGCCGCCCGGCGCCCTCCCCGAAAATAGCGCCGGAGTAGTTCTCAACGATACCGACGACGTTCAGGTTGAGCTTGCGTATCATGTTGATACAGCGTTTGGCGTCAATAATCGCCAAGTCCTGCGGCGTGCTCACCACCACAAACCCGTCCATCGGCAGCGTCTGCATCACGGTAAGCGGCGAATCCGACGTGCCCGGCGGCAGGTCAACAATCAGATAGTCCAGCTCGCCCCAATCAGTCGCTTGGAGAAACTGGTTGATGGCGTTGTGAATCATCGGGCCCCGCCAGATAATCGCCTCGTCCTCGTTCTCCTGAAAGAACGCCATTGAAACGACCTTGACGCCGTGGCACTCGGCCGGCGAAATCTGCCCGTCCTGATAGTCGGGCTTGTCGCGCACGCCCATCACCCGCGTAACGTTGGGGCAGTCAATGTCCACGTCCAGCAGGCCCACCCTTTCGCCCTGCGCGGCCAGCGTAGTCGCCAGGTTGCAGGCTACGGTAGTCTTGCCCACGCCGCCCTTGCCGCTATAGACGCCGACCGTCGTCCGCACGGCCGACAGTCGGTCGGTGATTTGCCGCTTCTGCTCCCATTGGCGCCGGATTTGCTGGAGGCGTGCCGCCTGCTGTGGATTAGCCTGCTGTGGCGTTGACATATCACTCCGTTTGGCGCGCGGCCAGTGTTTGACTAGATGCCCAGCATATTGCGGGCTTCCTCGCTGATTAGGTCCGGCGACCAGGGCGGGTCGAAAGTCAGCTCAATGTTCACTTCCTCGACCCCCTCCACGTCCTGCACGGCCCACTCGGCCTGCTGTGCGATGTGCGGGCCCATCCCGCAGCCGGGGAACGTCAGCGTCATCTGGACGAAAACGTCGTTGGCGTCGCTAACCTGCACATCGTAGATCAGGCCCAAGTCCACCACGTTAACGGGGATTTCCGGGTCATAAACCGTGCGCAGGGCTTCGTACACTTCTTCAGAATTTACCGTTGCGGGCATTAGCGGCCTCCTATCGGCGCGTTCAGGTTGACTCATTATAGGGCTTGGGCAAAGGATTAAGCAATTTTGTCGGCCATTCGGAGCGCATCATCACACGCCCCGGGCCGGCGCTGGCGGCCAGGTGTCAAAGAGCGCCAGCTGCTGCGGCCCTTGCCGGCGCACTTCCTGATACGACGAACACCAGCGCGGTATCGCCCGCCGCGCGGCGTGCCCCTCAAAAACCGCCCCGTGCCCCTGGTAGCGGTGCGCCGACCAGAGCCAGGCGTGCAGCAGCTCGTGGGCCAGGATGCCCTCAATCCCCCGCCGCCCGCAGCGTTGCAGCCGCGGCTCCGACAAGCCAATCAGCCACCGCCCGTCCGGGTAGCAAAAGCAGCGCCCCCCCGTAGCCGACAGCCGCTCCAGCACCACCGAACCCGGCGGTATGTCCAGCTCATCCAGCCAATGCCGCCGGGCCACGTCCTCAATCCAGTCCAGATTGGTGAGGACAATACCCTTTGGGCTGGGCCAGTCCGGGTTAGTCGTTGCCATAGCCATCAGATTTGCCGGGCCGTACCCTTACGGTGTTAAAATGACCTTGCCGGTGGTGGCCCGGCCGGCCAGTTGGCGATGCGCCTCCGCAGCCTCAGCCAGCGGGAAAGTATGCTCCACCCGGAGTTTCAGCTCCCCCGATTTTACCCAGCCCAGCACGGCGCCGGCCCGCGTTTCCAGTTCGGCCCGGTTCCGGGTATAGTCACCCAGGCCCGGCCGGGTCAGAAACTTGGAACCGTTGCCCAGCACGCGCGGGTCAATTGGCGGCACCGCTCCGCTGGCCTGCCCGTACAGCGCCATACAGCCGCGCGGCGCCAGCGCTGCCACGCTCTGGTCAAAGGTATCCTTCCCCACGGCGTCAAACACGGCCTGCAAGCCGGCGCCGTCGGTCGCTTTGGCAATCTCCGCCGCAAAATCCTGCTCCGTGTACAAAATCACGTGGTCGGCGCCCGCGCCCCTGGCCAGTTCCGCTTTGGCCTCGGTGGACACGGTGGAATAAACGTAAGCCCCCCGCATCTTGCACATCTGAATCAGCAGCAGCCCCACGCCCCCGGCGCCGGAATGAACCAGCACCCGGTCGCCGGCCTGCACCGGGTAAGTATCGTGGCACAGGTAATGCGCCGTCATCCCTTGCAGCATCGCGGCGGCGCCGTCGCGCACCGATAGTCCATCCGGCATCTTGATCAGACGCCAGGCCGGAACCAGGGCCTGCTCGGCGTAAGAACCGGGGTGGCTGCAATAAGCCACCGCATCCCCAACGGCCACGTCCGTAACGCCATCCCCCACCGCACGCACCACGCCGGCGCCCTCCACCCCGGCAACCCAGGGCAGGCCGGGCGGGTTGACGCCCTCACGACTGTAAATGTCGGTAAAGTTGACGCCCACCGCCTGTATCTCCACCACCGCCTGCTCCGGGCCCGGAGTCGGGTCAGGCAGGTCAACGTATTGGAGTACCTCCGGGCCGCCGTATTCGGTAATCTGTATCGCTTTCATTTAACGTTCCCCTCCGTCCGCAACAGGATAGCACAGCTGCCATGCATCTTAAGCGGGCGTTTCATCCCGGCGCAAGGGCGCGGGCGTCACCAATTTTGGCAAACCCGGCAAATTGCCGGCGCCCGCTGCGGGTGGTATAATTTCGGCGCATTTCACAGCCAGAATTGGCGCCCCAATCGGAGGAATCAGTTGACCAGCGAACCTCAAATTTCGATTGCAGAAGCCATCAATATATTCGTAAGTCATCTGAAAGACAGCAAAACGGCAATGACCGGGCAGCAGGAATTGCTGCGATTCCAGGCCCGCGTTGGCAAGGACAAGCCCATTGCCGGCCTGCACGCCATTGAGGTTGGCGATTACGCCAAGTGGACTACCGAGAACGTTGAGGACCCGGCCATCCGGCTGGACCCGGTCAAGAAGTTCCTCGCCTTTGCGAACCGCCGCAACTGGACGGAAATCAGCCTGGCCCGCTACGCCGCCGCGCCCCGTCGCAACCGCCGCCGGGCGCAGAACCCCGGCCAATCGGTAGCCGGCAGCACCCCCACCGCCCGCCTGAGCGCCGAACGACACATTGAGTTGCAGGCCGAGCTGGAGCGATTGCGCAACGAAGTTCCCCGCATCCGCGACGCCATCCGCCTGGCCCGCGCCGACGGCGACGTCCGCGAGAACGCCCCCCTGGACGCCGCCCGCGAGCAGCAGCAACTGGTAGAACGCCGCATCCGCCAGCTGGAGAACGACTTGGCCCGCGTCGAGATTGTTGACGCCGCCAACGCCGACACCGAGCGCGTCAGCATCGGCTCCCGCGTAACCCTGCAAGACCTGGGGACGCGTCAGCAGCGCGTCTTTACCCTGGTTGACGTGCGCGAAGCCGACGTAGCGGCTGGCAAAATCTCCACCGTATCCCCTATCGGCCAGGCGCTGATGGGCAAGATGGCCAGCGAGGAAGTAACCATCAGCACCCCCCGCGGTTCCGTCCAGTACCGCATTGAGGGCATCGGCGGGTAGCCGACGGCCGGCGCAACCCAAGTCTTGCCGGCCGCCGGATTGCGTCTGCGTCTAGTTCAGCTCCGCAACCGCCTGCAAAATGGTTGCCGGGTCCGGCAGAGTCCCCGGCTGGTAAGTCTCCCGGTAGCGGATGACGCCCTCCCGGTCAACGATAATCACGGCACGGGTTCCGGCGCCCCGTTCCTCGTTCCAAAGGTCGTAAGCGCGGGTAACCTGCCCTTTGGGATGCCAGTCCGACAACTCCGGGTAAGGCAGCCCCCCCATCGAGGTTGTCCAGGCCCGATGGGCCGCCACGTGGTCGCAGCTGATGCCCAAAACCTGAGCATTCTGCTCCTCAAACTGCGCATTGAGACGCCGGAACGACGTCGCCTGGTCAGTTCAACCGCCGGTAAAATCCAGCACGTGAAACGAAAGCACCACGCTGTTAGCGCCGCGATAACTGCTCAGCGTAACATCGCCATGATGCGGAGAGGAAAGCGTGAAATCAGCGGCAACATCGCCAATCTGGCCGGGCATCTGAAACTCCTGAAACCTGCAAACTAGCCCCCGCCCGCAAGCGAAAACCGCCGGAATTATACCCCATCCCCCAACACAACGGAACACTCCAAACGTCATTCTGAATACCATCGCCCCCCGTGCTATACTCCCCGCCGTTGCCTTGCGCTGCGCCGCACTACGCTACGGGGTTAATCTGTGAACGTTGTTTTTGACAGAGGGGTTTATCTGCCCGGCCTGGATTTGTGGCTGGACGCCCTGCGCAAGCAGGATTTTGCCGTCATCTCCCACGCCCATTCCGACCACACCGCCCGCCACGCCCGCCCCGTCCTGACCCCCAACACGCAGCTGCTGCTGTCCGAGTACCTCCGCAAATCGCAGTCGGTTACCCTGGAATACGGCGAACCGCTGGACGCCAGCGACTACTCCATAACCCTGCATCCGGCCGGCCATTGCCTCGGTTCGGCGCAAGCGCTGGTTACGCAGCGTTCCGACGGCGCGCGCCTGCTGTACACCGGCGACATACGCGTCCAGCCCTCCCCCATCAACGAGCCGCTGGAAACCGTATCCTGCGACACATTGGTCATCGAAAGCACCTACGGCCGCCCCGATTACGTCTTTCCCCCGCAGGCCGACGCCGTAGCCAACGCCGTGCGGGTGCTAACCGCCTGGCTGGAGCAGGGCGCGCTGCCCGTAGCATTGGGCTGGCGTTTGGGCAAGGCTCAGGAGATTTTGCATCATCTATTGAGCGCCGGTTTCCGCGTAGCCTGTGAGGATGGCATTTATGACGTCGCCCGCAAGTACGAGGATGGCGGCGTGACATTCCCCGGCCCTTACCGCATTTTTGACGGAACTGCCGCCGATGATGAGGTGCTGCTGTTCCCCCCCGGACGCAAGAGCCGCGAGTACATCAGCCAGCATCGCCCGCCGGGCCGCCCCGTGCGCTACCTGGAGGTAACCGGCTGGGCCGCCGGCAGCGGCCGCCGTCCCTGGGGCAGCGGCCGCCCCGGCGACGCCAGCCTCCCTTACAGCGACCACGCCGATTTCAACGACCTGATTGCCTACGTGCAGGCCGTTCACCCCCGGCGTATATTCACCGTGTTCGGCTTTCCCGACCTGGCGGAACGCCTGCGCCGCATGGGATACGCCGCCGTGCATCTCGGCAAAAACGCCACCGCCGCCGACCGCGAGTACCAGATGCCGCTGCTGTGAATCGTTCCTATCACATCAAAGAATCCCCCGGCCCAAGGGCCAGGGGATTCCACGTCGGCTAACCGTCTTTCCTCTTGCCGAATTAGTCCGGTGTCGTGCCCACTGCCGGCAGGCTTTCCGCATCGTCGGCCGCCAGCATCCGGTTCACCGCGCTGAGGTAGGCTTGCGCGCTGGCCACGATTATGTCCGTTGACGCGCTGCGCCCGGAGAACATACGCCCCCCGTTCTCAATCCGCATCGTCACCGAACCCACCGAGTCCAGCCCCTCGGTCACCGCCTGCACCTGGAAATCGGCCAGCGTAGTCGTGCAGCCCACCACGCGGTCAATCGCCCGGCACACGGCGTCCACCGGGCCGTTGCCGGTTGACGCATCGGTGGCAATCCGGCCCTCCGGCCCCACCAGCCGCACCGTAGCGGTGGGGATGTCCTTGTCCCCGCTGCTAAAGTGCACCGTGTCCAGCGCGTAGGTAATCGGTTCCGACGCCGTGCGATTTTCCTCGTCCATCAGGATTTCCAAATCCCGGTCCGTTATCTCGCTTTTCTTGTCGGCCAGCTCCAGGAACCGCTGGTAAATGCTGGTGACTTCCTCCCGGTCCAGCGAGTACCCCAGCGCCTCCAGCCGGGCTTGCAGGCCGGCCCGGCCGCTGAGCTTGCCCAGCACCAGCTGCACGTCCGGCGGCAGCCCTACCCGCTCCGGGCTCATCACTTCGTAAGTAGAGCGGTCTTTCAGCACGCCGTCCTGGTGGATGCCGGAGGCGTGCCGGAACGCGTTCTCGCCCACAATGGCCTTGTTCGCCTGCACGCTCATCCCCGTGATGCGGCTCACCAGCCGGCTGGTGGGGTAAATCTGCGTGGTATCCACGTTCAGCGCCACGCCGAACAAATCCTTGCGCGTGTCCAGCGCCATTATGATTTCTTCCAGCGACGCGTTGCCGGCCCGCTCCCCGATGCCGTTGATGCAGCCCTCCACCTGCCGCGCGCCCACCTCAATGGCCGCCAGACTGTTGGAAACCGCCAGCCCCAGGTCGTTGTGGCAGTGTACCGACAGGGTGACGCCGTCAATGCCCGGAACGTTCTGCTGGATGTCCCGCAGCATATCCTGAAAGTCCGACGGAATGGCGTACCCCACCGTGTCCGCAACGTTGATGGTAACGGCGCCGGCCTTGATAACCTCTTCCAGCATCCGGTACAGATAATCCGGATTGGTGCGGGTGGCGTCCATCGGCGAGAACTCAACGTCTTCGCAGTAGGACTTGGCCCGTGCCACCATATCCACCGCCATCGTCATCACGTCTTCCCGGTCTTTCCGCAGCTGGTGCATCTGATGGATTTCCGAGGACGACAGAAAGACGTGGATGCGGGGGCGCTCGGAATCCTTAATGGCGTTCCACGCGGCGTCAACGTCGCCGGCTACGGCGCGGGACAGCGAGCAGATGACCGGGCCCCGAACCTCGCGGGCGATGCGCTGTACGGCCTGAAAGTCGCCGGGCGAACTGGCCGCAAAGCCGGCCTCAATGATGTCAACCTTGAGCCGGGCCAGCTGGCGGGCAATCTGGATTTTCTCATCCACCGTCATTCCGATGCCGGCCGACTGTTCGCCATCCCGCAGCGTCGTGTCCAAAAACTTTACTTGTGCTGTCATTGCAGTCATGGTGTTGTTCCTTTCCCTCCGGGGGGTAATTCTGCAAACTCTGGCGTTGAATACTTGGCCCGCCCGCTACGACCGGGCCAGCGGGGAAAGGACGGGCAGGCACACGCAGTCCACCGCAACCGGCCCCGCCAAGACCGGACTGCGATGGTGAACTGCTCTACACAGTACCTCCATGCCCATACGTCACCTCCTGATTATCGTCCGACTGATTATCGTCGGCGATTCCCGTCCGGCAAACGCCGTTACTCGATTTCCCGCGGGTTCAGCCACGGCATAATCTCCCGCAGCCCCCGGCCCACTTCGTGGATGCGGCTGGTGCGCGCTTCCTGGCGCAGCCGCAGGAAGTTGTGCCGCCCCTCGTCGCACTCCGCCATCCATTCCTGCGCGAATGAACCGCTCTGGATGTCGTCAAGCACCCGGTGCATATTCGCCCGCACGGTGTCGTCCACCACCCGGCCCCCGCGCGTCAAGTCCCCATACTCGGCGGTGTCGCTCACCGAGTACCGCATATAGTTGAACCCGCCCTGCTGGATGAGGTCAACTATCATCTTGAGCTCGTGCAGGCACTCAAAGTACGCGATTTCCGGCGGATAGCCCCGCTCCACCAGCGTCTCAAACGCCATGTTGATCAGCGCCGTAACGCCGCCGCACAGCACCGACTGCTCGCCAAACAGGTCGCTCTCCGTTTCGTCCTTGAAAGTAGTTTCCAGCACCCCGGCCTTGGCGCACCCGATACCGGCGGCATAGGCCAGCCCGATATTCTTGGCGTTGCCCGTAGCATCCTGATGCACCGCCAGCAGGCACGGCACCCCGATGCCCTCTTGCACAAAATGCTCCCGCATCCGGTGGCCCGGCGCCTTGGGCGCAATCATCATCACGTCCACCGACGGCGGCGGCACCACGAATTCGTAGTGAATCGTGAACCCGTGCGCGAACATCATCGCCTTGCCGGGCCCCAGATTCGGCGCAATCTCATCCCGATAAACGTCCTTCTGAACGTGGTCCGGAATTGCCACCATAATCACGTCGGAGGCTTTGGTAACCTCGGCAACGCTGTCCACGGCCAGCCCCGCGTCGCGGGCCGCCTGCCGGCTGGCGCTGCCCTCGTACAGGCCCACCATCACGTTAACGCCGCTGTCGTGCAGGTTCAGCGCGTGGGCGTGCCCCTGGCTGCCGTACCCAATAATGCCCACCGTCTTGCCGTTCAGCACGGAGAGGTCGGCGTCCTTTTCGGTGTAGATGTTAACTGCCATTCTCGTAGTCCTTTGGTAAGGGTTGCGGTGATTTTCGCTTGCGATAGGTTTCGTTAGTAGTGAGTTGCGATCGAGATGACGCCGTTAGACGCCCTCGTAGTGGCCCGGCTGGAACCGCGCGCCGGCGACGGCGAACCCGTTGCGGCTGGCCTGGTCAAACTCCGCGCCCACGTCGTCGCTGACCCGCCCGTCCGTCTTGCCCCGCACCATGGCCACCCGCCCGGTACGCATCAGCTCCAGAATCCCAAACGGACGCAGCAAATCGTAGAGCGCGTCGATTTTATCCTCTTCCCCGGTCGTTTCGATGACCAGCGACCGCGTGCCCACGTCAACGACTTTGGCCCGGAACAGGTTGGCCATCTCCAGTATCTCGCTCCGGTTTGACGGCGTAGCCCGCACCTTGATGAGCGCCAGCTCGCGGGCCACCACGTCCTCGGATGTGATGTTGGACACCTTCACCACGTCCACCAGCTTGTCCAGCTGCCGGGTAGCCTGCTCCACGGTGTACTGGTCGCCGGTCACCACAAAAGTAAGCCGGGAAAGCCCTTTCTGCTCGCTGGCGCCCACCGCCAGGCTGGCGATGTTGAACCCCCGCCGCCGGAACAGGCTGGCCAGCCGCGTCAGGACGCCCGGCCGATCCTGCACCAGCGCGATGATAGTGTGCTGGTCGCTATGCTGATTCAACGCCCACCCCCTGGCTGTTGGGCTCTTCCAACATCTCGTTCACCGACTCGCCGGCCGGTATCATCGGAAACACGAACTCATCCTCTTTGACCACAAAGTCCACCACCACCGGCCCCGGCGTTTCCATCGCTTCCTCAATTGCGCCGGCCACCTCATCCTGCCTGGTTACCCGGATGCCCCGGATTCCGTAGGCTTCGGCCAGCTTTACGAAGTCGGGATTGCCGCTGTAAATCGTGGCAAAGAAATCCTTTTCGTAAAAGAAATCCTGCCACTGCCGCACCATCCCCAGCGAACCGTTGTTCAGGATGGCGTACTTGACGTCAATGTTGTTTTCGGCGGCCGTCGCCAAATCGCACAGCGTCATCTGGAAGCCGCCGTCGCCGGCAATTGACCACACGGTCTTGTCCGGCCGCCCCACCTTTGCGCCCAGCGCCGCCGGCACCTCAAACCCCATCGCCCCGCTGCCGCCCGACGTAATCAGCGAGTTCGGCTCCCGGTAGCCATAGTGCTGCGCCGCCCACATCTGATGCTGGCCCACGCCGGTAACGATGATGGAATCGCCGCCGGTAATGTCCGACAGTTCCTTAAGCACCTGCTGCGGCAGCAGCTCATCCGACTTGCGGATGAACAGCGACGGATGCTCGTTGCGCAGCCGGTCCGTTTCCTGCACCCAGTCCAGATGCACGTTGGAATTGACCATCGGTATCAGCGCGCGCAGGGACAATTTAAGATCGCCCAGCACCGGAACATCGGCAATGACGTTCTTGTTGAACTCCGACGGGTCAACGTCGCAATGGATGATTTTGGCATTAGGCGCAAAGTCGGCGATGCGTCCGGTAACCCGGTCGTCAAAGCGCGCCCCCAGCGAAACCACCAAATCCGCGCGGTCAATCGCCAGGCTCGCATACGCCATCCCGTGCATCCCCGGCATCCCCAGGTTCAGCACGTGGTCCGTCGGCAGCGCCCCAATCCCCAGCAGCGTAGTAATTACCGGAATCTGCGCCTTCTCCGCCAGCTGCCGCAGCTCGTCCCAGGCCCGCGAAATCAGCACCCCGTGCCCGGCCATAATAATCGGCCGCTGCGCCTCGTTGATGAGACTGGCCGCCGCCGCCACCTGCTGCGGCTCCGGCGCCCCCGGCGGCGTGTAGCCCGGCAGGTCAACCTCATCAGGCCATACAAACTCGATTTTCTCCCCGGCCAGCACGTCCTTTGGAATGTCAATCAGCACCGGGCCGGGCCGTCCGGTGCGGGCGATGTAAAACGCTTCCTTGATGGCCGGCGCAATGTCCCGCACGTCCATCACCAAGTAGTTGTGCTTGGTAACCGGCAGCGTAATCCCCGTAATGTCGGTTTCCTGAAACGCATCCCGCCCGATAGCGGCCCGCGGCACCTGCCCGGTGATGCAAACGATGGGCACCGAATCCATTTGCGCCGACGCCAGCCCGGTTACCAGGTTGGTCGCCCCGGGCCCGGAGGTAGCCGAGCAAACGCCCACCTTGCCCGTAGCGCGGGAATACCCGTCGGCCGCCATCGCCGCCGCCTGCTCGTGCCGCACCAGAATATGGCGCAAACCGGGGTAAGCCGACAACGCCCCGTAAAACGGCAGCACCGCCCCGCCGGGCAGCCCAAAGATAGTGTCCACCCCCTCCTGCAATAGGCTTTCGCAAACGATTTGCGCGCCGGTCAATTCCATTATCGGCCTCTCCTGCGATGTGTTCAGACGATGCGCCGTCCGCGCCAGTGCGTCAGCGCCAGCCGGACGGGTCAATTTGGGCAAAAATAAACCCCGACCCCGAAGGGACGGGTTACAGGGCCCGCGGTACCACCCTTCTTTTCCACGTGCCGGAATCCATCAACTAATCCGTATGACGGAACCCACCACTCGGAACGCTTTTGTACAAGGCCGGTATCGGGGCTGACCCGCCTGTCCTACCCACGCCAATTGCGCTTCAGTCAGGACGCTCCGGGGCGAGTTCGGGAATTACGGCCACCGACTTTCACCAACCGTCGGCTCTCTACCGGCCTGCCACCCCCTACTACTCCCCATCACCGCGACAATTCTGCCGTACAGGTTAACATTCGCCGGCAAAAGTGTCAATGCCCGCCCAGGCCCGCGCGGGAAGGGGGATTGCCGGGTGCAAGGTTGCGGGGTGCCGGTTTAATTGACAGGCGGGCCGCAGGGGGCATAATGGGGGCGCTGGCCGCCCGGCGGCACCGTAATTGGAACCCGACATCGTAATCGTACTGGAATCGGATTGGAATTAGCGTTATGCCTGCTGCCCGCCCGCTGCGTATCCCGACTAAGGCCCGACTGCGACGGGAGTTTTTGAAGCGCAAGCTGCCGATACCGGAGCTGCTGAGCTTTATGGAGTTCGTGGCTAATCGGGAGAAGAGCATTTTTTTCGCGTACACCCTGGCGTCGGAGTTATCGCGCATCGCCACGATGCGGTCTGACCTGAAAATCAAGTATCTGGACAATCTGATGGAGGAGGTCAACTTTCCGCGCTGGATGCGGGAGGAGATTAATCTGGTCATCGACTTGATAGAGCCGCCGCCGGATTACGTGGAGGCGGCGGAAAGGGTGATTACGTCGCTGGCGAATCTGACCGGGGTGATGGTGAGGCCGAACGCGCGGCGGGAGCCGGTGCGAGCGGGGGTTCATCAGGACGTGGTGGCGGCGTTCCAGACGGTGCGGGGGCGGTTTGTGTACGACGTGGCGCACGCTTTTATCGGTTACAGCGCGGCGCACATCAGCGTTGAGGAGGAGTTTTTGGACTTCGCCATAACGCGTATCATCGAGCGGCTGGAAGAGTTTGGCCGGATTGCCGTTATGTGCAACGACGCTTTGCAAACGAACACCGGCTGGCTGGAGGAAACGGCCACGCGGGTGCAGGTAATCGGCCTGCTGAATGAGTCCAAAGTGCGGGATAAGGCGGTGCAGGACCGGGTGGACAATCAGGAGGAAGTGGGGCGGGAGCGGATTATACTGGCGACGATTGACGAGCTGATAATTACGCACTGCGAGCAGGCGATGCTGGAACGCACCAACGAGTTGCAGACGATTGCCTTTTGGCGGGAAGTGTTAATGCAGGCGCCGGGAGAGGATTCCGGGTAGATAGATAGGGGCGGGCGCGCCTCCCGGATGATGGAGGGCGCGCCCGCAGTGATGGGGCGATGATGGCGATTGCCGCTATCCGGCGCGCCGCCGCATCAGCAGGGCGATGCCGCCGCCGATGATGGCCAGGGCTACTACGGCGATTATGCCGATTAGCAGCCAGGGCGCGCCGCCTCCGGTGGTTTGCTCACCAACAGCCGTCGTTCCGGTTTCGGAAACGGCCGGCGTTAGCGTTGCCGTCTTGGACTGCTCATCTACCCGAACCGTTACCTCAGACTGACTATCCGGGGCTACGATGGGCAGCTGCAAGTCCTGCGTTGCGCCGGGTGCGACGGTTAGCGTTTGGCGTTGGACTACCTCGCCGGCGATTTCCAGCGCCAGTTGGTACTCGGTGGCTACCGCTCCGGGGTTGGTTACCGGGAACTCTACCGTCAGGCCGCTGCCGGGTTGCGGGTTAGCGTTGCTGAACGTAATGTCTCCGATTACGGCCGGCTGCGGAACGATGGCCGCTACCGGGGGCGGTTGGGTTGGCGGTGCAGCCGTCGGCGGGGCCGGGGCCAGCGTTGGGGCCGGTGTCGGCATCGCTGTTGGCGCCGGTGTAGGTGTTGGCCGGACGGGGGCCGTCGTCGGTACTGCCGTTGGCATTGCGGTTGGCGCCGGGGTTGGTGTGGCCGGTGCCGGCGTTGGCGTCGGCTTGGGGGTTGGGGTGGGCGTTGGCTTGGGCGTGGTGCCGCCGCCGGAGCTGCTGCCGCCGCCGCCGCCGGAGCCGCCGCCGCTGGGCGTGCCGGCGCCGGTCGTCGGTTCCTCGTCGTCGTCGTCATCCTCCTCGTCGGGCGGCGCTACTGTTGGCGTTGGGGCGGCGGTTAGGCGGCCGCTGATGAACGGCGAGAGGCTGCGTACCGTGCCGCAGACTTGGGTGCCGCGCACGGTGGTTCCTACCGTCCGCCAGCTGCCCGACGTGTAGTGCATCAGCAGGGGCGGGTTGCTGCCGGAGGCCGGCAGCGGCAGGCAGATTTCCAGGCCGTCCGGCGGCAGCGTTAGCGCCGCCGTGGTCGTCCCCGTCCGGGCCGCCGCAATGTCCACCAGCGTATTCCGGTCCAGGGTGTAGCCGGAGCGGCCGCCGGGGTAAGTTGGCAGGCTGAACGTTAGGGTTGCGGGCTCGCCCAGGCCATCCCCCAGCGTCTTGACGGTTATCATCCCGTCCGGGATGCCGTCCGCGCTGTCCAGCGTATGCGTGACGATGCCGCCGATGTCGTAGGTTGCGGATTCGCCGGGCGGCGGCGCGCTGAACTTGATCAGGGTTGACGACGCGTTGCCCAGCTCATCGTAGAGCAGCAGCGGCAGCGCCGCAGCAGGGCTGGCCACGCCCCGGATGGTGGGAGTGTGCGTCAGACTGGACGCCGCGTGCTCCGTGCCGCTGTTCACCGCCGTGCTGACCGTTATCGTCTTGGCGACGTTGTAGAGGCCGGTCGTAAAGGTGATGCTCGGCAAGTCAACGGTGACGCCGGGGATGTCGGTGGTGATGGCGATGGTGGTGTCAGCCGGGGGCTCGGCATCCAATACCACCGTGTACGTGGTGCCGGTGCCCTCCTCTATGGACCGGCTGGTTGGCGCAAAGGTGATGCCCGGCGCGGTGGTGTCGAGGACGCTTACGGATACGCTGGTCGCGTCGCCGGCGCCGTAGCCGGTTCCGGTGGGCGTGTGCGTTATGGTGTCGGTGTTGTCGGCAAGGTCGGCGTCGGACACCGGCTTGACCGTTACCCTCTGCGGCGTATTCCAGTTGCCGGCGTTGAACGTTAGGGACGCCGGGGTGGTGGTTGCTTTGCCGTCGGTATTAGCGATGGCGACGGTTACCGTGCCGGAGGGCTGGCGGCTCAGCGCAACGGTGTAGGTTGCGCCGGCGGCGTCGCCCTCGGTTACGGTCACCCCGACGGGGTTGAAAGCGAAAGCGCGCCCCTGCCGGTAAAGCTCCAGGCCGTCGTATTGCAGCGCCGGGTATTCGCTGACGGTGCCGAAGTTCCAGGGGTCGTCGGTTCCGGTAGTAAGGTCGTTGTCGGCATCGGCGTTGTCAATGTCCACCTCCCATCCGGAGTAGATGCCGGTAGTTCCGTAGGCGATGGGCGCTTGCAGCTGCGCGGTGGTTTGGCCCGTGCCGGCGCCGCTGCCCGTGATGGCGCTGGTGTCGGTGTCCCAATAGCTGGCGGTTATCGCGGCGTCGCTGGGCAGGTTGCCGGCCAGCCCGCCCCGATTGCCGCTCGTGCCGACCGTAACCGTCCCGATGGCGTAAGACGCCGTGATGCTGGGCGCGGTGCCGGTCAGCCGGCCGGCCAGTCCGCCGACGTAAGAGCCGGCGCCCGTGCCGCCGGACACTGCGCCGGCGGCGTAGCTGGCGGTTACCGCGCCGCCGTTCAGCAACCCAACCAGGCCGCCGGCGCGCACCGACGTGGCGGCAGCATCGGCCGTTACCGATGCTCTGGAATAGCTGGCCCGCACCGTGCCATAGGTAAAGCCCACCAGCCCGCCGACGCTCTTGGCCGCGCTGCCGGCGTTGCTGGAGGTCACGCTGCCGGTGGACCAGACGGACGTTACCGTTCCGGTGGCGCCCAGCGTGCCCGCCAGCGCGCCGATGGCGGTACTGTCCCGGGCCCCGGTTACGCTGGCGTTGGGCAGTCCCACGCCGCTGACGGCCCCGGAAAGCGTGCCAAACAGGCCCACGGTGACGACGTCCGTGCCGGCGTTGACGTGCAGGTTGGAGAGGGTATGGTTGTTGCCGACGAGCGTACCGCTGAACGGCGCAGAGTCGGTGCCGATGGGCGTCCAGCCGGCGCCGCCGTTGTGATACGCGTCGTCGGTCCGGGTGGCGGCATCGCCGGTGTTAAAGTCCAGGTTTTGCAGCAGCTCGTAGCCCGTGCAGGCGGCCGGGCAGCCCATCCCCGTCGTCAGGCCGGGGAACGCCGCCCCGTACTGGACGGCGCCCGCCCCAATCACGGCCCCATCGCCGTTCAGGTCATAGCGGATGGCGTCCAGCTGGGCCAGCGTCTTGACGTCAATCAGATTGTTGTTGTCGTCGTCGTAGTCTTTGGTGGCCGTCCCGCCGCGGAGCCGATAGATGCCGGCGGCGTCCCGGCCGTATTGCAGGGTGGGGTAGTCGGATGCGCCGCCGAAGTACCAGGGGTCATCGCCCCCGGTTACGCCGTCAACGCTCACGTTCCAGTTCTCGTAAATGCCGGTGTAGTCGATGGGCGTTTGCAATGCCACGGTAGTCTGACCGCCGGTGATGCCGCTGGTGTCGGAGTCCCAATAGCTGTTGCTCTGTGTGGCGGTGCTGCTAAAAACCCCGGCCAGCCCGCCGACGGTGGCGCCCGTGCCGGACGAAACCCGCCCCGTTGCGTAAGACGCCGTTATGACGGCGGAGCTGCTGTCCGCCTGGCCGACCAGGCCGCCGACGAAAGAATCGGAGGCGGTACCGGCAGATACCTCGCCCGTGGCATAGCTGGCCGTCACTGTGGCGCCGTTCAACTGCCCCACCAGGCCGCCGGCGTACACCGTCGGGGTTGTGGATGCGCTCACCGACGCCGCGGAATAACTGGCCCGCACTGCGCCGCTGGGAGCAGTGCCCACCAGCCCGCCGAGGATTATACGATTGGAGGAAGTATTAGTAGCAGTCACGCTGCCGCTTGACCAGCAGGAAGTCACCGTCCCGCCGCTCCCCGAGGACGCGGCCAGTTCGCCGGCCAGGGCGCCCAGGCGGACGCCGAGGGCGCCGGCCGTCACTCTGGCGTTGGACAGGCCCACCCCGGAGATATTGCCGCCGATGACCCGACTGAACATCCCCACGCGATTGCCGCTGGCGGCGTTGACGTTCAGGTTGGATATGGTATGGCCGTTGCCGTTAAAGGTGGACGTGTAAGTGCCGATGGGCATCCAGTTGGCATAGGGCGCGTCGGCCACGTCATCGCCGTTGGTGTCAAAGTCCAGGTCGTTCAGCAGCTCGTAGCCGGCGCAGGTAGTGCGGCAGCCCATGCGTCCGGTGGCGCCGGCCTCGCGGTTCGGAAAAGCGGCGTTGTAAGCGGTAAGCGCCGCTCCGGTGCCGGGGTCGCCGTCGCCGTTCAGGTCATGGCGGATGGCGTTGAGCTGGGCCAGCGTGGTGATGTCGATGAAGTTGTCGTCATCGGCGTCGTAGTCGGTAAAAGGAGCGTCAACCTTGTGCGACGCCTGGGCTGTAGTCAGGGCCCCGGTGATGCTGGGGCTGCCGTGGTCATGTGCGCTAAGCACGCAGCCGCCGTGATCGGAGGTACGCCAGTCGCCGGAGATGGCGTTGGCGGCCACGGTAATGCCGTCGGTGTCCACGTCGCCGGCAACGACCGTATAAGAGAAGGCAACACGGGTTGAGCTGGCGGTGGTCGGGGTGGCGCTGCGGTTGCTGGAGCCAATGGTGACCGCGAGTGCGCCGTTGGTGTGGGCAGTGACGCAATGATTGCCGAAATCCACCTCCAGGGTGATGGTATCGCCTAATCCGTAGGTGTCATCCGGGCCGGCGTCGCTGGTGATGACGACGGAAAAGGCCTCGAAAGTGCCGGTGGCCGCGGCGGGCGCAGCCTGCGGCAGCAGCCAGCCGGCAGTCAGCCCGGCCAGCACGACAAACAGGGCCAGAGCAGCGCCGGCCAGGGCGATGGAGATGCGGATGCGGCGGCGGCCCATCATTCTACCCCCCCCCCCCCGAGTATTCATGCTGTTAAACCTGTGCAACGGATTGCGTCCAAACCGGGGCAGCATCGGCAAAACCTCCAAAGCAGTCACAATGCAGAGCAGCGCAACATCCAACCCAAGCCACCCTGCACACAGCCTAACATTTTAGCACAAACCCGCCGGCCAACCCAACGCCGGCGCCGGCAGATTAGCCGGAATTAACCGTTGCGGAGCTGCCGCAGCTCCGCCTCCAACTCCCGATTGCGCGCCTCAGCCTCCTCGGTGCGGGCTTCGGATTCGAGTCGGGCAGCGCGCTCCTGCTCCGCGCGGGCCTCAGCCTGGAGGCGGGCCTCCCGCTCATCGAGCAGCGTCGGGATGTGCTGCCCGGTTTCCGGGTCGTACCAGCCCAACAAACCCTGCTCCCCCTGCACCCGCTCCCACCGCAGGTATAGGTTCAGCACGGCGCTGTATCCCTGCAAAGAACCATCCGGCAGTTCCTCAATGGGGATGGGCTCGTAGTGGTCGCCTACCAGCCGGTCGCCGGCCAGCTTGGTGCGGTGAAACGCCCCCGTTTCGTCAAAACGCCAGTACTCCGGGATGCCCAACGCGGCGTACTCTACCCGCTTTTGCAACACGTCAACGCTGGCCGTACTTACCGAAGCAACCTCCATCACAAAATCCGGCGGCTTGCCCTGCTCCGTGATTAGATAACCTCCGGTAGCCTTGTAAGCGGCCGGATTCACGTCAAAAGCGATGAGCAAATCAGGCCGGCGCAGTCCGGTAGTGCCGGGGCGAGGCCCGTAGGCCAGCCAAAAATCGGCGGTTACCAGAGTCGTATCCGGGTTGCCCAGGTACTGGATTAGATGGTAGCTGCTACCCGTCTGGTGCAGCTGTATGTAGTTAGTCATCTCATCAGGCTCACGTTGGGGCGGCTCCGGAAAGCGGAAACGGACCGGGGCTGGCGGTGGCGCGGACGTTGGCGGTGGCGGCGTTTTGGCGGCGGCGATGGTGGCGGTAGTCATACTGAACCTCTGGAACCCGGCAGGACGGGCTGTTGCGCCGGATGGGACACGATGCTTGCAGCGTATTATAACGGGCTTTTGCGGCAGGCAGATGCGGATGCTGATGCGAGGGTTGGTTACCGGCCGCTACTCCCCGCGCAGCCGCCGGTTTTCCTCCTCCAACTCGCGAACCCGGGCTTCGGCGCTGTCAGCACGGGCCTCAGCCTGCTCAGTGCGTGATTCGGCCTGGAGGCGGGCGTTGCGCTCGTTGTCAAACGTCGGGATGTGCTGGCCGGTTTCCGGGTCGTACCAGCCCAGTCCGCCGGGTTCTGCCCGGAGGTACAGGTTCAGCACTGCGCTGTAGCCTTGCAAAGAACCGTCGGGCAATTCCTCAATGGGGATGGGTTCGTAGTGGTCGCCTACCAGCCGGTCGCCGGCCAGGCGGGTGTGGTGAAACTCGCCTGTTTCGTCAAAGCGCCAGTACTCCGGGATGCCCAACGCGGCGTAGTCGGCCGGCTTTTGATCCACGTCTACGCGGGCGGTGCTTTTCGATGCTACCTCCAGCACAAAGTCCGGGGGCTTGCCCTGCTCTGAGATTAGATAGCCTCCGGTGGCAAAGTAAGCCGCCGGGTCGACGTCAAAGGCGATTAGCAAATCGGGGCAGCGCAGGCCGAGGGTGCCGGGGCGGGGGCCGCGGGCAAGCCAAAAGTCGGCGCCCACCAGGGTGGTATCCCGGTTGCCCAGGTGCCGGCTGAGATGCAGGGGGCTGCCCACCAAGTGCACATATTGGTAATTAGTCATTGCCTCATCAAGCTCACGTTCGGGCGGGTCTGGGAACCGGAAACGGGCCGGGGTTGGTGCTGGCGGCGTTTTGACGGCGATGGGGGTGATGGTATTTGCGATAGTAGTAGTGGTCATGCTGAACCTCGGGGGTTTGGGGGGGGGTGCGGTGGGGCTTATTATAGCGGGGTTTTGCGGTTGCTATTATTCCACTGCTGCCATTGGGGTGTTTGATACCGGGGGGTTGGTTGGTTATACTAGCCGACGGCCCGTTAGGGACTGTGCTGTCTATGGTGATGGCGGATTTGGAGTTTTGGTATGGATTTTAACATCGCCGTTTTGAGTGGCGACGGGATTGGGCCGGAGGTTACGGCGGAGGGCGTGCGGGCGCTGGAGGCGGTGGGGCGGGCTTTTGGGCATCGCTTTACGCTGCAATATGGCGACGTGGGCGGGGTTTCTATTGACCGCTTTGGCGTGGCGCTTACTGATGACGTGCGGGGCCTGGCCTCGGATGCCGATGCGGTGCTGTTTGGCGCGGTGGGCGGGCCGAAGTGGGATGATCCGGCGGCGGCGACGCGGCCGGAGGATGGTTTGCTGGCGCTGCGGGCGCATCTGGGGGTGTTCGCCAACATCCGGCCGGTTAAGGTCTATCCGGAGTTGACGGCTTCCAGCGTGCTCAAGCCGCACGTTTTGGAGGGGGTGGATATGGTGGTGGTGCGGGAGCTGACGGGGGGGCTGTATTACGCGCTGCCCAAAGGCCGCTCGGAAACGCCGCAGGGGGTGGTGGGCGTGGATACGATGCGCTACTCCGAGGCGGAGATTGAACGGGTGCTGCGGGTGGGGTTTGAGCTGGCCCGGGGACGCCGCAACAAGCTGACATCGGTGGACAAGGCTAACGTGCTGGAGACATCGCGGCTCTGGCGCACGGTGGCTACTCGTTTGGCGTCCGAATACCCGGACGTGGAGCTGGAGCACGTGCTGGTGGATGCCTGCGCGATGCAGCTGGTGCTGCATCCGTCGTCTTACGACGTGATTGTTGCGGAGAATACTTTTGGGGATATTTTGACCGACGAGGCGGCGATACTGGCGGCGTCGATGGGGCTGCTGCCGTCGGCGAGTTTGTCGGGGGTGCCGCAGGCGGGGATGCGGACGCCGGGGTTTTATGAGCCGATTCACGGCACGGCGCCGGACATCGCAGGGCAGGGCATTGCCAATCCGTGCGGGTCAATACTCAGCGCGGCGATGATGCTGCGGTACTCGCTGGGGCTTACCGAGGAGGCGGCGGCGATGGAGCGGGCGGTGCAGTCGGTGTTAGCGCAGGGGTATCGCACTGCGGATATTGCGGCCGGCGGGGATACGGCTACGGGCACCGTGCAGATGGGTGAGCTGATAGCGCAGGCTGTCGGATAGGGTCGGTCGGATAAAGGCAAACGGACAGGGCAGGCGGAGCGATTGTGTTTAATTTGCTGGGGAGCGTCGGGCTGACCGTCGCGATACTGGTGTTTCTGGCCAGCGCGGTTGCGGTGGTGTTTCTGGGCGTGCAGCTGGCGAAGTATGGGGACGCGCTGGCGACGTTGACGGGGTGGGGGCGGCTGTTCGTGGGGAGCATTCTGGTGGCGCTGGCGACATCGCTGCCGGAGCTGTCCAACAACATTACCGCCGTGCAGATTGACAATCCGGAGCTGGCGCTGGGCAACGTGGTGGGCGCCAACATGGTCAATATGTTCACGATGGCGATGGTGGCATTGGTGTTTGGCGGGCGGCGGTTTTTGCAGCGGGTGGCGCCGGAGCAGGGGTATCTCATCGTGCTGGCGGCGGCGTTGACCGGGCTGGCGGTGCTGTTTGCGGCGATACAGAATGGCGTCAACGTGTGGCAAATCGGGCTGTCGTCCATCATCCTGCTGGTGGTGTACACCGCCGGGATGTGGATAGTGTACAAGCGGCGGCCGGCGGACGCTGACGGGGGCGAGGAGGAGGACACGGGGATAACGCTGAGCCGGGCGTGGGTGATGTTCGGGCTGGTGTCGGTGGGGGTGATTATCGCCGGGGTGTTTCTGGCGCAGAGCGTGGACCGGGTGGCCGACTTGACGGGCATATCGTCGGGAGTGCTGGGGATTCTGGCGGTGTCCATCGTTACGACGATGCCGGAGGCGTCGGCGACGGTGGCGGCGGCGCGGATGGGGGCGGCGGATTTGGGGGTGGCCGGGCTGTACGGCAGCTGTGTGTTCAACGTGACGATTTTGTCGTTTGCGGATCCGTTTTACCGCAACGGCATCGTGCTGAACAACCCGCAGCCGGAGCATTTTGTGGCCGGGATAATCGCGGTGGCGCTGATACTGTGGGGCGGGCTGCTGCTGTGGGGGCGGAACCGGCTGCCGCAGCCGGCGATTATCGCGGGGCTGGCGCTGATGGCGGGGGTGTACCTGGTGGGGGCGCTTTGGGTTGCGCTGCTGGGCGCGCCGGGCGGCGAAACGGCCGCCGGGGCGATGACGTCGGGGGCCTGGGGGCTGGCGACGGGGTGATGCGTCGGGGTCTGGGTTAAGTCCGGGTTAGATGGGGGCGCCGGGGTAGCGGGCCAGTTCGATAAAGGCGGCGGCGGCGTCATCCCAGGCGTACAGGGCGGCTTCTACTACCTGTCGGTCGTCAATGCCTACTACGAGTTGCTGCACGGGGTAGGCCGGGCCGTCGCCCCAGGGGCTGGTGGCTACGGCGCGGTCGGTGTCGGAAAGGTAGGCGCGGCCGTTGGGGTGGGAGTGGTAGATGATGCGGGCGGGGGCGTCGGAATCGAGGCTTTGGTTGAGGGCCAGGAGGTCGGCGGTGTTGAATACGTAGGCGGATTCCGCCGTGCGGTCGGCGGCGGTGGGATGCGTGCCGGACGCCTGGGCGTTGACGGCGGGGCGGATGCCGGCTACGGCGGGGCCATCGGCCGGGCCGGTGAGCCAGCCGCAGCACTCGGCGGGGTAGGCGTTTCGGGCCTGCCGGTACACCGATTCCAGGATGGCGGCGGGAATTTGCAGCGGATTGTTCAAATTTGCCATGGGAACCCCCTTGTTACGAATTTCGTTCACGTGATATGCTGTTTCTAACGTAAATGCCGGTTGCGCCGTAATAGTTCGGTAACACAATTGCGATATACTGACATTGTGAAATCAGGCTAGCCGGTCAAATCGGTTATCGCCGACAGGAAAAGAGCAGGAACTGGACACGAACCGGACAGGGAACGGGATAGAGGAAATGACCACCGCGACTCGCAAATCATTGAAGCTGAAGGCTTGCCCGCGCTGCGGCGGCGACGTATGCCGTATGCGTGACACGTTTGGAGTTTATCACCAGTGCGCCCAATGCGGGCGGGAGATTCGCCCGGTGGTGAGTATGCCGCTGGCTGGCGATCTGGACAACCATCGTTCGGACAATCCGCATCTGGACAACGGGCAGACGATGGGCGCCGGGGCCGCCGTGAATCCGACCGAACGGAAAGGGAAGCTGATGGTGTGAATCAGCGCAGAGCGAACAAGAACCCTGAGGAAGTGGCCTCGGTCTTGTCGCCGAGGCCGCTTTTATTTTGGGGGCGGCGGGTTGGCGGCAGCGGATTGGGAGCTTGGATTGGGCGCAAGGGGACGGGAAACGGGAATCGGAACGGGGGGCGGGCGGCGTTCACAATTTCTTTAAAGGTAATGGCTAGTATCGAACTCGGACAAAGCAAGGAATCGGGCCAGCGGGCCCGACAGGAGAGACGGAAATGGCAGAGAATGTTCGCGTTCAGGATCGTATCCAGCGGGTGCGGCGGCGTCGGGTGATGCTGCGGCAGTGTCCGCACTGCGGCGGCGACGTGCGGATGGTGCGGGACATCTACGGGTCTTACCGGCAGTGCTTCCAGTGCAGCCGGGAGATTCAGCCCGACCAGCTCAAAATGCCGACGGGCGAGCCGATGCTGACGCCGGGGACGAATCCGCTTGAGGATGAACTCGTAGCGGCCTGACGGCGGCGGCGATAAGTGACTGACGGCGGGGTTCCGGACGCGTGCCGGAGCCCCGCTGACTTTTACAGGCGGCGGTAGTAGCGGGAGTTGCCGTCGTTGCGCTGCTGGACGAAGGCGGCGTACTGGCGGACGGATTCCTCCTGGGCGGGGGTTTGGATGGAGCCGGGGCGCAGCTGGCGGATGTAGTCGATGGACTCGTTGGCGTCCCAGCCGGTGTTGACGAGGTAGGCGGCGAGGATGGTGCCGGTGCGCCCGATGCCGGCGGCGCAGGTTACGACGGTGGGGCGTTCCCAAGTTTCGATTTGCTGCTCGATAAAGGAAACGATGCGGTCAATCTGCTCGACCGGGGGCGCGCCGAAATCGGGGACGGGGTCGAATAGCTCGACGAAACCCCAGGGTTCGGCGGAGATGGTGTCGGCTTCCATGCGGACGATGGCGGTGACGTCGTTCCGCTCGAAGTAGATTAGATGGCGGCGGTCGGTGGGGCCCATGGAGCCAGCCAGGGCGCCGGGGAGAATCCAACTGAAATTGCGAAAGCTCTCTTGCATCGGGGCTCCGAAATTATTGGTCAGGGGTGGTTGCTCCGGTAGTTTGGGTTCCGGGATGGGCGGCGTCAAGGATGGTTTGCAGCCGGCGGTTTAGTTCGTCGCCGTCCAGTCCGGCAATCAGGGCAACTTTATCACGGGAGGCGAAACCGCGCACGATGCGGACGTCATTGCGGGGGAGGTTGAGGCTGGCGGCCAGCAGGTCGATTACGGCGGTGTTGGCTTTGCCGCGCTCCGGGGGGACGGCGATGCGCAGGCGGAGGGCGTCGCCGTGCCAGCCGGCAATCTCAGAACGGCGGGCGCCGGGCTGGACGCGCAGCAGCAAAGAGGTTTCAAGAGGCACGGACGTCAACACGCTGGGCAGTCTGGTATAGTAAAGTCGCACGGCGCGGCACAACGCGCCGCAATATCGGAGGTTGTCTATGGAGTATAGCAGTATCGCGCTTGAGGCGGGAGACCGGGTGGCCACGCTGCGGCTGAATCGCCCGGATGCTCTGAACGCTTTGAGTCCGGAGCTGCTGGCCGAGTTCTCTGATGCGGTGGCCGCAGTGCGGGAGGATGAGTCGGTCAAGGCGCTGGTGGTGCGGGGGGCGGGCCGGGGGTTTTGCGCCGGGGCGGATTTGATTTACTTTGACCGGGTGTTTGACGAGATGGGACTGCTGCCGGAGTACGTGCGGGCGCTGAACGGGGCGTTTTTTGCGCTGGAGGAGCTGCCGATTCCGACGGTGGCAGTGGTACACGGGTACGCGCTGGCCGGGGGGTTGGAGCTGATGATGGCGTGCGATATGGCAATCGTCGCGGAGGATGCGCGGATTGGGGACCAGCACGCCAACTTTGGGCTGATTCCCGGCGGCGGCTCAACGCAGCGGCTGCCCCGGCGGGTGGGGATGCCCCGGGCGATGGAACTGCTGACTACCGGGCGGTGGCTGTCGGGGAGCGAGGCGGTGGAGTGGGGACTAGCGCTGCGGTGCGCGCCGGCGGAGTTTCTGGAGTCTGAACTGGAAACGCTGCTGGACGGGCTGCGGGGCAAAAGCCGCGCCGGGCTGGGGCTGATGAAATCGCTGGCCCGCAGCAGCCAGGACTTGCCGCTGCGGGACGGCGTAGCGCTGGAAGGGGCGACTTTCACCCACGTGTTCGCCACGTCAACGCACCCGCGCGAGGGGATTCAGGCGTTCAAGGAAAAGCGGCAGCCGGAGTTTTAACCGTTCAATCGGGCGCAAGTCAAGCGGGCGCAAATTTGCCGCCGGTGATGCTGTATCAGATAAAGGATAGTCGGTTTGAAAATCAGGGACATACTGGATAACAAGCGTACCGTGTCGTTTGAGTTCTTTCCGCCGCGGGAGGCGGAGGCGGTGGACGGGGTGGTGGACGTGATAAAGGGGTTGCAGCGATTTAACCCCGACTTTGTGTCGGTTACCTACGGGGCCGGCGGAGGGACGCGGGCCTATACCGAGGAAATTACGCTGCGGCTGCGGCGGGAGACCAGCCTGGAGGTGATGGCGCATCTGACCTGCGTTGCGCAAAGCCGGGGCGAGGTGCACGGGGTGCTGGAGCGGCTCAATGCGGCGGGGGTCGGGAACGTGATTGCGCTGCGGGGCGACCGGCCGGCTGACGCGTCGTTAACTACGCCGGGGGCCGACGAGTTTGCTCACGCTACGGAGCTAATCACGCACATCCGCGACAACTTTGACTTTGGCATCGCCGCAGCGTGCTATCCGGAGGGGCATACGGAATCTACCGACGCGGATGCCGACTTGCAGTACGTTCGGATGAAGCAGGACTTGGGCGCCGACTTTCTCATAACGCAGCTGTTTTACGACAACAGGCATTTTTACGACCTGCTGGAACGGGCGGACAAAGCCGGTATCAACCTGCCGATTGTGCCGGGGGTGCTGCCGATATTGAGCACGGCGCAAATCCGCAGATTTACGCAGCTGTGCGGGGCAACGATTCCGGCCGAGCTGGACGCTCAGTTGGAACGGTACGCCGAGGACAACCGGGCGGTGCGGGAAATTGGGGTTGAATATGCAACCCGGCAAGTGCAAGACTTGTGGGCTAACGGGGTGCCGGGCGTCCATTTCTACGTCCTGAACCGTGCTTACTCAATAACGCAGATACTGGAAACGCTGAATCTGGACGGACATCGGGGCGACTGA
Source organism: uncultured Dehalococcoidia bacterium (assembly GCA_958296385.1). Taxonomy (GTDB): domain Bacteria; phylum Chloroflexota; class Dehalococcoidia; order Lucifugimonadales; family UBA3495; genus Bin87. Next base: position 1,087,975 of record OY282494.1, read on the forward strand.
AACTATGCTGAGCACCGGCGTTGACCTGATTGAGATTGACCGGGTGGCGGGGACGCTGGAACGGTATGGCGAACGCTTTTTGCGGCGGATATTTACGCCGGGGGAGATTGCGTACTGCCGGGGGCGGGCGCCGAATCTGGCGGCCCGGTTTGCGGCGAAAGAGGCGGTCATGAAGTGTCTTGGGACGGGGTTTCGCGGGGTCGGCTGGCGGGACGTGGAGGTGGTGCGCGCGCCAAGCGGGGCGCCGAGTCCACGACTGCACGGCCGGGCTTTGCGGCGAGCGGAACGGCTGGGGGTGACGGAAATCGGCATCAGCCTGTCGCACTCGCGGGGGTTTGCGATGGCGTTTGCGGTGGCACACCGGCCGGATACGGCGGAATCAATCGCCAGCAACGCGGCTACACTTTGGGGGGAATTGACTGCGCCGCAGATGCCGGGTGGGTTGTTGTGAAAGTTGTTACGGTGGCCCAAATGCAGGCTCTGGAGGCGGCGTCGGAGCAAGCCGGGGTTAGTACGGATGCGCTGATGGAGAACGCGGGGCTGGCCGGCGCGGAACGTATCCAGGAGCAGATGGGGGGCGTGGTCGGGCGGGAGGTGCTGGCGCTGATCGGGCCGGGCAACAACGGGGCGGATGGGCTGGTAATCGCCCGGCATCTGCGCCGCTGGGGGGCAGAGGTTTGCTGCTACGTGGTGCGGGGGCGTCCGGTTGATGATCCGAAAATGGCCGATGCGCTGAGCTATGGCGTGAGCGTGCGGGATGCTGATGATGACCCGGATTTGGCGATGCTCAATGCGCAGCTATCACGCGCGGCGGTGGTGGTTGATGCAATCCTGGGGGCGGGGCGTTACCGTCCGCTGGAGGGGGCGGTGGCAGGGGTTGCGGCATCAGTCAACCGCCATCGCCGGGAGAACGGGGGGCCGCCGGTTATTGCTATTGACTTGCCTACCGGGGTCAATCCGGATACGGGCGCGGCGGATGGCAATACTATCACCGCTGATGTGACGCTGGCTCTGGGCTGTCCAAAAGTGGGGATTGCTAACTTTCCCGGCGCCGGGTACGCCGGGGCAATTGAGATATTGAGCATCGGGATGCCGGCGGGGGTGGTGGACGATGCCGGGTTGGATACGGACTGGATGACGGGGGCGGCGGCGGGGGGGCTGCTGCCGGCGCGGCCGTTGGATTCGCACAAGGGGACGTTTGGGCATCTGCTGGTGGTAGCGGGCAGCCGGCAGTTTGTGGGGGCGGCGGCGCTGGCGTGCCAGGCGGCGCACCGGGTGGGGGCGGGGCTGGTTACAGCGGCAACGCCGGCATCGGTGTATCCAATCGTTGCGGGCAAGCTCACGGAAACTATCCACTTGCCGCTGCCGGAGGATGGCGAGGGCCGGATTGGCGCCGCGGCGGCCGGGGTCATCCGAGGGCGAATGGGCGGGTACTCGGCGCTGGCGGTGGGGTGCGGGATGGGGATGTCCGATGGGACTGCGGAGTTTGTGCGGCGGCTGCTGCTTGATGGGGGTGATGGGCCTGGGGCGCCATCGGTGATTGATGCGGACGGGTTGAACAATCTGGCCCGATGGGGGGATTGGTCGGATGGACTTAAAGGGGAGGCGATACTGACGCCGCATCCGGGGGAGATGGCTACGCTGACCGGGCAATCTACCGCATCAGTGCAGGCTAATCGTCTGGATATTGCCCGCGAATGGGCGGAACGCTGGGGGCAAACCGTGCTGCTCAAAGGGGCGCATAGTGTCGTGGCATCACCGGATACGTCGGGGCGGCGGTGCGTGCTGCCTTTTGCTAATCCGGCGCTGGCCGGCGGGGGGACGGGGGACGTGCTGACCGGGATTATCGGGGGGCTGCTGGCGCAGGGGGTGTCGGGGTACGATGCGGCGAGGCTGGGGGGGTATTTGCACGGGGCGGCCGGCGCGGCGGCGCGGCGGCAGCGGGGCGATGCCGGGGTGATTGCCAGCGACTTGCTGGATTGGCTGCCGGCGGTGATGCGGGATTTGCGGCGGGGGGTGTTAGGCGGGGCGGGTATTAAAAGGAAGTGAGTTTTGATATGGGGGCGGTTACGGAACAGCAGGCCCGGATTTTGGCGGCTACTGCGGTGGGGCATCTGGCTACTGCGGATGCGGACGGGCGGCCGCACGTGGTGCCGTTTTGCTTTGCTTACGTTGGCGGGTGCATCTACTCGGCGCTGGACGGCAAGCCTAAGGGGGTGGCGCTGACGCGGCTGCGGCGGGTGCGGAACATTCTGGCCAATCCGCAGGTGTCGGTGGTGCTGGATCATTACGAGGAGGACTGGTCGCGTCTGTGGTATCTGCTCATCGCGGGGCGGGCGGAGTTGATTGAGGACGGGGCGGAATACGAGGGGGCGCTGGCGGCGCTGCGGGAGAAGTATCCGCAGTACCGGGCGATGGGGCTGGAGGGGAATCCGGTTATCAGGATTGCGCCGGAACGGGTTACGGGGTGGAACGGGGAGTGACCGGGGGCTTATTGACCCTTTGGGCTGATGGGCCTAGAATGCCGGCTATTCAATTTGGCGCACGGTCTGGGGTGCGGTGGGCAAGGATACTATGACGCAACTGGTGTTTATTCACGGGCCGGGGGCTGGCGGGTGTGCGGCGTCTTACGTCAATCAGCTGGAGTATTATCCGGGGAGTTTGGCGCCGGATTTGCCGGGGCATTTGGATGGGTCTCCCTGTGGCAGCGTGGAGCGTTATACGGACTGGCTGCGGGGGTGGCTGCACGGGCAGGGGATTACCGGGGATTTGGCGCTCTGCGGGTTCACGCTGGGGGCTTGCGTGGCTTTGCAGTATGCGCTGGATTATCCGGATGAGGTGGCGGGGCTGGCTTTGATGACGATTGCGATGCGGCCCAAGCAGCGGCGGCCGGAGGACTTGCAGTTTCGGTTGGACGCTGCCGAGAATCCGGACGTTTATGAGCAGTGGCTGGGGATGATGGACGGGATAATGCACTTTATCGAGCCGGGGCTGCGGGCGGAACTGCTGCAAAAGCATCGGGAGGTGGGGCCGCTGGCGCAGTACCGGGATTTGGTGGTGATTGACCGCTTTGACGTGCGGGATCGCATCCATACGCTCAAGGCGCCGCTGCTGCTGATTCAGGGGGTTGACGACCCGCTGGCGACGGGAGAGTACGAATCGGAAATCCATCGGGCGGTGCCCGGTTCCAAACTGATACGGATGAAAGAGGCCGGCCACTTTCCAATGGTGGAGAGGCCGGTTGAAGTGAACGAGGCAATCGACGAGTTTCTGGCCGGCATTGTCTAACGGGCCGGTAATGGGCCGGCAGCACGCCGGGGATGCGACGTTGCCATTGCACACGGGAGGACATCTATCGTGGACGGAGTTACCGCAGTAGCGAACATTTTGAAGATGGAGGGGGTGGAGTGGATTGGCGTTATGCCGTCCAATCCGCTGATTGAGGCGGCGGCGATCGCCGGCATCCGGCCGGTGGTGTGCCGGCAGGAACGCACCGGGGTGCATATGGCCGACGGGTTCTCGCGGGTCAACAACGGCAAGAAGACGGGGATATTTCTGGCGCAGAACGGGCCGGGGGCGGAGAACGCTTTTGGCGGGGTGGCGCAGGCTTACGCCGATTCGGTGCCGATTCTGGTGCTGCCGGCCGGGGTGGCCCGCAAGCGGGTTGGGGTGGAGCCGAACTTTCATCCGGTGCGGGCGTATGAGTCCATTACCAAGTGGGCGGCGCACGTGAACTATGCGGACCGGGTGCCGGAGCTGATGCGGCAGGCGTTCACCAAGCTGCGGTCGGGCAAGCCGGGGCCGGTGCTGCTGGAGATTCCGCAAGACCTGGCGGCGGACGAAATCAGCGAAGAAGATTTTGACTATATTCCGCCGGGGCATATGCGGACGGCGGCGGACCCGGCGGCGATTGAGGCCGGGGTGCGTGGTCTGATGTCGGCGCAACGTCCGGTCATTATGGCAGGGCAAGGGGTGATGTACGCGGAGGCGACGGACGAGTTGCTGGAGCTGGCCGAGTTTCTGCAAATTCCGGTGCTGACTACGCTGGAGGGCAAGAGCGCGTTTCCGGAGAATCACCCGCTGTCGCTGGGCGTGGGCGGCTCCAGCCAGACCGGGCCGGTGCATCGTTTTCTCAGCAATGCGGACGTGGTGTTTGGCGTGGGGGTGAGTTTTACCAAGAGCAGCTTTACGGTGCCGATACCGGAGGGCAAGACGCTGATACATCTGACCAACGGGGACGGCGACATCAACAAGGATTACCGGGCGCAGTACCCGATTCTGGGGGATGCCAAGCTGGCGCTGCGGCAGTTTATCGACGCGCTGAAAGCGCAGGGGGTGTCGGCGCGGGCGGCCAATCAGGAACTGGCCGACGAGATTGCGGCCAGCCGGGAGGCGTGGCTGGCGGAGTGGATGCCCCGGCTGACCAGCGACGAGATGCCGCTGAATCCGTACCGGGTGGTGTGGGACATTATGCACACCGTTGACCTGGACAACACCATCGTTACGCACGAGTCGGGCAGTCCGCGGGAGCAGGTTTCGCCGTTCTGGGAAGCGCGCGCGCCGCGCAGCTTTATCGGCTGGGGCAAGTCAACGCAGCTGGGGTACAGCCTGGGGCTGGCGATGGGGGCCAAGATGGCGGCGCCGGAGAAAATGGTCATCAACTTTATGGGGGATGCCGCCTTTGGGATGGTGGGGCTGGACGTGGAGACGGCGGTGCGGGCGAACATTCCCATCACAACGGTGGTGATGAACAACTCGACGATGGCGATTTACCCGGACAGCCGGATACCGACGGCGGTGGAGCGTTACGGGCTGAAAGACCTGAGCGGGGATTTTTACCAGGTGGCACTGGCGCTGGGGGCTTACGCCGAGCAGATTCACACGCCGGAGGAAATCAAGCCGGCGATGCAGCGGGCGATGGAGGCTAACGCCAACGGGCGGCCGGCGCTGCTGGAGTTCATCACCAAAGAGGAGGCTACTTTCTCCAAGTTCCGGTTTGACTAGCTCAGATTCGGACAGATAGTGACACTTGCCCGTAGCGCAATCGCCGGCCGTCGTTTTAGACTGGTCGGCGATTACTTTGGCGGGGGTGGAAAGGTGGTAGTTAATCGGACGGCACGGGTGGAGAGTCTGGAGGATTTTGAGGCTGACCTGGCGCGGATTGCGGCCGGGGGCAGTGGGTTGGCGGTGCTGCCAGCGGAGATTTGCCGGGCCGGGGACGCGGGCTATCCGGGCGCGGGTTATCCGGCGGTGGATGTTGAACCGGAGGGGGCGCCGGACGAGCCGACGATTCTGGACTTGCCAAGCGACCAGCGTCCGCGGGAACGGCTGCGGGATTCGGGGGCGACGACGCTGAGCGACGCCGAGCTGCTGGCCATCCTGCTGCGTACCGGCGTGGTGGGGGAGAACGCAGTTACGATGGGGATGCGGGTGATTGCCGAGTTTGACGGGCTGGCGGGGTTATCGCGCGCGGAGTATGGGGAGCTGCGGCGGCAGCGGGGGGTCAGCGACGCGAAAGCTTGCCAGGTGATGGCGGCGCTGGAACTGGGGCGGCGCATTGCCGCACTGCCGCCGGCCAACCGTCCGCAAATATCCTGCCCCAGGGACGTGGCTAATCTGATTGCGCCGGAGCTGTCAAGGCTGGACCAGGAACATCTGCTGGTGCTGCTGCTGAATACGCGCAATCACGTGCTGCTGAAACGTACCATTTACGTGGGAACGGTGAACAGCAGCGCAGTGCGTCCGGCGGAAGTGCTGCGTCCGGCAGTCCGGGAGAACGCTCCGGCAATCATTATTGCCCATAATCATCCCTCCGGGGATCCGACGCCAAGCCCGGAGGATGCGGCGGTGACCCGGGATATGGTGGCGGCCGGCAAGCTGCTGAATATAGAGGTGCTGGACCATCTGGTAATCGGCGACGGGGGGAATTTCGTTAGTATGAAAGAGCAGGGGCTGGGGTTTGACGGGGCGTAAGTTCGCCGCCGGGTTCCGGGCCGGGCGGGTGATTACGTGGGACAATGGGGCAAAATCGGCATTGACCGGAGGGATTATCGGATGAGCGACTACTTTTTGGACGTGGCGAGCCGGGGGTATAAGGAACTGGCGCCGGGGGCGCAGACGCGTACTTTCTGGGGGAATCAGATGCTGTTCTCGCTGGTGGAGGTGGAGGCCGGGGCGCTGGTGCCGTTGCACACGCACCCGCACGAGCAGGGGGGCATCATCGTGTCGGGGGAGCTGGAGATGGGGATTGGCGGCGAGGTGAAGGTGCTTAAGCCGGGCGATATGTACATCATCCCCGGCGGCGTGGAGCATTACGCGCAGGGGCGGGAAAGCCGGGCCGTGGCGCTGGATATATTCAGCCCGGTGCGGGAGGAGTTCAAGTATTAGGGGGTCAAGTTGCATCCCCGGCGAAATGGTTGGCTACGGCTAGTACCAGGTTGCCCATGTGGGGGTGTTCGGGTTCTATGTCAACGGCGATGTTGGATTCTTGCAGCTTGCGGGTGCATACCGGGCCTACTGAGGCTACGGCTACGCGGCTTTGCAGGCTGGCGCGCAGGGATTGTTCGCATCCGGCAGCGGCGGCGATGGCCAGCAGGTTGGGGACTTGGGGGCGGCTGGTGAAGGCCAGGGCGTCAACGTTGCCGCTTTCCATTTCGGCGATCAGGGAGAGGACGGGGGCGTGTTCGGTGGGCAGTCCCCAATCGTAGAGTACGAGTTCGCGGTAGTGGGCGCCTTGCTGACGCAGGTAGGCGGGGAGTTCGGAGTCGGGGCCGCCGTAGCGCTGTACGATTACGCTGCGGTTGTGCAGGGGGAGGGGGAGGGCAGACATTGCGGCGGTGAGGTCTGCGGAGGTGAACGGCTCCGGGGGCATTACGTGAATGGGAATCTTGTTGCGGCGTAAGACGCGGGCCGGTTTGGGGCTGCGGGCGACGACGGTGAGATTGCGCAGGGCCTCGGTGAATTGGTCATGCACGCCCATTGTGATGGCGGTTTGCATCATGGCTTGCGCGCCGACGCCGGTCAGGAAAATGGCGACGTCAACGCGGCCGTCGCAGACGTCGTTGATGGCTTGTTGCACTTCCGGGCTGTCAGTCCGGTAGTGTTCCTGCAAGACCGGGGCGGCCAGCGGAACGCCGCCGTGCCGCCGGATGAGGCCGGCCATCTCGTCGGACATACGGGCCTCGACGAAAGCCAGAACGCGTCCGTTGAGGGATGCGGTTGTCATGGAAGGCGTAACGGGGCTAGACGGCGCACTCGCCCTCGCCGCGCTCCAGCACGTACTGGTTGGTACGTTCCCAATCGAAGTACATCTCGCCGCCGGCCTCGGATTCGTGGCCGATTTCCTGGGCGCGGGCGGCTACCGCCGTTACGTCGTCAAGGCCCACGCGGTCGAGAAAGTCGTTGAACCGTTCGCCGTTGTGAGCGCGGTTGTCCTGGTAATAAGTGACAATCTCTTTGAGGACGGAGGGAACCAGTTTGGCGGGGACTTTAATCTTGGGGACGCGGGTTCCGATGCGGGAATCCTCAACGCGGTTATCACCGTAGTTGCCGCCGAGGAACAGTTCGTAGGCGGGAATCTGCTTGCCGTCAACGCCCTTGACGGCGGCGCCGTGGAAGCCGATGTTGGCGATGTGGTGGAGGCCGCAACCGTTGGGGCAGCCGCTCATCTTGATGCGGATGTCCTGGACGCCGGGGTCGTCGGTGAGGCCGTTCCAGGTTTGCATCTCGGTGCGGAGGGCCTGGGCCAGGCCCATGGAGGCGGTGATGCCGAGTTTGCAGCTGTCGGTGCCGGGGCAGGACACTACGTTGGTGATGTGGCTGTGGCCGGGTTCGGCCAGGTCAAGGGCTTGCAGGGCTTGCCAAACGTCGGGCAAGTATCCGGTGGGCACCCAGCGCAGCACCAGATTTTGCTCTTGCGTGGTGCGGATTTTGCCGCCGGTGTACCGGCGGACGATGCTCGCGAGGCCGCGGAATTGTTCGGGGGAAAGGTCGCCGCGGACGGGTTTGACGTTGACGACGTGGTAGCCGTCCTGCCGCTGGGGTTCTACGTTGGTGTCCAGCCAGCGCCGGTACTCCGGGCTGCCGTCATTGCCATTGGGCGAGGCGGGCGGCGCGGGCGGGGTTTCGCGCTGGATTTCCTCAGCCGTCATCAGGGGTCGGAAATCTATGGGGCCGATGTTGGCAAGTTCGGCGTCAACCATGGCGCGGAATTCGTCAAGGCCGATGCGGTCGATTAGCACTTTGAGGCGGGCCATCATGCGGTTTTTGCGGAGGATGTCGGCGTTGTTGAATACCGTCCAGATGGCCAGGGCGACGCGGAGGTAGTCATCCTCGGAAACCCATTCGTAGAGGGGTTTGGCGAGGCGGGGCATTATGGAGGTGCCGCCGCCGCAATAGACCTTGAAGCCTTTGCGCGGCTCGCCATCGATGGTTTGGTACCGGGATACGAAAGTGAGGTCTTGCACGGCGGCGGCTACTTCGTCGCGCTTGTCGTTGCCGGTGAAGGCGGACTTGAACTTGCGGGGGAAGTTTTGCGTGATGGGGTGGCGGGCGCCAAAGCGGACGTAGGCGGTTAGATATGGCGTGGGGTCGAAGGTTTCGTCGGGGCTGACGCCGGCGGTGGGGGAGCCGACGACGTTGCGGACGGTGTTGCCGCAGGCTTCGCGGGTGGAGAGGCCAACCTGGCCCAGCAGCCGCAGGGCGGCCGACGTTTCCTCCAGGGGGATGTGGTGGAACTGGATGTTCTCGCGGGTAGTGATGTGGCCTTTCTGCAAGGGGGCGTAATGCTCGGCGACGTCGGCCAGGGCTTCCAGCATGGCGACGGAGGCGATGCCGCCGGGGAGCTTGACGCGAATCATCTGCACGTCGGCCTGGCGCTGACCGTACACGCCTTGCCGCAGGCGGAACGGGGTAAAGACGGTGTTGTCAAGCTCGCCGACGCGGAAACGCGCGACTTCGGCGTCAAAGCGCTGGATTTCATCCTCCATAAAGGGGATGATGCCGGGCGCGTCAGGGGCCAGACGCATACTGGAGGCGTGGATTTCCTGCTGGTCGGGAGACTGGGGCTGGGTGGTCAAGGTGTCCTCCTCAGGGTGCGGCAATAAAAAAACCCATCGTCGGCGCTGGCCGAGGCGATGGGGGCGAAATAACGGGCTGAAAGTGGTTAAAATCAGGTTCAGCCTGCCCCCCTTTTGGGGGTACAGGTACAAGAGCACGCGGGGGCGTGGAAACGGGTCAATTTGCAATTACTGTGCATTTGCAAAAACTATACAATTGAGGTCGGGAATTGTCAACAGGGGCAGACGGGCCGGATGACGGCGCGGGACGGCGGGGTTAGCGCAGGGAGCGGTCGGAGTTGCGGGCGCGGTTGCTGGCGGTGTGGCCGGATACGAGCCAGATGCAGCGTTCGGCGATGTTGGTGGCCCGGTCGGCGATGCGCTCCAGGTCGTGGGCGACCCAGAGGAGGTAGGTGGCGCGCTGGATGGTGCGGGGGTCCTGGAGCATATAGACGAGCAGTTCGTGGTAAATCTGGTCGTAAAGGTCATCTACGGCGTCGTCGTTGTCGCACACCTGACGGGCCTGCCATTCGTCGCGTTCGGCGAAAGCCTGGAGGCTGTCGTTGAGCATATTCAGGGCCAGGTCGGCCATGCGGGGGATGTCAATGAGGGGTTTGAGCAGGGGTTCCTGGTACATACGCAGGCAGATTTTGGCGATGCCTTCGGCGTAATCGCCCATGCGCTCCAGCTCAACGCCGACGTGGACGATGGACATGAGGGTACGCAAGTCGCGGGCGGCGGGCTGCTGGGTGGCAATCAGGCCAACGCACTTGCTTTCCAGCTCGTCTTGCAGGTTGTCGATGGCGTCGTCGTTCTGGATGACCTGCCGGGCCATGTCGGGGTCGCGTTCCTGCAAGGCGTGGAGGGCCTGGCGGGTGGTTTCCTCGACCATGCGGCCCATCTCGCTTAAGTCGGATTGCAGCAAATCCAGGTTGCGGTCGAATTCTGACCTTAGCATGGCGATGCCTCTATTGCTGTGTTGGGCCGCCGGCGGCGGTTATCCGATGCGGCCGGTGATGTAGGCTTCGGTGCGTTCATCGGTGGGGTTGGTGAACATACGGGAGGTTTCGTCGAACTCGACGAGGTGGGCAACCCGGTGCTCATCCGGCATCAGCAGGGCGGTTTTGTCGGAAACGCGGCCGGCCTGCTGCATATTGTGGGTTACGATGACGATGGTGTAGCGCTTTTTGAGTTCCTGCATCAGTTCCTCGATGGCGAGGGTTGCGATGGGGTCCAGTGCGGAGCAGGGTTCGTCCATGAGGATTACGCTGGGTTGGACGGCGAGGGCGCGGGCGATGCAGAGGCGCTGCTGCTGGCCGCCGGAGAGGGTGAGGCCGGACTCTTTGAGGCGGTCTTTGACTTCCTCCCAAAGGGCGGCGGCGCGCAGGGATTCCTCTACGATGTCATCCAGCCGGCCGTTAAAGCCGTTGATGCGGGGGCCAAAGGCTACGTTGTCGTAAATGGACTTGGAGAAGGGGTTGGGGCGCTGGAACACCATGCCAATCTGGTAGCGAATCTGCGTGGGGTCGGAACCGGGGGCGTAGAGGTCGTAATCGCCAAACCAAATCTTGCCGTCCATGCGGAAAGCGGGGATGAGGTCGTTCATCCGGTTGACGCAGCGCAGGAGGGTGCTCTTGCCGGCGCCGCTGGGGCCGATGATGGCGGTAACCTCATGCTCCGGCACGGCCATGTCAACGTTGGTGATGACCTTGTTGGCGCCGTAATAAGCGGTTACGCCCTCAAAGCGCAGGGCGTGGCGGACGGCGACGGGTTCGGCGGCGGTGGTCATTGTGGGCTACCCCCGGTGTTTGCCTTGCAGATAGTTGCGGAGGATGATGGCGGCGCCGTTCATTCCCAGCAGCAGAATGAGCAGGACGATGATACCGGCGGCGGCCAGCATATGGAACTCCTCTTGCGGCTTGGAAATCCAGACGTAAATCTGGATGGGCAGTACGGTGAAACGGTCGAGGGGGGAGGTGGGGGCGAAGGGTACGAAAGAGAGGGCGCCCATGATGACGAGGGGGGCGGCTTCGCCCATGGCGCGGCTGACGGCGAGGATGATGCCGGTGAGGACGCCGGGCATGGCCTGGGGGAGGACAAGCCGCCAGACGACTTGCCAGCGGGTGGCGCCCAAAGCGTAACCGCCCTCGCGCACCGACGGGGGGACGGCGCGGATGGCCTCTTGCGACGACACGATTACGACGGGCATGATAAGCAGGGCCAGCGTTAGGCCGGCGGCGGTTACGTTCTTGCCTTTGGCGGCGGATTCGGGGTCAATCCAGACGAAAAAAGCGACGAATATGGCGAGGCCCAGGATGCCGTACACGATGGAGGGGACGGCGGCGAGGTTCTGGATGTTAATCTGAATGAGCTCATCAATGCGGCGGCCGCCGGCGTATTCCTCCAGGTAGATGGCGGCGGCGACGCCGACGGTGAACGAGACTATTATGCAGATGCTCATTACCCAGACGGTGCCGATGATGGCGGGCCAGAGGCCGGAGGCGATGGCCTTGCTGGAGGGTATATCGGTAAGCAGGGTGCGGATGGAGCTGCCGTCCAGGTTGAGCCAGCCGATGGCATCGGAAAGCACGCTGTACAGCAGGGCGGCCAGCATCAGCAGGCTGACCAGCACGGCGCCAACGCATAGCGACTGGAACAGCGTCGCGCTGCGGCGGCGTTTGGCCAGTTTGCGGCGGTAGGGCGTCAGGTTGGAGGCGGCCATTATTCGTACACCTCGCGGAACCGGGTAACGACGGCCTGGCTGAGCAGGTTCATAATCAGGGTGATGACAAAGAGGGTGATGCCGACGGCGAACAGGGCCTGGAACTGCGCGGTGCCGGGGATGGCGTTGTCGCTGAAATTGGTCGTGGCCATGAACCCGGTCATGGTGTTGACCGGGTCGAGGGGGTTGAACGTGAGGGAGTCGTTCTGGCCGGCGGCGATGAATACAATCATGGTTTCGCCGACGGCGCGGGACATGGCGAGGATGAAAGCGGCGACGATGCCGGACAGGGCGGCGGGAACTACGACGCGGGTGGATACTTCCACTTTGGTTGCGCCCAATGCGTAGGCGCCCTCGCGCAGGGATTGGGGCACGGCACGCAGGGCGTCCTCGCTGAGGCTGGATACCATGGGGACAATCATGATGCCCATTACGATGGCGGCGGACAGGGCGTTGAAAATGCCGATTTCAACGCCGATGGTTTCGGCAAAGGCGCGCAGCAGGGGGGTTATAAAGAACAGGGCGAAAAATCCGTACACGACGGTGGGGACGCCGGCCAGGACTTCAAGGATGGGCTTGGTGATGGCGCGCATCCGAGGGGGGGCGTATTCGCTGAGAAAGATGGCGCTGAGCAGGCCCAGGGGGACGGCGACGGCCATGGCGAGGACGGCAATCATGGTGGTGCCGACGAGCAGGGGCCAGATGCCGTAGGAACGGGGCACCAGCAGGGTGCGCCACTTGGTGTCGGTAAAGAAGCGATGCCACTGCACCGATTCAGGGACGGCGAAAGAACCCGTTTGGATGCCGGGGCCCGGGACGGCGTTGCTCACTGCGTGGACGGTTACCTTGTAAGAACGGCCGGGGTTGGGGTTGGCGATGACGCAGGAAGTTCGCTCCGGGGTTAAGGTTTGGCAGTCCGACAAGTCGGTTGCCAGAGTGGGGAGTATGGATACGCGGTAGCCGGTGGGCGCTGCGCCGTCGGTGGGGGGCGTCCAGTCGACGTAAATCAGGGGGTCGGTGGTAGCGCGGACGGTCAGGGTGGGGACGATGCCGGGGGCCAGGGGGCCGGTGGCTATGGCGTCTGTGCCGGCGGCAACGGCGTTGGCTGCGCCGGTAGCGTGGGCCTCAAGGGGTTTGGTTTCGTAGAAATCGGCGGTGAAGAACTGGACGCCCTGGTAAAGCAGGACGGCGACGATGGCGACGGTGGTGAAGACGGAAACCGAGGCTAAAAGAAAAAGCACCCACCGAATGATACGTTCCAGTAGGTGCTTGCCAGCGCGGGAGGCGGCGATGGGTTGACCGGCCGAGGGGGTTGCGCTCACTGCCGGCTTGCCTCCGAGTATTTTGTCAAAGGGCAAAATCGGTTCACCTGGCAAAAAAGCGCTGCAAAACGCGGGGATGTCAGCCGAAAGGCGGGCGTGGCAGAGGCCGACGCCGCCGATGTCGTGGGATTATAATAGCCGGGCCGGGGGCAGTCTGGCAAGCCGTTTGGATTGGATATTCAGTATAGAATGTTGCGATAAAACCGGCGGGCCGGGGCCGTGGCTGGCACATCTAAATCAGGCTATGGCGATGCGAGGATGGACATTGAGTGAACGATTGCAGTTGAGCGTGGTTGACCAGTCGCCGATGCGGGAGGGCAGCAGCGCGGGGGTAGCGCTGCGGGAGAGTATTGCGCTGGCGCAGGCGGCGGAACGGCTGGGCTACGCGCGGTATTGGGTGGCCGAGCATCACAACCTGCCGAACTTTGCCGGCACGGCGCCGGAGGTGCTGGTGGGTCAGATTGCCGCCAGCACGGAGCGGATACGGGTGGGTTCCGGGGGCGTGATGCTGTCGCATTACAGCGCGCTGAAAGTAGCGGAAACGTTTCGGATGCTGGACGCGCTCTATCCGGCGCGCATTGACCTGGGCATCGGGCGGGCGCCGGGGAGCGACCAGATTACGGCGGCGGCGCTGGCGTATCCGAGTATGCCCAAAGATATACGGCACTTTCCGCAGCAGGTGCGGGACGTGGTGAATTACCTGCACGACTGCCAGCCGGACGACCACCCGTTTCACGAGGTGGCGGCGGCGCCGGACGAGTACCGGGAAACAACGCCGCAAGTGTGGCTGCTGGGTTCGCGGTACGAGTCGGCGTTTATGGCGGCCAAGATGGGGCTGCCATTCGCCTACGCCCACTTTTTCGGGATGGGCGCGCCGGACGGGCCGCAAATCGTGGAGTCGTACCGGCAGAACTTTGAGGCGTCGGAATACCTGGCGGCGCCGCTGGTGAACGTGGGGGTGCAGGTGCTTTGCGCGGAGACCGAGGCGGAGGCGCGGCGGATTGCATCAAGCCGCAATCTGGGGCGGCTGCGCTCGGTGACCGGGCGGGCCAAGGGCATACCGTCGCCGGAAGTTGCGGCGGCGTACAAGTACCTGGCCAACGAGTGGCAGTTCGTGCAGCAGTATCTGAACAACTGCGTTGACGGCAACCCGCAGCAGGTGAAGGACGGGCTGGAAAAGGTTGCCGAGGACTACCAGACGGCTGACTTGAGCGTGGTAACCATCTGCTACGACTTTGCCGACCGGGTGCGTTCTTACGAACTGGTGGCAGAGGTTTGCGGTTTGGAGCCGGTGGTGGGGGATTAGGGGCGAATGGTGGTGATTCGCCCCGGAATCGGCGGGAAAGGCTGCCGATTACACGCCCAGCTTGGCGGCCAGGTCAACGAAATTGTCGGCTACTACGTTGAACGACGGGTCGGGGGTAGGGTCGGGGGTGCGGTCGGGGCCGTGTTCGCGGGGGCGGGGGACAAAGGCGGTGCGGAGGCCGACTTTGGCGGAGGCCAGCAGGTCGCCCTGGTGGGCGGCAACCATCATTACCTGCTCCGGTTGCAGGCCCAGCAGTTTTACGGCGGTGCCGTAGCTTTCGGGGTCAGGCTTGTAGTGCTGGGCGACTTCGGCGCCGAGGATGCAATCCCAGGGCATACCGCCGTTTTTGGCCATGTTGGTCATCAGGGCGATGTTGCCGTTGGACATGGGGGCGATGACGAACCTGGTCTTGAGGCGGTAGAGGCCGGGTACGCTGTCGGGCCAGGGCGTCAGGTTGTGCCAGAAGTAGGTTACTGCGGTTTTCTCGGCGTCGTCAAAGCCGGAAATCTCGAACTCGTCGAGCACTTCGTCCAGCGACATACGGTGCAGGGCGTCCAGGTTAGTCCAGGGCAGTTCGCCGCTGCGCACCTTGTCCATGTAGGGGCGGTACTTGCTGCGCCAGGTGTCGGCGAAAGCGGCCCAATCGCGCTCGATGCCCTTGATGCGGCCCATGTTGGCGCACTGGGCGGTGATGCTGGAACGCCAGTCCACCACCGTGCCGAACACGTCAAAAATGCAGGCTTTGACGTCAAGCCCTAATGCCTCGTTAGCCATAATGCAAACCTCCGGTTCCGGTTGTGAAAGTTATGAGCGGCTGCTGCGCTGATTGCGGGGGTATCGTAGCATACCCCGGCGCTGCGCCCGGTCATCCGGCTCTGCCCGGATGACGGTTAGTTTGCGGCGATGGACAGCAGGATGTCGGCCAGTTGGCGGGGTTCAGTAATCATGGGGTCGTGGCCGGTTGGGATTTGGTGCAGGGGCCAGTTGGATGCGGCGGCTTGGGCGGCTACGGTGTCAAAGCCGGATTCGCCGGTCAGGATGAACTCCCGGCGCAAGGCGGCGGCTTTGGGGTTGCCGGTGGTGACGGGTTGGGCGAAGGTTTGCGTGGGTTGGGGGGAGAGGCGGGGGAGTACGAATGACTGGTCGGCGGGGTCGGTGATGGCCCAGCGCTGGGCGATTTCGGCGGCGGTGGTTGGCGGGGGGAGGAATGGGGTTCCGTCGCTGATGCGCTGTTGGATGCCGGCGACGAACTCCGGGCCGCGCACGGCTTGCAGCTGGTCAATCATGGCTTCGCCGTCGGATGGCACTACGGCGTTGACGTGAACCAGGGCGGCGATGCGTTCCGGGCAGAGCTCGGCTACTCCGGCGATTACCATGCCGGCGTAGGCGTGGGCGACCAGGATGGCGTCTTGCAGGTCGTTGGATTCCAGGATGGCGGAGATGTCGTGGACGTGGAGGTCCAGGTTTAGCGAGGCTGGGGGCATCAGGCGGGCGAGGTGGGCGCGGTCGCCGAGGCCGGTGAGGCTGGGGGTTAGCGCGGTGTGTCCGGCCTGGCGGAGCAGCGGGGCAACTTTCCACCAGCACCAGCCGCCGTGCCATGCGCCGTGGATGAGGATGAACGTGGCCATCGGGTAACCTCTCGGTCTGGGCTACATTACTACTACGGAACGCAGGACTTCGCCGCGGGCCATGCGGTCAAAAGCCGTTTCTACGTCGGCGATGCCGATGCGTTCGCTGACGAAACCGTCCAGGTCAAGCCGGCCTTGCAGGTAGAGGTCAATCAGCATGGGGAAATCGCGGGTGGGGAGGCAGTCGCCGTACCAGGATGATTTGAGGGAACCGCCGCGTCCGAATACTTCGATGAGGGGCAGCTCAATTTGCATCGTTGGGTCGGGGACGCCGACGAGAACGACGGTGCCGGCGTGGTCGCGGGCGTAAAATGCCTGCCGGTAGGTGGCGGGGTTGCCGACGGCTTCGATGGCGACGTTGACGCCGTTGCCGCCGGTGAGCTGGCGGATGGCGTCAACCGGGTCAACATTGGTGGAGTTGACGGTGTGGGTGGCGCCGAAAGACTGGGCCCATTCCAGCTTGCGGTCGTCGATGTCAACGGCGATGATGGTGTGGGCGCCGGCCAGTCGGGCGCCGGCGACGGCGGCGTTGCCGACGCCGCCGCAGCCGATGACGGCGACGGAATCGCCCCGGGACACGCCGCCGGTGTTGATGGCGGCGCCGATGCCGGCCATAACGCCGCAGCCAATCAGACCGGCGGCGAGAGGGCTGGCCGCCGGGTCAACCTTGACGGCTTGCAAGGCGTCAACGAGGGTAAGTTCGCAAAAGGCGCCGATGCCGAGGGCGGGGGACAGGGGCGTGCCGTCGGGCAGGGTCATCTTTTGCTGGGCGTTGCGGCTGGCGAAACAGTACCAGGGGCGCCCGCGCACGCAGGAGCGGCAGCCTCCGCAGGGGGCGCGCCAGGCCAGAATGACGAAATCGCCGGGGGCAACGTTGTCAACGCCGGGCCCGACTTTCTCGACGATGCCGGCCGCCTCGTGGCCCAGCAGGAAAGGAAACTCGTCGTTGATGGCGCCCTCGCGGTAGTGCAAGTCGGTGTGGCAAACGCCGCACGCCTGCACGCGCACCAACGCCTCGCCAGCGCCGGGGTCGGGAACCAGAATGGGCACGAGTTCTACGGGTTGGCCCTTGGCCCGCGAGATAACGCCGCGCACTTCGTTAATTGCCATCAAGTAATCCTCCGCTGGGGCGGCCGGCGGCCACCGCGATTGCACACGGTATAATGCCGCAAGCCGTTAGCGACGTCAAAGCCCCGGTTGACATTGGGGCTTAAGGGAGTGTTGAAAGATGGTTCGGCGCGTGATAATTGACACTGACCCCGGCGTGGACGATGCGGCGGCAATCTTGCTGGCGCTGGCCAGCCCGGAGCTGCGGGTGGAGGCGCTGACGGCGATTTACGGCAACGGGGCGATGGCGCAGTGCGCCGCCAACGCCCGGCGCATCCTGGCCGCCGCCGGGCGTTCCGATATTCCGGTGTATGCGGGCGCGGCGGGGCCGCTGCTGCGGCGGGCCAACGCGGGGTGGGCCGGGCATATTCACGGCGACGACGCTTTGGGCGGGGCTGGCGATTTGGTATCGCTGCCGTCTGCTGAACTTGCCGGGCCGCAGCAGTCGGCCGCCGTGGAGATTGCGCGGCGGGCGCTGGATGCTCCGGGGGAAATTACGGTGCTGGCGCTGGGGCGTATGACGAACATCGCGCTGGCGCTGCGGATTGCGCCGGAGATGGCAGAGGCGCTGGCCGGGGTGGTGGTGATGGGCGGGGCGGCGCGGGTGCCGGGGAACGTATCGCCGGTGGCTACGGCCAATCTGTATGAAGACCCGGAGGCGGCGGCGATTCTTTACGATTCCGGCGTGCCTATCGTGCAAGTGGGGCTGGACGTTTGCGATCGGTGCGGTTTGTCGGATGGGCAGTTTGCGCGGCTGGGCCGGTGCGAATCGGCGGCGGTCAAGCTGCTGGTAGCGGCATCGGGCTTTACGCGCCAGGCTTACCGCCGGCTGGGGCGGCTGACGGACGGCGAGGCGGTGCGCTACAACGACGTGCCGGCGGTTGCTTATGCTGTTGACGCCGGCTTGTTTGAGGCGCAGCGTCTGGCGGTGTCGGTTGACGCGGGCAGCGACCTGACACGGGGGCAAACGGTGGTGGACTGGTACGGGATGACCGGGCGGGCCGCCAACGCGGACGTTTGCCTGGGGGTGGACGCCGGGCGGCTGACCGATATGGTGGTGGAGCGGCTGGCAGGTTACGACGGGCCGGGCAAGTGAAAAAGAAGCCGCACCCGTTGACGGGATGCGGCTCCGCAGTCGGTGGGCGTAAAGGCCCGCGCCGGTGCTGCTATGACAGGGCGGCTACGGCGGCTTGCACTTCGGCGTAGTCGGGTTCGGTGGCGGGGCTGTCGGCTACCCAGTGGTAGCGGACGTTGCCGTCTTTGTCGATGATAGTTACGGCGCGCTTGGCGGCTACGTAGCCTTGCATACCGGCCAGGCCGGGGAGGGCGACGTCGTAGGCGTTGACGACCTCGCGGTTGTAGTCGCTGAGGAAGGTGTACTCTACGTTGTTGGCGGTTTTCCAGGCGGCCTGGGCGAAAGGCGGGTCAACGGTGATGCCGATGACTTCGGCGTTCATCGAACTGAACTGGTCGATGCGGTCGCGCAGGGCGCACATCTCGGTGGTGCAAACGCCGGTGAAGGCGCCGGGAAAGAAGGCGAGGACGACGTTCTTGCCCCGGTAATCGCTGAGGGAACGCTGCTGCTGGGGGGTTTCGTGCAGGGTGAAATCGGGGGCGGGTTGTCCGACGGTGATTGCCATGGTGGGAGACCTCCGGGGGATGGGATGGCGGGAATCGTGAATAGAGATAGTGCGACGCTGCCGGCGATTTGGCAGCGCAGGCAACGGCAGTCATCTTATCATATCTATAAGGGACATTAGGGGCGGGCATCCGGCGGGCGATGGGACGGCGGGACGACGGGAATGGCGTATTGCAATTGACGGGTTGGGGTTGGTGTGCTAGGATTGGTTTGCAAAATCTGGCTTTTGTCTTGAAATATAGAGATTTCTACAGGTTTGGATGACTACTGAAACGCAGAATCCGTCGCGCTGGATGTCGCTGGGCGAGGTTAGCCGGACGCTGGACGTTAATGAGGCTACGCTCCGGCAGTGGGCGGACCGGGGGCGGTTGCCGGTGTACCGGACGCCGGGCGGCCACCGGCGGTTTTTGCGGGCCGACGTGGAAACGCTGATGCAAGGGTCGGTGAACACGGCATCGGTGGGGGCGGATTCGGAGGGGCTGGCGCTGCGGCGCATCCGGCGCAAGCTCAGTCAGATGGACGCGTCCACGCAAACCTGGATTGGCGGGTTTCAGGACGAAGGCCGGGATCGGATGCGGCTGTTTGGGCGGCGTTTGCTGTCGCTGCTGGTGCAGGAAGGGCTGAACGGGCGGGGGCGGCGCAAGGGCGAAACGCTGTCGGAAAGCCAGATGCTGGGCCACGAGTACGGCAGCGAGATGGCCGACCGGATGGTGCCACTGTCGGACAGCGTGCAGGCGTTTCTGTTCTTTCGGCAAGCAGTGGTGGAGGCGGTGCAGCCCGACCGGCTGCGCCAGGTGATTGAGATTTCGGACCAGGTGTTGCTGGGCCTGGTGGGCGCTTACGGGGCCCGCCTGGCGGACGGCACCGGCAATGATGACGCTGGTACTCAGGGCGATACCGGCAATCAGGGCGAATGACGCACGGCAAGAGGGCTACGATGACGACGACCACTACCGCGACCACGACTACCGAATCGATGGATATTACCGACCGCAAGCTGCTGAACATCATCCAGAGCGAGTTTCCTATCGTTGAGGAACCGTACCGGGCGGTGGCCGAACAGCTGGGCATCGCGGAGTCGGAGGTGCTGGAACGGCTGGGCGAGCTGAAGCGTCAAAACGTGGTGCGGCAGATTAGCGCGATATTTGACACGCGGCGGCTGGGGTACAAGACTACGCTGGTAGCGTTTGCCTATGGGGATGGCGACTTGCACGACGGGGCCATCTTTATCAACCGGCATCCGGGGGTTAGCCACAACTACGCGCGGGAAGGGTCTTACTACAATCTGTGGTTCACGCTGGCGGTGCCGCCGGACGGGGATTTGGAGGCTACGGTGAAATGGATGGCGGGGCAGACCAACGCCATTGAGTTCCGGATTATGCCTACCATCCGCTTTTTCAAAATCGGCGTGAACTTTGACATGGTGAAACGGCGCAGCGACGCCTACAACTACAGCCCGGACGGTATCGGCAAGGGCAACGGGAACGGCAGTGACCGGCGGCCGGCGGCCGACTGGAATCAGGCGCAAACCATCACTGACTGGGACAAGGACGTGATACGGGAGGCGCAGGAGGATTTGCCGCTGGTGTCCCGGCCTTTTGACGCGATGGCGCAGCGGCTGGGGCTGACGGTGCCGCAGCTGTTTGGGCAGATGGCGGAGTATCAGGAACGCAAGCTGATGCGGCGGTACAGTGCGGTGCTGTACCACCGGCGTTCCGGTTTCCGGGCCAACGCGATGATTGTCTGGAAGGTGCCGCCGGAACGGGCCGAGGAAGTGGGGATGCTAATGGCGGAACACGCGGCGGTTACGCACTGCTACGAGCGGCCGACGTTTCCCGATTGGGAGTACAGCCACTTTACGATGGTGCACGCGCCGACGCGGGACGAGTGCGAGGACATCGGACGGGAAATCGCGGCGGCTACCGGGGTGTACGACAACCTGCTGCTGTACAGCACGCGGGAGTACAAGAAAACGCGGGTGCGGTACTTTGTCGAGGACTACGAACGGTTCTGGGATAGCGCCGAAACCGCCGCGGCTCTGGCTGAGCCGGTTGCCGACTAATCGCAGCGTCACCGTAGTCACAAGGCCAGCAGAGCCCCGAAATCGAGCGGAACAAACAATGCCTGAATACTATCCCGTTTATCTCAATCTGGCCGGCAAGCACTGCGTGATTCTGGGTGGGGGCGGCATTGCGCAGGGCAAAATTGCCGCGCTGCGGGACGCCGGCGCCAGCATCACGCTAATCAGTCCGCAGGCTACCGACGGCATCAAGCGGGCGGCGCAGCGGGGGCATATCGTTTGGCTGGAACGGGAGTATCAGGCCGGCGACCTGGACGGGGCGTTTATTGCGGTGGCGGCGACGAATGTCTGGCACGTGAACCGGCAGATTTACGAGGAGGCCGAGGCCAAAGGCGTGCTGCTTAACGTGGTGGATGATCCGGATCAGTGTTCGTTTATCGCGCCGTCAATCGTGCGGCGGGAGCCGGTTACGCTGGCGATTTCTACGGGCGGGGCCAGTCCGGCGCTGGCGCGCAAGATGCGGGAAGTGCTCTCGGAGGCGCGGGTGTTGCAGTGGGCGGAGCTGGCCGGGGCGCTGGGCAAGGCGCGGCGGGTCATCAAGGAGAAACGGCTGGTTATTGACCCCAACCGCTGGCAGTGCGTGATCACTGAGGAACTGCTGGAACTGGCCCAGCGGGGGGATGAGGACGAGGCCGTGAACATAATACTGGCGCAGCTGCAAGACCCGGAGATTCCTGAAATGTGTTCCGATCTGTCGGAATGTCGAACCGGGGGGTGCGCCAAGCGGGCCGCGCTGCGGGCGGCGGAGGCGGTAAGTTGAGCCTGCTGGTTTTGGGGCTGGACCACCGCACGGCGCCGGTGGAACTGCGCGAACGGCTGAGCGTGGAGCGGGACGAGCTGCCCAACGCGCTGGGGCGTCTGGCGGAATACGTGCCGCAGTCGGTGATTGTCTCTACCTGCAATCGCACCGAAGTGTACGCCTACGACCGCAACGACATCGGGCTGGTGGGCCGGGTGGGCGATTTTCTGATGGGCTACTCCGGGGTAGAGGGGCCGGAGCTGGAGCGGCATTTGTATCAGGCCTGGGAGGGCGACTGCGTACAGCATCTGTTCCGGGTGGCCGGCGGGCTGGAATCAATGATTGTGGGGGAGCGGCAGATATTGGGGCAGGTGCGGGCGGCTTTCAGCACCGCAAGCCAGGCGGGGGCGGTGCGCAGTCCGTTGACGCGCGTCTTTCACGGCGCATTGCGGGCCGGACGGCGGGTGCACCGGGAAACCGGCATCGGGCGCCATTCGCGTTCGGTGAGCCGGGCCGCCGTGCAGCTGGCCCGTGGGCTGTTTGACCGGCTGGATGAGCGGAGCGCGCTGGTCATCGGGGCCGGGGACGCCGGCCGGATGGTGGCCCGGGCGCTGTCCGATGCGGGGGTGCGTCAGATAGCGGTGACTAATCGGACGCAGTGGCGGGCCGAGGAACTGGCGCGGGAACTGGGGGGCGTGGTTGTGCCTTTTGACGACGTTGGCGCCGCGCTGGCCAATGCCGACTTGGTAATCAGCAGCACGGGCTCGCCGGAGTACGTGGTTGACGCCGGAATGGTCAGCCGGGCCGGGCGTGGGGGCATCGGGTCAAGTCCGCTGATGCTGGTTGATATTGCGGTGCCGCGGGATATTGACCCCGCCGTGGGGGATTTGGAGAACGTTAGCCTGTTTGACATCGACGCTCTCGGATTGGCTGCCGAGACTGTGCCGGGCAATCTGTCGGAGGAGGTGGCCGCCGCTACCGGCATTATTGACGAGGAATGGGGCCGGTTCGTGGAACGCTGGAACTCGTCGGATACGATGGATTTGGTGGCGGCGATGCGGCAGCGGGCGGAGCAGGTGCGGCGGCTGGAGGTGGAACGGACGCTGCGGATGCTGGGGGATGCGGAGGATTCCGAACTGGCGGCGAGGCTGCACGCGATGACTAACGCGCTGGTCAAGAAGCTGCTGCATCAGCCTACGGCCGGGCTGCGCTCGCACGGGGACGGCGGCGTGTATCATCTGGCCCGGCAGCTGTTTGAACCTGATGATAAGTCCGGCGGGGGCCGTGGCCGTCGCTAGGGGGCCGCGGGCCGTGGTGCGGGTAGGCACGCGGGGCAGCCGGCTGGCCCTGGTGCAAACCGAGCTGACGCTGGCGGCGCTGCGGCCGGCGCATCCGGCGGTGTCGTTTGAGGTGGTGACGGTTACTACGCAGGGGGACGCCAATCAGACAGCGGCGCTGGCGGGGATGGGGTTGGGGGTTTTCGTCAAAGAGATTGAACGGCGTCTGGAGTCGGGCGAAATCGATATGGCGGTGCACAGTCTGAAAGATATGCCTACCGTGCTGCCGCCGGGAATGGACATCGGGGCGGTGCTGGAGCGGGCGGATGCGCGGGATGTGCTGGTGACGCATCTGGGCATCGGTTTGGCTGACTATCCGGCCCACGCGCGGATGGGCACGAGCAGTCCGCGCCGTATTGCACAAATCGCCGGGATACGCCCGGACGTTGCCGTAGTGCCAATACGGGGCAACGTGGATACCCGGCTGCGCAAGGCGGCGGGAGAGGAATGCGACGGCACGATACTGGCGGCGGCGGGGCTGCTGCGGCTGGGGATGGAGGGGGTGATTACCGAGTACCTGGCGCCGCAAACGTTTGTGCCGCCGCCGGGACAGGGGGCGATGGCGATAGAAATTCGGGCCGATGATGACTGGATACGCGGGGTGGTGTCGGCGGCGCACGACGAGGCAACCGGACGGGCGGTGGCGGCGGAACGGTCGTTTCTGGAGGCGTTGGGGGGCGGGTGCCAGGTTCCGGTGGGCGCTTACGCCGAATATGCCGGCGATGGGGGGGATACGCTGGAACTTACGGTTTTCATGTCAGCCCCGGACGGTGCGGATTCCTGCCGGGCTGCGGTGCGCGGGGCGTCGGGAGAGCCGGCGGCGCTGGCGGCGGCGGCCTGGGAACGGCTGCGGCAGCAGGGCGCCGGGCGGCTGCTGGACGGCGCGCAGCCGTAGTATCGGTTGGACGGTTAGGCGATGACGATGGCGGGGGGCAAGGTTTATCTGGTGGGCGCCGGGCCGGGGGATCCGGGGCTGCTGACGGTCAAGGGAGCGCGGGCGCTGTCGGCTGCGGACGTGGTGGTGTACGACCGTCTGCTGGACCCGTCGCTGCTGGAATTGGCCGGGGCCAACGCGCGGCGGGTGTTCGTCGGGAAGGAACGGGGGCGGCAGGCGCTGTCGCAGGACGAAATCAACGGGCTGCTGGTGGCAGAAGGGTTGGCCGGCAACGCGGTGGTGCGGCTGAAAGGGGGCGATCCGTTTGTGTTCGGGCGCGGCGGCGAGGAGGCTATCGCACTGGCCGAGGCCGGGGTGCGCTTTGAGGTTGTGCCGGGGGTGACGTCGGCGGTGGCAGCGGCGGCTTACGCCGGAATCCCGGTGACGCACCGGGGGGTGGCTACGGCGGTTACCTTTGTGACGGGCAGCGAAGACCCGACGAAAGGCGCAACGGCCACGCCCTGGCCCGAATTGGCCCGCACCGGCGGCACGCTGGTGATTCTGATGGGCTGGACGACGCTGCCCGGAATCGTAGCGACTTTGCGGGAACACGGGATGCCGTCGGAAACGCCGGCGGCGCTGGTGCAGTGGGGGACGTGGCAGCGGCAGCGCACCGTTTCGGGAACGCTGGGGGACATTGCGGAACGGGGGCGGGCCGCCGGGGTGTCGGCTCCGCTGGTGGCGGTCATTGGCGGCGTGGCGGCGCTGCGGGAGCGGATTGCGTGGTTTGACCGGCGTCCGCTGTGGGGCAAGCGCGTGCTGGTCACCCGCTCCCGCACGCAGGCATCGCGGCTGATTGACTTGCTGGTCGAACTGGGGGCGGAACCAATCGAGCTGCCGTCAATTGAGATTGCGCCGCTGGAGGATTACGGCGAGCTGGACCGGGCGTTGGCGGACACGGCAGAGGCGGCGGGACGGTGGATAATCTTTGCCAGCGTCAACGCGGTGGAGTACGTCTGGGAGCGGATACGGGCGACGGGGGGCGATGCCCGGTACTTTGCCGGCGCTACGGTGGGGGCGATCGGGCCGGCTACGGCGGCGGCGTTGGTTGATCGGGGTATCATTCCGGATTTTGTGCCGCAGCGTTCCGTGTCTGAGGAAGTGGTGGCTGAGCTGTCGGCGCTGGAATGGGCTGGTCGGACGGTTTTGCTGCCGGGGTCGGCAATCGGGCGGGATACGCTGGCGCAGGGGCTGGCGGCGCTGGGGGCGGACGTGCGGGCCGTTGCGGCCTATCGCAATCTGCGTCCCCAAGGGGTTCGGGAACAGGCTTGCCAGGCCCTGCGGGATGGGGTGGATGTGGTAACCTTCACCAGTTCCTCGACGGTGCGAAACCTGCTGGACATACTGGGCGACGATAGGGGGTTGCTGGAGGGCAGCGCGCTGGCGTGCATCGGGCCAATCACGGCGGCCACGGCGGCCGGGGCCGGCTTGAACGTTGATATTGTCGCTGACACGCACAACGTGGCTGGGCTGGCTGATGCGCTGGCCAGTCATTATTCCGAACAAACTGAACTTGGATAGCCTGATGCGAATGGGCAATCCGGCACAAACCGGCCGCTAATTGAGAGGAGGCCCGCAATGCTGAAACATCCTGAACTCCGTCTGCGGCGACTGCGTGAAAAAGGGCCGGTGCGGGAGATGGTGCGCGAGACCCGGATGACGCCGGCTAACTTCATCTATCCGATGTTCGTTACGCATGGGGAGAACGTGCGGCAGGAAATCGAGCCGATGCCGGGCTGTTATCACACGTCAATCGACCGGCTGAACGAGGAAATTGACGAAGTGGTGGAGCTGGGGATTCCGTCGGTGCTGCTGTTCGGGCTGCCGCCGGACAAAGATGGAGTGGGCAGCGGGGCCTACGACCCGGAAGGGATTATCCAGGAGGCGACGCGCACGATTAAGGAACGGGCGCCGGGGCTGATGGTGATTGGGGACGTGTGCCTTTGTGAGTACACGGACCACGGGCATTGCGGCGTCATCAGCGGCGACAAGATTGACAACGATGCGACGCTGGAACTGCTGGCCCGTTCGGCGCTGACGCAGGTGCAGGCGGGGGCGGATATGGTGGCGCCGTCGTCAATGATGGACGGGCAGGTGCGGGCGATACGGGAAACGCTGGACGCGCACGGCTACGACGACA
Source organism: uncultured Dehalococcoidia bacterium (assembly GCA_958296385.1). Classification (GTDB taxonomy): domain Bacteria; phylum Chloroflexota; class Dehalococcoidia; order Lucifugimonadales; family UBA3495; genus Bin87. The sequence continues at coordinate 1,113,985 of OY282494.1, forward strand.
CGCCGATAATGGGGTATGCGGCCAAGTATGCCTCGTCGTTTTACGGGCCGTTCCGGGTGGCCGCCGACTCTACGCCGCAGTTTGGGGATCGCCGCAGCTATCAGATGGACCCGGCGAACCGGCGGATGGCGATGCGGGAGATTGAATCGGACATCGCCGAGGGGGCCGACATCGTGATGGTTAAGCCGGCGCTGGCGTATCTGGACGTCATCAAAGAGGCGCGGGAACGCTACGACTACCCGCTGGCGGCGTATAACGTGAGCGGGGAGTATTCAATGGTCAAGGCGGCATCGCGGGCCGGCTGGGTTGACGAAAAGCCGGTTACGCTGGAATTGCTGACCGCAATACGGCGGGCCGGGGCCGACATCATCATCTCCTATCATGCCAAAGCAGTGGCGCGTTGGCTGAGAGGGGAGGAATAGCGGGTCAGCAAAACCGCGGGAATCGTAGAGGAGGCAGAAAGCAAGATGCAGCAATCCCGGTCAAGTCAGCTGTTTGAGCAGGCCCAGCGGGTTATTCCCGGCGGGGTGAATAGTCCGGTGCGGTCGTTTCGGGCGGTGGAGGGTACGCCGCCGTTTATTGCCCGGGGGCAGGGCGCGCGCGTTTGGGACGTAGATGGCAACGAGTACATTGACTACCTGGGTTCGTGGGGGCCGCTGGCGCTGGGTCATGCGCATCCGGCAGTAGTGGAGGCGGTGCAGCGGGCGGCGGCGGACGGGACGTCTTTCGGGGCGCCGGTGGAGCAGGAAGTAGAGCTGGCCGAGCTGATTTGCCAGGCGCTGCCGTCGGTGGATATGGTGCGGCTGGTGAACTCCGGCACCGAAGCCTGTATGTCGGCGCTGCGGCTGGCGCGGGCGTACACCGGGCGGTCGAAAATAGTTAAGTTTGCCGGGAATTATCACGGGCACGCGGACGGGCTGCTGGTGCAGGCCGGCTCCGGGGCGCTGACGCACGGCGTGCCAACCAGCGCCGGCGTGCCGGAAGCCTACGCCGCCGAAACGCTGCTGGCGGCGTACAACGATACCCAATCGGTAGAGAGCCTGTTTGACGCCTGGCCCAACGACATCGCCGCCGTCATCGTTGAACCCGTAGCGGGCAACATGGGCGTGGTGCCGCCGGCCGAGGGGTTTCTGGCCGGCCTGCGGCGCATTACCGAGGCTAACGGGGCGCTGCTGATTTTTGACGAGGTGATTACCGGGTTTCGGGTTGCTTACGGCGGGGCGCAGACGCGGTTCGGGATTACGCCGGACATTACGACGCTGGGCAAAATCATTGGCGGCGGGCTGCCGGTGGGGGCGTATGGCGGGCGCGGTGAGGTGATGCGGATGGTGGCGCCGCTGGGGCCGATGTATCAGGCCGGCACGCTGTCGGGCAACCCGCTGGCGGTGGCGGCCGGCGTGGCTACGCTGTTGGAATTGCAGCGGCCCGGCGTGTACGAACAGCTGGAGGCGACGGCGGTTCGTCTTACCGACGGCGTGGCCGGGGCGTTTGCCGGGGCGGAGATTCCGGCTACGATTAACCGGGTGGCATCGATGTTCACCGGGTTTTTCAACGCCGGGCCGGTGGGGGCGCTGGCGCAGGTGGAGCAGTCGGACACCGCCGCCTACGGGCGTTATTTCCACGCTCTGCTGGAGCGCGGGGTGTACATTGCGCCGTCGCAGTTTGAGGCGGGGTTCGTGTCAATTGCGCATACGGACGCGGACGTTGACCGGACTATTGCGGCGGTGGGCGATGCGCTGGACGCTATGGCGTAGCCGGCCGGGTAGCGTCCGAAAGTGTCCGTTATGACGCCGGCCGGGCCGCCGGATTTGCGCCGGCTGCTCAAGACGCATTTCGGCTACGATGAGTTTCGGGGGCAGCAGGAACGGGTAATCGCCAACGCCTTGATGGGGCGGCACGGTGTGGTGATTATGCCTACCGGGGGCGGCAAGTCGCTGTGCTATCAGCTGCCGGCGCTGGCGCTGCCGGGGCTGACGCTGGTGGTATCGCCGCTGATTGCGCTGATGAAAGACCAGGTGGACGGGCTGCGGGCCAACGGCATCGCCGCCGAGTTTGTCAACAGCAGCCTGGACGCCGCCGAGGTTGACCGGGTGCAGCGGGATGCGCTGGCCGGGCGGGTCAAGATTCTTTACGCCGCGCCGGAACGGGTCAGCATACCCGGATTTCAGCGGTTTCTGGAGCGGCTGCGCTTGAGTCTGATTGCCATTGACGAGGCGCATTGCATCAGCGAGTGGGGGCACGATTTCCGGCCGGATTACCGGAATCTGGCCGAGCTGCGGCGCCGGTTCCCGGCAACGCCGGTGATGGCATTGACGGCGACCGCTACCGACCGGGTGCGCAGCGACATCGTGGAGCAACTGGCGCTGTCGGATGCCGCCGAGTTTATCGCCGATTTTGACCGTCCCAACCTGACTTACGACGTCCGCAGCAAGCAGAACGCGTTTAACACGCTGCTGAATCTGCTGGACGAACAGCCCGGTGCGCCGGCTATCGTGTACTGTTTCTCGCGGGCGGACACCGAGGAACTGGCGGCCCGGCTGACCGACCGGGGGCATCCGGCCGCCGCTTATCACGCCGGGCTGGAACCGGAGAGCCGGCGGGATACGCAGGAGCGGTTTATCGATGGGGTGGTGCCAATCGTGGTCGCGACTATCGCCTTTGGAATGGGCATAGACAAGCCGGACGTGCGGCTGGTGGTGCATCATACAATCCCGAAATCTATTGAGGCGTACTATCAGGAAACGGGGCGGGCCGGGCGGGACGGGCAGCCGAGCCGGTGCGTGCTGCTGTTCTCGGAGGGGGACCGGCACAAGCACGAGTACTTTATCCGGGAGACGTCGGATGCGGCGGCGCGGGCTACTGCGGAGCGGCAGCTGGGCGGGATTATGGAGTACAGCCGGCTGCACACCTGCCGCCGCCGGTTTCTGCTGGCGCACTTTGGGCAGACGATGGGGGATGACGCCTGCGGGAACTGCGACGTGTGCCTGGCGCAGAGCGAATCGGTTGACGTTACGGTGGTGGCGCAAAAGCTGCTGTCGGCGGCGATACGCACCGGGGAAAGGTTCGGCGCGGCGCATCTGTGCAACGTGCTGCTGGGGCGCAACATGGGGCGCATCCGGGAGCTGGGACACGACCAGTTGAGCGTGTTCGGGATTGTTACGGATTACGACGGGAACACGCTGCGGGCCATTGCCGCGCAGCTGGTCGAGAAGGGTTTGCTGGCGCGCAGTGAGGGGCAGTACGCGACATTGGCAGTGACGCCGGCGGGCCGGCGGTGGCTGAAAGAGCGTGCGGAACTGCAAGTCAATATGCGGATTGACGAACCGGGGGTGAATCGGCCGGGGCGCGGCGGGGCAAGGGCGGCGCGGGACGCAGCGGCATCCGGGCCAGTGACGCAGACGCCGGCGACGCCGGAGCAAGCGCGCCGGGAGCAGGGGCTGTTTGAGGAACTGCGGACGCTGCGCCGGCGGCTGGCGGATGAGCAGGGCTGGCCGGCGTTCGTAGTGTTCAACGATGCAACGCTGCGGGAGATGTCGGCCACAATGCCGGCGGATGAGGCGGCGATGCTGCGGCTGTCGGGGGTGGGCCCGGCCAAGGTGGAGCGGTACGGGGCGGTATTTCTGGATGCGATCCGGCAGTACGCAAAGCGGGCGTAATCAGAACCCCGGATAAAAGTTGATGCGGGGGGATTGTCCGGCCCCCCGCATCATAAGGATGAGGTGAAACTTGCGCTGCGGTTTAGGCGCCGTAGCGGGCGGCGGAGTTGGGGTCGCTGTACTCTACGTTTTTGGTGGACCAGAATGCGCTGGCGATGTCGTCGCAGGCGGCTACCAGGTTCTCGGCGTGTTCCATGCTGACGGTCTGCTTGCACTGGCCGGCGAGCTTGAGGGCGGCGTTGAACTTGGCGGCGATGTCGTTGGCGTCGGTGCCGGGCCAGGCGTAGTCGGCCCAGAGGATGCGCAGCTCCGCCTTGCACTTCTCGGCGTGTTCCTCTTTGACGGTGACGTAGCGGGAGAAAGTGTTGGCGAAAGCCTGACGCTCGTTGGCCGGTGCGCCGGGCTGGGGGGCTTCCAGGTTCTGCATCCGCAAGACCATCTTTTGGACGGTCTGGGCGGCCATCTTGGCAACGACGGGGTCGTAGATGCCGCAGGGGATGTCGCAGTGGGCGTGGGCCGTGCGGGGCTTCAGGAAAGCAATGGGGTTGAACATCGTAAGTCGTCTCCTTTGGGTATGCGAGGGTTCGCATTTGGGTAAGCGGGGGTTCGCAGTATGATGATAGCGAACGCAGGACTGTTGCCGCAAAATGCTAGCGCAATTGTATTCGGGGCGCAAGTATCGGGGCGTCACGGTTAGCGTTCCGTTGACACGGCACCCGCCTGCGCCTAAACTGCCCGTATCAGCCATGCGCGTGCCGTTGGCTGCGGCTTTTGCGTTGCCCGCACCACCGCACCCCGTTAAGGAGGCTCTACCGCTATGACCACCACCATCAACAATCGCAATCTGGTCGTGATTCAGCTTGCCGGCGCCAACGACCCCCTCAACACCGTCATCCCTTACGCCGACGGCCACTACTACGATTTCCGCCCCAACGTGGGAATCCCCACCGAGCAGGTCATCCCCATTGACGGGCAGTTCGGCTTCAACCCCAACATGGCCCCCGTCAAGGCTTTGTGGGATGAGGGCAAGGTCGCCATCGTCAACGGCATCGGCTACCCCAATCCCACCCGCTCCCACTTCCGCAGCATGGACATCTGGCACACCTGCGAGCCGGAAAAGATTGCCACCGAGGGCTGGCTGGGCCGCGTCATCCGCGACCTCGACCCCCGCGGCCAGAACGTAATCACCGGCGTCAACTTCGGGCGCGGCCTCCCCCGCTCCATGGGCGCCCCCGGCGTCCCCGTCGCCTCCGTCGGCAACCTGGAAACCTACGGCCTCTTCCCCGACGTCGAGGAGGAACGCATCCGCGGCCTCTGCCTCGACGCCTTCGGCAAGATGTACGGCGGCACGATCCAGGACAGCGTGATGGACTACCTCGGCCAAACCGGCCGCGACGCCCTCAAAGGCGCCGACATCCTCCGCACCGCCCCCGACCGCTACGCCTCCACCGTAGAGTACGCCGACAACCCCATCGCCCAGTCCCTCAAAAACGTCGCCCAGGTCATGTGCGCCGACCTCGGCACCCGCGTCTATTACGCCCAGCACGGCAGCTTTGACACCCACGGCGACGAAGTAAAAGTCCACGGCGGCCTCTGGACGCAAGTCTCCGGCGCCGTCAGCGACTTCATGGCCGACCTTGAGGAACACGGCAAAGCCGACGACGCCATCGTCCTCATCTGGACCGAGTTCGGCCGCCGCGTCAAAGACAACGGCTCCGGCACCGACCACGGCTCCGGCGGAACCGCCTTCATCATCGGCAACCCGGTAGCCGGCGGTTTCTACGGCCAATACCCCTCCCTCGCCGAGGACGACCACCTGGACGGCGACCTCCATTGGAACAACGACTTCCGTTCCACCTACTCCACCATCGCCGAACAGTGGCTCGGACTCGACCCCGTCAACATCGTCAACGGCCGCTTCGAGCAGTGGGATTTCCTCCGCAAGTAATCCCGCCGCCCGTCCCCATCCATCCAACCCCAGCCCGCAACCCGAATACGGAGGCAATTTATGAGTAATGCCGACATTGCCTTGATGGCCCACCTTATGCGACGCGCCGGTTTCGGCGCCAGCCGCGATGAACTCGAGCAGCGCGTCAATCGCGGCTACGCGAACGTCGTCGAGGACTTGCTCAACCCCGGCGCTGCCAACGCCATGCCCGACGACCTCATCCGCCGGTTCCATTCCGACATGGCCGAGATGCGCGAACTCAACAGCGCCGGCGCCTATTGGATGTACCGCATGGTCACCACCGAGAACCCCCTGGAGGAGAAACTGGCCCTCTTCTGGCACAGCCTCTTCGCCACCGGCTACTCCAAACTCAACCAGGCCCGCGCCCTGATGAACCAAATCGAAACCTTCCGCCGCCACGCCCTCGGCGATTTCCGCACCATGCTCATCGAACTCTCCAAAGACCCCGCCATGATTATCTGGCTGGACAACAACGACAACCACAAGGGCGACATCAACGAGAACTACGGACGCGAGCTCCTGGAACTCTTCTCCATGGGCATCGGCAACTACACCGAGGACGACATCAAGGAATGTGCCCGCGCCTTCACCGGCTGGACTCTCGGCAACGTCGAGTATATGTCCACCCGCGCCAGCCGCGATTCCATCTGGCCTTACAGCCGCATCGCCTGGCACTTTGAGTACCGCGATTACGACCACGACGACGGCGAAAAAACCTTCCTCGGCCAAACCGGCAACTTCAACGGCGATGACATCGTTGACATCATCGTCCAGCAAGACGCCACCGCCCGGTTCATCAGCACCCGCCTGTTCCAGTTCTTCGCCGCCGACCACGTCGACGACGCCGGCGCAGCCGTCATCTCCGACATGATGGCAACCTACTTCAGCTCCGGCTACGAAATCCGCGCCGTACTCCGCACCCTGTTCAACTCCGACTACTTCAAGTCCAACGACGCCCGGTTCGCCCGCGTCAAAGGCCCCGTAGAGCTGGTCGTCGGCGCCGTCCGCATGGCCGGCACCTACCAGCAGCCCACCTTCGGCGCCGACCAGCTGGCCCGCCATACCATGTACATGGGCCAGGGCATCTTCCAGCCCCCCAGCGTTGAGGGCTGGCACGAAGGCGCCGAGTGGATTGACAGCGGCGCCCTGGTGGAACGCGTCAACTTCGTCGGCAAAGAGCTTGGCGACCCCGGCAACCCCGGCGTACAGGCCATCATCAACCGCCTGGCCCGCCAGGCCGACGGCCCCCTCTCCCCCGATGCCCAGGTTGACGCCTGCGTTGACCTCCTCGGCCCGCTGGAACTGCGCGACTCCACCCGCACCTCGCTAAGCGAGTTCGCCGCCGAACAAGGCCCCGCCGACCTCCGCGCCGACCAGCGCACCGACGCCGACGAGCAGCGCATCGCCAACCTGCTGCGCCTCCTCACCGCAACCCGCGAGTACCAGCTGGCCTAACCGCCAATAACCCGCGCCAAACCATCCGCCCGGCCTAATCCGTCGGGCGGATTACTCAATCCCGCCAACGCCGGATTACGCTGCCCCGCCGTCAGGCGTCAGCGCCCGTTTCCGTCAACCCCTTATCCCCAATCAATCCCCTATTAAAGGAGACGACATCGTGACTACCACCGCTGCCGTGAGCGCCGGCCCCGTGGAATACATCAAGACGGTCGGCCTCACCACCAATCAGAGCGGCCGGGGTTTCATCAACCCCTACGACTGCGCCTTTGCCAGCGACGGCCGCATCCTGGTACTGAGCCACTGCGACACCGCCCGCGCCAGCCTCGTGCGCGTCGGTATGCTGAATTGGGACGAGGACTACCTCGGCGAGTTCAGCCCCGGCTACGGACGCAGCACGGGCCAATGGATGCTCCCCGTCGCCATCGCCCTCGACCGCCAGCAAAACCTCTACGTAACCGACGAACACCAGCACCGGATTACCGTCTTTGACCTGGCCGGCAACTTCCTCCGTCAATGGGGCGAGCCGGGAACCGAACCGGGCCAAATGCGCGCCCCCTCCGGCATCGCCATCAACGATGACGACGTAGTCCACGTAGTAGAGCAAGGCAACAACCGCGTCCAGCAATTCACCACTGATGGCGAATCCCTCGGAACATGGGGACAAGCCGGCAGCGCCCCCGGCGAGTTCAATATGCCCTGGGGCATCGGCCTGGACACCGCCGCCAACGTGTACGTCGCTGACTGGCGCAACGACCGCATCCAGAAGTTCACCCCCTCCGGCGAACACCTCTCCACCATCGGAACCTCCGGCAGCGGCCCCGGCCAGCTCAGCCGCCCCTCCGGCGTCTGCGTAGATTCCGACGGCTACATCTACGTATCCGATTGGGGCAACGAGCGCGTCCAGCTATTCAACGCCAACGGCGAGTTCATCCAAACCCTGCGCGGCCAGGCCACCCTCTCCAAGTGGGCCCAAGATTTCATGTCCGTCAACCCCGACGAAAGCAACACCCGCCAAATGGCAAACCTGGTGCCCAACCTACCCCCCCACTACGACACCCCCTACCTCGTCTCATCGCAAACCGAACCCTACTTCTGGGGCCCCGTATCCGTCCGCCTCGACGCCGACGAGCGCCTCTTCGTAGTAGAATCCAACCGCCACCGCATCCAAATCTACCAACGCCGCCAACAATAACCCCAGCAAAACAAACCAACCCCGCCGCCAGCGCCGGCAACACCGCAAGCCTACGCCTACCCGCCCGTTCCTTGCCGGCGCCCCCGCCAGCGTATACAGTATAGCCACCCGGAGCAGCCTCATGACGCCCAACACCCTACTCGTCATCGCCATGCTATATCTCCTGGCTGTTAGCCTTACCGCCGTTGTCGCGCTGTTCCGGGGCCTCTCTATCGTGGACAACATCACCAATCAGTACCAGGCCATGAACAAACGGATTGCAGACCTAATCGCGGAGGTCAACGAGACGCGCTCCGAAACCCGGCAATGCAGCCAGCAGCTGCGCTCTGAAACCAGGGCAGCGCATTCCGAAATTCAGAGCGCAGGTATCTAGATGAACCCCATGAGCCCTGAAATCCTAATCGCCGCAGTAGCTGCCCTGACTTTCGTCCTTACCATCACTGTCCTGCTGGTACGGGGCAGCTTTATGCTGGGCGGCTCCATCAACAAGTCCAACACCCTCGACCAACAAGTCGGGGACTTGGTCAAGGCCATCAACGAGCAGCGGGCCGAATCACAACAAACCACCCAGCAGTTGCGTGATGACATGGCGGCTATGAACAACCGGCTGTCGGCAGACATGGCGGCCATGAACGATAGGCTATCAGCAGACATGGTCACCATGCACGACAGGCTGTCGGCAGACATGGCGGCCAGGAACGATAAGCTGTCGGCAGACATGGCCGCCAGGAACGATAGGCTGTCGGCAGACATGGCCACCATGCACGACAGGCTGGCAGACTCCATAGCCGCCCTACGCACCGAAATGCAACAATCCCACCAGCAGCTGCGCACCGAAATCCAGCAATCCAATCAGCAACTGCGCACTGAAATCCAGGAAGTTCGCACCGAAATCCAACAATCCCACCAGCAGCTACACACCGAAATCCAACAATCCCACCAGCAACTGCGCGCTGAAATCCAGGAAGTTCGCACCGAAATCCAGCAATCCCACCAGCAGCTACACACCGAAATCCAGCAATCCAATCAGCAACTGCGCACTGAAATCCAGGACGTTCGCGCTGAAATCCAACAATCCAATCAGCAGCTGCGCGCCGAAATCCAGGACGTTCGCGCTGAAATCCAACAATCCAATCAGCAACTACGCGCCGAAATCCAGGACGTTCGGGCCGAAATCAGGGACATACGCGCCGATGTCCAGCACCTACGCGCCGATGTCCAGCAAACCAATCAAGTCCTGGTCGGCCTGGCCAACCACACCCACGACGACGACGGCCGCACCCTGTTCACCGTCCCCTCTCAAACAGTTGCCGCATAGCTGGATAGATTGATAGGCGGTACTCCCAAATTGGCCGCACCAGACCTACTCGCCCAACTCCGCTCCGTCGTCGGTGACGATTATGTAATCGCCCACCCTGAGGACTTGCTGGTGTACGAGTACGACGGCTCCGTGGACCGTTCCATGCCCCGCGCCGTCGTCCTGCCCGCCAGCACCGACGAGGCCAGCCAAGTCATCGCCCTGGCCTACCAGGCCGGCGTCCCCGTAGTCGGGCGCGGCAGCGGCACCGGACTCAGCGGCGGCGCCATCACCCCCCCGGACGGCCTCCAAGTCGCCTTCCCCCGCATGGCCCGCATCCTCAAAATCGACACCCTCAATCGCACCGCACTAGTCGAACCCGGCGTTATCAACCTTGACTTGGACAACTACGCCCGCAAGTTCGGCCTCCGCTACGCCCCCGACCCATCCAGCCAGCGTGCGTGCAGTCTCGGCGGCAACGTCGCCGAGAACGCCGGCGGCCCCCACTGCCTCGCCTACGGCACCACCACCAACCACGTCATCGGCATGGAAGTCATCCTGGAGGACGGCGCTATCGTCAACCTCGGTGCCCTGGCCCGCGAAACCGTCGGCTACGACCTCCGCGGCGCTTTCGTAGGCTCCGAAGGCACCTTCGGCATCGCCACCAAAATACTCGTCCGCTTACTCCCCTTGCCCGAATCCGTCCGCACCTTCCTCGGCATCTTTGCCGACATTGATTCCGCCTGCACCGCCGTATCCGCCATCATCGGCCACGGCATCATCCCCGCCGCCCTGGAAATGATTGACGCCCTCAGCATCCGCGCCGTCCAGAACGTCACCGACGCCGGCTACCCCAACGACGCCGGCGCGGTTCTGCTCATTGAACTGGAGGGCCTGCACGAGGAAGTTGACGAGCTAAGCGCCGAGGTTGAAGCCGCCCTATGGGACACCGGCGCCGCCGACGTTCGCATCGCCGAAGCCGATGCGGAGCGTGAGCGCCTCTGGGTTGGCCGCAAAACCGCTTTCGGCGCTTTCGGCGCAATCGCCCCCAACTACTACCTCGTTGACGGCGTTGTCCCCCGCACCCGCCTCACCCATATGCTCCGCAAGGTCAGCGAAGTCAGCCACCGCTACGGCATCACCATCGCCAACGTTTTCCACGCCGGCGATGGCAACCTGCACCCCTGTATGCTCTTTGACGCCCGCGAACCCGGCGTTATGGACAACGCCATGGCTGCCGCCGCCGAGCTGATGGCCGAATGTGCTGCGCTGGGCGGCACCCTCAGCGGCGAACACGGCATCGGCCTGGAGAAAAAGGAGTTCATGCCTCTGGTCTATACTGACGACGACATGGCCGCCATGCAGAAAGTCCGCAACGCTTTCGCCCCCGACAACCGCCTCAACCCCGGCAAGATTTTCCCCGACGGTTCCTACTACCACCCCGCGCCGCACCCCGCCCGCCACACCGCCGGCCTGTACGCCTAACCGCGCCGCGCCGCCGGCCTAACCCATGTCCCCCACCGTTCCGCGCACCCCATCCGCCCGGCTTTCCGATTTAATTGGCCCGGATGGAACGGTTCACCCCGCCGAACTAACCCGTTACGACATTGGCCCTTTCACCCCCCTCGCCGCCGTCCGCCCCGCCGACCGCCAGGAACTGACCGCCGTCTTGCGATGGGCAGCCCAAACCTCCACCGCCGTATATCCTTCCGGCGGCCGCACTCAGATTGACCTCGGCAACCCGCCCGCCAAGCCCGGCATCGCCCTCGACTTAACCCGGCTGGACAGATTAGTTGACTTCCAACCCGCCGACTTAACCATCTCCGCCGAAGCCGGCATGACCATCGCCCGCCTCCACGACATCCTGGCCCAAGATGGCAAATACGTCCCCATTTCCGCCCCCCTGCCATCCCGCGCCACCATCGGCGGCACGCTGGCCGCCGGCGCCAGCGGCCCCCTGCGCGCCGCCTACGGCCTCCCCCGTGATTGGCTCATCGGCATCACCGTCGCCGACGCCAACGGCGTCCTCACCAACGCCGGCGGCAAGGTCGTCAAAAACGTCACCGGCTACGACCTCAATCGCATTTACACTGGCTCCCTCGGTTCTCTCGCCGTCACCGTCGAAACCACTTTCAAGCTTGCGCCCGCCTCTCAGGAATTAGCCGCCGTCGTCGCCCGCTTCCCCAACGCCCCCACCGCCATTCACGCCGCCCAAACCCTCCAAAATCAGCACTACGCCCCCCTGGGCCTGCACCTGCTAAACCACTGCGCCGCCGCCGCCATCCCAACTTTACCCCCGATTGACGCCCCGGAGTTCACGGCAATCGCCCTCATCGGCGGCCGCGCCTCATCCGTTCGCCGCCGCCTCCACGACACCGCCGCCCTCTGGCAGCCCGATGCGCTGAGCGTAGCGCTTTTGCAAAACGACCCGGCATCCGACTTGATTGCCGCCCTAACCGACTTACCGGCCCATCCCACCGCAACTCTGGTAGTACGCGTCAACGCCCCCCCATCGGAGATCACCAACTTTTTCAACTTCACCGAACCCCATCTCCCCCCACCGGCCTTAGCCGCCGACGTCGCTTTTGGCGGCGCCCGCCTGCTTTGGTGGGACGATTTCACCGCTGCCGACCCCCGCATCGTGGCCGCCGCCCTGCAAAACATCCAGCAGTCCGCCATCGCCGCCGGCGGCAGCGCCGTCATTGAGCGTTGCCCCCATCCCGTCAAACCCTGCCTTGATGTATGGGGCCCGCCCCCCTCCGGCATCGCCGTAATGCGCCGTCTCAAAGCCCAGTTTGACCCCGCCGGCATCCTCAATCCCGGCCGTTTCGTCGGAGGCTTGTAATGCCAAACCCAGAACACCCCACACCCCCCGTCCCCACATCCGACACCGACGCCGGCCACGGCTTCCCCTACGGCATCCCCTTTACGGGTTCGCTGAACGACGGCCCCGGATTCTCCGGCCCCGACGCCCCCGCCGAACCCGATTTGTACCGCTGCGTCCACTGCGGACTGTGCCTCAGCGCCTGCCCCACCTACGTAACCACCCGCCTCGAAGCCGAATCCCCCCGCGGCCGCATCGCCCTGATGAAAGCCGTCCACGAGGGACGCACCGGCATCAGCGACCGCCTCGTATCCCATTGGGAACTCTGCTTGCAGTGCCGCGCCTGCGAAGCCGTCTGCCCTTCCGGCGTCCCTTACGGCCGGCTGATGGAACACACCCGCGCGCAGGTGCAAGAGCACGGTCTGCAAGGTCCCGAACTGAGCCGCCTTTCGCGGATATTCCTGCGGGCCGCCTTGCCCCACCCCCGCCGCTTGCACTTGGCAGCCCACCTGATTCGTCTCTACCAGCGTTCCGGCTTGCAGTCCTTGATTCGCCGCTCCCGCCTGCTGCGGATTCTGCCCGGCAGCCTTGCTCAGATGGAAACCCAAATGCCGGTAATGGCCCCGCGTTTTTTCACCCCCGCCCGCCAGGTCTATCCCGCCCACGGCGAACGACGCATCACCGTCGGCCTGCTGTCCGGCTGCGTTATGCCCCTGATGCAGGGCGATGCCATGCGCGCGGCCGTCCGCGTCCTCCAACGCAACGGCTGCGACGTCGCCGTCCCCCCCGCCCAGGCTTGCTGCGGCGCCCTCAATCTCCACGCCGGCGACCTCGAGATGGGCCGTCAGATGGCCCGCCGCAACATTGACGCCTTTCGCGCTGCCGGCGTTGACGTCATCGTAACCGCATCCGCCGGCTGCGGCTCCTCCATGAAGGAGTACGGCGACCTGCTGCGCGACGACCCTGAATACGCCGCCGCCGCCCAGGATTTCGCCAGCAGCACCCGCGACATCACCGAGTTTCTCGCCGCTTTGCCCCTCGACCCGCCCAACGCCGAGTACCCCCGCCGCGTAACCATGCAAGACCCGTGCCACCTGGCCCACGCCCAGCGCATCACCGACGCCCCCCGCCAAGTCCTGCGCAGCATCCCCGGCTTGCAACTCACCGAGATGGCCGAATCGTCCCTTTGCTGCGGTTCCGCCGGCTTTTATTCGCTGATCCAGCCCGCCATGTCCCAGCAGCTCCAGCGCCGCAAGATTGACCACGCCCTGGCCACCGAACCCGACCTGATTGCCTCCGCCAACCCCGGCTGCATCGCCCAGCTTGAGCAGGGCCTCCGCAGCGCCGGCGCCGCCGCCCAGGTCCGCCACGTCGTAGAGATACTGGACGACGCCTACCAGGCGGAAACCTAACCGCCGTTCCCGTTCCGCATCGCCAAACTCCGCTGCGCCGCCCCCACGCTGGCCCCGAACGCAACCTCGTAGCCAGCGTCCGACAGGACAACCTCCAGCGCCGACAGCACCGCTAGCACGTTGCGGTCCCGCGCCCCTTCGCCCATCATCCCGATGCGCCACACGCCGCCCCGGAACTCGCCCAGCCCGCCGCTAACCTCAATGTTCCACTCGTCCAGCAGCCGCCCCCGCGCCGCGCCGTCATCCACCCCCTCCGGCACCTTCACCACCGTAATCGGATTCAGCCGGTGTTCCGGCGGCGCCACCAGTTCCAGCCCCATCGCCGTCAGCCCCGCCCGCAGCGCCCCCGCCACCCGCGCGTGCCGTTCGTGCCGCGCGTCTATCCCCTCTTCCATCATCATCCGCAGCGATTCCCGCATCGCGTAGGTCATCGTAATTGGGCTCGTGTGATGATAGGCCCTGGTCTGGTTCCAGTATTCGGCCAGATCCTTCAGGTTGAAGTAAAAACTCTGCACTTTGCTTGGCCGCTCGTTGATGATACTCATTGCCCGCGGCCCAAAGCTGATTGGCGCCAGTCCCGGCGGCGCGCCCAGACACTTCTGGCTTGCGCTATAGCAAACGTCAATGTCCCAATCGTCCACCCGCACCTCGTGGCTCCCCAGCGACGTCACGGCGTCCACCACCACCAGCGCCCCGTGCCGGTGTGCCAGGTCAATCGCATCCTGCAACGGCGACAGCGCCCCCGTTGACGTTTCCGCGTGCACCAGCCCCACCATCCGCGTGCCGGGATTCGCCTTCAGCGCATCCTCCAGCCCGTTCAGGTCCGCCGTCTCGCCCCAGGGCGAGTCCACCATAATCGTATTCGCCCCGCACCGTTCCGCAATGTCCGCCAGCCGGATGCCGAAGTACCCGTTGCGGCAAACTATCGCCGTATCCCCCCCTTGCAAGATGTTGGCGCAGGCGGTTTCCATCGCCCCCGTCCCGGTTGACGATATTGGCACCGTCATATAGTTCTCGGTGTGAAACACCTGCCGCAGCATCTCGCACACCTCGTCCATCACCTGGAAAAACTTCGGGTCCAGATGCCCAATCAGCGGCTGCGTCATCGCCCGCAGCACCCGCGGATGCACGGTGCACGGCCCCGCTCCCAGCAGCAGTCGGTTCGGAGCCTCAAACTCCTCAAAGTATGATTCTGTCACGCTACTTTCTCCGGTTGATCGCCGGATTTGACGACGCCTTTCTGCCTCGCCCACCCGGCCCGCATTGTTTTGCGACCGCGTCCCATTCCAGATGGTCTAGTCATTTTTTTTCACCGTCTGTCATCAACGGACGCTGCCCTTTCTTTTTTTTGCGCCTAGACTACCGCTGATGCGCCGCCGTCAATGTTGATTGCCACTCCGCTCAGGTAGCTGGCCCGTTCCGACGCCAGAAACGCGATGACGTCGCCCGCCTCCGCGCCTTCGCCCACCCGGCCCAGCGGCACCCCGCGCCCCCTGGCCAGCTGCGCGTAAAAGTCGTTTATATCCAGCTCCGGCTCGTTCTCCATTCGCGCATCGTACCGCCGCTGGTGCTGCCCGCTCTTGATGAGCCCGATGCAAACCGTATTCACCAGAATGTTGTCCGACGCCAGGTCTTTGGACAACCCTTTTGTGATGGCGATACCCGCCGCCCGCGAGATCGACGTCGGCATCGAGTTCGCCCCCGGCGTCCGTCCCCCCAGATTCGTCACGTTGATGACACGCCCGCCGCCCACTTTCCGCATCTCCGGCAGCGACGCCCGTATCAGACGAATCGCACCCCAGACTTTCAGCTCAAAGTCCAGTTCCCAATCGTCGTCGCTGACGTCCTCAAACCCCTTGGCCATCGATGTCCCGGCGTTGTTCACCAGAATATCCACCCGGCCGTACCGTTCCACCGCCGTATTGACCACCCGCGCCGCCGTCCCTTTGTCGGTAACGTCCGCCGCCAGCGGCAAAACCTCCCCCTCCGTAGCCGTCCGAATCTCATCCGCCGCCGCGTCCAGCACGTCCTGCCGCCGCGCCACAATGATTACGTTCGCCCCTTCCCCGGCCATCCGCAGCGCCGCCGCCTTGCCAATCCCCTCACTCCCCCCCGTAACAATCGCAACCTTGCCATCCAATCCCATTTCCATAACAACCTCCAGTCCAACCCGCCCGAAAGCCGCAACTGGCCCTTCAAGCAGAAATTTTCACCATAACCAAATGTTAACCGCCGACGATTATAGCACAGCCACCCATGTCATTCTGACCGCAGCGCAAGAATCTCGATAGCGTAGCAAACGCTTTTCGGGCAACGCCGTCGCTGCGATGTCGCGATTATTCGCTGCGTTCAGAACGACAGAACAGACTGCGCCCCAATCAACGTCACCCCCCACCTGCCTACCCTCCCGCCATACCATCCAGCCCCCACGAATCCCCATCAGCGCAACTATCCAGCATCTCCGCCAGCGCCCCCCTTTCCGCCCCCGTAACCGTCAACTCCCACCGCTGCTTGACGGCAATCCAGTCCGCCGCGTACCGGCACCACCCCCGCGTATCCTCCGGCCGCCATTCGTCCGGCGCCTGCTTCCCCTTGGCCCGGTTCAGCGATGCCTTAGTAGCCTGCAAACTGGCCGCCAGCCCCCGGTCGTTGGCATACTCCCGTTTCCGTTCCTCGTCCCAATCCCACCCGCCCGATTCGTGAGCGTGCCCCAGCGGCACGTGATGGTCGATGTCAACCTCGCTGGCCTCCGTAAAGACCTCCCCGCTCCACGGCCCCACCCAACGCCCTTGCGTAACCCGGCACCGTTCACCATCCGCAAACGTCGTATCGGCCAGGCTCTCCTCAATCAAGACTTCCGCCCGCGTATTCTGGCAATCCCTGTCGTCATCCACCCAGTGCCGCCAGTCGTCCCGGTCATACTTGATACCACTCTCCCGTCCGGCCACCTCCAGCCCGTCCAGCATCGCCCGAACCGCCAGCACGTCGGCCGCCGGCGTAACCCCGCCCACCGCCCCGGCTCCCGAACCACCACCGTCACCGTCACCGACGCCGTCCGCCGCCTGCTCAACCGCGCTAACCGCCTCATCCGCCAGCCGCGCCGCCTCCCGCAGCTCCGCGCTGCACCCCGTCAACGCCAGCATCACCACCACCACCGCCAGCGCCAGCCCAACCGGAACCACCGGCGCCCGCCCCCGCGCCCGCATCCCGACGCTACCCACCGATGCCCTCCCGTTCCGCAATCGCCGGCACGTCCTTATCCCCCCGCCCGCTCAGGCAAGCCAGGATGATTGCATCCGACGGCATCGCCCCCGCCATCCGGCTCACCTCATAGATAGCGTGCGCCGATTCCAAGGCAGGGATAATCCCCTCGGTGCGGCACAGCAGCCGGAACCCCTCCAGCGCCTCCCCATCCGTAACCGACACGTACTCCGCCCGCCCCGTCTCCTTCAGCCAGCTGTGTTCCGGCCCCACGCCCGGGTAATCCAGCCCCGCCGATATGCTGTGCGCCTCCTGCACCTGCCCATGCTCGTCTTGCAGCAGGTACGACATCGACCCGTGCAGCACGCCCGGCCGCCCCGCCGACAGCGTTGCCGCGTGCCGTCCCGTTGCCACCCCCTCGCCGGCCGCCTCCACCCCCACCAGCCGCACGCCGGCATCGCCGATAAACTCGTAAAACGTGCCGATGGCATTACTCCCGCCGCCCACGCAGGCCGCCACCACGTCCGGCAGCCGCCCTTCCGCATCCAGTATCTGCCCCCGCGCCTCTCGTCCAATCACCGACTGAAAATCCCGCACCAGCATTGGATACGGATGCGGCCCCACCGCGCTGCCAATCAGATAGTGCGTCGTCTCCACGTTGGTAACCCAGTCCCGGATTGCCTCGTTGATGGCATCTTTCAGCGTCCGCGTCCCCGATTCCACCCCGATGACCTCCGCCCCCAGCAGCCGCATCCGGTACACGTTCAGCGCCTGCCGCACCGTATCCTCAACCCCCATGTACACGATGCACTGCAACCCCAGCATCGCGCACACCGTCGCCGTCGCCACCCCGTGCTGCCCGGCGCCGGTCTCGGCGATGACCCGCCCCTTGCCCATCCGCTGCGCCAGCAGGCACTGCCCCAGCGCGTTGTTTATCTTGTGCGCCCCCGTATGCGCCAAATCCTCCCGTTTCAGATAGATGCGTGCCCCCCCGCAGCGCCGCGTCAGGTTCTCAGCGTAATACAACGCCGTCGGCCGCCCCGCATAGTTCGCCATCAGATTGCCCAACTGCTCCGCGAACCCGGCATCATCCTGCGCCGCCCGGTAAGCCAGCTCCAACTCCGTCAACGCCGCCATCACCGTTTCCGGAACAAACTTCCCCCCAAAATCCCCAAACCGCCCCCGGTCATCCGGCAGTGTAACCCGTTCCATCATCGCCATTTGTGCCCTTCTTTCAACCTCGTTAGTCAAGCCGATTGCTACCCTTGTTTTGCCACTGCCACCCTGCGCCCTCCCCAATCATCCCGCTTTGCGGGCATTTGCCACAAAACTCCGGATTTTCGCCGCATCCTTTTCCCCGTCCGTTTCAACCCCGCTTGACACGTCAACCCCCCACGGACGCACCGCCGTCACCGCCCCGGCCACGTTCTCCGGCGTCAGCCCCCCGGCCAGCATAAACTCCCGCCGTTCCGACAGCCGCGCTGCCACCCGCCAGTCAAACGCCGTCCCCGTCCCCCCGTGCAGCCCCGCAACCTCGCTGTCCAGCGTAACCTTGCACCCCACCCCCGCAAAATCCGCCATCCGCGCCTCCACCACTCCCATCGCATCCGCATCCGCATCCGACGGCACGTGCAAAACCTTGATAACCCCCGCCTTATCCAGCGCCGCCCGGCAATACTCCACCGATTCATCCCCGCACAGCTGCACGTAATCAATCCCCGATACGTCTATCGTCGCCAGCACCTCCCCCAACCCTTGGTCCCCAAACAGCCCCACCGTCGCCGGCGGTTCCGGATACGCCCCCCGCAGCTCCTCCACAATTAAGCGCGCATTTGCCGGCTCCACCCGCCGCCGTCGCCCCGGCACAAACACCATCCCCACGTAATTGGCCCCGGCCGCCGCCGCCGCCCGCGCATCCTCCTGACGGCGCACCCCGCAGATTTTGACCGCCAGCCGCGCGCCTGACATTTTTTACCGTCCCACCGCAACGCCGGCCCCAGCCAGCGACCGCACTTTTGCCGCCGTATCCTCCGCCGTAACCAGCGCCTCCCCCACCAGCACCGCGCCCACCCCCAACGGCTCCAGCCTCTCCAGATCCCCCGGCGTACTGATTCCGCTCTCGCTGACCACGACCTTACCCGACGGCACCAGCGGCGCCAGCCGTTCGGTAGTAGCCAGGTCGGTAACAAACGTATGCAGATCCCGATTGTTAATCCCGATGACATCCGCCCCGGCGTTGACGGCCGTCTCAATCTCAGCCGCGTCATGCGTCTCCACCAGCGGCGTCATCCCCAGCGACTTGCCCACCCCGATTAGCTCCGACAGCTGCCCCGCGCTGAGAATATCCACTATCAGCAAAAACGTATCCGCCCCCATCGCCCGCGCCTCATAAACCTGATACTCGTCAAAGATAAAATCCTTCCGCAGCACCGGCACGCTGCCCGACGCCCCCGATTCCTTAACCGCCGTCAGATGCCCCGGCTCCCCCAAAAAATGCCCATCGGTAATCACCGATATCGCCGCCGCCCCATTGTCCCGGTAAATCGCCGCCAACTCCACCGGCTCAAAATCCGCCCGCAGCACCCCTTTCGACGGCGACGCCTTCTTAACCTCCGCAATCAGCCCGATACCGTCCCCCCCCAGCGCCCCCGCAAAATCCAGCGCCCCCGCCCGCATCGCAATAGCATCCCGCAGCGCCTCCAACGGCGCCGCCCCCCGCGCCAAACCCAACTCCCCCCGCTTCTTCGCAACAATCCTATCCAATATACTCGGCATCCTGATACCCCCTGTCATTCTGAGCACAGCGCAGAATCTCGATGACGTAGTTCACCCTCTCAGATAACGCCGCTACGATTCTGATACCACCGTCATTCTGATCGCAGCAAAGAATCTCGATAGCGTAGTTCACCCTTTCAGATAACGCCGCTACGATTCTGATACCCACCGTCATTCTGATCGCAGCAAAGAATCTCGATAGCGTAGTGTACCTTTTCAAATGACGCCGCTACGACGGGAACGAGATTCTAGTCACGCTCAGAATCATAGCATCGCCCGCCCCAAGTCCCTTACCCCCCGCTACTCCGCCAAGTCCTGCGTCATCTCAATCAGCCCATCCAGCTTTTCCATCGCCCGCCCATTGGCAATCGCCGCCCCCGCCAGCGCAACCCCCTCCGCCAGTGTTGCCGCAGCATCTCCCGCCACCAGCGCCGCCCCCGCGTTCAGTACCACCGCATCCCGCATCGCCCCGGCCTGCCCACCGAGCACCCCTCGCATCATCCCCGCGTTATCCGACGGACTCCCCCCCCGCAAATCCTCCGGCGTAGCCTTCGCCAGCCCCAGCTCCCCCGGACTAACCCGGTACGGCCTGACCGTGCCATCCCGCAGCTCCCACCCCGTCGTGTCGCTGCCCAGCGACAGCTCATCCATCCCGTCGTCGCTATGCACGATAATAGCGTGCTGCGAACCCAGCAGCCGCAGCACTTCGGCCATTTTCGCCGCCACGCCCGGATACCCCACGCCAATCAGCTGCGCCGGCACCCCCGCCGGATTCGTCATCGGCCCCAGCACGTTAAACACCGTGCGGATGCCAATTTCCCGCCGCACCGGAGCCGCGTACCGCATCGCCGGATGAAACGCCGGCGCAAACATAAACCCAATCCCAATTTCCGCCAGGCACCGTTCCACCCCCGCCGGCGCCAGCTCAATCCGCACCCCCAGCGCCTCCAGAACGTCCGCGCTCCCGCACGCCCCCGACGCCGCCCGGTTCCCATGCTTGGCCACCGTCAGCCCCGCCCCCGCGACTACAAATGCGGCGGCCGTCGATATGTTAAACGTCCCCTTGCCGTCCCCCCCGGTCCCGCAAGTATCCACCGCCGGCCCATCAACCCGCACCCGCAGCGACTTCTCCCGCATCACCGTAGCAAACCCGGCAATTTCCTCCGGCGTCTCCCCCTTCACCGCCAGCGCCGTCAGATACGCCCCCAGCTGCGCCGGCGTAGCCTCCCCCTCCATAACCTCGCGCATCACCCCCGCCGCCGCATCCATAGACAGCGACCGCCCCCCCACTGCCCCCGCTATTGCCTCTCGTATCATAAGAACCCGCAATCTGCCCTACCCGGCATCCCAAAATCTCCCACCCCACCGGAACGCCAACTATAATAGCACGCTGTTAGTGGCCGTCGCCCTGCCTGTTTGTCACCACGAGATTTTTTCGCTGTCCCCGGAATGACACCACCAAATGGAGCATCGCATCATGCGCGTTGACGTTCACACCCACGTCTGGCCCGACCGCATCGCCCCCGCCGTTGCCGACAGCATGGAGCAAGACCTCGGCTTTGCCCCCATCGCCCGCAACACCGTCGCCGGCATCAAGGCCCACATGGCCGCATCCGGCGTTGATAAATCCGTAGTCCTCGGCGTCGCCGCCCGCGCCGACCAGGTCCGCCCCGCCAACGACTGGCTTATCTCCATCGCCGATGATTCCCTGGTCCCCTTCGGCGCCGTACACCCCGACCTCACCGACAAAGCCGCCGAAATCCGGCATCTCCGGGCCCACGGCGTCAAAGGCATCAAGATGCACCCCGTCATCAACGGCTACTACCCCGACGACCCCCAATGGTTCCCCGTCTATGAGGAACTGGCCGACGACATGACCCTCGCCATTCACTCCGGCCGCCTCCCCCATTCCGCCCTCGGTACCCCCACTTACGCCGCCCCCGAGCGCATCATGAACATCGCCCGCCGTTTCCCCAAGCTCAAGATCATCGCCCTGCACCTCGGCGGCTTTTATATGCTCGACGAAGCCGAGCGCGTCCTGCTCGGCCAGCCCAACATCCTCGTTGACACCACCTGGCCCCCCACCTTGCGCGAGCTAACCCCCGACACCATAACCGCCATCATCAACAAACACGGCCCCCACAAAGTCTGCTTCGGCACCGACTACCCCCTGGTTGACATGGCCGCCGAATCCAACTACCTCGCCTCCCTCCCCCTGACCTCCGCCCAACTCGACGGCATCCTGGGCGATAACGCCCGCCGCTTTATCGGCCTGTAACCCCCGTTCACCCCTCCACCCCCAGAATATGCAGCACAAACGCATATTCCTCCGCAACCTCCTTTATCCGCTCAAACCGCCCCGACGCCCCCGCGTGCCCCGAGTCCATGTGTATCTTAAGCAGCAGCGGGTTGTCGTCCGTGCGCGTATCCCGCAGCCGCGCCACCCACTTTGCCGGCTCCCAGTAGGTAACCCTGGGGTCGCTGATCCCCCCCGTAACCAGCATCGGCGGGTATGCCTGCGCCCGCACGTTGTCGTAGGGCGAGTAGCTGCGGATGTAGTGGTAATACTCCGCCTCGTTCGGATTCCCCCACTCGTTGTACTCCATCGTCGTCAGCGGCAGCGTGTCGTCCAGCATCGTGTTCAGCACGTCCACAAACGGCACGTGCGCCGCCACGCACCCAAACAGCTCCGGCCGCTCGTTCACCACCGCCCCCATCAGCATCCCCCCGGCGCTACCCCCGGCGCCGGCAATCCGCCCCGCCGACGTGTACCCCTCGGCAATCAGCAGTTCCGCGCAGTCAATGTAGTCGTTGAAGGTGTTGCGCTTTTGCAGCAGCTTGCCGCTCTCGTACCAGTCCCACCCCATTTCCATCCCGCCCCTGATGTGAGCAATCGCAAAGATAACCCCCCGGTTCACCAGACTGAGCGCTGCGATGCCAAAGCTCGCCTCCATTGTCAGCCCGTAGCTCCCGTACCCGTAGAGATACAGCGGCGCCGTCCCGTCCAACTCCGTCCCCCGCCGCATCAGCAGACTGATTGGCACCTGCGCCCCGTCCCGCGCCGTCGCCCAGATACGCGCCGTTTCGTACTGATTGACATCGTACCCCGACGGTATTTCCTGCTGCTTGCGCAAGACCCGTTCCCGCGTGTCCATATTATAGTCGTACACCGCCGCCGGCGTTTTCAGCGACGTGTACGAGAACCGCAGCGTTGCCGTGTCAAACTCCCGGCTCCCCCCCGGCGACATCGCAAAATCATCCTCGCTAACCCCGTCAGCGTCCACCCCCGCCACGTAGTGCGCCTCCCCGTCCGACAGCCGCAGCACCATCACCTGCGGCAGCCCGTCCCGCCGGCATCCCACCACCAGATGCCCGCTGTAAGCGTCCACGTCCAGCAGCGGACGCCCCGGTTCGTGCGCCATAAAGTCCGTCCAGTTATCCCACCCCGGCGCCGACACCGGCGCCGTAGCCAGCTTAAAGTCCCGCGCCCCGTCCCCGTTGTGCCGGATAAAAAACCGCTCCCCGTGGTCCGCCACGTCATACTCAAAGTCAGTCGCCCGCGGCTCTACCAGAACCGGCGTCGCCCCCGGATTGTCCGCATCCAGAAACCGCCATTCGGTCATATTGTTCCCGCCGGCCACCACGTAGATAAACCGCCCGCTGTTCGACTTGCCCACCCCCACAAAAAACCGCGCGTCATCCTCGTGATACACCAGCTCGTCCCCCGCCGAATCATCCCCCAGCCGGTGCCGGTAGATGCTCACCGGACGATGATGCTCGTCCAGCACCGAGTAATAAAACGTCCGATTATCGTTGGCCCACTCAATCCCGTAATACGCCCCGCTTATCGCATCCTCCAGCGTCTCCCCCGTAGCCAGGTCCAGCACCCGGATTGTGAACTGCTCCGACCCGTCAAAATCCACCCCGTAAGCCGCCAGCCGATGGTCCGGACTGTTCCGAAACGACGCCACCCGCGTGTAATCCCGCCCCTCTGCCAGCCCGTTCACGTCCAGCAAAACCGTCTCCGGCCCATCGTCGCTCCCCTCCCGCCGGCAGTAAATCGGATACTGCCCTCCTTCTTCGTACCGCACGTAATAATAGTACCCCCCCTCTTTCTGCGGCACCGTATTGTCGTCCTCCTTAATCCGCCCCCGAATTTCCCCATAGAGCAATTCCTGCAACCCCGCCAGCGGCTCCATAAACCCCGCCGTATAAGCATTTTCGGCCCGCAGATACTCCATAGTAGCCGGGTCATCCAACTCCCGCAGCCAATGCCACGGGTCCACCCGCTCCTCCCCGTGCATCACCGCAGCACCCCCCCTCTTACCGGCCACCGGCGGCGCCCCCGCCCCATTCGCAGAATTCGCAGCTGTCACCATATCCTCCATCTTTACTTTTTTACCCCCAATGTTCATTCTGAGCGCAGCGAGAGTCCCCCCAGCGCTGCCCATCCTTAAACCGGCTCCGCTGTCACCGATTCAGCGATTGATATTATCGCATCCATTTCGTCCGCAACGTACCGCCGGCACGCCCCCGGACGCAGCCGGGCAATCACCGTCCCCAGCCATCCCCCGTAAGTCGCCGTAATCGTCAGCAGCGTATCCCCCAAATCCTCCGACGAATACCCCGGATCCCCCTCCGCGCACTCCCGCAAACGATAACTGTACTCCGCCCAAAATCCGGGCCCGTCCGCCCGGTGCGACAGCAGCTGCGGTCGCCCCGCCTGCGTAACCACGCTGGTAAAGCCGTCCCGCCCAATCTGCAACTCAATCCGATGCCCCGGCCTCAAGTCGGCCCCATCCGGCAGCCCGCCCCGACGGTAACGCTCCCCATGCGCCGGCCGGCTCGGAAAATCAACCACCGCCGCCCAAGCCGCCTCCAAATCCCCCGGCACAATCCGCGCCAACTCAAACACCGGCATAACTCACCCCCGCCTAAAAAACTTGCGCCGCCCCTTACTGCCAACGGAACAACTAACCGACCGACCGACGGATGCCCCCCGTCCGGGTGCCCCCATCCGGTTGACCATCGCGCCATTTTATGCAATTGTATCGCACCGCAAACACGGCAGGACGCTTATTATGCCCGATGGAGCGCTGGCCGGCCTCAATGTCCTCGACTTCACCCACTACGTCGCTGGCCCCTACTGCACCAAACTCCTCGCCGACTACGGCGCCGACGTCATCAAGGTTGAGCCCCCGGCCGGCGATGGCGCCCGCCGCACCGGCCCTTTCCCCGATGACATCCCCCACCCGGAGCAAAGCGGCCTTTTCCTCCACCTCAACACCAACAAGCAGAGCATTGCCATTGACCTGAGATCCGACTCCGCCGCCGCCATCATTGAGCGTCTAGCCCGGTGGGCCGACGTCGTAGTTGAAAGCTTTCGCCCTGGCGTTGCTGACCGACTTGGCATTGGCTACGCTACTTTGAGCCTGCTGAACCCCGCGCTAATTTACACCAGCATTTCGAATTTCGGACAGACTGGCCCTTACCGCGACTACCGCGCCTCTGAGATTATTCTGTACGGCATTGGCGGCGAGATGCACTCCACCGGCCTCGCCGACCGCGAACCCCTCAAACTTGGCGGCAACGTCGGCCTTTACCAGGCCGGCGCCGTCGCCGCCGTCGCCACCATTGGCGCCAGTTTAGCCGGTTCATTCACCGATGACGACGCTGACACGCCCCCCGGCCAGCACATTGACGTCTCCATTCTGGAAACCCAGCTCGGTTCCGTTGACCGCCGCCAAAGCGCCTTACTCGCCCACCAGTACACCGGCGAACTCAGCCATCGCCCCCCGTCCGGCGGCTCCGGCGGCTACCCCAACGCCGTCTATCCCTGCGCCGACGGCTACTTCCAAATCAACGGCAGCCGTATGTACTTCCCCCGCGCCGTCGCCATGCTCGGCAGCCCCGACGCCCTAACCGAACCCCGCTGGCAAGACCCATCATCCCAGGGCAGCCCGGAGATGCAGGACGAGTTCGAGTCCCAGCACTTCCTCCCCTGGATTCTGGAACGCTCCCGCGCCGACGCCTGGCAGTCCGCCCAGTCTCACCGCGTCTTGTCCGGCCCCATCAACACCATGGCCGACCTTGACGTTGACCCTTCATTTAATTTGCGCGGCGTTTTTGCCGAATCCGACCACCCCGCCGCCGGCCCCCTGCGCTACCCCGGCCGCCCTTTCACCATGCCCTTATCCCCCTGGCAGCTCCGCCATCCCGCCCCGTTGCTAGGCCAGCACACCGAACCCATCCTGACTTTGCTCGGCTTCGACCAAGCGTCCATTGACAGACTGGCCCAACAGGGCGTAATCATCCGCCCCGCACCCCCGGAGCGCTAACCCCATGGCCAAGCTGCCCCTGACCGGATTGCGCGTTTTGGAGATTACCGTAGTATGGGCCGGCCCTTACTGCGGTTCGTTCCTTGCCGATTTAGGCGCCGAGGTCATCCGCGTTGAATCCACCAACGCTTTCGTCCCCCTCACCCGGGGCGCCGCCCCCCATCCCACCCAGGCCGTCATTGACAACCTCCCCCTTTACTCCGGCGGCACCCCCGGCCGCGTCCCCGGCGCCCGCCCTTTCAACCGCTCCCCCATGTTCAACTCCCACGCCCGCAACAAGCGCAGCATGACCGTCAACCTCCTGGAACCCGGCGGCCGCGACATTTTCGACCGGCTAGTAGCCATCAGCGACGTCCTCATCGAGAATAACCCCACCGAAACTATGGAGAAACTAGGCATATCCTACGAGTCCCTGAAAGCCGTCAAAGACGACTTCATCATGCTCCGGATGCCCGCCTACGGCAACACCGGCCCTTACCGCGATTACCGCGCCCACGGCGTCCACATTGAGGGCGTTGTCGGCCACACCCAGCTGCGCGGCTACCCCGACACCGACCCCTCTTACAACACCACCGTCCTGATGTCCGACGCCGCCGCCGGCGCGCAAGGCGCCTTTGCCGTCCTCGCCGCCCTGCGCCACCGCAAGCGCACCGGACAGGGCCAGCTCGTCGAACTCGGCCAGGCCGAGAACGTATTCCCTTACCTCGGCGAATACTACCTCGACTACGCCATGAACGGCCGCACTCACGAAACCCTCGGCAACAAGCACCCCACCGCCCTGCAAAACTGCTACCCCTGCGCCGGCGACGACCGCTGGGTAACCATCACCATCTACGATAACCAGCAGTGGCAGTCCCTCTGCCAAATCATCAACGCCCCCCAACTCGCCGCCAACCCCGAACTAACCAACCCGGCCGCCCGCCGCCAGCATCAGGACGCCATCGACCCCATCATCGCCGCCTGGACCAGCGCCCAATCCCCCACCGACGCCATGAATACCCTCCAGCAGGCCGGCATCCCCGCCGGCGCCGTAATGCACCAGGCCGACGCCTTCGCCGACCCCCATATCGCCAGCCGCCAATTCTTCCGCCAGGCCCACCAGCCCGACTGCGGCACGCACCTCTACCCCGGCCCCCTCTACAAAATGTCCGCAACCCCCCTCGACATCCACCGCGGCCCCGTAATGCTCGGCCAGGACAACGAATACGTCTATCGCCAACTACTAAACTACACCCCCGCCGAATACGCCGCCCTGGAAGCCGCCGGCCACATCGGCACCGACTACGCCCCCGGCGTCTAACCAACCCCCCGCCTGCCGCACTACCCCCCGCTGCCATTCCGATGGCGCCCCCCTACCCCCAATGTCATTCTGAGCCCGGCGCAGAATCCCGACGACGTAGCAACGACTTTCCCCCAAAGTGTACGCTGCCCCATCAAGATTTTTTGCCGAGTTCCGAATGACTGCGGATGACTGCGTCCAGAACGACCGAACCGGCCGTCTGCCCCCCATCCTCTACAAATCCCAACGCCAATGTTACGATATTCCTAACCCACCAACCATCCATCCCCTGCGAGGTGTTATCGCCATGCCCACGAAACGAATCGGCCTCCACGCCGGCGCCCCCACCGCCGATGCCTCCCTCGACCTCATGCGCCAGGCCGAAGCCGCCGGCGTCCACGCCGCATGGCTAACCACCGGCGGCGCCGGCCTTGATGCCCTAACCATATTCGCCGCCGCCGCCGTGCAGACCGATAACATCCTCTTCGGAACCTCCATCGTCCCAACCTACCCCCGCCATCCCATCGTCGCCGCCCAGCAGGTGCAGGTTCTCGCCCAGCTGGCCCCCGACCGCCTCCGTCTTGGCCTCGGCCCCAGCCATCGCCCCACCATGCGCGCCATGTTCGGCTACAACCTGCACGCCCCCCTCACCAACCTCCGCGAGTACCTCCAAATCCTGCGCGCCCTGCTCCACGACGGCACGGTCGCCTTTGACGGACAGGAATACACCGCCCACGCCAGCATCCCCCATCCCGTCAACGTCCCCGTCATGGCCTCCGCCCTCCAGGAGGGTTCCTTCGAGCTCTGCGGCGCCCTCGCCGACGGCGCCATCAGCTGGGTCAGCCCCGCCGTCTATCTCCGCGACAAAGCCCTGCCCGCCCTCCGCCGCGGCTCCGACCAGGCCGGACGCGCCACGCCTCCCCTCATCGCCCACGCCCCCGTCTGCATCAGCGACAACCCCGACGCCACCCGCCTCGCCGTCCAGCAGCAGCTCTCCAACTACCCCCGCCTCCCCTACTACCAGCGAATGTGGGCCGCCGCCGGCTACCCCGAAGCCGCCGAGGAAACCTGGAGCGACGCCATGATTGCCGCCACCGTCCTGACCGGCGATGCCGATACCGTCGGCGAGAAAATGACCGCCATGCTTGACATGGGCATGACCGAACTCCTAGTAACCCCCGTCCTCGCCGGCAACGACCCCGCCGCCGACATGGAACGCACCATCACCCTACTCGGCCAAGTCGCCCAATCCCTCTAACCCCCAACCAGCACCCGCAACCCCCATCCAACCGCAACCCCCTAGCCCACCCGGAACCCCCTGGTCCACCCGAAACCCCTGGTCAAATCGGAGCAGCATCCATGAAACTCGGCCTCTTCAATATGCCCCTGCACCCGCCGGGCCGCCTCCACGCCGACACCTACGACGAGGATTTGGAGCTGATGGCCCTTGCCGACCAGTGGGGTTACTCCGAAGCGTGGATTGGCGAGCATTTCACCTCCGAGTGGGAGAATATGCCCGCCCCCGAACTTTTCATCGCCCGCGCCCTCGGCGTAACCCAAAACCTCATCATGGGCACCGGCGTATCCCTCCTCGCCTTTCACGACCCGGTGATGGTAGCCCATCGGATGGCGATGCTAGACCACCTGGCCCGGGGCCGTTTCTTCTTCGGCATCGGCTCCGGCGGCGTCCCCACCGACTCCGAGATGTTCGGCATGGACCGTCACTCCGGTCAGCAGCGCGACCGGATGCGCGAAGCCGCCGAGCTCATCATCCGTATGTGGACGTCCCCCCACCCCGACGGCTTTCACCACCAGGGCGAATACTACGACGTCCGCATCCCGCCCGCTCGCCCGGAGATGGGCCTGGCCTGGCACATGAAACCCTACCAAAACCCCCACCCGCCCATCGCCGTCGCCGGCAGCAGCCCATCCTCCCCCACCCTGGAAGTCGCCGGCGAGCTAGGCTGGTGGCCCATGAGCACCTTCTTCCTCCACGCCAGCAGCCTCCCCCGCCATTGGGACACCTACGCCAAAGGCGCCGCCGCCGCCAACCGCACCGTCTCCCGCAGCCAATGGCGCATCGCCCGCGAAGTCCACGTCGCCGACACCACCGAACAAGCCATCGCCGACGTCCTAACCGGCCCCCCCGCAACCTCATTCACCAACTACTTCCTCCCCCTCCTCGGACAAGGACTGCGCGGCCTCGACGGAATCAAAACCCACCCCAACCTACCCAACGACGCCCTGACCCCCGAATATATGCTGCAAAACTTCTGGATAGTCGGAGACCCCGACCACTGCGCCCAGCAAATCCGCCAGCTCCACCACGACACCGGCGGCTTCGGCACCCTCCTAATCCTCTGCCACGACTGGGGCCAAAACCGCCCCAAGTTCCTCAACTCCCTAAAACAACTAGCCCAAAAAACCCTCCCCCAACTATCCGACCTAACACCCGACTAACCCCGCATAACCTACCGACCCGGATAGCCCATCGACCCGGATAGCCCGACGACCCGGATAGCCCGACGACCCGGATAGCCCGACGACCCGGATAGCCCGACGACCCGGATAGCCCGACGACCCGGATAGCCCGACGACCCAGACAGCCCGACGACCCGCACAGTCCAACGACCCGGATAGCCCATCGACCCGGATAGCCCATCGACCCGGATAGCCCAACGACCCGGACACCCTACCGACTCGGACAGCCCGTCAACCCGATAGCCCGACGACCCACACATCCCAACGACCCGCACACCCCAATACAAGGAGCCCCGCCATGTTCATCGCAACCAACCGCATCAAAGTCAAAACCGGCTACGGCGATACCCTGGCCAGTATGTTCAAAGCCCGCGGCGCCGTCCAGGACCACCCCGGCTTCATCAGCTTCGAACTCTGGCAGATGAACAACACCCCCGACCACGAGGATTTCCTCGTAGTAACCCACTGGGAGACCGAGGAACACCACCGCACCTGGACCCGCAGCGACGCCTTCCGCGCCGCCCACGCCGGCGGCCCCCCCGACTTCCTCATCGGCCCCGGCGAATTCCAAACCTACCAGGTAATCCACCACCTGACACCATCCGACTAAAAGCCAACACCCCCGCACCGCAAGGAGTTGGCCTATGACCACGCCAACCACAACCCCAACCGCCGCACCGCCAAACGCACCCATCAGCATCGCCCCCGACAACGCCCTAATCATCAACCCCCGCGATTTGGGCATCACCGCCACCGGCCCCGAGCTGGAAAAGCTCTTTATCAAGTTCACCCAGCAAAACAGCCAAAACCCGTGGCAATTCGAACTCAGTCCGGAGGGCGAAATCATCACCATGCCACCCGTCTATTACCCCGGCAGTTTTCACGAAAAAGACACGGCCTTTGCC
The DNA here is from genome assembly GCA_958296385.1 of uncultured Dehalococcoidia bacterium. Lineage (GTDB taxonomy): Bacteria > Chloroflexota > Dehalococcoidia > Lucifugimonadales > UBA3495 > Bin87. Next base: position 1,144,772 of record OY282494.1, read on the forward strand.
CTGGAGTCCTGGACGCGCGAGTTCGGCGGCGAATCCACCGGCTCCGGCGCCGCCTACCGGATGCCCACCACCGGCGGCATCCTCGCCCCCGACGCCGCCTGGATTGCCCCAAACCGCTGGCCGGAGCATCTCCGAATACCCGGCGACCCCATCCCCCTCTGCCCCGATTTCATCATCGAAATCCGCTCCACCACCGACAACCTCGCCCCCCTCCAAGCCAAAATGCGCCTGTACATCCAAAACGGCGCCCAACTAGCCTGGCTAATCGACCCCCGCAACCGCCGCGTCCACATCTACCGCCCCGGCCAGCCTGAACCCGAAACCCTCGAAAACCCAACCACCCTATCCGGCGAAACCACCCTCCCCGGCTTCACCTTTGACGTAGCCCGGTGGATTTTCGACCGTACCTAATCAGCCCACGCCGGCTAAACCCCGACGCTTACCCACCACAGGACTTGGCCTCATGACCACGCCAACCAAAACCCCAACCGCCGCACCGCCAAACGCACCCACCAGCATCGCCCCCGACAACGCCCTAATCATCAACCCCCGCGATTTGGGCATAACCGCCACCGGCCCGGAGTTGGAAAAACTGTTCATCGAGTTCTGCAAAAAGAACAGCCAAAACCCCTGGCAATTCGAACTGAGCCCGGAGGGCAAAATCATCACCATGCCACCCGTAAATTACCCCGGCGATGCCCACGAAGGCACCCTATTCCTGCATCTTGGCAATTGGGCAACCGACCACGGCGGCCACGCCCGCAACTCCAACGCCGCTTTCCGTATGCCCCACGGCGGCCTGCTCGTCCCCGACGCATCCTGGACATCCGACGCGCGCTGGGCCGAACACCCCCACCCCATCGGCGAACCAACCCCCCTCTGCCCCGACTTCGTAGCCGAAATCCGCTCCACCACCGACAACCTCTCCCCCCTCCAGGCCAAAATGCGCCTCTACATCCAAAACGGCGCCCTGCTCGCCTGGCTAATCGACCCCCGCAACCGCCGCGTCCAAATCTACCGCCCCGGCCAGCCCGAACCCGAAACCCTGGACAACCCAACCACCCTATCCGGCGAAACCACCCTCCCCGGCTTCACCTTTGACGTAGCCCGGTGGATTTTCGACCGCACCTAATCAACCCCGGCGAATCCGACGCCTACCCAGTCCTCCATCGCCTCCCCCACGCCGGCTAAACCCCGGCGCTTGCCCACCACAGGACTTGGCCTATGACCACGCCAACCAAAACCCCGACCGCCGCACCGCCAAACGCACCCACCAGCATCGCCCCCGACAACGCCCTAATCATCAACCCCCGCGATTTGGGCATAACGGCCACCGGCCCCGAGCTGGAAAAGCTCTTTATCAAGTTCACCCAGCAAAACAGCCAAAACCCGTGGCAATTCGAACTGACCCCGGAGGGCGAAATCATCATCATGCCACCCGTCTATCACCCCGGCGGATTTCACGAAAACGCCATCAGCAGCTTTCTGTTCCTTTGGACAATGGACTACGGCGGCGAGTCCACCGGCTCCAACGCCGCCTACCGTATGCCCACCACCGGCGGCATCCTCGTTCCCGACGCCGCCTGGACATCCCCCGAACGTTGGTCAACCCTATCGCCCATCTCCGGCGAACCCATCCAACTATGCCCCGACTTCGTAGTCGAAATCCGCTCCACCACCGACAACCTCGCCCCCCTCCAGGCCAAGATGCGCCTGTACATCCAAAACGGCGCCCAACTAGCCTGGCTCATCGACCCCCGCAACCGCCGCGTCCAAATCTACCGCCCCGGCCAAACCGAACCCGAAACCCTCGAAAACCCAACCACCCTATCCGGCGAAACCACCCTCCCCGGCTTTGAGTTTGACGTAGCCCGGTGGATTTTTGACCGTACTTAACCGGCAGTTACACATCACAAGGAGTTGGCTTATGACTACGCCAACCACAATCCCACCGGACACATCTACCAGCATCGCCCCCGACAACGCCCTAATCATCAACCCCCGCGATTTGGGCATCACCGCCACCGGCTCCGAGCTGGAAAAGCTCTTTATCAAGTTCACGCAGCAAAACAGCCAAAACCCGTGGCAATTCGAACGCAGTCCGGAGGGCGAAATCATCACCATGCCACCCGTCTATCACCCCGGCGGCTTTCACGAAAACGCCATCAGCAGCTTTCTATTCCTTTGGACAATAGACTACGGCGGCGAGTCCACCGGCTCCAATGCCGCCTACCGTATGCCCACCACCGGCGGCATCCTCGTCCCCGACGCCGCCTGGACATCCCCCGAACGTTGGTCAACCCTATCCCCCACATCCGGCGAACCCATCGGATTATGCCCCGATTTCGTAGCCGAAATCCGCTCCGGCTCCGACAACCTCGCCCCCCTCCAGGCCAAGATGCGCCTCTACATCCAAAACGGCGCCCTGCTCGGCTGGATCATCGACCCCCGCAACCGCCGCGTCCACATTTACCGCCCCGGCCAAACCGAACCCGAAACCCTCGACAACCCAACCACACTATCCGGCGAAACCACCCTCCCCGGCTTCACCTTCGATGTAGCGCAGTGGATTTTCGACCGTACCTAATCAGCCCACGCCGGCTAAACCCCGGCGCTTGCCCACCACAGGACTTGGCCTCATGACCACGCCAACCAAAACCCCAACCGCCGCCCCCCCAAACGCACCCACCAGCATCGCCCCCGACAACGCCCTAATCATCAACCCCCGCGATTTGGGCATCACCGCCACCGGCCCGGAGCTGGAAAAACTGTTCATCGAGTTCTGCAAAAAGAACAGCCAAAACCCCTGGCAATTCGAACTGAGCCCGGAGGGCAAAATCATCACCATGCCGCCCGTAAATTACCCCAGCTCTGCCCACGAAAGCGCCTTATTCCTGCATCTCGGCAACTGGGCAACCGACCACGGCGGCCACGCCCTCAACTCCAACGCCGCCTTCCGTATGCCCCACGGCGGCCTGCTCGTCCCCGACGCATCCTGGACATCCGACGCGCGCTGGGCCGAACACCCCCACCCCATCGGCGAACCCATCCCGCTATGCCCCGACTTCGTAGCCGAGATACGCTCCGGCTCCGACAACCTAACCCCTCTCCAAGCCAAGATGCGCCTCTACATCCAAAACGGCGCCCTGCTCGGCTGGCTCATCGACCCCCGCAACCGCCGCGTCCACATTTACCGCCCCGGCCAAACCGAACCTGAAACCCTGGACAACCCAACCACCCTATCCGGCGCAACCATCCTCCCCGGCTTTACCTTTGACGTAGCCCGCTACATTTTTGACCACACCTAGTCCGCCGACCGCCGCAGCACCGGCCCGGCCTCAATCAGTCAGCCGCCGACGCATCTTCGCTGTACGCCAGTTCCCCCACCACGTCGTACTCGTCGTCCGGTTCGTCAAACTCCTCCACGTACCCCGCCGAGTTCAGCGCGCGCCAAAACGCCCCCCGTCCGTCCGGCAGCCGCTTGCCCATCGCCTGGCCAATCAAGTCCAGCATCGCCGCGCCCCGTTCCACAAAGCACTCCGCAAACTTGTCCGCCACCAGCAATTCCGGATTCAGCCAGTGCGCCCGCAGCGCCCGGTCCAGCGTATCCGGACTGATGTCGTTTTGCAGCCTCGGCAAGTACCGCGATGGCGCATTGCCCCCAATCCTGCGGTTCGTCCCCGCGTCAATCGGCGTCTTGTTGATGATGGAATTGTACAGACGCGACGGCACCGGCGGGCGCGCGCGGTTGCACCAGGCCACCGGGAATATATGATGAATGTCAATGTGGCTGTCATCCCAGACCGCAAAAGATAGCGGATTAGCCGTGCGCCAGTCGGCGGCGCCATCTTTCATCTGCAACGCATACAGCCCCTTGTAGGCCGCGCTGTTGCGCGTGCGCAGCGACAGCAATCGTTCCGGCGCAAAATTGGCCTCCGTCACCAGCGTCGGCTCCGCCCCGCCACGAATCCATACCGGAACCTGTGCCAAGTCCAAGCCATACTGCGTTTCAGCAGTTAATTGCCGGCATCCGATTCTGCGGCCCGCCCGACGCCGGCCTTACCAGGTCAGCTGCAAATCTGACTGAGTGGCGCCCCGTCCAAAATCATCACCGATGCTTGACCACTGCATCGCTGGCAAGCCGCTCGTAGCCCAGCATAAAAAGCGCCGACTGCACCGCGTCCGCGCGGCGGCTTTCGGGCAAGTTGCTAAAATCGCCGGGGTCAGCGGTCAACCCCTGCATCAACCAGGCAAACTGCAAATTAGCCTTCGCATACCTTGCCTTTTGACCATATCGAATCGCCGGCATTGTACATCTGCCACCAACGTTCCCACGACCTTTCGGCATTCCCAGGTCGAGTAACGGTGGCATTCGATGCAAGCCAGCATCTTGGCGGTACAGCCGAACTAAACAAGCCAGAGCGCACGCAACTCTGCTGTCGTAGATGGGCAAGCCCGGTATCAGCGCCGAGTAAATCTTGCTGTATCCCGACCCCATATACTTAAACTGCCGCAAGTCCTCCGTGTCAGCGCAGGCCGGGTCAAGCCGTACTTTAATGTCGCAGATTTGAGCGTGCAACTGCGATGGCGTCATCCGCCCCCAATCTTTCAGACACAGGGTGATGTTGCCCCATTTTAGAATGGCGCGCGCGTTGCGAATAAAGCACGCCTGGTCGTCAATCGTAGCAATATCTCCGATGCTGTTGAAGGTTTCACGAAAACCGTCGAACTCTTGCATCGTGCCTGCAAAGGTATCGCCATTAACCGAATTAGGCCACCGATAACGCTGGAATGCCTCGTACAACGTACCGCACTGAAATCGCGGCCCTTTCCCTTTCCAGCTATGTTCCAACCGCCATTCGCCGTGTACCAGATGGCCAGCCCAATCCACAAACCCCGCCACGTCGGGTTGAGAGAGATAGTCAGTTCGTCTCATAATCCGTCACACTAAAAAAGCCCCGACAATCCTGCCGGGGCTGTGCGTATCCGATTGGTAGCGGGGGTTGGACTCGAACCAACGACCTTCGGGTTATGAGCCCGACGAGCTGCCACTGCTCCACCCCGCAGCGCGGAGTAACCGAATAGGAAAGTTTGAACTGCGCTATCTACTGTTTTCTTTCGTTTGTAGAACAATCCGAACCGAGCCAAGAGTGTTTGAAGCTCTTAGCGTGGGTCAAATCGCTCGACTGGTTAGTACCGGTTTGCTGAAGCTGTTACCAGCCTTACACATCCGGCCTATCAAGCAGCTAGTCTCGCTGCTGTCTTACCCCTGCCTAAACAGGGAGGGAGGCCTAATCTTGGGGGATGCTTCGCGCTTAGATGCCTTCAGCGCTTATCGCTGCCAAACATGGCTACCCAGCGCTGCTCCTGGCGGAACAACTGGAACACCATAGGTTTGTCCTTCCCGGTCCTCTCGTACTAGGGAAAGGTTCCCTCAAGCCTCCTGCGCCCACGGCGGATAGAGACCGAACTGTCTCACGACGTTCTGAACCCAACTCACGTACCCCTTTAATCGGCGAACAGCCGAACCCTTGGGACCTCCTTCAGCCCCAGGATGGGACGAGGCGACATCGAGGTGCCAAACCTCGCCGTCGATGTGAACTCTTGGGCGAGATAAGCCTGTTATCCCCGGGGTAGCTTTTATCCGATAAGCCACGGCCCTTCCACTCGGTGCCGTAGGATCACTTTGCCCGACTTTCGTCCCTGCTCGACTTGTAGGTCTCGCAGTCAAGCTCGCTTATGCCAATGCGTTCTGTGGACGATTTCCATCCGTCCTGAGCGAACCTTTGGGCGCCTCCGTTACTTTTTAGGAGGCAACCGCCCCAGTTAAACTGCCCACCAAGCACTGTTCCCCAGTTTTGCTAGGGTTAGAACCAAAAACAGCCAAGGGTGGTATTTCAACGACGACTCCACACCTACTGGCGTAGGCGCTTCTCAGTCTCCCACCTATCCTACACATGACAGCTCCCAGCCCAATGCCAGGCTACAGTAAAGCTCCACGGGGTCTTTTTGTCCTGCCGCAGGTCGCCCGCGTCTTCACGGGCACCGCAATTTCACCGAGCCCCCCGCCGAGACAATGGCCAAGTCGTTCAACCATTCATGCGGGTCGGAACTTACCCGACAAGGGACTTCGCTACCTTAGGACCGTTAGAGTTACGGCCGCCGTTCACCGGGGCTTCAGTTTGGAGCTTGCACTCCGCCCCTTAACCTTCCGGCACTGGGCAGGCGTCAGCCTGTATACGTAGGGTTTCCCCTTAGCACAGACCTGTGTTTTTGTTAAACAGTCGCCCGGCCTTCTTCTCTGCGCCCCCAGAACGCTCCACCGGCTAGCGGCTTCACCTTCCAGGGGGCCCTTTATCCCGAAGTTACAGGGCCCTTTTGTCTAGTTCCTTAGCGGAGGTTAGCTCGAACACCTTAGGACGTTTATCCTAGCCCACCAGTGGCGGTTTACGGTACGGTCGCTATTGCTCCATAACCACGAAGCTTTTCTTGTCGGTGTGGCCTCAACGAGATTTCCCTTCCCGTAGGTTGGGATTCCCTCACTCCTCAGCTTATCACCAGGGTGGATTTGCCTGCCCCAGCACGCCTACAAGCAAGGACGCACCATGTCCAATGGGCACGCCCCGCCTAGCCTTCCGCACCCCTCCTTGGCTTTAAAGCGAAACAACAGCGGTGCAGGAATATTAACCTGCTGTCCATCGCCTTCGGCTCTTGCCTACGGCTTAGGACCGACTAACCCTACGCCGAACAACGTTGCGTAGGAAACCTTGGGCTTTCGGTGTCAGGGATTCTCACCCTGATTTACGCTACTCATTCCGGGATTCTCACTTCCCCGCGCTCCAACGACCCTCACGAATCGCCTTCTGCGCACGAGGAACGCTCCCCTACCATGCCCAGGCAGTAACCAGACCTTCCTCACCAGCAGCCTCAGTAGGCAAACTCCGAAAAGCTCGCCCCATCCGGCCGCCGGCAGTTCCGGCCTGCACCTGTTCATCCACGGCTTCGGCGGCAGACTTTAGCCCCGATACATTTTCCGCGCAAGATCCCTCGACCAGTGAGCTATTACGCACTCTTTAAAGGGTGGCTGCTTCTAAGCCAACCTCCTGGCTGTTTTGGGAACCTCACCTCGTTTCCCACTTAGTCTGCTCTTGGGGGCCTTAGCCGGTGGTCTGGGCTGTTTCCCTTTTGACAATCGCACTTATCTGTGACTGTCTCACTCCCGGGTATCGGTAGAACGGCATTGGTGGTTTGATTGAGTTTGGTAAGCTCACGCCCCCTAGCCCATTCAGTGCCCTACCTCCGTCCTCCTAGTTCCCGAGGCTGCACCTAAATGCATTTCGGGGAGAACCAGCTATTTCCGGGTTCGATTGGCATTTCACCTCTACCCACAGCTCATCCCAAGCTTTTGTACTAGCCACGAGTTCGATCCTTCAGTCCGCGTTAACGAACCTTCAATCTGGCCATGGGTAGCTCACCCGGTTTCGGGTCTACTACATGGAACTATTCGCCCTCTTCAGACTCGCTTTCGCTGCGGCTCCGGAACTACAGTCCCTTAACCTCGCTCCATACAGTAAGTCCCCGGATCATTCTTCAATAGGCACGCCGTCACCCCTCTCAGGGCTCCGACATTCTGTAGGCTTACGGTTTCAGGTCTATTTCACTCCCCGCCAGGGGTTCTTTTCACCTTTCCCTCACGGTACTGGTACGCTATCGGTGACCAAGAGTATTTAGCCTTGGAGGGTGGTCCCCCCGACTTCCCACAGGGTTTCACGTGCCCCATGGTACTTAGGATCTGTCTCAGAAGCCCCATCCCTTTCGCCTACCGGGCTGTCACCGTCTTTGGCGGACCTTTCCAGAGTCCTTCGACTAGAAATGGAGTTTGTAACTTCTTCAGGCTGATTGAGGCAGCCCATGAAACGTCCTGTAACCCCGCAGCGACTCTGGCCCTCACACCGTATGGTCACTGCGGTTTAGGCTATTCCCCGTTCGTTCGCCACTACTGAGGGAATCTCGGTTGATTTCTTTTCCTCGGGGTACTTAGATGTTTCAGTTCCCCCACTTACCCCTCCTCTCGGAGTGTACCGACTCATCGCCGGCACAGGTTTCCCCATTCGGACACCCCCGATTACGCCTGTTAGACGGCTCATCGAGGCTTTTCGCAGCCTTACCGCGTCCTTCATCGGCCCTTGGTCCCAAGGCATCCACCGTAAGCCCTTAATAATTTGACCCACGCTAGGAACTTCAAATTCTCTTCTAGACTCGGTTCTTAGCAGTTCAAACTTCCTATTCAGTTGTTAATCTGCCCCACCGAACCGCCGCGCTGCGACCCAGAGGCCGAGGCCAGCCAGCCCACCAGGGCCAGCTCCGATTCAGTCGGTAACAAAGGATTATAGGGACTCCACCACCATCCGTCAACCCCTAATCCCCCCCTTTTTTCGGAAAACCCCAAATCCCCCCGCCCCCTACCCCCCCGCCGTCAAACGCCCCGCCATCACCGTAGCGCCCCGGTCACCGCCGCCAGGAATCCGGCCTGCTCAACGCCCTCACCATCCCCCCGAACACCCCCCGCCTGCCATTCCCAACACCCTCCACTCGTCATCCCCTCCCCCCAATGTCATTCTGAGCGCAGCGAAGAATCTCGATGCGGCAGCGCAGTCCGCCCGGCGCAACCATCCCCCAGCCCCGCCATCGCTATCCTTTTAACCCCGCTCAAAACAACAACAAAACCGGCGCGGCCAGCATCGCCAACCGCGCCCGTCCTACCCCAACGGCAGCGCCAATCACCGCCCCACAAACGGCGGCATCCCCCGGTTCTTGTCCAAAAACCACTGCACCGCAATCTTGTGGTCCTCCGTCCGCCGCACGTGCTCCTGCGCCGCCGTCGCCAGCTCCAGCGCCTCCCGGAACGTCAGCCCCATACTCTGCTGCACCAGATACTTCGTCAGCGAGTGCGCCACCGTCGGCCCCCCGGCAATCCGCGTCGCCAGCTCCAGCGCCCCCTCCATCAGCCGCTCATCCGGAAAACACTGGCTCGCCAGCCCAATCCGCACCGCATCCTCGCCGCCCATCCAATCCCCCGTGTACTGCAACAGCAGCGTATTGCTCGTCCCGATGAGCTTCGGCAGCTGCCAGCAGCTCCCGTCCCCCGGAATCAGCCCGTTCAGCACAAACCGCTCCGACAAACGCCCCGTCTCCCCCACCACCCGGATGTCGCAAGACAGCGCCAGCCCGCACCCCACGCCCGCCGCCGGCCCATTCACCACCGCAATCGACGGCTTCTGCAAGTCGTGAATCCGCAGCGGCACAAAGTTCACCCGCGGCCCCGACGACTCCGCCCGACGCTGCCGGCCCAGCATATACTCCATCTTGCCCCACGTCAGCGGCTCCGGCTCCGCCCCCGCCGCCGCCGCCCCCTCCCGCTCGTCAATCCGCTGCCGAAACCCCCGCACGTTCGCCCCCGAACAAAACGACGGCGCCGTCCCCGTCAGCAGCAAAACCCGCTCCTCCGGGTTATTCTCAAACTCATCCAGCCGCTCAAACATCTCCGCCGCCATATCCGGCCCCAGCGCATTCCGCGTCGGCGGGTCGTGCATCGTCAGCACCAAAACCCCCCCCACAACCTCCGTCTTGATAAACTCGTAAGCCATAAACCCTCCCAAATCCCGGAAATCCCGGAAACAAAATCCCCCCCATTCTACCCCCAACACCCCCCCACCGCAAAAACCCCACCCCCACCGCCATTCCGAGCTAAACCCAGATACCACCCCACCCAAATTCAAGCCGCACTCACAATCACAAACCGGAGCTTGACCAACGACTGCCTGACCAACGACTGCCTGACCAGCGATTGCTCGACCAGCGACTGCCTGACCAACGCCCGCTTGACCGAGATTGCTTGACGACGACTGATTGACCAGCGACTGCCTGACCAACGCCCGCTTGACCGGCGATTGCTTGACCAACGCCCACTTGACCAGCGACTGCTTGACGACGATTGCTTGACCGACGCCCGCTTGACCAGCGACTGCCTGACCAACGCCCGCTTGACCGGCGACTGCTTGACCAGCGACTGCCTGACCAGCGACTGCCTGACCAGCGACTGCCTGACCAACGACCGCTTGACCAGCGACCGCTTGACCAGCGACTGCTTGACGACGATTGCTTGACCAGCGACTGCCTGACCAACGCCCGCTTGACCAACGACTGCCTGACTAACGCCCGCTTGACCAACGACTGCCTGACTAACGCCCGCTTGACTAGCAACTGCTTGATTGACTGAACCACCCAAAACCAAACGCCGCCAAACCCACCCCCCACCGTTGCCAACATCCCTACCATCCCCTAAAATCCGGGCCCTACATTCAACCGGCGCCCGACCGGCCCAACCGACTCAACCCGACTCGACCTGACCAAACCCGGCCCCCAACGGCGCCCCAGGAGTCAACACCATGCAATCCGGCACCATCGTCAACCTCCACATCGCCCGCGTCAAAGGCACCCCCTCCGACCCCGTCGACACCGCCCGCGCCATCTCCGCCGAAGGACTCGACGGCGACCGCAGCCGCAACCCCCGCAACCTCCGCCAGGTCCTCGTAATGGACAAAGAAACCCTCGACCACTACGGCCTCCAACCCGGCCAAATCAAAGAGAACATCACCATCACCGGCCTCGACCTAACCCAAGCCCAGCAAGGCCAAGTCTTCTTCATCGGCCCCCCCGACAACCAAGTAACCCTCGAGGTAACCGGCGACTGCGAACCCTGCCAAAAAATGGACGCCCTAATCCCCGGCCTCCAAAAACAAATCTTCGGCCACCGCGGCATCCTAACCGTAGTCCTGCAAGGCGGCACAATCAACGTCGGCGACCCCATCCGCCTGGAGCCGTAGCGTCTCTTAAAAGGAGCAAAATCATGCTTGAAAAAATGACCCTGCAAGACGCTGTACGCAAAGTATTGACGGAGGCTCAGGAGGAACTTCACTACAAGGAAATAGCCAGCATCATAGCCGCCGAGAATTTGGTCGAAAGGCTCGGCGCAACGCCGGATAAAAGCGTCGCTGCTACCATATCGCTGATGCGAAGCGCCGGCGAAGAGATTGAAAGACCCAAACGCGCGTACTACAAAATTGCAACTCCTCCCGTCGTAACAGACGCGGATGAGGATGCCGAGGTTGAAGACAATGCCAGTGTTCGCATAGCAGCCTACGGGCTGTATTGGGAACGCGACAAAGTTGAATGGGACGTCAGCGGAAACAAGATAGAACTGCTCGGCCGGCCATACGGCGCGCCAGGTTCCGTAGTAAATTTCGCCGACCAGCAAGGCATCTACCTGCTGCATCAAATGCAATCCGTAACCTATGTGGGACGCACTACCGCAGGGAACAACGGCCTGTTCAGTAGGCTGAAAGATCACAGTAAGAATACCCGACGTGTCGGTAGATGGGACCGTTTTTCGTGGTTCGGCATCCGGCCTGTGCACGAGGATGGCGAGTTGCTGAACGCCCCATCGGCCCTTACCACTGACCTGTTCGTCACCATTTTGGAGGCAGTGCTGATTGAGACCCACTTGCCACCCTTCAACGACAAGAGCGGCGATATGATGGGCCAGCTATACGACCAAGTCCTCGACCCTGACATCGCCAAGAACAAAGCCAACGAGCTGCTACGCGATGCCCTCGGGCATAACCGTTAGCCCGGCGCACCAAATCCAACGAAATAAGGGGAGGCCAATCAGCCTCCCCTAGCTACGTCTGGCTTTCCTCATCTACCCCCGCGGAAACAGCCGCTCCAGAAACGCGCTCGTCGTAGCGATGAGCGCCGCTCCCGTCGCTGTAATGGCCGCCGTCGACAAGCTTTCGGTCAACCACCAGGCCACAATCGCCCCGAATCCCGCCCCCAGGAACATGAAAAACAGCATCCAGTGGAGATAGTAAATCACTTTCCGGAGCATTGTCGGCCCTCCGGCCCCTAATCCGGCCACTTGCCAAACGCCACCAGCCAGGATGCCACCCCGCCGCCTATCATCACCATCGCGCTGCCAGAGATTACAAACCCGGAGAACAAATTGCAGCGCACCTCCACCGCCGGAAACTGTACCAGCGCCGCCGGACAATCCGCCACTTCCGCACCAACGGCCCCAACTATCAGCAGTACAATCCCCAACACAAACGCCGCGCCAAACCCAACGAAAGTCGCTAACACTCTCATAACTTAGCCCCCCGTTTCGCTTGACTTCGGCCTGGCTTGCCCCACCCCCATAATAGCATCCCGCCCGGCAAACCGGAACCAGTGCGATAGCGAACAGCCCGCCGCCGGAAAACACACACCCCCAACAAACCGGGGGGCAGCGCCAAAAGCACCGCCCCCCTAAAAACATTCTGTCCTGTCCGTCGGCCCCGTCAGCCAGCCGCCCCCCTACCGCACCAGCGTCCCCCGTATCGCCGTCCCCACGTCCTCCACCCGCGTCACGTCCTGCCACTGCCGCACCGCATCCTCCACCCGTTCCGACGGCAGCGCCCGCCCCACGTTCTCCCGGAACTTCCCGGCGATGTTCTCCATCCCCCACGGATTCACCTGGCTGCCCAGAATCTCCCCTCGCGGCGTCTCGTGTTCAATCACCCGCCCGTCGTTCAGCGTAATGCGGATTGGCACCCCCTTCGACACCGTGCCGCCCCCCTGCTCCCACTTCGACTGCACCCGCATCGACACCCGTTCCATCATCCCCTGCACCTCCGCCTCCGCAATCTTCGCCTCCGTAAAACTGTCAATCCCAATCGCCCCGTCCACCAGCGCCGCCGCCATATTGTACTTCGCGCTGAACTTCCCCTTCAGGTCCGACTCCGGCTCCTCGTACAGCATCACCGTTGATGCGTAAGACTGCACCACCTCCGCGTTAGCCACGTCCTGATGGCTGAACTCATGCTCCCGCATCAGCCCAAAGATGCTGTCCAGCATCGCGTGATTGCCCCCGCACGACGGATACTTCTTGATGACCAGCGCATCCTGCACCCGGAACGGCTTGCCCAGCTGCTGCGCCGCCGCCTCCAAATCCGTATCCTCGTCCCCGATGACCGTCGCCGTGAACCCCACCGGATGCTCCAAAATCTGATCCCCCGCCGTGAACCCTCGCTGCGCCAGCTGCGCCGCCATCACCCCGTCCCGGCACGTCAGCCCCGCGTGCAGCGGCTTCGTCATCGTCCCAAAATTGTGTATCACCCCCGACGCCATCGACCCGGCCATCCCCAGCGCCATGCTCGTTTGCTGCTCGTCCAGCCGCAGCAGCTTGGCGCACGCCGCCGCCGCCGCCAGCCGGCCCAGAATCGCCGTGCTGTGAAACCCCCGGTGCATCTGCTTCCCGTGATAATGCGTGGCGTAATCCACCGCCAGCCCCACCTCGCACCCCACGATGTACGCCTCCATCAGATCCCGGCCCGTCGCCCCGATGCTCTCCCCCAGCGCCAGCAGCGCCGGAAAGATTGCCACCGTCGGATGCCCAAACCCGCCAAAGTCGTCGTAGTCCAGCGCGTGCCCCATCGTCCCGTTCACCAGCGCCGCAGTCTGCGCCGACGTCCGCTCCCCCGACGCCAGAATCGTCGCCTCCGCAGTCCCCCCCAGCTCTCCGGCGTACCCCCGGATAATCTCCCCCACCTGCTGCGTTGACCCGGCCAGTATCACCCCCACCAGGTCAAAACACGACTCATTCGCCACCCGGATCGCATCCGGCGGTATATCCTCGTAAGTCGTCTCCACAACCCACTTCGCCACCATCTCCGTCGCACCCATCGCAACCTCCATCCTTTTAACCAACACGGCAAAACCGCATCGCCAGTCCTTTCATTGATATTGCACCCGAACCCATCCGGCCCCGGCCCGCCCGATTATACCAACCCCATCAACCCCATGCGACACCCGCAGTCGGTAGCGTTCCGTTAGGTGGTTTGGTTGTAGGATGGCTGCAAATGCCGGCTTTGCTGTCAACGGCAGGGGCGTTGCTATGGGATTGCTTTACGATTTGGAAACCCGGCTGGAGCAGCAAATGCCGGTCCGGTTGCAGCAGTCGTTGCAGCCGGCTTTGGATGACTACCAGCCATTATGCCCGGACTGCGGCCTGACGATGCACCGGCATCATCACTACGCCCGCACCATCACCACCAGCTACGGGGTGCTGCGGTTGCAGATGCCGGTGTTCCGCTGCGGCGCGTGCCATCGGATGGCCAGCAGCGCCGACCTGCTGGGCGCAGCAGAACGTCATCAGCTGGCTGGCAGCGTGGCGACTGCTGGCATCGTCCAGCCTGGTCGAGGCCCAGTTTCACGCGGCGCGGGTGGTAGCATTGACCGGAGGACAGGGGACGTACTGATGGCGGCGTCTGGAAAGAATGGGCACGGTATGGACGCCCCACAACCTTACTGTACTGCTCCAAAACGGGGCCTCATAAACCAAACCACCTAAACGCAACGCTACCCCCGCCGCCCCGCCATTTGCCGCCGTTATGTTCATTCTGCTAGACTGCCCCCGCCGGCACGCAACCTCATCATCCAACCAACCCTTGCCAGTCGCCGGCCCATCAATCACAGCGCATACCTACGGAGGTGCGGCTATATGATTTACGAAGTCCGGACTTACGACCTCAAGCCCGGCGGTGTCCCCATTTTTGAGGACGCCTTCGCCGCGGCCCTGCCCCATCGCGAGCAATACTCCAAGCTGGCGGCCTTTTTTCACACTGAGATTGGCCCCCTGAACCAGGTCATCCACATCTGGCCCTACGAGAACCTCGACGAGCGCTCCGAAGTCCGCGCCGCCGCCGGCCAGGACCCCAACTGGCCCCCCGACTCCCAGGGCACCATCCTGCACATGGAGTCCGAGATTTTCCACCCGGCCCCTTTCATGCGTCCCATGGGCGGCGGCCAGAAGCTCGGCAACATTTACGAAATGCGCATCTACGAGTACCAGAACGGCGCCATCCCCAAGGTCCTCGACATCTGGGGCGCCGCCATCGAGCATCGCGAGCAGTTCTCCCCCCTCGCCGCCGGTATGTACAGCGACATCGGCGGCCTGAACAAGTGGGTCCACATCTGGCCCTACGCCGACCTCGCCGCCCGCGACAAAACCCGCGCCGAGGCCTCAGCCACCCCCCACTGGCCCCCGCCCACCCGCGAGTTCCTCGTCAACCAGGAAACCAAAATCCTGGTCCCGGCGGCCTTCTCACCCCAAGCCTAACCCATCCCACATCCAACACCGGCAACCGGGGCTGGAGCCGGCATCAGCCGATTCCAGCCCTTCCCTTATTTGCTATAATCCCCCCGGCACTCCCCATCCCGCGCCGGCGGCCCGCCCCCATCGCATACCATCATCCCCGAGGTAACCCCCATCATGAATATCGGCATCGCAATGTTCGTAACCCCCTCCTCCATTGACGTCGCGGAGCTGGCCCAAGCCTGCGAAGCCCACGGCTTCGAGTCCCTCTGGGTTCCCGAACATCCCGCCATCCCCGCCGGCCCCAAAACCCCCTGGCCCGGCTCCCCCGACGGCGTCATCCCCCAGATGTACTACGAGTGCGTTGACCCCTTTGTCGCCCTCGGACGCGCCTCCGCCGTTACCTCCACCCTCAAGCTCGGCACCGGCATCTGCCTCGTCCCCGAGCGCAACCCCATCCTATTGGCCAAAGAGATTGCCACCCTCGACCATTTCAGCAACGGCCGTTTCCTTTTCGGCATCGGCACCGGCTGGCTCCGCGAGGAAACCGAGCTTTTCGGCATCGACTTCGCCCAGCGCATCGCCTACACCCGCGAGTCCATCCAGGCCATGAAGTCCCTCTGGACCAACGAAACCGGCGAGTTCCACGGCAAATACATCGACTTCCCGCCCCTCTACTCGTCGCCCAAACCCGTCCAGAAACCCCATCCCCCCGTCCTCATCGGCGGCCACGCCAAAAACGTCTTCCGCCGCGTCGTCTCCTGGGGCGACGGCTGGATGCCCAACCGCATCACCCCCGACGCACTCCGCAGCGGCAAACAGCAAATCACCGAACTAGCCCAGGCCGCCGGCCGCAACCCCGATTCCATCGAAATCTCCGTCTTCGGCCAGCCCGCCGACCCCGAACTGCTCAAGGCTTACGCCGACGCCGGCGCCTCCCGCGCCATGGTAATGGCCCAAAGCGCCCCCCGCGACGACGCCCTCCGCCAGCTCGACGACTACGCCGCCAAACTGCTAACCTAACCTAACTTCACCCAACCCGACTTCACCCGATTTGACCAGGCCCCCGCCATCATGCTTGCCCAAAACGCCGACCTCCAGTCCCTCAAAGACGCCAACCAGCGTTTCTACGACGCCTTCGGTTCCCTCGACATCGCACAGATGGACGCCGTCTGCGAGCAGTCCGACCGCGCCCTCTGCGTCCATCCCGGCTGGCAGCCCATCGTCGGCTGGCCCGACGTCCGCCGCTCCTGGCAAAGCATCTTCAACGGCGCCGCCCTCATGCACTTCAACATCCACTACGTCCACCTCGCCATCGAGGGCAACTGCGGCTTCGTCACCTGCGTTGAAAGCATCACCAGCGTAGTCAGCGGACAGGCCCAGGGCTTCGGCATCCTCGCCACCAACATCTTCGTCCGCACCGGCCCCCCATCCAACCCCAACTGGCTAGTCCTCGCCCACCACGCCTCCCCCCGCCTCTAACCCTGAAACCACGCGCGCCCCGGACGGACAACCCGACCGGACGGCAACCCGGTCAATCAGTCAAACCGCCCCAGCAGCCCCCGCACTGCCGCCAGAAACTCCGGCGGATTGTCCCCCTGCACCAGGTGCCCCGCGTTCGCCACCGTAACCGTCGTGCAGTCCGGATGCTCCCGCCCCATCCGCGCCATCGTCTCCTCCGCAAAAATGTCGCTCCGCGCCCCCCGCACCACCAGCGCCGGACAGTCAATCCGACCCCACCCCGCCCACAGCTCCTCCGCCGTCCACGTCCGCGCCTGGAACCCGCTAACCCGCATCGCCTTGTCATACTTCCACGTCCACTTCCCATCCTCCCGCTGCCGGATGCTGTACTTCAACGCCCCCATCGTCTGCTCCCGGTTCCGCCCCGTGTACTCCATCACCCGCTCCGCAAACTCCTCCAGCGTATCCAGCTCGTCCGGCAATTCCCGGAAATGCTGTATCCGATTCTGCCCCCGCTGCTGCGTTTCCGGCCCCGTGTCAACAATCGTCAACGACCGCAAAACCCCCGGATTCCGCGACGCCCACGCCAGGCTGTTCCGCCCCCCCATCGAGTGCCCCATCAGATGAAACCCCCGCAGCCCCAGCGCATCCACAAACCCCCCAACATCACCCACGTAAGCATCCGTCGAGTAATCCCCCTCCGGCGCCCAGTCGCTGTCCCCATGCCCCCGCTGGTCCAGCGCCAGCACCCGGTAATCCTCCGACAGCGCCAAACTGATAAAGTCCCAGCTGTGCGCCTGCTGGCTGATGCCGTGCAGCATCACTATCGTCGGCAAATCCCCCGCACCGTCCCCCCACTCCAGATAATGCAGCCGCAAACCCCCCACCTCAACAAATCGGTCCACCGGCTCATTCTCCACCTCAAACGAAACCCCCATTCGGCGCGCCGCCTCATACAGCGACAACCCCAGCGAATGCGACGCCATCCCGCAACCTCCAGTCCAAAATCCCCCCCATCTTACCACGCCCGACAACCCACCCCGGCGCGCCCCCGGTCACTCTGCCCATCCCCCAACGCCACACCGAGGGGGTCTGGGGGAAATCATTTCCCCCAGCGTCCCCCCTAATCCCCCAGCGCACGCCCCCCCCGTCAAATCCCCCGCCAATCCAAAATCAGCGACGCCAACCTCTTGTCACCGCACATCAGTTCGTGTAACATACATTTATCGGGCAAATCAACCAACCTCCGCCTCCAGCCGTTCTCAGTAAGAGGCACCCCTGGAGATTGGGGCCATCACACCAAACGCTAGCACCATCGCATCGCCGGAGATTCAAGTCAAAACGGCCAGTCAGCAAAATCGCAATCGGCAAGGGTAGTCCCATCCCCGCTTCCACGGCGTGGGCTGCCTCCGCTGGGTATCGAGCTTCAGCCCGCGTGCAGCCCCTAAAAAGGTAGGACACGTAAAATGAAGGTCCAAAATAGTTGCGTACCAACCTCCGGCCGTAGGGCTGACAACGACTTGAATCTCCGACAACCAACCAAACCAACCGCCCGATACCGATAGCCCGATACGACACCCGCCCGATACCAACCACAATCCTTACAACCCCGGAGCCTGAACCGCCTATGCAAATATCCCGACCGATGCAGCCACATCTACGGCGCTCCGTCGCCCACCACCAGCAGCAAAGCGCCCACTATCTGGACGTCGCCAACGCCGGCATCACCACCGGCGCCTACTTGGAATCGGCCCATGCTCTCCGCTGCGCCGCCACCCACGCCGCCGCCTCTGCCGCCACCCATTGGGAGATGCCCTACCGTTCCCGGCGCAAGCTCTCCAACGACTTGCGAACCCTACTCGTTGCCGGCTACGTAAAACTCCCCGAACTCCGCACCCTCCAGCGCGTCCACTACCTACCCGACGCCATCGCCGCCGCCCCGCCCGCCGCCGCCCGACGCACCCTGCGCGCCGAACACCGCCGCGTCGCCAAACTGGCCCGCGTCATCGCCCACGCCATCGCCAGCGCCCCCGACCCCAACATCCGGCGCGTCTAACCCGCACCCCCATTTCTTGACTTTGCCCATAAGCGACATTAGCATATAAACAAGGAAAACATATCCCGAGCCCACGCTCGGACGGACTGCGGAGGGTCTATGTTAGTTATTATCCTGTCCGTCCTGGCGGCAGCGGGGGTAACAACAGGCATCGCGGCGGTAGCCTGGCTGCTGCTCAGCACCAAAAAAAGCGGCAACAAACTCCGGCGCACCCGCGAGGAGGCTGCATCCACCCTATCCCACGCCGACGCCGAAAAACGCCGCATCATCCTGGAAGCCCAGGAGGAAGCCATCAAAATCCGCGAGGCCGGCGACAAGGAAATCACCGAACAACGCCGCGAACTCAACCGCATCGAGCGCCGTTACATCCAGCGCGAGGAGCAGCTCGATAAAAAATCCGCCGCTCTGCAAGAACACGAATCGGAGCTGTCCCAGCGCGAATCCCGCGCCCACTCCGCCCTGCAAAGCGCCGAAAACATCAAACTCCAGCACACCCGAGAACTGGAACGCATCGCCTCGCTTACCATCGACGAAGCCAAAGACATCGTCATCAAGCGCAGCGAAAACGAGGCCTCTCACGAACTGGCCCGCCGCTACTACGAACTCGAAAGAGAACACGAAGCCCGCGCCGACGAGAACGCCCGTCGCATCATCACCCTCGCCATCAACCGCCTCGCCACCGACGTAGTGTCCGAAAGCACTACCGCTGTTGTTTCCCTGCCCAACGATGAGATGAAAGGCCGCCTCATCGGCCGCGAAGGACGTAACATCCGTGCCCTGGAAGCCCAAACCGGCGTCGACATCATCGTTGACGATACCCCCGGTATCGTCACCCTCTCCTGCTTCGACCCCGTCCGCCGCGAAATCGCCCGCCTCGCCCTGACCCAACTCGTCAAGGACGGCCGCATCCAGCCCGCCCGCATCGAGGAAAGCGTCAACCGGGCCATCCGCGACATCGAGGAAACCATGTGGAAAGCCGGCGAGGCCGCCACCTTCGAAGTCGGCGTCAGCGGCCTCGACCCCGAACTCATCCGACTCCTCGGTCGCCTCAAGTACCGCTACAGCTACGGCGAGAACGTCCTCACCCACTCCATCGAAGTCGGACTCCTCGCCGGTATGCTCGCCTCCGAAGTCGGCGCCAACGTCCAAACCGCCCGCGCCGGCGGCCTCCTCCACGACATCGGCAAAGCCCTCACCCACGAAATCCCCGGCCCACACGCCGAAATCGGCTACGACCTCACCACCCGCAACGGCATCACCTCCGTCGTCTCCAACTGCGTCCTCGAACACCACGACGACGACCACTCCAGCATCGAATCCTTCCTCGTCGCCGCCGCCGACGGCATCAGCGCCGCCCGCCCCGGCGCCCGCAAAGAATCCATCGAACAATACACCCGACGACTCCGCGAACTCGAAGACACCGCCAACAGCTTCGACGGCGTTCAACGCGCCTTCGCCATCCAGGCCGGCCGCGAAGTCCGCGTTATGGTCAGCCCCGACGACGTCGACGACATCGCCTGCGCCACCCTCGCCCGCAACATCGCCGGCAAAGTCTCCCGCGACCTCCAGTTCCCCGGCCAAATCAAAGTAACCGTAATCCGCGAAACCCGCCAGGAAAGCATCGCCCGCTAACCCCTTTCCCACCCACCCGGCCCGTCCCTAATCCCGCCGGGACTCCAACACCATTCGGATATAATCACCCCATGCGCGTACTGATGATTGGCGACATTATCGGCAAACCCGGCCGCCAAACCCTCGCCCAACTGCTCCCCGGACTCCGCCGCGAGCTGAGCCTTGACCTCGTCACCGCCAACGCCGAGAACACCGCCGGCGGCTTCGGCCTAACCCTCAAAACCGCCCGCTCCCTCCTCGATTCCGGCGTCGACGTCATGACCTCCGGCAACCACATCTGGGACAAAAAAGACATCATCCCCCACTTTGACGACTTGCCCCTGCTCCGGCCCGCCAACTACTACGGCGCCCCCGGCCGCGGCTGGCTCATGCACGGCACCGTCATGGTACTCAACCTGCAAGGCCGCGTCTTCATGCCCCCCATCGACTGCCCCTTCCGCGAAGCCGACGCCCGCCTGCGCGAAGCCCAACAGCACCTCGGCGCACCCCCCAAATTCGTCATCGTAGATTTCCACGCCGAAGCCACCTCCGAAAAACAGGGCCTCGGCTGGTATCTCGATGGCCGCGTCAGCGCCGTCGTCGGCACCCACACCCACGTCGCCACCGCCGACACCCGCATCCTGCCCAACGGCACCGCCTACGTCAGCGACCTCGGCATGACCGGCCCCCTCAACTCCGTAATCGGCACCCAGCTTGAACCCGTCCTGGAAAGATTCCGCACCGGCCTGCCCCAAAGATTCGAACCCGCCTCCGGCCCCTGCATCCTCAACTCCGTACTCATCGACATCGATGACCACACCGGCCAAGCCGTCAACATCACCCGAATCGACCGCCGCCTGGACTGATAAAACCCGCAAAACCACCCCCATATCGACCGCCGGCTGGACTAACCACATCAGCAACCCACACTCATCCGGAGACCTTGATGCCCGTTACCGTTGACCTCCACCTCCACACCACCGCATCCGACGGCAAGCTAACCCCCACCCAGCTAGTCCAACTCGCCGCCTCCAAAGGCTTGCGCACCATCTCCGTGTCCGACCACGACACCACCGCCGGCCTCGCCGAAGCCCAGCAAGCCGTCGCCGCTTTCCCCCATATGCGCCTCATCCCCGGCATCGAACTCAGCTGCGACGTCCCCGGCGGCGAAGTCCATATGCTCGGCTACTTCATGGACATCGACGACCCCGGCTTTCAGGATATGCTCGCCATCTTTCGCGCGGGCCGCCTGGCCCGTGGCGAGGGCATGGTCAAAAAGCTGGCCGAATTCGGTATGCACATCCAATGGGAACGCGTCCTCGAGATTGCCGGCGATGCCTCCGTAGGCCGCCCCCACGTCGCCGATGCCCTGGTCGAAGCCGGCTACTTCCAGAATCGTTCCGACGCTTTCCATGAATATCTCGGACGCAACGGCAAAGCCTACGTCGAGCGTTCCAAGCTCACTCCCCCCGACGCCGTAAAACTCCTCACCGACGTCGGCGGCGTAGCCGTATTCGCCCACCCCTGGTTCGAGCGACGCGGCAACGAACCCGAACCCGAACAGTCCCTAATCGAAACCGTCGAGGAACTCAAAGCCGCCGGACTCCACGGCATGGAAGTTCACTACTCCATGTACGACGCCGCCACCGTAGATTGGCTGGCCGACGTAGCCCGCGCCTACGACCTGATCCCCTGCGGCGGCAGCGACTACCACCACAGCGGCAACCCCCAGGAACCCCTGCCCGGCGTAAATGGCCCCCCGCCCGAATCCGTAGAGCGCCTCGAGGAAGCTGCCCGCCGCCTGGCCGCCGCCCGCTAACCCACCCGTCGTCTAACCGCCCGCCAACCCGCCTCTCCACACTGCGCCCCATCGCGCACGCCGCCCCCGGTGCTTGCCAACGTGCCAACCCTGATTGCCCTCTGGGCCATCGCCTACACCCTGGGCGCCATCCCCTGTACCTACCTGCTGGCCCGAACCGTAGGCCGCATCGACCTCCGCAATCGCGGCAGCGGCAACCTCGGCGCCAGCAACCTGGCCAGTCAGCTCGGCAAACGCTGGTTCCCCCTGGTAGCCCTGATCGACTTCGCCCGCGGCGCCGCCCCCGTCCTGCTGGCCCACTACATCCTCGGCCCGGAACCCCCCATCTGGGGCTTGGCGGCCACCCCGTTATTCGGCGTATTAGGCAACAACTGGTCGCCATTCCTGCGTTTCCGGGGCGGGCGCGGCGTCGGCGTCTGGGCGGGCGGCGTGCTGGCCCTGTCCCCCCTGCTGTTCATCGCCGGGGTGCTGGTCTATGTCGCCGGCTGGCTGGCCACCCGCCGCTCCCCCGAATGGCTTTTGCTGGTAATGATTGCCTTGCCCGCCGTCTGCCTCCTCTGGCCCCCCCAGTGGTTCCTCGCCGGCTCCCCGACCCTGACCGCAGCCTACGTCGCCGCCGGCGCCGCCCTGATTCTACTGAAACGCATCCTCGCCAACGGAGAGGCCATGCCCGCCGGAGCATCAACCCGCGCCGTCCTGCTCAACCGCCTGCTGCGCGACCGGGACATCGCCGACCGCGACCGCTGGCTGGCCCGATTGCCCGAAACTGCGGACGCCCCAAACGGTAATCGCCCCGCCCCCGACGGGTTATAATCCCCGTCACGCATCCCAACGCAAACTAACTCACAGGACAGCATGGCAGAGCAGCAATCGGAAACCCAGGCCATCACGTGCCACTGGCACCCCACCGTCACCACCGGATTATCTTGCAGCCAGTGCCGGCGTCCGATGTGCACCGAGTGCATGGTGCAAGTCCCGGTAGGCATCCGGTGCCGGGAGTGCGGCCGCGCCCAGCCGTTGCCCACCTTTGACGTCCGCCCGTCCACCTACGCCCGCGCGCTGGTCGCCGCCGCCTTGATTGCCGTCCTCGGCGTCATCCTCTGGATAGTTCTGTACAACCTCCTGCTTGGCCCCTGGACATTCGTCGTAATGCCTCTGGTCGTAGGCTACGCCGCCGGCGAATTAATTAGCCGCGCCGTCAACCTGAAACGCAGCCGGGGTCTAATGTTCATCGCCGCCGGCACGGTGGTGGTAACCTTACTGGTGTCAATGTTCCTGCTGGGCCTCCCCGGCATCAGCCTGTGGACAATTCTATCCATCATCGGCGGCATCCTCGTCGCCATCGGCCGGGTTCGCCTCTGATCCGACTGCCGGAGCGAACTCATCCCAAAACCGTTCCACCGTTTCGCGGCTAACCTTGGCCCCGAACCCCCGCCGTTGCAGAAAATCCCACATCTTGCGCCGGAACACGTTGCGGTCAACACCTTTTGCAATCCACCGCTCCGCCTTGCGCAACCCGGCCCGATACGCGTTCTCGGAATCATCCAGCCCATCCAAAGCAGTATCTATCAGGTCATCATCAACCCCTTTGCGGCGCAGTTCGCTCTTGAGCAGCGCCGCCCCCCGGGGCCGCCGCCGCTCCCGGCTCTCCCGCCACCGCACCGCAAAATCGGCGTCGTCCAGATAGCGATACCCCACCAGCGCCGTCACCACCCGCTCTATCGTATCGGCGGCGAACTCCCGGCCCAACCGTTTCCGCACCTCGCTTACCGAGCGCGGGCGAAACGCCAGATACCGAAAGGCCACTTGCAGCGCCCTGGCGTAAGCATCCCCGTCCTGATTGATACCCTCCCCGGCCTGGGGAGGGTTCACTGCGCCAGCCATCTCGTCTAGTTCAGACTGACGGCATCCGGCTGGGCAACCAGGCTATCCGCGTTAGCCGCTTCACCGGCCCGATGCCCGTTCCCGGCATCGTCCGCCGGCGTTTCGTCAGGGTCCCCGTCCCCGCGTATCAGCCCCTCGATAACGTCGGATATTTCGCTGTGCTCCGTCAGGAAGTTCTTGGAGTTCTCCCGCCCCTGGCCCAAACGGGTATCCCCGTAGGAATAAAAAGACCCCGCCTTCTTG
Organism: uncultured Dehalococcoidia bacterium; assembly: GCA_958296385.1. Classification (GTDB taxonomy): domain Bacteria; phylum Chloroflexota; class Dehalococcoidia; order Lucifugimonadales; family UBA3495; genus Bin87. The sequence continues at coordinate 1,169,036 of OY282494.1, forward strand.
ACGATGCCCCGCGACACCCCAATGTCCAGCAAATCGCCCATCTTGCTGATGCCATGGTTGAACATGATGTCAAACTCGGCAACCCGGAACGGCGCCGCTACCTTGTTCTTCACGATGCGGGCCCGCACCCGGTTCCCAATGATTTCGGAACCCTGCTTCAGCGACTCCGAACGACGCAGGTCGATGCGAACCGAACTGTAAAACTTCAACGCCCGTCCGCCCGGCGTCACTTCGGGGCTACCGTAAGAAACGCCAATCTTTTCGCGAATCTGGTTGATAAACACCACCGCCGTGCGGGAGCGGTTGATTGTCGCCGTCAACTTCCGCAGCGCCTGCGACATCAGGCGGGCCTGCATCCCAACGTGCACGTCCCCCATGTCGCCCTCGATTTCGGCCTGCGGCACCAGTGCGGCCACGCTGTCAATTATGACGGCGTCAATAGCCCCGCTGCGTACCAGCTGCTCGGTAATGTCCAACGCCTGCTCCGCCGAATCGGGCTGCGATATCAGCAGGTTGTCCAGGTCCAGGCCGCAATTCGTGGCATACTGCGGATCCAGCGCGTGTTCGGCGTCCACGTAGGCCGCCAGCCCCCCCATCCGCTGCGTCTCGGTCATTATGTGGATTGCCAGCGTGGACTTGCCCGCCGACTCACCCCCATAAATCTCAGTTACCCGTCCCCGGGGCAGCCCCCCCACGCCCAGCGCCAAATCCAGCGACAGCGACCCGGTGGGAATCACGTTGGTAATCAGGTGAGCCACCTGCTCGTTGCCCCGCATCACCGCGCCCCGGCCATGGTCCTTCTCGATCCGCCCCAGCGCAACCTCCAAAGCCGCCAGCTTGTCCTTGTCCAAATTGAGTTTGTCGGCGCTAATTGCCATCTCGTCCTCCACCGTATCGCCTGAATTGCGGACACATTAGCACAGGAGTTCCGATAATGCAACACCTTTTTGACCCTTCCGGCCCGAATCCCGGAAAATCCCCCGCGCCGCATCCATCGGATACCCCAGCCTGCTTATGCCAGGACTTTGGGAGCCCACGGCCCCCAAACTTAAAAGTCTCAAAAGCCGCCCTGGAACCCGATTGTCACCGTGCCGTTCTCCACAATAACCGGCGTAATTCGCTCCCCGCCCGACAGTTCCAGCAGCTCCGGCACCCGGCCCGGCTGCTTGGAAACGTCAACCTCGGTATAGTCCACCCGCTGCCTCCGGTAGTGCATCTTGGCCTGCGCGGAAAACGGGCAGTCCGGATGCGTGTAAAGAATGATTTCAGCCTGCTCTGCGGTAGTCAAAACAATCTCCTGCAACGTCCGGATTCGGTCAACCGGATTTAGTCAATCGGATTCAGTGAAATTAACGTGCGCTGCCATCAGCGTCAAGGCGAATTGTACGGACGCCGCCGCCCGAACGCAACGCAGCGATGCCCTGCGTTAAAACGACGCACTGCATTAAATAGGAACGGGCTGTTCCTCCAAAAGCTCGGCAACCACCGATTCCTGGCTGCGCTCCCGCAAGCGGGCCATGCTCTTCAAGATGATGCGGTGCGACAGCGCCGGTTCCGCCAAAACTTTGATGTCGTCCGGCGTCACGTACTCCCGCCCCCGAATACCCGCCAGTGCCTGCGCGCAGCGGTACAGCCCCAACGTAGCCCGCGGGCTCGCCCCCAGCTCAACGTCAGCATGGCTGCGCGTGGCCCGGATTAACCGCACCAGATACGTCCGCAGCACCGGGTCAATATACACCCGCCGCACCAGGCTCTGAATGTGCATCACGTCGTCAGCCGCAGCCACCGGCTGCAATGACGTCAGCGGATTGGCGTCCTCAAACCGTTCCAGCATCGCCCCCTCGTCGTCCTCCGACGGGTAGCCCAGGCGCAGCCGGAGCAAAAAGCGGTCAATCTGCGCCTCCGGCAGCGGAAAGGTGCCCTCCAATTCAATAGGGTTCTGCGTTGCCAGCACCAGAAACGGCTCCGGCAGCGGCACCGTGTTTTGGTCCACGGTCACCTGCCGCTCCGCCATCGCCTCCAGCAGCGCCGATTGCGTTCTGGGCGTAGCCCGGTTAATCTCGTCGGCCAGCACAATTTGGGATATGACCGGGCCGGGCCGAAACTCAAAATCGCCCGTGTGCTGGTTGTAGTAATGTATCCCGGTAATGTCGGATGGCATCAAGTCCGGCGTGAACTGGATGCGCCTAAACTCGCACGCCAGCGAGTAGGCCAGCGCCCGCGCCAGCGTCGTCTTGCCAATCCCCGGCACGTCCTCAACCAGAATATGCCCCCCGCTGAACAGCGCCGCCAGGGTGTACTCAATAACCTGGTCTTTCCCGACGATGGCAAGCTGCACGTTGGCCCGGATTGCCGCCGCCGCGTCCGCTATCTCCCGGGCCTGGCCGGCCGTTATCACTACGCCGCCCGCCGGCCCGTCAAGTGGGTCTCCGCCTCCGACAGGTCTCTAAACGAATCCACGCTGCGCCAGAACGCCTCCGTCCGCACCGCCGACATCCTGCCCTGCCGGGCCAGCATCGGGAACGTAGAATCCTCATGGTCGCCCACCAACGGCAGCAAATCCCTAATCCCCGGCGCCAGCGCGTACACCCCCCCGTTGATACTGTACGGCAGCGTCACCTTCTCCCGAAACCCGTCCACCAGCCCCGTCGGCCCGCAGTCAACAACGCCGTAAGGACTGGCCATCGGAACCGTCAGTATAGTCGCCAGATGTTCCCCGCCGGCGTTGCTCCGGGCATCGTAGTCAGCGAGCAAGTCGCCCAGACTGGCGTCGGTAATGATGTCCCCGTTGACGGCAATCACCGGCCCCCCTGCCGTCGCCGGCGCCATATCCAGCCCGGCCCGCAGCGCCCCCCCTCGTCCCAAAGCGCGCTCCTCCCGATGGTACTTGATACGGACGCCGCAGTTAGCCCCGTCGCCAAAGTAGTCAATTATAGCCTCGGCCATATAGCCCACCAAAAGCGTCGCATCGGTCACGCCCCCGCTGCGGAGCCACCGTATCTGGTGCCACAGCAGGGGCCGCCCGTCCAGCGGAACCATCGGCTTGGGCAAACTGTCGGTCAGCGGGCGCAGCCGCTCCCCCTTGCCGCCGGCCAGTATCAGCGCGTGCATCACGGGTTGCCTGCCCGCTGCCGCCTACTGGTACGCCCGGGGCCGGAACTCTGAGGAACAGTACTGCACCTGGTCCCAGAACGTCAGGGTGTCCGGGGTTTTGCCGACTACTTCCATGAAATCCCGGGTGGGATTGTCATAGACGATGCACGGCGCCCACAAGGCAATGTCCGGGAAAGCGAACAGCAGCCCAATCACCACCGCCATACACCCCATAAACGGTAAAACCCCAATGTACACGTCCGTAATCGTGCTTTCTCGTAACACGTCCTGCGCCGCCGCCGTCTGCTCCGCCATCTGCGCGTCAACGTCCTGTCTAACCCCGTGCAGTATGTAAAGGTTAATCCCCTCCGGCGGGCTGATGAGCGCCGCCTCTACCAGAATCACCATGATGATGCCGAACCACACCAGGTCCACGCCCACCGCCGTCAGCGATGGCGTGAGGATTGGTATGGTCGTAACCAGCATCGCGAAACTTTCCATGAAAGTTCCCAGCAGCAGGTAGAAAAACACCAGGATGATGACAAACTGCAAAGCGTTCAGGTTAAGCCCGGTAATCCACTCCGAGATGTCCTGCGATATGCCCAGCCTAGCAAAGGCGAAACTGAGCGTAAACGCCGCCATCACGATAAGCATAATCATTGACGACGTGCGTACCGTTGAGATGATGGAATCCAGCAGCATCAGCCGCAGCGCCCGGCCGGCGTGCGGCCAGCTCGGATAAGTCGGCGCCGGCAAATCGCCCTTCACGCCGACAATGTAAATCGCAATGTACCACAAGGGCGGGAACAAAAACCCCAGCAGGGTCATCGCAATCACGCTGCCCGGCAATTCCTCCTGGTGTTCCCGCAGGTAATCGTCCAGCGCAAACACCACCACCGGGAATAGCGGAATCCCAATCAGTATCACCGCCAGCGGATTGTTGCTGATTTTCTTGTACAGCTCGTTGGCCAGCGCCACCACCAGCGCCCCGAACACCCCCAGCGCCGCCGCCTCGGTAGGCGTTGCCCAGCCGGTGTAGATTGAACCCAGCACCACCATAATGATGACCAGCACCGGCACAATTGACATCATCCCAATCAGCGCCCGGAACAGCATCGACGACCACGCCGCGATGCCCTCCCCGTAAGACAGGGTTGAACGCCCCCGCCGGTAGTTCCGCCGGTCGCGCGGGTCGGCAATGCCAGCTTCGGTAGCCTGCTCTTGCCGCATCACCGCCAGCTGCTCTTCGCTGTAACGGCGTACCCTGATGCCGTGGAACCACGCGCGATACAGGCGCCGCACTTCATCATCCATCGGCGCAGTCCCCGGAAAGATGATTGACGTTATAACCATCATCAGAATCATCGTGGACGCCAGCAGGAAACCCGGCAGGAACCCGCCCATGTACAGCCGCCCGATGGATTCCTCCACCAGCACCCCGAAAATAATCAGCCCGATGCTTGGCGGTATCAGAATCCCCAGCGTGCCGCCAGCCGCCAGTGACCCGATCACCAGCCGCTCGCTGTACCCCCGCTGCCGGAACGACGGCAGGGACACCCGGCTGATGGTCGCCGACGTTGCCACGCTCGAACCGGAGCAGGCGGCAAACACCGCGCAGGATGCAATGTTCGTGTGCAGCAGCCCGCCGGGCAGAAACACCAGCCAGCGCGACAGCGCCCCGTACATCCGCTCCCCCATCCCGGAGCGCAGCATCAGCTCGCCCATCAGCAGGAACAGCGGCACCGCCACCAGAATAAAGTTGGTGTTGCTTTCCCACGCCTTGTTGCCCAGGATGTTCCACAGCGGCGCATCCGAGAACGCCTGCATCATCACCAGCGAAAGCACGCCCAGCGCGCCCGCTACGTAGAGGCCGAGGAGGAAAAATACCCCCATCATGCTGAATGCGGCGATGATTGCCATGTCTCTCGCGACCTCCGTGCAGCGTCCGTTAAATTGGTGAGCGGGAACGCATCATTCCGGCCGGAGCAGTCAGCCTCGGCCGGCGCCGGCGATTACACCCCGGCTGCGGCTTCCTGCACCGTCTGTTCCTGGGCCAGCTCCGCAATGTCCCCGCCTGAACTCTTGTGCCAGATTTCCAGCAATCCCCGCACAATCATGCTCAGCATCCATTGGAACGAAGTGAACGCCAGCATCGAGAAACCGACGGCTACTATCATCTGGACCAGCCAGAGCTCCGGCAGGAAGTTGCCGATGAGATAGGTATTCGACAAAGCCGGTTCGCAAATCCCCTCGGCGTTAGTGCGGATGCACTTCGACTCGGCCACTTCCTCCCAGCTTTTGATGGCGGTAATCAGCCCAAAGAACCCCACCGACGCCAGCGCCAGCCAGTCCGCCGTGGAGCGCATATAAGGATGGATGCGGGAGAACAGCGGCAGCAGCACGTCAATGCGGACGTGCGAACCCGTGCGCAGCGAGTACGAGAACGCCCAAGTCCCGGCAAAGGCCAGAATATAGCCGCCGATGAGCTCCTGATTCCCCAGCACCGGCCCGACGCCGAACTTCCGCACAATCACCTGGTACGTGATGTAGAGTCCCAGTAGCAACAACATCGTGCCGCAAATGTATCCGAGAATGCGATACAAAAAGTCCAGACCGGCGTCTATCTTGTTGATGGCCCGCGTCAGCGTCACCGTTACTCTTGGCGATGCGGCTTGCGTGGTCAACTGGAACCTCCAAATCACGGGTTAGGGGTATTCTACAGCGGTTATGATGGACGGCGCCCACCGCGTTTGCCAGCAGCGCCGCCCCTTTCGCACGATTGCGTAGTCTATGGGCCGGAGCATCGCTTGTCAACCTGCGCCGGTCACTTCGGAAAACTGCGCAACCCCGTCCTGCCTATTGTCATTCTTCCCTGTGCCCGGAACGACAACAGCAAGCGGCGGATTAGTTAATGTCCTCCGCCTTCCCGTCCGCGCCTACCCGGACACCAATGATCGGCGCCGCCTTTTCGTTGTAAATCTGCACCGCCTCGCTGTTGGGCCCGCCGGTGCGCTCCACCCACCGGGGCAGCACTTTGTCGCGCCCGGCCAAGTATAGTGCGTCCTTGATTTCCTGCGAGAACTCCACGTACTCCATACCGCCCTCGGTATTCTCGTCGATGCCTTCCTGCGCCCAAACCGTCTCAACCCATTCCCGCGACGTGCTTTGGTGCCGCGCCCCTTCTTCCTTGATGATGGCCTGCAAGTCCGCGGGTATGGCATCCCAAACGTCTTTGTTCATCGTAATCCAGGTAACGGCGATCGCCACGATTGGCCCCACCATATAGTCGGTCACCTCGTACCAGCGCACCCCGGAGCCGCAGGTGCCGCACGATACCGCCGCGTCCAGCACGCCCCGCTCCAGCCCGGTGTACACGTCCGCAAACGCCATAAACTGCGGGTCGGCGCCCATCCCTTCCAGCAGGTCGCTCAGCACGGTGCTGTGGCTCCGCGTCTTCAACCCCTCAAAGTCCGACAGCGTGTTCAACTCCCGCGAGGAGAAATAGTAGTTGCTCTCGTAGTAGTTCTCCATTATCACGATGCCGTTGGACTGCTCTTCAATGATGCGGTGCAAGTCCGGGCGAGTAGCGTCAATGACGGCAAAGTTAGTCGCCGAATCCGGGAACAGCCCCCACAGATTCGCCACGTCAATGATGGGCAGGTCGCCGCCGATGTACCCGGAGTAAATCTCGGCCAGCTCCATCGTCTGGTCTTCAATCAGACGGAGCGAATCCGGCCCGTTCAGCCCCAGTTCGGGGAAAGAGCTGACCTGGAACTCAACCCGGCCATTGGTGCGGTCTTTCACCCGTTCGATGAACCCGTCAATGCCGTGTTCCTCCATCGTGGAGTAAATCAGCGTGCACGGATTGCCGGTGCGGTTGATGCAAACCAGCTGAATCTTGAACTCCGGTTCCGCCATCATCGCGCTTTCGCCGGAACCGCCATCCCCGGCAGTCGTCCCCGCCGACGAATCAGCACCCGAACCGCCGCAAGCCGCCAGTGCCCCCACCAGCAGGCACAGCAGCGCCGCCAGCAGATACTTGCCCGCCCCAATATCCTTGAATCGGTTAACAATCGCATCCATCATTTCCGCTCCAAAGCCCGTCAATTTGCGTACATTCCCAAGCGCCCGCTACAAACACCTCACTGGTCCCATTTGGCGCCGATTGTATGGCAGCCCAAAAGCATTGTCAATTACACCAACCCCCCCGCCCGCATCCCGTCCCAAACAGCCCAATCACCCCCGACACCGTAGCAGCGCCCTTGCCCCAAGGCTACGCCGAGGGGGTCTGGGGGAAATCATTTCCCCCAGCGGCACCCCATTAGGATACGCCCCACCGCCAAATCCAAAAAATCAGCGACCCCAACCTCTTGCAACCGTACATCAGTTCGTGTAAGATACATCTATCGGGCAAATCAACAACCAATCCCCGCCTCAGCCGTTCTCAGTAAGAGGCATCCCCTGAGGAACCGGGGCCACACACTATCACACCACCATCACGACCGCCGGAGATTCCAGTCACCACGGCCACCCCCGTCAGCATCCAAATCGCAATCGGCCAGGCCGCCTATCCCTGCTTCCACAGCGCGGGCGGTACTCCGCAGGGTATCGAGCTTCAGCCCGCGCGCTGCCCTAACCGGCAGGACACGTAAAATGAAGGTCCGTAATAGTTGCGTAAAAACCTTCCGGCCGTAAGGGCTGACACCGACTCGAATCTCCGGCGATAACCACCAAACCCACCAACGCCAAACCGAACCAAACCCACCGCACCGCCCGATACCCAATCGCCCGATACCGCACCCGCCCGATACCAGCTAACCATATAAAGGAGATGAACGATGATGCAATGACCAAACCACCTGTGCCCAACTAAAAACCGGGCCGCCTCTTTCAAGACGGCCCGGCGTTGTACTCTCCGCTGGTTCGGGTTCGGCTATCTACTCAATCGCGGATGCCGTCCCGTCGGCGTTAATCGTCACTTTGACGATTGGCGCCACCAGTTCGTTAAAGATGACCGCCGCCTCCGACGTCGGCCCGCCGACGCGATCTACCCAGCCGGGTACCACGTTCTGGATGGCCGACTGCCGTTGCGCCGCTTTCATCTCGGGAGTGAACTCCACGAGTTTCATCCCCTCTTTCACGTTCTCCGCGACAGCGGTCGGCGCAAAGTGCTCAAACAGCAGCTGCCGGTTCAGGTACGCGTGGCGCGCCCCCTCTTCCAGCACGATGTTCTGCAAGTCCGGAGGCATCTGGTTCCAGCGGGAATGGCTGATGGTGAACCAGCTGTGACCCACCGAAACGATCGGCCCCACCAGGTAATCCGCCACTTCGTACCAGCGCAGCCCATGTCCGCACGAACCGCAGGAGATGGCGCCGTCAATGACGCCTCGCTCCAAAGCGGTGTACACGTCGGCAAACGCGATGAACTGCGGGTCAGCTCCCATTCCCGACAGCAGGTCGCTCAGCACGGTGCTGTGGCTCCGCACCTTCATGCCCTGCAAGTCCTCCAGCCCCTCCACCTGCGGCTTGGCGAATATGTAGTTGTGCGCCGTCATCATATAGGCCACTTGCACGCCGCCGTTCTCGTCGGTCACCTCCGCCATCCTCGGCTGGATCGCGTCAATCACCGCCAGCTGCGCATCCTGCGTCGGGAACAGCCCCCACAGGTTGCTCATGTCCATAATCGGGTGGTCGCCGCCCACGTAGCCGGAGTAAATCTGCGCCGAGTCCAGCGTCCCATCCTCAACCAGCCGCAGCGAGTCCGGCCCGCCGATGCCCAGTTCCGGGAATGACGACACCTCAAACTCCACCTGCCCGTTGGTCCGCCGCTTGACCCGTTCCACAAAGCCGATGTCCTCGGTTTCCTTGTAGTTCCCGATGGCCAACCCGCAGTCCACCAGCGTCCGGTTGATGCAGGCCATCTGCATCTGGAAGCTCTCGCCCTCCGAAACCAGCGGCGTCAGGTTAAAGTTGATGCCGCTTTCCTCTCCGCAAGACCAGCCGGACGGACTGCCGCCCCCGTGCGTAGCGGGTACTGCCGTCCCAACGTCGCCGTCGCACTGCGTGGTAGCGATGGCCTCCTGGCCGCCGTTGGGCGAATCCACGATGTCAATACACACGTCGCCGACACCGCGCCCATCGCAGTTCACGGCGCTGGTCATCATCATCGCCTCAACTTCACTGGCGGTTCCGTCGGGATTGATAGTCACCCCAACGATTGGGCCCACCTTCTCGTTAAAGATAGCCACGCCCTCCGAGTTGGCGCCGCCGGCCCGTTCCACCCAGTTGGGAATAATCAATTCCATCGCGGTAGCCCGCATCTGCGCCTTGACGTCATCCGGAAAATCGCTGTAGGTCATCCCTTCGCCTTCGTTCAGCGTAATTCCCGCCGGGTCCCAGTCCGATTTGAGCAGACGCAGGTTCTCCGCCTCGAATTCCTGCCCAACCTCTTTCAGGACGGCCTGGCTTTCCGGCGTCAATTCGCCCCACTTCTCACCGTTGAGGGTTACGTAGGTAACGCCAATGGAACCCACGATTGGCCCGTACAGGTATTCGGTAACTTCGTACCAGCGCTGCCCGTAGCCGGGCGTGCCGCCGGTGATGCCCGCGTCCAGCACGCCTCGCTCCAGCGCCGTGTACACGTCCGCAAACGCAACAAACTGCCCCTCAGCCCCCAAACCCTCCAGCAAGTCCCCCAGGATGGTGCTGTGCTGGCGAATCTTCTTGTCCTTGTAAGCGCTAAGAGTCTCCAGCGGCTCGCGGCTGAAAACGTACTGGTTCGGATAGTAGGCGCGGAAAATTGGCTCGCCGCCGGTAGCCTCGCGCAAAATGGCAATCATGTCATCTTCGATGGCATCAGAGAGCGCCAGGTGAGCGTCGTTGCTGGGCGACAGGCCCCAAAGATTCCCCACGTCAATGATGGGCAGGTCACCGCCCACGTAACCGGAGTAAATCTCGGCAAACTCCAGCGTCTGGTCGTCCACCAGCCGGATGGTGTCCGGGCCGGCCAGGCCCAGTTCCGGATAGGACGAAATCTCAACCGTCACCGTGCCGCCCGTCCGTTCACTGACCTTTGGCACGTAGAAATCGCGAATCAGCTCGCAGGGCCGCAGCGTCCGGTTGATGCAAACCACTTGCAGCGTAACCGGCTCCTGGTCAGCCATACTGGTTGACATCGCCGAGTCGGGCGCAGTCGTTGCATCGGCTGCCGCCGGCTGCGCCGGCGCCGCCGACGATGATTCCCCGTCGCCATTGCCACCGCCGCAAGCCGCCACCGCCAGCATTAACAAGGCGATACCGGCCCCGGCAATAATAGCGCGCCAGGGTACAGTTACGGAGCGAATCGGGTTCATTCTCCTCGCGTTCGGCATAAGTCTCCCTCGCAGTTACGTTTTGCGCACGGCTGGCAGCGGTAAAAAAGCGGCAAAAATCCGGCGCGCCAGTCATAGCGGTTGGCGCAATACGCTAACAGCAGGCCGGCGCAGTGTCAACGCTTTACGGCGCAAAACGCTCCAACCCGATTGCCCGCCTGCCATCCCTCCCGTTCCATCCCGCTGTATAATTCAACATAACTAATCAACCCAACCCGCATCAAGGAGTAAGACTATGCCCTATCCCGGACTGGACTTGACCGGACGCAAGGCCCTGGTCACCGGCGCCGCCCGGGGCATCGGCGCCGCCCTCGCCATCGGACTGGCCCAGGCCGGCGCCGACGTCGCCGTCAGCGACCTGCCCACCCCGGAGGCCCGCGCCGGCGTCGCCGCAACCGCTGCCGCCATCCGGCAGGCTGGCCAGTCGTCTTGGCAGTACGATATGGACGTGCAATCAATCAGCGCCATCAACACCACAACGGAGCAGGCCGCTCACGACATGGGCCGCCTGGACATCCTGGTGAACAACGCCGGCATCCGCCGCCGGGCCGCCGCCCTGGACGTTACCGAGGCGGATTGGGACGCCGTGCTGGACACCAACCTCAAAGGCGCCTTTTTCTGCGCGCAGGCCGCGGCCCGGCAAATGATCCCCAACGGCTTTGGGCGCATCATCAGCGTTTCGTCGCAGCTGGCCCTGGTCGGCGCCCCCCACCGCGCCGCCTACTGCGCCAGCAAAGGCGGCCTCGCCAACTTAACCAGAGTGCTGGCCCTGGAATGGGCCGAACACGGCATCACCGTCAACGCCATCGGCCCCGGCCCCACCACCACCCCCGGCCTGCTCGAAGCCGACACCCGCGACGCCGATTCCGTCCAAACCGACCTGGCCCTGCGGATGCCCTTGGGCCGCCGCATGGACGCCAACGAACTGGCCGGCGCCGCCATCTACCTGGCCAGCGACTCCGCCAGCGCCACCACCGGCCATCTGCTGGTAGTGGACGGCGGCTGGACGGCAAACTAACCAAACCGGCCACGCCGCAACTAACCCCCCCGCCAGTGCAATCCTTTGAGAGATTAACCATGAAATTCGGAATGTTTTACGAATTGCAGATGCCCCGCCCCTGGACTGACACCGCCGAGTACGACACCCTCTGGAACGCCGTGCGCCAGGTGCAGTACGCTGAGGAAATGGGCTTTGAGCGCGTCTGGCTGGTGGAACATCACTTTCTGACCGAGTTCGCCCACTCGTCGGCCCCGGAAGTTATGCTGGCCGTAATGGCCCAGCACACCAAAAAGATGCGCCTCGGATTCGGCGTCGTCCTGGCCCCGGTGCATCACCCCCTGCACGTAGCCGCCCGCGCATCCACCCTGGACATCCTGAGCGACGGCCGCGTTGACGTCGGCGTGGGCCGCACCAAAGGCCCCTACCAGCTAACCCCATTCGGAACCGACGTAGCGCAGACGCAAAGCATGATGGTAGAAACCCTGGAATGTCTGCCCCGTATGTGGTGCGATGAGGTATTCAGCCACTCCGGTGAGAACTGGACAATCCCGCCCCGTGAGGTAATCCCCCGCCCCTTGCAGCAGCCCCACCCGCCCCTGTGGATGGCCTGCACGCAAGAGGACACTTTCCGCCTGGCCGGACAGCTGGGCGTAGGCTGCCTGGTCAACACCCTCGGCGGCACCGACAAAACCCGCGCCCTGGTCAACACCTACTACGAAGCCATCGCCAACCCCACCCCGGTAGGCCGTTTCACCAACCGGCAGGTAGTTGCGTCAACCATCGGCTTTTGCGATGAGGACGACGCCCGCGCCCGTCAAAAAGGCGCTGCGGTCGCCGCCTGGTACTTGGAGCAAAGCCGCCAGCGTTTCACCCTGGAATGGGCCGGCGTTGACCCGGACGCCGTGCCGGAGGAATACCAGTTCTACGTGCAAGGCGGCGCAACCCGCGGCGGCCGCCCAAGTCAAGACCCCCAGCAGCAGCAACCCCCCACCCCGGAGCAACTGCTCGCCGGCGGCGGCTACTGCGTCGGCAACCCGGACGCCTGCATCCGGGTAATCGAGGAATTCGAGGCAATGGGCGTTGACGAAATAATGCCCATCTTTCAAGCCGGCCACGCCACCCACGACGAAGTGATGAACTCCATACGCCTGTTCGGTGAGCAGGTCATACCGCATTTCCGCTCCAAGAGTACGGACGTATAATTGTCAACTACGGCATCGCAACTACCTAATGACGAGGCATCTTTCAATGACTACAATTGAGCAACCGGCCCCCGCTTTCCAGCCCGCCGCGCCATCCCGTACCAAAACCCCGGTAGTATCGGTAGTCGCTACCACGCCGCAGACGGTTCTGTCCGACGTGGAGCGGGCGATGCGCCTGGCCGGCGCCGCACAAACCCTGCTGCCGGACTACGAAACGCTGCTCAAAATCAACATATCCTGGCAGCACTGGTACCCCGGCTGCTCCACCGCGCCCTGGCAGCTGGAGGGCGCCGTCTGCGCCCTGCACAACATGGGGCATACCGGCCTCATCGCCGCCCACAACGGCACCGTCGTAGTGGACTCTTTTGAGGGCGAGGCCAACAACAAGCACAAGCCCGTGCAAGACAAGTACAACCTCCGCACCGTCCACCTGGACACCCCGCCGGAGCCGTGGGTGCGCTACGAACCCAAAGCCAGGATGCTTGTCCTTGACGACATCTATCCGGAGGGCATCGAAATACCCCAGCTGTTCGCCGGCAAAAACATCGTACACCTGCCCACGATGAAAACCCACGTGTTCACCACGATGACCGGCGCAATGAAAAACGCCTTCGGCGGCCTGCTCCACCGCAAACGCCACTGGACGCACTCGGTAATCCACGAAACGCTGGTCGACCTGCTGGCCATCCAGCAGGAAATCCACCCCGGCATCTTCGCCGTAACCGACGGCACCTTCGCCGGCGACGGCCCAGGCCCCCGTGCCATGCGCTGGCACATCAAAAACCGCATCGTAGCCGGCGCCGACCAAGTAGCCGTTGACGCCGTAGTAGCCTCCATGATGGGCTTCGACCCGCTATCCATCCAATTCATCAGCCTGGCCCACGAACGCGGCCTGGGCATAGGCGACCTCCGCCAAATCGAAGTAGTCGGCGACGAGCCCGACATCAGCCAAGTCAACTGGCATTTCAGCGGCACCGAAAACACCTTCGCCAGCCGTGGCCAAAAACTAATCTACTGGGGCCCCCTAAAACCCCTGGAAAACGCCCTGCTACGCTCCCCCATAGCAGCCTGGGCCTACACCGCCAGCAACATCTACCACAACGGCTACTGGCTAAAAACAAAAGGCCGCAGCAGAATTGAGAAAGCGCTCAAAACGGAATGGGGGGAACTGTGGCAGGGATATTAGGCGAAGCCGGGCAGGTTCGTCTATACTGGATGATGAAAGGAGGGGGTTCTGATGCACCTTACACAGATGAGCATTGGCGCGATTCCGCCGATTTCTGAGCGCATCACCCTCAAGTTTGACGAACGCGCGAACGTGTTCGTCGGCCCAAACGCGTCAGGGAAAAGCACGGTGCTGCTAATTCTGGCATATCATTTCAATCCACTGGATGATATGGGAAAAAGGTCATTTAAAGACTTCTGGACGCTTGAACGCCCTGATTATGATTTCGAAGGATATGTTGAATTCATGACAGAGGATGCTGCTCGGTTAACCGTAATTGCGGCAAGCGAGGATTGGTTTGTTCCTTTTGCCAATCTTGATGAGAGACCAGAATTTCTGCCAATTGTTGTACACATAGGCTCGGTACGGGTTGGATTGCCAGGAATATCCGTGGCAGAGAGCGCCGATAGCCGCAATCATGCCGCTTTCCGAGTTCTAAATGAGCCATTCAGTGGTCCGCAAGTACAGCGTGCACTTTATGCTCTGGGGAACGAAGCTTGGTCACTAGGACGCGGGAACTCAAGCCACAAAGCGATTCGCAATTTTATCAGCGCAATTGAAACTGCGGATGCTTGCAGTATGAGCATTTGCAACGAAGTGATTCAGGACGCAAAGACACACAACTACGTACTTGTCTCGGATCTGGGAGATTACTTTTCCAATCCGGTAACTAACCCCGAAAACCTGCGTATAATGCGCGGCGGCGCTATCAATACCAATGACATTCGTGATTTTGACATTCTGCCGGATGAGGAGCGACCGGGGCGCCTTGGAAATGATGAATCAGAGTCGATATACCTGGGGCACCTCAGTTCAGGCACGGAAGGGACGCTCCTATGGATACGATGGCTGGCGTTCAAGATGGTGCATCATTACGACTTCATGGATGGCTGGGAAAGCCAGCCCGCCGTCCTACTCATTGATGAAATCGAGAACCACCTGCATCCCACCTGGCAGCGGCGGGTGATTCCGGCGCTGCTGGAACATTTTCCGGGGTTGCAGATTTTTGCTACCACGCACTCGCCCTTTGTGGTAGCCGGGTTAAAGGCAGGGCAAGTGCATCTGCTAAACCGGGATGCCAACGGGGTGATTACGGCCAGCACTAACACCGAGGATGTCGTCGGTTGGACAGCGGATGAGATTTTGCGGACGCTGATGGGGGTTGACGACCCTACGGACGATGCAACGGCGGCGGCGGCACGAGAGTTGCGACGGCTCCGGGATGAGGCGCCTCTGGACGATGCGCAAGAAGAGGAACAACGACAGGCGCAGATACAGGAGTTACGGCAACTGGTGGACCGGGATTTGCTGGCCGGGGGGCCGCAGGCGGCACAGCGCGAGCTGTTCGAGCAGCAGTTTGCTGAGGCGCTGGAGAAATACCGTCAATCACGAGATTTGAGCCAGGACAACGGTTAACCATGCATTCGGTTGAACGCTCGCCAGAGCCGGATTTTTTCGCTAGTCTGCGTGCAACGTACACGCAATGGGATGAATTGGATGACGATGCCCGCATACGCATACGGGGTGCGCTGGTTCGAGATTTTGGGACGGTTTGCGTCTATTGCGAGCAAGCCTGCCAATCGCCAACGCAATCTGCAGACCCTAATGATGAGAGCGTTGACCATTTTCGCCCACGCAATCGCTTTCCCGAACAATGGCTGGACTGGCTGAATCTGGTCTATGCCTGCCGGCGGTGCAATCAGGCGAAAGGCGGCAGCTGGCCCGGCTTTGATGACGCGCTCGTAAATCAACTACTGTCCGGCGAAGATTCTCGCTATACCACCGTATCGGAATACGTGAATCCCAACGTGGTTGCCGGGCAGACGCCAGCCGGGGATTTCTTTGCTTTCGACACTGCAACCGGCGCGATATTCCCATCAGAGCAGCTTGACCGGATGGAATGGTCAATTGCGCGCCGGACGATACGGGATATTGACTTGAACGACAGCGGGTTGGGAGAGAATGACGCGCGGCATTTATGGAACCGAAGGCTTTACCAATACCAGTTGCTGATTAAGCGGATTAACCAGCTGGATGACTTTGACGCGAAAGTTAACATCATGCGGGATTTTATGCTGCCGGATAAGCCCTTTTCGTCGTTTATTGCCGCTTGCATCAAGGGACGGTTCCCCCTGTTGGGTCAAGTTTTCGGATAGATTCTGCTACGGTCTGCCAGGCAACACCGTTGCGTAGGGCCGCGGAGGCGATGTCGTCATACTCGGGCGCTGCGCTAACTACTTTGCCGCCCAGCCACTTGCGCTTGACTCGTATCGGGCCATACTCCGTTTCCACCGTCACCGTGTCGCGCTCGGCCACGTAGCGGCTTACCGGCCGCGTGCGCACTCCCAGGGTTGGCGTGTCGCGCAGGAATACTTCGGCGAGGCGGCTTTCCAAATCTGCCGGGCCCAGCGCCGACAGCAGGATGCCGGGGCGGTTTTTTTTCATCTGTATCGGCGTGTGCCACACATCCAGGGCGCCGGCGTCAAACAACCTTGCCATCGCAAAGCCCAGCTGTTCGCCGGTGGCGTTGTCCAGGTTGGTTTCCAGCAGGATTATGTTGTCCTGCCAGCGGCCCACCGGGGCGGTTGCATCCGCCGTTTCCCCCAGCCACAACCGCAACACGTTGGGAAACGTCGCCGGGTCTTTGCCGCCAATGCCTACTCCGATGCGGGCCAGCGTCATCGCGGGCTGGCGGAACTCGGCCAGCGTTGCAATCAGGGCGGCTCCGGTAGGGGTAGTCAGCTCGCCGGCACCGGCATAGATGGGGCGTTCCGGCGCGATGGACGCCTGCGACGTCGCAATGATTTCCAGCGTGGCCGGCGCCGGGTTACTGTACCCTCCGGGGCGGCGCGGCCCGGTAGCCTCTCCCAACACCAGCGGCGCAGCATAGACCCGGTCAATGCCCAGATACTCGATCCCGGCAACTACTCCAACGACATCAACCAGCGTATCGGCGGTGCCCAGTTCGTCCAGATGCACCGCAGAACGTTCGTGGCCGTGGACGCGCGCCTCGGCGTCAAACAGAGCGTTCAGGACATCGGCGGATTTTGTCCGCACGCGATCCGACAGGCCAGCGGCATTATCTACCTTATCCAGCATCTGCCGGGGCGAATACCGATCGTCGGCACGCACGTCCACTATGGCCCGCGTGCCGCGCACCTCGCACCGGACATCGGGCTTGGCCGCTACCGTTGCGCCGGAGATGCCCAGCGCATTAATAATCTGGGTGATTATATCCAGTGGAAGCCCGCCATCCAGCAGCGCCCCCAGCAGCATATCGCCGCTGGCCCCGCCTACGGACTGGATATAGGCGGTTTTCATGGCTGGCCGGGAGTGCCGGTAGTACGTAATATGTCATTAAGACTGCCGGAGCGCAGGCCGCTCAAGTCCAGCGAAACCCACAAATACCCCAACGCCTTAAGCCGTCTGACTATCTCGGCGCGCCGCTCGAAAGCGAATTCCAGCTCGTGCTCGCCCACTTCTACTCGGCACAATCGGTCATGGTGCCGCGCCCTGACTTCGCGCAGGCCCAACTCCCGGAGCGCATCCTCGGCTGCCTCAATGCGTTGCAGCGACTCAATGGTCACCGGCGTGCCATAAGGAATCCGCGACGACAGGCAAGGTTGGGCGGGTTTGTCCCACAGCGGCACGCCCAGCCAGCGGGCGGCCTCCCGCACCTGCGCTTTGTCCATCTGCGCCTCCACCATCGGGCTGCGGACGTTATGTTCAGCGGCGGCGGTCATTCCGGGTCGGTAATCGCCCAAATCGTCGGTGTTCGCCCCGTTGACAATCCAGTCAAAACCTTCGCCGGCTACTGCGGCCAACTGGTCATACAGCTCCGTCTTGCAGAAGTAGCACCGCTGCGGGCTGTTGGCGACATAGCCCTCACGGGCCAGTTCGGCTGTGCGGATAACCCGATGATTGATGCCGAAATCGGCGGCTACCTGCTCAGCATCGCTCAAGTCGCGGCTGGCCAGTGCCGGGGACACTGCGGTTACCGCCAGCGCGCGGTCGCCCAGCACGTGATGCGCCACCACCGCCAGCAGCGCGCTGTCCACGCCGCCGGAGTAGGCCACGATGACGGAACCCATAGCGGACAACACAGCCTCCAACCGCCGCAGGCAGTCGGGCTGATGCTCGATGGGACGATGGATAATGGGCTGATGCACGCTTGGTTGATGTCCGTTATGTTGTGCCATAATATCCGCTATGCGACGGGTGAAACTCAAAACGCCGGGCCATTCTACTACAATCGTGGCAATGCGCTACCGAGGTTTGCGATGACGGTTCAATCAATCAGCGCCATTACGCTGGCGGTGCGGGATATGGCGCGGGCGGTGGATTTTTACCAGCGGGGCGCCGGTTTGGGCATCCTGTACGGCGGCCCGGAGGCCGGTTTCACGTCGCTCCGCATCGGAGACGGCTACCTGAATCTGATACTGTCCCCGGATGCCGACGTGCGCTGGTGGGGGCGCTGCATCCTCTACGTTGACGACGTGGACGCCCACCACCGCCGTATGATTGACGCCGGCTTTACTCCCGACGGCGAACCTGCGGATGCCCCCTGGCGAGAACGCTACTACCATATCACCGACCCGGATGGGCATGAAATCAGCTTTGCCCGCCCGCTGAACAGTAGGGCATGACATTGAATCGGCGCGCCAGCGACGGTCACAGCTCCAGCACGTACATATACAGCGTCAAGCCGGTGTGCGGGAAAGCATGGTCTTCTGCCTCATGGTAGCCACGATGCGACAGAAAACTCATCGCCGCCGTCATGTGGTTGGCCGCCCATACGGTAGTGCGGGCGTAACCGGCGGCGCGGGCGAATTCTTCCGCTTTATCCATCAGCTGCGAGGCAACCCCCATGCGGCGGGCGTTGCGGGCAACGGCCAGGCGTCGCACTTCCGCCTCCCGTTCGCCGCGCCGATAGATGCCGATGCAGCCCGCCGTTTCGTCGCCATGCTCGGCAACCCAAAAGTTGCTGCCCGGACGCTCCAGGTAACTGCGTCCAATGTCGGCCAAGTCGTGATTGATGGCCCCATCTAAAAACTCGCGGAATCCCTCCCGGTCTGCCTCGGTGTTGAGGTAACCCTCCGCAGCGTCCTCCCGGCCGTGCAGAAACAGCGCCCGAACCGACGGGCCGTCTGCGGGACGGAATTGGCGAATGTTTATCGTTGCTGGCATGATGCTCAGAGCAAAGGGCAGTAGCCGTCAGGTATTAATCAGGAAGTGGATTATGTCCCCATCCTTTACGGGATAGGTCTTGCCCTCAGAGCGCAGCAGCCCCTCTTTGCGCCCCTGGGCCATGGTGCCGCAGGCGCAGAAATCATCGTAGGCGATTACCTCAGCGCGTATGAAACCCCTGGTGAAATCGGTGTGGATGGTGCCGGCGGCGTCCACGGCCGGTATTGAACGCGGCACGCTCCACGCGCGCACCTCGTCGTCGCCGACGGTGAGAAATGATACCAGCCCCAGCGTTTCATAACTGGCGCGAATCACCTGAGCCGTGGCGGACTCGCCCAGACCCAAGTCATTGCGGAACTCGTCCGCCTCCTCCGGCTCCATCAGGCCCAACTCGGCTTCCACTCTGGCGCTGATGCTGACTTCTCCGATGCCCAGCGTGAGGTCGGCGTCAATATCCAGGTCGGCCAGGCGCAGCGGGTCGGCGCCCTCGTCGGTGTTGAGAACTGCGATGACTGCCTTATCGGTGAGCAACTGGTAATTGAGCAGAAAAGACCGCTCGGAATCGGTGAGTTGCTGCCGTCGCAAAGGAACCCCGGCATCCAGGGCCGCCCGGGCTTTCTCCACCGCATCCTTGTGGCGCATTACCATGGGACGCTCGGCCGGCTTGGTTTTGTTCATCTGGTCAGCCAGCCGCTGGGATGCGCGTTCCAAGACTTCAAGGTCAGCAAAACTCAGCTCGCTGAGCATGGCCTCCAAGTCGCGGGCCGGGTCAACCGCGCCATCGGGATGAGGAACCGCGTCGCTGTGAAACGCCCGCACCACCACCAGGAACGCCGCCGCCGATTGCAGCACGTTGCGGTAGCGCCCGCTGATTCCCTGAGACTTGGCCATAGACTCGGGGCCGGGCAAATCGGAGTAGCGGATTTCGGCCGGCACAACCCGGCGGGGATGGTAAATGTCGGCCAGAAAATCCAGCCGAGGGTCCGGCACCTTTACCACGCCGAGGTGCATCTCGGTAGCAGAGCCGGACGCGCCGCTGGCGTCGGATTTGCCCAGGGTCAGAGCGTCAAAGAGCGTAGTCTTGCCCGATTGCGGCAGACCGATGATTACAATGTCCAATGCTTATGATACCAAGTTGAGAGTGTACGATTTTGGGAGCGCCGGGCGGAGTGTGCGGCGGCATCAGGAATCGCTGGCGGATGCGCCCCGCAGGATTTTAATGACCTCATCAGGGGTAACCTGGACTCCGCCGCCATTGCGCTCGCTGAGGTTTCCCAACTCTTCAATGATACGCTGGCGTTCCTGTTCTCGACCTTGTTCTCGGCCCTCCTCCCGTCCCTCTTCTCGGCCCACCTTTCGGCCCTCTTCTCTGTATTTTTTAATGGCTGCCGGGATTAACAGTACCATGCGTCCAGTTACCTCCAAAAGGATTGCCACCAAGAGGGCCAGGCCCGCCGCCGCGCCGAAAATGGCGGCCAGCAGATATATGACTTCATTCCCATGCTCTTGGAACGGCGGGTATTTCCACAGGCCAACGCCCACTCCGGCAAGGTACACCAGATAGTAGGCTACCCAATAGCTGCCGGCTACTTTTCTGACGGATTCCATTTTAGCACAGCGAGAGTGCCGACGCCCTGGTCGGTGGTAGGGATGATTGCGAACCACCCTTAGGAGGATGTGTTCCTTCGGGCGCGCTAATCAAAGCAGAGCGGCGGTGTCAGGAATCGCTGGTGGATGCGCTCCGCAGGATTTTAATGACCTCATCAGGGGTAACCTGGACTTCGCCGCCGTTGCGCTCGCTAAGACGCCCCAACACCTCAATGATGCGCTGGCGTTCTTGTTCTCGACCTTGTTCCCGGCCCTCTGCCCTGCCTTCCTCCCGGCCCTCGTCTCTGTACTTTTTTATTGCTGCCGGTATTAACAGTACCATGCGTCCGGTTACCTCCAAAAGGATTGCTACCAAGAGGGCGACGCCCGCCGCTGCGCCGAAAATGGCGGCCAGCAGGTATATGACTTCATTGCCATGCTCTTGGAACGGCGGGTATTTCCACAGGCCAACGCCCACTCCGGCAAGGTACACCAGATAGTAGGCTACCCAATAACTGCCGGCTGCTTTTCTGACGGATTCCATTTTAGCACGGCGGGAATGTTAGCGCTCTGGCTGGTGGTAGAGGCTATTGCGAAACTGCGCTCATAACAGCCTGGTTCTCCACCCGGTTTCGCGATTTGCTAGGTGGCTAGTACAACGGTTCCGGTTGAGGACAGTGAGCCTCCGGTGCCATTGACTATGCTGGTGGCTGCCGGCTGGTTTGTGGAGCCTTTGCGGTGAACCTGGCGTTCTCCGCACTCGCCACGCAGTTGGCGCACTGCTTCTACCAGCAGGAAACTGCCGTACATTCCGGGGTGGCTGTAGGACAGGCCGCCGCCGTTGGTGTTCAGGGCGAAATCGCCGCCGGGGGCGGTGCGCTGGTTGGCGACGAAATCGGGGCCCTCGCCGGGGCCGCAGAATCCCAGGCCCTCAATTGTTACCAGCGTGGTGTAGGTGAACGAATCGTAAATCATCGTCAGGTCGATGTCGTCGTGGGTCAGGCCGGCGCGTTGCAGCGACAATGGCCCGGTCTCCCTTGACCAGGTTGACGTGTGGTTGGGCATGAAGCTGATGAGGTTATGGTCGTGGCCTTCGGCGGCGCCCAGCACCCACACCGGCTCTTTCCGGCAGTTGCGGGCGTTTTCGGCGGTGGTCACGATGATGGCGGCGCCGGAGTCGGTGACCAGGCAGCAGTCAAACAGGTGGAACGGCCAGGCCACCCAGCGGGATTCGTGGTAGTCGTCAAAAGTCATGGCCGCATCGTGCATCATCGCCATCGGGTTCAGGTTCGCCCACTTGCGGGTGGACACGGCAATCTCGGCCAGCGCCTGGCGCGTGCGCTCCTCGCCGTACTCGTGCATATAGCGGGTGCAGGCCATCGCGTAGTTGATGGGCTGCCCAATCATCCCGTAGGGCGTTTCGTACTGGGCCACGGGGAGGTTGCGGTCCGGCGGGACGCCGACGCGCTGGGAACGCCCGGCCTGGCCGTGGGTGATTAGCACGGTGTCGCAGTAGCCGGCGCGGATGGCGGCGGCGGCGTGGGCGACGTGGATGACGAATGACGAGCCGCCCACCGAGGTGTTGTCGGTGAAAGACGGCTGCAATCCGAAGTACTCGGCGGTGGCCAGCGTGCTGAAGCCGGCCGTCATCAAGCCGTTGACGTCGGACATCCGCAGCCCGGCGTCGGCCAGCGCGTTGTGAGCCGCCTCAGCGTGATGCTGCAACGAGGATTTACCGGGCACCCGCCCCATCTGGTCTGATTCGGCAACGCCGACGATAGCGATTTCGCGTTCACGCTGTGCAGTGCTGGCCATAGTTAAATCTCCCG
Source organism: uncultured Dehalococcoidia bacterium (assembly GCA_958296385.1). Lineage (GTDB taxonomy): Bacteria > Chloroflexota > Dehalococcoidia > Lucifugimonadales > UBA3495 > Bin87. The sequence goes on from OY282494.1 coordinate 1,191,529, forward strand.
GCAACGCCCGTTATTCAATGATAGAACCCATGATAGAGCCTGATATGCAATCCAGGCTTCGGCGCCAAGATGTTACAACATTCCCCGGCTTGCGACAATCAGCGACAGCGGCGGCGGGGTTGGGCTATACTGGATGACGGTAATCGCCCGGCTTGCTGCCGGGAGTGTCCTGGGGAACTTTCATGCCGCATAACTTCTGGATGATTAACTGCAACGAGCAGAATTTCAACATTACGCGGGAGTTGGGGTTCTCCCGCCAGGGCTTGAAGGCCGAATACCGCCGCAAGGTGCAGCGGGTGGAACCCGGCGACCGCGTCATTTACTACGTTACCGGGATTCGGGCCTTTACGGCTACTGCCACCGTCACCAAGTCTTATGAGGAGGTGAGCTCCGGCCCATGGGTGAAAGAGGGCAAGACCATCTGGCCTTACCGCATCGGCATCCGTCCCGACGTGATACTGGAGAAATCGCAGTACATTGACGCCGGGCTGCTGGCCTACCGGCTGGAATACATCCGCAAGTGGCCGCCGGAGGACTGGCATCTGGCCTTTCAGGGCAACCTGCACCTGCTGTCAAAAAGCGACTTTTTCCTGCTGGAATGCGAGATGCTGAAGTTGCGGGACGGGCGGGACAAAGCCCTGCTGGAGATCGACGCGCGGGTAGCCGCCGAGACGGAACGGGTCAACGCGCAGCGGGAACGCCGCCGGCGAACCGCCAACCGCGCCCCCGGCCAACCGGCCCGGACACAGCGAAACGGCGCCGGCGAAACGCGTCAAGGCGAACCGTCGGCACCGGAACCGGCCGTGCCGGCGGTTCTGCCGGAACGGGAGGAGGCCGGCAAAGGCGTTCCGGAACGCACGGCTAACCGGCGTCCGCGGCCGGCAAGCGCATCACGCCGTCCTAACCGACAACAAGGCCGGCGAACTGCGCCGCCGCAGCCTGGCGAGGGTGAGTGACGCTCAGTGCGACGGGGCGCTTGGGATGACAGCGGGGGCGCGCGATTGGATGGTGGCATAATGGATTCTCCGGTTGGTATCGGGCGTGTGTGGTATCGGGCGGTGGGTTCGGTTTGGTTTGATTGGTGTTGGTGTCGGAGATTCAAGTCGTTGTCAGCCCTACGGCCGGAGGTTGGTACGCAACTATTTTGGACCTTCATTTTACGTGTCCTGCCCTAATGAGAGGCAGCACGCGGGCTGAAGCTCGATACCCTGCGGAGGCAGCCCACGCCGTGAAAGCGGGGATGGGACTACCCTTGCCGATTGCGATTTTTTGCTGACTGGCCGTTTTTGACTTGAATCTCCGGCGGTTGTGCTAGCGGTGTGATGGCCCCGGTTCCTCAGGGGATGTTCTCGAGCGAGGACGGCTGAGGGGGGATTGGTTGGTTGATTTGCCCGATAGATGTATGTTACCGAACTGACGTGCCTTTGGCAAGAGGTTGGCGTCGCTGATTTTTGGATTTGGAGGGGGATTTTGACGGGGCAATGACCGTTGGGGATGGTGGGCGATTGGTGCGCTGGCGGCGGGTGTGCTCAAAGTAGTTCGGGCAAGGCGGCGTTTGCGGTTCGCATTGGGGGGTTGGTGTGGTATTATGGGTGTAAGCGGGGCCGGGGCGTTGCTTTGGTCTCGTGGTAGTTGGGGACGCGCGGGTTCGACAGGGGCGGTCTCTGACGGATTGCAAGCCGAGGTTGCTGCTGTCCTCGTTAAAAATGGTGGCGAACAAGTAACTGGCGAACGTGAATTCGCACTAGCCGCTTAAGGCGGCTACGTCTGCCGCCGGGTGGTCCGGAAACCGGCGATCAGACGTCCATATTTTCCGGGATGCTACCCTCACGACACCGATAGTCGGGGGCCATAGATTTATCGGCTGGCTGTTGCGGAATCCCGTCGGCGAGAGTCCGCAGTGGCGAGAATAAACCGCCGGACAAGCTTGTAGTACATCTGCTCAGGGAAGTTTCTGGACGGGGAGTTCGACTCTCCCCCGTCTCCACCAATTCCGCTATCCATTTTCAAGCGTGCCGGCGCCGGCGAGCCGGCACGCTTGTTTTGGTCTAATGCGGCCTCAATCTCAATCGCCGGCCTATTCGTCCACCGTGGGCGACCAGTTGTAAATCTTTGACAGGGCGCCCCCCATCAGCGTGGCGCGTTCCGCATCGGAAAGCTGGTCGGTTACCCGGAATGCCTCTACGCCCTGCTCGTAGGTTAGCAGGTTCACGGCGCGCGTCCAGTCGGTGCCCCACAAGCAGCGGTCAAGGCCGAACGCGGCGAATATCCGGCTCAGCGGTTCCCAGATGTCGGGGTAGGGGAATGGCTGGTGGGACAGGGTGCCGGCGCCGGAGATTTTGATGGCTACGTTGTCAAGTTCCGCCAGCGACAGCACGTTGGGCAAATCGGCGAAAGGCTCCGGCGGCGCCGGCGGCTCAAAGGGCTGGGCCAGGCCCACGTGGTCAACTACTATCTGCGTAGCCGGGTTGCGGCGGGCCAGCTCGCGCAGCAGCGGCAGTTTGCCCGCAGCCATGATGTTCACCGGAACGCCGGCTTGCGCGCCGGCGGCCAGTATCTGATTGAGCCCGGAGTCGTCGGCCTCATAGGGCTGGTAGGTCAGCATGATGCGGGCGCCGACTACGCCGGGGGTGCCCGTCCACTGGGCCACGTCGGCGGCGATGGTTTCCGACTGGGGGTTAAAGGGCCTGATTAGACCGAACCGGCCGGGGTGTTTGGCGTACACCTCCAGGGCGTAGCTGGCGTCGTAGCTGTACATGGCGAAAGGCGAAACCAGCAAAGCGCCGTCCACGCCCACGGCGTCCATCGCCACCACCATGTCATCGCCGGTAACCTCGTCCGGGCCTTGCAGGAATCCGGTCCAGGGGCGCTCCGGGCGGTTGCGCTCGTAGGCGTGTACCTGGGAGTCAATTGTGAGAGTCTGCGTTGGCATCGTGTTGCTCCTCTGCTGAAATCCGCTCTCCGGCGCCGGGGGCATCGCCGCATCCTAGTAATGGCGCAGCTCAACCACGTTGTCGTCGGGGTCGTAAATGTAAAGGGAGATGCCGTCGCCGTGGGAACCCCAACGCTTGCCGGGGCCGGCCTGAATCTCAACGCCGATGTCCTCAAAGCGGGACTTCAGCTCCTCCATGTCGGTGTAGTCAATAACCATGCAGAAATGGTCCTGATTGCGGGCGTCGTCCTTGTCGTTGGGGATGTTCTCGGAGGCGAAAAAGTCAATGATGGTATCGGCGTTGATGCGGGCCGACGGGAAACGGACTTCGCCGGCGCGCCACTGCGCCACGCGCTCCGCCTCCAGGCCAAGCACTTCGGTGTAGAACCGCAGCGATTCCTCAACGTCTTTGGTACGCAGGACGATGTGGTCCATTTCGGTAATTTTGACCAGGGGCTTGGTGAGGGTTTCGAATTGGGTTATGGTAGCCATTGGTGGCCTCCTGCATTGCAGCGTCGGTTGCGGGCGTGTTGGCGGCATTATATGGCCCGGACGGCCGGTTGTCATCCGGCGCAGCGTCACTCCGGGTGACATTTGGCCGGGTGACATTTGGCGGTGGACATTGGGCGTTTGCCGCCTTACTATTGCGGCAATTGCGAATGGGGGGATGATTTATGGCGATACGAGAGATGACGGCCAGCGCCTCGCGGCTGATGGTGGAGCAGCTGGCGGCTTTGGGCGTGAAGTACGTTTTCAACAATTCCGGCTCGCGGGAGGCGCTGTTTTTCAACGAGCTGCACTCCCGGCCCGATATTCACGGGATTCTGGGGCTGCACGAGGGGGCGGTGGCGGCGATGGCCGGGGGGTACACGCAGGCCAACCTTGCGCCGGGCGTAATGGTGGTGCATCTGGGCGCCGGGCTGGCCCAGTGTATGGGGCAGCTGATTAACATCTGGACGGGCAGCCTGCCGGTGGTGGTCATCACTTTTGCCGGCGACACAGGCAGCTTTGCCGGCACGATTAACCTGGATTTGTCGCACAACGCCGGGCCGACGGCCATCAGCGCGCCGCTGACCAAGGCCAACTGGACGGTGATTGAGCCGGCGGGACTGCCGGCGGCGATTGAGCGGGCCGTGCGGGTGGCGATGACGCCGCCGGTGGGGCCGGTGCATCTGGCGGTGTACGACCGGCTGCTGGGGCCGACCGAGTATTCCGCCAACATCATTGACGGCGGCGTGCCGGAGTTCCGGAGCGGCTACCCGTCGGACGGCGACGTGGAGGCCATCGCCCAAGCGCTGCGCGACGCCAAGCGTCCTTTGCTGTACGCCGGCGACGGCATCTGGAAAAGCGGCGCCGACGCGGAGGTTACGGCGCTGGCGGAGCGGTTTGGCCTGCCGGTGGTGGGCGAACTGCGGGGCGTCCCCATCAAGCACCCGCTGCACTGCGGCGGGCGCCGGCTGGAACAGGCGCCGGACATTGACCCTGACCTGATTCTCTGCTGGGGCGTGCGCCATAACGGAACCGGCACCCCCGACGACTACGCCGCTTTTTACAACGCCGAGCGTATCATCGCGGTAGGCGCCGATGCGGAAAAGCTGGAGAACATCCCGGGGCTGGACTTGGCGGTGCTGGCCGATGAAAAGCGCACCGCGCAACGGCTGCTGGACGTCACAGAGTCGGAACGCGAACGTCTGTCGGAACGGCGGGCGTGGGCCAGAGAGGAAGCCGCCGCACTGCGCGCCCGCCGGCGGGATGCCGCCCGGCAGATTGCGCCGCAGACGGGCAAAGTCCGGCCCTACGTGCTGGCCGACGCTCTGGACAACGCTTTGGAACGGCGGGGCGGCGGCCTGGTAACCATCGAGCAGTTCGCCGTTGCGCAGGATTTGCTGGACAACTCCGGTGCGCCGGGCAGCAACCAGTACATCCGGCCGGCCGGCGGCTCGGAGGGCTACGGCGTGGGGGCGGCCATTGGCGCCAAGCTGGGCGCGCCGGGGCAGCCGGTGGTGGGGCTGGTGGGAGATGGCTCCCTCTACTACTCCGATTCGGCCCTGTGGACGGCCGCCAGCCACAACATCCCCGTGCTGTACGTGATTTCCAACAACGGGGCCTACGGCATCGTCGCCAATTCCTTTGCCAACGCCAACGCCGATATGAAGGAAACCGGGGAGTACCGGGGCGTGGTGCTGGACAACATCGACCCGGTCAAGCTGGCCGAGGGGTTCGGCGTGGAGGCGATGGACGCTACCGACGAGGCCACCATCGGCGAGGCCATCGACCGGGGACTGGCGCTGGTCGAGGATGAGCAGCGGCCCTATCTGCTCAACGTGCATCTGCCGCTGGGACTGCCGGAGGGCGGGCGGCCCGGCGCCATTTACAGCCTCAAGGATGACGTTTCCTGAGCCGGGCCGCATCGTTAAAAGGAAGGTGCAAAATGTCAGCGGACAAAAGGATTTACGTTGGGATGCACGACGGGGTTTGCGCCGTCGTCAGCAAGGACGGCGGGCAAAGCTGGGAGCAGGGGCCGGTCACACCGCTGGCCCACGCCGCCGCGCGTCTGGCGGCCAGCCCGGTTGCGCCCGTACGGGCCTATCTGGCGTCGTATGAGTCGGGGGTCTATCGCACCGATGACGGGGGGATGTCGTGGCATCGGCTGGATTCTTACCCCTCCGACTACGCGCACAGCGTGCTGGCGCATCCGGAGCAGCCGGATACGGTGTACGTGGGCAGCGAACCGGCGGCGGTTTATCGCTCGGCGGACGGCGGCGCAACGTGGGAGGAACTGGACGGGCTGCGCGCCGTGCCGGAATCGTCGGAATGGGGGTTTCACTCGCCAACCCGCGACTCGCACATCCGCGACCTGCGCGCTGCGCCCGGCGATGCGGATTGCCTGTACGCCGGCATTGAGGTGGGCGGTATGGTGCGCTCTGCGGACGGCGGGCGCAGCTGGCGGCAGCTGCCCGGCCTGCACGACGACATCCACTGCGTAAGCCTCAGCACCAACCGGCCTAACCGGGTGTACGTGGCTACGGCCCGCGCGCCCTACCGCTCCGATGACGGGGGCGGGCAGTGGGAGGCGATTAACGCCGGGCTGGAACGCCGCTATACGCTGCACATCGCGGCGGCGCCTGACGACGCTGACCTGGCGCTGGTTACGGTGTCGGAGAACGCGCGGCGCGGCAATCCGCAGTTTTACCGCTCCGGCGACGCCGGCCGAAGCTGGCAGCTGGTGCAGGGGTTGGGCGCCGGGGAGGATGCGGCCGATATGGTGGTAGCCTTTGAGTGGGATCCGGAGGAACCGGGCCGGGTGTACGCCGGAACGGACGGCGGCGGTTTGTTCAGCAGCGGGGACGGCGGCGTTACGTGGCAGCCGCTGCCGGTTCGCCTGCCCACCGTTGCCGTGGGCGCGCTGGCAGTGGTCAACGGATAGAACGCTTTTCGGATAGAACGCTTTGCAGCAGCATCGCATCGGAATATCGGAACAAGGAGCTGGACAATGGCAGAGCTAGTATTGGGACTGGCATCCTCGCACAGCCCGCAACTCAGCACGCCCGCCGAGGGGTGGGCCGGGCGCGGGGAGCGGGACAAGGGCAACCCGGAGCTGATTGGAACCGACGGCATCACCTCCAACTACGAGGGGCTGCTGGCCCGCACCGACACGGCCCGCATCGCCAAAGAAATAACGCCGGCCAAGTTTGAGCAGCGGCACCAGCAAAACCAGCAGGCCATCGCGCATCTGGCCAGGAAACTGTACGACGCGCGGCTGGACGTGCTGGTGATGGTGGGGGATGACCAGCACGAGTACCTGCTGGACGACAATATGCCGGCTTTCTGCGTTTATTGGGGGGACGAGGTGAAAGTCTCCGGCCACGAGGCCGGGCCAGCGACGGGCAACCGGCTGCTGATTGGCTACAACACCGAGGACGTGTATGCGCCCACCGATTCGGCGCTGGGCTTGCATATCATCGGCAGCCTGATGGACGCCGAGTTTGACGTGGGCAGTTCCAGCTTTCTCGACCCCAGCCGGGGCGGACGCGCGCAAGGCGGCATCGGCCACGCTTTCGGCTACGTCTATAACCGCCTGATGAACGGGGCGACGATTCCGACGGTGCCGGTTATGCTCAACACCTACTACCCGCCCAACCAGCCCACGCTGAAACGGTGCTACAACCTGGGGCAGGCGCTGCGCGGGGCGATTGAATCCTGGCCCAAAGATATACGCGTGGGCATACTGGCGTCCGGCGGCCTCAGCCACTTTGTGGTTGACGAGGAGCTTGACCAGCAGGCGCTGGACGGGATGCAGGCCAAGAGCGTTGACCGGCTGTCCGCTTTGCCGCGCGAGAAAATAAACTCCGGCAGCTCGGAGATACGCAACTGGATTGTGGTAACCGGGGCAACCGAGCATCTGGACATGGACGTGGTGGACTACGTGCCGTGCTACCGTTCGCCGGCCGGCACGGGCTGCGCGATGGGGTTTGCCAGCTGGGAATAGGCGGCGCCTAGTACGGCAGCGGCTCGGCAATCAGCGCCTTGATGCGGGCGGTAATGTCCGCCTGGTCGTAGGTGCGCAGCAGGTTGATGCGGTTGCGGTTGGGGTCGCCGCCGTGCCAGTACTCGTAAATCTCCTGCCGCATCCCAAAGGACGAAACGGCCAGGTCGTGGGCCAACCGGAAAAGGCGCGACTTGTACTCCACGCCGACGCCTTTGCCCGGCATATAGCGGGCCAGGTAAGGGCGGAACTCCGGGTTGGCCAGGTCGTTCTCGCTGGGCTGCATAATCATCCCGGAACCGGAAATCTCCCGCAGCAGCTCCACCATCCGGGCCGACGTTTGGGCGAAGTAAATGTTCATGCCGGACATTGAGCCCAGCGACATCAGGCCGTTGTCGGCCAGATAGGCGTTGTGTTCCACGCCGTCCATAGCGTGCTGCCACATCTCGGTGTAGGTGGCCATTTCGCCCAGTTTCGCCGCCACCTCCCGGTACTCAATCACGCCGATGGCCTCGGCAATCAGGGTAGCGACGGCGGTCATCAGCTTCATCCGCTGGTGAATCCGGCACAGGTTGCCCCAGCCGCGAAAGTTGGCGTCGGAACCGAGCCGCTGCAACAGCGGGGCCGAATCGTAGAGCATAAAAATGCGGTTCCACGGCACCAGCACGTGGTCAAAGAACAGCATCGCATCCTGCTCATCGTAGCGGGCCGCCAGTGGATGGCCGTAGCTGCCGGGCCATTGGGACACCGGCTCCCGGCACAGAATCTTAAGCCCCGGACTGTCGGTGGGAATGGAAAAGGCCAGTATGAACTTGGGGTCGGCGCGGCGCACAAAGGTGGCCGAGAGGGATACGTAGGTTTCGTTGCTGATGGGCGCGGCGGTGGCCAGCTGCTTGGCGCCGTGAACAATCACCCCGTCGGCGGTTTCCTCCACCACGTGCAGCGCAACCTCGGCTTCGCTGGCGGCGCGGGTTTCGTTCTGCGGCTGCTGGCTGCGGTCAACCTGCGGGTCGCCCAGGGCGTGGGTAAGGAACAGGTCGTTCTCCATACAATGGCGGTAGTAGTTGGTGATATTATCGCCAAAGTCGCAATGCGGGTTCCGCACCTGCCCCAGCGCATCGCGGATGGCGTACAGCCCGATGATGTGCGGGGCCAGAATATCCGGACTGCGCCCCAACTGCCCCCAGGATTCCGCGTTCCAGATTTCGCTGTTGCGCCGCTGCGCTTTCAGGTCATCACGACTACGCGGCAGCAGCCACGACAGACTGCAACGGTTGCCGGTGTCCGGGGAGATAAAAGTCATCTCATCCCGATACTCCGGCGAGTGTTGCAAGTCGTAGATACGGGCCAGTTCGCGCACCATACCGGACATAGCCGGGTGAGCGGTAACATCGGCAACTTTGGCGCCGTCCAGCCAGACCTCGCGGTCATCCTGCAAGCTGGCGATGTAGCGGGCGCCGGACATGGCGCCGAGGGCGGGGGCTGTTTGCAGTGCCATTGCTACCTCAATTGGATTGAGCCGTTGAATTGAACCGTGCTAGCTGTAATAGATGTACATTCGCAGGCTGCCGTTAGCAATGCGGCATACTTCGGGCATCGTTGACCGACGGACGGACGGACGGGCTAACCGGCCTGGCCCGTCAGTTTCAAGTACAGCGCATCGCCGCACAGGGCAACGTCATCGCCCCATTCCACCGCGCCGCCGGCGCCCAGCCGCACCGACTCGAAAAACCGGCGGTCGTTCCAGCGCGCAAAAGGTTCGGCGCCGGCAATGTCGGACAAGTCCACTTCGCCGGCAACGCCATCGGCATAGCGCAGCCAGATGCGATGCCCGGCAAGGGGAGCTACCGAAGTCGGCATGGCGAATTCGCCGGAGGATTCTGCCGTCCCAAAGCTGCCAGCCTTGCCCAGAGACAACGGCCCGGCCGGCGCCAGTTTGCCGGCCGCATAGTCCTCATCAAGGTTAAAAATCTGCAAGGCAGAGGCGCCCAGACGGAACTCGTCCTGAGGGCTGAACAACACGGGGCAAGGCCACTGCTGTTTGCCGATGGACAGCAGGGCGATACCATAACCCCAATCCGCCAGACTGCCGTCCGGCAGCGCAACGCTCCGCTGGCAAGTGGGTTCAATGCCCAGCTCATTCAGAACGGACGCCGGGAAAATGGAGTGGTCAGCCCAAACGTCCACCAGGGGATGCGTGGGGTAAAAATCCGCCCCGCCAAGTTTGCAGATACCGACTTCGGCCCGCAGCTGAGTCATTGCCGCCTGTCCTTGTGCGCTGTAATCCGGGAGTTTCGCTGCGTTCAGTATCGCACATCGTCGCTTGTCTTGCCCGGTTTTGCGCTTTGCCGACAGCGTTTCGGTTTGGGTGGTTTAGTTTCCCTAATGTCATTCCGCCCCTCTCCCCCAATGTCATTCTGAGCGCAGCGAAGAATCTCGAAAGCGTAGCAACGGCGTTGCCCTCAAAGTGTGTCCTACGTCATCGAGATTCTTCGCTGCGCTCAGAATGACATTGAGGGAAACTAAACCACCTGAAACGGAACGCTACCCGCTTTGCCGGGGTCATGCCGGCGCTATATCCGGCTGTTGTAGGCGTAGTGTGGGGTTCCGCTGGTGGGCGGGTGGGTGCGGTAGAACTGCTCGACGTGGGGCGCCAGGCGGGTGGCCATTTGGCGGGTGGCCTGCGTTGCGGGCGGCAGGGGGTGGGCTAGTTGCTCGCGCAGTTCTTGGAGTACTTCGGCCTGGCTGATGCGCGGGTGCGCGCCGTCTTGCAGCAGTATTTCGCCATCTACGATTACGGCTGCGATGTCTTGCGGTTTGGCCCGGCCTAGAATTAGCTCCAGGGGAGGCGTGTCGGGGTCAAGGTAGGGGTTTTCCAGTCTGTCCAGGCGTATGAGCAGCAAGTCGGCCCGGCGGCCCGGTTCCAGCGCGCCGATGTCCCCGTCAAACCCGGTGGGGATGGCGGCGTTGGCGGTGGCCATGGCCAGAACCTGCCCGGCGCTGATGGCGGGGGCGTCAATCCCCGGCTGGCGGTGGAGTTTGCTGACCAGCCGCATCTCCTGCAAGATGTCGTCATCGTCGTTGATGGCCGTGCTGTCGGTGCCCATTGCTACGTTGACGCCCCGGGCCAGCATCGGATTCACCGGGGCGATGCCGTTCTTGAGGCGCAGGTTGGAGCTGGCGTTGTGGCAAACCGTGGCGCCGGCGTCGGACAGCAGCTCAATGTCGCCATCGGTGAGCCAAACGGCGTGGGCAAAGGAAACCTCCGGCCCCGGGAATCCCAAATCGTGCAGATGCGCCAGCGGCGTCTTGCCCCAGGTACGCAGCCCGTAATCCTTTTGGTAGGCGCTCTCCATCAGGTGCATATGGATGCCGGTCTGATACCGGGCCGCATACTCTTTGGCCCGCAGCAGGAAATCATCGGAGTTCCACTGCACGTTGGCGGGGCTTAGCAGCACGCGCACCTTGCCCGAATGGTGATTGTGGTACTGGCGATAAGTGTCGTCAAAAAAGGCGAAGTAGTCATCATCGGACATATCGGCGGCGGCCAGAAAGCGGCCCACGTCGTCAGCCAAGTCGGCCGGCAGTCCGGATAGAAACTCGCCGTCGCTGGCGTACACCACCCGGTTTTGAGTGCGGGGAAAGCTGGAGAATGCCACCCGCATACCGGCGTCCCGAAAGCCCCGCAGCACGGCGTCCACGTCCTCTTGCAGGGTAGCGACGGCGCCCTGCGGATGGTTGTACATCACGGTGGTGGTACCGGACGCCATCATGTTCAGGGCGGTGTACAGGGTAATCAGATAGTAGTCGCAGGGGCGGCGCCCCCAGCCGGCCAGAATCCACAGCTCCAGACAATCGTCGCAAGCCCCCATCTGCAAGGTCGTAACGCCGCGCCCGTGATGGTGCGCGTTGACTAGTCCGGGGATGATGGCATAGTCCAGCCCGCCAAGTTCCGCATCGGGCTGGTACTTATCCCGCAGCGACTGGTAGGGGCCGACGTCTTTGATAACGCCGTCCTCCTGATACACCGCCGCATCGTAAAGCGTCGTAACACCGGCGCCGGCCGGGGTGAGCAGGTGCTTGCCGCGAATCAACGAGGACGCCATCGGGTAACTCCTTATGGGATGGGGTTTGACCGCTGTCTCAATCCAAAAACCCGGATTCCTGCCGCCATTGCACGTAGTCGGTCAGGCCGGCGGCCAGGCTGTATTGGGGCGTCCAGCCCAGGTCGTGCCAGAGCCGGTAGCCGGACAGGGGGCCGCGTGTCGGCCCTGGCGCGGCGTCGGCATTGGCAGCGGCGTCATTGGATGTTTCTGCTGCTGCCAGTTTGGTTTGCGGGAAAAGCTCGGCCAGCGTGCGCTGAATCTCGCCGCCGGTTACGGGCGTTGCGTTGGTGACGTTGTAGAGGTCGTGGGGCCACGCCGGCGCATCCACGACGGCGGCAACGGCGTCGGCGGTGTCGAGAACGTAGGTATAGTCGCGGCCATAGTCTGAGTCGTCTATGGCGATTGGCTCGTCGCGCAGCATCTGGCCCGTCCACTGGTAGGGCGTGGACATATTGCTGCGGTGGCCGGTTACCCGCTCCATCGGGCCGTAGGGGGTGCTGAGGCGCAGGCTGACGGTGGCAAAGCCGTGCAACGCGCCGTACCGCCGGGCCAGGCACTCGCTGGCAAACTTGGTAATGCCGTACAGGTTGCCGGGCTGCGGCGGGTCGTCCTCGTTGTAAGTCTGGTCCGGCGCGCGGGTCAGGCCGTAGGCGGCGCCGGAGCTGATATAGACGAACCGCGCCACGCCGGCCAGCCGGGCCAGCTCCAGCAGGTTGCCGGTGCCGGCCAGGTTGATGTCCAGGATGTCCTTGCTGCGGGCGGTTTCCAGGTCGGCGCGGTTCACCGTGAACACGGCGGCGTGCACCACTTTGTCAATGGCGTAAGCCTGCCGCAGGGCCGCCAGCCCCGTCGCATTGAGAATATCGCCGGTGACGAAAGTGACCTGGGCGGCCAGGCCGTCTAAAAATTGCTGCGTCAGCGCATCGGGCGGCATCACGTCCAGGCTGACGACATCATGGCCGCGCGCGGCCAGCGCCTTGACGATGTTGACGCCGACAAAGCCGGCGCCGCCGGTTACCAGGGTTGCCATACTGTCATCCTCTCCGGTTGTCGTTATCGCCCCCGCTCCGGGCCGGGGGATACAACCGGGAGTTTAGACGCGGGGCATTTTGCAGTCAAACCGGGCGCCCCAAAACGCCCGGCGACTGTTATTATGACGCAACGTCCGGCGGCGGCGGCGGGCGATAAAAGACGGGTTGCAAGCGGTTTGTGGCAAGTTACTGAAAACGATTTGGAGTCCATTGCCATCGGCGCCGGCATACTCGGCACCGGCGGGGGCGGCAATCCTTACATCGGGCAGCTGCGCGCGCGGCAGGCCATCCGGCAGTGGGGGCCGGTAACCGTGCTGGCCCCGGAGGAGCTGCCCGACGATGCCAGCGTCGTCTGCGTCGGCGGTATCGGGGCGCCTACCGTTGGCATTGAGAAAGTGCGCGACTTGCAGTCATATTACGCCCTGCGCGCCATTGAGGATTACACCGGCGCGACGGCGACTGCCCTCATCTCCAACGAAATCGGCGGCAGCAATTCCGTTGAGCCGCTGATACCGGCGGCCAAAGCCGGCCTGCCCGTAGTTGACGCAGACGGGATGGGGCGGGCGTTTCCGGAGTTCCAGATGAAAACCTTTTTCGTCTATGGCGTGCCCTGCTGTCCGATGGCCATTGCCGACGAGAAGGGCAATTCCGCCATCATCCGGGAGACGGTCAGCCCCGTTTGGGCCGAACGGCTGGCCCGCGCGTTGACGGTGCAGATGGGATGCGTCGCCTGCTATGCCGTCGCTCCGATGACTGCGGAGCAGGTGCGGCAGACGGCAGTTCCGCGCACGCTGTCGCTGGCCCGGGAGTTGGGGGACGCTGTGATACGGGCCCGGAACGAGGGCGATGACCCCCGCGCTGCCATCTTTGGAACCTGCCCCGGCAAAACGCTCTTTTGCGGCAAGGTCGTTGACGTGGAACGGCGCACGGCGGCGGGTTTCGCGCGGGGGACGTTGACTATTGACGGGCTGGATTCTTGCGCCGGCGAGCGTATGGTAATCGAGTTCCAGAACGAAAACCTGATTGCCCGGCGGGATGGCGCAATTGTCTGCACCGTTCCCGACTTAATCTGCGCGGTTACCATCGACCGGGGCGAGCCGGTTACTACCGAGCTGATGCGCTACGGACTGCGGGTTGCCGTCCTGGGCTTTCCGGCGCCGGCGCTTTGGGCGGCCCCGCAAGGGCTGGCCGTCGCTGGGCCGCGCGCTTTCGGCTACGACACCGATTACGTCCCCCTGGCAGTGTAGCGGCGGCCCCGTGTTCATCGGCGTTGACGTCGGCGGCACCAATACCGATGCCGTTCTGATGGACGGGTCTAACCGGGACGGGCCTAATCTGCTGACCGGCGCAAAAGTACCGACTACCGGCGATGTAACGTCCGGCATCGTCAACGCCGTATCGGAACTACTCAGCGGCCAGCCCGGCCCGCCATCGGTGCGGGCGGTAATGGTAGGCACGACGCACTTCACCAACGCCCTGCTGGAACGGCGCAGCCTCGCCCCCACCGCCGTAATCCGGCTGGCGCTGCCGGCCACCCAACTGCTGCCGCCATTAGTCGACTGGCCGGCGCCGCTGCGGGATGCTATCGGCGGGCTGACCTACATGATACCCGGCGGCCACGAGTTTGACGGGCGGGAGATTGCGCCCTTGGGCCGGCCCGAACTCCAAGCGGCGGTTCAGGATTTGCGCCGCCGGGGAATAGCTGCGGTAGCGGTTTCCGGCGTGTTCTCGCCGGTGAATCCGTCCCACGAAACGGAGGCCGCCGCGCTGATTCAAGAGGCGGCGCCCGAACTGCGGGTTTGCCTGTCCCACGAGAACGGGCGGATGGGCCTGCTGGAACGGGAAAACGCGGCGGCCTTGAACGCCAGTCTGGGCAATGTAGCCGTCCAAACCGTTGCCGGCATCAAGGATGCGCTGGCCGCGCTGGGCATTGACGCCCCGCTCTTTATGACGCAAAACGACGGTACGCTGATGGATGCGGATTACGCCGTCCGCTTTCCGGCGCTCGCCATATCCTCCGGGCCAACCAACAGTATGCGGGGCGCCGCCTACCTGTCCGGCGTGCGCAACGGCATCGTGGTTGACGTGGGCGGCACTTCTACCGACGTTGGGGCGTTGACCAACGGCTTTCCGAGAGAATCGGACGTTGCCATCCAGCTGGCCGGCGTCCGCACCAACTTTCGTATGCCCGATATGCTGTCCATATCGCTGGGCGGGGGCAGCGTGGTGAGCGGAGGCAGCGTGATGGAACCGGAACCGCTGCGCATCGGCCCGGAAAGCGTCGGCTACCGGCTTACCGAGCAGGCGTTAGTCTTTGGCGGCGACACCCTGACGACAACCGACCTGGCCGCCGCCGCCGGACGGGCCCGTGTGGGCAGCCCGCACCGGGTGGCCGCGCTGGAACCGCAGCTGGTGAACCGGGGCCTGGCGGAGATACAACGCCGCGTGGAAACCGCCATCGATCAGGTCAAGCTAAGCCGCTATGATGTGCCGGTGATTCTCGTTGGCGGCGGCAGCATCCTGTTGGGCGATGCGCTGAGCGGAGCGTCCGCGGTTTTGCGGCCGGAACACGCCGGCGTTGCCAACGCCATCGGCGCGGCCAGCGCGCAGGTGGGAGGGCAGGTGGAGCGGGTCTATTCGCTGGAAAGCATCGGGCGGGAACAGGCCGTTGCCGACTGCTCCGCCGCCGCCGTCGCCCGGGCGGTGGCCGCCGGCGCTGCTGCGGAGTCTGTTGCAGTGGTCGAGGTTGACGAAACGCCTTTGACTTACGTGCCGAGCAGCGCCACGCGCGTGCGCGTCAAGGCCGTCGGCAACCTTGCGCTAATCTAACGCTAGATAATCTAACGCTAACGGAGGCGAGTTGCAGGTTATGAAGTACGACGTGATTGTTGTTGGCAGTGGTTCGGCGGGTTCGGTGGTGGCCAGCCGGTTGTCGGAGAACCCGGAGCGCGCGGTGCTGCTGCTGGAGGCGGGGCAGGATTATCCCGATGCCGATTTGCTGCCGGATGCGGTGCGGGATGGCAGCTCCAGCGAGGGGGAGCAGCCCGGCTCGCCGGTGTCGTGGTCGCTGCGTGGCGTTATTAATGACGAGCAGGGCGAAATCAACATCGCACAGGGCAAGGTCATCGGCGGCTCCGGTTCCATCAACGGGCAGGTTTATCTGCGCGGGCTGCCGGAGGACTTTGAGCGGTGGGAATCTTTCGGCAATCCGGAATGGTCTTATCTGAAAGTGCTGCCCTACTTCCGCAAGGCCGAAACCGACTTGGACATCCAGGACGACTTTCACGGCAGCGACGGGCCCATCCCCATAGTACGCCGGGAGAACGAGCCCTGGCCCGACGTACAAAAAGCCTTTCACGCTGCCGCTCTGGAACGGGGTTACGCCGTCAATCCGGACCTCAACGGGCCCGATTCCGGCGGCATCGGGGCCATTCCGATGAACAACCGGGCCGGCGTCCGGATGAGCACGGCCATCACGCATCTCAACCCGGTGCGGCACCGGCTCAACCTGACGGTGCGGGGCAACGCGCTGGCGCGGCGGGTGCTTTTGGACGGCACGCAGGTGGTGGGGCTGGAAGCCGAAAGCGGCGGCACAGTGTTCCGCATCGCCGCCGACCGGGTGGTTTTGTGCGCCGGCGCATTGAAATCGCCGCATCTGCTGATGCTGTCGGGAATCGGGCCGCGAGAGCAGCTGGAGGAATTTGGCATCCCGGTCATCAAGGAACTGCCCGGCGTGGGGCAAAACCTGTTCAACCATCCCATGGGCAGCGTTACCTTTCGGGTGCAAGACCACGTTGCGCTGCACGCCAACGCCGGCGCGCTGCGCTTTGGCCTGCGCGTAACGTCCACGCCGCCCTCCGAACCTTACGACGTGATGCTGCACACGCTGGGGATATTCAACGTAATGACCGGCGAACGGCTGCCCGACCGCACGGCCCGGATTGCCTGCGCCCTGGAGCTGCCGGAAGGCTCCGGCTGGGTGCGTCTGGCCTCCGCCGACCCGGCGGTGCAGCCGGCCATCAACTACCGCTATCTGAGCAATGAGAACGATATGCGGCGGATGCGCGACGCGGTGCGGCTGGCGGCCAGTCTGCTGGAATCCGAATCGTATCGCAACGTTATGGAGCATCGCATTGCGCCCACCGACGAAGTTCTGGCCGACGACGATGCTTTGGACGGCTGGATTCGTCAAACCGTCGGCACGTCCCGGCACGTTTCCGGCACCTGCCGCATCGGGCCGGACGATGACCCGATGGCGGTTACCGACCAGCAGTGCCGCGTGCGGGGAATTGCCGGGCTGTGGGTTGCCGACTCGTCCATTATGCCGCAGGTTACCCGCGCCAACACCAACGCCACCGCCATTATGATTGGCGAACGCGTGGCCGACTGGGTGGCCGCCTGACGGTTGCCCCACGATTGCCGGGCCATTACACTGGCAGCGTTGATTTGACTGAACACGGTTGATTTGACTGAACACGAACGATTTAACGACGAAACCAAGTTCGGGCAACACGCCTGCGGAGATGCTGATGATTTACGAAGTTCGCACCTACGATATGAAGCCCGGCGCGGTGCCGCAGGCTGAGGAAGCCTTTGCCGAGGCGCTGCCCCATCGGGAGAAGTACTCGCCCATCGCCGCCTTTTGGCACACCGAGATTGGCCCGCTGAACCAGATTATCCACGTCTGGGGCTACGACAGCCTGGAGCATCGGGATGCGGTGCGGGCCGAGGCGGCGCAGAACCCCAACTGGCCGCCCAAAATTACGCCGGGCAACATCCTGAACATGAACTCCGAGGTCTGGACGCCAGCGCCGTTTATGCGGCCCATGGGCGGCGACCAGGCGTTGGGCAACATCTACGAGATGCGGATTTACACCTACGAGCCGGGGGCGATGCCGGAGCTGCTGCGCCGCTGGGCCGACTCGCTGCCCTACCGGGAGGAGTTCTCGCCGCTGGCCGCCGGGATGTACACCGAGTTTGGCAACCTGAACCGCTGGATGCACGTCTGGCCCTATCAGGACTTGAACCACCGGGCCGAAGTGCGGGCCGCCGCCAGCAAAATCCCGCAGTGGCCGTCGGGCGCGCCGGGCCGGGTCAGTCAGGAAAACAAGATTATGATACCGGCCAGTTTCTCACCCATGCACTGACGCCGGAACGACGGTACAGCAGCCGATGGCGCATCATCAAACGACGGCGCGCCATCTGACGACAGCATAGAGGACGGGGCAATGAAACTACTGACTTACGATGCCGGCGCCGGCGCGCGCTGCGGCGTTTTGCAGGATGACGCGGTTGTTGACGTTACGGCGCTGCTGGGCGCCGGGCGGCATCTGCCGGACGTGCGCGCTTTGCTGGAGTGGGACGATTCCGCCATCGACCGGGTAGGCGATGCGCTGGCCGGCGGCATAACGGCGCCGAAAGTCGCACTGGCCGACGTCCGCCTGCGCGCGCCGGTGCTGCAACCGCCCACCGTGCGGGATTACATCGTCTATGAGGAACACGCCACCTCGCAGGGCACGCGGGAAATCGACCCGGTGTGGTATCGGATGCCCGTCTTTTACTTCTCCAACCCGCTGGTCATCTACGGGCCGGATGAGCCGGTGCCGTACCCGTCGGCGTCCGACCAGCTGGACTACGAGCTGGAAATCGGCGCCGTCATCGGCCGGGCCGGGGCTAACGTGCCGGCGTCGGAGGCGATGCAGTACATCGCCGGGTTCTGCATATTCAACGACTGGAGCGCGCGCGACTTGCAGTTTGACGAGATGACCTTCGGCCTGGGCCCGGCCAAGGGGAAAGACTCGGCGTCGTCCATCGGGCCCTGGCTGGTGACCACCGATGAGCTGGCGCCGCACATCAAGGACGGCCGGCTGGACGCGGCCTGCCACGTGCGGGTCAACGGGGATGACTGGCTGCGGGACGGGGCGGCAATCAACGCTTATTACAGCTGGGGCGAAATCATCGCGCGGGCGTCCAAAGACAGCCGCATCGCCCCCGGCGACGTCATCGGCAGCGGCACCGTGGGCGGCGGTTCGGTGCGGGAGGCCATCCGCAAAGGCTACGAGAACGCCCGCTGGCTGGAACCCGGCGACGTCGTAGAGCTGGAAGTGGAACGCATCGGCGCGCTGCGCAACGAACTGACGGCCAAAGCGGGCGTTGACCCCGGCTACCCCTATCTGCCCAAAAACCCCACCGCCACCCCGGAGCGCGGCTCCGCGCGGGACTACCGCTACCACCGCACGCGCTAGTCAAAATACCCGGTTCCTGCATCCGGTTTTTAGCGACGGATTTTGCGGTTTCAGATAGGATTGAACTGGCCGCATCACTTTGTGCCGGCCAAGTCAGTCTGAGCTCGGAGAAACCGCTATGAACGCGCTAAGCAAGCCGATCGCCGTCGTTTTACTGCTGATGTCCGTTGGCGTCGCATTCCATTTCCTGTTCGGGCCGTTCTACGCCAGCGTGCTGGACAACGGGATGACGTGGAGCGTCATTAACTACTTCCAGGCCGTTGGCGTGGTTGTGGCCGGCGTGTTCCTCTATATTCGCAAATTGGAAGAGGACAAAAAGTGGCCCAACGACGGCCGGGTGACCCGCGCCTATTGGGAGTCCAATATCGCCCTCGGTCTGGCCGTGCTGTTCTTTTGGAACTGGATTGACGTGTCCACCGGCGAACGGGGCGGGACGAACAGCATCATCTGGGTAGTGGTAGATACCTTGTTCATACTGGTGGTAGCGTCCGCCGGCTGCCACCTCTGGCGCCGCCCCAAGCAGTAGAGACGGGCGGCCAGTTAGCCCAATTCGGCAATGGCCTCAATCTCCACGTCCAGCCCATCCTCAGCCAGGGCGGTGATTTCGACCAGCGTGTTGGCGGGGTAATCGCCCTGGAAATACTCGGCGAACAGCGCCTCCTGCTCATCCCGATGGGCGTTCCAGTCGGCGATGTCGGTTACGAAAGTCGTAATCTTTACGATGTCGGCCGGAGCGCCGCCCTCCGCGGCTACGATGCGGGTAATCCGATCCAGCGTCACCCGCAGCTGGGCCATCATCGCCTGCCCCTGCGCGTCGGTGCCGCGGGCGGTGCAGCCGGCGATGAACAGCAGGTTGCCAACCCGCACGCCCCGGCTGTAAGTAGGCCCGGACGGGGCAATGTCGGGATAGTTGTTGCGGATTTTGTCCATATCGTGCCTCCGGAATACGGTTTCGCCGCAGACGCCGGCGCAAAATATGACCCCTCCCGTAGCAGGATGGGGTCATATCTGCGTTGCGATGGGGTAAGGATTTACCCGGCGGTTTCGGCCTGGCCGGCCGGTACCGGCGCGGGCGGGTCGGCTACGTAGGGTTTGCCGGTAGCCGGGTCAACCTCAAAGGGGCCGGGCAGCTCCAGCTCTTTGGCAATCTCGCGGACGGCGGGCAGCACTTCCTGGCCCATCAGCCGCAGGCTGCGCATAGCGTCGTCGTGCGTCATCGCGCCGTCGCCGTCCCAGAAAAATATGCTGCCGGGGCGGATGGTTTCCAGCACGTGCCGGATTTTCGGAATCACCGAGTCGGGCGTGCCGGAGATGATGGTGTAGTCCTGAATCTGCTGCTCGTAGGGGCGGGAGAGGACGCCGCCGGGGCCGATGCTGCCGCCCCGGGCCTGCGTAGCCACCGCCTGCGTGGGCAGCACCCGCCGCCGTGAGGTCAGGCCCGGCAGACGCAGCAGGGCCTGGTTGGTAGTGCCCTCGTTGCCGGCCAGGAACGGGTTGCTCGGCCCCTGCACGTACTTGCGCCCGGTCTGTTCGGCCAGTTCCTCGGTTTCGTCAACGTGCACTTTCCAGAGGTAGCCGATGTTCTGCGAACCGGACTCGTAGCCCAGCTCGGCGGCGGTGTCGTGGTACAGCTGGAACGCCTGCTTGGTGGGTTCCATCTCGGTGGCCAGCATAATGTAGGGGATGCGCTGCTCCGCCGCCCACATCAGCGAGTCGCGGCTAACCACGCCGGGCAGCCAGATGGGGGGATGCGGCTTCTGGTAGGGCTTGACCCAGGGGTTGACGTGCCGGAACTGGTAGTGCTTGCCCTCCCAGCGGAACGGGCCGGGCGTCGTCCACGCCTTGACAATCAGCTCGTGGGCCTCTTTGAACCGCTCCCAATTGTAGTGCGGTTCCACGTTGTGGGCCACGCTCTCCCGCCCGGTGCCGCGCACCCAGCCGGACACCAGCCGGCCCCGGGAAATCATGTCAATCATGGAAAGCTGTTCCACCAGCCACAGCGGGTCATCCCAGATGGGAATGATGTTGCCCAGCAGCACAATCTTGGCGCGCTGCGTGATGCGGGCCAGGATAGACGCCTCCACGTTCATTGCGCCGCCCATGCAAAAGGGCGTGCTGTGGTGCTCGTTGAGCATCAGCCCGTCAAAGCCCATCTCCTCGGCGTAGATTTTCTCGTCCAGATAGCGGTTATAAAGGTCGGCGCCCAACTGCGCGTCGTAGATGTCGTTGCTGACGTCCAGGTCAAGAATGGGCTTGCCGGTGGCGCCGAAGTACCCGGACTTGGGGTCCTGGTACGGCCTTTCGGTGAAGTATCCGATGAACATTTTGATGCTCCTTATGCCGTTAACGGTTCACTCGGAATGACGATGGGACGGCGATTGGTTTGGGCAGCGCCGTCTTTACGATGACAGGAAATCCCGCACCAGGGCCAGAAACTCGTCGGTCTTTTCCAGTTCGGGATGATGGCCGCAGTCGTCCAGCAGGCTGACGCGGGAGCCGGGGATGGATTCGTGGTACAGCCGGCTGGCGCTGGCCGGTATGATGCCGTCATCCTGCCCCCAGATAATTTGCGTGGGCAGGTTTTTCAGCCGGTGCAGCAGGTTGGGCAGGCCGGGGTAGTACATATACGGGCGCCAGCTCAGCCGGCAGGCCTCCTCGCGGGCCACCTCCCACGCCTCAGCTAGTTCGGGGGAGGGTTCGTCAGGGCAGACTTGTTGGAATTCGGGGACGTTCTCCGGGTCGTGGAATCCGGCCGTCAGAAAATCCTTGGCCACGGCCAGAAACATATCGTAGATTTCGCCGGTGGGCGGCTTGATGCCGGCGGGTGCAACCAGTACCAGCTTGCGGAAAAGATACGGCGACATCGCGGCCATTTCCGCGGCCAGCCAGCCGCCCAGCGACAGTCCCAGCAGGTTAACCCGTTCCAGCCCCAAATCCTCGATGGCCTCCAGATACCAGCCGGCCAGGTCCCTCATGTTCATCACCCATTCCAGCCGCTCCGTGCCGCCAAAGCCCGGGTGCGACGGAATGTAAAGCCGGTAATCCTGGGCCAGCGCCTCCTGATACCGCAGCGCGCCGTGATGGCCCAGCTCATCGTGGAGTATCAGCAAAGGTTCGCCGTCGCCGCGGCCGCCCCGAACCAGCTGGAGATTGGCGCCGGCAACCTCAACGAATTCCTCAGTCCATACTTGCGCGCTTGCTGCCATTTGCCAATTCCTCCTTTAACGGGCCCGGCGTCTGCATCCGGGCAACCAATAATAACACGCCAGCCGCAACCCGTCGCAGTCGGGCATCATTACCCGCCGCATCAGCCGCCGGCGCCGGGCGTTACAGTTCCGGCGGCCGGCGGTTATGCCAGGGGGTGGCCTGTTCGTAGGCGTAGGCGGCGCGCAGTACGTTGGGCTCGCCCAGCTGCGGGCCGGCGATTTGCATTGCCAGGGGCAGGCCGCCGTCGCCATCGTCGGTGAACCCGCAGGGGATGCTCAGCGCCGGGCAGCCGCTGAGGCTGTACAGGCCCCGGAAACTGCCCTCGCGCAGCGCCGCCGCCGCCGTTTCCTTGCTGCCGATTACTTCCGGCTCGTCGGACAGCAGGCCGGCCGGGCCGGTGGACGTGGGCTGTATCAGCAGGTCAACGTCGCGGAACGTCTGAAAGACCTGGCGGCGGATGAGCGCGCGCAGTTTCAGCGCCTTGTAATACACCTGCGCGGGTATCAGATTGCCCACCGCAAAGGCAACCCGCGTGTTGGGGTGGTAGTCGGCGAACCGCTCCCGCAGCCACTCCGGGTTGAGGCTGACCCGCTCGGTGCTGGTGATGGTGCGGACGATGGGGCCGGTGGCCGGCGCCAGCGGCAGGCTGACCGGCACGACGGTTGCCCCCAGACTGCGCAGCACGTCGCTGGCGGCGGTTACCGCATCCCGGCTTTGCTCGTTAAGAGTAAGGCCGTGCCCGCCCATCAATTCCTGCACCACGCCGATACGCAGGCCGGCGATTCCATCTTGCAGGCTGCCGACGTAATCGGGGACGGGTTCGCGGCGGCTGTATCTATCCTGCGGGTCGTGGCCGGCGATGGCGCCCAGGGTCAGCGCGCAGTCGGCAACGGTTCGGGAGATGGGGCCGATGGTATCCACCGACCAGCTGGCGCCGTCCACACCGGCGCGGCTCACCCGCCCCCACGTGGGGCGGATGCCCACCAGCCCGCAGTTGGCCGCCGGCCCGCGAATGGAACCGCCGGTGTCCTCGCCCAGCGAGGTGGCGCACAGAAAGCCGGCGGTGGCCGCCCCGCTGCCGGTGCTGGAAGTGCCGGGGTTGCGGCGGGTATCCCAGGGGTTGCGCGCCGCCCCAAACCACGAGCTGATGGGGTCGCCCAGCGCAAACTCGCTCATGTTGGTCTTGCCGATGATGATAGCGCCGGCCGCCTTGAGACGCGCCACCACCGTAGCATCCTGCTCCGGCACAAAGTCGGCGCGAATCTTGGAGGCGTCGGTAGTGCGGACGCCGGCGGTGTGGATTTGATCCTTGATGCCAACCGGCACGCCGTGCAGCGGGCCGCGCAGCTTGCCGGCCAGCAGCTCGGATTCCAGCTGCCGGGCGTCGTCCAGAGCGGCGTAGGCGCAAACGGTGATGTAGGCGTTGAGCTTGCCGCCCACCGCCGCGATGCGCTCCAGGTAAGACTGCACCGCCTCCACCGGAGATATGTCCCGTTCCCGGATGGCGTGGGCCAGTTCCGATGCCGACATAAAGGGAATGTTCCGGTCTGCCATATCAGTCCTCCAAATCGGCGGGTTGGGCAACGGCGACGTATTCCTCCAGGCTCATCCCCGGCGCGTCAATAGCCGCCATCGAATCCAGCATTGCATTCAGGCTGTGCGTAACCTGGCTAAGTTCGGGTTCCGCCAAAGCCAGGCTAACCGCCCTGGCCAGCGCCCGCACATCCTCGTTGGTCAAGTCAGGCATAACAACTTCCTTATCAAGTGAGCAAATCGTGTTGAGCAAGCCGGCGCTATTGCAGGCTGTTCAGATAGTCGGCGATGGCGCGGGCTTCGGTTTCGGTGGCGCCGGTGGATGGCATTGACGTGCCGGGGGCAAACTGCTCCGGGTTAGTTAGGTATTGGATGATGTCGTCGTGCGTCCAGGCGGCCTCCCGCGCACGCAGCGCCGCTGAGAAATTATAACCGCTGACTTGGCCCGGTGCGCGCCCGATTATACCGACCAGGTGCGGGCCGGGGCCGTGCTGCTCGGCGTTCAGACTGTGGCAAACGCTGCATTGCTGGCTGAACAGCTGCTTGCCGGCCGCCGTGTCCGTACCCGAATCTCTCGCATCCGGAGTTGGCGTTGGCGCTGGCGTTGGCGTTGGGGAGATGGCATCGCAGTCAACCGAGTACACGTCACGGCGGTTGCGGGATTCCTCATCGCAGTACATCGTGGAACGGCTCAGAAAGTACACCCGCCCGCCATCGCGCAGCAGGGCGATGCGTCCATTCGGCATAAACGTTATATCGCGGATGCGGTAGCCGATTTCGATTTGCTCGACGTACTGCACGTCCGTATCGATGCGACGGACTCGGTAGAGCCAGCCAAAAAACGAGACCACCAGCAGGTCGTCTTGCCACAGTGGGTAATGCTGCGGGTCGTTGACGGCAAGGGCGGACAGGGCCGGCGACGGCACCCAGGCAAACGCCGGCGGACGGAAACCGTCGTGCCGCCCCAGCTCCGCATCCTTGATGTTCGGGGGAACTTCCCGGCCATACCGCACCCCGTAGGTGACCCGGGGCCAGCCGTAATCGCTGCCCGGTTCCAGCAGGTTAAGTTCGTCGCCGCCCTGCGGCCCGTGGTCGGTGGCCCAGAGGTTGCCATCGGCATCGCGCGCCAGCCCTTGCGAGTTGCGAAAGCCGATGGCCAGCGTCTCAACCTCTCCCGTTGCGATGGCGATGCGGACGAGTTTGCCCAGCTGCCGGGCGGCGTCAAACGTAGGCTCCGCCCACCAGCCGCCTATTCCCTGGCGCCCAATTATCACCAGCAGATGGTCTGCGCCGTCCAGCAACATTTTGCCGCCGGACTCGTGCCCGGCAAACCAGCGCAAAGGCAAGCAGGGTTCTGCGTCAAATATCGTCCGCCACTCCGGCATGACCGTTACGCTTGCGCCATCCCGCCGAATCGTCGTGGACGACAACCGGAACCGGATACACTCGCCGGTAAAGTAATGGTGCGTCGCAAACAGCTCGTAACGCCCGCCGCCAAGCTCTTGCAGCAAAATATCGGCAACCCGAAAGACCCCCGGACTGAAATGATTATCGTAATCCTCATGCTCCACCAGAGACGCTGCATTCATCGGAACGTTGCCGTCAAGATATTCCACCGTTCCATCGGAGAAAACCATGGCCAGCCGGCCTTTCGTCGTAACAACGAGCAGGTCATCCCCCATCGCCTCAATGGCCCCACCGTTCCCGTAGAAACTTTCGAGCCTGACGACCTCACTCTCGAGAGCATACAGATGCGTGGCGAAAGCCGGGCCCTCTGCTGCGGGGACGGCCGGCGGCGCCGGCGTTGGCGCTGGCGTGGGCGTTGGGATGGGCGTAGCCGTTCGGATGGGCGTAGCCGTTGGCGCGGGTGTTGCCGTCGGCGCGGATGTTGCCGTTGGGACGGGTGTAGCCGTTGGCGCCGGCGTAGCGGTCGGGATCGGCGGGGCCGTTGGGGCGGCGGTGGCGATTATCGTTGCAACTCCGGCGTCCGGCGGCGCCGGCCGGGGCGTAACCGCCGGTTCCTCGGAGCAGGCGGCGACGATTATTCCCAGCAGGGCGAGGGCGATAAGCCAGCGTGCGGGCGTACGGCGTGCTGCGTTCCATACGGAAAGTTGCGCGTATCCCACGCGCCTACGTTCTAATTTTGCACGGATGGAATATGTTACAGACTGTTCAGGGTGCATCTCTATCTCCATAGTATGTTATCTAAACTGCCCGGTTCGGATTGAGGCAACATCATACACCCGGAAAGGCATCATTGCTACACGCTTTGAGTAATCAGACAGACTCTATTGGATACTGTGCATATAGATGACGATGGCGCGGGCTTCGGCTTCGGTGGTGCTGCTTGCTGACTTAGCCGTGCCGGGGGCGAATTGCTCCGGGCTGGTTAGATACCGGATGATGTCGTCCGCCGTCCAGGGGGTTTCCAGGCCACGCAGGGCGGCCGAGTAATCATAGCCGTCGGCTGCGCCGGGCGTGCGGGCGATGATGCCGACCAGGTGTGGGCCGTCGCGGTGCTGCGCGTCGGTCAAGGTGTGGCACGCGCTGCATTGCTGGATGAACAGCTGCTGGCCGGTCGTCGTGTACGCGTCCGGGTTCGCCGCAGCGGGGGCATCCGGCGTTGCTGTTGGCGCCGGAGTTGCTGTTGGCGCCGGGCCTATCACAGCGCAGTTCAGCGCGTACACCCCGCGCCGCTCCCTGACGTCCTCAGTGCAGTACCTATCGGAACGACTCAGCAAGTGCACCCAATTGTCATCCTGCAACAGGGCAATGCGTCCGTCGGGCAGCAGCGTTATGTCGCGGATGGAGTAGCCGACTGCGATTTGCTCGACGTACTGAATCTGCGTTCCGTGCCGGCGGATTCGGAACAATGAGGCGGCTTTGTACGACGCAACCAGCAGGTCGTCTTGCCACAGGGGAAAATGCTGCGCGTCGTTGACGGCAAGGGCGGAGATGCCCACATTCGGCACCCAGGCAAAGGCCGGGCGCTCAAAGCCGTCGTGCCGGCCGGTATCATCGTCTTTGACCAGCCGCAGGGATACACCGCCCAGGCCTTCGCCGGAGCCAACGCCGTAGGAGGCGTGGGGGTAACCGTAATCGGCACCCGCCCGCATCAGGTTCAGTTCGTCCCCGCCCAGCGGCCCGTTGTCCGTAGCCCACAGGTTGCCGTCGGCATCCCGCGCCAAGCCCGGCGAAGTGCGCAAGCCGGTGGCCAGTATCTCCGCCTCTCCCGTTGCGATGGCAACGCGCACGAACTTGCCAATGTGCAGGTCATCCGGAATTGGCCGCTGCCCATACGCGTGGTTGCCGATGGTTACGAGTAAGTGTTCCGCCCCATCGGTCAACATTTTGCCTCCGGAGTTATACCACCCGCTAGTACGCTCGGAACACGGTTCCGCGTCAAATACCGTTCTCCAATCCGGCCCAACGGCCCACTGCTGCCCGTCTCTAATCAGGGTAGTAGATGACAGCCGGAGCCCGACACACTCTGCGCCAAAATGGTGGTGAGTAACAAATAGTGTGTATCCGTCCTCAACTTCTTGCAGCATAATATCGGCGACGCGAAACGGAACCGGGTCAAAATCAGGACTCTCGCTCATTGCGCTCGACTGCAACGCCGCATAGTTCATCGGAACGTTGCCGTCGAGGTATGTCAAAGTGCTGTCCGGCGCTACCAGGACAAACCGGCCCTTGGGCGTAGCGACCAGCAGGTCATCCCCCACGCTTTCAATGGCCCCGCCGGTGCCGTCAAAACTTTCAAGTTCGACGGATTCGCTTTCCAGCGCGTACAGATGCGTAGCGAGTCCCGGGTTCTCAGGTTTGGGAGTGGGCGCCCGCGTCGGTGTGGGCGTGGGTATCAGCGTGGGCGTGGCTATCGGCGTAGCCGTTGGCGCCGGTTCCCCGGAGCAGGCGGCGGCAATTATCCCCAGCAAGGCGAGTGCGGTAAGCCAGACTGCGGGTGTAAGACGGACGGCGTGCCGCAGGCGGGGATTGGGCGTTATCGCCATACACTTTACCGCACAGCTGCCGCCCTAGGGACGTTCCGGCCACACCGCGTCGTGGTAGCCCAGGGGTACGGTTGGGCGGGCCCAGTGGGCCGGCGTTTCGGAGAATTGCACAGCCGGGGCCAAGTGGCCCAGCCGGCCGTTGGGCGTGTCGCTGGCGGTTGACCAGCGGGCGATTTCGTCGGACATGAACTCTTTTGGCACGTCCTGGAGCTCCGCCTCCGCTACCTGCCCCCGGTCCACCAGCCAGCGTCCGGTTTGGGCCAGGGAGATTCTGACCAGCCAGCTGCCCCCCTCGCGCACCCGGCGGGCCAGCGCCAGCAGTGCGCCGAACGCCATCAGGTAGCCCGTCAGATAGTCAATGGCGGAAACGGGGTAGAACTGCGGCCCCGGTTCGGCGCCGGGAAACAGCTCGCCCTGCCGGTGGGTGATGCCGCTGACCGTTTGCACTACCGTGTCAAAGCCCCGCCGCTCGGCCCACGGCCCCACGCGGCCAAAAGCCGACAGCGATACGTACACGATGCCGGGCCGGAGCTTTGCCAAATCCTGCGGGGATAGCCCCCGTTTCGCCAGCGTGCCGGGGCGATACCCCTGCGAGAACACGTCGGCCCCGCTGACCAGCCCGCGCAGGGTGGCAACGTCGCTTTGCTCCCGCAAGTCCAGGTGCGTGGACAGCTTGCCGTGTCCGGTGTCGTATTCCTGAACGACGCTGCTGGGCAGATGGGCGCCGGTGATTTTCAGCACGTCCGCACCGTGTTCCGCCAGCGTGCGGGCGCAGGTTGGCCCGGCCAGCACGCGGGTCAGGTCAAGCACCCGGACGCCCGACAGCGGACGCGGGCCATCCGGCAGCGGTTCCGGCGGGCTGTCGCCAATCTTTTCAATCTCCATCAGCGGCAGCGATGCGACGGCCGCCGACTGCGGATGCTGCGCCCATTCGGCCATCGAGCGCACCATCCCGCCGGCGCCGTTGGCCGCGATGATGGCCTCCTCCAGCTCCAGAGCGTCCCACTGCGCGACGGCCTGGCGCACCGCCTCCCGATCCTCGTCAACGCCCAGCACGCTCAAGGCGGCAGCACGATGATTGGGAAAGTTGCAGTGCAGGTAGCTCCAGCGCCCGTTGCGGGCCGGATACACGCCCATCACCGAGGGCCGCTCCCGGCCCACCGGCGCATCATCCATCTGCATATACTGGCTGCTGCGGAGCGATGCGGTAGCCTGCCGCGCGTCAACCCCGATTTCCTGCCGCCGCCCCGTCCGCAATTCCCAAAGGTCGGACACGGCCAAACCGACGGCGGCCAGGCTGGCGGCGGCGGTTTCCCCAATGCGGAACGGCGTCGGCAAGATAGGGTCACCGCCCCCGGTGAACTCAACCTCCCCGGCGCGGCTGGCGTCCCAACCAGGAATAGAAAGAAGCGTTGACAGCGCTGCGTTAGCCACGATGGTACTCCTGCCTGCGGTACGCCGGACGGCAAGCCGGCATTTGGAATTGAGGGCTAAATCGTACAGTAACCGATGGCCGGAATCAATCGGAACCGCCCTCGGTCATTCTATCCCCCGCCATGGTTCCGAACGGTCGGGGTTGGAAACGGCGGGCAAATGTGATACCCTTCACAAGGTTTCAATCCGATTCTGCCCATACGGGAGGAGTATCACATGGAAGGCAAGGTTCAGATCGAGATAACCTATTGCGTGCCTTGACAGCACCACGCTACCGCCACGTGGATGGCGAACGAGTTTTTCCGGGCCTACGGTGGGGACGCCGCGATTACCATTTCCCCGCGCGGACAGGGCATCATGGAAGTGTTCCTGGACGGCGAGAAAATCTTTGACAAGAAGGCCGAGGGCAACATCTACCCCGAGCTGGGCCGCGTCCGCAAGATGAAAGAAGTCATCTCGGCACGCATCGCCAGCGCTGACCTGGCCGTAGCTGCCGACGACTAGTCCGGCGACAACTCCAACGGCAAAAGCAGCCGTCGCTCTCCATCGGGAGCGGCGGCTTTGCTTTACGGATGCGGCGGCAGCAGCGGCCTGACCGCCTGCCACACTTGCCCGGCAATCTCATCAATTGGCCGGTTGCCCTCGATGAGCAGCCAGCGCTCCGGGTTGGCGGCGGCCTGCTGGCGAAACCCCCGGCGCGCGGCAACGTGGAACGCCATCACCTCATCCTCAAAACGGTCCGGCTCCAAGCGGCCGGTCTCCAGACAGTCGGCAACCCCGCCGGCGTTTAACCCCAACTCCAGCTGGCGGCCCTTAACCCGCCCCAGCCCAACAAACGGGTCAACGTCCAGCAGTATGGTCAAGTCGGGATAGCGGCCGCCGGTAGCAAAGTCGTTCAGCCACGCAATGCTTTCCCGGTCAATGCCGCGCCCGTAGCCCTGATATGCCACCGTTGAGCCGGCAAAGCGGTCGGTGATGATGATGTTGCCGGCGTCCAGCGTCGGCGCGATGGCGGCGGCCACCAGTTCGGCGCGGGCGGCCTCAAACAGCAGCAGCTCGGACAAGGGCGAAAGGGCCTGCCCGTTGATAAGATACTCCCGCAAATAGGCGCCCAGCTCGGTAGAGCCGGGCTCCCGCACCAGCGTCGGGTCGTAGCCCTGCTCGGTCAGCTGCTGGTGCAGGCGGGCGGCCTGCGTGGTTTTGCCCGCCCCGTCGCCGCCCTCAAACGCTATGAACAAACCCGACATCGCCCTGTTCCGCGCTAGGGCCGGTAAATCAGCACGCCGCGCCGGGGGTCGCGGCCCCGGCTGGTTGACGCCAGGTCAAACTCCTCGGCCAGCATATGTTGCAGGCGGCGGATGTAGGGCCGCTGCGGTTCCAGCTGGACGGAGAACTCGCCGGACAGGACACGCCGGGCGGCTTCCTCGGCCTCCGCGCGGGCGGCGGCAACCGCAGCATCGCTGGCGTCGTCGTCCGGCCGGCGGGCGGGCCGGGGCAAGTCAATGCCCTGGTCGCGGGCCAGCGAGTTGAGAAACTCGGCGATTTGGGGCGCGGTGTTCTTGCGCAGCACGTACACCGGGATGCTGTTGTCCTCCGCAACCCGCACCAGCTGGCTGCCCCGGCGGTAGTGATTCTTGGTCGTCAGCAGCACGTTGGCCCGGCGCAGCTCGTGGACAATCTCCGCCGACACGCCCCGCTCGGCCAGCGCCGCCTCCAGCTTGTCCCGGCTGATGCCGAACAGAAAGATGCGCGAATCCAGACGCGGCCCGGTATCGCCGTCGGCGTCCGGCGCATCGCGGAAACTGGCCGGGGGATACTGGTCATAGGCAGTTTGAGCGGCGTTGCGGCGGGACTTGCCGTTGCGCCGCCCCTGCAACTCGTTGGCCGACCAGGGGGCCTGGTCAGCGCCGCTGCGCCGGGGCGCCGCCGTGCGGGTTACGTTGCCGTCGCTGTCCATATGCCGGGCCTCCGGCGCCACCGGATAGCCCCGCAGCCACTGGTCAACCACCTGCGCCACATCGTCGTGCACCGCCACCTCATCCCGGTCCTGGATTTCCACCACCACGTCAAAAGTCGGCGGCGCCTTGCGTTCCAGCACCGTCTTTTGCGTGCCCCGGAACCGGGCCTCCTGATCGCCGAGAGTAACCGTCTGCACGCCGCCCACCAAGTCGGACAGCGTGGGGTTCATAATGAGATTGTCCAGCGTGTTGCCGTGGGCGGTGGCCACCAGCTGCACCCCGCGCTCCGCGATGGTGCGGGCGGCGGCGGCCTCCTGCGTGGTGCCCATCTCGTCAATGATGATGACCTGCGGCATATGGTTCTCCACCGCCTCAATCATCACGCCGTGCTGCTCGGTGGGCGTCGGCACCTGCATCCGCCGCGCGTGGCCGATGGCAGGGTGCGGAATATCGCCGTCGCCGGCAATTTCGTTGGACGTGTCCACGATGATAACCCGCTTGCGGGCCTCGTCGGCCAGCACCCGGGCCACCTCCCGCAGCATCGTAGTTTTGCCCACGCCGGGGCGCCCCAGCAGCAGGATGTTCTTGCCGCCGTAGGCCAAATCCTCAATCATCTTGATGGTGCCAAACACCGCGCGCCCCACCCGGCAGGTAATGCCCACCACGTCGCCCCGCCGGTTGCGGATCGCCGAGATGCGATGCAGCGTGCGTTCCATACCGGCCCGGTTATCGCCGCCAAACGAGCCGATGCCGTCCACCACGTGCTGCAAGTCGGCCCGGCTTACCGGGTCAGCGCCCAGCATAACGTCCCCGGTGGTGAACCGGGCCTCCGGCGCGCGGCCCAGGTCAAGCACCACCTCCAGCAGTTCGCCGGCGTTCTCCTGCTGGTTCAGGCTCTCCACAACCCGGTCGGGCAGCACTTGCAGGAGCTGTTCCAACTCATCATTGGCCAGTTGCTCAACGGTTACCAACTAAAGCCTCCTGCCGCAGGATGGATTGATTGCCTGCGCGATGGGGTTAGAGATGGGGTTGCGGTGCGTAGCATCAGCGGACGCGGGGCGCAGCGATGGCGGGCGCGTCCGGGTCAAATGATGGCCCGCCGGCCAGCGCCACAAAGTAGCGATGCACCCGGGCGTCGGCGGTCAGTTCGGGATGAAACGACGTCGCCAGCAACTTGCCCTGCTGCACGGCAACCGGCCGGCCATCAGGCAAAGCGGCCAGCACGTCCACGCCGGCGCCAACCCGGATGATAACCGGCGCGCGGATAAAGATGCCGTGGTATTCGTCGTCTCCAAAACCCCGGATGGCCAGCGCCTGCTCAAAGGAATCAACCTGCCGGCCAAAAGCGTTGCGCTGCACGCCAACGTCCATCAGTTGCAGAGGAACCGGGTCAGCCTCGGTAATCTCGTTAGCCAGCATAATCATACCGGCGCAAGTCCCCCAGACGGCTTTGCCGGATGACGCCATCCGGGCCACCGGCTCCCGCAGCCCGTAAAGGGACATGAGCCGGCTGAGCGTAGTGCTTTCACCGCCGGGAATAATCAGCCCATCCAGCCCCGCCAGATGGTCGGGCAGACGCACCTCAATTGCGGTGGCGCCGATTGTGCGGAGCACGTGGCAGTGTTCCGCAAAATCCCCCTGTACAGCCAAAACGCCGATGTTCAACTAAACGACCAGCCGATGTCCTTGTCGATAAACGGTCTGCCGGCAAACGCCGGGCGATGCTATGCCGCGCGTGGGCGCCTCCGATATTAGACGCTGCGCGTGGCCAGCAGTTGTTCGGCGGGAATGGAGCGGGCCGATATGCCCACCATCGCCTCGCCCAAATTTTTGGAAACGTCCGCCAGGATGTGCGGGTCCTGGTAGTGCGTAACCGCCTGCACGATGGCATGGGCCCGCCGGGCCGGGTCACCCGACTTAAAGATGCCGGAACCCACGAACACGCCGTCGGCGCCCAGCTGCATCATCAGGGCGGCGTCGGCCGGAGTTGCCACGCCGCCGGCGGCAAAGTTGACGACGGGCAGCCGTCCCTCCTCGCGGGTTTGCTGGAGCAGGTCAAGGCTCACGCGCAAATCCCGCGCCTCCACCACCATCTCGTCATCGGGCAGGGTGCGCAGCTTGCGGATGGCGCCCTGCACGGCCCGCATATGGCGCACGGCCTCAACCACGTCGCCGGTGCCGGCCTCGCCCTTGGTTCGAATCATCGCCGCGCCCTCGGAGATGCGGCGCAAAGCCTCGCCCAAGTCGCGGCAGCCGCACACGAAAGGCACGGCAAAATCGTGCTTCCAAACGTGGTGCGCCTCGTCAGCGGGGGTCAGCACTTCGGACTCGTCCACGTAATCTACGCCCATGGCCTGGAGGATTTGGGCCTCTACGAAATGCCCAATGCGGCACTTGGCCATCACCGGAATGGACACGGCGTCAATGATTTGGGAAATCATCGTAGGGTCGCTCATGCGGGCCACGCCGCCGTCGGCCCGGATGTCGGCCGGTACGCGTTCCAGCGCCATAACCGCCACGGCGCCCGATTCCTGAGCGATGCGGGCCTGGTCCGGCGTAACCACGTCCATAATGACCCCGCCCTTGAGCATCTGGGCGTGGCCGGATTTTACGGTGAAAGTGCCGGTAAGGACGTCAACAACCATCAATGAACCTCCTGTCCACAGGTATCCTGCCCGCATTATAGCCCCGGACGGTACGCTAATCAAATCGGGCCGCACACAGCAGCAACGGCGCGGAGCGAGGGCTCACGCCTCCCAATCCACGCCGTCCGCGCAGTTGTCCATTTTGTGGTGGGCCTGGATGGACTCGAACCAACGACCTCAGTCTTATCAGGACTGCGCTCTAACCGCCTGAGCTACAGGCCCAAGGATAGACAGCATAACAAACTTATCCCGACGGCGCAACTCCAAATCCCGTATGCCCGCCCGCCTCATCAAGGCCCATCCCTATCTCCGCCAGCACGCCGGCGTCGGTTTCGCTGCCGGCGGCCCGGCGCAGTGCTTTGCGGGCGTCGTCTCCGCCGATGCGGCCCAAGGCCCAGGCGGCGTGCGCGCGTACCAGCGGCGATGCGTCGTTGAGCGCGCGGGCCAGCAGCGGCGCAGCGGCCGGGTTGCCGCTGTTGCCCAGGGCTACGCAGGCATTGCGGCGCATCCCCACCCACTTGGCCCGCATCACCGGCGTTCCGGCAAACCGGCTGCGGAACTCCGGCTCGGTCATTTCCAGCAGCTCAATCAGGTCTAAATCGGATACATCCTTCCGCCCAAAATTGGGGTCGCTGCTGGAAACGGCTTTCCGATTGACCGGGCAGACGTCCTGGCAAATATCGCATCCAAACACCCAGTTGCCGATGGACGCCCGCAGCGGCCGGGGGATAGTCCCTTTATTCTCGATGGTCTGGTAGCTGATGCAGCGGCGGTTGTCCACCACGTAGGGCGCAACGATGGCGTCGGTGGGGCAGGCCGGTATGCAGCGCGCGCAGCTGCCGCAGGTTTTCGCCAGCGGAGCGTCCGGCGCCAGCGGCAAGTCGGTAATTATCTGCCCCAGCAATACCCACGAGCCGAGCTGCGGCGTGAGGATGTTGCCGTTCTTGCCAAACCAGCCCAGGCCCGACCGGGCCGCCGCCGCGCGGTCCAGCATCGGCCCGTCGTCCACGTACCAGCGCGCGCCAAACTCCCGGCCCACCTGCTCCGACAGCAGCAGCGTCAACCGCCGCATCCGGCGTTTCATCACCCGGTGGTAATCCCGCCCCCGTGCGTAGCGGGCAACTTTGCCGTATCCGACAGCATCCCCAGCAGTATCGTCCGCTGCATCATCCACGTAGTAGTTAAGCCCCAGGCAGATAATCGACTTTGCACCCGGCAGCAGCCGCTCCGGATTAGACCCGCGGCCCACCCGCTCCGGCGTGAACCAGGGCAGGCCGTCCATCAGGCCGGATGCGATGCGGGACAGAGCAGCATCCCGGTCACCGGCAAAGTCGGCGGCATCGGCAATCGCCACCAAGTCAAACCCGACATCCCGCGCCAGCCGTTCTACGATTGCGCGCAAGTCAACGGCGGCGGCGTCATCGATGGCCGTCACAAGTTTTCCATCTGGTAGCGGCCGGCGTAGCCAACGGCATCGGCCTTTGCCAGCGGGATGAACACCATTTGGGCAACCCTGGCGTTCTGCTGCAACCGGAACCCTTGCGGATGATGCACGTTCAAGAGGGCTTGCGACCGCCCGGCATAGCCCGCGTCCCACACGGCGGTATGAATCGCAACGCCGGAGCGCAGCAGGCTGGAGCGCGGGCGCACCAGCGCCATCAGCCACTTGGGTAGGCTTACTATTTCGTTGAGCGTAATCAGGTACGGCCCCGCTTCCAGCGTCCACCAGCCACCACCATCAACCGGCAACTCCGCAGTTTCGCTCAGCCGGCGGTCGGCGTCGGAGATGCCCATTTGACCCGGCGGGCCGGCGTCCGCAAACCTGGCAACCGTCCGCACCGTAAGGTCAAACCCGTTGGGTTGCAGCTGTTGACTCAGATTGACGTACTCGGACAGCAGCGGCGGCGCCCCGTCAATAAGCCGGCGAATTGTGCTGCGGTCAAGCACGCCGGAGCTGTTGGTTGCTGAATCAGCCATGCGGTGTTGATAACAAACAGCCCGTCGCATTCCGCAAAAAGAGAAGCGACGGGCCCCTGGATTCGTGAGCGAACCCTAGTCGTGCATAAAGTCCTGGATGTCGGCGGGCAGCGGTTCGTACTTGGGAATCTCGGTGACCACCGCCTGCGTGGTGAGCAGCATCCCCGCCACCGAGCCGGCGTTTTCCAGCGCCGAGCGGGTGACTTTGGCCGGGTCGATGATGCCGGCGGCTATCAGATTGGTGTACTCGCCCTTGTCGGCGTCAAAGCCGTAATCGCCCTCAGCGGTGCGCACTTTTTCCACGATGACGGCGCCCTTGTACCCCGCGTTATCCGCGATGGTGCTGAGGGGGGCCTCCATCGCCTCCCGCACCAGCCGCATCCCCACGGCAACGTCCCCGGACGAACCCGCGATGAGATTGTCCAGCGCCGACTGCGCCCGCAGCAGGGTTACGCCGCCGCCGGGGATAATGCCCTCCTCCACCGCGGCCCGCGTGGACGCCAGGGCATCCTCGGTGCGGCTCTTGCGCTCGTTCAGCTCCGGTTCCGTAGCCGCCCCCACGCGAATCACCGCTACGCCGCCGGCCAGATTCGCCAGCCGTTCCTGCAACTTCTCCCGGTCGTAATCCGAGGTACTGTCCTCAATCTGCACCCGCAGCTCGGCAACCCGGCCGGCGATGTCGTCCTCGTGGCCCCGGCCTTCCACTATAGTAGTGTCGTCTTTGGTCGCCAGCACGCGCCGGGCCGAACCCAGATTTTCCAGCGCCACGGCGTCCAGCCGCATCCCGGTGTCGCTGGTAATCACCGTGCCGCCGGTCATTATGGCCAAATCCTCCAGCAGCGCCTTGCGCCGGTCGCCAAATCCGGGCGCTTTGACGGCCAGGCTGCTGACGGTGCCGCGCAACTTGTTGACCACCAGAGTCGCCAGCGCCTCGCCCTCAATGTCCTCGGCGATGATGATGAGCGGACGCCGGCCCGCCTGCGCTACCGCCTCCAGCGTCGGCACCACGTCGGCGGCCGATGACAACTTCTGGTCGGTGAGCAGGAACAGCGGTTCATCCAGCGCCGCCTCCATCCGGTCGGTGTCAGTGACGAAATGTGGCGACAGATACCCCCGGTCCAGGCGCATCCCCTCAACGACGTCAAGCTCGTCGGTCAGGCTGCGGCTTTCCTCAATGGTGATAATGCCCTCCCGGCCCACCTTGTCCATCGCGTCGGCAATCAGCCTGGCGATTGCCTCCTCGTGAGCGGACAGCGCCGCCACCCGGGCCACCTGCTCGCTGCTTTCCACGGCCACGGCCTGCGCGCTAATCTCGTCCCGCACGGCGGCCACCGCCTGGTCGATGCCCGATTTCAGAGCCAGCGGGTTGGCCCCGGCGGCCACGTTCCGGAAACCGTCGCGTATCATGGAGCGGGCCAGCACTACCGACGTAGTCGTGCCATCGCCCACCACGTCATTAGTTTTGGACGCCGCCTCTTTCACCACCTGCGCGCCCATGTTCTCGTAAGGGTCGGGCAGCTGCACCTCTTTGGCAATGGTAACGCCGTCGCTGCAAACTACCGGCAAAGTCCAAACCCGCCCCAGTATAACGTTGCGCCCGCTGGGGCCCAGCGTAAGGGCAACCACCCGGCCCAACTTGTCAACTCCATTCATCAAGCTCCGTCGCGCCGTATCGTCAAAAATCAACTGTTTCTCAGGCATTGCGGATTCCTCCGAGCGTAGGGATTGATAGACATGATTCAAGGAATAACCCTGCGCAATCCCCCGGCGGCAAAAGCCGGGCGCCGACTATTCCAACGGATATTGTCCGGCAAACACCGCCAAACTGTCAACCGGAACCTGTCATCACCGCCTCAGACGGTTCAACCAGCCCCACTGCCCATTAGCCATTCCCAACGCCATCCTGAGCCCAGCAAACCCCAACACCGCAGCAGCGCCCTTGCCTCCAAAGATACACCGAGGGGGTC
This sequence comes from uncultured Dehalococcoidia bacterium, assembly GCA_958296385.1. Taxonomy (GTDB): domain Bacteria; phylum Chloroflexota; class Dehalococcoidia; order Lucifugimonadales; family UBA3495; genus Bin87. The sequence goes on from OY282494.1 coordinate 1,229,060, forward strand.
TGGGGGAAATGATTTCCCCCAGCGTCCCCTCCTTTCAACCAAACCCACCGCCCGATACCACACCCGCCCGATACCAGCCAACCGCAACCCACTCCCAAAGGATAACCCATCATGACTTGACCAAACCACCTCAAACGAAACGCCGGCGCCGCCGGCGGTCAGGGCAAGTCAATTTGCCCCCAATACTGCACCCCGGCCCGGCCATCCACCTGCGCCAGGACTGCCTCCACCGTCGCTCCGTCCGGCGGTATTGGCACCGGCCCGGCGATTTCGCCCAGCGGCACCAGCGCAAAAGCGCGTTCGCGCAGCCGGAAGTGGGGAATCTGCAAGTCGGGCAAAGGCATCGCTATTTCCAGCCCCCCGTACAGCAGGATGTCCACGTCAATTAGCCGTGGCCCCCACTGATAGCTCGGTGTGCGCCCCACCAGCGACTCCGTGCGCTGGCACGCGGACAGCAGCTCCAAAGGCGCCAGCCTGGTCTCAAACCGGGCTGCCAGATTCAGAAACGCCGGCTGCTCAACAAGCCCCCACGGCTCAGTTTCGTACACCGACGATGCCGCCAGCAGGCATAGCCCCTCCGTTGCGTCCAGCAGCCGCAGGGCCTCGTACAGCGCCGCCCGGCGGTCGCCCAAATTGCCGCCCAGCCCCAGGTAAGCATCTACCCCATCACCCATCCGTCCGGCCTCCAATCCCGCACAATCGCATCGGTCATCCGCGCCACCCGCGCCATCGCGCCCACGTCGTGCACCCGCACAATGTCGGCGCCCCCGGCAATGCTCATCGCCACCGCCGCCGCCGTACCCTCCAGCCGCTCCGATTCCGGCAGGTCTAAAATCCGGCCGATAGTGGACTTGCGCGACACCCCCAAAAGCATCGGGTAGCCCAGCGCCTTGAACTCCGGCAATCGCCGCAGCAATTCCAGATTATGGTCGGCCGTTTTCCCGAACCCGATGCCCGGATCTATGATGATGTTATCGGCGCGAACCCCGGCGGCGGCGGCTATGGACGCGCTGCGCCGCAAGCCGGCGCTAACCTCGAGAACCAGATTGCGATACGTTGTGCCGGCCTGATTGTGCATTACGATTATCGGCACGCCGGCGTCGGCGGCCACTTGGCCCATACCGGCGTCCGCCCGCAAACCCCAAACGTCATTAATCACCGCAGCGCCCATACCGACGGCCCGCCGGGCCACCTGCGCCTTGTAAGTATCCACGCTCACCGGCACACGCACCACCGAACACACCGCGCCCAGCGCCGGCAGCAGCCGGCGCATCTCCTCATCCGCAGTAAGCGTCCGGCTGCCCGGCCGGGTTGATTCGCCGCCCACGTCAATTATGTCAGCCCCGTCAGCCTGCATCCGGAGGGCCAGGTCAACGGCAGCGTCCACGTTCCCCCGCAAACCGTCCCCGGAGAACGAGTCCGGCGTCAAGTTAATGATGCCCATAACGTAGGTGCGCTGGCCCCAGGGCCAAGCCTTTCCTTTGATATAGGTAGTCGCCGGAGCGGATGTTGGATGCTGTTTGCCGGACTCTGCCATTGCCGCAATGCCCCGGTTGTCCCCCGCCGATTCTCCCCCGGTTAACGTTCCGCAAGCCATTATAAATGACCGGAGGCGATGACGGCGCCAAGTTGCCGGCACGCCGGGCGTTTGATAGCATTGCCGCCGGAGGGCGCCGTGGCAATTACAAATGACGATTTCACCAATGATGATTTGACCAACGAGAAACTCAGTGAGCTGCTCCGGCTGGGCGAGCAGGCCCGGCTGGGCGGCGGACAGCGACGCGTTGACCAGCAGCATCAGCGGGGCAAACTGACGGCCCGCGAGCGGCTGGCCCTGCTGATGGACGCGGGCACGTTCCGGGAGATTGACCGCTTCGTTACCCACCGCACCACGGATTTCGGCCTGGCCGGCCGGACTGTCCTGGGCGATGCGGTAGTCACCGGCTACGGCAACGTTGACGGCCGGCAGGTGTTCGCCTACGCCCAGGACTTTACCGTCTTTGGCGGTTCGCTGTCCGAAGTGGTCGGCCAGAAAATCTGCAAGGTGATGGACCTCGCAGCCAAAACCGGCTGTCCGATGATTGGCATTTGCGACTCCGGCGGCGCACGCATCCAGGAAGGCGCGCTGAGCCTGGCCGCCTACGGCGATATATTCCTGCGCAACACCATGTACTCCGGCGTCGTTCCCCAAATCTCGGTCATTATGGGGCCATCCGCCGGCGGCGCCGTGTACTCCCCGGCCATCACCGATTTTGTATTCATGGTGCGCGGCACCGGCCAAATGTACATCACCGGCCCGGACGTAGTGCGCGCCGTTACGGGCGAGGACGTTACCCACGAGGAACTGGGCGGCGCCGACGCCCACGGCGCGCGCAGCGGCGTGGCCCACTTCGTCCATGATTCAGAGGAGGACTGCCTCGCCGAAGTCCGCCGCCTCATCAGCTTTCTCCCCCTCAACAACCTGGACGACCCTCCGGCCTATCGCTCCGGCGACCCGGCAGCGCGCACCGACGATACCCTCCGCTCCATCGTGCCACCGGAACCAAACCGCCCCTACGACATCCGCGAGATTATCTACCGCCTCGTCGATGACGAGGAATTCATGGAAGTGCAGCCCGCCTACGCCCCCAACGTGGTAGTGGGCTTTGGCCGCATGGACGGGCGCACGGTGGGGCTGGTGGGCAATCAGCCGGCGTTCATGGCCGGCGTGCTGGACAGCAACGCCTCGGCCAAAGCGTCCCGCTTCGTGCGGTTTTGCGACTGCTTCAACGTGCCGCTGGTTACGCTGGTGGACGTCCCCGGCTTTATGCCCGGCACCGAGCAGGAATACGGCGGCATCATCAGGCACGGCGCCAAGCTCATCTACGCCTACGCCGAGGCCACCGTCCCAAAGGTGGCCGTCATCACCCGCAAAGCCTACGGCGGCGCCTACATCGTAATGAGCAGCAAACATCTCCGTTCCGACGTCAATCTGGCTTGGCCCTCTGCCGAGATTGCCGTGATGGGGCCGGACGGCGCCGTGAACATCATCTATCGCGAGGAAATTGCCGGCGCCGACAACCCGGACGACCGCCGCGCCGCGCTCATCGCCGACTACCAGGAACGTTTCACCAACCCCTACGTAGCCGCCAACCGGGGCTACCTCGACGACGTAATCGACCCGGCCGAATCCCGCGCCACCATCATCCGCGCGCTGGATATGTTGCAGAGCAAGCGCGACACCATGCCCGCCAAGAAACACGGCAACATACCGCTATGATGAGCAGCCGGATATAATGTTAGATGAGCAGCCGGAACAAAACCCAACGCTGTGGATTGGAATACCCAGCATCCCCGCCCGCCGGGTGGGCCAGGCGCTGGTAGTATTCCTGTTCGCACTCACCGCAGCCATCGTCATCGACGCGCTGCTAATCACACACAACCAGGAACCGGAAACCTGGCAGCTAACCGCCGAAGCCATCTTTGACGACGGCGGTTCCATAGTAGCCTGGGCCATAGCAGCAACCTGGCCAATCATGGAGGTACTCAGAATGGTACTGGCAAGCATCTGGGAAAACCGCATCCGCCGCCGCGCCATCGAGCAAGGCTTGGAGCAAGGCTTGGAGAAAGGGCGCGCGGAGAATCAGCGGCTCTGGCTGGCGTGGAATCGCCGCCGCCAGGATGCCGAGGAGCGCGGCGTCCCTTTCACCGAACCCCCGCCTAGCCTCGAAAGCCGCGATACCGCATAGACTACCGAACCAACCAGATGGGAGTAGCACACCATGGTATTAGCAATCATCTGGGAAAACCGCATCCGCGACCGGGCCATTGAACAAGGCTTTAAGCAGGGCTTTAAACAGGGCTTTGCGCAAGGATTCAAACAGGGCTTTAAGGAGGGGCGTCAGGAAGCGCTCGCGGAGCACCAGCAGCTTTGGATGGCGTGGTACCGCCGGCTCCAGGATGCCGAGGAGCGGGGCGTGCCTTTCACCGAACCTCACCCCACCCTTGAAAGCATCAATACCGCATAGACTGCCGCGCCGATTGGGAGTAGCACATGGAATTCGGAGTTTTCTATCAAGTCCCCTGCGGAGAGGAGCAAACTCCGGCGGCCCGCTACTCGGATGTTATGTCGCAGGTGCGGCTGGCCGATGAGCTTGGGTTTGACATGGCTTGGCTGGCCGAGCTGCATTTCGCCCGCCGTTTCTCCGTGATGCCCGCGCCGCTGCTGATGGCATCGGCCCTTTCCCAAACTACCCAGCGCATCATGCTGGGTACGGCGGTCAACCTGCTGCCCCTGCACCATCCGCTGCGCATCGCCGAGGAGGTGGCCACTCTGGACGTGCTGTCCGGCGGGCGGGCCGTATTCGGGATTGGGCGCGGTTCCAACCCCAACCACTATCGCGGCTACGGCATCCCCCTGGAGGAACGCAACGCCCGGTTCATCGAGGGGCTGGACATGGCCCTGCGGGCCTGGACTCACGATCAGCTGGACTATCAAGGCCAATTCTACCAGGCGGACGGCATCCGGCTGGAGCCAAAGCCCATCCAGCAGCCCCATCCGCCGGTGTACGTCGCCTCCAACGGCGCCGACACTTTCCCGCTGGTGGGCAGCCTCGGCCACAACATTCTGGTTACGCCCATGATTATCACGGTGGAGGGCGTCAGCAATGGCCTTGCCGTGTATCGCGAAACCCTTGCGGAACACGGACACGACCCGTCGGCCGTCAAAGTCGTGGTGAACGTGCCGGTACACGTGGGCGAAACGCCCGAATCCGCTAAGGCAAACTTCGCTCCCACCGTCAACAACTACCTCGGCACGCTGCGCAGTATGCAGAACAACTCCCGGGGCTCGTCGCGGGCCAGCCAGCTCACCTACGATGATATTTACGGCGAATTGGGCGCGGTAGGCACCCCCGCGCAGGTTATTGAACGGCTGGAATCGTTCCACGAACGCTACAACGCCCAGGAATTCATGTGCTGGTTCAACATCGGCGGCATCCTCTCCAACGCGCAAGTAGCCCGCTCCATGCAGCTGTTCGCCGCCGAAGTCATCCCCCATTTCCGCAAGCGCGCCGGGTAGGGCGCTGCCCTCTGCCAACCCCCTCCAACCGGGCGGGAGGCTTTTGTACTAGCGATGACCGCCCCGCGCAACGCCGGCTCATTGTTTGAGCACAACCGGCAGCAGCACGCCCTGGATATTGCGCCGCTGGCCGAGCGGATGCGGCCCGCGTCCTTTGATGAATTCGTCGGCCAGGAACACATCCTGGGCGCGGGCAAAGTGCTGCGCGGCGCTATCGTCAACGACCGGGTGCCGTCGCTGCTGCTCTGGGGGCCGCCCGGTTCGGGCAAAACTACGCTGGCCCGGCTGGTCGCTACAGTCACCCGCGCGCACTTCGAGCCGGTTAGCGCAGTATCCGCCGGCGTTGCCGACTTGCGCCGTTCGGTGGCCGCGGCGCAGGAACGACAGTCCCTTTACCAGCAGCCTACCATCCTGTTCGTTGACGAAATCCACCGTTTCAACAAGGCCCAGCAGGACGTCATCCTGCCCCACGTAGAGGATGGCACGGTAACGTTCATCGGCGCCACCACCGAGAACCCGTCCTTTGAGGTCAACGCCCCGCTGCTCTCACGCTGCCGGGTGTTCACGCTCCACGCGCTGGCGCCGGAGCAGGTGGCGGAGATTGTCCGGCGGGCGCTGGCCGACGCGCGGCGCGGGGTCGGGCAGTACGCCGTTGACCTCAGCGACGATGCCCTGGCCCATCTGGTCAACATCGCCAACGGTGATGCGCGCGTGGCGCTGAACGCTCTTGAAATGGCGATACTCGGTTCCGAACCCGGCAACGACGGCCGGCGTCACATTGACATCGACACCATATCCGACGCCCTCCAGCGGCGCACACCCCAATACGACCGGGCCGGCGACAGCCACTACGATACCATCTCGGCGTTCATCAAGTCGGTGCGTGGCTCGTCTCCCGATGGCGCCCTCTACTGGCTGGCCCGGATGCTGGAAGCCGGCGAGGACCCCCTCTTTATCGCCCGCCGCCTGGTGATTCTGGCTGCCGAGGACATCGGCCTGGCCAATCCGGGCGCGCTGCCGGTAGCGGTGGCGGCCCAGCAGGCCGTACACTTTATCGGGCTGCCCGAAGGCCGCATCCCCCTGGCCGAGGCCACCGTCTATCTCGCCACCTCGCCCAAAAGCAACGCCGCTTACCTGGCGTTGGAGCGCGCCTTTGACGACGTGCGCAAAGAACCCAACGAACCCGTGCCGCTGCATCTCCGCAACGCCGTAACCGGGTTGATGCGCGGCATGGGCTATGGCGCCGGCTACAAGTACAGCCACGACTACGATGGGCATTTTGAGCCGCAGCAATACTTGCCCGATGGCTTGTCAGAACGTCGCTACTACCAGCCATCCGACCAGGGCTCCGAGGCCGCCATCGCCGAGCGTATGCGCCGCTGGTGGGGGCCGCAGCGCTAACCGGGCCGGCTATGGCGACGTATAGACCTGAATCAGCTGGGATATTTTCAGGTTGGGCCGCAGTCCCCGGGCCACAACCCCGCTTACCTGCCAGCCCACAAAGGTATGCTGCGCCAGCACGGACGGCATCAGCCGCTCCGGAACCCGCAGGCGGAAAGGCCATTGGCACGTTTCGCCCGCCGACAATGACGCCGGCCGTTGCAGCAGCTGCCGGGCCTCAATTACGCGGGCCTGCTTGTTGCCGCACCGTTCCCAGCGCGAAAGTTCAACCCGAATTTCCCGCGCGCCAAAAGACGCCTGAGGCTGCACCGTCAAGATGCCGGTTACGACGCCGCCGTTGGACACCAGGCCGGTATCAAGTTCCATTTGCAGGTGCGCCGGCCGGTATTCGCGGGTGACCTGCGGGCGTTCCGGGAGCATTTCGCCGCCGATTGCCGACGCGCTGGGGCGTGCGAATACTACCAGCTCTTGCGAATCCCGGCCCGCCCGCGTGTGGGCCAGCCCGCCCAGCAAACCCTCGTTGCCCGGCATCCAGTCCGCGCGCGTTTCCACGGACGCCGCCAGTTCCCAGGTGATGCGCGCGTGCTTGCCCTTGACGGTGGGCGGCGCCGACAGCGGCACGCGGAACCGCATCGGGTAACGATACACGACGTCGGCCTCCAGCGTAGCTTGCTCGGCGAAAGTGTGGCTGATGCTCTCCGGCCCTTTGGGGTATGGCCGGGTGCGCCGCCGGGCCGTCATCGGCTGGGGAATGGCGTCCCTGGCCGAGTCCACCCGCAGCACCTCCGTTGACGTCAAACGCGCCACCCCTTCCGTCACCAGCAGCGCGCGATGGGGCGTTACCACCACCTCAACGTCAACGGCGTCGCCCGGATACAGGGGGCGGTTGCCGATTTCCACCGACACGTCGGCCCCGGCCGGTTCTGCACGCCGAAACATTGCACTTCGCGAAACGCCGGCCGTTGCGTAAGCCGGCGTCGTCCCCCACCGATAGAGCTAACCGGCCCGGATTGCCGCAATCGCCTCATCAGCGGTAACAATGTCAGCCTGTCGGCTCAATATGCGCTCGATGAGGAAATCGTGGACGTCGGGTTCGCTGTCGGCGCAGCAGTCGGCAACGATGTACAGCCGATAATCGCGGTCGGCGGCGTAGCGCGTGGTGGACAGCACAACCCCGCTGGTGGCGTAGCCCAGCAGGATGATGGTGTCAATGTTGCCGCCGGTCAGCGCCACGTCCAGCCCGGTGCCGAACAGGGCGTTGACCCGGTGCTTGCCAACCACCACTTCCCCATCCTGCGGGCGCACGTCCGGGTGTATCAGCGCCACCGGGTCAAACACCGCCGGCTGTCCGGATGCTTTGCGCGCGCTGAAAGTCTTGTTGCGTTCGCTAATCTCCGGGTAGCCGGGCCGGAACACCGTAGCGCAATAGCAGACCATCAAGCCGGCCGCCCGCGCCGCCGCCTGCAAACCGGCCGTCCGCCGCACCACGCCCCGCGCAACGGCGTGCGGCAAGTTGCCCATCGCATCGGCGTAAAAGTCGGCAATGAGCAGCGCGGTGGTACTGCGGTTGATGCTGAATTGGGCCATTGACGGCCTCCACGAGATAATCAGATGGCGTTCCGACTGGTCAAACCGCCGTCGTTAAGCCGCCGCCGCCAGCCGCCTGACCGTGCCGTTCACCCGCGACAACGCTTCGTCAACGTCCGCCGACGCAATGTGCCGGTGGGTTACCATCCGCAGGGCCTGGTCGCGGCTGTGGCTCACCAGCACGCCGTCCGCGCGCAGTGCGGCGATGACGTCGCGGGCCTCGCCCACCTTGTCGCGGTCAACCTCAAAGATGACGATGTTGGTTTGTATCGCGTCCTGGTCAACGGTAAGGCCGTCGATGTTGGCCAGACCCGCTGCCAGACGCCGGGCGTTGGCGTGGTCGTCGGCCAGACGCTCTACCATCCCGTCCAGTGCCACCAGCCCCGCTGCGGCCAGGACGCCGGCCTGACGCATCCCGCCGCCCACCATCTTGCGCCACTTGCGCGCCCGCCCGATGAACTCCTCCGAGCCGCACAGCACCGAACCCACCGGACATGACAGCGCTTTGGACAGGCAAAAACTCACGTCGTCAACGTCTTTGGTCAGCTCGGCGGCCGGCACTTCCAGAGCGACGGCGGCGTTAAAGATGCGCGCCCCGTCCAGATGCACGGCGGCGCCGGCGGCGTGGGCCACCTCCACAACCTCCCGCGTATCCTGCGGCGTCATCACCCCGCCGCTGCAACGATTGTGCGTATTCTCCAGGCACACCAGCGTAGTGGCCGGCACGTGAATGTTGGAACGGTCCCGGATGGCGCCGGCCACCGACTCGGCAGAGATGCGCCCGTTGCCATCGTTAGGCACCAGACGGATTTGCGCCCCGGCCAGCGCAGTAGGCCCGGCCGATTCGTTCCAGAACATATGGGCCTCCTGCCCCATAATCATCTCATCCCCCCGACTGCACCAGGCCAGCGCCGCGATGAGATTGCTCATAGTGCCGCTGGCAGTAAGCAACCCCGCCTCCTGCCCCATCAGCGCAGCCGCCCGTTCCTGCAAGGCGTTAATCGTAGGGTCCTCCCCAAACACATCGTCGCCAACCTCAGCCGCCGCCATCGCCCGCCGCATCTCGTCGGTAGGCTGAGTAACCGTATCGCTGCGCAAGTCAATCAAATCCATAAGGGCCTCCGTGTCGTCGTATTGGAACGGCTGATTGAGTCTGGAAACGTAATTTCGCACAGCCGGCAGTACATTTTACTACAGCGAGCGCACTGCTTACTCAACATCAAACAATGGCAATGCGGATTGTCCAAATCCGCCGTCCAGGTATTGGGCGTATATGATGGACGACCAGGGGTCAAATTGCAGGCTGCCAAACGCCAAACGACCTTCCTTCAAACGGAATTTCGTATGGTCTGCCATGTTCAGAAATCGCCCGTTGTATTCGGAGCGAATCGAAAACTCTTCGCTGGACAAGGATTTCACATCGGTATTGACATCCACTTGGTAGATAAATCCGACGTGCCTTGACGCCATCAAAGACGAGGCGTCAACAACCATACCCACCAGACTAGGGGTATGGTCTAAAACAATGCCTACCTCTTCCCAAACTTCCCGCTTGACGGTTTCGGAAAGAACCTCTGGCAGCAGGCTGCTCTCGGCGCAACGGTCGACATGGCCGCCTACGACGAGGCTTAAGCGCTGGCTCAAGTCCTTGCGCCGCTGCCTGATTTGGCGAAACACGCAGTATTTACCGCTGGCGTCGCGAAAAATTGCGCACGGTATCGGCTGCACCCACGCCTCCGAGGATTCAGCCTCCTCCCGGGGCATCCAATCAACGGCAGCAGATAGTGATTCAATCAGCTGCTTTGCTTCATCCTGCTGAATGAACTCGCCTTTGTCATTGAGAAAGCTTCTTGGAAACACCAAAATCTCTTGCATGATGTTCTCCATACTAGGCTTCGGCTTGGAATAAGTCCAAGATATTCTCGGCCACGTCAATAGCAGTACTTTGGGGAGTAGAGTCTGATTCAGCGCCGGTATCAATGTCGAAAAACTCGAACTGATTCTGAAATTTTTCACGAGTCGTCTGGTAAGCCTCGTTCAAACTAGCAATGAACGAAGGGTTCATTGCACGTCCCGGCGCATCGATTAGTTTCCCGTAATTCTCACGTTCCAGCGAAGTCGCCGGGTCGGCAGTAAAAAGGAACACGGCATCAACTTGGGAACGCCAATGGTCTATAAGCAGGAAATTATGCACCTTTTCCATATCGTTGCCGGTTATGAGGCTCTGGCTTTCCAGCACCTGAAACCAGGCCAGGGCGTCAAATATCCCTCGGTCAAGGATTGCCAAGTGATACTGATCGGAATGGTGAAGTGCCTCCAATATGTGGGTAAGGGCATACGAAGCCGACCAGGTGTTGAAAGCGACCAAGTTGTCTCGCAAAAACGCCGGTGTGCGGCGCGACGCTCCCTCAGATGGCGCCAAGACCTTGAACCCGATCCGGCGAAAGAAATGCGACACGATGTCTATGCAAGTGCTCTTGCCAGACTTGGGCGTCCCCGAAAATTCGACGAACTTGGGGCGGTCTGGCGGATTTTGCTCCAAGTCGGCCAAGACCGACTGAGCCTTTGCTTGAAGGCTATCAAGCCTCGACTGAATGTCGTCGGAATCGTTCATCGTATCCATCATTACGCCGGCCGCCGCAACAGGCGTTTGCCCGCTCACAGGGGCATATTATCATATCCGGCGCCCGCTACATACCATCCCAAGTCACCGATTGCCGTCACCCTTAGCTCCGTTTCGGCATTGCGAAACCTGCTATCATAGTTTGCGCTGGTTCGGCGTTAGCCGGGCCCACCGGAGGCAACCGTTATGCGTCAGAGCGCCGTTAGTTTTACTGCGAAGGGTATGCAGTTTGAGGGGATTATTGCCCTGCCTGATGGCGAGGGGCCTTTTGCCGGGGTTGTTATGTGCCACCCGCACCCGCTGCACGGCGGCAGTATGGATAACAACGTGGTGGCCGCCGTTACTTTTGGCCTGGCTGCTGCCGGCATTGCGTCGCTGCGGTTCAACTTTCGCGGCGTGGGCAACAGCGAGGGCGTGCACGCTCAGGGCGAGCAAGAGCATGAGGAGACGCTGGTTGCCATGGACTTTCTGGGCGCGCTGCCGGACGTGATGGACGACCGCATCGGCCTGGGTGGTTATTCGTTCAGCACCCGCGTCATCTGCGCCCACCGGCAACTGTACAAGAAACCCCGCGCCATCGCGCTGGTTGCCCCCTCGCTGGAGGCCATCACCGACAGCCCGCTGCAAAAGGACGGCACCCCGCGCCTGATTGTCACCGGCGACCGCGACCGTCTGGCCAACGCCGACGGCGTAGATGAGCAGCTGGCCCGGTTCAACCCGCCGGCCGACTACCACGTTATCCCCGGCGCCGACCATTTCTGGGTAGGGCAGGAGGGACAGATGGCCGAGTGCGTAGTGCAGTTTTTCCGCGCGCATCTGCTCTAATCCGGCCCGCCCGCTGCCCTGCCCAACCCGCCGTGTCCCCCACCGCCAACCGACGCCGGCCGGTCTATCGCGACTGGAACCTGCTGCAACTGGCGGCGCTGGTGCTGGCGCTGGACCAGCTGACCAAGTTCGTCGTGCTGCAAACCCTGGCCCGGCATCAGTCCTGGCCCATTGACGGGTTTTTCCGGTTCACCCACGTGTACAACACCGGCAGCGCTTTCGGCCTGTTTCAAGACCAGAACCTGGTTTTGCTGGTAGTGTCCGTCATCGGAATCGTGGTGCTGGGATTCATCTACGGCAGCCAGGAGCAGCCCGGACGCCTGATGCGGGTGAGCATCGCCCTGATGCTGGGCGGCGCCGCCGGCAATCTGCTGGACCGGGCCATACTGGGCCACGTCACCGACTTTATAGATGTCGGCCCCTGGCCCGTGTTCAACCTGGCCGACTCCGCAATCGTCACCGGCCTGATTGCGCTGGCGTGGCTGCTGGCAATCCGTCGCGAGGGCAGCGGCCGCCGGACGGCGCCGGCCCTGAACCCGCTGTCCGTCTGCCCCCTTTGCGACGGCCTGATGATTGACCTGCCCAACGGCGCCCGCTGCGCCGACTGCGGCGTGCGTGAGCGGATTATGTCTGCCGGGGAACCCCGCCAATGACCGCCCGTGCCGAGCTACTGCGCTATGAGCGCGTCGTAAGCGATGGCGCCCCGGCCCGCCTGGATTCGTGGCTGGCCGGCCAACCGGAACTGGCCGACTGCGGCTTGTCGCGCAGCCGTCTGCAAGCCCTCACCAATGAGGGACAAGTGACCGTCAACGGCCAGCAGGCCCGGCCCGCGCAGCGGGTTCGCCGGGGCGATGTCATCGTGGTCAACGTCCCCCCGGCCCGGCCGCCGGTCAACCTGATTCCGCAGGACATTGCCATCTCCATCGTTCACGAGGACGCCGATATAGCAGTGGTGGACAAACCCGCCGGCCTGCCCGTGCATCCGGGGCCGGGGCATCCCGACAACACGCTGGTCAACGCGCTGCTGGCCCGCTGTCCGGACATTTGCGGCGTGGGCGGCGAACTGCGCCCCGGCATCGTGCATCGCCTTGACCTGGACACGTCGGGGCTGCTGGTGGTGGCCAAAAACCAACTGGCCCACCAACGCCTGACCGCGCAGATGCAGAACCGGACGGCGCTGAAAGAATATACGGCGGTAGCAGTGGGCGCAGTCGCCCCGGAATCCGGCGCCATTGACGCCCCCATCGGGCGGCACCCCTACCATCGCCAGCGCATGGCCGTCGTCGCCGACGGGCGGGCGGCGCGCACCCACTACCGCACCGTGGCATCGCCGTCCGGCCACTCCGTACTGGCGGTTACGCTGGAAACCGGGCGCACGCATCAAATTCGCGTCCATCTCGCCCACCGCCGTTGCCCCCTGCTGGGCGATAAGGTGTACGGACGGGCCAGCGATTTGCTGGAGCGGCAATTCCTGCACGCCGCCCGGCTGGGCTTCCACCATCCCGCCACCGGCCGCTGGAACGAATATCACGCGCCCCTCCCGCCGGAACTGGAACGGACGCTGGACGCCTTGCGCCAACTGCCCCGCAACGGCTGAGCGGCGCATCCGGGCGGGTTCACGATATAATTGGATACCCTTTACGAAACTAACGGACTGAGCACGGAAAACTATGACTGCCAATCAGACCCCCACCGACGGCGTTCCCGCCGATTTTATCCGCAGCATCATCGCCGACGACCTGGCCCGGGGCGCCTACGATGGGCGGGTGGTAACCCGATTCCCCCCCGAACCCAACGGCTACCTCCACATCGGACACGCCAAGTCAATCTGCCTGAACTTCGGCATCGGCGAGCAGTTCGCCGGCGCCCGCTGCCATATGCGCTTTGACGACACCAACCCCACCCGCGAGGACGTGGAGTACGTCGAGTCCATACTGGAGGATGTCCGCTGGCTGGGCTTTGACTGGGGGCCGCACTTGTACTATGCCTCCGACTACTTTGAGCCGCTGTACCAGTACGCCGAGCAGCTCATCATTGACGGCAACGCCTACGTGGACAGCCTGACTGCCGATGAAATCCGCGAATATCGCGGCACGCTGACCGACCCCGGACGGGAAAGCCCGCACCGCAACCGTTCGTCAGAGGAAAACCTGGACCTGTTCCGCCGGATGCGGGCCGGCGAGTTCCCCGACGGCGCCCACGTGCTGCGCGCCCGCATTGACATGGACTCGCCCAACATCAATATGCGGGACCCGGTTCTGTACCGCATCCGCCACGCCGAACACCACCGCACCGGCAGCGACTGGTGCATCTATCCGATGTACGACTACGCCCACTCCCTGTCCGATTCCATTGAGGGCATCACCCATTCCCTGTGCACGCTGGAGTTTGAGGACCATCGCCCGCTGTACGACTGGTGCCAGGAAACCCTGGGCATCTACCGCAGCCGTCAAATCGAGTTCGCCCGTCTGAACCTGTCCCACACCGTAATGAGCAAGCGGATGCTGCGCCATCTGGTCGAGGAATCCCACGTCGCCGGCTGGAGCGACCCCCGGATGCCCACCCTCAGCGCCCTGCGCCGCCGGGGGTACACGCCCGAATCCATCCGCGATATGTGCGAACGCGTCGGCGTGGCCCGGCGCGATACCGTCACCGAACTGGCCCTGCTGGAACACTGCCTGCGCGAAGACCTGAACCGCCGCGCCCCCCGCCGTATGGCCGTGCTGAACCCCCTCAAAGTGGTCATCACCAACTACCCGGAGGGGCAAACGGAGTTTTTCGACGCCATCAACAACCCCGAAGACGCCAGCGCCGGCGCCCGCCAAGTGCCGTTCAGCCGCGAGCTGTACGTAGAGCAGGATGACTTTATGGAGAACCCGCCCCGGCGTTTCTACCGGCTGGCCCCCGGCCGCGAAGTGCGGCTGCGCTACGCCTGTCTGGTAACTTGCACCGGCGTAATAAAAGACGCCAACGGCAACGTCGTAGAGGTGCACTGCACCTACGACCCGGACAGCCGGGGCGGAAACGCCCCCGACGGCCGGCGCGTCCCGGGCACCATCCATTGGGTATCGGCCGCCCACGCCGCCCCCCTGGAAGTGCGCCTCTACGACAACCTGTTCAACGACGCCGCCCCCGCCAGCGCCGCCGCCGACGCCCAGCGCGACTTCACCGAGTTCATCAGCCCAACGTCGCTATCCGTAGTAACCGCCCAGGCCGAACCGTCCCTAACCAACGCCCAACCCGGCGAACGCTACCAATTCGAACGACTAGGCTACTTCTGCGCCGACACCGCCGACACCCGCCCCCAAACCCCAATATTCAACCGCACCGTCACCCTCCGCGACAGCTGGGCCAGAATCAACCGCCAGCAAGGGCAACAGTGAAAGCCAAAGCGCCGCCCATCAAGACGCAAGGCATCAAGACTAAGCTTCGGGCCATATCAAATTGGTAATCGGGTTGGGGGATGAGTGCGTTAGCGTCGTGGTCGGTAATCCCGGGGGTCAAGGCAAACGTCATAGAAAGTTTGGTCCATCCTGAACCAATCGGTGTTGTTGATGCCCCGGCGTGTCCTTGCGCTAGGGCTTACTGGAAAGGCGGACACGATTTTCAACCAACGTCCTTCGGAACGGGAAATTTCCCGGATTTCCTGCGCTACTTCGGCCAAGTCCTGGTCCTGGCTGAAAATTACCGCCACATCCAGTTGGCCCAGGCGCGCCATTCTCACCACGTCTAATCCAATGCGGAGGTCAATGCCTTTCTCCTGTCGGACAACTACCTTTTCCCGATTAGTGCCATCCGGCAGTATCTCGTTCTCAATCTGGTAGCGTAACCGGCGCGCCGTTACCGTTATGCCGGAGCGTCGCATGGCAAGGAAACGTCTCTGCCAATATCCATACCACCAAGGATCTCTGGTGGCGTCTGGTATGCCCGTGTAAAAGCGCACACCGTAATTCTGCCAGCCGTTCTCCCGGCACACGGCGTCGCTAAGTTTTCTAGGGTCATAGTTCGGATGATAATGTCCAAATGCCGCCTGCGCGTTACGGAACAGGTTTTGACCGTCGTAGAACGATACGGCTCGTTTGACAGCGGGCTCGTCCATCGTTTTGGGGCCAAAAAATAACCCCTTTGGGCCCTTTCGGGATGTCCGCCGGGGGGGAATTGCCATGTATTATAATCAATGGCGGTGCCGGCGTCAACGAACTGCCGCCGGCAACTGCATCGCCGCCCGCCGCTAAATGCCTGGTAATGCGCCCGAGGAGGGTTTCACTGTGTCCAACTCCGTCCGTGTTCGGTATGCTCCCAGCCCTACTGGTGACCCGCATATCGGCAATATCCGCACTGCTATGTTCAACTGGCTTTTTGCCCGCCGCAATGGTGGCCGGTTTATCGTGCGCGTTGAGGATACCGACCAGTCGCGGATTACCGCCGGCTCGGTGGAGAATATCCTCGATGGGCTGGAATGGCTGGGCATTGATTGGGACGAAGGCCCCCGCGTTGGCGGCCCTTACGGCCCTTATTTCCAGTCGGAACGCCTCGCCCGCTACAACGCCGCTGCGGAGCGGCTGATTGCCTCCGGCGACGCTTATCGGTGCTACTGCTCTCCGGAGCGGGTGGCTGAGCTGCGCAAGGAGCAGGCCCGCAATAAGCAGCGCCAGGGCTACGACGGCCATTGCCGTTTTCTATCCGACGCTGAACGCCAGACGCAGGAATCGTCCGGGGCCTCATGGGTGCTGCGTTTCGCTATGCCGCAGTCCGGTTCCACCTCCGTTGATGACGCCATCCGCGGCCACGTTGAATGGCGCAACGACCTTACCGATGATTTCGTACTCGTCAAGTCCGATGGATTCCCCACCTACCACATGGCCGTAGTAATTGACGACCACGATATGGACATCAGCCACGTGCTGCGCGCTGAGGAATGGCTGCCCAGCACGCCCCGGCACGTCCAGCTGTACCGGGCGCTGGCCCTGCCCATGCCGCAGTTCGGCCATCTGCCCATGATTCTCGGCTCCGACCGGGCCAAGCTGTCCAAGCGGCACGGCGCTACCTCGCTGATGGAATACCGGGATGCGGGGTACACGCCCGAAGCGCTGATTAACTTCATGGCCCTGCTGGGCTGGTCGCTGGACGGCGCAACCGAGGTGATGCCGGCGGACACAATACGCCAGCATTTCACGCTGGAGCGGGTGGGCAAGCCGGCGGCGATTTTTGACCTGGACAAGCTCCAGTGGATGAACGGCGTGTACATCCGCCAGCTGGCCCCGGACGGTTTGGCCGACCGTCTGCTGCCCTTTCTGGAACGGGAGTACCCCCCCGAACTGCTGCCCATCGACCCGGATTACCTGCTCCGGCTGGTTCCACTGGTGCAGGAACGCCTCAAAACGCTGGCCGACGGCCCCGATATGCTGTCCTACTTCTTTGCGGATTCCCCGCAGTACGACGCCCAAATGCTGGTGCAGCGCAACATGGACGCCGATGGAACTCTGGCCGCCATCCAACGGGCCGCCGCCGTCCTGTCCGATGTTGACCCGCAACAGTTCACCGCCGAATATCTGGAGGAACTGCTGCGCGCCGCCGGCAGTGAGTTGGGCCTGAACGGCCGCCAGTTCTTTGGCGCCCTGCGGGTGGCAATGTCCGGGCGCAACGCCACCCCGCCGCTGTTCGATATGATGCAGGCGATGGGGCCGGAACGCGTGCTGCACCGCCTGTCGCTGGCCGAGGCCCGTCTGGCCGGCTAATCCCGGCCGGCTAATCCCGGTCGGCGTTGCGGGCCGTGCTGTCAGCGAACATCGGCTGCCCGCAGTGGGGGCAAGGCGTTGCGTCGCTTTGGGACGCCCGCCGGTCGTTCTCCCGTTCGTCCACGTCGGCCTCCACCAGGCCGGCGCTGAGGATGCCGGCCGGCAGCGCGAACAGCCCGATGCCCAGCACGCCAATCACCGCCGCCAGCAGCCGGCCCAGGGACGTTACCGGCACCGTGTCGCCGTAGCCGACGGTGGTCAGCGTGATTACGCTCCACCACATAGCGGCCGGGATGCTGGGGAACGCGTCCGGCTGCGCGCCGGACTCGGCGAAGTACATCAGGAAAGCCGCAATCACCATCACGAACAGCAATCCGGCCACGATGCTTAGCAGCTGCGCCGCCTTGAGCCGGAACGCCGTCAACAGCCGTCGTCCCCCCGGCACGTAGCGGAACAGCTTGGCCGAGCGGGTCAGCAGCCGGGCCGCCAGCAGGAAGGACAGGTTGACGCCATCGCCGGACACCAGCAGCGCCAGCGCCGCCGCCAGTGACGGCGCCAGGGCCGCCGCGTCAACCAGCGCGGCCGGCGTTGCCAGGTAGCGCAGCCGCTGCCGCCACTCGCCCACGTCCGGCCGGGCCTCCGGCGCAATCCAGCAACGCAGCCCGTATTCCGCCAGCAGCGCCGCTACGGTGGCGTACTCAATCGCCGCAAACCACAGGCCGTAGGCGGCGTTCAGCTCCGGCACCGTCCACAAAATCAGCGCGGTGGAATTGGCCAGGATGACGCCAATCAGGAACGCCTCCACCACGTAGGCCGACCGGGGAACGGGAACGTTCCCGGCGCGGATGCCGATGGGCGCGTCCAGCGAACGATGCACCCGCCGGCGCAGGCGCAAAAGCCGGGATGAGCGTCGCCATTCCGTCAGATTCATCCTGCAATCCGTCCCTGGCTCACTTCAACTGGCAGCGTAATGGCCTCCGCTGGCGGCGATTTGCAAAGAATCAAAAAATCGCAAAACTAGGCGATTTTTTATATTGACACCAAAAGATGGGGGGGTTGTAAAGTTCTCAACGGACAATTCCATTTCCCTATCCTGCAAATGCCCGCCGGCGGCACACCCTCACCGGGCAACCATAATCACGCTGCCGCATCCGGCCACCCATCATAAAAATTCGGTGGCCGCTGCTGCTAGTAGCCGCCCGACGGATTCCCCCGATTTACGACAAGGAGATACGGCGATGCTTGCTACCGGAGCCACCGTGTTAAGCGACGGCGTTTTCAAGGTTGACGGAGGCGCCGTGTTCGGCAGCGTCCCCAAGATGATGTGGGAGAACCTGGTGCCCACCGACCGCAAGAACCGGGTCACCATGGGCCTCAACTGTATGCTGCTGCAATGCAGCGGACGGAACATCCTCATTGACACCGGCGTTGGCCCCAAGGACAATTTCCGCGACAAGGAAATCTACGGCCTCGTTCCCTCCCGCCTGATGCGCAGCCTGAAAGGCATCGGCATGGGCCCCCGCGACATCGACGCCGTCATACTGTCCCATCTCCATTTCAGCCACGCCGGCGGCGCCACCCGGATGGACCGGGCCGGCGATATGGTGCCGTCTTTCCCCAACGCCACCTACTACGTGCAGCGCGCCAGCTGGGAGGACGCCCTCAATCCGTCCGACCGCCATACCGACGTGTTCCGGGTTGACGACTTCGCGCCCATCGCCGAGCGCAACCGGCTGGAACTGCTGGACGGCGACGTTGAGCTGTTTCCGGGCCTGAACCTCCTCGTTACCGACGGGCATTGCCCCGGCCATCAGATGGCGGTATTCAGCCACGGCGGAGAGCGCATCGTCTATCTCGGCGACCTCGTGCCAACCCCGCACCATCTGGGCCTCACCGTCATATCATCGTTTGACTACGAACCCGAAGCCACCCTGGACCAGAAGCGGGACGTGCTGGACGATGCCGAAAAGATGGGCTGGCTGCTGATATTCTCCCACGGCCACGAAACCAGAGCCGGCTACCTGGAACGCCGGGGCGACATGAGCTACCTGCGCCCGGTAGAGTTTTAACCCTGATTGGCCGGCGCCGGTTTCGCCGGCCCGGATTCAATCAGAGTTCGGCAATCAGCGCCCGGCCGTCCCACCCCGTCAGCCGCGCCGGTGTGATTTGGTTCGCCAATTCAGCATCGCTGGCCAGCTCAACCCGCGCGTAGTTGTCGGTGAGACCCCGCCAGCGCCGGTTGCCGCCGTCGTCGGAACGCGCCGTTTCCCACAACACCGGCCGGACGTGTCCCAACAATCCTTGTCGGAATTCGGCGAACGCGGCCTTGCCGGCCGCCGCCAGCTCACCGGCCCGCCGGCGCTTATCCGATGCTGGCACCTGGCCGGCAAAGTAATGCGCGCTGGTGCCCGGACGCTGCGAGTAGGGGAATACGTGCATATCGGCAAAGCCCATCCGGGCGGCGAACTCGCGGCTTTCCGCGTGGTCTGATTCCGTTTCGCCCGGAAACCCGGCAATCACGTCGGTAGTGATGCCCGCGTCGGGAACGGCGTTACGAATCCGCTGCAACGCCTGCTCAAACGTGGCGGTGTCGTAGCGCCGCCGCATCGCCCGCAGCGTCCGGTCGCACCCGCTTTGGAGCGGCACGTGGAAATGCGGGCAAAGCCGCCGGTCTTGCCAGCGGGCCAGCAGCTCAGCGCTTATCTCGTGGGCTTGCAGCGACGAAACCCGCAGCCGGGCAACGCCGGTTTCGTTCAGGATGCGGTCAATTAATCCGGGCAAACCGGCGTCCGGCAGGTCAAACCCATAAGTGCCCAACTGCGTTCCCGTAAGCACAACCTCTTGATACCCGGCGGCAACCCGGCGGCCGATTGTGTCCACCAACTCGTCCGGCGGGATGCTGCGCTCGCGCCCGCGCACTTTGGGGACGATACAGTAAGCGCAAACCTGATCGCAGCCCTCCTGAATCTTGACCATCGCCCGGCTGCGGTGGGGTGCCCCGCCATCGGCAAAGCCGGTGGACGTCGCCGGCGGTACATCGTCCCGGCGTTCCGGCCGATTGGAAAGCTCGGCCAACGCCAGCGACACCAGCGCCGGCTTGTCGTCGTTGCCCACCACCAGCGTAACTTCGGGCAGGCGGCGCAGCTCGGCGGCGGCCCGCTGCGGGTAGCAGCCGGCGGCAATCAGCACCGCCGTCGGGTTGGCGCGGCGGGCGGCGCGCAACGCCTGGCGCGCTTTCGTGTCGGCCATTGCGGTTACCGTGCAGGTGTTCACCACGATGATGTCGGCGTCCGCGCCGGAGGCTACCAACCGGCAGCCCGCCTGCGCAAACTCGCCGGCCAGCACCGCGCTGTCCGCCTGATTGAGCTTGCAGCCGTGGGTTTCAATGGCCACCGTCCCTACCATGTTTGCCGACATCATTCACCACCCGAACCCGGTATGTGCGCCACCAGCCGCTCCACGGCCTCGGTAAGGTCGTCCATCGCCAGGAAAAGATAATCAACCCGGCTCCGTCGTTCCCGCACCCGTTCCGCCGCCTCCGCAAACGCGGAGAGATGGTCAAAAGCATCCCGGATGTAGCGGTCGCGTTCCGATTCGCCCAACTGCTGCACGAATTCCCGCAGGCCGGCGTCGTCCGATAACGGGTGTCCGTGCCACAGCGCAACGCCCCGTCCGGCGGCAACCAGGCTGCCCCAAAGCAGCTCCTCAGATTGACTCCACTGCCCCCGCCGCATCGCAGTCTGCGCCGCACCCAGCAACCGCAGCGCCTGCCCCCGGTAACGGGCCAGACGGGTCTCCAAAGACGGAGCGGCGGCAGAGCGGTGAGATGTCATTGCGGCAGGGCCAGTTGGACGGTCAGGGCCAGTTGGACGCATCGGTTGACTTGACGCATCAAGTCTAGCACAGCCAACTGGCGGCGTTCCGTTTCAAGGTCGTTTGCTCAAGTCATAATCGGTCATCCTTTGCGATAGGGTTTGCGGTTGTCGGTATCGGGCTATCGTATCGGGCGGTTGGTTCGGTTTGGTTTGATTGGTGCTTGCCGGAGATTCAAGTCGTTGTCAGCCCTACGGCCGGAGGTGGTTACGCAACTATTTTGGACCTTCATTTTACGTGTCCTACCTTTTTAGGGGCTGCACGCGGGCTGAAGCTCGATACCCAGCGGAGGCAGCCCACGCCGTGGAAGCGGGGATGGGACTACCCTTGCCGATTGCGATTTTGCTGACTGGCCGTTTTGACTTGAATCTCCGACGATGGTGCTAGCGGTGTCCCCGATTCATCAGGTGCGCCCTCTATATGAGAAACGGCTGGGAATGGGGTTGATTGATTTGCCCGATAGATTTATCCTACACGAACGGGTGTGCGGTTGCAAGTAGGGGGGTGTCATTGATTTTTTTTGGATTTGGCGGGGGATTTTGACGGGGGCATCCTTTGGGGACAATGGCATTGGCGCCGCTGGTATCGCCGGCGCATCAGCGGTACACTGGCGTCATCCCCCCGGCTTTGCGCCGTTGACAGGATTTTGCCCATGTCTGCCGCTGCTCCCTTTCGTCATACCGCCTATCCGGTGCGCGTCCACGCCGGCGATGACGCCCTGGCCAACATCGGCCCGGAAGTCCGGCGCGCCGGGGGCAAACGCCCTTTTATCGTGTGCGGGCAGTCCGTAGCGACGAAAACCGACTTGCTCGACCGGGTGGCCGCCGCTCTGCCGGATGCGCCGGTGGGCGTGTTTGACGGCGTGCAAACCGGCTCTCCCGTGCCATCGGTGCTGACCGGCGCCCGGATGGCCCGGGACGCCGGCGCCGACTTGATTATCGCCATCGGCGGCGGCAGCGCAGTCGTGACGGCCCGGGCCATCATCATAATGCTGGCCGAGGGGGGAACGCCCGCCGACCACGCCACGAAGTACCCGCCCGGCCAGCCGCCGGTAAGCCCGCGCTTGATGGCGCCCAAACTGCCCAACATCCTCATTCTGACCACCCCCACTACCGCAGCCACGCGGGCCGGCACCGCCGTCATCGACTCCGAAACCGGCCACCGGCTGGAAATGTTCGACCCCAAAACCCGGCCGGCCGCCGTAATCTGGGACACCGACGCGCTGTTGACGGCGCCGGCCGATTTGTGCGTCAGCGCCGCCAGCTCCCTGTTCAGCGGCGTGGCCAGCGCGCTGCAAGCCCCCCGGCTCAATCCGATGGCCGCCGCCGACTTGACCGGCGCGCTGAATCTGCTGCTGGACAACTTGCCGCTGATTGCCTCCCGCCCCGACGACGGCGCCGCGCGGGTGCGGCTGTGCGTTGCGTCCTTTATGTACAACCGGGCGTGGGACACCGGCGCCAGCGGCGCTGCCCTGGGCGTGGTAACCGCCCTCGCCCACAGCCTGGACACCCGCTACCCCGCCTGCACCCACGGCGCCGCCTATTCCATCACCACCGCGCCGGGGATGCGGTTCAACCGCGATTACAACCTGGCCGGGCAAGTCCGCCTGGCCCGCGCTTTGGGCATCGCAGCGGACGCACGGAGCGACGCAGATGCCGCCGACGCCGCCGCTCAGTCCATATCCGAATTCTTTGCCGGACTGGACTTGCCAACCCGCCTGCGTGACGTGGGCGTGCCGGCCGACGGCATCCCGGCAATCGCCGCCGACGCCCTTACCGACTTCGGATTGCACCGCAACGTGCGGCCCGTGCCAGGCGTTGACGAGCTGATTACAGTCCTGCAATCGGCCTGGTAGATACGACTGCCGTTCCGACAACGACCGTTCAGCCGTGGCCGCGTCCCCGTCCGATAATATCGGCAACGCTGCGCACTTCCCATTGCAGCAGCAGCTGTTCCAGCTCGGCCAGAATTCGGAACGGCGCGTTCAGGTCGGCCAGGTTGGCGCTGCCGACTTGCACCGCCGTTGCGCCGGCCATCAGGTACTCGGCGGCGTGGCGCCCGTCCATCACCCCGCCCACGCCGATTATCGGCGCATCCACCGCTTGGGCAGCACGCTGCACCAGCGCCATTGTGATGGGACGCAACGCCGGCCCGGAAAGCCCGCCCGCCCCGGCGCCCAGCGTTGGCGCGCCCGTGTCAATGTCAATGTGCAGCGCCGGTATCGTGTTGCTGATGGTCAGGGCATCGGCGCCGGCGCCCACGGCGGCGCACGCAATGTCGGCGATGTCCGGCACGTTGGGCGACAGCTTGGCCCAGATGGGCAAGTCGGTTTGCCGCCGCACGCCGGCCACCGCCGCCTCGGTCAGGCGCGGGTGGTGGCTGAACATCGCCCCGTCGTCCACGTTGGGGCAGCTCAGGTTCAGCTCAATGGCGGCGAACCCGGCCACGCCCCGCGTGAACGACGCCATCTCCTCCCATTGCTCCGGGCTTTCGGCGGCCATACTCATCACGATGTTGGCCTCGGATGCCTGCCACTGCGGGGCCAGTTCCGACATAGCCGCCTTGATGCCCGGATTAGTCAATCCGATTGAGTTCAGCAGGGTAGTTTCGCCGGCGGCCAGCCCCTCCCGGAACGACGCCGGGAACCAGCGCGGTTCGGGGTTGCCCTCTCTGGCGTGACGGGTGATGGTCTTGGGCAGCACCGCGCCCAGTTCGCCCAACGGAGCACCTGGGGCGATACCCATACCCCGGCCATAGCCGTCGTACCCGAAAGTGCCCGATGCAATCATTACCGGGTTGCGCAAGCGGAGGCCGCCGGGCCGCTCCGGAGCCAAATCTACGGACAGCTCAATCGGAACAGCCATTGGCGACCTCTACCAGTACCTGATGGACAAGCGGCTTCACCCCGTCGCTTTACAGCGCCGGAATGTCCTCATCTTCCCCGCCGTCAAAGGGCGAGAATATGCGCGGCGCCTCTTCCGCCTCCCGGTCAGTATCCGGTAGCGGTTCGGTAAGCGACAGGGAACGCCGGTTCAGTTCGGCGTCTTCTTCCTGGGTGCGGATCTGGAAACCGGCGCCGCCGAGGGCATCGCCATCGCCGAAACCCGCCGCTGCGGGCTGGCCGGTGATGACTTCCTCATCTACAACGGCAACCGCCGCCTCCATTCCCTCGACGTCGCCGGTGAGCCAGGGCGCCATCAACTCGTCGTCGTAGCCCTGCATCGCTTCCTGCAACAGGAAACTGTTTTCCGACTCCAGCAGCGATTCCAGCCGGGCCGGAATCAGGCGTCCGATGATGACGTTCTCTTTCAGCCCGCGCAGCCAGTCCCGGTCGCTGGCTACGGCGGCCATCGTGAGGACTTTGGTCGTTTCCTGGAACGACGCTTTGGACAGGAAACTGTCCGTAGTCAGCGCCGCTTTGGATACGCCCAGCAGCATGGTCTTGGCCGTCGCCGGTTCGCCGCCCTCGGCCAGCACGCGGAGGTTCTGGTCCTGGAACCGGAACTTGTCCACCACGTCGCCGGGGATAAACTCGGTGTCGCCGGCGGCCTCCACCTGCACCCGCCGCAGCATCTGCCGCAAAATAACCTCAATGTGCTTGTCGTGGATGCCCACGCCCTGGGAGCGGTACACCTCCTGCACTTCGTCAACCAGGTAGTGCTGCAAGCCTTCCAGCCCCCGGATGTCCAGCAGCTCCCGCAAGTCCAGCGGCCCATCTACCAGCGCATCGCCGGCCATGACCTGCTGGCCCTCGGCAACCCGAATGGCCATCTGCGAGTTGACTTCGTAGGAGCGGGATTCGTCCTCCCGCCACACCACGGAAACGCCGGCGGCGGACACTTCCACCTCGCCAACGTGGCCCGACTGGATTTCCTGCAAGATGTTTGCGCCCGTCAACGCCGTGCCGGAATCGGTGGCGTCATCGCTGCCGTTAGCAGCGACGGCGGGCGCGCTGGGGTTCAGCACCACCGCCAGCAGGGTGCCCTCGGCCACCGGCTCCCCCGGCTCCACCAGCCGAATCGCCCCCTCCGGCAGCGCGTACTCGTGCCGTTCCTCTTCGTCATACGTAACCCGGACGCGCCGGGTGCCGTTGATGTCTTCCTCTATGGACACGGTGCCGTCAATGTGCGTCAGCACGCCGGCGCCTTTCGGCGGGCGCACCTCAAACAGCTCTTGCACCCGGGGCAAACCCGTAGTGATGTCCGACCCGGCGATGCCGCCGGTGTGGAAAGTCCGCATCGTCAGCTGCGTGCCCGGTTCGCCGATGCTCTGCGCGGCGATGACGCCCACCGCCTGGCCGATTTCCACCAGCGCGCCGGTGGCCGGCAGCCGGCCGTAGCACATCTGGCAGATGCCCCGCCGCGTCTGGCACGTCAGCGGCGAGCGCACCGGCGCCCGGTCAATGCCGGCCTCGCGGATGGCCTGCGCGATTTCCTCGTCAATCATCTCGTTGCGGTCAACGATTATCTCGCCGCTGCGCGGGTCCGCAATCACGTCCCCGGCCAGCCGTCCCACCAGCCGCTCCGGGAAACTGCTCAAGTCCCGGTCGTTGGGGCGCGGCTCCACGTAGAACGGTTCGGCGTTCTCGCAGTCGTTCTCCAGGACGATTACTTCCTGCGACACGTCCACCAGCCGCCGGGTCAGATAGCCGCTGTCGGCCGTCCGCAGGGCGGTGTCGGTCAGCCCCTTGCGCGCGCCGTGCGTGGAGATGAAATACTCCAGCGCGGTCAGCCCTTCCCGGAAACTGGACTTGACCGGACGCTCAATGATGCGCCCCTCCGGATCGCTCATCAGCCCGCGCATACCGGCCATCTGCTTAATCTGCGAGATGTTGCCCTTGGCGCCGGACATCGCCATTACTGCGATGCCGCCGTAGTTGGACAGCTCTTCCTGCACCAGCTCCTGCATATCGTCGGATGCCTGCGTCCAGGTTTCGATAATCCGGTCGTACTTCTCGGTTTCGGTCATCATCCCCATCATGAAGTTGTCTTCATGCTCGGCAACCTTGCGCGTCGCGGCATCCAGCACGCCGTGCTTGCGGCCCGGCACCTGAATGTCGTTGATGGCGATGGTGATGCCGGACTTGGTGGCGTAGAAAAAGCCCATCTCCTTGATGCTGTCCAGCGTCCGCGCCGTTTCCTCGTTGGTCAGGCTGCGGTACAGCTCGGAGGTCAGGTCTTTGATGGCCGCCCGGTCCATCAGCTGGTTCTTGTAGCCCAGCCGGTTGGGGATGACTTCGTTAAAGATGAGCCGCCCCATCGTCGTGTCAATCTTGCCGTCCACCCCGTCCACCGACAGCACGGTAATTTTCGCCCGCAGGTCAATCAGCCCTTCGGAGTAGGCGATGCGCGCCTCGTGGATGTCAAAGTAGATGCCGCCGGCGCCTTTGCCGTCGGGCGCCTCTTCGGTCAGGTAGTAGCAGCCCATCACCATGTCCAGCGTCGGCGCCACCAGCGGGTCGCCGGAGGCCGGCGACAGCATATTGTTGGTGCTCAGCATCACCGAGCCAGTTTCGTTCACCGCCATTGCCGACAGGGGAACGTGCACCGCCATCTGGTCGCCGTCAAAGTCGGCGTTGAACGCCGAGCAGACCAGCGGATGCAGCTGGATGGCGCTGCCCTCAATCAGCACCGGCTTGAACGCCTGGATGCCCAGACGGTGCAATGTCGGCGCCCGGTTCAGCATCACGGGCCGGTCTTTGATGACGTCCTCCAGGATGTGCCACACGTCCGGGGACGCGCGTTCCACCATCCGCTTGGCCGCCTTGATGTTGTGGGCCAGGCCGCTCATCACCAGCCGGTGCATCACGAACGGCTTGAACAGCTCCAGCGCCATCCGCTTGGGCAGGCCGCACTGGTCCATTTTGAGTTCCGGCCCCACCACGATTACGGAGCGGCCGGAGTAGTCCACCCGCTTGCCCAGCAGGTTCTGGCGGAACCGCCCCTGCTTGCCTTTGAGCAAATCGCTCAGCGATTTCAGCGCATGGTCGCGCTTGCCCTTGACCGCCTTGCCCTGCCGCCCGTTGTCAATCAGCGAGTCCACGGCTTCCTGAAGCATCCGCTTTTCGTTGCGAATCATCAGACCCGGCGCGCGCATACTGGCGAACCGCTTGAGCCGGTGGTTGCGGGACAGCACCCGGCGGTAGAGGTCATTGAGGTCGCTGGTGGCGAAACGGCCGCCGTCCAGCTGTACCATCGGGCGCAGCTCCGGCGGCAGCACCGGCAGCACCGTCATTATCATGTCCTGCATCCGGTTCTCGCTGCGCCGGAAAGTTTCCAGCAGCCGCATCCGCTTGCCGGCCTTGGTCCGGATTTGCGACGACGTGGCCCGCATCTCCAGCTCGGTGAAGTAGCGTTCCTGGTCCAAGTCCCGGTCCAGCAGTTTCAGAAATTCCAGCACCGGCTCCGCGCCCATTTCCGCGTCAAAGGCTTCGCCCCAGAACGGCTTCAGCCGGTCGTAGCGCGCGGTGGACAGCGGCGTGAGGCGCAGGCCCATGGAGCCGCTGCGGGCGATGTAGAACTCGTCCGGCAGTTCCTCGTTCTCACGGGCCGCCGCCGGCAGTTTCAGGTCTTCCCACAGCCAGTCCAGGTCATCGCGGCGCGGGCGCTGCGTCGGATCCCAGCGCAGCCAGCGCATCGCCTGCACCAGCTCCACCGCTTCCTTGCGCCGCTCCGCGATGGCCCGCACCAGGTAGGCATCCACCGTCGAGACAATGAAGTCCTTGACGGCCGGCAGCCGCACGCTCCAGAACTCCATCTCGGTTTGCTTCGAGTCGATTTCGCTCTGATTGAGCAGCCGCTCGACCCGCTCTTCCAGTTCGGCGATGACTTTCATCTCGTCGCTGCCAGCCCGCAGCCGGTCCAGCAGGGCGGCGAACGCCGGCAGGCCCCAGCCCCGCCCCTCCGGGTTGTCCTCGCCCCGGCGCAGGTTCCAGGTGCGGACGGCCTGCTCAATGCGGTTCATCGCCTCGCGAATCTCCGCCAGGTCATCGGACAGGTACTGCTGCTCTGACGCCGGCGTTGACTCTTCGCCGCTGCCGCTGACGTTAGCGCGCAGGTCGTTCAGAACCGGCATCAGTATCTCGTCGATAACCGCCGTGATGTCGCCGGCCAGACGGTCAGCGCCGTCGGCTACGTCGTCGTGGGTTTCCTCGGTGCCGCCCGCCCGGTGGGCCGCAACGGCCGCCGCCAGCGCTGCCACGTCGTCGTTCATCGCGTTGATGCTGGAGGCAATGCTGATGCTGCCGTGATGCAGGCGGGAGATGGCGGCGGCTACCTGGTTGCCGTCAACTGCGGCCAGCGACAGGCCCTCCGGAGATTCCAGCATACCGGGTTCCAGCAGCAGGCGCCCCACGCTGTCAATGCCCAGCACCGCCGCCTTGACCGCCGCCATCATCTCCGACAGCGCCGGCAAGTCGTCGGCCGGCGCATCACCATCGTCCGATTCCGGTTCCGGAACGGCGGCGCTGGCCAGCCGGGCCAACGCCTGGCGGGCCAGGTCGGTAGCGGTACGCAGCGCGTCGGGATGCTCGCCGATTGCGGCGGCGGCCTCGACCCGGCGGCTGTTCAAGTCCCACGCTCCGATGCGGTTGGCCAATCGCTGCAAAGCGGCCTGGGCTACCGCGATGGGTTCGTTGCGCAGTTCGTCAACTTCCGATTCGTGCTCACTCAGCCGGTCGCGCATCAAGTCAATGTCAACCTGATTGATGACGTAGGCCGAGTAGTACAGCACCCGGGTCAGGTCGGACAGCTTCAGGTCCAGGGCCAGGCTCATCACGCTGGGCGTGTTCTTGACGAACCAGACGTTGGCGACGGGCGCGGCCAGGGCGATGTGCCCCAATCGCTGGCGCCGCACGTTGGAGCGGGTCACTTCAACGCCGCAGCGGTCGCAGATGACGCCCTTGTACTTCTGCCGCTTGTACTTCCCGCACTGGCATTCCCAGTCTTTCGTCGGGCCGAATATCTTTTCGCAGAACAGCCCGTCCTTCTCCGGACGCTGCGTGCGGTAGTTGATGGTTTCGCCCTTTTGCACTTCCCCGGACGACCAGGCCCGAATCTGTTCGGGCGAGGCGATGGAGATGCGGATGGCGTTGAACTCTGACGAGGTGGATTCCCGATTGTCCAGCATCCTGACCATATTCTAGTTGACCTCCATGGAGTAGAGGTAGTCATCGTCGCTGGGCAAGCCCAGGCTGGGGTCATCCTGCTCGCCTTCTTCCTCCAACTGCACGTTGAGGCCCAGGCTCTGCAATTCCTTCAACAGCACGTTGAAAGATTCCGGAACACCGGGTTGGCTGATGGGATGGCCCTTTACGATGGATTCGTAGGTATTGACCCGTCCGGTAACGTCGTCGGACTTGATTGTGAGGACTTCTTGCAGGTTGTGCGCGGCGGAGTAGGCTTCCAGCGCCCACACTTCCATTTCGCCAAAACGCTGCCCGCCGAACTGCGCCTTGCCGCCCAACGGCTGCTGCGTAATCATGGAGTACGGCCCGGTGGAACGGGCGTGGATTTTGTCCTCCACCAGGTGAATGAGCTTCAGCATATAGATGCTGCCCACCGCCACCGGCTGGTCGAACGGCTCGCCGGAGCGCCCGTCGTGGAGCTGGAACTTGGCGAAAGTCGGCGGGGCAATCAGCCGGGTGCGGTGCACTTCCAATGCCAGGTCGTGCATCTCGGCCAGCGTCAGCCCGTCCGGGTTTTCACCCGCCACCTCGCGCAGCCACAGGGACAGGCAAACTTCCCGCGCCAGCCCCCGCTCGCTCTCGTCGTACAGCAATTCCGGGTCGAACCCCTTTTCCCGCAGCCACTCGTACACCCGGCCAACGTCCACCGCGCCGTCATTCTCGGCATCCGATGCGCCGGCCTGTTCCGCAAACCACCAGCGGGCCAGCGAATCTTCGATGTTGTCATCGTCGGCGCCCTCAAACACCGGCGTCAGCGCCTGGAAGTTCAGGCCCCGCGCCGCCCAGCCCAGATGACTTTCCAGCACCTGGCCCAAGTTCATCCGCGACGGCACGCCGATGGGGTTCAGGATGATGTCCACCGGCGTTCCGTCGGTCAGGAACGGCATATCCTCTTCGGGCAGGATGCGGGAGACCACGCCCTTGTTGCCGTGGCGGCCCGCCATCTTGTCGCCCACCGAGATTTTGCGCGTCTGGGCAACCCAAACCCGGATGGCCTCGTTCACGTCCGGCGGCAAATCGTCCTTATTTTCCCGGCTCAGCGCTTTGACGGCAATCACTTTGCCCCGCTGTCCGTGCGGCACCCGCAGCGACGTATCGCGCACGTCCTTTGACTTTTCGCCAAAGATGGCCCGCAGCAGCCGTTCCTCCGCCGTCATTTCCGTCTCGCCTTTGGGCGTAACCTTGCCGACCAGAATATCCCCGGGGCCTACGTCCGCGCCGATGCGGATGATGCCCCGTTCGTCCAAATCCCGCAGGTTGCCTTCGCCCACGTTGGGAATGTCGCGGGTGATTTCCTCATCGCCCAGCTTGGTCGAGCGGCTTTCCACTTCGTACTTTTCAATGTGCACCGACGTGAACTGGTCATCCTTCACCAGCCGTTCGCTGATGATGATGGCGTCCTCGTAGTTGTAGCCCTCCCACGACATAAACGCGACCAGCACGTTCTGCCCCAGCGCCAGTTCGCCGCCGTCGGTGGACGAGCTGTCGGCCAGCGTATCGCCCGCGCTCACCCGGTCACCCTTCTTGACCACGGCCCGCTGATTGAGGCAGGTGCCCTGATTGGTGCGGGCAAACTTGATAAGGCGGTGGGGATGCTTTTCGCCGTCGTCGTCAACAACCATGACTTCCCGCCCGTCAACGGATTCCACCGAACCGGCCACCTTTGCCAGCAGCACCTGCCCGCTGTCCCGGGCCACCCGGCTCTCAATGCCGGTGCCGACGATGGGCGCCTGCGGTTGCAGCAGCGGCACCGCCTGGCGCTGCATATTGCAGCCCATCAGCGCGCGGTTGGCGTCATCGTGCTCCAGGAACGGTATCAGCGCCGCCGACACGCTCATAATCTGGAGCGGCGAAACGTCGGCGTACTCCACCGAGCCCGGCGAGGCCAGCCGGTAGTTATCGCCTTCCCGCACCTCCACCAGCTCCTCGGTGAACTGGTTCAGTTCGTCAAAGGCCGAGTTCGCCTGGGCAATCCGGTACTGCTCCTCCATATCCGCAGTGAGAAACTGCACGCTCTGCGGGCGCGTGTCCACAAAGGGCGCCACTTCAATAACGGTGTCCCCGGACAGCCGCCGCAGCCGGCGAATGTGCTCATCAGAGATGACCTCGCCGGCGGCGACGATTACTTCACCCTTGCGCGTCGTTACGTCGGCGGCCACCGTGTGACCCAGCAGGTCGTAATGCCCCGGATAGCCGGGGTTGCGGCAGTCGCCCAGCCACAGCTGCTTGATAACCGGCCAGTACGGAGTTTCGATGAACCCCAGCCGGTCGATGCGGGCGTAGGCGGCCAGGCTGCTGAGCAGCCCGATGTTTGCCCCCTCCGGCGTTTCAATCGGGCAGATGCGCCCGTAGTGCGAGGCGTGCACGTCCCGGACGTCAAAGCCGGCGCGTTCCCGCGTCAACCCGCCCCGCCCCAGCGCGGACAGCCGGCGCTTGTGCGTCAGCTCCGCCAGCGGGTTGGTCTGGTCCATAAACTGCGACAGCTTGTCGCCGCCAAAGAACTCGCGGATGGCGCCGGTCACCGGCCGCACGTTCACCAGCTTGGCCGGCACCGCGTCCTCCGGTTTCTCCAACCGGCCCACCCGGTCCTGAAACATCCGGTGCATCCGCAGCAGGCCGATACGCACCTGGTCCCGCATCAGTTCGCCGGCCACCCGCACCCGGCGGTTGCCCAGGTGGTCAATGTTGTCCCGCGGCTCCAGGTTCTCGGTATGGTGCCGGATTAGCTCCCGCAGCGTGTCAATAATGTCGTTCAAGTCCAGCACCCGGCGCTCCGGCAGCTCAATCCCCGGCAGGTTGAACCGCACCTTGTGCATATTGCCGTTGGCCCCAACGTTCACTTCGGTTACGACGCCCACAATCCGGGACGCCCGCGCCCGCACCGGAGTCAGCCGCCAGGATTGCCAGGGCCCCTGGCTCACCCGTTCGGCGTAGATGAACTGCCCGGCTTCGATGATGCTGGCTTCGGCCAGAAAGCGGTTTTTCATCACCGCCACTTCGCCGCCGTTGATGGCATCCGACGATTCCGCGCCGGCCAGCATCGGCTGCACCGCGATGGCCACCGGCACGCCCAAAGCGTCAGTAACCTGGCACTGCGTGTTGACGGATGGCGTAGCATCGTCCGTTTCGTCGTCCCCCTCAACATCAACCGCCGCCAGCAAAGTGCCCCCGTTGGCCGCGTCAATGGGGCGCACCGTCATCGTCTGCTCCGACTCGTCGGCAACCCCGTCAAAAAGGTCAACCGGCGCAATGCTGCGGTCGAGGCGGCGGATGAGATAGCCGTAGTTGACGAGCGCGTCCAAATCCCGTTCCGCCATGATGCGCTGCTCGTGGCCCGACGCCTCAAATATCTCGGTGGCCGTGGTTCCGCCGTCCGAAACGGCGTACCGTTCCCGGACGAATTCCAGCATCACCTTCTGCGCGTCCGTAAGAATCTGGGATTCGGAACGCCCCAAACGCTGGTCAACCTTGATGCGGCCCACCTCGCCCAGGTCAAAGCGGCGCCCGTCAAAAAAGTGGTTCATCACGAAAGTGCAGGCGCCGTCCACCTGCACGGCGGGTTCGCCGGGGCGCAGCCACTTGTAGATGTTGCGCTGGGCCAGCCCGATGCGGTGCGCCTGCGTAAAGTCAAACTGCCGGTCGGGATGAATCCGCTCCCACAGCGACCGCAGCTCCTCTTCCTTGGGGTTGTAATCCCGGTCTTCGGCGGGGGCGACGCCGGCGACAAAAGGCCGGCAGCCCATCGGTTCCAAATCGGCAAAGAGGGCGCGCATTTCCTCCGCGCTCACAATGCCCATCGCGTGCAGAAACGTTGAAACGCTCATCCGGCGCTTGCGGTCAACGCTCACCGTAATGGCCTCCGGCTGGTTGCGCCGGCGGGTGTAGTAATGCGTCCAGGTGGACAGCTCAATCCGCGCCCCCCGGCTGGCCGAGATGCGCCCCTTGTAGTACCAGTTCTCCACCAGCCCGCAATCCGGGCAGGGCGGGTCCTGCGAGGGTTCCCGCTCGTAATACACGCTGGGCGCGCGCTGCAACTGGCTCACCAGCACCCGCTCCGCCCCGTTAATAATGAACGTACCCGTCTCCGTCATCATCGGCACGTCGCCAAAGAATATGTCCGACTCCGATATTTCGCCGTCGCCCTCCCGGTCCACCAGCCGGGCCCGCACGTACAACGGCTGCGAGTAGGTGATTTCCCGCTCCCGGCATTCCTCCGGGCTGAACTGTGGCGGGTCAAACCAGTGATTGAGGAAGTACAGCTCAAAGCGGTCAGTGCGCCGCGACGCCTCCCCGCTGGCAAAACGCCGCGTTACCCCGGCCACGATGGGCGAGCAATCCTTGAAAGTCTCGGCCAGCCCTTTCGTCGTGAACCAGTCAAAGGATTCAACCTGGCTGCGGATGAGGTTCGGCACCTCCAGCACGTTGGCGATGCCGGATTCGGAGTAGGTTTTCACGTCCCGGGCCGTCAGACCGCGGTCGTTGCGCCGCTGGCGTTTTCGGGTCAATACCATAGATGCCACACTCCTGACACGATGCGGGATAGGTGGTTAGCAACGCGAAAGCCCGACCTCCGGCGCACAACATACGGACACGGCGAAACGCCGGCCATAAGCGACAAGCCGCAAAGCCAGGCTAGTTAGTAGGGGGGGTGCAGGCGATAATTGGAAGCAATCGCTATACGCTGCAAGCAAAGCACAGTTGATGCACGCATTGTAGGCCAACCCCCCTCCCTTTGTCAATAAAACCACCAACGGGAAAATCGCAAAATCTACCCGCCGCCGCCCCGCACTTCCAGGCTGGGCTTGGTCATCTCCTCCGGGTTCAGCAGTTCGTTCAGCTGCGCCTCGCTCAGCGCCGTATCCAACCGGGCCACGTCCCGGATAGTCTGCCCCGTTTCCGCCGCTTTCTTGGCGATGCCGGCCGCCGCATCGTACCCGATGGACGGCGCCAGGGCCGTGCCCAGCATCAACCCTTTCTCCACCATCGCCGGGCCGGTTTCGGTGGCCGTGATGCCGGCTACGCACTGCTCCGCAAAGTTGCCGGCCGACGCCGCCAGCAGCGACACCGACTGGAGCAGGTTGTACGCCGCTACCGGCATCATCGTGTTCAGCTCAAAGTACCCCCCCGCCCCGGCCAGCGCAACGGCGGCGTCATTCCCCACCACCTGCGCCGCTACCTGAATCACCGACTCCGATATGACCGGATTCACCTTGCCCGGCATTATACTGCTGCCCGGCTGCACTTCCGGGATGTTGATTTCGCCCAGGCCGGCCCGCGGGCCGCACCCCAAAAAGCGGATGTCGTTGGCGATTTTGTGCAGGCTGATGGCTACCGTTTTCAGCTGCCCGCTGGCCTCCACGATGCCGTCCAGCGCCGCCTGCGCCTGAAAGTGGTTGCCCGTCTCCCGGATTGCCACCCCGGTAAGCTCGCTGAGCCGGGCGCAGGTGCGGGCGGAGAACTCCGGGTGCGTGTTGACGCCCGTACCCACGGCGGTGCCGCCCAACGCAACCTCCGCCAGCGCATCCTGCGCGCGCTTGACCCGCGTAATGCTGTACCCGGCCTGCCCCGCATACCCGCTGAACTCCTGCCCCAGCCGCACCGGGGTAGCATCCTGCAAGTGCGTGCGCCCCGTCTTGATGACGGGCCAGAACTCGTCCGCCTTGTCCTGCAAAGCATCCCGCAGCCGCTCCAGTCCCGGCAGCAAATCCTCCTGCATACCCAGCAGCGCCGCCAGATGGATGGCCGTCGGAATCACGTCGTTGGACGACTGCCCCAGGTTCACGTTGTCGTTGGGATGCACCAGCCGCGAACCCAAATCGCCGCCCCTGATCTGCGACGCCCGGTTGGCAATAACCTCGTTGGCGTTGGTGTTGGTGGACGTGCCGGAACCCGTCTGAAAGATGTCCAGCACAAAATGGCCGTCGTGCTGGCCGTCAATCACTTCCTGCGCCGCCGCTACGATAGCGTTGCCGATGGCGACGTCCAAAACCCCCAAATCCATATTGGTTTGCGCCGCCGCCTGCTTGATCAGACCCAAGGCCCGGATAAACTGGCGGGGAAACCGCAGGTCGCTGATTGGAAAGTTCAGCACCGCCCGCATCGTCGACGCGCCGTACAGCGCATCGGCCGGCACCTGCATCTCGCCCATGGAATCTCGCTCAATTCGCGTGCTGTTGGTAGTCATATCTGATGCTGTCCTCGATAGCGGTTGACGATGGTAATGATTGGCAGTTTGGTTGGCGGATTCGGTGGCCCGGCTATTTCCCTTCCTTAATAAAGTCCGCCGCTTTCTCCGCAATCATAATGGTGGTGGCGTTGGTGTTGGCCCGGATGACGTCGGGCATCACCGAGGCGTCAACGACCCGCAGGTTTTGCAGGCCATAGACTTTGCAGTACTGGTCAACCACCGCGTCCAGGTCCGAACCCGGCCCCATTTTGCAAGTGCCGGAGGAATGATGCTGCGTGTAGGCGTTGCGCAGCAGCCACTGGTCCAGCGCGGCGTTGGACGCCAGGTCGTCGTCGGTAGGCGCTATGCGCTCCGCCACAAACTCCCGGAATCCGGGCTGCTCCGCAATTTGCAGTCCCAGCCGCACCGCCGCCCGCATCCGCTGCCGGTCAACCGGGTCTGACAAGTAATCGTAGAACAAATCGGGCTGGACGTGCGGGTCGGTGGACGCCAGCCGCAGGCGTCCGGCGGTGGTAGCGTTCTGCAACGCCGCGCTGAACCCGAAGTGGAAATCGTCGGAATCAATCTGCACGCTGGCCGGCCGGTGTTCGCTGGTCATCAGGATGGGCGCCAGCTGGATGTCCCCCCGCGTGCCGGTGCCCTCCGGACTGTACCGCAGCCCAACCTGTATGCTCGGCGCGTCCAGATCCGGCGGTTCGCCAACGCCCCGGAACAGGCTGAACACCGCCGGATGGTCGCGCAGGTTCTCGCCCACCCCCGGCGATTCGTGCACCAGCGGTATGCCCATCTCCCGCAGGTGGTCAACCGGCCCCACGCCGGACAGCAGCAGGATTTGCGGCGAGGCGATGGCGCCGCCGCTGAGAATTATCTGCTCTCCAAACACGCTAAAAACGTCCCCGCCGCTCTCCGCCTCCACGCCCACCGCCTTTTTGCCCTCAAACAGGATGCGCCGGGCCACCACGCCGCCCCGCACCGTCAGGTTGAGCCGGTGGCGGGCCATGGAAAGGTACGTCAGCGACGTGCTCATCCGGACGCCGTCGATGTTGTTCAGCGGGCGCGCCGCCACGCCGCCGGAGTCCGGGTGATTCTGGTCGGCGTCCTCCGGGAACCCCATGTCCCGGCAGGCATCGTAGAACGCCGCCGCTACCGGCAGCCATTCCTCCCGCTTGTAGCGGCGCACCGGAATCGGGCCGCTGTTGCCGTGAAAGTCGTCGCCGCCAAAGTCCAGGTCGTTCTCCAGCCGCCGGAAATAGGGCAGCACTTTGGTGAACGACCACTCGTCGTTGCCCCAAACCGCCCAGTTGTCGTAATCCTCCGGCACCCCCCGGAACAGCACCTGCCCGTTGATGCTGCTGGAACCGCCCATCGCCTTGCCCCGCGGAATGATAATCTCCTCGCTTTGCTCCGGCGTGCCCCGGGCCGCATACCCCCAGCTGTGCGGCCCGTAGGCCGACCGCCAGACGTTGTTGCCGTTTTTCAGGTCAACGGGCAGATGCTCGTATTCCGGATAATCCGGCCCGGCCTCCAGCAGCAGCACGGACACGCTGGCATCCTCAGTCAATCGCGAGGCCAGCGTGCACCCGGCGGAACCGCCACCTACGATGATGTAGTCGTAATTCAACCTCTCATCTCCTCAATGTTCAATCACGGCACTGCCCAATCAAAGCAACGCCCAGTTACAGACGCCCCGTCACAGCTCGCAGCTGTCCAGCACGCAGTTGTAAAAGTTCAGGTCGTCCATCCCGTCCAGCGTAACGTCGTGAGTTTCCGCCAGATGTTTCATGATGCGCGGCGTGTTCATCGGCACCAGCAATGCGGTAGCGTTGATGCTCACGATGCCGATCATCGGATATGCCTGGAACCGGCCAAACGCCTGGTCCTGCTGCTCGCACTGCAAACAGCGCACCGTAATCTCCTCGTCGCGCGCATCGTAAATCAGCTGCACCAATGGCGCCCCGTTGTACTGCGTATGGTACACCAGCCCGTTGCCGAAACGGTCCGTCCCCATCGATTCCGCCGTCAATGAATTAGTCCAGCCCTCCGGAGGGAACACGATACGATTGCTTGACTTAGGCATACTGCCCACCTCAACGAAGTCGTCAGGATAATGTCCTCTTTAAATGCCGTAAATGCCGTCGGTAAATCAGGAAACCGCCCAATGGCCCCGCTGATTTTACCCCATCCCCGCCCCCAGCAAAACCACGCCGCGTCACTAATCCGCCCCCGTCATTCTGAACGCCGCGCAAAACCCCAACGCCGCAGCCGCCCCCTTGCCCCCAAAAACACAACGAGGGGGTCTGGGGGAAATCATTTCCCCCAGCGGCGCCCCCAAAGAATTGCGCCGCCGCCATCAAAATCCACCGCCAAATCCAAAAAATCAGTGACACCCCCCTCTTGCAAATCCGAATGTTCGTTCGCCATAATACACACATCGGGCAAATCAAGCAACCCCCAATTCAGCCCGCTCTCCGGAGAGCGACCGCTGGAAACCGGGGCCATCACACCGCTAGCACAACCGCCGGAGATTCAAGTCAAAAACGGCCAGTCAGCAAAATCGCAATCGGCAAGGGTAGTCCCGACCCCGCTTTCACGGCGCGGGCTGCCTCCGCAGGGTATCGAGCTTCAGCCCGCGTGCTGCCTCTCATTAGGGCAGGACACGTAAAATGAAGGTCCAAAATAGTTGCGTACCCACCTCCGGCCGTAGGGCTGACAACGACTTGAATCTCCGACAACCACCAAATCAACACCGCCCGATAAACGCCCGATACCAGCCAACCGCAAACTCTCTCCCATAGGATGAACGATTATGACTTGACCCAAAACCGCCTGAACCGGCACGCTGCCGCCCCGGTTGCCGTACCGCCTGCGGTGTGGCAACATTAGCCAACCCCGACGCATCACCCTGACGCCGGGTATGCGGGCCTGTCGCACCACTAAGGAGCCGAGATATGAGCCTGGACATTTTTGACGTTTCCGGTCAAAAGGTGCTGCTGGTTGGCGCCGGCCGGGGTATTGGCAAGGGCATTGCCCTCGCCTTTGCCCAGGCCGGCGCCGACGTTGCCGTTACCGGCCTCACCCCCACCGGCGTGGACGCGGTGGCGGCCGAAATCCGCGGCATGGGCGGCGCCTGCCTGCCCCTCACCGGCGATGCCACCAAAGCCGAACCCATGGCTGCCATCGTCGCCCAAACCATCGCCGAGTTCGGCCGGATTGACACGCTGGTCAACTGCGTAGGCGATGCCATCCGCAAGCCGGTGGCCAAGCTGCCCGACGACGACACGCCCGGCATGACCGAAGCCGAATGGCACAGCATCGTTGACATCAACTTAACCGAAGCGTTTCAAGGCTGCCGGGCCGTCGGCCCGCACCTGCTGGAGCGCCGGGCCGGCTCCGTCATCAACATCAGCGGCTGGGCCTCCTTTCGCGGGCGCCCCATGTCGGCGGCCTACGACGCCAGTAAAGCCGGCCTGATGCGTTTCACCGAGTGCGTGGCCCAGGAATGGGCGCCCTACGGCATCCGCTGCAACGCCATCGCCCCCGGTACGTTCCCCGACCCGGCCCAAATGTCCGACGCCGACTTTGCCGCCCGCGACGCCTCCGCCGCCGGCGCCATCCCCTTGGCCCGGGTTGGCCGGCTGATTGAAGTAGGCTACCTGGCGGTGTACCTCGCCTCACCCGCCGCCGCCTACGTAACCGGCCAAACGTGGGCCATCGACGGCGGCGTCAGCATCAAACACCCCTAGCGCCGGCAACCCCGCCAACCGTCGTTGCGCCCCCTCCAACTGGACACTATCCGACTGAACACTATCCGATTCAACGCTCCCCGGATGACGGCAGGATAGATGACGGCAAGACAATTGACGGCAGCATAATCGCAGGAGTTTTACGATGACGATGCAGTACGAATTGCTGGCGCACCGCATCCTGGAGCGCGCCGCCGCGCAGTTCCCCGGAAAGCAAATTATCACCCGCGTTGGCGACGGCGTCCATCGCTACACTTACGCCGACCTTTTCCGGCGCACCGCCCGCCTCGGCAACGCCTTGCGCGCGCTGGGCATCGGGCGCGGCGACCGGGTCGGCACTTTTGCGTGGAACACCTACCGCCATCTGGAGGCGTACTTTGCCCCGCCCACCATCGGCGCCGTCGTCCACACCATCAACACCCGCCTCGCCCCCGACGACATGGCCTACATCATCAACCACGCCGGCGATCAAGTGCTGCTGATTGACCCCGACCTGGCCCCGGCCATCGCCGCCATCGCCCATCGTCTGGATACCGTCCGGCAGTACGTAATCCTCGGCGAACCGTCGGAAGTGCCCGACTCGCTGCCCGGCGCAGTATCCTACGAATCGCTGCTGGCCGCCGCATCTCCCGAATACAACCCGGCCCACGTCAGCGAATACGACATCATGGGCCTGTGCTACACCTCGGCCACCACCGGCCTGCCCAAAGGCGTGGCCTACTCCCACCGCGCCATCTACCTGCACTCGCTAACCTCCGCCGCCGTAGATGTGCTGGCCATGTCCGAGCGCGACCGGGTAATGCCCGTCGTGCCCATGTTCCACGCCAACTGCTGGGGCCTGCCCTACACCGCCACCCTGGTCGGCGCCGACCAGATATTCCCCGGCGCGCGCCCCGGCCCGCCGGAAATCTGCGCGCTAATCCAGTCTGAGGCCGTAACTTTCACCGCCGGCGTGCCCACTATCTGGATTGGCGTGCTGGACTACCTGCAACGTTCCGGGGTGGAGTACGACCTGTCCTCCCTGCGCCAAATCATCAGCGGCGGTTCGGCGCTGCCCCTGGCCGTCCTGCAAGCCTATCGGGAGCGGCTGGGCGTGGAGATGGTGCACGCCTACGGCATGACCGAGGCCGCCCCCCTAATCTCCGTGAACCGCCGCCGCACCTGGCTCGATTCCCTGTCCGACTCCGCACGCCTTGACCTGTGCGCCACGCAGGGCGTAATCGCCCCCGGCATCGATATGAAACTGGTCGATGAGAACGGCAGCGCGGCCCCCTGGGACGGCATCCAGCGCGGCGAACTGTGGTTCCGCGGCCCCTGGGTTGCCGATGAATACGTCAACGACGAACGTTCCGCCGAAACTTTCGTGGACGGCTGGTATCACAGCGGCGACATCGCATCCATTGACGCCAACGGCTATATCCAAATCGTTGACCGGGTAAAGGACATGGTAAAAAGCGGCGGCGAGTGGATTTCCTCCGTTGACCTGGAATCCGCCATCATGGCCCACCCCGACGTGCTGGAAGCCGCAGTTATCGCCATCCCCCATCCCCAATGGCAGGAGCGCCCGCTGGCCTGCGTGGTGCCCCGCGCCGACGGCGCCGCCCCCCTCACCAAAGACGGCATAATGGAGTTCATCACCCCCCGTTTCGCCCGCTGGTGGCTGCCCGACGACGTAGTATTTATCGACGAAATACCCAAGACCAGCGTAGGCAAGTTTGACAAAAAAGCCCTGCGCGACCGCTTTGCGAACCTCGGCAGCCGCGCCTGACCCGGCCGGCCGGCGGGTTGCGATGACTGCCCCATCCGAGCCGACTGCCGCCATCGCGGTAGCCGGGCTGCGTAAAGATTTTGGCGATCGACGGGTGCTCCGCGATTTAACCCTGCAAGTCGGCTGGGGCGAAATCGCCGCCCTTTTCGGCTCCAACGGCGCCGGCAAAACCACCCTGCTCCGCATCCTGGCCGGCCTGGCCCGCCCCGACGCCGGCCAAATCAGCCTCGCCGGCCGCCGCATCCACCGCCGCAGCGACCACGCCCGCCGGCTAATCGGCTTTGCCGGCCACGATACCCTGCTCTACAACGACCTCACCTGCCGGGAGAACCTCGCTTTCTACGCCCAGCTTTACGGCATCCGCAACCCCGCCGCACACATCGCCGCCGTACTCCGGCAAGTCAACCTGTCCGACCGGGCCGATCGGCGGGTACGCACGCTGTCCCACGGTATGCAGCAGCGCCTGTCGGTAGCCCGCGCCCTGCTCCACGAGCCGGTCATCCTGCTGCTGGACGAACCCGAATCGGGCCTCGACCAAACATCCATTGACACCCTGGGCCAGCTGCTCCACGACTGGGCCGCCGCCGGCAAAACCGCCCTCCTCACCACCCACAACGAGCAGATCGGGCTGGCCTGGGCCCACCGGGCGTTGGGCTTGAACAACGGCGGCTTGGCCTACGACAATAGGTTGAGCAGATAATCCAATGAAACTGCTGCGCCCCACGCTGGCCATCGCCTGGAAAGACGTCCGTCTGGAGCTGCGTTCCCGCGATACCGTCATCTCCGCGCTGGTGTTCGGGCTAATCGTCGTAGTGGTATTCAACTTCGGCCTGAACCGCGCGCCCGGCAGCCTGGCCCCGGTTGCGCCGGGCCTGCTCTGGGTGGCCTATTCCTTTATCGGCGTGCTGGCGATGAACCGCACTTTTGCCAGAGAATTGGAACACGGCGGCCTCGACGGGCTGCTGATTGCCCCGGTTAGCCGGGATGCCGTCTTTCTGGGCAAGGCGTTGGGCAGTCTGGTTTTTATGCTGGTGATTCAGGCCATCCTGCTGCCGGTGTTCGCCGTGATGCTGGGTCTCCCGGCCTTATCGCCCGTCCTCGGGCTGATAATCCTGCTGGCCACGGTTGGCTTTGCCACCATCGGCACTTTCTTTGCCGGCATCGCCGTCCAAACCCGTTCGCGGGAAATTCTGCTGCCGGTGCTGTTCTTTCCCGTAGTCGTCCCCATCATCATCGCGGCGGTCGAGGCAACGGCGCTGGCCTTGCAGGGCGGCCCGGCCGGCCCCATCTGGAGCCGCTGGATACCGCTGCTGGTAGTTTTTGACGCCCTGTTTTTGGTAGTATGTTCGTGGATATTCGCTTTCGTGTTTGAGGGATAGTTTATCGTGGCCTCTCCGGGCCGCCGGGCCGCCGGCGGCAACTCACTGCTCCGGGCAGCGCGGAGCGCATCGCTCTGGTTCCTGCTGCTCACCGCCGCGCTGCTGCTGGCCGACGGCTACCTCATCTTTATGGTAGCCCCCACCGACGCCGTTCTGGGCGACGTCCAGCGCATTTTCTACATCCACGTGCCGATTTCCATAATATCCTTCCTCGGCTTTTTCGTCTGCGCCGTCGCCGGCATCGCCTACCTGATCCGCCGCTCCGAGCGTTGGGACAGATTGGCCCACGCCTCCGCCGAAGTCGGCGTGATTTTCGTAACCCTGGCCCTGGTAACCGGCGTCATCTGGGCCCGCCCGGTGTGGGGCGTCTGGTGGACATGGGAACCCCGCCTCACCACCACGCTAATCCTCTGGCTAATCTACGTCGCCTATCTGATGATACGCCACTACGCGCCCACCCCCCAGCAGGGGCGCTCCTGGTCAGCGGTAGTCGGCATCATCGGCTTCATCGACGTGCCCATCGTGTACTATTCCGTGCAGTGGTGGCGGTCCATCCACCCCGTACAAGTAATCGGCCCCGAGGCCGCCGACGACGCCCTGGAACCCATCATCAGCCGCATCCTGATCTTCTCCCTGATCGCCATCCTGATGCTGGCCTGCTACCTGGTAATGGAGCGAATGATGCTGCGCGCCGCCGAGGACAACATCACCGAACTGCGCCGCCAGCAGCAGGACGCATCCCCTGACTACTAACGACTGACTACTAACGATTGACTGCTAACGATTGACTGCTAACGATTGACTGCTAACGATTGACTGCTAACGATTGACTGCTAACGATACGGAACGCCCCGGAGGAATCGCTGCGTAAATGGAACTCCCACCGCAAAACCTGCCCTTCCTGTTCGCCGCCTTCGCGGTGGCCTGGATCGTATTCTTCGCCTACGCCGGCTATATGTCCTGGAAACGCCAAACCGCCCAGCGCGAGCTGCGGGAACTGTCCGACGAATGG
The DNA here is from genome assembly GCA_958296385.1 of uncultured Dehalococcoidia bacterium. Classification (GTDB taxonomy): domain Bacteria; phylum Chloroflexota; class Dehalococcoidia; order Lucifugimonadales; family UBA3495; genus Bin87. Next base: position 1,272,440 of record OY282494.1, read on the forward strand.
CAAACCCAGCGCAACACCCCACCCGAAAACGACGGCCCGTAGCCGGCGCAATCGTTTATAATGGACAGCCGCCGCAACCGCCCGACGCCATCTGACCGACGCCATTTGATTGAGCCCATGCAATCCAACAACACCATACCCCCAGCAGCGCCCGAACCGGCAATTCTACTCCCCCGCGATGACGCGGAAACCGCCTCGGCGTGGCGCAGTCATCGGGTGCGCCTCGGCATCCTCGCCGGCGTAGTCGCTTTGGCCGTAACCTACATGGTCTTTGCGGCTTTCCCCGGCAACGCCCAGTTCTTCGTAACGGTCAGCGAGTTCCGCAACGACGCCTCGTTGCAGGACGGGCAAACCCTGCGCGTCTCCGGCGCCCTTGTACCGGACACGTTCCAGCGGCAGAACGGCTCCACCCTGTCGCAATTCATCATGGGCGACAAAGAGCCGGACGTGCCGGGCGTTGCTGTGGACAGCCCCCAGCTCCGCGCCAGCTACGTCGGCGTGCTGCCCGACTTGTTCTTCAACCCCCACTCGGAAATCATCCTGGAGGGCAGCTACGACCCGCACAGCCAAACGTTCGTAACCGACAACATTCTGGTCAAGTGCCCCTCAAAATACCAATCCCTGCAAGCCGAATACCCGGACGCCATCCCCGGCGATAACAGCTAACGCCAACCGCAAATCGCCCCGGCAGGCAACCCGCCGGGGCGATTTCATCTGTTAGCGGCGCGACAGCGGCTAGAAAGTGTAGCCGTCCATCAGCTGCTCAATGCTGCGTTCCCGGGCCCGGGCGCGGATGTTTGCCATCTGGCCCTCCAGCGGCAAACGGGTTTCGTCCTTGAACAGCACGCCCACCGGCAAGCCGCCCTGCTGCACCAGGTTGTAGGCCGCCTGCTTGCTGCTGGGATCATGTTCCTCCGGTATATCCCACAGCGCCGGCGCAATCCCCTCTTTGGCGTTGCCCTTGATGAGCTGGTAGGTGTCGTTGTACGTGACGCACGGCGATTGCACGTGAATCATCGACATACCCTGATGCCGCATCCCCTGGCTAATCAGCTCAGCCAGCACCCGCGGCTGCCCGGAGAATCCCGATGCGATGAACGACACGCCCAGCGTGAGGTACAGCTCCAGCGGGTCCAGGTCTTGCTCAACCTTGCCAAAGGGGGTGCTGCTGGTGACCGCGCCCATCTCGGTGGTGGGCGAACTCTGGCCTTTGGTCAGCCCGTACACCCCGTTGTCCATAATGACGGCGGTGATGTTCAGGTTGCGCGCGGCCTGGGGCGCGATGTGCTCCCCGCCGATGCTGAGGAAGTCGCCGTCGCCGGCCACCACCAAAACGTTCAGCTCCGGCCGCGCCATCTTGACGCCCATTGCCACCGGCAGCGTGCGTCCGTGGATGCCGTGAAAGCCGTAGGGCTGCTCACCCTCCAGCAGGTGCACCAGGTTGCCGCTGCAACCGATGCCGGCAACTACTACGTTGTTCTCAATCGGTTCGCCGACTTCCTCGAGCCGGTTAATCATCGCAAACTCCAGCGCGCGGCGCACGCCAAAGTCTCCGCAACCGGGACACCACTTGAAGTCGTACTCCGGGTTCTTCTTGCTCATACCCGGGTTACCTCCTTGGCAGGGGATACAATGTCGTTGATTTCTGCTACCAGGTCGCTCACCTTGAACGGCAGGCCGGTGTACTGCGTAATCGCCTGCGCCTTGACGCCCCGGGAACGCAGAATGGACGCCCACTGTCCCTGATAGTTGAGCTCCGGCACAATGACCAGCTCCTTGGTTAGCAGCTCTTCCAATAGTTTCGGCGGCATCGGGTTGAGGAACATGGAGTAGTACCAGCCCACGTCCACGCCCTGCGCGCGCAGCTCGTCGTAAGCCTCCCGCACCGGCCCCTTGGAACCGCCCCAGGGCATCAGCACGATGCTGGCGGCGGTGTTCTCCGCTTCGTACTTGTCCTCTTGCAGCAGCTTCAGCTTGCTGAACCGCCGCTCCGTCATCTGGATATGACGGCTGGGCAGATGCGTCGTATCGCCCATCTCGTCGTGTTCGCTGCCGTTGGCCACGTAGGCCCCCGGATTCCCCGGCAGCGGCATCGGCGACAGCTCGTAGCCGGAATAACGGTGATACCCGTTGCTGCCTTCGTAGGTCAAACGCTCTTCAACCGACACCTTGGTCAAGTCGGGCCGGGGGATATTCTGCACCCGTTCCGCCATTGACATCTCGCTCATCAGGATAACCGGCCCCTGGTAGCGCTCCGACCAGTTGACCGCGTGCACTGCCCCGTAGAAACATTCTTCCACCGAGCCGGGCGCAATCACCGGCATACTAACGTCCCCGTGGGCCGGATACATACAGGCCATCAAGTCGGATTGCTCCGTCTTGGTCGGCAGCCCGGTAGCCGGGCCGCCGCGCTGCACGTCCACCACCACCAGCGGAATCTCCGCCATCCAGGCCAGGCCCAAACCCTCGCTCATCAGCGACACGCCCGGCCCGGCGGTAGCCGTCATTGATTTCTTGCCGGCGTAACCGGCGCCCATAATGGCGGTGATGGCCTCGATTTCCGACGACACCTGATAGGCGAACTTCCCCTCTCCAATCAGGTTGCGTTCCATCCACAGCAGGATAGTCGTCGCCGGCGAGATTGGGTAGCCGGCATAGAACTTCACGCCGGCGTGCGTCGCGCCCAGCGCGATGGCCTCGTTGCCCTTAAGCATCAGCTGCTTGTAGTCGGGCGGCGTCGGCGGCGCCAGGTCGCCCAGCACAAAGCCGCTTTCCGCCGCGTGCTGCCGCCCCAGGTTCATCGCCTCAATGTTGGACGCGATAATCGCGCTGTCGTTCTCCCGGCCCCGACGGAATCTGGCCTCTACGAAATCCTCAAGATACGTCTGCGGCATCCGCACCAGCTGGGCCAGCGCGCCGATGACGACCATGTTGGCCGCCCGGTTGTTGCCCGTAGAGCGGGCCAGCGTGTCCACCGCCAGCCCGAACGAACGCGGGTCGGTCATCGTGAACTCGTCGGCGTTATAGATGATAACGCCGCCGTCCCGCACCTCCTCCGCGTGGGTTTCGTAAGCCTCCTCGTTAAAAGCAACCAGCACGTCCACCTGGTCGCCGGAGCTGAGTATCGGCTCAATACAAATCCGCGCTTGCGTCCAGGTTGGCCCGCCCATAATCTGCGACGGAAAGGTCGCATAGGTCAGAGCGTGGTAGCCCACCTGCGTTGACGCCTGGGCCAGGCCCTCGGCCGATGTAACGACGCCCTGCCCGCCCTCACCGGCGAACCTGACGACGAAGTCGTTCATTTGCATCTGGCAGTTCCTCCGAGCCTGCTTTCCCCCCGTGCGCCGGGCGTCAGCGGATGATAAGCGGGCGGCCCCGCGGCCGCGGCACCGTTAAAAATAACACCGTCCCCACCGGGCGGCGGGCATGGTGTTTCTGAGCGCCACAATGACTTTTCCAGGCAATTCCGGTAACCATCCGCCCGCCGACAAAGCCGGCAAACCGGATGTTACAACAAGATAGGAGCGTACCGAATATAGCACCGCGCCCGTATCCTTGTCAATTTATAAAAGACCGCCGCAAACCCCATTTTGCCGCCGGCCATTCCGGGTTGTTCAGCGGGTTGTTCAAAATGACCAACCGGCTGCGCCAGGCGCCGTTGCGTTTGCTATAATTCCCGCCCTATGCGCCTCTCAGTCAACGTTGTAATTCCGTGCCTCAACGAGGAAGTGGCCCTGCCCGGCAGCATCCGCCGCCTCCACGGGGTTATGTCAAACGACCTGGCCCCCTACCAGTGGAGCATCACCGTCGCCGACAACGGCTCAACCGATGGCACTGCGGCGGCGGCGCTGGCCCTTTGTGATGAGCTCCCCGCAGTATGCTACCTCCGCCTGGAGCAGCGCGGGCGGGGGCGCGCCTTGCGCCGGGCCTGGACGGAAAGCCCCGCCGACATCCAAGCCTACATGGACGTTGACCTGTCCACCAACCTCGCGCATCTGCGGCCCATGATTGACGCCATCGCCAGCGGCGGCTACGACGTCGCCACCGGCTCCCGCCTGCTGCCCGATTCCCAAGTCGTCGGGCGCACGCTGAAACGGGAAATCACTTCACGGGGTTACAGCCTGCTGTTCCGCACCATGTTTTTCACGTCCTTTCGCGATGCCCAGTGCGGGTTCAAAGCAGTCAGCCGCCGCGCCGCCGACGACCTGGCGCCGCTGGTGCAGGACAACGGGTGGTTCTTTGACTCCGAGCTGCTAATCCTGGCCCAAAAATGCGGCTACCCCATCCGGGAGCTGCCCATCCACTGGACTGACGACCCCGATACCCGCGTCCGCATCCTGCGTACCGCCTGGGAGGACGTTAAAGGACTGCTGCGCCTCAAGTTCGGCGGCGTCGGCAAAGTTCGCCGCCAGCTGCGCGCCGCCGGCAAACTGTAATTGGCTAAACCGGGCCACGCATCGGCCCCGGCCAAGCATAAAAAATGGCTGGGGATACAGGATTCGAACCTGTGATACCTAATCCAGAGTCAGGCGTCTTACCACTAGACTAATCCCCAGAGCAACTCAATTCTACCAAACACCGCCAGCCCTATCAACCGTCCCACAAACCTCCTCCCTAATGTCATTCTGAGCGCAGCGAAGAATCTCGATGACGTAGGACGCACTTTGAGGGCAACGCCTTTGCTACGCTGTCGAGATTCTTCGCTGCGCTCAGAATGACATTGGGGAAACTAAACCACCTGAAACGGAACGCTACCACAAAAGGAGACCGCATCATGCAACTCGGAGCTATTTTCCCCCAGACCGAAATCGGCGCCGACCCGGCCGCCGTCAAGGATTTTGCCCAGGCTGCCGAGGCTTTGGGCTACGAGCATCTGCTGGTGTTCGACCACGTGCTGGGCGCCGACCATACGCAGCGCGCCGAATGGAACCGCCCTTACAACAAGGACGATATGTTCCACGAGCCGTTCGTTATGTTCGGCTATCTGGCCGCCGTCACCGAGAAAATCGAGATGTGCACCGGCATCATCATCCTGCCCCAGCGTCAAACCGCGCTGGTGGCCAAGCAAACCGCCGAGGTGGACGTGCTTACCGGCGGCCGCCTGCGTCTGGGCATCGGCGTCGGCTGGAACGAGGTTGAGTACGAGGCCCTGGGCGAATCCTGGGAGAATCGCGGCCGCCGCTCCGCCGAGCAAATTGAAGTCCTGCGCCTGCTCTGGACTCAGGAAGTGGTCAACTACGAGGGCCGCTACCACAAAATCACCCACGCCGGCATCAATCCCCTGCCCGTCCAGCGGCCCATCCCGGTGTGGTTCGGCGGCGGCGCGCCCCAGGTCGTCCGGCGCATCGCCCGCATGGGCGACGGCTGGTTCCCGCAGTTTCAACCCGACGGCGCCGGACAGGAACGCATCGCCGAGATGCGCGCCCTGGCCCAAAGCTACGGGCGCAACCCCGCCGACGTCGGCATCGAGGGCCGCGTCGCCCTGATGGACAGCGCCAACCCCGACGACTGGAACCGCCTCGCCGCCGCCTGGGACGAAGCCGGCGCAACCCACCTTTCCATCAACACCATGCGCGCCGGACTCAAAGGCCCCGACCAGCACATTGACGCCATCCGCAAGTTCAAGGAAGCCGTTAGTTGAAATGAAGCCGTCAGTTGAAACGAAGCCGTCAGCTGAACCGGCGGCTTTACCGGAATAAACGGCGCCGGGGGCAACGCGCTAGTTGCCCTCCAGCCGTTCCATATTCTCCAGCAGGTTGGCCAACGGGCGCGTGTTGGGGCCCAGGCGAATAACCTCGCTGACGTGCCGCCGGGCGTCGGGCAGGTACTGCGCGTCCCGGGCGGCGGCGTGCTGGTAGAACGTGGCCAGCGCAACGTGCAGGCGCCAGTTCTCCGGCTCCACCCGCAGCGCCTGCGGCCCAATCTCGGCTACCAGGTCAACCGCCTGCGCAAACTCCGCATCGGTCAGCATCTCTACTTCGGTAGCCGTCCGCGTAATCATATCCCTTCGGATAAAGTTGCCCAGGAGGGGAAATGCGTCAACGGACTCTTGAAAGTGCGCCACGGCCTCGGGCCAGGAGTCGGCGGAAACCGACGCTTTCGCCGCCCGCGCCGCCGTGTAGCTTTGCGCGTTGTAGCTGAACACCAGCCACCCGGCCAGCCCGGCCAGCACTATGGTCAGCAAAACTACCCCCAGGGGGGCGTTGAGCAGCCGGGCGCCGCCGCCCCGCCCCGGCATCCCCGCCCAGGCCGTCCCGATCCGGTTGCCGATAGCAGTAGAGACGGCGCGGGCTTTGGCGATGGCAACTCCGGCGCTGGCGAATCTCCCCTGACCCGGCGCCGGGTCGGCCGCACTGCTCCGCAGCCAAACCTCCTCGGCCACCACAAAGGCCATCAGGATGGACAGTTGCATCACGGTGACCGGCGAGTCGAACAGGATGAGGTTTTGCACGAAAAAGGCGATCAGCGCGGCGCCCACCGCCAGGACCAGCAGCCGGTCCTGGGGCAGCCGGCGCCTTGCCGAGCGCAGCAATACTGCGGCCAGGGCCAGCCAGATGAGCAGGTAGCTAATCAGCCCCACCGTGCCGGCCGTCACCAGTTCCTCAAAGACTTTGGAATGAGCCTGGTCAAACCACTCCGGAATATCGGACAGCACCACGTACCGTCCCCAGGGGATGAGATAGTTCTCCGGCCCCCAGCCGAATACGGGCCTATCCTGATACCCTTGTATTCCCGCATCAAGCGACTCAAGTCGTCCGCGAATCGTGCGTTCCTCAAGGCCGGCCGTAGTCAGCCGCCGCAGCGTGAGATTGGACTCGACCAGCGGGTCCAGCGCCGGCGTGAACCGGGCGACCAGGACGAAGGCGATGGCGATGATTCCAACGGCTATAATGGCGTAGGCGGCCAGCCGCGCCATCCGCAGCCGTCCGTAGATTACGCTGCCCAGGACGAAAACAACCGCCCCCACGCCCAGGCCGGCCATGGCCCCACGGGTGCCGGACAGCCACAGACACCACAGGCACAGCACGGCGGCCAGCAGCCAGAATACGCGCAGGTAAGGCAGATAGTTGAACTGCCGGTTGCCCCGCCGGGCCCGGCGTCGCCGGTCGGCGCGACTCATCCGGCCCGGCGGCCGGACTTGCTCCGGTACTTCCTCCCGGGGCCGGCCAAAGGACTGGATAATCAGACCCAAACCGATGAGGACGTTCACCATCGCGTAGGCCCCCATGTACGCCGGGTTGCCCAGGGTGGACGCTACCCGGTACAAATCCACCAGCAGCTGCGAGTCAATCGCCCCGTAGAATTGGCTCATCCCCAGGGCCGACACCAGCGCCGCTACTGCCAGATTCACCGTGAACAGCAGCCTCCAGTCCGGCAGGGTGCGAAAGACCGCCCCGGCCATCAGTATGAACGCGAACCAGTGCGCCCGGTCAATCACCCCCTGCATCCGCTCAAAGTTGGACCACAGGCTGCGGGTTGGGCTGACGCCGGTATAGCTGGCGATTAGCGCAACCAGCAGCCACAGCCCAAAAGCCGCCAGCACCCACGACCAGGCCGGGCGGTGCCGGGGGTAGTAGATAATCAATAGCAGCCAGACGGCAAAGGTAAGCTCAATTGCCGTGCGGATGGCCAGCGCCTTGCCCACCACGTAGGGGAACAGCGTTTCCGGCGTTATCAGCAGCGGCGTAACCAGCACCAGCAGTATGCCGGCCTTTACCGTCCACAGTAATAGATCGCCGATTCCATCCCGGCTGCTCGCATTGGCCGCCCGCGTGGTCATTGCCCTTTCCAGCTCAGTTTCAGCATAAGGATAGCGGTAAGCGCCAGTATCTTGATGTCCAGCCAGGGGCTCATGTTGCTGATATAAAGGATGTCGTACCGGAGCTTATCGGCGGGATTGGTTGCGTAATGCCCCCGCAGCTGGGCCAGCCCCGCAATGCCCGGCCTGACCAGCAGGCGCCGGGAAAACCCGGGGATGTAGCCGCTGAACTGCTCCGATAATACCGGACGCTCCGGCCGGGGGCCCACCAGGCTCATCTCGCCCCGCACAACGTTAATGACCTGCGGGATTTCGTCCAGATGAAACCGGCGCAGCAGCCGTCCCACCCCGGTCACCCGCGCATCGCGCTCGCTGGCCCAAACCGGCCCGGTCAGAGCCTCGGCGTTAGGCACCATCGTGCGAAACTTGATGACCCGGTAGCGCATCCCGTTCCGTCCCAATCGCTCCTGAGTATAGAACACCGGCCCCCGGTCTCCCAGCCAGATCGCCAGCGGAATCACCAGCCACAGCAACCCCCAAACCGGGAGCAGCAGGCAGTGCGAGATGAACACCAGCGCAAGGTCAAAAACCCGCTTGTAGCCATCGCGCACGGCCAGCGTTTCGGCCGCCGCCGCATCCGGCTGGGCCACCGCCGGCGTCATCGTGGCACCCTCTCCCTCCGATGTGGTCTGATTATCAGGCACGGTAAATCCGCATCTCAATGTAACGTTCCGGCGGGAAACATATCAGACGCTCCCGGAGAACGCGCTATGCAGTTCTGGCAATTAGCAGCACACCCTGCCGATGCCGGCGGCAAATCGGCCCGATTGTTAACGCCGCAATTATAGCACCCACCCGCGCCGAATATACCCGGCGCCGCGCCCGCTTTGCGGCAAAGCCGTCGCCGACGGATGCTATAATCCCGGCGCAGTGCGCTGGCAAGGCGCCGCACTATGGAGGACAGCCGCTATGAGCGCAGACGGGTTGGACGCAGACAATCGGGCAGCGAACAACCGTGCATTAGATTACCTGGCCCGGCTTGGCGCACAGCCGGCGGTGGCCTTTCACGAGAACGGAGTAGCCACGGCGGTGCGCAGCGCGCTGACCGGCATCGGCGTTTCGTGGCGCACCGACGCCTTCGGCAACATCATCGCCCGCATCCCCGGCACGGGTTCTGATGCTGACTCTGCCGGCGTGCCGCCCATCGCGTTCATGGCCCACATGGACCATCCGGGATTCGAAGTAATCGGGCGGGACGGCGATTATCTGATTGGCCGCGCCTCCGGTGGAATACCCCCCGGCGCGTTTGAGCCGGGCGTGCCGCTGCGGATAGTATTGCCCGCCGGCCGCCAGCTGCCGGCCGAAACCGCCGGCAAACACGGCCCGGAATGCAACCGCGAGATGCTAATTCATCTGATTGACGACGATGGCGACGCCGGCAACGTGCCCACGCCGGCGCCGGCCGTGTTTGACCTGCCCGATTTCAGCATCGAGGATGACTACCTGGTGATGCGCGCGGCCGACGACCTGGCCGGCTGCGGCTGCATCCTCACGGCGCTGGCCCAACTGAACGACGCGCCGCCGCCGGGCGACGTGTACGGCGTGTTCACCCGCGCCGAGGAAGTCGGATTTGTCGGCGCGCGGCTGCTGGCCGAGGCCCGCACCCTGCCGGCCGATACGCTGGTCGTCTCGCTGGAATCCTCCCGCACGCTGCCCGGCGCCGAAATCGGCAGCGGCCCGGTCATCCGCACCGGGGACGCCGGCAGCACTTTCAATCACGATGCGGAAGCCGCGCTAATCCGAGCCCGCGAGGTATTAACGGCGGCGGATGCAGCTTTCCCCTGCCAGCGCCAGCTGATGAGCGGCGGCGTGTGCGAGGCCAGCGCCTTTCTCGCCTACGGCTACCGCGCCACCGGCGTCGCCTTCCCCCTGGGCAACTACCACAACGGCGCCCCCGACGGCGCCATACAAGCCGAATACATCCACCGCAGCGACTACCGCAACGGAGCGGCGCTGATTACCGAGGCGGCCCGGCAGGTTGGTATGCGCTGGGACACCGCTTTCAGCCGCCGCATCCGGCAGGTTCCCGACGCCATGCGGAGCCGCCTGGGCGGGTAACTATCCAGCCGGTAGCAGTCAGGCCGGTATGTTCAGAGCGTGGCGCGCGTTGTCAATCAGCACCTTCGGGATGACGTGGTCGCGGATTTCCAGGCCGTTAAAATCGTGCAGCCAGCGGTCCGGCTGGATAAACGGATAGTCGGAGCCGAACATCACCTTGTCCTGCAAGCGCGTGTTGGTCTCGCGGATTAGCTGCTCCGGGATAAACCGGGGCATCCAGCCCGACAAGTCCAGATAGACGTTAGACTTGTGCAGGGCAACGGCAATCTGCTCCTCAATCCAGGGCCACGCCGGATGGGCCATGATGATGGTCAGATTGGGAAAGTCGGCGGCCACGTCGTCAAAGCAGGGAATGGGCTGGCTGTACTTCAGCTTGAGCCCGCTGCCCCCCGGCGTGCCCGAACCGGCGCCGGCGTAACCGGAGTGAAACAGCACCGGAATACCCAGCCCGTCCGCCACCTCGTACAGCGGATAGAACCGGGCATCGTTGGGAAAGAAAGCCTGGTGTATCGGATGCAGCTTCAGCCCCTTGAGCCCCAGCTCTTTGACGGCCCGCTCCAGCTCATAGCAAGCCGCCTTGCCCATCCACGGGTCAACAGTAGCAAACCCCATAAACTGCTCCGGATGCGCGTTGACGATACCGGCCACCCAATCGTTGCTGTCCGGCTTTTCGCCGGTGTTAGTAGTGGTATCCACCGAGAAAATAACGCCGAACAAGTCCAGCTCGCGAAACTTGGCGGCCATATCGGCCGGGTCAGCCGGCGGCGGCGGCGCGCGGAAATACCGCAGCAACTCCGCCTCAATCTCAATCTCCGGCAACCCCGGCTCCCGGGGAACGTGAACGTGCATATCGATAGCTTGCATGGTGATTCCTCCCTCATTTCAGGGTTTATTGCGTGCTGCTGATTGACTAATGCGGACGGGGCGGACGGGTGGGATGACAGGCGCCGATTGCCACAATTGGCAAGGCGATGATAGTATGGGCCGGACGGGTGGCGTCCTATCCAGTCACCGCCATCTTACCGCTAATGACGGTTGCAGCATATGCCGGGAACCAATTCTGAAATTTTGCAATTGCTGGGGATTTTCTCCGGCATCTGGTTCGGCGTGTTTTCTATTGCCGCCGGCTGGTACGTTTGGGATTCTAACCGACGGGACAAGGAAAATGACCGCCGGTTTCGGGAAGTCGAGACCAATAGTGACCGTCGGTTTCGGGAGGCGCAAGAATACACCGACCGCCGATTTCGGGAGGCGGAGGACAACAGCGAACGCCGCTTTCAGGAAGCGCAGCGCTACACCGAGCGCTTGTTTCAGCAAGCAGAGGACAACAGCGACCGCCGCCATCAGGAGCTGTTGCGCGCAATCGGTGTTCTCTATCAGCATGTCCACGCCGACGGCAGCCCGGCTATAATCCCTCTGCCCGACGCCGCACCTGTGCCGGCGGCTGATTGACGATTGCCGCCGGCCGTCTTACTTGGGCGGCAGTGTGGCGGCAAAATCCGCGCCCCGCGCCACCCACTGGGCCAAAACGGCATCCGACGCCAGGCCGGACAATTCTACCAACACCCACCCTTTCATCACCCGCCCCGTCAAGTCCATCAGGCCGGCGTAAGGTTGGGCCAGCGCGTCCTCGTACCCGTCGGCGCCGACGCGCACCATCAGGCCCTGGTTGGTTACGCAGCAGCACATATTGCCGTCCAGCATAAAAGCCAGGCCGCCAAACATCTTTCTTTCCGCTACCGCCACCGCTGCGGCCGGCCGGTCTTGCAGTACCAACCGGATGCGCTGCGCCAGCGTTTCGTCGTAGGCCATCGCAATCGCCGGCTACGCTACGGTTGGCGGCCCATGTAGGCAATCATCTGGTCTTGCCGGCTGGCGCCATCGGATACCGCAATAGCCGGGCCAATAAAGCCCATCGTCCGCCCCTGCTCGGCGAAACCTGATTGCAGCATTGGAAAGGCAAACTCCACCAGCTCGCTATCCAGAGTAGTATCCTGCCCGGTAGCCTTGGCCAAATCCCAACCGTGTACGAACTGGTCCAGCAGCGTGCCGACCAGAATCTGGCTAACGGGCATATCGCCAAAGGCGGGGGTGGCGACGATTCGCTCCAGCGCGCCCGGTTCGCCGGCGCTCTGCACTATCCGGTCAACCAGGGCGCGATGAGCCTGCGCTAAAACGGCGATGTCGCGCTCCGCCAGGTAGCTGCTGTCCGCCTCGGTAAGCCGGATGTTCGCCGGCGGGTCGCCGGCGATGCTGCCCCCGGTGAACTCCAGCACGCCAATCATATGATTGACCAGGCCGTGAACGTCCCACTCCGAGCAGGGCGTAGCATCGTCAACCTGCGACTGCCGGACGCCGGCCAGCAATTCGCTGACGTGGTTAGCCGCCTTGCTGAACAGCGCCAGCGGGTTCGGCATTGCTGCTGTGTCGCTCATAAGTCATCTCCCAACGCAGTCTTGCGTCAGGAATTGTACCGGCCCGGCGCAGCGTGCGTAAGCGGCAAGTGTCACTGCGCCGGACTAAAAGTTGCCCTAAAAAACCTGCGGGCAGGGGCGGGTGAATACGTCCCATTTGTCCTGTTCGGCGTCGTAGCGCGAGTTGACGAACACTTTCCAGTTGGCCTCGTCCATCTCCGGGTAGTCGCTGCGGTAGTAGAAGCCCGGCCAGCGGGTTTCCTTGCGATGCAGCATATGGCGCAGGTGGGCCTCGCCGACCCACGCCCGGTGAATCAGCTCGTGGCAGCGCAGCAGCTCGTGCCGGTTGCGCGCCCCCAGCTTTTGCAAGTCCTCCCGGAACATACCCAGCAGCTCCAGACCGCGCAGCATGGTGGACTCGTTGGTGGTAAAGCCGGCCGACACGCCAGCCACGTATTCGTCCATCAGCTTTTGCAGACGGAACAGGCCCTGGCGGGGCAGCAGGTAGTTGGGGTTCACATCGGGGTTGGTGGAGGCGTACTGGTTATCCTCAAAAGTGGCCATCGGCGCCCAAACCTGCTGCCGCAGCCGGTCAATCTGCCGGTCGTCAACGCTGGGCATACCGGGATTGTCCAGAGCGTAGGCCACAGCAGACTTGCCGGCCAGCCGCCCCTCGGTGAATGAGCCGGACGAGAACTTGTGCGGGCAGGCGCCCACGCCGTCGCCGGCGGCAAACAGGCCGCTGACGGTAGTCATCTTGCTGTAACCCCAGTGGTAGCCGTCCGGCGCAACGTCCGACGGGCCGCTCACCCAGGCGCCGGCCTCCCCGCTATGGCTGCCCATAATGTACGGCTCCGCCAGCACCACCTCGGAGGGGCGTTCCTCCGGAGCGATGTTGTGGGCGGCCCAGAGGATGGCCTGCGAGATGGTCATATCCAGAAAGTCTTCCCACGCTTCGGCGATGATTTCGCGCTTGCGCCCCTCGTCGCCGGCGGCCAGGGCGTCAATCGCCTCGGGCGTTTTGAGCTGGATGGGGCCGTTGCCGGCCTGGATTTCCGTCCACAGCAAATGGTTGCGCAGCGGCGTCGGCGTCGGGAAAGCCGAGCCGTAGGGGTCGTACTTCTTGAGCTCCGGCAGGCGGTTGATAAAGTAGTTGTCCCCGGCGGCGTTGGTCAGGTCGGCCCGGAACAGCTGCGACCACGCCCCCACCGGGCCGTAGGAATCCTTGAAACGACTCGGCACAAAGCGGTGTTCCATCTGCGTCATCTCGCCGCCGATGGGGATGATAAGGCCGTACACCGAGCCGGTGTCAAAGATGGAGTACCAGGTGCGCCCCATGCCCTCGCCCACGCTGCGGGGACGGAACAGGGCAGTTGCGCCGCCCGCCCCGCAAACGACGGCGTTGGCCTTGAACACGTAAGTAACGTCCTCCCGCACGCCGAACCCGACGGCGCCGGCGATGCGGTTGGGGTCGTCGGCGTCGGTGAACAGATGCGATATAAACACCCGCTCGTAGTGGTTGTCCGGGCCAATGGCCTTCTTGGTAGCCTCGGCGACGATGGGCTTGTAAGCCTCGCCGTGAATCATCACCTGCCAGCGCCCCTCGCGGACGTACTGGCCGTTTTCGTCGTACCAGAAAGGCAGGCCCCATTCCTCAAACATATGCACGCTGCTGTCCACGTGGCGCGCCACATCGTACACCAGGTCTTCCCGGGAAATGCCCATCATATCGTTGCGGACGTACTCCACGTAATCCTCAGGCTGGTTCCAGCCGGAGCGCGTCCCCATGTACATATTGATGGCTGACAGCCCCTCGCCAACGGCGCCGCTGCGGTCGGTAGCCGCCTTGTCAACCATAACGATGCGGAGGTCATCGCCGCCCCAATAGCGGGCTTCAATAGCGGCGCCGCAGCCGGACATACCGCCGCCAATAATCAGGACGTCGCTTTCAACGATGCGGGTAGTGGGTTCAGGCATCTGAAGTTCTCCTCTGCAATTAGCTGGGCCACCGGCAACACACGCCGAAAGCCGCAAGGCAGTATAGCAGATTGAAACAGCAGCCGGCGGCCCACGCGCCGGCCGGATTCAAGGCAGGGCGGCCAGAGTTTGGACGAACTGAGCAATAAGCTCCCTGCTGGCGCGGATATTATCGGCGCTAAACACCCGGTCTCCATAAAAACCGACGTGGAAATCGGATGCTATCCTGTATTGGCCTATCAAATGTGGCGGCGCCCCTTCGTCTATCAAGCGGAGGACGCTGGCGAGCAACAGCTCGTGCGAACCGTGTGCCCATCCTTTCCTCTGGGCAACCGCTTTTATGGCGTGTGCCGAGGCGCCCCACAAAACTTCACAAGCGAGCTCCAACTCGCCCAAGTCAAGCATTGCGTCTATCAGGTTCAGAAAATGCTGGCTGCGTTCCCGGTAATACTCCGCAGGGCGTGGCGCAACCATCAGTCCATACTCTCCAGAATCCGCAGTAGCTCAGCAACCGGCCCTTTGGCGTAGATAACTTCGTACTCGCTAAGAGGTATCTCCCACGCCCGGTCGATGCGGTCAAAACTGTGAGCGATAAGAAGGTTCGAGTTCAGGTCGATGGGGCCGTCCTCTTCCTTCATCAGCCGAATCACAACTTTCATCAAGTCGTTGACGGATGCGTTGGGCCAGCCCCGCCGCGCAGCAGCGGCCTTGACGCCGTGGGCTGCCGCCTCCCAAAGCGTCTGGGATGCCGCCTCAAGTTCGCCATCCTGCAACTTGACATCTACCTGATCAAGCGAATGCCAGCTTGCCTTGCGATGATGGTCAACGATGTTGGCGTTTGCAGTAGTCATAGAACCCCTCCAAGTTGCGGCGTCGGTTCAGTATAGCAAACCGGTACGACGGCGATTGCAGCAGCACCGCCGCCGCGTACCAGCGCGGTACGGCAAAAATCCCGCTCCAATCGGCAACTACTAAACTAATTTGCAATGCCGGTTAGTCCAGCCGGGCCGAGACGGGAGCCGCCTCAAAAGCGAACAGCGCCGCAACGGGCACGCCCAGCGCGTCGGCGATGGCGCGGATGTTTTTCAGCGATGGATTGCGTACGCCCCGCTCCACGCCGGACAGATAGGTGACGTGAATACCGGCGCGGTGGGCCACCTCTTCCTGAGTAAGCCCCCGCTGATTGCGCATCAAGCGCAGCTGCCGGCCAAAAGCCGCTTGATAAACGTAAGCGTCCACTTGACAGGAACGCTAACCACGCATAGACTATGCGTCCATAGACTATAAGTCATCAACGGCGCATCCAAGAGGGCGCTGACGACGGGACAAGGAGGCGCTATGGAAACGAACCGCACTGGCATTGTACTGAACCCCGGCCGATGGTTGGCGGCGGCTGTAACGGCAATCGCACTGGCAACGTTGGCCGGAGGGTTGGCGTGTGGCTCCGACTCAGATCCAGTTGATGAGCTTATCAAAGAGGAGGCGGAAAGAAGCTATCAAGAAATAGTGAAGTTCGACTACCCTTTTCAACTCTCAAGCCGCTTTGATGCTACCGATGACCGTATTGCCTCAGCTTGTGAGACTCTGCGTGATAACAACTGGGATGCCAGGAGTGCAACTGCGGTAATGCTAACAGTAATAAGAGCGATGCCCATTAATGCACAAATAGGATTTGAATTGATAGCGGTTATGGAAGCCATATATCTACAAGTCGACAACATCGAGCAGTACTGTGAGCAGAAGTTGTGACAGTGGCGCCTGCTCGGTCAAAGAGAAGCCGGGTGGTCCGCTGAGTCGCCTTCTTTCTGGACGGAAAGCGAGGAAAACACAACGGTGCCCCCAAGAGGGGGGCCGACGATGGGAGTACGAAGCGTTATGGAAACGAACCGCACTGGCATGGTACTGAACCCCGGCCGATGGTTGGTGGCGGCTGTAACGGCAATCGCACTGGCAACGTTGGCCGGAGGGTTGGCGTGCGGCCCCGGATACGATACGAGTTGCCTCACGTCCGACGAGGAGGATTATTTCGCCGAGATTGATGATGCTATGTCAGAATTCGGGAAAATTTCGTCATATCGTATTACGCTCTTGACTATCAACAATGAGCGATATGACATCGTCAACAACATGGCTGAACGGCAAGGGTGGCTAAACAAACTCGAGTCGGAAGCACCAGACCTCGCCATTGCCCTGGCAGCTATTGACGCTGCCGAGCCTCCTTCTGCTAAGACTGTATCCATTCATAGAGAATTATCTGATATATCTTACGATGTTTCGCGTTCATATGACCAAGCTAAAGAAGGGCTTATCGTAGGTGATCCCAGTCTTTTGAGCAACGCCTGGAGCACTTATGCCTGGGTGAGCGTTGCCCGTACAGACTACGATGAGGCAAAGGAGATTTTTTGTCAATGACCAACAACGCAAAACAAACCGCGAGTAATGCTGTGAAATCACAATATAGCATCGGACAGGCTGTACTTGTACTGGTTGCTATCATAATGGGCTCTATCGTCGGCTGTGGAGACGTTCCAAGCACAGCCTCGCCACAGGGCAATGGCAAGATTGAACCAGCACTTATGATTGACGAACGTATCAAAGAGGATGCAGAGAACCATTGGCAAGAATCACTGAAGAATGACAATCCACATTCATTTTCAAGTCAATTTGATGCTACCAATACACATCTTGCTGATGTCTGCAAAATGCTGTACCTGTATGACTAGAATATAGAGATAACTTGGGGTGAAATATTGGTCTCCTCTGTACAGAAATCGACTTGGTCACAAACAACCGATGAATTGATTATGCCGCAAACAGAGTTTGAATTAATTGCGGTTCTGGGCGCAATAAACCGCAATGTCGATGACTTTGAGCGGTACTGCGAGCCAAAGTTGTAACAGTGGTGACTGCCTATTCAATGAGAAGTGGGGCGGCCCGCCCGGCCACCTCTACTGCTGAACGAAAACCGACGAACCTACCAACAAAGGAGAACAACCGATGACCGGCCAAGTGCTTGACTACTCCGTCCAGAACAACGAGGTGATTATCTCCGGCGATGACGGCATCCGCTATACCTGCGGCGGTACGGATTGGCCGGCCGGAGCCGCCCCGTCACGCGGGATGCGCGTTGATTTTGACGTGCAAGGAACCCAGGCCGTGAGCATCTACTTGCTGGATACGGCGCCCCCCGCCAGCGCGGCCCCCGTTGCCGCCGCCGCTGCTCCGGCCGCTCGTTCGTCAGGGGCAACCTCTCCCAAAAGCCGGATGACCGCTGCATTGCTGGCTCTCTTGCTAGGCGGATTTTGCGCTCACAAATTCTATTTGGGCGAATCATACAAGCGTTTGCTCTTATTGCTCATCCCGCTTGTGGGATGGTCCATCCTGGCGGTATTGGCAGTGATGGACGCCATCAAACTGTTCACTATGACGGACGACGATTTTGATACCCTCTACGGCTGAATGACCAAAATCACGCCACCGGCACGAATTAGACGCATTACATTTTGATGCAATGCTGGCTATACCCTGATGACTACCCCTTTGGCCGGCGCTATGCGTCGCTTTGCATAGCGTCGGGGTTGATTGTCAACATACACTCAGCCGCCCATCCCCGTCACCGTCCAACGGGAAACCGTATCTCCTCCTCCCAAATATGGTTGACTCCCCCTGCTACCGGCACGTACTGCCCAACCCTGATAGCCGCAATGTCATATGCGGGCAGCCCGCGCATCGCTACGGAACGCTCAGTCTGCCGAATCCGGAACTTGTCGGAATCGGCCAGCCGCAGCTCATAGTCGGCAAAGCGGAAGTCGAGAACCTCAAAGCCATCCTGCCTGCGTTGGTCCGGCAGGTCGTCTGCGTCAACCGGGATGACGTGCAGCAGGAATACCAGGCCAGTGGCGCTGCCGGGCTGCACGCGCAGAGAGGGCGCCGTCATCGCCTTGACCCGATTGCCCCGGCCGTCGGTGTAGTGCGTGTAGGCCCGCAGCCGGTAGCCCGCATCGGCGGCGGTGGGCGTGTACTCGTAGGTGCGACTCTGCGTCGTGCCGGGGATTTTAGCCCAGCCCCCGGCATCGCTCCCGCGCTCCCACTGCCAGCGGCTGCGGTCAGTAAAACCCGCGCGGCGCACGGCAAGGGGCAGGCTGGCGGCGAACGGCCGGCCCACTATCGGAACGTCCTGGATGAATTGAGCGGCTCCATCCTCGCCTTGCCCCTTGACGTAAATCAGTATGTTATCGTTGCGATACACGTCAAAATCCCGGCGGATTACCGGCTCGGATTGTCCAATCATATCGTCTATCTGCCCCGCATAACGGTTGGTGTAGATATACATAGCGGCGGCCACGCCCAACCCCTGCTCGTTGGCCTGCATAATTACGCGCGCGTTGAGCAGCGCGCCCCCGGCCAGCCATAGCGCCCCGGAAAGGACAATGGCCGCCACCAGCAAACCATGCCTCCGTACCCTCTCACGCGCATAGCCCAGCAGCCTGTCCAGCGTGAACACCACCGCAAACAGCAGCGGTATGTACGCCGGCGCCAGATACCGCTCGCCCAGCGGCTCAAGGTCAATCCGCCATTGCGTCGCCGTGATGAAAACCAGATATACCAGCGCAAAGCCGCCGAACAGATAGAACGGACGCCATCCCTCCATACCCGTGCCATTCCGCTGCGCCCGCACGAACGTATAGCCAACAGCAGCCGCCAGCGCCAGCAAGACTGCGGCGATAAGTACAGCGGCGACGGCCCGCGCACCCCCCGACGGCAGATAGATGAACACCCAACCGGCCATGTCGCTGCAAAACTTGTCCAGAATCTCCATCAGGCTGTACGGCGACGGCCAGGTTGGCCCGTGTATTCTGCCGTGCCGCAAAGCGTTCTGCACCAGCCACAACCCCACCGGCGCCATGGCAATCAGCAGATACAGCCCGATGCGCCGCACCTTATCCAACGGCACAACGCCCCGCTGCAAGAGCACCAGCGGCACGATGGCCAGTATCAGAGTGACGCCGATGTAGCGCGTCAATATAGCCAGGGACGTGAACACCGCCGCCCAAATCAAGTCGGAGCGCCGCCCCCGGTCCAGATACTTGTCCGCTTGCACCAACGCCAGCGTCACCAACAGGATGAACGGCGCCTCGGATATGGCGAAAGACGCAACCCAAGTCAGCGGCAGCGCCAGCATTATGGCGATGACCGCCCCAACCACCAGCCAGGTACGCCGCACGTGCCGCCGCAGTCCTTGACCGGCAACGAATATGGTCAGCCCAAAGATGGCGGCGTTCAGCGGCCCGGCAACGTTGTAAGGGTCAAACACCCCAAGACTGGCCGCCGCCAGCAGCGCCGGATACAGCGGCGGCCAGTGCAGATACGGCCATCCGTAAATCTGAACAAACCACTCCCCATCCAACAGGTTCCGGGCCGTAGCGATGTAAGCCGCCCAATCCGACGCAAGCCCTACGCCATAACTAGCCTCCCGCGCCAGAATAAGCGCCGTTCCCAAGACGGCAAGCCCAGCCAGCAGCAGCGTAAATCGCCCCGGACGTATTGCGGAGGGCAAAAGCGGTTGCAGTTTCAAGCGACTCAGCCGCCTCCGGTTCACCCCAGGCTTTCCAGCGTATGGACGAACTCAACGATGATTTCCCGGCCGTAGCGGATGCCGTCGGCGTTGGGCGGGCCGCCGTAAAACCGCTGGTGGTAGGCCGTCGCCATCATATACTGGCCGAACAGATGCGGCGGGGCGCCCTCCTCACGAATCAGCCGCACCACGGCATCCTCCAGCAGAGCGTGAGCATTATGCGCCCACCCCCGGCTTTCAGCGACGGCTTTGATAGCGTGAGCGGCGCCGCCCCATACCTTGTTGCTGGCCTCCTCGAGTTCGCCCCGGGCCAGCTCATCGTCCACCAGGCCCAGAAAATGCCAACTGCGTTCCCGGTGGTAAGCGATGGTCTCGGTGGTGGTCATCTCACTCTGCGGTTCGCTCCGGCACCGTCAGGTAATGCGGTTCGCCGAACAAATCCTGCGAGCGCAGCGCGTCCCGGTCGGCCGGTTCTATGCCGGCGTAGGGGTCAATGCTGCCCCACTCGGTGGAGCGGGATGCAAAGCGGAAATGCTCGGTGCGCCCGTCGCGGAACGTAACGTCCCACACGATGTCCTGCCCCTCGTAGTGCGGCTGCACTTCGGCGCCCAGCGGCACAAAGTCGGCGTACCCCCGCACGTGAATCGCGTTCTCCGGGCACAGCTTGACGCAGGCGTAGCACTCGGAGCACATCTCCGGCTCCTGATTGCTGCCCTTGTTCAAAATGTCGTCCAAAACCATCAGGTCGTTGGGGCAAATGTACACGCACTGCGGCCCGCCATGCACTCCGGCGCAGGCGTTGCAGGCGGCAGGATTAACGTAGGTAGGCACGGCTGTCTCCTCTAATTCCGCTAAAAACGCCGGGCCGATGCAACCCCAACCCGGCGGGCA
Organism: uncultured Dehalococcoidia bacterium; assembly: GCA_958296385.1. Taxonomy (GTDB): domain Bacteria; phylum Chloroflexota; class Dehalococcoidia; order Lucifugimonadales; family UBA3495; genus Bin87. The sequence goes on from OY282494.1 coordinate 1,293,174, forward strand.
ATTCCGGCACGCATTGTAGCACACCGCCATTGCGAATGGGGCCGGATCGCGTTTGCCGCAGCAAATCGCAAAACTGCCCCCAACGTCATTCTGCGCTGCGCTCAGAATCTCGACGCCGTAGCAGCTCCCCTCGCCCTCAAAAATCCGCCGAGGGGGTCTGGGGGAAATCATTTCCCCCAGCGCAGCCCCCTTAGGATACGCCCTCCGCCAAATCCAAAATCAGCGACCCCAACCCCTTGCAACCGCACATCGGTTCGTGTAAAATACATCTATCGGGCGTAACAACCAATCCCCGCCTCAGCCGTTCTCCACCGAGAGCGTCCCCTGAGGAACCGGGGCCATCACACTATCACAACACCGCGTCAAACGTCGCCGGAGATTCCAGTCACCACGGCCACCCCCGTCAGCATCCAAATCGCAATCGGCCAGGCCGACCCATCGACGCATCCACGGCGTGGGCGGTACTCCGCAGGGTATCGAGCTTCAGCCCGCGTGCTGCTCCCCCAAAGGGCAGGACACGTAAAATGAAGGTCCGTAATAGTTGCGTAAAAACCTTCCGGCCGTAAGGGCTGACACCGACTGGAATCTCCGGCGATAACCAACAACCGAATCACCCAAACCCACCGCCCGATACGACACCCGCCCGATACCAGCCAACTACAAAACCCATTCCCCATAGATGCGCTGCGCCATCGCAATTCTGCGCTGCGCTCAGGATGACCGATTATGCAATGACCAAACCACCTAAAACAAAACGCCGCCCAACCTCCCCGGTGCGTTGGCAGTAATTTTGGCGGCGTGTTACCATGCAGCCGTTATGGAACAGCAGCGCATACGCAACTTTTGCATCATCGCCCACATCGACCACGGGAAATCCACCCTGGCCGACCGTTTTCTCGAGATTACGGGTACCGTGCGCCCCCAGGAGATGAAGGCCCAGTTCCTCGACCAGATGGACCTGGAGCGGGAACGCGGCATCACCATCAAGGGTAAGGCGGTTTCAATGAACCACCGCGCCCCGGACGGCGCTGACTACCTGCTCAATCTCATTGACACGCCGGGCCACGTGGATTTCTCCTACGAGGTATCCCGCGCGCTGGCCGCCTGCGAGGGCGCGCTGCTGGTGGTGGACGCCAGCCAGGGCGTGGAAGCCCAAACCATCGCCAACACCCTCCTCGCCTTGCAGTACGACCTGGAGCTGATTCCCGTCATCAACAAGGTTGACCTGCCCTCCGCCGAACCGGAGCGCGTCGCCGCCGAGATGGAGCAGATTTTCGGATTCCGCCGCGACGAAGTTGTGTTCGTCTCGGCCAAAGCCGGCACCGGAGTACGCGAGCTGCTGGACACCGTAGTCGAGCGCGTCCCGCCGCCCGCCGGCGTTCCCGATGGCTCTTTCCGGGCCCTGGTGTTTGACTCCACCTACGATTCCTACAAAGGCATCATCGCCTATGTCCGGGTGGCCGACGGCAGTATGTCCCGCCACGACCGCCTGCAAGTGATGTCGTCCGGCCGCACGGTGGAGGTGCTGGAAGTTGGCGTGTTCGCCCCCGAACCCACGCCCACCGATACGCTGGCCGCCGGGCAGGTGGGCTATCTGGCTACCGGATTCAAGGGCGTGCAGGAATGTGCCGTCGGCGATACCCTCACCAGCCAGGTGCACCCGGCCGCCGAGCCGCTGCCCGGCTACGTCGAGCTCAAGTCAATGGTGTTCGCCGGCCTGTACCCCTCCGACGGAGAGGACTACACCCGCCTGCGGGCCGCCCTGGAGAAACTCAAGCTCAACGACGCCTCGCTGACCATCGAGCCGGAGAACAGCGGCGCGCTTGGTTTCGGATTCCGCTGCGGATTCCTCGGACTGGTGCATCTGGAAATCGTGCAGGAACGGCTGGAACGCGAATACGACCTTGACCTAATCGTAACCGCCCCCAGCGTGGCCTATGAAGTGCTGCTCACCAACGGCGATGTGATACGGGTGGACAACCCGTCGCTGCTGCCGCCGCCCAACTCCATATCCGAGATTCGCGAACCCATCCTCGGCGTCACCATCGTCACCCCCAACAGCTCGGTGGGCGCCATCATGGAACTGATGCACGCCCGCCGCTCCGAGTTCCGGCGCATGGAGTACATCCAGGGACTGGGCGACACCGAGCAGGCCCGCGTGGTAATGGAGTACACCATGCCCCTGGGCGAGATGCTGGCCGATTTCTACAACCAGCTCAAATCCCGCACCCAGGGCTACGCCTCCCTGGACTACGCCTTTGAGGGCTACCGCGCCGCCTCCCTCGTGCGGGTGGACATCCTCGTCAACCAAACCCCGGTAGAAGCCCTCTGCATGATAAGCCACCGCGACAACGCCGTAGTCCAGGGCCGCAGCCTGGTCGAAAAACTCCGCACCACCATCCCCCGCCAAATGTTCGAAGTCCCCATCCAGGCCGCCATCGGCAGCCGCATAGTAGCCCGCGAAACCGTCCGCGCCATGCGCAAAGACGTCCTCGCCAAATGCTACGGCGGCGACATCACCCGCAAACGCAAACTGCTGGAAAAGCAAAAAGAAGGCAAAAAACGCATGAAACGAGTAGGCCGCGTCGAAGTCCCCCAGGAAGCCTTCCTAAGCCTGCTCAAAATCGGGGACGAGGGGTAGAGGGATGGCTCACGGATATTTGTGCGGCGCCAGCACACGACCGGGACAGTGCCCGTCTTGCGGTGGTTCTATTTTCTATTTCTCGTGCGACTGCGGCTCAAAAGTGTTTTTTGACGACTTGGGCGGAGATTGGCCTAGGCACAACTGCACGTCCGATTGGGTACGGAGTCTGGTCAAGATTGTAGAATCTGATGGACGCATTGTAGTTGACTTGGGCGATGGCATTTTCGCGCAACGCCCCGGCAAATCGTCTGGCCCGGTTAGGGCAACCAAACCACGCAGCCCACGACCGGCAAGCTTGGATATGCCCATCGTGAGGGTTGCTCCGGGAACATCGGAACCCCGGGAAATTACCGGCGTGCTGCGCGAGGTTTCCCACGACGCCAGTCTGCTGAAATCTCTGGACCTTGGCGATACCGTTATGACCCGGGAAATGTTGGCGGCCCAACTAGGCCCGGAATGGGCTAAAAATCTGGGCAGGATAACCGTACACTCCATACGCGAAGGCAGCGACCAGCGTGAGAGTTATACCGCGTGGGTGCCGGCTGCGCAAATTGCAGACCCCCGGATACGTAAGGACACAATGGTTTCCATACTGCTGGCCAGTGTCGACGTGCTTGGGATGGGATCAGAATGGCTATGCGCTCATTTGAGCATAATTGAATAACGCTCCGAGTGCTGATTAAACAGCCATCCGATTGATGTCCTTGGGCAAGCACGGCAATATCTACCGCGCAATGCCGCGCTTGCTGCCGTGATTTTGCAAAACCAACCGCCGCCAGTACTCCGGCGGCGGTTGGCGCATTAGCCCGTCGTCGCTACCGCCGGCCTACCTTACCAGGTTGGGCGTCACTTCGGCGGGTATGCCGTCGGATTCCATCTCCCGGCCCCGTGTTTCCACCTGCGGAATGATTGACGCCACCAAATCCTCGTCCAAATCGGCCGCTACGCCGGGGTAGCCGGCCCGTTCCAGCATCGCCTTGAGCTTGCCGCTCTTGAACTGGTCCAGGCACCAGCCCAGCGGGTCGGGAACCAGCGTTTTATCCCAGAATATCCGGTGGTTCTTGTTGCGCGGGCCGTAGTGATAGTGCGGGTCGTCGCGGAAGCAGTCAAACGCCAGCAGCTCGGTTTCCTCGGTAAAGACCCGCCCCGTGTTGCCGGCCAGGTCGCTAAGCACGTGGATGGCCAGCCCGCCGTCGCCGGACGCCTGCCGCCGCATCTCCAGCCCAAAGCGGATGTTGCCGGCCTCAATTATGTCGGTGCCCCGGTTGTGCTTGACGGTGTTGCGGTCGGCGGCAAACTTCACCCGGGCCACGCTGTCCACCTCGTCCAGCGCGGCGGCAACGGCATCGGCGTCCAGCGCACCGGCGGCGTCGGCATAGCCGGCGGCGGCCAGCATCGTCCCCAGATTCCGGCGCATCGTCCGCACCGACCAGCCGATGGGGTTGCCGTCCACCGTGTGGTCCATCCGGTACTGCGTGTTCCGGCCGTCGGGCGCATAAACGTAACTGCGCTCAATGTCAAAACAGTTAAACCGCAGCGCAGTCTCGCCCCCCACCTCCACCAGAATAACCACGCCCTGATCGGAATGGTCCTGTATGTTGCCGTCCCACAGCTCATGCTGCACGATGAAAGTTACGTTGCCAGCCGCTACGCTGACGCGTCCTCGCGGTGTCACCATGTCAAGTTACCTCCCTGTGGATTGTTGCGTTATGGACTGTTGCGTTATGGATAGTGGCGTTATGGATTGTTGCGTCAAACGGATAATGGCGTCAAGCGGAATATAACCACGCCGCAAAACGGTGTCAATCAGGATCTGTCACCCGCCCGTCGCTGCCGGCGATAGCGCGGCGCCGCCATCGTCACATCCCCAGCGCCTCCCGCAGCGCCCGCAGCTGCCCCAGATGCTCCCCCCAGTGCCGCTCCAGCCCGTCAATCAAAGTCTGCGCCGTGCGGGTTTCGTGAATACCTCTGGCCGGCAGATGAGCAAAGGCAGTGCGCTCCTCAAAATCGGCATCGCCGGCCCCGGCAATAGCATCCTCGGCAGTCTGCAAGATAGACAGCGGCCCCGCGCTAGCCTGCTCAATATCGGCAGCCAGCCGCTCCGGAGTAATGTTATTGGCGTCGGGCAGGATAGTAATTTCCGCCAAACTCCCATCCAGCACCCCGGCAATCATCCCCCCAATCCCCCCCTCCGGCGTATCCACCAGATGATACAGCACCTCACGCGCGCACCACCCATCGCCATCCTTCCAGTCCAAACAATAGTCCATACCATCCAGCAGACCGATAAGTTCAGCGCGGATACGGCGGACGGTGGCCAGATTCTCAGCTTGCGTTGCCATAGTTCCTCCGGATATATTCCCCCTGTCATTCTGAGCGCAGCGAAGAATCTCGATGACGTAGGACACGCTTTAGGGTCAACGCCGTTGCTACGCTATCGAGATTCTTCGCTGCGCTCAGAATGACAAAGCGGGCGCATTATGACGAGATTTGCGGCCCTTTGAGACGGCCGGCCAGCAGCCAAACGCCGCTAACAATCAGCCAAATCAGAAAGGCGATGCCGGATATACGGTGCATAGCGGTAGCGGCGTCAACCCAGATGAACAGCATAGCGACGCCAATGATTACGCTGGCAACGGCGCCAATTTTCAGCATCCCGCCGATGCGCCACTGCGCCGGCCCCAGGGCAGCCAGCCCCAGCCCGGCCAGCGTGAACCCCACCGTGCCGGTTATCCAGCGCAGCTCAGACACCAGCACAACCCCGTCGGGAACCTGCACCAGCATAGCCGTCGCCGTCGCCCCGGTCGCCGACGCCGCCGTCACCGGCAAAACCGCCACCAAAGCCAGCGCACAAGCCCCCGACACCGCCGTCACCAGCCCCGATGCCGCCAGCAACGCACCCGCCATACCAACCGTCGGCCGCTGATACCCGGCCAGCGCCCGCCACAAAAACCAGCCCGCCGCCAGCAAAGCCACCCCCGACACCAGCCGCGCCGCCCCGCCGGTAGCATAAGCCGGCTTGCTGAGCATAATGGCCCGCAAAGCCTCCACCAGCGTCGGCTGGTCAGCATCAGCCAGCAGCCGCGCCGGCACCGACACCGCCGTTGCCAAAGCGGTAAGCAGCAAAAACAGGCCGGCAGTACGGGCAGCAGTCATACAGTCACGCCGCCGACATCCCGCACCGAATACCCCAGCAGCCGGTCAATAAAGGCGGTTGAAATGTCCCAATCCTCCTCAATTTCGTACCGCTCCATAACCAGGCCCTGCCCATTGGCGCGGGACAGTTCCGCCGAACCCAGCGCGGACATCAAAGCGTATTCGTTGGGGTGTTCTTTGGCAATCCGGCGCCCGGATTCGTAAATCTCCTCAAAGGTAGCACAGGGCCAGCCCCGTTGTCGGGCAACGCACTTGATGGCGTGGGCGGTGGCCTCCCAAATTCGCCGGGCAAACTGCTCGTGGTCGCGCTGCGCCATTGCCTGGTCAGCCAGCCAAACCTTGTTGCGTACTTCCTGCACCTGCTCCGGCGATAGCATCGTAATCCTCCCGTTTTGGCCCTTGCCGGCATCCATTGTATCAGCCGGCAATCGCCCCTCAAAAACCCCCCACCGCTTTGATGCAATCAAACTTCCACACCAGCACAACCGCAGCCACCAGCACCCCATAGAAAGGCCAAATCGCAGTTGACCGCAGGCTAGTCAAAAGCTGCCGGTTGACCCGGCCCACCGGACGTACCCTGTAGATGTCCGTCAACACTACCTCGTTTCTATGCAACTTTTCGACAAAAGCGTTGTACGAATTGCGAAAGACTTGCTCCAGCGCCAGGTAATAGGCGTCCAGAAACAGAAACAACGCCGTCGGCAGCAGGGCCAGCAGGGCGTAGTCGGGCTGCTCGGTGCGGGCTACCAGCACCAGCATTGCGGCTACCAGTACGATGCACCAGTTCTTGCACGACGCACTGTTGCCGGCCATCCGCCGGATGACGTCCTGCATAATGGACAGGTGCGCGCGCACCGCCTCCGATTCCGGCCCGAACCGCGTCGTTTCCGCTTGCTCTGCCATCACATCCCCGGATTAGGCCGGCACTGCCACCGCCTCCGGCGTCCGGGGTTTGCCCGGTATCATCAACGATGCCAGGAACCCCACCAGGTAGATTGCCGCTGCGATAAAGAACCCGTACTGCCAGCCCAGCCACTCGATGGGCCCGAATATGAACACGGCGGCCACCGCCCCAAACAGCACGTTGTTGCCCCACATCAGGCCCAGAAAGCTGGATTCCAGGCGGTATTTGGCGGCTACGTCGGCGGCGGCGGCCGACGTCAAGTTAATGACGGTGAAATGCTGCAACCCGTACAATGCCACGCAAACCGTTATCCAGATGGAATACTGCTGCCCGTTCAGCGGTATCGCCAGCGTCAATATCGTCGCAAACGCCATCAGGAATACAATCAGCGGCTTGCGCCCCACTTTATCCGACAATGCCCCGATAAGCGGCGCGGTTACGACGGCCGGCCCCACCATCAGCGCCAGATGCGTTGCCGCCTGAAACGTGTTGACGCCCAGCGCCTGCGTCAGGTAGAGCGGCACCAGGAACAGCATTGACCCGTCGGCCATCCCCCGCACTGCGGACACCGCAAAGATGGCCCACAGCCCGGTGCCCCGGAACGCTACGTAAGTCCCCTGCCACATCGTCCGCAGCTTGCTGACGGGGTTGAAGTTCACCGGCGGCGCTCCTCCCGCGTGGCGCAGCAGCCCGTAAATAACGAACGTCGCAACGAACATTATCGGCGCGCTGCACGCCAGAATCCACCGCCAGCCCACCGGCTCCACTCCCAGCTCCCACGCCACCACCACGCCATCGGTGGCTTCCCACTGCAAAGCGCCCAGCAGCAAAATCCCGGCCACCATCGGCCCCACCACGTCGCCCACGCTGCCGGTGGAGCGGTGCAGCGACATAAACAGCCCCCGCCGGTTGGGGAACCGCTGCGCCAGCAGGCCCAGCGCCGGCGGATGCCACAGCGCCGCCCCCGACGACGCCAGCGCCAGCGCCAGCAGTATCACCGCATACGACGGCGCGATGGCAATCAGAAACAGCCCCAGCGCCGACAGCAGCGCGCTGATTGACAGCACCCACGCGATGCGATGGTGCAGCAAGTCCGAGAGGAACCCCCCGGTCACGCTGGTAACCCCGGCCGACGCGGAACGCACCGCGACGATGGCCCCCACCTGCCACGCGCTCAGTTGCAGGTCAACCGCAATTACGGTGGTCAGCAGCGGGATGCTGTTGGATATGAGATGCTCAAACCCATGCGCGCCGATGAGCGTTGACGCCATCAGCCCCCGGCCCGTGCGCCGGGTTCCCGCCGGCCCCTGCCGGAGTGCCGATTGCCCTGCCATTCCGATTCGGCCCGGCCCGGCTAATCTAGGCCCGCGCGGTTACGGGCTCGGGCTGCACGCTTTTCGGCTTGCCCGGAATCAGCAGCGACACCAGGAACCCCACGCCGTAAATGCCGGCGGCGATGTAAAAGCCGTACTGCCAGTCAAACCACTCCACCGGGCCAAATATCATAAAGGCCGCAATCGCCCCAAACAGCGTGTTGTTCCCCCACATCAGGCCCAGGAAGCTGGACTCCAGCCGCCGGCCGGCCGCAATGTCCGCCGCCGCCGCCTGCGTCAGGTTGTTCACCGAGAAGTTCATCATCCCGTAGATGGCCACGAACAGCGTAATCAGCCAGGTGTACCCGTCATTGCTCACGAACACGATGGCCAGCGTAAGCAGCGTAGTTACGCCCATGATGAAAATAATCAGCGGACGCCGGCCCATTCGGTCTGACAGCCCTCCGATTAGCGGCCCGAACAGGATGCCCGGCAGCACCATCAGCATAACGTGTATCGCCGCCTGAAACTCGTCAACTCCCAGCGCAATCAGGTACAGCGGCACCAGAAACACCAGCGAGCGGTCGGCCATCCCCCGCACTGCCGACACCGTAAAGATGGCCCACATCCCGGTGCCGTTAAAGGCGTCTTTCATCCCGGCCCAGTTCGTCCGCATCCGCGCGCCTACGTCCACGTTGACCGGACGCTCGCTGCCCGCGTTCCGCAGCAGAAAGAATATCGCAACGGTGGCAATGAACATCACCGGGGTGCTGAACCCCAGAATGTACCGCCAGTCCACCGTCCCCCACGGCAGCGGCCAGGACACCTCAACCGCCCCGTCGCCCACGCCGCCGCTCCAGGTCAAAGCCCCGGCAATCAGCGCCCCGGCCGCCAGCGGCCCGATTACGTCGCCAATGCTGCCGGTCGAGCGGTGCATCGAGATGAACAGCCCCCGCCGTTCCGGGAACCGCCGCGCCAGCAGCCCCAGCGCCGGCGGGTGCCACAGCGCGCTGCCCATCGACCCCAGCGCCAGCGCGCACAGTATCAGCAGGTAAGACGGCGCAATGGACATCAGCAGATAGCCCAGCCCAATCATAAAGGTGCTAATCGACAGCACCAATGCCACCCGGTGGTGGAACAGGTCAACCAGAAACCCGCCGGCCGTGCTGGTAACGCCCCCAAAGATGGAACGAATCGCCACCACCGCCCCCACGCTCAACGCCCCCAGCTCAAACTCCGTGATGATGGCCAGTATGATGATGGGGATGCTGTGGGCGTACAGATGCTCAAAAGCGTGCGCCCCCACCAGGGTAGTCGCCATCACCGAGCCTTTCGTGCGCGGCTTTGCGTCCTGAGCGCCGGATTGGAGAGGACTGACGCCTGCTGCCTGAGCCATCGGGTGCGCTCCTTATATGTACGTCTGCCAACGCCGCCGCAACGGACGGGTTACGCTGCGCCGCATTATACACGACGGGCCGCCGCCGGGAACGGGCAAACTGTCACTCCCGGCCGCTCCCCCCTAATGTCATTCTGAGCGTAGCGAAGAATCTCGATAGCGTAGCAATGCCGTTGCCCCCAAGTATGCGCTGCCCCGTCGAGATTCTTCGCTGCGCTCAGAATGACATTGAATGGATGGCCCGGAGCGGATGGTCAGTATTCGTAAAACATCTGCTGCAACGCGTCCCGGTCGTCAGTCACCGTCAGCCCCAGCATCAGCAGGATGCGCGCCTTTTGCGGCATCAGGTTGTCCGACACGATGAACCCCTGCTCCGCTTTGCGCGGCGTCATCACCACCCGCCCGGCGCTGGAGCGGCTGGCCAGCACTACCGGCATCCCGTCCGCAACGGCGGCCTCCGCAGCGGATATGACCGCCGGCGGGAACGTTCCCGCCCCGAACCCGGCCAGTACCAGCCCGTCCGAGCCGTGCGCCCGCACCGCGTCAATCAGCATCCCGTCCGCCCCGGCGTAGGCGTGCAGGATGTCCACCCGGGGCAGGCCGTCCCGCCCGTCAACGTTAAAGGGAGTATCCACCGTGTGCTTGCGGACGGGCCGCCGGTAGAACACCACCCGGTGGTCCGAATCGGCATACCCCAGAAACCCCAGCTCGTTGGGCTTGAACGTTTCCACCCGCAGCGTGTTCGCCTTGTACACCTCGCGGGCGCAGTGAATCTCGTTGTTCAGCGCCGTCAGCACCCCCATCCCGCCCGACTCCGGCACGGCGGCAATCCGCACCGCATCCATCAGATTCAAGTCGGCGTCCGTGCTGATTGACGTCGGCGGCCGCATCGCCCCGGTAACCACCACGGGCCGGTCGGTCTTGACGGTCAGATGCAGAAAGTAAGCCGTTTCCTCCAGCGTAGCCGTGCCGTGGGTGATGACGATGCCGGCGGTATCCGGCTCATCCCGAAAGATGGCGTGAATCCGCTCCGCCAGCGCAATCCAGTTAGCCGGGCCGATAGCGGTACTGCCCACGCTCACCATATCCTCGGCAATCACGTTCCAGTTATCGCCAATCTCCGGAACCCGGGCCAGGTTCTGCTCAATCGTCAGGTGGTCGCCAATCTCCGGGTAAAGCGTGTAATCCATCCGGTCCGGCCCAACGCCGGCAATGCTCCCCCCGGTGGCAATAATATGGACGGTAGGTTTGGGCATGATACGTTCCTTATATGAGATGCGATGATGCTGACCGGCCGCGGATACCCGGCGGCGCGCGGGTTCGGATTATGCTACCATAGCCGGCGATGCGCGCTCTGATTGTGTCGGACATCCATTCCAACCTGGAAGCCTTTGAGGCGACGCTGGCCGACGCCGCCGCACAAGGCGGCTTTGACGTCGTGTGGTTCCTCGGCGACCTCGTTGGCTACAACGCCGACCCCGGCGCCTGCATCGCGCTGCTCCGCAGCCTGCCCAACGTAGCCATCGCCGGCAACCACGACCACGCCGTCACCGGCCAGCTGGACCCCAACCTCTTTAACGGCGCCGCCCGGGCCGCCGCCCTCTGGACCGCCGAAGTCCTGTCCGCCGCCGAGCTAACCTACCTCGCCGAACTGCCCGCAGTAACGCAGGCGTCCGATTTCACCATGGCCCACGGCAGCCTGCGCGACCCGATAATGGAATACCTGCTCAACCCGGACGCCGCCATCGCCACCTTTACCCGGCTGCAAACCCAATTCTGCCTGGTCGGACATTCCCACTACCCGCTAGTCTGGCGGGAAACCGGCGACCGGCCCAAAGGCGATTTGCTCGACGAATCCAACCCGCCTCAGCTGGAACCCGGCCAACGGCTAATCCTGAACCCCGGCAGCGTAGGCCAACCCCGCGATGGCGATTGGCGCGCCTCCTACCTGCTCTACGACAGCGACGCCGGCCCCCTGGGCAGCCTGCAATACCGGCGCGTTGAGTACGACATTGCCGCCACGCAAGCCAAAATACGCGCCGCCGGCCTCCCCGAATCCCTGGCCAACCGCCTCTCCGAGGGGCGCTAACGGCATTTCCAGGTACGCTAACCCCCTTTCCAGGGGCGCTACCCCCCCTTTCCGGGGAAAGCTGGCCGAATTTCCCGATTTTTCGGTTGCAAATCGGTGTTGACAAGGCGGCTGGAAAGGAGTATCGTATCCGAACTTGCCGCTGTTGAGGGCGCAGCCCTCCGGTGAGCGACGGCAAATTAACAGCTGAATAGTGGAAGGAAACGAGTAAGGTTCAAAAGTAAGAGAGTTTGATCCTGGCTCAGGGTGAACGCTGGCGGCGCGCCTAATGCATGCAAGTCGAGCGTGTCCGTGGCTTCGGCCACAGGAAAAGCGGCAGACGGCTGAGTAACGCGTGAGTAATCTGCCCTCCGGTGGGGTATAACCTCGGGAAACTGAGGATAATCCCGCATACGACCGTTATCCCTTGGGATGGCGGTGAAAGGCTCCGGTCGCCGGAGGAGGAGCTCGCGTCCTATCAGGTTGTTGGTGGGGTAATGGCCTACCAAGCCGATGACGGGTAGCTGGTCTGAGAGGATGACCAGCCAGAGGGGGACTGAGACACGGCCCCCACTCCTACGGGAGGCAGCAGCAGGGAATCTTGGGCAATGGGCGAAAGCCTGACCCAGCGACGTCGCGTGGGGGACGAAGGCCTTAGGGTTGTAAACCCCTTTTCCGAGGGAAGATACAAGACGGTACCTCGGGAATAAGCCCCGGCTAACTACGTGCCAGCAGCCGCGGTAATACGTAGGGGGCAAGCGTTACCCGGAATCACTGGGCGTAAAGTGCGCGTAGGCGGTTGGATAAGTCTCTTGTGAAAGCTCCCGGCTCAACTGGGAGAGGTCAAGGGATACTATTCGACTAGAGGACAGCAGAGGTAAGCAGAATTCCCGGTGTAGCGGTGGAATGCGTAGATATCGGGAGGAATACCAGTGGCGAAAGCGGCTTACTGGGCTGTATCTGACGCTGAGGCGCGAGAGCGTGGGGAGCAAACTGGATTAGATACCCAGGTAGTCCACGCCCTAAACGATGGATACTAGGTATGGGGGGTATTGACCCCCTCCGTGCCGTAGCTAACGCGTTAAGTATCCCGCCTGGGGACTACGGCCGCAAGGCTAAAACTCAAAGGAATTGACGGGGGCCCGCACAAGCGGTGGAGCGTGTGGTTTAATTCGATGCTAAGCGAAGAACCTTACCTGGACTTGACATGTTGGTAGTAGAAACCTGAAAGGGTGACGACTTCGGGGTAACTCGGAGAGCCATCACAGGTGCTGCATGGCTGTCGTCAGCTCGTGCCGTGAGGTGTTGGGTTAAGTCCCGCAACGAGCGCAACCCTCGTCGCTAGTTACACTCTCTAGCGAGACAGCCTCCCGCAAGGAGGAGGAAGGTGGGGACGACGTCAAGTCATCATGGCCCTTATGTCCAGGGCTACACACACGCTACAATGGCCGGTACAATGGGTTGCTAAGGCGCGAGCTGGAGCCAATCCCACCAAAGCCGGCCCCAGTTGGGATTGCAGGCTGAAACCCGCCTGCATGAACGCGGAATCGCTAGTAACCGCAGGTCAGCATACTGCGGTGAATACGTTCCCGGGCCTTGTACACACCGCCCGTCACGTCATGGAAGCCGAGAACGATTGAAGTCGCTGAGCTAACCCTCACAGGAGGCAGGCGCCGAGGTCGGGTTCGGTAACTGGGACGAAGTCGTAACAAGGTAGCTGTACCGGAAGGTGCGGCTGGATCACCTCCTTTTTAGGGAGACCATAATCATCCCAAGCCGGTTCACCCGGCAGCAAGATGACCACTCCCAGGTCAATCAGCGGACGTCCCTGCTCCTCGGGCACACGGTCGAGTCAACCCTGACTCCCGTACCCAGAGCGCAGGTTCCCTGAGAAAATCCGCTGAATACCGGCAAATCGCCGGAACAAGGCTCTCAAATTTCTCGCTTCCTTTCACTACTCAGCCGTTAAAGCCAAAACAACCGGGCCCTTGAAACGGCCCGGTTTTCTATGCAACCAACGATGTCGTCCAACCTCACCAAGCCCTCGACTGCCCCATCGCTTATGCGTATCTCCGACTTGGGCGAATTTGGCCTGATTGAACTAATCCAGCAATGGACTCAGCCCACCACCGCCCAAAACCCGGCCGGCGAGGGCCTTTGCCGTCTCACCCTCGGCAACGGCGATGACGCCGCCGCCGGCACCTTCCCCCATCACCCCGTCACCGAGTTCTACACCACCGATACCATGGTGGACGGCGTGCATTTCACCTCCGCTACCACCCCCTGGCGCGATTTGGGCTGGAAAGCCCTGGCTTCCAACATCAGCGACGTCGCCGCCATGGGCGGCCAGCCCGCCTGGGCGCTGGTAACCTTGGGCCTGCCCGGCGCAACGGCGGTGCACGACATCGCCGAACTGTACGCCGGCATGAACGAAATCTGCACTGAATACGGCGCCCAAATCATCGGCGGCGATTTGGTAAGCTCCCCGGTAACCTTTATAACCGTAGCCCTAACCGGCGTAACCCGCGGCCCGACAATGACCCGTTCCGACGCCCAACCCGGCCATCAAGTAGCAGTCAGCGGCCCGGTAGGCGGTTCCGCCGCCGGCCTGCAACTCCTGCTCAACAACAGTAACCCGGACACCCCCCCCGATAACCCGCTGATTGCCCTGCACCGGCGCCCCCATCCCCACGTCGCTGCGGGCAAAGCATTGGCCGCCGCCGGCGTGCCCGTCGCCATGGACGTCAGCGACGGCCTCGCCGCCGACTTGGGCAAACTGTGCAAGTCCAGCAGCGTAGCCGCCCGCATCAACACCCCAAACATCCCCGTAGTAGATGCCCTCAAAACCACCTATCCCACCCGCTGGCTTGATTTAGCCCTCTACGGCGGCGAGGACTACGTGCTATTGTTCACCGCGCCGCCCGACGTAATGTCCGCCGCCGTCAAAAGTGTAAAATCGGCGGCAATCATTGGCGAAATCGTCCCCGGCCCGCCCGGCCAGGTTGCCATCATGGACGCCAGCGGCAGCGCCATAGACACCACCGGCGCCGGCTGGGACCACTTCACCAACGCCTCCGCCCCCACTAACGCCCATCAGCCGCAGACCTCCCCAGCATGAGCAACAGCATCGTCATCCAAACCGACACCGCCGCCGCAACGCGTCAAGTCGGCGCCCTGCTGGGCCAGCACGCCCAGCCCGGCGACGTGTTCCTGCTCACCGGCCCCCTGGGCGCCGGCAAAACCTGCCTCATCCAGGGCATCGCCAGCGGACTCCAAGTCCCCGGCCACGCCCGCAGCCCCACCTTCGTGCTAATCACCCGCTACCAGGGCCGCCTAACCCTCCACCACGCCGACCTCTACCGCATCAACCACCCCGCCGAAGCCTGGGACTTGGGCCTTGATGACGCAATCGCCGCCGGCGATGACGTGATAGCCGTAGAATGGGCCGACCGGGCCGCCGAGCTGTTCCCCGACGATGCCCTCTGGATTTCCCTAAACTACACCGACGACGGCAACCCGGCCGGCACAGCCACGCTAGATGACGACGGTTCCATCCCCGGCCGGCACACCCTGACTTTCCAGAACCCCCCACCGCGTTTCGCCGCGCTGACCCAAGTCTTGTCCCAACAATTCAACACTTGCGACGCGATCCGATAGCTGACCATGCTGCTGGCCATTGACACATCATCCCGCTACGGCGGCGTAGCCCTGGCCGACGCCGCCGGCGTCATAACCGAATCTCGCACGTGGCACACCCGGATGAACCACACCGCGCAGCTGATGCCGGCAGTAGCCGACATCCTGCAAAACCACGGCCTGGCCGTTGCCGACCTCGCCGGATGCGCCGTCGCCCTCGGCCCCGGCCCGTTCAGCGCCTTGCGCGTGGGCGTCAGCGCCGCCAAAGGGCTGGCGATGGCCGCCAATCTGCCCATCATCGGCGTTGACACCCTGGCCCTGGAGGCCGCACGACATCTCCAACCCGGCCGCATCACCATAGCCTGGCTGGACGCCGGCCGCCGCGAAGTTGCCGCCGCCCGTTTCAACCCCAACGGCCAGCGCACCCAGGATGACGACATCGCAACCCCGGAAAGCCTGCTGGCCCAGGACGCCAACACCCCTGCGCCGCGCCTGTACTGCGGAGAGGCTGCCCACGCCCGCAAAGACGACATCCTCAACCACAAACCCGGTGCGGATAGCCGGATTACCGTAGCGCCCTGGACACCGGCCGACCGCCTCTGGGAACTAGCCGCCGCCGGATTGCGCAAACTGCAATCACCCGACGCCGCCAGCGAACTGCCCACCCTGCAACCCTACTACCTGCGAATGCCCACCATCGGCGCCCCCAAACAACGCGACCGGACGCCGCCCTGAAAACCGGCGCCCCCAACTCATCCACCAACACAATCACCAGCCCAGGAGAACGAACCAACATGGAGAGAACATTCGTCGCCGTAAAACCGGACGGAGTACAGCGCGGTATCATCGGCGAGGTAATAACCCGCCTGGAACGGCGCGGCCTCAAGCTGGTAGCCATCAGCATGATGCAGGTAAGCGACAGCCTGGCCCGGGAGCATTACGGCGAGCACGTGGAGCGCCCCTTCTTTGCCGGGCTGGTGTCATTCATCAGCTCCGCCCCCATCGTCGCCATGATTTGGGAAGGCGAGAACGCCGTAGCCCTCGCCCGCCAAACCATGGGCGCAACCAACCCCGCCAACGCCGCGCCCGGCACCATCCGGGGCGACTTCGGCATCAACATCGGCCGCAACATCGTCCACGGCTCCGACAGCCTGGCCGCCGCCGAACGTGAAATCGGACTGTTCTTCGGCCCCAGCGCCGGCCTGGACTACACCCGCAGCAACGACGTCTGGATTACAGAATCCTGACCACCTGCGGCGCCCGGTTCCAAAGCCGCTCCAGGCCAAAAAACTCCCGCTCCTCCGGCCCGAAAATGTGAACCACCACGTCGGCAAAATCCAGCAAAACCCACCCCGACGCCGGCGCCCCTTCCCGGTGATGCAGGGCCGCCCCGGCCGACTTCATCGCCCCCGTCAGGTCTTGCTCCAGCGCCTCAATCTGGCGCACCGAGTCGGCGGTCATAATCACGAAGTAATCGGCAAACACCGTCACCTGGCGCAAGTCCAGCATCACGATGTCGGTAGCCAGCTTCTCAGCGGCCACGTCAACCGCAAGGCGCGCAACGTCGGTAGTGGTTAGCGTATTGGCAGTGGTCATAATCGCAAGCGCCCCTAATTGTCAGCGGCAACCGGGGCCGGTTCAGCATCGGTAGGAACGTCAATCATAACCCGGCCATCAATATGCTGGTGATTCGCCAGCGCATTCAAAACCCGCTCAATATCCTGCCGGATTAGCCCCGTCTGCAACTCCATATCCTGCCGGAGCTGGGCCGTATCCCGGCTGAGTTCGCCCGTCCGGTGCTCCATATCCTGCCGGAGCTGGCTAGTCTGGCGTTCAATGTCCCGCCGGAGATGGCTCGTATCCTGCCGGAGTTGGTCCGTCTGCTGATCCATCTGGCGCTCTATGTCCTGCCGCAGTTGGCTCGTATCCTCACGCAGCAGACCGGTCTGCTGGCTCGTATCCTGCCGTAGCTGGCTCGTATCCTGCCGGAGTTGGTCCGTCTGCTGATCCATCTGGCGCTCTATGTCCTGCCGCAGCTGGCTCGTATCCTCACGCAGCAGACCGGTCTGCTGGCTCGTATCCTGCCGTAGCTGGTCCCCCTGGCGATCCATGTCCTGCCGGAGCTCAGTTACCTGCCGGTTCAGATTATCATTGAATTCTCTGGCCGCCGCGCTGATGGCCTCCCGTAGCTCCGTCCGAAACTCCGTGGACAGCCGCTCGTACATTTCGTACATCTCTTTGCGGCTGGCGGTTTGGCCCTGGCGAAACAGGATGCCAAACAGCGCAACCAGCATCAGCGTCAGAATGGCGCCAAAAAATGCTTGTAGCGGTGATATATCCATCGGTGGCCAATCCCTGCTCCGGCGGAGGCCCGCGCCGCCGCCCTGCGCTGCCAGTATAAGGCTGCCGCGCATCGCCTTGCAATCCCCCTCATTTGTGATATATTACACAAGCAAGCGTCCCATCGCTTATTTCGTGTTCCGACGCCCCGGATTACGGCTGATTGGGGCGGTGCAGCCCAGCCGCCGGGTGGATAGCTGGCCGGCCGTAGAGTATCGCGCAAGGGTGCAACCATGAATTCGCTCAAAGAACTGGCGCAATCCGGTTTATATTCGCCGGAACAGGAACACGACGCCTGTGGCGTAGGCATGGTCGCCAATATCCAGGGCGCAAAGACCCACTCCATCATCCAGGAATCCCTTCAGGTTCTGGTCAATCTCGGACATCGCGGCGCCTCCGGTTCCGACCCCGACACCGGCGACGGCGCCGGCATCTTGGTGCAAATGCCCGACGCGTTCTTTCGTCAGGCCACCGCTGATGCCGGATTCGTACTGCCGCCCGAAGGCGAGTATGGCGTAGGCATGGTCTTTCTGCCTCAGGAAACCAGCGCCCTTGCTGCCGTAACCGCCCACATCGAGCGCGTTATCGCCAGCGAGGGCCTGACCCTGCTGGGCTGGCGCAGCGTTCCCCTCGACCACTCCCGCATCGGCCGCGACGCCCGCTCCGTCTGCCCCACCATCCGCCAGTTTTTCGTCGGCAAAGGCACCGCCGACACCCCCGACCGGGCCGCCCTGGAGCGCAAGCTCTACGTAGTCCGCAAGGTGATTGAGAACACGCTGCCCACAACCGGCATCAGCGACGATGACGCCGATTTTTGCTACGTGTGCAGCCTGAGCGCTAACACCGTTGTGTACAAAGGGCTGCTCGTTTCCCACCAGTTGCCCCAGTTCTATCTTGACCTGAACGACGAATCTATGGTGTCCGCCTTTGCGCTGGTGCATTCCCGTTTCAGCACCAACACCCTCGGCCATTGGAAACTGGCGCACCCCTACCGCTACCTCGCCCACAACGGCGAAATCAACACCCTGCGCGGCAACATCAACTGGATGCACGCCCGCGAGCGCCAGTTCCGCTCGCCCCTTTACGGCGCAGACGTCCGCAAGCTCGCGCCCGTCTGCGACCCCGCCGCCAGCGACACCGCCAGCTTTGACAACTGCCTCGAATTGCTGGTGATGAGCGGACGGGAACTGGCCCATTCCATGCTGATGATGATTCCCGAAGCGTGGGACCAGCACGAAACCATGCCCCAGGAGAAAAAGGATTTCTACGAGTTCCATTCCTGCATGATGGAACCCTGGGACGGCCCGGCGATGATGCTGGCCACCGACGGCAAGGACGTTTGCGCCGTACTCGACCGCAACGGCCTGCGCCCTTTCCGCTACACCGTCACCCACGACGACAAGCTGGTGATGGCCTCGGAGACCGGCGTCCTTGACCTACCCGCCGCCAGCGTTAAAGAGAAAGGACGCTTGCAGCCGGGGCGTATGTTCCTGGTTAGTTTTGACGAGGGCCGCATCATCGGCGATGCGGAACTCAAGCACACCCTGTCCAGCCGCCGGCCTTACGGCGAATGGCTCCGCGACAACAAGGTTGCCCTGGCCGATTTGCCCGCCGCCGTTCCCGCGCCGCCCGTCGGCGATGCCGGCCTCCGCCCGCAGCAGCGCGCTTTCGGCTACACCATCGAGGAACTGCGGATGCTCACCACCCCCATGGCCGCCGACGGCTACGAGGCCATCGGTTCCATGGGCAACGACGCATCCCTGGCCGTGCTGTCCAATCAGAACCGCCAGCTTTTTGACTACTTCAAGCAGCTGTTCGCCCAGGTATCCAACCCGCCCCTGGACGCCATCCGCGAGGAACTGGTCACGTCGCTGGAGGCGTTCGTCGGCAGTGAGCAAAACCTGTTTGACGAAACCCCGCTGCACTGCCGCCAGCTGCGCCTGCCCAGCCCGCTGCTCACCGACGAGCAGCTGGCCCGCATCCGCGCCCTGGACTTGCCCGGCCTGTCCTCGGCAACCATCCCCATCCTCTTTGACGCCCGCGCCGGCTCGTTGCAGGATGCTCTCGACCGCCTTTGCGCCGCTGCAACGCAAGCCATCGCCGACGGCAAGAACATCATCATCCTGTCCGACCGGGGCGTTGACGACAACCATGCGCCCATCCCCAGCCTGCTGGCCACCGGCGCCGTGCATCACCATCTAACCCGTGAGGGCACCCGCACCCGCGTCGGACTGGTCGTTGAATCCGGCGAACCCCGCGAAGTGCAGCATTTCTGCCTGCTCATCGGCTACGGCGCCGGCGCCGTCAACCCCTACCTCACCCTGGAATCCGTCCGCGATTTGGCCCAGCGGGGCGAACTCAACGGCACCAAGCCCGACTATGCCGAGTACAATTTCATCAAGGCCAACGAGAAAGGCATCCTCAAAGTAATGTCCAAGATGGGCATTTCAACGGTGCAGTCGTACCGGGGCGCCCAGATTTTTGAGGCCATCGGCCTCCACGATGACGTAGTAGAACGCTACTTCACCGGCACCCCGTCGCGCATCCAGGGCATCGGTCTGGACGTCATCGAGGAGGAAACCCTCCAGCGTCACCGCGCCGCTTTCAACGACCCCTACCTGCCCGGTATGCAGGAACTGGAAATGGGCGGCCAGTACCAGTGGCGCCGCCACGGTGAGTTCCACCAGTGGAACCCCGAGGCCATCGCCAAACTGCAATACGCTACCCGTTCCAACGACCCGAAAGCCTACCGGGAGTTTGCCGAACAGGTCAACGACCAGAGCCGGGCCATTGCCACGCTGCGCGGCCTGATGGAGTTCAAGCCCGCTCAGCCCATCCCCATTGACGAAGTTGAGCCGGCCATTGACATCGTAAAACGCTTTGCCACCGGCGCAATCTCCCTCGGTTCCATCAGCCGCGAAGCCCACGAAACTATGGCCATCGCCATGAACCGCCTCGGCGCCCGCAGCAACACCGGCGAGGGCGGCGAGGATTATCACCGCTACGCCCCGGACGACAACGGCGATGACCGTTCCAGCGCCATCAAGCAGGTTGCCTCCGGCCGCTTTGGCGTCACCCCCAACTATCTGGTGAACGCTACCGACTTGCAGATTAAGATGGCCCAGGGCTCCAAGCCCGGCGAGGGCGGGCAGCTCCCCGGCCATAAGGTTGACGACTACATCGGCTGGGTGCGCCATACCACGCCGGGCGTTGAGCTAATCTCGCCGCCGCCACACCACGACATCTACTCCATCGAGGACTTGGCCCAGCTCATTCACGACCTGAAAAACATCAACCCCGCAGCCCGCATCCACGTCAAGCTGGTTTCCGAAGTCGGCGTCGGCACCATCGCCGCCGGCGTGTCCAAGGGACACGGCGACGTAGTGCTGATTAGCGGCCACGACGGTGGCACCGGCGCGTCTCCCGAATCGTCCATCAAGCACGCCGGCCTGCCCTGGGAGCTGGGCGTTGCGGAAACTCAGCAGGTTCTCGTTGCCAACGACCTCCGCAGCCGCATCGTCGTGCAAACCGACGGCCAGCTGAAAACCGGCCGCGACGTCGCCATCGCCGCCCTGCTTGGCGCCGAGGAGTTCGGCATGGCCACCGCCGCCCTCATCGTCAACGGCTGCATCATGCTCCGCAAGTGCCACCTCAACACCTGCTCCGTCGGCATTGCCACCCAAGACCCCGAACTCCGCAAGCGGTTCGCCGGCCAGCCCGGCCATCTCGTCAACTATTTCTACTTCGTGGCCGAGGACTTGCGGGAAATCATGGCCCAGCTCGGATTCCGCACCGTTGCCGAGATGGTGGGCCGCGCCGATATGCTGGAAACCCGCCAGGCCGTTGACCACTGGAAAGCCTCCGGCATTGACCTGTCCAAACTGCTGGCCATCCCCTCCCGCGCCCAGCGCGTGCCAACCTACTGCTGCACCGACCAGGACCACGGCCTGGCCAACGCCCTTGACCATCGGCTAATCGCCCAGGCCCAACCCGCCATTGATAACGGCGTTCCCGTTCGCATCGACCTGCCCGTCAGCAACGCCAACCGCACCGTCGGCGCCATGCTCAGCGGACGCGTCGCGCGCAAGTACGGCGAGGCCGGCCTGCCCGACGGCACTATTGACATCCGACTGCACGGCTCCGGCGGGCAAAGTTTCGGCGCCTTTCTCGCCCCCGGCGTCGCCATCACCCTGGCCGGCGATACCAACGACTACATGGCCAAAGGCATCGGCGGCGGCCGCATCGTCATCGTGCCGCCCGACGGTTCCGTGTTCACCCCTGAGGACAACATCATCATCGGCAACGTCGCCCTCTACGGCGCCACCGGCGGCGACGTGTTCATCCGGGGCCGCGCCGGCGAGCGGTTCGCCGTCCGCAACAGCGGCGCCCGCGCCGTCGTTGAGGGCGTTGGCGACCACGGCTGCGAGTACATGACCGGCGGCGTTGTCGCCGTAATCGGCAGCGCCGGCCGCAACTTTGCCGCCGGCATGAGCGGCGGCATCGCTTTCGTCTATGACCCCGACGGCGATTTCCACGTCCGCTTTAACGACGGCATGGCCGACCTGGAAAACCTGTCCGAACCGGACGACATCGACCTGCTCCACAAAATGCTTACCGAGCATCTCGAGCGCACCGGCAGCGGCCCCGCCCGGCGCATCCTGTCCGACTGGCGCGCCAGCATCGGCCGGTTCCGCAAGGTAATGCCCCGCGATTATCGCCGGGTGCTGGCCGAGCGCAAAGCCCGCTCCGATGCCGAACTGGTGGCGGTGCAGCATGGGTAAAGTCACCGGCTTTATAGATTTCGGACGCACCCCGCCGGAACGCCGTCCCCCGGCCCAGCGCGTCGGCGATTACGACGAATACTATCGCCGCTGGTCCAACGCGCAGGCCATCGAGCAGGGCGGCCGCTGCATGGATTGCGCCGTGCCGTTCTGCCACATGGGTTGTCCCCTCGGCAACGTCATCCCGGAGTTCAACCATCAGGTGTACCTCGGCAATTGGGAGCGCGCCCTGGAAGTCCTGCACAGCACCAATAATTTCCCCGAGTTCACCGGGCGAATTTGCCCCGCCCCCTGCGAAGCGTCCTGCGTGTTGAGCATCAACGCCGACCCGGTAACCATTGAATACATCGAGAAAGAGATCAGCGACCGCGGCTTTGAGGAGGGCTGGATTAAACCGGCCCCGCCGGCCAACCGCACCGGCAAAACCGTCGCCGTCGTCGGCAGCGGCCCATCCGGACTAGCCGCCGCGCAGCAGCTGAACCGCGCCGGCCATCAGGTAACCGTTCTGGAACGTGCCGATTACATCGGCGGCCTGCTGATGCTGGGCATCCCCAATTTCAAGCTGGGCAAAGACGTAGTGCAGCGCAGGGTTGACCTGATGGCCGCCGAGGGCATCCAATTTCGCACCGGCGTCAACGTCGGCGTCAACTACCCCGCGCCGCAACTGCTCGATGAGTTCGATGCGGTCTGCCTCACCGGAGGCTCCACCCAGGCCCGCGACTTAAACGTGCCGGGCCGGGAACTGAACGGCGTCCATCTGGCTATGGAATACCTGCCCCAGCAGAACCGCAAACTGGCCGGCGAGGACGTCAAAAATCAGATTTCCGCTGAGGGCAAGCGCGTGGTAATCCTCGGCGGCGGCGATACCGGCGCCGACTGCCTCGGCACCGCCCATCGCCAGGGCGCCGAAATCGTGCGCCAATTCGAGCTGCTCCCCGAACCCCCTCCGGAACGCTCCGGCGATAACCCCTGGCCCCAGTGGCCCATGATTCTGCGCACCTCCGGCGCCCACGAGGAAGGCGGCATCCGCGATTACAACATCCTCACCAAGTCTTTCAGCGGCGACAGCGAACAAGTCAAGCGCCTGCACGCCGTCCGCGTCGATTGGACGCGCGGCGAGGATGGCCGTTTCCAGATGTCCGAAATCCCCGGCAGCGAGTTCACCGTAGAAGCCGACCTGGTGCTGCTGGCCATGGGCTTTCTCCACCCCGAACACGACGGAATGTTAGAGCAGCTGGGCGTAGCCCTCGACGGACGCGGCAACGTCCAGGTTGACGCCAACAAGATGACGTCCGTACCCGGCATATTCGCCGGCGGCGATATGGTGCGCGGCCAGTCGCTGGTAGTATGGGCCATCGCCGAGGGCCGCGACGCCGCCCAGGGCATCGACCAGTACCTTTCTGGCGCCAGCCTGCTGCCCCGCTCCAGCGCCAGCCGCTAACTAACCCCCCACATCAAGCCGAAGCCGGCGCGTGCGCCGCGTGGGGCACTGCGTTGCGCCCGATGTGGTTCAGGTATTCCTGGATATTCAGCACCTGGATGGTGTTCGTCGTCCCCGTAACCCCGGTCATAAACCCGTGCACCAGCGTCACCGTGTCCCGCTCCGACACCAGCCCGGTGGCCATCGCCTCGTCCACCAGCAGCGTTACCAGATTCGCCACGTCCGGCTCCGCCGGTATCACCCCTTTCGGCGCCAGCCCCCACGCCATGCACACCCGCCGCTGCACCCGCTCGTCGTGTGAGAACACCAGTATGTCGTTCTCCGGACGGAACCGCGCCATCTCAAACGCCGCCCGCCCCGTACTCGTAATCACAATTGGCTTGGCGTCCAGCGATTTCGCCAGCTGCGTTGCCCCCCAGGTCACCGACTGCGTTTGGTCCCGCTGCGGAAACTCGGTGTAGTAGCGGTACATCTTTTCGGCCTGCACGATGGCCGCGTCCGCGATTCGCACCGCCTCCACCGGGTAGCCCCCCACCGCTATCTCATCCGACAGCAAGATTGAGTCGCACCCATCCAGCACTGCGTTGGCGATGTCCGATATTTCGGCCCGCGTCGGCGTCGGCGAGTTCACCATCGACCGCAGCATTTGCGTTGCCACCGATGATATTCGCCCCGCCTCGTTGGCCCTGGTCACCATATTCTTCTGGATGACCGGCACTTCCTCCATCGGCATCTCCACGCCCAGGTCGCCCCGCGCCACCATAATGCCGTCAACCTCTTGCAGGATTTCATCCAGGTTGTCAATGCACTCCCGCCGCTCCAGCTTGGCCATCACCGGCGCCCGGCTGTCCAGCTGGTTCAGATACGCCCGCGCGTAGCGCACGTCCTCGCCGGTACGCACAAACGACAGCGCCACCCAGTCCACGTCCTGCTCCACCCCAAACTGCAACGCCAGCTTGTCGCTCTCCGTAATCACCGGCATATCAATCGGAACGTCCGGCAGGTTGACGCCCTTGTACGACGACAGATTGCCCCCGTTGCGCACCCGCGTCCTAACCTCCAGTTCGTCGCTAACGCTCAGCACCTCCAGGCAGACCGTGCCGTCCGAGATATAAACCAGATTCCCCGGACGCAGGCTGCGCAGTATGGACGGCTCCGGGAACGGCAGCACGTAAGGATCATCCGACCGGGATTCGTTAATAATGGAAACGGCGTCCCCAAAGTTGAGCTGCACCGCCTCGGCCATCGTCCCCAGCCGGAACTTGTTGCCCCCCAAATCTTGCAGCACCGCCACCGGCCGGTTGTGCCGCTTTGACGCCGCCCGCACGCCGGCGATAACCTCCGCGTGTTCCTCCAATGTGCCGTGCGAGAAGTTCAGCCGCGCCACGTCCATTCCGGCGGCCACCAGACGGTCCAGAACCTCCGGGGACCGGGAGGATGGCCCAATCGTTGCGATAATCTTGGTTTTCCGCATTTTCAATTCCCTCCGTCTAACCTGACCATCCCGGTCTAAACAAGGCGGGCGCCGCCGGCCATCCGACTGCGCCCGCCCCTCTCATACGCTTTGTTCAGCCCTGCTGCCGGCTCTGCTCGTAAGCGGCGGCGGCCCGCTCCAGCCCCGCCCGCCGGTTCACTTGCAGCGTATCCTTCAGCTCCGACGCCCACCGCTGCGACGACTCAATCCCGGTCAGCGTCCCCTGGAATTGCGGCATCACGTACCGCGCCAGCAGCTCGTAAGAACGATGCAGCTTGTCCCGCGGCGCCCAGTCCTCCACCCGCACCAGCATCCCGCCAAACCCGCCCGACATCTCCTGCAACTCGTTAATCCGCTGGATGCAGTCGTCCGGCGTCCCCACAATCCACTGCTTGTTGTCGGTCATAAAGTCCACAATCTGCTCCCGCGGCACGTCCGGCACCTCGTGGCCCAGCGTGTTCCCAAAGTACTCCGTTACCACCCGCGCCGAACCCTCCCGGATGTCCTCCTGCGCCTCTTTCCGGCTCTCCGCCAGATGCACCCCCACCGACAGCCGCCATTCCTCCCGCTTGACCGTCTGCCCATGCTCCGCCGCCGCTTCCTCAGCGATGGCCCACTGCGATTGCAGCGACGTTGACCGCACCATATCCCGCGGCACGCTCAGCGAGATGACGCCCGCCCCGTACTTGCCGGCCGTCATCACGCCGGCCGGCGATTGCACCGACGCCACCACCAGCGGAAACGGCTGCTGATACGGACGCAGTTGCAGATGCGCGTCGTGCAGCTCAAACCAGTCGCTCTGGTAGCTGTACGGTTCCGGACTGTCCATCAGCCGCTTGATAGCGCCTAGCGACTCGTCCATCATCTCCCGCTGCCGGGCCGGGTCGATGCCAAACATATAGGCGTCCGAGGCCAGCGCCCCCGGCCCCACGCCCAGCATCACCCGCCCCCGCGTCAAATGGTCCAGCAGCACCATCCGGTTGGCCACCATATAAGGATGGTGATAAGGCAAACTCACCACGCCCGTACCCAGACGCAGGTTCCGGGTCCGTTCGGCGGCGGTGGCCATAAAGACCTCCGGCGATGCAATCGTCTCCCAGCCGGCGCTGTGGTGTTCGCCAATCCAGGCTTCATCGTAGCCCAGCTGGTCCAGCCATTGCAGCAACTCCAAATCACGCTCCAGCGCCAGCGTAGGGTTCTCCCCCACCCGGTGAAACGGAGCCATAAAAACGCCAAACTTCATCCGACCCACAGCAGCCATCAAGTGCCTCCTCAAATGCGCCAAGCCATTCCATCCATCAAGTGGCGCCATTCTAACACGCCCGCCAACCCCCCGTACCCGCCCCCCGGTCACTCCGTGCCCACCACGTCATCCCGCCAACCCCCTATATCATCCCGCCCGTCCCCAATGTCGTCCTCCCACCACCGATGTCGTCCTGCCCACCACCCCCCCCAATGTCATTCTGAGCGCAGCGAAGAATCTCGATGTCGTAGCACACACTTTGCCGGCCGGCCGTATGACATAGGCGATGACAGATTAGACGCCCACCACCCCACTGCGCCGCTCCACGATGAGCGTATCCCTCCACACCCCATTAAGCATCGCAACCCGCTTGCGCCGCCCCAGAATCCGGAACCCGCAGGCCAGATGTATCGCGATGCTGGCCCGGTTCTCCGGAAATATGCTGCTCTGCAACGTCCAGTAACCCGCCCTTTCGGACACGCCCACAAACTCCGACAGCAGCCGCTTGCCGATACCCCGGCCCCGCAGCGCAGCGTCAACGTAGATGCTATGCTCCGCAACCCCCGCGTAGCACGCCCGCGCCGACACCGGCGACAGCGCCGCCCAGGCAACCGTAACGTCCTCAACCCGCGCTACCAGCCGGCAATCCGGCAAGTGATTGCGATTCCAGGCGTCCCAATCCGGCGTTTCCGTCTCAAAAGTAGCATCGCCCGTCGCAATCCCGGCCGCATAAATCCGCCGCACCGCCGGCCAGTCCGCCGCCGCCATCGCAACAATCCTCAAATCCGCGCTGCCAGCCATACCCGTCAGCATACTACACCCCAATCACCGACGCCCCACGCCGGCCGGAAATGCAGTGACACCCGGCCACTAGCCCACCGGCACAAAAAATGGTATCGTTGCGCCAATTGACACAATGGCAAGGAGGGAATCATGCCCCAGATTAAGCATATCGCCATCGCTACCAACGACGCCGCCGGCACCGCCAAGTTCTACGCCGAGGTGTTCGGCCTGCGCGAAGTCGCCCAGATTGACGGCGAGAACGCCCGCGGCATCATGCTCAGCGACGGCAACATCAACATGGCGATCCTCGACTTCCAGAACGACGCCGTTGCCGGTGTGCGCGGCAAGGATTGGGAGGGCATCCACCACATCGGCTTTGAGGTCGAGGACTTGGAGGACATCGAGAAGCGCTTGATGGAGAACAACTCCAAGCCCATGGATGAAGTCAACCACGCCCTCCACGCCGGTATGGGCCCCCGCACCGAGAACGTGGAAACCAAGTACGAAGGCCCCAACGGCGAGATGATTGACGTCTCCGGCACCGGCTGGGTTGGCACCCGCGGCTTTGATTAACCCGCCGGGCCAGCGGCCCGCCGGCATCTGGCGCCAGCAATCCCCATCGCCAACCCCGAATCGGGCGCGGGTATCACCCCCCTGCGCCCGATTATCCCCCTTTAACCCCACTCCCTGCCCCATGCGCCTCTGACCAACAAGCCTCTAACCAGGAACCGTCTGTTAAGGAGCCTCTGCTTATGTCAAAGGCAATCACCCTCGCCATCATCGGCGTTGTCGCCGTCATCGCCCTCAGCACGGTTGGCACTCTCGGCTACCGCTGGCTGATTGCGCCGGCCCGGGGCGCCGTCGAACAGCGCGAGATTATCAACCGGGGCCAATTCCGCATCCAGGCTTACGAGCAGTTCTACCGCTGGAGCGAGGAGCGCGCCGCCATTGAATCCAAACTGGCCCTCTATCCCGAAAGCGGCCTCGACATCCGACAGCAAACCGAGTGCCGGGGACTGCTGGCCCAGCACGCCAACATCGTCGCCGAGTACAACGCCGCCTCCCGCGCCGAACTCACCCAGGGACAATGGCAGGCCCCCGACCTGCCCCAAACCCTGCCTCATGCCCCCGTCCGGAGGTGCGAATAGATGAATCCCTACGCCATCGGCATCCTGGCCGCCCTGCTCGGCATCCTTGCCCTCGCCGGCTGCCAAACCACCCCCACCGACTCCCAGCAGTCCCGCGCCGCCCAGCAGGAATCATCCTCCCGCGCTTTCACCGCCGTGCCGCCCTACATCCCCAACGAGTACACCGCCCGCGAGGACATCAACTGGTATCTGCGGGAAACCGAGGGCCAGCACACCTGGTACGTGTACGCCCTCTCGTTCACCGGCGAGCCCCTGTTCTACATCGTCAGCGATATGAAACCCCGCAACATCTGCGTCTCAATCACCGCCCCCGACCGCGTTGACTACAGCGGAACCACCGACGTAGTTCGCAGCGCCCCCGCCCTGGACGGCGTGTACTACGGCGGCGCCGGCTGCAACGCCTACTATATGCGCGACGCCACCACCGGCGGCTTCATCGAACTGGCCGGCGATACCTTTTCGCTAGTCAGCTCCAAAACCCCCCTATTCATCGAAACCGACATCCAACGCCTGGAACCGGGCCAGCAGCAATAAACGTTCCATTTAATCTGGACGAATTAAGCCGGACGAAACACCAGCCCCGGATCGTCGCCGTCAATTTCGTCAAAGGCCAGCGTCACCGCAAGATTCACCGGAATGTTCTGCGGATTGGCCGCGTCCACTCCCGATATGCGCGCGCTGATGCGCGGCCCCTCCGCCAGCGTAACTATGCCGGTGCAGTAAGGATTGTTGCGCCCGTACCCCTTCGCCTCCAGCGACGCCGGCGCCACCGAGATGCACGTAAAAGCGCTCAGCGTAGCCCGCCCGCTCAGCTCGTGCCACTCCATATCCCGGCTGTGGCTCACCGGGTCAAGCGGCCGCGCCTCCGCATAGATGTTGCCATTCTCCCGGCACCGCACCCCCATAAACCGCCCCTCTTTCAGAAAGGCGTAGAACGATGCCGCCGTGAACGGACGCGATTCGGTTTCGGTGGTCATTGGGAATTACCCTCACCTTTGACCCTTTCCCATTTACCGGACTTTGTGATTAGGGAAAGGGTCTTGTCGAAAGATTACAGAGATTTCGCCGCCGCCGTTTTTAGCCCCGTTGCAGCACGTTGACGACGCAGGTTCCCCCCGTGCCGCCCACGTTGTGCGTCAACCCGAATTCCAGATTCGGATTGTCCAGCTGCCGCTCGCCGGCCTCGCCCCGCAGCTGCTTGTACACCTCAATAACCTGTGCCACGCCGCTGGCCCCCACCGGATGCCCTTTGGATTTCAGCCCGCCGCTGGTGTTGATAGGCCGGTCGCCGGTGCGCGCCGTCCGCCCCTCGTCCACCGCGTGCGGCCCCTCGCCCGGCGCAAAGAACCCCAAGTCCTCACTGGCGACAATCTCCGCGATGGTAAAGCAGTCGTGCACCTCCGCAACCCCCACGTCATCCGGCCCAATCCCGGCCATCTCGTAGGCTTGTGCGGCGGCGATTTTCGCAGCCGACAGCGACGTAAGTTCCTCCGCATCGTGCAGCGGACGCCCGGTAGCCTGCCCAATCCCGGCCACGCCAACCGGCCGGTCGGTGAACTGATTGGCGATGTCGCTGGCCACCAGCAGCACGCACGACGCCCCGTCCGTAATCGGCGCGCAGTCGTACAGACGCAGCGGCCACGCAATCCACGGATTCGCCCGCGCATCGTTCAGAAAGTCCAGCTCATCGTCCCATTCGGGAACCGGCTCCCCCCGCTGTTCCGCCCGCGCCCGCCGCCGCTCCATCATATCCCGCACCGTCTGCCGGAACTGCGCCTTCGGATTCAGCTTGCCGTTCTCGTGATTCTTGATGCCAACCTTCAGCAGATGATTCAGGTTGGTCTCATAGCGGTCCATATGGGCCTTGGCGATAGCCCCAAAGATGCCGGGAAAAGTCAACCCGGCCGGCACCTCGTAAAGCCCGTCGGCCGCCGACGCCAGCACGTCCGTAACACCCTCCGTCGGCAGCGACGTCATCTTCTCCACGCCGCCCACCAGCACCACGTCGTACATCCCGCTGGCAATCGCCATCACGCCCTCCCGCAGCGCGCTGCCGCTGCTGGCGCAGGCATTCTCCACCCGCGTAATCGGCGTCGGCGTCATCCCCAGCCAGTCCGCCATAATCGGCGCCGTATGCCCCTGATGCTCAAACAGGTCAGCCGAATAGTTCCCCAGGTAACCCGCCTCAATATCCTGAGCCGATATGCCCTGGTCAATAGTATCCTGCAAATCCTGAAAAGCCTCCACAAACAAGTCGCGGCTCGTCTTCCCCGGATAAGCCCCAAACTGAGACAACCCGGCCCCAACAATAGAAACCGGCCGCGCGAGCCGCCGAGAACGAACAGTAGCCATCAGAACACCTCAACTCCAAAAACGTCCCCCCATCCTACACCCAACCCCCCCCAATTACCAGCAAAACAACCGCCCGGCAATCTCAACTTGCGCTGTAATTGCGCGCACCCTTCCGTTTCCGGCAGTTCAATCACCCCCTCGCCGCCCATCCCGCCATCCCCAACGTCATCAACAGCCCCCATGCCCCCAAAGACACACCGAGGGGGTCTGGGGGAAATCATTTCCCCCAGCGGAATCCCCCGCCAAATCCCAAAAATCAGCGACCCCACCCCCTTGCAACCGCACATCGGTTCGTGTAAGATACATCCATCGGGCAAATCAACAACCAATCCCCGCCTCAGCCGTTCTCGACGGAGAGCGTCCCCTGAGGAACCGGGGCCTACACACTATCACAACACCGCGTCAAACGTCGCCGGAGATTCCAGTCACCACGGCCACCCCCGTCAGCATCCAAACCGCAATCGGCCAGGCCGCCTATCCCTGCTTCCACAGCGCGGGCGGTACTCCGCAGGGTATCGAGCTTCAGCCCGCGTGCTGCCTCTCATTAGGGCAGGACACGTAAAATGAAGGTCCGTAATAGTTGCGTAAAAACCTTCCGGCCGTAAGGGCTGACACCGACTGAAATCTCCGGCGATAACCACCACCAAATCAAACCGAACCGAACCAACAGCCCGATACCACACCCGCCCGATACCGACAACCCACCATCCCAACAACCCCGGAGCCTGACTTGCCTATACATCCATTCCGACCGATGCAGCCGCATCTCCGGCGCTCCGTCGCCCACCACCAGGCGCAAGCCACTCATTATCTGGACGTCGCCAACGCCGGCATCGCCGCCGGCGCCTACTACGACTCGGCCCACGCTCTGCGTCGCGCCGCCACTCACGCCGTGGCCTCCGCCACTTCCCATTGGCAATTGCCTTACCGTTCCCGAAATAAAATCTCCAACGACTTGCTCTGCCTCTTCGTCGCCGGCTACATCGGACTCCCCCAAATCCGCACCTTCCAGCGCGTCCACAACCTCCCCGACTCCATCGCCGCCGCCAATCCCGCCTCGGCCCGACGCACCCTGCGCGCCGAACACCGCCGCGTCGCCAAACTCGCCCGCACCATGGCCCAAGCCATCGCCAGCGCCCCCGACCCCAACGTCCAGCGCGTGTAACCCCCCCTGACCGGACGCTAGTTGCCCTGGGGGTATGGTATGATTGTGCGCAGCAATGCACTCATACGGAGGAACCATGAAAATTGTAAAGATGTCGGCCGTCCCCAAGACCGAGGGCACCGCTCCTTTGTTCACCGGCCCGGTTGGCCGTCAGGCCATCCTTGACCCCGACGACAGCAGCAACTTCAACTTTGGCATCGTCCACTTTGGCGCCGGTGTCCGCAACAAGTTCCACAAGCACAGCGGCGATCAGATTCTCATTGTCACCGAGGGCACCGGCACCGTTGCCACCCGCGACGAGTCCGTTGAAGTCACCGAGGGCGACGTCGCCATCATCCCCGCCGGCGAGGACCACTGGCACGGCGCCCCCGACGCCACCGCCATGTCCCACATCACCATCACGGTAAAGGGCAGCGAAACCGAGCAGACGGAAGCCTGACCCTCAGGCCGCCGCAACCCTTAAACCGTACCGGGGCGACGCAATCGCATCGCCCCGGTTCCTTTTGGCCCGTGCCAGCGCCGGTCAGTGCCGGTGCCCGTGCCCCTCGTGATGGCCCTGCTCCTCGTGATGCCCGTGCCCCTCGTGATGGCCATGGCCCCCATCTCCATGCCCGTCATGGCCGCCGTGTCCCCCGCCATCGTGCTCTCCGTGATGGCCGCCGCCATGATGCCCCCCGTCGTGGTCATCATGCTGCACTGCCGCCGGCCGGGGCAGGCGCACCAGCAGCAGTATGACGGCCGCAACTACGTACAGCCCGGCGGTGTAGTAGAACAGGTACGTGTAGTCCATGTCGTACAGCGACGCCGCGATAATCGGCGATACCGCGCTCAGGATAAACCGCGACGTTGACAGCAGCCCCAGCGTAGTTGCCGCCGTCCCCTCCCGCACAATGTCCATCGCCGCCGCCGTCAAAATCGGCTGGTCGCTGTACAGGAACAGCCCCAGCGCCCCCAGCAGTATCGCCCCAATTAGCAGGTCATCCTTGCCGCTAATCAGCGGCGCCATCAGGAACGTTACCACCGCCAGAAACAGCATCCCCGGCACCAGCACCATCTTGCGCCCCAGCCGGTCCGACAGGTACCCCATTACCGGGCTGGCCGGTATCCCCACCAGCACCAGCAGTCCAATCAGCGAACCCCGTATAAACAGGTTCTCAAACCCGCCGTGTTCCGTTGTCGCCAGCCCCAGCACGTCCGCCAGGTAAAACGGCAGCACCGTTATAAACCCGATGTACGCCATCCCCCGCAGCCCGGCCACCAGCGTGATTCCCCAAACCCGGGGATTCCGCACCAGCAGCTTGGTCTCCGCAATCTGCGTCTGCATCGTGCTGACGGCCCGCTCCTCGATCGCCGCCTGCGCCCTTTGCCCGATGTCCCGAAAGGCCCAGAACACCAGAAATGCCAGGAATATCGGCACGGCGGCGTAGATTGTGATGATGGCCTGCCACGTCAGCGCTCCCAGCAGCAGCCCGGTCAGCACCGGCCCCAGCACGTCGCCCACGTTGCCGCCCACTCCGTGAAACGACAGCACCGACGCCCGCCGGTGCGAAAAGTGCGACGACAGCGCCGCCATCGCCGGCAAGTGCCACACCGACGCCGCCACTGCCACCACCGCCATTCCTATTATCAGCAGCGCGTACCCAACGGGATTCAGCGCGGTCGAGCCGGCGCCGCCCCCGGAGGCGGCAATCCACGAACTCCCCGGCATCTGCCAGCCCGCCGCCGCCATCAGCAGCCACCCCACCCCGAACACCGCCATGCAGACGGCCATCACCCAGCCCCAGTACCGCCGCAGCGCATCCGTCAGCACCCCGCCCGGCAGCGCTACCACCCCCGACGCAATCTCCCGCGTGGTCTGTATGCTGCTGGCGGCCACGGTGCTGCCGCCCAGCAGCAGCTCCCGCACCTCCGGCAATACCACGATAAAACTCTGCGCTATCCAGTGAAATACCCCGTGCCCGCTGGTCAGACCGCCAATAATAAAAGCGGCCCCCCGTCGAAACCCGGTGCGTCCCTCCGTTACCGAAGGCACTCCGTGATGATGATGGGCGTGTGCCATGTTGACCCCCTTTGGCCGTGATGGATGATGGAGGTTAAAAAATAGAGATTTGCAGATGGTGGTTAGCAGATAGAAGTTTGCAGATGCTGGTTAGTCCAGAGCGCTCCCCGACCCTTGCGGCAGCCGCGACAGGCTGCTGCTCGGATGGGACGCCCGGCTGATGCGATGCCGTATCTTTGACCAGCACAACGCCAGCACGAACAGCGCCGCCGACAGCAGCACCACGCTGGCCCCGGATGATACATCAACGAAGTAGCTGATGTAGATGCCCACCGCCCCGCAGAATACCCCAATGCCCGTTGACGCCAGCGCCATCTTGCGGAAACTGTTAGTCAGCAAACGCGCAATAATCGGCGGTATCACCACTGCGGCCGCAATCATCGTCACCCCCAGCACCTGCATCGAAACCACGATAGTGCCGGCCAGCAGCAGCGAGAACAGCGTATCCACCCACCCCGTAGGCACCCCGTAAAACTGCGCGGCGTCCGGGTCAAAAGTCGCAAACAGAAACAGCTTGTAAGCGGTAAAAAACACCGCCAGCACCACGGCGGCAACCACCGCAATCGCAATCAGATCGCCCCCGTCCACCGCCAGCACGCTCCCCCACAGCGACGCCTCAAAATCCCGCGTAAAACTGCCCCCGCTGCTGATGATGGCAATGCCCAGCGCAAAGCTGGCCGTAGTTATAATCCCAATCGCCGCATCCGCCCCAATCGGATTCCGCCGCGCCGTCCACGCAATCAGCAGCGCCGACAGAAACCCCCAAATCGTAGCCCCCACAAAAAAGTTGATGGACATAATCCAGCTCACCACCGCCCCCCCAAAGATGGCGTGCGACAGCCCGTGCCCAATGTACGACATCCCCCGCAGCACAATGTACACGCCCATCACGCCGCACAGCCCGCCGACCAGACTCGCCGCAATCAGCGCCCGGACGAAAAACGCAAATTCAAAAGGTTCCAGGAGCAATCAGGGCTCTCCAGTCGCGGCAACTCCCGCAGCAGGTTCGGAATCCGTATGCTGGCCGTGCGCGTGCTGCCCCGCAGCGTGCCGGCCGTCGGGATGCGGGCCGTCAGCGTGCCGGCCGTCAGTATGCGGCCCGTCGGTATGCGGCCCGTCGGTATGCGGCCCGTCGGTATGCGGGCCGTCGGTATGATGATGGTGCGACGGCAGGCGTCCCGGCGCGGGGTGCGTGTGCGCCTCGGTATCGTGATGGCTGTTGTCCGGCACGGTAGCCAGCGGCTCCCCCCCGTTCTGCTCCATCCAGAAATGCGCGCTTTCCGCCACCAGCGTCATCCCGTGATACTGGATGACCGGCATCTCGGAACCGTACACCTCCAGCAGAATGTGCGGCGTAATCACCCGATGCGCCGGCCCGTCGGCCACAATCGCCCCGTTCAGGCACACAATCCGGGGCAGATGCACCGCCACCGCGTTTATCTCGTGCGTCGTCAAAATGATGGTAACGCCAGCGTGATTCAAGTCGTGCAGCAAGTGCATCACGTCATCCCGCGTCTTGATGTCCACCCCGGAAGTCGGCTCGTCCAGCAGCAGCAGCTCCGGGTTGCTAATCAGCGCCCGCGCCAGAAACACCCGCTGCTGCTGCCCCCCGGACAGCTGCCGTATATGACGCCCGGCCAAATCCGCAATCCCCAGCCGTTCCATCATATCGTAGGCCAGCTCCCGCTCCCGCCGGCGATACCACGGGAACCAGGCGTTGACCATCGTCCGCCCCATCATCACCGTTTCCTCCACCGTAACCGGAAAGTTCCAGTCGATGGTTTCCAGCTGCGGCACGTACCCCGCCCGGTTGCGCCGCCCGCTCGCCCGGCCGTACACCCGCACCGCCCCCGACATCACGTCCGCCGCCCCCAGCACCGTGCGCAGCAGCGTAGTTTTACCCGACCCGCTCGGCCCCAGCAGCCCCACAAAATCGCCGGGCATCACGCGCAAACTGACGTCGTTGAGTACCGCAAAGCCGTTATAGCCGGCGGTAACGTTCCGCAGCTCCACAATGGGCTCAGCGTCCGGCGCCGGCCGGTGCAAATGTTCCAGTTCGGGGGGATGCAGCATCTCAGTTATCGCCGTTCCAGCAGTTATTCCTCGCCGTTATTGCGGGTACCCCGCCGTAGCCGGCCCGTCAAACACCGGCCCCACGTCCACCGCGTCCAAAGCCGCTGCGTCCCCGCCCAGCGCGGGAATCATAATCCGCAGGTTATTCACCACCAGCCCCAAATAGCTGTGCAGCGCGTCCCCCGGCTTGCCCGGCAAGTCGTCGTCGCTAAGGTCGTCAATGTAAGCGGCGCCGGACTCGTCCGCAATGACGCGCATCACGTCGCTAGGGAACACGTTGGAACCGAATATCGCCGGTATCCCCGCGTCCCGTATTTGCTCAATCAGCCCGGCCACTTCCTGAGCGGACGGCTCCGAGAAATCCGAGGGGTGCACGGCCCCGATGACGGTCATGCCGTAGCGGTCGGCGAAGTAGGCCCAGGAGTCATGGTAGGTCAGCAGCTTGCGGTTCGGCGGCGGCACGGTAGCCACGGCGGTCTTGATGGCCCCGTCAAGGATGGCGATGCGCGCGGCGAAAGCGTCGTAGTTGGCCGCATAATAATCCCCATTCTCCGCATCCCTGTCCGACAGCGTTTGACGAACCACCTCAGCGTACCGCAGCGCCAGTATCGGGTCCGGCCAGAGATGCGGGTTGGGATAGCCTTGCGCCTCCGGGAACGAGAAGTCAAACTTCCACTGGTCGCGCCCGATGCTCTCATCCCCCAGGCTGACGATAGCCGCGCCCGATTTCAGATTAGCCTCGGCCAGCTCCAGCGTAGGTTCCTCCAGAAACAGGCCGTTCAGAATCACCAGATCGGCATTGGCAAGCACGGTTGCCACCGATGGCGCCGGCTCAAAGGTATGCGAGTTCACCCCCTCCGGCACAATTCCTTGCAGCCGGATGCGCGTTCCGCCGATGTTCTCGACGATGCTGGTGATTGGGGACACGGTAGTCACAACTTGCAGTACTTCATCTTGGGCGGTAGCGACGGCAGTATCAGCGGCGGACGGCTGCGGCGCCGCGGCTGCGTCAGGTTGCGAAGTGCAGGCCAGCGCCACCGCGATAGTCGCCGCCATCGCCAGGACAGTTATGACCATGCGCATCGTAAAATGTTCTCTCCGGTAAGTTGGGCCAGCCCCCGCCCAGGCAGCGGCGGCCTATGAGGGTAATTATCAGATGGAGGTAATTAGCAGAGGGGTAATTACCCGGCAGCAAGGCTATTCGGATTCAAAGGCAGGCTATTCGGATTCAGCGGTCTGGCATTTGGAGCAAACGCCCCCAATCGTAAAGTTTTCCACGTCCGGGGCAAATCCAAACTCCCGCTGCAACCGCCGGTTCAGCTCGTCCAGGTAAGCCGGACTGAGGGTTTGCACGGCGTCGCAATGCGAGCAAACCATATGGTGGTGCCGGTTCTGCTGGTCGGTCAACTCAAAATGCAGCTTGTTGCCAATCACCACCTCCGTAACCACCCCCTCCCGCTTGAGCAGCTGCAAAGTGCGATAAACGGTAGCCAGGTCAACGTAAGGATGCTGAATTTTAACCTGATTCCAAACCTCATCCGCCCCAACGTGTCCGGACTTCCCAGCGACAATATCCAGCACCGAAAGACGCTGCGGCGTCATCCGGTAACCCTGGGTGCGCAAACGGTCAACCGCCGAACCATGGCCAGACATAGCGTACCTGCTCATTATTGCAAAGATTTGCGGAAACCAATCATAGCACACCCAACAACCCTGTCAACGGTGCATAGCGCCCCCCTTTCGGCCATTCTAAGCGCCGGGTGTAAGCCGTTGCGCCGGATGCTAAAATCAGCTCATCAATGATGGCGGCGGGTGCGCGGCGCATGGCAAATCCAATAGCGGGTCAGCGGGTAGGGGAGGTTACGGCGTCCCACACCGAGCGGGTGGAGGGGCAGTGCTACGAACTGCACGCCCCGCCGCCGCTGGGCGCACTGCTGCGCATCGGCTCCCCCCCGGTGTACGCCGTAGTGCGCCAGATTTGGAACGCCCCCATCGACCCGGCGCGCCCCCTGACCCCGCGCGGCGCCGACCTGGAAACGGTAGATGAGGTTTATGCCAACAACCCCCAGCTAACCTCGGTTCTGATAACCCGGTTCCAGGCTACGGTAGTAGGCTACGCCATCGGCGCGGCAATCCGCCACGGCCTGCCCCCGGCGCCGCCAATTCTCCATTCCTTCGTATTCGTCTGCGATGCCGGCGAAATCGCCGCGTTCACGGCACACCCCGGCTATCTGAAACTGCTAACCGCCGAGGGCAATCTCACCGCAGACCTGGCAATGTCAGCCTTTCTGCGACAGGCCGCAGACGCCGCATCCGACAAACGCGGTTTCCTGCTGCGCGCCGGCCGCACCCTGGCCACCGAGCTGGCCGACGACGGGCCGCGGCTGCGCACCATCCTGGGAGAAATGGCACTATGACGCTGCACGGCAACTCCGGCAAAGTCAACGGCCGGCGCATCGGCGCAGTGGTCGGCGGCCAGCTTTCCCGCGGCTTGCAGGTGCGCGTTGACCGCGCCGGCGGAACATCCATCGAGGATTTGGCAGTAGGTTCTTTCGTCACCATACAGGGCCGCAAGCAGCGCTTTTTCGGCGTCATCACCGACGTAGAACTGCGCGTCGCCGATGATAGCCTGCGCCACTTTCCGCCGTCCGGCAGCGCTGATTTCACAAATGACGACTTCATCGCCGAAGTAGTCGGCGGCACGACGGCCTACGGCTTGCTGTCCGTAATGCCGGCAATGGCGGCCCCGGACGATGCCACATCCCCGGAATCGGCATCCCCGGAATCCGCCACGACAATACCGGAGCATTTCGCGCCGGTATTCACGGCGTCGCAAGCCGACATTGACGCCGTGTTCAAGGCGGCCGGCGATGGGGCAATGTCGCTGGGCGAACCCCAGGGGATGGACGGCGCCAGCGTGCGGCTGGACCTCAGCGCCCTGCCCGCCCGCTCGGTGGGCGTGTTCGGCGCGTCCGGCTCCGGCAAAACCTTTCTCGCCCGTATGCTGCTGGCCGGCATGGTCAAGCAGGGCGAAGTGGTGTCGCTGGTTTTCGATATGCAGAACGAGTACGGCTGGCAGGGCCAGGACAACGACCGGGGCCGTCAGGTCAAGGGATTAAAGCAGCTTTTCCCCAGCCGGGTGGTTACGTTCACGCTGGACGAAGCCAGCAGCCGGCGCCGGGGCATTACCCCGGACGGCGCAGTCCGCATCGGCTACCGGGAAATCCAGCCAGCCGACATTGAGCTGCTGCGGGAATCGCTGAACCTGACCCCGGTAGCGGCGGCGGCGGCGTATAACCTGGAGCGGCATTTCGGCAGCGGCAACTGGCTCGCCGAATTCGTCGCCAAGTCCGGCCCGGAGATTACCGAACTGGCCGAAAGCATCGGCGTGAACGCGTCGGCACTGGGCGCCCTGCATCGCCGCCTGGCCGCGTGGGAGCGGTTCGAGTTTCTCGACCCAGCTGCCCACGGCAACGCCGCCGCCGACATCGTGCAGCATCTGCAACGCGGCAATCACGTAGTGCTGGAATTCGGCCAGTACGGACGCAACGAGGCGGCCTACGTGCTGGTCAGCAACCTGCTCACCCGCCGCATCCACGATGAATGGGTGCGCCGCAAAGAGCTGGCCGACGGCGGCCAGGGCGACGACCCCCGCCCGTTAGTCATCTTTATTGAGGAAGCACACAAGTTCCTGACGCCGGAAGTAGCCTCGCAAACTATTTTCGGAACCATCGCCCGCGAGTTGCGAAAGTACAACGTCACCCTGATGATTGTTGACCAGCGACCCAGCGGCATCGATTCGGAAGTAATGAGTCAACTTGGCACACGACTAACCTGCCGCCTCAACGATGACCGCGACTTGTCGGCGGCGCTGATGGGCGCCCGGGACGCCGGCCAGCTGCGGGAGGTGCTGGCCCGGTTAGGCAGCAAACAGCAAGCCCTGGTCTTCGGCCACGCCGTCCCCATGCCCCTGGTGGTACGCCCCAGAGACTACGATGAAAGTTTCTATCAGGAAATGTCGCTTGGAACCACCGGCGCGCCGGCCGGAACGCCGGCGGTTGCCGAAACCGCCGAGGAGCGGATGCAGCGCGAGATTGACGAGCTGTTTCCGCCGGAATAAGTCATATATTACTGGTGACGTGTTGCTATGAAAGTCATTAAGACTTGCGCCGAAATGTCGGCGCTGTGCCAGGCGGCAGAACGCCCGCTGGGACTGGTGCCCACGATGGGCGCGCTCCACGAGGGTCACCTGTCGCTAACCCGGCAGGCCCGCGCCGACAACGCCGCGCTGGCGGCATCCATATTCGTCAACCCCACGCAGTTCGGCCCACACGAGGACTTCGGCAGCTACCCGCGCCGCCTGGAACGGGATTTGGAACTGCTGGCGGCACAGGGAACCGATGTAGTCTTCGCCCCGCCGCCGGAGGAAATATACCCCGCCGGCTTTGACACCTGGATCGAACCCGGAGCCGTAGCGGAAGGAATGGAAGGCGCCGCCCGCCCCGGCCACTTTCGCGGCGTAGCCACAGTAGTAGCCAAACTATTCGGCATAACGCGCCCCAACCGGGCATACTTCGGTCAAAAAGACGGCCAACAAGTAGCAGTAATCCGCAAAATAACCACCGACCTCAACCTGGCCGTAAATATAATAACAATGCCAACCATCCGCGAACCCGACGGCCTGGCCCAAAGCAGCCGCAACGCCAACCTAACCCCCGAACAACGAACCGCCGCCCCGGTAGTCTATCGCGCCCTACGCGCCGCCGAATCGCTATGGCACACCGGCGAACGAGACGCCGGCCGGTTGCAAGCCGCCGCGCGGGCCGTACTGCAATCCGAGCCGCTGGTAGAGTCGGTGGACTACGTCAGCGTGGTGGATGCGGATACGATGGCAGCAGTGGATGCGGTAAGCAACCAGCCGGCGATGGTGGCGATAGCGGCGCGAGTGGGCAGCGTGCGGCTGATTGATAATGTTGTTTTGGTATGATAGAGTTCGCCCGTGCTATAGTCGCGATTCTGCACGTCAGGAGTGGGAAACGATGCCAGATACCATCAAAGCCAGCGAGCACAATCTCAATGCCATTTTCAACGATGCTTACCTCTTTGAGATACCTGAGTTCCAACGCCCCTATGCGTGGACTACCGAACAGGTTGACGATTTGCTGGACGACCTGCTCTATGCGATGGGCCGGAATGACGATGAACCTTACTTTCTGGGGAGCGTTGTCCTTATCAAGGGAGACGATGCAAAAAGCCAGGTGGTTGACGGCCAGCAGCGTTTGACGACGTTGACCATGCTGCTGTGCAGTTTGCGCGAACTGGCGGAAGGAGAATTTCAGACCGCCTTGGATGCTCGTATCCGACAGAAGCGCGACATATTGGCAGGGACGGAGGAAGTGGTTCGCCTCAGCCTCAGATCCCGTGACCAGTCGTTCTTTCACAAGAACGTTCAGGCCAGCGGTGGGATAGGCGGCTTGCTTGCTAACGCGCCAGCAAGGGAAACGGACAGCCAGCAGCGCGTGTTCGAAAATGTCAGGTACTTGCACGAAAAAATGGTGGCTCTTGAACCTGACAAGCGGCAGCGTCTGGCTACCTATGTCTTACAACGATGCTATCTGGTGATAGTCTCCACACAGGATATGACCTCTGCGTACCGGATATTCTCGGTTATGAATGACCGGGGGCTGGATCTTTCGGCGACGGACATTTTGAAGGCCGAAGTCGTCGGCGCTATCGAAGACGCCGAGAAGCAGCACAGTTACGCCA
This sequence comes from uncultured Dehalococcoidia bacterium, assembly GCA_958296385.1. Classification (GTDB taxonomy): domain Bacteria; phylum Chloroflexota; class Dehalococcoidia; order Lucifugimonadales; family UBA3495; genus Bin87. Next base: position 1,334,916 of record OY282494.1, read on the forward strand.
GCAGATGGGAAGATGTGGAGCAGGAGTTGGGACGCGAACGGTTCGGCGCCCTCTTTGCCCATATACGGATGATTTACGCGAAAGCCAAACAGCGACGGAGCTTGCAGGAGGAATTCAGAGAGTACGTATTGAAGGCACATTCAGGCGCTGATTTCATTGATCACATTCTGGACCAGTACGACGATGCTTATAAAAGCGCACTCGGCTTGCCTAACGGGAGCATCACGAATACGTCGCAGGTCGATACTTATCTGGAGCATTTGAACCGCCTCGAAACCTTTGACTGGATTCCTCCGGCGCTGGCATTTTTCCATCGCAATCAGCGCAACCAGGAAGAATTTCCTCGGTTCACCAAAGATTTAGAACGGCTGGCCTATGGATTGTTAATCCAGCGTGCAAATATCAACGCGCGGATAAGCCGTTATGCAGCAGTTTTGCGTGACATTGAGCAAGGCGACGTCATTTGGCGGGATGACGGGCCGCTTCAGCTAAGTGAGGATGAGAAAGCCGCAATTGTGCGTATATTGGATGGTCCAATTTACACACTGCCACGCGTTCCCCAACCTTTGCTGTTGCGGCTGGACAGTTTGCTGGCCGATGCCGGAGCAATTTACGACCGCTCGATAATATCCATTGAGCACGTACTGCCACAAAACCCGGCAGAGGGTTCTCAGTGGCGTACTTGGTTTCCGGACAACGAAGTGCGGACGCAATGGACGCATCGGCTTGCCAATCTGGTGCTTTTGTCATTCCGCAAAAACACCAGCGCATCAAATTGGGATTTTGACCGTAAGAAGAGCACGTACTTCCAGAGAGGGGGCACGGCGCCTTTCGCGCTCACTACTCAGGTAGTGAATGAAAAGGAATGGACGCCGGCAGTTTTGGAGCGACGCCAGCGTGAATTGGTTGGCCTTCTCAAAAAGGAATGGCGGCTCGGCTAATCGGAGGGCAACGATGGCTAAACGATTACAAGTGTTGCTGGACGAGGCCGAATACGCCTCGATTCAGAATACGGCTCGGCTCCAGGGGCTGAGCGTTGCCGAGTGGGTGCGTCAGTCCCTCCGCAATGCTCAGCACGGATCCCCCGAATCTATAGAGGCCAAATTGCGTGCAGTGGCCAAAGCTGCGCAGCATGAATTCCCTACCGCAGACATTGACGATATGCTGCGCGAGATAGACGAGGGGCGAGGCATCTAGTGATTTTCATTGATTCCAACGTGCCTATGTACATCGTAGGCACACCGCACCCGAACAAAGAGAACGCTATGGCTGCGGTTACCGACCTTTTGAGGAACGGCGAGCGTCTAATCACTGATATAGAGGTTTATCAGGAAATACTCCATCGCTACACCTCTCTCCGGCGTCCGGCGGCTATGGACGCTGCGTTCGAGGTAATTGACGCATTGGCGAATGACGTATTGTCTTTTGGGATGCCGGAAATACGCGCCGCCCGCGTACTACTCGCTTTAGTCCCGGGCATCTCCGCACGCGATGCTCTGCACGTAGTGGTGATGCAGTCCGCGGGTTGCAATCGCATCTTGAGTTTTGATGCCGGGTTTGACGCTTGCCCCGGCATTGTGCGCGTCAGTTGAGCTGTGCCTTACGATTGCGTCAGTTCCCGCACGGTTTCGGTCAGGGCGGGTATCACCTTCTCCCAATCTCCCACCACTCCGTAGCGGGCTTCTTTGAATATGTTGGCGTCGCCGTCTTTGTTGATGGCTACTATGGCTTTGGAGCCGCTGCAACCGGCCATGTGCTGGCTGGCGCCGGAGATGGCTACGGTTATGTACAGGTCGGGGGTGATGGTTTTGCCGGTTAGCCCGACTTGCTGGTTGGCCGGCACCCACCCGGAGTCCACGGCGGCGCGGGATGCGCCCACTGCTCCGCCCAGCAGCCCGGCCAGCTCTTCCAGCTGCGCGAACGGCTCCGGCCCGCCCAGCCCGCGCCCGCCGGACACCACGATGCGCGCGTCTTCCAGCTTGATGCCCTCGGCCTCTTCTTTCACCACGTCCACCACCCGCGTCCGGGCGGCGGCCGGGTCGATGTCCACCGGGAAGGCCACGACCGTGCCGGCCCGGGCTGCGTCGGGTTCCAGCGGTTCGTAGGTCTTGGGGCGGATGGCGGCAATCTGCGGCGACTGGTTGCAGCTGACCACCGCGACGGCGCTGCCGCCGTACACCGGACGGTTGGCCAGCAGCCGCCCCGTGCCGGCGTCCGCCGCAACCTCCAGGCAGTCCTGGGCCAGGCCCACGCCCAGCCGAAAAGCCAGACGCGGCGCCAGTTCCCGCCCCTCGTTGTTGCGCGCAATCAGTATGATGCCGGCGTTGGTGTCCGCCGCCACCGCCTGCATCGCGGCGAGATGCAAGTCGGGGTGGTAGTCGGCCAGGGCTGGGCTGGTTACCGCCAGGGCCTGGTCGGCGCCGGCGGCGATGGCCTGCTGCGGAGCGTCGCCGACGTCAGCGCCCAGAATGGCGATGGACAGTTCCTGGCCCAGGGCATCGGCCAGGCTGCGGCCGGCCGCCAGCAGCTCGCCGGCGGTGGCGCCCAGCTGCCCGCCGGGGGCGTCGCCAAAAACAAGAATTCCGGTTGCGTCTGCCATTAGAGTCTCCGTAGGTTGATGTAGTCAGGTAGGGGTAGTCAGGTAGGGGTAGTCGGGTGATGTAGTCGGGTAGGGATAGTCGGGTCAGATAAAGCGGTCTTCGCGCAGGCGCAGCGCCAGCTTGCGGGCGGCGTCCGCGTCGTCGTCGCCCTCAATCAGCTCGCACTCCTGATTGCGTTCGGGAATGAAAAGGTCGTGCAGGGTGATGCGCGGTTCCAGCTGCTGCGCGCTCAACTCCAGGTCGCCGGACGTCCAGACCGTAGGCCGCTTGCGGGTGGCCGCCATTATGCCGCGCAGCGTGGGGTAGCGGGGCTGGCCCAGCTCGTTGCTCACGGTTACCAGCACGGGCAGGTCGGCCTCCACCACGTCGTAGCCGTCGGGCGCCAGCCGCTCCACCACCACCTTGCCGTCCTGCACGTCCACCTTTTTGCCCAGGGTAATGCAGGACATCCCCAGCGTTTCGGCAACGCCCAGCGGCACCTGCGCGTTGTCCCAGTCGGAAGCCTGGCGCCCGCAGATGATGAGGTCAAAACCGCCCAGCTTGTTGATGGCGGCGGTGAGCATCTGCACCGTCAGAAAGGCGTCAATCGTGTTGGCAAAGGCGTCGTCCTGCAACAGCACCAGCTCGTCGGCGCCCATTGACAGCGGCTTTTTCATCACGTCCAGCGCAAAGGCGGTGCCGGATGATATGACGGTAACCGCCGCATCCTGCGCGTCCTTAATCCGCAGGGCGGCTTCGACGGCGTTCTCGTCAAAACCGTTGACGACGGGCGGTATGTTGGGCGGCGGCACGACTTGCCGCGCGTCGCTGTCGATGCGGAAAGCGGCGGCGGGCATCTCAGGGTCAACCACCTGTTTGGCAAGCACGCAGATATTGACAGGCATCAGGAAAGCACTCCCTCAAAGGCGTAAAATACTAGTCTGTGAAAGTTATCACTAGCACATTGGCCTGTCAATTGACCGAACCCGTGAACCGAGCCCATTGAACCGAACCCCTTGAACCAAACCCGTCGCCGCAGCGCCGGATTTCGCCGGACGGAACCGCAGCGTCAGATTTCGCGGAACTCCGGTTCCGGTTCCTCGATGTAGAAATTGTTGGCCCAAAGGTCGTCAATGATGGCCTGGTCGCCCTCGGTGATTGGCGGGGTGTCCACGGCGTCGGAGTATTCTTGCAGCTCGTCCGGCGTGGTGAAGTTGGGCAGCACGCTGGTGATGGTGGGCTGGTGCAGCACAAACTGGATGGCCGCCTGGCTCATCGTGCGCCCCACCTCTTCGCCGGCCAGAAACTTGACCTGCGCCACCTTGACCAGCGCCTCGCTGAGCCACTGGTGCCGGCGGAACGAGCGGTGGTCAGCCTCGTCAAACTCCGGGGGAGCGTCATAGCGTCCGGTGAGCGCCTCGGATGCGTGGGGCACCCGCGACAGCAGCCCCACCTGTTCCTGCGCCGCGATGGGAAAGAAATCTTTGGCCGGGTCCTGCTCCAGAATACTGTAAATAATCTGGACGCTGCTGACCTTCCGCTCCTCCATACTGGCCTGCCCCTCCTCAAACCAGCCGATGTCCGGCCCCAGGGCGGAACCGTAATGGCGGATTTTACCTTCCTGCTTGAGGGCTTCCAGCGTCTCAAAAACCTCGTCGTCCGCGATGGCGGCGATGCGCGGATTGTGCAGCTGGTACAGGTCAATGTAGTCGGTATCCAGCCGGCGCAGCGACTGCTCGCAGGCAAAGCGGATAAACTCCGGCTCAAACTTCTGCGGCCGTTCCTGATGGCCGACCCGGGGCGTAGTCTGGTCGTAGAAATCGTACCCAAACTTGGTGGCGATAATCATCTCGTGCCGGCGATGCCCCATAAACTTGGCCAGCACCTCCTCCCCATACCCTTCGCCATAGGTATCGGCAGTGTCAAAGAAGTTAATGCCCAGCTCAAGAGCCTCCTCCAGCAAGCGCCGGCGCATCTCCTCCTCAATACGGCCCCACCAGTTAGTGGCCACCGTCCAAACCCCAAAACCCACCTCAGAGATGAGCAAGTCAGTGCGCGGCAAACTGCGGTACTTCATAATACGTGCGTCCTTGTGTGCGTCATTGTGTGTGGAGATAATCAATTGGTGGCGGGATATATTTCGTTGGAGTCAACCGACATCGCCAGCAGAGCGGCAGCGGCAGCATTGCGAGTTGTGTAACCGTATATTCCGGCGTGGGATGGGTCATGCGACTCGCCCAACACTATAAACCGGATGTCCAGTCCCAGGTTGTTCCGGCACGCGGCAGTGGCAATCCCTACATTAAGCACGGCAAACGACGCAGTGGGCCTGACCCTGAAACCTTTGTCGGCCAGTGCGTGTTGCGCGCCGGAAATTTGGGATTGACGGTCGGAATCGTGAAAATACTCCAGCCAGTTGGTGGACAGATATTCCTCGGCAGAGCGGAGGAGAAACGCGCCTTCTTCGATAATTCCGTCTGCTGCGATGTCGCGGGGACGGCAATAACGCGCTACGTGATGCGCCGGCGGGAGTTCGTGACGGCCAGACTGTCCTTGTACCATGTGAACCATTCCTTGGATTCCACCAATTTTGCCATGATAGATGAACGGCTGCCAACCTCGCTGCGGGTGTCAAGGTCGCTGAAATAGCCGTCCGATTTGCGCGCGGCGTACATAACCGTGTCAAAGTCTTGAAACCAGACACTTACCCGCCGATAGTCCGGGAAACGCCAGACCGACAAAATCCAGCCCTCCGGCGAACAGGTCAGGCTTATTTCCCCATCCTCCGATTCAACCGCTCCGAAAAACGCCAGAAAGCCCAGCGTACTGTCCAGCGTGACCGGAACATCGCCATCGTCCAAGTCGGCATCCGAAGCAAAATAGGCAATGCGGTCGGCAAGTTCCGGCCGCCCCCAACCGCGCAGCACAGCGCACACCTCCGCCACAGAGCGCAGGCCGGCGATAGCCTCCGGAGAAATGGGGCGGGGGATAATTGATTGCATAACCATAGGATGTCCTTTTGGCGGAACTGAACGCTGCCAGCCCGTTCCAGTCTATCACGCCGCTTTTGTTAGCAATTCCGCGCTGGCAAGCTGGCTGACATAATCTGCCGGCAATAGTATGCTATTTCGTCCGACGTTTTTAGAGCGTCACAAAGCACGTCAAAAAGGTCGTGCAAAGCATTCTCGTCGTTTGTGGCTTTCTGATAAAAAGAAGCTCCGTCAATTTCGTAGATTGGCCTGGTCTCACTAGGCCCGATCCTGGTCTCGTATCGGTTTGGAACTTTCGGAACGATAACGACCAAGTATCCCGTCCAGCCGCGCCCCTTTTGTCGTACTGCGATGTCCAAGTCGGCAATAACCTTTTCCCGGTTGCTGGCATTCATCGTATTGTGCTTGTTTTTCACTTCTGCCAACATTTGCCTTGCCGGATTTTCCAAGTCATAGCCCGCATCGTGATTCGCCCACCCTGCTACTGAACTCAGAATTTCCTGATGAAAAGCTCCCAGGGCATTTGACATACCTCTAAGAGCTGAGCTGCTGCTTTGAACCCCGCGCAAACTCTGCTCTCTGGCAATATTGAAAGCGGTCGCGATGAGCAAAGACGAAAACGGGTCTATTACGTTTCGCTGTTGTCGTTGGTCAGCCTGATGTATAGCTGCGTTGGCACTGTAGCGCAACGTCGCTATGGCGGCTTCAAGCCGCTCGTCAGAAATCCAGCTTAATTTGTTCGTCGCCATAATTCACCTCTGTTACGTACTCGTGGTTTAGCTCGATAGCGATAGGAATACGTTGCAATTGTGACGCTACCCTGAAGGTAGTCCCGCTGCCGGCAAAGGGGTCTAGCACGACATCCCCTTCGTCGGTGAACAGGTTGATAAAAAACTCCGGCAGCCATTCGGGGAATGCGGCGCTGTGGCCGGTGTTGTGGCAGATGGGCGATTTGTGCAGTACGTTGGACGGATAGACGGTGCGCTTGCCCTCCCACGCGGCGATGCGCCGGCCCACGCCGGAGTTGGTGGCCGATTCCTGCCGGGCGCGGTCGTTTGCGCTCATGTTGCTGAGCCGGGCGGCCGTCCAGTCCCCGATGGGGACGCGGACGGCATCCTGCCTCATCTTTACGTCTTTGGTCTTGCTGAAGTGGAGGATACGTTCCCACGAATCCCGGAATCGGTACTTCCACTTGCCCGGCGCCGCCGTAGTTTTGTGCCAGATGTATTCCTCCACCCAGCGGAAGCCGGTTTCTTTTTTCAGCGCCAGTATCAGCTCCAGCACGTAGGTGTGCCGTTCGCCGTCAACCGCCTTTTCCTTGATGTTGAGGACGAACGAGCCGGTAGGTTTCAGGATGCGCAGCATCTCGTCGGCGCGTTCGGTGAACCAGGCTACGTAGTCATCGGGGGCGATGCCGCCGTAGGTGTGCTTGCGCGCGTCGGCGTAGGGCGGCGACGTTACGATGAGGTCAACCGAATCGGCCGGCATCCGCCGCATCACGTCCAGGCAGTCTCCCACGTGAACCTGCCCCAGCCGCGGCGCACCCAACGGCCCGCCGTCAGCGGCGGATTGTACCGGAGCGCTGGGCAAGTTCGTCATGCCGGCACCAGCCCCAGGCTGTCGCGCACCGCCGCCACCATCCCGGCAAAAGCGGCGTCATCCACCACCGGCGTGAGCTGGCCCAGGTTGACGGTTGGGATGACGTCCACCCACGACCGGCAGCCGCCGTATTCGGGAATGAACGGCACGGTTACCGGGTTCTCCATCCGATACACCCGCAGCAGCATTATCGTCAGCGGCACCATCGGCTTCCAGTGCAGCCGCGATTGTGCGTAGGTATCCGTCCAGATGTGATGCGGCGCCAGATCCTCCACCTTGCCCTGCCGGTCAATCTCGATAAGCTCGTGTACTTTGGCCCAGTGCGTAAAGGTTACGGCGTCGTCGTCGGCCGGGTCGTCGGCCAGCAGCTGCCGCAGCGTGGGCTGGTGGCTGTCTTTCAGCAGGTATTCCCGCTGGTGCAGGTAGGTCGGGTACAGCAGGAACTCCGGGTGGATAACCCGAAAGTCCTTGCTCTCCTCGTGGATTCCGCCTTTGCGGAGCATCAGTATCTGGTCGCCGTCGGCCAGTGCGCGCACGGTGATTGCCCATTCTTTCAGGGCCAGTTGGCAGGTTGCGTTGGCAGTCATAGCGTTTGACCTCCGGGTTTTTTCCCCGTCGTGTTGTCCAGTCCAGGCGGCCTGGCTTACTTGCCGCGCTTGCAAAACTCGCCGTATTCGGGCACATCCTCGCCCAGCACGTAAAGCCAGTAGTACGTGCCGGTATCGCCCATGTACTTGAACTGCTTGCGCACGTCTTTCAGCACGGCGTAGAAATCCCCGTGCGCGCGCAGGTAATTTTTGATGCCGTCATATTCGTCGTCCAGCTCGATCAGCCGCTGCGCGTTATGGACGGTAGCGGCAATTTTGCGCCGGTTGCGGACGATGGCCGGGTTGACGGCCAGCGCGTCGATGTCCGCTTCGTCCATCGTAGCCACGGCGGTCACGTCAAAGCCCTTGAACCCGGCCTGAAACCCCGGCCACTTGCCGGTTACGACTTTCCACGACAGCCCGCTCTGAAACACGGCTTTGGTCATCACTTCCAAATAGTCGTTCAGGCTCTGCGGAACCACCTGCTCCGGCGCATCGTGGTCCATAGGATAGGCGCGCTCAGTGGTCATAGCGTCAATGCTCCTTATCCGGTTTCCGATTCCGTCCCCGATTCTGCCCTTGCTGTGATGTCCGGAGATGGCACGTCCAGACCGAGCAGGCGGCTGAGGTTGGCGGTGGTGATTTCCGCCACTTCCTCTACCGAGATGCCCTTGATGTCGGCCAGGCACTGCGCTACGCCGGCCAGGTGGCGCGGCTCCGTCCAGTTGTGGCGGTACTTCTTGAACGGCTGCGGGTAGGCGTCGGTTTCCAGTACGATATGCTCCATCGGAATGTCCCGCGCCACCGCTTGCAGTTCGGGCAGCCGGGTCAGCGGGCGGGCCAGCGATATGTAAAAGCCGCCGGCGATGGCCTCCCGCGCCGTTTCCGCATCCCCCTGAAAGTAGTGCATTGCCCCGCCCACCAAACCGGCGTTCTCCTCCCGCAGCGCCTTGAACACCGCCGGGTGCGATTCCCGCGAGTGAAAGATGATGGGCAGCCCCAGGCTTTTGGCCAGATGGATATGCTGCCGGAACACCTGCTCCTGCACCTCATGGTCCGGCGACGTCGGCAGGTAGTCCAGCCCCACCTCGGAGATGCAAACCACCCGCCGGTTGTTCCGGGCCAGCGCCTCCAGCCGGGCGTAGGCGTCGTCGTCCACCGGCCGGTCGGCCTGCATCGGGTGGATGCCCACCCCGGCGTAAAACATCGGATGCCCCGCCGCCAGCCCGATGCACCGCTCCGTAGATTCAATGGTAGTGCCGGCCAGCAGGATGTACCCCACGCCGGCATCACGGGAGCGTTGCAGTATCCCCGGAATCTCGTCCGGCGCGTACTGGTCAAGATGAGTATGAGCGTCGCAAAAAACTGGCGCAGCCGCCATCGCGCAACCTCCGCAAACGGGTTAGCAAATCAGCCCAAGTATAGCATCACCGCCCAATCGCGAAACGCCGCCCCGCCCGGCCATTACGCCCCGGCCCGCCGCCGCCGTTCTCCCGTCGTTCTCGTTGACAGTATCCGTAACCCCGTGTACGATAATTGTTGACCTTAGAGGTCGGGAATACCCCGCTTGCACCGCCGGAGTACCGCTAATCGCCGGCGAGGAGGATTTTGGCCGATGACCACCACCCAGGGCCAGCGCGTAATCTCACGGGACACCACGCCGGAGGAGTTGAACTCCGATTACAAATGGGGTTTCACCATTGACATCGAGGAGGAGGCTTTCCCCAAGGGCCTCAGCGAGGACGTGGTCCGGCTCATCTCGGCCAAAAAGCACGAACCGGAGTGGATGCTGGATTGGCGCCTGCGCGCGTTCCGTTTCTGGACGCGGCAAAATTACTCGGAACCCACCTGGGCCAACATTGAGCACCCCCCCATCGACTTTCAGGACATCCACTACTACGCCGCCCCCAAGTCCGCCGGCGATGGCCCGCAAAGCATCGACGACGTTGACCCCGAAGTGCTGGAGGCGTTCAGCAAGCTGGGCATCCCCCTGGAGGAGCAGGCCCGGCTGGCCGGCGTTGCCGTTGACGCCGTTTTGGACAGCGTTTCCGTGGCCACCACCTATCAGGAGCAGCTGGAGAAAGCCGGCGTCATTTTCTGCTCCATGAGCGATGCCGTCCAGAACCACCCCGAACTGGTGCAAAAGTACCTGGGTTCGGTGGTGCCTTACGCCGACAATTTCTACGCTACGCTGAACTCCGCGGTGTTCTCCGACGGCTCATTCGCCTACATCCCGCCGGGCGTGCGCTGCCCCATTGAGCTGATGACCTACTTCCGGATTAACCAGGCGGACAGCGGCCAGTTCGAGCGGACGCTCATCGTCGCCGACGAGGGATCCTACGTCAGCTACCTGGAGGGCTGCACGGCCCCGATGCGCAAGACGAACCAGCTGCACGCCGCCGTCGTAGAGCTGGTGGCCATGGAGGGTGCCGAAATCAAGTACAGCACCCTGCAAAACTGGTATCCCGGCGATAAAAACGGCGAGGGCGGCGTGTACAATTTCGTCACCAAGCGCGGCAAGTGCGCCGGCGCCGACTCCAAAATCTCGTGGACGCAGGTTGAAACCGGCTCGGCCATCACCTGGAAATACCCCAGCGTCATCCTGCAAGGCGATAACTCGGTGGGCGAGTTTTACTCCGTGGCCCTGGTCAACAACTGGCAGCAGGCCGACACCGGCACCAAGATGATTCACATGGGCAAAAACACCCGCAGCACCATCGTCGCCAAGGGCATCTCCGCCGGTCAGGGCCAGCAAACTTACCGGGGCCTGGTCAAGATTAACCCCACCGCCAACGGCGCCAAGAACTTCACCCAGTGCGATTCCCTGCTGGTTGGCGACAAGTGCGGCGCCCACACCGTCCCCTACATCGAAGTCAAGAACCCCACCGCGCAGCTGGAACACGAAGCCACCACGTCCAAGGTATCCGATGACCAGCTGTTCTACTTGCAACAGCGGGGCATTGGCGTTGAGGACGCCCACTTTATGATTATCAACGGTTTCTGCCGGGGCATTTTTCAGGAATTGCCTTTTGAGTTTGCCATGGAAGCCTCCCAGCTGCTCAAGGTAAGCCTGGAGGGAACCGTAGGCTAACCGGCCCGCCCGGCAAACGATGCTGTTCACAACGACGCTATTCGCGAGGATTCGGCAATCACAATGACCACCGCCAACCCCATCCTTGAGGTGCAAGACCTCCACGTTTCCATCGACGAGCAGGAAATCCTGCGCGGCGTTAACCTGACCGTGCGCCCCGGCGAAATTCACGCCATTATGGGCCCCAACGGCTCCGGCAAGAGCACCCTTGCCAACACCCTCGCCGGCCGCCCCGAATACACCGTCACCGGCGGCAAGGCCATTTACAACGGTATGAACTTGCTGGACATGGAACCCGAAGACCGCGCCCGCGCCGGTATGTTCCTGGCCTTTCAATACCCGGTTGAGCTGCCCGGCGTGCGGGCCTGGCAGTTCCTCAAGGCGGCGATTGACGCCAAGCGCGTGCATCACGGCGACGAGGAGATGGGCGCCCGCGACTTTGACCGCCTGCTCCGCGCGAAAGTAGCCGAGGTTGAGATTGACCCTGAACTGGTGCGCCGTTCGGTGAACGAAGGTTTCTCCGGGGGCGAAAAGAAGCGCAACGAAGTTTTGCAGATGGCGCTGCTGGAGCCCACCCTGTCCCTGCTGGACGAAACCGACTCCGGCCTGGACATCGACGCCCTGCGCATCGTCGCCGACGGCGTGAACCGCCTGCGCCGCCCCGACAACGCCGCCGTGGTGGTAACCCACTACCAGCGCATCCTCAACTACATCACCCCCGACCGCGTGCATATCCTGCTGGATGGCCGCATCGTCCACAGCGGCGGCCCCGAACTCGCCGAACAGCTGGAAGCCCAGGGCTACGATTGGGTGCGCGAGGAATCCGCAGCCGCCGCCGCCGGATAATGCCGCCGCCCGCCGCCGGCCTTTCCCGCCCATCCCACTAATCCCGTCCCGCCCTCACTCACCCCCCAGGTCCATCGGATGACAACTGCCACTACCGCCGACGCCTACCCCCACTACGCCGCCGCTTTCCAGGCGCAATCGCCGGCGGCCCCGCCGCCCCTGCGCGCCCTGCGCGATAGGGGATGGGACGCTTTCGCCCGTCTGGGCCTGCCCACCGCCCGCCGGGGCAACGAACCCTGGAAGTACACCAACGTTGCCCCCATCGCCCGCGCCGCCTTCGCCCATCCCGAACCCCTGCCGGTCGACGAATCGGCGGCCACGCTGGCCCACGTGCAAGCCAATGCGCCCTGGCACTCCGATTGGCGTAATCTGGTGTTCGTGGACGGCGTTTTTGCCCCCGCCCTGTCCGCTGAAATTGCGCCGGGCGATTCGCCCCACTCCCTGATTGTAGCCCCCATATCAGCGACGCTGCGGGCCGGCCACGACGATTCGTTAGATCTGCTTGGCGAACTGGCCGCCCCGGACGATGACGGCTTTGTCGCCCTCAACACCGCCTTTTTGCAAGAGGGCGTGAACATCGCCGTACCCGCTGACGTGGACGCCGGTGTTGCTAATCTGGTCTATTTGTCCACTGGCCGCGCCCAGCCGCGCGCCACCTACCCCCGCATCATCATATCCGCCCAGCGCAACGCCCGCCTGCGGGTGATTGAAACCTACGCCGGGCCCGACGACACCCGTTATTTCACCAACGCGGTTACCGAAATCCACGTCCACGACGGCGCAGCGGTGGAGCATTACCGCCTGCTGCTGGACGGCCGGGACGCCTACCACGTTGGCACCAGCCGGGTCATCCAGCACCGCGATTCCACGTTCTCGTCGGTAGCGATCGCCCGCGGCGCGGCTTTGGGCCGCAACGATTTTGGCGTAGTCCTCGCCGGCGCCGGCGCCCACTGCACGCTCAACGGCCTGTACCTGACCACCGGCCAGCAGCACATTGACAACTACATCAACATTGACCACCCGGAACCCCACGGCACCAGCCGCCTGTTTTACAAGGGCATCCTGGATGGCCAGTCCCGGGCCGTGTTCGGCGGCAACGTCACCGTCCGGGAGGGCGCGCAAAAAACCGACGCCCAGCAGACGGACAAAAACCTGCTGCTGTCCGAGCAGGCCGAGGTGGACAGCAAGCCCAGCCTGCTGATTTACGCCGACGACGTAAAGTGCGGACACGGCGCCACCGCCGGCCATATTGACCTGGACACCGTATTTTATATGCGCAGCCGGGGACTCGACCTGCCCACCGTCAGCCGCATCCTGATTCACGCCTTTGCCAGCGAGATTATCGACACCGTCGCCCTGGCGCCCCTGCGCGATTACCTGCACGACCAGTTCCGCAACGCCATCCCCGACGCCGACATCTCGCTGCCCATAGGAGGCCGCTAGTGACCACTGCGACAGGACAAAACCCGGCCGCCCTGGCCGATGGCCTGAACGCCATTGACGCCCACCGCCTGCGCCGGGATTTTCCCATCCTCAATCAGGAAATCAACGGCCAGCCGCTGGTGTACCTGGACAGCGCGGCAACCACCCAAAAACCCCAGGTAGTCATTGACGCCATCGTTGACTACTACACCCGCAACAACGCCAACGTGCATCGGGGCGTCCACACCCTCAGCCAGCGCGCCACCGACGATTACGAGCGGGCCCGCGAGGCGGTGCGCCGTTTCATCAACGCCCCGGAGTCCTGCGAAGTCATCTACGTGCGCGGCACCACCGAGGGCCTGAACCTCGTCGCCAGCAGCTACGGGCGCAAGTATTTCAAGCCCGGCGATGAAGTCATCGTCACCGGAATGGAGCATCATTCCAACATCGTCCCCTGGCAGATTCTCGGCAAGGAAATCGGCGTCAAACTGCGCGTCGTGCCGTTCAACGACGACGGCGAATTGCTGCTTGACCAGTTTGAGTCCATGCTTGGCGACCGCACCCGCATGGTGTCGGTAGTCCACCAGTCCAACGCCCTGGGCACCGTGAACCCGGTCAAGACCATGGCCAGCCTGGCCCACGCCCGGGGCGTTCCGGTGATGCTCGACGCCGCCCAGTCCATACCCCATATGCCCATTGACGTGCAAGACCTGGGCGCGGATTTCGTAGCGTTCTCCGGGCATAAGATGTACGGCCCCACCGGCATCGGCGTGCTGTGGGGGCGGGCCGAACTCCTCGACGCAATGCCCCCCTACCAGTCGGGCGGTGAGATGATTCGCTCGGTTACCTTTGAGGAAACCATCTACAACGACCTCCCCGCCAAGTTTGAGGCCGGCACCCCGGACATCGCCGGCGCCATCGGCCTGGGCGCCGCCGTAGAGTACCTCGAGGCCATCGGCATGGCCCGCATCGCCCGCTACGAACACGCCCTGATGCGCTACGGCGCCGAGCGTCTGGGCAGCATCGCCGGCGTGCGCCTCGTCGGAACCGCTGCCAACAAGGGCGGCGTTCTGTCCTTCATAATGGACGCCGCCCACGCCCACGACATCGGCACCATCCTGGACGCCGCCGGCATCGCAGTACGCACCGGCCATCACTGCGCCCAGCCCGTAATGGCCCGCTACGAAATATCGGCAACCGCCCGCGCCTCGCTGGGCCTGTACAACACCACCGACGACATTGACGCCCTGGTAAAGGCGATTGACCGCGTGATTGAGGTATTTGGCTAATGACATCGGACTTGAGCGACCTTTACCAGGAGATTTTGCTGGAACACAACCGGCGCCCCCGCAACTTCCGCACGGTGGACGGCGCAACCCACCAGGCCGACGGTTTCAACCCCCTCTGCGGCGACCAGATTTCCCTCCAGCTAAAGGTGAACGGCGCTACCGGCCATATTGATGACGTCGGCTTTCAGGGACACGGCTGCGCCATCAGCCGCGCGTCAGCCTCGCTGTTGACGCAGACCATAAAAGGCGCCTCGGGAACCGACGTCGCCACATTGTTCGACGAGTTCCACCGGATGCTCACCGAACCCGACGCCGAGCTTGATTTAGACTTGCTGGGAGACCTGGAAATGCTGTCGGGAGTCATCGCCTACCCCACCCGCATTAAGTGCGCTATCCTGGCCTGGCACACCCTGAAAGCCGCCCTGGATGGCGACGGAACCGCTACCACCGAATAGCGGCCGCCCCGAGCGCAAGCATCCCTATGTCCCCGGCGTCCGACCAATCCGACGCGCTGTATGGCGACGTCATCATGGCCCACTACCGCAACCCCCGGCGCCGGGCGCGGCTGGCCTGCCCCGACGTGGAAACCGAGGAGTTCAACCCCTTTTGCGGCGACCGGGCCAACCTGCAACTCCGCCTGGCCCGCAGCGACGACGCGGCGGCAACCGTCCAGGACGTCAGCGCAGTAGCCGAGGGTTGCAGCATCATCCAGGCGTCCGCGTCCCTGCTGGCCGACCAGGTGTGCGGCCGCACGCTGGAACAGGCAGCCGACTTGTCCCAGCTGTTCCGCGACTTGATGCAGGGCAAGCCCCTGCCGCCGGTGGCCGTAGCGGAACTAGGCGCGCTGGAGGCGCTGGCCGTAGTGCGCCGCTATCCGGTGCGCATCAAATGCGCCCTTTTGCCCTGGGTAGCATTAGAGGAAGGACTCCGCCGCCTTCGCTAACTAACCGCCGGCCGCCGTTTTGGAAATGATTTCCAGCAGCCGGTAGCCGTGGCTGGCGGCGTCCGCCGGCGGCTCGGCCTGCCCCGGCCAGGCATCGTACCGCTCAATACGCAGCCGGTACTCGTACCCCGGCTCATGCTCAAACCCCTCAATCTCCGAGTAAAACAGCAGGCCGTCCACCACCAGGCACCGCTGCGGCGCCACCCCCTGGCACTCCACCCGCTCCGGCCCAACGGTTACTTCCTGAACCATGCCATCGGTAACCGTGCCATCAATAGGCGTTGCGCCCGGCGCAGCGGTTGCCTCCGGAGCCGGGGTGTTGCTGGCCGGTGTGCTGGCAACCGGGATGCTCGTAGCCGGTATGCCGGCGTCCGTTCCGCAGCCGCCAAAAACAGCAACGCCGGTGGCGAGAAAAACGATTGCGGCCATAATCTTGACGGCAAAGGGCAGCATCAGGGGTTCACCTTTCCCCGGCAATTCTACTTGCCCTGCAACCCGCGCAGGTATGCGATGTGGCCCACGTGCTGGTACATCTCGCCGATTATCTGGCGGAACATTGCCCCCAGCGACATTTCCGGCCGCCGCTCCCGGGGCACGGTTGCCATATCATCCGGGGACAGCGTGTTGAGATAGGCCAGCGTTTGCGCGCGCACGGCGGCCCGGTATTCCAGAAACCCGGCCAAATCCAGTCGCGGGAAGTTGGCTACCTGCTCGGCGGTATGCCCAAACCCGTTGTCGCGAGTAGGCAGCCCAAACCGCTCGTGCCAGCCGTCCTGCTCCCAAAGCTCCGCCTGAAACTGGGCAAAGAACTGTATCCACATATCCTCCACCCGCACCATGTGCCACAAAATCCAGCCGATGGAATTGGCGTCGGGCGCCGGCTGCCACGCCAACTCGTCCGGCGTCAGCCCGTCCAGCGCCTCCAGCAGAAACCCGTTCTCTTTCTCCAGAGCGTCCGCGATAAATTCGTTCAGCGTCATGATTAGAACTCCGTCAAATCGAGAACTCCGTTAAGCGGCCGGCGCGCCGGCGGTGCGGGCGCCCATGTCCCGGTCCAGCAGCAGCAGAGCATCCGAATGTCCCTGCACCATCCGCAGCGCGGCGATAACGTCCCGCGCCGTCTTTTCCTCCTCCACCTGCTCGTTGACAAACCACTGCAACATCACCTGCGTAGCAAAGTCGCCGTCCTGCGCCGCCAGCGCGTAAAGCCCGTTGATAAGGTCGGATACGTGCCGCTCGTGGGCCAGCGTCGCCTCCATAACCTGCTCCACCGAGTCAAACTCGATGGGCGGCTGCTCCACCGGCAGCAGCGCAACCCGCCCATCCCGGTCCTGCACGTAGTCCAGCAGCCGGATGGCGTGGTCGTATTCCTCCCGGCTCTGCACCCGCATCCAGTGGGCAAAGCCGGGCAAGTCTATGGAGTCGCAAAAAGCGGACATTGACAGGTATAGGTACGACGAATAGAACTCGGCGTTGATGTGCCGGTTGATGGCGTCGCACATGGTATCGCTGATTGACATGGCTAATTTCCTGTAATGATTGCGGATTGGCTAGCTGCCGAGAAAGCCCGTTACACTGTCGTGAAACTCGTCGGGCCGTTCCAGCTGCGGAATGTGGCCGCACTGCGGAATGACGGTAACCGTTGCGTTGGCGAGCAGGTCGCCAAAAGCGGCGGCGTATTCCGGCGGTATCACCCGGTCCGAATCGCCCCACAGCACCAGGGTTGGCATTGCGATGCGATGCGCGCGCTTGGTGAGGCCCCGTTCCGGGATTGGCCAGGTGAACTTGGCCACGGATTGCAGCGTTTGCAGCCGGTCCAGCGTATGCTCCATCCGTTCCTCAATGCCCTCCGGCGCGGCCACGTAAGCGCGGGCCAGCTCGCTCTCCGGGTCGTGCCACAGCATTTCCCGCCGTTCGTCGGGCGTCAGGATAAAGAAATCCGCCACCGGATGCTCTGGCAGCCACAGCCCCAGCGAGTTCACCAGCGCCAGCTTGGACACCCGTTCCGGACGATGGGCGGCCAGCTCAGCGGCGCAGAACCCGCCGTAGGAATGGCCCACCAGATAGCAGCTCTGAACCCCCAAAGCATCCAGCAGCTCCTCGTAGAACTGCACCAAATCCCACAGGTCATCCAGCTGATTCAACCCCGTTGACTCCGCCACGCCGGGGTGCGCGGGCGCGTACACGTGATACTTTTCCGCCAGCCGGTCCAGATAATCCGGCCAGCCAACATACCCCCCCGCGCCGTGCAGAAACACCAGCGGATGCCCCGTACCGCCCTCCGCCACCTGCACGCTGAACATACCGCCGCGAACCGACACCATCCGCTCACTGTGAGCAACCATACGAGAGTTCACCTCTAAAATTGTAGGCAAAGCCGGCGCCCAGCACCGCAAGCCGCTAACTACCATACCACAGTAGCACCCCCCTTGCCCCCAATAATACACCGAGGGGGTCTGGGGGAAATCATTTCCCCCAGCGTCACCCCCTTACCCCCCAAACGCACACCCCCCCGTCAAATCCCCCGCCAAATCCCAAGATCAGCGACCCCAACCTCTTGCAACCGCACATCGGTTCGTGTAAGATACATCTATCGGGCAAATCAACCAACCCCGCTACCAGCCGTTTCTCATATAGAGGGCGCACCTGGGAATCGGGGACACCGCTAGCACCATCGTCGGAGATTCAAGTCAAAACGGCCAGTCAGCAAAAATCGCAATCGGCAAGGGTAGTCCCATCCCCGCTTACACGGCGTGGGCTGCCTCCGCAGGGTATCGAGCTTCAGCCCGCGTGCTGCCTCTCATTAGGGCAGGACACGTAAAATGAAGGTCCAAAATAGTTGCGTACCCACCTCCGGCCGTAGGGCTGACAACGACTTGAATCTCCGACACCAACATCAACCAACCAAACCCACCGCCCGATAAACGCCCGATACCGCACCGCCCGATACCGCCAACCGCAACCCACTCTCACAGGATGACCTATCATGACTTGACCAAACCCCCTGCAACGCAGCGCTGTCTCATTTTGAGCGTTATTTGACACCGCAGAAAATATCTGATTATAATGCCACCCGTCATCCGCGTGCATTGGTGCGCTGGATACGTAGTGTAGTGGGGCGTGGTTTGCGTCCGGGTTCTCCCGTCGGTTCCGCCTTTTTTGTGCCGCCCCCTTTCAGTTATCTACTTTTGCTGCGGCGTTGCGGCGCATCGCCTGTCGCCGTCGGTTGTAGCTGTTGGCGATAGATAATTCCTGTTGCCCGCAGGTCTTTGAGCCCGGTTCGTAACCGGCGGCAAGCCAGGTAAAATGGCCACCAAGTACATCTTCGTAACCGGGGGCGTCGTTAGCTCCATTGGCAAGGGGATTTGCGTTGCCTCCATTGGCCGCATCCTCAAAAGCCAGGGCCTTTCGGTCACCGTCGTCAAGCTCGACCCCTACCTCAACGTTGACCCGGGCACCATGTCCCCTTACCAGCACGGCGAAGTTTTCGTCACCGGAGACGGCGGCGAAACCGACCTTGACCTGGGGCATTACGAACGGTTCATTGACATTGAACTAACCCGGGAAAGCAACGTAACCGCCGGCCAAGCCTACCTGACCCTCATTACCCAGGAGCGCCGGGGCGATTTTCTCGGCGGCACCATCCAGACCGTCCCCCATCTCACCAACGAAATCAAAAGCCGATTAACCGGCCTGGCCCAAAAGTCAAACGCCGACGTCGTCGTAGTTGAAGTCGGCGGCACGGTCGGCGACATTGAGGGCCTGCCGTTCCTTGAAGCCATCCGGCAGATGCGCAACGAAGTCGGCCGCAGCAACGTCTTTTACATCCATCTGACGCTGCTGCCCTACATATCGGCCTCCGAGGAATTAAAGACCAAGCCCACGCAGCACAGCGTCAAGGAACTCCGCAGCATCGGTATTCAGCCCGACGCGCTGATTTGCCGCAGCGACACCGAAGTTACCCGCAGCATCCGGGATAAACTTTCCCTGTTTTGCGACGTTGACCCGGCGGCGGTTTTCCCCATGCCTACGGTGGGCAACGTGTACGAAGTCCCCCTCATCATGGAGGACTACGGCGTCAGCCGCATCCTCTCGCAAACGCTGGGGCTGGACGGCAGCTGCGAGCTGAGCGACTGGAGCCAACTCGTAGCGCAAATGAACGCCGCCGAGCATGAAATCCCCATCGCCATCGTGGGCAAGTACGTTGAGTATCCCGATTCCTATATGTCGGTGCGCGAAGCCCTGCGCCACGCCGCCGCCTCCTGCGGCCTGAAAGCCGACGTGCGTTGGGTACACTCCGAAGCCGTGGAGCGCGACGGCCCCGATGCCCACCTCAAAGGCGTCAGCGGCATCGTCGTGCCCGGCGGTTTCGGCCCCCGCGGCGTTGAGGGCATGGTGGACGCCAGCCGCTACGCCCGCGACCGCCAGGTGCCTTACCTCGGCCTCTGCCTCGGTATGCAGGTAATGGTCATCGACTGGGCCCGGGACGTTGCCGGCCTGCGCTGCGCCAATTCCTCCGAACTTGACCCCGATAGCCCCCATCCCGTCATCGACATCATGCACGGGCAGAAAGGCGTCACCGACCTCGGCGGCACCATGCGGCTGGGGCAGTACCCCTGCCGCCCCCAGGCCAACACGCACACCGCCCGGATTTACAATCAGCCCCAGGTAATGGAGCGCCACCGCCACCGCTACGAAGTGAACAACCGCTACCGGGAATCGCTGGAATCGTCCGGCCTGGTAATGAGCGGCCTGTCCCCCGATGGCGAACTGGTGGAGACGGCGGAAGTCCCCGGCCACCCCTTTATGGTCGGGGTGCAGTTCCACCCGGAGTTTCAATCCCGGCCCAACCGGCCGCACCCCCTGTTCAGCGCCCTGCTCGGCCAGGCGCGCAACACCGTCCGCGAAGGCAGTCAGCTGCCTTTCCGCCGCTCAAAGTCGTGGTCTTTCTAGTATGTACTACCGCCGGGCGCCCCGTAACTTTGACCCGGTTAAAATTATTCCGTTCCCACAACTGCCCCGGCAAGCCTGCGCCGCCCCCCCTTTCCGGACGGCGCGTTCCGGCCCCATTGCCGGGCCACCGGAGGATGACGCGTGCAACTGTTTCTGGACACGGCCAACATTGACGAGATTCGGCAGGGCGCCGAGTTGGGCGTTATATCGGGAGTAACCACTAACCCCTCGCTGGCCGCCCAGGAGGGTATCGGCGCCGCCGCCGGCTACCGCGCTGCGGTTCAGGAAATCGCCGACATCATTGACGGCCCCATATCCGTAGAAGTCGTCAGCACCGACGCCGCCGGCATGATTGCCGAGGGGCGCGACATCGCCGAGTGGATTCCCAACCCCTGGGTCAAAATCCCCAGCACTGCGGAGGGTTTCAAGGCCATCGCGGCCCTGGCCCGGGACGGCATCCGCGTCAATCAGACCCTCGTCTTCTCGGTCAACCAGGCCCTGCTCGGCGCCAACGCCGGCAGCACGGTAGTCAGCCCCTTCGTCGGTCGTCTCGACGACATCGGCCAGGACGGTATCGCGCTGGTTGCCGACATCGTGGCCGTTTATCAAAAACAGAACGTTGCCACCCAGGTTATGGCCGCCAGCATCCGGGGGCCGCGGCACTGCGTACTGGCCGCCCAGGCCGGCGCCCCCATATCCACCATCCCCTACAACGTGTTGACGCAAATGATTAAGCACCCACTTACCGATGCCGGTTTGGCGCGTTTCCTGCAAGACTGGCAACAAGCATCCGGAGGCTAACGAAATGGTGCGCGCCCGCCCTGCTACACCCACCACACCCCCCCGCCGCCGCCGACGCCCGGCCCCCAATCCCAACGAGAACGGCGCCGCAACCGCCGTCGCCGAACCCGGCGCCGAACCCGGTTCCGCCGACGCCGACGGCCCCCGCGGCTATCCCAACCCCAACGGCGCCAAAACAACGCTGCCGGAACGCCTGCTTGACGTCACCGAACTGACGGCCATGCCCTACGACCAGCTGCTTGACCTGGCCCCCGAAGTGGGCTTTCGGGATGAAACCGCCCTTACCGAACTGGGCCGGGATGCCCTGCTGCAAAAAATCCGGCAGGCCGCCGCCAACCGCAATATGCTCACCGCCTCCGGCGTGCTGGAAGTGATGGACGCCGGTCACGGCCTCCTCCGCTCCCTGCAATACCCCCCGGTGGATGGCGACGTCTTTGTGAGCCGGGCTCATATCAACCGCTTCAACCTGAAAACCGGCGATACGGTAACCACGCTGGTGCGCCCCCCCAAAGACGGCGAACGCCGCTACGGATTCACCCGCGCCATCAGCATCAACCTGCTTGACCCCGACTTGCAAAAGCCCGGCACCCGGCGGCAGTTCGAGTCGCTAACCCCCATCTTTCCCAACGACCACATCGTCCTGGAACACGACGGCGGCGGCATATCCACCCGGATGATTGACCTTTTCGCGCCCATCGGACTAGGGCAGCGCGGATTGGTAGTATCGCCTCCCAAGGCCGGCAAGACCACCGTGCTGCGCCAGATTGCAGCGGCCGTTTCGGATAACCGCCCCGACGTCGCCCTGATGGTAGTGCTTATCGGCGAACGCCCTGAGGAAGTAACCGAGATGCGCCGGGCGGTGCACGGCGACGTGTTCGCCTCCACTTTTGACGAGTCGGTAGAGGAACAATGCCGGGTAGCAGAGCTGGCCGTCGAGCGGGCCAAGCGGCTGGTAGAAACCGGCCGGGACGTGGTAATCCTGCTGGACAGCATCACCCGCCTCACCCGCGCCTACAACCTGGCCCTGCCCACCTCCGGCCGCACCCTCTCCGGCGGCATTGACCCGGCCGCCCTCTATCCCGCCAAGCGCTTTATCGGCGCCGCGCGCAACCTGGAAGAAGGCGGTTCCCTCACGATTATCGCCACCTGCCTGCTGGACACCGGCAGCCGGATGGACGAGGTTATCTACGAGGAATTCAAGGGCACCGGCAACATGGAACTGCACCTTGACCGCCGCCTCGCCGACCAGCGTTATTTCCCCGCCATCGACGTGGTACGCAGCGGCACCCGGCGCGAGGAACTGCTTTACGACTCCGAAACCGTACCCCAAATCTGGCTGCTGCGCCGCATGGTAACCCTAGCCTCCGGCGGCGACCAGGCCAACATGGGCGATGCCACCAAGCGCGTCCTGGAACGCCTGTCGCGCACCCGCAAAAACTCCGAGTTCCTGGCCAACCTGACCAAAGACGCCTAACGCCGGCCGGGGCCCAGGCATCCCCCGGCGGCTGGCGTTTCAGCTCCGCCGGCCGGCCGGTTATCCCGGAACTGGCCGGCGCATTACCGACGGCCCGGCAAATCGGCTATGCTAAAATTGGATTTGACGGCCCAAACCGGGCCCTCGACTTGGACTATCGCCATGCCGTCGCCATCCGGGAACATACTCATTGTTGATGACGAAGCAACGTCGGCCATCGTGCGGGCGGTGTGCCGCCGCTTGGAGGATGAGGGCTGGGGCACCCAGGTGGTGAGCAAAGAGGAACACGGCTCCGCCGACGATATGCTGTGGGCCGCCCTGCAAGCCATCGCCGACCACCGTCCCGACGGCGTAATTCTGGACGTGCGCTTGGGCGATTACCGGGATGACCAGTTCAAGGGCCTGGACATCCTCAAGCGCATCGTCGGCGAACACCCCCGCCTGCCGGTGCTGATGTTCACCCAATACAGCCACGGCGTGGAGCGGGATACCGTCGCCCGCAGCGCCTTGCAGGTCAACGCCCCCGTCGAGTTCATCGACAAGCTGGCCTCCCCGGAGGAAGTGGCCCTGCGAGTGCGCCGGCTGGTGGGCGCCGATACGCGCACCATCGCCATCGGCGAGCGCATCGTCATTGACAGCGACGCCGAGTCGGTTATGGTGCGCCGTGATGACGGCCGGCTGGCCCCGGTTCAGGACGTCGGCGGGCGCCGTTTCCAGATACTGCTCGAACTGGCCCAAGCCTGGTATCGCAGCCCCGGCAACCTGGTATCGTTTGACCGGCTGGAACGCTACCTGGATGGCGATGACACCCGGGCCTCGTTGCGGGTTCGCATCCGGGAAATCAAAGTAGCAGTGGGCCACGCTCTCGGTATCCCCCTGGGCGCCAACGATTTTATCGTCAGCGTCCGCGACCGGGGCTACCGCCTGCTGCCGCCGCGCGAGTAGGGTTCCATCATGGCAATCGTGGCCGAGCGACGCATCACGGCGTACCCCTGGCCGGCCCTGCTGGGCATGGCCATCGCCCTGCTGGGCCTGCTGGCGATGGTTGTCGCCGTGTTCTATCCGGCCGAGTTCCTGTTCCCCCAGCTGTGGAGCGTCCAGCCGCTGGCCTACGTCGGCATGGCGGCGGTGGTGCTGGGCCTGGGCCTGGCGGTGGGCGTGTACGCCGTTGCCCAGGTGCGCCACCGCAACGGCAACGGCTACGGCGGCGCCGACGACTGGAGCCGCCTTACCGAGCAGCAGTTCGAGACTTTCCAGCACGACTTGGGCCGCCCCATGCGCCGTATTCTGGGCAAGTGCCGCGAAGTGCGCGGCGTGCTGGCCACCACCGGCGAGGACGTGTCCATAGTAGTGCACGAGCTGCTTGACGAGATTGAGGAGCAGGCGCCGTCGTTCCGGCTGATGATGGCCAATATGCAGGTAATGATTAACCTGGAAATCCCCGACGCCCCGCTGGACACCTACCCCGTAGAGCCATCCGCGGTGGTCAGCCGCATCGTAGAACGCTACACCGGGCAAGCCTCGGAGCAAGGCAAAGACATCGTTTGGTGGGCGGAACCCGAACAGTTCGGACTGGTCTATTCCGATGCGGCGGTGCTGGAGCACATCATCGCCAATCTGGTGGACAACGCCCTGCGCTACGGCGGCGATGAAGTTGAGATTAACGTAACCCGCAGCCCCGCCAACTTTATGGTCAAGGTTACCGACAACGGGACGGGGATTCCGGCCCACTACCGCACGCACCTGTTCACGCGCGGCTGGACGCCGGAGATGGGGCGCAGCGAGGAAAAAACCTCATCGGGGCTGGGCCTGTACATCAGCCGCACGCTGGCCCGCCGCTACGGGGGCGATTTGTCGGTAGCATCGGCCCTGGCCCCCGCCGATGGCCACCACACCACGTTCACCTTGACGCTGCCGGTAGGTTCCCCGGTTGCCCACTAGGGCCGACCGGGCCGCTGGCAAACCCCACTGCATCCAATCAGCGTTTTGCGTCAAGAGATAATAGTCATCGCCATCATTGCGCTGCTGGGGCTGGCGTTCCTGGCCGCGTGGGCAACGTCCTTGCAGCTCACGCCGGGCGTCCGTCCGGTGGCCCGCGCTACCGCCATGCCGCCGCCCACCCTGCCGCCGCCCACGCTAACGCCCACCCCGCCGCCAGCGCCCACGCTAACGCCCACCCCGCCGCCAGCGCCCACGCCGGCGCCCACGCCCACGCCGGCGCCCACGCCAACAATCGCGCCGCCGCCGACACCGACGCCAGCGCCGACGCCAATGCCGGGCCCCAAACTATTCGTGGAACTAGTGTATCCGTCTTACGGCCAGATTATTTACGCCGAGCCGAAATTGGAAGTATCCGGCCGGACGCTGCCCTGGTCGTTCGTTGACATCTCTCATGATAGCCCCAGGAAAATGCAGGGTGCGGTGCACCTGACGAATACCCGTGCCGACGGCAACGGCGTATTTTCCTTCGACGTCACGCTGGATGAGGGTGACAACGTGCTGACCGTCATCAGCAACCCCATCACCCCCGGACCACAAGAGCGCGGATGGCTGCTAGTCATTTACGACCCTGAGCCTCCGGATCTGACCATCAGCATCAACGAACCGGCCGACGGCGCCCGCGTGGCGGACAGCGCGCTGCTGGTGAGCGGCGTCACTTTGCCCAACGCTGAGGTGGTGGTGGACGGCATAATCCTCCTGACAGCGGATGATGCAGGCGAATGGCAAACCCGCATCCGGCTGCAACCGGGGGCGAAAATCATCACGGCGACGGCATCGCTGGACGGTCAAACCGCCACTGCGTCCCTCACCATAACCTACACCCCATAACCTACACCCCCGACGGTTAGCGCTGGTTCTCTATATCCCCCTAAAATGGAACGCTATCCAAAACCCCGCTATAATACGCCGCACCGTGTCCCGCCAAGTTCCAGAGGTTCAGCATGACTGCTACTACCATTGACAGCATCGCCATCGCTGCCAAAGCGCCGCCAGCGCCACCGCTCGCTCCGGGCCGTTTCCGGTTCCCGGACCCGCCCCAACGTGAGCCTGATGAGATGACCAACTACATACAACTGCACCAGACGGGTAACAGCTATCACCTAATCCAGTACCTGGGCAACCCGGAGACTACTCTGGTAACCGCCGATTTTTGGCTGGCCCAAGGCCCGCGCCCCGGCACTACCGGCCTGCGCCGTCCCGATTTGCTCATCGCTTTTGACGTGAATCCGGCCGCGTACAAGGCCACCCGGGGCTATCTAATCACGGAGCAGGGCAAGCCGCCGGATTTTGTGATGGAGGTTGCCTCGGAGAGTACGGCCAGCGTTGACGTAGTGCAAAAGCGGGCGGAATATGCGGCGTTGGGCATCCCGGAGTACTGGCGTGTTGATGAAACGGGGGAGTTTCACGGTGAACGGCTAGCCGGTGACCGGCTGGTTGATGGCAAGTACGAGCCCATCCCCATTGCGGAATTGCCTGATGGCTCTTTGCAGGGTTACAGCGCCGTGCTGAATCTGTACCTCCGGTGGGAGCGCGTGCAGGGGGATGAGGGCCTGTTGGGCTGGTACGACCCGGATACCGGCCAGCACATCCCAACCCTTATCGATGAGCGGGAGGCCCGCCTCCAGGAGCGGGAGGCCCGCCTCAGGGCGGAGGCCCGCGCCGATAGCGCTGAGACCCGTAATCGAGAGTTGGAGGCGGAGTTGCGGCGGTTGCGTGGTGATTAGGGTAGCGCCGCCGCCGTCCGTCGCATCCTTTGGCCCGCTGTGCTATACTAGGTTTGGCCTATTGTATCTATGCGGATTACCCGGTTGTGTGAGCGCTGCAATGAGTTCTACCCAGTATGACCGTTCTTATTACGGTTGCTGGCATTACGGCGATGCTGGCGACATCTACCCGGTTCCGCCGGGCGATACTTGGCAGTGCGGCGATGATTTCGTTGGTAGGTTTAGGCTTGACCTCTAACGCCGCCGCCGTTGCCGGGATGCGGTTTATCGGCGCCGAGTTGCACCCACGCTGGTTGGCCAATGCTATTCAAGATGTAGCGTCCGTGTTGGGCGTTACGCCGCACCGCGTTAGCTGATTCCTGCTGTAATCAGCGTTCACAATACTGGAGCACATGACACAAATCGACGACGTCAAGAGCCGGCTGGATATTGTCGAACTGGTCGGCGGCTACGTCAACCTGCAACGTTCCGGGTCGTCGTTTAAGGCCGTCTGCCCCTTTCACCAGGAACGGACGCCCTCGTTCTACGTGTTCCCCGATCGCCAGTCGTGGCGGTGCTTTGGGGCTTGCGCTGAGGGTGGGGATGCGCTGTCGTTCGTGATGAAAGCGGAACGGCTGGATTTTCGGGATGCGCTGCACCGGCTGGCCGCCCGCGTTGGCGTTACGATTACCGAGCGGAACAACTCCGGGCAGTCAACGGAGCTTTACGAAATCAACGAGGCGGCCCGCCGGTTCTACCAACAGGAATTGTTGTCCCCGCAAGCGCAGTTCGTCCGGGAGTATCTGGTGGAGCGGGAACTTGCGGAGCGCACCGTGCAAACCTTTGAGCTGGGCTACAGCCCGCCCCGGGATAACCGGCTGCTGTCCCACCTTACCGCCGCCGGCTACACATCTGCAAAGGTCGTGGAGGCCGGCCTGGCCCGCGAAACCGACGATGGCCGCTATTACGATTTGTTCCGGGGACGGCTGATAATCCCCATCCGGGAATGGTCGGGCCGGGTGGCCGGTTTCGGCAGCCGCGCGCTGGACGACGCCGACGTTGCCAAGTACATCAACACCCCCCGCACCCCCATCTTTGATAAATCGCGCATCCTGTACGCCATGCACCTGGCCAAAGAGCCGGTGCGTCAAAAGGGCGTGGTCATCGTAGAGGGCTACATGGACGCCATAATGGCCCACCAGCACGGCTACGATAACGTGGTGGCCTCTATGGGCACGGCGGTTACGGAGCAACAGGTGGCGCAGGTGCGGCGCCTCACCAGCCACGTTACGATGGCGCTGGACGGCGACGCCGCCGGCCGCAACGCTACCCTGCGCAGCCTGGAATCATCCTGGGGCGTTTTCCAGCAGCGCGATGCCCGTTCCGCCCCGCGCTCCGACGGCTCCGTGCTGCAACCGCCGGCGGCCCTGGAGCTGCTGGTAGCGGAACTGCCGGCCGGCCAGGACCCGGACGACCTCATCCGGCAATCGCCCATTGCGTGGCCCGATTTCATAGCATCCGCGCCGCCGCTGTTTGACTACCTGCTGGATTCGCTAACCGCCCGCGCAGACATGGCATCGGCAGACGGCCGGGCGTGGGTAGCGCGGGCCATGCTGCGGTTTATCGCTCAGATACCGGACCGGATACGCCGGGACATCCATCTGGATGAACTGGCTGATAAACTGGGGGTAAGCGTTGACACGCTGCACGCCTCCATGCCCGTTGCCGCCGGGCCGCCGGCCGCCCGGCGCGGGCGCCCCGCTCCGGCCACTGCCGACGAAAGTATGCCCGCGCCAATGCGGAGCGAAAGCGCCGCCGAGGAGTATTGCCTGTCCCTGCTGTTGCAGCATTGGGACGAACTCGGCATTCCCGCCGCCGTCGAAATAGAGGACGACTGGTTCAACCGTTCCGAGAACAAGGAAATCTACCGCCGTATTATGGATGCGGCCTACACCGCCGACGATGCCGACGCGCCGCCCGATGTGGAAGCCCCGCCCGAACTGGAATCCCATCTCAATCTGCTGAAAACCCGCGAACTCCGCCTCGCCGGCCCCGCCAAACCCGAACGGGCCTGGCGCCAAATCCGGCTGGGCATTGAGAAGGAATATCTGAATAACGAAATCTCGCAGCTGCTTACCGTCCTCGAGGATGACGCCGATTGGGATTCGCCCGTTGCCATCCAGGTGCAGGCGGGTAAAGAGCGCGTGCGCGAGATTAATCAGGAATTGACCGGCGCCATCTAGCCGTTCCCTGCGGAAACGCAGTCGCAGCCCAACCAATAGCGGAGGGAATATGACCATAATCAACAGCCGTCGCACCGTAATCGTAGATGACGAAGCGGAATACGAAAGCAGTGGCACGGTAGTCATCGCTGACGACGATGACGAGGAGACTTACGCCCGGGGCCGCACCGCCGTTGCCGTGGCGGATGACGATGAAGAAGAGACGGCAGACGAGGAGGAAAGCGACTCGGAGGACATCGACGCGCCGGCCGGGGCTGCGGAAGACCCGGATTCTACCGATGACGAGTGGCAAATCCGGCGGGTGGCCGCGGCGCGCACCGTGCTGCCCGAACTGGACGGCCCGTCGGCCCGGGACATCGAGCGGGAAGAGCGGGATTGGGCCAACGTGGATACCAACGATGGCAACGACGCCCTGGATGACCCGGTGCGGATGTATCTGCGGGAGATTGGCCGGGTTGACTTGCTGACCTCGGCCGACGAGCGCCGCTTGGCCCGCCAGCTGGAGGGGCTCAATCATCTGAACAAGATGGAGAAAGAACTGGCCGAGCAGCCGGCGCCGGCCGATGCGGTGTCGGTACTGACCGCCGCCGATGAGTTGCCGGTGGAAAGCATGGCCTGGGAAGCGGCGATGCTGCTGCTGGTGCGCATCGCCAACGCCGCCCCGCTGGTGCGCTCGCTGGCCCGCTACCTGGCGCTGAACCCCAGCCTGCCCTTGCAGGAAGTCAAGGACTCGGCGCCCCTGCGCGGGGCGATTGACGCCGAGATTGCCCCGGCAATGGTGGAGCAAGTCGCCCGCGACCTGGACATCTCGGAGGACGTAGCCTACCAGCGCATCGTGCAGCTCTCGCTGGACACGTGGGTGCTGCCGCCGCGCATGATTGACGTTGCCGCCACCTACGTGCCGATTTGGGCCGAGCTGCATCCCGACGGGGTGGAGGGCTGCTACGTGCCGGAGCAGGGACTGGACGTGTCGCCGCTTTACGCCGACGACAACGCCTGCTCGCTGCTGCTGCTGTCCCAGCTGATTCGGAATCCGGGGTTGAGCGACATGGTGGAGATGGAGAACTTTGACGCCGCCATGCACTTTGACCGCATCAAGCGGACGGGCGAGCGGGCGCAGACGCATCTCACCGAGGCCAACCTGCGCCTGGTGGTGAGCGTGGCCAAGAAGTACATCGGGCGGGGGATGGCCCTGCTGGATATGATTCAGGAGGGCAACATCGGCCTCATCCGGGCGGTGGAGAAGTTTGACTACCGCAAGGGGTACAAGTTCAGCACCTACGCCACCTGGTGGATTCGCCAGGCCATCACGCGGGCCATCGCCGACCAGGCGCGCACCATCCGCATACCCGTGCACATGGTGGAAACCATCAACAAGCTGATGCGGCACCACCGGCGGCTGTTGCAGGAAAAGGGGCGCGAACCCACCACCGAGGAACTGGCCGAGGCGATGGAGATGACGCCCGAAAAGGTGGAGGAGATTCAGAAAATCTCGCAGGAGCCGGTCTCGCTGGAAACGCCCATCGGAGAGGAAGAGGATTCTTTCCTGGGCGATTTCATCGAAGACCGCACCACGCTGGCGCCGGCCGACGCCGCATCCGCCCAACTGCTGCGGGAACAGGTGCAGGACGTGCTTAACTCGCTGACCGAACGGGAGAGCCGGGTGCTCAAGCTGCGGTTCGGGCTGGAAGACGGGCGCACGCGCACGCTGGAAGAGGTGGGCCGGGAGTTTGGCGTAACCCGCGAACGCATCCGGCAGATTGAGGCGAAAGCCATCCGCAAACTGCGGCACCCCTCCCGCTCCAAAAAGCTGCGCGACTACCTGGAATAAACGGCGCCGGGGTATCCGGCATCGGGCTATTGCGAGGGGCAGCCGTTTGGTTGCCCCTTTTGCGTTTGCCGGCGGGGTTTGTGAAACTGCGAAACTTTGCTTGCGGATGTTCGGGCAGGGTTGGCGGGGTGGTCACTATACTCGGCAGGGATTACCCGGCAGGCGTCGGGTTGAGGGAGGTGAGTTTGGTGGCAGCTATGGAAATGCCGATTTGCCAACAATGCAATACGGGTTCGCTGGTGCCGTTGTCGGATTACGGCGCGCAGGGTTCCTCGGTTCATTACAAAGCCTGGACGTGCACTAATCCGTCCTGCGGCTACAACATCAAAATCCGCAACGGCGATATTTTCGTCAACGAGCCAATCCGAACCGGCCGGCACTGAACCGGCGCGGCGCCGGCCAATCGGCTGGCCGCCGGTGTTGGCCGCTAGTCTCAAATAACCGGCTCCGTCGGCTGGGCAACCGGCGCGGTTCCCCTTGCGGGCCGGGCATTATCAGGGTGCAATATGGAGATTGGACTGGATTATATGCATATGCGCAGCCGGGCGCAGCACGCACTGCTGCGCTGGGCGGGCATTGTCGTTTTGCTGATTGGGATTGGCCTGGTTCTGTCCGGCGGCGCGTATTACGGCTACATATACTTGCTGCGGTCTGACCTGGAGCGTTTTACGGTGCAGCGGGATGGCTTGCAGAACATTCCGGCTACGGCGGCAACGGCAGAGGCCGGGAGCGGAGGCGTTACGATAACTCCGCTGGCCCTTTCCGATCCGGCTTATCTGGAGCAGGGCGATGAGCTGGGGTTTGTGCCGGTGCGCAGCGACTGGGCCGCCGCGCCGGGGACGCAGCCGCCGATTACCAGGGTCTCCGTATCCGACCTGGGCATTGACCGCAAGCTGGATGCGGATAGCGTTATCGGCATCTCAAGCACTGACTACGCATCCGGCGTTGACCTGACCGCCGCCGCCGCAATATCGGTGAATCCGGGAGAACGGGGCGCGTCGTGGGTGTTCGGCGAATCCTCCCAAGCGATAGACGGGTTTGGTGGCCTGACCGACGCGCCGGGCCTGCTGTCGGACGGAGAGGAAGTGTTTATCGTGGTGAGCAACGGGTCGCGGGAATACCTTTACCTGGGTACGCACACCGACGTTATTCACAAGACAAAACTGCAACTTTCCAGCGGGAACCGGGCGACGGTGCATCTGGTGACGCCGGTGCCGCCCGGACTGAACGACCACTTTCTGGTGTTGAGCGGGGAACTGGTGGGGATGCGGTAGGCGATGGGAATACGGGCGCAGCGTTGCGTCCGACAAAACGCTGGCAGGGAAAGCGCTCCGGAGGGTAAGCCGGGGCGCTTTTCTTATGGCTGGCCGGCGGCGGTATCCGGGGCGGCGTCGCTGCGGCGGACGCGGAGTTGCTGGATGCGGCGGCCGCTTACTTGCGTTACTTCGATGGTGATGTTGCCGGATTGTACTATGTTGCCTACCTCCGGCATCCGGCCCAGCTGGGTATAGACGTAGCCGCCGATGGTGTTGACTTCGCCGTAGTCCAGGGCGATGCCGACGGTTTTGGCTACGTCCTCAATGGGCAGGGTGGCGTTCACCAGCCAGGAACCATCGCCGGCGTCGGTGGATTCGTCGGGTTCGGCGTCGGTGAATTCGTCCTCAATTTCGCCGACTATCTCCTCGAGGACATCCTCCAGAGTTACGATGCCCTCAACGCCGCCGTATTCGTCGACTACGATGCCCATTTGGAGGGACTTGCGGCGCATCAGGCGGAGCAGGTCGTCCAGGGCCATGTTCTCGGCGATGAACTCGGGCTCGCGCATGATGGCGTGCAGGGGGGCGCCTTGCGCGCCGGCGGACAGGGATTCTAGGACGTCGCTGATGTGGACGATGCCGACTACGTTGTCGATGGTGTCCTGATAGACGGGGAGGCGGGTGTGCTTGCTGGCGACGAGGACGGCAACCACCGTGTCCATTGACGAGGATATTTCTACGGCGTCAACGTCGAGGCGGGGCACCATGATGTGCAGGGCGTCGCGGTCGTCCATGCGGCTGATGGAGCGAACCATGTTGATGTCGTCCTGGTCCAGGTTGAACAGTTCGCCGGTGGCCAGTGGGGAATTGATGAACAGGTTGGCTTCGGTTTCATCCTCGCCGGATTCCGGGCCGTGGTTGTTGCCGGCGGTTCCGTTGCCGTTGGCGTGGGGCGCAGTCAGCGCGCTGCCGAGCCAGCGGCGGGGGCCGGCGAGGCGGATGGCAAGTTCGGGAAAGGCTTTGGCCAGGCGTCTGATGGACAGGTCAACGCCGGCCAGCAGTACGGTGGACACGGCGGCGGCCGCGGCAATCAGGGCGACGATGTTCCAGGCGGCGCCGAGGCCGGCGGACTGGAGGCCGTTGGTCAGGGAGAATCCGAATGCGACGGCGCTGATGCCGGTGAGGGCCATGGCGCCGAACCGCAGGACGCGCACCAGCAGGGGTTGGCCCGTTGCGCCTACCGCCACCATGCGGATGATGGCAGTTGGCGAGCTGTGGGCCGCGATGACGATGCTGGTCCAGCCGAACGCCAGCAGTGAGGCGGCCAGAAATAATAACGGTGGTAAGCTACTGTCAGTATCCAAACCGGCGACCCTCTACAAAAAAGCCCGCGCTGCGTCGGAGGGGTCAGTTGCTCTCCCTATCCTTATCTTTGCGTGGCACTAGTCTAGCAGGAATTCCGACGGCCCGTCTAGCGTCGGGGACGTCATTTGTGACGACTGCGCCGGCGCCGGTGGCAGCGCCGGCGCCGACGTGAACGGGGGCGATGAGCATAGTATCGCTGCCGATAAAGGCGCCATCGCCGATGCTGGTTACGTGCTTGTCAACGCCGTCGTAGTTGCAGGTTACCGTGCCGGCGCCGATGTTGACGCCGGCGCCGATGCTGGAATCGCCCAAGTAGCAGAAATGGCCGGCGGCGGTGCCGGAGCCGAGCGTGCTGTTTTTGACTTCGACGAAATTGCCGAGATGCACGCCGGCGCCAATGCTGGCGTCGGGGCGCAGGTGGCTGTACGGGCCGACGGTTACATCCGATGACAGCTGCGCGCCCTCGAGGAAGGAGGCGGCTACCCGGCAGCGGTCGGCGATGCGGGAGTCGGCGATGACGGAGTAGGGGCCGATGCGGCAATCCTCGCCGATGGCGGTCTGGCCGGACAGGATTACGCCGGGCAGCAGCACGGTGTCCATGCCGATGGATACGTCGCCGTCAATGTAAGTGGTAGCCGGGTCGGAGATGGTGACGCCGTTAGCCATCCAATGGCGGTTGATGCGGTCGCGGAGTACGGTTTCGACGGCGGAAAGCTGCTCGCGGTTGTTGACGCCAATGGCCTCGTCGGCCAGGGCGATGGGGATGGCGGCTACGTCGTCGCCACGGTCGGCGGCGCGGGCGGCCAGGGCGGTTAGGTAGAGTTCGCCCGACGGGGCGGGGGTTATGCTGCCGACGTGTTCGGCCAGCCAGGGGCCGCTGAAACAATAAACGCCGGTGTTCACTTCGGCGGGGCCGTGGGCAAAGCCGGGGCGGGATGCGGCCTCTACGATTGCGCTTACCGCGCCAACGCGTCCGTCGCTGGTTACGCTGGCGCGCTCGATTCGGCCCAGGTCGTCGGCGAACACGTCGGGAGCGGACAGGATGGTCATACGGCGGCCCGGAACGGAGGTATGCTCGTTGATGAGATTGCGCACGGATTCGGCGCGCACCAGGGGGGTATCGCCGGCCATTACCACCAGCAGGGGCGGCGGTTCGGGCAGCTGAGCCAGGGCGCAGGCAACGGCGTCGGCAGTGCCTTTGGGTTCGGGCTGACCGGCGTAGGTGACGCGGTCATCCAGAACGGAGGCGATGGCGTCGGCGTTGTCGGGGCCGGTTACGACCACCGTGCGGGTGATACCGCAGGCGGCCAGCAGGTCAACAGGGAATCTGATTAGCTCCATACCGGCGGCCCGGTGCAGGGGTTTCGGAGTGCGGGAACGCATCCGACTGCCCCGGCCGGCGGCGAGGATTACCGCGACGGCATCAGTAATTGGTGCGGTGTGATTTGCCATAGCTCAACTCCCCCCGGAAACATTGGCCCTGAGTGAACGGGCCGGTTGCGGGGATTATAACAAGAGGGCCAGCGTCCGGCTGACGGAGCAAGGGGGGAGGGGCGCGGTCTGACGGTGGCATGATAGCGTCTCCAAGTTGTATCGGGCGGGTGTGGTATCGGACTATCGGTATCGGGCGGTTCGGTTGGTTGGTTTGGTGTCGGAGATTCAAGTCGTTGTCAGCCCTACGGCCGGAGGTTGGTACGCAACTATTTTGTACCTTCATTTTACGTGGCCTATCCCTAATGAGAGGACAGCACGCGGGCTGAAGCTCGATACCCTGCGGAGGCAGCCCGCGCCGTGAAAGCGGGGTCGGGACTACCCTTGCCGATTGCGATTTTTTGCTGACTGGCCGTTTTTGACTTGAATCTCCGGCGGTTGTGCTAGCGGTGTGATGGCCCCGATTCCCCAAGAGCGTCCTCTGGCTGGGAGCGAGGGTTGCTTGATTTGCCCGATAGATGTATAGTAGCGAACGCGAGTGCTGATTGGCAAGAGGGTAGCGTCATTGATTTTTTGGATTTGGGGGTGACGCTGGGGGAAATCATTTCCCCCAGACCCCCTCGGTGTGTCTTTGGGGGGCAGGGTGATATTGGGAGGTGGGACGGTGACGGTGTTCGGGTTGACAATGCCGGGTGGCACGGCGACAATTGCGCCGCGTGACGGGGTGGTTTGGGGGTTCTGTTTTGTGCGGGAGGTTTTGCGATGGCGGATTTGACTGACGGGGACGTGCTGGCTTTGGCGCGGGCTTCGGGGATTGAGATTCCGGCGGATTTGGCGCCGGAGGTTCGGGAATCTTTGAACGGGCTGCTGGAGGCTCTGGCGGCGATTACGGAGCCGGACCTGGCAGCGGTGGAGCCGCTGCCGATTATCGTTTCGGCTACGGCGCGACAGCAGGAGGGGCCGTAATGCCTAACGACGACCTTTGCTATCTCTCCGCTACGGAACTGGGCGGGCGCATTGCCGCCGGCGAGGTTTCAGCGGCGGATGCTACGGACGCCTATCTGGGCCGCATCGCTGAGCTGGATGGCAACTATGCTTCCTATATTACGGTTACGGCGGAACGGGCCCGGGAGGATGCGCGGCGGGCGGATGCTGAAATCGCGTCGGGACAACGGCGGGGGCCGCTGCATGGCGTGCCGGTGGCAGTAAAAGACCAGTTCAATACGGCCGGCATCGTCACTACCAACGGCTCTACCATCCTGGGGGAGAACGTGCCGGACGCCGATGCGACGGTGATGGAGCGGCTGCGGGCGGCCGGCACCGTGCTGCTGGGCAAGCTTAATATGAGTGAGTACGCCAGCGGCGACGCTTTTCGGCATCCTTACGGGCGGCCGCGCAATCCGTGGGACACCGGGCGCAATCCCGGCACCAGCAGCAGCGGCTCCGGCGCGGCGACGGCGGCGTTTCTGTGCGCTACGTCGCTGGGCGAGGACACGGGCGGCAGCATCCGGGGGCCGGCGGCGTTCTGCGGGCTGGTGGGCATCCGGCCTACTTTCGGGCGGGTCAGCCGGCACGGGGTGTTTGGCGCCAGCTGGTCGATGGATACGGTGGGGCCAATCTCGCGGACGGTTACCGACTGCGCCCATACGCTGGCGGCCATCGCCGGGTACGACCCGAGGGACGGGCAGACCTGGGACGTGCCGGTTCCGGATTATGCCGCCGGGCTGGACGGGAATATCAGTGGGCTGAAAGTGGGGCTGGTGTCCGAACGGGTGCATACCGACGCCAACGACCCGGAGGTTCGGGATGCGGTCATCGCGGCGGCCGGCGTGCTGTCCGGTCTGGGGGCCGAGGTGCGGGAGGTGTCGCTGCCGCTGATTGTGCACTCGTCGGAAATATCCTACGGCATCATCAGCAGCGATGCGGCGATGCTGAACTGGGACATCATATCTACGGAGCGGCTGCGGGAGCTGGACCACAACAACCAGGTGCGGCTGCTGATGGGCAGTATTCTGCCGGCCAAGATTTATCAGAAAGCCGCGCGTTTGCGGGAATTGCTGCGGCGGCAAATACTGGCGGCGCTGGACGAGGTGGACGTGCTGGTGATGCCGGCGTCATCGGTGCCGGCGACGCCGATACCAAGTTCGGCCGGGCTGGGGACGAAAGCGGACGTGGTGGCGGGGTTCAAGGGGCGGCGGGGATTTACGGCGCCGTTCAACCTGGCAAACCTGCCGGCGCTGTCAATCAACTGCGGGTTCACGGGGTCGGGGCTGCCGATTGGATTGCAGATTGCCGGGCGGGCCTTTGACGAGTCAACGTTGTTCCGGGCCGCCTACGCCTACGAACAGGCGACGGACTGGGGGGAACGGCGTCCGCCTGGTGTTTAGCCGGGGAGTACAGCCGGGGCGTATCAGGGGAGAGGTCAAGCGATGCCTAATCCTAACGAACTTACCGTTACGCAGGCGGCGGCGGCGATCGCCGAGGGCAGTCTTGCGGCGTCCGGGCTGGCGGAGGCGTGTCTGAATCGGATTGACGCGCTGGACGATGGGCTCAAGGCGTGGGTCTATGTGGACCGGGATACGGTGCTGGCGGACGCGCAAGCCGCCGATGCCGCCGTGTCGGAGGGGCGCCCGCTGGGGCCGCTGCACGGGGTGCCGGTGGGCCTGAAGGACATTTACTATACGGCCAACATACCGACGCGGGCGGGCAGTGCGGTGTACCGGGATTTTGTGCCGGATTACGATGCGGCGACGCTGACGCTGCTGAAACGGGCGGGGGCGGTGATGCTGGGCAAGGCGGTTACGACGGAGTTTGCGTGCCTGGACCCGTCGCCGACGCGCAACCCCTGGAACGCAGCGCATACGCCCGGCGGCAGCAGCAGCGGCTCGGCGGTGGCGGTGGCAGCGCGGATGTGTCCGGCGGCGATGGGTTCGCAGACGGTGGGTTCGGTGCTGCGACCGGCGGCGTACAACGGCGTGGTGGGTTTCAAGCCGACTTTCGGGCGGGTGAGCCGCTACGGGGTGGTGCCGGTGAGCTGGAACCTGGACACGGTGGGCTGGCTGGTGCGGACGGTAGCGGACGCGGCGCTGCTGTTGCAAGTGATGTCGGGGCCGGACGGCAACGACCCGGTGTCGGCCAATGAACCTGTTGGGGATTACATATCGGCCATCGCTGAGCCGCGGGCGCCGCGCATCGGCGTTTTGCGGCGGTATTTCTACGAGGGGGCCGATGCGGAGACGCGTCAGCATTTTGATGGCGTCGTTGAGCAGTTGGCGCAAGCCGGCGCGGAGATTGTCGAGCTGGCGATGCCGGACAGCATCGAGACGGCTTACGACGACCAGCGGTTGATAATGGCGGTGGAGGCGGCAGCGTTTCACGAGCCGATGTATCGCCGGCAGGCCGAGGACTACCAGCCCAAGCTGCGGGCGATGCTGGCGCACGGGCTGGCGGTGGACGGCATCGCGTACTCGCGCGCGCTGGAAAGCCGGCGGCGGTTCACCACCGACATGGAGCAACTGGCCCAACAGTGCGACGCGCTGCTGACGCCGGCCACGCCAGCGCCGCCGCAGGCCGATGTTACGAACACCGGGGATCCGGCGTTTCAGGGGCCATGGACATCTTGCGGGCTGCCGGCGATTGCGTTGCCGTCGGGGATGGCGGAATCCGGGGTGCCTTTGGGCATACAGCTGGTGGCAGCGCCCTTTGCAGAGGCGCGGCTGCTGGCGGCGGCGGCGTGGTGCGAAGGGGCGCTGGGGGTGACGTTGTACCCGCCAGTGTGATGGTGATATTGTGGGGGAGGTGAAGGCAGCGTTGCAATCGTAAGATAAAAGGGGGATGAAATGGCTCGGGAAGATGAAATTGTGCTCTATGCTGACCGCGATGTGTTCGTATCGCAACATCGTATAGTGCCACCGGACGGGTGGAGTTACTCTGTGGAGTCAATCAGTTCTGCTAGATTTGTACAGAAAGAAAGACAAATCGGTACAGCACTCACGCGCAGCGTAGCCATTTTTGGCGTTCTGTTGGTGCCAGGAAGTTTTATAATATCACCCAACCCTATAATATGGATAGCTGCGCTATTTATTATTTTCCTGGGTCGGGCAATACGGCCTAAGGTCAAGCAATATGATGTGAATTACGTCATGAATAAGACGGTTCACACCATAAATTGTCGAGATGACGGTCAAAAAGCACAGAAAATTGTAGATGCTATAAACCAAGCGATAGCTGGTCGTGAAAACGTTCCGGAATGACACGCGTTTTCAGGGTGCTACTTCACTTGGTTTGGAGGCGGAGCTAGTCGTCGTCCGGCGGGCTGGCGATGGCGATGAAAGTTACTTCTTGCTGCCGGGCGGACAGGCGGGCGTCGTCGTCAATGTCGGTTCCGATTACGGCGGGGATGGTTGTTTGGCCGGTGGAGCGGTTTAGGATGCCGGCGCGGGTTAGCGCCCGGATGACGTCGGGTTCCTGGACGGTGACGGATATTTTGGCGACTACGTAGGCGGATTGGCCGGCGTCGTTTTGCACGCTTACTACCAGGTCGACGAGGCTGAGGTTAGTAGCTTCGTCTTCGGTGATGTCGTCGGAGTTGGTGGCAAAGTTGAGGGCGCTGCTGGGCTGCCAGGCGAGATGGATGATTTCGGCTTCGGTGCATTACAGCAGGCGGCTGATGTACCGGGTTGCTATGCGGGCAACGTGACGTTCGTAGGGAGAGCCGTGAGGACGCAAAATTTTTTGGAGTTGAGGAGTTTTGCTGCGGTGCGTGTCGCCGGATGGCCAGCGGCGCCGACCTGCTGGGCGCAGAGGAACGTTGTCAAAGGTACTCAAAAAACCGCGGTTTAGGCATCAAACTGGCGGCGCCGGGGTTGAGTTACGCTCAAAGCGGGCGGCGGTTCGGGTTCGCCAAAAGCACTTTGTGCCGTTGGCTACGGAATTGAAGGTAATCCGGGATGAAAGCGGCGTGGTTCTGGGGTCGTTGGTGGTTGGGAAAAGGGTGATTGACCAGGCTTGGCAGTAGGGGCGGTTCTGCTGGCGCATCTGGTGTGCGACGGGGATGCGGTCGTCGTAGCGGGCATCCAGATGGTCTATGGCCGGCAAGCGCCGCATTAACTTTGCCATTTCACCTGCTGCGGGATTACCGACGGAACATCGGGGAGGACGGGCTGGCCGGCGGCGCGGCGGTTGCTGGCGTCGTCCAGCTTGATGGAGGCCAAGTTTCACGCGGCGCGGGTGATAGCGTTGACCGGAGGACAGGGGACGTACTGGTGTCGGAAAGCCCTGCGGGAAGGGCTGCGTCATTTGGCCACGGGGCAGGCGCGGTACAAGACAACCGCCCGTTTGGAACGGCACAACCGGGAGCTGCGGCGTCGGGAAAAGCTTGGCACGGTATGGACACCTCACAACATGCTGGTACTACTCCAAAATCGGGAACTCATAAACCAAACCACCTAAAACGCAACGCTACCGTTGCTGATTTTTGGATTGGCTGGGAATCGCGGTGGGGACGCAAGCTTTGGGAGTAAGGGTGCTGCGGCGGCGGCGAGATTCTTCGCTGCGCTCAGAATGGTGTTGGGGGTAAGAGGGGTAGGGGCGGAATGATGCTGGGGGGTGGTTGAACCGGCGGAAAGGGGGCGGCGCTGTAAAAGCCGGGTTGCGTTGACACTGCTGCCGTTTGCGCCGTACACTGCGCTAGCGTTCTCCAACCTAATTTGAACCGGGCGGCGCTCCGTTCACAACTTGGGGCGGAGCAGCCGGAGCAGGAGGTAATCTGATGAGTTTTGAGCAGTTTGAGGCGGGGATGAAGGTGGAGGCGGTGGCTGATTTTGAGGTGCGGGAGGTTATGGCGTCTCCGGTGGGGTCGTCGGTCCGCAGCATTTCTACCGGGGACGTTGGCGAGGTGCGCGAGAAGCGGACTATCGGGCCGGCGACGTGGCTGATTGTGTATTTTGACAGCGTCAAGCGGCAGATTAACGTTGACCAGACCAACATTGAGAACATCAAGCCGGCCTGAATCCTGAACTGAATCTCCTACCTGAACTCGCAGAGGCAGACCAATGGCCGTAGAGCAGCTTGCCCGGGTTGATACCCTTACTTTTGACATTTTTGGCACCGTACTGGACTTGGGCGGCAGTTTGGCCGAACCGGCGGGGCGGTTTATTGCGGAACGGGGGTCTGCCGTGTCGGGCCAGCAGTTCTGGAAGGATTGGCGGGACCGGCAGCGTATTGAGCAGTATCAGGACAACCTGTTTATGCTCGGACACAGCGGGTATCGGGAAACTTGCCGGCGGGCGTTTATTTACTGCCTGCGTTTGCACGGCGTGGATTTTGAGTACGCGGACGTGGCGAGCTTTATGGCGATTTACGATGAGCTGCGCCCTTACGACGATGCCGTGTCCGGGCTGCGGCGTCTGGCCGACGACGGGCGTTATCAGTTGGTGGCGTTGTCTAATGGCGAGCAATCCTATCTGGAAAAGCTGGCGCAGGACAACATCGGTATTCCTTTCGCGCACGTCATCTCGGTGCAAAACGCCGGGGCTTTCAAGCCGCATCCGGCCGTCTATCGCACGGCCGCCCGGATGATGGGCCGGGAAGCAGCTCAGATATTGATGGTGGCTGCTCATTCTTTTGACATTACCGGGGCGAGGGCGTGCGGCTACCGGGCGGCTTACGTGAACCGCTACAATTTGCCCCGGGAGGAATCGCCGTACCAGGCCGATTTTGAGGTTGCCGACTTTCATCAACTCGCGGAACGGCTGCTGAATTGATGGCGGGGCGTATTCTGCAATGGCGGTGACCCGTCGGGCCTCCGGCCGGTTCAATACCTTCTCGGCGCTGCGCCATCGGAACTTCCGGTGGTTTTTCCTCAACATCGGGATGCAGTCCTTTGGGCAGGGGATACAGTTCTTTGGCATCGGCTGGCTCATCCTGGACATCACCGGGCAGAAAACGGACCTGGGGCTGGCCGTTACCATCTTTGGCATCGCCAATCTGTTCTTTACATTCGTTGGCGGCGTGCTGGCTGACCGGGTGGAGCGGCGGCTGTTTCTGATTGTCTGCGTGTTCGGCATCGGCACGGTTACCGTGGGGCTGGGGGCGCTGGCGCTGCTTGGGCTGGCGCAGATGTGGCACGTGTTCCTGACGGTGTTCCTGCTGGGGGGGCTGAGCGCGATGCAGATGCCGGCGCGGTTTGCGCTGGCCGCCGACCTGGTGCCGCGCGAGGACATGATGAACGCGGTGGCGCTGCATACGTCGGTCGGGCAGGTGGGCAATATGATTGCGCCGCTGATTGGGGGGTTCGTCATCCGGTTCGCCGGCACCGGGTCGGCCATCATCCTGACCGGCGCGAGTATGCTGCTGGGGATAGTGTTCCTGCTGGCGATGTCAAACGTGCCGCCAACCCGTCGCACCGGCGCATCGCCGATGGCGGACTTGGTGAGCGGGTTCTCCCACGCGATACGCACGCCGATGGCGGCGGTGCTAATCATAATGTCGGCGTCATTCGGGTT
The DNA here is from genome assembly GCA_958296385.1 of uncultured Dehalococcoidia bacterium. Lineage (GTDB taxonomy): Bacteria > Chloroflexota > Dehalococcoidia > Lucifugimonadales > UBA3495 > Bin87. Next base: position 1,376,825 of record OY282494.1, read on the forward strand.
TTTTGGGATGGCGTATATGCAGGTGATTACCGGATTTGCGCAGGAGTATTTGCAGCTGAATGAGGTGCAGACGGGCATTTTGATGACGTTTCGCGGCGCCGGGGCGTTCCTGGGTTCAATGGTGGTGGCCAGTTGGGGAAACAGGCAGAACAAGGGGCGGCTGATGTATATGGAGGTTACGGCCTGCTGCGTGGCGCTGATTGCGATGGCGTGGGCGCCCTGGTTCTGGACGGCCTGCGTGCTGGTTGCGCTGGTGGGATCGACGAGCATTGGGGGTTTCTGGCCGGTGTCGAGCTCGCTGATGCAGCTGACGACCGAGCCGCAGATGCGGGGGCGGATGATGGCGATGATGCAGATGGCGCCGGTGTTTCACTTTCTGGGAGCCTGGCCGCTGACCTGGCTGGCGCAAGTGTACAGCTGGTCGCTGGCGATTAGCAGCGGCGCCGTGGTGCTGCTGGTAATATCAGTGGCCGGCTGGCTCAACCGGCCGATGGTGCGGCGGATGAACCAGGTGTGAGGCGCTAGGGGGATGAGGGTAGCGTTCCGTTTCAGGTGGTTTAGTTTCCCTAAAATGTCATTCTGAGCGCAGCGAAGAATCTCGATGACGTAGGGCACACTTTGGGGCAACGCCGTTGCTACGCTTTCGAGATTCTTCGCTGCGCTCAGAATGACATTGGGGGAAAGGGCGCTCAGAATGACATTAGGGGGGAGGGCTATTAATCCACCTGAAACGAAACGCTATCCCCGGAGTTGCCCCATTGCCCATAGCAAGGCCAATGTGCCATACTGACGGCGTTAGCCCATCCATTCGCGAAAGGGCCGCCATTATGGACACGATTACAACCGCAGATTACATCCGGTACGGCTTTCTGGCCTTTATGTGCCTGTTGCTGGTAATCGCCAACATACAGGTATGGTTGCTATCCCATTACATCAGAGGTCTGAATCGCGAACTCAGAGGCACCAACCGCCGCCTTGACAAACGCAACGCGCGGATGAACAGGTTCCTGAATCGCGCGGAAATTGCCGCTGATTAATTCTTTTGGCGTCTGATTGGCGGCTTTCTTGCCCGGCGGCGGGAACTGTCGTATAGTACGGTTTAACAGGCGCCCATCCGACTGCCAGCGAAGGAGGAGAATTATGGTAAAGCCCAAGCAAGTAGGCCATCTGGTTATCAACGTTACCGACGTTGACGCTTCTACGAAGTTTTACACCGACATTCTCGGCTTTGAGGTTGCCGTGCAGCGCCCCGGCGCTACGTTCCTCACCTGCGGGGAGATTCACCATGACCTGGCGCTGTTTCAGGCGGCTGACGACGCGGCGCCCGTGCGCAAGGGCAACGTGGGGCTGAACCACTTTGCGGTGCAGGTTGAGGACCACGATTCGCTGCGCGACCTTTATCACACGCTGCTGGAGCACGACGTTAAGGTGGATCGCACCACCGACCACGGGATGACCGGCAGCGTTTATTTTGAGGACCCGGACGGCAACGGCATCGAGTTTTACTACGACAAGTTTGAGACGCCGGAGGAAGGACTGGCCGAGATGCGCCGCCCCGGTCGTCAAAACACGGCGCTGGCCATCGACTGACGCGGGGGGATGCTCCATCCGCTGAAACAAGGCAACGGCCCCGGCTGCACTTGCGCCGGGGCCGTTCTTATGCCGGTGGTTAGCAGGGCTAAATCAGGTTGTGGGCGTTTCGTCCGCTTCGTCCGAACCCAGGTTGAGCCGGCCCAGAATATCGGCCAGCGTGCCCTCCATGCCTGGGGTCAACTCTACCGGCTCTTCAAATTCCTGGAATCGGTACTCGTTGCGCACCCGGTCGATGTAGCGTCTGGCCTCTTCGTTGCGTCCGGCTACCCGGTCGAGGGATTCTTGCAGGCGCGCGGCCTCTTCTTCGTATCGGGGGCGCAAGTCGGCCAAGTCTATGTCCAGGGAGTACAGGGCGCGCAGGCGACGCATTATGTCGTAGAAGGCGCGGTGGTCGGTGGTGATACCGAGCTGGCCGCCGCTGCTGCCGCTGAACGGGAACATGGGGGCCATTGCGCCGACCCGCACCATTTCCACGTCGGGGTGCTGGTAGTGGGCGAGGCTGACCAGGGCCATTCCGATGGTAGGGCCCTGGCGCTGCTGGGAGCCGTAGCTGGAGAACAGCATACCGTGTTCGCGCAGCGTGTCGGCCATGGCGGCCTTGCTGTACACGCAGGAGATGCGGCGTTCCAGCTCCGGCGGCGCCGGGCCGTTGTAGCCCTCAACGGCGGCGATTTTGGGGTTGCCCAGGGCGGCCACCGCCTCAAAGAACGCCTGGCCGTACAAGTCAATGCGATACCAGGGTTCGATGCCGAGGAAAATAACCACGCCGTCGCCGGCGTCCCAAAAGCCGTTGTCCCACTGCATGGGACGGCTGGGCAATCCATCCTCAAAGGCGGCCCGGGGACGATAGACGTCGTGGGTGCCGGCGACCTGAAACGGGAAGCACATACGGGAGACTTCCTCGCTCATGCGGCCGATGCGCCGGGCCGACAGCTTGTCAATTAACCAGCGCGGCATCCCGCTGGAGATGTTTCCCCCATCGGACCACTGCCGTCGCCAGCCCGCGAGGAGTACGCGGGCCGACGGCGTTTCGTCCAGTGCAATCAGCGATTCCGCCATGTTGGTTCCCCTGCGCCGGCGCTAGATTAGCTGGGAGGGCGTAAAGATGCCCTCCATGTCCGCAGCGGTGGCCGGCGTAGTGGCCGGCTGCTTCAGCTGGTCGTCCATGTACCAATAGACCTGTTTCAGGTGGTGCGTGCTGTGGCTGAGGATGATGTTGAGCAGCTCCAGCACGGTTACCTCGCCGCCGTAGTGCGCCGGCACAACCCGGTCAAAGCCCTCGGTATCGCCGCTGTTCAGGAATGTTGCGATTCCATCAATTACGCCCTGCGCGTAGTCGGCGATTTCGTCCGGCTTGACCAGATGGGCCAGGCTTTCCCGGCAGGCGCGCATATCCTCGGAGCTCATTGAGCCGCGGGTGCGGCTGGTGTAGGCCAGTTCCGGGAAGGACACGATGTGCACCAGGGTATCGCGGAGCAGCTCCGGGCGCCATTGGACGGGCTGGGCCAGCTGTTCTGCGCTGAGTTCGCAGGTGGCTCGGATGGCGGCGCCCAGGATGATGCGGTACTTGTCGGCCAGCCACGCGGTGCGGCCGGACAGGTCAATGGGCGCATCCTCCAGCCCCAGGGCCGGTATCAGCTTTTTGGGGTAGTAGCCGATTATCACCTCGGAGCCGTCAATGATGGTTACGGGAGCGGACAGGACGCCGCGGGCTTTCAAGTCCGCGCGGGCGGCTTCGTCGGTCAGCAAGTCGTGGTGTTCATACTGAACACCGTTGGACGCGAGGAATTCCTCCAGCGTCCGGCAGCTGAATCAACCAGGGTTGGTATAAACGTGTACTGAGCGCACTGCGGTTGTCATTGCGTGTCTCCCTTTTGAGTCCGGGTTTCCGGTCTGGCCGAGTTTCCAGTCCGGTGGATTTACTTGCCGGCGCGGAACCAGTCCGACTTGCGCTCGGCAATCATTATGGTGGTGCAGTTGGTGTTGGCGCGGATGCAGTCGGGCATTACCGACGCATCGGCGACGTGGAGATTCTCCAGGCCGTGGACGTGGCAATGCTGGTCAACTACGGCCATGGGGTCGTCGGCGGCGCCCATTTTGCAGGTGCCGGAAATGTGCTGCGACGTGCTGACGGTGCGCTTGAGCCAGTCGTTCAGCGCCGCATCGCTTTCCAGGTCGGCGGGCAGCGGGTCGAGCAGCTCATCGGCCACGTCCTGGTAGTGTTCGCTGTCCAGCAGGTTGATGCACAGGCGCACGGCCTCGCGCATTCGCGACAGGTCAAACTCATCCTGGAAGTAGTTGTAGTTGAGAGCGGGCTGCTCGCCGGGGTCGGTGCTGGCCAGTTGCAGATGGCCTGACCCGACGGCCAGCTCCAGGATGCAGGTGAAACGGATGCCCTCGGCCTCCAATGGGTCGCCGGCGATGGGCGATGAGAAGGACGACTGCATAATCTGGATGTCGTTGCGCAGATGGCTGCCGGAGGCGGTGTAGCGCAGGCAAACCTGCGTGCGGGGCGCCTGCGCGTCCAGCGGGAAATCGTCTTTCACCTTTACGGGCACCCGGATGTTGGGGTGGTCGCGGAGATTCTGGCCGACGCCGGGGAGTTCGTGAATGACGGGAATACCCATCTCGCGCAGATGGGCGGCCGGGCCGACGCCGGAGAGGAGCAGCAGCTGGGGCGAACCGATGGCGCCGGAGCTGAGGATGATGTCGTCGGCATCAACGGTGAATACTTCGCCGCCGCTTTCAACCTCAACGCCAATTGCTTGCTTGCCCTCAAACACGATGCGACGGCACGTAACGTTGGGGCGAATCGTCAGGTTGAGGCGGTGCCGGGCCTCGCGGAGGTAGGTCAGGGAAGTGCTCATGCGCACGCCGTTGGGGTTGTTCATCGGCACCGGGCCGACGCCGCCGGAATCGGGGTGGTTCATGTCCGGGTCGTGGGGGTGGCCGGCGTTGCGGCAGGCGTTCCAAAAGGCGACCTGGGCGGGCAGCCAGTCCTCCTGCCGGTGGCGGCGCACGGGGATTGGCCCGGTGTTGCCGTGGAAGTCATCGGAGATGTCGGTGTCGGTTTCCAGCTTGCGGAAGTAGGGCAGGCAGTCGGTGAACTTCCACTCGTCGTTGCCCAGCGCGGCCCAGGCGTCGTAGTCCTCCGGCACGCCCCGGAGCAGTACCTGGCCGTTGATGGCCGAGGAACCGCCGACTACCCGGCCCCGGGGCACCGGCATCTGCTGCTCCTGCCCCGGATTCTGGGCCCAGAAAGTCCAGTTGTGCGGGGCGTCGATGGCGGAGGCCGTCTGGTCGTAGCCGTATTTGAGATCGTCCGGGTACAGTTCGAAATCGGGGTAGTCCGGCCCGGCCTCCAGCACCAGCACCGAGCGGTCGGGGTCTTCCGACAGCCGGGCGGCCATCGTGCAGCCGGCGGAGCCGGCGCCGATGATTATAACGTCGTACTTCATTGCGATACGCCTCCTGATGGACGCTGGAATAGTTTAGCTATGCGCCGGATTATCGCCGCAAACGCCGCCGCCGGCAAGGGCCCGCAGGCTTTTGCGGAAAATTGCGCAAGCCGAATCCGGCAATGGTGCGCTATAATGACGGCAGTTGCAATCCCCGGCGGGGCTTGCCATGGGCCGTTATCTCAATGATTAACAAGTTGCGAGGTCTGACGGGCAAAGTTAAGGAACTGTTCGTTCGCTTGCTGATTTTCTCCGCGCAAACTATTCCGGAAAACCGCGAAGCAATCTGGAGTGTTCCGACACCGCTCAAAACCGCCTACTTTGTCGTTGCCATCCTGCTGTGGCTGCCCGTTCTAGTTGACATCGCAGCTGAAAACATGGCCGCGGCGACGGGCAATCACTGGCAGCGGATAGTCGGCACAGTAGTGAGGGAGTCGGCAACGGAGTTTGCGCCCGCTGGCATAGGCATCGCCATCGCCGCGCTGGTAATCGTACAAGGAGGCTTTTTAATCATGTCGCTATACCACGCCATAGTGAACCGATTCGTGTTGCCTGTAATCGCAGAGCACAAAGCAGCCGGCCGCGCCGAGGGCCAAGCCGAGGCCCGTGCCGAGGGCCGGGCTGAGGGTCGCGCCGAGGGTCGCGCGGAAAATAATCAGGAATGGCTGGATTGGCTGCGACGACGTGCCGATGCCGAGGCGAAAGGTGAACCTTTCGACGAACCGCCGCCCAGCGATGGAGCATAGCCACTGAACATCGCTCCATACCGGAGAATCCTCTATGTCGCTATACCACGCCATCGTGAACCGATTCGTGCTGCCTGTAATCGCAGAGCACAAAGCAACCGGCCTCGCCGAAGGTCGTGCCGAGGTCCAAGCCGATGCCCGCGCGGCAAATAATCAGGAATGGCGGGATTGGCTGCAACGACGTGCTGATGCCGAGGCGAAAGGTGAACCTTTTGACGAACCGCCGCCCGGCGATGAAGTATAGCCGCTGAGCATCGCTCCATACCGGAGAATCCGCTATGTCGCTATACCACGCCATTGTGAACCGATTCGTGCTGCCCGTCATCGCAGAGCACGAAGCAAAGGGTTATGCCATAGGCTATGTTGAAGGCCGCGCCGAGGGTTACGCTGAGGGTTACGCCCAGGGTTATGCCCAGGGTTATGCCCAGGGTTATGCCCAGGGCCTTGCCGAGGCTCGTCAGGAATGGCGGGATTGGCTGCAACGACGTACCGATGCCGAGGCCAGGGGTGAACCTTTTGACGAACCGCCGCCTGGGGATGGCGTCTGATTGCAGGACATCGCTCTATACCGGAGAATCCTTGCGGGGGTGCTTGCGAAACTTTGGCCGAGTCTTTTTGTATCGCCAAGCGGGGGTTATTGGGTTATACTGCCGGGTGTCGGCGCCACGGCGCGATTGACGTTGTTTCCCGCGCGGGTGGTTCGGATTCCGACTTGGAAACGTCAGACGCCGCGAAAATCAGCCGCAGAGGAGTGCTATTATGCAGTTTGGCCTGCTTTATGAGTGCCAACGACCTTTCCAGGGCACTGAGATTGACTGGAATGCCCTGTACAAAGAGACGCTGGAACAGTGCGAACTGGCGGACCAGGTTGGCTTCAATAACCTTTGGTTCGTTGAGCATCACTTCCTGACCGGCTTCTCCGGCTCGCCGGCGCAGGATGCCATCTTTGGCGCCCTCAGCCGCATCACCAAGCAGATTCGCATTGGCTACGGCGTCTGCATCCTGCCTTATCATCATCCCGTCCGCGTTGCGGAGCGAGTGGCTTTGCTGGACCAGCTTACCGACGGGCGCATTGAGGTTGGCACCGGGCGCTCTAACGCTTACGAGCAAACCGGCCTGGGCGTTGACCCGCGGGATACGCGCAGCCTGTGGAACGAGTCCATTAATATGCTGCCCAAAATCTGGACATCCGACGAGTACGAGTACGAGGGGGAGCATTGGAGCGTACCCAAGCGGCGCGTGCTGCCCAAGCCCTTTCAGCAGCCGCACCCCCGTATGTACCTGGCCTGCACATCGGAGGACAGCTTCCGGCTGGCCGCGCAAAAAGGCATCGGCGTGCTGTCGTCGGCGTCTTACGCGGTGGAAGTTCTGAAAGAGAAAGTGCAGATCTACCGGGACGCGCTCAAGGATTGCGAGCCGGTGGGTGAGTTCATTACCGAGTTCTGGGGCAACAACGTGCACGGCTTTTGCGACGACGATGACGACTACGCCAAGGAACTGGCCGCCGAGTCGATGAAGACTTTCTTTGGGCCGGACAAGCCGTACATCGCCGGGCGGATTGGCGCTTACGAGGAATTGCTGGAGGCGTGGGGCGGCGTGCCGGACCACCTGTCGGCTGACTTCAGCCGCTGGCTCCGGCAGTCCGACGAGGAGCACCAGCAGCTGGCGGCGGACGTGGGGCTGTCGCTGGACGCCGGGCCCGGCGCGGCACGGGCCGCTATCGCGCAGCTGGACGGCAAAACGCTGTCCGACCGGGGCGTCATCATTGCCGGCAATCCCGAATCCTGCATCAAGACTTGCCAGATGTACGAAGACATTGGCGTTGACCAGGTTATGCTCATCATGCAGACGGAAACCATTCCGCACGAGAAGGTGATGCGCTCAATCGAGAAGTTCGGCAAAGAGGTTATACCGGCTTTCCAGGGCAACGGCGCCAAGTAAGCGCAGCGCTGTGGTCAGCGCATGATGCGCCGGACGGTAACGCAGGGGCGGGTCGGATACCCGCCCTGATGCGTGGGGGTGGACACCGATGGTTAGTCAATTGGCTAGTCAATCCGGCGGGCCGCATCTGAAATTCAACGTCCGCGTCAATCAAACCCGGTACGGCTATGCCGAGTTGCGGCGCATCTGGCGGGAGGCCGACGGGTTGGGGTATTACTCGGCCAGCCTGTATGACTTGCTGAACGCCGATGCGCTGGAGTGCTGGACTACGCTGACGGCGCTGCTGGCGCAGACGGAGCGGATTCGGGCGGTGCCGATGGTACTGGCCAATCCGTATCGCCATCCGGCGCTCACTGCCAAGATGGCCGCTACGCTGGACGTAATCAGCGGCGGGCGCGTCACGCTGGGCATCGGAGCCGGCGGCAGCCGCAGGGATACTCTGGCCAGCGGGCTGCCCTTCCCGTCAACGCGGGTGCGCTGCGAGATGCTGGAGGAGGCGGTGGCGCTGATACGGCTGCTGTGGACGGAGGCTGCGGTTGACTATCGCGGGCGGCATTACGCCGTGGCGGGGGCGTCGGTGCAGCCCAAGCCGGCGCAACGTCCGGGGCCGCCGATTCTGGTGGGCGGACACGGTGAGCGCTACGTGCTGCCGGCGATTGGCCGCATTGCCGACATCTGCAACGCCGGCTCTAACAGCACCGTCGGAGAGCACCGGCGTTGGCGGGACATCGTGGAGCGGGCCGCCATCGCCGTGGGCCGGGAACCGTCGGAAATTGAAATTACGCACAACGCCAACGTGGTCATCGCGCCTACGGAGCGGGAGTTTGAGCGGCTGGTGGAGCAGCTGGCAAATCAGGCCGGAATGACGGCGGCGCAGTACCGGGAGCGGCGGCTGGCGAACACTATCTCCGGTACGCCGGAGCAGTGCGCCGAACGCATCGCCGAGTACGTGGACGCCGGAATCTATTACTTCTTTATCGTATTTCCGGACCCGGCGCCGTCGGAAATGCTGGCCCTGTTCGCCGGGGAGGTGATGAGCCGGTTTCGGACTTTGCCCGGCCCGGCGTGATGCAGACCGGCGTAATTCAGGCGCTATCAGTCGCCGCTGGCGGCGGTGGTGGCGCCGCGGGTTACCAGTCGCTGTACGTCGGCGCGGCGGCGCTGGGCGGGGGACAGGCGGGGGTTGCCCAGCAGCAGGAACATTACCGAGCCGACGGCGCTGACCAGGGCGATGGTGGCGAAGGGGTAGGTGTAGCTGAAGGTTACGGAGTCTTTCATCCAGGCGATGTACGGCACTACGATGATGAACATGATGTTCATTGGGATCATTGATATGCCGGTGATGGTGGCAAAGTTGCTCCGGCCAAAGTACACGCCGCGGATGGACGTGGTTAGCGGCGTGCGCCCGCCGAATCCAATGCCCATCAGTATTGCGAACAGGTAAAAGACGGGCATAGTTTGGGCGAAGAGCAGCACCGTGATTGCCAGGGATTGCAGGAATGAGAACCCGAATATGGCCATTCGGATGGGCACCCGGTCGCCGACGTAGCCGCCGACGAGCATGAAGGCGGTTGATACGCCGGTTTGCACCGCTACAATCAGGCCGACTTCCACCAGGGAGAAGCCGCGCTCTACCATCAGCAATCCGAGGTAGGTCATTACGCTGATGATGATGATGGACGAGCTGGCGTGGCCCATGGTGATTAGCCAGAAAGCCCGCGTCTTGATGGCCTCTTTCCAGTTGTAATCGGGCACGATGGACGCATCTGCGATGGAGCGGCGGGTTTCGCCGGCGGGCGGGGGGGCCGGCGCGATGCCGTCGGGATGCTGCCCGTAATCCTCGGGGCGGTTGCGCACCAGCAGACCCATGGGCACGGCCATGACCAGGCCGACAACGCCGACGACCAGGGCGACGTTTTGCCAGCCCAGCCGGCCCGGTATCTCCATTGCGGTTTGGGCGTCCCAGCCCATGGCCCAGGCCATCAGCGGCACGATGGCGACGCCGCCGACGCCGAAACCCAGCATGGGTATGGACATTGCCGTGGAGCGGCGGGCGCGGAACCAGTTGTTCAAGGCTCCGTTGGCCGGCAGCCAGGAACCCAAGCCGGCGCCGAGGCTGACTATCACGAAGGACACGTAGAACATCCAGAGGCTGTCGGTGCGGCTGAACAGCAGGAATCCGATGCCAAAGATGAGCAGGCCGATGATGACCATTTTGCGGGGGCCCAGCTTATCGACGCCCCAACCGGCCAGGGGGCCCATCACGGTGCCTTCTACTCTGGTGAGGGTGAAAGCCCAGGCGAGCTGGGTGGTGGTCCAGCCGAAGTTTTGCGCCAGCACGGGCATCCACAGGGACAGGGCCTGGAACAGCGGCACGGTGCCGATTACCATGATGGCGGCGCCGATTACCGCCAGCCACCAGCCGTAAAAGACGCCGCGGGCCAGTCGTACCGGGTTGGGTAAAGCGCGGGCTGGCAGCAAGGGATGCTCCGGTTAGATTCCGATTAACGTAAAAAGTTTTGCCGTTTCAGCAAAACAACGGCAAACATTATACCCGATTCGCCGGGCAACGCACTTTCCCGCTATGACGGGGCGGCGATGGCACGGCATGGGTTAAAACGAGAATATCAAAACCCCCATCGTGGTGACAGGGGTTTGCTGCGCCGTGATTCGGGCGAAACGGCGGGGGTTAGCCGGCGGTTTGGCCGTCCTCGTAGAGGTGGCATGACGTGAAGTGCTTGGGGGTGTATTCTTTCAGGATTGGGACATCGCCGGCGCAGCGTTCCATTACGAAGGGGCAGCGGGGGTGGAAGGTGCAGCCGGAGGGGGGGTCAAGGGGGGACGGGACTTCGCCGCTCAGCACGATTTCCTCGCGCTGCTGGCGGGGGTGGGCGGGCAGGGAGGCCGAAATGAGCGCTTTGGTGTAGGGGTGCTGGGGGTTGGTGAACAGCTCGATGGGGGGCGATTCCTCGACGATTTTGCCCAGGTACATTACCCCGACGATGTGGCTCATGTAGCGCACGGTGGCCAGGTTGTGGGCGATGAGCAGGTAGCTCAACTCGTAGGTGGATTGCAGTTCTTTCAGCAGGTTCAGGATTTGCGCGCGGATTGACACGTCCAGGGCCGAAACGGGTTCGTCCAGCACAATCAGCTTGGGGCGGGTGGACAGGGCGCGGGCGATGGCGATGCGCTGGCGCTGGCCGCCGCTGAACTCGTGGGGGTAGCGCTCGGCGTGGAAGGGATGCAAGCCTACGACGTTGAGCAATTCCTGCACTTGGGAACGCACTTCGGAGCGGCTCAGTTTCTGGTGCGTAATCAGGGGTTCGGCGATAATCTGGTCAACCCGCATCCGGGGGTTTAGCGAACTCCAGGGGTCCTGGAATACGGCCTGCACCGAGGCGCGGAAGTTGCGGCGTTCGGCGCCGGTGAACTGGCGCATGGGGCGGCTGTCAAAGTAGATGTCGCCCTCGGTGGGGGCGTCGGCCATCAGCACCATGCGGCTGGTGGTGGTTTTGCCGCAGCCGGATTCTCCGACCAGGCTGTAAGTCTGGCCGGGGGGTATCGCAATGGATATGCCGTCGACCGCCTTGACGGTGCCGGTGTGCCGGCGCAGCAGGTTGCCGCGATACACCGGGAAATGGCGGCGTATTCCGTCGAGGCGAACCAGCGGTTCTACGGCGGCGGTAGTTGCGGGGGCGTTGGGCGTTGCCGTGGTAACCATTATTCGGCCCTCCAGCAGCGTGAGGAGTGGCCCGGGGCCAGCATGAACTCCGGCGGGTATTCTTGGCAGCGTTCCCAGGCGTAGGGGCAGCGGGGCTCAAAGGAACAGCCCACCGGCAAGGCGTCCAGCGACGGCGGCTGTCCCTCAATGGACGGCAGCGTGTCCACGTCGGTGTCCAGGTCGGGAACCGACTTCAACAGGGCCTCGGTGTAGGGGTGGCCCGGATTGTCGAACATATCCTCAACGTCGGACTGCTCGACGATGCGGCCGGCGTACATTACGGCCACGCGGTCGCACATACGGGCGACGATGCCGAAGTCGTGGGTGATAAAGATGATGGCGGCGCCGGTCTGTTCCTGGATGTCTTTGAGCAGGCGCAGGTATTGCAGCTGGATGGTGGCGTCCAGGGAGGTGGTGGGTTCGTCGGCGATGAGGAGGTTTGGCTCGCGGGAGATGGAGATGGCGCCGACGACGCGCTGGCGCATACCGCCGCTCATCTGGTGGGGGTAGTTGATTAGCCGGTCCTCCGGGGCCGGGATGCGGACGTTGGCGAGGAGCCGGATGGCGCGCTGGCGCAGGGAGCGCCGGGGTTCGTTGTACTCCAGGCGGAGGGTTTCCATCAGCTGGTCGCCGATGGTGAACACCGGGTTTAGCGAGGTGAGGGGGTCTTGCATTACCATGCAGATGCCGGAGCCGCGGATGTCGCGCATCTCGCCGGCGCTTTTCTCCAGCAGGTTCTCGCCGAGGTACTCGATGCTGCCGCCGATGGTGCGTCCGGGATGGGGCACCATGCCGAGGATGGACCAGGCGGTCATGCTTTTGCCGGAGCCGGATTCGCCGACGATGCCGAGGGTTTCGCCGCGCCGGAGTTCGAAGCTGATGCCGTCCACGGCTTTTACTACGCCGGTGCGGGTGAAGAAGTGGGTTTGAAGGTCTTGCACCTTCAGGATAACGTCATTTGTCATTAATACACGTTGCCGTAGGTTAGCCCGCCCGTCTCAACTTGGGGTCGAGATAGTCGCGGAGCCAGTCTCCAAAGAAGTTCATTGACATCACCACGATGGTGATGGCCAGGCCGGGGAACAGGGCGAGCCACCAGATTTCGAAAATCTGGTCGCGCCCCTCCGACACCATAACGCCCCAGGCGGGGTCGCCCGGCGGCACGCCAACCCCCAGGAAACTGAGGGACGCCTCCAGCAGGATGGTTTGGCCGACCAGCAGGCTGGCGACGATTTGGACGGTGTTGATAACGTTGGGGAAGATGTGCCGCCACATTATGACCGGGGCGGAGACCCCGGCGATGTGGGCCAGCGTAACGAAATCGCGCTCTTTGATGCTTAATACTTCGCCCCGGGCCTGGCGGGCAAAGCGGGCCCAGACGGTGGCGGCCACCGCGATAATCACGTTGCCAACGCCGGCGCCGCCGGCGATTGAAACGATAATGAGGGCTAAAAGCACGGTGGGGAAGCCCAGCACGGCATCCACGAGGCGCATCAGGCCCACGTCAAGGCGGCCGCCGTAGTAGCCGGAGACGATGCCGATGGCGGTGCCGACGATGGCGCCAGTGCCGAGGGCAACCAGGCTGATAAAGACGGAGGTGCGCGCGCCGTAGATGATGCGGCTGAGGATGTCTTTGCCGGACTTGTCGGTGCCGAGCAGGAACTTGCTGGTGGTAAAGGGGGCAACTTCCCGGTCGCGCTTGTTCAGCTGGCCGGGGTCGTGGGGGGCCAGCAGGGGGGCGAAGATGGCCGAAACCAGCAGCAGTACCAATACGACGATGGGAATCCAGGGCAGCTTGGCTTCGCGGGCTTTCTGAAAAGTCCGCGCTACTGCGCCGGTGGGCGCGGCCGGCGCGCCGCCGGGGGCCAAGTCTTGCGTTGCCACTTTTTACTCGCTCCTCAAAATAGGCAGCGTTGCCGCTGTTATTCGAACCGCAGGGGTCATCCTAACCGTACCGGATGCGGGGGTCAACATAGGCGTAGGCAATGTCAACGATGGTTGACATCAGGACGTAAAGGAATCCGGAAACCAGAATGGTGGCCTCAATGATGGGGACGTCTCTGGTGCGGATGCCCTCCAGCATCAGCTGGCCCAGGCCGGGCCAGGAAAAAATGACTTCAACTACGATGGAACCGTTGAGCAGGCCGGCAAAGCTGATGCCGCCAAAAGTCAATACCGGGATGACGGCGTTTTTGAGGGCGTGCTTAAAGATGACCAGGTATTCGGACATTCCCTTCATTCTGGCGAATTTGATGTACTCGCTGTCCAGCACTTCCAGCATGGCGGAACGGGTGAGGCGCATAAAGCCGGCCATGGTGAAAACGGCGATGGAGAAAGCCGGGATGACGAAATAGCGGGGGTCTAATCCCTCTTTGCCAAAAGTGGGCAGCAAGTTGAGATAAACGGCGAATACCCACATCAGGATGATGGCGAGCCAGAATTGGGGCATTGACATTCCCAGAATGGCGACGGTCTTGCCAATTTTATCCAGAATGCCATCCCGTTTTACGGCGGACATTACCCCCAGGGGGATGCCGATGAGCAGGGCGATTAATAAGGCGGAGAACGCTAATTGCACAGTGTTAGGTATGCGCTCGGCGACTAAATCAAAGGCGGGGAGGCGCTTGCTGTAGGAACGGCCAAAATCGCCGACAAAGATGCCGCCCAGGTAGTCGAAATAGCGGATTATGGCCGGCCGGTCGAGGCCGAGGTTCCGGCGTATCTGTTCAATTTCAGCGGGGCGGGCGTCGCCGGGGGCCATGGCCAGGGCGGCGTCGCCGGTGAGGTCGGTGCCGAAGAAGACCGCCGCGCTGAGCACCACCAGGGTGGCGACGGCTTGCACGATACGGAATAAGATGAACTGAACCATCTTGCTGCTCCAACACGACTCGGCGGGCGGTGTTTATCAGCGTAAGCGCAGCGCCGACTGATGCAACTGATGCAGTCAGTCAGCACCGCGCTTGCGAAGTTCTGCCGTCGGTCAGGCCGTTACTCGGCCCAAACTATGGTCCACAGCGCGCTGGGCGAGGGGCGCAGCGCGCGGGGGCGCCAGTCGGCGATGCGCTCGCCGATGACGTAAGGGGCGTCAAGGTAGCCGGGGGCAAAGTCCCAGTGTCCATCGTGGGCCTGGGCCAGAGCGGCGTAGTACGCCTGCTCGCGCTCCTCCTCGGAGACGGCGGCCAATGCCGCATCTACCAGGGGATGCACCAGCGGGTCGTAGCTGATGTAAGACCCGTCGGGGCTGGCAAAGCGTCCGACCAGCTTGGAGGCTACGTCGTACTCGTGCTCGTTGGAGCGAACGAGGTACTGGCCGGGGATTTCGCCGCCGTACTGCCGGTCTTTAATCGCGGCTTCCTCGCCGACGTTGACCTTGCAGGTCAGGCCCAGGTAGGTTTTCCAGTCGTCGCAGACGAACTCAACAATCTGCAACATCTTGGGTACGGTGGCGCCGGCTTCCCAGGTCCACACGTTCCATTCGTCGCCGCCGCCGGCATAGACGGGCTCTTTCAGGTTGGTAACGGCCTCAAAGGTGCCGCCGTCGGGGTTGGGGGCTTCGGGAACGTTGTAGCCGGCGTCCACGAACAGCTGGCGGGCTTGGGCCGGGTCAAAGGGGAAGGGGTCGAGGCCGGCGTTGGGGCGATAGCCGATGCCGGAGGGCGATGCGGCGGCGGTGCCGGCGATGTGGAAGACCTCGGGGCCGCCAACGAGTTCCTGGATGGCTTCCTTGTCGATGGCGTAGTCCAGGGCGTGGCGGATGCGCTTGTCCTGGCACATCAGCGGGGTGCCCTGCGGGTCGCCAATGTAGGCGCCGTCGGCGTTCTGCTCCCGGCTCCTGTCGTAGCCCAGGTTCTGGGGAGCGTCCGGGCTGCAATTCCAGGCGTTAATCCAGATAACGGTGGATTCGGGGCCGAAACGGTACTGCATACCCTGGGCTTCCAGCTCCGAGCGGGAGTCCAGGTCGATGGGGGAGATGTCGGCGGCGCCGGATTGCAGGGCGGCCTTGCGGGTTGCGGCTTCGGCTACCAGGCGGATTTCCAGCTCGTCAAAGGGATAGGGGCGCTGGGCCAGGATGAAGTGGTCGTCCCGCTTGGTGTACACAATCTTGGTGCCGGACTCAAACTCGGTGAGGTCAAAGGGGCCGGCGGCGCCGGGGTTGGGGTTCGCAATCAGGTTGTCGGAGCGTTCCTGTTCGGTGCTGCCCAGGCTATCGAAGTGGGCCTTGGACATGATGGCGCCGCCGGTGCCGCCGTTGGACTCGCTGACGCTGGAGAAGAAGTTGAGGGTGGGCTGCTTAAAGGAGATGGCGATTTCGTTGGGGCCGGTAACTTTGGCCTGGCCTTCCTTTATCCGGTCGGTGTTCTCGCCGGAGTAGGCAGCGTTGTCCTCATTGGCCTGAATCAGGTTCCAGATGCGGACGCGTACCACGGAACGGGCGTTGTCGTCCCAGATGTAGCCGAGATACCAGGCGGCGTCCTCGGCGGTAATCGGGTCACCGTTGTGGAAAACGGCGTCCTCACGCAGGGTCCAGGACAGGGTAAGGCCGTCGTCGGAGATGCTCCAGTCGGTGGCCAGGCCGTCCTTGGTGAACTTGAGGTCGTCGCTGGTGGTAATCATGTGGGAGTGCAGGGGGAAGTGCCAGAGGTGCTTGTCGCCGCTCTCGAACTTGGGGTCCCACACTTCGTTGCCAAAGGATTCGGTCAACACGACGAGGCGACGTCCTTCGCCGGACTGGTCGGACTCGACGGGGGCGGCGGTGGGCAGCGGGGTTGCGGTGGCGCCGACGGGGGCCTGCGCGCCCGTAGCGGGGGCAACAGTATTCGCCGGGGCGGGGGCGCTGCTGGCGGCGGGTTCCTCGGCGCCGGCGCAGGCAATACCGACAACCAACGCCACGAGCAGCGCCGGAATCAGCAGGTATCCAGAACGCAGTCTTAGTTTAGGCAATCTACTCATCAGATCAGATTCTCCTCCTCGTGTATTGAGAGCGCGCCAAGCGCAACTCGCAGTCCGGGCAGTTTAGCCCTGCGGCATTGTAAGCGGGTAGTTCCGGCGTGTCAATGCTGCGTTGTCAGTGACGTCGGGACGGGGCGGGACGGCGGGGCGATGGCGTTGCGAATGGCGGCGGGCGGCGGTAAAAAATCCCCGCTGGGGGGGCAGCGGGGATGGGAAGGGGTGTCGTTAGTCGGGGGGTTGTTAGCCGGAGCGGCGGAGGCGGGGGTCGAGGTAGTCGCGGAGCCAATCGCCGAAGAAGTTGAAGGCCATTACTACGATGGTGATGATGAGGCCGGGGAAGAGGGCAATCCACCAGGCTTGGGTGAGAAATTCGCGGCCCTCGGCGACTAGTATTCCCCAGGCCGGGTCGCCGGGGGCGAGGCCGAGGCCGAGGAAGCTGAGGGAGGCTTCCAGCAGGATGACCTGGCCGACGCTGACGCTGGTTAGTACCATGAGGGTGTTGATGACGTTGGGGAAGAGGTGGCGCCAGACAATCATGCCGGAGGATACGCCGTAGATTTGGGCGAGGATGACGAAATCGCGGTCGCGCACGGAGAGGACTTCGCCGCGAATCATGCGGGCGAAACGGGCCCACTGGGTGGCGGCAATGGCAATCATGACGTTCCAGACGCCGGTGCCGAGGTAGGTTACGATGAGCAGGGCGACGAGGATTGAGGGGAAGCCGAGCACGGCGTCGGTAATCCGCATCAGGAAAGAGTCAACCCAGCGGCCGGAGTAGCCGGAGACGAGGCCGACGACGGTGCCGGCGAGGATGGCGACGACGATGGAGGGGGCGGTGACCTGCAACATGGTGCGGGCGCCGAAAATGAGGCGGCTCAGCATATCCTTGCCCAGGCGGTCGGTGCCGAGGACGTGGGAGCCGTCGCTGAACGGGGGCTGGAGTTTGTTGACTACGTCGTTATCGCGGGGGTCGTGGGGCGCAATCAGGTTGGCGAATATCGCGCAGAACAGGATCAGGGCGAGAACGGCCAGGGGAATCCAGGGGAGGCGGGCATCCCGGAGACGCTGGCGCAGACTGAGCGGGGGGCGCACCCCAAGGAGCGTGGTGGTACTGTCGGCGGCCAAGTTAATCCTCCGTCGTTCCAATCAATCAGTCAGTCGAGCCGTATCAGTTGCGCCGGGCTAGTTGAGCCGGACCCGGGGGTCGGTGTAGCCGTAGAGGATGTCGACGACCAGGGCGGTGAGGATGTAGGCGGCGCCGGATACCATGATGGCACCCTCAACCTGGGGGAAGTTGTTGGAAAGCACGCCCTCGAGGAGCATCAGGCCGACGCCGGGCCAGGCGAACACGACTTCGACGACGACGGAACCGTTGAGCAGGCCGGCCAGGCTGATGCCGCCAAAGGTGATGACGGGAATCAGGGCGTTGCGGGCGGCGTGCTTCCAGATGACCATGCGATCGCCCAGGCCCTTGACCTGGGCGAACTTCACGTAGTCGGTGTCGAGGACTTCCAGCATGGCGGAGCGGGCCAGGCGCATGATGGCGGCGATGACGGCCAGGGCCAGCACGAAGGCGGGGAGGATCAGATGGGCGATCATATCGGGGATTTGCGACCATTCGGGGAACCAGCCGGTCATATCGCCGCGCCCAAAGGCGGGGAGCCAGCCCCAATAGCCGGCCAGCAGGATGATTAGCATGATGGCAACCCAGAATTGGGGGGCGGCCATGCCGAAAATGGCGAATGCCTTGCAGACTTTATCGAGGATGGTATCGCGCTTGACGGCGGAAATGATGCCTAAAGGTACGCCGATGCCGATGGCGAGAATCATGCCGGCGAGGGCCAGATGGACGGTGGCGGGGATGCGTTCCAGCAGGATGTCGCGCACCGGGCGGCGGGCGGTGAATGAGTTGCCGAAGTCCAGGCGGACGGCTTTGACGAGGAAGTTGCCGTACTGGACGATGAAAGGCTTGTCGAGGCCGTAGGCTTTCTTTTGGGCTTCGTACACGGCCTCATCGTGGTCGTTGGAGATGGGCAGCAGGAAACGGGCCGGGTCGCCGGTCAGGTGGACGCTGCCGAAAACGACGAAGCTCAGGGCAATCAGGGTAACGATGCCCTCCAGTAAGCGTCGGGCGATGTATCGGGTCATGGCGTGCAGTCCGTTGGCTGATCAGGCGGTCAGGGGATTAGGATAGGAATAGAATAGATTTGAGATTATAGCGTAAAACCGCCTCGGCGGGGGACGCGGTGGCGTCGTCCCGCCGAGGCGAATGGGGGCCGCTGGATGGGGGCGCTTACTTCAGGCGCAGCGTCCAGATGGCGGTGACGTAAGGCACCAGGCTCCAGGGTTCGTAGGATGCCACGTCGGAGCCGAGGCCCCAGGGTACGTTGGTGTTGAAACCGTCGCCCCAGTAAGCCTGCTCGCGGAGGTACTCGTACATTGCGTTGTACGAGGCGGCGCGGGTGTCGGGGTTCAGGTCGGACAGGCCCTTTTCCACTACCGGGGTAGTGGTGCTGGCCCAGGGTTCGTTCTCATAATTGTCCACGGCGCGCCAGGCGATGGCCGGGTTGAGATAGCCGCCCTGGGTGATGGAGGTGCCATCATAGCGGCCTTCGTTGGTGCGTACCAGGACATCGCCGGGGAACTCGCGGTTGTTCCACTGCTGACGGGTGGATGAGGCATCGCCGACCACGACGTCAACGTCCCAGCCCAGGCCCTCGGTCCAGAAGTCTTTGTAGAGCTGGGCCAGGTCGGGCAGACCGGGGAGGTCGCCGGCTTCCCAGGTGTAGATGGTGAAAGAGATTTGCTCGCCGTTGGCGTCGGTGCCGTCGGCGCCGTCGGCGCCGCCGTAGCCGATGGACTGGAGCAGGCTGCGGGCGGTGTCAACGTTGAACTCGCGGGGGCGCAGGTTCTCGCCCCAGCCGAGGGAGTTGGGGGTTACGTGGGACCAGCTGTCGGCGTTGACCGATTCGGGGGTGTAGAGGCCGTTGACGATGGCGGACTTGTCGATGGCGTGTTCGGCAGCCTGGCGGGCCGCGGCGGGGAAGCACCAGAGTTCCTCTTTCCAGCAGTCCACGTACACGACCCAGTTGTAGGAGGATTCCTTTTGCCAGGCAACGCTGGCGCCGTCGATGCTCTGAATATCGCCGACCATGTTGATGTTGGCCTCGATGAGCTGGGCATCGCCGCTGCGGAGGGCGGCGAGACGGGCGGCGGGTTCGGGGACGATTTCCATGGTGAGGGAGTCAAAGGTTACGCTGCGGTCTTCGGAGTAGCCGTTGGCGGGCGTCCAGAAGAAGTCGTCAAACTTCTCGAAGGAGTAGCGCTGTTCGTGCACGAAGTCGGTAACCATCATGGGGCCGATGCCGATGGGCTTGTCCTCGTAGCCCTCAAAGCCGGTGGCGCCGGCGCTGGCGCGCATGGCGGCTTCGGGAACAATCATGGCGTCGGCGCCCTGGGCGTTCTCGGACCAGTTGAAGGCAAAGTCCAGGCGGACGGTGTTGAAAACGACCTGCACCTGGTCAGCGTTGGGGCCTTTGAGTACCTGTTCAACGCGCTGGGCAAAAGCGACGTCGCGGGGTTCGTAGTAGGTGGAAGCCAGCAGCGCGGCGGCTTCCTCGCCCATGCGACTGTCCAGGTTAAAGAAGACATCGTCGCGGGTGATGGTGCTGCCGTCGTGGGCCTTGATGGTGCCGTCGTTGACGGTGAAAGTCCAGGTAAGGCCGTCGTCGCTGACGGACCAGTCTTTGGCCACAGCGGGGGTCAGGACGCTGCCGCCGCCGCCGCCGACCATGGAGACCTGGAACATCCGCTGGAACTTGAGGTCTTCGCCCTCGGTAAGGAAGGGGTCAAACTTGCCGTTGCCGATGTTGGTTACCAGCAGGTTGACGTGGCCGCCGGCTTCCTCGGCCATAGCCGGGGCAGTGGTGGCCTGCGGGGCTGCGGTGGCGGTGTCGCTGCTGCCGGAGCTGGGCGCGGCCGGGGCCGGCGCTGCTGGCGCATCGGAGGTGCCGCAGGCTACTGCGCCAATCAATCCGGCGGCCAGGCCCAGTGCCAAAAGCAGCCTGAGGTTCAATAATCGTCTCAATCCCATTGTGTGAACAGCCCTCCTGTAGGTTACAGTGGCAGCGCGGAATCGGTAGCGGCGTGCCAACTCGTTAATGATAGGGTAGGATTAAAACCCTTGACGGCGGTTTTTGTCAACCGAACGCGGTCATAAGAACGCCGGGAAATTGATGCGCGCGGCGTGCGGATTGAGTATTATGCGGACGAAGTATCATTTGGATTGAGAATTATGCTGACGCCGACCAGGATTTTTTACGTGGTGTGCGCCGCCATTGGCGGGACGGCGGCCGGGGGGTACGTGGCCTGGGCGATTGCGTCCCGGTTCATCTTTATTGCCGGGCTGAACGACCGGGCGGAGCCGGAGGCGCACGTGCTGGTGGTGCTGTGCGCGGCCGGGGGGATGCTGGCGTTTCCGCTGGGCGCGGCGGCCGGGCTGTTCGTGGCCGTGGTGGCCAACCGGGTGGTGGAGTACGTGCGGCGTGCGCGGAGCGGGGGGGAATCAGCCGGCGCATCGTGGGTGACGCGGCGGGAACGGGATGACGGGTGACAGCGCTATGATTGCGAAACGTTGTCCTGTCCCAATGTCATTCTGAGCGCAGCGAAGAATCTCGATGGCGTAGGGTACACTTTGGGGGCAACGCCGCTGCTACGTCGTCGAGATTCTTCGCTGCGCTCAGAATGACATTGTAGGGAAAGTGCTCCGAATGACATTGCAGGGGAAGTGCTCCGTAAGTCATTGCAGGGAAAGTGCTCCGAATTACATCGGGGGAATCCGACTCAACATGGAGGGTAATAGCAGATGCCGCAATTTGTACGGGTTTATAGCGGGGGGGACGGGCAGTCTCACCTGGAGCATTACGAGCCGCCTTTTGAGGATTTTGTGGACACGGAGGGGGCTTACGGGCGGGGGACGCCGCTGGAGGCGGTTGCGGGGCTGACGATACGGGTATCGCCGCCGGATTATTTTCTGGACTTTCACTGCGCGCCGCGCAAGCAGTACACGGTGACGCTGGCGGGGCAGGCGGAAATCGGTTTGGGCGACGGCTCGACGTACCGGGTGGGGCCGGGGGACGTGCTGCTGGCGGAGGACTTGACCGGGCAGGGGCATACGACGCGGGTCGTGGGGGGTGAGGAGCGGGTTTATCTGGTGATTCCGGTGGGCGATTAGGCGGGGCGGGCCGGTTTCGGGCCGACGGTTTTGTCTGCACTGCGGCGGGTCAACCCGTGGCAATCCGCCGCACCCGCCGGGGGTAGCGGCGGAATCTTTTACGGCTGGTGGGTGCTGGCGGCGACGGCCGGCCTGGGGTTCTTTGCGTTCGGCGTGATTATTCCGGGGTTTCTGGCGTTCTCGGTTCCGATACGAACCGAGCTGGGGCTGACCTCAGCGCAGGCGGCGTTCGTGGTGGGGGCGGCGTGGGGCGTTGGGGATATTACGTCGCTGGCGGCGGGCTGGCTGGCGGACCGCTACGGGGCGCGGCGGCTGATTCTGGCGGGGGTGCTGCTGGCCGGGGCCGGCTTTGCGCTGATGGGGCTGGCCAATTCATTCTGGACTATCCTGATTGCGTACTCGGTAGCGGGGGCGATTGGGCGGGGGCTGGGCGTGTTTCCGACGCCGATGGTTTGCGTTAATCAATGGTTTGAGCGGCGCAAGGCGCTGGCCATTGCGGTGCTGAACACGGCGGTAACGGCGGGGGCGGCGGCGCTGTTGCCGGCGATGAACCTGGTGGCCGCGCTGGCGGGCTGGCGGTATGCGGCCTTTGGGTTTGGGGCGCTGATGTGCGTTTTGACGCTGCCGGCGGTGGCAGTCATCCGGAGCCGTCCGGAGGATATGGGGTTGCAGCCCTACGGGGGAACCCGGGCCGGCCGGGCGCAGGGGGAGGCCGGGGGCACGGCGGCGGCGGGCCGTGATTCAGTCCGCGACCATACGGCCCGCGACCATACGGCGATTGAGGCGATAACGACTTTATCGTTTTGCACGCTGGCGGTGGGGGCGATACTGCGGACGGTGGCATCGGACGTGCTGGTTATCAATCAGATACCGATACTAATCTGGAGCGGGGTGGAGCCGGAACGGGCGGCGTATTACCTGTCGCTGACGTACATCGCCATCCTGCCGTTCCGGTTTTTTATGGGGGTGGCAGCGACGTGGATACCGCCGCGCCTGATACTGACGGGCAGTATGCTGGCGGTAGCGGGATGCTCGGCGGCAACGCTGCTGGTCTCCGGCGAGAACGTGGCGTGGTTTCTGATTGCGGCGTCGGGGATTGGGCAGGGGGTTAGCACGGTGGCATGGCTGACGGTGGGCGAGTACTTCGGGCGGCGGAGTTTTGGCACGCTGATTGGGATGATGACGGTGTTTTACGGCATCAGCGGGCTGATAATGCCGGCGCTGGCGGGGTCAATCTTTGACCGGACGGGCAGTTTTATTCCGGTGCTGGCGGTTGTAGCGCTGCTGCAACTAATCTCGGCCGGGTCGTTCACGCTGTCCCGGCGGCCGCGCCCGCTGCTGGCGGAGGCCGGGGCGGGTTAGAGCGGATAGCCGGCGAATAGCGCGCGGGCGGCCAGTTTGTCGTCGAGGGAGCCAAAGGCCATGGTGTAAAAGCCGGCGTAGCCGGCGGTTTCCAGCCGCTGGAACATGGATTGAAAGTTGATGTTGCCCTGGCCGGGGGGCAGATGGACTTCAACGGCGCCGGTGTTGTCGGCGAGGCGGACTTCGCCGATGCGGTTGACGCCGAAAGCGTCGATGAAACCGTCGATGCCCTCGGGCACGAGGTTGGCGTGATTGACGGTGAAAGCCCAGCCGAAACGGTGGGATGGGATGGCGTCAAAGAAGTAGCGACATTCGGCGACGTTGTGGCCGAGGTAATGGACTTCGGCGGCGTCGGGTTCGCGGTTCAGGTTCTCAAAGAATAAGGATACGCCGCTGTTCTCGGCGTAGTCGGCGGCGCGGGCCAGGCGGTCGCGGGCGGCGGCCATCCGGTCGTCAATGGCAGAGCTGAAGTGCATACCGGCGTGGACGACGACACCGTGGGCGTCAAGGCGGCGGGCCAGGTCAATGTTGCCGCGGAGGTAGGCGTCAACGGCGTCGGCAACGTGGGGGGCGAACTCGGCGACGTTGACGGAGGATGCGGTGTGGACGGTTGCGGTGACTTGATGGCGTTCCATGAGGGTGCGGACGGCGCGGAGGCGGTCGTCGGGCCACTGGTCGAGGCGGTTGGGGCCGGTGTCGGCGGAGAAATCGAGGTAGTGGAAATCGTGCTGGGCCGCCGTGTCCAGGGAATCCTCGAGGCGGGCGGCGCCGGAGTCGTAGCCGATGCGGTCGATCAAGGGCAGGGTCATTGAATCATCTCGGTGGGGAGGCGTGGCCGTGTCATATAGCGGCGGCGGCTTCGGAGAGGCGGGCGGGTATCCACTGGCGGAGCAAGTCGGCCAGTTCCTGGCGGCACTCGTCGAGACGGTGTTCGGCGTTCTCGTAAAGGACTAGCTCTTTGGGGTCTTTGGCCCAATGATGGATGGCGACGGCGCAGGAAAAGGGGAGGCGGGTGTCGGCTTTGCCGTGCACTACGAGCAGCGGGGCGGGGGCAATCCAGCCGGCGCCCTGGGCGCCGTAGGTTTGGGGGGACAGGGACACTACGCCGGCGACGTGGTCGCTGACGCTGCCGGCGGCGATTACGACGGCGCCGCCAAAGGAATGGCCGACGATGACGGCGGGGCCGTAGTCGAGGGCGCGGAGGTAGTTGACGCCGGCCAGCAGGTCGAGGGCGCACTCCTGGATGTTGTTGGGGTAGCGGTAGTCCATCCGGAGGGAGGTGATGCCGGCGGCGGTGAGTTCGTGGGCAAGTTCGGCGTAGAGTCCGCTGGCGGGGCCGCCGAACCCGCCGCGCGCGCCGCAAACCCAGACGACGGCACGGGCAGAATCGGGGGCGGCGTGCTGGATGGCGGGGATGTCGCCGCGGGTGGTACGCAGGATGATGCCATCTCCGGCGTCGCCCTCGTGGGGCGGGCCGATGAGAACCTGCTCAATACGCATACCAACGCGGGCGTCGGCATCGTCAAGGGGGTTGACGGAATCCGGGTTGAAAGCCATGAGTTAGTCCGGTTGGTGAGCTGAGTTTTTTATGTTATGCCGGTCGGGCCGTGTAGGCCGGGTGGGGGACAATATAGAGGGATTGCCGGCGGGTGTCCATACGGCGGGGGTGCGCCGGGTTAGGGGGCGCCGGCGGCGTGGGGTTTGAGGGCGGCGTAGATCAGGTCGTTGATGGGGGTTGGGGAGTTGGCGGCCTGGCCGGCGCGGACTACGGCGCCGTTCAGGGCTTCCAGCTCGAGGGGGCGGCCAGCGGTCAGGTCGGCGTGCATTGAGGCGCGCATTGCGCCTTTGGACTGGTCCATGTAGTTGAAGGTGCTTTCTACTACGTCGGGGGCCAGGTTGATGCCGGAGGCTTGGGCGGTGGTTTCTATTTCACGCAGGCAGGACATTACTACTTTGCGCCATTCGGGGCGGATTAGCAGCTCGGCGAGGAACTCGCGGGCCAGTGAGGTTACGCCGGCCATGGTGGAGATGAACAGGAACTTGGTCCAGAGGGTTACGGCGATGTCGTCCTCGGCGTCGGCTTGCACTCCGGCGGCGCGGAAGTCGGCGCAGATTTGCCGGGCGCGCTGGGCGTGGGCCGGCGGGCTGCTGCGGATGGGGCCGGTGGCGATGCGGACGACGCGGCCGGCCTGCTGCACTACGCCGGGGGCGAGGCGGTTGGCTTCGATGTAGGCGGCGCCGGGGAGTACGACGGCGGCGGGGAACTGCTCAATGACCGGGAGGTAGGAATCGATGCCGTTTTGGAGGGACAGTACGGCGGTGTCGGGGCCGATGAGGGGGGACATTGCGGGGACGGCGTTGACGTTGTGGTAGGTTTTGGTGGACAGCAGCACGAGGTCAACGGGGCCGACGTCAGCGGGGGCGTCGGTGGCATGGCAGCGGGCGGTGAAAGGGCCGGCGGTGGTCTCAACGCGCAGGCCGTCGCGCCGGATGGCGGCCAGGTTATCGCCCCGGGCAATCAGCGTAACGTCGTGTCCGGCCTGGGACAGCATACCGCCAAAATAGCCGCCAATACTGCCGGCGCCCATCACACCTACTTTCATATTTGGCCTCGCTTGGTTGTTGGATTGGGTTTGCGGGATTTGTTGAACGGAATGATAGCACCGGATTTTAGCAAATTGGGAAACGGGGGCTGGGGTGGGCAGCGTATTGTATTGTACGGTTGCATTGCAGGGCGCCGGTTGATATACAATTGGGGTACGAGCATTGTGACGCTACACGCGCGCATCGGGGGAACTATGGCAGATATTAAAACGTTCACGCATCCGTTCACTGAGCAGGTGAAGGCGTACCACCGCTTGCGGGAGGAACTTGAGAGCGCTTACCTGGGGCGCTGGGTAATTATCAGCGATTTGCAGTGCGTGGGAGATTACGGGTCTTTCCGCGAGGCCTTGACTGGAGCAGAGGACATGGGGATAGACGTGCTGAACTGCTATATCCGGCAAGTGGGCGTAGAGCCGCCCATCATCATACCCACGGGATTAGGGCCGCCTATCATCATATCCTATGGACGACAGGGTGAGCCCGGGGATAGTTGAATACTACGTTAGTCCCGCGCGACTATCTGAGATTGGGCCGATCGTTCCAGTCTAAGTTGCCGGAAGGCGGTTTGCGGCTCTCCGGGACACGTGAAGGATAGCAGCGGATTTTAGCAAATTGGGAAACGGGGGTTGGGGGCGGCAGCGTATTGTACGGTTGCATTGCATGGGGCCGGTTGATATACAATTGAGGTACGAGAACTCTGACGCTGCACGCGCTGGCAACGGAGGAACCATGGCATATTTTGAAACGTTCGCGAATCCGCGCACCGAGCAAGTGATGGCGTATAAGGGCTTGCGGGAGGAATTGGAGAGAGCCTACACAGGGCGCTGGGTAATCATCCACGATTCGCAGTGCGTGGGAGATTATGGGTCTTTCCACGACGCCATGGCCGAGGCGGAGAAAATGGGAATAGACGTGCTGGACTGCTATATCCGGCAAGTGGGCGTAGAAACGCCTATCATCATATCTTATGGCCGATAGGGTGCGGCCGGGGACAGCTGAATACTACGTTGATCCCGAGCAACTAGCAGAGGATGGGCCGGGCATATCCGTTGTGGTTGCGGGAAGGCAGGTTTCGGCTCTCCTGGACACCGGAGCAGCCTTTTCAGGCATCGACATCACAACAGCCCGGCGTCTGGGATTGCCCGAAGCTGGGACACGGGATATTACCGGAGTTACGGGTGAGGGCACGTACCCTAATTTCAGAACTACTCTGGTTATCCCCATTTTAGGCACTACGGTTACACCGCCAATCACGGGTTTGCCCCTGCTTGACTACGGACTCCCGTGGGAGGCCATCATCGGGCGGGATGTGCTGTGTTCGTATGAGCTGACTATCAATGGGCGAACCGGGTTAATCCGGTTTGCCGAGGCGTAGTGCTCGCTCAGTTTTAGGATTGCGGGCGGCGGGTGGTTTGCGCTTGCGTGTTGGGGGGTTGGTGGTTATGCTGGTGGGGGCGTTGTTTGGGCAACGAATTGATTTTTGCAGGGGGTTTGATATGACGCAATCGGCTCCGGCGATTACTCCGCCGGCTCCACAGCCGGAATCGGATTTTTACTGGGAGAAGTGCAAGGCGGGGGAGCTTTGGATACGGCGCTGCACGGTTTGCAGCCGGGCTTATTTTTATCCCCGGGACATTTGCCCGTTTCCGGACTGTTTCGCGCGGGATACGGAGTGGGTGCAGGCCAGCGGGCGGGGGACGCTGCAAACTTTTGCCATCGTGCACCGGGCGCCGACGCCGGCGTTTCGGGACAAGGTGCCGTTTATCACGGCGGTGGTGGAGCTTGAGGAGGGGCCGCGGGTGCCGACCAATCTGGTGGGCATTGAGTTTGCCGAGGGGGAAATCCGGCCGGCGGCGGTGCAGTGCGGGATGGCGGTTGCGGTGACGTTT
Source organism: uncultured Dehalococcoidia bacterium (assembly GCA_958296385.1). Lineage (GTDB taxonomy): Bacteria > Chloroflexota > Dehalococcoidia > Lucifugimonadales > UBA3495 > Bin87. Next base: position 1,404,322 of record OY282494.1, read on the forward strand.
GAGGAACTTACCGAGGACATCAGCCTGCCGATGTTCCGGCCGGCTTAGGTGCCGTCCGGGTTGGTAGTGTCATCCGAACGCGGTTGGGGAATCTTGACGGCGTAACGCATCTTTGGGGGCAACGCTGATGCTGCGTTATCGGGATTCATCGTTGCGCTCAGAATGACATTGGGGGATATGTCCAGAATGGCGCACGGGGGTATGCCCGGAATGGCACGATGGGATATGTCCGAAAGCGGCGGTCACGTTATGTCGCTGGCGGTAATCGTCAAAGCGCAGTTGCCGTCAAGTAACAGTCATCATCCAATCAGACAATCAAATCAGATAAAGGAGTTATTATGACGCAGCCGGCTGCTCGTACTGTGATGCAGGAAGTTTCGCCGAAGTTGGCGGAGCTTTCGGCGGATGTTTTGTTTGGGGACGTTTGGGAGCGTCCGGAGCTTTCCAAGCGGGACCGGAGCCTGATTACGGTGGCTACGCTGACTGCGCTGTACCGCACTGACCAGCTGCGGGGGCATATCGGGCGCGCGCTGGACAATGGGGTTACGCGGTCGGAAATCTCGGAGGTTATCGCACACATGGCTTTTTACGCCGGCTGGCCCGTGGCGGCTAACGCGGTGCGCGTGGCCAAAGAGGTGTTTGACGAGCGGGGCGTTTAGCGTCGTGATTTAACGGCGTCATCTACAATGACGTCCGTTATAGTGACGTCCGTATAGCGCTGTCCTGACGGCACGTCCGTGTAGCGGGGCGCTGGCGTAAAGCGTTTTAGTCTGCAAGCGCGTTTTGCAAATCCTCAGTCCGGGCGTGGCGCGTCCGGGGCGGTTTTACCTGGAGGTATAGCGATGCCAACGATGACGGGGGCCCGGTTTCTGGCCGAAACTTTGCGGGAGTACGGGGTTACGCACGTTTTCTTTGTGCCGGCCATCATCCGGCGGGCGCTGGTGGAGATGGAGGACGTGGGGATACAACGCATCATCAGCCACGGGGAGAAATCGGCGGCGTATATGGCGGATGCTTACGCGCGGGTTACGGGCAAGCCGGGGCTGTGTTTCGCGCAGTCGGTGGGGGCGGCGAACCTGGCGGCCGGGTTGCAGGATGCTTATTTAGGGGTATCGCCGGTCATCGCGATTACCGGGCACCGGCCGCCGATGCACCGGCATCGCAACTCGTATCAGGAGATTGAGCACGCGCGGCCGTTTGCGTCGGTTACCAAGTACAGCGCGGAGGTGGAGACGGTGGAGCAACTGCCGCATCTGCTGCGGCAGGCGTTTCGGGAGGTTACCAGCGGGCAGACGTTGCCGGCGCATCTGGATTTCTCCGGCATATCCGGGGACGTGATTACGGACGGCGTATTGGATACGGACGTGATAGTTGAGGAGCCGTTCACGGCGCGGCCGGCGTTCCGTCCGGAGCCGGAACCGGAGCGGGTGCGGGAGGCGGCGCGCATATTGTCGCAGGCGGAGCGTCCGGTGATTATAGCCGGCGGCGGGGTAACCGCATCCGGGGCGCAGGCTGAGGTGGTGCGGCTGGCGGAGATGCTGAACATTCCGGTGGCCACGGCGCTGAACGCCAAAGGGTGTATTCCGGAGAATCACCCGCTGTCGGTGGGCGTGGTGGGCAGCTACTCCCGGCGGTCGGCAAACCGGGTGGTATCCGAGGCCGACCTGGTGCTGTTCATCGGCAGTCATACGGGCAGCCAGGTTACACTGGACTGGCGGCTGCCGGCGGTGGGTACGCCGGTGGTGCAGATTGACCTTGACGCAACGGAGCTGGGGCGGTCGTATCCGGGGACTTACGGGCTGCTGGGGGACGCGCAGCGCACGCTGCAACGGCTGCTGGACGTGCTGGAACCTACCGGGGGCAACGCCGGCTGGGTGGCGCGGGCGCAGGAACACGTGCAGGAATGGCGGGACGAAAATGCGCCGGCGCTGCACTCGGACGCCGTGCCGATACGCCCGGAACGGCTGTGCCAGGAATTGACGGACTTTCTGCCGTCGGACGCCGTGCTGATAGCCGACACCGGGCACGCCGGCATCTGGACGGGGAGTATGGTGGAGCTGCATCATCCGGGGCAATCGTACCTGCGGGCGGCCGGGTCGCTGGGGTGGGGGCTGCCGGCGGCGCTGGGGGCCAAGTGCGGGGCGCCGGAGCGTCCGGTGGTCTGTTGGACGGGTGACGGCGGGATGTGGTATCATATTGGGGAGCTGGAAACCGCCGTGCGGTACGGCATCAACGCGGTGATTGTCGTACACAACAACGGTGGGCTGAACCAGGACCGGCGGGGCGACGAGGCGGCTTACGACGGGCGGGAGGGCAACTCCGGGGAGCTGTGGCGGTTCAACGACACCGACTTTGCGCAGATTGCCGAGTCAATGGGGGCGCTGGGCATCCGGGTAACGGACCCGAATCAGATTAACGCCGCGCTGGATCAAGCCGTCAGCGCCAACCGTCCGGCAGTGGTGGACATCGTAAGCGACGGAGATATTGCCGCCGAACCGCCCTGGGGGCCGTAATTCGGCAATAATGGAGGCGTATGATGCGAAAGCCGATGGTAATTGGCAGCCACGTGTTCGTATTCATCCTGGCCATCGCGGTATTCTGGGCGGGGCTGGCGCTGGGGCTGCAATACAACCCCACCTACGGCACCTTACTGTGGGCGGCAGCCCTGGCAATCGTGCTGGTCAACCTGGTGTGGATGCTCCGGTCGATGAAGCGGATGCGGTAGGCAAGGGCGGGGCGGGCATTTAGCCGGACAGGGTGCCTTTGGTGCTGGGGATTTGGCCGGGGGCGCGGGGGTCGGGTTCTACGGCGTCGCGGAGGGCGCGGGCGAGGGCTTTGCAGAGGGCCTCGGCTTTGTGGTGGGGGCTGACGCCGGCGAGGACTTTGGCGTGCAGGTTGATGCGGGCCTCAATGGCGAATGACTCGAGGAAGTGGGCGATTAAGTCGCCGGACAGGGTTTCTACCATGGTGTTGTCCAGGGTGGTATCTACTGCGGTGTAGGGGCGGCCGCTCCAATCTACCGCTACCATTACCAGCGTTTCGTCCAGGGGGACGATGGCGTGGCCCATGCGGCGGATGCCGCGGGGTTCGCCCAACGCCTGGGCAAAGGCGCGTCCGAGCATAATTGCGGTGTCCTCGACCAGATGGTGCCAGCCGACGTGGGCATCGCCTTGGGCCTGGAGGTCGATGTCAAAGAGCCCGTGGCGGGATACCTGGCTCACCATGTGGTCGAGAAAGCCGTTGCCGGTGGCTACGTTGCAGCGGCCGGCGCCGTCGAGGTTGACGGAGACGGAGATGCTGGTTTCGGCGGTGGCGCGCTCCAGGGTGGCGGTGCGGGGTGGGGATGCGGATTCGGGCAGGGTCATTATGCCGCCTCCGCCAGGGCCGCGCGGAATCCGGCGATTACGGCGTCGGTTTCCTCGGGCTTGCCAACGCTGACGCGGATGTAATCGCGCAGCAGGTCGTTGTCAAAGTAGCGGAGGAATACACCGCGCCGGCAGAGGCCCTCGTACACGGCTCGGCCCAGTCCATCGGGCATTTTGCAGAGGATGAAGTTGGCCTGGGAGGGCCAGGGCTCAATGCCGGGAATGTCGGAAAGCAGTTCGTAAAGGCGGGCGCGCTCGGCGACGATGGATTGTACCCGCGCCAGCAGGTTGGAGGTGTCGGCGAGGGAGGCCAGCAGGGCAATCTCGGCGGCCAGATTGACGTTGTAGGGGGGTTTCATGCCCATCATCGTGGCGGCAAGTTCGGTGTCCATCGCGCCGGCGCCGATGCGCAAGCCGGCGAGGCCGGCCCACTTGCTGAACGTGCGGAGGACGACGAGGTTGCGGTATTCGGGCAGCAGGGGCATCAGGGTTGCGCCGCAGAAATCGTAGTAGGCTTCATCGGCAACGACGAGCAGGCCGGTATCCAGCAGGGCGCGGGTCTGGGCTGCGGTGACCAAGTTGCCGGTGGGGTTGTTCGGAGTGGGGAAAAAGATGGCTTTGGTGCGGGGCGTGATGGCCAGCCGGATGGCCTCAATGTCAATGTCAAAGTTGGCATCGCGGGGGACGGATACGGCGGTAGCGCCGGCGACGTCGGCAGAGAAGGAGTACATCCCGAAAGTGGGGACGGGGATGATGATTTCATCGCCGGGGGCCAGGAACATCCGCATCAGCAAGTCGATGATTTCATCGCTGCCGTTGCCGGCGACGATGTTAGCGGCGGGCACGCCGAGGTAGTCGGAAAGGGCCGCGCGCAGCTTGCGCTGGGCCGGGTCGGGGTAATGGTTGTAATCGCGAAAGGCGCCCAACGCCTCGGCCACCTGGGGCGATGGGCCGTAGGGGTTCTCGTTGCCGTTGAGCCGGATGACGCGCTCCAGGGGGATGCCGGCTTCCTCGGCCAGGGTTTCGCTGGGGGAAACGCCCTGGTAGGTCTTGAGGCGGTAAATGTGGGGCAGCAAAAGGTTTTCAATGTTAGGCATTGGTCGTAATCCTAATCTGACGCCGGGCGGGTGTAGGGGTTTATCGGGTTGGTTGGCTGGCTGCGATGTGGTCGAGGCGGGCTTGTACTGCTTGGGCGTGGCCGGGCAGTCCTTCGGCCTGGGCGATTCTTACGGCGGCCTGGCCCAAGTTTTGGAAATGCTGGGGGCTTAAGCCTACTACGGGCATGGTGCGCAGGAAGTGGTGGACGCTGAGGGCGGAGCTGAAACGGGCGGTGCCGCCGGTGGGCATTACGTGGGACGGGCCGGCGATGTAATCGCCCATTACTTCGGGGGAGAACTCGCCGAGGAACAGGCCGCCGGCGTTGCGGACTTTGCCGGCCCAGGCCCAGGGGTCGGCGGTCATCACGCAGAGATGCTCCGGGGCCAGGCGGTTGGCTACTGCGATGGCATCAGCGAAGTCGTCAACCAGCACTACCTGGCCCTGGCGTTCCAGCGATTCGCGGATGGTGGACTGGCGGGGGTTGTTGGCAATCTGGACGTCAAGCTCGGACTCGACGGCTTTGACGAGATTGGGGGAGTCGGTTACCAGAATGGCGGTGGCCAGGGGGTCGTGTTCGGCCTGGGCGATGAGGTCGGCGGCGCAGAATACGGGGTTGGCGGTGTCGTCGGCCAGCACGATGGTTTCGGTGGGGCCGAACACGCCGTCGATGTCAACCTGGCCCTGCACCATCCGCTTGGCGTAGGCGACGAACACGTTGCCGGGGCCGCAGATTTTGTCAACTTTGGGGATGGACTCGGTGCCGTAGGCGAGGGCTGCGATGGCGGGGACGCCGCCGACTTGATACACGGCGTCCACGCCGGCGATGCGGGCGGCGGCGAGGACGGTGGGGTTGAGGGGGCTGCTGCCGATGCGGGGGGTGACGAGGATGACTTCGCTGACGCCGGCGACGCGGGCGGGGATGGCGGTCATCAGGACGGTGGAGGGGTAGGCGGCGGTGCCGCCGGGGGCGTAGAGGCCGACGCGCTGCAAGGGGCGGATCAGTTCGCCGAGGCCGTCGCCGAGGTCAACCCAATCGCGGGGCAGCGTGGCCTGGTGAAAGCGGGTGATACGCTGGGCGGCCAGCTGCAAGGCGGCTTTGAGGTCGTCGGGGGTGCTGTCCCAGGCGGCGTCCAGTTCGGCGGCGGGCACTTGCAGGGTGTCTCGATCCGGGCCGAAGTCGGCGCCGTCGAGCAGCTTGGCGTAGCGGCGGACGGCGGCGTCACCCTCAGCGCGGACGTCGCGCAGCATTTGCAGGACGGCCGACTCCGGGGTAGCGTCCGGGCCAAAGGCGTCGCGGGTGCGTTGCAGGGCCGCCTCGGGCAGGGAGGTTAGGTCAAGGGGGTCGATGCGGGTCAGGACGGACTCGGCGGCGGCCAGTCCGCGAACCAGGTTAAGTTGCACTGAGGTACTCCCGGGCGTGGGCTTTGGTTTCGTCAACGACACGACGGCGGTATGTATCAATCAAATCGCGGGGAATCCGGTCGTACACGCGGTCAAGGCTGGCGGGCATATCGGAGAGAAAGCCGTCAACCACCAGCTGGACGTCGGCGTCATCGCGGTACATCCGATTGAGGGCGCGCTTGAGGCGTTCCCAGGTGAAATCCCAACCCAGCAGGCGGGCCACCCAGCCGCGCCATTCGTCGATGAGTTCATCCTGGAGGAATTCGAGGGCGGGCATATCAGCGACGGCGGCGATGGCGTCGTTCTGTGCGGTCAAGCCGCCGTTGGCGCTCAAAACGCGGTTGTCCATGTCAAGTTGCAGAGCTCTATCCCAGATGTGGGCCTCAACTTCGCTGTCGGTAACGCGGCCGGCGTCGGCGAAATGGGGGCGAAACATGGTGGTAATCCACACTTCGTCGGCAACGAGATGGCTGACGTAGCCGAGGAGGAACGCGCGGGTGTTGGGGGTTAGCGCGTTAGCGGAGCCGGCCAGATGGGGATGCAGCTCAAACATCCGGCGGACGCCGGCGCCGACTTCGCTGACGGATAAATCGGAGAAATGGGTGCGGGCGCGGTCCCACTTGGTCATGGCGCGGATGTCGGGGGTGGTGGAGCCGAGGTAGGCGGCGCCGGGGTGGTCGTGGGCGTAGCCCCAATCCAGCTCCTGGGCGACCTGCTGGCACAGGTAGATGTGCATGGGCAGATTAGGCATGGTGGGCAGGCTCTCCGGAGCGGACGGCGTCGGCCTGGTCAAGGAAATTGCGGAAAGCGACGGATTCACCCTTGAACAGGTACGAAAGCTGGGCAGCGGCGATGTCAACGCCGCCGCACTCGCGCAGGTGGGCAACGGCGTCAAGCAGGCGGTCTTTTTTAATCAGCAGGGAAACGGCGTACCAGTCCTCCTCGGCAAGGCTGAACACGCGGGCCACCGTGGGGCCGCGGATGCCGGCGACGTCGGGGCGGGCCAGAATCATGGCGCTGACGTCCTCGGCGGAACGGCCCTGGACGTTGGCGGTGATGCGGTAGTAGGGTTCGGCGCGGAGGTGGGCTTCGAGGGTTTCGGTGAGGGCCTGGGCCAGGCGGAGATGTTCGGCGCTGGCGGCGAGGGCGGCCGGGTTGGCGATGAGGCACGCCTGCGAGGTCAGGACGGTGCCGCCGTCGAGGGTTTTGAGGCGGTTCTCGCGCAGGGTGGTTCCGGTGGCGGTGAGGTCGGCGATGAGGTCGGCGTAGCCGGCGGCGGCGGCGGCTTCCAGGGCGCCGCTGGCCGGCACCAGGGTGAAGTAGTTGATGCCGCGCTCAAAGAGGTAGCGGCGCAGCAGGCGGGGGTACTTGGTGGCGATGCGCAGCTGGCGCCCCTGCTCGTGAAACTCCAGGGCCAGGTCGGCCAGGTCGTTGATGGAGGTAACGTCAAGCCAGGCGTCGGGGACGGCCAGCACGTACTCGCAGCGGCCATACTCCAGGTCGTCCAGGACGGACAGCACGGCGCCGTCGTCGTGGCGGTATTCGAGGAGGCGGTCGAGGCCGGTGATGCCCATTTCGGCGCTGCCCTCCTCGACTTTGGCGGTGATGTCGGCGGTGCGCTGAAAGAGGACGTCAACGCCGGGCAGCGACGGAATGGAGCCGGTGTAGCGTCGGGCGTTGGGGCGGCTGACCCGGACGCCGCAGGCCGCGAGAAAGCTGCGGGTGGGGTCGCCAAGTTCGCCGTCGCTGGGTATTACGAGTCGCACCGCTGTACCGTCCGGATATTTGCGGGTTTGCCATTGTGGGCCGGGGGGCCGCCGACGTCCAGCACTGCGATGCCGCCGTTGCGACGGACATTGCCGGCGGCGCGCAGGGCGGCGCGGTAGGCGTCGGGGCCGGCGGGCGTGATGACGGTTGGGGCGTCGTCGGCCGGGGTATCATCGGCCGTGGGGGGGATAGCCGACAGCAGTTTTTCGAGGGTGCAGGCGAATCCCAAAGCGGGGACGTTGGATGGACTGCCCAGGGCGCGGGCCAGCGCATCGTAGCGGCCGCCGCCGCCGAGATTGGCGCCGGCGGGGCCGGCAACGATGTCAAAAATGATGCCGTTGTAGTAGGCGATGCCGCGGGCCAGGGAGAAATCTATGGACAAATGGTTGGCGATGGCGGGGTCGTCGCTAACTACGTCAAGCAGGGCGGCGAGGCGTTCGGCGGCGGCGGGGGCGGCGCCGTTGGCGGACACGATGGCGCGCACCTGGGCGAGGGCGGCGTCGGGCGGGCCTTTGACGGCGGCCAGCTGGCCGGCCAGTTTGAGGCCGTGGGCAACGGCGTCCGGGGCGTCGCCGCCGCGCAGCTTGCGGAGCAGACGGTTGACGATTTCGTCCGGGGTGCGCTGGCCGGCGGCGGAAGCGGCGGAACCGTTCCAGCGCATAAATCCAAAGAGGACGGCGCGGGCGTCGGCGTCGGGCAGGCCGGCAACGGCGGCGGCCAGCACGTTCGCATCGTCGGGCAAGTCGTGGCCGGCCATTACGTGGAGTTGGCGGGCCTGCTCCAAAGCGGCGGCGATGCTGTGGGCATCCGGCCCGATGGAGTTCATGCTGGCGACGATGAACGAACGGGCACGGTCGGAGAGGCCGACGGTATCGAGGACGCTGTCGAGGACGTCGAGGTCGGCCAAACGCAGTTGGCAGCCGGGGATGCCGAGGGCGGCGGGAGCGGCGGCGGCCAGGGAAAGCAGCTCGGCATCGGCAAGGATGCTGTCGGAACCGATAAGCTCGGCGCCAATTTGCGTGAACTGCCCGCTGCCGGCGGCGTCGGCGGTGTCGTAGCGAAAGACCGGGCCGGCGTAATGCCAGCGAGCGACGGGGGGCGCGGATGGGCCGGCGGCAGCAGCGGCGGCAGCGTCGGCGGCGGTTTCGAGGTAGCGGCGCATGATGGCGGAGGTGAACTCCGGGCGGAGGCTGACGGCGTTGGAGCCGGGGTCGATGAACGAGTACATCCGGGAGGCCAGAGAGCCGCCGGACTTGCGCATGAACAGCTCGGTGGATTCCAGGATGGGCACGTCCATAGGGAGGTAGCCGTAGCGGGCCACCAGGGCAGCAAAACGCTGCTGAACGGCCCGGGCATCCCGGCACGCGTCGGCAGACAAATCGCGCATACCGGGCAGACGGCGGACCGACGTTATATCGTTTGGAGAAACATTAGCGGCGGACATCAAGCGCTATTGTATCACCAATAGGCTCAGTAGTTGGCTGACTAAGCGGCCTACTTTGGGACGGTCGCGCGCGATCTGGCGGTCGGTTAACCGCCCGTGATAGAAATGGATGTGAAAACGCTCCGCCGTGCTAAAATCGGAAAGCCACTGCGGGCTACCGTGATTCGATTCCAAGCGTTTGGCAACATCGCGCAACGCTCGGTGGCTGTTGGAATCCCAACCGTTCTCCTGTGCTACCGCAATCAGAGCATGGGCGGTTGCTCCCCATAACAGTTCGGCGCCATTGAGGGCGTCGCCAGCAGCGAATTCACTGGCCGATTTTTCCAGAAAGGTCCCGGCAATGCTAACGTGCTGATTTTGCGGGAGTGTGGTCATAGCGTTGGGCTAATTCCTGGGTCAGGTTGATCACGGCGTTGGCAATCAAGCGCGCGTCGTCGTCGCAGCCGTCGTTCATGTCAAAGAATCCGTAGCGCACCTTGTCCGGTTGGTAGGATGCTGCGGAGAAGCCGCTGAGGATGAACTCATTGGGGTCGTCATCCAGTTCGTTCAGGCGTTCGGCTACGGCGTATAGCTCATCCTCGTTGGCGTGGGGCCAAGCGTGGAGTTCGGCTACTGCCGATAGGTTGCACACTACGGCATCCCACAACCGTTCGGTAGCGGCAAGGGGGTCGCCGGCGGCGAACTCGCGGTCGGCGGCGTCCAGGTAGGCTTGGGTTTTTTGCTTTTGCTGTGCGGTAATCATTTTGGTCCACCCGCTTTCTCAGATGTCTTCTTCGTTGTCTGCATCCTCTAAATCATTCACAGCCGGCGTAATTGCCTCGATGACTGTCCGTACCGTTTCGGCAATCCGGTCGCCAAAATCATCGTTGAGCGTATCGCTCCCCATCTCTACTACGAAGCCATCATCGTAATTTTCCAGGCCCAGGGCGGCCGGGATACGGTCGTGAAAGGCGATGTCATCCAGTATTTTGCGCAAGCCGTTCTGGTCGTGCCTGAATTCTACATACGCTCGCCATTCACCCGATTCTCCTTCCGGGAACAAGTTGACCCGGTATGACATATCCCAGTTACTCCAAGGATGACGGGAATACCAAAGGTGGTAGTAACGCATATTTCCGCCACCCACGCCGCTCCATCTGCTCCGCTTATCGGGCTTGATTTCGTCCGGCAGTCCCTCAATAGCCAGGTCACCTACTCGTTTGAGGAAAGGAGTGGTTGGATGGATTCGGCTCTCTGCGAAGGAGCGGGCCAGATTTGCACCACGAGCGTTGCCGCCAACGTTGCCGATTTCCTGTATGCTATCGCCAACCCGGACAAGATAGTCGTCAACGCCGGGCAAGGGAATGATGGTGGAGGCTTGCACGTACAGGGTGCCTTGCTGCTGGTCATGGTAGGGCATCAGCTGAATACAGGTTATCAGGTTCGGGGATTTTTCATTCAGCCAGAGGACGGCTGTGGTTACTTCCCGGGCAAAGCGGTGGCTGGCCAGGATGATGCGCTGGTCGTTGTTCAGGATGGTGAAGTCGTCGGCTTGCAGATGGTGCAGCAGTCGGTTGATTGCCTCGCTTTTGGGTATTTGGGCGTAGTTGGCCAGCATACCGACAATTTCGTCAGCGTTGGCGTGGCGTAGGTAGCTGGCGTATTTGATGGCTTGCCAGTGGGCGTCGGCTCCGGTGTCGTCGCGCTTTAGCTCGATGATTACCAGATTGCCGTCATAGTCCACGGCCAGCAAGTCCAGGCGTTCGTTGGTGCGGTCAAAACCCCTGAACTCTTTGCTGATAATCAGCAAGTCATCGCCGAGGATGCCGGGGTTGGCGGCGATCCATTCCTGGATGTCGGTGACTTCTCGCAGGCCGAGGTTGGCAAAGTCAACGTGGGTAATTTTTTCGGAGGCCCGGTTTTCTGGGTTGATGCGGAACATCTGCGGTTCGCCGCTCATCGCGCTTATCCTTTCTATACGGGCCGTTCTATACTTGCTGGCAGTTAGCATTTTAGCCGATTGGCGTAGTAGCGGTCAAGCGGGCCGGTCTATATGGATTGGCGGTTAGGGGTGGGCGTTGGCGCCGCCGTCGATGTAGGTGGGTTGGCCGGTGGGGTAGTCGCAGTGGGGGGAGGCTAGGAATACTAGCAGGGCGGCTATATCGTGGGGGGTTCCTTTGCGGCGCAGGGGGGTGTAGCGTACCAGTAGCTCGGAGCGCTGGGTTTCGAGGGGGATGTCGTCGGCGGTGGTCCAGCCGGCGCCGATGGCGTTGACGCGGATTTCGTGGCGTCCCCACTCGACGGCCAGGGAGCGGGTTAGGGAGAGGACGGCGGCTTGGGTGGCGCTGAACGCGGAGCAGTTGTGCAGGCCGCGCTCGGCCAGGTTGGAGATGACGTTGACGATGCGCCCGTACTGCTGGGCCAGCATCCGCGCGCCGACGGCCTGGCTGAGCATAAAGGTGGCGCGGACGTTGCGGGCGTGCAGTTCGTCCCACTCGGCGGCGGTAATCTCCGGGGCGGGTTTGGCAAAAAAGCTGCGGGTGTCGTTCACCAGAATGTCGGCGCGGGCGTGGGCGGCGTCAAAGGCGGACAACACCGCCGCCGCACCGTCGGGGGTGTCCCAGCGGCCGGCGTAGCCGGGGTAGGCGGGCGCGGACGGGACGGGGGCGGGCCGGCCGGTGACGTTGGCTACGGCGTCAAGGATGGCGGCGGTGGCATCAGGATGGCGGGCGACGGCGAATATCTGCGCGCCGGCCTCGGCCAGGGCAGCGGCCAGCAGGGGCGTTTCGGCGCCGCCGGCGCTGGCGACGATGGCGGTTTGGCCGGTGAGGTCGTATTCTATCGGCAGAGTCAGGCTGGGCAGCGTCATGCGGGGTTACGGCTCCAGGGGTTACGGCTCCAGGGGGGCAATCGGGGCGTGGCCGGTGGGGGCGATGCCGGCGGCCAGACCGCCGCCGTCCAGAATGAACATCTCGCCCGTCATGTAGTCGGATGCGTCGGAGGCCAGGAATACGGCGATGGGGCCGAGTTCCTCGGGGCGGCCCAGCTTGCCGGAGGGCAGAAAGTCGCCGGTTTGGGGCAAGGTTCGGTTGATTTCGGCGGTGGGGTCGATGGTGGGGATGAACCCCGGCACGATGCTGTTGGCGGTGATGCCGTAGCGGGCGAGGCTGAACGAGAGGACGCGGGTGAGGTTGATGACGCCGCCTTTGGAGGTGCAGTACATATAGATGTCGCGGCCGCCGCGCAGCCCAAAGCCGGAGGCTACGTTGATGATTTTGCCCTTGCCGGCGTCGGCCATGGGCTTGGCGGCGGCGCGGGCGCAGTAGAAAGCGCCGGACAGATTGATGGTCATTGCCGTCTGCCACTCGTCATCGGTGATGTCCCAGATGGGCTTGAGGACGTTCTCGGCAACCATGGCGGCGTTGTTGATTAGCACGTCAACCTTGCCAAAGTGGGCTACGGCGGCGTCAATCAAAGCGTTGGCGTCGGACGAGCTGGCAACGTCGGTGGGGATGGCGATGGCGTCGCTGCCGGCGGCGATGGCCTCGTCGCGGGCGTCGGCGATGGGGCCGGGGCGGCGGCCGGCGATGGCGAGGCTGGCGCCGGAACGGGCCAGCGCGCGCACCATTTCCAGCCCCAGGCCGGTGCCGCCGCCGGTGATGACCACGACTTTGCCGTTAAGATGGAGGTTTTCAAGCATGGCGGGGGTGTCTCATTGCGGGGAGTGATTAGGGGTTCGCAGGGTAATATCTCCGGCGGTTAAGGTCAACAGGGCGCCGTCGTCGGTGCGGAGGAGGAGGTTGCCGGAGTCGTCGACGTCCTCGGCGATGCCGACGGTGGTTTGGCCGTGGTGGGTTACGGTTACGCGCTGGCCGAGGGTGTTCAGCCAGCGGCGCCATTCGGGGATGGGCGATTTGCCGCGGGCGACGTCAAGGTAGATGGCGTCCATGTCTTGCAGGATGCGGCGGAGCAGTTCGGCGCGGTCAACGGGGTTGGCGGCGAAGTGGTTGAGGCTGGCGGCGGTGGCGGCGATTTCGGGGTCGGCGGCAACGTCCAGGGCTACGTTGACGCCGATGCCGACGACGGCGTAGTCAACACGGGGGCCGGTCAGGGCGCTTTCGGCAAGGATGCCGGCTACTTTGAGGCCGTCAATGGTGACGTCGTTGGGCCACTTGACGGCGGGGGTGATGCCGGCTGCCCGTCGGATAGCGCGGGCTACGGCTACGCCGGCCAGTGGGCTAAGCAGGGGCAGGGCGCTGACGTCGGGGCGGAAAAGCACGGAGAAGTAGAGGTTGCCCGGTTCCGACCGCCAGCGGCGGCCCACCCGTCCCCGGCTGGCGGTTTGCGTTTCGGCAACGATTACCATGCCCTCGTCGGCGCCAGCGCGGGCCAGCTCCGCCGCATCGTCCATTGTGGAGGCGGTGGACTGGCAGTAGCGGACGCGGCGGCCGATGATGCGGGTGTACAGGCCGCTGCGGAGCATTTGGGCAACGATGCTGCGGGGCATCAGGATGGCCCGGCGGCTGGATTACCAGCCGTGGTCGTAGCGGTCTTGCAGGATGTTGAGGAGGTTGGAGATGGGGACGCGCTGTTGGGACATGGTGTCGCGGTCGCGGATGGTAACGGCGTGGTCGTCGAGGGTGTCAAAGTCAACGGTTACGCAGTAGGGGGTGCCGATTTCGTCCTGGCGGCGGTAGCGGCGGCCGATGCTCTGGGCGTCGTCAAACTGGCTGTTGAAACGGCGGCGCACGAGGTCATAGACGGAGCGGGCGGTGGGCACGAGGCGTTCGTTGCGGCTGAGGGGCAGGACGGCGACGGCTACCGGGGCCAGGGCGCGGTGCAGGTGCAGCACGGCGCGGACGTCCTTGCCGTCGGGCTCCTCATCGTAGCTGTCCAGCCAGAACGCGAGGGTTGCGCGGTCAACGCCGCCGGAGGGTTCAATGACGTAGGGGACGTAGCGTTCGCGGGTTTCGTCGTCAAAGTAGGACAAGTCTTGCCCGCTGAACTGGGTATGGCGGGTCAGGTCAAAATCGGCGCGGTTGGCGATGCCTTCCAGCTCGCCCCAACCCCAGGGGAAACGGTACTCAATGTCGTAAGTGGCTTTGGCGTAGTGGGCCAGCTCATCGCCGGCGTGTTCGCGGAGGCGCAGGTTCTCGGCGCGGATGCCGTAGCGGACGTACCAGTCAAACCGGGCCTGCACCCAGCGCTGGAGCCATTCGTCGTCGGTGCCGGGCTTGACGAAAAACTCGACTTCCATCTGCTCGAACTCGCGGGTGCGAAAGGTGAAGTTGCCGGGGGTGATTTCGTTGCGGAAAGCCTTGCCAATCTGACCGATGCCGAAGGGCAGCTTTTTGCGGGTGGACGTCTGCACGTTCTCAAAGTTGACGAATATGCCTTGCGCGGTCTCCGGGCGCAGGAATACTTCACTGCCGGTGTCCTCGACGGGGCCCATAAAGGTGCGGAACATCAGGTTGAAACGGCGGGGTTCGGTGAAAGCGCCGCCGCACTCGGGGCATTGGTCAACCTCAATCTGGTCGGAGCGAAAGCGGCGGTGGCAGCTGCGGCACTCAACGAGGGGGTCGGAGAAGTTCTCAACGTGGCCGCTGGCCTCCCAGACGCGGGGGTGCATCAGGATGGCGGCGTCCAGGCCAACGACGTCATCGCGCTCGGAGACTACGGCACGCCACCAGGCTTCCTTGACGTTGCGCTTGAGTTCAACGCCGAGGGGGCCGTAGTCCCAGGTGGAGCCGAGGCCGCCGTACACTTCGCTGGATTGAAAGACAAAGCCCCGCCGCTTGGACAGGGACAGGATTTTATCCATATCAGCGTAAGGGAGAGTGCGCGCCATCGTAAAGCCTCGCTGCGCGGTGGAATGGCCGGCGTTGGCGCCGGCGCCCGCATCACATCGTATCGTAGGAATTATGTTACCACAGGGGGGCGGGCCGGGCTTGACGTGCCGTTGTTATCGGACGGGAGCTGCTGGGACGGGAGCTGCTGGCGGATTGCGCTGGCCAGGGTTTCGGCGGCGAGGTCGTCCAGCTTGATGTATTGGGCGGACATTGCCTGGGCGATGGGTTCGGCGAGGCCGAGTTGGATGAAATCCTGCTCGGTGTCCACTACTACGGCGGGGATGCGGGCGTCGGCTACCATCCGGGCCAGGCTGCATACTTCGTCGGATGCCGCCGGGCCGCGTGCGGCGGGGGCGCCGGATAAGGCTACGTTGGCCCGGCCATCGGACAGGATGACCAGCAGGGGGAGGACGTCGCGGTCTTTGAGGCGTTCGCGTTCGAGGGTTTCCAGGGCGAGATAGAGGCCGCTGGCGAGGGGGGTGCGGCCGCCGGTGGGCAGGTCCTGCAAGAACCACTGGGCCATTTCCACGCTGCCGGTGGGGGGCAGCAGCAGTTGGGCGGTGGTGCCGCGAAACGCAATCAGGCCCACGCGGTCGCGGCGCTGGTAGGCGTCCAGCAGCAGGGACATTACGGCGCCCTTGACGGCAACCATGCGGCGCTGGGCGCCCATGGAGCCGCTGGCGTCCACGACGAACAGGATGAGGCTGCCGGTGTGGGTTTCGCGAACTTTCTCGCGGACGTCCCAGGGTTCGATGAGCAGGGCGGCGGCGTCCGGGCCGGCGGCGGCGCGGCGGGACTGCTGGTGAGGAGCGGCGGCGCGCAGGGTGGCATCCAGGGCCAGGTCGGTTACCGGGCCTTGCGGTTCGCGGGCGGCGATATAGCGGCCGGAGGAATCGCTGCTGACGGTGGTGGCCCGGCGGCCGGAGGCCCGGCGGGCCCGGCGGTCGGGGGGCTGGACTTGCAGGTTGCGGACGGCGTAAGGGTCGCCAATCTCGTACCACTCATCGGAGACGTCGGCGCTATCAGATGACGGGGGTTCGGGGCCGTCGTTTTCGGCGTCCGGTTCGGGCGGTTCGGGGGTACTGTCAGGCTCCGCGTCGCCGGTGTCATCGCCGCCGGAATCGTCGTGGGATGATGATTCGCGGTCGTGGGACTGGTTTTGGAACTCGTCCAGCATATTGTCCAGCTGTTCGGTTACCAGATGGGGCTGCTGGAAGGGCTGGCGGCGCTGGCGGTGGAGCAGGGCCAGCAGGGCAGCCTCGCGGACGTCGGCGACGTTGACGACGGTGCGGCCCTCGTAGGCGGCGATGGTGCTGGCGGTTTTGTACATCACGATGTCGCCGCGCAGGCCGTCAACCTGGTATTCGGCGCAGATGTCGGTAATCAGCTCGAGGACGTCATCGGGGACAATGACGTTGGGGAGGAGCTGCTGGCTGCGGATGATGCGGTTGCGTTCCGACTGTTCGGGGTCGTCCCAACCGTCCATAAAGGCAAAGGGGTCATCCTCGTAGGCGATGCGGCGGCGGACGACTTCGCGGCGTTCGGCCGGCTCAAACACGCCGTCAACTTCAACGGCCAGTCCGAAACGGTCCAGCAGCTGGGGGCGCAAGTCGCCCTCCTCCGGGTTCATGGTGCCGACGAGCATGAACTCGGCCTCGTGGCTGACGGATACGCCCTCGCGCTCAACGTAGTTGCGGCCCAAAGCGGCGGCGTCCAGCAGCACGTCAACCAGATGGTCGTTGAGCAGGTTCACTTCGTCAATGTAGAGGATGCCGCGATGAGCGACGGCAATCAGGCCGGGCTCAAAGTTTTTCGCGCCGGTTTTGATGGCCTGCTCAATGTCCAGCGAGCCAACCAGTCTGTCCTCAGTAGCGCCGACGGGCAAATCAACGATACGTACCTGGCGGGTGGCCGGGGCGGTGCCGGCGGCCGGGGCTTGCTGGCAGCGGTCGCAGACGGGCTGGGGGACGTGGGGGCGGCAGCTGTACTGGCAGCCGGGGACGACGGGAACTTGCGGCAGCAGGGCGGCCAGCGAGCGCACGGCGGTGCTTTTGGCGGTGCCTTTTTTGCCGCGAATCAGCACGCCGCCGATGCGGGGGTTGATGGCGTTAAAGAGCAGCGCCCGCTTCATCGACTCTTGCCCGACGATGGCGGTAAAGGGAAAGCGCGGCTCGCGGCCCGGTGCGGTCTGGGTCAAGTGGACACTCTACTTAAAGGCGTGGGGTGAGGTGATTAGCAGCTGATGGATGGGTGAGTATCAGCGGGCGGTGGTTGCGGAGGGGGGGTAGGCGTGGATGCCGCGCTCCCGGTAGCGCAGGAACCCGACGGTGGCAAAGGCGATGCCCATCCAGAGCAGGAAATGGCCGGCGGCAGTAATGCTGCGGAACATGATGGTAAGTTCGGGGGGCAGCCAGTCGGGGGCCGGGTCGCGGACGCCGGGGATGGCGTAGGCCAGCAGCAGGGCAACGACGGCGTAGGCGATGCCGATGACGGCGTAGCGGGGCCAGCGGGCGGCGCCGGCGGCGGTGCGGTTGACGATGCCGGCGGCGTACAGGACGGCGGCTACGGCTATCGTGGATACGACGATAAAGAGGAACTGGAACCCCTGGCGGGCCAGCAGCGTAGCCTCATCGCCGACGCCGGGGGGGTTCAGGGGGAACTTAATCTGGGTGTACATTGACACGCCCCAGAAACCGAGCAGGCCGGCGATGGCGGCCCAGGCCCAGGGGCTCCAGCCGGGGGTGGCGCGGCGGGCCAGGTGGTACAGTCCGGTAAAGACGGCGGCGTACAGGACGCCGACGACGGCTAATCCGACGCTCAATCCGATGCGCTGGCCGGCCAGGCCGGCGAGGAAATCGAGGGGCAGCGCGCCGTCATCGGCAGCGCCGGCGGCGGCCCGGCTTTCCAGATTGATGGCCCATTCGATGACGGGGACGTTGATGATGTTCATGTAGGCGGCGACGAGCAGGCCGACGATGACGCCCATAACCAGAGCGGTTGGGAGAACGCGGGCCATCAGATACCTCCCAACGCTCCGGTGCGGGGAGCGTCAACGCGGCGAAACCAAGCCCTGGGGATTGATTGACTGCCCGACGCCCGGCGCAGCGCGCCGGGCGGGGGACGTTTGCCTAGTGGCACATAAAGGCGACGTGGCGGGCGTGGTGGAAGAACTCGTGGACGGTGCCGAGGACGCCGGGGGCGCCGACGGACGCAGCGTGCACGCCGCCGTCAACGTAGCCGACGACGTAGAGGGCCAGTGCGCCCATCACGAGCCACGGCGCCCAGGCAGCGGTATCGGTAGCGGACAGGAAACGGTTGATGTAGGACATGGTGTTGCTCCTTTTGCCCCAGCGGGCGGTGTGCGGCGCAGCGGGACGGCTGCTTATTTTACGACTATGTTGGGGGTATCACAACCGGCGGCAAGCGGCGGCGGCGTTTGGTTTCGCGGGGGTTTGACGCATTAGCTAATCAGCGCTGGACGAACAGCAGGTTATCCTCCTGGCCGACCCAGCGGTCGCGGGCGTCCTCAAAGGCGCGCAGTTTGTCGGGCTGCATCTCGGTGCGGTTTTCGTCGTCGTCCAGCAGGGGGTTGGGGAAGTAGCAGCGGACTAGCGTTTCATCCCAGTTGCGGGAGAAACGGACGTAGTAGGATTTCAAGTCGCCGTGGCTGACGGCTTCGACGAACTGGATGCCGTCGATTTGCTCCAATTGGAGGTGGAAGTGCCAGTTGTCGGCTTCGATGGTGGCCCAGCCGTTATGGACTTCGGGCGGTTTGATGCCGGCGGCGTGGTTCTCGCTGACTACGGAGCCGCCGCCGACGACCCACATCATGGCGGGGTTGCTGGCTAATTCCTGCAACAGGGGCAGTGTGTTTTGCATCGCGGGCATTTTATTCACCCTAATTCCGGTTTCCTGACGGGCCTTGATTTGACGGGCTTTGATTTGACGGGCCTTGATTTTCCTGACGGGCTTCGATGTCGGCTTCCAGTTCCAGGTACATATCCCGGAGCTGTTCCAGCATATCGGGGGGCGGGTTTTCCCACATACCGCGCTGGATGGCCTCCAGCAGGCGTTCTACGATGCCGCGCAGGGCCCAGGGGTTGCTTTGGCGAAAGAACTCCTGCATATCGGGATTGAGGACGTATTCCGCGGTGACGTCCTGGTACATCCAGTCCTCAATGACCTGCGCGGTGGCGTCGTAGCCGAACATATAGTCAACGGTGGCGGCCAGCTCAAAGGCGCCTTTGTAGCCGTGGCGCTGCATGGACTGCATCCACTTGGGGTTGACGACGCGGCTGCGGAACACGCGGCGGGCCTCATCCTGCAAGTCGCGGACGCGGGCGCGGGACGGGTCGCTGTTGTCGCCGAAAAACTGGCGGGGGTTCCGGCCGGTCAGCGAGCGCACGGTGGCAATCATACCGCCGTGATATTGCAGATAGTCGTCGCTGTCAAATACGTCGTGCTCGCGGTTGTCCTGATTCTTGGCGGCAATGACAATCTGGCCAAAGCGGGTGCGGAACTCCTGGCGGGCGGTGACGCCGAAATCCTGCCGGGAGTAGGCGTAGCCGCCCCATGCGGTGTACACCTCGGCCAGGTCGTGGACGGACTCCCAGTTGCGTTCGTCGATGACGCCGAGGATGCCGGCGCCGTAGGCGCCGGGCTTGCTGCCAAAGATGCGGAACAGGGCGGGATTGCCGGCGGCTTGCGCTGCATCAGCGCCGGCGGCAGCGTTAGCATCGGATGCGCGTTGGGCATCCTCGCCGACGTGCTTGACTACGTAGTTGTCGTCCGGGGATTCATCCTGGGCGGCGGCCAGGGCTACGGCCTGGTCAATCAGGTAAATCAGATTGGGAAAGGCATCGCGGAAAAAGCCGCTGATGCGGACGGTTACGTCAATGCGGGGGCGGCCCAGCTCGGATACGGGGATGACCTCCAGGCCGCTGACCCGGCGGCTTTCGGCCTGCCAGACGGGTTTGACGCCGAGCAGGTAGAGAATCTGGGCGATGTCGTCGCCGTGGGTGCGCATTGCGGAGGTTCCCCAGACCACGATGCCGACCATTTCGGGGTAGGCGCCCTCCTCGTCCAGGTACTTTTGCAGGAGGGCATCGCCCAGGGCCTGGCCGACGTCCCACGCGGTGGGGGAGGGCAGGGCGCGGGGGTCAACGGAGTAGAAATTGCGTCCGGTGGGCAGCACGTTGACCATGCCGCGCGTGGGGGCGCCGGACGGGCCGGGCGGTACAAAACGACCGTCCAGGCCGCGCAGCAGGTTGTCCAGTTCGTCGGTGGTTTTGAGCAGCGACGGGTAGATATGCTCACCCACGTAGCGCAACACGGCGGCGGCGGCGGCGTCATCCCGGCCCAGCAAGTCGGCTACCACGCCGGGGACGTCGGCGGCGGTGAAACCGTCGGCGCACAGGGATTGATAGGCGCGGCGGCACAGGGATTCCAGGGCCTCAATGACATCGCCGTAGTTGCGGATGGGGGCGTCAAGGTCAGGGCTATTATCTTGCAGGGCGGCCGGCAGACTGCCGTTGACGGGGGTTGCGGGGTTGTCCAGCAGTTGGGCGTAGTCGTAGCCGAGGGCTTCGGCGAGGGTGCGGCGGAGGCTGGGGACGGCGCCGTTGTCCAGCCGGGTCAGGGCGCAGAGCAGGCCAATCATCTGCTCCGACGTGGGCGGGAGGCCCAGGGTGTGGAGGCCGTCCTTGATTTGGGCGTCTTTGATTTCGCAGAGATAGCCGTCGATTTCCAGCATAAACTCGCCGAAATCGTCGGGCTGCTCGTCAACGCCCAAATCCCGGTGCAGCTCGGCCTGCTGCACCATCTCCCAGATTTGGGATTCCAGGGTGGGCAGTTTGGCCGGGTCAAGGGTTTGGCACTGGTAATGCTCGTCCATGAGCTGTTCCAGCTTGGCGATGTCGCCGTAGGCGTCGGCGGTGGTCATGGGAGGGATTAGGTGGTCAATGATGGTGGCGTGGGTGCGGCGTTTGGCCTGGGTGCCCTCGCCGGGGTTGTTGACGATGAACGGGTAAAAGAGAGGGAGGTCGTCAAGGGCCACTTCGGGGTAGCAGGCTTGGGAGAGGCCAACGCCTTTGCCGGGCAGCCATTCCAGCGTGCCGTGCTTGCCAATGTGAATCATCGCGTCGGCACCGAACACGTCGCGAATCCAGCGGTAGTAGGCGATGTAATGGTGCGTGGGCGTAAGGTCGGGGTTGTGGTACACGGAGATGGGGTTCTCGCCAAAGCCGCGGGGGGGCTGCAAGCCGACGAACACGTTGCCCATGGTGAGGCCGGCGATGGCGAGGCGGTCGGCAGTGCGATAGACCTGGCCGGGAGGTTCGCCCCACGCGTCCATGAGCTCAGTCTGCACCGACGGGGGGAATCCGTCGTACCATTGGCGGTAGGTGGGACGGTCAACGTGGCCGACGGCGAGGCGCAGCTGCTCCTCGGTAAGCGTGTCGGTGTCGTTGCTGCAACGCGCAATGATGCGGTGCACGAGGTCATCGCCGTCGTCGGGGATGTCGTCAACGCGGTAGCCGGCGCGTTTGAGGGCGTGGAGGATGTTGATGGCGGAGGCGGGGGTGTCCAGGCCGACGGCGTTGCCAATGCGGGCGTCTTTGGTGGGGTAGTTGCTGAGGATGATGGCGATGCGCTTGTCGCCGTTGGCCTTGCGGCGCAGGGCGGCGTGGCGGGCGGCCAGACGGGCCAGAAAGGACATCCGGTCGTCAAGGGCAACGTAACGCTGCATCCGGCCGGCGGATAAGGCGCCGGCAGTTGGCGGGGTTTCCTCTTTAAAGGAAACGGGAACGGTGATGATGCGCCCGTCAAACTCCGGGAACGCCACGTTCATCGCGGTGTCAACGGGGCCCAGGCCGAGGGAGCTGTCCTGCCAGTCCTGCCGGCTGCCGGTGCTGACGATGCCTTGAATGATGGGGATGTCCAGCTCATCAAGGAGGGCTTGCGACCAGCCGGTGGCTACGGTGGCGCCGCTGCCGCCCTGCTGGTGGTCCAGGTCGCTCATGGCCAGGCCCATGGTGTTGACGATGCAATCCACGCGGGGGATGCCGTCGGCGTCAACCATGTACTCGGTGAGGGTTTGGCCCTGGGCCAGGTCGTCGTCATCCGGGGTGTGTTTCAGGCTGTAGGAATAGACCGGGAGGACGTTGACGTTTTGGCGTTCCAGCTGTCCGATGAGGTCATCAATGAAATTGAGGTTGCCGCTCATCCAGTGGGCGCGGTAGAAAAGGACGCCTACCGACGGGCGGCCGGCGGTGTGGCGCTGCTCAATAAAGCGGTCAATGGGGGTGCCTTCGGGGATGGCGGGATGGTAGATGCCTTGCCAGGGCATGGGGGCGGGGGCTTCGTGGCCGTAATCGCCATCAAGGTAAGTGTCGGCCAGAAAGAGGAACAGGTTGCGGAAATTGAGGACGCCGCCGCGCATCAGATAGGCGAACACCGCCTCAACTTCGGCTACCGGGGCGGTGCAGGCGGTTACCAAATCCTCGTCCCATTCCTGATGGCCGGGGCAGGCAATCAGAGGGATGCCGCCGGCCCGGCAGGATTCTACGAGGGGGTCGAACAAATCGGCCAGGGCGCGCTTGCCGCCGAGCAGACGCAGGATTACTGCGGAGGCGCCGGCTACGGCGGCCAGCAGCTCCTGACGGCCGGCGGCGGCGGAGTCGCTTTCGCCCTCCAGCGACACCGGGTTGCAGGCGTACACGCGGACGGAATCGCCCCAGGGCATACCGACGAGGGCGCGCTCCGCCGTCAGGATGTCGGTGTCGGCGGTGGTCACCAGCACGATGGTGGCCGGCGGTGCGATTTGCGTTGCTGCCATTGGTTTGCCAGTCGTCAAATTACGCGTCGTCTTACGCGTCGTCAGGTTCGGGGGGTTTGGGGAACACCATTATGGACAAGTCGCTGAACTCGTCGGGGAGGGCGGCGCATTGGGCCAGGGTGCCGTCCCAGCGCTGTTCGTCGGGGAGGGTGAGGCGCTGGAATACGGTAACGGGCTGGCCGGGGGCGGCGCCGTCGGCGATGGCGTTGGCGGCGATGGCCGGGGGCATAAAGTCGTAAGGCCGGGGCAGCAGGATGACGTTGCGGCGGCCCTGATTGAGCAGCTCCACCAGCTCGCCAAGCTCGGAGCCTCGATCCCAACGCTGGTGCAGGGTGATGAAAACCGATTCCTCGAGGGATATGCCGGCGCGGGAGCAGGCAATCTGGATGCTGCTGACGCCGGATATAAGCTCTACGGTATCGGCGCGGCGGCGCACCCGGTTCAGCAGCTCTTTGGCCGATACGTTAAGGTCGCCCCAAACGCAAACGACGCAGGACTTGCCCTGTTGGGCCTGCTCCTGGGCAAAGTCAAGGACGGCCTCCTGGTCGCGGTAGGCCATGGGGCGGATGTCGGCGGCGCCGGTTTTGCCGGCCACTACGTCAAGGACGGTTTGGAAACCGACGACGACGTCGGCCTGCTCCAGGGCCTGGCGTCCCTTGATGGTAAGCAAGTCGGGGTCGCCGGGGCCAACGGCGACTACGGTCATTCGGATTGCGGTATCGGGGCTGGTCATATCGGGAATGGTCATGTCGGAAATGCAAAAACCCTGGGGCAAATTGCTTACCAGGGTCGGGCCGCCGTCGTGTTGGCGGCGCTGGCGTCCGAATCCGATGGGGATGCAAGCGGACGCCGGGAACGACCCTGTTGGGCGCAGAGTGGGGTTCCAAGCAACACCGGGTAGGTTTCCTGACTTGCGGGGGCGGCCAGCAGAGCTGCCGGCAAGTTCCCCGTTCACAGTGGCGCAACCGCGGCGGAATTACACCGCCTTCCCCATTAAGCCTGACAGGGATTGAGGCGCCCGGTGCCTGGGATTTGGCTGTTAAGGTTTTGCGGCAGATGCCGCTGGCACAATGTAACCCGGCGGC
Source organism: uncultured Dehalococcoidia bacterium (assembly GCA_958296385.1). Classification (GTDB taxonomy): domain Bacteria; phylum Chloroflexota; class Dehalococcoidia; order Lucifugimonadales; family UBA3495; genus Bin87. Next base: position 1,428,144 of record OY282494.1, read on the forward strand.
GGTACGGTGTCAACCGGGGCCGGTCACTTGGGGCCAATCATTGTGGGGAATCCAGTCGCTGCGGGGGAAATCGGGGGCTTGTGGTAAAGTGGAGGTATGGTCAATCGGATTGGTTGATTGGAGGTATTTGAGATGTTGATAAAAGTTGTTGGCGCGATAGTTGCCGCCGTTGTGGTTGCCGCCGTGGTGGTGGGCGTGGGGATGTGGCGGGGGCTGATTCCGGCGCCGGGGCCGCTGGCGTTTTTGATGATGGCCGGGGAGGAACCGGAATACTCGGCGCGGTTTTACCCGGAGGATACGCTGGCCTACTCGTGGTTCACGCTGATGCCCGGCGGCGGGCAGCTCAGCGAGATGCGGGCGATTTGGAATCGGTTCAACGAGTACCCGGCCTTTGAGGACTTGATTGCCGAGGTGAAAGATGACTTTGACGCGGAAACGGGCATCGACTTTGACGCGGACGTGATGCCCTGGATTGGCCCGGAGATTGCCGGCGGCCTGATTTCAATTGACTTTACGGAAAGCGAGGCCGCGCCGGACGAGGGTATGGAACCCTGGGAGGAGGTGCGGGCCGCCTTTACCATTGGCGTGCGCGACCGGGAGGCCGCCGCCGCGTTTATGGATAAATGGATAATCTACCTGCAAGATTCGGAGGGGACGACTTTTACGGCCGGCGCCGACCGGGGATTCAGCACCTGGGTTGACGAGGCCGACCGGCAGGCTTACGGGCTGTCGGATGAGTGGCTGGTGTTCGCGACCAGCGCAAGCACGCTGCAAGACATGATTGGCCGCATCGCCAGTGCCAGCGACGGAGCCGGCGCCGGCTCGCTGGCGGCCAATCCGAACTTTACGGCGGCGCGGGCGGCTTTGCCGGAACGCCGGTTCAGCTCCGGCTACGTTGACCTCCAGCGGGCGAGTGAATCGCTGGAGGGGGATTTCTTTCCGGGCGGCGGCTTTGGAACTTTCGGGATGGCGGCTTTTGCCGACCAGAACGCCGAATGGGGCGCGGTCGCGGGGACGTGGGTGGAGCGGGGCGTGACTATGGAGATGGTGACGCCGGCGATTGCAGCGGCGGGCGGCGCCGGGCTGGATGGGCGCGTTTTGAGCGACCCGTCGCGTCTGCTGCCCGATGACACGCTGGGGTTTGCGGCGGCGGCTTACGACCCGGACGTTGACAACTGGCGCACGGCGCTGCGGGAGTACCGGCTGGCCGACGTGCTGCCCTATCCGGGAATTGTGGAGCAAATCAACGCCGGGCTGGCCGGAATGACGCCGGGCGAGGCGGAGCTGGCCGACGACGCTACGCTGGCCGACGTGCTGGACTTGGGCTTTGAGCTGGCCAAAGACTTTACCGGCATTGACCTGGAGGGCGGTTTCTTTGACCATCTGGCCGGCGAACTGCTGCTGGCCGTCCGGGAGTTTAACTTTGACGCGGTGGAGGATGACCCGGCCAACAATCCGGTTCAGGCGATGCTGCTGCTGTCGTACCGGGAGGATGGCGCGGCCGGCTTGCAGGATACGATGAATGACATTACCGAGCTGGTGGACGGGTATCTGGCGCCGTTCGTGGAGAGCGGCACGGCCGACGTGGGCGGCGCGTCTGATGCGACGGTGTTCCGGGTGGACGGCGCGGGCTATTCGCCGGGGTACGTGCTGCACGACGGCTATCTGACCATGGGCAGCACGACGGGCGCGCTGGCGGCCATCGTGGAACGGCAGAACGGCGGCGGGGCGGCGCTGACGGCCGAGGCCGAATATCAGCGCGCGGTGGGCTATCTGGCCGAGGAACGGCAGTTTCTGGGCTACGTGAACATCAACCGAATTATCGGGCAGCTGGACCCGGACGACCTGGATATGGACCGGGACGAGTACCGGATACTGGCCGAGGGGCTGGGCGTAGCGGCAATGGACGCCCGCAGCGACGGGGCTTACGACCGGGCAACGGCGGTGCTGACGCTGTTTCCGGAGTAGCGGGCGGGCATTATGCTCCGCCGCCGATGGCGGGCAGGAAGTGCATTTCGCTGTCCGGGCCGACGCGCTCGATTAGACCGAGCTGGCTGACTTCGCCATCAACGATAACGGCCAGCCCGGGGGTTACGTCGTCGGTTTCGGCATCGTAGAGCAGGTCTTTGAGGCCGGGATGCAGGGTCTCGAGGGCGTTGATGACCTGGCGCACGGTGGCGCCGTCGGCTTGCACGCGCTCCGGGGTTCCGACAATGCGCTGCATTTGCGGGGGTATCCAAACGTCAGCCATTTTCAGCGTCTCGCCATTGTGTGGTGTCGGGGTAACTGGTAGGTGGTTTTGAGCGCCCCCCTGGTGTTGCAGGTTGGGCGCTCAAAGTTGCCGGTTGGAGTGGGGGTTAGCTGCCGTCTTTGGCCCAGAGGGCTTCCAGTACGTTGCCGGGGTTCATGGGGAGTACGGTGAGGCGGACGCCGATGGCGTCGTAGATGGCGTTGGCGATGGCGGCCATGGGGGGGACGATGGGCACTTCGCCCACGCCGCGCACGCCGTAGGGGTGGTTGGGGTTGTCCACTTCCACGATGACGGTGTCAATCATGGGCAGGTCCAGGCTGACGGGCATCCGGTAGTCGAGGAAACTGGAGTTGACCATGTGCCCCTGGTCGTTGATGTAGTATTCCTCGTTGAGGGCCCAGCCGATGCCTTGCACTACGCCGCCCTGGATTTGGCCCTCTACGTAAGAGGGGTGGATGGCCTTGCCGGCGTCCTGGATGGCGGTGTAGCGGATGATTTCCACCTTGCCGGTGTCCACGTCAACCTCTACGTCCACGATGTGGCAGGCGATGGCGGGGCCGGCGCCGCCGGGGTTGACGCCGCCGCGCCCGACGATGGGGCCGCCGGTGGGCACCTGCCGGGCGGCCAGCTGCTGGAAAGTCAGCCGGAGCTGGTCGTCGGCCCGGTGAGTGAACACGCCGTCCTCAAAAACGACGTCATCCTCGGTAACTTCCCAGATGCGGGCGGCGCGGCTCATCATCTGCTGCTTGACGTCCTGGGCGGCGGTGTAGGCGGCGAATCCGGTCTTGAAAGTGACGCTGCTGCCGCCGGTGTTGGAGGTAAAGCCGATGCTGTCGGTGTCGCCAATCTGGGGGTTGACGTCCTCAACGGGGATGCCGAGGACTTCGGCGAACTGCTGGGCGATGGAGGCGCGGGTGCCGCCGATGTCGGGGGAGCCCTCGGTGAGGCTGACTTTGCCATCGGGGGCAACTACGGCGACGGCGGCGGAGGGGCCGGTGTTGTTGCCCCAGAACCCGGCGGCGAACCCGCGCCCGCGATACTTGCCGTCTTTTGGCGCAGTGTAATGAGGGTGGGCTTTGGACGCCTCCAGGGTTTCGACGTAGCCGACTTTGGGCGTTAGCGGGCCGGTGGGCCGGCGGGTGCCCTCTTTGGCGCTGTTCATCAGGCGCAGGTCGATGGGGTCGATGCCCAGCTTTTCGGCCAGTTCGTCCAGGGCAACTTCCACGCAGTAGGCGGCGGCGGGCGAGCCGGGAGCGCGGTAGGCGGCCGTTTTGGGGCGGTTGACTACGATGTCGTAGCCCTCAATGTGAGTGTTGGCGATGTCGTAGGCGGCCAGCACGCAGTTGGCGGCGCCGGGGACGGGGGAGCCGGGAAAGGCGCCGGCCTCAAATATCATCTGCACGTCGGCGGCGGTAATCTTGCCGTCGGAGGTGGCGCCAATCTTGCAGTATATTTCGGTGCCGGAGGTGGGGCCGGTGGCCTCGAATACTTCGGTGCGGTTCATGGAAACCTTGACGGGGGCGTGGCACTTGCGGGCCAGCAGGGCGGCCAGGGGTTCCATATAGACGGCGAGCTTGGCGCCGAAGCCGCCGCCGATTTCCATGGGGATGGCCTTGACGCTGGACACGGGGACGCCAACCAGCCGGGCGGTGTGGTCGCGGACGGTGAAATGGCCCTGGCTGCTGGACCAGATGGTCAGCGAACCATCGTCGTGCCACATGGCGGTGCCGCTGTGGGGTTCAATATAGCCCTGGTGCACTGCTGATGTCTGCACGGAACGCTCGACGATTATCTCGGCGGCGGCAAAGCCGTCGTCCAGGCTGCCCATGTTGAACTCAAAGTGGTTGGCGATGTTGGTGCCGGCGGCGGCGTCGTCATCGTCCAGCACGCCGCCGGCGCGGGTGGCCGGGGTGTTGAGGGCGGCCAGGCGCTCGTGAACCAGGGTGGCGCCGTCGGCCATGGCGTCGCTGGCGTGCATCACCGGGGGCAGCACTGCGTAATCAACGTCAATCAGGGCCAGGGCTTCCTCGGCGACGTGGGCGTTGACGGCGGCGACGGCGGCGATGGCGTGTCCCTTGTAGAGGGCCTTGTCCTGGGCCATTATGTTGTTGCTGAGGAACTTGAAGTTAATCATTGCGCCCTCGGCCAGGTCGGAGGCGCGCCCGGTGGGTTCTACGATGTCGGCGCCGGTGACGATGGCGCGGACGCCGGGGAGGGCGGCGGCGCGGGCGGTGTCAATGGAGTTGATGCGGGCGTGGGCGTGGGGGCTGCGCAGCACCTTGCCGTAGAGCATCCCCGGCAGGTTGAGGTCGGCGCTGTAACGGGCCAGGCCGGTAACCTTGTCGGCGCCGTCGTGGCGCACCGGGCGAGTGCCGACGACCTTGTATTCGCGGTCGTTGGCCAGCACAATGTTGGGCTTGTAATCCAGCGTCATATCATCCTCCGGATGCAAAAATTAGCCAATGGCAATCAGAATGGCAATCAGGCGGAGGGGCGCCGGGCGGCCCGGCCTCCGTCGGGTGGGTATGATAGCATACGGCAGCCCGCGCCGGTATTAACCGGATGTTACATCCTGATTACGGCCAGGGGCCGGATTACGGCGGCGGGCCGGGCGAAACGCACATCCGAACCGGGATACATTGATTGATTGAGGGTTGAACGAATGGACACTATCATTATTAAGGGGTGCCTGAACGGGAGCCGGGGGCGGGAGCAGAATCCCAACGTGCCGTGGACGCCGGAGGAGGTGGCGCAGGAGGCGGTGCGCTGCTACGAGGCGGGGGCATCCATCGTGCACTTTCACGCGCGCACGCCGGAGGGGGGCATCAGCTACGACCCGTCGTGGTACGCGCAGACGGACGCGATGATACGGGCGCAATGCGACCTGGCGCTGAATCACACGACGGCGCGGCAGGCGCACGTGCCGGTGGAGGCGGTGACGCGCTACCTGCTGGAAACGCCGCAGCCGGTGGAGATGGTGTCGCTGAACCTGGGAATGGCGGTGCGCTGGCCGGTGAACCCGCAGACCGGGCGGCGGCAAACGGCCATCACGCCCAACTCCTTTGAGGACATCACCGCCACGCTGGACGCCTGCTACCAGCGGGGGACGTTTCCGGAGCCGGCGGTGCACGACAGCGGGGAGCTGAACAACGCCTTTACGCTGATGGCGGAGGGGTACATCAAGGACAGCCGGTATTTTCTGGTGGAGCCGGGGGCGCACTGGGGCGACGGGCGGCAGGCGATGGTGGGTTCGCCGCGCAACTACGCGCTGGTGGCCGAAACCATCAGGGAGCGCTATCCGGAGGCAACCTGGCTGGCGCACAGCAGCATGGCGCAAACCTTCCCGCTATGCGCCATCGCCATCGCAACCGGGGCGCACATCAGAGTAGGCTTTGAGGACAGCCCATTTCTGCCCAACAACCCACAGCCGACGTCCAACGCGCAGTACATAGAATGGGCGGTAACGATGGCCCGGCTGCACGGGCGGGAACCGGCCACACCGCAGCAGGCGCGGGATATGCTGGGGCTGATACCGTTTCCGGAGGCGTAGGGGGCGGGGGAAATGCCGGAGGTTCAGCCGGCCGCCATATACTGCCGGAAGTTCACTGCGGCGTTTTCGTCTTTGACTAAGGCCGCCGAGCACAAATCCGAGTCAACGGTGATTACCGGGGTTTGGGCGCTGGCGGCCTCTAACAGGACGGCATCGGTGAGGCCGGCGGTCCGGAAAGCAGGATTGTTGGATGCTTGCGCGCTGGCGATGACGACTTCCTCGCTTTGCTCAATCAGGTACTGGAAGCGGGCCATCAGGAGGGAACGCTCCGGTTCGCGGTGCTGGCGGAGCAGGTTGGAGGCTTCGGTAAGGGTGTTCGGGGTTACCAATACGCGATTGTCCGGCCGGACGTACAGCAATTCCAGCAGCGTTTTGTAATCGTCATCGGTATATTCATCCAACCGCCGATGCTTGGCGATGATGCTCGTATCAACGTCACCGGAGACCAGCAGGACGAGCAGGTTGGCATCGACGAAAGAACCGGACAGTGGCATCAGCGTTTCACATCGGGCAAGAGACGGTCGGTGAGGGCGATGATTTTGCCGTTGTCGTTGTCGATGTGGACTATTTTGTAGGAGCGCGGGGTTTTCAGGCCGAAGTTTTGGGCCACGGTGTTTTTCTTGTCCCAGGGGCGGACAAAGCCGAAGGTGATGAGCCAACGCTCATCCTCATGGTCGTACAGGACTTCCTCGAGTCCCACTTGCGAAACATCCTCGCCGGTGTACACGTAGGATATGTACTCCCGCGCTATGTCCATAGCTTTTTGCACATCCATTGGAGTCCCTCCTTTATTCTCTGGTGCCAGTTGATTGTACGGCAGGGGGGCGATAGCGGCAATGGGGCGGCGGTCAGCCAGTCAATCAATCCGTCGGCAATCAGTCAATCAATGCGGCGGCCGCGCCAGTATTGGGGGGGTTGGTTGCTGCGGCCCCGGTTGGGGCGCGCGCCGGGCGGGCCGTCGGGGCGGCGGGGGAAAGCTTTGTAGATTGCGCCGATTGCCACGCCGACGGCGAAGCCGCCGATGTGGGCGAAGAAGGCGGTGCTGACCTGGCTGCTGACGCCGATGGACAGCAGTCCCTGGATTACTTGCAGGCCAATCCAGATTAGCAGCAGCCAGGTGGCGCGCAGGTTCACTACGGTAATCAGGAAGTAGATAATCAGCGTGCGGATGCGGTTGCGGGGGTAGAGCAGCAGGTAGGCGCCCAGGACGCCGGAGATGGCGCCGCTGGCCCCCACCAGCGGGGTTTGCGAGCCGGTGTCAATGGCGAAGTGGGCCAGCGTGGCCAGTATGCCGGCAATCAGGTAAAAGGCCAGGTATTTCAGATGGCCGAAGGTGTCCTCAATGTTGTCGCCGAAGACCCACAGGAAGAGCATATTGCCGATGAAGTGCATCAGCCCGCCGTGGATGAACATGGCCGTGAACATCGTTGCCCAGGTGGGGATGGGCGATGCGATGTCAATGCCGCCGCCGATGGGGGCGATTTCGTAGGGTGCGCCGGACGAGAGTTCGGCGGGGATGAAGCCGAACTTGAGGAAGAAGACGAAGATGCCGAGGCTGTCGGCGCCAAAGAGGAATCCGATGCCGCCAACGGCAATCTCGTAAAGAAAGACCAGCCCGTTCAGGGCCAGCAGGACGGTGTTGACGACTGGAAAGGAACCCCGCGGACGCCCGCCGTCGGATATGGGAATCATGGTGGGCTACTCGTCAGGCGGGCCGCGCAAACCGGGCAGCTTTGCTGCGCCCGGAGCGCTGGCGATGACGGTTGCGGTGGGGGATGGTTAGTCGGCGGGGGCGGCGGCGATGTCGGCGGCGGCGTGGCCGATGATTTCGGCGGCCGTGCTTTGGGAGATGCGGCCGATGTTGAGCATCAGGTGGAACCGATCCGGGTCGTTGGCGCCGGTGCGGAAGAACTTGCGGTAGAAGGTTACGCGGGCGTTCTCCAGCTCCTCGGCGTAGGCTCGGGCCTCGTCGGGGGTGAACATCTCCCGCTTGGCCATGGTGTCAATGCGGACGTCCATGGGGGCGACGAGGCCGACGTGGACTACGCCGGGGGTGTCGGCGAGGATCATGTTGCTGCCGCGTCCGATGATGACGACGTTATCGGCGGCGGCCAGTTCTTTGATGACCGAGGTGGTGGCGTTGATAAAGGCGCGGTCGTGGACGGGGGAGGTTGAGGCGGTGTCGGAGACCAGTTCGGTGTAGGCTTCGGCGGGGAGCATCTCGATGCCGCGGCCAAAGTAGGGTTCGGCGCCGGCGCCGGCCACGGCGGAGCGTTCCAGGACGGTTTGCATAAAGCGGGCGACACGCTGGCCGAAAGGCACGACGCGCTGCTCTTTCTCGATGAGCTGGGAGATGGGGGAACCGACCAGCCGGGCCGCTTCGGAAAAGATGTAGCGGTCAACGTAGTTGAGGCCCATGTTCTGGGCAACCAGATGGCCAATCTCCAGGGTGCCGCTGCCGATAACGCCGTTGATGGTGATAACTGGCATGGTTCGTTCAGTCCTCCGCCGCCGGCCGGTGGCTGCTGGGGGCGGCTGCGGGTGGGGTTGGGTCAGGTCAGGGTCAGGTGGCGTACTGGGCCAGCACCCGGCTGCGGCGGCGGCTGTACTCGTCGCTCAACAGGCCCATGGCAAAGGAATCGTACCAGTTGCCGTCCTTGCGGTGCGTGCGGCGCAGGTGTCCCTCCAGCACGAAACCGAGGTGCCGGAACATCTGCAAGGCGTGTTCGTTGTACTCCGGCACGTCAACCCAGATGCGATGCAGTTCCAGGTTGACGAACGCCTCATCCAGCAGGGCTACGAGGGCGGCGGTGCCGTAGTGGTGGTGCCAGAGGTCTTTGCGGCCAATCAGGATGAACAGCTGGGCTTCCTCGAGGGGCCACTCGACAAGGAGCTGGCCTTCGCCGATGTGGGCTTCGGCGGCGGCGTATATGGAGTAGATGCGGCGTTCGTCCTGGTGGAACACCTGGTTCCACGCGGCCTCGTCGGCGGTTTGCATCTGCTCCGGCGCGTAGCCGATGTGGAGGGCGTGGCCGTCGCTGTCGTCGGTGCCGTACCAGAGGGCGCTGACTTCCGGGTCGCGCAGCCAATCCCGCATCCGCGCAACGTCATCACGGGAAACGTCGGACGTGAGGCTAACCTGTGGGAACATCTGCTGGCCTCCTCTGGCAAGAAAGACGGGTGGAAAAAACGAATGGGATTTGCCGGGGCGTCCGGCAATACACCGCAACGGCGGCCTTTGGGGAATTATATCACGTGGCTGAACGGGGGCGGGGGCGCTGGCGGGTGACATTACCCCTGCCCCGGCATCCGGGACAGGGGTATGCGCTGCGCTGCGGGATGGGGCGGGGTGTTAGCCGAGTTCCGCGTAGGCCCATTCCAGGAGGTTGACGGTTTCGTCCCAGCCGATGCAGGAGTCGGTTATGGAGATGCCGTATTCCAGGGCGGCGGGGTCGTCGCTGAGCTTTTGGGCGCCGGCGTTGATGTTGCTTTCCAGCATCACGCCGAGCAGGTCGCGGTTGCCGGCGGTGCGCTGGGCGATTACGTCCGCAAAGGCGATGTGCTGGCGGGTGTGGTCTTTGTTGGAGTTGCCGTGGCTGCAATCGACGACGACGTGGCCGGGGCGGTTGGCCTTGCGGAGGGCGGCCTGCGCGACGGCGATGGAACGGGCGTCGTAGTTGGTGCCACCGCGCCCGCCGCGCATCACCAGATGGCAGTTGGCGTTGCCTTTGGTTTCAACGATGGACGCCTGGCCGTCGTGGTCGATGCCGAGGAAAGCCTGGGGGGTGCTGGCGGCGACCAGGGCGTCAACGGCGGTTTGGGGGTCGCCGTCGGTGCCGTTCTTGAAACCGACGGGCATGGAGAGGCCGGAGGCCATCTGGCGGTGGGTCTGGCTCTCGGTGGTGCGGGCGCCGATGGCGGCCCAGGTGACCAAATCGGAGAGGTACTGCGGCACGATGGGGTCGAGGAATTCAGTAGCGGAGTAGAGGCCGGCTTCGGCGATTTCCAGCAGCAGGGTGCGGGCGCGGCGCAGGCCATCCTCAATCTGGTAGGTGTCGTTGAGGTTGGGGTCGTAGATGAGGCCCTTCCAGCCGACGGTGGTGCGGGGTTTCTCGAAATAGACGCGCATAACGATGAGGAGGCGGTCGCTGAGCTGCTCGGCCAGAGGCTTGAGGCGTTTGGCGTAATCCAGGGCGGCCGGCTGGTCGTGGATGGAGCAGGGGCCGACGATTACGGCAAAGCGGTCGTCGGCGCCGGAGAGCACGGACTCCAGCTGGCGGCGTCCCTCGAGGACGGAGGCTTCGGCCGGTGGGGAGAGGGGGATTTGGGCTTCGAGTTCGGAAGGTCGGATGAGGGCGTTGTTGCTCGTCACGTTTACGTCCTTAGCGGGTGAACTAACCATGGTGTCTATCCTCCTGGTGGCAAGCCGGGTGCAGCGGGCGGGGTGGGGTGGTGCGTTGCGGTGCGGTCAAAAAAAAGACTCCAGCCCGTGTCCGGCTGAAGTCTGCGAAATCGGTTTAAACCGGGTTATCGGGCTTCGCACACCGGACTTGCGCCAACCGTACTGCGGTAAGCGTAAAAGTAAAAGGGCCGATAATAGCCCGGCGAGACCAAGCGGCGTGCGGCACACATAACGCACAAAATGTTACCCCCGCCCAGCGCCATTGTCAACAGGCCGGGGCGGAGCGGCGGCGTTGCGTTTTGGGTAGTGTGGTTGCAGGATGGCTGAAACGGAACGCTGCCCGCCGGCAAGCCGCAGTTCCCGGTTCTCGGGCGCAGCATGGACTTTTACGCCCGGCGCGTATCCATCTCGCCCACCATCGCCCACCGGCTTACTGCGGGATGGTAAATACGATGCGCCCATCGGCGTCGTGGCCGTGAGTGGCCAGCGCCGCCAGCGTCCGGTTGCTTTGCTGCATTTCTGCGCGCAACGCCGCCATATCGTCGCGCAACGCCATCATATCGTCGGCCATCCGGTCAAACTTCGTGTCAAACCGATCAGCCAGCGCGTCCATTTTCGCGTCAATCCCGTCAACCCTTGCATTCAGGTTAGTAACGTTGTTAGACATGATACCCAGCATAAAGGTGCCTCTGACCAGCAGCACTATCAGCGTGAGGCCGACGCCGGCTACGGTGGCGATGGCAATGGCGGTTGGGGCGTCCATAAAGTTCTCCCGGCGTAACGGCGGATGCTTTGTGTCGGGGCAGCCGTAGCCGAAGGCTACATTCGCCCTGCATACGCTGTCAAGGATGCGTGTTCGCGCGGCAGCGTTCCGTTTCAGGGGTTGCGGCCGGCCAGGGTGGATACTATGGCGGCGGCTCGGGCTCCGGCGGTTGCGGGGGGGCCGTCGGCCAGGGCGCGGACTAGTACGCTGCCTACTGCGGCGGCGTCGGCGCGCTGGCCGACGTCCAGGACGTGCTCGCGGGTGGAGATGCCGAATCCGATGGTTAGCGGCAGGTTGGTGTGCTGGCGGACGCGTTCTACCAGCTCCAGGCCGCGATTGGATACCTCGGTGCGGGCGCCGGTTACGCCGGTTACGCTGGTGCAATAGACGAAACCGCCGCCGATGCGGACGGACTCGGCGATGCTGGCGTCGGTGCTGGTGGGGGCCAGCAGGGGTATCAGGTGGATGCCGTGGGGGGACAGGCTGCCGACCAGCGGGGCAGCCTCGGTGGAGGGCAGGTCAACCACTATCAGGCCGTCAATGGTGGCGTCGGCGCACGCCTGGGCAAATTGGGGCAGGCCGCGGGCGAGGATGGTGTTGTAGTAGCCCATCCAAATCAGGGGGGTGTCGCCGATTTGGGGGCGCACGGCGGCGGCGGTGTCAAAGCAATCCTGCGGCGTAGCGCCGTTTTGCAGGGCGCGATAGCTGGACTCCTGGATGACGGGGCCGTCGCCCATGGGGTCACTGAACGGGGAGCCGAGCTCAATGGCGTCGGCGCCGGCGGCTACGAGTTGGGGGATTATCTCCCGCGCGGCGTCTTTGTAGGGATGGCCGACGGTCATAAAGACCAGCAGGGCCGGCCGGTTCTGGGCTTTGACGTCCGCAAATCGTTGGGCGATGCGGTCGCGGCCGGTGGGCGGGTTGGCGGGCATGGCTATCTCTCCGTGATGCGGCGCGGGTCAATCACTGCGGCAGTCTATCTTACAGTACGGGCGGCGTTAGGATGCGGTGAATATGAGGTAGAGGGCGATGCTGTTTTGGATGGCGTGGACGATTATGGACGGCCAGATGGACTTGGTGTAGAGGTAAAGGCCGCCGAGGAGGAGGCCGGTTACGAATATGGGAATCATTATGGCGATGGAGAAGTGCATTGCGGCGAATATGACGGCGGACAGCACCAGGCTGACGCCGGGGCCCCATTGGTTCCAGAGGCCGCGCATTACGAAACCGCGAAAGAACACTTCCTCGACCAGGGGCGTCCAGAGGGCCAGGCTGAATACGCTGATGATGACCAGTGGGCCGCGGGGGAGGAGGTTGGTATCGGGCGGCGGCGGTATCAGCATTTCCCAGCCCAGGGCGGTGGTGGCCAGGCCGTAGATGTAGGAGAAGCCCAGGCTGACGAACACGGCGCCCAGGGTCGCGCCGGCGGATACGCGCATTGAGCGCCCGAGGGGGCGGAATCCCAGCTGCGGCGGCACGGGGCGGAAACTCTGGAAGGCGAACAGCAGCACCAGGCCGCTTTGCAGTCCGTTGACGGTTGCCGAGGCCAGCATGGTCAGTTGGGGGACGGTGGGCCGCAGGAACAGGAGAAAGCTGCGGCAGCTGCCGCCGTTGGCCGGCGCCGGTTCGCAGGCCGGGAGCATGGCCCAGGCGGCCATGCCGGCGATGATGAGGGTGCCCAGCAGCAGGAGTACCAGGGAGGCGGCGATGTGCCAGGCCCGCCAGCGGGCCACCCGGCGGCTGGTGGGCTCGGGATACAGCCCGCACAAGGGGCAAACGGTATGCCACGAGCCGATAATGCCGCCGCACCGGATACAGGAATCGCCAATCAGCGCTCGTATGCCATCGTTGGGAGTAGGCATGATAGATGCCAGTATAGTATAGCCGGCAACCGGCGAAACTACATTGGGCCGGGCCAGAATCCGGCGGCCACGGCAATAAATGGGGGCCGCTCTCGTTGAGAACGGCCCGGAGCTAAGCAGGGGGGCGGCCGCCAGCGCTCCCGCCGGCGGCCGGGTTGGGTTGGTTTGGGTTGGTTAGTATGCGGGGCGGCGGCGCCGGCGGTACATCAGGATGAGGATGATGAGGATGCCGAGGCCCAGCAGCCCGGCGTAGGCGATGAGGATGAGGCTCATCCCGGAAAGGCCGTCCGAGCTGGACGGGTCCAGGCTCCCGACGGCGGCGCCGGGAGCGCTTTCCGCAGGGGCGTAGTCCAGGGGTGGCGGGTCATCGCCAACGGCGGCGGCGGTGCAGCACTCGTCGGCCGGGGCATCGCCGGCGGCGGGGTGGCCGGCGGGCGGCGCCGGGGTGGGCGTGGTGGTGAGCGCGGGGAACGACAACCCGGAACCGGACGCGGAGGCCGCCCCTGCTGACTGGATCGCGGACGATCCCACCGGCACACGGGCGAACACCCGCGTGGGCATAGTCATCGGCGGTGGCGCCACCGTCGGGGCCGGCGTTGGGGCTGGCGTGGACATCGGCGGGGGCGTCGGTGTAGGCATCGGCGTGGGCGTCGGCCTCCAGTCGTCATCGTCGTCGTCATCATCATCGTTAACGGTTGGCGTCGTCGTCGCGGTCGGCGTCGTCGTCGCGGTTGGCGTTGGCGTGTCGGTTGGCGTTGGCGATGGCGTGGGCGTGGGCGTCGCGGTTGGCGGGGCCGCCGGCAAAACCCGAGTGTGCGGCTTGTCACGGTCGTCATCGTCGTCATTGTCATCGTCATCGTCGTTGCTATCGTCGTCATCATCATCGATGTCGATCACGATGTCGCTGGGGGCGATGCTGTAGCTGCGGGCCGGGCCGTAGCTGGCGCCGGCGATGGCGTTGGCGGCGGGGGCGGACAGCGTGACGGTGAAATGCTCGGCGCTTTCGCTGTTGGCGTCGTGGGCTACGGTGAAAACGCAGCTGCTGGCGGTGTCGGTTACGGTAAAGCTGGCCGTTGCGGTCAGGCTGGCGAAGTCGGATGCGTCGGTTCCGGCCTGGCCGCCGGCGGTGTTGGGGGTGATGCTGCATTGGACGCTGCCGGCGGCGGCGGGGGCCTTGCTGCCGGCTACGCCGACGGTAAGGGTGCGGGCCGTTGCGTCGCCATCCTCGTTCAGCACAGCGCCGGCCGCCGGGCTGCTGATGGTGTAAGCGGGGCCGTCGCTATCGTCCGTCGGGGTGTCGTCATCGTTCGTCGGGGCGTCGCTGGCGGCGATGCGGTAGCTGCGGGCGGGGCCGTAGCTGGCGCCGGCGATGGCGCTGGAACTTGGCGCCGACAGCGTTACGGTGAAATGCTCCGCGCTTTCCGTATCCGTATCATCCGACACGGTGAATACGCAGGCGCCGGCGGTGTCGCTTGACGCGCCGGATGCGGTAAAGCTGGCGGTTGCGGTCAGGCTGGCGAAGTCGGCTGCGTCGGTTCCGGTTTGGCCGCCGGCGGTGTTGGGGGTGATGGCGCATTGGACGCTGCCGGCGGCGGCGGGCGCGCTGCTGCCGGTTACGCCGACGGTTAGCGTGCGGGCCGCGGCGTCGCCGTCCTCATTAAGGGCGGTATCGGCAGCGGGGCTGGTGATGGTGTAGGTGGGGGTGGGGGCGTCGCTGGCGGCGATGCGGTAGTTGCGCGCCGCGCCGTAGCTGGCCCCGCTGATGGCGTTGGCGGTTGGGGCCGACAGCGTAACCGTGAAATGCTCCGCGCTTTCCGTATCCGTATCAGCGGACACGGTGAATACGCAGCTGCCGGCGGTGTCGGTTGCCGCGCCGGATGCGGTAAAGCTGGCCGTTGCGGTCAGGCTGGCGAAGTCGGCTGCGTCGGTTCCGGTTTGGCCGCCGGCGGTGTTGGCGGTGATGGTGCACAGCACGTTGCCGGCGGCGGCGGGCGCAATGCTGCCGGTTACGCCGACGGTTAGCGTGCGGGCCGCCAGGTTGCCATCCTCATCAAGGGCGGTGTTGGCGGCGGGGCTGCTGATGCTGTAAGCGGGGCCGGCGTCGTTGTCCGATGAGTCGTCGTCGTCGTCCGCGGAGCCGTCGCTGGCGGCGATGCGGTAGCCGCGCGCCGCTCCGTAGGTGGCGCCGGCGATGGCGTTGGCCGTTGGCGCCGACAGCGTTACGGTGAAGTGCTCCGCGCTTTCCGTAGTGGAGTCATCGGACACGGTGAACACGCAGCTGCCGGTGGTGGTGGTGGTAAAGCTGGCCGTTGCGGTCAGGCTGGCGAAGTCGGATGCGTCGGTTCCGGCCTGGCCGCCGGCGGCGTTGGCGGTGATGGTGCACTGCACGCTGCCGGCGGCGCGGGGGGCCTTGCTGCCGGTTACGCCGACGGTTAGCGTGCGGGCCGCTGCGTTGCCGTCCTCGTCAAGGACGGCGCCGGCGGCCGGGCTGGTGATGGTGTAGGTGGGGCCGTCGCTGACGGCGATGCCGAAGTTGCGGGCCGCTCCGTAGCTGGCGGCGGCGATGGCGTTGGCAGTTGGGGCAGACAGCGTTACGGTGAAATGCTCGGCGCTTTCGTAGTCGGTGTCATCGGACACGGTGAAAACGCAGCTGCCGGCGGTGTCGGTTGACGCGCCGGATGCGGTGAAACTGGCCGTTGCGGTCAGGCTGGCGAAGTCGGATGCGTCGGTTCCCGTCTGGCCGCCGGCGGTGTTGGCGGTGATGGCGCACTGGACGTTGCCGGCGGCCAATGGAGCTACACTGCCGGTTACGCCGACGGTTAGCGTGCGGGCCGCCAGGTTGCCGTCCTCGTCAAGGGCGGTATCGGCAGCGGGGCTGGTGATGGTGTACGTGGGGCCGTCGCTGATGGCGATGCCGAAGTTGCGCGGTGCGCCGTAGTCGGCGCCGAGGATGGCGCCGGAACCCGGGGCATCCAGCGTTACGGTGAAGTGCTCGGCGCTTTCGTAGTCGGTGTCGTCGGACACGGTGAATACGCAGCTGCTGGCGGTGTCGGTTTTGGTAAAGCTGGCGGTGGTGACGAGGCTGTCGAAGTCGTGTTTGTCGGTTCCCGTCCGGCCGCCGGCGGTGTTGGGGGTGATAGTGCAGCGCACGTCGCCGCTGCTCCCGGAGGGGGGCTCCCGGTCGCCGGTTACGCCGACGGTTAGCGTGCGGGCCGCCAGGTTGCCGTCCTCGTCCAGCACGGTATCGGCGGCCGGGCTGGTGATGGTGTAGGTGGGGCCGTCGCTGGCGGCGATGCTGAAGTTGCGCGCCGGGCCGTAGCTGGCGCCGAAGATGGCGTTGCTGGCGGGAGCGGACAGCGTTACGGTGAAATGCTCGGCGTTTTCCACGTCGCTGTCGTCGGAAACGGTGAATACGCAGCTGCCGGTGGTGGACGAGCTGTTCGGGAAGTTGGCGGTTGCGGTCAGGCTGGCGAAGTCGGCTGCGTCGGTTCCCGTCCGGCCGCCGGCGGTGTTGGCGGTTATGGTGCATTGAACTTTGCCGGTATCGGAGGGGCCCTCGCTGCCGGTTACGCCGACGGTCAGCGTGCGGGCCGTGGCATCGCCGTCCTCATCCAGCACGGTATCGGCGGCCGGGCTGGTGATGGTGTAGCGGGGGCCGTCGCTGGGGGCGATGCTGAAATGGCGGGCCGGGCCGTAGCTGGCGCCGGCGATGGTGTTGGCGTTGCTGGTGGGCGCAGACAGCGTTACGGTGAAGTGTTCGGCGCTTTCCACAGCAGAATCGTCGGCTATGGTGAACACGCAGCTGCCGGCGGTGTCGGTAGTGGTAAAGCGGGCGGTTGCGATGGGGCTGGCAAAGTCGGAGACGCTGGTTCCACTGCGCCCGCCGCCGGCGTTGGGGGATATGGTGCACAGCACGTCGCCGGCGGCGGCCGGCGTCTTGCTGCCGGTTATGCCCACGGTCAGCGTGCGCGCCGCCAGGTTGCCGTCCTCATCAATCGCGGTATCAGCGGCCGGGCTGGTGATAGTGTAGGTGAGGCCATCGCTGAGGGCGATGCTGAAGTTGCGCGCCGGACCGTAGCTGGCGCCGGTGATGCCGTTAGTCGTGGGGGAAACCAGCGAGACCTGGAAATGCTCGGCGCTTTCGTAGTCGGTGTCGTCGGACACGGTGAACACGCAGTTGGCGGCGGTGTCGGTTGACGCGCCGGATGCGGTAAAGCTGGCGGTGGCGGTCAGGCTGGCAAAGTCGGCGGCGTCGGTTCCGGTGCGGCCATCGCCGGGACGGGACTTGATGCGGCACAGCACGTCGCCGGCGGCGTCGGGGGCCTTGCTGCCGGTTACGCCGACGGTCAGCGTGCGCGCGGCCGCGTTGCCGTCCTCGTCAATCACGGTATCGGCGGCGGGGCTGCTGATGGTGTAGCGCGGGCCGTCGCTGGGGGCGATGCTGAAGCTGCGGGCCGGGCCGTAGCTGGCGCCCGGGACGGCGCCGCTGCTGGGCGCAGACAGCGTAACGGTGAAATGCTCGGCGCCTTCAACGGTGTCGTCCTCGCTTACGTTGAATACGCAGATGCCGGCGGTGGCAGTGGTAACAAATCGCTGGGCGTTGGTGAGGCTGACAAAGTCGGCCGCGTCGGTTCCGGCCCGGCCGCCGGCGGTGTTGGCGGTGACGGTGCACTTGACGCTGCCGGCGGCGGAGGGGCCCTCGCTGCCGGTTATGCCGACGGTCAGCTTGCGGGCCGTCTCGTCCCCGTCCTCGTTCAGCGCGGTAGCAGCGGCCGGGCTGGTGATGGTGTAGTGGGGGCCGTCGCTGGGGGCGATGCTGAAGTTGCGGGCCGGGCCGTAGCTGGCCCCGGTGATGGCGGTGCCGCCGGTGATGTCTCTGGAGGGCGCGGACAGGGTGACGGTGAAGTGCTCGGCGTCCTCTATAATGGTGTCGTGCTGGATGATGAATATGCAGTTGGCGGCGGTGTCGGTGGCGGAAAAGCTGGCGTTCGCGGTGAGACTGCTGGAAAAGTCGGCGTTGGAGGTTCCGGTTATCCCGCCGGCGGTGTTGTGCGTGAGAGTGCACCGCACGTGACCGTCGGCGCCCGGCGCCTTGCTGCCGGTTACGGTGACGTAGAGCCAGCGTCCCTGCGGGTTGCTGTCGTCCTCATTTATCACAGTATCAGCGGCCGGGCTGGTGATGGTGTAGCGCGGGCCGTCGCTGGGGGCGATGCTGAAGTTGCGGGCCGGGCCGTAGCTGGCCCCGGCGATGGCGGTGCTGCCGTCGATGGCAAGCACGGGCGCGGACAGCGTGATGGTGAAGTGCTCGGCGCCTTCTACAATGGTTTCGTCGGTGATGACAAACCGGCAGGTGCTGGCGGTGTCGGTTGACGCGCCGCTGGCGGTAAATTGGGCGTCCGAAAAGTTGAGGATGCCGTCATTGAGACGATGGTCAGCTTCAATGTCGGATGTGGAGATGCCGGTTCTCCCGCCGGCGGTGTTGGACGTGAGCGTGCACCGCACGGCGCCGGCGTCGGCCGGCGCCTTGCTGCCGGTTACGCCGACGGTCAGCGTGCGCGCCGCCTGGTTGCCGTCCTCGTCAATCGCGGTATCAGCGGCCGGGCTGGTGATGGTGTAGCGCGGGCCGTCGCTGGGGGCGATGCTGAAGTTGCGGGCCGGGCCGTAGGTGGCCCCGGCGATGGCGTTGCCGCCGATGGCAAGCAGGGGCGCGGACAGCGTGATGGTGAAGTGCTCGGCGCCTTCTACAATGGTGTCGTGGGCGATGACAAACCGGCAGGTGCTGGCGGTGTCGGTTGACGCGCCGCTGGCGGTAAAGCTGGCGTCATCAAAGTTGAAGTTGCCTTGAAGGTCGTCGGATGTGGAGATGCCGGTTCTCCCGCCGGCGGTGTTGGACGTGAGAATGCACCGCACGACACCGGCGTCGGCCGGCGCCTTGCTGCCGGTTATGCCGACGGTCAGCGTGCGCGCGGCCTGGTTGCCGTCCTCGTCAATCGCGGTACCAGCGGCCGGGCTGGTGATGGTGTAGCGCGGGCCGTCGCTGGCGGCGAGGCGGTCGTGGGGGCCGGGCGCAGCGTCGTAGGCGGCGCCGGCGGCAGTCTGCGCCTGGGCCTGGGCCGGGGGTGCGCCTCCGGAGAGCAAACCGGCAAAGAGGACGACGGCGGCCAGCAGGAACGGGGCGGCCAGCCACGCCAGCCGGGGCAGCCGGATATACCGGCGCAAGCGGGGTATGTCTATGTGATGACGGTAGGCGGCTATGGGGCGCGCCGTCGCGGGGCGCGTGCGGTCAGTGTCGGCAGTGGCCGGGGCAGCGGAAATAATCGGGGACGCAATAACGCTCCTGTCCATCGTAGATGTGCTCCATCCAGGGTATGCGCCGGCCAGGCCGGCAACCCGTTACTCGGATAGGCTGTTGTGGAGGGCCGTTGCGTCTAGAGCAAGCCCTCCGGTGGTTTAGGGATGGACAGCAGGCCGGGGACGGCCGTTGGGGCGTGGGCCGGGGACGCGTCGCCGGAGGGCAAGTCGGCAAAGGGGACGGCCGGGGCAACGAGCCGGCAAGCCGGCGAACCGCACGCACGGGCCAGCCGGTGCCGCCAGGCCAGACGGCGCAAGCGGGAGTGCCGGCGCGGGCAGTAGGTGCGGCGCCGCGCCGCCGGGGGGCGCGTCCGCGTCAACGGAGATGCGTAGGTGGCAAAGATGATAGGGGATGCTAAAGCTCCCGTTTCCATCGCAGATCGGGCTCCATACTGGAGAAGGGATACCGGCCAGGCGGCGGTCGGCGGCCCGGTAAGGGAAAGGCTGTCGGGGAGGGCCTCTGCGGTTCTAGAGCAGGCCCTCCGGCCGTTTAGGGATGGCGTGGCCCGAGTCATGCCGGGGAGGGACGCCGAACAAGACGTCTGCGATGGATGGGCCGCCCGCAATAGGGACGCGGGTCGCCGGCCGGTCAAAGGCCGGGGCGAAGTGAAAGCGAGGACGGAATCCGGGGCCGTGGCCGGCACACAAGGGGTCGTCGTCGCGCAGCTCAATGGCGGCAGTGGCATTGCCGGCGGGGGTTTGCGCTGGGGCCGGGGGCGTGTCGTCGGGCAGCCGGTCGGCAAAGGAAAGGGCCGGGGCCAGCGGACGCGGCAATGCGGTCAGTTGGGGCCGGCGAGTAGGGGGGCGCAAACGGGGCTTACTGTGCCGGGATGAAGATTGGGGGCGCTCCGTCAGGGAACGGGTCGGAGAGGGAGTAATAGTACAATACGGGGGTACAATACCATCCTTGTCCATCGTAGATCTACTCCATTCAACGAGGAGGGGCGGCCACGCGGCGGCCCGGGATCGGACAGGGTATTGGGTAGGGCCACTGTGCTAAGCGCAGGCCCTACTGTGGTTTAGGTATAGCGTGCAGCGTTACAGTTCGGTTCAGCGTATCGTACTCGGTGGCGTGGCTGCTGTGGTCGCGATAATTCCGGCCAGATTTATAGTGGTGCCGACAGCGTTCGCTGCGGCGTATTCTCCGGCTAGTTGATGTGGATTTGTCAAGCAGCATCGGTAACGAAATTCAGCGTAATCGGGGCAAGTAAAGCGCACTTTGGCGCATAGGCCGGATTGTAGGGGGTGGATTGCGCCGTGTCAATACTAAATATCGGGCATTTTCAGATCAATTTTGCGGACATTCTGTCAACCGGAACCGCCGGAACCGCCGGCCGCCGCAAAACCCCGCTATAATACGCCCCACCGCACCCCGCCAAACCCCAGAGGTTCAGCATGACCACCACCATCGCAAACCCCAGCACCCCCATCGCCGTCAAAACGCCGCCACCGCCGGCCCCGGAACCTTTCCGGTTTCCGGAGCCGCCCGACCGTGAGATTGATGAGTCAATGACTAACCAGCGACAACTGACCTATACGGGCCACTGCCACCACCTCGTCCGGTATCTCGGCAATGAGGAGACCACTCTGGTCACCACGGACCTTTGGATTGCGCGCGGGCCGCGCCCCGGCACTAGCGGCTTGCGCCGCCCCGATTTGCTCGTCGCTTTTGACGTTGACCCGCAGGCTTACCACTCCACCCGGGGTTATCTAATCTCGGAGCAGGGCAAGCCGCCGGATTTTGTGCTGGAGGTAGCATCGCCAAGCACGGCGAAGGTGGACGTTGAGGAGAAGCCGGCTGATTACGCGGGGCTGGGCATCCTGGAGTACTGGCGCTTTGACGAGACGGGGGATTCTCACGGAGTGCGGCTGGCTGGAGACCGTTTGGTGAATGGCCGGTATGAGCCCATCCCCATTGTGGAATTGCCGGACGGTTCTTTGCAGGGCTACAGCCCCGTGCTAAACGTGTACCTGCGGTGGGAGCCCGTGCAAGGGGAGCAGGGTATGTTGGGCTGGTACGACCCGGAAACGGGCCAACACATCCCGACGTTTGACGAGCGGCAGGAAGCTTTCCTCCGCGAGCGGGAGGACCGCCTCCGAGCCGAGGCCCGCACCGAACAAGCCGAGGCCCGCGCCGAGCAGGAACGCGACGCACGCTTGCAGGCTGAGGCCCAGGTTCGCGAAATGCAGGAGGAGCTGCGGCGGCTGCGCGGCGGTTAGTCGGGGATGTTCAGGGCAATTTTGCGAACGTTCTGTCAACCGGCACCGCCGGCCGCCGCCAAACCCGCTATAATGCGCCGCAAGCATCCCGTCCCATCCGGCGCAACGGCCCATCCACCCCGCCGGTTTCCAGAGGTGAGGTTCAGTATGACCACCACCACAAACATCACTACCGCCAAAACGCCGCTGGCGCCACCGTCCCCGCCGCCGCTGCCGCCAGCCCCGGGCCCTTTCCGGTTCCCGGACCCACCCGAACGCGAGCTCGATGAAATGACCAGCTTCAGACAACTGCACAAGACCGGCCACAGCCACCACCTGAGCCAGCACCTGGGCAACGAGGATACCACCCTGGTGGGCGCCGACCTTTGGATTGCCCTCGCGCCCCGCTCCGGCACCAGAGGACTGCGCCGCCCCGACTTGCTCATCGCCTTTGACGTCGACCCGGCCGCCTACGATGCCACTGGGGGTTATCTAATATCGGAGCAGGGCAAGCCACCGGACTTTGTGCTGGAGGTGGCATCGGTAAGCACGGCCCGCGTGGACGTGGAGCAAAAGCCGATTGACTACGCGGCGCTGGGTATCCTGGAATACTGGCGCTTTGACGAAACCGGGGCGTTTCACGGCAAGCGGCTGGCCGGCGACCGTTTGGTGAATGGCAAGTATGTGCCCATCCCCATTGAGGAACTGCCCGACGGCTCTTTGCAGGGGTACAGCCCGGCGCTGAACCTGTACCTGCGAGCGGAACACGGCCAGCTGGGTTGGTACGACCCGGAAACCGGACGCCACATCGCAACCTTCAACGATGAACGAGCCGGCCGCCTCCGCGCCGAAGCCCGCGCAGACCAGGCCGAAGCCCGTGCGGACGAGGAACACGAAGCCCGCCTCCAGGAACGCGAAGCCCGCACCCAGGCTGAGGCCCGCAGCGAACAGGAACGCGAAGCCCGCCTCCAGGAACGCGAAGCCCGCGTACAGGCTGAGGCCCGCACCCAGCAGGCTGAGGCCCAGGTTCGCGAAATGCGGGAGGAGCTGCGGCGGCTCCGCGGCGGTTAGGATGTCCCTCGTGAACTGCCCAACCCGGCGGCCGGGGGGCGTTTGCCAATCGGGGCGGGTTGCGCCATAATACGGCGACTGCCGGGCCTTATCAGACTGCCGCTGGCCCGGCCGCAGGGGCATTATCATTATGTCGTCGATTGATGCTGGGGCCGAACTTTCTCTTGACGTGTTTTTGCATTTGGCCGCGGACGCCGGGCTGGACGTTTCCGATACCGCGCGGATGGATGACTTGCGCCGTCGCGTCAACATGATGCGGGGCGGGTTTGCCGCGCTGCACGAGATTGACGTCAGCAAGGCCGAATCGCCGGCGGCGTTTGTGCCGGACGCCGGGTAGCGCCGTCCGGCAGCCCTCCGAATTAACTTAACGCCGCCGAGGAACGCAATGCCTGCCAACGAACTGCATTATCTGTCGGCCTGGGAACTGTCGGGCCTAATCCGCAGCCGGGAAATCTCTCCGGTGGACGTGGTGGAGGCTTGCCTGGCCCGGATTGAGGCTACGGAGCCGACGCTGAACTCGTTTATTACGCTGCTGCCGGAGCAGGCGCGGGCCGCCGCGCAGCGGGCCGAGGCGGAGATTGGACGGGGCAGCTACCGGGGGCCGCTGCACGGCATTCCGGTGGGGCTGAAGGACTTGTTCAATACGGCGGGGGTACGCACGACGTCCGGCACGCGCATTTACGATACGCACGTTCCCGATGAGGATTGCACGGTGGCGGCCCGGTTTAACGCGGCGGGGGCGATTTTGCTGGGCAAGCTGAATATGCACCCGCTGGCCTTTGGGCCGACGGGGGAGAACGCCGATTACGGGCATATGCACAACCCCTGGAACCCGGAGCGGATTACCGGCGGTTCCAGCGGGGGCAGCGGCTCGGCGACGGCGGCGGGGCAATGCACCATCACCATGGGCAGCGACACCGGCGGCAGCGTGCGGATTCCGGCGGCGTTGTGCGGCATCGTGGGCCTGAAACCCACCTACGGGCGCATCAGCCGGGCCGGATTGACGCCGCTGTCGTGGTGCCTGGACCATCCCGGCCCGATGACGCGCACCGTTGAGGACGCGGCTTTGGCGATGAACGCCATCGCCGGGCCGGACCCGAAAGACCACGTTACCGCGCCGGGGCCGGTTCCCGACTACACGCAGGCGCTCACGGAGGACGTGCGCGGGCTGCGTATCGGGGTGGTGCGGGAGTTTTTTGACGGGCCGCTGGATGGGGAGGTGGCAAGTCTGGCGCAGCAGGCCATCAGCGCGCTGGGCGAGATGGGGGCGGAAATCGTGGAAGTGTCGCTGCCGATGTTCCAGTACGCGCAGCCTATCAGCAACGTGATACTCAGCGCGGAGGCTACCGCCGCGCATCGGGACATCCTGCTCAGCGACGGGGACCAGCTGTATCCGCAGGTGCGCGACCGGCTGGAAGAGGGGCTGTTCATCACGGCGTCGGAATATCTGCGGGCGCAGCAGGGGCGGCAGGTGTTCTGCCAGCAGGTGGGGCGGCTGTTGCAGGACGTGGACTTGCTGGCGGGGCCGGTGGAGCCGGTGACGGCGCCGGAAATACTGGCGCGGCGGATTGAGATTGACGGGTCACTCGACGGGGCCGGAGAGCCGGCGGTGCCGCTGCTGACGCGGTACACGCGGGTGTACAACATCACGGGGTCGCCGGCCATCTCGGTGCCGTGCGGGTTCGCCAGCGACGGGCTGCCGGCGGCGCTGCATCTGGCGGGGCGCAACTTTGACGAGGCCACCGTGCTGCGGGCCGCCTACGCCTACCAGCAGGCCCACGACTGGCACCGCCAGCGGCCGCCAATCTAAATCTAATCTAATCAAGCCCCGCCAACCGAGCGCTCTGCGACTGCCAGGAACCTATCGTGCCAGCAATAACCGCCGTTACTTTTGACCTGTGGCAAACCCTCATCCTGGACAACCGGGAGCTGGGGCAGCGGCGCGCGCAAGTCCGGCTGGACGGGGCGCGGGAGCTGCTGCTGGCCCAGGGCGAGGAATATGACCCGGCCGGCATCCGGGAAGCCTACCGGGGATGCTATCAGACTTGCCGGGCGGTGCGGAATACGAACCGGGACGTCAGCTTTCGGCGGCAGGTGGAAATCTTTATCAACCTGATTAGCGACGGGCTGGCGGAACGGCTGCCGGAAACGACGATTGCCGAGATTGAACGGGTCTATGCCGAATCGTTTTTTGTGTATCCGCCGGTGTTTCACGACGCGACGCGGGCGACGCTGGAGGCGGTAAAGGAGCTGGGCCTGCGGGTGGGGCTGATTTCCAACACCGGGATGACGCCGGGCTACACCTTCCGGGAGTTTCTGGGGCAGCACGGGTTCGTGGATTACTTTCAGACGATGATTTTCTCGGATGAGGTGCTGCTGGCCAAGCCGTCGGATGAGATTTTTCTGATGACGGTGCAGGCGCTGGGCGCGGAACCGGGGGCCAGCATCCACATTGGCGACCACGTTACCAACGATGTGGTGGGGGCCAACCGGGTGGGGATGAAGTCGGTTTGGATCAAGGGCTTTTACGAACCGGACGACCCGAACGACCCGGAGGCGCAGGCCGACGCCGCCGTTGACGACCTGTCCGGGGTTGCGGACGCCGTGCGCCGGCTGGTCAACGGGCAGCCGGACTAGCGCCGGGCCAACCCCCGGCGTACTCCTTAACTAACTCCATCCGGGCAACAACTCCATCCGGGCAGTCTATGGCCGGCCGTCAACCAGCAGGAGGGCAGCGATGTTTGAGGAACTGACCGGCGGGCCGCTGCCCAGCGGGCGCCGTCCGGACATCACCCTGGCCATATTCCCGCACTTGCAAGAGTTTATCGCCGTTGACTTGCGCCGCTCTCCGGCCGCCGTGGCGCTGGTAGCGACGGGAGAGGTGTTTAACGAGGAGTATTTCCGGGCGGTGGAAAGCGAGTTCGCGGCAACGCTGCGGGCGGGGCAAGACCATCCTTTTGCCCATCTGATGAATATGCCCACGCAGGTGGACGACATCGTGCGGGGCGTGGCAATGAACGTCATTCTGGACCGGCTGGGGGTGGATTTTCACGATGAGGACAACTTGCCGGAGGTAGTGGTGTTCGTCATCTCCGGGCCGATACTGGCGGCGCCGGTTGACCAGCTGGTCGAGGGGTTCTCCGATTTGCTGTCGGGGCGGGCCGAGCCGGCCGACGTAGCGCAGTGGAGCGAGAAAGTACGGGAGCTGGTCATCCAGGAATCGCAAGCCTACCCGGTAACCAGCGACGCCCTGGGCGAATCGCTCACCGGGGACGCCCTGGACCCGTACATCATCTGGCAGAACCGGAACTAACGCCAACGGGCGCAGGCTTGAATACCATTCCCCCAATGTCATTCTGAGCGCAGCGAAGAATCTCGATAGCGTAGCAATGTCGTTGCCCCTCAAAGTCTGCGTTACCCCGTCGAGATTCTTCGCTGCGCTCAGAATGACATTGGGGGAGGGGGCCAGAATTACATTTGGGGAATGGCAAGGTTTAGTAAGGGTGAATCAGGTAAAGGAACCGACATGGAATCAATTGCACTTACGTTCAGCAGCCGGGATAACAACGACGACGGGGATTTGATTGCGCTGGCACAGGCGGCGGACGGGTTGGGGTATCATTCGTTCTGGACGGGGGAATCGTGGGGGCGGGATGCGTTCACGGTTTTGACGATGCTGGCGTGCCACACGGAGCGCATCGGGCTGGGGACGGGAATCGTTACGGTGTACAGCCGCACGCCGGGGCTGATTGCGCAGAGCATCGCCTCGCTGGACTGCATCAGCCAGGGGCGGGCGATACTGGGGCTGGGCAGCAGCGGGCGCATCGTCATTGAGGACTGGCACGGCGTCAAGTTTGACCATCCGGTGGCCCGGACGCGGGAATACATGGACATCGTGCGGCTGGCGCTGTCCGGCGGGCGGGTGAATTACGAGGGGCGGTTTTACGACCTGAAACGGTTTCGGATGGGCGTGGCGCCGGTGCAAGAGAACATTCCCATCTACATAGCTTCGCTGGGGCGGCGCAACCTGGAACTGACCGGACAGCTGGCCGACGGCTGGCTGCCCATCTGGACGCATCGGGAGAAACTGCCGGAAATCCGGCAGCCGCTGGCGGATGCGGCGGCGGCCGCCGGGCGGTCAATTGACGATATAACCACCGCGCCGCAAATCCTGTGCTGCGCCAGCGACGACGGCGCGGCGCTGGCGGCGGCAACGGCGCAGGCGCGGGCGCACATGGCCTTTTACATCGGCGGGATGGGGCAGTATTACTACGACCTGTTCTGCCGCTACGGATACCGGGCGGCCGGCGATGCGATACGGGCGGCGTGGGCCGAGGGAGACCGGGGCAAAGCGGCGGCGGCCATCACGGACGACATGATTGACAACATCACGGTAATCGGCTCGCCGGCCGACTGCCGGCAAAAGATGGCGCGTTTTCGCGCCAACGGGGTTGATATGCCCATCGTAGCGTTCCCGCACGGCACAAATCGCGCCACGATGCTGGGCACGTTAGAGGCGCTGGCGCCGACGGCCGGCTAGTCTGACGCCGTGAACATCGGCCTGCTTTCCGATACGCACTCCGCCGGCAGCGGCTGGGACTTGCCGGCGGCCGTCCTGGACGCGCTGCGCGGCTGCGAGTTGATACTGCACTGCGGCGATTTGGAGTGCCTGGGCGTGCTGGACTGCCTGGAACAAGTCGCGCCGGTGCTGGCCGTGCGGGGCTACGAGGATCCACGGGAACCGGGGCCGCGCCTGGCCGACACGACGCGCATCGTAGAGGCGGCCGGCGTCCGCATCGGGATGGTGCACGACATCCAATGGCCGGCGCCGCCCATCCTGACCACGCCGGACGGGATGGGGCTGCAATACCCGGCAGCGGGGCTGGCCGACATCGTGCGGCGCAAGTTTGGCGGGCCGGTGGACGTGGTGGCTTTTGGCGATACGCACGAGGAACTGGCCGAATGGCGGGACGGCGTGTTGTTCGTCAATCCGGGCAGCCCGACGTACCCCGGCCGGCGGCACGCTGCCGGGTCGCTGGGCACTATTGCTTTGCTTGATATAGATAATTCCGGCATCAAAGTGCACATCGTGAATCTGGCGGGGTAGGCGCAACGGCCTTGCGCCCAATGGCATTGGGTGACGCCCGGTTCATTGACAGCGAAATAACCATCTGCTAATTTCGCAATGTTTGCCGGGTATATTAACCGAAAACGGAGAGGAGAGAATGGAATCAATCATCGTGGCACTGGCCGCCGGGGTTATCGCCCTGCTGTTTGCGGCGATTATCGCCTGGCGGGTCATCAAGGCAGACCCCGGCAACGCGGCTATGACCGAAATCGGCGATGCCATCCGCACGGGGGCATCGGCGTTTTTGCGGCGGGAATACCTGACGCTGGTGCCTTTCGTCGTGGTGGTGGCCATCGTCCTGGGGGTGATGGACTACACCATATTCAAGCATAACCTGGGCGTACCGGCCACCGCCATATCCTACCTGGTCGGCACGCTGTGCTCCGGGCTGGCCGGGTTTGTGGGGATGAACGTTGCGGTGCGGGCCAACGTGCGCACGGCGGCGGCGGCGATGCACGGGCTGAACCCGGCCCTGCGCATCGCCTTCTCCAGCGGCACCGTGATGGGCGTTACCGTCGTGGGCATCGGGCTGCTGGGCGTTACCATCCTGTACCTGATATTCCAGGACATCAGCGCGGTGGCCGGCTTTGGCTTCGGCGCCAGTTCCATTGCGCTGTTCGCCCGCGTGGGCGGCGGCATCTTTACCAAAGCCGCCGACGTCGGTTCCGACCTGGTGGGCAAGGTGGAGGCGGGCATACCGGAGGACGACCCACGCAATCCGGGCGTGATTGCGGACAACGTGGGCGACAACGTGGGCGACGTAGCCGGGATGGGCGCCGACCTGTTCGAGTCCTACGTGGGCAGCATCATATCGGCGGTGGCGCTGGCGGCCAGCGCGGTGGCTTTGGCGGCCGGCGCGGGCGGCGCGTTTCACCAGCAGGCGGTATTCCCGATGCTGCTGGCCGGCGCCGGCATCTTTGCCGCTATCCTGGGCACTTTCGTGGTGCGCAGCGGCGAGCAGGCCAGCTTTGAGCGGCTGCTGTGGGCGCTGCGCTACGGCATCTTTGCCGCCGGCGGCCTGCTCATCGTCTTTGCCGCCATCCTCACCATCACGCTAACCGGCAACTGGTGGTGGTTCGGCTGCGTGGTCGCCGGACTGGTCGCCGGTACGATTATCGGACTGGCCACCGAATACTACACGTCGTACAGCTACAAGCCGACGCAGCGGGTTTCGGAGGCATCGCAGACCGGGGCCGCCACGGTGATAATCCAGGGGATTGCCAGCGGGATGCTCAGCACCCTGATTCCGGTAATCTGCGTGTCGGTGGCCATCCTGCTGGCCTACTGGTTCGCCGGATTTTACGGGGTAGCGCTGGCCGGCGTAGGGCTGCTGTCCACGCTGGGCATCACCCTGGCCACCGACGCCTACGGGCCGGTAGCCGACAACGCCGGCGGCATCGCGGAGCAGGCCAACCTGGACCCGCAGGTGCGGGAGCGCACCGACGCGCTGGACGCATTGGGCAACACGACGGCGGCCACCGGCAAGGGCTTTGCCATCGGCTCGGCGGCGCTGACCGCGCTGGCGCTGCTGGCGGCGTACTCGGTGAGCGCCAACCTGATTACGCTGGACGCCGACGGACGGTTGGCGGCGGGCGGCGCCGGCATCAACCTGCTGCAACCGCAGATTCTGGTTGGGCTGGTGATTGGCGCGATGCTGCCGTTCATCTTTTCGGCCTTGACGATGCAGGCCGTGGGCCGGGCGGCGCAGGGCATCGTGGACGAAGTGCGGCGGCAGTTCCGGGAGATTCCCGGCCTGATGGAAGGCACCGGCAAGCCGGATTCGGCGCGGTGCGTGGACATCAGCACCCGCAGCGCGCTGCGCGAGATGATTGCCCCCGGCATAATGGCCGTGCTGGCACCCATCCTCACCGGGTTTATCCTGGGCGAGGCGGCATTGGGCGGCCTGCTCATCGGCTCGGTGTCGGCCGGGTTTATGCTGGCCATTATGATGGCCTCGGCCGGCGGCACGTGGGACAACGCCAAAAAGTACGTGGAACTGGGCAACTACGGCGGCAAAGGCTCGGACGCGCACAAGGCGGCCGTTGAGGGCGACGTGGTAGGCGACCCGTTCAAGGACACGTCGGGGCCCAGCCTGAACATCCTGCTCAAGCTGATGGCCATAGTGTCGCTGGTGTTCGCGCCGGCATTCGTGGCCGTGCCGGACCTCATCCGGCTGTAAGCCGCAGCACGCATAGCAACAGTCCCCTCTCCCCTGGCGGGAGGGGGGATTTTAGATTGGGGAAACGGCGCAACGGGAGATGACTTATGACCAGCGGCAGTAACGGTTTGTTTGACTTGACCGGGCGGGTGGCTTTGATTACCGGCGGCAACGGCGGGTTGGGATTGGGGATGGCGCTGGGGCTGGCCGAGGCCGGCTGCGACATCGCCATCGGCGCGCGCAACGCCGAGAAAAACGCCGCCGCCGTGTCCGCTATTGAGGCGGTCGGACGGCGGGCGGTTTCAATTCCGGCGGACGTTACCAGCGATTCGGACATTGACGATATGGCGGCCCGGGCGATGGCGCATTTCGGGCGCATTGATATTCTGGTGAACAACGCCGGCGCTACCGTCCGCAAGGCGCCGGAGGATATTACCGCTGCCGAGTGGGACAACGTGCTGGACGTGAACTTGCGGGCGGCGTTTCTGTCCTGCCGGGCGGTTTATCCGCACTTCAAGGCGCAGGGCGGGGGCAAAATCATCAGCATCGGCAGTATGTTCAGCATCTTTGGCGGCGGCGGCAGCGGCGTGCCTTACGCATCCAGCAAGGGCGGCGTGGTGCAGCTGGCCAAGAGCTTTGCCGTCGCGTGGGCGCCCGACAACATCCAGTCCAACGCCATCCTGCCCGGCTGGTTTATGACCGAGCTGACGCAGGCCATCCCGGAAACGCAGCCGGAACGCTACGAGCTAATCAACCGCCGCATCCCGATGGGGCGATGGGGCGCGGCCAGCGAGCTGCAAGGGGCGGCAGTGTTCCTCGCCAGCCGCGCCTCCGACTACGTAACCGGCGCCGTGCTGACGGTGGACGGGGGGTATTCCGTAGCGTAAGCGGGCCCGGTTCAGAGCTGATTAGAGCTGCTCCAGCGCCTGTCGGGAGAGCATCATCTTGACCGGGCTGATGGGGCGAAAGGTACGGGATACGCGGACGTCGCCGGCCAGGCTGCACAGGGTGTAGGCGTCGTAGGGTTCCAGCCCCTTTTCGGTTATCAGGAAATCCACCATCGCGCGGACGGCCTGTTTCATTGCCGGGCCGAGGTCGTCGCCGTGGGACAGGACGACGTAATGCTCCGGGGTGACGGCGCGTGGGCCGGACAGGTTCATGCCCTTTTCAACGGTGACGCGGATGTGGGTGTCGGCGGAACATTCGGCGCCGGTGCCGGCGACGGCGCCATCGCCAACGACGGCGTGGCAATCGCCCAGGGCCAGCAGGCCGCCGGGGACGAACACCGGCAGATAAAGGACGCTGCCGGCGGTTAGTTCTTTCATATCAATATCGCCGCCGTAGGGGCCGCTGTCGCTGGCGGTTTCCTGCGGGTAGGTAGGCGTGGTAGCCACCAGCCCCATAGACGGGTTCAGGGGCAGACGCACGCCGCTGGGCAGCACCAGTTCGCCGCCGTCCAAAGTCATTACCGTCGGGTAGCCCTCGGTGAACTCAGCCTCCAGAAAGCCGCGCCCCGGCATCACCATGTGGGCCGGCCGCTCCTTGGGAGTAATGCTGACAAACTCCACGCGCAACGCATCGCCCGGCTCGGCGCCGTTAACATGGATAGGGCCTGTAGCCGGGCCTTTCAGCGACTTCTCCTGCAACACGCCGGGGTCGCGGATACCCTCAAAAGCATCCCAGGTTTCCACCATCAAGTCATCGCCGTCGTTGATGGTGATGGCCGGTTCGTTGTCGGGATGCAGGACGTAAATGCGCTTATCACGGGACAGGGTTTGCATCGGTTAATCTCCTGATATGCGGATGACTTATTTTAAACCACCAATGGGGATTGGGGAGGGCAATCAGAGTGGCAGCTGCGCTTGCGTTACGCTTACGGCTGGGGTTGCCGTCGGGTCTAAATCCACTACGTTGACGGCTACCTGGCCGCGTTCGGTGGCGGCGCCCATTGGGGAGCCGGAGTAGTAGGCGGTTACGCGGCCCTGGCTTACGTTCTCAAAGCGCTCCCAGTGGCCCAGGGCGAGGTAGTCGCAGGGGGCGGCGGCGACTTGTTGGCCGTAGATGGGGGAGGAGCGTTCCTCGGTGTCGTCGGGGAAGTGGAAGTGGCCGTGGGCCATGGCCACCCGCCAGTGGCCGTTGCGTTCCGGGGGCATACCGGCCAGCGGGCGAAACGACGGCGTGTGATTGTCCATCGCCCGGCCCCAGACGTCCAGCGTCAACGCGTTAAAGGCGATGGTTTCGCCCGTCGTTTTGCTGATGACGTGCAGGTTGGGCGGGGCGTTTTCAAAGGGCGCGCGGCGGTACAGGGTAGCGGCGTCGTAAAGGTCGTGGTTGCCGGGCAGGATGATGGCGGGCACGGCGGCGCGGGCCATCTCGCCGACGAAAAACTCCAGGGTGCTGTCCGGGATGCGGGCGTTGTCAAAGACGTCGCCGGCGATGAGCAGGGCGTCGGCGTCCAGGGTGCGTATGCCGTTGACGACGGCCGACAGGGCGCGCGCGGCGGCGGCGGGGTTCCAGTCATCGCCCAGATGGGTGTCCGAGGTGTGTAGCAGCCGGATTTTGCGTCGCTGATTCAAGGCGTTTCTCCGGAGGTAATCGGGTTAGACGGCGGCGGTGTCGGCGGCCGGCAGCCCTTTGCCGACGTGTTCCTGCACCGCCGCCAGCAAGGGGTCAAGGTTCCAGCCCTTGATGGCCGAAACGAATACCCGCCCGCCAACGGCCGGGGAGTCGGCGGCTTCCAGATCGGGCAGGGCGGCCAGCGCGTCGGCGGTGATGCTGGCCGGGTCGTCGGTGAGCAAGTCCATCTTGTTGATGACCAGCAATCTGGGCTTGCCGCCGAGCTCCAGGTCGGCCAGGGTTTGCTCGACGACTTCCGCCTGCTCCGGGGCTTTGGGGTGGGTTATATCGATGACGTGGAGCAGCAGGTCGGCTTCGTGCAGTTCCTCCAGGGTAGCGCGGAACGCGGCCACTACCATTGGCGATAGTTTCTGGATGAATCCCACCGTGTCGCTGAGCAGCAGTTCGCCGCCGTTGGGCAAGTTGATGCGGCGGGTTACCGGGTCCAGGGTGTTGAACAGGCGGTCCTCCGCGGGGACGCCGGCGTTGCTGAGGGCGTTGAACAGGGTGCTTTTGCCGGCGTTAGTGTAGCCCACCAGGGTGGCCATAGGCACGGCGGCGCGGCGGCGGCGTTCCATGTACTGGCTGCGGCGCTGGCGCACTTTGTCCAGCTCCTCCTGGATTTTCTGGATGCGGCGGCGCACCAGCCGGCGGTCGGTTTCCAGCTGCGTTTCGCCGGGGCCGCGGGTGCCGATGCCGCCGCCCAATCGTTCCAGGTGCGACCACTGGCCCACCAGCCGGGGCAGCAGGTATTGATGCTGGGCCAGCTCAACCTGCAACTGCCCCTCGCGGGTGCGGGCGTGCCGTCCGAACACGTCCAGAATCAGGGCGGTGCGGTCAATTACCTTGACTTGCAGCGCCGTTTCCAGGTTGCGCTGCTGGGTGGGGGTAAGTTCGTCATCGCAGATAACGACGTCGGGGCGTTCCTCGGACAGCAGCTCTTGCAGTTCCTGCAACTTGCCCTTGCCCACGTAGGTGGGGGTGATGCGTTCGGCTTTCTGCTGGATGACGCTGACCACTTCGGCGCCGGCGGAGCGGGTCAGGTAGTCCAGCTCGACCAGCGAATCCTCCAGGCCCCACAGGTTATCGCCGCGCTTTTTGACTTCGGCGGCGACCAGCACGGCCCGCTCAGTTTGCGGGCCGGTGGGCCGGGGTTGACGGGATTTTGGCATTGACCGGGTTGCTCTCCAAATCAGGGCGGGCCGGGTTAAGACCGGGGGGAGGGAATCGTCCAGCTTTCCAGACGCTGGCAGCCGGTTTCCACCCGCTCGTCGGGGGTAGTTAGCGACAGGCGGATGTACCCCTCTCCGTACTGGCCGTAGGATGAGCCGGGGGTAACTACGATGTCGGTTTCCTCCAGCAGGCGGGCGGCGAACTCGGCGGAGGTAAAGCCCGCCGGCACCGGCGCCCACACGTACAGGCTGGCCCGGGGCACGTCCACCGGCAGGCCCATGCGGGTTAGCGCCTGGATGACCCGGTCGCGCCGCCAGGTGTAAGTCGTTACGTTGTCGTCAATGCAGTCTTGGGGGCCGGTGAGGGCGGCGATGGACATTTCCTGAATGGCCTGGGGGATGCCGGAGTCCAGGTTGGCCTTGATTTGGAACAGGGCCTTAATCATGTCGGCGTTGCCCACCGCCATGCCCATCCGCCAGCCGGTCATGTTGTAGGTTTTGGACAGGGAGTGAAACTCCAGGCTGATGTCTTTGGCGCCGTCAATCTGCATGATGCTGCCGGCGCGGTAGCCGTCGTAGCCGACTTCGGAATAGGCGGCGTCGTGGAGCATGGCGATGTCGTGTTCACGGCAGTAGCGCAGGGCCGTGTCCAAATCCTCTTGCGAGGCAACGGCGCTGGTGGGGTTGTTGGGGTAGTTCAGCCACATCACTTTGGCGGCGCGGGCGATGTCGTCGGGAATGGCGTCGTATTCGGGCAGCCAGCCGTTGCGATGATGCAGCGGCATCACGTGGCTTGCGGCGCCGGCGAACATCGTGCCGACGGCATAGACGGGATAGGCCGGGTCGGGAACCAGGGCAACATCGCCGGGGTCAAGGAAACAAAAGGCGGCGTGGCCGATGCCCTCTTTGGCGCCAATCAGGGGCAGCACTTCGGTATCGGGGTCAAGGTCAACGTCAAACCGCTGCCGGTACCAGTGGGCGATGGCCCGGCGCATCTCCGGCAGCCCGTCGGTCTCCGGGTAGCGGTGATTGGGCGGGTCTTGCGAGGCGGTAAGCAGCCGGTCGATGATGGGCTCCGGCGTGGGAATGTCGGGGTCGCCGATGCCAAAAGTAACCACGTCGGCCCCGGCGGCGCGCTTCTCGGCGATGATGCGGGAAATCTCCACAAAAGGATAGGGGGACAGCTTGCCGAGGCGGTTTGAGAAAGTGGGCATTGTCGCGTTGCTCCTGGGGGCGGTTGAAAGGAATCTAGACGGCGACGGTTTCCGGCTGGTAAGCCAGGCCGCGCTCGAGGGTTAGCCAGTTGTATTCGTCGATGAACTTGGCCAGGCTGAAAGGCGGGTTGACGCCGCACTGTTCGGACAGCCGGCCGGCGGGGTCGGCGATGCCATGTTCGCTGCGGGCGTCGGCGGCGATGGTGAAGGCGGCCATGCGCATTACGCTGAGGAACTGGCCGTAGGTGGCGCCGCTGGCCGGGTCGTTGGGGAAGTAGGCCGCTTTGATGCCGCCGCTCCACGACACGAACAGCTGCGGGTTCAGGGCGGTCAGGATTGCGGACGCCGCCGTTGGCCCGATGCCGCTGGCGTCCGTCAGGCCGTCAAAAGCGCTTTCAATCGCGCCCAGCGTGGAGCAGCGCAGGTCGTCAAACTCCAGGGCCGATGCCGCCAGCGGCGCCAGCTGCGGGGCGATTGCGCCCACGGCGGCGGCGATGCCGTCGGCCTTGCCCTGCGGGATGCGGCAGCCCCACTGATTAACGTACTTGACCAGGGCCGGCCAGTCGGCTTGCGCCGTGCCATGCAGCAGCGCCTGACTGAAACCGGGGGCGCGGACGGCAATGCCGAGGCCGTCGTCGGCCAGTTCCCGAAAGGCTTGCGCTGACCATCGGATATGGCCGTAGGTGTTGGGGCCGGATACAAAGTTGCTCATTTGTCCCATGCTCATTCGTCCCATACTCCGGTAAAAACTTCGGCGGCGGGGCCTTCCAGATAGACTTCGCCGGCGCCGTCCCAATCGATGGTAAGGGCGCCGCCGGGGAGGTTGACGGTTACGCGGTCGCCGGTGTGGCCCAGCAGTCGGGAGGCCACGCCGACGGCGCAGGCGCCCGTGCCGCAGGCCATGGTCTCGCCGGAACCGCGCTCCCACACGCGGGCGTCCAGGTTGCCGTCGTCGCGCACGTTCACAATCTCAAAGTTCACCCGGCGGGGAAAGATGGGATGGCGTTCCACCAGCGGGCCGATGTTGTGCAGGGGGAACTGCTCAACGGGCTGGTCAATAAAGGTTACGGCGTGGGGGTTGCCCATTGAAACAAAGGTCATCGCCAGGCGAAAATCGCCGGGTTGCAGCGTGTAGTTGACGATGGGGCCGGCGCGGCGGCTGATGGCGGGGTCAAGGTCAACGGGAATGTCCTGCGGCCGGAAACGGGGTTCGCCCATGCTGACGCGGGCCGAATCTACGGCGGCCCCGGCGAAATGCGGCACGACGGTGCGGACGCCGGCCAGCGTGTCAATGGTGACGCTGCCGGCCGAGGACGGCACGATGCCGCGCTCAATGGCGTACTTGGCGAAACAGCGGATGCCGTTGCCGCACATCTCGCCCTCGGAACCGTCGGCGTTGAACATCCGCATCTGCAAGTCGGCAACGTCAGAGTCCATCACCAGAATCAGGCCGTCGCTGCCCACGCCGAAATGCCGGTTGGAGATGGCGCGGGATAAAGACGCCCAATCCCGTTCGGGCAAACGCCGGGCGTCAACGTACACGTAATCGTTGCCGGCGCCGTGCATCTTGGTGAACTCCATAACTGCAACCCCCTCGGGCAGGTCAGCCGCCTCCCGAATCTGGCGCAATTGTATCACACGGCAGACGGGATTCCAGGAACCGCCGGATTAGGGCGTCGGCCGGCGCAATGGGTTCGGCGTCGGCCGCGTCCAGCCAGCGGATGCGCGCGTCGGCGGGCTTGAACCAGTTGTACTGGCGGCGCACCAGCCGGTGGGTTTGCGTCTTGGTGCGGGCAATCGCATCGTCCAGCGACAGTTCGCCGGCCAGATGCTGGCCCAGCTGCGTGTAGCCAACGCCGGACAGCGGCCCGGCGCCGAGAACGTAGCCTTGATTGGAAAGGCGGCGGGCCTCGTCCAGAAATCCGTCGGCCATCATCCGGTCAACGCGCCGGTCAATGCGGCAGTACAGGCGGGGGCGGTCGGCGGTCAATCCGATTAGCAGCGCGTCATACGGCGGCGCATCCGACTTGCGGGCCGCCGGAACCGGGGCGGCGTCGCTCTGCCGATGGATTTCCAGCGCGCGGATGATACGCCGGACATTCTGCGGGCCGATGGCGTTGGCCCGGACGGGGTCGATGGCGTTCAGTTCGTGCCACAGCGCAAGGCTGCCCTCAATCCGGGCGCGCTGCTCGGCGGCGTTCCGAAAGGCGGCGTCGGGTAGGATGGCAGGGACGTTCCAGCCCTCCAGCAGCGCCCAGACGTACTGGCCGGTGCCGCCGCAGAGGATGGGCAGCCGGCCGCGCGCCGCAATATCGGCGATGGCCGCCTGCGCCAGCGGCAGAAACTCGCCCACGCTGAACGGCTCATCCGGCGGGCGCACGTCAATCAGATGATGACGGGCGGCGGCCTGCTCCGCCGGCGTGGGCTTGGCGGTGCCAACGTCCATACCGGCATAAACCTGCCGGCTGTCCGCGTTGACAATCTCGCCGTTGAACCGCCGGGCCAGATTGACGGCCAGGGCAGTTTTGCCAACGGCGGTAGGCCCCACCACGGCAACCAGTCGGATGGGCGCCGACATCAGGTTCAAGCCGTGCCAGAGGTTAAGACGATGCGGCGGCAAAGGCGCCGGCTACGGCCAGAAAGGATGCGGCGTCCAGGCTGGCCCCGCCGACCAGGGCGCCGTTGCTGCTGGGGACGGCGGCAAACTCGGCGGCGTTGGCGGGGTTGACGCTGCCGCCGTAAAGCAGGGGCACCATGCCGGCAGCATCCGCGCCAAGCACGGCGGCTATCGTGGTGCGGATGGCGCCGCCCATAATCTGGTCGGCGATGTCCGGCGTGGCAGCGCGGCCGGTGCCGATGGCCCAGACGGGTTCGTAGGCGATGACCAGTCGGGGGGCGTCCTCCGGGCTAATCTCGGCGATGGCCGACGTTACCTGCCAGCGGATGACTTCGGCGGCGTTGCCGGCCTCCCGTTCGGACAGGGTTTCGCCAACGCAGACGATGGGGCGCAGGTCATGCTCCAAAGCGGCGGCGGCCTTGCGCCCGACGGATTCGCCCGTTTCGCCAAACAGCTGCCGCCGCTCCGAATGGCCGACGATGACGTACTCGCAGAGGCCGGCCAGCATCGTAGGCGCAATCTCGCCGGTAAAAGCGCCGCTTGATTCGGCGTGCATATTCTGAGCGCCAACGCGCACCCCGGAGCCGTCCAAAGCATCCCGAACCGCCGCCAGAGCGACAAAGGGCGGGCAAACCACCAGCGCAACGCCGGGGGCAGCGGCGGCGCCGGCGGCGATGCCGGCGGCCAAGGCAACGCCGGCGGGCAAGTCGGTATTCATCTTCCAGTTGCCGGCTACAATCGTTTGCGGGAGGCTCATCGCACACATCCGTTAGGTCGGTGTCGTCATGTTTATGTCGTCGCCAGGGCCGTCGCCAGGGTCGTCGCTAGGGGCCGTACTTGCCGAGTTTGCCGGCGTGGGAAAGGGCCAGCAGCATTATGGTTTGGGCGGGGATGCGGCCCAGGGCGCCTTGCCCGCAGGCCCGCTCGCTGAACCCGTCCACGCCCTCGCCGATGGTGTAGCGGGAGTGCAGCAGGAACGGCACCGGGTGCCAGCTGTGGGCGGCCATTATCGCCGGCGTGGCGTGGTCGCCGGCAACCATCAGCACGTCGGGTTGCAGGGCCAGGATGCTGGGGATGTGGGCGTCCAGCTCCTCTAAGGTTTGCACTTTGCCGTCAAAATCGCCATCCTCGCCGGCGGCGTCGGCGGGCTTGTAATGGATGAAAAAGAAATCGTGGCCGTGCCAGTTGTCGCGGAGGGTGTTGACTTCATCGCCGAAAGTTTTGCCGGTGGGGATGACCTGCATATTGGCGACGGAGGCCAGCCCGCGATACATGGGATAGGCGGCGATGGCGGCGGGGTTGAGGTGATAGACCTGGCCAAAGTCGGGCAGATTGGGCAGCTGCGCCCAGCCCCGCAGCAGCACCATGTTGGCCGGCTCGTCCTCCGCCAGCAGCCGGCCGGCTTCGTCAACGAACTGCTGCACGATGGCGGCGGTGCGCTCGGCTTCCGGAGACAGGGCGCGGACGAGACGGGGGGCCATACCCTCGCGCTGCGGGTCGGTTTCCTCGAGCAGTTCCGACAGGCCCGTGCCGCGCAAGCGGAGTACAAAGCGATAGTCCTGCACGGGAAAGACGTCCAGCCGGACGCCGGGAATCTCAATGCGGTTCAGGCGTTCGCAGATGGGGGCGCTCAGTTCGGTGGGGATGCGGCCGGCGCGCCGGTCGGTGAGGAGGCCGTCGTCGTCAACGGCGCAAAAATTGCCCCGTGCGGCAACGTCGCCGGGCAGCAGTTCTACGTCGATGCCCAGGGCTTCCAGCGCGCCCCGGCCGATGAGGTATTTCAGGGGGTCGTAGCCAAAGAGGGCCAGATGGCCCGGCCCGCTGCCGGGCGCAACGCCGACTTCAACGGGGGTGGTGAGGCCGCAGGCGCTGCGCCGGGCCAGGGCGTCCAGGTTGGGGATGCGGGCCGTTTCCAGTTCGGACCGGCGCGTCTCCGGGTGGGCCAGCCCGCCCAGCCCGTCGGCCACCAGCAGCACAATCTTGGACGGCGTGGCGGCGATGCTGTCGTGTATCTGGGTCAAGTCAATCATATTTGCTCCGTATCAGAGTCATAGTCAGAGTCAGGGTCAGGCGTCGGGCAAGGCGGCGATGCCGGGCAACTGGCGGCCCTCGAGAAACTCCAGCGCTGCGCCGCCGCCGGTGGATACGTGGGTCATACCGTCAACGAGCTGCAAAGACTCGATGGCCTCAGCGGTGGAGCCGCCGCCCACCACCGTAGTTACGCCGGGCCGCCCGGCGATGGCCTCGGCGATGGTGCGGGTGCCGGCGCGGAACCGTTCCATCTCAAACACGCCCATCGGGCCGTTCCAGATGATAGTTTGGCAAGCGGCCAGCGCAGCGGAGAAAGCACGGGCGGTTGCGGAACCGACGTCCATTATGTACCAATCATCGGGTACGGCAGCAACGGATACGGTTTGGACGCGGGCGGGTTCGGGGGCGAATTCGCTGGCGGCGGCAACGTCCTGGGGCAGATGCAGCGCAACACCGGCGGCGGCGGCGCGGGCGATGACGGCGCGGGCGAAATCAAGGCGGTCGGTTTCCACCGGCGATGCGCCGACGGGCTTGCCCTGCGCGGCCAGAAAAGTAACCGCCATACCGCCGCCGATGAACAGATGGTCCAGGCGTTCCAGCAGGTTTTCCAGCACGAGTATTTTATCGCTGACTTTGGCGCCGCCCATCAGGGCCGCCAGCGGACGGCGGGGCGCGGCCAGTGCCTGGCCCAAGGATTCCACCTCCCGCTGCGTGAGCAGGCCCATGGCGGCGGGCAGTATAGATGGGACGCCTACCGTGGAGGCGTGGGCCCGGTGGGCGACGGCGAAAGCGTCCATCACAAAGCAGTCGGCAAGGGATGCCAGCTGTTGGGCAAAGCCGGGGTCGTTGCTTTCCTCGCCGGGGTGAAAGCGCAGGTTCTCCAGCAGGCACACCTGCCCCGGCGTCATTGCGGACACCGCCGCCGTTACCGCATCGCCCACGCAATCGGCCAGGCTCAACACCGGACGGCCCAGCAGGGCCGCCAGCCGGTCGCCGACTGGGGACAGGCGCAGGGTTTCGTGAACTTGTCCGGCGGGCCGGCCCAGATGGGAGCAGAGCAGCACCTTGCAGTCTTGGGCCAGCAGATGCTCAATGGTGGGCAGCGTAGCCCGCAAGCGCTGGTCGTATTGGTCAATGACGTCAACGCCCTGCTCGATGGGGACGTTGAAATCAACGCGAACCAGTACCGTCTTACCGGCAACGTCCAGTTGGGACAGGGTGCGCTTGGCCATGGCGATGCTCCCGGTTTCCAATCTTTAAAGGGGCGATTAGACCAGGACTTGATTAGACCAGGGCCGCAATGTTGCCGGCGGTTACCAGTTGGGCAGCCCATTCCAGCGACGGCGGGTTGGTGAGGGCGGCAGCGTCCGCAACCGACGGGGCGGCGGCGGCAATCAGGGCTTGGGCGGCGTCCTCGGCGTAGCGGCGGGAATCCTGCTCGTCCAGAATGGCTACGATGCGCCGGGCGTCGTCGGGTTCCAGTACGCGTTTCATATAGATGCCGCCGAGTTCCCGCTTGGTGGCGGTGGGCGCGCGCTCGAGGCTGTGGATGAGGGGGAGGCTTTTCTTTTTGTTGAGGACGTTGCTGGGGGTAAAGCCGTCGCCGCGCGCCCCCCACAAGTCGGCAACGTCGGCGTAGATTTGCAGGGCCATGCCCAGACGGGCGCCCCATTGCCGCAGGGCGGCGCCGGTGTCGGCGCCGGCGGCCAGCGCGCCCAGCTCGGCGGCGCAGCCGGCCAGCGCGCCGGCCTTGCGCTCAATCATGTCCAGATAGGCCGCCTCGGTCACCATCAACTCGTCCTGGTGCATCAAGTCCATGTACTGCCCCTCGCACAGGGTGAGGCAGGCCCGGTCCAGCGCGCGCAGGGCGGCCAGCACGGTCTCGTCGGGGCTGCCGGATTCGGACAGACGCATCAGGACGGAGCGGGCCAAAGCGTGCAGCCCATCGCCGGCGTTGATGGCCTGCGACGGCCCCCAAACCCACCAGATGCTGGGGCGGTCGCGGTTGGGGTCAACCCGCCCGGCCTGCACGTCGTTATGCACCAGCACAAAGTTGTACACCAGCTCAATAGCGGCGGCGGCGGGCACGGCGGGACGGTAATCGCCGGCCACGGCGTCGGCGGCCGCCAGCGTCAAAGCGGCGGGAAAATGCAGAGGCGTAACGCTGGCGTCGGCGGGATTGCCCCGCTCGTCCACCCAGCCCAGATGGTAGCGCAGGATGTCGTAAAGCAGGCCGGCGCGGGACTCAAAAGCGCTCCGCAGGTAGCCGTCAACCGCAACGCGGCAGGCGTCGTATGTAAGTGTGCCGGTGATGATGTTCCCGCCAGTGCGTTGCGTTACCAGTACGTTGCGTTAAAGGTATGGCCCGTCGTTATGATAGCGTCGCCAGGATGTCGGAGTAAGCCAGTGCGCCCTCCCGGAGTAAGGACAGGCCGGTATCCGACACGGCTACGATGGTGCTGGCCTGGCCCTGAGGCGCCGGGCCACAGGTTATCATACCATCAACGAGATGGCCCAGACGGCGGCGCAGTTCGGCGGCGTCGGTGACGTCGGGTTCGCCGGAGGGATTGGCGCTGGTGCCGGTGATCGGCCGCCCCAACCGCCGGCACAACGCCAGCGGCGCCGGATGGTCGGGCATCCGCACGGCAATGGTATCCCGCCCGGCAGTCAACCGCACCGGCAAGCCGGCCATCGCCGGCAGCACCAGCGTCAGCGATCCGGGCCAGAAACGACTTGCCAGGCGGCGGGCCAACCCGCCAACGGAATCGCCAAGATTTGCCACCTGCGCCACCTGCGCCCAATCCGACACCAGAACGGGCAAAGGCAGATCAGCCGGCCGGCCCTTGACGGCAAACACCCGCTCCACCGCATCAGCATTAAGCGCGTCCGCCGCCAGCCCGTACAGCGTATCAGTAGGAATCGCCGCCACACCGCCGCCGGCAATGCAGGAAACAGCATCGGCTATTTGAGCATCCATAGACATGGCGCAAAGATTTTATCATTTACCGGCCATCATCCCAATGTTGTTATGCCCCCTTTGGCCGCGTTCCAGTTCAGTCGGTTTGGCGGTAGGATGGCTGCAACTACCTACTTCGGCCTGCAATCGGCGGGAGGACATTGGCAGTTGGCATGGGATTGCTGTACGATTTGGAAACCCGGCCGGAGCAAAGGATGGACGCCGCCAATCTGTTGGCGCAGCTCCAAAACCGGCACTGCTAAACCAAACCGACTGCAACGGAACGCGACCCGCCGGCAAGCCCCAGTCCCCGGTTCTCGGTCAACACATGGACTTTTACGCCCGGCGCGTATCCACCTCGCCCACCATCCCCACCGGCCTACTGCGGGATGGTAAATACGATGCGCCCGTCGGCATCGTGGCCGTGATTGGCCAGCGCCGCCAGCGTCCGGTTACTTTGCTGCATTTCCGCGCGCAACGCCGCCATATCATCGGCCATCCGGTCAAACTTAGCGTCAACCCTGTCGGCCAACGCGTCAATTTTCGCGTCAAACCTTATGTCCATAGCGTCAAACTTCCTGTCCATCGCATCAAACTTAGCGTCAACCCGATCGGCCAACGCATCAATTTTCGCGTCAACCTTATCGGCCAGCGCGTCAACTTTCGCGTCAACTCCGTCAACCCTTTTGTCCAGCCCGTCAAACCTTACATTCAGGTTGTTAACGTTGTTGGACAGGGTGCCCAGCATAAAGCCGCCTCTGACCAGCAGCACTATCAACGTGATGCCGACACCGGCTACGGTGGCGATGGCAACGGCGATGGCAATGGCGGTTGGGGCGTCCATAAAGTTCTCCCGGCGTAACGGCGGATGCTTTGTGTCGGGTCAGCCGTAGCCACAGGCTACATTCGCCCTTTATCCACTGTCAAGGATGCGTGTTCGCGAGGCAGCGTTCCGTTTCAGATGGTCTAGTTTGCCCAACGCCGGCCATTTTGCCATCCCTGATGTCATTCTGAGCGCAGCGATGAATCTCGACAGCGTAGCAACGGCGTTGCCCCAAAGCGTATGGACTTTTACGCCCGGCACTTATCCATCTCTCCCACCGGCTTACTGCGGGATGGTAAATACGATGCGCCCGTCGGCGTCGTGGCCGTGATTGGCCAGCGCCGCCAGCGTCCGGTTGCTTTGCTGAATTTCCGCGCGCAACGCCGCCATATCATCGGCCATCCGGTCAAACTTAGCGTCAACCCTATCAGCCAACGCGTCAATTTTCGCGTCAAACTTCCTGTCCATCGCATCAAACTTCGCATCAACCTTATCGGCCAGCGCGTCAATTTTCGCGTCAACCCCGTCAACCCTTTTGTCCAGCCCGTCAAACCTTACATTCAGGTTGTTAACGTTGTTGGACAGGGTGCCCAGCATAAAGCCGCCTCTGACCAGCAGCACTATCAACGTGATGCCGACACCGGCTACGGTGGCGATGGCAATGGCGATGGCAATGGCGGTTGGGGCGTCCATAAAGTTCTCCTGGCGTAACGGCGGATGCTTTGTGTCGGGTCAGCCGTAGGCACAGGCTACATTTGCCCTTTATCCGCTGTCAAGGATTCGTGTTCGCGAGGCAGCGTTGCGTTTCAGATGGTTTAGTTTGCCCAACGCCGTATGGACTTTTACACCCGGAGCGTATCACCATCGCCCACCGGCCTACTGCGGGATGGTAAATACGATACGCCCGTCGGCGTCGTGGCCGTGATTGGCCAGCGCCGCCAGCGTCCGGTTGCTTTGCTGAATTTCTGCGCGCAACGCCGCCATATCGTCGGCCATCCGGTCAAACTTAGCGTCAAACTTCCTGTCCATCGCATCAAACTTAGCGTCAACCCTGTCGGCCAGTGCGTCAATTTTCGCGTCAACCCCGTCAACCCTTACATTCAGGTTGCTAACGTTGTTGGACAGGGTGCCCAGCGTAAAGCCGCCTCTGACCAGCAGCACTATCAACGTGATGCCGACACCGGCTACGGTGGCGATGGCAATGGCGATGGCGATGGCAATAGGGGCGTCCATAAAGTTCTCCCGGCGTAACGGCGGATGCTTTGTGTCGGGTCAGCCGTAGGCACAGGCTACATTTGCCTTTCAACCGCTGTCAAGGCTGCATCCGCATTGGTTGGGGGGTGTGCTATATTGGGGTGGCGATTTTTGCTGATGTTTGGCAGGAGTTTATGAGCAGCGCTGCGCCG
Organism: uncultured Dehalococcoidia bacterium; assembly: GCA_958296385.1. Lineage (GTDB taxonomy): Bacteria > Chloroflexota > Dehalococcoidia > Lucifugimonadales > UBA3495 > Bin87. The sequence continues at coordinate 1,472,714 of OY282494.1, forward strand.
CCTGACGCTATTGTTGTCGTCGATTTTGGCTCTCAGTACACCCATCTTATCGCGCGACGGGTTCGGGAACTTAACGTGTATTCCGAAATTATCCCGGCGTCGGCGGGCCGGGAGGCGGTGCGGCATCTGAACCCTAAGGGCATCATCCTGTCGGGCGGGCCGGCCAGCGTTTATGATGCCGGGGCGCCGGTTATTCAGGACTGGATTATGCGCAGCGGCCGGCCGGTGCTGGGGATTTGCTACGGGATGCAGGCGCTGGTGCAGCGGTTGGGCGGCGTGGTGACGGCGGGCGCGCGGCGGGAGTACGGCCACGCCGATTTGCAAATCGGCGAGCATGACGCCGGCTTGCTGGCCGGCCTGCCCGATTGCATCCCGGTCTGGATGAGCCACGGCGACCGGGTGGACCAGCTGCCGCCGGGCGTCCGCCGGCTGGCCGGCACTGAGAACACCGACTGCGCGGCCATCACCGACGGCCGGCGCTGGTACGGCTTGCAGTTTCACCCCGAAGTGCAGCACACGCCCGACGGTATGGCCATCCTGCGCAACTTTGTCCGGGATGCCTGCGGGTGCGCCGGGGACTGGACGCCGGGCAATTTCGTATCCGATACGGTCGCGCAGATTCGGGAGCAGGTGGGCAGCGACCGGGTAATCTGCGGATTGAGCGGCGGCGTGGATTCGTCGGTGGCGGCGGTTTTGCTGCAAAAGGCCATCGGCGCGCAGCTGACCTGCATCTTTGTCAACAACGGCCTGCTGCGGCACGGCGAGGCGGCGCAGGTGCAGGATACTTTCCGCAGCAACTTTGGCATCGACCTGCGCTACGTGGACGCCGAAACCAGGTTCGTCAACCGTCTGGCCGGCGTCATTGATCCGGAGACGAAACGCAAGGCCATCGGCGAGGAATTCATCCGGGTCTTTGAGGACGCCGCCGCCGAGCTGGACGACGCCAAGTGGCTGGCGCAAGGCACGCTGTACCCCGACGTTATTGAAAGCGAAACCCCGGAGAACCGGGCCTCGGCGCGCATCAAAACGCATCACAACGTGGGCGGCCTGCCCGAAAAGATGGACTTCCAATTGGTGGAGCCGCTGCGCTATCTGTTCAAGGACGAAGTGCGCGCGGTGGGCTTGGAGCTGGGCCTGCCGGAGGATATTGTCTATCGGCAGCCGTTCCCCGGCCCCGGCCTGGCCATCCGCATCATCGGCGAAGTGACGCGGGAACGGCTGGACTTGCTGCGGAACTGCGACCGCATCGTGCTGGAGGAAATCAGCGACGCCGGCCTGTACCGCGACATCTGGCAGAGTTTTGCGGTGCTTACCGACAACCGCACGGTGGGCGTGATGGGCGATTACCGCACCTACGGCTACGCCTGCGCCATCCGCGCCGTCAATTCCGACGACGCAATGACCGCCGATTGGGTGCGGCTGCCCTACGACGTGCTGGCCCGCATCAGCAGCCGCATCGTCAACGAAGTGGACGGCGTGAACCGGGTGGTTTATGACATCACCAGCAAACCGCCCGGCACGATTGAATGGGAGTAATCTGATGGGAGTAGTCAGGCCGTGCGCGTTCTGATTGTCGGCTCCGGAGGGCGGGAGCACGCCCTGGCCTGGCGGCTGTCGCAATCCGGCCGGATAACCGAACTGCTGGCGGCGCCAGGCAATTCGGGTACGGCGCTGCTGGGCGAGAATCTGCCCATCGCCGACACCGACGTTGCCGGGCTGGTGGCGGCGGCCCAAAGCCGTACCGTCAATCTGGCGGTCATCGGGCCGGAGGTTCCGCTGGCCATGGGGCTGGCCGACCGTCTGGCCGATGCCGGCATCGCCGCCTTTGGCCCCAGCCAGGCGGCATCCCAACTGGAATCCAGCAAGAGTTTTGCGCGGGACATAATGGCGGCGGCCGGCGTTCCCGGCCCCGATTACCGGGTCTTTCAGAGCGCCGGCATCGCCCTGGATTACGTCGCAACGCACGACCGGCCGGTGGTGGTCAAGGCTGACGGTTTGGCCGCCGGCAAGGGCGTCATTATGTGCAGCACCCGCGAGGCCGCCCGCGCCGCCGTGCGGGACTGCATGGAGGGCCGGGTGTTCGGCGCATCCGGCGCTACGGTGGTCATTGAGGACTGGATTGACGGCCCGGAGGTCAGCGTGTTCGGGTTCACCGACGGCGATGACCTGTCCCCGGTGGCGGCGGCTACGGATTACAAGCGCGTTGGCGATGGCGGCGCCGGCGCCAACACCGGCGGCATGGGCAGCTACGGCCCGCCCTACTTTTGGAACGACGACCTGGCCGCGCAAATCCGCGCCGAGTATATGCTGCCCGTGCTGCGGGAAATGTCCCGGCGGGGCAATCCCTACCGGGGCGCGCTGTACTGCGGGCTGATGCTTACCAACGACGGGCCGCGCGTGCTGGAGTTCAACTGCCGGTTCGGTGACCCGGAAACGCAGGTGATTATGCCGCAGCTGGTCAGCGACCCGGTGGAGGCGATGCTGGCCTGCGCCGCCGGCAGCCTGTCCGATGCGCCGCCGGTAGAGTGGTCAAGCAGGCCGGCGGTGGGCGTGGTAATGGTGTCCGGGGGCTATCCGGGGCCATACGAAACCGGCTATCCGATTGATGGTCTGGTTGATGGTCTGGACGCAGTGGGCGCTGCGGAATCGCTGGTGTTTCACGCCGGCGCTGCGCCGGATGCCAACGGCAGCGTCTTGACGGCCGGCGGGCGGGTGCTGACTTGCGTTGGCATCGGCGATAGCATCGCTGCGGCCCGCCGGCGGGCCTACGCACGGGCGGCGTCCATCAGTTTTGCCAACGCCTATTACCGCCGGGATATTGCGGACGTTGCGGCGGAAAGCGTCCATGATATACAGGTCACTTTGCCATGACTGCGGCAACTGCAACGGCAATCCGCTCCGCGCCCGATTGGGCCGGTCTGGCGTCCGCGTATCAGCAGGCGGCGGCATCGGACTTGCTGGACAAGTTCCGGCGCCAGCGTTGGGGCGGCGCGGCGGCGGCGGCTTGGCTGCAACCGGAATATCTGCCGTCGCTAACCGAACCGCAGGCGTTGACGCTTTACCGGACGGCCGGCGGGCGCCGGGCCGCCGAGTTCCGGTCTAACGCCATCGCCGACGTGCGGGATGCCATTGATTTTCTGCTGTACGACACCATCAAGCTGGAAAGCCGGTTTGACGAGTGCGCCGCGCCGGACGGCGGGTTTGGGCTGGCCGGCGCCGGGCGGGAATGGCCGTCGTTCCTGCTGGCACAGCGGGAGCCAACGCTGTTCGCCCCCTGGCGCCCGCACACCGAACGGGGGCTGCGCCGCCTGGGGTTATTCCCGCCCCGGCTCAAACAGGGCCACGTCGGGTTGTGCTACCTGGAATTGCTGGATATTCTGGAATACGTCCGGGCGCGCCTGCACCTGCCCGACTTGCGCGCCGTTGACGAATTCTGCTACCTCACCGGCCGCCCGGCGGAGCGCCAGCCGGCCGTCTAATCTTTGCTGTACAATCGTGTAGCGATACCACGGGAGGAACGTTAAATGCCCTGGCAGGATGAACTTAAGGAATTGCGGGCCAGCATCGAAGGCGAAGGCGGTTATCTGGACCAGATGGCCGAAGTAGCGGAACGCCGCCGACTGCTGGAACGGTTCGCCGTTGAAATGGAGGCGGAAAGCCTGCTGACGCAGATGAACGCCGTCTTGCTGGACGGCGGCGGCCGCATCATCATCAGCCGCTCCTGGGAGTACGAGTTTTCCGACGACGACGATGATGATGACGACGATGGCGACGAGGCCAACGAAATCAGGTATATCCTCTACTGGCACGATGGGGAGCCCATGGAGCTTGAAGTCCGGGTTGGCATCGACGAGGAATATGACGGGTACGTGCTGGTGGGAATCGACGGCGTCGAGGAAGACGACGAAGTGGAAGACCCCAGCGTGGCGGGGATTCAAGAGGCCCTGCTGGACGCTTTCCGCGACATTATCGACCTGGAAGACGACGATGACTGACTGATTCCGCGGGAATTGCCGCACATCAAATCCGATACCGAACCAGCTAAAAGGAGAAAGAACCTTGCCCCTAGTAGGAGTAGTAATGGGCAGCGCTTCCGATGAGGCGGCCGTCCAACCAACCATCAGTACCCTGGAATCGCTGGGCGTGGATTACGAGGTGCGCGTGATGTCGGCGCACCGCACGCCGGAGCGGGTTCACGAATACGCGTCAACGGCCCGGGAGCGGGGCCTTGAAGTTCTGATTGCCGCCGCCGGCGGTTCCGCCGCTTTGGGCGGCGCCCTGGCGGCCCAGACCACGCTGCCCGTCATCGGCATACCCCTCACCTCCAGCGAACTCAACGGCTGGGATGCGCTGCTGTCCACCGCCCAAATGCCGCCGGGCATCCCCGTCGCTGCAATGGCGGTGGGCAGTTGGGGCGCGCGCAACGCCGCCTATTACGCCGCCCAGATTCTGGCGCTGAAACACGACGGCATCCGCCAGGCCGTCGAGCAGTACCGGCAGTCCCTCCGTGAGCGTTAGCGCCCACAACCCGCCGCCGGCCGCCGCCCGCCAGCCGGCGGTGCTGACCGATTTTGACGACACCGCCGCCGTCCAGAACGTGGCGGAGCTGCTGCTGGAACGCTTTGGCCGCCCCGACTGGACGGCGGTGCGCCAGCGTTTCCGGGATGGCGCGCTGTCGTTAAAGGAATATCAGGAAATCACGTTCCTGGACATCCGGGCCGACAAAATCGCGATGCAGGAATACGTGCGGAGCCGGGCCTGCTTTCGCCCCGGTTTCGCCGCGCTGTGGCAGTACTGTCAGGCTAACGGCTTGCCCATGTGCGTCGTCAGCCAGGGGCTGGACTTTTACGTTCAAGCCCTGCTGGACGGCATCGGCCTGCCCGGCGTGCCGGTGTACGCCGTTGACACCACCTTTGACGACAACGGGCGCATCGCCGGCTACGCCTACGCCTTTACCAATCCGGACGCTCCGGAGCTGGGCAACAGCAAGGCCGTGCTGGTGCAGCGCTTTCAGCAGCAGGGGCATCACGTGTTCTTTATGGGCGATGGCCGCTCCGACTTTGAGGCCGGCACGGTAGCCGATACCGTGTTCGCCCATCGCCAGATGGCCGCCATGTGCGACGACGCCGGCGTAGCGTACATTCCTTTTACCGACTTTGCGCCGGTGCTGGATGCCGTCAAGCGGCACATGGCGGGGGTTTTAGCGTAGCGTGTGCCCGGGCTAGTGTGCCCGGGCTATGGTAAAATATCTGCCGCTGATGCAGTTTTGGGGAGGCTCCCGACGTGATTGATCGGTATTCCAGGCCGGAGATGCAACGGGTCTGGTCGGATGAGAATAAGTACCGCAGGTGGCTGGACGTGGAGCTGGCGGTTTGCGAGGCTTGGGCGGAGGCCGGCGTCATTCCGGCCGACGATATGCCGCCCCTGCGCGCCGCCGCCTACAACCATCAGCGGATGCTGGAAATCTTTGAGACCACCCGCCACGACGTCACCGCCTTTCTGCGTTCCATCACCGAAACGCTGGGCCCGGAGGGCCGCTGGCTGCATCTGGGTATGACGTCATCGGATATGCTGGACACCGGCCAGGCTTTGCAGATGGTGGCGGCGGCCGACATCCTGCTGGCCGATCTGGACGCCGCCGTTGACGCCGTGCGGGAGCAGGCGGTGCGGCACAAGGACACGATGATGATGGGCCGCACCCACGGCGTCCACGCCGAGCCGATGACTTTCGGCCTCAAGCTGGCGCTGTGGTGGGACGAACTGCGCCGGCAGCGGGAGCGGCTGGCGGCGGCCCGCGCTACCGTCTGCGTGGGCAAAGTCTCCGGCGCCGTCGGCACCCACGCCACCATCCCGCCGCACATTGAGGAGCGCGTCTGCCACCATCTGGGGCTGGCCGTCGCGCCCGTGTCCAATCAGGTGGTGCAGCGCGACCGGCACGCCCACTTTATCACCACCATGGCGCTGGTCGCCGCATCGCTGGAGAAATTCGCCACCGAGATACGGGGGATGCAGCGTACCGAAGTGCATGAGGTGGAGGAACCTTTTGGCGCCGGCCAGACGGGTTCGTCGTCCATGCCCCACAAGCGCAACCCGGAGCTTACCGAACGCATCTGCGGCCTGGCCCGCACCATCCGGGGCAACGCCATCCCCGCGCTGGAGAACGTGGCCCTGTGGGGCGAGCGGGACATCAGCCACTCATCGTCGGAGCGCATCATCCTGCCCGACACCTGCCTGATGCTGGATTACATTTTGAGCATCTTTACCCACGTGGTCAGCGGGCTGCGGGTGGACACCGGCCGGATGTGGCACAACCTGGAAAGCAGCCGGGGGCTGATTTTCAGCCAGCGGGTGCTGCTGGCACTGATTGAGGAGAAAGGACTGGCCCGCGAAACGGCCTACGACATCGTGCAGCGCAACGCAATGCGGGCGTGGGACGAGGGCGACGACTTTCGCCGGCTGCTGAAAGCCGACGCGCAGGCCGCCGAACACCTTACCGGCGCCGAGCTGGACGCGCTGTTTGACTATTCCTATTACACCCGCTACGTGGACGACAATTTCCGGCGCATCGGCCTGCTGCCCGCGCCGGTTGCCGTGTAAAACAAGACTTACCCGGACGTATCCGGCCGCCGGGCCAGGGTACTAAAGGGAATTAAATCAGGATTTGCCATGCTTATTGAAACCCGAATGCCCAACCGCCTCCACCAGGGCAAAGTACGCGATACCTACCAGCTTACCGACGACACGCTGCTGATGGTGGCCACCGACCGCATCTCCGCGTTTGACGTGGTGCTGCCCACCGGCATCCCCGACAAGGGGGCGGTGCTGAACCGGATGTCCGCTTTCTGGTTCGGATTGACCGGCCACATCGTGCCCAACCATCTGATTGCGCTGGCCGATTCCCCGGAGGCCGCCGCCTACGCCGGCAACCCCGCGCTCACCCATCCGGCCTACGCCGCGGACAACGTAGCCCGGCAGGCGATGGTGGTCAAGCAAGCCGAGCGCATTGACATTGAGTGCATCGTGCGTGGCTACATCACCGGCTCCGCGTGGGGCGAGTACCGCCGGCAGGGCACGGTTTCCGGCCAGCCGATGCCGGCCGGTATGGTAGAGGGCGACCTGTTCCCCGAACCGCTGTTCACGCCCACCACCAAGGCCGAGGAAGGCCACGACGAGAACATGAGCAATCAGGAAGTCATCGACATGGTGGGCGCAGAGCTGGCCCAGCGGCTGGCCGACACCAGCAAAGCGGTCTATCTCCACGCCCACGACTACGCCCGTTCCCGGGGCATCGTGCTGGCCGACACCAAGATGGAGTTTGGCCTGCTCAACGGCGAGCTGATTCTCATTGACGAACTGCTGACGCCCGACTCCAGCCGGTTCTGGGACGCCGAGGGCTACGCCCCCGGCAAGTCGCAGCCCAACTACGACAAGCAGTTCGTCCGGGATTGGCTGTCGGCGCAAGGCTGGAACCAGGAACCGCCGGCGCCCGAACTGCCCGATGACGTGGTCGCGCGCACCACGGAGCGTTACCTGCAAGCCTACCAACAGCTAACCGGCCAGTCGCTCTAACCCGAAATCACTAACCCGGAACGACCCGACATCCGACAGCGAGCATAGCAAGCAAATGCCTCCCTCCCGACATCGCCGGCGTTCGGCGGCCCGGCGTTCGGCCCGGCGGACGCCGCCCATCACCACCGGGGCGAATCGCAGCCGGGTGCGCCGCTGGCTGTACATCAGCGCGTCCTCGCTAATCGCCATTCTGGTCATCGCCGGTTTCGCCATCGGCGGCATCCCCCTGGGCGGCGGCGGCGGCAGCCAGCAGGGCCGGGCCACCGGGTATATTCCGGGCATCGGGCTTCAAGTGGACGTGATGGATGACGTCACCCACTTTTCCGAAGAGTTCACCATCACCGACATCGTTGACGGCGGCTACTCCACCATACCGCCCACGTCCGGCCGGCACTGGGGCCGCTGGGCATCCTGCGGCTTCTATCGGGATGGCATCCAGCCCGACACCGAGCCGGTGCCCGATGAGGTCATCGTGCACAACATGGAACACGGCAACATCATATTGAGCTACAACATCACGGACGAGGCCCAGGTGGACGCGCTGGAGGCTGATTTCAACTCCATCGACGATACCCGACTGTGGGGCGTGGCGCGCTATTACGACAAGATACCGGAGGGGCAGGTTGTGCTGGCGACGTGGGGCGTGGTTGACCAGTGGAACCTGACCGACGTTGCGGACACTGCCGTTGACCCCAGGACGCGCATGGGGCGCTTCTTTGACGCCTACTCCGGAGCGCTGGGCCCGGAGTTTCCCAACGGCTCGCCGTGCACCAGCGGCGGCTCGATGAACCCCTAGCCAACGCCGGAGATGACGCGTGCCTGGATGCCGTTGCTGGCGCTGGCGGCCCTGCTTGCCGCCGGGGTAGCCGGCTGCCAATCGCCGCCCGCTCAACCCCCGGCAACCGCAACCGTCCCAACGGCAGCGGCCCCGGCCGCCACGGCCCCCGTCCCAGCAAACGCCGCCCCTGCGCTGCCGCCTACATTCAACCCCACCATCAGCCCGGCCCCCGCCAGCGCAACGTCAACCCCGCCGCCAACGCCGGCGCCCACGGTGATTGCGCTAGCCACGGCGACGGTTGCCCCGCCGACGCCAACCCAATCCTCGCCCACGCTGCTGGAAGTGCCGGTTACCGATGCGCCGCTGCCGGTTCCGATTATGCCCAGCCGGGACCATTTCCCGCCGGGCGCGCGGATCCAGGACGTGGCGCCGGACGGGTACAGCACCGTACCGCCCACCTCCGGCCGGCACTGGCCGGCGTGGAGCGCGTGCGGCTTTTTCAATCACCCGCTGCCCGACGAGCTGCTGGTGCACAACCTGGAACACGGCAACATCATCGTAAGCTACAACCTGCCCGACGCCGCCTCGGTTGCCGCGCTGCGGGCGGCGGTAGCAAACATCCCGCTGGCCGCCGAGTTCGCCATCATCCGCCGCTACCCGGCCATCCCGGAGGGAATGGTAGCCATCACCGCGTGGGGCGTAGTGGACCGGATGCTGGGCGTAGAGCCGGAGCGCATCGCCCGTTTCTTTACCGCCTACCCCGGCAACACCGGCCCCGAATTCGCCAACGGCTACCCCTGCACCACCGGCATCGACTTCATGCGGTCAACCGGCGGCTAACCGACAGCAGCACAGGAAACGACCATCGTGTTTTTGGCCCGCATCTACATCACCCTGAAACCCGCCGTCAACGACCCGCAGGGCTTGACCGTGCAAAACGGCCTGCACAGCCTGGGCTACGCCAGCGTTGCCGACGTTCGCATCGGCAAGTACCTGGAGCTGCGGGTGGCCGGAGACGACGCCGGGCAAGCCGAAGCCGACGTTGCCCGGATGTGCGACCAGCTGCTGGCCAACCCGGTCATCGAGGAGTTCCGGTTCAGCCTGGAGGCGGTAGCGGAATAGCGGCCGCCTAGTGCTGGTGGCCCTGGAGCATCTCCACCAGCTCATCTACGGTGGCCTTTTGCCAGTCCCCGGCGCGGGCGGCGGTGCGGGCGCGGCGCTGGCGGCCAAAGTCCTGGTCGTTGATGTCGGGCTGCTCGGCGCGGATGGCGGCCTCAATCTCGCCCTGCTCCCGGTTGGCGGCGGCGGAGCGTTCAATCCAGTGGCAGATGTAATCGTGGTCTTTGCTGTAAAAGACCGCCACCGGGATGGACATATACAGACCCTCTTTGAGGAACTCGTTCATGATGTCGTGGTTCTCGTCGCGGGGAAAAATCCGCAGCTCCAACCCGGCGGCCTCTGCCACGCGGGCCAGCACCGGCAGCTCGCGCACCACGTCGCCGCACCAGTCCTCGCCGACAATCATCATGTGATTGGGGCCGCCGTCAGCCTCGGCCAGCGCGCGGAGGGCCTCAGTCTGGCCGGGTTCCAGCTTGACGTTGGCGTAGTATTCCTCAAACCGGGCCTTGTTCACCTTGATGCCGGCCATATACTCGTCGTAGGTCATCCCCTGCGCATAACGCTCCGGGGTTACCACGCTGCTTTGCTGCACCATATTTGCACCTCTCAAACCGGGATGATAGGAACGGGCTCAAAACGGACGACCGTCCGTCAGCCGATTTCTCAACCGCGCGCGCCGCGGAATCCCGTCTCCACCCGGCCATCGGGCCAGACGATGATGGGAACGGTATCGCCGTAGTCCAGGGCCTCGTCCAGCGTATCCTGGCTCTGGTCAACCCGGCGTTCCTCGTACTCCACGCCCTCCCGCCGCCAGGCGTTGCGCAGCGAGTCGCAGGCCGGGCACACGGTCAGGGTATAGACAATCGGTATAGCGGCCATCAGCAATCAATCCTCCTGCGGCGCGGGGGCGCGCAACCTACCGGCATTCTACAACCGCGCGGCGCATACCGCTACCCCAACGCCCAATGCCCGGTGCTATAATCTCTGCCAGCAACTACCCTTTTGCTTTCAAGGAGATGAGCATGATAGCGCTGATTGTGGAAATCAACATCAAGCCGGGCTTCAAGGACCAGTTCATGGCCTCGATGCTGGGCGATGCGCGGGGTTCCAACAACGACGAGCCGGGCTGCCTGCGCTTTGACGTGTTGCAGGACAACGAGGACGAGAACCGGCTGCACCTGTTTGAGGTGTACGAGGACGAGGCCGCCCTGGACGCCCACCGCAACGCCCCCCACTTCGTAAAGTGGCGCGCGGAATGCGCCGACTGGTTCGCCACCGAAAACATCCGCAAAATCGCCACCCCCGTATATCCCGCCCCCGAACAATGGGAAAAACGCCCCCCGGTGGACTGATGCCGGCGGAACACGCACCAGGAAATCCAAGCGCCGTCCTAACGATAGGGCGGCGTTTTACAAATGGCGCATCGCTTGGTATAGTCGTGTGGGGGCAAACATAAACGCCAACCTGTCTGGCTGTAACTGCATTTTGTGGTCGGGACGGCGTAGCCCTACATCACTCTGAGGAGGTGTTGCTTTGCCTACGAAAAGCGACTCCGGTCAGGACAATCGGTCAAATCAACTTAACCCCAACAACGATGCCTTTTGGCGAGTGCGGGGGTTCCCGAAGCGACCGCCTGACTGGAGAAAACGGCTAAAGCGCGGGGAGTAACCGTCAGTTTGTGGGCCGCCGGCTCACACTGGCAACCTCACGTGAAAGCGCGGCGGGGGCGATGTGCAGTTCGCCCCCGCCGTTTTATCTTTGCCGCAGCAATGCCCGCCGGAACGCCCGCACAAAGGCGTCCACCTCCACCTCGCCCAGGGCCATTGACATTGCGCCTACCAGGTTGGGCGCCAGCAGGAACCCTTCGTTCAGCATCCCGATGAACATTTGCTCCGCCAGCGTTTTGTCGGCGGCGGCGATGTCCCGGTAGTTGCGCAGGGGCCGGTCGGTGAAGTGGATGCCGAACAGGGAGCCGGCCCCGGTTACCGTTACCGGCTGCTCCAGCTCGGCGCAGATTGTCCGCACCCCCTGCCGCAGCATCTCGGTTAGCTCCGCCAGCCGGCGATAGACGTTGGGCGTCAGCTCCTGCATCGTGGCGGCGCCGGCGGCCATAGTTACCGGATTCGCATTAAAAGTGCCGGCGTGGGCTACCACCGGCCCGGTCAGCGGGCTGTACAGGCTCATAACATCGCTGCGCCCGCCGAAAGCGCCTACCGGAAAACCGCCGCCGATTATCTTGCCCAGCGAGGTCAAGTCGGGCGTTACGCCGAAGTATTCCTGCGAACCGCCGGGCGCAACTCTAAAGCTGATTACTTCGTCAAAGATGAGCAGCGCGCCGCTGGCGTTGGTGAAATCGCGCAGCATTTGCAGGTACTCCGGCTCGGCCGGCAGCATCCCCACCGACCCCATCACCGGCTCCACGATTACCGCCGCCAGTTCGTCCCGGTGCGCCTCCAGGATGCTGCGGGCCGTGTCAACGTCGTTGTAAGGAATGATGACGGCCTGCTCCAGCGTGCCGGGGGCCAGCCCGGCGCTGGACGCTACCGGCTGCGGGTTGTCATAGTCGCCGCCGGCGCCGGCGGGGATGCGCAGGCTGACCATCACGGCGTCGTGCGTGCCGTGATAGCCCCCCTCAACTTTGGCGAACTTGTGCCGGCCGGTAAAAGCCCGGGCGGCCCTTATCGTGTTCAGCGTCGCCTCGGTGCCGGAGTTGGTGAACCGCACCTGCTGGAACGACGGCACCCGCTCGCACAGTATCCGGGCCAAGTCCACCTGATGGCGGTTGGGCGAGTTGTAGGCCAGCCCGCAGTCAATCTGCTGCCGCACCGCATCCAGCACCGGCTCCGGGCCGTGGCCCAAAATCATCGTGGTCATCGTGTTGATGAAGTCCAGCCGCTCCACGCCGTCGGCGTCGGTCACCACCGCGCCTTGCGCCGACTCCGTGAATATCGGATAAGGCTTCCAGAAAATGGAATTGCGGCTGTCCCCGTCGGGCAGGTAGCGGCAGGCTTCCTCCCAGATGGCCCGCGACTTGGCCGTCGTTTCCAGATATTTGGACAGTTCATCGGACGGCATACTTGCACCCCGGCGTTTGGATTAGCCATTCATTGCTTGGCTGTTCAGTCGTATCAGGCATTGATTGTCGTAGCAGAGCTAATCGTAGCAGAGCTAGTCGTAGCGGCGTTAATCGCCGGCGCCGGCGGGGCTGGTGGCGGCGGCTACCGGGCGGGCCTCGCCCCGGAAGTAGATGCCGCGCCAGAACCCGCTGCCGATAACCGTGCCCACCACTACCAGCGTAAAGGCCGCGCCCACCACCGCCATAATCTGGCCGGCGGGCAGGCCGTCCGACAGCACGCCGTACAGCAGGTTGGCAAAGGCCATGCTGCCGCCCACGTGCATCGAATAAACGGAGGCCACCCGCCCGCGTATCTCGTCCGGCACCACCGACTGGATGATGGTGTGCGTGATGGTCATAAACCCGGCGGTGCCCAGGCCCATCATCACGGCGGCAATCAGCGATATGCCCGTCTGCGTGGACAATCCCAGGCCGATGGGCGTCAGGCTGCTGGCGAACCCCAGCAGCAGAAACACCCGCCCTCTCGTCAGATGGCTCACGATGCCGCCCACGAATATCGACGAGAACAACGCGCCCACCCCCAGCGCCGTCATCAGGGCGTACAGGTCGTTCTGATTAAAGGTAACTCCATCCGGCGACAGTTTCTCTCTGGCCAGCGGCGGCAGCATCGACTCAAAGGACATCACCAGCACGCAGTGGGCCAGGGCCATCAGGATGATGCCAAAGACCAGCGGGGTTTTGTACGAGTAGGTGAAACCGGCGAAGGTGTTGGCCCAAAAGTTGCGCCGCCGGTCGATGACGCCGCTGGACGCCGTGCGGATGCTGAGGGCGGCCACCAGCGCCACCAGGTAAAAGGCCGCGCAAACCCAGAATACGATGGCCGACGTGCCCAGGGTGAATACCAGATTCTGGAGGCTGAACGAGGCGCCGCCGCTGCTGCCGAGTATCGCCTGGCCGCCCACAATGGACGCAACGGCCAGCAGGATAACCGGCCCGATGGCGCGGGAACCCTGCTGCATCGCCTCGTTCAGCGCAACCGCGTTGGGCAGCCGCTCCCGGTCAACCAGATTGGGCGCGATGGACTGCGCCGCTGTCTGCTGCGTCGCCCGCAGCGTGCCGTTCACCACCGCCAGCGCCACCACGTACCACGGATTATCCACGCCCAGCATCACCAGCACGGCCATTATGGAGGCTTGCGTAAGTTGCAGCGCGTACACCCATTGCAGCAGCCGCTTGCGGGTAACCTTGTCGGCCAGGTAGCCGATAAAAGGCGTCGCAAAAAACCGGGGCGACATCGCCGCAAAGGTAATCAGCCCCACCCACAGCCCCCAGGAATCCTCCAGCCCCGGTATGTTGTACACCCACGCGCCCCGCGCCACGATGAGCGCCCACGCGCCGCTGCCGCTGCACAGCGCCGCCACCGCCAGCAGCCGGAAATCGCGGAATACCAGCGCCGCCAGAAAGCGATGCGCTTTCCGGGCAAAATAACTGCGTTCCGGTGCGGGAGCCGTGGCCATACTGCTACCCCTTTTTGCCGACACTGCACCGCCGGAGCGGGCCGCCCCAACGACTGCCGTTCAGCAGCGTCAAACCGGGCCCGGCGGCGGCGCAATGTAAGGCGACGTCAACGCCGCCGCCAGTTTTGCGTTGGTCAATAGGCAGCATTATAACCCAACTGCCCGCCCGGTCAACGCACCAAACGTCACCCCCCCAACGCCATTCTGAGCGCAGCGAAGAATCTCGATGACGTAGCAACAGCCTTGCCCCCAAAGACACCCCGAGGGGGTCTGGGGGAAATGATTTCCCCCAGCGTCACCCCCTCCCGTCAAATCCCAAAAAATCAATGACACCCCCCTACTTGCAACCGCACATCAGTTCGTGTAGGATAAATCCATCGGGCAAATCAACCAACCCCGCTACCAGCCGTTTCTCATATAGAGGGCGCACCTGGGAAATCGGGGACACCGCACCATCGCATCGTCGGAGATTCAAGTCAAAACGGCCAGTCAGCAAAAACCGCAATCGGCAAGGGTAGTCCCATCCCCGCTTACACGGCGTGGGCTGCCTCCGCTGGGTATCGAGCTTCAGCCCGCGTGCAGCCCCTAAAAAGGTAGGACACGTAAAATGAAGGTCCAAAATAGTTGCGTAACCACCTCCGGCCGTAGGGCTGACAACGACTTGAATCTCCGACAACAAACCAAACCAACCGAACCCACCGCCCGATACGATAGCCCGATACCGACAACCGCAAACTCGATCGCAAAGGATTGACCGATTATGACTTGACCAAGCCACCCTGTTACTGGCGCTCGCGTAAGCGCACGCGGGATACGAGGAACACGTCCTCCCCGTCGTGGTGCAGGCCGAATTCGGCGAAGTCGGCGGCTACGGGCAGGTGCTCGTTGATAGTGGACAGCAGGTTGACCCGCAGCTCGGACAGCTGGGGCGTTGACACCTCCAGCCGGTCCTGCCGGATGGTGGCCTGCAACCGCTGGCGGGCTGCCTGGCGCGGGCTGCCGGCTTTGCTGCCCCTTTTGGCGCGCAGTAAATCAAACATTGGCCGACGCTCTCCGGTTCATCCCCATCAGCTGCCGCACTTTGTCCATTATGGAGTCGCTGCGTTCCTCCTCCGGCTCAAACATCGGAATGTGCTCGCCGTCCAGCCGGGCCGCAATCCGCACAAACTCCCGCCCGGACGGAGACTGCGGGTCATACGCCACCGGGGTGCCGCTGTTGGTGGAGGTGATTACCCGGTCATCCGACGGCACCAGGCCCACCGCCTCAATGCCCAGCATATCCAGCACGTCGTCCGACGACAGCATATCGCCCTGCCGCACCATCTCCGGCTTGATGCGGTTGATGATGACCCGCGCCTTGCGGACGTCGTTAGCGTGCAGCAGCCCAATCACCCGGTCGGCGTCCCGGATGGCCGAAACCTCCGGCGTAGTCACCACCAGCGCCTCCCGGGCGGCGGCGATGGCGTTGCGAAAGCCCTGCTCAATCCCCGCCGGGCAGTCAATCACCACGTAGTCAAAATCCAGCTCCAGCCGCCGGCATAAGTTCTGCAACTGTTCGGCGGAAACGCAGTCCTTGTCGCGGGTTTGCGCGGCGGCAATCAGGTACAGCTCCCCGGCGTGCTTGTCCCGTATCAGCGCCTGCTCAATCCGGCACCGCTCCTCCATCACGTCCACCAGGTCATACACGATGCGGTTCTCCAGCCCCATCACCACGTCCAGGTTGCGCAGCCCGATGTCGGTATCAACGACCACCACCCGATTGGAACGCAGGGCTAACCCGGTTCCCACGTTGGCCGTGGCCGTTGTCTTGCCCACGCCTCCTTTACCGGATGTCATTACGATAGTCCTACCGCTCATTGGGGTTTCCTCCGTGGTTTATCCCGTGATTTTTCAGATAGGGCGACACCTGCACCGCACGATTACGCACCTGTGCGATGATGGCCGCGCTGCCAACCCGCCCCGGCCGGCCCAAGTCCGGCGCCGCATCAGGAGCGTTCCACCCGTCCGGAGCCTCCCAGCGATAGCCGGCGATGCGCAGAATAGGCTGGGCCGCCGACATCGCGGTAATCGTAGCGGTAGCATCGCCGGCCGCCCCGGCATGGGCCAGCCCCCGCAAAGCGCCCACCACCACCACGTCCCCATCAGCCACCACCGCAGCCGCCGGATTAACGTTGCCCAGAATAACCACGCTGCCCGGAATATGCGCCGCCTCGCCGGCCCGGAAAGTACCCCGCACAATCCAGGCCGGCGCCCCGGTGCGGTCATCCTCCGGCGCCAACCCCCCCAACCGCAGCAGCCCATCAGCGGGAACATCCGGCTCCGGCGCATCATCATCAGGGACATCAGCGGCAAGGTCATCAGCAGCAGGGCAATCAGCAGCGGGGCAATCGGCAATCGGGCTACCGTCAATCGGGCTATCCTCATCGCGCGAACCCTGGTCCATCTGCGAACCCTGGTCCAATCGACCGCCGGCAATCCAGGATTGCCCGGCAATCAGCTCGGCGATACGCGTCCGCTCGGCCTCAAGGATTGCCGGGTCGCACCAGAATTGCCGCACCGACAGCCCGGATTCCGACTGTATAACCTTCTGGATACGCTGGCGCTGCCGGTCGGACAGCAGGCGGCGGCCGATGTTCACCGTAACCGCACCGCTGGCGAACAAATCGGAGAACCGCCCCAGATGCTCCCGCAGCGCGCGGCACGCCACCTCCAGCGAAACGCCGTCGTCAATGTCAAAATTGACCAGCGTTCCCCGGTTGGAAACCGTAACTACGGACGGGGTTTCAACAGTTTGAGCGTTAGCGTTCACAAATAGCTCGCCAGCTCGTATGCCGGCCGGAGCATCGGAACTTGGAACATTCCGGCGCAACGGCAGGCGCGCTGACGGAGCATTTATAGCAACGGCGGCCTATCGGTTGCCCTTATGACAACTTGCAACTTTAGGCGAATTCAAAAAACCCGGCAACTGCATCGGGCCACGCAATCAAGCCTCATAAACGGTGCTGCCGCCCAGGATGGTACGGGTTACAGCGATGTCCTTGATGGCGAACGGGTCAACTGCGGTAGGATCAGATTCCAATACTACCAAATCGGCCAGTTTGCCCACCTCCACGCTGCCCTTCTGACTTTCCTCAAAGGATGCGTAGGCGCCGTTCAGCGTGTAGATACGCAGGGCGTCCTCAACCGATATGCGCTGATTGACGCCCCACTCCCGGCCCGTGCTGTCGGTGCGAGTTACGCAGCTCTGTATGCCCATCAGCGGCTCAAAGGGGCCGGGCGGGTAGTCGGTGGCGCCGGTCGCAACCACGCCGTAGTCCATAAACGAGCGCTGCGCAAACATCCACTCCAGCCGCTGCGCCCCGTAAAACTGCATCTTTTCGCCGTGATAATAAACGTAGGTGCAAAACGGCGTGGCGATGGCGCCCAGCCGGTGCATCCGCCCCAGCAAGTCCGGGTTGACCAGGGTGCAATGCTCCACCCGATGCCGGGGATCCGGGCGCGGATGGGCCGCCTGCGCCTGCTCGTAAGCCCGCAAAACCAGGTCAATCGTAGAGTCGCCGTTGGCGTGGATGCACACCTGAAACCCGGCGGCGTGCATCTCCATAACGTGCCCGGCAATCTCATCCTCGGTCATCGTCAAAATCCCGTGGTCGCAGCAGCTCCCCACGTAAGGCTCCGACAGATAAGCGGTGCGCGATGCGATAGCCCCGTCGGCCACCATCTTGATGCCGCCGATACGCAGCCGCGCGTCGCCCAGCCCGGAGCGGATACCGGCGTCGCGCAGAGCGGGAAAGTAGCGATAAAACATCAAGGCGTACACCCGCAGACTCAAGTCGCCGGCGTCGCGCCCCTCCTGATAGGTACGCAGCTCGTAATCCGTAACGCGGGCATCGTGCACGCTGGTCAACCCAACCCGATTCAGCATCTTGCAGATAGTACGCAGCCCCTCCCGCCGCGTTTCAGCAGACTCCACCGGCAGCTGATGCTCGCGCAATTCGTCCGCCGCCCGCTCGTAAATCACCCCATCCAGCCGGCCGGTATCCGGATTGCGCCCCAGCCGGCCGCCGGGCGGGTCCGGCGTTTCGTCATTAAACCCGGCCCGCTCCAAAGCCAGCGAGTTGCCAAAATAAACGTGTCCGGCCCGATGCGCCACCAAAATAGGATGCTCGGTACTAACCGCATCCAAATCCTCCCGCCGCAAAAACCGATTCTCCGCCGTCTTGGTATCATCAAACTTAAACCCCTGCACCCACTCCCCAGCCGCCGCCGTCACCACCCGCTCCCGCAAAGCCCCCTGAATCTCCCCAACAGACGGCAAAGCACAATCCGCCGCCATAACGTGCCGAGTGCCACTGCTAAGCACATGAATATGAGCATCAACAAACCCCGGCAAAACCGTCCCCCCGCCCAAATCCAGCACAGCAGTGCCCGGCCCAATAAGCATCTCCACGTCAGCATCACTGCCAACGCCGATAAAGCGGCCGGCGCGTATGGCGACAGCGGAGGCGCGGGGTTGCGCCGGGTCAATAGTGATGACGTTGGCGCGGCGGATAACGGTATCAGCATGGTGAGTGGGCATAGTGAAAACTCCTGAAAGATGAACTTTTGATTCAGAGACGCAAGCCGGGGCGCTGGTGCTACAATCCGCAAGGCGTCGTGCCAAATAGGGATTTTACAGTATGCGCCGCATATTCCAGCTGCGATGTTACGGTGTTAGGTGGTCTGCCATTGCTCGCCCCCGGCACGATGGCTGCGTGGATACATTGCGTAGTTCCTCATAGTATCAAGCCGATCAGCAACAGCACTGCCGCCACTGCCGCAACCGCTGCGATGCCCAGCAGCCCAAACAGCCCGCAGCCCCGGCGTTGAGCATCATCCGAGGCATGGCGGTTAGATTTGTCCAAGTGGAACGGTAGGGGTTCTGCTCCGGTTATTTCGTGGAATCGTTCTGATTGGCGGTCGCGCAGTGATTTTAGCGCTGCTTCAAAGCGGGCGGCCTCGGCGCGGGTGGGCAGGGGGTAGGATGTCCAGATTAGTTCGGGGGCGCTGCCGGCTGTGGAATATACTGCGTCGGCGACGTGGGCGCCCAGTCTGGCCTGCACGTTGGCGGTGTGGCCTACGTAGTGGCCGTAGTCGGTTTCCAGTACATAGACGTAAAACTCGCTGCGGCCCAGCTCCGCATCCCGTTCATCCTGGCCGTCCAGCCGCTCCGGGTCGTGCCAGCTGCCCCGCTGCCGGCGCCGGTTGCAACGGTAGCAGCGGGTATAGCGGCCACGTATCCGCCGGCCGCAGTCCTGACAAGAGCCGAACCGCATCGCCAGCCTACGCCCCCGGCACGATAGCGACGTGGATGCTGGGTACGCCGGCCTCTCCGCTCAGCGTGGCCAGGGCTTGTTCCGCTTCGGCGATGGGGAAGCTGTGGGTGTGGAGGCGGGCCAGGGGGTATTTGCGGGCGTGGATGGTGTCCACGGCGCGACGAAATGCCGGCATCCGCAACCGGATTGCGCCATAATGAGTGGTGATGGTACTGGCGTACCAATGATGCCGGTGCATCGCCAACCCGCAGTCCGGGCAGAGCGGTTGGCAATCACCCAAAGCCTGCTGCAACCGGACGGGCATCTGCTGCTCCAACCGGGTTTCCAAATCATAAAGCAGTCCCATAACAGCGCCCCTCCCACCGACGTCAGACCAGGCATTTACACCCATCCTACAACCAAACCACCTAAAACGAAACGCTGCCAATCCCGGGCTGCGGATGACAGCGCGCCGGAAACGCAGTAAAATGCAGTAACGAACCGGATTGAAACGGCGTCCTTTCCGCAATCAAGCGCCAGGAGGAAAGCTATGCCCATCAGAAAATACGTGGTAATGCGCTACCAGCGCGCTGAGATCGACCCGCGCACCAAGCAAATCAAACCCCGATTCGCATACAGCTCCGACCCCGACAAGCGCAAAGAAGAGTACAAGGAACACCCGGCCGATGGGCCGTTGCTCGAAGGCGCCATAGCCGGGATCTACCATCCCACCAAAGGCCGGCGCGATGCTGACGGTGAAGGCAGCTTATGATGGGCTGCCTTTACAAATTTCTCCCTTAGCCGAACAAGCAGGAATTTAACGTGTCGGAACAAGATGTTCACCAGAGCGTCCAGGACTTGCTGCACGTCCTGACCGTCCCATCAGAACTCGCGTACATATATCGCGGGGAAAGCAGAGCAGATTACGGCGAGGTATCGTCTAACCTGTATCGAGAATATAAAGATACCGTTACCATCAGCCACATCAGCATCGGCCAGATTGAGTTCTTTGAACTTGAAGCCGCCGCCAAGCATGATGCGTCTAACATGGACGATGCGAGACTGCGCTCGCTGGTTCAGCACTATCACGGCAAGACCAATGCTATCGACTTCACGGGCGATATAAATGTCGCTCTGTTTTTTGCGTGCGATGGCGATTTTGATAAAGATGGCCGGGTCATACGACTCGACCCGCAATCTACCGTCTGCGAAATAACGGAGCCTGCCGAGCCGCAGCACCGAATTATCGTGCAGAAAAGCATCTTTGTGACGCCGCCTAATGGGTACGTCCCCTCTGGAGAATATCAGGATGCGACTGTCATTGTGCCGGCAAAACTGAAACTTCCCATACTGGCATACCTCCGACGCTACCATGGGATTTCCAGCAGGACAATCTACAACGACCTCCACGGCTTCGTTCACTATCGTGCCAACCATAAAGCTACTATCGAGATGAACTTCTCAGCGATTAACCGGGACGCATCGGGTGAATACCAAGAGGCTATTGAACTGCTTAACGAATCAATAGCACGCGACCCTGATGCCAGCGTCACGCACTTGCTTAAGGGGATGGTCAACCAAGGCGCCGGTCATATTCCGGAGGCTATCGAAAATTTCAACGCCGCTATCGCTCTCAATCCCAACAACGCCAATGCTTACAACTACCGGGGCATATGCCATTATTGGCAAGGCGACAACGACCAAGCACGCGCCGATTACAGCGAAACCTTAGCCATTAATCCAAATCACAGCTCAGCCTTAACCAACCGTGGCCTACTCCGCCACGAGAACGGAAACCGGCGCGGCGCCATGCGCGATTACGACCGGGCGCTGCGCATAGACTCTACCCTGGTCATCGCACTTAACAATCGAGGATTACTCCATCTGGCAAGCGACGACCCAGATGCGGCCATCGCGGACTTGGATGCGGCTATCAGGCTACAGCCCCGTTGGGCACTCCCCTATCTGAATCGTGGTTACGCTTACCATGCCAAAGGGGATGCTGAGCAGGGGGATGCTGACATACGCCGGGCAATTGCTTTGGAGCCTGGTATAGAATTGTAGGCCGGTTGGCGGGGGCGGGGATTGGTGGCGGTTGGTTATTTTGGCGGTTGTTGGCCGAACCAATAGGCGCCGCTCCAAAGGTGGGCTTTGGCTGGATTGGGGGATATTTGTCCGGTTTTTAGCCAGAGGATGGGGTAGTTGGGCAGGTTTATTTGTGCGGTGCACTTGCCGTTGGAGTGGGTGCCGACATCCTGGAAGGTGAAGTCGTGGATGTCAAAGCCGTGCTGCCGACGCGGTTCCGGCAGGTCGTTCACGTTCACCGGGTGCAGATGCAGGAAGAAACCCGCCGCTGTGTCGGCCGGGGCGCAGGGTTCCTTGACGTAGAGCAGCCTGCCGTCGTTCAGACGCACCTCAAAATTACTCCGGATTAGCTGCGTTTCTCCGGCCGGCGCGCGCCGGTCGGTTATCAGCCAGAGGAATACGTGCTCGTGGCCGATGTGCGGTTGGACGGATAGTTGGGGGGCGGTGGATTCCCATTCTTGCCAAATCTGCTCTAATGGGGGACCGATTATCATCATTGCCCATAGCCGCCATTGGTCGTTTCCGGACTGTTGGAGGGGCTCTGCTATCTGGCGCAATTCGGCGACGCAGGCGGGGAGGGGGTCCCAGAAACGGCATTGTCCATAGCGGTAGTTGTCCGGCGGGTTGGGGATGTAGAAATGCGCTACGCTGGCGGTCCAGGCGTCGATATAGACGGTGTCTGAGGGGACGGCTGCGGTGTCCAGGTAGGTTAAGATGCTTTGGAATTTGTGGTCGCGATCGGCGGCGTAGGCTTGCGGTATGACGGGCAGGCTGGCGATGGCGATTCCGGCGGCGGACAGGGCCAGGGCGGTTGGGGCCAGCCAGCGGCGGCGGGTGACGTCGGACAGCAGGGCTGCGGTTGCGGTCAGCCCGATGGCGGCGGCCAGAAACAGTACCGGCCCCAGATACACGTTCTGCTGGGATGCGCCGTAGGGGTAGATGCCCAGCACGGCGGCAGCGCTGGCGATGGCCAGGCTGAGCGCGGCCAGCACGGGCAGGGGGCTGAACTGCCGCCGTATCACCAGCGTCGTCACCATCACGGCCAGCGCGACGAGGGCGGCGACGGCTGCCGGCGGCGGTATATGGTAGGCCAGTAGTTCCCAGGTGCGGGTTGCGCTGAAACTGACGATGGCCAACGGGTCGTCAAGCCCGCCCTGGTAGTAATAGTGGGCCAGGTAACCGTCGGGGCCGGACCAGGCGCGGGCGCCCTCTTGCCACTGGTAACGGGCGGTGGTGAACAGGCTGATGAGGCAGCCCGTCGCAAAGCAGCCGGCCGGCCAGAGCAGATTCAGCCGGGCCCGGGCCCAAGCGTCAATCCGGATGAGGCCGCGTCCGTTGCTGCGCTCCGGGCCGGGGCCGGATGGGGTGGTGATTAGGGCGGTGAGCAGGACGGCGATGCTGAACAGGGCCAGGCCGTATTGCAGCAGGGGGGCTAACAGCAGGGCGGCGCACAGCAGGAGCGGTTTGCCGTTTTGCAGGTAGCGGAGCAGGCCGGCGATTAGCAGTACGGCAAGCAGGGCGTCAACGGCATACTCGCGCGCGTCCTGGGCGTGCCAGATGGCGGGCAGCGACAGGGCGGCCAGCAGTCCGGCCAGCAGCGCGGCGGGGCGGCTTACGCTTGCCCGGTCAGACTTCTCTCTCCCCCCCCCCCCGACTTTGGGCAGCGCAATCAACGCCGCCACCGTCAGCACGCTGGCCAGGGCGGGGATGATGCGGATGGTGAACGGGGTGCTGGCGATTTTCTGAATGACCCACAGGGCCAGCGGGTATAGAATCGGCGCGGTGTTGTTCGCGCGGGTTTGCTCCTGAACCACCGCGAATTCCGCGCGGGAGTTCAGAGCGGCCAGGGCTTCGTCGTGCGTCACCGAATGTTCGGTGATGTTGTAGAACCGGAGTACGGCGGCCAGCAGGACTAGCAGCAGGCCGGCGGCAATCCACAGGGTGGCGCCGTTCCGCAGGGGGAACCGGGGGATGCTCATTCCGGACTAGTCGGGACTGGGTTAGTTGGCGCCGGGCTAGTCGGCGGCGGCGGGGGACAGGCCGTCGGCGCCGATTACTTCGCCGCCGGTGGGGGCTACGTCGATGCTGGGGCCGGAGAGGCCGTAGTTGATGGCGTAGAGCTGGGCGTACACGCCGCCGGATTCGAGCAGTTCGTCGTGGGTGCCTACTTCGGCTACTTCGCCCCGGTTCAGCACTACGATTTTGTCGGCGTTGCGGATGGTGGACAGGCGGTGGGCGATTACTATGGAGGTGCGGCCATCCAGGATGCGGCGCAGCGCCTGCTGGATGAGCAGTTCGGTGTGGGTGTCAATGTTGGCGGTGGCCTCGTCCAGCACGAGGATGCGGGGGTTGCCGACGATGGCGCGGGCAAAGCTGATGAGCTGGCGCTGGCCGATGCTCAAGTTGACGCCGCGCTCGGCAAGTTCGGCATCGTAGGCGCCGTTTAGTTCGCTGATGAAATCGTGGGCGCCGACGGCGCGGGCGGCGGCTTCGACTTCGGCGTGGGTGGCGGTTTCGTTCAGATAGCTGATGTTCTCGCGGACGGTGCCGGAGAATAGATAGGGTTCCTGCAAGACCATGCTCATCTGGTGAACCAGCGATTCCCGCTTGACGTCGCGCAGGTCGTGTCCGTCAACTTCAATGGCGCCGTCGGTTACGTCGGCGGAGCGGTGCAGCAGGTTGACCAGCGTGCTTTTGCCGGCGCCGGTGGAACCGACCAGGGCCACGTTCTCGCCGGCCTTGATGTGGAGGTTGACGTTCTTAAGGACGTCAATGCCCTCAACGTAATGGAAGTTGACGCTGCGATAGCGGATGTCGCCCTGCACCTGGGGCAGGGTTACGGCGTCGGGCTTGTCAACGATGTCGGGTTCCAGGTCGAGCACCTCAAAGATGCGGACGCCGGCGGCCATGGCGCGCTGGAGCTGGCTGTACTGCATGGTCAACTGGCGGATGGGCTCAAAGAACCGCTGAATCCAAAAGGCAAAGGCAACCAGCGTGCCGACTTCCAGGCTGCCGCGCTGCAAGAGGAAACCGCCGAAAATCACTACGCCCAAGCCGATGCCGAGGCCAATCAGCAGCTCGACGACGGGTTGCAGCATCCCGGAGTAACGGGCGGCTTCCAGGTTGGCGTCGAGGTATTCGCTGTTGAGGCCGCGGAAGTGGGCCAGGTTCTCGTCCTGCCGGTTGAGGCTCTGGACGACGCGGACGCCGGTTATGTTCTGGTTGTACTCGCCGTTGACCATGGCGATGGCGCGGCGGATGCGCATGAAGGAATGGCGGGCGAAACGCTGCCAGTACATCATGATGACCGTTAGCACGGGGACGACGAACATACAGACCAGGGCCAGCTGCCAGTCCACCAGCAGCATCAGGGCGATGATGGCGCCGACGGTTACCAGTTCGGCCAGGGCCAGGGCCAGCAGCTCAAAGGTTTCCTGCAATTGCAGGATGTCGGACTGCATCCGGGACATGATGCGCCCGATGGGGGTGCGGTGGTAAAAGGCGTTGGACTGGTTTTGCAGGTGGCTGAACATCCCGGAACGCAGGTCGTAGAGGATGTGCTGGCCGGTGCGGGAGATAAAGATGAATTGCAGGCGGTTGGACAGGAAGTGAATGGCGGTAACGAGCATGAACCCGGCGCCAATGATATGGATGCGATTGACGCTGCCATCGGCGATGGCCCAGTCGATGCCGAACTTGATGAGCAGGGGGATGGTGGCGTTCATCGCCGCGTAGAGCAGCAGGGAAACCAGCGCAATCAGGGCGAAAGTGCGGTAGGGCTTGATGTAGCCCATAAAGCGGGTGACAACCTTGTTGTCGTACACGCGGCCAACGACGTCCTCATCGGTAAGGCTGTCGTTGGAGGGGGCAAACATACTGTCGGCGGAGGTGCCGCGCATCCCCCGCATCATGCCGCCGCCGATACCGCCGCCGCCGCGCATCATGCTGTTGCTCTCCCGTCAATCATCGCCGGCAAGGCCGCCTCCAGCAGGACTTCCTCCTGCGGGCGCAGCTGCAACTCGTAGATGCTGTGGTAAATGCCGCCTTTGCCAATCAGCTCGCTGTGGGTGCCTTCCTCGGCGATGAGACCCTTGTCCAGCACGAGAATCTGGTCGGCTTCGCGGACGGTGCTCAGGCGGTGGGCGATGACGAAAGTGGTGCGGCCTTTCATCACTTCAACCATCGCGCGGTGGATTTGGCGTTCGGTTTCCACGTCAACGCTGGAGGTGGAGTCGTCAAGAATCAGCACCGGAGGGTCAAGCAGGATGGTGCGGGCGATGGAAAGGCGCTGGCGCTGGCCGCCGGAAAGGGTGGTGCCGCGTTCGCCAACCCAGGTATCGTAGCCGCCGGGCAGGGACATAATCTGGTCGTGGAGCTGGGCGACGCGGGCGGCCCGCTCCACGTCGGCGGGCGTGGCGCCGGTGACGCCGTAAGCGATGTTGTCGCGGATGGAGGCGCTGAACAGGTACACGTCCTGATGCACGATGCCGACGTTATGGCGGAGGGATTGCAGGGTGAAATCGCGGATGTCGTCGCCGTCAATGGTAATCTTGCCCCGGGTAACGTCGTAGAAACGGGGCAGCAGGTTGACGACGGTAGTCTTGCCGCTGCCGGGGGCGCCGAGGATGGCGGTTACCTGGCCGGGTCGGGCGTCCAGGTCAACCTTGCGCAGTGCGGGGGAACGGGCCTCGTAGGCAAAGCCGACGTTCTCAAAGCGCACGTGGCCGTTGGCGCGGCCCAGCGCGGCGGCGTTAGGCTTCTCCACGACGGGGGACACGGTGTCCAGCACGTTGAACAGGCGCTGGCCGGAGGATATGGCGCGGGAGAAGGTGTTGATAATCTGCGCCGAGGCACGGATGGGGAAGGTGAGCTGATTGAGGAACAGGAAGAACATGGCCAGTTCGCCGGGGGCCAGGCGCCCCTCAATGACCAGCCAGCCGCCGAGCCAGAGAATCAGGCCGAGGGCAAAGGTAAAGTACAGGGTCATCCACGAGCTGTTGGTGCCCTGCATCCGCTCGGCGTCGTAATACTCAACGCGCAGCTCCTCGGCCTTGCGGTTGTACTTGCGGCGTTCGTAGTTCTCGGAGGCGAAAGCCTTGACGACGTGGATGCCGGCCAGGTTCTCTTGCAGGACGGTAACCGACTCGCCCATGACTTCCTGAACGTGGAGCCACTTGCGGCGCAGGGCGCGCATTACGAAGGTGGAGCGCAGGATGATGGCCGGCACGAAAATCATGCTGACCAGGGCGAGCTGCCAGTTGACGAGGAACAGGATGACGGGGATGGCCAGGATGCGCACTACGACGTCGAGGGAGCGAATCATGCCGAGGTTGACGAACCGGCGCATGGCCTCAACGTCGGCGGTGGCCCGGGACATCAAATCGCCGGTGTGTTCCTTATCATGGAAGGCAAAGCTGACGTTCTGCAACTTGTCGTAAAGCAGGTTGCGGCAGTCAAAGGAAACCTTTTGGGACAGGGATTCGGTGGTATAAGTACGCCCAAAATCGCAGAAACCGCGCCCCAGGCTGACGGCCAGAATCCCGATGCCGAGGAACAGGACGGAATCAAAGGACAGGCCAAAGGCGAGGTCAAAATCCCGGATTGACAGCCCATTGTCGTCGTGCACGACCATGGTATCGATGGCGCGCCCGAAAAGCTGGGGCAAGGCCAGCGAGAAGCCGATGGCGGCCAGCGCGGTAGCGTAAGCGAGGGTAAGCCGCACCGGGTAACGGCCAGCCATGCCGATGATGCGCCAAAGCTCAGCCATGACTAGTCCATACCCCGGTCAAGGGGCAGACGACGGCCGGGGCGCGGCAAACGGCGGCGCAGTCGCAGTGAGTGATGGTGTTGGGCCGGTGCCGATGCTGGTGTACGAAAATCGCAGCTGCAAACGCGGAGCGCAACGAACCCGGCAAGCGTAAAACTACCTTGGAGCATAGGAACCGCACTATACACGCAATAAGCGGGTAAAACAATGCCGGCGGGCGTTTGACAGAAATCGCCGGGGCCCACTACAATTGTTGCAGGTTGACCGAAAGGTCATACGGCGCGGCCCCGTGGTGTAGCGGTTAACATACTGCCCTGTCAAGGCAGAGATCGACGGTTCGAATCCGTTCGGGGTCGCCATTCTTTCTAAAACAGCGCCTTTCCCGATTGCTTGACGGCTCCGCAGCGAGCCGTTTTTTTGTTGGTTGTCCGGTCGGGGCGGTATCTGGCCGGACGGCGGCGGCGTTGTATAGTTGGGCCATTCTAGCGTTGCGCCTGATTGGCGCTGGGGGTGATTATGTCTATGAGCTCATCTGCTGCGCCGGGCCGGCTGCCTTTGCCTTTGGAGGGGCTGCGCGTGCTCGATGCTACTCACATCGTGGCCGGGCCGTTCTGCTCGATGATTCTGGCGGATATGGGCGCGGAGGTTATCAAGATTGAGCGGCCCGGAACTGGTGACCGGGCCCGGGGCAACGATCCTTATATTGACGGGCCGGACGGCAGCCAGGTCAGCGCGCGCTATCTGGGCGTCAATCGGAACAAAAAGAGCGTGGCGCTGGACTTGCGCGACCCGGTGGCCAAGCGCGCTTTTGAGAATATGGTGCGCGTCTCCGATGTCCTGCTGGACAACTGGGGGCCGGGGGCGCTGGAACGGCTGGGGTTCGGCTACGGGCGGCTGTCGGAAATCAACCCCGGCCTGGTGTACGCCAGCATCACCGGCTATGGCGACAGCGACGGGCGGCGCGGGCCGTATTCCAACTGGCCGGCGAATAACCCATGCGTGCAGGGCATGGGCGGCTGGATGGCGATGACGGGCGCGCCGGAGAGCGGGCCGCAGATGGTCGGCGACAACGTGGGCGATTCGGTGCCGGGGGTCTGGACGGCCCTGGGGGTGATGCTGGCGCTGGAATCGCGCCGCCAGACGGGCCGGGGGCAGCACGTGGATATGGCGATGTACGACTGCATGGCGGCGCACACCACCAGCAGTATGCCGCTGTTCCAGGCCACCGGGCAGGTTACGACCACGGCGCGGGAGAATATGTTCTCGGCGCAACTGGCGCTGCGGGCGTCGGACGGCTACGTGGTGCTGGCCGGCGCCGGCAACGCCGACGACAAGTGGCGGGCGCTGTGGCAGCTGGCCGGGCGTCCGGAGCTGGCCGACGACCCGCGCTACCTGGGACGGGGCGTCACCGGGCCGTTCTATTTCAGCCACATCGTGCCGGCCATTGAGGAATGGTCGCAAAGGCTGCCCAAACGGGAGCTCAACGAACAGCTGCTGGGCTGCGGGTTCTCCATGGGCATCGTGCAGGACACCGCCGACCTGGACGCCTGCGCGCATCTGTCGGCCCGCAATATGTTCGTGGACAGCGGCGATACCTACGGGCGTCCCTTTCGGACGGTGAACACGCCGGTGCAGCTCACCGGGTGCGTTGACACGCCGGCCAACCCGCCGCCCACGCTGGGCCAGCACAACCGGGAGGTGCTGTGCGACATCGGCGGGCTGACTGCCGCTGAGGTGCAGCGACTTGAAACCGAGGGCAAGGCGTAACCGGGCCGTCCGGCAGTCGGTTGGGAAATCCGCAGAACAATCCGCAGCTCAATTCGGCGAGATGGTACAATGATGAACAGCGACGGCAACAGGACGACGTGGCGCTTTCTGGACGGGTCAATATCCGTCAGCGCCAGCATTTTGCTTGCCAATGCGGTCAGCAAGTGCGACAGTTGCGGCGGCTTGCCGGTTATCGGGCTAATCAAGCGGTTGACCGAGCAGGACGACGGGGTGCTGATTGCGGGAACGGCGCTGCTGTTTCCCGTCGCGGTAATCCTCTATGGAGGCATCAATATGGTTTTTATGGCCTACGCTGAATACCGGAGAAAGCGGGACGCGCGGATTCGAGAGCGTGAAGCGCTGCTTGAAAAGGCAAGGAATGAGGGCGAGGAGGCGTTTCTAGAGCGCATTAGGCAGATGTCGCGGGAGCGCAATGTATCGCTTACCCCGGAAGTCGAGCAGCTTTTGTCTGACGCCAGCAACAGCCGTTCCTCAAAAGGTTGACCGAGCAGGACGACGGGGTGCTGATTGCGGGAACGGCGCCGCTGTTTCCCGTCATGGCAATTCTTTATGGAGGCATCAAGATGATTTTTCTGGCCTACGAGGAATACCGGAAAAGGCGGGACGCTCGGATTAGAGAGCGTGAAGCCCAGTTTGAAAAGGCGATGGACGAGGCCCGCAAGCAGGGCCGGACGGAGGCGCGCGCGGAAATCTATGCTAAGGAGCTTATCCGCTTGCGGCCGATCTTGCGGGAGCACAATGTGTCGCTTACGCCGGGAATTGAGCGGCTTTTGTCTGACGACGGCGACGGCCTTTCCTGAAATTGAGCGGGTTTTGATATTACGTCGGGAGCGTTAACTACCATCATGCCTACGTTTCAAGCCCCCCGGGGCACTGCCGACCGGCTGCCGGCTGAGCAGAAGTACTGGCGTTACATTGAGGCCCATGCTGCCGACGTGGCCCGTCGGTTTGGCTATGGGCGTATTGACAGCCCGATGTTTGAGGACGCCGGCCTGTTTGTGCGCGGCGTTGGCGAAGGGACTGACATTGTTGAGAAAGAGATGTACGTCTTTGAGGACCGGGGCGGCGATTTGCTTACGCTGCGGGCCGAGGGGACGGCTCCGGTTTGCCGGGCCTATCTGCAACACGGGCTGCACAATGGGCCGCAGCCGGTGCGTCTCTATTATCTTTGCCCCGTGTTTCGCTACGAGCGGCCCCAGGCCGGGCGCTTTCGCCAGCACCATCAGTTTGGCGTGGAGGCCATTGGCGACCCGGATCCGTCGGTGGACGCCGAGGTTATTGAGCTGGCCTGGACGCTGATGCACGACATCGGCTTGCAGGACATTACCCTGTTCACCAACAGCATCGGCGACGCCAACTGCCGGCCGGAGTACATCGCGGCTCTGCAATCCTATTACGAGAAATCCGCCGGGCATCTGTGCCCGGATTGCCGGGGGCGGCTGGAGCGCAACCCGCTGCGCCTGCTGGACTGCAAGGTGGCAACCTGCCGCGCGCTGGGCGAGGAGGCGCCCAAGTCGGTGGAGTGCCTGTGCGCCGATTGCCAGACGCACTGGGACCGGGTGCAGTCTTACCTGGCGGCCATCGGCGTGCCCAACCGGGTTGACCACCGGCTGGTGCGGGGGCTGGATTATTACACCCGCACGGTGTTTGAGATACAACCGGCGGTGGAGGGCGCGCAGTCCACCATCTGCGGCGGCGGGCGGTATGACGCTTTGATGGAGCAGCTGGGCGGCCGGCCGACGCCGGGCATCGGGTTTGGCAGCGGCATCGAGCGGCTGGCGCTCAACCTGCAACGGGCCGCGGCCCCGGTGCCGGACGAACCGTCGCCGCGCTATCTGATTGCCACCATCGGCGCGGGCGCGCGGGTTGCCGGCGTTGGGCTGGCGCACCGGCTGCGGGCCGCCGGCGTGGGGGCGATTCTCGCCAACGGCGGCCGGGCGCTGCGGGGGCAGATGCGCCAGGCCAGCGCGCTGGGCGTGGACGCGGTGCTCATCCTGGGCGATGACGAAGTGCGCGACGGAACGGTGGCCGTGCGCAACATGGCCTCGTCCAGCCAGGACGTGCTGCCGCTGGAGCAGTTTGTGCGGGACGCCGCCGGCGTCAGTCCATCGTAAAGCCTTCGTAGCCGTTGGCGGCTACCTCGGCGCGGCGGGCGCGCATTACGGGGGCGCTGTCGGGGCTGGTCAGCAGCATCCGGGGCTTGCCGGGGATGTTGGCGCCGACGAACCACGAGTTGGCCTGCGAGCGCAGGATATTCTGACTGGCCTCAATCACGTGTTCCCGCCAGCCGTCCTCGGCCTGCGGCGTGGGCTGGATGCGGATGTACTCGTGCTCCCGCATATAAGCGATGCAGTCGGTTACCCACTCCACGATGGACTCGGAGCCGCGCACGAAGTTGCCCACTGAGGCGGAGTTGATGGTGAAAAGGTTGGGGAATCCGGCGCTCTGGATGCCCATGTAGGAACGGGGGCCGTCGGCGTACTTGTCTTTCAGGGCCAGGCCGCTCTCGCCGATGATGTTGATGCGGTTCAGCGGGCCGGTTACGGCGTCAAAGCCGGTGGCAAAGATGATGACGTCCAGCTCGTACTCGGCGGCGGCGGTTTGCAGGCCGGCGGGCGTGACGCGCGCGATGGGCGCCGTTCGGACGTCCACCAGCAGGACGTTATCCCGATTGAAAACATCGTAGTAGCCGCTTTCCAGCGGGAGGCGCTTGGAGCCGAAAGGATGGTCTTTGGGCACCAGCAACTCGGCTACTTCGGGGTCGTGCACCCGCGCGCGGATTTTATCGCGCACGAACCGGGCGTAGTCCTCGTTGGCCGCGCCGGGCATCATAATGTCGTAGAAATTGGCCAGCCACTTCTTGAAACCCGGCTCAGCCCAAAGCGCTTCGTACTGCGACAGCCGCTCCTCCTCGGAAACGTCCCAGGCCGACCGGGGGTCGAACTGGTGGACGAATGCTCCGGGCGTTTCGCTGCACTTCCGAAAGATTTCGGGATAAGCGGCTTTGATGCGACGCTGCCACTCGTCGTCAATCCGGGAGTTGCGCAGCGGGGCGCAGTAGTTGGCGGTGCGCTGAAAGACGGTGAGCTGGCCCACTTCATCCACGATTTCGGGGATGAGCTGGACGGCGCTGGCGCCGGTGCCAACCACGCCAACGCGCTTGCCGGCCAAGTCCATACCCTCTTTGGGCCAGCGTCCGGTATGGCACCAGCTGCCCTGGAAAGTGTCCAGCCCCTCAAAGGGCGGCAGGTAATGGGCCGACAGGATGCCCACCGCCGTCACCAGGAACCGGCCCCGGGAGCGGCGGCCATCCTCGATATGCACTTCCCAACGCTTGTCGTGTTCGTCGTAAATCGCCGAGGCCACCCGCGCGTTGAACTGGACGTGCCGGCGCAGGTCAAACTTGTCGGCAACGTAGTTGAGATAGCGTTCGTTCTCCGGCTGGCCGGAGAAATGCTCTTTCCAGTCCCATTCTTCCAGCAGCTCTTTGGAGAAAGAATAGGCGTAGGAATAACTCTCGGAGTCAAAGCGGGCGCCGGGGTAGCGGTTCCAGTACCAGGTGCCGCCGACGCCGCTGGCGTCCTCAAACACCTGCACCGAGAAACCCAGCTCCCGCAGGCGGTACAGCTGATAGAGGCCGGTAACGCCGGCGCCGATGATGATTGCGTCAAACTCCGGCGCTGCGCCGTCGGATTGGGCGTCCGGCGCCGCCCGGCGATCCGTAAAACTGCTCATTATGTCCCCCCTCAAACTTACAACGGATGGATTATAAACGATTTTGCGACTTGCGGGGTATCGGAGTGGCCGGGGTATCAATGATTGACCGGGGCGGTTAGGATGTTTAGAGTGATTTCGGACAGGCAGGATGGGGCGCAACGGGATGCAAGGAGGCGATGATGCCGCATTATATGTACGTAGCAGTTCAGGCGGACAACCGGATTGCGGTTTTTACCGCATCGCCGGACGACGGGGGGTTGACGCATCAGGCGGACGTAGCGGTTCCCGGCGGGCCGTTCACTATGGCTATCAGCCCGGATCGCCGGTATCTTTACGTTGGCTGCCGGGAGACGCCGCAAATCGTCAGCTTTCGGATTGACCAGTCTAACGGCAGTCTGGAGCAGAACGGTACGGTTCCGGTGGCGGCCTGGCCCACGTACATTGCCACCGACCGGCGGGGCAGGTTCGTGCTGTCGGCTTATTACCAGGGGGCGCACGTGGGGGTGCATCCGATTGGCGATGACGGTTCGGTGGGCGGCGCCCCGATTGAGTGGCTGGAAACGGCCACCGGCGCCCACGCGATGCAAACCGATCCGACGAACCGCTACGCCTTTGTGCCGCACATCGCCGGCAACGGGCCTAATTCAATCTACCAGTTCCGGTTTGACGAGAACAGCGGGAACATCAGCTACAACGCGCCGCCGTCGGTAGAACCGGCCGGGTTCTCCGGCCCCCGTCATTTCTGCTTTCACCCGTCGCTGGATGTGCTGTACTTCTCCGACGAGCAGGGTTGCAGCGTAACGGCCTATCGTCTGGACACCGGGGCCGGAACGCTGACGGAAATGCAGACGGTTACCACGCTGCCGGAGGATTATCCGGAACGCAACACCTGCTCGCAGATACAGATAACGGCCTCGGGGCGGTTCCTCTACGCGCCCAACCGGGGGCATGACAGCGTGGCCGCCTTTACCGTTGACGCCGCCACCGGCGCACTGACGCCCAACGGAATCGTGCCCTCAGAGGCGCGCCCCAACGCATTGGGCCTGGGGCCCGGCGACCAGTATCTCTACTCCGCCGGCCAGGATTCGGGCCAGATGGCGGTGTTCCGAATCGACCAGCAGTCGGGCGAATTGACCCGGACGCACACCGTGCCGTTGGGGAACGGGCCCTGCTGGATTTCGGTGACCGAACTGGTCGGGTGAGTTGGGCAATGCCGCAATACGGTATGCTGTGCCGGCGCAAGATTGGCGGCGATTGAATTGGTTGGAGGCGCAACGATGGCGGATTTGGTACTACGCACGGCGGTGGGCAACTACGGGCATACGGCCCCGTTAAAGGATGGCAGCGTAACCTCCGGTATGTTCGCTATGGAGCATATTGAGGTGTCGCCGGTTACCAGCATATTCCGGCGGATGGTGCGGGGGCTGGAGTTTGACGTTGCGGAGATGGCACTGTCCACCTATCTGTGCGCCCGCGCGCACGGCAAGCCTTTCACCGGCCTGCCCGTCTTTCTAACCCGCGCTTTTTATCACGGCGGCCTGCTGGTCAACACGCGCCGCGGCATTGCATCGCCCCGGGATTTGGAGGGCAAGCGGGTTGGCCTGCGCAGCTACACCCTCACCCCCGGCGTGTGGACGCGGGGGATTTTGCAGAGCGAGTACGGCGTTGACCTTGACGCCGTTACCTGGGTGCTGTCCGGGGACGAACACGTAGCCGAGTTTGTCGCTCCGGGCAACGTGGTTTCGTCGCCGAACAACGACCTGGCCGAGATGCTGCTATCCGGCGAAATTGACGCCGCCATCGGCGCCGGCGCCGTCGATTCGCCGGACGTCAAGCCGCTGTTTGCGGAACCGGAGCAGTTGGACGCCGCCTGGCATCGCAAGACGGGCGTCTATCCCATCAGCCATCTGCTGGTCGCGCGGGATGCGGCGCTGGAATCCGAGTCGGGGCTGGCGCAGGAACTGTTTGACGTGTTCAAGGCGGCCAAAGGCCCGTACCTGGAACGGCTGCGCTCCGGAGAGGCCGCCGCCCCCGCAGACCGGGCGCTGCTGGATCTGGGCCAGGTGGTTGGCGATGACCCCATCCCCTACGGCTTTGCGAGTTCACGGCAAACGCTGGAAACCTTTATCGGTTTCAACGTTGCGCAGGGCGTGATTCCGCAGAAAGTTGACCCTGAGGAACTGTTCCCATCGTCCACGCTGGCGCTGGCGTGACCGGGGGCCGTCACCACCAATCGCATCCCGCAATCGCATCCCGGAGGTGGTCTGGTGCAGTATTCGTTTCGGATTCCCAATGCGGATTATCTGGGGTTTCCGGCAACGCCGGAGGCTATTGTTGAGTCGGCTGGCCAAGCGGAGGCGTTGGGCTTTGACGCCTTGTTTGTCAACGACCACGTGATTGTGGACGACTCGCCGCGCAGCGAGCCGTGGCGGAACGTGTATGACCCGCTGATGGCGCTGTCATACGTAGCGGCGCGCACTTCCAAAGTGATGCTGGGAACGTCGGTGCTCATCATGCCGTACCGCAACCCGATTGTGACCGCCAAGATGGTAGCCACGCTGGACCAGATGTCGGGTGGCCGGGCCATCGCCGGCGTAGGTTCGGGGTGGAACGCCGCCGAGTACGCCGCTTTGGGCGTGCCGCACGGGGAGCGGGGCGCGCGCACCAACGAGTACCTGCGCCTGTGGCAGGCGTGCTGGGCGCCGGGGCCAACCACCTTTCACGGGCGGTTTTTCGCCTTTGCGGATATGCACGTGTACCCCAAGCCGCACCAGCAGCCGCACCCGCCCATCTGGATTGGCGGTTCCAGCCGGGCCTCGCTGCGCCGGACCGCGCGGTTCGCCCAAGTATGGCAGCCCACGCCCACGGCCCTGCCGGCCCTGATTGACAATCAGAACTATCTGCGAGAGGCGTGCGCCGAGCTGGGCCGGGATGACGTGCCCCGTACCCGGATGAGTTTCCGGGTCAACTTCAGCCGCATCACCGGCAGCGCCGGCTCCGCCGGCGACCGGCCCACCGGACAGGGCAGCGTAGCCGAAGTCATCTCGGACATGAAACGCTACCGGCAAGAGGCCGGTCTGGAGGAATTCCAAATCAACTTCAACGGCTGCGGCAGTCTCCAGCAGCTTTTGGACTCGATGGACTTGCTGGTGCAAGAGGTGATTCCGAAAGTTGACGCTTAACGGCGGCGGCGGCCGGGTGATTGCTATGGACAGACTGACGGCTTTCCCCGTGGCGCGGGCGGCAAAGCGGCGTGTTTTGATGGCTGCGGTGGCGGGCGTGCGGGCTACGCTGGAGGCTGGGGCAGCGGCCGCGGAAAAGGACGCCACACTGCCGCCGGCGTCGGTGGCAGCGCTTTACGATTCCGGGCTGCTGCGCCTCAAGATGCCCCACGTGCTGGGCGGCGCCGAGGCCGACCCGGTTACGCAGCTTGACGTATTAGAGGAAGTCAGCCGGATTGACCCGGCGGCGGGCTGGTGCCTGATGATTGGCGCGGCCAGCCTGGGCAGCCTGGCCGCCTTTCTGCCGGATGACGCCATCGCCGAGCTATTCGCCGACGGCAGCCCGCCCCTAACCGCCGGCGCGTTTGCGCCTTTCGGCACGGCGGTTCCGGTGGACGGCGGCTATCGGCTCAGCGGACGCTGGCCCTTTGGCAGCGGCGTCCGGCACTCGCAATACGTATCGGCCGGCGCGCGGGTAGTCACCCAAGACGCCGGACATCCGCCCCAGCTCCGATGCGTAATGCCTACCGCCGCCGTGCGGATTCACGACAATTGGCAGGTGATGGGACTGCGCGGCACGGGGAGCTGCGATTTCTCGGTGGAGGATTTGTTCGTGCCGCAGCGGTTCGCCTGGGACGTGTCGCTAACCGAACCCAAGCGGGGCGGCGCCCTGTACCGCTTGGGCCGTCCGGGTTTCGTAACCAACGAACACTCCGCCTTTGCCCTGGGCGTGGGCCGCCGGGCTCTGGACGCACTGACCGAAACCGTGCAGTCAAAGACGCGGGGCTACAACTCGCGCAACCTGCTGGCGCAGCGTCCGGCGATTCAGCGGGCTTTGGGAGAATGCGACTTGCGCCTGCGGGCGGCGCGCGCGCTGAACGTGGCGGTATTAGAGGAGGCGTGGCAGTCGGTATGCGCCGGCCAAACACCAGAGCCGGCGCTACAAGCCCGGCTCCGCGGCTGTGCCACCTACACCACCGACGTGGCCGCCGATATAACCGCGCAAGCGTTCCGCTACGGCGGCGGCACCGCGCTGTTCAGCAACGACGCCTTGCAGCAATGCTTGCGCGACATCAACGCCGCCGCCCAGCACCAAATGGTAAGCGACACCGCCTACGAAAACCACGGCCAATTCCTGCTAAACCTGCCCGACGCGCGGGCGATGGAATAACAGCAGCAAAAATCCCCGCTTGATTCAGTCGTCAAGCGGGGATTGGTTCGAATCAAAAGAATGGTGCCGAGGGGCGGACTCGAACCACCGACACCGGCATTTTCAGTGCCGTGCTCTACCAAGCTGAGCTACCTCGGCGGGATTAGGTTAAGCATACCGCTGACTTGGTGCGGTGTCAAATGCGGGGGGTGTTCGGCAGCGGTTCGTTTCAGGTGGTTTGGCCAGCCGACTGTACCGATGCGGTGTCGTTAATGCTACAATCACCCTACGCGCCTGTAGTGCGTAACCGGCCTGCGGCAACACTGCCGTACATCAAACGCTGGCGATTGAATGTTTGACGTTCACGAAACCCCTAGCGCCGTGTACCGGGGCCGTCACAAATCTGGAGGCAATCCGAAATGACACCGAAGCGCCGTCCTACCCTCATCAACTACGCCCGCCCATCCTTTGCAGAGGGGATGGCCCGTGTGCTGGACATCGGCGGTACGCTGAACCAGTACGATGCGGATGACTTGATGGAGATTTACCACGAACTCCGCGCCCGCCGGCTGGCCCGCCCCTCCATTCCCGAAGCCGAAGCCGAAGCTACCCGGGATGTCTGGCTTGCCGTCGGGCAGAGCATCCGCGACGCTATGGGCTACTTCGAGGCCGATATGCGGGACAATCCGCAATCCGATGAGATGAGTAAGTGAACGAACCGGACGTTGACAGCCAGCCCGTCGCGAACCCGATGGTGCCATCGTCGCCGGACACCCCCGGTCAATCGGTTGCCCTTCTCGCATCTTCGTGGACTGGCCCGCTGCCGCCGCCGGACATCCTCCAGGAATACGATGCGGTGATACCCGGAGCGGCCAATCGTATCCTGGTGCTGGCCGAAAATCTACGGCAGCACAACATTGGCATGGCGAAAGCCGCCTCAGAAAGGGAAGATAAAGCCCTGTCATTGGTGGGCAAAACCCTCTCCGGAGACGCATCCCGGAGCAAGATTGGCCTGTGGCTCGG
The DNA here is from genome assembly GCA_958296385.1 of uncultured Dehalococcoidia bacterium. Classification (GTDB taxonomy): domain Bacteria; phylum Chloroflexota; class Dehalococcoidia; order Lucifugimonadales; family UBA3495; genus Bin87. Next base: position 1,510,818 of record OY282494.1, read on the forward strand.
TTTTGTCCTTGCCCTGGTCGGAATGGGCATTGCCGCCTGGCTGGTATCAACCGGCAAAACGGGGTTTGGGCTGGCATTCCTCTTTACGCCGCTGGCCGGCCTGGCCGGTGTGTTCGTGTACGGCACACAAGCGCGCAACGCGGAACGCCGCCGCAACTCCGCAAACCAGCCGGATGAATGAACGCTACGGAACCGCTCAATCCCGGTAACGCTCCCGCTATCGAACGGTCTGGTGCCTGTATAGGCACCTTTTTGTTTGCCAGTTGGAGAGCATCCCGGCGGCTGTCGGAACGCGAGGTCACTATTGTTCACCGTGGAATTACACGACGAATGTGCACAATGGAATGTGCACAACGAATGTGCACAACGGAATGTGCACAACGAATGTGCACAACGGAATGTGCACAACGGAATGTGCACAACGGAATGTGCACAACGAATACTATTACGCATTGGGGTAGTCACAGGTGCTTGACCAGAGCGCTAATATATGGTTAGATAAGGTATCTAGTATAGGAGGGACGGCAACGATGAAAAGACCTGAAACGCGCGGCCTGCCGCGTCAAGGCACAGAAAAGCCCCGACCGAGCGTCCAAACTGAGCCGGGGCAACCACTCACCGCAACCAAGATTGGAGGGAATGGTATGACAACGATAAACGAAAACCCCCGCAATGGCAATCCCGCTCCGGACGGCGGCTCGCAATTTTGCCCGGCATGCCGACGTAAGGGCTGCCCCTGCTACATCAGGGGCCGTAGCACGACGCACCGCCATATGAGTAGCGATACGCGCGGCATTCGCGAATGGGTCTGGGCAGTAATGGGTTTTATACCCAGGCACGTCTGGCAGGAAATCGTGCGCATCCTCATAGGTTGGTTTGACGGAAAGTGGTGGTAACCACCAACCCGCAATCCCGCCTACCACCCGCCCCGCTACCCCGGTATAATGGCTTGCAACCACTACCGGGGCGGCGGGGCCGCTTTCGTTTAACAGGGAGGTTTCACCATGCAGATTGGCGTTTCGGTTCCTATCGTGGAGATTGGCGCTGATTTTGGCGCTTTGCGCGATTATATTCAGGCGGCTGAGGATTTGGGCTATTCGCACGTCCGCATCCTTGACCACGTGTTGGGGGCGGTGCCGGAGCAGCATCCGGAGGTGCCGCAGTTTCCTTACACTCACGAATCTTACATCCACGAGCCGTTCACGCTGATGGCGTATCTGGCCGCCGTTACCAAGACTATCGGCCTGACTACCGGCATCCTGATTCTGCCCCAGCGTCAGACGGCGCTGGTGGCCAAGCAGGCTGCTGAGGTTGACCTGCTTTCCGGCGGGCGGCTGCGTCTGGGCATTGGCGTGGGCTGGAACTCGGTGGAGTACGAGGCGTTGGGCGTGGATTTTGCCACCCGGGGCAGCCGCTGTGACGAGCAGATTGACGTCCTGCGCCGCCTCTGGACTGAGGACGTCATCGACTTTCACGGCAAGTATCACGACATCACCCACGCCGGTATCAACCCGCTGCCGGTGCAGCGTCCTATCCCCATCTGGGTGGGCGCCGGGCGGGGCAACGCGCCCACGCCGCCCAACGCCGCCATCCGTCGCATCGGCCGGCTGGCCGACGGCTACTTCCCGATGTTTGCCCCGGACTCCGACGGCGCCGCTATTCTGGCCCGGATCCGCGCGCAGGCCGCCGCCGCCGGACGCGACCCGTCGGACGTGAACTTTGAGGGCCGCATCACCATCACCGCCGACAACAACCCGGAGGACTGGCTTACCGAGCTGCGTTCCTGGGAGGGCATCGGCGCCAGCCACGTCGCCGCCGGCCTGCGCGGCGCCGCCTCGCCCGACGACCACATCAACGCCATCCGCCGCCTGAAAGACGCCATCGGCTAGTCCGGTGCGGTCATAATCCGGTGCAGTGAGCTGATGCGCGCGAATATGCCCATGGCGCCCCGCCATTCCCGCGTTGCGGCGGATGGCCGGCGGCGCACCCCGATGCGGGGCCTGAACCGGCGCATCGCCGCCTCGTTCCGGCCCTACTGGCCGAGTGTGCTGGCCATCGGCTCGCTCATTGTCGTTACCGCCGGGCTGGGCGTGGTCAACCCGGTGCTGATCCAGGTGATGTTTGACTCGGCCCTTTTTGCGGACGGCGGCCCTGACCTGAACCTGGTTTGGACGATTGCCGCCATCATGGGCGCCGTCGTACTGGTCACCGGCACCCTGGGCGTGCTGCAAACCTGGCTGACGCAGCAGGTGGGCCAGCGCGTGATGCGCGACCTCCGCGACCGGCTGTACTCCCATCTGCAATCGCTGTCGCTGGGCTTTTTCACGTCCACCCGCACCGGCGAGATACAAAGCCGCGTCGCCAACGACGTCGCCGGCATCCGCGTCGTCGTCACCGGCACGGTCAGCAACATCCTGTCCAACGTCGTCATCCTGATTAGCACGCTGGTGGCGATGCTGTTTCTGTCGTGGGAATTGACGCTGGTGGCCGCCGGCGTAACCCCGGTGTTCGGCGTGTTCAGCTATCTGGTGGGCAAACGCCGGCGGGCGATGTCGGCGCTGGTGCAGGAATCAACGGCCGAGATGACGGCCATCACGCAGGAAACGCTGTCGGTCTCCGGCGTAATGCTCACCCGCCTGTTCGGAGCGCAGCAGCGGGAGATTGACCGTTTTCGCCAGCAGAACGTCCGCTTGTCCGACCTGGAAATCCGGCGGGAGATGACCGGACAGGCGGTATGGGCGGGCATCCAAATCTTTTTCTCCCTGTCCCCCGTCGTAATTTACGTGCTGGCCGGCTACCTGCTCTACGGCTCGCTGGGGGCGGCCAGCGTATCGGCGGGCACGCTGGTGGCGTTCACCACGCTGCAAACCCGCCTCTACTTCCCCATCAGCACGCTGCTCCGCACCTCCGTTGAGCTGCAATCGTCCCTCGCCCTCTTTGAGCGCATCTTTGCCTATCTGGACATCCGCTCCGAGATAGTGGACGCTCCCGACGCCCGCGAACTGCCCGCCGAACAGGTTGCCGGCGCCATATCGTTCCGGGACGTGCGCGTCAATTACCAATCGCCGCTTTTGGATGATAAGGACAAGGCGGATGCGGCTAACGAGTCCGCTGCGGCGGCCTGGGCTTTGGACGGCGTCAGCTTTGACGTCAAGCCGGGGCAACTCGCCGCACTGGTCGGCCCCAGCGGCGCCGGCAAGACGACCATCTCCTATCTGATTCCCCGTCTGTACGATGCCACGTCGGGAACCGTCAGCATTGACGGGCTGGACGTGCGCCAAATCCGCTTGCAGAGCCTGGCCCGGATGATTGGCTACGTTTCGCAGGAAAGCTACCTGTTTCACGCCACCATACGGGAGAACCTGACCTACGGCCATCCTGATGCCAGCGATGCGGAGATTCACGCCGCGGCGCAGGCGGCCTACATCCACGAGCGCATTATGCAGTTTCCCGACGGCTACGACACCATGGTTGGCGAGCGTGGCTACCGCTTGTCCGGCGGCGAGCGGCAGCGGCTGTCCATCGCCCGCGTCATTCTGCACCGCCCCCGGCTGCTGATTCTCGACGAGGCCACGTCGGCCCTGGACACCACCAGCGAGCGCTACGTGCAGGCCGCCCTCCAGCCGCTGATGCAGGGGCGCACCACCATCGCCATCGCCCACCGCCTGTCCACCATTATGGCCGCCGACATAATTTACGTGGTGGACAAGGGCAAGATTGTGGAGCGGGGCACCCATGCGGAGCTGGTGGCCCGGCGCGGCCTGTACGCCGAGCTGTACGAGCAGCAGTACGAAAGCGGCGGCGTGGAGTGCGTCTGCGAGGACGGCGTGGTGCTGTCCGACGGCAACATCCGCCTGCCCCTGCCCGTCTAACCCGCTCCATTATATCTTTACTACTCTTTACTACACTACGCCAACATTACTCCAACACTACCGGAGGCTATATGAATCGCACCGGAGACACGGGGCGCGTGCGGCTGCGCGTTGCCTTTCGCAACCTGTTTTACACCACCATCTACACCGCCGTTGAGGGCGGGTTTCTGGCCGACGCGGGGCTGGACATCGACTTTGCCCACATCCCTACCGGGCAGGCCAGCACCGAACTGCTGAAAGCCGGCGAGATTGACCTGACCCAAAGCGGCATCAGCCGCAGCCTGATGGACCTGGACACCGGCAGCGACGACCCGCCCCAGCACGTCGCCGAAATCAACCGGCGGGACGGTTTCTTTCTGCTGTCCCGGCAGCCCCGCGACGACTGGCAATGGTCAGACCTGAACGGCGCCACGCTAATCCCGGTAGGCTTTACGCCCGTCCCCTATATGACGCTGAAAGACGCCATGCGCCGCCACGACGTCAACCCCGCTGACGTCAGACTGCTCGACGGCCTGCCCGCCGAGGAGATGCTCGCCCGTTTCCGCAGCGGCGACGCCGACTATCTGCAAGTGCCCTGCCCCTTCACCGAGCAGCTGATTCAAGAGGGCACGGGCCATCTGGTAGCCACGCTGGGCGCCGAGAGCGGCTACATCTGCTACAGCAGCATCGCCGCCACGCCCGAATACATCGCCAGCAACCCCGAAACAATCCAACGATTCGTCAACGGCTACTACCGCGCCCAACAATGGGTGCACGAAAGCGCCCCCGATGCCATAGCCGAACAAATCGCCCCCATCTTCCCCGACTACACCCCACAAATACTAACCGCCAGCATCGCCCGCTACAAGGATGCCGGCGTCTGGGCCGTCAACCCAATGATAGGCCAGGACGGCTACGACCGGATGCGCGACATCCTAATAGCCGGCGGCCTGGTACAAAACAGCCACCCCTACCACCGCATAGTGCGCCCCGAATTCGCACAGCGGGCAATGAGCTGATTGCAAAACCCCGTCCTGGCACCTGTCACTCCGGACGCTCCCAATCCCTGTCATTCTAGCCCACTACTGTCATTCTGAGTGCAGCGCGAACGCGTCACCCCCGCTCCAGAAAATCCCGCACCACTGCCGCCAGTTCCTCCGGTTTGTGGTAGCCGATGTCGTGGATGGTGTCGGCAATCCACCGGATTTCGCCGTCGCGCAGCGCCTTTCCCGCAGCGGCCACCATCACCTCCCGCTGCCGGGAGAACTGCGAGTTTGCCCGGTCGGCCCGTGGCCCGGCGGCCACTACCAGCGTCGGGCAGGTCACTTGCGGCAAAATCACCGACGGCGGCTCGCCCCACATCGTCGCCAGCACCTGCGCGTGGTTGTCCGGCCTCAGAATGTCGTACATCTGCCCGTCGTCGCCCTCGTACACCATCGTCAGCGCAATCTCCGCCAGGTCATCGCCCCAGCAAAACGACAGGTTAGCGGCCAGCATCGCCAGATATTCGTCCCGCGCCCCGGCAACCCGTCGTGGCGCCAGCCGCTGCCGGAACGCCTCCCACGTCGGTTCCGGCATCAGCCCGCCATCCTGAAACCCGCCGTCGATCAGCGCCAGCCGGCTCACCCGCTCCGGAAACCGGGCCGCCAGATTGCTGGCCACGTGCCCGCCCCACGAGTGGCCCAGCACTGCCGCCCGCTCAATCCCCAGGTAGTCCAGCAGCCCGACGGCATCCTCGGCCAGCGTCTGCCAGTCGTAACCCGCCGCCGCCTGCGTCGTCGCCCCGTGCCCCCGCTGGTCCGGCGCCACCACCCGGTAATCCCCCGCCAGCAGCGGCGCCGCCCGCCGGTACCAATGCCCCGACGACGCCAGCCCGTGCAGCGCCAAAACCGGCGGCCCAGCGCCCCCCCAATCCAGATAATGGACAGACAAATCCCCAATCTCAACAGTGCCGGAAACCGGCTCCGCACCGGAGCGACCGGACATCAAACCAGACATCGCAACCCCCTCAAAAGCACCAACTTCGCACCGGATTATACCCCCTGTCCGATGCGCCCCGCCGCCGTGCTAAAATTGCCCCATTGCCCGCCGACGCCGGCCGGCTCCGCGAGGATTAGGATTCCCGATGAACGCACGATATTCCCTGGGCAGCTATGCCGCTGCCGTGGCCGCCGCCGCCGCCCGCCTGGACGCCGCCGCCGTGCTGCCCCGCCTGCACGCCCACGATTACACCCTGTGGAGCGACCGCCCAACCGAGATTGCCAACCGCCTGGACTGGCTGACTTCCCCCGCTGATACGCTGCCCGATGCTCCCGAACTGCGCCGCTTTGGGCAAACCGTCTGCGCCGAGGGCTGCCGCCACGTCGTGCTGCTCGGCATGGGCGGCAGCAGCCTGGGGCCGGAGGTCATCCGGCAAATCATCGGCAGCGCGCCCGGCTATCCCGAAATGCTCACCCTCGACAGCACCGTGCCGGCCAGCGTAGCCCGCGCCACCGCCGCCATTGACCCGGCCCATTCCCTTTTTGTCGTTTCCTCCAAGTCCGGCGGCACCGTCGAACCCAACGCCTTCTACGCCCATTTCCGGCATCTCTTGACTGCTACGCTTGGCCCCGACGCCGCCGGCCGCCATTTCGTAGCCGTCACTGATGCCGACACCGCCCTGCATCGCCTGGCCGCCCAGGACGGATTCCGCCGTTGTTTCCTGAACAACCCCAACATTGGCGGCCGCTACTCCGTCCTTTCCCACTTCGGCATGACCCCGGCCGCCCTGATTGGCGTTGACGTCGCCCGCCTGCTGGCCCCGGCCGTCGCGTTCCAAGAGCAGGCCGCCGCCAGCATCGGATGCGCCGCCGATAACCCCGCCGCCTGGCTCGGCGCCATCATCGGAACCCTGGCCCGGATGGGCCGCGATAAAGTCACCCTGGCCGCCTCCAACGGCGCCGCCGGCTTTGGCCTTTGGGTCGAGCAGCTGCTGGCCGAGAGCCTCGGCAAAAACGGCGCCGGCGTCATCCCCGTAACCGGCGAACCCCTGCTGCCCCCCGACTGCTACGGCGCCGACCGCCTGTTCGTCCAAATCCGCCTCGATTCGGATGACAACTCCGGCGATGATGCCAAGCTGCGCCGCCTGCAAGCCGCCGGCCATCCCGTCGTAAGTTTCACCCTGTCCGACGCTTACGACCTGGGCGCCGAGTTCTACCGCTGGGAGTACGCCACCGTCATCGCCGGACACATCCTCGGCGTAAATCCCTTTGACCAACCCGACGTGCAGGGCGCCAAAGACCGCACCGTAACCCTGCTGGCGCAGTACGCCGCCGACGGACAATTGCCCAATCCAATCACCGGCAATCCCACCGACTTGGAGCGTCTGCTCGCCGCCAGCAAACCCGGCGATTATCTGGCGATAATGGCCTACCTGCCCGATTCCCCCGCGCTGGAAACCGCCCTGCTGGATTTGCGCCAGCGGGTGATGCGCAAGTACCGCATCGCCACCACCGCCGGCTACGGCCCCCGTTTCCTCCATTCCACCGGCCAGCTGCACAAAGGCGGCCCCAACACCGGCCTGTTCCTCCAGCTCACCCAACCCCACGGCCCGGACGTGCCCATCCCCGGCTGGCCCTACAGTTTCGGCATCCTCGCCGACGCCCAGGCCCAAAGCGACCTCCAGGCATTGCAGCACTTAGGCCGCCGCACCGCATCCCTCCGCATCGCCGGCGAACCCGCCGCAACGCTAAACCACCTAACCCAATCCATCTAATACCGCAAAGTCGGGAGAATCTGCCATGGAAATCGGAATGATTGGCCTCGGTCGCATGGGCGGCAACATGGCCCAGCGCCTGCTGCTCGGCGGCCATCACGTCGTCGCCTACGACCAGAACCCCGACGCCATTGCCGCCAACGCCTCCAACGGCGCAACGCCCGCCGATTCCGTTGCCAATCTGATTGATCAACTTTCCCCGCCCCGTGCCGTCTGGCTGATGCTGCCCGCCGGCGAAGTCACCGAGGCCGCCATCGCCCATCTCTCCGCATTGCTGTCCCCCGACGACGCCATCATTGACGGCGGCAACGCCAACTACAAAGACACCATCCGTCGCGGCGCAACCCTGTCTGAACGCGGCATCCATCTGCTTGACGCCGGCACCAGCGGCGGCGTCTGGGGACTTGCCGAGGGCTACTCCCTGATGGTCGGCGGCGCTGCCGACGCCTTTCGCCGTCTGGAGCCCATTTTTCAGACCTTGGCCCCCGGCCCCGACCGGGGTTACAGCCGTGTCGGCCCCACCGGCGCCGGACACTTCACCAAAATGGTCCACAACGGCGTAGAGTACGGCCTGATGCAAGCCTACGCCGAGGGTTTCGAGCTGCTGCAAGCCAAACAGGACGACTTTGACCTCGACCTGCTGGCCATCGCCAAAACCTGGCAGCACGGCAGCGTAGTCCGTTCCTGGTTGCTGGACATGGCCGTGCGCGCCCTGGCAGCCGAGGGCGATTTGGCAAGCCTGGCATCCTACGTAGATGACTCCGGCGAAGGCCGCTGGACGGTGCAGGAATCCGTAGAGCTGGCCGTCCCCACCCCCGTAATCACGGCAGCGTTATACCAGCGATTCCGCTCCCGCCAGCCCGCCCCATTCAGCGGCAAAATGCTCGCCGCCCTCCGCAACCAATTCGGCGGCCACACCGTCCGCCCCTCCGAACCCTAACCGTTGGCAAAGATGTCGTTAGCCACGTCCATCGCCCCCCGCGCAAACGGAATACCGGAGTACAGCGTCATGTGGCCGAACACCTCAATAATCTGGTCCTGCGTCAGCCCGATGTTCAGCGCCCCCCGGATGTGGCTCCGCAGCGGCCCCTCTCGGCCCAGCGTAGCCAGGCAAGTCATCGTGCAGATGCAACGGCTCGTCAAGTCCAGCCCCGGCCGCGTCCACGTCGCCCCCCAGTAGTATTCCCCCGTGATGCGCCCCAGCTCCCGCTCCGCCTCCGTCGGCGGCGCCCCCCGTGCCGGCTGCGAACCCATGTAGTTGCGACGATACTCGTCCCCCCGCTGGAATAAACTGTCCGGGTCCTCGTTGCTGTCGTGGATGCGCGCCGGCGTAAAGTCGATGCCCCGCTCCTCAAATATCTCCTTGACGATGCTCAGCGAGTTGATGCCCGCCGGCGCCCCGCCGTACCAAGTATCGTGGATAATCAGCTCCACAATCTGCTCCGGCGTCAACCCCACGTTCAGCGCGTTGCCCAGATGCCGCCGCAGCTGATTCTCCCGTTGCAGCACAATCAGCGACGACAGCGTAATCATCTCCCGCTGCACCGGCGTCAAAGCCGGCCGTCGCCAGACCGTCCCAAACAGCGCCTCGCCGAGTATCCGCTCCAGGTCCGGCGCAATCTCCCACGCCCCCGGCGCCGAGCCGCCCGTAATCTCCCCGCCGCCAAACATCCGCCGCGTTTCCAGCCCCCGCTCATAACGGGCATCCAACTCACTCATAACGACCCTCCAAATCCCGGCCAAATTGAAACAACCGCAGTGTAAAACCCCACCCCCGCCAGCGCAACCGCCAAATGTCACCCCCCCCGTCACTTTCTGAGCGCAGCAAAATCCCAAAGACACACCGAGGGGGTCTGGGGGAAATCATTTCCCCCAGCGTCACCCCACCACCCGAACCCATCGCCCGGAGCCACCATGAAAACAACCACCCGGATTAGAACCGATTGCGTAGTTCCTGCAACGCCGCGTCCGCCTCCCGCCGCAGTTCGCCGCTGTTGGCCCGTTCCCGGTCCAGAGCCTTAAAAGCATCGCTCGTGAACGGCTGCCACGTGTTGCGCAAAGTTCGGAAAGCGTTGGCTTCCCGTTCCGCCGCCTCAACCAGCAGCGTGTACATCGGCAGCAGGTAGCCCGCACGGGGCAAATCTGCCACGTCCCGGCCCAGCCGGCCCATGCGCAGACTGTACCCGTTCAGCGCCTGCGTCACCTCCGCCCGGTCGCATCCCCCCTCGGCCTTGCGCCAGGCGTTGTAGCCCCGGTGAAAGTCGTTCCATTCCCGCCGCAGACTGGCGTACTCGTCGTTAAAAACACCCACCGCCGCTATCACTTCTGCCGGGTTAACTTCGGACGGCTCCGCATCGCTGATTGCGCCGAGTGCGTCGTCCATTCCCGTCAGCGCGCTTTCGCTTTGCGCAACGCTGGCGTCCATCCCGCTAAAATCGGGCAGCGCCGGCGCGTCCGATGGCGCCATTACCACGCCGCTGAAAGCGGACACTTCCGCTTGCACCGCATCGACTAGCGCGCCCACGGCGTCCTCCGTGCCGGCCAGCGCCGGCAGTGCCTCCACTGCATCAGCGACGGACGCCAACTCCCCCGCCAGCCGCTCCAGTCCGTCATACACCTCACCGACTGCCATGCTTTCCGCGCCATCTCGCAAAGCCGCGTAATCGCTATGGATGTTCTCCAAATCGCCCTTGATGCCGTCAAAAGATTCCGCAAAATCCCCCACTGCGTTCCCGCTGGCGCCGGCGTCATCCAGCTCTTCGAGTATCTCAATCGCCCGGTCTTCGGCGTCCTTTTGAGAGCGCGATGCCCGGGCCCGCGCCTGCTCCACGTTCTCAAAAAGCGACACGTTCCCCGGCTGCCAGCGATCCCGCAGCTCTCGCAGCGCCGCCTCCTCGTCCTCGGCCGCCGTTATCAGCAAGTCCGCCAGCTCCCCCGTGCTCTGCGTCCGGGATAGATTGCGTGCCTGTTCGGTTACGTCAATAAACGCGATGGCGTACTCGTTCAGCGATTCCCGCATCGCATTCGGTTCGCACGCCGCCAGCCCGCCGCTCCATTCGTCAAACGCATCGTGAATCTCGTCCCATTCCGCATCAATCGCCTGGCGTTGTGCGATGAAAGCATCGTACTCTGCCTGCACGCTGGCCGGCAGGGGCGTCGCGCTTGCCGCCGGCGCGGTCGGCAGCGGCTCCGAATCCAATACCTCCGGTTCGGTGCAGGCCGCCAGCAGCAGCAGCAGTAGCGGCAGCGCCAGAAACAGTAAAACGCCGGTGCCGAATCGTGCTTTCATAAATCCCTTACTCACCATTCCCAATGTCGCCCGCCGTAGTATCTGCGGTTGCGGCGGACAGCGTTACCGCCGCAAAGTCACTCACCAGGTCATCCCTGAATCCACCGTCCAGCAGCCGGTTCACCGCACTGCTCAAAGCCTCCGGCGTATCCGCCAGCGCAATCAGCACGTGCCGCCCCTGCTGCCGGTCCAGCACGATAACCGTACTTCCCGCCAGCTCTGCCGCGTCATCAAACGGCGTCCCCAGCGTATCGTCAACCCGCACGCCGGCCCCTTGCAGATACCGGCTGACCTGCCCCGCATCCTCGTACAGCCCCAGAAACACCGTATCCCGGCTCACGTCCTCAACCCCCCGGATGCCGGCGTTGATGCCGTAACCCGACAGCCCGTTCTTGACGTCCGTTCCGCTGCTCAAAAGCGTCGCCCGCCCCAGCAGTATGTCCACGCCATCCGACGGCCCACTCTCAAAAAAGTGCGGATAATCCGCCAGGTCAAACTCCCGCCCGCCGTCCGTAAAGTAGTCCGCGATGTTTGACACCAGCCGCCCGTTGTCCAGCAGCGCATCCCGCGGCGGAATCATAAAGGTCAAGTCGCCTATCGACAGCACGTTCCGCGTATCGCCCCACGCCATCGGATAAAGCTCGTCGTCCGTTTCCGCTATCGATGATTTCGTATTGCTATCAATAAAGGCCAGCCCCGGCCCGGACGACCGGATTGACCCGGCGGTGTACAGCGCTATCGCCTCCAGCCCGGCCGTAATTTCCTCCGGCTGAAACTCCCGCACCATTATGTTCTGAAAGTTCAGGTCATATTCAACCTGATTGTAAAGATAATCCGGCTGGAAGCTCACCCCAAACCGCTGCGCCAGCGCGTTTATCCGCTGCGGCCGGGTCGGGTCGGATATGAGCAGCAACTTGCCCCCCTTGCCCACGAACCGCTCCACCAAATCCGCCTCCGCGCCGCTGTATTCCTGGCGCGGCAGTATCACCAGAAAGCTGTCCGCCCGCCGCAGCTCCGCCTCCAGCCGGGGCAGCCGCTCCGATTCCGGCGTGATGCCAAAATCCCCCACAAACTCCACCTCGTACCCACGCTCCGCGATGCGCGCTTGCAGCGTAGCGATTTCGCTGGCCCGGAACGCGTTGGAGTGCAGCGCGTCCACCAGGAACAGCCCCTCCGACTTACCCCTGACGGCCGGCGCATCAACCGGATTCGGCGCCACCCGCGGCGCGGTTATCCCGTCAAAAGTCGCCCGGGCCACCTCCGGCGGGACATACTCCGTCCCCTCGTAAAAGTAGTAATACCCGCCCCCCAAGCCAATGGCCACGCACACCATCAGCGCCGAGAATGCCGCTAGCAGTCTGTCAGTCATGGCCCGTAATCATAATCATGGCCCGTGTAATCGTGGCCCGTGTACAGATAATAAAGGTTCGGGCGCCCCACCTCAAACGGAAACTCCGGCAGCGCGTTCTCTTGATCCATCCCCCCGCCGTCCGCAGTCATCAGCCGCCGCCATTCCCCTATCCCCCCCGTCCATTCGCCGGAATCCAGCCCGATGCCCCCCGATGCCGGGTCGTCCCCCGTCGGATTCGTCACCACCACCGCCGGCGCATCGTGCCGCTCCGGCGCCGCCCGGTCGTACTCCGCGGCCAACACCCGCCGCGCCTTGAGGATGAACTCCCGCCGCACTTCAGCATTGACGTCCACCAGCTCGTATCTATTAATACCCGCCAGTTCCGCCGCTTTCGCCAGCGCGTCGCTATCCCCGCCAATCTCGTCGGCCAGCCCCAGCTGCACCGCGCTCAGGCCGGAGTACAGCCGCCCCTCCACCAGCTCAGCCTCGCTAACCCCCAGCTTGTCGCCCCGCTCGCTGATTACGATTTCGGCAAACGTCTGCTTCAACTGGTCGGCCAGTTCCGTCCAATCCCGGCGGGAACCGCCACTCAACTTGTGCGGCCCGGTCACCGTGATAAAGTCCGGCGGCGCCTGCGGAATCAGCGGCCCCGTGAACGCAACTACGCCCACGTTGCCCACCAGCGACGACGTTTGCGCGTAGGTATGGTTCGCCCCCATCGCCATCATATACCCGCCGCTGGCCACCAGCCCGTTCATCACCAGCACCACCGGCTTCTCCTCCCGCAGCGCCCGCGTCTCCACGTACAGCCGCTCGCTGGCCGCCGCTCCCCCGCCGGGCGAGCCCAGCTTGATGACCACCGCCTTGATGGAATCATCCTCACGGGCATAGCGCAGGTACTCGCTGATGACGAACGTCGAGTTGTCGGTAATCACCGCAAACGGCACGTCAATAACCCCGATGTTCGGCTTGCCCGGAGCCACCTCAACCGCCACCAGCACGCCCGCCGTCAGGCCAATCGCAACCGCCAGCGGCACCGCGACGTACCAGCCGGTCAAAGCCCTGCAAAACCCCAAAAACCTGTCCACCATTCCCCTTATCTACCAGCGTCCCGGCGCCAAGTCCCCGCAATCATACCACACCAAACGCAACCGCACCGCCTAACGATGCCCCGCTCCCTAACGATGCCCTGCCCGCGGATGCGCCGTCGCCGCCGCCTGTTCCGCAGTAACCCCGGCAAATCGCTGCGGGCGATACGGCCCCAGGACGGCATCCGCGGCCACGCCGTCGCAGATTTCCTGCGCCGCCAGCTGACTCAGCGCCGGCGCCAGCGTAACCCCGCTGTGCGTCAGCGCCACGTACAGATTAGGCGTTTCCGACGCAAACCCCAGCACCGGATACCCGTCCAGCGGCATCGGGCGCCAGCCCACCGGCACCGGCCGGGCCTGCGCCCCGGCCAGGCCCGGCAGATACCGCCGCGCCCGGGCCAGCAGGTCGTCGGCGTGCCCCTGGCTGTCGTCCTCGGCCAGACTTTCCTGGTCGCCCTCGCCAATCATCATCCGCCCGTCGGCGCACTGCCGCAGGTGAATCTCCCGCCGCCCGTCCCCCAGCGGCGGCGCGTACACCACCGGCACGTTGTACAGCAGCGGCGGCAGCGGATTCGTGCGGATTACCACCCCCGGACTCTCCGCCTGCGGAACGTTCACCCCGGCCAGCGCCGCCAGCCCGGTAGTATCCGTGCCCGCCGCCAGCACCACCGCATCCGGTTCCGCCGCCCCGCTTGACGTGTTCACCGCCGCGATGCTGCCGTCGTCCCGGCGCTCAAACCCTTGCACGCCGGTGTCGGAATAAACCCGCCCGTCCAGTTCGCGCAGCCGCCGCAGGCAAGCGTCCACCACCATTTGCGGCTCCACCTGCCCCTCGTTCCCGCTGTACTCGGCGGCGGCCACCGGCCCGATGTCCAATGCCGGCTCCAGCCGGGCCAGTTCCCCGGCGTCAATCAATCGTGTCGGATAGCCCCACGATTGCAGCTGCCGCACCCGCGCCACCAGCGCGTCAGCCGCCGCCGGGTCGGATTCCCACGACACCTTGCCGCCCCAGCGCAGCCCGATTTCGTCAATCCGACCGCCCGGCGCCAGTTCCTCCGCAAAACGCGTCCACAGCTCCAGCGACCGCCGGTTCAGATTGTGATACCCGATTGGTTCCTTGGCCCCGGCGTTAATCCACGCAAAGCTGTGACTCGACGCCCCGCTGCCCGGCCCGGCTTTGTCGATGACCGTCACCCGCACCCCGCGTTGCGCGATGCGCCAGGCAATGGACGCCCCCAGGATGCCCGCGCCGATAACGACGACGTGGCCCGGCCTCTCCGTCGTTGCCATCATCCCCGACGTCCTCCCCGGCGCGGCCCCCGGTTCCGGGAGCGTTCCAGCAGGGCGCGCACCGGCTCCCCCCGCACCGCCTCAATATCATCCTGGTACTTCAGCATTATGCCCAGCGTGTCGTCAATCACATCCGCCTCCAGCTCCCGCATATTCAGCGCCATCAGCGCCGACGTCCAGTCCAGCGTTTCCGACACGCCGGGGATTTTGTACAGCTCCGTTTCCCGCAATTCCTGTATGAACGACGTAACCTGCTGCGCCAGTTGCCGCGGCGCCTCCGGCAGGCGTGCCGACACGATCTGCAACTCTTTCTGATGATCCGGATAGTCCACCCAGTAGTACAGACAGCGCCGTTTCAAGGCATCGTGCACCTCCCGCGTCCGGTTTGACGTGATGACCACGATGGGCGGGTGCGCGGCCTGAAACGTCCCCAGCTCCGGAATCGTTATCTGATAATCCGCCAGCAATTCCAGCAGAAACCCCTCAAACTCCTCGTCCGCCCGGTCCAGCTCGTCAATCAGCAGCACCGCCGGCCCGTCCCGTTCCGCGTCAATAGCCTCCAGCAGCGGACGCTTAATTAAGAACTGCGGCCCAAACACGTCAACGCCCGCATTATCAGCGCCATCCCCATCCCCATCACCCCGCCGGGCCTCCATCAGCCGGATTTCCAGCAGCTGACGGGTATGGTTCCACTCGTACACCGCATGATTAACGTCCAGCCCCTCGTAGCACTGCAAGCGGATGAGCTCAGTCTGCAAGCCCGACGCCAGCGCCCGCGCAATCTCCGTCTTGCCCACCCCGGCCTCGCCCTCCAGAAACAGCGGGCGTTGCAGCTTAAGCGCCAGAAAGATGGCAATCGCCAACCCCCGGTCGCTGATATAAGCCTGCTCCCGCAGCAAGTTCTGCACCTCCTCCACCGAGTCGGGCCTATTCACGGGCGTATCCACTTGATTGTCAATCCGAGTACTCAAAGCAAGCTCCGGCAGCCAGGTTACGGGCCAAGCATTGTAACCCAATTCACCACCCGGCGGCGCCATTGCCCCCAGGAATACTCCGAGGGGGTCTGGGGGAAATGATTTCCCCCAGCGGCAACCCCCAAATCCAAAAAATCAATGACACCCCCCTATTGCCAAACGGTACACCCGTTCGCTACTATACATCCATCGGGCAAATCAACCAACCCCCAATCCAGCCGTTCTCAGTAAGAGGCACCCCTGGAGAGCGGGGACATCACACCGCTAGCACCATCGCACCGTCGGAGATTCAAGTCAAAACGGCCAGTCAGCAAAAAATCGCAATCGGCAAGGGTAGTCCCGACCCCGCTTTCACGGCGCGGGCTGCCTCCGCAGGGTATCGAGCTTCAGCCCGCGTGCTGCCTCTCATTAGGGCAGGACACGTAAAATGAAGGTCCAAAATAGTTGCGTACCAACCTCCGGCCGTAGGGCTGACAACGACTTGAATCTCCGACACCAAACCAACCGAACCGAACCCACCGCCCGATAAACGCCCGATACCAGCCAATCCCAAAATCCACTCCCAAAGGATGACCCATCATGACTTGACCAAGCCACCTCAAACCGGACGCTGCCCGCCGGCAACGTCCAAATGACCGGGTTTCCTGCCAATGACAAAAGGCGGTATTGAGGAGTACAATGTCGCCCTATGGTAACCTTTGCCAAACGCAACGTGGCGATGCTCACCTCCGTAGGGGCGATGGCCTTTACGGTGCTGCTTGTCATATTCTTTGGCGCGTGGGCCGTGTCCGCCAGCAGCGGGCCCGGCGCCGGCGGCGTTGACGGCGTGTTGACTACCGCCACCTCCGGCTTTACCGGCGGCTACGCTCAGCCCTCCGTTCCCACGGCGTCCAACCCCAATTTCAACCCCGACGCCGCCCCCCGGCTGGCCTCGGCCAATACCGCCGCCGACACCTGGTGGGGCAAGGCTTTTCTAACGGCCTGTCCGCTGCACTAATGACAACCCGCACGACAACCACCCCCGGCGGATTTGCCTCTGCATCGCAAATCGGCAAGCGCATCAGGAGGTCTCTCTGAATGGCCGCATCTCTGGGAATCCGCCGGCCCCGCAGCCGGTTCCATTACGCCTGGGTAATTCTGGGCATCCTGGCAATCGTACAAGTCTTTGGCCAGTCCATCTCAATGTCGGCCGGCATCATGGTGCCGGAGCTGCAATCCCCGCTCAGCGAGGGCGGGCAGTTCGGCTGGCCGGTGGCCTGGATTGGCGCCGCCCTCGCCGGCTACTATCTGGTCGGCTCGCTCACTTCCCCCTTCAGCGGGCGCATGGGCGACACGCTGGGCGCGCGCAAACTGCTGATTGCCGGCGGCATCCTGTTCGGCGCCAGCATGATTCTGATTGGATTCATCACCGAGATTTGGCAGTTCTTCCTCGTGTACAGCGTGATGCTGGCCCTAACGTCATCCATCACCATCGTGCCGCTGATGGCCGCCATCAACCCCTGGTTCAAGCGGCGCTTGGGCCTGGGCATCGGCCTCATGTGGGCCGCCGGCGGCCTCGGCGCCGCCCTGCTGGCCCCCGTCTATTCCGGCCTGCTGGAGCAGTTCGGCTGGACTGCCACCTTTGTCATCATCGGCGCCATCGGCGGCGGCACCACCCTGCTGCTGGCGCCGTTCTACCGCAACCACCCCACCGAGAAAGGCTTGACGGCCTACGGCTCCGGCCCCAACGACCGCCCGGAGCGCGTGTTCAGCCCCGACGCCGCCAAAGTGCGCTTGCAGGTCTTCCGGCGCCAGATGAAACACACCCGGGCCTTCTGGAACCTGCCCGTAATTCACGGCATGGGCTGCGCCGGCCACGGCATCGTACTGATTTTCGTAGTCGCCTTCGCCGTCAGCCGGGGCGTTGACTTCACCACCGGCGCGGTAATCCTCACCCTTACCCAGGTGTTCAGCATCGCCGGCCGCTTTGCCGTCCCCATCATCACCGAGCGCGTCGGCGGCAAGCCCATAATGGCCACCGCCCTGGCCATCCAGGCCCTGGCCGTTCTGATTCTCTTCCTGCCCGTGTCCATACTGGATTACAGCGTAACGACGCCAATTCTCGGATTGACCACCGTTGACATCCCGGTAGCCTTCTGGATATTCGGCGCCGTATTCGGCCTGGGCTTCGGCGGCGAGATGTCCGCCTACCCGGTAGTGAACCGCCAGTACTTCGGCACCGGCCCGGTAGCGTCCATCTACGGACTGCAAATCTCCGGCGCAATGATGGGACACTGCGTCTCCACCCTGCTGGCCGGCGTCATCATCTACTTCTGGGGCTACCTGCCGGCCTTCATCCTGTCCATGGCCTTCAGCGGCATGGGCGTCCTCATCATCCTCACCCTGGAAACCACAAAACGCCAACTGATACCCGATTGGGAGGAGCAGCTGCCCCCCGAAATACGCTCCGCCCCCGCCCCGGCAATAGTCCCGCCAGCCGCCGCCGCAACCGGCGTAGCCTTCGGCAACGTAGGCGGCGACGACGACTAACCTGGCGGCCCACACCCTACCAAACCCGCCAAACCCGCCCCTATGAACACCGAAGTTGCCTTCCTCTGCGATTCGGCCCTGGAGGATCGGGGCAAACTCCACGCCCTGGGCATCGGCATTGACGGCCTGAGCGGAGCCGCCTTGCCGATAACCCATTCCCGCATCGTCGTCGTCTGCATCGTCCGCCATTCGACGGTTGAGGCCGGCGAGAAACGCCTTGAAATCCGCCTGCTCGACCCGGACGCGCAGGATGTCATCCCGGCCATCGAGCGCACCATCACTTTTGCCAGCCGTGAGGGTGTGTTTGACGGGCGGGCACGCATCATCGTAGAAGTCAACAACGTAACGTTCCCCAAAGCCGGCCCCTACGCCGTGTACGTAGTAATTGATGGCAACGAGATGGCCCGCCTCCCCCTCAGCGTAACCGCCCGCAACTGACCGGCGGCCCACCGTGCCCACCCGTAAGATACTGCTGGCCACCGGCAACGCCGACAAGCAGCGTATGCTGCGCTGGCTGCTGGACGGGCTGCCCGTATCCCCGGTAACCCCAGCAGAGTTAGGCGTACACGCCGACCCCGACGAATCGGCGGCAACCCACGAAGCCATCGCCCGCCGCAAGGCCCTCGAATGGGCAGACGCCGCCGGCATCCCGGCCATCGCCAGCGACGGCGGCCTGCTGGCCCCGGCGTTGGGCGCCCATTGGGAAAGCCGCCATACCCGCCGATTCGCCGGCCCCGCCGCCAACGACGCCGAGCGGCAGCGCCGCTTGCTGGAACTGCTAAAGCCCTACTACGGCGCCGACCGTCAGGCCGCATTCGTCGAGGGCCTGGCCATCGCCGCCGCCGGCCAAGTCCTGGCCTCATGGCAAGTAACCGGCCCCACCGGCCAAATCGTAGATGACCTATCCGACGCCGGCAATCCCACCGACGGCAGCGGCTTCTGGGTATTCCCCCTCTGGCATTTCCCCCAATACGGCCGCACCTACGACCGCCTGACCGAATCCGAACGCGCCAGCCTGGGCGACCATTGGAACACCCTGCGCGGCCTGGTGCGCGAGTTTGCGGCCGGCTGGCTGGCCTGAGCATCCGGGCGATGGCCCTCCCCCTATGCTAAAATCGCCCCACGCAACCCACCCTGCGAGGCCCGCCATGCCTACCACCAAGCGTCCGCGCACCCGCATCAAAGACCTGCTTGCCCTTGAGCAGCTGCCCGTTCCCAACGACCCGCTGGTCGTTATGGGCTGGGTCAAAACCGTCCGCTCCTCCGGCGCCGTCGCCTTCGTCCAGATCAACGACGGCTCCGCCTTTGCCGACCTCCAGATAGTCGTTGATGCCAACTGCCCCGATTACGCCCTGGTGCAGCGGCTCACCACCGGATGCAGCGTCCGCGTTACCGGCATACTGCAAGAATCCCTCGGACGCGGCCAGCGCTACGAAATACTGGCCGACGCCGTAGCCCTGCTGGGCGATGCCGACCCTGAGGAATACCCCCTGCAAAAAAAGCGCCATACCCTCGAGTTTCTGCGCGAACTGGCCCATCTGCGTCCCCGCACCAACACCTTCGGCGCCATGGCCCGCGTCCGCAACGCAATGGCCTTCGGCATCCACCAGTTCTTCCAGCAGCGCGGCTTCCTCTACGTCCAAACCCCCATCATCACCGCCAGCGACGCCGAGGGCGCCGGCGCCATGTTCCGCGTCACCACCCTCAACATCAACGACCCGCCCACCCGCAACGGGGGCATTGACGATGGTCAGGATTTCTTCGGACGCCCCGCTTTCCTCACCGTCAGCGGCCAGCTGGAGGCCGAGATTTTCGCTCAATCCATGGCCGACGTGTACACCTTCGGCCCCACTTTCCGCGCCGAGAACTCCAACACTTCGCGGCACTTGGCCGAGTTCTGGATGGTAGAGCCGGAGGTAGCCTTCTGCGACCTGGACGGCCTGGCCGATTTAGCCGAGGACTTCCTGCGCCACATCTTCGCCCACGCCCTCCAGTCCTGCCCCGATGACATGGCGTTCTTCAACCGCTTTTACGACAAAGAACTTATCGCCACTTTGGAGAGCATCGTCGCCGCCGACTTCGAGCGCATGACTTACACCGAGGCCATCGCCGCCCTCCAATCCTCCGGCGAGCGTTTCGAGTTCCCCGTCGAGTGGGGACTTGACCTGCAATCCGAGCACGAGCGTTATCTCACCGAGCGCAAAGTCGGCAAACCCGTCATCGTCACCGACTACCCCAGCTCCATCAAGGCGTTCTATATGCGCCTCAACGAGGACACCCCGGCCCACCGGCAGACCGTCCGCGCGATGGACGTACTGGTCCCCCGCATCGGCGAAATCATCGGCGGCAGCCAGCGCGAGGAACGCCTCAACATCCTGCAATCCCGCATGGCCGAAGCCGGCCTCGACCAGGCCCCCTACTGGTGGTATCTGGACCTGCGCCGCTACGGAACCGCCCCCCACGCCGGCTTCGGCCTCGGCTTCGAGCGCACCGTACAATTCGCCACCGGAATGCAAAACATCCGCGACGTAATAGCCTTCCCCAGAACCCCCCGCAACGCCGAGTTCTAGACGGCAAACCGATGCGACGGTTTCACGACCATTGCACGTACATTGGCATAACGACGTGTACGTAGTTGTTGTCCGATTCGGCGGGGCGGAATACTCCGGGGCTGGATGAGTTGGTTACTTCTATTGCCACTTTGCCCCGGCCCAGCACGTTCACTATTTCTTGGAGATAGCGCACGTTGAAGGCGATTCGGGCGTCTTCGCCTTGCATCTCTGCAACGTCCAGCTCGTCCAGATTGTCGCCGACTTCTTCGCTGCGGGCCGATACTTTCAGGCGGCCGCCGTCGCTGGATTCCTGCGGTTCCATTTCCAGCCGCACGATGTTGCTGCCGTCTCTGGCGAACACTGCGGCCGACTGCGTGGCCCGTTTGAGGTCGTCCAGCTCCATGACTATCCGGGTTTCGTAGCGGTCGGGTATCAGCTGCTCGTAGTTGGGGAAGGTGCCTTGCAGCAGCTGGGAAACCAGTTCTACGTTTTCCAGCTTGAACATCACCTGGCCCCGTTCCGGCGAGAGGGTGACCTGGACGGGCGCCGACTGCTCCCCGGCCAGCCGATGCACTTCCTGCATCGTGCGCGCCGGCACGATGACCTTGACCTCCTCCTCCAATTCCTGCGTCAGCTGGTCGGTGTACACCGCCAGCCGAAAGCCGTCGGCGGCGGCCATCACCAGGCTGGATTCGTGCAGTTTCAGTTCCACCCCGGTAAGCACCGGGCGGGATTCGTCGGCGGCGGCCGAGAATGCCACCAGGCCAATGCCCCGGCGCAGGACGCTGGGGGGGATGTTGGTGGCCAGGCCACTGTCAACCTGCGGCACCGGCGGGAAATCGTCGGCGCTGGCCCCGTTGATGTGGGTTTTGGAACGGGCGCAGGACAGATGCAGCACCGTGCCGCCCGATGCCCCGCCGTCCTCGTCCGGCCCCTGCAAGTTCAGGTCGATGCGGTCGCTGGGCAGCGAGTTCACCAAATCGGCCAGCAGGCGATGGGGAACGGTAATCGCGCCCTCCTCCTCAATCATTGCGCCAATCCAGGTGGTAATGGCGATTTCCAGGTTGGTAGCCGACAGCATCAGCATCCCCTGGTCGGTTCGCATCATCACGTTCTGCGTTATCGGCAGCGTGGAGCGGCTGGCTACGGCACGGCCTACGGTCGCCAATCCGCGGGCCAGATTTTCCTGAAGGCACGACAGTCTCATCGTAGTTAAACCTGCTTCTGCAATCAGTGATTGTCAAATTGTGCAACGGATTATAGCACGTAGCAAACTGTCATTCTGAGTACAGCCGGGCGCGCGTACCGGCGGGTTTTGACACGCCGGGCTGCCGGCGATACATTGACGCCCTGCGGCTCCGGGCCGCCAGCATACCAACCAGCATACCGACAGGGAGCCGGCGCAGATGCCAAGTTTTGACGATTATAATGGCGAAACCCTGATACCGCCTTACCGGATTTTGGACTTGACCGACCGGCGGGCCGCCTTTTGCGGGCGCCTGCTGGCCGATTACGGCGCCGACGTGGTGAAAGTGGAACCGCCGGCCGGCGACCCGTCACGCCGCCTTGGGCCGTATCCCGACGATGCTCCGCACACCGAGCGCAGTCTGGATTTCATGTTTTACAATACCAACAAGCGCTCCATCACGCTGGACTTGGAAAGCCCGGCGGGCCGGGAGCTGTTCCGTCGGCTGGCTGCTGACGCCGATGCCATCATTGAAAGTTTCGACCGCCGCTATCTTGATGACCGCGGCATCGGCTTTGACGCCCTGCGGGCCGTCAACCCCGGACTGGTGATGGCCTCGGTTACGCCTTTCGGCGGCGCGGGCGAATGGGCGGACTACCTGGGCGATGACCTGGTGGTGATGGCGGCCAGTGGGTATATGCAGATTACCGGCGAACCCGATGCGCCGCCGGTGCGCCAGGGCAACGAGCATAGCCACTACCCCGCCGCGCAGTATGCCGCCCTGGGCATCCTGGCCGCCCTGTATCACCGGGATTTTGGCGACGGCGACGGCGGTTCGGGAACCGGGCAGCACATTGACGTATCCGCGCAGGAGGCGCTGATTACCTACTATACCGATGCACACCCGGCCCTCTTGTGGCGGCGGCTGGGGCAGAACGTTACCCGCGTCGGCACCAACTCCACGCTGGTCATCCCGCTGGGCGCCTACCCCTGCAAGGACGGCTGGATTGCCGCCGGCGTCATCACGCCCCGGGAATGGGACGCTCTGGCGCAATGGATTCACGAAGTCACTGGCAACGACGAAGTGCTTAGCGACGCGTATCGCGGGGGCAATCAGGACCGGGCCGAACACATTGACATCATAACCGCAATGTTTCTGGAGTTTGCCGAGAACTTTACCGTGCAGGAACTGTTCCACGAGGGGCAGCGGCGCAACCTGGTGTTTCTGCCGGTGAACGACGTTGCCGACTTGCTGGCCGACCCGCAGCTGGCCGAATCCGGGTTCTGGACCGACATTGAACATGAGGATGCGGCCATCGGCACGCTGCAATACCCGCTGGGCATCTTTCACAGCGACGAAGTTGCGCCCGGCAAGCGGCCGGCGCCGTCGCTGGGGGCCGACAATCTGGCGGTGTTCCGGGGTGAACTGGGGCTGAACAGCGCAGAACTGGCCGCCTTGCGCGCCGACGGCATAATCTGATATTCAACAAACCCGCAATCACAAACCGGGGGATTTTGCAATGGTAACTGTCAAACCGGAGCCTGCCGTTACACCGGAGATTACCACCAAGCCGGGGATTACCGACGGGGCCGACGAGGCCGAACCGGGGGTTGGGCTGCCGCTGGTGGGCGAGCTGCGCCTGAACCTGTCTGCGCTGGGGGTGGATGGCAGCGCGCCGGATTTTGGCGAGCGGCTGTGCCAGCTGTCCAGCGACAACCATCCTTACGATTTCCAGTACTCGGCGCAAGGAGAGTTAATCGTAATGCCTCCTACCGGCTTCGAAAGCAATATAGGCGAAACCGAAATCAACATCCAATTGGGAATATGGCGGTACTCGAACGGCGGAATGAGCTCCTCTCAAACGTCGCTTTTCCGTCTGCCCAGCGGCGCGGCTTTTATGCCTGATGCTGCCTGGATTACGCAGGAACGCTTCGATAATCTGACTGATTTGGAGATGCGCGGCGGGGTTAACGGTGCGCCTGATTTTGTGGTGGAGGTGCGCTCGCGGAGTGACCGGCTGCCGCCTTTGCTGACCAAGATGCAGGAATGGATGGACGGGGGGGCGCGGCTGGGGTGGCTGCTGGATTACCGCACCCGCCGCGTCCATATTTACCGCCCCGGCCAAGCAGTGGAGGTGTTGGAAAATCCGGAGACGCTCTCCGGAGAGGACGTGCTGCCCGGTTTTACCTTTGAGGTACGCCGTCTGATTTTTGACCGCCTGAATCCCGCTGCATCTGAATAACGCTTGACGGCATAATCTGACAGTCAACAAACGGGGGGATTTGCAATGGTTACCGTGAAACCGGAACGTACCGTAGAGCCGGAACGTACCGTCAAGCCGGGGCTTGACGACGGAGCCGACGAGGCTGAACCGGGGGTTGGGCTGCCGGTGGGGGGTGAGCTGCGCTTGGACCTGTCTGCGCTGGGGGTGGATGGCAGCGCGCCAGATTTTGGCGAGCGGCTGTGCCGGTTGTCCAGC
This sequence comes from uncultured Dehalococcoidia bacterium, assembly GCA_958296385.1. GTDB lineage: Bacteria > Chloroflexota > Dehalococcoidia > Lucifugimonadales > UBA3495 > Bin87. Next base: position 1,535,162 of record OY282494.1, read on the forward strand.
GACAACCACCCCTACGATTTCCAGTATTCGGCGCAAGGAGAGTTAATCGTAATGGCCCCTACCGGCCCCGACAGCAACATCGGTGAAAACGAAATCAACATATTCCTGGGAATGTGGCGGCATGGGTATGGCGGAATGAGCTACTCCCAAACGGTGCTGTTCCGTCTGCCCAGCGGTGCGGCGTATATGTCTGATGCTGCCTGGATTACGCAGGAACGCGACGATAATTTGACCGATTTGGAGCGGCGCGGTGGGGTCAACGGCGCGCCGGATTTTGTGGTGGAGGTGCGCTCGCGGAGTGACCGGCTGCCGCCTTTGCTGGCCAAGATGGAGGAATGGATGGACGGGGGCGCGCGGCTGGGGTGGCTGCTGGATTACCGCACCCGGCGCGTCCATATTTACCGCCCCGGCCAGGCCGTGGAGGTGTTGGAAAATCCGGAGACGCTCTCCGGCGAGGACGTGCTGCCCGGTTTTACCTTTGCGGTACGCCGTCTGATTTTTGACCGACTGAACCCCGTCGAATCCGAATAACGCTTGCCCGAATAACGTTCATCAGAACGCTCATCCGGCAACCGTTACGCTCGTACCATCTACGCTCGTACCATCTATCTATCGGAGCTGTCGCTATGACTTCTACTGCCCGGACATCCTCCATTGCCCGAACATCCCCGCTGGCCGGCATCCGCGTTGTCGAGTTTGGCCCTTACGTGGCGTTGCCGCTTACGGGGCGTATTCTCGGTTCGCTGGGGGCTGAGGTTATTAAGGTGGAGACTAACAAGGTGCTGGATGAGATGGCGTTTATACCGGCCTGGTCGCGGGGGGCGGGGCAGCCGGAGTATCAGCGGGGCAAGAAACGGATTACGCTGGACGTGCGTACTCCGGAGGGGCGGGACTTGATGCTGGCGCTGGCCGGCGTCAGTGATGTCTTTATGACCAACTTTCGCCGCAACGTGCTTGACCGCTGGGGCATTGACTTTCCGGCGATACGGGAGCGGCGGGCTGACTGTATCATCATGTGGCAAACCGGGCTGGGCGGGCATGGGCCGTATTACACCTACAAATCCTTTGGGATTCTGGTGCAGCATCTGTCCGGCGTGTCGCTGATGACGGGGGAGGCGGATGAGCCGCCGGGCGTGGTGAACACGTCGTACTCCGATTATCATACCGGCGTGTTTCAGCCGGCGGCTATCATCGCCGCCCTGATGCGGCGGCGGCTGACGGGCAAGACGGCTACTATGGAGTCGTCCATCTTTAAGTCGGGGGTGGCAACTTGCGGGCCGGCGCTGCTGGATTATCAGGTGAACAACCGGATGCCGGAGCGACGGGGCAATCGGGACGCTTACGCGGCGCCGCACGGGGTGTATCCCTGCGCCGGCATTGACCGTTACATCGCCATCTCGGCCGCCAACGATGGGCAATGGCGCGGTCTGCGGGGGGCGATGGGCGACCCGGGTTGGGCGGCCGCGCCGGAATACGAAACGCGCATCGGACGCCGCCGCAACGAAACTGCGCTGGACGACGGCATCGCCGCCTGGACGCGTCCGCAGGATTCGGCAGAGCTGATGGGGGCGTTGCAGGCCGCCGGCGTACCGGCCGGGCTGGTTGCGCAGGGACAAGACCTGCACGACAGCCGGCATCTGCAATCCCGAAAGTTTTATCAGGATACGCGCTATTGGGAGGCGGAACGCGGCGTAAAGGCCACCGAGTGGGCGGAGGGCGAGAGCGTGTCATGGTCAATTCCCGCCCGCCTGTCGGAAACGCCGATTGCCTTTGGCGAATACCGGAACATCGGGGCCGACAACGCCTACGTATTCGGCGAATTGCTGGGCCTGCCCTCCGCTGAGATAGCACGGCTGGAGGAGGGCGGCGTTATTTACTGATGCGCCGGCCGCGCGCAGCGTTGCGTTTCAGGGGGGTTTGGTCAAGTCATGATGGGTCATCCTCTGGGAGTGGGTTTTTCGGTTGGCTGGTATCGGGCGTTTATCGGGCGGTGGGTTTGGTTGGTTTGTGTCGGAGATTCAAGTCGTTGTCAGCCCTACGGCCGGAGGTTGGTACGCAACTATTTTGTACCTTCATTTTACGTGGCCTATCCCTAATGAGAGGACAGCACGCGGGCTGAAGCTCGATACCCTGCGGAGGCAGCCCACGCCGTGAAAGCGGGGATGGGACTACCCTTGCCGATTGCGATTTTGCTGACTGGCCGTTTTTGACTTGAATCTCCGGCGGTTGTGCTAGCGGTGTGATGGCCCCGGTTCCTCAGGGGTGTTCTCGAGCGAGGACGGCTGAGGGGGGATTGGTTGGTTGATTTGCCCGATAGATGTATCTTACACGAACTGATGTACGGTTGCAAGGGGTTGGGGTCGTTGATTTTTGGGATTTGACGGTGAGGCGTGGGGGCTTCCGCTGGGGGAAATCATTTCCCCCAGACCCCCTCGGTGTGTCTTTGGGGGCAAGGGGCTGCTGCGGCGTTGGGGTTTTGCGCTGTGTTCGGAATGACAGGTTAGGGGCGGTTAAGGCGTAACTTGCAGCTCAACTTCGGCTATTTTGCGCCCGCTTTCGTACACGTACAGCCAGTAGCGGCCCGGCGCCCAGCGGCGCGGGGGCATCGGGCCTATGGAGAACCACTGCGTGCCGCCGCTGTAACCGGCGCGGGCGGTTAGCTCGGAATTGCGCCGGCTGTACTCAAAGCCGTCCTCGTAGAACTCGGCAATCGTGAGCTGTATGGTGCGGAGGCCGGAATCCATTTGGTGGGTGTATTCTACGTTCAGCCATACGACGTCGTTGACGGCGGCGGCGGAGAACTGCGTTAGCGGCGAACCGCGCTCTCCGATGGACACGTAGGCGGCGGTGAGCTGCCCGTTGACGGCGGGGATGGCGGAGTCAACCGGCCGGGTATCCCGCGCTCCGGTGTCGTAGGGTTCCGTGCCGTTGTACCAGCGATCTACGACACTCCGGGCGGCGGCCGTATCCGATGGGGATACGAAAGACGAGGTAAGCTGGTCAATGCCTACGGCAGTCCCGGGCATATCGTCGGCGTGGTCATCGGCAGTGGACAGGAGGTAGAGCGTGCGGAGGCCGCGCCGGAAAGCGGGTTCGCCCAGGCGTTGGTACAGGTCCACAAAAAGCCGTTCGCCGAGGGCGTAGTTGCAGGAAAAGGCGCCCGAATCACGCTGGGCCGCCAGACCCTCCAGCGTCTGGATGCTGCGCGCGGCGGCGCAGGGCGTGTTGGTCACTCCCACCGTCCGGCCGATGCGGGCCAGTTCCGCGATGGAGGCCAGAAAATCGGACGCGCCCTCGTCAATCCAATCGGCGTTGCTGCTCCAATAGTAATGCGCCACTTCGTGGGCAATCACGTGGCCGGCGCTCTCGGCTTCCTGGCTGCCGTCGTCGGCGTCAAATTCGGGGAGGATGGCGATGTGAGTGCCGAAATTGGTGCCGACGGACGAGGCGGCGACGGCGTTCTCAAACAGGACGACGACGTAGTTAGTGGGGAATGGCACGTCCATAAAGGATTCGGCCTGGCGCACGGAATGTTCCAGCAAATCCATACTGCGGGGCACGCCGGCGCCGGTGCTGATGATTGCCAAATCCACCCGTCCGGCGTGGGGCAGCTCAATGGAGCGTTCCTCAATGACGGCCCGGCTGGGGTCGAGCAGGGTGTCGACCAGGGCGGGGTTGACCTTGCTGACGCCGCCCAGCACGGCGACGACTTTGGCCCAGCCATCGGTGATTCCGCCGGCCAGCGTGGGGTGGTCCAGAATCCGGCGCAGCGTATCCGGCGAGAGGAATACCAGCTGGCGCAGCGCCATCAACGTCGTTGCGTCGGCGGGTTCCAGGGACGGCAGAAAGGGCATGGCAGAAATGCGGCGGGCCGACGGGGCGTCCTGCTGCGCGATGGCGTGGAGATGCTCGACGGCGGCGAGTTCCGTATCCAGCAGGCCATCGGCAACCCAGCTATAGCCGAGCAGGTTGTCGGCTACGTTGGGATAAGAGGCGGCCAGCGTAATCAAGTCTTCCGCCGCCACCCGCTCGCTGTCGTTAATCCCGTCGGCCAGCCAGGGCAGCGCCTTAATCCGGGCCGCCGCCGCCGGCGCCTGCTGCTCCAGGTAGGGGCCGTTGCGCAAATCCCGGAACATCAACAGCATGGACGGCGATGGTGACGCAGTCGGTGCAACGGGAGCGCCGGGGATCGCGGGGCGCGGGGTTGGTGGTGGGGCCAGGGCCGGAGTTGGAGCGGGGACGTCCGCGGACCGGGCCGGCGCCGGCGTGGGGCTTACGGGGGCCGGCGTCGGGGTGGTTCCGGTTGAGGCAGTTTCAGTTGACGGGGCCGGCGCAGCGGGGTGCGGCGCGGCGCCGGATGACGCAACGGGTTCCGGCGTCCGGATGCTGGCCGCAGCGCCGTCGGGCGCGCTGGCCTGGGATTGAGTGGCCACCCGCGTGCTGATAATCCGGGCCCGGGCGTCGTCGATGACCGCTTGCAATTCGGGAGTGGGCGGCGGCGCCGGCTCGCCGCACGCCAGAACCGCCGTCAACAGGATGACGGCAAACAGCAGCAGCGCCGGGCTATGGGAGCTCCGGCGGCTCGAACGGCGGCCAGCCAAAAAGCGCAGCATAAAACGCATTATAGCCCAAACACACGCCGCCGCAAAACAAGTCCGATGTCGCAAGCCTGGCGGCTGCGGTGGGTTATAATGCGGCTACGGCAGGCGTTGCCGATGCGCGATTGACGATTGACGGAGGATGCACTGATGGGAAAACTGGACGGCAGAGTGGCGCTGATTACCGGCTCAGGCCGCAACATTGGGCGGGCGACGGCTTTGATGATGGCCGCGGAGGGCGCCAACATCGTGGTGAACGCCCGCAGCAATCGGGACGAGGCGGAGGCTACCGCCGCTGCGGTGGAGGAGCTGGGCGTCAAGGCGCTGCCAGTGCTGGCGGACGTGGCGCAGAAAGACCAGGTGGACGCGATGATTGACGCCGCAATGTCGGCCTTTGGGCGCATTGACATACTGGTGAACAACGCGGCCATCCGCCCGCACAAGCCCTTTACCGAGCTGACGGTGGCGGATTGGGAACACGTGCGCGGCGTGGTGCTGGACGGGTCGTTTTACACGGTGCGCGGGGTCATTGAGCAGATGGTGGCGAACGACTTTGGACGCATCGTGTTTCTGACCGGCGACGGGGCGTTTCGGGGCAGCGCGCTGCGGGCGCACGTATCGGCGGCCAAGATGGGGATGGTGGGAATGGCGCGCAGCCTGGCCTCCGAGTTTGCCGGGAATAACATCCGGGTCAACGTGGTATCGCCAGGCAGCATTGACACCAGCCGGGCCAACCCGGAATGGTACGCCGGCCGGCCTCCGGACGCCGCCGGGATACCGCTGGGCCGACAGGGTAAGCCGGAGGAGATTGCGGCGACGGTTACTTTTTTGTGCACCGACGACGGGGGGTTTATTACCGGGCAGACGATACACGTGAACGGGGGGCAGGGGTACTTTGGGTAGGTGAGGGAGGCTAGAGGCTGCTCAGAAATTGGGCAACCTGTGCGAATGCCGGCGCTGTCCAATCCCATACGCCGGCATCAGCCGCTTCACCGAGGCGGCGGCCGGGTTCGTTGCCGGCGGCGAGGTACGCGTACAAACGGGTTTTGCCCAGTTGACGATCGGGGACGCCGGCGGCAGATAAGCAAACGATGTACTGGTCAATGCACGGCGATTCCGGCCGGTCTGCGATAGAACGCAGGCAAAGGTCTTCCATTGTTCCCGGCGATGCGCCATCGGGGAGTATGGCAACCGAAACGCTCAAGTTGCCGGTTTGAGCGGGTTGCCACGGCGACGATGGCGCCGGGAGATTAGCGTTGGCCAAAGCGTCGCGCAGGCTTTGGAATGATGATGCCGCGCTGGCGTCAGCATCCCGGACAATGCCCAACCTACGCAGGCGGGTAAGATTATCGGAGCGCGCAAGCACGTTGGACAGGAAAGGACGGAAGTTAGCAGTTCCTCTTACTGCTGCTATCTGAACGTCGGGCTTGTTTAAATGCCTCAGCAAAGCGGCGCAAAACCTGGCGTCATCAATGCCCTCAACCAGCAACAAAGCATCGCTCTCTATATCATCGAAGTCGAACTGGTTTCTACGCGGCATCAACGAATCTCCGCGCCATAGTCAAGCGTAAAGTCGAGGGCCTCGAACGGGTACGTAGTTGCCACGATTCCATCATCGTGATGGCTCAAACGGTGGATGGAAAGGTCCTGGCTTTCCATAGCGGCGAAAGCATCCCGCGCGGCGACCATGCACTCGTAGCTGTGGGTAGTGGCAAACACCTGCACGTTGAATTTCTGGGACAGTTGGTTTATTGACTGCCACACATCTTGCAGCACGGAGTGATGGAGGCCATTTTCGATTTCGTCAATCAAAATTGAGCCATTTTGTACTTCAACGAAGGCGAGGGTTAGTTCCAGCAATCGCACAAATCCGCCTCCCATCAATGCGATTGGAATGATTCGCGTGGCGCCAATGTCACCGTATATCAGGGCCGGGCCTTCCGCGATGGGCACGGCAGTTAGCCGCTTCAGTCTTGGCTCTACAAACTTGAGAATTGTTTGGACATCATCCAAGTGTCCCCCAATCTCTGCTCGACCAAATCTTGCGCTGAGTTCCTGTGGTGCTATCCGCCCGACGGACTGCATGAATACACTCCCTCTGCGGTCAGTGCTGTTTGATGCTCGCTCTGTTCGCAATGCGGAGACATTGGCATCAAAGCTTACCCCCGGTGGCAGAGGTAAATCAAAGGAGACTGGCGTTGTCTCTACCCAAGCGCGCGACAGAAATTGGTCACCGTCTCCATCCGTAAAATCAAACGCAATTTCGTTATCGAAAATACTTTCCGGATGAGTCCGCCTGGTCTGCGGGCCAGCGGCAAGAGTTGACGCCATCGGCGTAGTCCGTTCTGTGCGCGGTTTGTAAGTTATCGTCAATGTACCGGCATCACCATCACCGTTTAGTGAAGCGGTGAGTTTGATGGGTGATTTTGGTTGGTATTCCCGGAACAAGTCCAAGAATAACCCGCCCGGTTCAGCTCCGGGCAAACCACGCCAAAGGTTAATCCGTTGCGCCAGTTCAGGGTTGTTCTGACCGGTGTGCAGCCACAGCGCCTCGAGGAGGGCGGTTTTGCCGGCGTTGTTTTGGCCCGCTATCAGGTTGACGCGGGACAGCGGCGCGACGGTTAGATGGTCAAAGAGCCGGAAGTTTTCGATGGTGAACGAGGTGTACATGGCAACGCTCGCCGGCTGATTATGCCGGCCGTACTCGCATTTCGCGCAGGTCGTCGGCGATAATCAGCTCGGCTTCGGTTTGTTCCTGGATGTCTGCGGGGGACCAGCCGGGGGCGTGTTCGCGTAGTTTGATGCCGGCGTTGGTTATTTCGAATAGCCCTAAGTCGGTGGCCAGCAGTTTTACTGCGCCGGGGGCGGTGATGGGGAGGGCGCAGCGTTTGAGGACGCGGGGGGCGCCGTTGCGCTGGTTGTGTTCCATGGCGATGAAGACGCGCTTGGCGCAGGCGGCCAGGTCCATTGCGCCGCCGATGCCGCCGCCTTTGCGTACCGGGATGCGCCAGTTGGCGAAGTCGCCGTTCTCCGACACTTCGTAGGCACCCATTACGGTTACATCGACCATGCCTTTGCGGATTAGGCCGAAGGAGTCGGCGTGGTGGACGATGGCCATGCCGGGGAGGGCGACTACGTTCTGGCCGCCGGCGTTGACCAGGTGCTTGTCCTCCGCGCCGGCGGGGGCCAGGGGGCCGAAGCCGATTACGCCGTTCTCGGAGTGGAAGATGATTTCCTTGTCGGGCTCACATTCCAGGTAGTTGGAACACAGGGTGGGCATACCGACGCCCAGGTTCACAATCCAGCCGTCCTGAAACTCCATGGCCAAGCGGTCGCACATGGTTTGGCGGGACAGACGGGGCTTATCGGCGGTAGTCATCGTTGCGCTCCTTGCGAGAGTATTCCAAGCGGTATCGGGCGGGCGGTCAGTCAGTCCCAGTTGCCGTCGGGGGGGATTTTGACCAGGCGGTCGACGTACACGCCGGGGACGTGGACGCAGTCGGGGTCGATTTCGCCCGGTTCAACGATGCTGTCCTCTACTTCTACGACGGTGATGTCGGCGGCCATGGCCATTACGGGGTTGAAGTTGCGCTGGGTCAGGCGGAATTGCAGGTTGCCAAAGGTGTCGGCGCGGTAGGCGCGGATGAGGGCAAAGTCGGCGGGCAGGGGGTATTCCAGCACGTAGGTGCGGCCATTTATCGCGCGGTGTTCCTTGCCCTCGGCCAGCTCGGTGCCGACGCTGGCGGGGGTGTAGAAAGCGCCGATGCCGGCGGCGGCGGCCCGTATCCGCTCGGCCAAAGTACCCTGCGGCACCAGCTCGGCATCCAGTTCGTCGTCGTTATACATACGGACGAAAGGCGTTATCTGCGACGGGTGCGTTGGGGCGGTGAAAGCGCAAATCATCTTTTTGATTTGGCCGGCCTCGATGAGCGTGCCGACGTCAACCTTGTCGTCCATGCTGCCGGCGTTGTTGGAGATGCCGGTGAGGTTTTTGACGCCCAGGCGATGCACGGCGGCCAGCAGGTTGCGCGCCAGGCCCACGTTGCCGAAACCGGGGGACATGAACGTCATGCCGTCTTTCATGTCGGCGACGGCGGAATCGAAATCGGGATAAACCTTGTTTTTCATCGGGAATGGCTCCCTGGAAAGATTGGCCGGCGTTGGGCCGACGCCGGCCATTATACTGGCAACGGGGACGCTGGCAATGCGGAGCTGCCGCTAGGGTTCGGTATCGTACACAATCTTGCCGTCGCGGTAGCTGACCGCCGAGCCGGTCAGCGCGATGTCGCGCTTGCGGGCCTTTTTGGCGGCGCGGCGCAGGGCGTCCAACGCCCCGTCCCGGTAGGGGTCGTAGGGCCGCTGTTCCGATTCCTGTTCCGGCTTTTGGTTTTCGGTGTTCGGTTCAGTCATCATTTGCCTCCTTCGTCAATGCGAATTGGCGCATCGCCGGTGTTGTCGTACAGCACCCACTCGTCAACCAACTCCCGGTAAATGGTATCAAAATTGCGGCGTCCGGCATAGAAACGGCGGCGGATTGTTTCCTCCGGAATACTGTGCCCGCCCGTTTGCGCGCGTTTGCTGACCCGCTCGATGGCGACTTCCGGCGTGGGCAGGGTCAGGAAAAAGAGCCGGACCCGGTAGCCTTGTTCCTGCCATTGGGGAATCAGACCGGCGTAGGTGCGTCCGCTCAACGTGGTCTCAAAGGCGAAACTCTGGCCGCGACCGACGTAGGTTCGTATCATGTTGAGCATCATCCGGCCGGCGGCGATGGCTTCGAGCTCCGGCTGCAAGGGATTCAGCCCGGCCGCGATGAGGTCGGCGTTCACGAAAGTGGGGCAGTTGGCCTCGTTGAGCAGAAACTCGGTGGCGAACGTGGTTTTGCCGGCGCCGTTAGGGCCGGCGAATATCAGGATTGTCTTTGCCGGCGTCATGCTAGTGTCCCACCCGGTCCTGGAACTCGCGCTCGGTGGTGGCGGCTTCTACGGCCTGGTATTCGGGCAGGCTGATGAGGGCTTCCACTGCGGCGCGGCGGGCGGCGACGTCGGCGGCGGCGATGCCGATGTGTCCGGTGTCGCGCAGGCTGGCATAGACGCGCTGCAAGCCCTCTACGGCGGCGATGGCCGGGGTGGTGGCGTAGATGATTACCTGGTAGCCCAGGGCTGCGTATTCCTCTACCGTGATGTCGTCGGTGCCGGCGATGACCAGCAGGGGGACGTCGGGCACGCCGGCGCGGAAAGTCGCCAAATCATCCCGCTGGCGGACGCCCCGGGGCATCACCACGTCCACGCCCAGGTCGCGCAGGGCATTGCCCCGCCGGATGGCCTCCGCCATATCGCCCTCGACGGCGGTGAAAGCATCGGTGCGCCCGATGACCAGAAAGTCGGGGTCGGTGCGGGCCTCCAGGGCGTAGCGCATCTTTTCGATGAACTCGTCCATGGGGATGACGTGTTCCAGGCCGGCGTGGTAGGACGCGCGCTTGGGGAATACCTGGTCCTCGATGTGGATGCCGCAGATGCCGGCGCGCTCGAAAGTGCGGACGGTGTGCATGGTGTGCACGGGATCGCCGTAGCCGGCGCCGGCGTCGCAGAGGACGGGCAGGTTCACCGACCTGGCCACTCGCTGGGCCACGTCCACCTGCTCGGTAAGGGTCATCAGCGGCTCGGTAACGGCCAGGTGCGCGCCGCTCATATAGCCGCCCACGTACACGGTGTCAAAGCCCAGCGACTGCACCACGCGGGCGGACATGGGGTCGTATGCGCCGGGAGCGACGATAGTTTCGCCGGACGTAAGGCGGGCTTTCAGATTGGAACGCAAAGTCATGGGAATGTACCTCCGGTTGGGGTAGAGATTGGCGGCCGGTTTTAGGGGATGACGGTGATGGCTATGATAGCCGGCAGCGGCGGTTTAAACAAAAAAGGCCCCGTGCCGGGGGCCGGATGATAGCGGACTAGGGGGCAGGCACTACTCAAACAGCGTCCGGCGCAGATTGGATTCCAGCCGGCGCTGAATCTCGTCAGGAGATGCCTCCTCAAAGAACAATTCCAACGCCGCTCGCAGATTGTCGCGGGCCTCATGCACGGTGGCGCCCTGGCTGGCGATGTCCAATTCGGGGCAAAGGGCAACGTAACCATCGCCCTCCCGTTCGATAATCACCCTCAACCGTGCGGTCATCGTACCCTCTGCAATAATGCCGATTTCCGAGTTCGGCTCGTTAAATTGTAAAACCCCCCCTGGTGCGCCGTTCCGATGAGAGGCGTGAGGGGCTTGGTCGAATCCAATTTAGCACCGCCATTGCCGGCTGTCAACCTTTTCCCGGAACCGGCAAGCCGTCATCGACCAGGGTGGATATGTACAGGGCAATGGCCTCTTTGATGTTGGCAATCGCCGCCGCCCGGCTTGGGCCCTGGCTGATACAGCCGGGCAGGCTGGGACATTCGGCAACCCAATAGCCATCCTCGCCGGGATACAGAATTACTTGCCGCATTGTTTCAACTCCCGCTCGCCACCAACTGATTGGCCGGCTGCATTATTCAGCGCGGAAATCCAGCTCGCGGATGAGCCGGAAGGTATTGTAGCAGGGTACGCCAAAATCGTAGCACACATCGGGTAAATGTCGGTTCGCACCGCGCCGGCTGGGCCGGGAGCGTTCCGTCGTTACTATGCAGCGTTCCCCCTGGGCGGCCAGGGCGTAAGCAATCAGGAAAGGGTCTTCGTTCAATCTTTGAATATCGTCTTCGGTAGGGTCGTTGGTATAACCTTCTCGCACCACTTGCGCCACCAGTTCCATACGAACGGCTTCTTCCAGCAGCAGCGCATCTTGGTTGCGTCTCAGCCACCGGGATAGGTCATCATCCGTAGCAGTCACCTTTTGATAAACTTCCTGTGGAATCTTCACTTGACCGTTCGTTCCAACTTCTAGCAGCCAATGCCAAAATTGCGGCACCCGGTCAATCGGGTAATAGTCGCGGTTCGCGTCAATGAGTACGTTCGCGTCCAGTATGTAAAGCATAATGCGCTTTTACGCCCGCTCGTCGTTTTCAAACAGCCGGTGAACCTTTCCCGGTTTGACGCCCAGAATCTGGGCGGCTTTGGATGTGGTCAGCGCTCCGGAGGCCATCATACGCCGGACTAAACCAGGCAGCCTGTTTCCCAGACGGTATAGTTGCAAATCGTAGCCGGGGCTGCCGTCTTGCTGGCCCGTCCGTTCGCGCGGAGCGGCCCGCTTTTGAAGCCGGTCTTGGGGAAAGTCGTCATCAGGCCGGCCAATCTCATCCGATGGCAGCAGGAATTCGCTGGCGACGTTGTTGCAAAACCGTTCCACTTCGTTGCCGGCGTATTCTCCACTGACGCCGGTTTGCCCAAGGAACAAGTGCACCAATTCGTGAAGTAATGTAAATGACCATTCCGGCCTGGAATTATGGGGATTTATCACTATAAAGGGCGCTACCGTGTCCGATATGGTGAATCCGCGAAAAATGTTCAGGTCGATGGCAGTCTGATGATTGCCCAAATCGCCTTTGAGCAGCACGAACACGCCGGCGCTTTCGGCCCGGCTGCGCAACAGATTGAAACCCGCCGCCGCATCGGGCTGGCCCCGGTATTCTTTCAGACCAACATCCAGCAAGTCTTGCAGCGATTTGAGAACCGCCGGCTGGCCGTCTGAGATGATGCGGGAGCCGACGAAGTGCAGCGGTTCGGCCTCGTCCTCATCCTCCAAAACGGCGCGTACCATGCTTTGCCGTGCCCGGACATCGCGCAGCAGCGCGTCCAGCAGCGCATCATCGGCCGCCGAATGACCGGCGGGCAGGGTGCGAAAGTCCGCCCCCCGGTCGCCTTTCGACGGTGGTTTGGACAGGTAGAACGTGAGCAGCGGGCGTCGGTATTGCTGCGCCATCCTGACCAGGACCGGGCGCGTCGGCTCCGCTTGGCCGGATTCAAGAGCAGCCAGCTTGTTAACCGCCGTGGCCTTGCGGGTATCTCGGAATTGCAGCTTTTGGGCGGCCTGCTCCGGCGTAAGGCCGGCCGTTTCCCGCGCCCATACCAGTATTTCCGGGTTCACCCTGGGCATCGTGCTGGTTCCTGCGTAGCGTGCGTTGCTGGATTGCCGTATTGTAAAGCCGGCCGGGGCGTTTCGCCAGCGGCGGTCTGGACGCTGCTTTCCTCGGCTGGCGTGGCTAGTGTGTGGCTACTCTGCAATCTTTGAACTTTATTGCTTTGTTGTCTTTGAAACCTAGTCCTTTCAGCATTCCGGTTGGGAATGCTTTGTCCAGGTAGCCGTACACGGTGACTTGGTCCCCGATATTCAGGGGTAGAACCTTGTCGGAACTTTCCAAATCGCACTCTACGTATGAGTCTTTTCCTACGCTTTGTTCGCTGATGACGAATTGAATAACTGAACCGTCGATTTTGCTGATGCGGCCGGTGAAGCCGAATGATTCGCCGTCGTCGGCCCTCTTTTCCAGGCGCTGGGGGTTTTTCTCTTGTTCGTCCAGAAAGAACTGATAGAGCCCCTCTACGGGCTGAGCGGTGGGCGTGGGGGTGGGCATGGGTGTGGGCGCGACCTCCCCACAGGCCAGAATAAGGGCGAGGGTTACGATGCCTATGAGGCATATTTTTGATGAGAAATGCAAGGTTACCTCCGGCTGGTTCCTGCATGGCGCGCAGCGGTGAATGGCCGCATTGTACTGCCGGCCGGCGCATTTCACCATAGCCGGCCGCAGCGCCGGCCTACCCCGCTGCCCACACCCGCCCGATGGCGGCGTCAATGCGGGCCTGCATCCGGGCGGCCAGGCGTTGGGCGTGGTTGACGGCGGTTTGCTCGGCCTCCAGGTCGGCTACGATGGCTTGCTGGGTTGCCAGCGGGGGTAGTGGGAGTGCGAACGTGCTGTACTGTTTGGCGTTGATATTATTGATTGTGCCGACTTTTGAATTTCTCGCTATCCACGATGTCCAGACGTCGGATTTGGTGACATAAAACACGTACTTGGGCAAGGCTTTGGCCCGGTCAATGCGGAAGCGGATAAGATAGCCGGCATACTGGTGTGGAATTGGCCGGTCTTGATGCAGGTAGGTACGTCCTACTGAGCCGGAGCGGGCAATAAGTAGGTCATCAGCCTCAAGGAAATACTGCTCGTCAATTTCCGATGGCGATACCGGGTCAATTTCTTTGAGTTCCCCGGTTTCGGTAATGTCCGTTATGCGGACGTAGCGGATTTTGCCGTCGAAGTCCGCTTTGCTGGCGGTTGAGCCGTACTTGGGCTTTTCTGAGGCAATTTCGCTGAATGTCTCGGTTGACCAATCAGGGTCAAAATCAATGCTGGGCCGCCAGTTGTCAACCACCGCACGCGCCCCGTCTATCACCCGCTGATACGCCTCAATCTCCGCTACAATCTCCCGCTGTACTTCCAGCGGCGGCAGGGGGATTTCGATGTTGCCGATTTCTTTCAGACGCAGCGAGGGGTAGGCTTGCTCCGGCGTAATATCGCGGGCATCTACCCGGCACAGTAAGTTGTAGGCGTACTTGGGCAAAATCTGGGCCTCATCGCAGATGATGCAGGCCAGGTGGCTGGATACATAGGCCGCTGTGCTGGTGAGGGCACGGTGGTTGAGGAAAGTTGACGCCCCGCTTTTGGGGAAAAGAATCGTCCCCGGTGGCGACAGCCGCAGGCGCAGTTCGTCAACGGCTTTCCGATTCACTTTGTCCGCCGTCGCCGCGAAATTGTCTGAGCGGTGCACCGCTCCAACATCCGAGGTGCGGATAAACGGAAACTCGCCGTCCTGGAAATACTCCACGCCTTGCGGAGCAGGATTGCCGGCAGCAATCTTGGCCACGGCGTCAAGCCGCACGTAGGGAAACTCGGAATCACGCCGGCCGTTCTCCCGATACCGCTCCCCGCTCAGGTTGTATTCGCCGCCGTCGGCTAGGCGGTTTTTGCTTACTACTTGCCCCAGCGTCGGCGTAAAGTCGTCCAGCGTTGCGCCGGTTTGCAGGCGGCGCAGGTATTCGGCGATTTCGGCTTGGGCGGTTGGGAGGTCGTTGGTGGTGATGGGGCGGCGCTGGGCGCCCAGGTTGTAGCCGTCGTGCTGCACTTTGAAAAAGGCGATGCCGTCGGCTTTTTGCGCCAGCGACTTGTCCATAATCAGGATGGTCGTTTTGACGCCGCTGTACGGCTGGAATACGCCGCCGGGCAGGGAGACGACGGCGACCAGGCAGTTCTGCACCAGCCGCCGGCGCAGCTGCTTGTAGGCGTTACCGCTCTGGAATATCACCCCCTCCAGCACGATGACGCCGGCCCGGCCGTCATCGTTCAGATGGCTGATGATGTAATCCACGAACAGCACTTCGGAGCGTTTGCTGCCGGTGGCAAAGCGCCGGTGCGGGCGGATGCCGCCTTTGGGCGACATAAATTAGCTACCCGGACCAGTTTGCTTGGTGCCCACTACCGTCGGTTCGGCGCACCACTGGTTGCGCAGGATTGCCAACTGCTCAACCGCCGCATCGTCTAGGCTGAGCACTTCGGTGAGTAGCCGGCGGTCTAGTTCTTGCCGCACCGGGTCGCGGTAGGCTTCGTTGGCCGGGAGCATACGCTCGTTGCACAGGTCGTCGTAGATTTGGGAGGCGGCCTGTAGGCGGTTAGCGTCAAGCTTGGTGACGTCCAGCGTAGGGATATTGGGGATGGCGGTTACGGTAGTGCCGCCGCGCCCGCTCTGCGTCCTATTACTTGCCAGCCAGTAACTGATAAGGCCGAGTGTTCCGTTCAGCCAAGCGCAGGTAGCTTTCTCCATATTTGCCGTTGCCATTTTAATATTCGGCCAAGCCCGACCGCCGGCTGACTTTCTTTCGGTGAACGCTGCACAGGTGGGATTAGAATTGAAACGACATTCTGCGCTGATGTGTAAGCTACTTACCAATTCCCATAGCCGATTGGCCTCGTTCTGCTTGCCACTCCTAATGGTGCCGGAATGATCAGGCGAAATAGCCATGCTATACTGATTGTCGCTGTCGCGGTTCCAAAGCATTGGCCATGTTGTTCCTGAGTTCGCTCCTTTCTGGCGTGTGTAGGTCGTTTCAAACGAGCGGTGCACCGGGCCAACATTGCCGATTTGTCCCATAGCCACTATCGGTATGGCCACGGGATTTTGACGCTGGGGCAGAATGAGGCTGCCCTGGGCCATTTCCTCAGCGGCCTTTACCAAGTCCAAGTTAACAACTCGGGCAGTGGTCCATTTCCCCAATGGGTTAATATTTTCTAGCCGCACGGTGCCAACCGGGTTATCCCCGACGCACGTGGTAGTCCAAGTACCCGGATGAGTCACTTTGGCGATGGTCTGCCTGATGGCTTTGGCAGTTTCCTGAGCGGTCAATTTGTCTGCCGGGCGTTTCGACAAGTTGACGAAGTGCGCTAGTCGCTGGGGAGTTTCGTTTTCGGCGAGACGTCGGGCAATTATCATTACTTCGGCCAAATCGGTATCGGCAGAAAACGATGCGTCATTGTCTGCATTTTGAGCAATGCTAACAATGATGATGTCGTTGTAATTTTCTGCCAGTAGTCGGCGAAGTTTTTGCCAACTCCGTAAAATATCGCCGTCATAACTTCCCCCCAGCATAGTGGATATTGGCAGTATTAAAGCGATATGACCATTCGGTTTGACCATGTTGTCGGCGATGGCAGTGAAGTGTGAACCGAGCCCGGCATAGCCGTCGCTGATAGTGTCTTTACCGAGATGCGCGGTCTTTGTTTTCATCGCAGTTTGCTCTGCTTGTGATGTTCCAAACGCGGCAAAAGCGGGGTTGCCGGGCTTGGCGTGGTCAGCAGCGTGATTGGTGGGCGTGGTGAAGGGCGGGTTCATTATCACGAGACTCTGGCTCTGAGGACTCATTTCCACTTCAATAGCCTTGCGTTCCTGCGTTGCACCCAGCGCCATCTGCTCGTTCAGCGGCAGCACTGCCTGATGCAAGCTAGCGTTAACATCGAGCAGTTCCAACGACCCAATGTCAACGATGGGTATGCCCTTGTTGTCGAACTCCCCGGTGCCGCCGAATGGATACAGGATATTGCGGGTTCCGGTGTACTGCTCTCTGGGTGCTACGGACGACAGTAGGGACGAAGTGAGATGGACAGCGGCCGGCATTATGTCGCAGGCAGTGAGGCTGTTTTCCATCATATAGGCGTGGAGGATGTCAGGGTCGTTGCCGTGGCTACGGTGTAGTTCCCGCGCGCGCTGGTAAGCGGCTAGAACCAAGCCGCCGGTGCCGCAGGCATAGTCGGCGATGCGGTAATTTTTTAGCGTCTCCGGGTTGCTCCAGTCCAGGTCGGTAGGTATAGACAGATAAGCGGCCAGTGTGGTGGATTCGGGCCGGGTGTAGTAAGTTGCTAGGGTTTGCCGGTCGGCAATCAGTCTTTGGAACACCGTACCGGCTACGTCGTTTTGCTTGACGGCGTCCTGTATGGCATTGGCGGTGGTTGACATACTGGCGATAGCCCCAACCGCCGCCGGGGCTGGGATTAGCAATAGCAATTGCCGGGCGATGTGAAAGATAGGCCAATAGTTGATGCTAAGGATATTGTCCCATTCCGCAAGTACCGCCGCTTTGGTCAGGCGATTGCCGGGCGTGTCGGCTTGTACTCGTTCCAAATCCCGGATTCCCCGGTAGCCGGCCAAGTTCTGCTGGTAGGCCAGGGCATTGATGATGATAGCGGCACACATTTTAGCCGTTTGCTCGCGGGCGTTCTGGTCGGCCCTTTCCTGCTTCAACTCTGCCGGTGTAGTAAGGGCTTTGGTAGGATAAACTGGCCACGGCTGCCGCAATGTCGTTCCGATGTTCTCGCCGACGTTGGAACCTTCCGCGCAAGCGAGTATCAGTTTGGCGGCGTCCTCTACGCCCCGCTCAAAAGCGGTGGTAGCCGCGTCAATAGCATCTTGGGGTTGGGCCGCCGGCCGGATGAAGTCAACCAGGTCGCGAATGTCTCCAGAGATAAACCCATTCTCCGGGAATCGAGTATGCTGTCCAGCAGTGCCTTGATAAACGGCGTACTCAATCTGATGGCCGTTTTGTAGCATCCTCTCGGCATCAGCCCCAGTAGAACACTGGTGCAGCTCATCCGTGGCCCGTATGGCGATGACGGTAGCAACCTTGCCGGTAGCGTTGGCTACTGACGGGTTGAGTTCCCGCCCGATGCTTTTCATGCAGTCGTCGGCTACGGTTGCAGCCGGCGGGTACTCAACTTCCAGCACTACGGGCGGGCCATCCGTGCGGGTAATCAGCACGTCCGGTTTGGTAGTCCGTCCCCGGAAGGCTCCCCGAAGCTCTTCCATAGCTTGCCAACCAGCCGATTTGGTCAGCTTGTTAATGACGCTGGCAATGCGCCCGTTCAGTTGCGGTTCTTCCAGTGGCATTTGGGTATGCTCCTTGCTATTTCCGGTACGGACCAGATGATAGTATGTCGCGATTGCCAGCGTCAATTTGCAAGTGTCACTGCTTTTCTAATCCCCCGGCACCAGGGGCATTACTTCCCGGGCGAATTGTTCCATGGCTTCTTGCTGTTCGTTGGGGGTGGTGGCGGGGAAGGTTAGGATGAAGTGGGTTACGCCCAGGTCCTGGTATTGGCGGAGGTCGGCGGCGATTTGCTCGGGGCGGCCGGATACCAGGCGGCGGTTGGCGTTGGCGTTGGCGTCGGGGGTGTTTTGGAAGGTGCAGTCGGTGCTGAATACCAGGTCGACGGCGTTCTCGGGGCGGCCGGCTCTGGCGCTGATGCGGCGGAGGCGGGCGATTTTCTCGGAGAGTTCCTCGGGCTCCAGGATGGCCGGCGGGCGCAGGCCAATGGGCATCCAGCCGTCGCCCAGCGTGGCGGCGCGGCGGATGGCCGGGTTGGTGTGGCCGCCAATCCAGATGGGCGGGTGCGGCTTTTGCACCGGCTTGGGCAGAAAGCCGACGCCGCTGACGTCGTAGTGCCGGCCGTGAAACTCCGGGGTGTCGGACGTCCACAGCTCTTTAAAGATTTGGATGTACTCGTTGGTAACCTCGCCGCGCTGGGCGTAGGTGTCCAGTCCCATGGCCTGGAACTCCTCCTCCATCCAGCCTACGCCGGCGCCCAGAATCAGCCGGCCGCCGCTGAGCACGTCCAGCGTGGCCAGTATCTTGGCGGTAAGCACGGGGTTGCGGTAGGGCAGGATTAGCACGTGGGTGCCCAGGCGCACGCGGGTGGTGCAGCCGGCGAGGAAGTTGAGGGCGGCCAGCGGTTCAAGGTAGGTGTTGTCGCGCTGGAAAGGCGCCACGCCGTCGGCGGCGTAAGGGTAGAAAGAATCCACCTCGTGAGGAATCACGATATGGTCGCTCACCCACACGTGGTCAAAGGACAAGTCCTCGGCGCGCTGGGCCAGGCGGCGCATATTGTCGGGCGAAGCCATCTGCCCCCGGCTGGGCAGCGAGCATCCAAAAGTGACGGGCATGAGATTGCCTCCTGCGAAAACGGTGTGCATCAGATTGGGGTTTTCGGGTGATGCTATACTACCGGCAAGACCGCCGCAAGCAAGGCCGGAGCCGCTGACTATGCCCCCACTAATCCGCCGGCAATCCCCCGAACGCCGGGATACCGCAATCCGCCGGCACTTGCCCAAAGCCCGCGAATACTGGTCAAAATGGCCGGCATACCTGGCCGATGACGACCTGTGCCAAGCCGGCGAAAAGGCGTGGGGCGCAGTAGCGCAGCTTACCAAAGCGGTAGCCGCGCATCGGGGCTGGCAGCACTCTGACCACGACAAGATACGGGAAGTGATTCGCGCCATCGCTAACGAATCGGCAGATGGTACACGCATCGCGCGCGGGCTGATGGCGTCGGAAATGCTGCGCGGCGATTTCTACGAGATTTGTCTGGACGACCGCGAGACCCGTATCGCCATTGATGACGTCCGGCTTTTGCTGGCGGAACTGTGGGCGCAGCTACCGGACGAGTACACCGGCGGCATTCCGTTTGACCTTTGGGCGTCGGGCGGCGACAATTGACGTATGACTGCTACTGCTATCTCTGACAACCTTTTGACTGATAATCTCCCGTCCCGCCGCGTCGTGGTTGCGATGAGCGGGGGGGTTGATTCGTCGGTGGCGGCGCTGCTGCTGCGACGGCAGGGGTATGATGTCATCGGCGTGACGATGAAGCTGTACGACATCGACCAGGCGGAACTGCCCGACTACTATCGGGGCTGCTGCACCGTTGACGACGTGGAGGACGCCCGCGCCGTTTGCCGTATTCTCGGCGTGCCGCATTACGTGCTGAACGTGCAGCAGGAGTTTCGCACGTTTGTCATTGATTATTTTCGCGCTGAGTACGCCAGCGGGCGCACCCCGCATCCGTGTATCGCGTGCAACGACAAGATAAAGTTCAGCTTTCTGGCCCGGCGCGCGCAGCTGATGCAGGCTACTCACGTCGCTACCGGCCATTACGCCCGCATTGCGCCGGACGGCGGCGGCGGCTGGGAGCTGCGGCGCGGTGCGGATGCCGACAAGGATCAGTCTTACGTGCTGTTCGGGATGCGGCAGGAGCAGCTGGCCGCTACGCTGCTGCCGGTGGGCGGCTATCCCAAAGCGCAGATTCGCCAGCTGGCCGCCGATGCCGGCTTTCCTAACGCCGACAAGCCGGACAGCCAGGACATCTGCTTTATTCCTACCGGGGATTATCGGGAGTTCTTGCGGGAGCGTTCCGACGGCAGCCCCGGCGACATCGTGGACGCCGCCGGCAACGTGCTGGGGCGGCACGACGGCATCCAGTATTTTACGGTGGGGCAGCGGCGCGGCCTGGGCATCTCCGGCGGCCCGCCCCGTTTCGTCATCCGGCTGGAACCGGACACCCGCAGCGTGGTCGTCGGCTCGGAGCAAGACCTATACCGGGATACCCTGTACGCCAATCCGGTGTCGTGGGTGGCCGGCGTTCCTCCGGCCGATACGATGGCGGTCACCGTAAAGATTCGCTACAAGTTTGCCGAGGCGCCGGCAACGGTAACGGCGGCCGGCGGCGGGGCGCTGGTGCGTTTTGACGAACCGCAGCGGGCCATCACGCCCGGCCAGGCGGCGGTATTCTATCGGGGCGATACGGTGCTGGGCGGCGGCCCCATCGCCGGCCACGAACTGCCCGCCGATACTCCCGCCGACGCAAGCAACGCCGTTCCGGTCAATGCCTGACCTGTCGCTGGAGGCGGCGTTCCGCACCGAGGGCTATCGTCTGGTGGCCGGCGTGGACGAGGCCGGACGGGGGCCGCTGGCCGGGCCGGTGGCGGCCGCCGCCGTCATCCTGCCGCCGGACTTGACCGGCGCCGAGGAATGGCTGAACGGCATCGACGACAGCAAACGCCTCACCCCGGCGCGACGGGAAACCGCCGCCGCCGGCATCAAACGGCACGCGCTGGCCTGGGCGGTAAGTCAGATTGCGCCCGGCGAGATTGACCGCATCGGCATCGGCGCGGCGGCGCTTAAGGCGATGCTGGACGCGGTGTCTGCGCTGCGGCCGGCGCCCGATGCGCTGCTGCTGGACTGGATTCACGTCACGTGCTGCCCGCTGCCCTACCGAACCATCGTCAAGGGCGATGCCAAGTCGCTGTCCATCGCCGCCGCCAGCATCCTGGCCAAAGTCGCCCGCGATGCGGAGATGCGCCAGGCCGACGTTTGCTATCCCGGATACGGGTTTGCCCGGCACAAAGGCTACGCCACCGCGCAGCACATCCGCAGCCTGTCGGAGCGCGGGCCAACGCCGCTGCACCGCCGCTCGTTCCGCCCCCTGCGCCAGTCCCATCTGCCGGAATAGCCGCGATGCCGGAGGATGTTCCCGCAGATATTCCCGCCGGGGATTACCTTTCGCCGCAGCAGATTGGCCGCATTGGAGAGCAGCTGGCCCGCGCGCACCTGGAGGCCAAAGGCTGCCGCATCGTGGCGTCCAACTACCGCTGCCGCTGGGGGGAGGTTGACCTGATTGCCCGCGCCGGGGCGGTTTGGGCGTTTGTGGAGGTGCGCACCCGCCGCAGCAACGCCTACGGCGGGCCGGAGGAATCAATAACGGCCGGCAAGCTGGAGCGGCTTGCAATGGCGGCGCAGGACTTTTTGGACAAGCATACGGCGGCATCGTCCGATACGGAATGGCGCATTGACCTGGTGGCGATACGGCTGGGGCCGGGGCGGCGGGTTTTGAGCATCCGCCATCTGCCCAACATTGCCGAGGGGTAGGCGGCAACGGATGCTATAATCCCCAACACCGTCGCCGACGCGCAACCGCCCAACCGCGAGGCCCGCTATGACTACCAAACCCGCAGCGCAACCCCATACGGCCGGCGTAAGCCATCGCCTGACTTACCTGCCGGACCCGCCCCGGTACATTGACGCTATGCCGCGGGCGCCGCACATCCATCGAACTTATATGGTGCTGGAACACCACTTCCGCTTCCAGCCCGACGTTCTGGTTGGGTCTGGCGGCTACCTCTGCTACGACGCCCGAAACGTCAGCCGTTCGCCCTACCCCGATTGCATGGTTGCTTTCGGCCTAGCGGTGCCGCCGGGCGAAATCGTGGAGGCCAACGGCTATACCATCAGCGAAGTCGGCAAGCCGCCCGAATTTGTGCTGGAAGTGGCATCAAGCAGCATGGGCCCGCAGGATTACATCGTCAAGCGGAAAATCTACGCCAGCTATGGGGTGCAGGAATACTGGCGCTTTGACTACACCGGCGGGCGCTACCACGCTACGGCCCTGGCCGGCGACCGGCTGGTCAACGGGCAAAATGGGGAAAATGGGCAATACGAGCCAATCCCGATGGCCACCGAAACCGACGGCATCCTACGGGGTTACAGCGCAATGCTGGATTTGGAACTGCGCATACGCAACGGAGAACTGCGTTTCTGGGATCCCAAAACGGGCGAATATCTGCTCAACTTGACGGAAGTCAAAGACCAGATTACGAAAATGGAAGCCCAGATTATGGAGATCAAAGCCCAGACTGAATTAATCAATGCTCAACGCGATACGGCGGCGGCTCAGCGCGATGCGGCCGCCACCGAGCGTGATGCGATGGCGGCCGCGCGCGATACGGTCTATGCCAATCGCGATGCGGCCCTGGAGCGCATACGGCAACTGGAGGCGGAATTGCGCCGCCGGCAGTCGGAAAGCTAATCCCCAACACCGTCGTCGCCGCGCAACCGCCTATCAGCGAGGCCCGCTATGACTACCAAACCCGCAGCGCAACCCCAGCCGGCCGGCGTAAGCCATCGCCTGACTTACCTGCCGGACCCGCCCAAATCTCCCGACGCTATGCAACAAGCCCCGTACATCTCACTAAATCATATGGTGCTGGCAGACCATTTCCTCTCCCAGCCCGACGTTCTGGTTGGCGTCAACGGCTACCTTTGCTATGACGCCCGCGACATCCGACGCGCGCCCGTCCCCGACTTGCTGGTTGCTTTTGGCGTGGCGGTGCCGCCGGCGGAAATTGTGGACGCCAACGGCTATACCATCAGCGAAATCGGCAAGCCGCCGGATTTCGTGCTGGAAGTAGCCTCAAGCAGCACCGGCTGGCGGGATTACACCGTCAAGCGGGACATCTACGCCGGCTACGGGGTGCAGGAATACTGGCGCTTTGACCACACCGGCGGGCGTTACCACGATACGGCCCTGGCTGGAGACCGGCTGGTCGACGGGGCATACGAGCCAATTCCGGTTACCACCGGAACCGACGGCATCATCCGGGGCTACAGCGCTGTTCTGGATTTAGAGCTGCACTCATACTACGGAGAACTGCGCCTCTGGGACCCCAAAATGGGCGACTACCTGCCCGACTTGACGGAAACCAAAGCCCAGCGCGATGCGAACGCTGTCCAGAGTGCTGCAAACGCTGCTCAGCGCGACGAAGCCTATGCTCAGCGGGACGTGAACGCTGCTCAGCGCGATGACGCCTATGCTCAGCGGGACGTGAACGCTGCTCAGCGCGATGACGCTTATGCTCAGCGTGATAGCGCCATCACTCAACGCGACGAAGCCGTTGCTGAGCGTGATGCGATGGCTGCCGTGCACGATGCGGACCTGGCGCGCATACGGCAGCTGGAGGCGGAGTTGCGCCGCCGGGAGTTGGAGGGTTAGCCCTCGTAGCAGCGGTTGACTGTACCGGCGGCGAATACTAGACTTATTGCGCCGGTGTTCCTGGCGCTGCCGGCGGCGCGCGTTCTTTGCCAGACGATACCATTGACGAACGATATTATGTCTGTTGACTTGACCGAACACATCCGCAACGTGCCCGACTTTCCGATAGCCGGGGTTCAGTTTAAGGATATTACGTCGCTGCTGTTGTCGCCGGCGGCTTTTGCGGATGCCGTTGCGCGGATGGTGGCGGGCGCCGGCGGGCGCGACGTTGACTGCCTGGCGGCGATTGACTCGCGGGGTTTTTTGTTTGCCGCTCCGATGGCCGTGCGGATGGGGCTGCCGCTGGCGCTGGTTCGCAAGGCGGGCAAGCTGCCGGGCGATACGCTGGGGTTTGAGTACAGCCTGGAGTACGGGCAGAGTACGCTGGAGATTCACGCCGGCGATATTGCGCCCGGCAGCCGGGTGCTCATCGTTGACGACTTGCTGGCTACGGGGGGCAGTCTGAAAGCGGCGGCCAGCCTCATTGAAAAGGCCGGCGGCGTTACGGCCGGCATCGGCGTAGTCATTGAACTCATCGGCCTGGGCGGACGGGACGCGCTGGCCGGTTACGACCTCTATTCTCTGGTTACCTTTGAAGTCGACGAGTAGATTCGGTTGACGGTCGGGTAACGTCCCTAAATTGCAGTGCATTACATTCAGGAGGAAAACTGGAATGTCAGAACAAGGAAAAATCGGCAATGTTGAAGTGACCGCCGTCATTGACATGGTGCCGCCGCCGCGCGAACCCTGGGCCATGTTCCCCGACGTGCCGGCCGACGCCTGGGCCGCCTATCAGGACACCCTGGAGGATGGCCAGCTGCAACTCTATTACGGCGTCTTTCTGCTCAAAAGCCAGGACGACGTTATCCTGGTGGACACCGGGATGGGCCCCGGCCCGCACCCGGACCGGGGCAACCTGACCGGCAACCTCTACGAGGAACTGCGCCCGCATCTGGAGTCCAACGTGGGGGTGAACAATACCAACGTTGGCCCCAGCGACTCGGTGAATTACGTCATTCACACGCACCTGCACGGCGACCACGTGGGCTGGAATCTGCGGTACTCCGGCGGGATGCCGGCGCCCAACTTCCGCCGCGCCCGCTACATTATGTCCCGCCCGGACTATGACTGGTTCACCTCTGAGGAGGGGCGCCGCAACTATCCGTATATCGACCGGCAGGTGATGCCCCTGCGCCGTTTGCGGTTGCAGCAGATTCTGGAGGAGCCGGAACACGTCGTCAACGACGAAATCTCTATTGGGCCCGCGCCGGGGCACACGCCGGGCCATCAGGTGGTGTACATCAACTCCAACGGGCAGCGCGGCGTGGTGATGGGCGACGTGCTGCACACCATCGCCCAGGTGTCGGAGCCCACGTGGTGCGCCGGCGTTGACACCGACAAGGATCAGTCCGCGGCGTCGCGCTCCCGCCTGCTGGACGCCGCCGAGGAGGGGGACTGGACGATTTGCGCCGGCCATTTCCCGCCGGGCAAGCAAATCGGCAAGATTGCCCGCGCCGACGGCAAACGCGTCTGGCAGCCTTTGTAGCCGGCCGGCGCACTGCCTGATTGCAAACCGCGCGCACGCCGGGGCGATTCAACCCCGTCCCGGCACGGCAAGAGGCGTATCTACAATGAGCCAACTGCTCAACCTGCTGGAACGCATTGAACAGGGCGCCGGCCCGTCGCTGGGGTTCGGGTCGGGTCAAGCCGCCCGGCTGCCCGGAATGGCGCTGATTGGACGCTGTTCCGGCGATTTGACGGCGGCGTTGGCAGCGGCCCGCGGGTCAGCCGATGCCGTAGTTATCGCATCGCCCGGCATTGCTCCCGACGACTTGCCGGATTTGGATGGCCTGGTTTGGGGCGCCGGCGGCGTTGCGCTGCGGCCCGACGTGATGGCCGGCTGGCGGGAGGCTGGCGCCGATTTTGCCGTATCGCCCCTCGCGGGCGCTCTGGTTGACGGTATTGACGTTGGCGCTCCGGGGTTGATGCACGCCATCCGCATACCCGATGACGTGGACGACGATACGTGGCGCATCCTGTCCGCAGTTCCCGTCCAAGCTTTGGTATCGGACAACTCAGACCTGGCCGGCGCCTGGGAGCTGGCCAGGTTGGGCAAGGTAGCCGACTGCGCCCGTCGCACCGACAAGCATCTGATAGTGCGGGTGGGGCCGGCGCCCAGCACCAACGAGCTGCTGGCCCTGCGGCAGGCCGGCGCCGTGGCCATCGTTGCCGAGGCCAGCGCGCTGGGCGCTGATGGAATGGCGTCGCTCAAGCACGATTTGATGGCCCTGCCCCGTCCGCAGCCGGCAACGCGACGGCGGGGCGCGCCGCTGCCCGGCGTTGAATCCGGCAATCCGGCTGCATAGTTCACCGGCGCTGCCGGCGGCCTGAATCCACGATACTTTTAATGCCGGGGCCGCGTGCTGTTTCTACTCTGGGAACTCCGGGATGACCCCGCTGCCGCCGGAATGGTTGCCGGGATTGTGCTGCTGGGCCTGGTCATCGGTTTTACCATCCACGAGTTTTGCCACGCCCTGGCCGCGCTGGGCGAGGGCGACCCCACCGCCCGCCGGATGGGGCGGCTGACTTTCAACCCGGTCAAGCACATTGACCCGCTGGGGTTTATCCTGATACTTACCATCGGTTTCGGCTGGGCCAAGCCGGTGCAGGTTGACCCTTACAACCTGCGCCATGGCCGGCTGGGTATGTCGTGGGTGGCGCTGGTGGGGCCGCTGTCCAACTTTGCGCTGGCGTTTCTGCTGGGCCTGGTGTTCCGGCTGGGCGTGCTGTCCCTTGACGTCAGCCAGACGGTGTACGAGATTACGGGGCTGCTCAGCCTGGCCATGTTCTTTATCATCTACCTGAACCTGGTGCTGGGCATAGTCAACCTGATACCGTTCCCGCCTTTGGACGGCAGCAAGGTGCTGGCCGGCCTGCTGCCCGAACCGCTCTACTACCGCTATCTGATGATTGAGCGTTACGTCTGGTTTTTGCTGATTGGCGTGGTCGTCGTCAACCTGATTCTCAGCTACAGCCCGTTGGGATTCAGTTTGCTGAGCTACGTAATCCAGCCGCCGGCGCGGTTCTTTTTCACCCTGGCCACCGGCGAAACCCCGTTTTAGCCGCCCCCGTCCCGGTCGAGGACTGCGCCTGCCACGCCATGCTCATATCATCCGCCAGCCTGCTGCCCGACGACCTGGGGTTATTCCTCCGTCTGGCGGTGCTTTGCGCCCTGTCCGCCATCTTTGCCGGCGTGGTGAACGGATGGTTTCAGGCGGTGGCGGCCACGTTCTTTGGCGACCCGGCCCCGCGCGCGCAGGGGCGTTTGCTGGGGAATCCGCTGCGTCATATCAGCCCCGCCGGTGGGCTTTTGATGCTGGTGACCGGCTTCGGATGGAACCGGCCGCTGCCGGGGCCTCCGGACCGGCACGGGCGTTGGCCGTCGGTGGCCATCTCAATCGCCGGGCCGCTGGGCAACGTTACGGTTGCTTTTCTGCTGGCCACGCCCATCAAAGCCGGCCTGCTTTCGTGGGCGGCGCCGTCGCCGGACAGCCTGGCGCTGGTGATGACGGGCGGGCTGCGCTCCGGCATATCAGATGTCGTTGGGCTGCTGGTGATGTACAACCTGCTGGCGGCGGCGTTCAGCATCCTGCCCCTGGCGCCCCTGGCCGGCTACCGAGTACTTTCCGCATTGCTGCCGGCGTCGGCGGCGGAAACCCACCGGCGGTTCCAGCGATTCGCCCCCGCGCTGCTGGTGGCGCTGATTGCATTCAGCTACGTCTGGCCGCCGGGGATTTTGTGGCCCACCATCTTGCAGCTGGCCCAGTGGCTGGGCAGCCTGGCCACCGGCTACTGATACTTACGACGTTGGCCCAAAGCGTTCCGTCCTGATGGACGTTTCCGAAATGCCGACGGACAGCAGCGCATCGGCGGCGTTCTCCACGAATCCCGTCGGCCCGCAGGCGTAGCAGAGGGGAGGGCGGCCGGCGTCGTCCAGATGGGCCAGCGCGGCGATGCAATCGGACAGCATCGGCGGGTCGATGCGGCGGGCGTAGCCGTCCCAAAGCGGCGGCGGACGGCGGGTGAACGCATAGCGCACCGCAACCTTGCCAGCGCATTGCGCCTGAGCATCCAGCCAATCCCGGTAGATGACGTCCGCCGGCGTCCGCGCGGAGTACAGCAGCAGGGCCGCCGAATCCGGCGCCGCCGTTGCCCGGTGCGCCAAGATGGAGCGCAGCGGCACGATGCCCGACCCGCCGGCCAGCAGCAGCAGCGGGCCGCCCAAATCGCTGCCCCACGTGAACGGGCCGCCGATGGGGCCTCTAACCTCCAGCGCATCGCCCGGCTGCACCACCTCGTGGAAGTACGGCGAAACCTCGCCGTCCGGGATGAGTTCTACCGTCAGGTCGATTACATCCGCAAGCCCGGCGCCGGCGGCATCGCTACCGTCCGGCGGCGGCGGTGAGGCGATGGAGTAGGATCGCTGCGCCTGGTAGCCGTCGGGCGCGGTGAGCCGGACGTCGTAGTGCTGGCCGGCGCGAAAGGAACGGGGTTCGGCAAGCCGCAGCGAGAACGTCCTGGCCCGGTAGGTTTCCACCACAACCCGCTCCACCGTGGCAATCTGCCAGGGAGTGGGCGTGCCAAAGTCAGCGGTCATAGAACGGCCATTGCCGGAAACTCCAGATCATTGATGCGGCGCCGTCAGTCGCCCCAGTAGCGCTGCTCTTTCCAGGGGTCGCCGTACATATGATAGCCGTACTGCTCCCAAAAGCCCGGCCGGTCGGCGTCCATAAAGCGGATGCCTTGCAGCCACTTGGCCGACTTCCAGAAGTAGAGATGCGGCACCACCAGACGGGCGGGGCCGCCGTGCTGCGCCTCGATGGGCTTGCCGTCAAACTCCAGCGCCACCATCCCCCGCCCACCCAGCACGTCCCAGGAGGGCAGATTGGTGGTGTAGCCGCCGTAAGAGAAGGCCATCAGATAAGGCGGCGTATTGACGACGCCGGCGGCGGCCAGCAGGTCGTCGATGGTTACGCCCTTCCAGGTAGTATCCAGCTTGCTCCACTTGGTAACGCAGTGGATGTCGGTAAAAACCTCAGTCTGCGGCAAAGCGCAAAACTGCGCCCAATCCCACTGCCCCAAAGGTTCGCCATCCACGCCAACCAGCGAGAACTGCCACTGCTCCAGAGGAATGCGCTGAGTAGGCCCGGCAGTAAGCACCGGGAACCCCCGCTCCAGATACTGCCCCGGCGGAATAGGACGCGGCGGCGCCTCCCGGCGGCGGCCAAAAAAACCCCTGGTAGTCATAAGCAACGGCTCCTCACAAAAAATCCCATCATGTGGGATGGGGTATCAATCATAGCGTATCAGAATAAGGCCGACAAACGGGCCTAGCGCGCGATTTGCGGTTGTTTAGCCGCCCAGCATCGCGGCAATATCATCCGGTAGGGTGATGTTGTTGTGCCGCTCAAAATCGGCAACGCTTTCGTAGTCGCTGCGGAATGATTCTACAATGTCGACCCCCATATCCTGGGCAGTAGCAAGGTCGGCCTTAGCATTATCCCATTCGGACAGGTGCAGCCAAGCTTCACCACGATTGCAGTAGTATGAGGAATTGTCTGGGTTCAATACGATGGCCTGATCGAAGTCGTCAATGGCGTGGTAGTAATCATCCAGGTAGGCGTATACAAGACCGCGACCGCTGTAAGCCGCAGCATCCTCTGTGTTCAGTGCTATGGCTCGGTTGAAGTCGTCAATGGCGCGTTCGTAATCGCCAGTGAGGGCGTATGAAAAACCGCGACCGCCGTAAGCCGCAGCATAATTTGGGTCTAATACGATGGCTCGGTTGAAGTCGTCAATGGCGCGTTCGTAATCGCCAATGAGGAAGTACGCAAAACCTCGAATGATATAGGTAGGTGCGAATGGGTCGAGGTTGAGTGATTCGGTGCAAGAATCTATTGCACTTTGACAGTCTCCGTTTAGTAAATTAACAATAGATACAATGGAATGATTCAAAACATCGCGGTGGGTTTCTTTGTACCGGACGAATCCGTGAAGGTCGTTATAGACGGTTTGTTGAGAAATGCCATGAGATTTATGCAAATAATCCAGCGTAAAATGCTTGAGGTTGTTTGGAATTATGACAATATCATTGTCCTCAACCTCAATGTAGCCCAGCGGGGGCTGTACGAATACGCTTTTCTGTGCAATGACGCGATTAACCGGATTACGAGGTCCATGGATATGGTTGCTCATCTCTCCACCCCGTGCTAGTAAAACAACCCGGCCGTCGCATAGATAACTGCCGTCGCAGGCGAAGAAAAGTGCGATGAGATAATCAGCCGTGAAGTCAATCAAATTGGTCTTACCGCCGTAATGTTGGAGTTCAGTCAAAATTGCCAAATCGTCGGTCTCAAACGTGAATTTCCGAGCCTCGTCCAAATGCGCTTCCTGTAAGGCATCGATATTAAAGCCCTGAGGAACAGCGAATGGAATATCCCGGTAGAGGCTCGACGATATTTTGTCATAGCACTCCGGCTCACCCCTGTAGATATAATTGCCATTGGCCGACTTTCGAGCCAGCTCATTTA
This sequence comes from uncultured Dehalococcoidia bacterium, assembly GCA_958296385.1. Classification (GTDB taxonomy): domain Bacteria; phylum Chloroflexota; class Dehalococcoidia; order Lucifugimonadales; family UBA3495; genus Bin87. The sequence goes on from OY282494.1 coordinate 1,565,501, forward strand.
CTACTTGCAGGACTGCTTCCAATGCGGATGTGTCGGATTGAGTAGAATCTTCGGAGCTATTCTGCATATTCATAATCAATCCTCCGGCAGTTGGAATCAGGCGTAGTAGCCTCGAACCTTCGGTTGCCGGCTTTCAACCCGACGGGCACCGATGCTCGTCCTGCCCCGGCTGTCAACCGTCAGACGGCCTCCTGGATGCGCCAACTGGTCTTCGCGCTCACGGTGGGTCGGGTCGTTGGTAGTTCCCCGGTGGGATACCTTACGGCCCCCCCTGTAGTTGTAGTTGTACGTATCGCGAATCATAAGCCTCACCTCGCATAATCTAGATTCAGCGTACCATTGTTCTTGCTTCGTGAACTTGACAAATATCCGTTGGCAGCACCTGTATAATCATTGTACCTAGCGCACCGGCCCTGTCAACCTACCGCCGTCCCACCACCGGGGGCAGCCCCGCCGTGTTAGCCTCTCTCCCTGGCAAGCAGATGGCAACGCAGCCTATTCACAATAGCATAGCCGTCCATTGGCGCAGTTTAGATTGAATGTTTGTAGCGCGCTCTGCCCTGATGCTACACTAGGCTATGCTTACCAGGAATTACACCAGCGGCTTGCTGACCCCGGCCTATTTGGCCCGCGCTTTTGCTTTGCCTTTCGCCGTAGTGGTCGGCGGGGCTGCGGTGATGCTGGCCCTTGCCGCCGTTACCGTTGGGTTGAATCCGGCTGCTTTGGCTGTGGATTTTTTGGGGGATGCTGCGGCGCTGCTTAGTCCGGTGGCGTTGCGGCTGCTGTTGTTTTGGGCGGTTTATACCGGGTTCTATTTGCTGCTGGCCTGGGATTTCCGGTTTTATGCTCCGCGCCCCGGCGCTGGCGCCAATCCGGCCCTGGCGGCTTTTGCCGGCATCTTTGTGCGCTTTTGCCCTGGGGCTGTCGGATTGCCTCCGGCACGGACGCGCGCGCTGGCGCGGTATCGCTTTTGCGGGGGCGGATTAAGCTCCACCTGGGCGCCCGGGACGCATCCTCAAATCGAATGACGGCGGTGTTGGGGCCGTAGCGCCCCGGCTGCGTCCGCTCTGCCCGACGGCGGCGGCGGACATCCTGCAATCATTCGCCAGTGAGGGATGCGAGCATCCCGAGGAGCAGTCTTATGTCTGCACAACAGTGGGGCAGCGCTGCCCCGGCCTACCCGTTCCGGCGCCTATCCCTGAACAACCGGGAGGCCAGCCGATGCTAGCGAGCTTTGCCATTGCGCTGCTGGCCGTTGGCGCCATACTCGGCAATGTCCGGTCGCCGGTTGCCGATGCCGGTGTGCTGCACACTGCGACCGGCAATCGCTTCCGCAGCGATTGGAAGTGGCCGATGCCCCACTAGGGGCCGCGCCCGGCGTCCAGTCGCTGCCCGACGGGGCGGGGTTATCGGGGGTACTCTATTCCCGTCCCGCCCCGCCGGTTATGGCCGGCTTTCCGCGATGGTTACGCTGCCGCCGGCCCACGCTTCTACGGTGAGGCGGCTGCCTTCCAGCATTGCCATTCCGACCAGAGGGGCGCCTTCCGATTGATGCACCACTACCGGGCGGGGTTGGCCGTGCCAATCGACCAGTGCGCCGTAAAGGTGGAACATACTCACCTGTCCGCTGGCCAGGGTAGCGCGGCGTTGACCGTAGTGGGTCAATCCCAGCTCCGCTATGATGCTTGCCGGCAGGGTTAGCCAGCCGGTGAACCCGGTATCCACCGTTGCTTCCGCATCCCGGAAAACGCGATTGCCGCCAGCAATGCCGACGACGATGCGCGGCAACAAGTGGGTATGCCCGGATTCATCCCGTAGGGCTGTTACCCGTCCGTTAATCACGGTTCGCTAGATAAACCGTTGGGGCATATAGTAAATCGCCGGATAGCCCACCAATTCGCCCCAGGTGAGCGCGTTGGGCCGCCGCTCGAACATCCGCAGCGTGGCTGTTAGGTCGTCGTCGGCAATCTCATAATCGCCGCTGTTGACGTCAATAACCACCACTCGCCCCCATTGGGTGGCCTCCATTTCGGCCCGCATCTGCTCGTACATTGCCTGACCTACGGTGGCTATATCCTCTCTTTCGACTGCCATCAGATTTGCCTCCTGGCCACTTTTAGCGCTTTGGCATCGGGGGTTATCATTCTCTATTCCCTCTCGTCGTGGGATGGGAATAAGTACCTCACCACTACGAAAGTCATTCCGGACACTTCCCCCAATGTTCCGCCTATGAACGTGATGGTTACCCAGCGGTTTAGCTCAATAAGGCCAAAGCCCATTAGAAACGCGAAAACGGTTACCGCAATAATTTGCCCGGCAAGCAGCGCTAACAAGACATTCGCGTACAACAGCCGGAGCCGGCGGTTGCCGCGCTGCTCGGCAGACCTTGATTGTACCTGCTCTAACCTGTCGTAGGTATCTACGGCTTCCGGAGTTACTCGAGCGCCGATGTGTACGATGTAATCGCCGATGTCTTTACCCGTATCAGGCCGCGCTTGGGGTTCCCCAGACCTCCAAGGCGTCGATTCGGTACCCCATAGCTTCTTCAGAAACGTTGCAAGTTTTCGCCAGGCTATAAACATTCGGATTTACTTCCCAGGCGACACGAACCAGTTCTTCCGGCATCAGCAGCGCCGCGGCAAACCAATTCGCCTGAATTTCCTTGAAGCGGTCTTGGTCCGGAAGTTTTTCGGACGGATGCCGGTCGCGGAACATATCGGCGTGCTGGTCAACAATTTCCCCGTCCTCCGGCAGATGACTGAGGAAGTGGTGGCCAAGTTCGTGGGCTATTGAGAACCGTTTCCGGTACGGTGTGGCAGATTGTTCAACAAAAATCTGTGTGGTTTGCCCACGCCTGGCAAGCAATGCCGCCAAAGAGTCATCCGCAAATTGGGCGTTATTGACGGTGACGCCAAGTTTGTCGGCAAGAACCACCGGGTTAATTGGCAATGAGTAGAGGCCGTGCTGTTTTAGGATTTGATTAGCGTGCTGCTCGATTTGAGAACGAGAATCCAGCGTGTCCATATTTTACCCCCGATTATGACAGTAGCAGGTCATTGCTGACAAAGGTTGCGCCCTGGCCAGCGTGGACGCAACTCGCAGTCGTCAGGCGTGGCAGCCCCGGGCTTGCGCTATTGGTTTTCAACCTGTTGAGCGCCGGCGGCGCGGGGCTTGACCCGGCCTTCGAGCGTTAGCCAGCCGGCGGGACGCGCCCGTTGCCGTTCGCGCTCGCGGCGCTCCGAGTCGTTGGCAACCTCCCGGCTGGAAACCCGGCGTCCCCTCCGGTACGTGTAGGTGTGGGTATTGAGAGTAGGCATCAGCGTACCTCCTTGCGGGTGGGCGGCATTGTATCACGCCCTGTACGACATCATACCACACGCCGCCCCGCACCCGCTCAGACATTGCCCGACCTGCGGCGGGTAATCCCCTCTTGCGGCTGGCAGCAGGTTTTTCGTCCTTGTCAGTTAAACAAGTTGACCAATCGCAGGCGTTTTGCGTGCCATTGTTCGACAGGCGTAACGGTGGGCGCATCCGGTATGTACAGGCCATTGTCCGGTGCAGTAGCCATAAAGTAATCACAGATGGCTTGCTTTTTCTCCTCGCTGAAATCCGACCATGCCTCAACCGGAATGACGATTTCTTCGCAGTGGCGCAAGATGTCCTGGCTAATCCTGCGTTGAAGTGTTTCGCCGGTGGCATTATACAGGTGCCAATTTGACTTTCTAATGCCGGCTTCATCCCCTGCCGTGTAGTGATACACAACGACATGCTCGTTTTCAAGCGGATACACGGTGCATCCGGCTTGGGAGATTAATTCAATTGTGCCACCGTCCGGAGACGGTGTTACGCTACTCCGTAGCCCATTACTCCATCCGCTCACGGCTACCGCACGCCGTTTGCTGGGCACTCTGATGACACGGTGCAGCAACTCGTCCGGCTCTGCATCGTATTCCGGATGTGGAGTTGCGATACCAAGCGCTTGCTCGGCTCTATGCTTGTAATATCCGATTCCGTATTCCATCATCGTGCATAAATGCACCATGTAAGCCGGGAAATCACTTTTGGTGTCCTCTTGCGCCTGAGCCTCGAAAGCAACTCGCAGAACCTGCTTGTCCAGCATAGCTTTTAGCAGGGGCTTGTAAGCGAGGAGAGAAAGGTGTACGGGGTTGTTGAAGTCTGGAATTTCCTTTTCAATCGGCGCGAACAAATTCTCGTGCTTTTCGCAGGCAAAATATCCGGTCAGAGTGTGGCTTATTGGCTGCTCGGTCGGGGGAGAGTACGGTTCAACAACCACCGGCTGCTTGGCAAATGTCATCACCGTCGTCCCTTGCGTCATGCTTCGCAATACAGACCTTGGCACAGTGTGTCCTTCGACTGCTTTGCGTTTGCAGCCCCCAGGTGCGAGGCATTTTCTGATTGCCGTCCTTTTCGTCTTTTGGGTAAGGATTTGCATGATGCGCCGTTGCTCGTTGTCCGGCATATTGCCCAACTCGTTGTGGAATTTCCTGCCAAACCATTCCGGAAACTCTGGATTGACCATCAGACGTCCCTCCGTTCTAGCGATTTCCGTCTATCATAAGTTCCAAACTCTCGTTTGTCAATAGTCTGCCACAACCAACCTACCATCACCCGCTAAAGTTCTGCGCCCGTTGCTTGCGGTTGCCTACGAGCTCTTTCACGCCATCATACACCGCATCCCACCTACCCCGAGCGCCCCAACCACTCTGCAATCGCATCCTGTTCGGCTTCGGTTACGCCGTAAGTATCGTAGATTATAGCATCAATCCGACGCTCCAGGTCGGCAATATCGCCGGCTTGCTTTTCGCGGCTTGCTACCAGTTGCGCCAGTTCGGACATCGCAGTTGCATCCGGGAAAATTATCGGCAGTTCGCGCAGGCCGGACAGCGTTACCTGCCGGAAGTCGTCCTTTACTGCTGCCGTCGAACGGCTCAAGTACAGGAACGACATCAAGCTGGAGTTCAGAATTGCCAGCAAAGCGGTCATCTTTGGTACGTCATCAAAGTTTGGCTTTGTAACGTATATGTCCTTTTTGACGACGAAATCATCGCAAGTTAGAGCCGACATCAGACGATTGGCACGGTTCACAATTCGCCTGGTCCAGATGCGTAGCCCTTTGTGGTACGACGAATCCCGCTCGCTCACAACCACATAATTGTCGTTTGGAGATTGCTGGATTGCGTATCGGTGTACTTGTCCACCGAAAAATGGCGACGCTCCTGCCTCTTGATTACTCAAAATATCAAACTGATATGCCTCGATTCCGCGCTTTGAGGATGTAATCTTTCCCAACGGCGTCGCTTTGGCTCCTACTCGACCGAACAGGTCTGCGGCCCAATCGAGCAGTGGCACTCGCAGGCCGGGGTCGCTGGACACTGCCGACCAGTCTGCCGTCGTCATGTAATCCGCAATCTGCGTCAAGTCCAGTTCGGCCCGCTTGTCCAGCGTGGCCAGGCGAAACTGCGATGGCGGCGGCTGGCCGATGGCCGCAATCGTAATCGCCGTGTCCACGTAAGGCGTATCAAACACGTCATAGGGGAGATTGAGCACGCTTTGCAGGGCCATTTTGCTGAAAAGATATTGCCGGAACTTTCTGAACCGCTCGCCCGTTTCCCACGACGTCGGCGTGATGAACGCCATAATCCCGTTGGGCGCCAGGTCAACGGCCAGTCCCATAAAGTTGGTGTACGAATCGTTGTGGCCAATGGCGGCGCTGCGCCGGTCTTTGACCGTAATCCCGTAGGGCGGGTTGCTTATCACCACGTCAAACCCGTCGGTTACGCCGAACATATACTCGGCGTCGAACCATTCGGCGGGGTTGGCGCTTTGGTCGAAGGGTTCCCAGGCGATGATTTGGCGGGCGGAGCCGGCGGGAAAGCCGTCGTCTTGCAGGGCGTCGGCCAGCTGCTGGCGCAGGTCTTGGTCGTCGTCCCGGCGCCTCTTTTTGGCGTCGCGGTTGTTGGCGTGGAAATACTGTTCCCGGTTGGCGGCCAGTTCCCGGCGCAGGCGTTCTACGGCGTCGGTTTGGCCCAGGGCCATTTGGGCCGGCTTGTCCAGGGGCAGCAGCGTGTCGGCGGCCACAAAGCGGGTTTCCAGGTTGGGCAGGGGCTTGATGCCGTAGTTGTCCGCCGCATCGTTGCTGGCCTTTTGCTCAATGGCCAGCGAGATGAAAAAGCGCAGCTTGGCAATCTGCGTGGCAATCGACTGGATGTCCACCCCGTAAATGCTGTTCTGGATTAGGTACAGCTTGCGGCCAAAGTCGGAATCGCGGTAGCGCTCAAAGATGTCGCTGATTTCGTCCAGCTCGGCATCGCGGGCGGCCCGGTCGTCGGTGTCAAAAGCGGCGTCGGCCCGGGCCCGGGCCTGCTCCCGCTGGATGCTGGCCCAGATGGAGTTGTCGGCGTCCAGCCGGCGCAGGGCCAGGGTGAGCTTGTGCAGGATGCCCATGGGAAAGGCGCCGGAGCCGACAGCGGGGTCGAGGACGCGGGTTTGGGCGATGGCGCGCACGATGGCCTTGCGTTCATCAAGCAAGAACGGCGTATTGGCGTCGGCCGGCGCGTCGTCGTAATCCAGCAGATAGCGCAGGCGGTCTTGCCAGAGGGTGTAGTCGCCGTCATCCGGAAACGCCTTTTGCGACAGTGTGGCGGTGAGGGCCTCGTCCACCATGTAGTCCACCACCGCGCGGGGGGTGTAATAGGAGCCGGTTTGCTTGCGGGCGTTCTCCCGCGTCTCCGGGTTCACGGCGGCCAGCAGGTTCTCAAACACCTTGCCCAGCAGCTCCGGGTCCAGCGCCACCTCCTGCTCGGCGGGGGTATTCTCCTCCACCGTGAACTGGTAACGGTTGAACAGGTCAATCAGGCCGATGCCGGCGTCGGCGCCGGCATCGTCAGCGCCGTCGTCGTCAGCGTCGTTGTCGTCAGCCTCGTTGTCGTCAGGGTCATTGTCGTCAGCGCCGTTGTCGTGAGGGTCGTTGAAAAACAGCCGGTTGGGGATGCTCAACAGCTGGCGATGCGCGTGGTTGTCGGAGAAACAGTCGATGCGATAGCCGCCGTCGCGGGTAGCCACCACGCTGTCCAGGCAGTCAAACAGGCCGCCGTTGATGAACGGCGTCTTGCCGAACAAGGCCGTCAGCCCGTCCGGGTCGGCCATCTCCCGGCGGTAGCGGTAGCGGGAAAACACCCGGTGGGCAGAGTTGCCGCCGGCGCTGAAACCCCGGTCGGCAAGGGGCGTGTTCAGGGTGGCAAAGAACAGGTTTTGCAAGACGGCCCGGTAGTAGGAATCGCCGTCAGCCCGGTCGTAGTTTTTCAGCAGCTGGCGTACCTGACTCTCGACGAACAGTTCCTCGGCGACCAGCCCTTTCTCCTTGATGAACCAGACGAACATCAGACGGGTAATCAGCCGGATGACGTGCCACTCCGGTTCCAGCGTGCGGGCCTGGCCGTCGGGAAAGCGGGCCACGTCAACGGCGCGCTCAAACCACTGGAACAGCTCCCGATAAAACTTGCGGTTCAGTTCCTCGGTGTCCAAAGCCTTCAGCCACGCCGCCAGCAGCCCGTCAAAGTTGCGGGGCCGGTGGTAGATTTCCAGCCAGTCCAGCCGCTTCCGCAAGGACAAGTCGGCCAGGCTGTCCAAATCGGCCCGGTGGGGGTTGGCGGGGTTGATTTCCCGGATGAGGAACACGCTGCCCAGCACGTCCCGCTCCGGGTCCCGCCGGTGGGGGCGCCGGTGCACAAAGGCCAGCGTAACCAGGTTGGCGGCGGTGCGGAACAGGACGACGGTAGGAATCTGCCAGCGCTTGTTGATTTCGCGGGTGAACGCAGCGTACTCGCCCCGGGCGTAGGCATTGCCCCGGAGTTCCACCGCAACAAACATAAAGCTGCGGATGTTGCCGGTGTCAAAGCCGGCGGCGTCCGGCGGCCGCGGCAGCATAGCCGCGCGGATTTCGTCGTCGGTTATCTGCGACACGATGTGCAGCGACTGCGCGTTGGCCTGGAATGTGCGTTCCGAGGCTGCGCCGGGGGTGGGGGCCGGGAGTTGCCGGATAAAGTCGCCGGCGTCGCCGGACTGTTCGTCGAGCAGCCGCTCGCTGCGGTAGCCGAGGGTGTGCAGCAGGGCGGCAGCGGATGCCGGCCAGTCGCTGCCGATGCTGGCCGCCAGGCCGTTGGCGATGGCGGTTCGGATGTCGGTATCGTGCATCATCATTATTGCGCGTCCTTGATGACCAGCCAGGTTACCAGCTGAAAGTCCGTGGGTTGGTTGGGCGACTCCGATGCTTTGGGCAGCACGAAATCGCGCCCGCCGCCGATGCCCAACCCCCGCAGCTGCGTGGCGTTGTGCGCCTGCCGGATGTGGGCGATGACGTCGCTGAGCAGTTTGTCGTAAAAGGACATATCCCGTCCCTGGGCGGTTTCCGCGTCAAAGCGGTCGCAAAGCGCGGTGATGGGCTCCGTCCGTCCGGCGGCCGCCGCCTCAAAGACGGCCAGGGCCTGGCGGGCGTTGCCGCAGCCGAAGCGGATGCTGCCGTTGTTCTGAATGTAGCAGAAATAGTGGGGATGCACCGGGCTGGCCGTCCGCTGGCCCGGCCCAACTTCGCCGGCGTTGCGCTGGCGCAGGCAGAATATCACGCCGGGCGGGGCAGCGGCCGACGCGGGCGCCACCCCGTGCACGCCGGGGGGCATGGCCTCCAGCGCATCCTTGTTGGCCTCCAGATAACGCAGCAGCTGGGTCAGGAAGTAGTCCAGGGTGAAATCGCCCAGCACCGGGCCATCCTCCAGGTCCTCGATGGCCAGCACTTCATCCCGCAGCTGGAGCAGCTGCTCGTCGCGGAAGTTCAACTCCCGCTGGGCGTCGTCTGTGGAGAACGGGTTCTCATCGAAGGGGTCGGCGTCGCCGCTGGCGGCCAGGTCGGCCAGGGCCATGCGGGCCTGCACGCGGCTTTCCAGCTTGAGGTACACGTCCATATCGGACGTGGGCCAGTAGTTGATCATCCGCACGGCGCGGCTGCGGCTGCCGATGCGGTCAATGCGCCCGAACCGCTGGATGAGGCGCACCGGGTTCCAGTGGATGTCGTAGTTGAGCACCGTATCGCAATCCTGCAAGTTCTGCCCCTCGGAGATGCAGTCGGTGGCAATCAGCAAGTCGATGTCGGCGGCGGCGCCGGCGGCGGCGGCCCGGCTGCGGGCGACGGGGGCGAAGTTGGTGAGGATGGCGTTGAAGTTGTTGTCGCCGGCGGCGCGGGTTTCGTCCCCGGACACCATCGCAATGTTGATGCCCAGCTCGGCGGCCAGCGGGGAGAGATTGTCGTACAGATATATCGCCGTGTCCTTGAAAGTGGTGAACACCAGCAGCTTGCGGTTGGGGTTGCCATCCCGGTCAAGGGTGGGATGTTCTGCCCGCTTGCGGACGGCCTCCGTGATTGCGCTCAGCTTGCCATCCCGCGCCGGCGTGATGGCGGCAACCTGCCGGCGCACCCCGTCCAGCGTGGCCTTGTCCTGCGCCAAATCCGCCTGCCAGCGCGCCACGTCCAGCTCCGCCAGACGGTAAGGGCGCCGGCGTCCGCCCACGAAAAACTCCTCGTCCTCATCATCCGCCTCGGGCAGAACGTCGGCATCCGCCAGGTCGTCAAACGCGGGCTGGTCTGCTTGATAGCGGTCAATCTTGTCGAGCAAGTCGTCAATCTTGGCAACGGTGCGTTGCAGGGTTAGCGTTAGCGAGTGGGCGGAGCTTTCCAGGCGCTTGAGGAAGTTAGTCCGCATCATTCCAATCAGGAAACGCTCACTGTCCTGCTGGTTGAAGTTTTGCTGCCGGCGGTCGTCCGCCAGTTGTTGCAGCCGCGTCGGGTCGCTGACGTACTCGCTGGGCTGGTACAGGGACAGCTTGAATTGGCCGATGCGTTCGGCTAATGCCTGGTAAGAGAGTTCGCCCTGCAAGTCGGTTGGCGGGTGGTGATTAGTGGGCCTTTCGTGCTGGGGGAACTGGCCGATGCGCTCCATTTCGGCGGCGTAGAACTGCTCAATCTGGCGGCGGGAGCGGGAGATGGAAACGCCGCTGAGCAGCCGGAGGAAGTCGGCGCCGAGTTTCTCCAGCAGCTCCGCCTTGTTGCGGCGGCCCCGCCGGGCCTGCGCGGTTTCCCACGCCTTGAACTGCCGCTGGGCCGCCGCCATCACCGTGCGGATGCTGCCCACTTGCAGGCTGGCGCGGAAGGCGTCCTGCCGCCCCGCGGTCATCAGGTAAATCTGGTTGCGCAGGTCAGCCAGCGACGTATTCACCGGCGTTGCCGACAGCATCAGCACTTTGGTGCGCGTGCCGCCGGCGATGACTTCGTCCAGCAGCCGCCGGTAGCGCCGCCCCTCGTCGTTGCGGAAGTTGTGCGACTCGTCAATGACCACCAAATCGTAGTTCTGCCAGTTGAAATTCGCCAGGTTGATTCCCCCGGAAACGCCGGAATCGCGGGACAAGTCGGTATGGGCCAGCACGGTAAAGCCGAAACGGTCATCCGGGAATGGGTTCTGCCGGTGGCCGTAGATGGCCGGGTAGAGCGACCAGTTCTCGCGCAGCTTGCTGGGGCAAAGCACCAGCACGCGCTCGTTGCGCAGCTCAAAGAACTTGATGGCCGCCAGCGCGGTGTAGGTTTTGCCCAGGCCCACGCTGTCGGCCAGGATGCAGCCGTTGTGCGCCAGCAGCTTGGCGATGACGCTTTTCGCCCCGTCCTTTTGGAACTCGTAAAGGGCGTTCCAAATCATGCTCTCGGTAAAGCCGGTAGCGGCGGCGGCGGCATCGCCGGCCTGGCGGGCCGCAATGTCTTTGCTAAACAACTCGTACAGCGTTTTGTAATAGACGTCCTCTGGCGCGTAATCCCCGCCGAGGCGTTGCAGGGCGTCCAGCACCCGCTGCTTCACGTCCTCGGTGAGCCGGTCGCTGCGCCACAGCCGGTCAAACCAATCGTTCAGCTCGGCCAGCGTGCCGGCGTCGTCGGTGGCCAGGTTGATTTCCAGATTAGACTGCTCGCTGCCGCCCAGCCCGCGCCGGGTAAAGTTGGAACTGCCCACCACGCCCGTAGCGCCGTCAGATGACGTCGTGAGGTACATCTTGCCGTGCAGAAAGTTAGCGCGGCGCACCGAGCGGATGCCCACGCTGTCCTGCGCTACCCAAGCGGAGCACCGCCGGGCCAGCGCCTTTTGATACAGCGCATGGTTCGGCGCCAAGCCCGCCTCGGTAAGCTCAAACGACTTGGGTTCGCTGTCCCCAGGGTCAAGCTCCTCCACCGAAGCCGGGTCGCCAAACAGAAACCGGACGCGGCCCACCCCGTCCAGCTCATCCGCCAGCAGCCCGTAGCCGTAGATGGTGAAGTAGGCCGACACCAGATTGAAAGCGTCCGCGCCGGGCAGGCTGCGCCGCAGATGGGCGGCAACGGTAGCGGCGCGGTTGTCCAGAATGCGGTTGGGTAAAGCCATTGTTACGTTCCTCCGGTCAATCATCCTGCCATCCTACCACCCACCAGTCTTGACGCCGGGATGGTGGCGGCGCACAATGTTAGGTGCGCGTTAGTTTGCGCCGCGGCCTCCGGGCGGGGTCGTTGCGGTGCCCCGTGGTGTAGTGGCAGCACGTCAGCCTTTGGAGTTGTAAGCCCTGGTTCGAACCCAGGCGGGGCAGCCAGTCCGTTTATTCCTTTGCCCCCGCTCTGTCCGGGGGCAAAGTCTCTGTAATTGGCGGAGGAACGCCAAGCAGAGATGCCCGAAATTTAGTATAATGTAGCCGTATAAATGGCGATTTTTACGAACAATTGTATCTGTATCCGATAGGTTCATTCCCTTTTGCCAACTATCGTTATCCCCGCTGGCGATGGCATTGTCCCGGCCCACTGCATCCGTGCGGTGGAATCGGCCGGCGGACAAGTCAACGTTGTGACGCCCGGGGCCTCTGCCGCTGACGTTATGGATGGCGCCGGCGGGCTGCTGCTGGCGGATGCCGGGCTTGACGATGCGGTGTCGTCGCTGGGCCGGGATTTGCTGGCGGCGGCGCTGGCGGCGGATCGGCCGGTGCTGGCGACGGGAATGGGGATGCACGCGCTCAACGCCTGGTTTGGCGGGTTGCCGGCGCCGCTCGTTGGGGGACATGATGCGCCCGATGATGACGCATCCGGTGACGCCGAATCGCCAGCGCCGCGCCATCAAATCTATTTGTCGCCCGGCTCCAAAGTGGCCGCCATCATTGGCAGCGCCGGGATGTTTCGGGTGAACAGCCGGCACCGGCTGGGGCTGCGGGAGGCGCAGCGGGCGGAGCGTTTGATGACGATTGCCTACCAGCTGGACGACGGCATCATTGAGGGGCTGGAAAGCAAGGAACACCGCTGGGTAATCGGGGTGCAGTTTTTGCCGGAACGCGCCGACGAATTGCCCGCCAGCTTTAACAATCTGTTTCTCGGCCTGGTCGAACGGGCGGACGAATTCGCGGCCGGGCCCTGACCGGCCGGCGCAGGAGAACATCAACAGGAGAGCATCAATATGACCACTGCCCCGCCGTCGCAATCGGACGACCAGTACACCAACATTGCCATTGAGGACGAGATGCGCTCGTCGTATCTGTCTTACGCCATGAGCGTGATTGTGTCGCGGGCGCTGCCGGACGTGCGCGACGGGCTTAAGCCGGTGCAGCGGCGTATTCTGTACGCCATGCACGACATGGGCATCCGTCCGGGCAGCCAGTACCGCAAGAGCGCGCGCATCGTGGGCGAGGTGCTGGGCAAGTTTCACCCGCACGGCGACAGCTCGGTTTATGACGCGCTGGTGCGGATGGCGCAGCTTTTCTCCATGCGCGCGCCCTTGATTGACGGGCAGGGCAACTTTGGCAGCATTGACGGCGACCCGCCGGCGGCCATGCGCTACACCGAGGCCCGCCTGGCCGCCATCGCCGACGAACTGCTGGCCGACATTGACCAGCAGACGGTGGATTACAGCGACAACTTTGACGACTCCATCAAGGAGCCGCGGGTGCTGCCGGCGCGGCTGCCTAACCTGCTGGTGAACGGGTCGTCGGGCATCGCCGTCGGTATGGCCACCAATATGCCGCCGCACAACCTGGGCGAAATCTGCGACGCCGTGTGCCACGTTATTGACCATCCGAACTGCGACGTTGACCAGCTGATGGCCATTGTGCCCGGGCCGGATTTTCCGACGTCGGCCCGGATTCGGGGCGTTTCGGGAATTCGGGATATGTACGCCACCGGGCGGGGGCGTATCGTGATGGAGGCGGTTACCGAGATTGAGGAAACCCGCCAGAACCGGCAGCGCATCATCGTCAGCGAACTGCCGTATCAGGTGAACAAGGCCAACCTGGTGGAGAAAATTGCCCATCTGGTGCGCGACAAAACGCTGGTGGGCATTACCGAAATACGGGACGAATCGGACCGCCGGGGCATCCGGGTGGTCATCGAGCTGGGGCGCAACGCGCAGGCTACGGTCATCCTGAACAACCTGTACAAGCGGACGGCGCTGCGGTCGTCGTTCAACGCCATTATGCTGGCCCTGGTGGACGGGCAGCCGCAGGAACTGTCGCTGAAAGACCTCATCACCCACTTTGTAACGCACCGGGAGGACGTCATCCGGCGGCGCACGGAGTACCAGCTGGGGCGGGCCCGGGACCGGGCGCACATCGTGGAGGGGTTGCTGAAGGCGCTGGACGCCATTGACGCCATCATTGACACCATCCGCAGCAGCCAGGACGTGGAAACGGCGCGCAACAACCTGGTGCAGCAGTTTGACCTGTCGGAGATTCAGGCGCAGGCCATCCTGGATATGCAGCTGCGCCGGCTGGCCGCGCTGGAACGGCAAAAGCTGGACGAGGAATACAACGACCTGCTGGCCACCATCGCCCGGCTGGAAGACCTGTTGCAGAACCCGCAGAAAATCCGGGCCGAAATCAAGCGGGAAACCCGCGAACTCAAGCGCAAGCACGCCAACGCGCGGCGCACCGAGATTGAGGCCAGCGAATTGCAGGAGCAGTCCATTGAGCAGTTCATCGTGCAAGAGGACGTGGTGGTTACGCTGAGCCAGCGGGGTTACATCAAGCGGGTGCCTATCGGCACCTACCGCAACCAGCGGCGGGGCGGCAAAGGCGTGCGGGGCGCCAGCAACCGGGATGACGACGCGCTGATGCAGCTGGAGGTGGTGAACACGCACGACCAGCTGCTGTTTTTTACCAACCGGGGGCGGGTGTATCCGCTGAACGTGTACGAAACGCCCAACGACGCCGGGCGCACCGCGCGGGGGATGCTGCTGGTCAATCTGATTAACTTGCAGCAGGGCGAGCACGTGCAAACGATGCTGCCGGCGCGCCGGGGCCAGTACAACCATCTGTACGTCTTTGCCACCCGGCGGGGACGGGTCAACGCCCTGCGTCCGGGCCAGTTGCAGAACTTGCGGAAATCCGGATTGCTGGCGATGAAAATTCAGGACGGCGACGAACTGGTTAGCGTCCGTCCGGCGCCCGCCGATTCGTCAATCATACTGGTAACCGAGCAGGGGCAGGCGCTGCTGTCGCCGGTGTCCAGCATCCCGGAACGCAACCGCAACGCCACCGGCGTAATCGGGATGAAGTTCAAGGGCAGCGACAAGGTGGTTGCGATGGACGTGGTGAACGACGCGCCGGACGAGTATCTGCTGATAGTTAGCGAAAAGGGCTACGGCAAGGCCACGCCGCTGTACAACAGCAAGGGCGAGGCGATTTACCGCGAGAAAGGGCGCGGCGGCATGGGCGTCAAAACTTTCGCCGTTGACCAGAGCGACAAACTTACCGGCCCGGTGGTGGACGCCAAAATCGTTACCTCTGCCGAAATGGACGACGAGGAAGGGCACGAAGTGTTTATCATCTCGGCCCGGGGCCAGGTGGTGCGTATCACGCTGGCCGAGGTCAAGGTGGTGAACACCCGGCAGACTAAGGGCGTCATCATCTGGCGGGAACGGGGCGGCGATGACAGCGTGGCTTCCATCGCCTGTTTCCGCGCCACCGATTACAGCCAGGACGACCCCACCCGGCAGAACGGCCAAGCCGGTTCGGTGCTGGCGCAGGCCGAGGAGATCGCAGCGGAGGCCGCCAGCCAGTACGCGGCTGCTGACGCTGCTGCCGATAGCGACGACGCCGACTTGCCCGAACACGACGACGGCGATGGCGTGGACGATGCCGGCGATGGCGGCACTCACACCAACGGGCAGGCGCCGCTGCTGTGACGGCGCATTATCCGGAGGATGCCAAACGACACGGGAGTAGTTGAAAAATGCAGTTGGTGATGGTTCACGGCTCCGGCCAGAACGAGCTTACTTATCACTACCAGACGGCCCGCTTTCCTGATGCGGACGCGGTGAATCTGCCGGGTCATCCCGACGGGGCGGCGCGGGACAGTATCGGCGGCTATGCGGACTGGCTGCGGGAGTACGTGCAGGGTCGGGGTTATGCGCCTTTCGTGCTGTTCGGGCACTCGATGGGCGGGGCGATTGCGCTGGACTACGCTTTGCGGTATCCGGGCGATTTGGCGGGGCTGGCGCTAATCGGCACGGGGGCGCGGCTGCGGGTGCATCCCGACTACCTGAACCGCTGCCTGGACGATGCCCAATGGCGGGCCGAGGCGCCGGCCTACTACGAGGCCATCAACCGGGAGCTGGCCCCCCAACTGGCCGCCCGCGCCCTGCAATCCGGCCCAATGGTAGAGCACAACGACCTGGCGGCCTGCGACAAGTTTGACGTGATGGAACGCGTCAAGGAAATCACCCTGCCCACGCTGGTAATAGTGGGGCAGGACGACGTAATGACGCCGGTACGCTACGCCGAATACCTGGGCCGCGAACTGCCGGACGCGGAGGTGGTAGTAGTTCCCAACTCCGGCCACTTCGTAACGCTGGAGCAGCCCGACGCAGTGAACGAGGCGGTGGCCAGGTTTCTGGAGCGGCTGGGCGGGTAGCGGAACGGCCGCCGGCACCGGGGGGTTATTCGTGGGCGGGGTGGTACCACTGGCTGTCGTAGAACATTAGGGGGTTGACTTCCTGGTCGTCCTGCCGCATTTCTTTGACTTCGCCGACGTAGATGGTGTGGTCGCCGTACACGTGGGCGCCTACGATGTCGCAGTTGAAGAACACCATTGAGCCGTCGAGGGCGGGCACGTTGTGCTGGCCGGCGGTGTAGGAGTATTGGGGGTTGCCCTCCCGCTGCTCGGGGCGGCGGGCGAAGTAGCGGCCCAGTTCCTCCTGCTCCTCGCAGAGGACGTTCACGCCGATGCGCTGCTGTTCCTCTACGTACCCGTAGGTAATGGTGTTGTGGGCCACGCAAACCAGCAGCGTCGGCGGCTCCAGGCACACCGACGTGAAAGCGTTGGCGGTCATAGCGTGGGGATTGCCCTCGGCATCCAGCGTAGTTATCACGGTAACGCCGGTAGCAAACTTGGACATCGCGTTACGGAATGCGAGCGAGTCAACCACGATGAAATCACCCCTCTAGTCTGGCGGTTTGCGGATGATTATACCCGGCTAGTATCACTAATGCCAGACGCCGCCGCATCTTAAAATTGCGAAACTCTGTATTGCGCTGGCTGTCGTCCTGAACTTACTGTCATTCTGAGCGCAGCGAAGAATCTCGATGAGGTAGCGCACACGTTGGGGGAAACGCCGTTGCTACGCCGTCGAGATTCTTCGCTGCGCTCAGAATGACATTGGGGGGAGGGGCGGATGACAGCCGGCGGGCAATGTGGCAGCGATGGGCAGTTGGGGCGTTTAGTGTGACGGGTACGGTCGGAATGCTGCGCCGATGCGCTCCGGTGGCAGGCTGCTGGCGATGTTGGGGTTTAGTTTGAGGGCCATTCCATCGGGGAGGTGGCCGGTGAAACGGTTGGGGTGGGTTAGTTGGGCCAGGGCTTCCAGGCCATCTACGACGCGGGGGCCGGGGCGGCTGAGGGTGCTGTGGTCAATCAGATAGACTTCGCCGGATTGTACGGCGGGGAGGTTGTGCCAGCCCGGTTGGGCCGCCAGCCAGGGTATCTCGCGGACGCTGCGGGGCAAGTCGGAGGAGCATAGGTCGATGTAGAGTTTCTCCGGGGCGGCGGCGGTTACTGCGCTCCAGTCGATGCGCTCGGCGGGGCAGCCGGGGGTGAATCTGGCGGGCAGTTGGCCGCCGGCGGTGAGCAGCAAGTCGGTTACCCAATGGCCGCCGATTACCAGAGGGTTGACGCCTTCGAGGGAGAATACCCGGGGACGGTTTGGGGCGGCGCTGACTTTATCCTTGACGGCGGTGATGCGCTGGCGCAGTCCGGCTACCAGCTGGACGGCGCGTTGCAGGGATTGGCAGGCCCGGCCTACTGCGATAAAGCTGTCCAGGATTTCATCCAGCGTGCGGGGGTTCAGGTTTAGCACGCGGGGCGGGATGGGGATGGGGGCTACGGCGCGGCCGACGGTGGCGGCGTCAATCTCGCAGTAGTAGCATAAGTCTTGCGTAAGCACGGCGTCGGGGGCGGCTTGCCGGAGCCAGGCGACGTCTAAATCGTAGGGGCTTTCGCCGGCGGCGAGGATGCGGTGCATCTCGGCCTCTACTTCGGCGCTGGAAAGTACGGACGGGTCGATGCGGCTGCGGCAGACGATGCGTTTGGCGGCGGCCTCTGGGGGGTAATCGCACAAGTCGGTAACGCCGATTATCTGCTCGCCCAGGCCCAGGGCAAACAGGATTTCGGTGCCGCTGGGCAGCAGGGAGCAAATTCGCATAACGGTTCAGATGCCGGGCGGGTATGATGTGGGCGGGGATTGGGGGCGGCCGGGCATAGCCGGCAAGCGGGATTCTAACATATACTCTGCCTGTCCATTCCGAGCGCACCGCACACTGCCATGCTGATTACACCATCCAATGTCATTCTGAGCGCAACGAAGAATCTCGACGGCGTAGCAACGGCGTTGCCCCCAAAGTGTGCGCTACCTCATCGAGATTCTTCGCTGCGCTCAGAATGACATTGGGGGTGGGGACGGAATCACATTGTGCGGGTGGGGACGGAATGACATTATGAGGATGGGGTAAAATCTGCCGATTATGAGTGCGTTTGCTACACGTCCGCCGCGTTCTGCTCCGCCGGGGGCCTGGGGCAATAGGGACTTGCTGCGGCTGAATGCGTACAGCTTTGGAATATCGGGGTTCATCCTGGCGATGGACACCGTGGTTATTCCGGTGCTGGTGCTGGGGGTGGCGCCGGAGGCGGCCAAGAATACGCTGCTGGGGGTGCTGGGGCTGGTGGGGCTGGCGGCGGCGGCAGTGGTGCAGGTGCCGGTGGGCTGGGCCAGCGACCGCACCCGGTCGCGCATCGGGCGGCGGCTGCCCTATCTGCTGTGGGCGTGCGTGTGCATCCCCATCGGGCTGGCGGGGCTGGCGCTGCCGCTGAACTACGGCAGCCTGCTGGTCGTCTGGCTGTTCATCCAAATCAACGCCGGCATCGGGTATTCGCCCTACCTGGCCAGCGTGCGGGAGCTGGTGCCGGTGAGCCGGATGGGGGCGTCGGCGTCGGTCAAGACGATGCTGGAGGCCAGCGGCGGGGCGATCGTGCTGTTTCTGGCGAGTATGCTGATTGGGCGGTACGAGGGGCCGGAGACGGCCTATTGGCTGTGGGCGATGCTGGGGCTGTTCGGGCTGGTGATATTCGGCTCGGCCGGCATCACCTTTACCGCCATCTACGGCAAGATGCGCCGGAGCGGTGGGCCTTATACCTCTACGTTCCGCCGGGCGGCGATGTCGTTCCCGGAATCGACGGCGATGTCCCGACTGCATCCGGACTTGGGCTGGTTCGTGGTATCGCGGGGCGCAACGCTGGGCGCGGTGGTGATATTCACGACGTATGGACTGTTCTTTCTGCGGGAAAAGGTGCAGGTGGATAATCCGGCGCAGGCGCTGGGGGTAGCGATAATCGGCATCGGCGGGATGCTGGTGCTGACTACCTACCCGGCCGGGTGGGTGTCGGACCGGGTGGGACGCAAGCCGGTGCTGACGGTGGGCTACCTGCTGTCGGTGGCCGCCACCCTGGGGATGATCTGGGCAAACACCTACCTGCTGGCGGTGCTGGTGGCGTGCGTGATTGGCGGGGCGGTGGGCATCGTGCTGTCGGCGCACTGGGCGATGGCGAATGACCTGGGGACGCGGGGGCGAGAGGGGCAGCACATGGGGATAGTGAACCTGGGTTCGGTGGCGGGGGCGGCGGGCGCCAAGATAATGGGGCCGCTGCCGGATTTGGTAACGGTGTGGTACGGGCCGGGGCTGGGCTACACCGCACTGCTGGCCGCCAGCGCGCTGCTGTTTCTCATCGGGGGGGCGCTGACGCTGAAAGTGCGGGTTAACCGTCCGGGCGTACAGCGGCTGGCGGTTCCGGAGGCCGGGGAGGGCTGAACACGACGGCCGGCGTCGGGTGAATGGAGTCCGTGAAAGTCATCAGGAGCGGCGGCGGCGGTAGGTTTCGCGGACGAACAGGATTACGCCGATGCCGGAGGCGGCGAATATGATGGCGTCAACCCAGAGGGCCCAGGGGAAACCGGCGACGTCGGCGATGGCGCCGAGGACGATGGCGCCGGCGACGGTGCCGATGGCGCCAAAGGTGCGGAACAGTCCGATGGTGACGCCCTCCAGGCCCGGCGGGGCGATGTCGGCGAAAAACACGGTGCCGGCGGGGCTGCCCAAGCCCTCGCCCATGCCCATCAGCACGCCGGACAGCAGCAGCTGCCACAGGCTGCCGGCCCATACGAAGGTGGCAATGCCGGCGCACATCAGGATTAGCGACGGGATGATGGGCGATTTGCGCCCGAACCGGTCGGACAGGTAGCCGGAGGTTAGCGTGGAGAACAGCTGGGGGAAATGAGTCAGGCTGAGCCAGAGTCCGAGGTGGTTGGGGCCGAAGCCTTTGACCGCTCCGAACAGGGGCATCACGCTGAAACGGGCGCCCTGCCGGTTGGCGACTATCATCAGGCCGAACAGTCCGACGAAAATAAAGGCCGGGCTGAGCATCATGCGCCAGAAATCGCCGCGCTGCCGGCCGGGGGATGGCGACGGCGGCGGGCGGGATGGCGGCGCGGCATCAGATGGGGTCGTCGCAGCGGACGGCGTTGCAGCGGACGGCGTCGTTGAATCCGGGGGCGGGCCGGCGGTGGATGGGCGATGGGCCGGCGCCGGCGTTGGCTCGCGCCAGCGGGATTCGGGGAGGGGGCCGACGATTACGGCGAAGGACAGGGCCATCATGATGGCTTGCGCGTAGAGGGGGATGCGGAGGCCGAATACGTTGGCGAGGTAGCCGCCGAGCAGGGGGCCGAGCGTCTGGCCGGCCAGGATGCTCAATTCCTGCGCGCTGAGGAGGCGGCCCCGGTTTTGCGGGGTTGACTCATCGCGGAGGTACACCGTCGCTACGGTGTTGAGGACGCTGCCGCCGAGTCCGGAAACGAAACGCCATCCGATGAGCCACCAGTAGCTGAACGACAGGGCAACCATCAATGCGCCCAGCACGTTGACGGCTACGCCCAATGCCATCACCGGCTTGCGTCCGTAAATCTGGCAGAGGTAGCCGGAGGGGACGCTGATGACGAGGCGGCCAACGCCGAACAGCCCGATGGCGATGCCGACTTGGGCGGCGTTGACGTGGTATTCCTCGGCGGTGAACAGGGGCAGCACGGGGGCGATGGTGCCCATGCCGAGGCTGTTGAGGGCAACGGCGAGGGAGAGGAACGTTACGCTGCGGTACTTGACGAACAGCGTTGCAGAGGCGCGGCGAATCACGAGGCCGGCGATTCCGGGCTGGCGGCGCTTGAGGCGGGGGCGGGGCGGGTTACCGCGCGGAGGCGGCGCTCAATGCGGAACCGGGATACCATTATGTGGTGGCCGCAGGTTTGGCAAAGCAGGCCAACATCGCCGCCAACGCGGTTGACTTTCCAGAGGTAGCCGCCGCAGGGGTGGGGCTTTTTGAGGCGCACGACGTCGCCGGGCTTGATGTCTAAGGCCATCCCAAACCTGCTTCGTCAAGGATGGCGTTGATGGAATCGCGCAGATTGGCGGCGGCGGCGCGGGCGGCGGCGGCGTAGTCGCTGCTCCGGGAGGCGTAAATGATGCCCCGGGAGGAATTTACGACGGCCAGGCGGCCGGCAGCGTCAACGCCGTTGAGCACTGCGGCTTTGAGATCGCCGCCCTGTGCGCCAACGCCGGGGATAAGGAAAGGCATGGTGGGGCAAATTTGACGCACGGCGGCCAGCTGCTCCGGAGCGGTGGCGCCGACGACGAGGCCCAGGTTGCCGGCGTCAGACTGGCGATGGGCCTGTCGGGCCAGATTGACGTAGAGGGGCTCACGCATGCCGTCAGCGTCGGTGTCGGCAACGGTTAAGTCCTGCAAGTCGGCGGCGCCGGGGTTGGAGCCGCGGCACCAGATAAAGGCGCCGAATCCGGGGTCGGTTAGCCAGGGGGATACGGTGTCAATGCCGCCCCAAGCGTTGATGGTTACGGCGTCAAAGCCCCAAACGCCGGTCATTGCCCGCCGGTAGGCGGCGGCCGACTCGCCGATGTCGCCGCGCTTGCAATCGCCGATGACGATGGCATCGGGGGCGTAAGCGCGGATGTGTGCGATGGTTTGGGCCAGGGCGTTCAGGCCGGGGAGGCCCAACGCCTCGTAGAACGCCAGGTTGGGCTTGTAGGCGCAGACCAGGCCGGCGGTGGCGTCAACGATGGCGCGGTTGAAATCGGCCGCATCCGGCACCGGCATGGCGTCGGGATTGGGGTCGAGGCCAACGCACACCAGACTGGCGGCGGCGGCGCACGCGGAACGCAGACGGTCAACAAAGGCAGTCATGGCACGGTGAGGCAAACGCTCAAAGTAAGGGGGTTGAGGCATTATAGACGCATTGCGCCGATTGCGAAACTGCGGCGGGAGGAGCGCGGCTGGACGGTAGCATGGTGGATTCTCCGGTTGGGGTTGGTATCGGGCGGGTGTTTATCGGGCGGTTGGTTTGGTTGGTTTGGTGTCGGAGATTCAAGTCGTTGTCAGCCCTACGGCCGGAGGTTGGTACGCAACTATTTTGGACCTTCATTTTACGTGTCCTGTCCCTAATGGGAGGACAGCACGCGGGCTGAAGCTCGATACCCAGCGGAGGCAGCCCGCGCCGTGAAAGCGGGGTCGGGACTACCCTTGCCGATTGCGATTTTGCTGACTGGCCGTTTTGACTTGAATCTCCGACGATGGCGCTAGCGGTGTGATGGCCCCGGTTCCTCAGGGGATGTTCTCGAGCGAGGACGGCTGAGGGGGGATTGGTTGTTGATTTGCCCGATAGATGTAATCCTACACGAACGAATGTACGATTGCAAGTAATTGGTGTCGCTGATTTTTGGATTGGGCCGGGGCTTTTGCGGGGTTGCCACTGCGGAACCGGGCGGGATAGGATGGGGGGGTATTAGAGGCCGGGTTGGGCTGGCCGGTTGTGAGGGTGTTGGCTTTGGTGCGGTTTCCTGCGTTGGTTGAGGGGCGGTTTATCCGGCGGCTGAATCGGTTTGCCGCTTTGGTGGACGTTGAGCGGCGGGAGCATCTGGCGCACGTGCCTAATTCGGGGCGGATGGCGGAGCTGCTGGTGCCGGGGTTTCGGGTTTTGCTGGCGCCGGCGCCGCAGCCGACGACGCGCAAGACGGCCTACGACCTGGCGATTGTGGACATCGGAACGACTTTATCGTCGGCGGACGCGCGGCTGCCGAACCATCTGGTGGCCGAGGCGATTGCCGAGGGGCGGCTGGCGGAGTTTGCCGACTATCCGCTGGTGCGGCCGGAGGCGGTGTACGGGGAGAGCCGGCTGGATTTTCGGCTGGAGAATCCCGTCATCGGACATCCGGCGGGGATTTGCTACGTGGAAACCAAGTCGGTTACGCTGGTGGTGGAGGGCGTTGGGCGGTTTCCCGATGCGCCGACGCTGCGGGGGGTCAAGCATCTGCGCAGCCTGATGGCGGCAAAGGCAGCGGGGCATCGGGCGGTGGTGATATTCGTCATCCAGCGGGGCGACGCCGTGGCTTTTACGCCTAATGACGCCGCCGACCCGCTGCTGGGGCGCGTCTTGCGGGAGGCGGTGTCCGTTGGGGTGGAGGCTTGGGCCTATCGCTGCCATCTGGACGAAACGGCGATTGTGCTGGCCGACGCTATTCCGGTGCGGCTGTGAGTTCGGGCGGGTGTCAATCGGGTAATCGGGATACGCTCCGGGGAGATGCGGGGGCGCGGCTGACGGAGATTTACCGGCGGCTGCTGGCGGCCTACGGGCCGCAGGGCTGGTGGCCGGGGGACAGCCGGTTTGAGATGATTGCCGGCGCCATTCTCACGCAGGCGGCGGCGTGGCGCAACGTGGAGCAGGCGCTGGGCAACCTGCGGGCGGCCGGCATCGCCGACTGGCCGGCGGTGCACCGGATGGACGCGGCGACGCTGGCGAGGGTAATTCGTCCGTCGGGGTATTACAATATGAAGGCGCGCAAAATGAAGGCGTTTGCCGCTTACGTCTGCGAAAGGCACGGCGGCGATCTGGACGCGCTGTTTGCATCGGATGATATGGACGGCCTGCGGGCCAGTCTGCTGGGTATCTACGGCATCGGGCCGGAAACGGCGGATGATATTCTGCTCTACGCCGCCGGGCTGCCGTCGTTTGTGATTGACGCTTATACTATCCGCATTATGGAGCGGGTGGGGATGGTTCCGGCGGGGCGGGCGGATTACGCCGGCTGGCAGGGGCTGTTTCACGCGGCGGTGCCGCCGGACGCGCCGGTGTACAACGAGTATCACGCGCTGCTGGACCGGCACCACAAAGAGGCGTGCACCAAGAACAACCCGCGCTGCGGGGGGTGCTGCCTGCGGGAGGTTTGCGCTGTGGGGCGGGGGTGGAGTCCGCTGGGGGACATCATGTCCCCCAGACCCCCTGCGGTTTAACCCCGCGTGTGCGGGGGAATCCGGATAGCGTCCCCGACAGGACCACGAGCGGACGGTCTATCCCCGCGTGTGCGGGGGAATCGCCGGCCGCCCATGTCTAGCCGTTGGCAAGGGTTGGCGGGTTACCATTCTGCGGGCAGGCTTACTACGCCGCGGATGTTTAGGAGGTTGTGGTATTCCAGCTCGTCGGGGTTGCTGGCGAACTTGAAGGGGGGGAACTTGCGGGTCAGGGCGCGGAAGGCTTCCTGTCCCTCCAGGCGGGCCAGGTTGGCGCCGAGGCAGTGGTGGATGCCGCCGCCGAAGGCTACGTGGGGGTTGGGGTAGCGCGTGATGTCCAAATCCTCGGGGTTCTCGAAGGCCATGGGGTCGCGGTTGGCGGCGTTGATGATGACCATTACTTTCTCGCCCTCGCGGATTTTCTGGCCGCCCAGCTCGATGTCGTCCAGGGCGATGCGGGGGGCGCGCTTGACGGGGGAATCGTAGCGCAGCAGTTCCTCGGTGGCGCGCACCAGCTGGCTGTCATCCTCTTTGAGCATATTCCACTGCTCCGGGTTGCGCATCAGCGCCATCGTGCCGTTGCCCACCAGGTTGATGGTGGTTTGATGGCCGGCGATGAGCAGCAGCAGCGTGTTGCCCAGCACTTCCTCGCGGCTCAGTTCGCCCTCGCGCTCGCCGATGGCCAGCACGGACAGCAGGTCGTCGGAGGGTTCGCTGACGCGGGATTCCACCAGCGGGTTCACGTAGTCGTTCAGCGTGGTGATGGCCTCGTGGACGCGGGTATGGCGGTCGGGCGTTTCCTGGTCCAGAGACAGCAGCTGGCGGGACAGGGTGCGGATGAACTCCCGGTCCTCGCCCGGCATACCCAGCCAGTTGGCGATGACCAGCACGGGCATGGCGTTGGCGAAATCGCGCAGCACGTCCATCTCGCCGCTGGCGGGGTCAAAGTCCTGCAACAAATCCTGGATGATGCTCTGCACCATCATGCGGAATCGGTTGTCAATGTACTTGGGGTTGAACACCGGGTGAATCGTGCGGCGCATCCGCAGGTGGTCGGGGCGGTCGCGACGGATGAACCAGTTGTTCATATAGTCGAGATTGTACTGGTACTTGGGGAAATCCGACTCGGCAATGGGCGGGCTGGGCGGCTTGTCGTCGCGCAGGAACACCTCGGAGGAGAAGTGTTCGGGGTGGCGCAGCGCCCAGACGACGGCCTGGTAGGACGTGACAACCCACGTGTCAAACTTGGCGTTCCAATAGACCGGCGCCTCCTCCCGCAGCATGGCGTAGTAGGGATACGGGTTGCGCAGGTTCTCCGGGGAGAGTAGCTCGTCGTGGATCCGGTCTTTCAGCATCTTGGCAGCCTCGCAAGGGGATTTGGACGGATGATTGAATCCGGGGACAATTTAGCCGCAAGGCAGCGGAAATGTCAAATCAGATAGCCTAATCAGCCCCGGCCGGACATCCCGCCATCCCTGATGTCATTCTGAGCGCAGCGAAAAATCGCGAGGCCGCAGCAGCGACGTTGACCTCCAAACGATACGCCGCCCCCGTCAAAATCCCCCGCCAAACCCCAAAAATCAGTGACACCACCTACTTGCAGGCCGTACTTTCGTTCGCCATAATACATCCATCGGGCAAATCAAGCAACCCTCGCTCCCTACCCGCTCATCCGGAGAACGGCCATGGGGAGATGGGGCCAGCACACCGCTAGCACAACCGCCGGAGATTCAAGTCAATACGGCCAGTCAGCAAAATCGCAATCGGCCAGGCCGACCCATCGACGCTTTCACGGCGTGGGCGGTACTCCGCAGGGTATCGAGCTTCAGCCCGCGTGCTGTCCTAACCGGCAGGCCACGTAAAATGAAGGTCCGTAATAGTTGCGTACCCACCTCCGGCCGTAGGGCTGACAACGACTTGAATCTCCGACAACCAGCATCAAACCAAACCGAACCCACCGCCCGATAAACGCCCGATACCAGCCAACCGCAAGGTGACCGATTATGACTTGACCAAGCCACCGGAAACAAAACACGCCCCGCCGTTGCAGTCGCTGCCGGCGGGGCGGCAGTCAGTTGCGCTGGGCCGGCGCTCCCAGGCGGCGTTCGGTGCCGGACAGCAGACGGCGTATGTTGTCCCGATGCTGCCAGAGGATCAGGGCGGCGCCGATGCAGGCGTAGGCGGTGTAAAGCCGGTCGTGGCCCCACCACAGGGTCAGGGCGAGGCTGGCCGCCGCCGTGAACAGGGTTCCGACGATGCTGCCCAGCGACAGGTAGCGGGTGGACAATGTTACGACGGCGAACAGCGCCGCTGCGCCCAGGGCGACCCAGGGGGCCATTACCGACAGCCCGCCCAGGCCGGGCAGGATGCCGCGCCCGCCGCGAAAGCCCAGGAATACCGGCCAGTTGTGCCCGCACAGGGTTACCAGTCCGGCTACGATTTCCGGCGGGCCGGGGCCGATGGCAAAGCGGGCCAGCAGCACCGCCAGCACGCCTTTGCTGCAATCCAGGACGAACACGGCGACGGCGGCTTTTCCGCCGGCCGTGCGCAGGGTGTTGGACATTCCGGTGCGGCCGCTGCCAAAGGCGCGTATGTCCTCGCCCCGCGCCAGTATCAGCAGCGTGTAGCCCCAGGAAACCGAGCCGATGAGGTAGGCGACGACGCACAGCGCGGCGTACTGCGCGGCCAGCGGCATTTGGGGCGCCAGCTGCCACATCGCCAGGCCGGCGCCGACGAGCACGGGAACGGCAATCAGGGATGCCGCCGCGCCGACGGTGAGCCGGTTAATCAGCGGCATACGGTCAGACTCAAGCTAGCGCGCACGACTCCGGGCCGCCGGCCGGGGAGTCCGCTCCTCCCGTTCGCGACGGAATACCAGCCGCAAGTGCGTCCGGTGAAAGCCGAACCGTTCGCGGATTTGGTTCTCCAGATAGCGTTCGTAAGAGAAATGCAGCAGTTTGGGGTCGTTGACGCTGAACACAAAGGTGGGCGGGTTGACGCCGACTTGCCGCACCCGCCGGATGCGCAGCCGGTTGCGCAGGTTGCCCCGACGCGAGGGGGGCGAGTGCGTGGACACAGCGTCGGCCAGCAGGTACTGGAGCTGCCGGAAAGGAACCCGCTTTTGCCGTTCCAGCCAGAGCGACAGGGCGGTATCCAGCAGGTCGTCAATGCCCTCGCCGGTCAACGAGGAGGTGAAACACACCGGCACGTAGGGCATAAAGTGCAGCCGCTCCCGCACCCGGTGCAGGCTGCGTTCCATCCGAAAGCGATTGCGATTGACCAAATCCCACTTGTTGACGACGACGATAAGCCCCCGGTTGGTGTCCCAGGCCAGGCCGGCGATGTGGGCGTCCTGAGCGGTGGCCAGCTCGGTGGCATCGGTAACCAGCAGGGTGATGTCGCTGCGATGGACGGCGTTGACGGCGCGCAGCACGCTGTACCGCTCAATGCCGCGCTGCACCTGTCCGGGGCGGCGCATTCCGGCGGTGTCAACCAGCGTAATGGTGTGTTCGCGGTACGAAATGGGCGTGTCCAGCGCATCGCGGGTAGTGCCGGCGACCGGGCTGACGATGCTGCGCTCCTCGCCGAGGATGGCGTTGGTGAGCATAGACTTGCCCACGTTAGTGCGCCCCACGATGGACAGACGCAGTTCGGTGGCCGGGGGCGGCAGCTCCGCATCGGGGCCGCTGTCGGATTCGCCGTCGTCGTCGAATTCAGGCCAGTCAGCGCCGGCAGCGGGATTTTCGGCGTCCCACTGGTCGGCCAATTCCTGCGCCGGCAGCAGTTCCACCAGCCGCTCCAGCAAGTCGTAGATGCCGTAGTTGTGGTAGGCGGAGATGAACGAGGTTTCGGTGATGCCGAGCTGGTAGAACTCGGAGGCGGCCAGCTCTCGGTTGTCGTTGTCCACCTTGTTAACGGCCAGCATAACGGGCTTGTCGGTGCGGCGCAGACGCTGGGCTACGGCCTGGTCGGTGGCCGTCAACCCCTGCACGGCGTCGGTAAGGAACACGATGACGTCGGCGGCGCCCATGGCCATATCAGCCTGCTGCTGCACCCGCTGGGGGATGTGGCCGTCCGGGTCGTCCTCCAGGCCGCCGGTATCCACCAGCAGGAAATGGCGCCCCTTCCACGACGCGCCGGAGATAAGCCGGTCGCGGGTAGTGCCGGCCACCTCCGACACGATGGCGTGCCGCCGGGACAGCACGCGGTTGAACAGCGACGACTTGCCCACGTTAGGCCGCCCGATGATAGCCACCATCGGGGTTGCATCGGCAACGGGAACCCGCTCGGCCGGCTGGACGAACAGCTCAGCCTCCGGGTCAACGTCAATTGATTCGGGCAAATGCTCAGTGGTAGTCATATACTGCCGTCGGTGGGGGGAGATTGGGGTTGCGGGGCGTTGTTGCGTTGCTGCACCAATTGGAGCAAGGTTTTCAGCATGGCCTGTTGGATGGCATCCGATCGCTGGCGTTCTTCTGCTAGTTGTTGTTCGGCTCGCCGGCGTTGTTCATCAAACCGTTTGCGTTCTTCGGCTATCTGCTGTTCAGCCCGCTGGCGTTGTTCATCGGCCCACCGGCGTTCTGCGTCAGCACGTTCGCGTTCCTCGTCGGCCCGCTGGCGTTCTGCGGCTGCTCGTAGTTCGGCCTGTTGGCGGGCTTCGCGTTCTTTATTCAGCATAGTGATAAGAGGTTAGGGCTGCTGGCCGGTCGAGCTACCGCCGTTGCTTTGCTGGCCCAACCGGCCCAAGGCCTCAAGCACAGCCTGGTGGACCGCAGCCAATTGTTGGCGTTCTGCGGCTACTCGCTCATCGGCCCGTTGGCGCTCTGCGGCTACTCGCTCATCGGCCCGCTGGCGTTCTGCGTCGGCCCGTTCGCGTTCCTCGTCGGCCCGCTGGCGTTCTACATCGGCTCGCCTTTCGGCTTGTTGGCGGGCTTCGCGTTCTTTGTTTAGCATATAGGTATTGTAACCTCCTTTGAGCGCGCCTACGGCCAGGCCGGCGCCGCCGGCTTTGGTGATTATCTCCAGGTTGACGAAGCTGGCCAGGACGCTGGGGTTGCAACAGCAGGCGCTGGCTTGGGACATTATGCACGGTGTTTTGGTGAAGTACCAGACTGTCCAGACGACTGCTGCGGTGAACAGGCCGAGGAGCAGTGGGCCGCGCCAGGTGGCTATGGCATCTTTGTAGCGTTCAATCACGATAGCGTTTAGTCACTTTGCCAACTTTATCACGCCAGCAGGAATTCCAGTACCGCTTTTTGGGCGTGCAGGCGGTTGTGGGCTTGCTGGTAGGCAACGGATTGGGGGTGTTCCAACATTCCCTCGGCAACTTCCTCGCCGTAGTGGGCGGGCATATCGTGCATAAAGCAGGCGTTGGGGGCGGCTTGGGCCATCAGCGCGTCGTCAACCGTGTAGCCTTGAAAGGCCCGGATGCGTTCGGCGGTTTCGGCTTCGTCGCCCATGCTGGTCCAAACGTCGGTGTACACTACGTTGGCGTCGGTTACTGCGTCGGATGGGCGCACCAGGGGGTGCACGGTGGGTTTGGGGCCGCCGTCGTTACGGGCGCCGCGCGCGCTGGCCGCGTCCAGCGTGGGTTCCTCCAGCTGGTAGCCGTGAGGGGAGGCGATGGCGAAGTTGATGCCGACGGCGGTTGCGCCCAGGCAGAGGCTGCGGGCTACGTTGTTGCCGTCGCCGATGTAAGCCAGGTTCAGGCCGTCGGTGCTGCCGTGCGTTTCCGCGATGGTCAGCAGGTCGGCCATGGTCTGGCAAGGGTGTTCCCAATCGGAAAGGGCGTTGATGACGGGTATGGAGCCGTACTCGGCCAGCGCTACCAGTGAGCGGTGGGAGTTGACGCGGGCGACGACGCAATCCACGTATCCGCTGAGGACGCGGGCGACGTCGGACACGGGCTCGCGGCGGCCTAATCCGACTTCATCGGGCGAGAGGTACATCCCAAATCCCCCAAGTTCGGCAATGCCAATCTGAAAGCTGACGCGGGTTCGCAGCGACGGCTTCTCAAACAGCAGCGCAACCCGCTTGCCGGCCAACGGCTGCACGGCGCCGGCGGGGGCCGCTTTCAGCGCAGCGGCCCGCTCGGTCAGCCGGCGCGTTTCGTCCGGGGTCAGGTCGGTGATGGACAGGAAATCACGCTTGGAGGGCATAAGTTGGCGTCCCATGTCGTTGGCGTTATTCGGATGCGGTTTCGGAGTTGCGAAAACGCTGCCCCGCATACATCTGCTATGATAGCACGACTATTTTTACCCGGCGGCAGCGCTGCCGCTACCGGAGACAATCCTCAAATGTCCGAAACACCTCTCACCCCCGGCCTGGTGGGCCGCCGCGACTTGCTGGTTTGCGAGCACAACGTGGCGCCGCACGTGGCCAAGCTGAGCACGCCGTCGATGATTCGCGCTATGGAGCAAGCCTCGCAACGGGCGATTCTGGACTACCTGCCGGCGGAACAATCTACCGTTGGCTTTGAGGTCAACATTCGCCACGTGGCCGGCGCTGACATCGGCGCTACGGTTACCGCCGTTGCGGAGCTGGAGCGCGTTGACGGGCGCTGGCTTTATTTCAAGGTGGAGGCGCTAGACGGCGAGCGCACTATCGGGGTGGGCACGCACCGGCGGGCGATAATTACGCTGCCGCCGGAATCAACTAACCGGGGCGGCGGCAACGACAGTCACACTCACGAGTTGTAGCCGGCCAGTCCGGGAAAATCCGGCTAAAAAATGCGGTCGGTTTCGGCTACCAGTGGCGGGAGGATGGCCTCAATCCAGGGCACCATATCCCGCAGCACCTCGACGGGTATTTCGTGCCCCATGCTGTACTCGTTATAGGAAAGGGTGTAGCCTTCGGCGTCGAGAAACTCCCGCGTCCGGCGGGCGCTGTCCATTGACACCATCTGGTCGTGGAGGCCGTGGGCGACGAATACCGGCTGGCTGCGGTGGCTGGGCAGCCGGGGGCGCAGCACTTCCGGGTCGGGCAGCGATGCGCTGAGGGCGACCAGGGCGGCGAACTTGTCGGGTCGTTGCAGCCCCATCCGGTAGGTCATACCGCCGCCCTGGGAGAACCCCAGCAGCAGCGCGCGGCCATCCTCGGCGCCAAACTCGGCCAGCGTTTCGGCAAAGAACGCGTCCAGAAACGCCTCGGCCTGCGCGTAGTGTTCCTCGGTGGCCTGGCCGCGCGGGGGGTGCCAGCCGTAGCCGGTCATCCCCGGCGCCAGCTCAAAAGGCACGGGGGCGTTGGGGCAGACGTACACGTAGCCCTTGCGGTTGATGGACGGGGCAAGGCCGGCCAAATCCTGCATATTGGCGCCGAAACCGTGGAGCATAACCACCAGCGGGTAGCGGGCGTCGGCATCGTAATCGTCTGGAAAGATGACCAGGTAGTGCAACCCCTCGCCGGCCACCTGGCGCTGTTCTGCGTGCATCAAATACCCTCCGGCAGCAACGTAAGCGGATTGGAAAACCGCCAACGCATCCTAACACATGGTGGGCCGGCAACGCCGGCCCGGCGTTAGCGCCGTCAACAGCCGGGCTGGGACAAGTTGCCGCAGCAGCGGCGGCGCGTGCGCAGCTTGCGCCAGTTGTTGGCCAGCACCGCTGCCGCCCACTGGTGGGGTGGCAAGCCGCTGGCCCGCAAGTTGCCTAGTGGGGCGAATTCTTTGCCGGATCTGCCATCGCCCGGCGGCTTGGCGGTGTCCTCTCTATCACACAATTGCAGGCACCGTGCGGCGCGGCTAGGCGGCGGATGTTGTGGCGGCGTTGGCGTCGGCGCTGCCGAATATGCCGAAGGGGTTCATTGACCGGGGGGCGTCGTAGGCGTCGCTGTTCTCGGTGCGCTTTAGCCAGCCCACCGCCAGGTAGGTTAGCGGCGTGGCGATTATTTCGTACAGCGACTTGGCAATCCAGGCGCAAATCATTGCGTTGAATACCGGCGCCCACGAGCCGTTGTCAACCCACAGCCCGGAGAATCCGAAGGCGATGGTAAAGAACAGGACGGAGTCGATGCCCTGGCCGACGACGGTGGAGGAGATGGTGCGCAGCCACAGCATCCGGCCCCGGGTGCGGTTTTTGAGGATGACCATGACGGCGGCGTTGGCGAACTCGCCGATGACGTAGGCTACAAATGAGCCGAGGAGTATCCAGCCGGTGGCGCCCAGGATGCTTTCGTAACTTGCCTCGTCCTCCCAGAACACCGCGCCGGGGATGATGTTGCCCAGCCAGAACAGGAATACCATCAGCAGATTGCACACGAAACCCAGCCAGATGACGCCCCGGGCCACCCGGAAACCGTACACTTCGGTGAGGATGTCGCTGATGATGTAGCCGACGGGGAAGCAGACGATGGCCGCCGACACGATGAACAGGTCGCTGCCGAGGAAGGTGAACGGCAGCTGAAACAGGGCGACCGGCTTGATGGCGATGATGTTGCTGACCAACAGCACCGTAACCGACAGCGCGGCGATAATCACCAGCTTTCCGGAGAATTGCATGAGTAGCCTGCCCTATCCCTGATGGTCCCGTTCGGCCTGCAAACGCTGCAACTGCGCCTGGAGCTCGAGAACTTGCGCCTCAGCGGCCTCCCGCATTGTACGCTCGTCCGACAGGGCGGCCTCCGATTGCGACATGGCGGTCTCTAATTCCGCTAAGGCAGCCTCTGATTCCGCTAAGGCAGCTTCCGATTCGGCGTGGGTGCGTAGGTATTGGCCGGTGGATGGGTCGTGGAAGCGGAGGCGGTCGCCGTCGGCGGCGATGCTCAAGCCTAATGCGGGGCTGTACGCCCAGAGTATGCCGTCGGCGTCCTGCTCCAACGGCATCTGCCGGTACTCTCCGTCAATCCGCTGCTCCCACGCCAGCGGCTGGCCGTAGAGTTCGCCGCCGTCGGGGTCAAACAGCCAGTATTCGCCAACGCCGATCCAGTGGTAGGCGTCGCGCTTGTAGCCCAGGTCGGCGCGGCTGGTGCTGGGGGAGGCGATTTCCATTATGAAGTTGGGCGGCTGCCCGATTTCGGCCAGCGACAGGCCGTAGCGGTCGCGGTACTGCGCCATGTCCGGGCCGAATAGCGCCAGGACATCCGGGGCCAGGGACCGGCGGGTATCGCTCTCATCCCGGTAGTAGATGAAAACGTCGCCGCTAACCAGGACGTCGGAACGGTGGTCAAAGTGAGTGTGGAGGGTGGTCAGCGTGATGCTGACCAGCGACTCGCGTCGCGCGGCGTCGGGCATGGGTTCGTCCTTGTAGGGGTAGCCGTATGGGGGGCCGCCGCCCGGTTCCTGCAAATCGCGTCGGACAGAGAGGTCTAATCCCCCTACCTTGACCGGGGGCAGCGCGATGCGGCTGGTGACTGTTCGGCTGGTCATTGCTAACCTCCGGGGTGAATCTCAGGGGCGAATTTTAGCGAACCTTGCGGACGCGGGGCTGCTTACAAGAGGGGCAGGTAGCGGGTGATTTCGTAGTCGGTGACGGTGGAGCGGTACTGGCCCCATTCGCGCTTTTTGTTGCGGAGCAGGGTGGTGAACACGAAATCGCCCAGGGTTTCCCGCAGCAGGTCGCTGTGCTCGGCCAGGGTGATGGCCTCGCCCAGGCTGGCCGGCAGCGCCGTGATGCCGCGGGCGGTGCGCTCGTCCAGCGACATGGACGTTACGTCGGCGGCGTTGGGCGTGGGCAGGGGGTAGTCCTCCGCGATGCCTTTTAGGCCGGCGGCCAGCATTACGCTGAACGCCAGGTAGGGGTTGCAGGCCGGGTCGGGCGCGCGGTATTCAATGCGCAGCGACGTGTCGTAGCCCGACTTGTAGGATGGCACGCGCACCAAATCGGAGCGGCTGGCTACCGTCCAGGATACGTGCACCGGGGCCTCGTAGCCGGGCACCAGGCGTTTGTACGAGTTGACCCACTGGTTGGTGACCAGGGTAATCTCCGGGGCGTGGCGCAGCAGGCCGGCGATGAATCGCTTGCCGGTGACGGACAGGCGCAGTTCGTCGTCGTCGTCGTAAAAGGCGTTGGAGTTGCCCCGGAACAGGGATTGATGGGTGTGCATACCGCTGCCGTTGCTGCCGGTAAAGGGCTTGGGCATAAAGGACGCGTACACGCCCTGCTGCTGCGCCAGTTCCTTGATGACCATGCGGGCCGTCATCACGTTGTCGGCCATGGTCAGGGCGTCGGTGTACTGGAGGTCGATTTCGTGCTGGCTGTGGGCGCCCTCGTGGTGGGAGTATTTGACGGGGATGCCCATGTCGGCCAAGTTCAGCACGGTATCGCGGCGCAGGTCGGACGACGGGTTGCTGGACAGCTGGTCGTAGTAGCCGTAGGTGTCCAGGGGGGCGGGATTATCGGCGTCTTTGAGGTAAAAGAACTCCAGCTCCGGGCCGACGTAGTAGATGTAGCCCATGGCGGCCAGCCGCTCCAGGTTGCGCTTGAGCACTTGCCGGGGGTCGCCGTGAAAGGGATCGTTGCGGGGGGTGCGGATGTCGCAGAACATACGGGCCACGGCGTTTTGGCGGGGGCGCCAGGGCAGCAGGGAGAAAGTAGTCGGGTCGGGGAAAGCGCGCATATCGCTTTCCTCGTCGCTGCTGTAACCCTCAATGGCCGCGCCGTCAAAGCCAACGCCCATCTCCAGCGCATCCTCCAGGTCGTCCACGGTGATGGCGAAACCCTTGAGGTGGCCCAGGATGTCGGTGAACCAGAGGCGGATGAATTTGACGTCAAAGTCGCGGGCGCTGCGCAGCACGTATTCCCGTTCGGCAGCGTGACTGTCACTCACCATAGTTAGTCTCCCGTTTTATATGACAGTAGGGGCGCTTGCGGCGGCCCGCTGCTTGCTAGATAGATAGTACAGGGGCGAATAGCCATCCGCCCCTGCATTGTGTGTTTTGGTGTTTGGTAATTGTACCACCCGGCGCTAGGCGTCGAAGTACTTGAAGAACTCGAACGGGTGGGGGCGCAGGCGCAGGTCGTCCACGTCGTTCTTTTTGTATTCCAGCCAGGTTTCGATGAGGTCGTCGGTGAACACGCCGCCGCGCATGAGGAACTCGTTGTCCCTTTCCAGCGCGCCCAGGGCCTCCTCCAGCGACGACGGCACCTGTCGGATGGCGGCCAGGTCAAGGGAGGACATCTCGTAGAGGTTCTGGTCCACCGGGTCGGGGGGTTCAATTTCGTTGATGATGCCGTCGATGCCGGCCATCAGCATGGAGGCGAAGGCCAGGTAGGGGTTGCAGGACGGGTCGGGGGCGCGGAACTCGAGGCGTCGGGCGGCCGGGGAGGCGGAGTAGGTGGGGATGCGGATGCAGGCGGAGCGGTTGCGGACGGAATAGACCAGGTTGACCGGGGCCTCGTAGCCCGGCACCAGCCGCTTGTAGCTGTTGGTGGTGGGGGCGGCAAAGGCAAGCAGCGCCGGCGCGTGCTGGAGCAGGCCGCCGATGTAATGCCGGCAAGTGGCCGACAGCATGGAGTAGCCGTTGGCGTCGTAAAACAGGTTGGTTCCGTCTTTCCACAGGCTCTGGTGGGTGTGCATCCCGGTGCCGTTGTCGCCAAAGAGGGGCTTGGGCATAAAGGTTGCCACCTTGCCGTGGGACTTGGCCACGTTCTTGACCACGTACTTGAGCAGCGCAATGGTGTCGCCCATGGTGGTCAGGGAGTCGTAGCGCACGTCAATCTCGGCCTGGCCGGCGGTGGCTACTTCGTGGTGGTGCTTCTCGACGATGATGCCGAAGTGCTCAATCTTTTGCACCATCTCGGAGCGGATGTCCTGGAAGGTGTCAAAGGGGGGCGTGGGGAAGTAGCCTTCCTTGAAACGGGGGCGGTAGGCCAGGTTGTTGCCGCCGTCAATGGTGGTGGCGGCGCCGGTGTTCCACACGCCCTCATCGGAGTCGATGAAGTGGTAGGCGGAGTTGGCGTTCTGGTCAAAGCGGGCCGACTCGAATATGAAAAACTCGGGCTCCGGGCCCCAGTAGCTCACGTCGGCGATGCCGCTGTCTTTGAGGTAGGATTCGGCTTTCTGCGCCACGTAGCGGGGGTCGCGGCTGTAGGATTCCCGGGTAACGGGGTCCATGATGTCGCAGATGATGCTCAGGGTGGGAATGGCAAAGAAGGGGTCAACTTTGGCGGTGCTGGCGTCGGGGACGAGGAGCATATCGCTTTCGTCAATGGTCTTGAAACCGCGGATGCTGGAGCCGTCAAAGCCGTAGCCCTCGGCCATGTTGCCCTCGGTCAGCTCGCTGAGCGGTATGGAGAGATGCTGGAAAGTGCCCGGCAAGTCGGTGAACCGCAGGTCGATGATGCCGATGCCGTTGGATTTGCAAAAATCGATGACTTCGGTCGGGGTCATTTTAGTTTCCTCCTTGGTCTTGGGGTCGCTTGGTCTTGGGAGTTTTTAGCGGATACGGTTGCAAAAGTTCGTTTTGCTACTGGTTCATTCCTTCGCCGTGCTGGGTCAAGTCGATGCCAACTTCCTCCTCCATTTCGGTGATGCGCAGGCCGATGGTGTAGTTGAGGGCCAGCAGGATGATGCTGGACACGATGAATGACCAGGCAAAGGCCGCCAGTATGCCGATGATTTGATATAGAACCTGCTCGATGCGGGATACGTCGGCGTCCAGCGCGCCGAAGCCGATGCCGACGAAAAGGCCGGTGGCCAGCGCGCCCCACATTCCGCCGATGCCGTGCAGTCCGAACACGTCCAGCGAGTCGTCAACGCGCAGCCGGTGCGCCAGCTGGACGGCGAGGAAACAGACGGCTCCGGACACGGCGCCGATGACGATGGCCGGCATCACGCCGACGAACCCGGCGGCCGGGGTTATGGCCACCAGGCCGGCGACGGCGCCGGCCGCCGCGCCGCTGGCCGAGGGGCGCTTGGTAACCAGCCAGGACACCACCAGCCACGAGGACATGGCGGTGGCAGCGGCGACGTTGGTAACGACAAAGGCGTTGATGGCGTCGTCGGAGGCCAGGTTGAAACTGCTGCCGGCGTTGAAACCGAACCAGCCGAACCACAGCAGGCCGGCGCCCAGCAGCACCAGCGGCACGTTGTGGGGCGTAACGGTCACCGAGCCGAACCCAACCCGCCGTCCGATGATGAACGCGGCGGCCAGGGCAGCGGCGCCGGACGCGATGTGCACCACCGTGCCGCCGGCAAAGTCCAGGGAGAATCCGTGCTCACTCATCCCCAGCACGCTGCCCAGATTGCCCAGCCAGCCGCCGCCCCAAACCCAATGGCACAGCGGGGCGTACACGATGGTGACCCACAGGGCGCAAAAGAGTACGTAGGCGGAGAACTTGATGCGTTCGGCAAAGCCGCCGGCAATCAGGGCAACGGCGATGACGGCGAACATACCCTGGAAAATCATGAAAGCCTGTTCTTGCAGGCCAACGCCAATCATGCCGAACTTGGAAAGGTCGCCGACAAAGCCCCAATTGCCGACGCTGTTGCCGAAGACGAGGGTGTAACCCCACAGCACCCACAGCACGCTCACCACGCCAATGGCGGTGATGGAGTGCATCATGGTGCCGATGACGTTTTTATGGCGCACCAGGCCGCCGTAGAAAAGGGCCAGTCCCGGCACCATTATGAACACCTGCGCCGACGATATGAGGAAGGACAATACTTCAAGTTCAGTGAACTCCATTGTGCAGTCTCTCCACTACCGGCGTTCGCAGCGGCGCTCAAAATGCCAAGTTTCCAGGCGGCAACGTGGCTGCGCCGCCGGCGAAACAAACCCGTGCGGATTCCGGCGTTGCAAGCAATGTTCAGTGTAGATTTGCGGTGTTACATATCAATGTCCGAATTGTTACAACCCTGTTACGCCCCGTTGCCGCCGGATATTGCGGGGGAGGGACGCCGGGCGCTGGCATCAATAACGAACTGGCCCTAATAACGAAACGGGGGCCGGAGGTTGTGCGCCTCCGGCCCCCGCAGTGGGGCGAGGGGTATTTTGCCGGTTTGCCGGCTAGCTGCTCGCGGTGGCTTCGGGGTAGGTCTGGATGCCGTGTTCGGAGATGTCCAGTCCTTCCAGTTCCTCGGCCTCGCTGACGCGGACGCCCATGCTGAACTTCAGCATATAGAACAGGGCCAGGCCGGTAACCAGCGACCAGACGACTACGGCCACGATGCTGACAATCTGCGGCACGAGGAGGCCGGTGGCGCCGGTGACCAGGCCGCCGTCGGTGGCAAAGATGGCAACGGCCAGCAGTCCCCACAGGCCGGTGAAACCGTGTACGCTGATGGCGCCTACGGGGTCGTCGATTTTCAGGACGCGCTCGACGAACATCAGGGCGAAGTACATCACGGGGGCGGCGATGGCGCCGATGACGACGGCGGCCCACGGGTCAACGAAGTTGACCGGGGCGGTGATGCCGACCAGGCCGGCCAGCGCGCCGTTGCAGGCCATCAGGATGTCGGCCTTGCCGTTGGCAACCAGGGTGATGTAGAGGGCAACCACCGCGCCGGTAGCGCCGGCCAGCAGGGTGTTGACGGCGTTGAGGCCGATGTCATCGCCGGTGCCGACGTTGAAGCCG
Source organism: uncultured Dehalococcoidia bacterium (assembly GCA_958296385.1). Lineage (GTDB taxonomy): Bacteria > Chloroflexota > Dehalococcoidia > Lucifugimonadales > UBA3495 > Bin87. Next base: position 1,603,961 of record OY282494.1, read on the forward strand.
AACCAGCCAAAGAACAGGATGAAGGTTCCGGTAACCACAAAGGGGGTGCTGTGGGCCGGCATTTCCTGCGGGCGTCCGTTGATGAACTTGCCGATGCGGGGGCCGACGACGAAAGCGCCGGCCAGGGCGATGAAGCCGCCCACGGCGTGCACCACGCCGGAACCGGCGTAGTCCAGCGCGCCCATTGCGCCCAGCCAGCCGTCGCCCCAGACCCAGTGGCCGTAGATGGGGTAAATCAGGGACGATACGATAAAGCTGTAGGCCAGGTAGGTTTGCAGCTTGGTGCGCTCCGCCATGGCGCCGGCGACGATAGTTGCGGCGGTGGCGGCAAATACCATCTGGAAAATCCAGCCCACGTAATCGCCGCTGGTGAGGAACCATCCGGTGACGCCGATAAAGCCGCTGGCGGTGTCGCCGAGCATGAAGGCGAAGCCGAAGGCCCAAAAGCCCAGGGAGGCGATGGCGAAGTCCATAAAGGACTTGGTGAGGTAGTTGGTGGTATTCTTGGAACGGATGAGGCCAGCGCCGAGCAGGGCGAAACCGGCCTGCATAAAGAAGACCAGCGCGGCCGCGACCATGGTAACGATGTTGTCGGCGTAGCCGCCGAGCCATTCGTTAGTGGGCCCGGGGTCGTCCTGGGCGAAGGCGATGTTGAAGGACGCCAGCAGGCCGACGGCGAGCAGGCCGACGGCGAGCAGGATTAGAGTGCGCCGCAGCGACACCGGGTACTCTTTCGCCGCGGCGATGCCGTGGCTGATGACGTTTGACGTGGCCGAAAGCATTTTTTCCTCCTCTGCTTTGTGAGGCGTCGTCGCGCAGCGCTGCGCTGTGGGCGGCGTCCCGTCTGATATGACCACCGCAATTGTATTTGCCGAGTATTAATGGCTTATTGCGTAATCGTGAACTTTCTGTTGCCGGAAAGTAACGACGCTGTTTCGTACCCGCCCGGAACGGCGCCATCCCAACGGTTATGTCAGCATCGGGGATGGCCGCAAAGCCGGCGCGGCCGCCGCATAACGGGTAATCCCGGAAACGGCGCGTCAGTCCTGTATCAATCCCGCCGCTACCGTGTACAATTGCAAAAAATAGTGAGGTGCAGCTATGGCTGATTACGCGCATCCCGAAGCATTGGTATCTACGGAATGGGTGGCCGCGCACGGCGACGATGCCGGCGTGCGGCTGGTGGAGGTTGACGTTGACACGTCGGCCTACGAGCAGGGGCACATCGCCGGGGCCGTTACCTGGAACTGGCAGTCGCAATTGCAGCAGAACGTGGTGCGGGACATTGTGGCCCGCGACGAGATGGAGGCGCTGCTGGGCGCGGTGGGCATTGCGCCGGACACCACCATCATCCTGTACGGCGACAACAACAACTGGTTTGCGGCGTGGGCGCTCTGGCAGCTGAAGTACTACGGCCACGCCGACGTGCGGCTGATGAACGGCGGGCGGGCGCTGTGGCTGGCCGAGAACCGCCCGGTTACCACCGACGTGCCGGCGTACCCGGCCACGCAGTACGGCATTACCGTCGAGAATACCGACCTGCGGGCGATGCGGGATTACGTGTTGCAGGCCGTCAACAGCGGTTCCCACGCGCTGGTGGACGTGCGCTCGCCGGATGAGTTCTCCGGGGCGCTGAACGCGCCGCCCAACCTGCCGCAGGAGGGTTCGCAGCGCAACGGGCACATCCCCGGCGCGGCCAACATCCCCTGGGGACAGGCGGTTAACGAGGACGGCACGTTCAAGTCGGCGGACGAACTCAGCGCGCTGTACGGCGGCCGGGGCGTGGACGGGTCGCGGGAAACCATCGCCTACTGCCGCATCGGAGAGCGTTCGTCGCACACCTGGTTTGTGCTGAGCCAGCTGCTGGGCTACCAGAACGTCCGCAACTACGACGGCTCCTGGACGGAGTGGGGCAGCATCGTCGGCGCCCCCATCCAGCGGGACGCCTAGCGAATCGGACGGGTATTCACGATAGAGAGAGGGTGTTGCGATGGCAGAGTACAACTTGGCGGTAATCGCCGGCGACGGCATTGGGCCGGAGGTGATAGCGGAGGGGCGCAAGGCGCTGGAGGCGGTGGCATCGGATACGCCGGGGCTGTCGTTCCGGCTGACCGACTTTCCGTGGGGCAGCGATTACTACCGGGAAACGGGGCGGATGATGCCGGAGGACGGGCTGGCCCGGCTGGCCGGGTTTGACGCCGTGCTTTTCGGCGCGGTGGGCGACCCCAACATCCCGGACCACGTTACCCTGCAAGGGCTGCTGCTGCCCATGCGCCGGGCCTTTGACCAGGCCATCTGCGTCCGCCCGGCGGTACTCTATCCCGGCGTCGTTTCGCCCATCGCCGGCAAGGCGGCGGGCGACATCGACATGGTCATCTTTCGGGAGAACACCGAGGGCGAGTACGCGCCGGTGGGCGGGCGGCTGTACCCCGGCAGTCCGCACGAAACGGTAATCCAAACCGGCGTGTTCACCCGGCGAGGCACCGAGCGGATTATCCGGGCCGCCTTTGAGCACAGCGTGCGACGGGGCGGCAAGGGCAAGGTGACCTCGGTTACCAAGTCCAACGCGCAGGCTTTCAGCATGGTGTTCTGGGACGAGGTTTTTGAGGGGGTTGCCGCCGAGTTTCCGCAGATTGAGACGGAATCGCTGCTGGTGGACCGGGCGGCGATGGACTTGGTGCGCTGGCCCGAGGAGTTTGACGTCATCGTAGCGTCCAACCTTTTTGCCGACATCCTGTCGGACATCGCCGCCGTGGTAACCGGCAGCATGGGGCTGGCCCCCAGCGCCAACGTCAACCCGGAGCGGCGGTTCCCCTCAATGTTTGAGCCGGTGCACGGCGCCGCCTTTGACATCGTGGGCCGGGGACTGGCCAACCCGCTGGCGACGATATTCGCGGTGGCGATGCTGCTGGACCACCTGGGCGAACACACCGCCGCCAACCGGGTCAACGCCGCCGTACTGCAAACCCTGAACGAGCGCACCACCCTGACGGGCGACCTGGGCGGCGGCGCATCTACGCAGCAGGTGGGGGACGAAATAGTGCGGCTGCTGGGGTAGGGCGGCCATCGGGCAGCGCCGGAATTTGGAACGGGGCAGCGAGGATGACGGTCATGGACGACAACCGGCACAGCGCAGCGGCGTCAGCAAACGCCAGCTTTGTAAGAGAAGTCATCGTCAGGGCCGCGGAAATCATAGCCGAGGATGGCCGGGCAGGGCCGGACGAATACTGCGACGCCCTCTTGGCCCTGCAACAAGCCAGGGACGAATTCCGGGCCAGTAAAGGGGATGAAAGGGGCTATACCTTTCCCCTGCTGGTGCAAGACCTGGGGCGTTACATCAGAGGCAGATACCCGGAGTATGCGGAACACGCGAGCCCCGTCACGGAATGGAGCATGGCGAACGGCCGGCGGCACGTTGCCAACGCGCTGCTGGACGCCGCGAACGACATCGCCGAATCTGCCGAACGATTCGCTATTGAAGCAGAGGCGTTCGAGTCGATGGACGACAAAGAGCGTGGGGAATATCTCCTGATGCAGAAGGCGGCCGCGTTCCTCCAGCAGAACGGGGTGGCGATCCAGGTGGATTGGGAAAGGGGCGATGCCGACGCGCCCGTTGACTACTGGTGCACCATCAACGGAACACGCTGGGCTTTCGAATTGAAAAGGCTCAGTAAAAGCGTGGCCGGGTCTCATCGCAAGGGCGGCGACACTGGAGAACGGAAGGCGATCAGCGAACGAGTAGAAAGGTCGGCCTTGCCACTTCCGCAGGAGCCGGAGATCCCGTCGGAGTTGCAGAAATCTATCAACAAGGCAATCGCGGACGCCGGCAGAACCGGCAAACCGGATGTGCTGAACGGGGCGAACTACTGCCTGGTGCTACATATCGAACAGTTCATGCACGCGCCAAACTGGGAGCGCGTCACGTACCCGGACCTGTCCGCATTCGACGCAGTGCTGATACTGCACCAAGACTATCTCACATCCGCCAAAGCATGGGAAGTGCCCAAGCAAGCCGGCCTCCACACTGTCCTGCCCAGCCAGAACGTTGCTGACCTGGCAGGCATAAGTAAATCCAGGATGTCCGCCAGGCCCAAGATTGACGTAGAGGCAATCCGGGCGGCGTGGGCACACATCGAATCGCTCAACCTCACCGACGAGGACTACGCGCAAGCAATCGCACAGGCCAGAGGACTAACGGATGCCGCCAACGCCAGTGGTGCTGGACACCAGCACGGTGCTGATGCCAATCACCAGACCGGGTAGCGGCGAATCGTGGCTACGGGAATTATGGCAAGACGGAACAATTGAACCCCTCATCAGCAAGGACACCAGAGCCGAACTCATCCGCGCGCTGCAATACCCGAGGTTCGGCCTGACGAATGAGCAAATAGCCTCCACCGCTGAAATCTATCTCGCCTACTGTACGGAAGTCGTAATCCCGGAACCGCCACCGACTGTACCATCTTGCCGTGACCGGACGGACGAGCCGTTTCTGACGTTAGCGTATCAAGCGAAAGCCGCCGGCGTATTCCCGCTCTGTATCGTTAGCAAAGACCGGGACTTGTTGAGTGTGGCCGGCCAATCGGAAATCCCGATTATCAAGCCGGCGGAATTGAGAAACTGGTTGCCGTAGGTTTGTCGCAGCAATCGTCTTGATAATCGTTTTGATAGCCGGGGGCCGGTATTGCCCGCTCGCCGGTTGGGGTATAATAGGCCCGGTTAGCTGAATACTGCGGCGATGTTCGGCACGACACGGCAGCGAATGCGCTACCTGCATTGAGGATGGGCAGATGGCAAGCCGGGGGCGATCGAGTCGGAGAAAGGGTGTGGCACGGACGGCGGGCCGCCAGTCCAGGGCGGCGCGTGGCAAGGCGGCGGCGGCCGTCGCTGACGGGGCAGCGGCGTCGGACGGGCCGCATACTAACGGGCTGCATCGCAAGGGCGCTTCTATTCCCGGACGGCTTACGGCGCCGGTGCTGGTGCTTAATCTTAATTACGTGCCGGTCAACGTTTGTACCGTGCGGCGGGCTATCGTGCTGGTGGCCAAGGGCAAGGCGGAGCTGCTGGAACAGCGCAACGATGCTTTGCACGTCCGGACTTTTAGCGCCGCGCATACTGCGCCGTCCATCATCCGGCTGGTGTATCTGGTGAAACGGCCTTTTGCGCCGCGCCGGCTGTCTAAAAAGGAAGTGTTTCTGCGCGACCACTACACCTGCCAGTACTGCGGGCAGCGTTCGCAGCACTTGACGCTTGACCACGTGGTGCCGCGCCGCCAGCACGGGCCGCACACCTGGGACAACGTGGTTGCGGCCTGCGGGCGGTGCAACCTGCACAAGGCGGGCCGCACGCCGGAGGAGGCCAATATGAAGCTGAACCGGCCGCCCACTGCGCCGCAGCCGAACCCCTACCGCATCCTGGAAAACCGCACCATCCTGAAAGAATGGCAGCAGTACATCCCCTGGCAGTCGCCCGCGCGCAGCAGCGGCGAACCGGCGGCGCTGGCGCTGGCAGACTGAACCGGGTCTGGCCCCTTATGTCCAGCATTGACTTGCACGGCAAAACCTGGGCGGATGCGCTGCCGGAGTTTATCGAGCTGTACAACTACACGCTGCGGGCTCATAGCGGCGGGGTGGAGCTGGACGTTATTCACGGCTACGGCTCTACCGGGCAGGGGGGCGTGCTGCGCAAGCGCATCCGGGGCTACCTGCAACGGCAGGGGGAGCGGCTGCAATTCAAGCCGGGGGAGGAGGTTGACGGCAATCAGGGGCATACTGTGGTGATGCCGGTTCAGCCTTTGCCGGAAACCGCCGACTTGCTGGCGGAGCAGATTTTGGAGTATTGCGAAAGTGCGCGCACGGCGAGCAAGATAACCGGGCGGTTTCGTCGCTACGGCGATCCGCTAGTGCTGCCGGCCATCCGCGCGCTGGAAAGGCAGGGGCGGCTGCGGGCGGATAATCGGGGGAAGGTCAAGGTGTATCAGGCCGTCTGAACGGCTATCGAACCGGGGCGGCCAGCATCAGACATTCCAGGGCCAGGCGGGGGTTGGCGTTGGCGTCCAGGGCGGTTAGCGTGTCCTGGATGTGGCGGAGGAACGATGCGATTTCGGCGCCGGTTAAGGCGCTGGCCTGCGCTGCCAGTTCGTCGCGGCGGTGGGTGTTGTGAGCGTACTGCGGCACGCCCTCCTTGATTAGCAGCAGGTCGCGCCACCAGCGCTGCCACAGGTACAGGCGCTGGCGCACCAGCTCCCGGTCGCCGGAGAATTGGGAGGCCAGACTGCCGGCGTACTGGAACCGTTCGTCCAGGGGGGCGGCGCCGGCGTCGGCGATGCGGTTCAGTTCGTCATCCCGGTCGGCCAGCAAGTCCGGGTCTTGCAGCGTGCTGCGGGCCCAGCCGGGGCAGCCCCGGGCCAGGCGGGCCAGCCATTGGGCCCGTTCGGGTTCGACGTCCCATTCGCTGATGAGATGCTCGGCCAGCACGGCGCCGGGCAGGGGGCGCAAGTCCAGCGTGCGGCAGCGGGAGCGTATCGTGGGCAGGATGGCGTCCGGGTTGGTGGTGAGCAGCAGGATTAGCACGTTGGCCGGCGGTTCCTCCAGCGTTTTGAGCAAAGCGTTGGCCGACTCGCTCTGCCCCGCCGACAGGGTTTCCGCTCCGTCAATGATGACGACTTTCCAGGCGCCCTCGACCGGCGTTAGCGAGAGAAAGTTCTCGGTTTCACGCACCTGGGCGATGCTGATGCGCGTCGGCACGCGGGAATCGCCGCCGACGGCCACCGTGTGCAAGTCGGCGTACACGCCCCGCCGGATGCGTTCGCAGGCCGGGCACCGATTGCAGGGGCCGGCGGTTGCGTCAGCAGCGGCATCCCGTCCGGAGCAGTTGACGGCGGCCGCCAAGTCCAGGGCCAGGGTCATCTTGCCGACTTGGGGCGGGCCGCTGAGCAGGTAGGCGTGGGCCACCCGGCCGGCGCGCAGGCTGGCCTCCAGCGGTCGCAGCAGATGGTCTTGCCCGATGGTTGACCACATGGCCCGGCGGCGGTTAGAGGTCGCAGAGCATCAGGTCGGCGTAGGATTCGCGGCGGCGGATGAGGCGGCTTTGTCCGTCCTGCACCAGCACGATGGGCGGGCGGGGATTGAGGTTGTAGTTGCTGGCCATTGAGGGGCAGTAGGCGCCGGCGGCGGGGATGGCGATGACGTCGCCGGCGGCCGGCGCGGGCAGCAGGATGTCGGAGGCCAGCACGTCGCCCGACTCGCAGTATTTGCCGGCGATGGTAACCGTAGCATCGGGCGCGGCGGCGGGCCGGTTGGCGGACAGCACTTCGTAAGTGGCCTGGTAAAGCGCCGGGCGGATGTTATCGCCCATGCCGCCGTCCACGCTGACGTAAGTGCGGACGCCGGGGATTTCCTTGATGGCGCCGATGCGGTACAGGGCGACGCCGGCGGGGCCGATGATGGAACGGCCCGGCTCGATGACCAGGCTGGGCTGCTCCATGCCAAGTTCGGCGCAAGTGGCGGTTAGAGTGCTTACGATAGCGGCCGCGTAGTCGTCGGGCGCCGGCGGGCGGTCGTCCCGGGTGTAGGCGATGGCGAACCCACCGCCGGGGCTGAATTCCTGCAAGCGCAGTCCCTGCTCACGCAGGCCGGCGGCAAAGCGCAGCACCAAATCGGTAGCCGCCTGGTACGGTTCCAGCTCAAAAATGGGCGACCCCAGATGGAAATGCAGCCCCAGCAGGTTCAGATGCGGCGCGGCGATGGCCTGCAAAATGGCGCGTTCCGCATCGCCGGTCTGGATGGAAAAGCCGAACTTGGAGTCGATGATGCCGGTGGTGGTGTAGGCGTGGGTGTGGGGGTCGATGCCGGGGGAAACGCGCACCAGAATGTCCTGCATCCGGCCGGCGGCGGCGCAGATGCTTTCCAGCAAATCCAGCTCGTGAAAGCTGTCCACCACGACGCGGCCGATGCCGGCGGCTACGGCCTCCTCCAGCTCGGCGGGGGTCTTGTTGTTGCCGTGGAAATAAACCTGCGCCAGCGGCGCATCCCCGGCCAGCGCAACGGCCAACTCGCCGCCGGACACCACGTCCAGCCCCAACCCCTCCTCGGCAAAGATGCGGGCCAGCGCCGGGTTGATGTACGCTTTGGAGGCATAAACGGCCTGCGAGTTGGGATAACGAGCGGCAAAAGCGCCGGCAAACTGCCGGCACCGCCCCCGCAGCGTAGCCTCATCCAGCACGTAAAGCGGAGTGCCGTACTGCTCCGCCAAATCCAGCGCATCGCAACCGCCGAGGGTGAGATGGCCGGCCGCATTGGTGGCGGCAGTATCAGGGAAAACATGGGCAAGATGCGGGGGCAGCATGGGCAAACGCTCCGGGGGGGTGAGATTGTGACGGGGATAATTTAGCACAACGATGCCGGCGATACACGCTGGCAGCAGAGCGGTTTGGCCTGATATATGCGGGCTGGCATAATCCGGCCATCTGCTAACGCAGCCGAAATGAACTTCTGCCAAATGGTATCATTTGAGTATAAAAATGCGTGAATGAACGTGAAGTGAGATGGAAACGACTACTGCAAACATCATCCGCTATCACCGCCCACAGCGGCGGATACGCTACGATATGGCGGCCATTGTGGAACCGCTGATTGACGCCCGAACCGCCGCCGGCGTGTTGCGGAAACTCCCTTATTCGCTACATTGGATTGAGGAGATACAGGAGGAGCAGCTGCGGCTGGAGGCGGCCGGCACGTCGCGCATCGAAGGCGCTGAATTCACGCAGCGCGAACAGGATGAGGCCCTGGCCCCGGACGCCGCCGCACGCACCGATTTAACCCATTCGCAGCGGCAACTCCGCGCGGCCAATGCTGCCTATCGCTGGCTGCGCGCACAGCCGGCCAGCCGTCCGGTTACCGCTGAGTTCATCCTTGACATCCACCGTCGCATCGTAGCCGGCTGTGATGACGACCACTGCGAACCGGGAGCGCTGCGGCCCGATGGCTGGAACGTTACTTTTGGGACGCCACGGTGCCGGGGCACGGCGGGCGGCGTTGAATGTCAGGATGCTTTTGCCGCTCTCCGTGACGCTATCGCCGGGGAGTTCCGGCAGCATGACGGTATTATCGGGGCAATTGCCGCTCACTATCACATTGGGGCGATGCACCCCTTTGGCGACGGCAACGGACGTACTGCCCGCGCTCTGGAAGCCTTTATGCTGAGGCGGGCGGGCGTCAGCGACCTTGTCATGGTCAGCCTGTCCAACTACTACTACGAGCATAAAAACGAGTACTTGGCGGCATTATCCGAATCACGGCAGCGCGGCCACGACCTTACCCCGCTACTCCGGTTCGCACTGCCGGCGGTGACGGCAAGCTGCAATGCAGTCATAGACACCATCGTTGTCAACAATAAGCGGATACTGTTTCGAGAATTCGCCCGGTCGCTTTTCGGGCAACTGCGCAGCCCCCGCCGCCGCGTTCTGCCCGAACGCCAACTGCAAATCCTCGAAGTGCTGCTGCGCGACGGCCCAACAGATCCGCTGAGATTGTTAGAGCTAGTCGGACGGCACTACGCAAACCTCAAGTTCCCCGCGCGGGCGCAAGTGAGGGACATCACTAAGTTGCTTGATCTGGGGGCCATCGTACCTGGCGGTGAGCAGTGGAGCATCAATCTGGACTGGCCGCAGCAGTTTTCCCAATCGGAATTGCTGGAAAGATACGAACGCCTGCCCTCGGCGGCATCATCAAGCCACCCCGCAATGGCAGAACTAACCCAACTGCTGAACCGGCGGCGCAGTTGATTGCCGCCGCTAACCGGCGATGGCGGCGGCCAGGCTATCCGGGTTGGACAGGCGGATTACTTCTGATACGTCGCTGAGCAGTTCAATCGGTTCGTCGTTCCAGCTTGCGTCGTTATCGTCGATGACGGAGATGGCTTTAATTGGGGTGGGATGGTTCGCTAAGGTGGGGGCCAAATCTGAAAACAGGGTGAAAGCGTGCTCGATGGCGCGCCTTTGCCGTCGGCGCTGCTGGTGTCCGGATAGGGCCAGCAATGCGACTGCTCGCTGGGGGGGTTGTACTACAAAATCCAGCTGCCATTTGAGATTCCGCCGGCCCGGCAAGGTGGCTTTGCGTTTGTAGGGCCAGCCGTGTTTTTTGATGACGGCGGTAATCCGGTCGGCAGTGTTTGGGTTCGGAGAACTTTCGGCGGGGGCCGGCGCCGGTTGCTGGCCGACGTCAAGGGTGTGGCTTACCGTCGTAATCGCCTGGGCCAGCCGTATTACGGCGTCGGCCAAACCGCCATCGGTAACGCGGGCCAGTATTGCTACGTCAAGACGCTCAACGCCGTAGGCGGCGCAGGCCGCATCGTAGGCTGCGTTTTGTTTGGCGGTCAGGCGGTCATACGCGCCGTTGACGAAAAGCCAGCCGTAGGTATCGCCCAAGTCCGATACTACCTGACCCCAGGGCGTGTCGCGCCAGTACACGTCAATCTGATGGCCGTCCGGCATGAGGAAGGGCGTCTGAATTTGCACCCGCTCACCTGCGGCTACGCATTCAAACAGTGCGCCAAGCTGCGAATGCAGGGATTGACAGATTTCGGTGGTCAGATCTGCTGCGATGGTGGCCATGGCTGCCTCGCCGGATTGCGGAAATTTCCAGTGTGCGTTAGCCTCGTCCGGGAACAAAATTCCATCCATACTGTTGCCGGGTCGCCAACCAAATGTGCGATGCTATCCGGCAACGGCGTGACTTGTTCGTCTCCCTTTATCCCAATATGCTGGTGAAAACGCATCCTATTATGCGACACGCCGAGGCAAAATCCGTATATTCTATCGATACCTGGAACGAAATACGCTATAGTGATCTTAGGCCTCCGCGCATTGAACCAAATCTTTAGCCCTATTTCCAGGTTATCACTGCGGCTATGGCGGATGGTCTGACGAAATCCGAACGACCCTGCTCGTCCTCCCATCGGCTCCAATTCGATGTTGCCAATTATAGACTTGCCAGAGTCGGCAAGAAACGCGTTGATTTCATCCGTTGTCATGATAAGCGGGGACAGCAAGGCCGCTATTTGCGTGCAGGTACTGGCACCTTGCTTGCCATAATAGCATATCCGGTCAATCGCAGCCCGCCCAATTTGACCGCCTCCCGGCTGCCGTCTATAATGCCGGCTTGAATTGGCCGCCCTGCTGGATGACCTGTGCATCCGCTGCAAGAGGCTGAATCGGAGGGTGATGGTATGAGTATACGGCTGGTTGACGTGGGGTGGGGGCGGGAGTTTGCTGATGCTGTTGGGGCTGGTTCGGGGGAGCTTTGCATTATTTGTCCGTTTATTAAGGCGGGCGCTGTTGAGTCGTTGTTAGCTGGGCGCAGTGGCGGTGTTCGGGTTATTACCCGGTTTAGCCTTGCCGATTTTGCGGCTTGCGTTAGTGATGTTGCGGCTTTGCGTCGGCTGCTTGACGCCGGGGCTGCGGTGCGGGGCGTTAGGAATTTGCACGCCAAGCTTTATATTTTTGGGGAACGCCGGGCGATTATCACTTCGGCAAATCTTACTCAGGCAGGCCTGCGCTCTAACCATGAGTTTGGCGTGGTTGCGGATGGCGTGGAGGCTGTAGCTGAGTGCCGGCAGTATTTTGACAGTCTGTGGGAACGCGCCGGTGCAGACCTTTCGCTGGAACAGGTTGCTGAGTGGGACGGTATCGTTGCCGGTTATCAGTTAGCGGGCGGGCGGGCCAGTCAGGCATCGCAGCTGAAAGATTTTGGGGCGGATGTTGGCATTGACTACGCGACGCCTGCTCTGCCGGCAATGGCGGTATCCGAGGCATCTCAGGCTTTCGTAAAGCTTATGGGCACGGGCAATAATCGCATCGCGCTGTGCGTCCCCACCATTGCGGAGGTCGGAGGCGGCGGTGTACATTGGGCCGTCACCTACTCCAGTTCCAGGCGGCCTAGACGCGTAGAAAACGGCGACGTCATTTTCATAAGTCGCTTTACCAGCAACCCCAACGACATCCGCATTTTTGGACGTGCCATCGGTATGAAGTATGATCCGAAAAGGGACTATGCCACGCCCGCGGATATTGAGAAGCGGGATTGGAAAGAGCACTGGCCGTACTATATCAGGCTGCATAATGCCGAGTTTGTAGCCGGTACGATGCAGAACGGCATATCTCTGAACGAATTGATGGTCGAGCTCAAGGCGAATGCTTTTGCGTCAACGCAACGTAACGCGGAACGGGGCAACGGCAATATCGATCCGAAACGTTCTTATAATCAACAGGCTGATATTAAGCTTTCCGCTGACGGCTTTCGATGGCTTAACGAGCGGCTGCAAGCGGCGTTTGCGATGCACGGCATGGTGCCGCAGCGCGAGCTTGACCGGCTGGACTGGCCGGATTCTCCGTAATCCTTGCGCCGGGCAGCAGCACGGGTTGGGGGCGCAGCCCCAATTTGACCGGCCCCCGGCTGCCGTCTATACTGCCGGCCTAAATTGGCCGGCTGTTGAACGGCCGGTTCTACTGCGTTGACTTACCATTGCCGCTGCCGGCTTTGGGCCGGCGCTCCGGCTACCGGCGTTCCCGATTCCGTTTCCGATTTGAGGAGGTGCTGTTTTGCCCAATAAAGTTCCGATTACGATTACCGTGAATGGGCGGGCTCGTTCCGCTGAGGTGGAGCCGCGCACTTTGCTGGTGCATTTTTTGCGGGAATCGCTCAACCTTACCGGCACCAAGATTGGCTGCGATACCAGCCAGTGCGGGGCCTGCGTGGTCAAGATGGACGGCGTTACGGTGAAGTCGTGCACGGCTTTTGCGGTGCAGGCGGACGGGGCCGACGTTACTACTATTGAGGGGCTGGCCCAGGATGGGAACCTTACTGCGGTGCAGGAGGCTTTCTGGAACAATCACGGCTTGCAGTGCGGTTACTGCACGGCCGGCATGATTATGACGGTTACCGAGATTCTGGAGCGCAACGCCAATCCGTCGGCGGAGGAGGTGCGGGCCGGTTTGGAGGGCAATATGTGCCGCTGCACCGGCTACGCCAACATCGTCAAGGCCGCTCTGGCCGCCGCTGCCGTCCAGCAAGGAGGCTGACACTATGACTACCCGCATTTTTGGCTCCGGTATTCGCCGGCGGGAAGACCCGCGCCTGATTACCGGGCAGGCCGCCTATACCGACGACATCAAGCTGACCGGGATGGTGCACGCGGCCATCCTGCGCAGCCCGCACGCGCACGCGCGCATCACCGGCATTGACACGGCGGCGGCGCAAAGCGCGCCCGGCGTGCTGGCCGTGTACACCGGCGCCGACACCGCCGCCGTCCTCAATCCCATCCCCTGCGCCTGGGCGATTCCCGACTCCGACCTGAAGGCCGTTGCCTATCCCGCCATCGCCCTTGACGTGGTTCGCTACGTGGGGGACGCGGTGGCGGTGGTGGTTGCGGAGAACCGCTACCAGGCGGAGGACGCGCTGGAGCTGATTGAGGTTGGCTACCAGCCGCTGCCGGCCATCATCAATCCGGAGGATGCGCTGGGGGACGGCGCGCCGCAGCTGCACGAGGACGCGCCGGGCAACCAGGCGTTCCACTGGGTGGCGGCCGGCGGCGATACCGACGCCGCTTTTGCCGAGGCTGCGGTTACCGTCTCCGAGACTATCCGACAGCAAAAGCTCATCCCGACGCCGATGGAAACCCGTTCGGCGATTGCGTCTTACTCGTCGGCGATGGGCGAGCTGACAATCTGGAATACTACGCAAAATCCGCACATCGCCCGGTTTGTGACCTGCCTGGTTACGGGGATTGGCGAGCATAAAATTCGCGTCATCGCGCCCGAAGTGGGCGGCGGGTTTGGCGCCAAGATTGCCGTCTATCCCTGGGAGATGATTGCGGCGTTCTGCTCGATGCAGCTGGGCGTGCCGGTGAAGTGGACGGAAACGCGCACCGAGAATTACATCGCCACTACGCACGGGCGCGACCACGTGGAGTACGTGGAGATGGCGGCCAACGCCGACGGCAAGGTTACCGCCGTGCGCAGCGTGGTTTATGCGGGGATGGGCGCCTATCTGTCCACCGCAGCGCCGGGGATACCGACGATTTTGCACGGGCTGATGTACTCCGGGCCCTACGACATCGCGCACATCAAGGCCGACGTGTACGGCGTCTTTACCAACTCCACGCCAGTTGAGGCGTATCGCGGCGCCGGGCGTCCGGAGGCGACGTTCCTGCTGGAGCGGCTGATGGACAAGGTGGCCGACGCGGTGGGCATTGACACGGTGGAGGTGCGGCGGCGCAATCTGATTGAACCCTTTGACAACAACCGGGACGTTGCCATCGGTATTACCTACGACAGCGGCAATTACTCCGCTGCGCTGGACCAGCTGCTGGGCCACATCGGGTACGACGGGTTCCGTCACGACCAGGGCCACGAGCGGGAGCATGGCACTTTCCGGGGCATTGGCGTGGCGTGCTACTGCGAGATTTGCGGGCTGGGGCCGTCGCAGGTGGCTGGCGCCGTCGGCTTTGGCGGCGGGCTGTGGGAATCGGCAACCGTCCGCATCTACGCCACCGGCAAGGTCAACGTGTTCATCGGCACGTCGCCGCACGGACAGGGCGAGGAAACTACTTTTGCCCAGATTGTCGCCGACGAAATCGGGGTGGACGTTGACGACGTGGAGGTTATTCACGGCGACACCGACATCACGCCGATGGGGTGGGGGACTTACGGCAGCCGGACTACGGTAGTTGGCGGCGCGGCGGTGGCGCTGACGATGCGCAAGCTGCGGGACAAGGCCAAGGTCATCGCCGCGCATCTGCTGGAGGCGGACGAGGCGGACATTGAGTACGCCGACGGGCAGTTCTTTGTGCGGGGCGCGCCGGACCGGGCGCAGTCCATCCAGGACGTGGCGTTGCAGGCCAACGTCGCCTGGAACCTGCCGGCCGGCATTGAGCCGGGGATGGAGGCCAGCACTTACTACGACCCGCCCAACTTCAGCTATCCGTTTGGCGCCCACGCCGCCATCGTGAGCGTGGACCCGGACAACGGGCATATCACGCTGGACCGCTACGTTGCGGTTGACGACTGCGGGCCGCAAATCAACCCGATGATAGTTGAGGGGCAGGTGCACGGCGGCGTGGTGCAGGGCGCCGGGCAGGCGCTCTGGGAGGGCGCCGTGTATGACGACAACGGGCAGCTGCTCACCGGCTCGATGATGGACTACGCCATTCCCCGGGCTAACCTGGTGCCGGACATTGAAGTCCATTCCACCGTAACGCCGTCGCCGCACAACCCGCTGGGGGTGAAAGGCATTGGCGAAACCGGCACCATCGCATCTACCGCCGCCATCTACAGCGCGGTGATGGACGCGCTCAAGCCGCTGGGCGTTACGCAGCTGGATATGCCGCTGACTCCGGAGCGGGTCTGGCGGGCGATTCAGGAAAGCGGCCACGGCAACGGGCACCGGCACGGACATGGCCATGGCCACGGGAATGGACACGACCACGGACACGGGCATAACCACTAGGCGAAGCCGGACAAGGAGGACTGATTGCAATGTTTGCAGCAGAGTTTGAATACCGCAAGGCCGGCTCGATAGCGGAGGCCGTGCAGCTGCTGACCGATAACCCGGAGGCCCGGCTGCTGGCCGGGGGGCACAGCCTGATACCGCTGATGCGGTTCCGGCTGGCCCGGCCCGAACTGGTCATTGACATCGGCGGCATCGCCGGGATGCGGGGCATCAGCGTTAGCGGCGATACCATCAACATCGGCGCGCTGACGACGCACGCCGAGATTGCCGGCTCCGCCGAGGTGCAGCAAGCCAACGGCCTGCTGGCGGAGGCGGCCAGCGGCATCGGCGATCCGGCGGTGCGGAATCGGGGCACCATCGGCGGCAACCTGGCCCACGCCGACCCGTCGTCGGACTGGGGCACGGTGCTGACGGCCCTGGGCGCTACGGTGTCGGTGCAGGGGCCAACGGGCAGCCGCACCATCGACGTGGGCAGCCTGATTGAGGACGCGTTCGTAACCGCCCTGGCCGAGAACGAGCTGATTACGACGGTGAGCGTGCCAACGCTGGCCGCCAATCAGCGGGCGGAGTACGCCAAGATGGCCCACCCGGCCAGCTTTTACTCGGTGGTCGGCGGCGCGGTGGTGGTGACGATGGACGGCAATCGCTGCACCGCCGCCTCGGTAGCGGTGGGCGGACTGACGCCGCGCCCGGTGAAAGCGTCGCTGGTAGAGGCGGCACTGTCCGGCACCACGCTAACGCAGGACAGCATCGCCGACGCCACGGCGCGCCTCAGCGAGGATTTGGCCGCCGCCGGCGTGGACATCATCGGCGACTTGTACGCCTCAGCCAACTACCGGGCCGGCGTAGCGCCGATTGAGGTAAAACACGCCCTAATGCACGCCATCGGGCTGGCCCACCACTGAGACAGGGGCGGGCCGCCGAAGCGCTGAATCAAGAGGCCGTTGGCTGTTGCTGACGGCCTTTTGCTACTTTCGGAACGCGGCCAGCATCCGGCGGCGGCGTCTCGTTTTGGGTGGTTGGGTTATTTCATCATCCGTCCTCCTGAGCGGTTGGCTGGTATCGGGCGGGTTCGTATCGGGCGGTGGGTTCGGTTGGTTTGGTGTTGGTGTCGGAGATTCAAGTCGTTGTCAGCCCTACGGCCGGAGGTGGGTACGCAACTATTTTGGACCTTCATTTTACGTGGCCTATCCTTAATGAGAGGACAGCACGCGGGCTGAAGCTCGATACCCTGCGGAGGCAGCCCACGCCGTGTAAGCGGGGATGGGACTACCCTTGCCGATTGCGATTTTTGCTGACTGGCCGTTTTTGACTTGAATCTCCGGCGATTGTGCTAGCGGTGTGGTGTGATGGCCCCGGTTTCCAGTGGTCGCTCTCCGGAGAGCGGGCTGAATTGGGGGTTGCTTGATTTGCCCGATGGATGTATCTTACACGAACGGGTGTACCGTTTGGCAATAGGGGGATGTCATTGATTTTTTGGATTTGGCGGGGGATTTTGACGGGGCGACGGGTGCTATGGGGGCAAGGGCGCCAAGTGTTACAATTGGCTATCGTCAGTTTTAGCTAGATTGAGGATTTTCCCGCCATGACCGACCGCACCGTTACCATCGCTTTCTCCGGCCCGCTTGCTGATGCGGGGCCGCTGGATGTTGCTGTCGTTTTTGCGGCGGTTTCGGCTTTTGGGGATGCTTTTCGGTTGATGGTGCGGCATCAGCACGCTTTGGTTACGGGGAACCGGCCGCCGTATCCGGGGCTGCTTTCGGCTAGTGTTTTGCGGTTGGCGGCGGTTGATGTTGGTTCCGGGTCGGTGGCGCTGGAAACTGCGGGGCCGATGGGTTTGGGCAAGTTGGCCGATGCGCCTTTGGAGGGGCTGGCGGCGCTGTTGTCGGGTGGGGCTGCTGACGTGCACGCTTTGCCGCCGGAGGTTGCTTTTCCTTTGCGGCAGATTGTGGAGGGGATGCCGGACGGTATTGACGCGGTGGCAATCGTTGGGCCGAACGGCTTGCCGGCGCTCAAGCTGACCCGCGAATTGTTTGCCGACAGCCTCCCGCAGCGGGAAACTTTTTACCGTCACGGGCGGCTGGAGGAAGTCAACTGGGCGCGATGCACCGCCGTGCTGGGCACCTGGTATGGCCCCTGTCTGCTAGTGTTTCCGCCGGACATGGCAGGCACTATGCGCCAGGCATCCGGCCGGCTAGTCGGCATCACCGGCGCCGGAGAGCGCACCCCGGACGGCGTAACTATCATCCGGGAAATCGAGTCCATTAACATTGGCGCTGACGATGACCACCGGCCAAGGCAGTTTGTCCCGTGCGATGACGACGTGCGGGAGGCTTTGGCGATTATCCGCTGGGAGGAGAAACAGGGCGAATGGTTTTACGATGACCAGCTGGACGCCTGGGCTGATGCGCTGCTAAAGGACGCTCTGAAAGAGTGACCGCGCCGGATGCACAAAGCGAGTTGCTGGTATTGGATACCTCCGTAGCCTCAGAGAAATTCCGGGGTACGTTTGACGAGGCCCGCTACGGCTACATTCTCCAAGACCGGGACGTTGCCTTGCCCTTAGCGGCAGTGGCCGAGCTATTGCAGCTGCCCTTTCGTCAGAACTGGGGCCCCAGCCGCATTGCGGATTTGCGTACTTTCATTGGCGGCTTTACGGTTCTGATACCGTCCGCAACGACGGCGGAGCTTTGGGCCGTAATCCGCGCCGAGTGTTTCCAGCATGGTATCGCTGCCGCCGAGAATGATACGTGGATTGCCGCATCTGCGCTGGAAAACGGCTGTGAACTGGTTTCCTATGACCGGGATCATCAGCGGATGAGCAACGTCGTAGCATCATTGCGCGTGGTATGGCTTGAACATACCGCCGCCAACTTGTAATCGCCCTGGATACGGAGTTTCACTTGAAAATCCTGCTTACTAACGATGATGGTATTCACGCTCCGGGTTTGTGGGCGGCGGCGCGGGCTTTGGGCGCGGTGGGGGAGGTGGCGGTGGTGGCGCCGGACCGGGAGCAGTCGGGCGTGGGCGCTTCGATGACGCTGCACGCGCCGCTGTTTGTGCATCAGGTGCCGGCGGAGCAGTATCTGGCGCAGTTTGCGCCGGGCGAGGCGATGCCGCCGCCGGTTGCGGACGCGGTGCCGGAGCCGCCGCCGGCCGACGTCGCCGCCGACTTGCCTAATGCCATCACCGCCTGGGCGGTGCAGGGGACGCCGGCCGACTCGTGCATCCTGGCGCTGGAGAATCTGGTTACGCCCAAGCCCGACCTGGTGGTCAGCGGCATCAATCGGGGTTCCAACCTGGGCTGGGACGTCATCGTGTCCGGCACGGTGGGCGCGGCGGTGCAGGGGTTCGTGCGGGGGTATCCTACCATCGCCATCTCGGTGGGTTCGGTTACGTCGCCGCGCTTTGACGTGGCAGCGGAGATTGTGGCCAGCCTGGCCCGCGGTCTGGCCGCCGCTCCGGAGGTGATGCCGCCCTACTTTCTTAACGTGAACGTGCCCAGTGAGCCGGCCGACAAGATTGCCGGGGTGCGGGTTACGCGGCTGGGCGGGCGGGCCTACGGCGAATCGGTGCGGACTGAGGATTCTTTCGGGCATAAGCGCTACTGGATTGCCCGCAACCGCCCCGTGCTGGCTGGCGGCGCGGGCAGCGACATTGACGCCCACAAGGGCAATCACGTCACGGTTACGCCGATGGGGATGGCGTTCTCCACCACCGACGAGCGCATTGCGATGGTGGAGGGGCTGCTGGATGGGGCGCTGGGCGGCTTTGCAGCAGCAGCAGCATCTTGACGGGACTGGGCCGTGTTCAGCGGCGACGGCGGCGGCTGCGGGAACTGCCCCGGTTGCGGCGGCGGCGCGGCGCGGACTGCTCCGGGCCCGGTGCCGGCCGGCTGTCATCGGATGCGTCGGCGTAATCGGCAAAACCGCCGGCGGCCCGGATGCGCCGGATGCGCGGGCGATGTCGTCCCAGCCATAGCGTCTGCGTCAGGATGGTGAGCAGGATGCCCGGCGCGGCCAGGGCCAGCAGCGTGGGGTCGATGGGAGATTGGCCGCTTTGCAGGCGGATTTGGACGCGCAGGAATATCCAGCCGCCGCCGATGATTAGCCACGCCCACGACAGCGCGCCGACGACTACGCCGTTGTGCCAGGGGGAGCGGATGAACAGGATGGCGCTGCACGGCCACCAGACGAATGTGGGCACGAGGAACCACTCGCGAAAGTACCAGGGGCGCAGCGCGTTGGGCGGCACCGGCGGCGGCGGGGGCAGCGGCTCGTATTGCGGGCCGGACAGCGGGGTGCCGGTGTCGGCGGGCTGGTCGTGGGGAGGCGAGGGTTGGGTCAAGGGTCAACCGTTCCGGCGGTGGCGTCAGTTGCGGGCCAGCAGCAGGTGAAACTCCAACTCCCCCAGGTGGCGCCCCTCGTTGATGGAGGCGGCCGCGTACTCCAGGCACATACGGGCAAAACCGGGGTAGTCGTAGATATTCCGGCCAAATACCAGCCGGGGCACCGGGCCATCCAGGTCAACCTCCAGAAAGTTGGGGTCGTCATCGTTCACCCGTAACTCTACGCTGCGGTCAGTGATGCGCTCCAGCTTTTCGCGCAAGCGATTTACAAATTGGCCATCATCCATAGTCATAGTGCAATCAATCCCCCCTCGCAACCCCGGCGGCGGGGGCTAATTGTACCACCAAGACGGGGGGATGGGGATACCGGGGGCGGGGTGACGTTTCGCTCTTGTCCTGGCCGGGCGGAATCTGGTACGATGGTTGGGCTTACAAACGAAATGCTGTTCTTAACGAAATGCTACGTTTGTGGAATGGAGGAGCTATGACTACCCAGAGGAAGGTGGCGGTCAACGTCAAGTGCGCCATATTTAAACACCCCCAGGATGGGGTGTTCGCGGCCAGACTGCCCGAGCTTGGCTTGACCGGATACGGCGCCACCAATGAGGAAGCGATAATCAGCTGCAAACGGTTGTTCAACCGCTTCATCCACGCCTACCGCGATGTGGGGAAACTGGAGGACGTGTTGAACCGGGCCGGTGTTCGCTGGTCTTGGGCCGACGAAAGCCCGGCCAAGTCAGAGTACGAGGACACGAACCGCCTATCCTCTGAGAGGGACAGTGCGGTGTCACCTGCGCCAAGTAGAGAATCGGCTATCTCCCTGGTAATGAAATCCCGCAACCTTCAAGTATGGGATAGCGCATCGGGGATCGCGCGAGATTCAGATCTGTTGGTAGCGGCGTAATGAGTACCCGCGAGCGTATAACGGCCGCTGAGCTTACCCAAGCTTACCGACAACTCGGTTTCTTTCCTGATGAAAGGGACCCGTTCACATTCCGCAGGGCCAGCGACGACGCCATGTTTTTCCACGAACCAAGCAATGGCGAATTTTATTGGGCAGTGGTGGTTGAGGACATTGAAAGGTCCGAAATGCTGAATGCAATTGACGAGGGCCTTGCGGAGCGGTTCATGGCGGCTCTCGCGGCAATCCTGACGGACGAATCATAATCTCAATAGCGGTTGAGATATTAGGGTCAGCAAAGCCGTTCCGGGGCTAGGTTCCTGGAACGGCTTTCTGTTGTCAATTTCGCGCGGAGTCCGGTTCCCAAAGTAGCGGGGGGCGATGTGTTATGATGTTTGCCGTTGTTGCTCGCCCCCCGGTTTGCCCCTCTCTGAAAGATTTAGCCGGCTATGGCCGCTTTTGCTGCTGCGTTTATTCCCCATTGGCTGCGTACTTATGCGGCCGTTATTCTGGCCGTGTCGCTGGCCGTTAACCTGATTACCAGCTTTTCGCTGTACGTTCAGGCTTTGACCATACCGGGGATGAAGTCGTCTTTTGACCTGTCTTACACGACGGTGTTTGTGCTGGTGGTTGCGCTGTCGTTGTCGCGGGTGGTTTCCGGGCTGGTGGCGGGGGCGGCGGCGGCGCGGTATAGCGGGCGGTGGATGATTATTGCCAGCATCTTTGCGCAGGCCGTTGCGATGGCGCTGCTGGGCTGGTCGCCGGGCTATTGGGTGGCGCTGCTGGCGATGATAATAGTCGGCGTGGCGTCGGGCGCGGCGCTGACGCCGATGATGGGGATGCTGGCGCACTGGTTCCGGGTCAATGACCGGGGCGTAGCCGCTGGGGTGGCGGCGTCCGGCGGCAGTCTGTCAATCATCTTTACCGGGCTGATTGTGCCGCTGCTGACCGATTTGTTTGGCGCGGAAGCCTGGCGTTACACCTGGCACGTGCTGGCCGCCGCCAGCCTGCTGCTGGGCGTGCTGTGCGTCAGTTTCATCCGGGAGGCGCCGGCCGGTCTGGCCGCCGGCGGAACCCGGCCGGCGCCGGCGCGTTCGGCGAATCCGGCGCCGGCTCAGCGGCGGCGGCCGGGCAGCTGGCCGATGCAGGTGTACACCAACCCCTACGTGTGGCTGATAACGGGGATGGCCTTTTGCTCCGGCTTCGTGCAGGGCATCTTTACGTCTGCCTTTGGCTCCTATCTGGGCGTTGAGCACGGCGTCAGCGTCAACACAGTGGGCGTGCTTTTTATGGTCATTGGCGCGCTGAGCATCGCCAGCGGCATCGTGCCGGGCGCGCTGTCGGACCACATGGGACGCGGCGCGGCGTTTGGCGGCACTTTTGTCATCCAGGCCGCCAGTCACGCGCTGTTCTGGCTGATGCCGGAGCCGGCGTTTTTCGTCATCGCATCGGTGCTGACCGGACTGGTGCTGCGGGCGACTTACACGCTTTGCGCGGCGGCGGCCGGGGATTATGTTCCGGTGTATATGGCGCCGGCGTCTTTCGGGCTGATGGGGATGGGCGCCGGCATCGGCAGCACGATTTCGCCGGCCATCTCCGGCCCCATCGCCGACGCCGCCGGAACGCTGCAATGGTCTTTTGCGCTATCATGCGGAATGGCGCTGGTGGGCGCAACGCTGGGGTTTGTGCTGCATTTCAAGACGCGGGGGCCGCAGGTCGCCGCCGGCGTTCCGGAGGCAACATGATACGGGACAAGGCGATACGGGGCAGCGGGGCAGCGGGATGGTAGGGCAGTTGAACGAGGGGTTTGCGCGGGGGATGGTGGTTACCGCTCACGCTGACGACGCCGAGTGGGGGTGCTCCGGCACGGTGGCGCGGTGGTGCGCCGAGGGGTGGGACGTGGTGTACGTGCTGTGCACCGACGGCAGCAAGGGCAGCGACAACCCGGAGATTACCAGCGACGAACTTATCAAGATACGGCGGCGCGAACAGGAGAACGCCGGGCGCATTCTGGGGTTGTCCGACGTGATTTTTCTGGGCTACCCGGACGCTTATCTGGAGCCGACCCTGGCCGTGCGCAAGGATATTACCCGTCAAATCCGGCGTCACCGGCCAGACGTCCTCATCTGTATGAACCCCGTCCGGCGGCTGATGGGGGACGGTTACATCGGGCATCCGGACCACTTTGCGTCGGGCGAGGCGGCGATGTCGGCGGTGTTTCCGTCGGCCCGCGACCGGCTGACTTTTCCCGATTTGCTGTCCGCTGAGGGGCTGGAACCGCACAAGGTGCGGGAGCTGTGGGTGATGGGCCACGAGGAACCCGACCGCTTTGTGGACGTTACCGGCCACGTTGACACGGCGGTGGCGGCGCTGCAAGCGCACCGCAGCCAGGTTGCGCCCGACGACGCCGACCGCTACCTGCGCGAGGGGCGCCGCCGGACGGGGCAGCACATCGGCGTGCAGTACGCCGAGTCGTTCAAGCGTTTCCGGCTGGCCTGACGGATTTGGCCTGACGAATTAGCGCGGCTTGTAGGCGGCAATCTTGACGCTGGCGACGTTCAGCGAAACCTCGCCCTCGTCGTATTGCAGGGCTTCCTCTCCGGTGGCGATGTCGGTGAAACCGGCGGCGGCCATCCGGGCCAGATAGGTCTCGCGATACTCGGCGCCGCCTACGCAGCTGGCCCACGATGCGGCGTCCACGATGGCCGGGCCGTCGTCGGTGAGCGCCAGCATATCGGAAACGTGGAGGCGTCCGCCAGGGGTCAGCACCCGGTAAGCCTCGCGGAACACGGCGTCCTTATCGGGCGACAGGCAGATGACGCAGTTGCTGATGACCACGTTCACGCTGGCGTCGGGCAGCGGGATGTCCTCCAGATGTCCCGCGATGAACTCCACGTTGGTGACGCCCATGCTCTCCCGGTTGGAGTTGGCCAGGGCCAGCATCTCCGGGGTCATGTCCAGGCCGAACACCCGGCCCGACTCGCCCACCTGCTCGGCGGCGATAAAGCAGTCGATGCCGCCGCCGGAGCCCAGGTCGAGCACCGTTTCGCCGGGGCTGAGGCCGGCCAGGGCGGTGGGATTGCCGCAGCCCGCCGAGGCCGCCATCGCCTCCACCGGCAGACCTTGCAGTTGGGCGTCGTTGTACAGCGCCATGGCCCGCTCGGTGTCGGCGGGGCCGCAGCAAACGGCGTCGGCGGCCGCCGGCGCGCAGCCCTCAGCGCCGCACATCCCGTGCTGGCAATCGTCGGCGCCGCAACCGGAATCGGCGTGGGGCGTAACGTCGGTCAGCTCAATCACCCGCTGGGCGCGCTGCCCATACTGCTGCTGCACAATGCGGCGAATCTCCCCGGTATCAGCCTGGTTAATAGTCATAACGTCTGCACCTCCGGCCGGCGATGGATGGATAGATCACATCCTATGCTAACGTTGGCCGAGGGCTGCCGTCAAACTGCCACCGCCGCCATCAATAATCCGCTATAATGAACTACCCTGCGGCAACAGCAGATACAGACGCACGACGCCCAATCAATGACAACCATCAACGACATCAGCGACCTGGTTCGCATCCTGCAAGAGCGCCCCGACTGGCTGGACGCAGTGCGGCGGATGATACTAACCGATGAGCTGCTGCGGCTGCCCGAAACCGTAGCCAAAATCGCCGCAGACCTGCAAGAATACAGCCGGCAAACCAACGAACGCTTGGCCCGGCTGGAAGAGCGGATGGATGGTTTGGAAGAGGGGCAAGTCCGACTGGAAGGCCGGATAGGCGCTTTGGAAGAGGGGCAAACCGGCCTGTTGCGCCGCATGGGGCGGGTTGAAAGCCAAATCAGCGATATACGCGGGGATATGTTTGAGATTACCGCCGCCCGGCGAATTGGCCCTATCGTCATCCAGCAAATGGGACTCCGCCGTTGTCGCGCCATTGTCGGCCCGGCAACTCCATTGCCTGAAGAGCGCCTTGACGATATACGGCAGGCTGAGATTGACGGTATTGTGGGCGATAATGCGGATTATGAAGTTTCGCTAGCCGACTTGGTTCTGTATGGGGTGAAGCGCGCTGACGACCAGTCCGTCTGGGTGGTTGTTGAGGCGTCGGTGAGGATTGATGAGCATGACGTTAGCCGCGCCCGCCAGCGCGCCGACATTCTGTCTGCCGTCTATAAGGAAAATGCCCTAGCCGTGGTTGTTGGTGAAAGCATAGCCGACTACGACCGCGCCCGGGCCGAGGATGCAGACGTAGAGGTAATCATTATGCGGCCCCATTACCGCCCGGAGGAGTGAGGCTGCGGCGATGGCGCAGTTGCCGTTGCCAGTATTTCACATCCCGGTTGCCTTTGATGACGTTGCGGGTATCGCACATCGGCTGCGGTTACCGACGAAATCCAATCCGCGCCGGAAGCGGATGGTTGAGGGCAGGCATACCCGCGTCGGATAGGCTAGTGAGGGTCTATCCTCGCGTGTGCGGGGGAATCATGGCCTCCACATAGTAATCGGCGGTCGTGCCAAGTCTATCCCCGCGTATGCGAGGGAATCGCACTGCGCGCACACCGACGGACGGGTGCGGGAGGTCTATCCCCGCGTGTACGGGGGCATCGGACAAGTACGTCTTGGAGTGCATCCCCAGCGCGGTCTATCCCCGCGTGTGCGGGGGAATCAGGAGTTTGCGCCCGTTGTCCACGCTAGCCTGGGGTCTATCCCCACGTGTGCGGGGGAATCGTGGGCCCCGCCGTCTCCGGCGTAGGACATAAGGGTCTATCCCCGCGTGTGCGGGGGAATCGTGGTCTGCGCGGCGTCAGCGTTGGGGGCCTGGGGTCTATCCCCGCGTGTGCGGGGGAATCGAACCCGCAGGTGGCCAGCGACTGGACGTCCCCGGTCTATCCCCGCGTGTGCGGGGGAATCAATGCGGCCCGGAACCAGTCCTGCCGGCGCAGGGGTCTATCCCCGCGTGTGCGGGGGAATCAGTTTAGCGGCTTGCCCAGGCCGTCGGTGTCGGGGTCTATCCCCGCGTGTGCGGGGGAATCTGGTGGGATATGGCGTTGACCCCGCACAGGCGCGGTCTATCCCCGCGTGTGCGGGGGAATCAATCTCGGCGTTGAGATAGACGCTGACGGCGTGGGTCTATCCCCGCGTGTGCGGGGGAATCCCCCAGGACCCGCAGGACGTCCAGCCGGCGCAGGGTCTATCCCCGCGTGTGCGGGGGAATCCCGGACACGAGTACACCCCGGCCAACACGTACAGGTCTATCCCCGCGTGTGCGGGGGAATCTACCAGCCGGGCTACTGGTGGCCAAGAGATGACGGTCTATCCCCGCGTGTGCGGGGGAATCAAAAAGCTTAACCGGCATAGGCGCCAACCTCCGGGTCTATCCCCGCGTGTGCGGGAGAATCGCGAGGACGGGGATAAGACCGACGCCGCTGCGCCATCTATCCCCGCGTGTGCGGGGGAATCCAATACCGATGGCCGTTGGGGTAGCGGTAGGTGGGTCTATCCCCGCGTGTGCGGGGGAATCCACGGACACCAGGGCGGCGGCGGCTCCCTCGCCGGTCTATCCCCGCGTGTGCGGGGGAATCGAACAGTGCGGCGGCACGGCAGAAAGCCTTGCGGGTCTATCCCCGCGTGTGCGGGGGAATCTCATCCCTGAGCAGGTCAGCCATACGATTCCAAGGTCTATCCCCGCGTGTGCGGGGGAATCCGGCCCAGGTCAACTGCGTTTTGACAATGGTCAGGTCTATCCCCGCGTGTGCGGGGGAATCACCGTCACCAGCAAGGCGGCAGTCAAAACCCTAGGTCTATCCCCGCGTGTGCGGGGGAATCACGGCGAACAGCACCAAGCGGAACTGGAAGGACGGTCTATCCCCGCGTGTGCGGGGGAATCGGGGCAAGGACGCAGATTAAGAGAGCCGGGGTAGGTCTATCCCCGCGTGTGCGGGGGAATCACGACGATTACGCTGGGCGGCACGCCGCATAAGGGTCTATCCCCGCGTGTGCGGGGGAATCCCCTGTTGCCCGGAGTAGGCTGGCCCTGGCTGAGGTCTATCCCCGCGTGTGCGGGGGAATCCCGGCGGCCTATGCGATGGCGATGCCTACGATGGCTCTATCCCCGCGTGTGCGGGGGAATCCTACCGCCGGACTTACCCCCGGCCAGATTATCGGCTCTATCCCCGCGTGTGCGGGGGAATCCCCTGTTGCCCGGAGTAGGCTGGCCCTGGCTGAGGTCTATCCCCGCGTGTGCGGGGGAATCGCGGCAACGACGCAGCCCTGGCCCGGAATGAGGGGTCTATCCCCGCGTGTGCGGGGGAATCCCGGCCTGCGCCAATCGCCCCCGTCCGATTTAGGGTCTATCCCCGCGTGTGCGGGGGAATCCATAGGAAAACCCACTGCGTGAACGGCCACGAAGGTCTATCCCCGCGTGTGCGGGGGAATCGACGCCCTGAACCCGCCGGTTGACCTGACCGCCGGTCTATCCCCGCGTGTGCGGGGGAATCTCCCAGCATCCGGTTTCGGGGTTGATGGTGTACGGTCTATCCCCGCGTGTGCGGGGGAATCCAGTCGTCGGTGGTGCTGGGGTAGATGAGCATGGGTCTATCCCCGCGTGTGCGGGGGAATCAGCGACGGAAAGCCATCAAGGACAGGACAACGCGGTCTATCCCCGCGTGTGCGGGGGAATCGGGATACCCGCATCCCGTATCATCTGCTCCGTGGGTCTATCCCCGCGTGTGCGGGGGAATCAACCCGGTTGCGATGTACCTGGCGCCCTTCCGGGGTCTATCCCCGCGTGTGCGGGGGAATCATGCTGACGAACGAAACGCCTTACCGGGCATGGGGTCTATCCCCGCGTGTGCGGGGGAATCCAAATGCTTCCGGCGTTCGCTCCGGGTCATCGGGGTCTATCCCCGCGTGTGCGGGGGAATCTTCGTCCACCAAGTACTGATGCTGAGCAAAAGAGGTCTATCCCCGCGTGTGCGGGGGAATCGCTAACCGTTACGAAATCCGTAATAACGGCTCAGGTCTATCCCCGCGTGTGCGGGGGAATCGGTGCCGGCGTTGGCGATGCTCATTCCGGCGACGGTCTATCCCCGCGTGTGCGGGGGAATCCTTACCACATAGGCATGGTCAAGCTTGCCGTCGGGTCTATCCCCGCGTGTGCGGGGGAATCCACGCGTCCATCCGGTTCGCCAATGCCTGTCGGGGTCTATCCCCGCGTGTGCGGGGGAATCGCCCGCGATATTTCGAAGACATCATACCGGAAAGGTCTATCCCCGCGTGTGCGGGGGAATCACGGACAAGCACGCCGGCTGGATACGACGCGGGGGTCTATCCCCGCGTGTGCGGGGGAATCGGCTTGCCTTTCATTACCATGGTCAACTGCCAGGGTCTATCCCCGCGTGTGCGGGGGAATCTGGCCGCAATCCAAAGCTACCTGCTATGGCTAAGGTCTATCCCCGCGTGTGCGGGGGAATCCCGCGAGTGCGAAGCCAGTCTTGACGTCATCCGGGTCTATCCCCGCGTGTGCGGGGGAATCCCGTCACAGCGGGCGCCGGATGCGGGATTAGGAGGTCTATCCCCGCGTGTGCGGGGGAATCTTACGGCGGTCGGATTTTGCCTGTTTCTGCTGAGGTCTATCCCCGCGTGTGCGGGGGAATCCCGGCCCGGAGTAGCGCATCGCGTTGCCCAGCGGGTCTATCCCCGCGTGTGCGGGGGAATCTGCCGTGGGCGTTGTCGGCGTCGTCCAGGTCAAGGTCTATCCCCGCGTGTGCGGGGGAATCAAGCGTATGCTGGTATCGCGGCGAGCTACGACGGGTCTATCCCCGCGTGTGCGGGGGAATCCACGATGTACGGCCGGAAGTAGCCGAGCAGGTAGGTCTATCCCCGCGTGTGCGGGGGAATCGGCCTTTCGGGATGCTGCCAGACGACTTGCGGGGGTCTATCCCCGCGTGTGCGGGGGAATCTCCGGGTCAATCTGCGGCTTTGCCTGCAAGCAGGGTCTATCCCCGCGTGTGCGGGGGAATCCCATGCAGTGGCGCCGCGACCCCGTGCGCCGGTGGTCTATCCCCGCGTGTGCGGGGGAATCAGCGGCGGGATGTTTCCCTTTCAACCAGAAACAGGTCTATCCCCGCGTGTGCGGGGGAATCAGCTCCGCCGTGGACTCGCTTATCAGCACCGGAGGTCTATCCCCGCGTGTGCGGGGGAATCATGATCCATGGGCGGCGGTTTTTATAGATTAGGGGTCTATCCCCGCGTGTGCGGGGGAATCCTGGTCGTGTGCGTCTAGGGGCGTTTGGCGTGCGGTCTATCCCCGCGTGTGCGGGGGAATCCGGGGCTTGCCAGCCCTTGTTTGACTATCCTAAGGTCTATCCCCGCGTGTGCGGGGGAATCTCAGAACCTGATGTCAGGCTCCGGCGAAGTGCAGGTCTATCCCCGCGTGTGCGGGGGAATCCTTGGCCCCCGACGTGGACGAGATGACCGGGGCGGTCTATCCCCGCGTGTGCGGGGGAATCAATCCGCCCCGGAATCGTGACTTGTCCTTTCCCGGTCTATCCCCGCGTGTGCGGGGGAATCTCCGCCGGCTGCCAGCAGTAGGCGTACAAATTGGGTCTATCCCCGCGTGTGCGGGGGAATCACGGCGTGGTCCTTGTCCCGGTCGTTGGCGACGGGTCTATCCCCGCGTGTGCGGGGGAATCGCGTCCGGCGCATCCCGCTGGATACCCGGTATGGGTCTATCCCCGCGTGTGCGGGGGAATCCTGCCGAATCACGGTGCGGGCCACTTCGTATGCGGTCTATCCCCGCGTGTGCGGGGGAATCTCATCATCAGCAACTACGCCACTTTGGATAGCAGGTCTATCCCCGCGTGTGCGGGGGAATCGTTCACCAGTGATGCAGCTCCCACCTGGGTTCCGGTCTATCCCCGCGTGTGCGGGGGAATCTTCGTCGGAGGCTTGGGATTTGTAGTAATCCCGGGTCTATCCCCGCGTGTGCGGGGGAATCCCGACAACCGGCAGGTTGGTAACTGGGGCGAGAGGTCTATCCCCGCGTGTGCGGGGGAATCGGCGCTGGCCGACGACTTGCCTTGGCCACCCAAGGTCTATCCCCGCGTGTGCGGGGGAATCAAGCGCCGTCCGGCGACGTGATAATGCTCGAACGGTCTATCCCCGCGTGTGCGGGGGAATCCGGCAGAACCGGAACCGGACGAAACCAACAACGGGTCTATCCCCGCGTGTGCGGGGGAATCTAGCGTCCCGTTCGTCTATCAGCAAATCCAAAAGGTCTATCCCCGCGTGTGCGGGGGAATCTAACCGGCCTGGAGGCAACACTGCCCAACTGGAGGTCTATCCCCGCGTGTGCGGGGGAATCTGCAGTCGCACATCCAAAACGAGCTGGACGACCGGTCTATCCCCGCGTGTGCGGGGGAATCGCCGCCCGTTGCAACAGGCTTTTGACACGAACAGGTCTATCCCCGCGTGTGCGGGGGAATCGCATGATTTGCGCGTGGCATAAGATAGAACAAAGGTCTATCCCCGCGTGTGCGGGGGAATCTCGCCCAAGGCCCAGGTGGCCAGGCCATTCATCGGTCTATCCCCGCGTGTGCGGGGGAATCAACAACAACCTGTCGGAACGGCTGCAAGGCACAGGTCTATCCCCGCGTGTGCGGGGGAATCGGCGCATTGTGCGGCGGTGCCTTCGGTTCGCAGGGTCTATCCCCGCGTGTGCGGGGGAATCATCCGCACATTGTCCGGGTTGAACGTCCACTTCGGTCTATCCCCGCGTGTGCGGGGGAATCCCCGGAAGTCGGCGGCGCCGTGCTCAGCGATAGGGTCTATCCCCGCGTGTGCGGGGGAATCGGTGTCGGCGGCATCGGCGGCGTCAATGTTGGCGGTCTATCCCCGCGTGTGCGGGGGAATCGGCCGGTGTGAGGACTGCCGCAAGCGGCGGCGGGGTCTATCCCCGCGTGTGCGGGGGAATCCGCCGCGCCTCCGGGTCCGAGTCATAGACCACGGGTCTATCCCCGCGTGTGCGGGGGAATCGCAAGGATAATAGCCACCGTATCAGCGGCACACGGTCTATCCCCGCGTGTGCGGGGGAATCGCTGATACTGCGTGATAGGTGGCAGGCTGGGTGGGTCTATCCCCGCGTGTGCGGGGGAATCCTCTCCTTGTCCGGCAGCCCAACATCCCCGTAGGGTCTATCCCCGCGTGTGCGGGGGAATCCACCGGAACCATCGCCCCGCTGCAAGCGGCGGCGGTCTATCCCCGCGTGTGCGGGGGAATCCGGCGGCTGATACTGCGTCCACCATCGCCTGCGGGTCTATCCCCGCGTGTGCGGGGGAATCCGGTTCCTCAATGGGCTGTTCAATGTGATGCAAGGTCTATCCCCGCGTGTGCGGGGGAATCGATTGTAGAATGGCGGCGTACTCCAGGCGAAACGGTCTATCCCCGCGTGTGCGGGGGAATCCAGGCGGTCTAGGCGTTGTCGTTGTACCGCCGGGGTCTATCCCCGCGTGTGCGGGGGAATCGTGGCCGGATTGATGTACTCAACGGTGCGGTAGGGTCTATCCCCGCGTGTGCGGGGGAATCGGGGCTGACTTGCGTCTGCATCGTATAGACGGCGGTCTATCCCCGCGTGTGCGGGGGAATCGTAATCCGTACCCTCTATCAGGGGTTCCCACGAGGTCTATCCCCGCGTGTGCGGGGGAATCGGCAGCAGGGCGCCCCTTGCGGAACGCCCCAACGGTCTATCCCCGCGTGTGCGGGGGAATCGTCAACACATTCCCGGCGCCAATTTTGGGGCAAGGTCTATCCCCGCGTGTGCGGGGGAATCCTCCGCCCATAGCAATCGTGCCAATAATGCCGCGGTCTATCCCCGCGTGTGCGGGGGAATCTCCCGCCAAGATACCATCTTGGGGGCAATCGCCGGTCTATCCCCGCGTGTGCGGGGGAATCTCCCGCCAAGATACCATCTTGGGGGCAATCGCCGGTCTATCCCCGCGTGTGCGGGGGAATCTCGTTGCGGCCATCCCAGAACCGCCCATAGCCCGGTCTATCCCCGCGTGTGCGGGGGAATCGGAAACCTAACGTGATACCCCGGCCCGAAAGCGGGTCTATCCCCGCGTGTGCGGGGGAATCCCGGAGTACCCGCCTACTGGCGTTCAGCAACCGGGTCTATCCCCGCGTGTGCGGGGGAATCCCGGCATAACAATGGCCGGGCGGAACTCACGCAGGTCTATCCCCGCGTGTGCGGGGGAATCCCGGCATAACAATGGCCGGGCGGAACTCACGCAGGTCTATCCCCGCGTGTGCGGGGGAATCCAACACCCGCCGGACGCCCGACGGACGCCGGAAGGTCTATCCCCGCGTGTGCGGGGGAATCCCAGCAGTATTTTGACCTGAACGGCTACCAGTAGGTCTATCCTCGCGTGTGCGGGGGAATCTAGGCGGTCAGTATCGCCGTTTTATGGGCATCGGGTCTATCCCCGCGTGTGCGGGGGAATCCTAGGGCCTGCTCCGGGGTAATGCCGTAGCGCAGGTCTATCCCCGCGTGTGCGGGGGAATCCTCAACGGCGCAGGTACGGCAAGCCCGGTATCCGGTCTATCCCCGCGTGTGCGGGGGAATCCACTGCCGGCGGCCATCCGGTTTGCGGTAAGTGGGTCTATCCCCGCGTGTGCGGGGGAATCCAACCGCAAGGAGTATCTACGATGACCGAACACGGTCTATCCCCGCGTGTGCGGGGGAATCCAACCCCGGCCAGACGGTTTGCGCCGGATGGTGGGTCTATCCCCGCGTGTGCGGGGGAATCCGGGCCAGCACAACGGCAACCGGACGCACTGCGGGTCTATCCCCGCGTGTGCGGGGGAATCCACGATGGGGTAGCCCAACGGGGCAAAGGCGGCGGTCTATCCCCGCGTGTGCGGGGGAATCCGGCGGCGGCAGTTCGCCGCGCTCCTGCATAAGGGTCTATCCCCGCGTGTGCGGGGGAATCACTCCGGCGTGCCGGTAAGGAACTGGCACCGCAGGTCTATCCCCGCGTGTGCGGGGGAATCCGTTATCAGGCGGTGCTTGGCCTGTACATCTCAGGTCTATCCCCGCGTGTGCGGGGGAATCGCCCCGATAGCGGTCATACGAATAGCGATGGGCGGTCTATCCCCGCGTGTGCGGGGGAATCCATTCCCAGCATCCGGTCGGTGCGATGATGTACGGTCTATCCCCGCGTGTGCGGGGGAATCCGATCCTGGCACTGTTCGGCGCGGCATCGTACAGGTCTATCCCCGCGTGTGCGGGGGAATCCGGCGTGTGGCTGATCAATCGCTGCCCCATCAGGGTCTATCCCCGCGTGTGCGGGGGAATCAACGTAATGCAAGTCGTACTTGTCCCCATCGTGGGTCTATCCCCGCGTGTGCGGGGGAATCAGCATCGGCTCCTCCTGCGTCAGGCCGGCGTCGGGTCTATCCCCGCGTGTGCGGGGGAATCAATCATCGGCTATCCGGGCCGTGCTCCAACCGAGGTCTATCCCCGCGTGTGCGGGGGAATCGTTTCGCCATTTCGGCCCAGCTGCGGCGCGGGCGGTCTATCCCCGCGTGTGCGGGGGAATCCGCCGGGCTGCGGTTAATCCCAAAACCGCCCCCGGTCTATCCCCGCGTGTGCGGGGGAATCCGGCCGGGGGCGTCGGGGGGCGTAGGCATAGCGGGTCTATCCCCGCGTGTGCGGGGGAATCTGGGCCGGGCCGGCGCCCCCGGTTGCGGCATCGGGTCTATCCCCGCGTGTGCGGGGGAATCGCCCCCCGGCCGGACGCGTTGGCGCTGGTAGCCGGTCTATCCCCGCGTGTGCGGGGGAATCACTGCGATAAAGTGGCGTCCCAGGTGGGGAAAGGGTCTATCCCCGCGTGTGCGGGGGAATCAGAGTATGGGAAACGGCGGCCAGCACACCATCAGGTCTATCCCCGCGTGTGCGGGGGAATCCCGGATCATCGCGTAGCACGGCAGCAACGCAAAGGTCTATCCCCGCGTGTGCGGGGGAATCCCCGCAACCTGCGGCGCCGGGCGTTTGCTATAAGGTCTATCCCCGCGTGTGCGGGGGAATCCGCCGACTTGCTGGCCGCAATGCGTGAAAAGGCGGTCTATCCCCGCGTGTGCGGGGGAATCCTGCTAACCGCAACCGAGGGACATTCGGTTGATGGTCTATCCCCGCGTGTGCGGGGGAATCCCTCTTGGTGTTCACAAACGGATGGCTGAGCCAGGTCTATCCCCGCGTGTGCGGGGGAATCTTGGACAGCATCAACGAAATCATCTACGATGACGGTCTATCCCCGCGTGTGCGGGGGAATCGGGGGGTTGGGGCGTGGGCTGACCGGCGGGGGGGGTCTATCCCCGCGTGTGCGGGGGAATCGTGATACAATGGCCCGAAACCGGGCAATGGAGAGGTCTATCCCCGCGTGTGCGGGGGAATCATGGGCCGGGTTGCGGTGGTATCGCCCGACATAGGTCTATCCCCGCGTGTGCGGGGGAATCTTTATCGTTGCCACCATCCTACACCCGCTTTGAGGTCTATCCCCGCGTGTGCGGGGGAATCTGGCAACGGTAACGGGCAGCCTTACCCTGGTGCGGTCTATCCCCGCGTGTGCGGGGGAATCGGCGGGGGTGCGGCCCGGTTCGGGCTGGGCGGCGGTCTATCCCCGCGTGTGCGGGGGAATCAGCCCAAGAAAATCCGACTCATCAAAACGGTGAGGTCTATCCCCGCGTGTGCGGGGGAATCGCCGGCGTATCTCCGTAACGGTGCCCCCCGATAGGTCTATCCCCGCGTGTGCGGGGGAATCCAATCTGCGTGTAGGCTGCTGGCATTATCGTAGGGTCTATCCCCGCGTGTGCGGGGGAATCACAGCCGTTGCGTCGCGGCGTTCACCGGCGGCGGGTCTATCCCCGCGTGTGCGGGGGAATCTCGGCAAGGATAGCGACTACCCAAGCCGTCCACGGTCTATCCCCGCGTGTGCGGGGGAATCCTTGTCCGGCTTGGCGGGCGGTTTGGCGCTCCAGGTCTATCCCCGCGTGTGCGGGGGAATCGTCGGCACAGCCGCCGTCCCCGGTGCCAGTAGATGGGTCTATCCCCGCGTGTGCGGGGGAATCCTACACGCTGACCTTGTGGGGTTCCGGCGACGGGGTCTATCCCCGCGTGTGCGGGGGAATCGGTGGGGGGTAATGATTTCGCGGATTTTGCCGGGGTCTATCCCCGCGTGTGCGGGGGAATCGCTGGCGTCTGATTTCGTAGCCTCGGTATCGCAGGTCTATCCCCGCGTGTGCGGGGGAATCGGTTTCGGTCTTCTCGTGGGCGGGTGGGTGGGCGGTCTATCCCCGCGTGTGCGGGGGAATCCGAAAGACCCGGCAAGCCTGGTAGTGAACATCAGGTCTATCCCCGCGTGTGCGGGGGAATCCGGGGGCAGGCCGCCGGTGAAAGCACCGTTGGCGGTCTATCCCCGCGTGTGCGGGGGAATCGGCCAGCACGCACCCCGACGAGATAGCGAATGCGGTCTATCCCCGCGTGTGCGGGGGAATCGACAAGGACGTGTCGCCGCCATTCGTTGCCGTAGGTCTATCCCCGCGTGTGCGGGGGAATCGCCGCCGCTTGGCACGGTGGGCGTCGGCACCAGGGTCTATCCCCGCGTGTGCGGGGGAATCCCCCAGCAAGGATGATGCGATGCGCCCCTCATAGGTCTATCCCCGCGTGTGCGGGGGAATCGCAGACATCACGTGGAGCCAAGGGCGGGGGTGAGGTCTATCCCCGCGTGTGCGGGGGAATCCTGCCCCTGGTGGGGGCGCTGTGGCTGGCCGGAGGTCTATCCCCGCGTGTGCGGGGGAATCCATCCACGAGTACGCCAACGCCGGCGCCGGCCGGGTCTATCCCCGCGTGTGCGGGGGAATCGTGCCTTGCCCAACTACGAATGGGGTAGCTTGCGGTCTATCCCCGCGTGTGCGGGGGAATCGCCGATAGGGATGGGCTGCTATCATCGGGGGGGGGTCTATCCCCGCGTGTGCGGGGGAATCCTAGGATACACCGCTTTTACCGGCGGCAATCCCGGTCTATCCCCGCGTGTGCGGGGGAATCCTGTGGGAACCGGACAAGCCGCCCCCGCCCGACGGTCTATCCCCGCGTGTGCGGGGGAATCTCTGGCAACTTCACGCTGGCAACCCGCCGACGGGGTCTATCCCCGCGTGTGCGGGGGAATCTTATGGACTAACTACACGCCGCCGCAGGACAGGGGTCTATCCCCGCGTGTGCGGGGGAATCCTCCGCTTGGTGTTTAGTTGCCGGGGGGTTCTGTTGCAAAATGCAGGGTAGTAATCATCTGGGCAACGTTTCCATCAGCCGCCGCAGCTGGCCTTGCGGGATGTCCGCTGCCGTGCCGCCGGTTTCCAGCATCAAAGCTTGCTGTACTTTGCTGGGGGCGATTACATACACGCGGGCGGCTTCCACGCCGGCGGCTATCAGCCTGCGCTTGCCGGTGAGTACGTCTTGCCGGCCGACGTCGGTATCAGGCCAAAGCCAGATGTTCCGGTCGTTGTTGCTAAACTCCTCCGCGATGTCGCTGTAATCGACGGCGCCAAAATCACGGCTGCCGCCGATGCGAGGCTCTGCCAGCTGGGCGTCGTCGTCGTGGAGGATGATGCAAACGCCATTGATGTAATGGTGAAGGGCGTCGGGCAAGTTGCTGGCGCATTCCCCGTCAGGGGTGGCAATCAGCAAGCCAGGGGGATATTTGCGCCGGCGCTCCTGCTCCCGCTCCCAAGCCTCTTGCTGGTGCTTGCGCTTGCGGTTGCGACGGGCGCGGGCGTTGGGGTGGTTATCGGGCATTAGGTAACCTCCTTGGTTCGGAGTTCGTTCGTGTGCCAGGTGTGGGGGAGGGGCGTGCGGGTGAGAGTGAACGCAGAGCGTTATGGGGGAAGTTCCAAACGATGATTAACTACCCTGCATTTTGCAACAGAACCCGGCCCCCCTATGAGGTTCTGTTGCAAAATGCAGGGTAGTAATCATCTGGGCAACGTTTCCATCAGCCGCCGCAGCTGGCCTTGCGGGATGTCCGCTGCCGTGCCGCCGGTTTCCAGCATCAAAGCTTGCTGTACTTTGCTGGGGGCGATTACATACACGCGGGCGGCTTCCACGCCGGCGGCTATCAGCCTGCGCTTGCCGGTGAGTACGTCTTGCCGGCCGACGTCGGTATCAGGCCAAAGCCAGATGTTCCGGTCGTTGTTGCTAAACTCCTCCGCGATGTCGCTGTAATCGACGGCGCCAAAATCACGGCTGCCGCCGATGCGAGGCTCTGCCAGCTGGGCGTCGTCGTCGTGGAGGATGATGCAAACGCCATTGATGTAATGGTGAAGGGCGTCGGGCAAGTTGCTGGCGCATTCCCCGTCAGGGGTGGCAATCAGCAAGCCAGGGGGATATTTGCGCCGGCGCTCCTGCTCCCGCTCCCAAGCCTCTTGCTGGTGCTTGCGCTTGCGGTTGCGACGGGCGCGGGCGTTGGGGTGGTTATCGGGCATTAGGTAACCTCCTTGGTTCGGAGTTCGTTCGTGTGCCAGGTGTGGGGGAGGGGCGTGCGGGTGAGAGTGAACGCAGAGCGTTATGGGGGAAGTTCCAAACGATGATTAACTACCCTGCATTTTGCAACAGAACCTGCCGGGGTGATTGGGGTCTATCCCCGCGTGTGCGGGGGAATCCGGCACGGGCGGCGGCGGCCTGGGCGCAGCCGGGGTCTATCCCCGCGTGTGCGGGGGAATCTCACGCTGCCCACCGCACCGGCTGGCACCCTACGGTCTATCCCCGCGTGTGCGGGGGAATCGATAAACGGCGCCTGGGAAACCTGCTACCCGTGGGTCTATCCCCGCGTGTGCGGGGGAATCTGTGAATATCGCCGTGATAGGCGATGGTGCCAGGGTCTATCCCCGCGTGTGCGGGGGAATCCCCTGGAAACTTGCATCCCGCTTTGCCATACCGGGTCTATCCCCGCGTGTGCGGGGGAATCCATCGTTGATACTCCGGTTCGGTTGGCGTGCGGGGTCTATCCCCGCGTGTGCGGGGGAATCGTCGCAGGCGGCGGCCATTGCGTCAAGCAGGGGGGTCTATCCCCGCGTGTGCGGGGGAATCCGCCGGTGTCATTTGTTGCGGTGGTCATAATCGGGTCTATCCCCGCGTGTGCGGGGGAATCTGCCGTCGCGGAGGTGGAGCAGTCGCTCAGCCCGGTCTATCCCCGCGTGTGCGGGGGAATCGGTATCTGCAATCATTCGCAGTAGCACTGTACCGGTCTATCCCCGCGTGTGCGGGGGAATCCTCTCCGGTGGAGCATCGGATATAGCCCAGGGCGGTCTATCCCCGCGTGTGCGGGGGAATCGCAAAAAGCCTTGTCCAATCGAATAGCGCGTCGGGTCTATCCCCGCGTGTGCGGGGGAATCCGGGCCTCGCGCACCCGAACGTTGCGCAGCCGCGGTCTATCCCCGCGTGTGCGGGGGAATCGGTGCAGCATGGTTGCAATGATTACGATCCACGGGTCTATCCCCGCGTGTGCGGGGGAATCACCAATGCCACCGCCCAGGTGGTGCTGGACCCCGGTCTATCCCCGCGTGTGCGGGGGAATCCACCACCGGGTCGGAGACCTGGGTGCTGGATGCGGTCTATCCCCGCGTGTGCGGGGGAATCCCCAGCGGGGACAGACATTAAGGACATAGTACAGGTCTATCCCCGCGTGTGCGGGGGAATCTGCGCCGATAGGGCCGGCTCTTTCTCGTTCTCGGGTCTATCCCCGCGTGTGCGGGGGAATCCGCCAATAGCACCGGCGATTTGCTGTTAGACGGGGTCTATCCCCGCGTGTGCGGGGGAATCTGGACGGCGCCTTTGTGCCGGCGATGGGGCGGGGGTCTATCCCCGCGTGTGCGGGGGAATCCTACGGTTATCTGTACGGCGGTGGCAATCAGCGGGTCTATCCCCGCGTGTGCGGGGGAATCCGCTACGTGAGCGAGTATTACGATTGTGATGACGGTCTATCCCCGCGTGTGCGGGGGAATCCGAAGCAAGGCAGATTTTATACGATTGGCAATCGGTCTATCCCCGCGTGTGCGGGGGAATCGTAGTGCACGGGCGGATTGAGTTCTCCATTGAGGGTCTATCCCCGCGTGTGCGGGGGAATCCTGTCCCCGGCGAAGTCGCTGGGGCTGCCGGACGGTCTATCCCCGCGTGTGCGGGGGAATCGCCAGCGCGGATACCGCTTTTATGGGCGGGCGGGGTCTATCCCCGCGTGTGCGGGGGAATCCCGGTCCAGCCGGGCGATGACTACGGCATCGGCGGTCTATCCCCGCGTGTGCGGGGGAATCGTAGGCGTGCCAGCGCCTGCCTGCCTAAATAAGGGTCTATCCCCGCGTGTGCGGGGGAATCGACGGCCCGGCCTGGGGATGCGCCGTCGGGCGGGGTCTATCCCCGCGTGTGCGGGGGAATCCCTCGGAAGTAATCCATACGCCTACCCCAACGCGGTCTATCCCCGCGTGTGCGGGGGAATCATCCGCCAGTTCCGTATCGTGCTGTTGGCGGTGGGTCTATCCCCGCGTGTGCGGGGGAATCGTTCAGCCCGGCGTTCCTGACCTGTTCCTCTACGGTCTATCCCCGCGTGTGCGGGGGAATCGGGTTCAGCGGGCGCGGGCGCAGGCCGGGCAACGGTCTATCCCCGCGTGTGCGGGGGAATCCCTTGGTGTTTTGATAGTTTTTATTGCGTATCATCATCTGTCAAGGGGGGTGGGAACGGGGGGTTAGGCGTATTTTACCAGGTGTATGCCGTCGGCATCTACTATTTCTTTGGGGGGTTCGCCCAGCGTTCGTATCCGCTGCTGGCCGGGGGCGGCGGGGTCGCGCCACGTCATCACTATCGCGCCGCTGCCCAGCGCGTCGTGCCAGCGGGTTAGTACGTCCCAGATCCGGTCGCGGATGCCGGCGGTCATTTGCGGCGACGTATAGACTCCGGGGGCTATCTCCAGCATCACCGAGGCCAGGAATCCCCGATAGCGGCCGGCCACGTTGACCGTCACTACTACTGTCATCAGAGCGACTCTCCTGGCGGCACGTCCTGAAACAGGGTCTTGATGCGGTCGATCATCTTGGGGATGACCCGTTCCGTGCGCAGCATTTCTCCGGTGGTGCGTCTGGTGTGTCGTTCTATGTCCAGAGTTGGATTTCTGGCGATGTCGCCGGCCGACTGAAACGCCGCCGGCAGCAGCACCGTATCGCGGAACAGGTCGGCGATGTCCAGGGCGAAGGCTTCGCCGCTGTGCTCGTGGATGAAGCCCAGCTGGGGGATGGCGCCCAGCGCGGTTACGGCGATGACCGCCGCCGTGGTTACCGCCACCGATGCGTGGTTGATGGCCTGGTTGGGGATGTCCGCCGCCAGCGGGTTGGCCCGGTCGTAGCGCCGCCCCCGCCAGTTGATGCCGTAGCGCTGCGCCAGGTTCTGATAAGTGCGCTTCATCCGCGCGCCCTCAATGCCCCGCAGCGTGTTCAGGTCGGTATGCGGCAGCACCTCGCCCAGCCGCAGCGCGTACATCTTGCGGGCAATGGTAATGCGGCTGCCCGTCGGGTCGCCCCAGGCCCGCATCTGGCGGCGGGCCACGTCGGACGTGTCCGGCGGCAGGGGCGGCCCGGTGTAGCAACGCACGCCGTCCTCGCCCACTGCCACCAGCGTCGTGTTGTGCCGCGCCATCAGACGTAGCGCATCGTGACTGACCGTTGAACCCGGCCCCAGCAGAATCATCGACAAACTCTGAAAGGGAATGCCGTACTCGCCGGCGTCCAGCGCGCTGTCGGCGTCCGGGCCGGACTGCCGCTCAAAGCGCAGCGTGCCGTCCCGCACCGTCAGCGCCCCGCGTGACAGCCACAGCAGGCCGTGCCGGTCGGCGTGGGGTATGCGGGCGGTTTCCAGTCCCAACCGGCCTCTCAACATAGTTTATACTCCGGCAGTAATATGCAGTAATATAGTGATGGTTGATGATGAGATTATTCATTTGTTAAGTTGCAGATGACTCAATGCTGACGCGCGCCAGCCGCTTACCCCCGGAGGGCGTGCCCCGCCGGACGTAGCAGCAGCATCCCGTACCCGTAAGCGCGATGCCGCCCCACGCCGCCGGCCAGCAGAGCGGCAAAAGCGCTGCCGTCGGTGATGACCAGTTCGCCCCGCATCAGCGCGTCCGGCCCCTCGCTGTATATGGTGTTCCGCTTGCGATAGGCGCGGGTGCGCTGGAACGATTGCAAGGTAGCCGATTCCAGCCGGGCCCCGCTTCTGCCTTCCAGCTGACGTGATAACCAGTCGGTATAGACTGCCTCGCGACTGCGGGGCGTTTCGCCTTTGGGCTGCTGCTCGGCTTCGTACTGAAATGCGTCAAACTCGCGACCGGGATGGCTGTACGCCCGTCGGGAACGGCGTATTACCGGGCGGATGCGCACCTCAAATCCCAGCCGCTGGCCGGCTTGCCATTCCGACGGCATCGGTTTGCTGTCCAGGCTGCCGGCCGGGATGATTTTGGACTG
This sequence comes from uncultured Dehalococcoidia bacterium, assembly GCA_958296385.1. Taxonomy (GTDB): domain Bacteria; phylum Chloroflexota; class Dehalococcoidia; order Lucifugimonadales; family UBA3495; genus Bin87. The sequence goes on from OY282494.1 coordinate 1,645,258, forward strand.
CAACGGGCAGGCGAAAAGGCCGGCCGCGTCTTGCAGCGCAACGGCGCCGGCCGGCCCGTAGCCGTACAGGGTGCCGGTAGTGCCGCCGCGCGGGAATAGCGCCCGGAAGGGACGGGGCGCCAACTCTCCGAAAGATTCGGTCAGCAGACAGTGCAGCGCGTGGTCGGCGTCGGCCAGCCCCCGGGATCCCATCCAGCGGTCGAACTCCGACACGGCGATGTCGGCGCGTATCATTTGCAGCGGCGCGCTCTGGCTCATTGCGATTCATCCTTTGCCGGGCTGACGGCTTCAGAATTGACGGCATCCGGTCTGATGGCAAACTGGTCTCTCGGTATGCGGCGTTCGCAAACCCAGCGTCCGCCGCCGTGCAACCCCGAAATCCAGTTGCGCTCGTCGGTGAGCATATACTCCCGGTTGGCGGCGATGCCGTCCGTGCCCTCGCCGTCGGGCCAGAGCGTCCGTATCGGCTCCGCTGCGGCATCATCCGACTCGTACAGGCTGCGGTTGAGCAGGGCGGCCAGGGCGGTATCCCCGTCGGCAAATCCGGCCGCCAGCGGCGTTGACGGCAGGCAGGGTTTGCGTCCGATGAACAGCGGCCGCATCGGTTCGTCCAGCGCAGAGGCCAGCTCGTCCAGCGTCGGCGATTCATCATCCGGCAGCAGCCGCAGGGCAACGGTGACGCGCATATCGGCGTAGTAATCGCGGTAGCGCAGGTGCGGCGCGTGGTAGGTATTCGCCCCGCCGTGCCGTCCTTCGGGCGCGCCGCGCGTCGTCCAGCCCCGGTCGTTGGCCGCCAGTTGAGCCGTCTGAAAGTCGGTCATCCGCACGTCGCCGGCCGGTTCCCGGTCGATGCGGGCGGCGAACACCAGCCGGTCTTGCAGCTGCTGGTGTCGTTGCCGCTCGATGCGCCGCCAGCCCAGGGCGTTGGCGAACAGGCCGGTGAGCATTGACGCCGCCGGAAAGGGGCGGATGACGCCCAGGTTGTCGATGGTTTCGCCGCCGAAAGCCAGCAGCGGCGCCTCCAAATTGAGGATGAGATGGCGCATGGCTACACCGCCTGGCCGCCGCCAACCACGCCGGCCGCCCAGGACGCCAAATCGTCCAGGCAGACGCGTTCCGATTGGGGAATGTCGCAGTCCTCAATCGCCGCAAACCGGCGGACGCCGTGCGCGCCGTAGCACGCATCCAGCTTGGCCAGATGGCCGGACAGCGCATCGGTAGCAGCGTCAACCTGCGGCGCAATCCGGGGACGAAAAGCGTTGGCCAGACTGCGCGGCTGCCGAGAACCGGCCTCCACCAGCATCAGGTCGGCGCAAGCGTAAGGCGCAGTAGAACCCAGCTTGGCCCCCGGCGACACGGTAGCAATCAGATGCAGCAAATTGTGAATAACCTGCCCCGCCAACCCCCGGTCAGCAGTTTCCCAATCAACAGCCGCACAACCCTCCAGGTTAGAAACCAGCCCCGGCACGTCCACCACCACATAGCCGTAAAACAGGCCGGCCGTCAGCTCCATATCGCCGATGTGAGCGGCGCCGGCGTCCTCATCGGCGCCTTGCAAGTCGTCCACCACGGAGAAATAATCGCTTTCGCTTTCCTCCCGATGCACCGTAAAAGCGTGGGCCACGTGGATGGCGGCGTCAATGTTGGCGCCAGGGTCGGAAGTAACCATCCGCCCGAACAGCGCACCCTCGAGGCCGCCGGGGAGGGCCGCCTGTGTCCGAAAGGCGCTGAAATTACTGCCCTCGCCGCGCCGGGCGTTGAACAACTCCATAGCGGCGGCACCGGCGGCGTCCGCATCGTCATCGCCGGGGTGCTCATCGCAGATGGCTTGGGCTTTCGCTTGCAGGTACTCCACTTCGGGCAAGCCAAGCAGCAAAGGCTGCCGCCCCCTTTCGCTCTCCCCGCTGCCGCCGTACACGCCGATATTGAACGACTTGGTGACTGCATCGATTACCTTTTCCGATATGACGCCGGCTTCCCGCAGCGGGGCCATTACCCGACGCTCCACCACGTTGCGCGAACGGATTGCCCCCTCCGCGCGCGCGATGTTATGCAGCGCGAATTCGTCCTGGGCAACGCGCCAGTGCCGCTTGAGGCACTGCGACGAGATACGGGTACGCACCGCACCACCAAACTGCATCCGCTTGGCAAGGCCGGAATCATCCCGGTTCAGCAGCGCCGCCGGGTAGGAATGCAAAGTGTGAACTTGCAAAAATCGTGGGGTTGTCATAGCGGTATCTCCCTGAACCTGATTAGCTGTTTGCATTGTCGGATTGCACGGTCGCCCGCCGTTTGGCCTGGTAGTAATCGCGGGCCAGGCGGCGGCGGGATGCTTCGGCGGCGTCTTCGTTGTAGTCGGCGTTGCGGATAAAGTTCGCCATTTCCCACCAGTTGAAAGTAACGCCGGCGGAGGCCGCCATCCGAAACATCCGCGCCAGCAGGACGCGCAGCATATCCTCCCGCGCGTTGAGCAGGCGGTTGAACCGCATTTCGCTGTAAAACCCCGTTTGACTGGCGCTTTCGCCGCCCAGATACAGCGCGCGTCCTACGGGCGTCCCCTGGCTATGCGCCGACCGGCTGGACAAGTCGCCGCCGCCGGTGCGGGTCATCAGGGCGATGCCGTGCAGAATCAGCGCCCACTTTCGTTCTACGGCGCGGTTGGAATTGTCCAGCAAATCCCGGCTGGCCAGCAGACGCCAGAGGACGGCCGGGGCGTCGGTGTCCGGGTCGATACGGCGCAACTCGGCCAAATCGCCGCGCTGGAAATGTTCCTGTGCCATCTCCCATGCGAAGTAGCCGGCGTGGTCGCCCCAGGTCAGGGGGCGGTCTGGCGCCGTTGCCGTTTCCGGGGCAGCAGTGGTGGGCGCGCTAGTCATCATCAGCTCCTTGCGGCGCGAACACGTCCGCCAGCCGGCCGTCATTCCGGATGCGTCCCTCAAACAGCCCCCGGGCATTGGCGCGGGCCTCGTAACGCAACATCGCCGGGCAGGGCAGCGAGTCGGTAGCATCGTCGAGGATGCGGCGCGCTTTAGGCAGCAGGAAATCCCGCCGCCAGTCGTTGCGGATACTGTCCTGCATTGCCCGGTCATCTTGCCCCAATTCGAATTGCAGGTCGTCGAAAAAGTGCGTGTCAACGATTTCGTTCAGCTGGTTCACCCAAGGACTAGCAGTCTGCAAACAGTCAGGGCTGATGTTGCCGGAATCGCCCCGTGCTGCAAACGTAGCGATGGAACGGCGAAGGATGTTCTGGACGGCATTAACATCATAGACACGCTCTTTGGCTATAAAACCCAGTTCTTGAATCCGGATTGCACCAGCCCTCAGCGGAATGACGCGCTCGTGGTAACCTTCGGTTTTCCCTTGCCCTCTCACCATAGCACGGGCCACCAGTTGCATTGGCTTTGATAGCCGCCTTTCGTCCGGGGTAAGTTCCATTAAAGGCGGCCACCTGAATTCGCTCGTGTCCAAATAGGTCGTAATTCGCCGGTAGGTAAAACCGCCGCGAGACAAGCTAAGCGCCTTGTCACCTTTTTTCTTGTCCCGCAGGTCGATAGGCGTCCAGGGATCATCAGTGATGCCGTTGCTGGTTTTGGCGTTGACGCGGGCCGCTTTGGAGCTGGTTCGGATTGCGTACAGTCGCCCGTCCTGGGCGGAGCGCATACGGACGCGCCGGCACACTTCAATATACAGCGGCGCCAGACGGTTCAGCGTCAGCGCTTCGGCGCCCGTACCGTCCCAGGGCAGCGTCCAAAGCAGGGTATGTCCGCTGTTGGACAGCAGCGATGAATGATGCTCCAGCAGGGCGACAATATCGCGGCGCACGTGCGCGCCGGGGCGCGTGGAGGGCGTCAACGAGAACGCCGGCCGGCTGCCCAACCCGCCGTTCATGCGGGATATGCCGTAATTGCCGGCGCCGCCGAAACCCTCCATAGTCTGCAAACTGACCAGCGCAAAAAGCCAGTCGTCTGCGCTGGCATCCGCAATCACCGCCGATTTGAGGTCGTGATTCTTGGAAGTGACCAGCATATCCAAGTCATCCGGCGTAGCGACCGTATTCTTATACTCGGGCAACTTGCCGGCAGATTGGGCCGGCGGCTGCATAAAGGCCGGCTTGGTGATGTCGTCAACCACCAGCTGCCAGGGTTCGTCATCGGCCCAATCCGGCGTCAACCCCCGTATCAGATTGGCCCAAGCGCCGGCATCGTCGGGAGGAGCGCTCGCGCCGTCCCGGTGCATCGCCATCGCCCCCAACTGCACCAGAAAAGCGTGCCAGGAATGACGCGGGTAAGGGCGCAACCCCGGAAAAGCGGTCACGTCATCCGCCATCAGCGCAGCGTACACCTCCGGCAGCGACGCCATGATGACGCCTTTCCCGGTGTGTACTCGGATGACGGGTTCGGTTAGGATATTGAGCATGGATCGAGCGCTCCTTTCTAGTAAATTTGAGCGGCACATACTTTCTACACTACGCGCTACCCGCTGTCAACCCCCGATCCGTCCTAACTATAGGCAGTATGGATCGCAGACCCAGCCGCTCGGCGTTCCAGGATGGCTATGCACACCGCATAGATGGTATCGGCAGACAGCACAAAAATATCTCCAGGGCCGCGAGCAGTACTCGCAAGACGACGATGACGATTGGGCGGGGTTGGTAGGAAATGATATAATGGCCATTGAAATCTCCCGATAGTGCGGTGTCCAGCCGACTTGTAGGTGGTTTCGCGCCCTCGCCGGGGAATCAGCCTGGCGGGGGCTATTGTCGGTAGCCTATCAAAGCGGTATAATAAAGTCAAGCGATTGGGATATACTAATTATCGTTGCCCCGGCTTATCGGGGATAGACCCTAGTAAATCCCCATCGCTGGCGATTCCCCCGCAAACGCGGGGACAGTGACCCGGATGCCGGCCAATCGGCATCCGGGCAATTATTAGCCCGGCTACATCCGTCGGTAGGCGTTGCCTGACCTGTTGGGGAGTGCGCTCCGGCTCTCTGACCGCGCTGCCTTTAATCCGAACCGAGTAGCTCATTCCGAACCGCGTTCCAGTCCAGAACCGGATCAGAGGGGTCTTGCAGACGCTCCACCGCTACCGTGTGGTCGTCGTATTCCTCTAGATATTGCTCCAACGCCTGGCGAATCAAGTCGGTGCGATGGCGATGCTCAGAAGCCGCCGCCGCGTCCAAAGACGCCGCCAGTTCGTCCGGCACCAGTACGGTGATTTGGGCCATTTGACATCTCCCTAACGGCATTTGCATACCGGCGGTTGCATCCGCTAACTGCAATTACTGTAAGCCTGACGACATCGCCAGTCAACCGTTCCAACCTGCTCTTGCCTACGCCTGTTGCAAGCCCAGGCAATCATACCGGAACCGTCGGTTGCAGATGGCGAACTCAAAGCCGCCGTCGCACTCCTCCGGCGTTACCGGCGCCTCGGGTGCAGTCGCGCCTCTCAACCAGCGCAGGGGCATTGCGATACCGGCAATCGGCGCGCCGTCAAACGGGCTGGCCGGCGGCGGTTTAAAGGCGATTTCAACGCGCTCGTCGCCCAGGCGGGTGCGGATGTTTTCGTCGTTACCGGCGAAAATTATCAACCTGTTTTCATGGTCGGGATAGAACCTCTTGCCGAACTGGATAACGACACCCTCGGCGTGCTGCGCGTCGGAATAATTGATGCCTTGAGAGCTGTTCGCGTGTTCTATCCAAGCATCGCCGTATTCCGGGTCACCGCCTACGGACTCCGCAATCATGTCCAATGCCTCAAGATGCGTAGCCCCCTCCACCAGCTGCCGGTTCATCGCCGGTATGCTCCATTGCGGGTGTTCGTCAATCAGCCGCCGCGTGGCCTCCAGGATGTGCAGGCTGGGGTACACGTGGCCATGAGGGCCCAGCCCGTTGGCGGGCCGGCCGCCGGTTTTCAGCAGCGGCGCCAGGTTGCCGTCCGGCGGCGTTAGCACGATGCAGGTTGGCTGGCGGTAGCCCGGCGGACGGCTGGCATCGTGCTGGCGGTGGCGGTGCAGGCGGCCGATGCGTTGCAGCAGCACGTCGGCCGGGCAGAGGTCGGTAATCAGCAAGTCGGCGTCGATGTCCAGCGACTGCTCCAATGTTTGCGTGCCTACCACGATGACGCCGCCGTCCGGACGCTTGCCATCCTTGCCCAGCAGCGTCTCAACCTTATTATCCAGCCGGCGGCGGTCGCCGGGCGCAAACCGCCCGTGATGCAGCGTCGGCATATTCTTGACGGCGAACAGCAGCCCGGCATCCGCATCGCCGGCCAGCTCCGCCACTTCCTGCTGCGTGTTGACGGCGTGGCCGACGGTGTTGCGGACTACCAGCACTTTGGCCCCGGCGCGGGCGGCGTCCAGGGCGCGGCGGGCCACTCCGGGAAAGTCGCGCATCTGCGGCGTTGCGCTGATTTGCACCGTCTTGTCCTGCCCGTTCTCGCCGGCGCCGGCCACTCCCGAGGCCGTGCTGACGGCAGGGTAAGCGGTGAGGATGGCGTCGTCCAGCGTTGCGGGGTTGTCGCGGTCCGGCCCCAGCCACCGCTCCCGCGCCGCCGCGCCCAGCGTGGCCGACATCAGCAGCGCGTGGCCGCCGGCGCCGGTGTGCGCCGCCAGCAGCCGCTGCAAAACCACGCCCATGTACACGTCCGAGGCGTGCACCTCGTCCACCACCAGCAGGTTGCGCGCCAGGCTGGACGTGCGCAGGTGCGCGTTTTTGACCTGCAACGCCCCCAGCAGCGCCTGGTCAACGGTGCCGACGGCGATTTGCGCCGCCAGAAAACGCTTGGGACTTTCCGACGCCCAGGGCTTATCGCCGACGTCGTGATAGTCGGGGCCGGGCGGGTATTCGGGAATGGCCACGGCAGCGGACGCCGGGTTGTCGTCCTGATAGCCGGGGACGGCCAGCACTACGGGCGGGCGGCATCCGTCGGGAAACAGCCGGCGGATGAACTGCGCAACCCGCCCGTGAATCTGCACGGCGGCGGCGCGGGTGGGCAGGGCAAAGTACATCCCGTCCACCAGCCCGGCGGCGTACATCCGGGCAAACCGCCACAGCGCCGCCTCCGTTTTGCCGGAGCCGGTTTCCGACTCGATGATGACCACCGGCGCCGCCAGCGGCGTATCCTGCGCCGCCTGCTGGATGGCGTTGGGACTGGCAAAGTCAAACAGATTGCCCACGTCGGGAACGCCAGCGCCGGCGAAAGCCGCCCGCTGCGCCGCCAGATTCAGGCCAACTGCGTTGACGGCAGCTTGCGCTGATTCCCGCGCCCGGACGATATAGCCCTCATCCGGCGTGTCATCATAGCCGAACCACCTTTCGTTAGACCCAATCCAGTCGGCCAAGTTGCACAGCCCCAGAAAATGATGCTGGAACTCCGGCGCCGACGGCAGCGGCAACCCGCCCGCTGCAAAAGCCGCCGGAAACCACTCCCGTAGCCGCCGCCCCATACCGGCCACAAACTCCTGCGGATTCAGCTCGCCGTAAGGACGCCAGATTGCGGTATGCTTGCCAACCCTGGAATTATCCAACTGCAACGGCCGCCCGTGATGGGAAAGCGTGGCCAGCAGCAGCCCGCACACCGTCTCCCCGTCGCGGTCGTCCCACGCCAGAAAATCATCATCCCACCCCAAAGCGTCAAAGAACCAGCCGGCCGTTTCGTAATCAGCATCGGTAAGCACCGGCATCAGATGGTCGGTATGGCCGGCGCGCATCCGCCGCTGGCCGGGTGGCAGGTCGTCAGCCGTCCAGATAATGGTCTGAAATCCGACGTTCACCTTGCCGATGTCGTGCAGGGCGGCGAACACGCACAGGCGGGCCGCCGTGGCGTCATCCAGCGCATCCCGCCCGCCGGAACGGGCCAGCCGCTGACGGATGGTGGGCTGGCCCAGCAGCGCCTCAAAGCAGGCGCCCACGTCGGCTAGATGGTGATCGAGGAGATGGATGCGCGCCGGTTCAGTACGGTCGGATTTCGCCCAGAACCGGCGGGTGTAGGTGTTAGCGTTGTTCCGCATCTGACGCTCCAAAATCGGTACGAGGCCGGGAGTTTGCCCCTATGCGGATTATGCGCCAAATTGACGCGGTTGGCCGCAGATTTACGCCCCGGCCGGCGTGGAATCGCTTTCCGGGATGATGCCCCCCGCCGGCCGGCCAATCCCCAGCCGCCGGCGGTTCCTGACGGCCAGGGCAGCCACCACGACGACGAGCAGCAGCGCCAGCAGCATCCACCAGAGCGGGCTAACGCCGGCGTCCGGCGCGGACGGCGGCGCCTTTGACGGCACGGCGGCCGGCGAGGGAGTAGGCTCCGGCGTTGGGGCGAGCGCGGCGGCGGCCGGCATCGGAGTAGGCGTCGCCGGTGCCAGTGCGAGCGGCGGTTCCGGCGTGGCAGCCGGTGCCGGAGTTGCGGCCGGCGTCGGCGGCGTCGCGGTCGGCGTTGGTGTCGGCAGTGCCGGAGTCGGCGCAGGAGTCGGCGCTGGCGCAGCGGCGGGCGCGGATGCGACAGCGGACGACGACGGTATGGTTGGCTCCGGCGTAGTCGGCTCCGGCGCCGGCGTCAGCAGCAGCGGCGGCTTAGTCGGCTCATCGGGTTCCATAATAGTTATGTAGAAACTGATTGACGCCGTTGCGCCCATCTCGTCGGTGACGCTGTACGTGAATTGGGTTGTGGGCAGGGCTATTTGCGGACTGCCGGTAATGATGGCCCCGGGCACTGCGTCTTCGGCCACCCCGGGGGCCAGCGCGGGGCTAAGGGCGTAGGTAGGCGTGCCAACGGCCACCCCGGGGGGCAGCGCGGGGCTAAGGGCGTAGGTAAGCGTGCCAACGCCGCCGGTAGCCGGTGGCAGCGTGAACGGGTCAATCGCCCGGTGCTGCATCCAGAACTTGTCCCCCACCGTACCGGAGAACGCCAGCGGCAAAACCTTTTGCCCATCATCCTCGTCATCGTCCTTCGGAGGAACCAGCGTTGACGGCGGAGCCGCCACTGCGCCCACCTTTATCGTAAAAGTGAGCTGCGCCGCATCGCCATCGCCATCGGTGACTTTCCAAGTGTAAGTAGTAGCCGACTGCTGGCCCGACGGCGTGCCGCTGATGCGATGGCTGGCATCCTTGCTCACGCCCGACGGCAGCGACGGACTAAGCGCGTAAGTCAACAAACCATCGCCGCCGGTAGCAGTCGGCAAGGTGAACGCCGTTATCGCCTGACGCTGCGTCCAAGTCTGATCGCCGATGGTTGCCGAGAACGACGGCGCAAGGTCTTGCGCGATGGTAATGGTAAAGGTTAGTTGGGCAGTATCACCATCGGCATCGGTAGCCGTCCAAGTGTAGGTGGCAGCCGACTGATGTCCCGACGGCGTGCCACTGATGCGGTGGCCGGCGTCCTTGCTCACGCCGGCGGGTAGCGATGGGCTAAGCGTGTAAGTCAACGAACCATCGCCGCCGGTAGCAGTAGGCAGAGTGAACGCCGTCATCGCCTGCCGCTGCGTCCATGCGCGGTTGGCGATGGTCGTCGAGAACGACGGGGATAGGTCTTGGGCAATGGTTATGGTGAATGTCAACTCCACCGCGTCGCCGTCGGCATCGGTGGCTTTCCAGGTGTAGGTGGTAGCCGACTGGTAACCCGACGGCGTGCCGCTGATGCGGTGGCTGGCGTTCTTACTTACACCCGATGGCAGCGACGGGCTAAGCGTGTAAGTCAACAAACCATCGCCGCCCGTTGCCGTCGGCAGGGTGAACGCCGTTATCGCCCGCCGCTGCGTCCAAGTCTTATCGGCAATAGTCGCTGCACCGAACGATGGGGACAAATCCTCTGCTATGGTGATGGTGAAAGTTAGCTGCGCCGTATCGCCATCGCCATCGGTAGCCTTCCAAGTGTAAGTGGTGGCAGTCTGGTGGTCCGACGGCGTACCGCTGATGCGGTGACTGGCGCTCTTGCTTACGCCGGCCGGCAGCGACGGGCTGAGCGTGTAGGTCAACAAACCATCGCCGCCGGTTGCCGTCGGCAAGGTGAACGCCGTTATCGCCTGGCGCTGCGTCCATGTCTTATCAGCGATGGTTGCCGAGAACGACGGCGCAAGGTCTTGGGCGATGGTTATGGTGAATGTCAACTCCACCGCATCGCCATCGGCATCGGTGGCTTTCCAGGTGTAGGTGGTAGCCCCCTGGTAACCCGTCGGCGTGCCGCTGACGCTGAACGTGGTGGTGGCTACGCCGTCGGGCAGCGCCGGGCTTAGCGCGTAAGTCAACGAACCATCGCCGCCAGTAGCAGTCGGCAAGGTGAAGGCCGTTATCGCCTGCCGCTGCGTCCACGTCTTATCGGCGATAGTCGTCGAGAACGTCGGGGATAGGTCTTGGGCGATGGTTATGGTAAAGGTCAACTCCGCCGCATCGCCATCGCCATCGGTAGCCGTCCAAGTGTAGGTGGTTGCGGACTGGTGGCCCGTCGGCGTACCGCTGATGCGGTGATTGTCATCCTTGCTAACCCCGGCGGGCAGAGCCGGGCTAAGCGCGTAAGTCAGGTCACCATCGCCGCCCGTCGCCGTCGGCAAGGTGAACGCCGTTACCGCCTGCCGCTGCGTCCACGTCTTATCGGCGATGGTTGCCGAGAACGACGGCGCAAGGTCTTGGGCGATGGTTATGGTGAAGGTCAACTCCACCGCATCGCCATCGGCATCGGTAGCTTTCCAGGTGTAGGTGGTAGCAGTTTGGTGCCCCGTCGGCGTGCCACTCACCCGATGGCTGGCGTTCTTGCTTACGCCCGCAGGCAGCGATGGGCTGAGGCTGTAAGTCAACGAACCATCACCGCCGGTTGCCGTGGGCAGGGTGAACGCCGTTATCGCCTGCCGCTGCGTCCACGTCTTATCGGCTATGGTCGCTGCGCCGAAGGATGGGGACATATCCTCGGCTATGGTGATGGTGAAAGTTAGCTGCGCCGCATCCCCATCAGCATCGGTGGCTTTCCAGGTGTAGGTGGTAGCCCCCTGGTAACCCGTCGGCGTGCCGCTGACGCTGAACGTGGTGGTGGCTACGCCGTCGGGCAGCGCCGGGCTTAGCGTGTAAGTCAGCGTGCCGTCGCCGCCGGTTGCCGTTGGCAGGGTGAACGCCGTTATCGCCTGCCGCTGCGTCCACGTCTTATCGCCGATGGTCGTTGAGAACGACGGCACCAAGTCCTCAGCAATGGTTATGGTAAAGGTCAACTCCACCGCATCGCCATCGGCATCGGTTGCCGTCCAAGTGTAAGTGGCAGCCGACTGATGGCCCGTCGGTGTGCCGCTGATGCGGTGGCTGGCGCTCTTGCTTACGCCGGCCGGCAGCGATGGGCTAAGCGTGTAAGTCAACGAACCATCGCCGCCGGTTGCCGTTGGCAGGGTGAACGCGGTTATCGCTTGGCGCTGTGTCCACGTCTTATCGGCGATGGTCGTCGCGAACGTCGGGGACAGGTCGGCGGCGATCGTGACGTGGAAGGTCAACGAATTCTCGCTGCCGTGTGCGTCGGTCACCGTCCACGTGTATTCCGTCCGGGACAGCGCCGCGCTTGGAGTGCCGCTAATCACGCCGGTGGATGCGTCGCGGGTTACGCCGGCGGGCAGCGCCGGGCTGAGGGTGTAGGTCAACAAACCGTTGCCGCCGTTTGCGATGGGCAGGTAGAACGCGGTTATCGCCTGGCGCTGCGTCCAGGATTTATCCTCTACCGTATGGGACCAGAGCAGAGGCGTGTTCTCCACGTCCGAAGGGGGATCCGCTGGCGGCTGGATCACCAATGCGACCACCTGCAGCCGGAAGGTCAGGCTTGCCGTGTCGCCGTCGGCGTCCGTTGCCGTCCAGGTGTACTCCGTCCGCGCCTGGTACGCAATCGGAGTACCGCTCACGCTAAACGGGGTCGTCGTTGCCACGGTTACGCCAGCGGGCAGCGCCGGGGCGAGCGCGTAAGTCAGACTGCCATCGCCGCCGGTAGCCAGCGGCAGGTCGAAGCTATCGATTGCAAAGTCCTTCGTATAGTACTGGTTGGGTATAGACTGCGCGCCAAAAGACGGCACGCCATCCACGCTGATATTGAACGTCAGACTAGCCGTATCGCCGTCCGCGTCCGTAACCGTCCAAGTGTACAGCGTCCGCGCCAGCTGCACGCCAGGCGCCCCACTAACCACGCGGGTAGCAGAATCCCGACTAACACCGGCCGGCAGCGCCGGACTGAGCGTGTAAGCCAGCGAACCATCGCCGCCGGTAGCAGCCGGCAAAGTAACAGCGGTTATCCGGTCATACTGCGTCCAGGACTGATTGCCGATAGACAGCGCGCCAAAGGACGGCGCCAGGTCTGCCGCAATGGCGATGGTAAAAGTAAGCTCCGCCGCATCACCATCAGCATCGGTAGCCTTCCAAGTATAAGTAGCAGCCGACTGGTAACCCGTAGGCGTGCCGCTAATACGATGGCTGCCATCCTTGCTCACGCCCGATGGCAGTGCCGGGCTGAGGGCATAGGTGAGACTGCCATCGCCGCCGGTTGCAGTCGGCAAGGTGAACGCCGTTACCGCCTGCCGCTGCGTCCAAGTTTGGTTGGCGATGCTTGTTGAGAACGACGGAGACAAATCCTCAGCGATGGTTATGGTAAAAGTGAGCTCGGCGGCATCGCCATCAGCGTCAGTAGCCTTCCAAGTGTAAGTGGTAGCCGACTGGTAACCCGTCGGCGTGCCGCTGACTTCGTGGCTGGCGTTCTTAGTTACGCCGGCGGGCAGCGTTGGGCTGATGGTGTAAGTCAGGCTGCCATCGCCGCCGGTAGCAGTGGGCAACGTGAAAGCCGTTATCGCCTGCCGCTGCGTCCAAGTCTTATCGGCAATAGTCGCTGCGCCGAACGATGGGGACAAATCCTCGGCTATGGTGATGGTGAAGGTTAGTTGGGACGCATCCCCATCAGCATCGGTAGCCTTCCACGTGTAGGTGGTAGCCGTCTGGTGGCCCGTCGGCGTACCGCTGATGCGGCGGCTGGCGTTTTTCGTTACGCCGGCGGGCAGTGCCGGGCTGAGCGTGTAGGTCAACGAACCATCGCCGCCGGTTGCGGTGGGCAAGGTGAACGCCGTTACCGCCTGCCGCTGCGTCCAAGTTTGGTTGGCGATGGTCGTTGAGAACGACGGAGACAAGTCCTCGGCGATGGTTATCGAGAAAGTGAGCTCGGCGGCGTCGCCATCGGCATCGGTAGCCTTCCAAGTGTAGGTGGTAGCCGACTGGTAACCCGTCGGCGTGCCGCTTACCTCGTGGCTGCCATCCTTGCTCACGCCGGCGGGCAGCGCCGGACTAAGCGCGTAAGTCAACGAACCATCGCCGCCGGTTGCCGTTGGCAAGGTGAACGCGGGTATCTGCTGGTTCTGCGTCCACGTTTGGTTGGCGATGGTTGTTGAGAACGACGGGGACAAGTCCTCGGCGATAGTTATGGTGAATGTCAACTCCACCGCATCCCCATCAGCATCGGTAGCCTTCCAAGTGTAGGTGGCAGCCGACTGGTAACCCGTCGGCGTACCACTGACCCGGTGGCTGGCATCCTTGCTAACGCCGGCGGGCAGCGACGGGCTAAGCGCGTAAGTCAACGAACCATCGCCGCCAGTTGCCGTCGGCAGCGTGAACGCAGTTATCGCCTGCCGCTGTGTCCACGTCTGGTTGGCGATGGATTCTGAGCCGAACGACGGCGCAAGGTCTTGGGCTATGGTGATGGTGAAGGTTAATTGGGCGGTATCGCCATCAGCGTCGGTGGCCTTCCAGATGTAGGTGTTAGCGGATTGGTAACCTGTCGGCGTGCCGCTCACACGATGGCTAGCATCCTTACTCACCCCGCTGGGCAACGCCGGGCTGAGGCTGTAAGTCAGGCTGCCATCCCCGCCGGTTGCCGTTGGCAGTGTGAAAGCCGTTATCGCCTGCCGCTGCGTCCACGTCTTATCAGCAAGGGTTGTTGAGAACGTTGGCGCGCGGTCTTGGGCGATGGTTATGGTGAAGGTTAGTTGGGCGGTATCGCCATCAGCGTCGGTAGCTTTCCAGGTGTAGGTGTTAGCGGATTGGTAGCCCGTCGGTGTGCCGCTCACACGGTGGCTAGCATCCTTGCTCACCCCGCTGGGCAACGCCGGGCTGAGGCTGTAAGTCAGGCTGCCATCCCCGCCGGTAGCCGTCGGCAGCGTGAACGCGGCTATCTGCCGGTTCTGCGTCCACGTTTGGTTGGCGATGGTCGTCGAGAATGACGGGGACAAGTCCTCTGCGATGGTAATGGTAAAGGTTAGTTGGGCCGTGTCGCCATCGCCATCGGTAGCCTTCCAAGTGTAGGTGGTAGCAGTCTGGTGCCCCGTCGGTGTGCCGCTGATACGGTGGCTATTATCCTTGCTTACGCCGGCGGGCAGCGAGGGGCTAAGCGCGTAAGTCAACGAACCATCGCCGCCGGTTGCGGTGGGCAGGGTGAACGCCGTTACCGCCTGTCGCTGCGTCCAAGTCTTATCGGCGATGGTCGTCGAGAACGACGGCGCAAGGTCTTGGGCTATGGTTATGGTAAAGGTCAACTCCACCGCATCCCCATCAGCATCGGTAGCCTTCCAAGTGTAAGTGGTGGCACTCTGATGGCCCGTCGGTGTACCACTCACCCGGTGGCTTGCATCCTTGCTTACGCCAGCCGGCAGCGCCGGGCTAAGCGCATAAGTCAACAAACCATCGCCGCCGGTAGCCGTCGGCAAGGTGAACGCGGTTATCGCCTGCCGCTGCGTCCAAGTCTTATCGGCAATAGTCGTTGAGAACGACGGCGCCAAGTCCTCGGCAATGGTTATGGTAAAGGTCAACTCCACCGCATCCCCATCAGCGTCGGTAGCCTTCCACGTGTAGGTAGCGGCAGTCTGGTGGCCCGTCGGTGTGCCACTTACCTCGTGGCTGGCATCCTTGCTTACGCCGGCCGGTAGCGATGGGCTGAGCGCGTAAGTCAACAAACCATCGCCGCCGGTAGCAGTTGGCAAGGTGAACGCCGTTATCGCCTGCCGCTGCGTCCAAGTCTTATCGGCAATGGTCGTCGAGAACGACGGCGCCAAATCCTCAGCAATGGTTATGGTGAACGTCAACTCCGCCGCATCGCCATCAGCATCCGCAGCCTTCCAAGTGTAAGTGGTGGCCGCTTGGTAACCCGTCGGCGTACCGCTGATGCGGTGGCTGGCGTTTTTCGTTACGCCGGCGGGCAGTGCCGGGCTGAGCGTGTAGGTCAACGACCCATCGCCGCCGGTTGCCGTCGGCAGTGTGAAGGCGGGTATCTGCCGGTTCTGCGTCCACGTCTGGTTGGCGATGGTTGTTGAGAACGACGGGGACAAGTCCTCAGCAATGGTTATGGTGAACGTCAACTCCGCCGCATCGCCATCGGCATCCGTAGCTTTCCAGGTGTAGGTGGTAGCCCCTTGGTAATCCGTCGGCGTGCCACTTACCCGGTGGTTGCCATCCTTGCTTACGCCAGCCGGCAGCGATGGGCTAAGCGCGTAAGTCAACGAACCATCGCCGCCGGTAGCAGTCGGCATCGTGAACGCCGTTATCGCCTGGCGTTGCGTCCACGTCTGGTTGGCGATGGTCGTCGAGAACGACGGCGCCAAATCCTCGGCGATGGTTATGGTAAAGGTCAACTCCAACGCATCGCCATCAGAATCGGTAGCTTTCCAGGTGTAGGTGGTAGCCGACTGGTAACCCGTCGGCGTGCCGCTAATGCGATGGCCGGCGTTCCTGCTCACCCCGGCCGGCAGCGCCGGGCTGAGGGCGTAGGTGAGGCTGCCATCGCCGCCGGTTGCCGTGGGCAGCGTGAACGCGGTTATCGCCTGGCGTTGCGTCCACGTCTGGTTGGCGATGGTCGTCGAGAACGACGGCGCCAAATCCGCGGCGATGGTTATGGTGAACGTCAACTCCGCCGCATCCCCATCAGCATCGGTAGCCTTCCAGGTGTAAGTGGTGGCAGTCTGATGGCCCGTCGGAGTACCGCTGACTTCGTGGCTGGCATCCTTGCTAACCCCGGCGGGCAGCGATGGGCTAAGCGCGTAAGTCAACAAACCATCGCCGCCGGTAGCCGTCGGCAAGGTGAACGCCGTTATCGCCTGCCGCTGCGTCCAAGTCTTATCGGCAATGGTCGTCGAGAACGTCGGTGACAAATCCTCGGCAATGGTTATGGTGAACGTCAACTCCACCGCATCGCCGTCAGCGTCCGTAGCCTTCCAGGTGTAGGTGGTGGCAGTCTGGTGGCCCGTTGGCGTGCCACTCACCCGGTGGCTGGCATCCTTGCCTACGCCGGCGGGCAGCGATGGGCTGAGCGCATAAGTCAACAAACCATCGCCGCCGGTAGCCGTCGGCAAGGTGAAAGCCGTTACCGCCTGCCGCTGCGTCCAAGTCTTATCGGCAATGGTCGCTGCGCCGAACGATGGGGACAAATCCTCTGCTATGGCGATGGTGAAGGTGAGTTGGGACGCATCACCATCAGCGTCGGTAGCCTTCCACGTGTAGGTGGTAGCGGTCTGGTGGCCCGTCGGCGTGCCGCTGATGCGGTGGCTGGCGTTCTTGCTCACGCCGGCGGGCAGCGTCGGGCTCAGCGCATAAGTCAACGAACCATCGCCGCCGGTTGCCGTAGGCAGCGTGAACGCCGTTATCGCTTGGTTCTGCGTCCAAGTCTTATCGGCAATGGTCGTCGAGAACGACGGTGCCAAATCCTCGGCAATGGTTATGGTAAAGGTCAACTCAACCGCATCCCCATCAGCGTCGGTAGCCTTCCAAGTGTAGGTAGCGGCAGTCTGGTAACCCGTCGGCGTGCCGCTTACCTCGTGGTTGGCATCCTTGCTAACCCCAGCGGGTAGCGCCGGGCTAAGCGCGTAAGTCAACGTACCATCGCCGCCGGTTGCGGTTGGCAAGGTGAAAGCCGTTATCGCCTGGTTCTGCGTCCACGTTTGGTTGGCGATGGTCGTTGAGAACGACGGGGACAAGTCCTCAGCTATGGTAATGGTAAAGGTTAGTTGGGACGCATCCCCATCAGCGTCGGTAGCCTTCCAGGTGTAGGTGGTAGCCGACTGGTAGCCCGTCGGTGTGCCGCTGATGCGGTGGCTGGCGTTCTTAGTTACGCCGGCGGGCAGATCCGGGCTGAGCGTGTAGGTCAACGAACCATCGCCGCCCGTTGCCGTCGGCAGCGTGAAGGCGGGTACCTGCTGGTTCTGCGTCCACGCCTTATCGGTGATGGTTGTTGAGAACGTTGGCGCCCGGTCTTGGGCGATGGTTATGGTAAAGGTCAACTCCACCGCATCCCCATCAGCATCGGTAGCCGTCCAAGTGTAGGTGGTGGCAGTCTGGTAACCCGTCGGCGTGCCGCTTACCTCATGGCTACCATCCTTGCTAACGCCAGCCGGCAACGCCGGGCTAAGCGCGTAAGTCAACGAACCATCGCCGCCGGTAGCCGTCGGCAAGGTGAACGCGGTTACCGCCTGCCGCTGCGTCCAGGTCTTATCGGCAATGGTCGTCGAGAACGACGGCGCCAAATCCTCAGCAATGGCTATGGTAAATGTCAACTCGACCGCATCCCCATCAGCGTCGGTAGCCTTCCAAGTGTAGGTGGCAGCCGTCTGGTGCCCCGTCGGCGTGCCACTGATGCGATGGCTGCCATCCTTGCTCACCCCGTCGGGCAGAGCCGGGCTAAGCGCGTAAGTCAACGAGCCATCGCCGCCGGTTGCGGCGGGCAGCGTGAACGCGGTAATCGCCTGGCGCTGCGTCCAAGTTTGGTTGTCTATGGACTGCGATCCGAAGGATGGCGCCAAGTCTTGGGCGATGGTTATGGTGAAGGTTATCTGGGCGGCGTCGCCATCAACGTCGGTAGCCTTCCAAGTGTAGGTGGCAGCCGTCTGGTGCCCCGTCGGCGTGCCGCTCACCCGGTGGCTGCCATCCTTGCTTACGCCAGCGGGCAGCGATGGGCTGAGTGCGTAGGTCAACGAACCATCGCCGCCGGTTGCCGTCGGCAGCGTGAACGCCGTTATCGCCTGCCGCTGCGTCCAAGTCTTATCGGCGATGGTCGTCGAGAACGACGGCGCCAAGTCCTCGGCAATGGTTATGGTAAAGGTCAACTCCACCGCATCGCCATCAGCGTCGGTAGCTTTCCAAGTGTAGGTGGTAGCGGATTGGTAGCCCGTCGGCGTGCCGCTCACACGGTGGCTAGCATCCTTGCTCACCCCGCTGGGCAACGCCGGGCTGAGGCTGTAAGTCAAGGTACCATCGCCGCCAGTTGCCGTCGGCAGCGTGAACGCCGTTATCGCCCGCCGCTGCGTCCAAGTTTGGTTGGCAATGGTCGTCGAGAACGACGGCGCCAAATCCTCGGCAATGGTTATGGTAAAGGCCAACTCCACCGCATCCCCATCGCCATCGGTAGCCTTCCAAGTGTAGGTGGTGGCCCCCTGGTAGCCGGTGGGCGTGCCGCTTACCCTATGGCTGCTATCCTTGCTTACGCCAGCCGGCAGCGATGGGCTAAGCGCGTAAGTCAACGAACCATCGCCGCCGGTTGCGGTGGGCAGGGTGAACGCGGTTACCGCCTGCCGCTGCGTCCAAGTCTTGTCGGCGATGGTCGTCGAGAACGACGGCGCCAAATCCTCGGCTATGGTTATGGTGAACGTCAACTCTACCGCATCGCCATCAGCATCCGTAGCCTTCCAAGTGTAGGTGGCAGCCGTCTGGTGGCCCGTCGGCGTACCGCTCACCCGGTGGCTGGCATCCTTGCTTACGCCAGCCGGCAGCGATGGGCTAAGCGCGTAAGTCAACAAACCATCGCCGCCGGTAGCAGTCGGCAAGGTGAACGCTGTTACCGCCTGTCGCTGCGTCCAAGTCTTATCGGCAATAGTCGTCGAGAACGACGGCGCCAAATCCTCTGCTATGGTTATGGTAAAGGTCAACTCCACCGCATCGCCATCAGCATCGGTAGCTTTCCAAGTGTAGGTGGTAGCCGCCTGGTAACCCGTCGGCGTACCCGTCACCCGGTGGCTGGCATCCTTGCTAACCCCGGCGGGCAGCGATGGACTAAGCGCGTAAGTCAACAAACCATCGCCGCCGGTTGCCGTCGGCAGCGTGAACGCCGTTATCGCCTGCCCTTGCGTCCAAGTCCGGTTGGCGATGGTCGTTGAGAACGTAGGGGATAGGTCTTGGGCAATGGTTATGGTGAAGGTGTGCTGCGCCGTATCGCCATCGCCATCGGTTGCCGTCCAAGTGTAGGTGGTGGCCCCCTGGTAGCCGATGGGCGTGCCGCTTACCCTATGGCTGCTATCCTTGCTTACGCCAGCCGGCAGCGATGGGCTAAGCGCGTAAGTCAACGAACCATCGCCGCCGGTTGCGGTGGGCAGGGTGAACGCGGTTACCGCCTGCCGCTGCGTCCAAGTCTTGTCGGCGATGGTCGTCGAGAACGACGGCGCCAAATCCTCGGCTATGGTTATGGTGAACGTCAACTCTACCGCATCGCCATCAGCATCCGTAGCCTTCCAAGTGTAGGTGGCAGCCGTCTGGTGGCCCGTCGGCGTACCGCTCACCCGGTGGCTGGCATCCTTGCTTACGCCAGCCGGCAGCGATGGGCTAAGCGCGTAAGTCAACAAACCATCGCCGCCGGTAGCAGTCGGCAAGGTGAACGCTGTTACCGCCTGTCGCTGCGTCCAAGTCTTATCGGCAATAGTCGTCGAGAACGACGGCGCCAAATCCTCTGCTATGGTTATGGTAAAGGTCAACTCCACCGCATCGCCATCAGCATCGGTAGCCTTCCAAGTGTAGGTGCTGGCAGTCTGGTGGCCCGTCGGCGTACCGCTTACCTCGTGGCTACCATCCTTGCTTACGCCGGCGGGCAACGCCGGGCTAATCGCGTAAGTCAACGTACCATCACCGCCGGTAGCAGTCGGCAAAGTGAACGCCGTTATCGCCTGTCGCTGCGTCCAAGTCTTATCGGCAGTGGTCGTCGAGAACGACGGCGCCAAGTCCTCAGCAATGGTTATGGTAAAGGTCAACTCCACCGCATCCCCATCGCCATCCGTAGCCTTCCAAGTGTAAGTAGAAGCTGTCTGGTAACCTGTCGGCGTACCGCTGATGCGGTGGCTGGCATCCTTGATCACGCCGGCCGGCAACGATGGACTAAGCGCGTAGGTCAACGAACCATCGCCGCCAGTTGCCGTCGGCAGCGTGAACGCCGTTATCGCTTGGCTCTGCGTCCAAGTCTTATCGGCAATGGTCGTTGAGAACGACGGCGCCGAGTCCTCAGCAATGGTTATCGTGAACGTCAACTCCACCGCATCCCCATCAGCGTCGGTAGCCTTCCAAGTGTAGGTGGTGGCAGTCTGGTAGCCCGTTGGCGTGCCGCTTACCCTATGGCTGGCATCCTTGCTAACCCCGTCGGGTAGCGCCGGGCTAAGCGCGTAAGTCAACGTACCATCGCCGCCGGTTGCCGTTGGCAAGGTGAACGCCGTTATCGCCTGCCGCTGCGTCCAAGTCTTATCGGCAATAGTCGTTGAGAACGACGGCGCCAAATCCTCGGCAATGGTTATGGTGAACGTCAACTCCACCGCATCGCCATCGCCATCGGTAGCCTTCCAAGTGTAAGTAGTAGCGGTCTGGTGGCCCGTCGGTGTGCCGCTGATGCGGTGGCTGGCATCCTTGCTCACCCCGGCGGGCAGCGACGGGCTAAGCGCGTAAGTCAACGAACCATCACCGCCGGTTGCCGTCGGCAGCGTGAACGCGGGTATCGCCTGCCGCTGCGTCCAAGTCTTATCGGCAATAGTCGTCGAGAACGACGGCGCCAAATCCTCGGCAATGGTTATGGTAAAGGTCAACTCCACCGCATCCCCATCGCCATCGGTAGCCTTCCAAGTGTAGGTGGTGGCCCCCTGGTAACCCGTCGGCGTGCCACTCACCCGGTGGCTGGCATCCTTGCTTACGCCGGCGGGCAGCGTCGGGCTAATCGCGTAAGTCAACAAACCATCGCCGCCGGTAGCAGTCGGCAAGGTGAACGCCGTTATCGCCTGCCGCTGCGTCCAGGATTGGCTCGCTACGGTCGTTGAGAACGACGGCGCCAAATCCTCTGCTATGGTTATGGTAAAGGTCAACTCCACCGCATCGCCATCAGCATCCGTAGCCTTCCAAGTGTAGGTGGCAGCCGTCTGGTGGCCCGTCGGCGTGCCGCTCACCCGGTGGCTGGCATCCTTGCTAACCCCGCCGGGCAGCACCGGGCTGAGCGCGTAAGTCAACAAACCATCGCCGCCGGTAGCAGTCGGCAAGGTGAACGCGGTTATCGCCTGCCGCTGCGTCCAAGTCTTATCGGCAATGGTCGTCGAGAACGACGGCGCCAAGTCCTCGGCAATGGTTATGGTAAATGTCAACTCCACCGCATCGCCATCGCCATCGGTAGCCTTCCATGTGTAGGTGGTGGCCCCCTGGTAACCCGTCGGCGTGCCGCTTACCTCGTGGCTGGCATCCTTGCTTACGCCAACCGGCAGCGCCGGGCTAAGGGTGTAAGTCAACGAACCATCGCCGCCGGTAGCCGTCGGCAAGGTAAAAGCGGTTATCGCCTGCCGCTGCGTCCAAGTCTTATCGGCGATGGTCGTTGAGAACGACGGCGCCAAGTCCTCGGCAATGGTTATGGTAAAGGTCAACTCCACCGCATCCCCATCAGCGTCAGTAGCTTTCCAGGTATAGGTGGCAACAGTCTGATGGCCCGTCGGCGTGCCGCTTACCCTATGGTTGGCATCCTTGCTTACGCCGGCCGGCAGCGCTGGGCTAAGCGCGTAAGCCAGCGTACCATCGCCGCCGGTAGCCGTCGGCAAGGTGAACGCCGTTATTTGCTGGTTCTGCGTCCAGGATTGGCTCGATATGGTCGTCGAGAACGACGGCGCCCCGTCTTGCGTGATGGTTATGGTAAAGGTTAGCTGCGCCGTATCGCCGTCGGCGTCGGTAGCCTTCCAAGTGTAGGTGGTGGCCCCCTGGTAACCCGTCGGCGTGCCACTTACCCGGTGTTGGTTGACATCCTGGCCAATCCCGACTATTGGCCGGGTGTCGGAGTCCATTGTCGAACCGGGCCCGCTCACCTGGAGGTCGGCATCCTTGCTTACGCCGGCGGGTAGCGCTGGGCTAAGCGCGTAAGTCAGCGCGCCATCGCCGCCGGTGGCCATCGGCAACATGAAAGCCGTTATCGCTTGCCGCTGCGTCCAAGACTGATTGGGAATGGTCGTCGAGAACGACGGCGCCAAATCCTCGGCAATGGTTATGGTGAAAGTGAGCTGGGCGGCATCCCCATCGCCATCGGTAGCCTTCCAAGTGTAAGTGGCAGCCGTCTGGTGGCCCGTCGGCGTGCCGCTTACCATATGGCTGGCATCCTTGCTAACCCCGGCCGGCAGCGCTGGGCTGAGCGCGTAAGTCAACGTACCATCGCCGCCGCTTGCGGTAGGCAAGGTGAACGCCGTTATCGCCTGCCGCTGCGTCCATGTCTTATCGCCGATAGTCGTCGCGAAGGTTGGTACGCCGTCAATCTCTATGTTGAAGGTTAGGCTGGCCGTGTCGCCGTCGGCGTCGGTGGCTTTCCAGGTGTACTCGGTGCTGGCCTGCTTGATGCTGGGCGTGCCGCTCACCTCATGGCTGGCATCCTTGCTAACCCCGGCGGGCAGCGCTGGGCTAAGGGCGTAGGTCAACGAACCATCGCCGCCGGTAGCCGTCGGCAAGGTGAACGCCGTTATCTGCCGGTTCTGCGTCCAGGATTGGCTCGCTACGGTCGTCGAGAACGACGGCGCCAAATCCTCGGCAATGGTTATGGTAAAGGTCAACTCCACCGCATCGCCATCGCCATCGGTAGCCTTCCAGGTGTAGGTAGTAGCCCCCTGGTAACCCGTCGGAGTGCCGCTTATCTCGTGGCTGTCATCCTTGCTAACCCCGGCGGGCAGCGACGGGCTAAGCGCGTAAGTCAGCGAACCATCGCCGCCGGTTGCGGTGGGCAGGGTGAACGCCGTTATCGCCTGTCGCTGCGTCCAAGTCTGATCAGCAATGGTCGTCGCGAACGACGGCGCCAAATCCTCGGCAATGGTTATGGTGAAAGTAAGCTCCGCCGCATCACCATCAGCGTCGGTAGCCTTCCAGGTATAGGTGGCAGCCGACTGGTGGCCCGTCGGCGTGCCGCTGACGCTGAACGTGGTGGTGGTGGCTACGCCGTCGGGCAGCGCCGGGCTTAGCGTGTAGGTCAGCGGGCTGTCGCCGTTGCTGGCGGTGGGCAGCGTCAGCCCGGTTATCGCCGTGTTCTGCGTCCACGACTGGTCCAGGATGGACTGCGTGCCAAAGGTGGGCAGCGCGTCAACCGCGATGCTGAAACTGACGCTGCCCGTATCGCCGTCGGCGTCCGTAGCCGTCCAGGTGTACTGCCTGCTGGCCATCCCGGCGGTGGGCGTGCCGCTCAACGCGCGCGTGCTGGCATCCAGCGTTACGCCGGCCGGCAGCGTGGGGGTGAGGGTATAAGTAAGCGCGCCATCGCCGCCGGACGCCTCGGGCAGGATGAACCCCGGTATCCGATTGCCGGTGCTCCAGCTCTTGTTGGTTACCAGCCGGGAGAAGTACGGACTCAGGTCGCCGGCTACGGTAATGTTGAAAGCCAGGGATGCGGTATCGCCGTCGGCGTCCGTTGCCGTCCAGGTGTACTGCGTCCGGGCTGCGGCGACGGTTGGCGTGCCGCTGATGCGGAACGTGGTGGTGGTTGCTACGCCGGTGGGCAGCGCCGGGCTCAGCGTGTAGGTCAGCGTACCGTCGCCCCCGGTTGCCGTCGGCAGCGTGAACGCCGTTATCGCCGTGTTCTCAGTCCAGCTCTTGTCGGCTATCGACTGGCTGCCAAAGGTTGGCGCCAAGTCGGCCGGTACCGCCGCGCTGACGGTGATGTTGAAAGTCAGCGCAGCTTGGTCCCCGTCGGCGTCGGTTACCGTCCAGGTGTATTGCGTCCGGGCTGCCGTGGCGGTTGGCGTGCCGGACACTTGCCGCGTCGTGGCGCTGCGGGTTACGCCGGCCGGCAGCGCCGGCGACAGCGTGTAGGTCAGCGGGCTGTCGCCCCCGCTGGCCGCCGGCAGCGTGAACGCCGTTATCGCCGTGCTCTCGGTCCAGCTCCGGTCGGCTATCGTCTGCGCGCCAAAGGTTGGCGCCGGGCTGGCGGTTATCGTGATGTAAAAGCTCAGGCTCCCCGTCATGCTGTGGGCATCCTGCGCCGTCAGCGTGTAGCTGCGCCGCGCCGTTACCGCCGTCGGCCTCCCCGATATTACCCGCGTGGTGTTGTTAAAGGACAACCCGGCCGGCAGCGCCGGCGCAATGGCGTAGGTGATGCTGCCCCGCCCGCCCTCGGCGGCCGGCAGAGTGTCGGATACCGCCGTGTTGACCCGCCAGCTCTTGGCCGCAATCACCGTCGCGCCGAACGTCGGCACGTTCTTGATGCGCCCGTCCACCCGGTGATGGCCGTCGTTGGATAGCGCCTTGCCGCCCAGGCCCAGGTTGGCGTTCACCCCGCTGCGGCTCCGTATCGTGCCGCCGTTCAGCGACAGGGCGCTGCCCCCCACGGACAGCCCGTTCAAGTCCCGGTCAACCGCCTTGACCCGGTACTGGAAGCCGATTGCCCGGTTCCCCGTCCAGTCGTGCGACGCCTGCACCGTCCCACTGCCCAGCGTAAGCGCCAGCTGCGGCGCGCCGGTACCCGCGATCAGCTTGTGGAAATAGACGATTATCTCTACCGTCTCATCGGTGCCGTAGGTGCTGCCGACGACGGGGTTGGAGCGGATTTGCACGTTGGAGACGCGGGGCGCCCCGTTCTGCGCGCCGTTCACCTTGTGGCCGCCGAAGTTTGACGTGGCGACGGATGCGATGTTGGCCGCCAGCGAGTTGCTCCGCGTCGTAATCGTGCCGCCGTTCAGGGATAGCGCGTTGGCCGGCAGGCTTATGCCGTCGGTATCCCGGTCGCCCGCCTGCACCAGATACCGGAAAAACATATACCTGGTGCCGCCGCTGCCGCTGTAATCCAACGTGCGCGTGTTGCTGCCGATAGTGAGGGAGAGCTGCGGGGTGCCGGTAACGTTAACCGCCTTGTTGAAGACCACCGCCAAATCGATGTATTCGTCCGCATCGTAGGTGCTGTTCGCGTAGGGCCTGGTCAGCACATTCTGCAAATTTGTGGGGAAGCCAATTTCCTGGATGTGGGCCGGCGTGGGCGGGGTGTTGATAACGGTCTGGTAGGGCTGGTTGCCCAGGGCCGCCGGCAGGGTCAGGATGACCGGGTTGCCCGTGGCCCGGCTGCGGATGCTGCCCCCGACCGAGTTCGCCAGCGCGTTGCGCGCTACGCTGATGCCATCGGTATCGTAATTCCCGGGCCGCACCGTGTAGGTGAACGCCAGCTTGGTGTAGTTGTACCGGCTGGGGGCCAGCCGGTTCCACGCCGTCGTCGTGACCGCCCCGCTCTCCATCGTCAACGTCACCGTCGGGTAGCCGCTCACGATAACCGGCTCGCTGAAGGTGACTATCGTACTAATCCGGTCGCCGTCAACGTAGCCGCCCGGCGTCCTCCGTCCCCCCTCGTCGCAGGCCAGGCGCGGGGACGGCGAAACCGGGTCATTGCACTCCGTTATGTTGCTCGGCCTCCCCCAGAAGCTGAACGCCGTAACCGTCGGCTGCCGCCCCTCCATCTTGTGCCCCGCCGCGTTGCGCAGCGAATGGTCGGTTACCGTGGTGCGCCGAACCCCTCCCGAATCGGTAACGGTTTTCTGTAGCCGGAGGTTGAGCTGCGCCGCCGTGCCCCCGTCTCCCGTGCCGACGATGGTTGCGCCGTCGTCCAGCAGCAGCGGGGGCAGCCAGTAGCGCTGGCTGGCCGGCAGGTCAACGCCCATGTTGTTGCTGGTTATATGCTTCTCCTCAATGCTGATGCCGTCGGTGTCGTACTTTCCGCTCCGCACCGTGTAGCTGAACTCCAGCCAGTATGAATACGGGTGCGCCAGGCCCACCGTCTGCTGCGCGCGCACGCTCCGGGTGTAGCGCGCCCCAGCAATGCCTCCGTCCACGGTGATGACCAGCGCCGGCGTTCCGGTCACGGTTACCGGCTTGCTGAACCTGACCTGCCCGGTAATAGTTTCGCCCATCTTGTAGGTATCACCCCGCGCCGGACGCGACGTTATCCGGACGCCCTGGACGAACGCGGCCCGGTTAACGCCGCCGTTAATCCGGTTCCGGGATAGCAGCCGCGCCGCGCTGAGTATCCCAATCTGCGCGTCCGCGCCGGCCGCGTTGCGGACGTGCGCACCCGACGGCACCGACAAGGCATTGGCCGTAGTGTAAAACCCGTCGCTGTCCACGTCCGACTGCTGCACCACGTAGCGGAAGTAGTGGTAGCGCGGGCTGATGCCAACCTGCCCATAAGACGCCGCCCGCGTTGCCCCCCCAATGGTCATCCCCAAAGTCGGCGCCCCGGTAACCCCCACCGCCTGGTTGAACTCCACGCGTACTTCAATCTCTTCGCCCCGGTTGTAGGTATCGCCCTCCGCCGGCTGGGACGTCACCAGGACGCCGGTAACGGCCGGCGGCCGGCTGGTCGCTCCGTTCACCTTATGCGCCGACGAGTTGGCGATGGCGTGCAGCCCCAGGGCGGTTACGGCGTTCCGGCCCCCCGCGCTGCGGATGGTTGCCGTGTTGCCGACGGTAATGGCGCCATCGGCGATGCTGATGCCGTCCGCGTCAACGTCGGACGCCTGCACCGTATAGCGGAAGTACAGCGTGTTCGTGCTTTGCACCGTCTGATAGTGCACCGCCTGCCGGGTGTTGCTCCCTATCTTGAGCGCCAGCTGCGGGATGCCCTGTACCATTACGAAACCGGAAACGTCGGAACCGAACGACACGGCCACCACCACCTCCTCGTTGGCCCCGTAGGTTTCGCCCTGCTGCGGCGCGCTGAAAAAGCGCACGCCGGTCACCACCGGACTGGGCCCGGTAACCCGCAGCCGGAACCGCGCGCTGTCGGTATCGCCGTTGTCAAAGTCGTAGTAGCCCTGCCCGTTGGCCGGCACGCCGGCGTTGTCCTCCACCGTAACGGTGTATTCCCGCAAAGGCGTTTCCAGCGGCGGCGTTCCCGTTATGGCCCCCGTAGCCGCATCCATCGTCAGGCCGTCGGGCAGGGCCGGGGTGATCGTCCACGACAGCGGCAAGTCACCGCCCGGCGATGGCAGGCTGACGGTGTTCGCCGTCCGGGCCGCCGGGTTGGTAATCGTCAGCATCCCGGTTCCGAAGTCCGGCCAGAGCGCCGCTTTCGTACCGTCCAGCTTGGTATCCCCCCGGTTGGTGAAAGTGAACCCGGTCAAGTCCGTTTGCGCGACCTCACCCTCCGCGTCCCGCAGCGTGCCGCCGTTCAGATTCAGCGCGCCGGCGGCCAGGGTAACCCCGTTGGCGTCCCGGTCGTCAATCCGCACGTCGTGGGTGAACACGACCCGCCTCCCCGACGTATCGGCCGACGACATCAGGAAGTCCCGGTTCCCCGAGTCAACCCCCACCGCCAGCCGCATCCCCGAGCCCCCGTCGGCCGGCGTAAAGATAACCGGCTGGTCGTAGTCAATGGCTATTTTCAGATGGTCCGCCCAGGGATACGTCCCATTCTGGCGGGGCGTGGATATGATCCGCACCGCCTCAATCTGCGGCGGGCTGAACACCCGGAACGCCGCGTCGTTGGTAACGGCGTGCGTCCCCAGCGCCAGTATCGCGTCGGCCCCGCCGTCATCCCGAATCGTGGCCCCGTTCAGCGTCAGCGCGTAGGCGGTGACATTCCCGTCGGAATCCAGCGTATCCACCACGCTAACGCCGTCGCTGTCCAGGTCCGACGTGCCGAAAATATACCCGAATTCCAGCGTCCGGTACGGCCCGATGGGGCCCCGTCTGGGGCCCCCTCTACGCTGGGGGTCCGTCTCCACTATGCGCGTAAAGGCGGCCTGCCGCGTCCGGCTGCCCACTTGCAGCGCAATGCTCGGACGCCCGATTAGCGTGATGTCCTCCGAGAAAGTGACGTTGACGTACACCGAATCGCCGGCCCCGTAGCCGTCCGTGGGCGGGTCGGTGAGGTGCGTAACCAGCTGCACCCCCGTCACCACCGGGGACGGGTTGGAACCCCCGTTCACCTTGTGCCCGGAGTCGTTGCTGATGGCGTAGCTCCCCATCCCCAGCGAGGCGTCAACGCCGGCCGGCGCCGCGTTCGGCCCGGTGCCCCGGCTCCGTATCGTCCCCCCGTTCAGCGTCAGCGCCCCGCTGCCGATGCTGATGCCGTCCGCATCCTGATCCGACGCCTGCACCGCGTACTCAAACCCCAAAGTCGTCCGGTCGCTGGCGGCAGCCCCGGTCGAGCTCATCTGCACCGTCTCGCTGCCCACCTCCAGCGCCAGCTGCGGCGTGCCGCCAATGCTCACTTCCTGGTCAAACTGCACCGCCACCCGGATCGGGTTGGCCGGGTCAACCCCGTAGGTGTTGCTGGAACCCGCCGGCGGGCTGGAAGTTATCCGCACCCCGGTTACCTGCGGCGCGTTGGACGGCACTACCGTGATGCTGAACCCCGTCTGCCCGCTGTCACCGTCCGCGTCCACTGCCGCCCACGTGTAAGACGTTGGCCCGCCCACCGCCTGCGCCGACGGCGTGCCGCTTATCCGGTGGAGCGTAGAGGTTGCGCCCGTAGAGGTTGCGACGGTGTACGCCAGTCCCTCGGGCAGCGTTGCCGGCGCCAGCGTGTACGCAATGACGCCATCCCCGCCGTCCGAGTTGGGCAGCGTAAAGTCCACCGCCGCCCCGGCCCGGTAGTGCTGCGGCTGGATGGCGCCAAACGACGGCATCGTATCCCGCACCGTGTGCGCCGCATCATCGGTAACGGCATACGAACCCAGGGCCAGCTCCGCGTTCTCCCGGTCATGGAACGCGTACATCCGCACCCCCGCCGGCAGGTTCAGCGCGTCCGCCCCGATGCTGATACCGTCGCCGTCAAAGTCGTCTGCGGTAACCAGATACTGATAGAGCGGCCACCGCCGGCTCCCCGAACCCTCCCATTGCAGCACCGTCGCCTGGCGCGTGTTCGCCCCGATGGTTAGCGCCACCTGCGGGAAGCCGACCGTGTCCACCTTCTCGCTGAAAAAAAGCTGCAACACGATGGCCTCGCCCACGCCGTAGGTGCCGTTCACGCCGGGGCTGGACAGGATGTCCAGGCTGATTACCCGCGGCGGCGTGTACACCTTGTGCGCCGCTGCGTTGACGATGGCGTGGGCGACCAGCCCCAGCGGAGCATCGGCCCCGGACGCATCCCGGATGCTCCCGTCGTTCGGATCTATCGGGGACGAATCTATGCCGATGCCGTTGGCGTCCTTGTCCTGCGCGGCCACCGTGTAGGCCATGATTATGTCGTCCCCGGCCGACTCCGCTGGCTGGTACGCCGCCGTCCGCTGCGTCATCCCCACGTCCAGCCTCAGCCGCGGCGTCCCCGTCACCTTGGGCGGCTTGGAATAGGTAACCCGAACCTTGATAACCTCCCCCACGTCATAGCCGTCGGAACTGGCCGGGGAACTGATGATGGCAACCGATTCAATCACCATCGCGGTGGCTGTGGAGCCGTCCACCTGATGCGCGGCGGCGTTGGACACCGCGTGCGTCCCCAGCCCCAGCTTGGCGTCCTGTGCGCTTTCCGTATCCCGGATGACGCCCCCGTTCAGCTGCAAAGCGCCGCCCGCCAGGCTGATGCCGTCCGCATCCGTATCGGCCCCCTGCACCGTGTACGCATAGACCAGCCGGCCGGCGGCGTCGGTGCGGCTGTAAGCGGCGGCCCGGGTATTCGCCCCCACTCCAATCGACAGCGTGGTTCGCGACGGGTTAACCGTCGTAATCGCCCGGTCAAACCCCACCGCAACCTCAATCGCCTCGCCCTTCCCGTAAGCGCCGTTGGCGTAAGGGCGGGACAAAATCACCACCTCATCCACCGCCGCTACGCCCGCGACCAGATTGAAAGTGCCCAGCGTTGCGGTATCGCCATCCCGGTCCGTTGCCGTCAGCGTGTAGGTTCCCGAAACGGCCACGCCCGTTTGCCCGGTCAGGCACGGCGCGTTAGCCTCCGCGCAGTTCGTATTCCCATCCCCGGCCGGCGCCCCCACGCTCAACCCGGCCGGCAGCGCCGGCATTATGGCGTAGGTGAACGGCGCATCGCCCTGCACCGCCGCATCCACCAGCGCCGCCGTAACCGGCCGGTTCAAGGCGATGTTCTGGTTCACGATAGCCGCGCCGTCGGCCAGCGACGGCGCCGTATCCGCAACCCGCATTTTGACGCTCTCCGTATCCCCGCTGGCGATGGCGTGCGCCCCCAGATGCAGTTGCGCGTCCACGCCGGTTGCGCCCAGCGTGCGGATAGTTGCCCCGTTCAGCAGCAGCCCGTCCGCCGGAATCGCTATCCCGTCCCCATCCCATTCCCCCGGCTGGATGACGTACTCAAACACCAGCGCGGCCAGGTCCGTTGAACTCGTAAGCCGCTCAAGTATGCCGCTGAGCCAGACGGAGTTTGCGGCGTCGTAACTGGCCTTGACCCTCTTATCTCCGATGAGCAGCGTCAGCTGCGGCGCGCCGGTAACGGTTAGATAACTCCCGTAGCGGACGATCAGGCGCACCGTCTCACCGGGCACGTAGTTTGTTTTGCCCTCCGGTACGGAGCCGCCATTCCAAAAGTTCAGCACTTCCAACCCGGTAGCCGCCGGGCCGGACGGCGCCCAAACCCGGATGCTGAACGTCAGCTGCGCCGTATCCCCGTCGGCGTCCGTAACCCGCCAGGTGTAGGATTGCGCCGGCGTAACGGCCGTCGGCGTGCCGGCAATGGTACGCGTGCCCGCCGTCCAGCTCAGTCCCGCCGGCAGCGTAGTGGATGCCAGCGTATAACTCAGCGCCCCATCGCCGCCCGCCGCCTCCGGCAGCACGATTGGGCTGATGGCCTTGTTGACGTCGTAAAGCCTGCTGTCAACGGTAATCGTGCCAAAAGACGGCGCCGTGTCGTTAACCCGCATCGCAGCGCTGACCGCATCGCCGCTGGCAATGGCATGGCTGCCCAGGCCCAATCTGGCCGGCGCGCTGTCGTCATGCGCCGCGATACTCCCGCCGTTCTGCCGCAGCGCGTCCGCGGCCACCGCCACGCCGTCGCCGTCCGCATCCCCCGCCGGCACGGTGTAGTCAAAGAGCAGCGCGTACTGCGTCGGATTGAGCAGGTTGTAAGCCGCCGAATCAGCGCCGTCATAAGATGCCCGCCGCAAACTGCCGCCAACGTCCAGTATCAGATAAGGCGCCCCGGTAACCGTCACCCGCTCCGGATAAACCACCCGCAGCGTCAAAACGTCGCCGTCCTGATAATTCCCGTCGGCGTCGGAGCTGTGCACCGCCAGGCCGCTGGGCGCCGGGCCGGTGGGAGCCACCACCTCAAGGCTGAACGTAAGCTCCGCCGTATCCCCGTCGGCGTCCGTAACCCGCCAGGTGTAGGTCTGCGCCGGCGTAACGGCCGTCGGCGTGCCGGCGATGGTACGCGTCGCTGCCGTCCAGCTCAGGCCCGCCGGCAGCGTAGTGGACGCCAGCGTATAACTCAGCGCCCCGTTGCCCCCACTGGCCGCCGGCAGCACGATGGGCGCAATGACGGTGTTCGTTTCCAACCGCCGGCTGGTAGTAGTTGCGGAACCGAAAGACGGCGCCGTGTCGTTAACCTTATGGCCGGCCGCGTCGGTAATGGCATAAGAACCCAGTCCCAGCAAAGCCGCCCGCCCGCCGCTGGCCGCGTTGATGCCGCCGCCGTTCCGCGTCAGCGCGCCGGCGGCGATGCTGATGCCGTCCACGTCCACGTCGGCGGCGACAACCTGATACCGGAAACTCAAAATGGAACCGGACGCCGCCCGCAGCTGCGCTTGCCGGGTGTGGGCGCCAATACCCAGCGCCAGCCGGGGCGTTCCGGCAACGTTCACCGGACGGCTGAAAGCAACGTCAACGTCAATGTTATCGCCGGCCCCGTAGCCGGCCGCGCCGGCCGGCGCCGACGTTATGCTCACGCCGCTCACCACCGACGACGGATACAAAACCTGCAAGGTAAAAGGCAGCGTGTCGCGGTTCGCCCCGCTGCCGGCAATGAGGGTGTAGGTGGTAGTAGCCATCGGGCTGTACGTCGTGCCGCTGATGCTGCGGGACGCCGGCGCAAAGGCCAGGCCCCGCGGCAGGCTCGGCGTGGCGTCCAGCTCGTAGGCCGTATCCCCGGTGGCGTCGGCGGCGGCCGGCAGCGTAACCGTATTCAGCACGCCAATCACAAAGGTATGCGCTGGCGCGGCCACTGCGTCAAAAGACGGCCCGCCGCCGTCCACCTTGTGGTCGGCCTGCGCCCCCAGCGCGTGGCCGTTCAGCGTTATCCAGGCATCCACGCCGCCCGACTGGATTGCGCCCCCGTTCAGCGTAAGGGCGTCGGCGGCGATGCTGATGCCGTCGGCGTCCCGGTCAGCCCCAATCACGGTATAGCGAAAGCCCATGATGGTTGAGGTCGCAGCGGTAGTAGTCCGGTAAGCAGCCTGGCGGGTGCGCGTGCCGATGTCCAGCGCCAGATTGGGCGTTCCGGTAACCGCAACCGGATTGTCAAAGGTAACGTCAACGTCAATGTTTGCGCCGGCCGGATAGGGAGCCGCCGCCCCGTCCTCCACCGGCGCGGTGGACGTGATAGCCACGTCAGCAACGGCGGCGCCGAACAGTATGCCGTTGACCAGCACTCCGGCCACCAGCTCAAACGTCCCCAGCACTGCGCTGTCCCCGTCCTGGTCCGTTGCCGTCAGCGTGTACGTTTCCGAAGTGGCCAGGGCGGTTTGCCCGGTCAGGCACGGCGCGTTGGCCTCAGCGCAGCCCCCGTCCTCATCCCCGTCCGGCGCCCCCACGCTCAATCCGGCCGGCAGCGCCGGACTGACGCTGTACGTGAACGGCGCATCGCCCGCTACCGCCGCATCCACCAGCGCCGCCTCAACCGCCCGGTTCAGGCCGATGTGCTGGTTCACCATAGACACGCCGGACGCCAGCGACGGCGCCGTATCCGCAACCCGCATCTTGGCGCTCTCCGTATTCCCGCTGGTAACGGCGTGCGCCCCCAGATGCAGTTGCGCGTCCACGCCGGTTGCGCCGAGCGTGCGGATAGTTGCCCCGTTCAGCAGCAGCCCATCCGCCGGAATCGCTACCCCGTCGCCATCCCAATCTCCCGACTGGATGACGTACTCAAACACCAGCGCGGCCCGGTGCGTCCCCACCACCGAGTCCCGGGACAGCAAGTGGCTGAGCCAGACGGAGTTGTCGGCGTCGTAAGCCGCCTTGACCCTCTGGTCTCCCATTAGCAGCGTAAGCTGCGGCGCGCCGGTGACGGTCAAAACACTCCCATACAGGACGACCAGGCGCAGGGTTTCGCCGGGCTGGTAGTTTGTTTTGCCGAGCTCCAGAGCGCCGTCACTCCACGTAGTCAGCACTTCTACCCCGGTAGTCGTCGGCCCGCTCGGCGCCCACACCCGGATGCTGAACGTAAGCTCTGCCGTATCCCCGCCGCCGTCCGTAGCCCGCCAGGTATAGGTCTGCGCCGGCGTAACGGCGGTCGGCGTGCCGGCGATGGTGCGCGTGGCCGCCGTCCAAGTCAGGCCCGCCGGCAGCGTGGCCGGCGTCAGCGCGTAACTCAGCGCCCCATCGCCGCCGGACGCCTCCGGCAGCACGACGGCAGTAATGGCCGCATTAACCTCGTAGAGCTTGTTATCTACGGCAGCGGAGCCAAATGACAGCAGCGTGCTGGTGGCCGTAGTGGTGGCCACGCCGGCGTAGGCCGCTGCCGGCGGCACGTGCGGCGTGCTGGTAGCCGGCGTCCCCGCAAAAGGCGTAGTGCTGGCCGACGGAGCAAAAGGCGTGCTGGTGGACGACACGCCGGCCCCCAGCGTCGCCGCGTTGGTGGGCTGCAATCGCAAATCGGCCACCAGCCCAAATGCCAAAACCGCCACACCCAGCACGCTGAGTAACAGTAGCCAGTTGGATTTGCCGCTCATACCACTTCGTTATACCGCAACCACCGGAGCGTCCTCGTGTGTACGTCGGACAGACCCCTTTTTTGCTACCCAAAGTCGGGGGGGGGGGGGGGGGGGGGCAAATTCAGCATCGCAATTCATAATTTTTTATATCGCAACATCGTATTGATTTTCCCGATTCTACTTATAACCATAAGGCAAGTCAACCCGCCCCACCCGGCGCCGCGTCCGGTCTCCAGCGGCTTACCCGGCCCACCGCCGGCCAATCCAAAATCAGCGACCGGCCGCGTTCCGTTTCCGGTGGTTTAGTTTCCCTACTGTCATTCTGTAATACGCCGCAAGATTCATTATTGGATTCTCCCGTTTGACGGTTCGGCGGCGCTGCTGAATCCGGCCTTGCCAAGAGGAGGGTCCGACAAGGCCGGTTGCCCGGGATTGGGCGGGTTATCGGAGGGCTGGCAGTATGGTGCGCTGCCGCCGCAAAACCCGCTATAATACGCCGCAAGCGCCCCGTCCCGTCCCATCCCATCCGGCGCAACAGCCCATCCACCCACCCCGCCGGTTTCCAGAGGTGAGGTTCAGATGACCACCACCACCGCTAACACCGCCATCGCCGCCAAAACGCCGCCGCCGCCAACCCCGGCCCGTTTCCGGTTCCCGGACCCACCCGAACGCGAGCCCGATGAAATGACCAGCTTCCGACAACTGCACAAAACCGGCCACAGCCACCACCTGAGCCAGCACCTGGGCAACGAGGATACCACCCTGGTAGGCGCCGACCTTTGGATTGCGCGCGCCCCCCGCTCCGGCACCAGGGGCCTGCGCCGCCCCGACTTGCTCATCGCCTTTGACGTCAACCCGGCCGCCTACGATGCCACCGGGGGCTATCTAATATCGGAGCAGGGCAAGCCGCCGGATTTTGTGCTGGAGGTAGCATCGGTAAGCACGGCCCGCGTGGACGTGGAGCAAAAGCCGATTGACTACGCGGCGCTGGGCATCCTGGAATACTGGCGCTTTGACGAAACCGGAGCGTTTCACGGCAAGCGCT
This sequence comes from uncultured Dehalococcoidia bacterium, assembly GCA_958296385.1. Taxonomy (GTDB): domain Bacteria; phylum Chloroflexota; class Dehalococcoidia; order Lucifugimonadales; family UBA3495; genus Bin87. Next base: position 1,680,347 of record OY282494.1, read on the forward strand.
TGGCCGGCGACCGTTTAGTAAATGGCAAATATGAGCCCATCCCCATTGAGGAACTGCCCGACGGCTCTTTGCAGGGATACAGCCCGGCGCTGAACCTGTACCTGCGAGCAGAACACGGCCAGCTAGGCTGGTACGACCCGGAAACCGGACGCCACATCGCAACCTTCAACGATGAACGGGCCGGCCGCCTACGCGCCGAGGCTCGCGCGGACCAGGCCGAGGCCCGCGCGGACGAGGAACACGAAGCCCGCCTCCAGGCTGAGGCCCAGGTTCGCGAAATGCGGGAGGAGCTGCGGCGGCGCGACGGTTAGGCTGCCCCTTGCGAGAACTGCCCAACCCGGCAGCGTTTCTTTTTGGAGGGGGTCTGGGGGAAATGATTTCCCCCAGCGCAGCCCCCCTTAGAATACGCCCCACCGTCAAATCCAAAAATCAGCGACCCCAACCCCTTGCAACCGCACATCGGTTCGTGTAAGATACATCTATCGGGCAAATCAACCAACCAATCCCCGCCTCAGCTGTTCTCCACCGGAGAACACCCCTGAGGAACCGGGGCCAACACACCATCACCCAGATCCAACACCGCGTCAAACGTCGCCGGAGATTCCAGTCACCACGGCCACCCCCGTCAGCATCCAAATCGCAATCGGCCAGGCCGACCCATCGACGCATCCACGGCGTGGGCGGTACTCCGCAGGGTATCGAGCTTCAGCCCGCGTGCTGCTCCCCCAAAGTGCAGGACACGTAAAATGAAGGTCCGTAATAGTTGCGTAAAAACCTTCCGGCCGTAAGGGCTGACACCGACTGGAATCTCCGGCGATAACCAACAAATCAACACCAAATCAAACCGAACCGAACCCACCGCCCGATAGCCAACAGCCCGATACGACACCCGCCAACCCCAACGCCTCCCTAGGGCCGCCGCCGCCTTGACAGCCGTTCCATCCTGGCGGTTAATATCGTCAGTCCGATCGTCAATCCGGCCGACGTTCCGGGAGGCTCCCCATCGTAGATACTCGGATATTGAAACGGCTGGCCCGCGATGTTCTGCCGGCGCCGGCCTTTGACGCCCTGCGCCGGGGGTTCAATGGCCGCCAGCTCAGCCGGGTGCCGGCAATGACGGTAGATGCGGCGGCGCTGCCTTGTGCGTCGGAGGTTTCGTTCCGGGAACTGCTGCGGAACTATGACGATGGCCCTGACGACGGCTGGGAACGGGCGCAGGCCGCCATCGGCGCCGTCCTGGGCGATGCCCCGCCGGAGCACGCCATCGCCGGGGAAAGCCGCCGGACGCTTTACAATCTGATTCGCCGCTGGCAGCCCGCCGCCGTCCTGGAAATCGGCACCAACCGCGGCATATCCACCCTGCACGCCGCGCTGGCGATGCAAGCCTACCGCAACGGCAGCGGCAACGGCGCCCGCCCGCCCCGTCTGGTCACACTGGACTTGTTCGACGTCAACAACCCGCCCCCGGCCGTTGCCAAACGCTACCACATCGCCACGCCGCCCCGGGAATGGCTGGCCCGGCTGGACTGCGCCGACCTGGTAGAGTTCGCCGTCGCCCGCTCCACCGGCTACCTGCACGGCCGGCAAGCGCAGTTTGACTTCATATTAATGGACCACGCGCCCCCGGCCGACGTCGCCTATCAGGACATCGTGCTGGCCATCCGCGCGCTGCGTCCGGGCGGGCAGCTGCTGCTGAACAACTACTTCCCCAACGGCAAACCCCTGCGCCCCGGCCAGCGCGTCATCCCCGGCCCCTATCTCGCCATCCGCCGCCTGCAACGGGAGGGCGCCGGCATAACCGCCCTGCCATCCCCCGCCGCCGACGGTTCACGCCTTACCCGGCTGGCCCTGCTGGCCAGAGAATGACGACGCCCCAATGCGGAATAAACGGTAAAGTGACCGCAGGGCAGCCGGGTTCGGCAATATGCTATCATTCGGTTTGTTGCCGGAGATTGTAACAATGCCAGCCATCCCAAACTCACCCCCACGCGCCCGGCGGATTATGCTAATTGACCCGCCTTTCAAGCGTCTCTATCACGACAGCGCCTCGCTGGTAAAGTTCCCGCTGGCGTTGGGCTACCTTTCCGGCGCCGTGTTGCAGTGGACGGATTGGCAGGTGCAGGCTTACAACGCCGACTTTAATCCACGCCAGCGCCCCATCTCCCTGGACAACGTAACCCGCATCCGGCAGGGAATGGAGCGTTACCTGCGTACTCTGGCCGACCCCTCCGCGCCCATCTGGGACGAGATACGCGCCGCCATCGCGGAGTTTGCCCCCGACGTCGTTGGCATCAGCTCCAAGACGCAGAACTTTCCCTCCGCAATGCGCGTCGCCCGCATCGCCAAAGCGCATAACCCCGACACGCTGGTCGTCCTCGGCGGCCCCCACGCTACCCTGTCCACGGCGTCGGCGTTAGAGGATTGCCCCGACATCGACGTTGCGGCCCGGGGCGAGGGCGAGCAAACGCTGGTCGATCTCCTCCAAGCCCATCAAAACGGTACGCCGCTGGACGCCGTAGCGGGGCTAGCCTACCGTCGGGATGGCCGCATTATGTTCACGCCCCCCCGCGTCAATATGCCCAACCTGGACGAATTGCCCTTTCCCGCCGCCGCCGCCCCGCAGGTTTTGCGCCACTACGAGAGCTACCCCGCCGAGGCTTTCGGCTACGTCTTTTCCGCCCGCGGCTGCCCCTACAGCTGCACTTTCTGCGAGTCCAAAGCCATCTGGACGCAAACCACCCGCTGGCGTTCGCCCGACAACGTGGTGCGGGAACTCAAGGCGCTAATGGCCCAAGGCGTCCGCTACGTCTATTTTGACGACGACACTTTCGGAATCCGGCAGGACTACATCAAGGAACTCTGCGGCCTGATTGAAACCGAGTGTCCCGGCCTCAAGTGGGGCTGCGAGATAACCGTCGGCGTGGTCAAAGAGCAGTCCATCGAATATATGCGCCGCGCCGGCTGCGTCCGCGTCAACATCGGCGTCGAATCCGGCAACAACGATATACTCCGCAGCGTCAAGAAAGGCCATACCATCGAGAAAGCGTATCCCGCCGCTGACCTTTGCCGTCGCAAGGGCATCGAAGTCGGCACTTTCTTCATGGTCGGTTTCCCGGAGGAAACTGAGGAAACCCTGCGCGATACCATGGACGCCATGCAGCGCATCAACACCGATACCATCATGCTCAGCATCTTTACGCCCTATCCCGGCTCCGAGCTGTTTGAGGTGTGCAAGGAGCTTGGCGTGGTGGACGACGACTTTGACATCACCCTGCACAACCACCAGAGCCCGGAGAACTGCTTTACCGCCTACATCCCGCCGGAGCGTTTCCGCGTGCTGGTGCGGGAGGCGGCGGCAATCGTGGGCCGCAAAAACAACCGCAGCCGCTGGCGTCGCATCGGCCTGATGCTGCGCCGGGGCGAGTTCCACCGCGCCCAATACACCATGTCCCAATTCCTCCGCGCCCGCCTGGCCTGGCGCGGCAGCCGCCGCATCCGCCGCCCGGCCAACAGCGTATGACGCTGCCCGGATTAAAGTTGATGCCCATGTCCAACTGGCGCTGGCGCCTGCGCCGGGCCTTACTCTACCCGGACGGCGTAGGCCAGCCGGCCCGCCGCAGTCTGCCCATGCGCGCCACCCTGCCCCTCTACAACCTGCTGTACGCCAGCCTCCCCCGGCGCCGCAGCCGCGCCGACTGCCGCACCGAAATCGCATTGATACCCCGCCGCAAGCTCCTCTACGTCGCCGTGCCCAAAGCCGCCAGCCGCTCCCTGCTCTACTACCTGTCCGCACCGCCGGGGCAAAACGCCGTCGGCCCCGCCGTCATCAAGCAGCAACCGCCCGCCGACCTGCTGCGCGCCCGCCCGGAACTGGCCGACTACTTCAAGTTCACGGTGGTTAGAAACCCCTGGAGCCGCGTGTTCTCCGCCTACCGCCAAAAGATACAAACCGACGACCCCCTCATCACCGCCCGCCTGCTCAAAGGGCGCCAGGGTCTGGCCCCCAATATGCCCTTTGCCGATTTCGTGGAGTGGCTCGGCTCGGAGGAGGGCGCTGACGCCAAAGCCGACAAGCACTGGCTCTCCCAATACCGGATTCTGGGACTGGCCGGCCCGGAGCCGGTGCGCTACGACTTTATCGGCAAGCTGGAACGGCTGCCCGACGACTTGGATACCCTGTCGGCCCGGCTGGGCGTATCGCTGGCCGGCGTCGGGCATCTGCTGTATTCCGGCGCGGCGGAAAGCTACCGGGCCGCCTACACCGACCGCACGGCGGAACTGGTAGCCCAACGCTACGCGCAGGACATCGCCCGGTTCGGCTACCGCTTTGACGGCGACGAATCCGACGGCGACGAATCCGGCGCTACCAAAGACGGCGTATGTACAAAGCGGCCATCGTAGGCGCCGGGTTCATATCGTCCCGGCGGCATCTGCCGGCGTGGTCGCGGCTGCGCCACGACGTGAGCATCGCCGCCGTCTGCGACCTCAACCGCCCCCAGGCCGAAACGGTGGCCCGCAAGTTCGGCGTCGCCGCAGCCTACGACGACGTTGCGCAGATGCTGGAGACGGAACGCCCCGATTTCGTCGACGTCTGCACGCCGCCCGGCTCCCACGCCGACATCGCCGTCGCCGCCCTCCAGGCCGGCGCCCACGTCCTCATCGAGAAACCCCTGGCGATGCAGGTTGACGAGTGCGAAAGGATTATCGCCGCCGAGCAGGAATCCAAAGGCCGGGTCACCGTAGCCCATACCGAGCTGTTCCATCAATCCGTCATCGCGGCCCGCCGCCGCATCGCCCGCGGCGACATCGGCCAGCTTACCGGGATGCGCATTTTCTACTCCACCCCGGTTACGCTGTGGACCACCGCCCCCGGCCACTTCGCCAACCGGCTGCCCGGCGGCTCAATCGGCGAAACCGGCCCCCACGTGGTGTACCTCGCCGAATCATTCATCGGCCCCATCCGCGACGTGTGGGTGCGCGGCCAAAAGCACCTGCCGCAATACCCCTGGTCGCCCTTTGAGGACTACCGGCTGGAGCTGATTGGCGAACCGGCGGCGTGCAGCGTAGCGCTAACCTACACCAGCAAACACTCCGCCTTTCTGCTGGAACTGTGGGGCACCGACGGCATCATCAAGATTGATATGCAAAGCAAAATCCTCGTCAACTACAACAGGGCAAACCGGCACCCCTGGGGCATCGGCCTTTCCGCCGCCAGCGAAGCCGCCCAGATTGCCTCCGGCGCCGTCAGCAACGGCGTCGGCTACCTCACCGGCCGGTTCCGCAACATCCACGACCGCCTCATCAGCGATTTCGTCAAACGCGCCGCCAACGGCCAACCCCCGTCCGTAACCACCAAAGACGGCCTGCAAACCGTGCGCATAATGAACGCCATCAACCAACAACTACAACCCCCGACCGAACCGTCCGCCGCCGGCAAACCATTGCGTTTAGAATGACAGCGGGTATGATTGGATATTAGGGGAATGGTGCCGCAATGACCGGTGCCGGCAGTAATCCGAGTATTGATGCAGTTCAAAGCCAAAATGACGATGGAGATGACCGTATGACTATAAGGAACAACGCCACACGGCATAGATTTTACACCCTTCTTTGCGGGGGGGGGGGGGGGGGGCGATTAGCGCCTCTTTATGGACGGCGGCAAGTCGTGGTGTTTAAATGACCAGGGTGCTTGCCATCGGCCCGCTGCCTACGCCCGGCCACGCCATCGGCGGCTCGCGCACGCTGTTTGCGGAGACGGTGCGGCAGCTGGAGTTGCGCGGGTTCGAGCTGGACGTGCTCAACACCTCCCGCCCCCGCGCCGGCCTGGCCCGCTGGCGGATGCACTGCGCCGGCCTCGCCGTGCTGCTGCGCGTGCTGTGGTGCGCGCTGCTGCGGGCCCCCCGCGCCCAGCTGGTGTTCCTCAATATGTCATCCGCCGCCGCATTGGGCGTGGCAACGGCAATCTGGCTCATCTGCAAGGTGGCCCGCCGACCTCTGGCCCTGCGGTTCTTTGGCGGCACCCTGCCCGAACTCTATCAGGGCTACGCCCGCCCCGCCCGCTGGCTGGCCGACCGCACCTTTCTGCGCTGCCCGCTGGTCTATATGGAAACCCACTATCTGTTGCAAGCCTTCGGCAATCCGCCCAACTTCCGCTGGCTGCCCAACACGCGCGATATTCCGCCGCCATCAGCATCATGCCGGCATCGCAAATCGGTGCGCCGGCTGGTGTTCGCCTCCCAGCTCTGGATGGACAAGGGCTTAGCCGAGGCCCTGGAGGCTTGCCGCACCCTGCCCGCCGACTGCCATCTCAAAGTCTATGGCCCCGTAATGCGCGATACCGACCTGTCCCTCTTTGACGGCCACCCCCGCGCGACTTACGGCGGCGCGCTGGAACCGGATGCTATGATACACACGTTGTCCGAACACGACCTGCTGCTGTTCCCCAGCTACCGCCTGCACGAAACCTACGTCGGCGTCATCGTAGAGGCGTTCCAGTGCGGCATCCCGGTAATCGCCACCCGCTGGGGCGATATTCCCGAACTGGTGCATAATGAAGTGAACGGCCTGCTGATCGAACCCCGCTCGGCGTCCGACCTGCGCGCCGCAATCAACCGCCTGCTGGACGACCCCGACTTGTACCAACGCCTCTGCCAGGGCGCACAAGCGCAAGGCGAGGTGTACCGCAGCGGCCCGTGGTACGACCAGATAGCCCAAGACCTGAGCGCCCTCTGCCGACGGTAATCCGAATATGAACTGGCAACGTTTTCTAATCCGCAATTCACCCCGGTTGGCCCGCAGAGCGTACCGGCGCATTTTTGGCGATGAGCAGTGGTTCCTGATTGTGAACAGCGGCCGCCCGCTGGCCGACTCCGATTCCGATTCCGCTACGAACGGACAAGCGCCGGCGCCGCATCTGAAAGTGCATCACGCCCCGCCGGGCCGGTTCTGGGCCGACCCCTTTCCCATAGTCGTTGACGGCCGGGTTTGGGTGTTCTTTGAGGATTACTCTTTCGCGTCAAGGCAAGCTCTAATCTCGTGCGCCCCGGTGTCGGCCGATGGCGAACTGGGCGCTGTCGTTACCGCGCTGGAATGTCCGTATCATCTGTCGTATCCCTTTGTCTTTGAGCATCGGGGCCAGCTTTATCTGATTCCGGAGAGTCGGGACGAGGAGCGGGTTGACTTGTGGCGCTGCCGCCGCTTTCCCGACGACTGGACGCAGGAAGCGACGCTGCTGGACGGGATACACATGAGCGACCCGACGCTCCATCAGCAGGACGGCAAGCTGTGGCTGTTCGGCACGGTAAGCGAGGCGCGGGAGCGGGCCAACGACGAGTTGCACATCTACGTCGCCGCTACCCCGGAGGGGCCCTGGCGCCCCCATCCGGCCAATCCGGTAATATCCGACCGCCGGCGGGCCCGCCCGGCCGGCCGCCTGTTCGTCCGGGATGGCCAGCTGCTGCGCCCGGCGCAGGATTGCAGCGGCGGCTACGGGCGGGCGGTAGTAATCAACCGGGTGGACGAACTGAACGAACATACCTACGCCGAAACCCCCATCGGCCGCATTGACGGCTCCCAGCCCCCCGGCAACCGGGGCACCCACACCGTCAACTACGCCGCCGGTTTGGAGTTTCTGGACGGGCGGGTACTGAACCGACGCACCAAGAGGCTCATCTAATGGATACCAGATACTTCCAGATTGGCTTTGACCGCTGCGGAACAACCTCCATCGCGCGATTTTTCCAACGCAACGGCATACCCGCCATCCATCAGGACGCCGGGGAATTGGCCCAGCGGATTGACGCCAATTTGCAGGCCGGCCGTTTCATCCTGTCCGGCTACGAACAATACCGGGTTTTCACCGATATGCATTACCTGCGCCCCCACGTCCACATCGAAGCGTATAAATACTACCGGCAAATTATGGAGCAAGTCCCCAATTCCAAATTCATTCTCAATACCCGGGACCGGGAACGCTGGGTGGCCAGCCGGATTCGATACTACGGCAATAAACGCGTTTGGATCGAAATGTACCGGACGTTCTACGGGCTGAATGACCTGGCCGAAGTGGTCAGCCATTGGCAAAGCGACTGGGACTGCCATCACGCCGCCGTACAACAGGCCATACCCGCTGATCGCTTGCTGGTTTTCGACATTGAAACGGATTCTCCCCTCCTCTTGTGCCAGTTTGCCGGACTGAATGACGCGGCGGCCCGCCATTACAAACGCGAAAACAGCTCCCTGAACAAACCCGGCCGATTCATCAACTCGCTGCTCCCTCTATCCCTGAAGCGCCGGATTCCCCGTACCGTCAAAAGGAACGTGCGCCGCCTCTTTTGGGTGCGCGGCTCAAAACTCGACTGAACGCCCCCAATCCACCCCAGCGCTGACCGGGGTAAAACTTCACATTGGACTAACGTCGGCCCGGCCCGTGGCCGCCGTTAGATATTAGTAAAAGCAGAATTACCGCGCGGGAGGGAGTAAGTGTTCGGCAAGACTATTGACTACCGGCTGCTGCGGCTGTTCGCCCACGACGGCCACCCCGAAGCGGAGGAGCAGCGGCAGATTGAGCGCGACATCGGCGTAGCATCCGCGCAGTCCCGCTTTGATAACCGGCTTGGAGTTTCGGGACGGGCGGGTACTGCGCCGGCCCACCGGGGAGGCCATCTAATGGGTACCAGATACTTCCAGATTGGCTTTGGCCGCTGCGGAACAACCGCCATCGCGCGATTTTTCCAACGCAACGGCATACCCGCCATCCATAATGACGCTGGGGAATTGGCCCAGCGGATTGACGCCAATTTGCAGGCCGGCCGTTTCATCCTGTCCGGCTACGAACAATACCGGGTTTTCACCGATATGCATTACCTGCGCCCCCACGTCCACATCGAAGCGTATAAATACTACCGGCAAATTATGGAGCAAGTCCCCGATTCCAAATTCATTCTCAATACCCGGGACCGGGAACGCTGGGTGGCCAGCCGGATTCGATTCTTCGGCGGCGAATTTGACTGGATAGAAACGTACCGGACGTTCTACGGGCTGAATGACCTGGCCGAAATGGTCAACCATTGGCGAAGCAACTGGGACTGCCATCACGCCGCCGTACAACAGGCCATACCCCCGGAGCGCCTGCTGGTTTTCAATATTGAAACGGATTCTCCCCTCCTCTTGTGCCGATTTGCCGGACTGAATGACGCGGCGGCCCGCCATTACAAACGCGAAAACGGCTCCCTGAACAAACCCGGCCGATTCATCACCTCGCTGTTCCCTCTATCCCTGAAGCGCCGGATTCCCCGTACCGTCAAAGAGCCTGTGCGCCGCCTCTTTTGGGTGCGCGGCTCAAAACTCGACTGAACGCCCCCAAGCCACCCCAGCGCTGACCGGGGTCAAACCTCACATTGGACTAACGCCGGCCCGGCCCGTGGCCGCCGTTAGCTATTAGTAAAAGCAGAATTACCGCGCGGGAGGGAGTAAGTGTTCGGCAAGGCAATTGACTACCGGCTGCTGCGGCTGTTCGCCCACGCCGGCCACCCCGAAGCGGAGGAGCAGCGGCAACTGGAGCTTAACATCGGCGTAGCATCCGCGCAGTCCCGCTTTGATAACCGGCTTGGAGTTTCGGGACGGGCGGGTACTGCGCCGGCGCACCGGGGAGGCCATCTAATGGGTACCAGATACTTCCAGATTGGCTTTGGCCGCTGCGGAACAACCGCCATCGCGCAATTTTTCCAGCGCAACGGCATACCCGCCGTCCATTATCGCCGTGGGGAATTGGCCCGGCGGATTGACGCCAATTTGCAGGCCGGCCGTTTCATCCTGTCCGGCTACGAACAATACCGGGTTTTCACCGATATGCAGTACCTGCGCCCCCACGTCCACATCGAAGCGTACAAATACTACCGGCAAATCATGGAGCAAGTCCCCGATTCCAAATTCATTCTCAATACCCGGGACCGGGAACGCTGGGTGTCCAGCCTGATTCGCTACTACGGCGATAAATCCGATTGGATCGAAACGTACCGGACGTTCTACGGGCTGAATGACCTGGCCGAAGTGGTCAACCACTGGCGACGCAACTGGGACTGCCATCACGCCGCCGTACAACAGGCCATACCCCCGGAGCGCCTGCTGGTTTTCGACATTGAAACGGATTCTCCCCTCCTGTTGTGCCGGTTCGCCGGATTAGATGACGCGGCGGCCCGCCATTACCGGCGCGCCAACGCCTCCCTGAACAAATCCGGCCGATTCATCGCCGCGCTGCTCCCTCTACCCGTGCGGAGGCGGATTCCGCGTACCGTCAAAAATCCGGTGCGCCGGCTCTTTTGGGCGCACGACTCAAACTCGACCGAATCCCCCCCCCCCCCCCCCGATGTGACCGGGGTAAAAACTTCACATTGGACTAACGCCGGCCCGGCCCGTGGCCGCCGTTAGATATTAGTAAAAGCAGGATTACCGCGCGGGAGGGAGTAAGTGTTCGGCAAGGCAATTGACTACCGGCTGCTGCGGCTGTTCGCCCACGACGGCCACCCCGAAGCGGAGGAGCAGCGGCAACTGGAGCGCAACATCGGCGTAGCATCCGCGCAGTCCCGCTTTGATAAATGGAACGCCCGCCTGGACAACGCCATCCCCGTTGACCCGTCCCTGCGCTACCTGGACATCGGCTGCGGCATGGGCGAGATACCCCTGGCCCTGGCGTTGCGTGGCTGCCATCAGGTGACGGGTATTGACAAAGACGCCTACTACATCAAAATCGCAAACCGCCTGGCCCTGCAGGCGCAGCTGGAGGACAAAATCGCCTTTGAGTGCGTAAATGTTCACGATATAGCCGACGAGCAAAAGTATGACGTCGTACTTTCTCACGAGATGCTGGAGCACGTGGAACACCCCCGCGATTTCATCCTCCGTATGGATAGCTTTTTGGGTTTAAAAGCCGGTGGAGAGGGTAAAATAATTGTCGCCTTTGGCCCGCTGTTTCACTCACCCTTTGGCGACCATCTGAATCGGTCTTTCCGATTCCGCATACCGTGGCTGGCGGTGCTGTTTTCGGAGGCCGCGCTAATGCGTATCCGGCGGGAGTTCTGGCAGCCGTTAGCCGACGATGCCGAGTCGTTCGCCGAGATGCGGGAAGGACTGAACAAAATGAAGTTTTCAGAATATCTGCGTTACATCGCCGAAACGGGCTGGATAACGGAACGGCTGGTAGTCAACCCGCAGCTGCAACGCTGGCCGGGGCTCTGGCCCCTGTCCAACCTGCTGCTCCGCGTACCGGTACTGCGCGACTACCTGGCGGTTTCCGTATATGCGATTTACCGGCGCCCCTAGCCGGCCAGTCGCCGGAGCTCCGGCTTGAATCATCCACTAATCGCCCGGCTACTCCCGGACTCGGAACGGCGCGCCGCCCGGCAGACGCTCTGGCTGGGCGGCATCGAGGCGGTCCTGCTGCTGGGCGGGCTGGCGCAGGTCGTCATCTCCGCCCGCATACTCGGCCCGGAGGGCTTCGGCGTCCTGGCCGTCATCGTCGCCGTCTCCCTTCTCGTCCACCGGCTGCTGTCCGTGCCCGGCGGCGAGGCCGTTACCACTTTCGTAACGCGGGCTGTAGCGGAGCAGCGTCCGCAGGAGGCGGCCCGTGTCGTGCGCTTCACCATGGCCGTGTCCCTGGGAATGTCGCTGGCTGCCTACGCCATCATCGCCGCGCTGGTCCTGGCGGCCGGCAGCCTGCTGGGGATTGCCGACATCCACCAGGACGTAGCCCTGCTGTACGGCGTAGTGGGCATTATCCGGGCCACGCGCACCGAAACCCAGGCGGTGCTGCGGCTCGCCGACCGGGTGCCGCTGGCCCTGGCCATCACCCAGGCCGGCGTCATAACGCGGGTTGCCCTGCTGGTAACGGTGTGGCTGGCCGGGGGCGAGATGCTCGAGATAGTCCTGGCCCATATCGCCAGTGTAGTAGTGAACGGGGCCGGGATGCTCGCCGCCGCCGTGCTGTCGGCCCCCCGCGCCGGCATAACGGGCCTGCTGCGCTCCCCCTCGCTCCAAGTCCCCCCGGACGTGCTGCGCTTCCAGACCGGCACGTTCGGGAGAACCACCCTCTCGGCGCTGGCCTACAACATTGACACCCTGCTGCTGGCGCAATTCGCCGGCGCCGCCGATGTCGGCATCTACCGGGCGGCCCGGCAGATTACCGACATCGCACACTACCCGTTCCGTCCGCTGCGCAACGGGGTGCAGCCGGAATACAGCCGGCAATGGTACGCCGGGCAGGGGCGGGAACTGCGTCTCACCGCACTGCGGTTCACCCTGGCGTCCGGCGCGCTGGCGGCGGCGCTGTTCGGGATACTGGCCATCTTTCACCAGCCCATAACCCGGTTATTCCTGGGCGACGAGTTCGCCGGCGTCGCCCCCCTGCTGCTGATACTGATACCGGGCGGTTTCTTTCTCAGCAGCATCGCCGGCCTCGCCGCACTGCCCGCCGCAGTAGGGAGGGCCTGGCCGCGGCTAGCCGGCGAAACGGCGGGCCTGCTCGCCTTCGCCGTCATCCTGCTGTGGCTAACCCCAACCCAAGGCGCCACCGGAGCCGCCTGGGGCAACACCGCCTACTACGCCACCATCGGCCTGGTACTGATACCCTTTGCAATAACAATACTGCGCCAAAGCCGCCGGCCGGGGTAGCGCCGTGCCATGCTGCTATTCCGTCCGCTCTCCCCTGTCATACTGCCCTTACCCCCAATGTCATTCTGCCTCACCCCCCAATGTCATTCTGAGCGCAGCGAAGAATCTCGGCGGCGTAGCGCACACTTTGAGGGCAACGCCAATGCTACGCTATCGAGATTCTTCGCTGCGCTCAGAATGACATTGGGACAGGGGTACTAGGGCCGCAGCCGCAGTATGTAGGCCCGTTCGTTGGGCAATAAATGCAGTTTGGCCGCCTCGGTGTCAAAGGCAACCTCATCCAGCAGCAGCTCGCCATCCTGCATAACGGTAAAAGGCCGGCCCACCCAATCCGGCGGCAAATCAAACAGCACGGTTAGCGGGTGGTTGAACCGGGCGTTGTCCAGGCTGTCGGACAGCGTAATTGCGATGCTCTCGGTGCCCGCATTGCCCTCAACCACGTCAACCGTTAGCACGGTATCCGCTCTTTCCCGGACGTACAGGGTAATGTCGTTCATTGACGCCGTCCAGAAATCGCGGGCGGCGATTGCCTGTACGTCCTTTTGGAACTCGTCCCAATGGTACCATCCCCAACCCTCCGGACGCCCGATGGCATGGTAGGTCAATATAACCCAGGCGGTCCGCTCCAATGCCTCATCCAGCACCGGCGTCAGCTCGCCGTTGTCGTTGACGCAGGGTTGGCACCCCTCAAAATCAATACTTTGCATCTCCGCCGACATCAATCCAAACCAGTTATCCGGCGCCAGCTGGTCGCCGGGAATGTTATAAAAGTCGGCCGAGTTTCTAGTCAACAGCCGCCCGCTCAGAAACCCGGAATCCTCCAAAGCCTGCTGCGTTTCCGCCTCGTGCCCCGCGCTCCTCGGATAACCGTAAGCAACGGGCGTCATCCCCCACTCCTGCATCGTTTCGTAGTTAGTGCGGAACGACTCCAAGGCCTCCTCATAAGACAGCACGTCGTGGTCGATGTGGTCATGCCCGTGCCCAAAATAGCTGAACCCCTGAGGAACCAACTCCGACATCAGATATGTAATCCGCTCATCCTCCGGCCCGCTGAATACGCGTTCACCCCGAATGTTGTTGCCGGTCACCATCTCATAGCCCATCATCAGGCCATGCTCCAGCACGTAGCCGTCAATGTCCGGTTCCCGGCCGCGTATCGGCCGGCCGTCGTAGGTAATGGAGATTGCGGCCGCGTGGCCGTCAAACCACTTGGCAACCGACGAGTTCAGCGGCCCCGGCGTCGGGCCCGCCTCCGGCGCGGATATGAACTGGCACCCCGTCGCCAGCGCCACAACGCCCAGCAGCAGCGCGCCCAGCGCAACGCCTTTGACACATTTACCGCTACCGTTCAAGACGTATCTCGCTTTCCCAGATGTGGGGGGTGTTCAGAGCAAGCCGGCTAACGCCGCAGCCCCAGCCGCAGTATGTAGGCCCGTTCGTTGGGCAATAAGTGCAGCTTGGCCGCCTCGGTGTCAAAAACAACCTCATCCAGCAGCAGCTCGCCATCCTGCATGACGGTAAAAGGCCGGCCCACCCAATCCGTAGGCAAATCAAACAGCACGGTTAGCGGGTGGTTGAACCGGGCGTTGTCCAGGCCGTCGGACAGCGTAATTGCGATGCTTTCGGTGCCCGCATTGCCCGCAACCACGTCAACCGTTAGCACGGTATCCGCTCTTTCCCGGACGTACAGGGTTATGTCATTCATTGACGCCGTCCAGAAATCGCGGGCGGCGATTGCCTGTACGTCCTTTTGGAACTCGTCATAATGATACCAGCCGTACCACTCCGGCTGTCCGATGGCATGGTAGGTCAATATCAGCCACGCGGTTTGCGCCAGCGCCTCATCCAGCACCGGCATCAGCTCGGCGTTGTCGTTGACACAGGGTTTGCACCCCTCAAAGTCAATACTCTGCATCTCCGCTGACATCAATCCAAACCAGTTATCCGGAGCCAGCTGGTCGCCGGGGATGTTGTAAAAGTCGGCCGAGTTTCTAGTCAACAATCGCCCGCTCAGAAACCCGGAATCCGCCAGGGCCTGCTGCGTCTCCGCCTCGTGCCCCGCGCTCCTCGGATAAGCGTAGGCGATGGGCGTCATCCCCCACTCCTGCATCGTTTCGTAGTTAGTGCGGAACGACTCCAGGGCTTCCGCATAAGACAACTCGTCGTGGTCAACGTGGTCATGCCCGTGTCCAAAATAGCTGAACCCTTGTGGAACCAGATCCGACATCAGATAGGCAATCCGCTCATCCTCCGGCCCGCTGAATATCTGGTCGCCAAAAAAGGTAGCTCCGGTCACCATCTCATAGCCCATCATCAGGCCATGCTCCAGCACGTAGCCGTCAATGTCCGGTTCCCGGCCGCGTGTCGGCCAGTCGTCGTTGGTAATGGAGATTGCGGCGGTATGCCCGTCAAACCACTTGGCAACCGACGCGTTCGGCGGGTTCGGCGACGTCAGAGATGATATGAACTGGCACCCCGCCGCCAGCGCCACAACGCCCAGCAGCAGCACGCCCAGCGCAGCGCCTTTGACACATTTCCCGCTACCGTTCAAGGCGTACCTCGGCCTCCCAGATGTTATTGTAACTGCCGTCCCGGTACACGTACTGGCCGGTTCGGATACGGATAATAGCATAGTCCGGCAGCGCTACTGCCGCCAGACACTTGCCGTCGAACGCTACGCTGCGCACGTGTAGAGAGTCGAAATGGAAATCCCAATTGTCAAAGCCGTATTGCCGGCGCTGGCGGGGCAGGTCGTTCACGTCGGCGGGAATCAGATGAAGAAAGAACGTCGGCTCCGTGTCGGCCGGGGCGCAGGATTCCCTGACGTATATCAGCCAGTTCTCGCTGAGATACACGTCAAAGTCGGCGCGCAGCACGGGTTCGCCGGCTGCCAGCTCCTCCCAGGCCGACTGTCGCGCGGCGGCGCTGTCAAAGGCCGGATTCAATCGGAACACGATGCCATCGGTCAGCTCCGCCACCGGCTCCAGCGGCAGCGGCGACTCCATATGCAAGAGTGTGCAATTGATTTGAGAGCCGGCGCCCTGCCCAACCCAGACGATGCGCGCGTCCGGTTCTCCATCCTGTTCAGATTGCCGGATGGCCCGCTCGAACCAGAGTTGGCAATCGTAGTCTGCATATATGCCCCGCCGGGGCACGCGAACCCGGCTCACCTGCGTTCCCGGCACGCCCGCATTCCAGCGCAGTAGGTTGGACTGGTTGCTGTAATACCGGCCGGAGACGGGGTTTGACCGGATGTATTCCAGCAGTTCGGAATCCTGCCAGTACGCCGTGTTAAAACTCTGGCCGATATATCCTGATTCCAGCGCGGTGGCGGTCAGGCGCAGATTCTGCTGTGCCGAGACGCCGGTATGCCAGAGGCCGGCAAGCAGCGCCAGCCCCACCAGCGCCCACCGGACTGCGGCCATCTTGCCCGACGCCCGGCGGCCGGACGCCCGGCTATTCAAGAGCCCGTCCAGCCAGAACGCCGCGACGAACAACAGCGGGACGTAAATCGGCGCCAGGTAGCGGCTGTCAATGCCCTGCGCGACGGTGAACGGCGTTACCACCAGGATGAATGCCAGGTAGGTCAGCGCAAAGACCGGGAATGCGACCGACTCCCGGCGCAGACGGGGGGTGATTAGCAGCAGCGCCGCCAGCAGCAGCAGCACGCAGATAACCAGCTCCGGCCGGTCATTCAACTGCCACTGGATTAGGCTGGTGGGGTCGGCCCACCACTGGAAATTCCAGACCGTCTGGCGCATCGCGTCGAACACAGGCTGTCCCGACACTCCCGGCCTGTCCCCGGCGAGAGTACCGGAGACCAGGTAGTTGCGCGCCAGCGCCGCCGCCAGCGGGAGCGACGAGATGGCGCCAAAGGCCAGAGTATCCCGTAATCGTTCGCGCAACGGTGCATCCCGGCGCATCAGGAGCATGAGGACTGCCGAGCAGATGAGCGTAACTCCCACGTACCGCGTCAGCGCGGCCAGAGCGGCGAACACGGCGGCCAGCGCCAGGGCCCGCCGGCCGCTGCGCCGGTTCAGAAACGACTCCAGCGGCATCAGGGCAAGTATGGTGAACAGGATAAATAGCGGTTCGCTCAGCAGGGTCGATGCTGCATGGGACAGCGGGACGGCGGCCAGCGCCGCCACCGCCGCCCCCAGCGCAACCCACTGCGATTCCAGCCGCCGGCTCAGCCATAGTCCTGATACCAGAATGAGCAATCCAAAAGCCGCCGCATTCAGCAGCCGGCCGGCGTCCACCGGCTCAACGCCAAACAGGGACAGGAACGCCATCGCAACTGAGAACAACGGCGCAAAGAGTACCATTGGCTCGCCGCTGGGTCGCAGCAAGCCATCCCCGGCCGCCAGACTCGCCGCTGCCGACACGTAGTTGGCCGCATCATTGCCAAACACCGCCCCATAGGTGGACGTGCGCACGAGGATGTGGGCCGTGCCCAGAATGGCAACCAGCGCGAACAGCGCCGGCCACGCCAAGCGCCGCAGTCTTGCCATCATATATGTGCGGAGGGCAGTCAAATGAATACGGCAACCGTAATTTGGAAGCGCCGGGGCGTTGACGATTGGCGGTCGGCAGTCTAACCTGAAGTCAGGCCGCAGCGCCCCGGCGTCAAGCGGCACAACGGGCCCGTAGCTCAGTGGTAGAGCGTCCGACTCATAATCGGCAGGTCACAGGTTCGAACCCTGTCGGGCCCACCATCCCCGCTGAATTGCCGGGATGGCCCGCGTTCCCTTTGGCGCGGTTTGGGTTGGGTTGGTTTGGTGGGGAAGGTGAGACTCGAACTCACACGCCCGGAGGCACATGATCCTAAGTCATGCTCGTCTGCCAATTCCGACACTCCCCCCGGAGCGCAGCGTTTCAGTATTGATGGGCTTGGTTGGTGACCCGCCTCGGGGTCGAACCGAGAACCTGCTGATTAAGAGTCAGCTGCTCTGCCAGTTGAGCTAGCGGGCCATATCATCCCATCCCATCCATCGCAGCGCATTGCACTGCACGCCATACTAGGCTACCAATACCTTGCAAAGGTGTCAACGACGGCGCCCGCCCTCGCCCCATCTGCGAACCCCGGCGCCGGCCGTATGGTGTATATTACCGGCTTGATGCGTCATCCGTCCCGCCGTCTGCCGGGGCTTGCAAGGGCTTTTGTTATGACAACCGTTGGAATCATCGCTAATCCTGCTGCCAGCAAGGATATTCGCCGGCTGGTGGCTCAGGGGCGGGTTGTTCCTGATTGGGAGAAGGTTAACATCGTGCGGCGGGCGCTGGTTGGCTTGCAGTCGGCCGGCGTCAGCCGCGTGCTGGCGATGCCCGACAGCGGCCAGCTCTGCCGGCGCGCGGCCGACGACCCCAGCGTAGGCATCCGGCCGGAGCTGCTGCCGATGTCGCCGCGGTACACCGAGGGCGACACCACCCGCGCCGCAGCCCTGCTGGCCGACATGGGCGCCGGCGCGCTGATTACCCTGGGCGGCGACGGCACCAACCGGGCGGTAGCCGTCGGCACGAACCGCCTCCCCATAATCGCCATATCCACCGGCACCAACAACATATTCCCCGTGCTGGTCGAGGGAACGCTGGCCGGCATCGCCGCCGGCTTGGTAGCGTCAGGCCGGCTGCCGCTGTCTGATACGTCGGTGGTCAGCAAGACGCTGCAAATCTGGATTAACGGCGAGTACCAGGACTTGGCCCTGGTGGACGTTGCCATCTCCCGGGAGCGGTTCGTCGCGACGCGGGCCATCTGGGATCTGGATACCGTCCACGAAGTATTCTTGACGCGGGCCGAGCCGGCCGGCATCGGCCTGTCCTCGGTAGGCGGGCGTCTGCATCCCGTATCCCTCGCCGACGCCGGCGGCCTGCGCTATCGGCCGGCCGGCCCATCCGACAACGGCGCAACTGCGGCGGCAACGGCCATCACCGTAACCGCTCCGGTAGCCCCGGGCCTGGTGCATCCGGTTGCCATCGCCGACTGGTCGCTGCTCCCGGAGGGCGTGCCGGTGGATTTGCAACCCCGACACTGCACCATCGCCCTGGACGGCGAGCGCACGTTCACCCTATCGCCCGACGACCGGGCGCAGGTGATACTGGCCCGCAACGGCCCGCCGGTCGTGCAAATCCCCCGCACCCTGCGCCGGGCCGCCGAGCTGGGCCTGTTCAGCTCCGCCTGACCGGGCTCCGCCGCTGCGCCGCCGATGCTAGCCGGATGGGAACTGGCCCTGGGCCTGGGCATGGTATTCCTGGGTTCCGTAGTTCTGGGCACCCTCGGCTTTGGCATGGGCATGGTAGCCATGCCGTTCCTGCTGCTCATTCTAATGCCGCAGGACGCAGTAGTAATCGTCAACGCGCTAATCGTGCTTACCACCGGCCTCACGCTGCTCCAAACCTGGCGGCACGTGCGCCTGCGCGAATCCTGGCCATTCGTCGCCGCCGGCCTCCCCCCCATCCCCCTGGCCGTCTATCTGCTGGACGCCGCCAACCCGGTAACGCTGCGGCTCGTGATAGTCGGCCTGATACTCGCGCTGGGCGTGATGAGCCTCTTTCAGATACGGCTGCCCGGAGCGCGCCGCCCCTGGGCCGCCCCGGTTTGCGGATTCACCACTACCCTGCTGGTAGCCACCCTGGGCGTTGGCGGCCCGCTGGGCGGCCTGTACTCCATTGAGCAGGACTGGCCCCGGGACCGGATACGCGGCACGATGGCCCTCTACTTTTTCCTGGCCGCCGGCCTGGCGATGGCACTGTACGCCTTTGCCGGACTGGTGCCGCCGGCCACGGCGCAGAACATCGGCATCCTGGCGGTAGCCGTCGTGCTGGGCGCCGGAGTAGCCGCCGTAATCTCCCGCCGCATGAGCTCCCAAGTATTCCGCTACGCCGTCCTCGCCGTAACCATCGGCGGCAGCGCGTCCCTGCTCACCCGCGAGGCCCTGCGGCTGCTGAACGCCGGCTGATTGCGATTGCCAAGCCGCCCGGCGCAGCCAGCCTCTATGACTGATGCTGCTGCGCCGGGGCCGGACTGCCGGGGCCGGATTGCCGCCAACTAGGACGACAGGTCGTGAAATGCGGCCAGTGCCGCCGTGATGCCGTCGCCAACGGCGGCGCCCAGCTGCCGGGTGGACTCGGCCCGCGCGTCGCCGCAGGCGTACACCCGTGGCACGTTGGTACGCATATGGATGTCGGCGTACACGTGGCCCAGCTCGTCCATGTCCAGGATGTTCTTGAACGGTTCGGTGTTGGGATGAAAGCCCACGTAGATGAAAGCCGCCGCCGTCGGATAGTCGTACACCTCGCCGGTCTTGACGTTCTTGACCCGCGCCGCCTCCAGCACGTCGTTGCCGACAAATTCCTCCACCACGTGGCTCCACAGCCACTTGTACTTCGGATTGGCAAAGGCCCGGTCTTGCAGCACCTTCGTAGCCCGCAGTTCGTCCCGGCGGTGAATGATGGTAACCGAGTTGCAAATGCCGGTCAGATAGTAGCTCTCGTCCATCGCCGCATCGCCGCCGCCCACCACGACAACGTCCTGCCCCCGGAAAAAGTTGCCGTCGCAAACGGCGCAGTAAGAAACGCCCCGCCCGCTGAACTCATCCTCCCCGGTAACGCCCAGCTTGTTATGCGAGCCGCCGGTAGCGATGATGACGGCCCGGGCGGAGAAATCGCCCTCCGAGGTGCGAATCAGTTTCCGTTCGCCTTGCAGGTTCTCCACCGCCTCAACCTCGGCAAACTCCATCGCCGCGCCAAAGCGGTCGGCCTGATTGTACATCTCGGTAGCCAGTTCCTGCCCCTTGATGCCCTGCTGAAAGCCGGGGTAGTTCTCAATCTCGTCGGTAATCAGCAGCTGCCCCCCGGGGCCAATGCTCTCAATCATCACCGTGCTGAGCATCGCGCGGGTCGAATACAGCCCGGCCGACAGCCCGGCCGCGCCAGCGCCGAGTATCACAACGTCGTAGTCTTTCGTCATCGAGGTGGTTCCTCCTTGGGGTGCTTTGCCCTGGGATGCTTTGCCTTGGGGTGTTCTAGCTTTGCTGCGTTCTATCCTTTGATAGTAGTCGCTTACTCGGAATGCCGTTCGCCGCTGAGCCGGACGCGCGCCGGACGCTGTGCCGTAGCATCGCGCAGCTGTGCGACGGCCTGCCGGAGGCCGTCCTCCAGCGCTACGACGGGCTGCCAGCGCAGTTCTTTGGCGGCGCGCGTCGCGTCCAGAGCGATTTTGTACACGTCGCCGGCGCGCCGCGGCAGGTAGTGAGCCGGTTCGTCAAACCCGATGATGCCCTGCATCAGCTCGTAAAGCTGCTGCACCGACACCTTCTCGCCGCTGCTGATGTTATACGTCCGCCCGTCGCCCTGATACATCGCCGCCAGATTCGCCTCCACCACGTCCGACACGTACACGAAATCGCGTTCCTGAGAACCGTCGCCGTAAATCTTGGGCGAATTGCCCTCCAGCATCAACCCGGCGAATATGGCGACGACGCCCGCCTCGCCGTTCGGGTCCTGCCCCGGCCCGTACACGTTGGCGTAGCGCAGGATGGTGTAATCCAGCCCGTAGGTGCGATGAAACAGCTCCAGATACAGCTCGCCGGCGTACTTGGACAGCGCATAGGGCGTCAGCGGGTTGACCGGCGTATCCTCGGTGCAGGGAATTTCCGCCGGATTGCCGTAGATGGCGCCGCCCGTAGAGGACAGAATAAACTTCTCCACGCCCTCCGACGCGCAAGCCGAGATCAGCCGCACCGACCCAACCACGTTGGAATCCGCGTCCATAGACGGGTTCAGGGCCGACAGCCGCACGCTGCTTTGCGCCGCCAGATGAAACACAATCTCCGGCCGCTCCCGCTGCACAATCCGCTCAATCTTGGGGTCGTTCAGCTCCATATGATAGAACGCCGCCTGATGATTAACGTTGCGCAGCTGCCCGGTAGAAAGATTATCCACCACCGCAACGTGATACCCGCAATCAACCAGCCGGTTCACCAGATGCGACCCAATAAAACCGGCGCCGCCGGTAACCAAAACCCTAGTCTGTTCAGCCATCAATCAAACCACCCACAAAGCAGCCAACAAAAAAAGCCGCCAAAATCCAAACCCGTAACCCTAACATCCTAATCCAAACCAAGCCAACCGGCAACCAATACGAACGCCATCGCTGCGTTCCGTTTCAGGTGGTTTAATTTCCCCAATGTCATTCTGAGCGCCCTTTCCCCCAATGCCATCCTGAGCGCCCTTTCCCCCAATGCCATCCTGAGTGCCCTTTCCCCTAATGTCATTCTGAGCGCAGCGAAGAATCTCGAAAGCGTAGCAACGGCGTTGCCCCCAAAGTGTGCCCTACGCCATCGAGATTCTTCGCTGCGCTCAGAATGACATTAGGGGGAATGGCGGGATGACCGGCGGAGGGCTGATTAAACCACCTAAAACGAAACGCTACCCGATAACCCCGCCCGGTTGCCGCCTCCGCCCCATCCTGCTATATCTATTGCCGGAACTAAACCGATTGTGGAGCTAGCGGAGTTATGGGAACGGCGGATTTGCCTCTTGACGGGTTGCCCCTTTCTGGATTAAAGGTGCTGGATTTTTGCTGGGTGGCGGTGGGGCCGATGACTACCAAGTACCTGGCCGAGTATGGCGCTACGGTGCTGCGGGTGGAGTCGCATAACCGCCCGGAGACGCTGCGGCGCGCCGGGCCGTTCGCTGGCGGGCAGGCCGGCATCAACCGCTCCGGCTACTTTGCCAACTACAACGCCAACAAGTACGGCCTCTCCATTGACATGAGCCATCCCCGCGCGCCGGAGCTTGTCCTCCGCATCGCCAAGTGGGCCGACGTGGTTACCGAGAACTTTACGCCCGGCACTATGGAGCGCTGGGGGCTGGGCTACGACGAGTTGAGCGCCGTCAATCCGGGCATCATCCTGTTCAGCGCCTCTATGCTGGGACGGGGCGGCCCGATGCAGGCGCAGCCCGGTTTCGGCGCCGTGCTGTCGTCGCTGGCCGGCTACACCAACATCATCGGCTGGCCCGACCGCGGGCCGGTGAACCCCTACGGCGCCTACACCGATTTTGTCTGCCCCAAGTTCGCCGTCGCCGCGATTCTCGCCGCCGTGGACCGGCAGCGGCGCACCGGCGCCGGCACCCATCTTGATATGTCCCAGCTGGAGGCCAGCCTGCATTTTGGCGGCCCGATGCTGCTGGATTGCGCCGTCAACGGGCGCGAGCCGGAGCTGGTGGGCAACCGTCATCCCGCCGCCGCCCCCCACGGCGCCTACCCCTGCGCCCCCGACGCCAACGGCGAATCCGACCGCTGGATTGCCATTGCCGTGTTCACCGACGGACAGTGGGCCGCCCTGCGCGACCTGATGGCCGCCGACGGCATCGCGGACGCCGCATCCGGCGAGTTCCGCACCTTCCGCGTCCGCAAGGCCCACGAGGACAAACTTGACGGCATCATCGCCGGCTGGACGTCCCGCCACGACCGCCACGCCCTGATGCAGCGTCTGCAATCCGCCGGCATCCCCGCCGGCGTTGTCAACGACACCCGCGATTTGTTCGACGACGCCCAACTGCAACATCGCAATCATTTCACCTGGCTGAACCACCCGGAGATGGGCGACTACGCCACCGATTACAGCGAAACGCGGCTATCCGACACCCCCGGCCGCCTGAACCGCCCGGCCCCCCTGCTGGGCCAGGACACCCGCCAGGCACTGACGGAAATAGTCGGACTGACCGAATCCGAGTACGAATCGCTGGCCGCCGGTGGCGTGCTGGAGTAGCGCCCCGGCGGTACGATGGCAAGTGGTACAATACCCCGCACCAAACCTTTTATCACCTATGGAGGCCATCCCGCTATGAGAATTGCCCGCTACCTCGCCCACGGCTCCGAGCATTACGGCGTTGTTGACGGCGACAACGTTACCGCCATTGACGGCAGCATTTTTGACGCGCCGATCCAGCTGACTGACCACGTGCACAGCCTGTCCGACGTCAAGCTGCTGTCGCCGGTGATGCCCGGCAAGATACTGGCCATGGGCCTGAATTACACCAGCCACGTCGGTGACCGGCCCGCCCCGGAATACCCGATGATTTTCCACAAGACCCCCACCAGCGTCATCGGCCCGGAGGACGCCATCGTGCGCCCCAAAGAAGTGCAGCGGTTTGACGCCGAGGGGGAGATGGTGGTGGTCATCAAGGACACCTGCAAGAACGTGTCCAAAGACGATGCGCTGAACCACGTGCTGGGCTACACCTGCGGCAACGACGTGAGCGCCCGCGACTGGCAGCAGAAAGACCGCCGGGAGAACAACTCCGACTGGTGGCGCGCCAAGTCCGCCGACACTTTCTCGCCCATGGGCCCCTGGATTGAAACCGAAGCCGACCCCCACGCGCAGCACCTGCGCACCAGGGTGAACGGCAACGAGGAGCAAAACGAAACCACCGCCCACCTAATCTTTGACGTCCCCACGATGATTGAGTTCATCACCCGGTACGTAACCCTGGAGCCCGGCGACTGCATCTTCACCGGCACCCCCGGCACCACCTCAGACATGGCCGATGGCGCCATCTGCGAAATCGACATCAGCGGCATCGGAGTCCTGCGCAACCCGGTACAGCTGGAAAATTAAAGCGCAGCAAACGCCGAACCAAACGCCGGGGCGGTTCGCGCAAACCGCCCCAAATCAACCTGTCATTCTGAGCGCAGCGAAGAATCTCGATGACGTAGTGCAGACTTTGGGGGTAACGCCGTTGCTACGCCGTCGAGATTCTTCGCTGCGCTCAGAATGACTGGTGTGGAGTTCAAAACGGCCATTGCAGTTCGCCATCGGCCACTTCCGGCGGCCAGATGGCTACTTTGCCGCCTTGCTTCCGCTGTATCAATGCGATGGAGCGCCCAACTTGCCGTCCGGTTTCGTCAATTCGGAAACGCCCGTAAAAAGTGGTGAAATCCAGCGCGCCGGCGGCGGCCCGCAGGGCCCCGTCGTCCAGCGTGGCGGCCTCCCTGATGCAGCGTTCGGCTACCAAACCGGCGGCGAAAGCCTGCGCCATTGGATAATCTACCGCCAGCCCCGATGCTGATGCCTCGTCTTGCAGCCGGGCCAGCGCGGCGTCGGCTGCGGGGCCGAAGTCGGGTTGGGCTACGCTGACGGCGGGTTCCCACTGGCTGGGGCCGATGAATCCGTCGGCGGCGTCGCCCAGGGCGTCGGCGAATTCGGCGATTGGCGTTGCCACCACCGCCGCGATGCCGATGCGGGGCCGGGGTTGCAAGCCGGCCAGCGCCTGCGCCAGCGCGATGTCGTGTCGGATGCGCCCCACTGCAACCAGCAAATCCGGCTCCCGTTGCCCGATGGCGCGGGCGATTTCGCCGAAGTTGGCCTGCGTGGGGCGGTAGCGCAGTTCCAGCGCCGTCGTGAACCCCAGCCGGTGGGCGGCGGTTGCCACACCCCGCGCCACCATCCGCGCAAAAGCGCCGGTGTCAATGCGCACGATGGCCAGCGTATTCGCCTCCGGGTTGGCCTGCCGGGCCAGCAGCGGCAAGTCAACCAAATAGCGGTCTGCCGTAGTAAGGATGCCGATTACGTTGCCCAGGCCCAAGGCATACACCGCATCACCGGCGCCGCCGTGATTCCACAGCAGCTTGCCGTGGGCAGCAGCGGCACCGGCGGCCGCCGTCGTCAGGCCGGCCGAGTAAGGCCCAAACAGCAGGTCAACCCCATGCTCAGCGATGAGCCGCTCGGTCGCCCGCCCCGCGCCGTCGGCCAGGCTGCCGTCGTCAAGATGCACGATGGCAACCGGATGCGCTACGCCGCCAACGTCCAGCCCGCCCCGGTCGTTGACGTAGCCGGCCCAGGCCCGCAAGCCGGCCAGGGCCTGCCGCCCCTGCGTCGCAAACTGGCCGGTCAGGGATGCGGAAAGGCCGGCCGTGATGGTGGGTGTACTCAAAATGACCGCGGGTATGCCGCGCTGCGGCTAGATGCGCGGGCGGAATATGCCGAAGCTGCTGGTGTAGCCGTGCAGGAAGGTGGCGCCGCTGACCGGGCCGATTTCGCCGTTGCAGAAAAACCCGCCCAGCGGCACCGCCGCGCCCACCTTGTCGTGAAACACCTCGGTGTCGTGGTTGGATTTGCCGTACAGGTACTTGCCCCGGCCCAGGCAGGAAAACAGCAGCGCGCCGTGGGCCGGATTCTCCCGGTTGTCAACGGCGTAACGCTCCAGCACGGCGGTCAAGTCCTCCGCCGACGTGTCAGCGTCGCGCAGGTGGAACTGCACCAGCTGCCCCTCTTTGAGCATCTCGCCGATAGCCAGCACGCCGCTGCGCTGGTCCATTCCCATCACGTTGCGGATGAGAAAATCGCCCTGCTCCGGACGGTCAATGAGGGCGTCCATCACTACGCCGAGGAACAGCGAGTGCTGCATCAAGTCGCGGTCGCGCTGGCCGGATTGCTGGAACAGGCTGCGCAGGACGTTCAACGGCTGCTGCCCGTCCAGCTCCACCAGAAAGTTGCGGTCGCTTTTGGTGATGTGCATAGGCTGCCCGATGGGACGGCAGCCCTGGGCCACCACCGTTTCAACGATGATGTTGCCCGACAGGGCCACGCCCACCGCGCCGGAATCGTGGTAGTCCCGGCCCAGGAACAGGCCGTTTTGACGCGCGCCCTGGGCGGCGCTGGCCAGCCCGCCAATCTTGGCCGCGCGGGGAAAGGCGTAGTCCATCCCCAGCAGCAGGTTTTGCGCCGGAAAGGACATCGGGTCAACCAGCAGCACGAATTGGGGTTCGTCGGCGGGGTCAACGCCCACGGCCTCGTGCCACGAGTCGGGCGCCGCGTCCAGGTCGGGCAGCGCGTCGCCCTCCAGCCGGATGGGTTTGACGTTGACGCCCGGCAGGCTGGCCACGGTCAGCGACACCGCCGGCTCCTGCTCCACCTCAGCGCCCCCGCCGATGATGCCCCCTCCGGAGCAGCCCAGCGTCAAAGCCTGCTCGCCCAGCAAGTCGGCAACCATGGCCGGCAAGTCGGCGTAATCGGAGGCGTACTCCGAGGAGGCAAACACCACCGCCAAATCGGGGGCAGCATCGCCCATCGTAGCGCGCACGGACGCGGCGCACTCGGACAGCGCGGCGCGCAAAGTAGTCTGTTGGGAAAGCGCAGAAGCCCACAGCATGATTGACACCTCGCGACCCGGACAGCCGGACATTCAGGATGGCGTGATTATAGCACGACGGGACGCTGCCGCTTGCGGCATATCACCGCCCCGTATATTATGGCGGCTGAATCCAGTGCCGTCGGCGGCTTTTGCGCCGGGCGGCGGCAACGCAAGGAGCGCAGCGGTTATGAAGTACGACTATATCGTCATCGGCGCCGGTTCCGCCGGTTCCATTATCGCCAGCCGGCTTACCGAAGACCACAGCAAGCACGTGCTGCTGATTGAGGCCGGGCCGGACTACCCGGAGTTTGAGCATCTGCCGGAGGAAGTCAAGTTCGGCTACAACACCGAAATTGACATCATGGTCAGCGACCACAACTGGCAGTTCGTCGGCAAAGGCACCGACACTTCGCCGGAGATTATGGTGCCCCGGGGCAAGGTTACCGGCGGCTCCAGCGCCATCAACGGGCAGGTGTTCCTGCGCGGCGTGCCGGAGGATTACGACGGCTGGGCGGCGGAGGGCAACGACGAGTGGGGCTACACCAAGCTGCTGCCCATCTTTCGCCGTATTGAAACCGACACCGACTACGGCAACGACGACTTTCACGGCGGCGATGGCCCCATCGTGATGCACCGTTTCGCCCGGGAGACCTGGCTGCCGGCGCAAAACGCGTTCAACGCCGCCTGCGTCGCCGCCGGCTTTCCCGAAACCTGGGACCACAACCACCCCGATTCCTACGGCGTCGGCCCCACGCCGTTCAACAACCCCAACGGCATCCGGATGAGCACCAACCTAGGCTACCTGTCCGAATCCCGCCACCGCCTGAACCTGACCATCAAGGCCAACTGCCACGTCCATCGGATACTGTTCGACGGCAACCGGGCCACCGGCGTGCAGCTGGAATCCGGCGGCGAGGTTTTCATCGCCGAGGCCGACGAAATCATCCTGAGCAGCGGCGCCATCGGTTCGCCCCACATCCTGATGCTCTCCGGCGTTGGCCCGGCGGAACACCTGCGTTCCCACGGCATCCCGGTCATCCAGGACGCCCCCGGCGTAGGGCAGAATCTCCGCGACCATCCCACCGTCTGGTGCACCTGGCGCACCAGGCCCGACTTTGAGCTGGACGGCCTGGCGCCCCGCTCGCAGCTGTGCCTGCGCTACACCGCCGACGGCTCGCCCCTGCGCAACGACATGAAAATCAGTATGCAGTCGTTCGCCACCGAGCGCATCAACCGGGGCGGCGACCGCATGGTTCCGCTGGGCATCCGGATGACGGCCGGCATCCAGCTGGCCGAGGGCGCCGGGCACATGGAACTGCAATCCACCGACCCCTACCAGCAGCCTTTCCTCGACTACAACTACTTGCAGGAGGAATCGGACCGGGTGCGGCTGCGCGATTCGGTGCGGCTGTGCCTGCAACTGGCCGAGCATCCCCAGTTCGCCAGCATCATCCAGGAACGCACCGAGCCGCCGGCCGACGCCGCAGAGAGCGACGCCGCCCTGGACGCCTGGATTGCCCGCGAAGTAACCACCTCGCAACACATCTCCGGCACCTGCAAAATGGGCCCCGACAGCGACCCCATGACCGTAGTCGACCAGTTCGGCAAAGTAAAAGGCATCCAAAACCTGCGCGTAGCCGACGCCAGCATAATGCCCGACTGCATCCGCGCCAACACCAACGTATCATCAATGACCATCGGCGAACGCGTCGCCGAATTCATCCTGGAAGGACGCTAAACCACCGCCGGGGCGAATAACCGCATAACTCCCGCATCATTATTCGCCCCGGCCAATCGTAACAAGGATATTGCCATGCCCCCGGCGCGCAAATGGACTCGGCTTGAGGATTTAGCAGTGCTGCACCTTTACCGGGGCAAGGTGGCCTACGACAGCCGGGAGGTGACGGCGCTGGCCGCCGCTCTGGAGCGCAGCCCCAAGTCCGTCGCCGCCCGCATCACCGCCTTTGCCGGGCTGGACGCGCGCAATGCCGCCACGCCGTCGGCCAAGCCAACAGCCCTCAGCCGTGCAGTATGGCAGGAGTACCAGGCCGACCGCACGGCCATTGCCACCGAGGGCCAGCGGGCCTACCTGGGCATACTGAACCGCTATTCCATGGGCCGGCCGTAGCGCCTGAATACTGTCATTCTGAGCGCAGCGAAGAATCTCGATGACGTAACAGCGATTTTACCCCTAAAGTGTGCGATACCCCGTCGAGATTCTCCGCTACGCTCAGAATGACAAGGCCCAAGATTAGGGCCGGAAAGGCCGTCAAGCCGGGCTACACCAGTACGCCAAACCCGGATTTGGTGCAGATTTCCAGCCGGTTGTGGTCCGGGTCGTGGAAGTAAAACGCTTGCTGCCCGTCGTGGCGGGTTTGGATGTCGGTACATTCCACGCCGATGTTTTGCAGCTCGTCCCGCGCGGCGGCGATGTCGTCCACCTCAAAGGCGGTGTGATGCGACGGCGCGGACGGCGCATCCGGGTTCTCGATGATGTGCACCATCGCCCCGCTGGGCAGCTGGAGCCAGTACAGATTGTCGCTGTCCACCATCTTGGGAATCTGCATCACCCCCAGCACCTCCTGATACCACTTCAGCGCGATGTCCTTGTCCCGCACGTTGTAAGTGATGTGATTGATGGCCTTGAGGCGAATGTTGTCGGCGTTGAGTCCCATGATAATCTCCTTTCCAAAGTAACCGTAATGCCGGCGAAAAGCCGGCATCCGGAGAGGTTGCGTCAGGGGCTAGATGCCCAGCAGCCGTTCCAGGTTGCCGTACAGGATGGCGTCCTTCTCGTCTTTGGTGAGGCTTTCCAGCCCCAGCAGCCACGATACCGGCCAGTCGGCGCACATATCAAAGGGCCAGTCGGTGCCGAACACCACCTGCTCGATGCCCGCCATGTCAATCAGCATCCGCAGTCCGTCCTCGCTGTGCGTCAGGCAGTCGTAGTAAAAGCGGCTCAGGTAGGCGCTGGGCGGCTGGCTGATGTTCACCCGCGCCTCCGGCCGCACCTGCCAGCCCCGGTCCATCCGCCCCACGCCATAGCAGGCGTAGCCCCCGCCGTGGCACAGGCAAATCTTCAAGTTCGGGTAGCGATCCATCACGCCGCCGAACACAAAGGATGCGTAGGTAACGGTGCGGTCGGCCAGATTGCCGACGGTGTTGGGCAGATGGTAGCGGTTCAGGCGGGGCGCTACCACCGTGTCGCCGCCCTGGTGGATGAGGAACATCGCCCCCAGCCGTTCAGCGGCGGCCCACAGCGGATTGAACACCGGGTCGTCAAAGGTGCGCCCGTTCACGTGGTCGCCAATCATCGCGCCCTTAAGGCCCAGCTGCTCCACCGCCCGGGTCAGCTCCTCAATCGCCGCGCCAACGTCCTGCATCGGCAGATGGGCCAGCCCGGCAAACCGCTCCGGATATTCCTCGGTGAGCTGCGCAACGTAGTCGTTGCACTCCCGGTGCATCGCAATGGTCTGCTCGGCGTCCAGGTCGTAAAAGTACATATTGGCGTTGGTGGACAGCACGTGCAAGTCCACCCCCAGCGACTGCATATCGGCGATGCGATGCTCCGGCGTCCAAAAGGTGCGCGGGTTGTAGCGGTGCTGGTTGTAAAGCGTAGGCGCCGAAACGCCAAACCAATTCTCCCCGCTCTGCATCGCCCGCAGCGCGCTGGCCGGCGTGATGTGAGCGTGAACGTCTAGAACGCGTGAAGCCATTTGATACCGTCTCCCCTTACGTGTATCGGCCGGCCTGATTGCCGATAAGCGCCGCCGGCCAGTTTCGTTTCGTTGGAATTATAGACTGTTTCGCCCCATCATCATAGGCGTTGCGGATTTGGCGCGCTTTGACCGCTGTTGACTACCCGGCACCGCCCGCCTACACTGCCGGCGCCCGGCAGAGATTCAACGTCTGTCGCGGGGGAGTTAAGATTGACTGCGGAGAACGCCATTCAGCCGGGGCAGGTGCTTACCGGCCCCCTGTTCAGCGAGCCGGTGCGAGTCGAAACCGTAGCCGCCAACGCCCCCGGTTCCTGGCGCATCGGTGTCGTCAGCCAGCAGTCGGAACAGCGCTACGGGCTGAACGCGGACGCAATGCCCCAGCCGATGCACATACGGGAACAATGGGAGGATTATAATGAGCAGAAATTCTAACGACCAGTCAGAACGGCTCCAGCTCACTTTGCTGGACGATTCTCTCGATCTCCTGTTGAGCGCAGCCGAAGCCGTGAGCCGCGATGATGGGCCTAGAAGTCTGAAAGAGGCGGTGCTCCATTTAGGCAATGGAGTTGAGCTGCTGGTTAAAGCCCGGATAGCTCGTGAACACTGGTCTCTGATTTTCGCCGACGTTGATAAAGCGAGCCGCGACAAGCTAGACGCCGGAGATTTTGCTTCAGTCGATGCTCCGAGGGCACTGAATCGCTTGGAACAAATTGTCGGAGTTCCTATCGGTGGACGATGGAATACGCACTTGAAATCCCTGCGCCAGCAACGGAATCGGCTGACGCACTTTACCGCTACGCTGGATACGGCTCAAACAAAATCATTGGTTGCAAAAGTAATGGCCTTCTGTGTGTCATTTTGCGAACAGCAAGGTATGGCAACAGCGCGAGCTGATGACAAACTGAGCGCAATTCACAAGAACCTCACGCCCCTCCAAGAATTCGTGGACCACCGAATACAGAATATATCTGCAAATTGGAAAGACGCGCTACTTTGGGTATGCCCGGAGTGTTGGCAACCGGCATTGGTGATCGATGGCGGAGAGGTGGACTGTAAATTTTGTAAGCGAAAAGCCGATCCACTTGAATTGGCCGCCGTCAACGCCGAAGGCAGTATAGAAGATTGCCCTGAGTGCGATGTGGAACAAACTTTCGTGTACATCCTTAGACACAACGGAGCGTGGGAATGGTTATGCTTTTCCTGCGGCCAAGGCGGTGCTGGTAAAAATTATGACCACTGTATGCGGTGCGGTCGCATGGACTACGCCCACGACGATAACGATGGCATACAAGTCTGCGAAGAATGCCAGACGTATATCATAGAACGGTGGTAACGTTATGCTTCCCAAAATGTAAGCTCCTGGCCGAAGCGTATTTCCCCATCGCCGCCGTTTCTCGCCACGCGGTGCGCGAGAAGTCCATACGGCACGGGCACCCCAGCACCCTGCATCTGTGGTGGGCCCGGCGGCCCCTAGCGTCTCCCGGGCGATGCTGTTGGCCCTGCTGCTGCCCGACCACGAGGCCGCCCCGTCTTGCCCGGACGAGTTCCGCGCGCAAGCCCGTCAAATCCTGCTGGACTTTCCCGCCCGGCCGGCGCGATGGGATGCCGACCTGCAATCCGACTCCGGGCTGCTGTCGTTCAGCGCCGACTTTGCCAATTAGGACGACGCCTCCCAGGAGAAAAGCCATGCCCGCCAGCCCCGAACTGCTGCAACGCATCACGTCCCGCCCGGAAGTGTTCGGCGGGAAACTGATTACCCGCGATATGCGAATATCCGTAGAATTTATCCTGAGTCTGCTCAGCCAGGTAGCCACCCCGGAAGAATTGCTGGGCGATTACCCCGAACTGGAACCGGAAGACATCCGCGCTTGCATTGCCTACCGGCACGTTCGTGTTTCACATCCGCCAACCAACTGAACCGACAACGAGGAGCGCAACCGCTGAAACCCTGGTATAAAGTCGTAACCCCACGCCCGGAAGTGCGCGCAGGCCGTTCTTTCAGCCCGGATGAATTCGCCATCGCCCTGGAGCAGGTGGTAGCCGGAACTACCCCGGCTGACTACTCCGACCCGGCGCAGTTTTTCTCCCGCACCTGCTTTACCGATACGTTGACCGACCACAACAGCATGGTTTTGCGCCGGCTGGCGGGGGAAACGGCGAACACTACGCCGGCGCTGTCGTTGATAACACAGTTCGGCGGCGGCAAAACCCATACTCTCACCGCCCTGTATCACCTGGCCGACACCGGCCCGGACGCCGCCCGTTTCCCCGGCGTAGCCGACCTGGTTAGCGCGGCGGGAAATGGCGCGCCGTGCCGCAGTTCAAGCAGGCGCTCAGCAAGGGCAGCGCAATCCCCGTCAGCTACTTCCCAGAGGACGCCACCGCGCGTCACGACACCACCCCGGCGCGCTGGTCCGGTGCATCAAAAGCCGGGACGCGAGCTGCGCGACAGCATCGTCGAGCGTCTGGCCTGGCAGCGGGTGGCCCGCGACGTTGAGGAGGGGATTTTAGGCGCCGAATTCAACGACGCCAACCGCAACGAAGTACAGGCCAGACAAGCCTGCCCCCTGATCAGCCTGCGCCAAAGCTTCCTGAACGACGCTCTAACCCGCCTGCTCGACCCCGACATCGTCCTCCGCGAGAAAATCGCAGAGTTCGTGCATAAAGGCGAATTCGGCCTGGCATCGGGCGAAAAAACTAACGGCGAGTACGAACGAATCTGGCACGCAGAAACGACGCCAGCCGAGGAAATCCTCTTCGAAAACGGCGTATTCCTGCTAACCCAGGCCAAAGCCGAGAAACTACGCAACCCCACCGCCGGCGCCGGCGCCGGTTACGCCCACCATCATGCCCCTGATACCAACCGGCCAAAAAGCCAAACTGTCACTCACCGGCATGATGCCCCGCGAATCCTGGAACCGGGTAGGAACCAGGCTGCTGCCCAAGCTGCAAGGCGGCGAGGACATCAGCGCAAAAGTAGAACTGTCCGCCAGCATAGCCGCCGAACTACGCCAATCCCTGCAAGACCTCGGCCTAACCTGGCAAGTGAACGTCAGCGAACAATAACGCCATACCCTGTGAACCGAGCAAGACCATTTTCGTGCAAGTTGAGAATATTGTAAAACTTGACATTTTCCGTGCAGTTTATAAGAATTAGACAACGCCTGCCCGCTGGGCCGCCGCCCATCGCCTTTCCGGTGTCCGTACCGGCAAAGTTCCCGCAGGTGGTATGGGCAAGTCAATGCGGCGGCCGCGTTATTGGGTGTAGGATGGGGTCAATCAGCGTTCCTCCGTCTTTGGAAAGCTTTATGGAATCTCAGGCGCAAGCCAGGCAACCATCGCAATTAGCGGGAAGTAGAATATGGCGACACAGCGAATAAAGAAGACCAAGCTGATGCGCAGCGTGGAAGAGAAGCAGGGCCGGCCGTTGGAGCATCTGGTGCCCGACCTGGTGAATCAAATGGGAATGAGCCGCGCGGCATCCCAACTCGGCGTCAGCCCGGCCACCCTCGGCTACTGGATGCTGAAAATGGGCATCCAGTACCGCCGCGTCGCCCTGGCGGACGGCGAGACCATCGAAGTCCGACGGCAGGGCTGACCGGCGCTGCTGTGCCGGGGCATCATGGCGGGGGCAAAGTTGGCGGCCCCAAGCCGCCCGCGTCAAGCGGCGCTGCCTCATCCATTCCGGGCCAGGGCGGGATAGTTACGCACAGAAAGACCAGCGGCGCGCCGTCGTCCGCCCGGAATTGAAATCCCCAGCCGGCCGGGATGACCAGCGCAACGCCGGGGGCAACCGGCGCCGGCGCGGCATCGGCGGCCGGCACGCCGGGCGGCCCACGCCAGACGGCGCCCGTGCCGGATATGACGTACCACGATTCCTCAACAGTGCGGTGGCGCACCGGCCGGCTGACCCCTCCGGGCGGCACGGTTACCTCCACCATGCTGCACCGGGTAGCGCCGTGGCCATCGTGCAGCAGCAGCCGCACCGCAGAACCGTCGGGCGCGGTGATGACCTCCGCGCTGCGCCGTCCTGGCGGAGGGATTAAGTCGTCCATTAGCATGGCCGGGCCGATTAGCGACTAGCCGGCCTGGGGCTTGCGTCCCTTGCGGTCGAGAAAGTCGGCAAAGCCTTCCTCTACGGACAATCCCTTGAAACGATCGGTGCGGCCCGATATTTCGTTCCGGTACTGTTCCTCAATGGGCAAGCCGGAATGTTCCAGCAGCAGCTGCTTGATGTTGGCCAGCCCCTCAACGCGGTTGCGGGCCATACCGGCCGCAATGTCCAGCGACTTGTCCATCAGCTCCTCGGACGAGAATAGATGGTTGATAAGCCCCATGTGATAGGCTTCGTCGGCGAACACTTCGCGGCCGCTGAGCAGCAGTTCTTTGGCGCGGTGGATGCCCACCAGTTGGGGCAGGCTCCAGGTGGCGTTCATCTGCCCGTAGTTGACGGCCAGAAAGCGAAAGCTGGTCTTTTCGCAGCCGATGAGAAAGTCCAGGCTGGTGGCCAGCACGGTGCCGCCGCCGTAGCAAAGGCCGTTGACGGCGCCGATGACGGGCTTGGCGCAGGTGTGCAGATGCCAGGTGTAATGCGAGCGTTCGGCCTGCCCCGCCTCGCGCTCCTCCGGCCCCAGCTCCCGGTTCTCGTGGATGTCGGCGCCGGCGGAGAAAGCGCGTTCGCCGGCGCCGGTAATGATGATGGCGCCAACGCTGTCGTCCGCCTCGTAGTTCGTCACCGCCTCGTCCAGTTCGCGCACCAGCTGCAAGTTCAGCGCGTTCAGCACCTCCGGGCGGTTCAGCGTAATCACGCCAATGCGCGTTTCAACCTCACTGCGCCCCATCTGCGCAGCGCGGGTAACGGTTTCGGCGTTGATGCAAGAGTAAGTAGTAGTTACCATCGTCATATCCTTGCTGGCCCAACTCGCCGGATGCGATTGGGCGATTAGTGTAGGGGGCACTATTATAACGGGGTTGTCGGCGGCCCGATAGATGCGGTTCCGATAGGGATTCGCAACTTGCGCGGTAATTCGATTTAGCCCAGCACTGCCAGCAGACCAACGCCGGCGAATACACCGGCATCGCCACGCTTTTCGTGTAGCCTTTCGTCCGCCGCATCAGCCGGTTCAGCCTCCCCCGCAGCCGCGAATGCAACCCCTCGTTCCGGTTCACCGGCCCGTACTTTCCCACCTCGTGCCGGTTCGCTGGCAACCGGAAATACACCGCATATCCGTCGCTGCAATGCCGCTCCGCCTCCGGCATCCTCGTGGACGGCGGCGGGGGCTGTCGCGTCCGGTAGGGGCCGGCTATTCTCCGATTGATACCAGCGTCAGGTCAAAGGTGAGGGCTTTGCCGGCCAGGGGGTGGTTGGCGTCGAGGGTTATGATGTCGTCGGCTACGGCGGCGATGGTGAAACTTACCATGGTGCCGTCGCTTTGCTGGCCTTGTACGCGGGAGCCGGGTTCCAGCTCGAATTCGGGGGGGAATTCGCTGCGGGGCACTTCCATTATGCCCTCGGCGTCGTGGTCGCCGTAAGCCTGCTCGCTGGGGATGTGGATGGTGCGCGTATCGCCGGCGGCCATGCCGATGACGCCGTTCTCAAATCCGGGGATAACCTGCCCATCGCCCACCGTGAACGCCAGCGGCGTGCCGCCGTCGGACGAGTCAAAAACCTCTCCGTCGTCCAGTCGGCCCGTGTAGTGAACCCGAACGCGGTCGCCAATCTTTACCGTAGTCAATTTACTGCCTTTGCCGGAATGGATACGGCACTATAGCACGGGGCGCAGCGGGGGGCGAAGTATGTTATGGTACGGGGAACCGCGAAACTCTATTTTGCCAGTGCGAAACTCCACTTTGCCAGGGAGGCGCCGATGAAGTACGGATTGTTTATGATGCCGTCCCACCCGCCGGAACGGAACATTTTTGACTCCCACCAGTGGGACTTGGAGTACCTGACGCTGTGCGACGAGCTGGGCTTTGATGAAGCCTGGATTGGCGAGCATTTCACCTCGCCCTGGGAACCGATTCCCGCGCCCGACTTGCTGATTGCCCAGGCGCTAATGCAAACCAAACGCATCAAGCTGGGCTCCGGGGCGCACCTGCTGCCCTACCATCACCCGGCGGAACTGGCGCACCGGGTGGCCTACCTGGACCATCTTTCGCAAGGCCGGTTCCTGTTCGGCGTGGGCAGCAGCGGCCTGCCCAGCGATTGGGCGTTATTCGACGTGGACGGCGCCAACGGCGAGCATCGCGATATGACCCGCGAATCGCTGGACATCATCCTCAAAATCTGGCAAAACGACGGCCCCTTTGAGTACAAGGGCAAGTACTGGAACGTCAGCATCCCGGAGCCAATGTACGGCACGCTGGAGTTCTTTCTGCGCCCCTACCAGCAGCCGCACCCGCCCATCGGCGTAGCATCGGTAAGCTACAAATCGCCCACGCTGATGATTGCCGGCGAGCGCGGGTTCATCCCCATGAGCCTGGCGCTGAACGCCGACTACTGCCGCAGCCACTGGGAGGCCATCGAGGAGGGCGCGCAGCGCGCCAACCGCACGCCGTCGCGGGCCGACTGGCGGCTGGTGCGCGACGTGTACGTAGCCGACACCGACGCCGAGGCCCGCGAACGGGCGCTGAACGGTATGCTGGGCCGGGTCTGGAACGACTACCTGCTGCCCCTGTTCCGCGAGTTTGACTTGATGAAAGTGTTCAAGCACGACCCGGAGGTTCCGGACGACGCGGTGAACATCGAGTACATGGCCGACCAGCTGTGGCTGATTGGCTCGCCGGACACGGTAGCCGAAAAGATACGCCGGATGTACGGCGACGTCGGCGGTTTCGGCGCCCTGCTGATGCTGGTGTACGACCACTGGCAAGACCAGGCCGGCTGGGAAAAGTCAACCCGCCTGCTGGCCGAAAAAGTAATGCCGCAAGTAGCAGACTTAACCGGAGCAACCGCCTGATTCCAACCCGCCGCCGGAGGATCACTTACCACCAAACCGCGAACGAACGGAGCCGCAGTTCGCCGCGCGGCGTTTGGTAGGCGTATGGCCCCAAGTCTGCCGTTGCGGATGGCGGCGTTGGCGTTGCTGCGGCCGGCGTGGGGGTTACGGGCATCGGCACCGGGCGCGTTGGGGTGATTGAGCCCGGAACGGGCGCCGGCGATGGCGTTATCTCCCAGCGTATCTCGGCCGGCTGACATTCGCTGACCTCAACGCCTTTGCCGGCGAATACGCATACTCCGGTTAGATTGGTGAAATCCAGCTGCCAGACGCCGCCGGCGGCGATGGCGTGCACGGTTGCGCCGGTCAAGACGATGATGGGGTCGTCCTGATTGCTGAGGAACACTTTGGCGCCGTAGGCGTCCACGTTGGGGACGGCGGCCCAGGTTAGAACCAGCAGCGACGGGTCGTCCAGCACGACGGCCAGCCGCTGCTCCGGCGCCGGCGGCAAGACCGGCGGGGGTTGCTCCAATTGGGTATTCCGGACGGCGGCCCAGGTACATTCCGTTGGACGGGCCGGGTTATCCGACATTGCAGTTACGCAGGCCCCGGCAAGGTTTTCCGATTCCCACGGGCCCAGTCCGTAGCGCCAGTGCGTCTTTACGGTGTCAGCGCCGGTACGCTCGCTGCTGCCGTACACCGCCGTTGCGCTGCGCTGCATTTGCGGGGTGTCATCCGCAAAGTAGAGCGTTACCCGGTAGTAGGCCGCATCGGGAACCGCCGCCCAATTTACCAGCGCCTCGTTGGGCGTCCACATCCGGGCCATGGCCCAATCCGGCGGGGGCAGTGGCGCTGGCGGCGGCGGTTCTCCGTTTTGCGCCGGGGCCATTGCGGCGGCCGCCAGCGCTATTGCCAGCGCGACGGCAAGGCGGACGCCGGCGGTTTTGTTCAAGTGAACGTCCTTTTTACGGCAACGCCCTTTTACAGCCGCACTTGCTGCGCCAGGGTTTGGTAGGTTACCGGCGAGGTTGCCACCAGGCCGGCGTCCACCGGCAGGATTACGCCGTTAATCCAGCGGGCCTCCTCGCTGGCCAGAAACAGGGCGGCGTTGCCGATGTCCCAGGCGGTGCCCTCGGTGCGCATCGGGGCGGCGCCGCTGCGGATTTGACGCAGGTCGTCGTCCATCCGGGGCGCTACCATCGGCGTGTACACCAGGCCGGGCGCGATGCAGTTGGTGCGGATGCCGTCCGGGCCGTGGTCGGCGGCCATTGAGATGGTGAGGCCAATCACCGCCGCTTTGGACGCCGTGTAGGGCGTGCTGCTGTGGGCGCGCAGGCCGGCGATGGACGAGATGTTGATGATGGAGCCGCCGCCGGTTTCAATCATCGACGGGATGGCGTACTTGCTGGCCAGCACGATGGTTTTGACGTTCACCGCCATAATGTGGTCCCAGTCCGCCTCCGAAACCTCAACCACCGTGCCCCGCCGGGAGATGCCCACGTTGTTGTCCAGAATGTCCAGCCGGCCGTAGCGTTCCAGGCACGCGTCCACCATCCGCCGGCAGTCGTCGGCGGCCGTTACGTCGGCCTGAAAAGTGGACGCAGCGCCGCCCTCGTCGGCAATCATCCGCCGGGTTTCCTCGGCCCGGTCGGCCGCCATATCCACCAGCAGCACCCGCGCGCCCTCGCGGGCAAACAGCGTCGCCGTCGCCCGCCCGTTGCCAACTCCCGGCCCGCTGGAACCGGCCCCGGTTACGATGGCGACTTTACCCTCTAATCTCCCACTGCGTTCCGGCACGTTTAACTCTCCGTTCGTTGTATTGCGTTGGCCCGCTGGCATTTGCCAGATAACCCGCCCCGTTATTCTGAGATGGGGCGGGAGATAATCCACAGGCTGGCGCAAGTGTAGCACACCATCAGCGCCAGCATGGGCAGCTGGCTGAGCAGCGCCGCCCGCCGCCCGTCGTACATCCGCACCGCCTGCACGTGGGCCAGATACACCGCCGCGATGTGTCCAATCACGATGGCCGTTATCGAGAAATACCAGATGAACACCGGCGATAAAATCCCGATGTTGATGATTGCGCCGGCCGTGCCGAACAAGTCCCAGCCCCATCCGAAAGGGTCGGAGGCCAGCACGATGAAACGCTGGCCGTTGACCAGCAGGAACCCCAGAAAGTGGGCGTAGTGGTAGCCCAGCGCGATGGGCAGCAGCGAAAAGGCGAACACCCGCACCAGCCCGGCGGCGTCCGGCTGCTGGCGGCCCGACAGCGCGGCCATCGCCGCCCCGGTTGCGGCGTAGAGCAGCCCGAACACCACCGGCAGCCCCAGCGCGCCAATCAGGTTGGCGATGTAATCGCCCCATTGCGGCGTCAACCGCACAAACCCGGTGCTGAACGACAACCACTCCGGCGTGGCCGACAGCCCGTCA
This sequence comes from uncultured Dehalococcoidia bacterium, assembly GCA_958296385.1. Classification (GTDB taxonomy): domain Bacteria; phylum Chloroflexota; class Dehalococcoidia; order Lucifugimonadales; family UBA3495; genus Bin87. Next base: position 1,720,236 of record OY282494.1, read on the forward strand.
AACGTCACCGTGGACAGCAGCAGTATCACCGGGCAAACCTGAATCAGCGTGGCCGCGCCGACGCGGTTCAGCCCCACCACGGGCGGCCGCAGGTTGAACTCCCGTTGTGCCGGCGGCGCCAGCGCGTAGCACTCCCAGCAGTCAACGCAGTCGGCGTCAGCGTCATCGCCCCGGCAGTCAGTGCCGGCGCTGCACCCCCACCGGCGGCACGCCGCCGCCGGCACCCGCAGCTCGGTGATGGAAAAGCGGGCCATCAGGCCGAATATCAGCGTGAACCCCTCGGCGTTGCGCAGCCAGATTTCCCGCCCGAACAGATACATCCCGCCAAAGTTGTACACGGTATAGCCAATCAGTATCCAGCCCAGCGCCCGGGGCCCGGCCGCATCAGCGGCCACCGTTTCCAGAATGACGAAACCGAGGAACGCCAGTATCGCCGGCCAGATGCTCAATCGCGCCGGGTATTCCAGCGCGCCGCCCACCGGCCGGCCGGCCGCCGATTCCAGAAACCCCCAGGCCGCTTTCCACGGATTCACCAGCGTCCACAGGTTGCCCAGCAGGGCGATGGCAAAGCTCAATGCCACCCAGAACGCCACGTACACCGCCGCCGGCGCCGGGTTCAGCGCCGCCCGCTCCGACCCAATCAGCGCCCCCAGAATTACGTACACCGTCAGCACAACGGAGCTGGTGCGTATCAGATTGAGGCACCACCCGCCGGCCAGCCCGCGGAACGGCGCCAGTCGCAGCAGGTTGTAGCGGGGATACGTCCGATGCGCCGCGCCGCCCCGCAGGAACACCGCCGCCACCACGAACGACAGCGCCACCGACAACGCCCCGGCCAGCACGAAAAACCGCAGCGGCAGCGGCAAATCGTAACGCTCGCCGAACCCGTGAGCCAGCGCCGGCGGCGCCAGCGCCAGCGCCAAAAGCACTGCCAGGACAACCGCCCCGGCCCGGAATGGCAGCTTGGGCCAGGGCATCATTGGGCCGCCGGCCGCCGGCTCAGCTTGAGCCAGGTCCAGATGCCGACCAGTACGATGACGACCAGCACGGCGGACACCCAGACCCACTGGATGTTTGCGCCCGGCTCGCCCACCTCAACCGGAATCAGAAACACTTCGGAACCCCGGCCCGAATCAACGGACACGGACACCTCCCAAGTTCCCACCGTGTCAAAGGGCACGTCCACCTCAAAGTAGGCCAGCGAAACATCGTTCAGAACCTGCTGCGGCCCGAACCCCGGAGAACCCGGCGGGCCGGCCGCCGCTACGAACAGCCCCACGTCGGTATCGCGCAGCAGCCGCTCGTCCGCAGCGTCAAATACCTGCATTGAAAGGTGCGTTTGCGGTATAACGGGGCGGGACGGAATGATGCCAACCACCAGCCGGTAGCGCCCCTGCGTCTCCTGATACAGTATCGTTGACGCCCCGTTAGCCTCCGCCGGCGCAGATGCCGCCATCCAGAACGACGCCAGCAACACCGCCAGCGACACCGACGCCGCAAACGCCAGCGCCGCCGCTGCAATCGGCAACCAACGGTTTATTGTGCGGGACATTAAGTAAGATAGTAGGGAACGGCAAGCGGGTGTGCGGAATGGGGCGCGTAAATGGTAGCATAAGGCCGCAAAACGGGGCAACGAACCGCAACGGCATACGCTTGACGCTGATACCGGCCCCCGATTAAACTTTATAACCGCACCCGGCGCCCCGGAGCGCCTTTCGGAGTATTACCATCGTTATTCAACAGTCCAGCGACAATTCCATGCTCAGCGATGACGTTGCGCTATTCATTGACTGGGAGAACTTCAAGATTAGCCTGGCCGCCCGTGGCCGGCAGCCCAACGTTTCCGCCCTTAAAGAGGAAGTTGCCAACCATGGCCGCGTGGTCGTAAGCAAGGCTTACGCCGATTGGGTCTCCCGCGCGCCCGAGCTCAAGGGCGCCAGCCAGTTCGTCCTTGACCCTCCCTCGCTGTACGCCGCCGGCATTGAGCCGGTGTACGTGCCGACGCGCCTGCCTCCCGGCGGTTCTTTCCAACCGGGCCGCACCATGCGCATCAAAAACAGCGTTGACGTCAAGATGACCGCCGACTGCATCGACACGGCGCACAGTTTCCCCAACATCAAAACCTTCGTCCTCGTTTCCGGCGATTCCGACTTCATCCACGTCATCAACTCCCTGCGCGCGGTGGGCAAGCGCGTGCTGGTGGTCGGCGTGTCCTGGGCCACTTCCCGCCGGATGGCCGACCACGTGGACGGCCTCATCTTTTACGACTCCGACGTTGACCCCATCAACCAGCCGGAGCCCAACTACCGCAACCGTTTCGCCCCGCCGCCGGCGCAGCTGGCCAATCCGGGCCGCCATCAGCTGCCCGAAGTAATCCGGGCCATCGAGGACGTCATCCGCGCCGAGCGGGCCGCCGGCCATACCCTGCTGCTCACCTCGCTAAAGCAGCGCCTCGTGCGCCGCATCTCCGGCTTTGACGAGCGCAAGCTGGGCTATTCGGGCTTCAAGAAGCTGATGCTCCGCGTGGCCGAGGAAGGCAACATCAAAATCCGCAGCGTTGACCTGGTGGACTGGATTCTGATGGCCGACGAACCCGACCCGCAGCCCGAAATCCACGACGACGACGACGAAACCAACGACCTGCCGGACGCCGCTACCGCCGCCGCCATCGCCAATTTCAACGAACGCGCCGTCGCCAATGCCACCAATTTCCGCGGCCGCTATCGCCCGCCCGCCGCCCCCGCCCCTGATACGGACGAACCCACCGTCGCGGACACCCCCCCCATCGCCGACGAACCGGACGCCGCGCCGCCGCGCCCGCCGGCCGAGCCATCCCGCGTGGTCGCCCGAACCGACACTGCCCTTACCGCCGCCTTTGACGCCCTGGGCCTGCCCGAATCCGATTCCGGCGCCGGCGCCCTGGACCGGGTTGCCGACCTTATCGTGATGGGCTACACGCTGGAGCAGCGCGACGGCGTTGACTCGGTGATGTTCAACGCCCTCTGCCAGGAAGTCAGCCAGGCCCTGACCGCCGGCATCGAGGCCGATGACCCCACCGTCGTTGCCCATTGGGGCGCCGATAGCTCCCGCAATTTCGTAACCCGTCTGGTGCGTACCCTGGCCGGCAACGGCGTCTTTGAGTACCGCAACGTCAGCGTGCTGGACGCGGAGACCAACCGCCGCCGCCGCCGCCGGGTGTTCGGCCTCAACCACGCGCACCCCCTCACCGGCGCTGCCTTGTCGGCCCGGCTGGGCCCCGGCTACGCCGCCCCGTCGTCCGGCGAGTTCACCCCGGTCAACGACGCCATCGCCGCGCCGCCGCTGGATAACCACGGCTCCGCCGAAGCCGACAGCGCCGAGTCAGCCGACGACGTCGCCGCCGCCGCTTTGACCATCTAGCCGGCTAATCACTGACTGGCCCGGCCTCAGCGCTGGGCCAGCGCGTCATCCAGCCCGCCGTACCACGCCTGGGCCAAAGCCTCCAGCGGAACGTCCAGCAGGCCGCCCATCCGCAGCGCCGGCCCGCCGGTTTGGCCCAGCATCAGGATGGGCACGCCGGCCTCTCGTGCGGCGCCGGCCAGCGCGTCGCATCGCCCCGGTTCCACTGCTACGACAATCCGCGAGCAAGCCTCGCCAAACAACGCCACATCCCACCGGCGGGGCAGGACATCCAGCAATTCCGGCGCCGCCGTGAACCCCACCGGCGGCCCGTGCTCAATCCGGCTGGCCCCGATGAGGGCGCTCTCGGCCAATGCCACCGCCAACCCGCCGTCGGAACAATCGTGCGCGGACCGGGCCATCCCGTCGGCAATCAGACGCCGGCACAAGGCTTGCACCCGCCGCTCCAGCGCCAGGTCAATGCGGGGCCGCCCCCGCGTCTGGCCGTGCAGGGCGTTCAGATACTCGCTGCCCGCCAAGTCTGACGCCTGCGCCGTCAACCTGTCGGTTCCCAGCAGAAACACCGCCAGCCCGTCGTCCGGGAACCCGGCCCGGCAATGCTGCCCGGCATCGTCCAGCAGTCCCAATCCGCCCACGATTGGCGTTGGGTAGATGGCCGTCCCCGCGCTCTCGTTGTACAAACTGACGTTGCCGCTGACGACGGGCACGCCCAGCGCCCGGCACGCCCGCGCCATCCCCCGGATGCACTGTTCCAGCTGGTAATACACTTCGGGCCGCTCCGGATTGCCAAAGTTCAGGCAGTCGGTCAGCGCCAGCGGCTCGGCGCCCACGCAGGACAAATTGCGCGTCACCTCGGCAACCGCCATCTGCCCGCCCCGGTAGGGGTCAAGATAGGATTGCCGGCCGTTGCCGTCAATTGCTACGGCGATGGCCCGGCCGGTTCCTTTAATACGCAGCACGGCGGCATCGCCCGCCCCCGGCGCCACTACGGTGTTGGTCTGCACTTGATGGTCGTACTGGCGATACACCCCGCGCCGGCTGGCGATGTTAGGCGAACTCAGCAGACGCAGCAGTGTTGCGCCGGCGTCCGCCGGCATTGGCACGTCCCGCAGCCGCAGTCGCTGCCGTTCCAAGTCGGCCGCCGTCGGCGCACCCGTCAGACGATAGCGGGGCGCGTCGGACAGCTGCGTCACCGGCACGTTGGCCAGCAGTTCATCCGCATCCGCAACCCGCACCGTTGCGTCGTCGGTTACCGTCCCGACCACATCCCGGTCAACGTCCCACTTGTCAAAGACGGCGTTCAGCGCTGGCACGTGCTGCGGTGCGGCGGCCAGCAGCATCCGCTCCTGCGATTCGGACAGCATCACTTCGTAGCCCGTCATGCCCGACTCCCGCCGGCGCACCCGGCTGACGTCCAGCGCAACGCCCCGTCCGCCGCGGGCCGCCGACTCCACGGCGGCGCTGGTAATGCCGGCGGCGCCCAGGTCTTGCAGCGCGTGCACCTTGCCCGTGCCTAACGCCTCCAGGCACGCCTCAATCAGCACCTTTTCCAGAAACGGATTGCCCACCTGCACCGTAGGCCGCAGTTCCTGCTCCCCCTCAAACGTCCGCGACGCCAGCCCCGATGCGCCGTGGATGCCATCCCGTCCGGTGCCGGCGCCCACCAGCAGCAGCACGTCCCCGGCCCGGTCGGCGGCGGCGCTGGCCAAATCCTCAATGCGCGCGATGCCGACGCACATGGCGTTGACCAGCGGGTTTTGGGAGTAAGCGGGGTCAAAGTAGATTTCGCCGGCCACGTCGGGAACGCCGATGCAGTTGCCGTACCAGCCGATGCCGTCCACCACGCCCCGCAGCAGCCGCCGGTTGGCCGCATCCTCCGGCGGGCCAAAGCGCAGCGAGTTCAGCAGAGCGATCGGCCGCGCGCCCATCGCCAGAATATCCCGCACGATGCCGCCCACGCCGGTGGCCGCCCCCTGCAACGGCTCCACCGCCGACGGATGGTTGTGCGACTCCACCTTGAACACCACCGCCAGCCCGTCGCCGATGTCAATGGCCCCGGCGTTCTCCGCTCCGGCCTGCGACAGCGTGCGACTCGAGCGGCTGGGCAGCAATCCCAACAGCGGCCGGGAATGTTTGTACCCGCAATGCTCACTCCACAGCGCGCCAAACATCCCCAGCTCAACGGCGTTAGGCTCCCGGTCCAGCCGGTCAACGATCATCTCGTACTCGGCTGGCGAGAGCGCTATCTCGTCAAGAATTTCCCGGCTCACCGGCATACCCGCCTCCCGCTTTATCATACTGAGCCCCGCTACTGTCATTCTGAGCGCAGCGAAGAATCTCGGTAGCGTAGCAGCGGTGTTGCCCCCAAAGTGGCCCCTACGCCATCGAGATTATCCGCGACGCTCAGAATGACATTGGGCCGGCCCGGTTCAGTGTTCCATTACTAGCTTGCCAAAGAACTCCCGGTCGTGCATCACCTGATGCGCCTCGGCCAGCGCCTCCAGCGGGAACCGGCGCCCCACGATGCCCCGCAGCGCGCCCTGGTTGACCATCTTCATCACGTCGGCCATCGTGCGGCGACTGCGCCCGCCGCTGCCCATCAGATGCAGCGGCTTGCCGTGCAAAATCGACAAGTCCATCGGCGTAGCGCTGCCCGACGTAACCCCGGTAATGACCAGCCGGCCTTCGTGCTTGAGCGAGAGCATATTCTCGTGCCACACGTCGGCGCCCACGCAGTCAAACACCACGTCCACGCCCTGCCCGCCGGTCAGCTCCCGCACCCGGTCGCTGATGCTGTCCACCTCCCGGTAGTTGATAACCTCGTCGGCGCCCAGCTTTCTGGCCTCGTCCAGCTTCCAGTCGCTGCCCGCGGTAGTAATCACCCGGCAGCCCATCATCTTGGCAATCTGGATGCCCATACTGCCCACGCCAGAACCGGCCGCCTGTACCAGCACGTCGTCCCACGGCTGCAACTTCGCCTGCGTAATCAGACAGTGCCAGGCGGTATGCGCGGCGATGGGCAAAGCCGCCCCCTCCGCAAACGACATATCGTCGGGGATGGGATAGGCGTTGATGGCCGGCGCCGTAACGTATTCGGCGTGTCCCCCATCCAGGTCAACCCCGATGCGCTGCTGCCGCGCACACCACTGGTCGTTGCCGGCGGCACAATGCGCGCAAAGATTATGCCCCTCGCACTTGACCCGGTTATCCAGCAAAACCCGGTCGCCAACCCGCAACGCCGACCCGGTATCCGGACTAACCTGCACCACCTCACCGGCAATATCGCACCCCAGAATGTGCGGAAAGCGCCGGCAATTCCCCGCCCGCAGATTCAAGTCCAGATGATTCAGCGCGCTGGCGTGCACCCGCAGCAAAACCTCCCCCGGCCCAATCTCCGGCTCCGGCCGGTCGCCAAAAGTAAGCACCCCCGTCCCCCCCGTCTCATTAATAAAAACAGCCTTCACAGCAAACCCTCCAAAAACAATACCCCCAGTGTAAAGCCCCAACCCCAGCGTGGCAAACCGCCGCGCCGCCAGTCGGATGATACAATGAAAGGCGGTGCAGATGAGCTACGGATTGCGTTTGCGATTCACAAGGGGGCTGAAATGCAATTGGGCGCATTGTTCAAAGATTTTCGTCTGGAAGTAATCCGGTTGGGCCCGGCATGGTTCAACGCCGAGATTAGCTTCAGCGAAAACGATAAGGACGCAGCCTGGGAACTGTACGTGGAGATGCTAACCCGGATTGTCACCCAACCGCTGCCATCCGAAGACGGAGATGAAAAGACGGCTCTGGACAGCGTCTATTCGTTATTCCCGACGACCCGCACGATTTTGCGCGAGCGTGGGCGTAACACCATTGAGTTCAGCAAAGTCGCCATACCTGTCCTGAACCAGGTAGTGCGCCCTTTCACCGCCAAATGGCACCGGAAAAGCGTAGCCGGCGCATTTAAGGACCCGGATGTATGCCGCCAATTTCGCGAGGAACTGGCAGTCTTGCAGGAAAAACTCCGCAACTACAACCGCCTGCTGGCCAAGATAGCCGGAGTCGAAGATTTGACCGACCTGGAACCGATGCCGGAGGATGACAATGCCTCAAACTAAAAGGCACAAGGTGTTCATCAGCTACTACCACGACGACGATCAAGAATGGCGAAACCGATTCATTCGGATGATGGACGACCGGATTGTGGACAAATCAGTTGACATTGGCGACATTGCTGATGCCGGCTCGCCTACACCGGACACCCTCCGCCAGATTAGAGAAGACCACCTTTCGGAAGCGACAGTAACGGTTGTGCTGATTGGCCCCTGTACTTGGCAAAGAAAATACGTAGATTGGGAAATCGGAGCCACGCTGCGGGATACCGAAATGAACCACAGATGCGGCCTGCTGGGAATTTTGCTTCCCACACACCCCGACTTCAACCGGCAGTCCATCAAAATTCGCTTATTGCCGCCCAGGCTGGCTGACAATTTGGTCGGTGATGACCAATTTGCTTATATTTACAAGTGGCCCGGCAAAGGGCATAGCGAAAGGGCAAACAACGTACAAGACTGGATTCACAAAGCTTTCCAAAGACGAAAGAGGCAACCAGACCCCGACAATGGCCGTCATCCTTTCGGGCGCAATTGGAATCACCCTTGCGATGCGGGTTGGCAAGACTAACCGGGAGGTGTAAAATCTATGGCATCTCAAATCAGGAACGTTTTTATCAGCCACAGGCATGAGGACGACGATGGCCTGAAAAACCTCAAAGTGCTGCTCGGACGACATGGTATGAGCTGCCGGGATTACTCGATAACGGCGGATAATCCTAACAACGCTCATAACGAAGATTACATTAAGCGGGAAATACTGTCTCCGCGCATACGTCAAGCCGGTTGCCTTTTGGTGTACGTATCCGAGAAAACCCGGCACAGCGAATGGGTGAACTGGGAAATTGAACACGCTCACCGCCTGGGCAAGCGGATTGTAGGAGTATGGGAGCGCGGCGACCGGGACTGCGAATTGCCTTCAGCCCTTGAACGCCATGCCGATGCGGTAGTTGGATGGAACGGGGAGAGCATTATAGATGCTATCAACGGCACATCCGACACTTGGTACAACCAGAACGGAACGCCGAAAGCTTATCGTAACATTCCTCGCTACTCTTGCAGATGAGGAGGCCAACAAATGCCCTCACCATTGCCGAACGCCAAGCTATTCTCTTACGTAGTAGCAAGAGATTACGGCTTTGCCCCTAACCCTTTCCATGGCTTTTGCACGCTAGCGACTTGCAAGCCAAAAATACGTAATGCCGCCGGCCCCGGAGACTGGATCGTAGGCACTGGTTCCAAGAGGAACGGGTTAGACGGTCACATCATCTACGCGATGCGGGTGAGCGAAGTGATGCCCTTCAACGATTACTGGCTCGATCCTCGTTTCCACATCAAACGCCCTAATTTGCACGCTAGCCGCAGCAGGGCGTATGGCGATAACATTTATCACCAAGACGATTCAGGAGCATGGCAGCAAGCAGATTCCCATCATAGCTGCGAGGATGGGAGTCCTAACGCTTCGAATGTACGCCATGACACAAGGGTAAATAGGGTTCTTATTGCGAAAGAATTCATCTATTGGGGCAGCGCAGCTCCCGAACTCCCACTGTTTGCGGGAATTGACATTCGCAAGAAGGGGCCTGGCCACAAATGCAACTTTCCCGTCGCGGTCATCCAAGCCTTCGCCGACTGGCTGCACACGCGTGAGCAAAGGGGCTATTGTGGAGATCCTATTGAATGGTGATCCCTAAGAAGGTGCGGACTAGTTCAACTGAATCCGCATCGGCAACAGAATCCCGGCTGCAATGGAACTACCCTGGACTGAGAAACCGTGCCGGTTATGAACTTTGTAGCAAACCCTACGGATGAACAGGCCGCAGAGATTGAACGCGGCCTGGACGAGTACAACGCCGCCCGGTCATCCGCCCGCTCCACCACACAAGTGCGGGCTGCCTTTGTAAAATCCGGCCAAGTCGTAGCCGGATTAGACGCAGCAGCCTACTGGGGAAAGCTCCACGTAAGGCTGCTGTGGGTACACCCCGAACACCGTTCCAAAGGTCTGGGCCGCCAACTGCTGGACTGGGCCGAGAAACGGGGCAAACAACTGCACTGCACATCGGTAATAGTAGATACAATGTCCTTCCAATCGCCCGGCTTTTACGCCCGGCTGGGCTACCGGCAATTCGGCCTGTCCGAAGGCTACGCCGGCGGCGCCAGCCGACACTATTTTGAGAAGGACTTGTAGGCTACGGTTTGTTGATATTCGGGCCTGCGTTGGAACTAAGGCGAAACGATAACAACATGCTTTATACAATCATTCAGGCGATTGCGTAGTACATGTTCCACTTATATTCCATAGCCAACAAAACGGTGTATGGGAAGATGTGAGCAATTCAAGAGCCATTGTGTAGCACGAGTGAGGGTATCCGTGTTCGCGGAGACCCATATAAAGACAGCATGGGATACGTAAGCGACACCGTATATGCGTCGTTCGCGGAGTCGTTCCAACTTATTCCATGCGAGAACTCTGCGTTCTTTATCGCCGGTGCGGGAATAGCTTTGATCGAAGACCAATGTTAGTTTATCTTGGCGAAGGGGAGCTTGGGCTATTTGGGCAAGCTCACCGATTCTTATATGCTTGTCCCAACCACCATTGGGGCGCTTTGTGCTTGCCCACAATCCGGTATCTGGATCGAGGAGAAGGTGCTGCGGGCAATGCTCGCCAACTGCGATGACCGAATCTCTGTCGGCTATATTCCCCTCTGCGACAGCAATTCCTAAGAACGCAGCGTGTATTGCAACGAAATCCGGCTCTGGTTCCTCATCGAAGTACATCGGATGAGTAGCCCACTCTTCGGCGGGCGCTAACCAGTGGATTAAGTCCCTTTTGACGAAGTCATAGGAATCCCCAAACAGCTCCGGACGCATGACCCTCTCCTTGTTTCGTGGGAATCGATTCCCAATCTAGCAATCCCTGACAGCCTGCCGGGACGCATCGTATGAGGCCATGAGAGTACTAGTGCAATACCCACGGATGCAAGCGGTTGTCGTCCGCTTGACCCCCGGTTTTCCTGCTACAATCGGGGGTGTTATCCTGCGTGCTTTGCCACGCGCTGCGGAGGTTCCTCATGCCTGTTTTTACCCCCGAATATCTGCACAAAGCCGCATCTCACATCTACCAGGCCAAAGGCACGCCGGCCGATGAGGCCGAAATTGTGGCTGCCCATCAGGTCAAGGCCAACCTGGTGGGGCATGATTCCCACGGCGTCATCCACATCCCCGAGTATTGCGAGCGCATCGACCGGGGCCATATCGTTCCCGGCGCACCCTTTGACGTCCTCAGCGAAACTCCCACCACCGCCGTTGTTGATGGCAATTGGGGCTTCGGTTTCGTCGTCACCGAGCGCGCCACCCGCATGGCCATCGCCAAAGCCAAAGAGAACGGCGTAGCCGCTTTCACCATCCGCCGTCAGAGCCACATTGGGCGGCTGGGCGATTACCCCACCATGTGCGCGCAGGATGGCATGATTGCTCTGCTCACCGCCGACTCCGGCGCTGGCCCCAAGGCCGTTGCGCCTTTTGGCGGGCGCGCCCGTCGTCTTGGCACCAACCCCATCTGCATCGGCGTCCCCAGCAACCTGCCCGGCCCGGTGCTGCTGGATATGGCCACCTCGGCCGTCGCCGCCGGCAAAATCGCCCTGGCCCGCAATCGCGGCGAGCAGGTGCCCACCGGCTGGATTGTCAACAAGGATGGCGACCCCACCAACGACCCCAACGACTACGCCGCCGGCGGCGCCATTCTGCCCGTAGGCGCCGACCAGGGACACAAAGGCTTTGGTCTGTCGTTTATGGTGGAGATGTTCTCCGGCCTGCTCACCGGCCTCGGCTTCGGCATCGACCCCCAGGCCCGGCACAACGACGGCTGCTTCCTCGCCGTGTTTGACGTCGCCAAGTTCCGCCCTCTGGATGACTTCAAGCAGGAGATGACCGAGTTCGCCGAGTTCGTCAAGACTTCGCCGCCGGCCGCCGGTTTCAGCGAAGTCTTTTACCCCGGCGAGATTGAATACCGCACCGAGCAGCAGCGCCGCGCCGACGGCATATTCATCGAGGATGAAACCTGGCGCCAAATCTCCGACCTGATGGCCGCAGTAGGCGTCGCCGAGGCCGTCGGCCAGCCGTGATAGAGTAACGCGCCATGACCCTCTCGGACATCGGCCTGCCCTCCGACGTGCTCATCTGGCACGCCGCCTTGCTGACGGTAATCTCCTTTCTAGTCGGCATCCTGGGCGGATTCGTGGGCCTGGCCCTGGGCACCATGCGCCTGCCGGCGATGCTGCTGCTGGGGATGCCCGCCCCCGTCGCCGGCGGCACCAACATCATGGTCAGCAGCCTGGCGTCGCTGGCCGGCACCATCCGGCACCTCCGCGCCGGGCGGGTGAACCTGCGCATCGTGCTGACCATGGGCGTGCCGGCCTTCGTCGGCGCGTTCATCGGCGGCCTGCTCAGCGACCGCACCCCGGAGAACCTGCTGATTGCGCTGGCCGGCGTGCTGGTGTTCTGGCAGGGCGTCGAGTTCCTGATTATCGCCCGCAACCGGATGCGTTCCGGCGATTCGTCCGGCGCACTGTTCGGCGCCGGCCTGGAGGGTTCCCCCGGCCTGTTCACCCCCAGGCGGGTAGCCTCCGAGGGCGTCATCGGATTCGCCGTCGGGATGCTCGGCGGCGCAGTAGGACTAATCCTCGGCAGCATCCGCCTGCCGGCCCTGGTGCGCATCCTGCGCGTTGACCCGCGCATCGCCGCCGGCACCAACCTGTTCATCGGTTTCGTGATGGGCGCCGCCGGCTGGGTCGGCCACCTCCTCCACGGCCAGGTGGACTGGACGCTGCTGGCGCTGATGGGCGCCACCGCAATGGCCGGCAGCTACCTGGGCGCCAACCTAACCGGCAAAGTCAACCTCAACATCCTAATCCTGGCAATGGGCATCACCCTCCTCGCCGTAGGCGCCCTCCTCACCGGCCGCAGCCTAGCCGTCCTGCTGTAAGTCGCCGCTGGGAAACCTCCGGAGTATTAATTAAAGGCGGCGGCGTCATCCTCAGATAAGTCGCGATTGCTCTGAACCGGGGGCGATGTGTCGTGACAATGGGGGGGTTTGGTGCTATGCTGTGGCGCGGGAGCGGGTGTTCAGATTATGAAGATTGCGGTTGGTTCGGACCACGCGGGGTTTGAGTATAAGGCCAAGATGCTGGCTTTGCTGGCGTATCTGGGGCACGATGCGGTTGACTTTGGGGCTTACTCGGATGAGCCTACGGATTATCCGGGGTGGATTCGTCCGGTGGCCGAGGCGGTGGCCCGTGGCGAAGTTGACCGGGGCGTTATTCTGGGCGGCTCCGGGAATGGCGAGGCAATCGTGGCCAACCGGGTCGCCGGCGTGCGCTGTACGCTGTGCTGGAGTGCGGAATCCGCCCGGTACGCGCGGGAGCATAACGACTCCAACGTGCTGTCGCTGGGGCAGCGGCTGGTGTCCTGGGAAACGGCTTGCGAGGTTCTGGACGTTTGGCTCACCACCGAGTTTGAGGGCGGGCGGCACCGGCGCCGCATCAATCAGATCGACGGCCACGGCGACAGCTAGGGGCGCATACTCTGGGGCTACGCTGCTGCTGCGCTTTCGAGATTCTTCGCTGCGCTCAGAATGACATTAGGGATGAGGCGCTAGGGGTTCAGGGCGGGGGTTACGCCTATCATGCTGTCGCGGGTTACCAGTTGGGCCAGTTCGTCCTCGCTGAGGCCATCGGTTTCGGGGGGGCGTTGGGGTAGGACCAGGTAGCGCAGGTCGGCGGTGCTGTCGAGGACGCGCACTTCGGCATCGGTCGGGGGCGCGGCGCCGAATTCGGCCATAACGGCCCGGGGGGTGCGGACGGCGCGGGCGCGGTAGGCCAGGCTTTTGTACCAGTCGGGCGGGCGTCCCAGCAGCATTCGCGGATAGCACGAGCACAGGGTGCAGACGACCAGATGGCGCAAGCCGGCGGTGTTCTCCACCACTGCCAGATGCGGGGTTTCCTCCGGCAGCTCGAATCCCATTTCGGCCAGTGCGGAACTTGGGTTATCCAGCAGCCGCGTCTTGAAATCGGGGTCAACCCAGGCGCGGGCGACGACGCGGGCGCCGTCGGCCGGCGTGCGGGCGTCCATCAGGTCAACCTGGCGGGAGACGGCGGCGGCGCTGATGATGCCTTTGTCCACCAAAAGGGCCTCAATCGCCACCGAGCGGAGGGCTACTTCGCTCAGCGGCTGGTCGGCGGGAGCGGCGCCGGCGTGGTTATGTTCACTCTCGGCAGTGTGCTGCGTCGTCATAGTCAATCCTTGTCGGAGGGTGGTCAGGCCGGTTCCAGCCAGTGCTGGTACACGTCAACTTGCAGGGTGTCGGCGGGGCTGCCGGCGTAGTCGGGCCAGAGTTCGGTCTGGCGCAGCTCGATGCGGTAGAGGGGCTGATGCGGCTGGCCGTTGCCGCCGTGGGCCAGCGATTCGGGGTTGGGATAGACGCCGCACAGGGCTGCGACGATGCCGGTGCGCCCCTGGATGTAGGCCGGCGTGCGGAAGTGATGCGCCGGCGCGCCGGTGCGGACGCGGACGGTTGCGCCGTCGGAGTAGCGGATTGGTTCGGCGTTGGGGGCGGTCATCAGAGGCCACGCTCCCGCAGTTCTGCCGCTTTGCCGTCAATCTCATCCGCCGTGAGGATGCCCTTTTCAATCAGCAGGATTTCCAGGGCGGCGGTCCATTTTTCGTAGTAGGACAGGGTTTCGTAGCGTTCGGGGGGCAGGCTTTCGATGGCGCGGCGCATTTCGTCGGTGGTGCGGACGCCCTGCGCGCCCAACGCCTGATGCACAGCGTCAACGCGGCGTTCCCAGTCGCTGTACTGGTGTTCGCTGCGGTCAATGGGCGTATCGTCGGGCCAGCCGCCCCGGTCGTGTACTGCGGGCATCTTAAATCTCCCAATCGTCGTTGTATCCGTCATTATACAGGTATCCTGATGGTTGAAGCGGGGCTTTGATGTCATAGTCGTGAGATTCATAAAATGATACCCGCGCACCAGCCGGGGTTTGATTTAAGACATGCATCACAACACGCCGTACTGCATCGCGAAACAACGCCTCATATTCGTCTTTAGGCGGTCGGTTATAAGATTCCCAAATCATCGGTTGCTGACATTCCCAAATTGGGATGACATCGGTGCTGCTGAGCTGGGCGAAAAGCACACCGCCGGGAACCCGGTAATAGAAAAGCCACGGCTTTTTGCGGCTTTGGGCAAACCCGCGCTCAGTAAGTATCCGGGCATTGCGCCGGACGGTGAGTTTAACCTTTCCCCACATACTATGTCCCTGTGAATCTACATTCCAGTCCCGGGGAGGAGTACCGGGCGGTTTGGGATGGCGCATGGGCTTAAGAATATCCCACGCCTCAGTCTTTATACGACGGTCAAGACAGCCGTCCGGGCCGGTGTGTTGTCGGCAGTAAGGGCAGTAGATGCAGCCCTGGCTTTCTCGTTGGTGGCAGTCTGGGCAGATTGGGTCGGGGCAGGGTGTGCCGTGCCAATTGCTGAACGCGACGGTTCCATCGTATAAGCTGTGCAAGTCGCCCGGTTCTTTTACGGGCAGGATGGCAACGGGCGCGCCGGCGGTATCCGGGGGGTAGTCCGGCTGGTGTTTCACCACAACTTCAATGTAGCCGGCGGTTGCTCCGCTGCTATTGATGGTGATGTCGGGCTTGATGTTCAGGCCGGGGATGACGCGTTCCAGCGCGGCGGTGTGTCCGGTGGCATAGGTGGCGCGGTGGGTTTGCGGGCAGTGGCACGGCCAGCTGACGGGGATGCCGGCGCCGGCGTTGATGCGCTCGGCGAGCATCTGCTTGGCGGCAGCGTGGAGCCAGCTTTCCGGGGTGCAGTCGGGGTTATCCCGGTGGTGTGCGAAGTGATGCTCGTTCACGTCCCCTTTTTTGGCAACCAGGGGCTGCTCGCAGTACGGGCAGATGCAAGCGCAGGCCAGTCCTCTGGGAACGGCACTGACGTGAACGGTGCGGCCGCCGGCGGCGGCGCGGGCGTAGGGCAGGATGGCGGGCATGGCGATTCTCTACCAAAGCCGGCAATCGTCAGGGATGCTCCTGGCGCCACATTTCGGCGACGTCTGTGGCGCGCATAAAGCTGACGTTGGGGTGGGTTTTGATGTGTTGGATTAGGCGTTCCAGCATTAGCAGGCGGCCGGGGCGGCCGATGTATTGGGGGTGCATGGTCAGGTTGAAGCAGCGCCCGTAGCGGTAGATGCCCCGGAACTCGGCGGCCCAGCTGTCAAATACTTCGTCGGGGTTGCGCATGGGGCCCAGGCGGTTGGCCGAGGGCGCATAGACGAAGTGGGGCGCGTCGTCCAGCAGCCAGTGGATGGGCAGCTCCACCAGCGGGCGGGGCGGGTCGCCGCCGCTCACGTAGTAGGGCGCGTCGTCGCCCATCAGGCTGCTGTCGTAGCGGAAGCCGTGCTTGGCCAGCAGGTCGAGGGACACCGGGCTGAGTTCCCAACTGGGCGAGCGGTAGCCCACGGGCGCGGCGCCGGTAAGGTCGCCCAGGATGCCGCTGCCCTTGATGATGACGGCCTCCTCCTCGGCGGGCGTCATGGTGGCCGGCGGCTCGTGGAGGTAGCCGTGATGG
Organism: uncultured Dehalococcoidia bacterium; assembly: GCA_958296385.1. Classification (GTDB taxonomy): domain Bacteria; phylum Chloroflexota; class Dehalococcoidia; order Lucifugimonadales; family UBA3495; genus Bin87. The sequence goes on from OY282494.1 coordinate 1,736,364, forward strand.
GCGACTTCGTGGCCGCGCCGGGCGATGTCGCGCACCAGGTCGGGGTGAGTTTCGGCCACCTGGCCGGGGATGTAAAAGCTGGCCGGGATGCCCTGGGCGTCCAGCAGGTCCAGGATGCGGGGCGTGGCCACGCTGGGGCCGTACTCGGCCATCGAGAGCAGGCTGGGATAGTTGGCAAAATCAGCATTGCGCCGCAGCCAGGACGACACGCCATCCACGTCAAAAGTGATGATGGCAACGCAGTGAACGTCGTTGGGCCAGATGCCGGACATTTTAATCACTCCTTCAGTCATGCTCAGGGTCCGTGGCTGATTGGTTATTCTCAATGGCCTCATAGGTGCGGCAGATTAATTCTGCCCGCGTCGTCGTTACCGGCACGTTACCCTTGCAATCTGCGTTTCATGCAGACATAGGGGCGTCCGTATGATTCTGCACGGTCAGCACTGCTACTGCGATTTGCGCCGTAGACACCTAGGGGGTAGTAATCTCCTCTACGATAGATTGTAGCCGGGCCAGCCACACCACCGGGGGTTTCGTGCTCGATGAGCGGCCCATATTTGCCCAACTTACTGCGCCAGTGTCCGTTTGGCATTTGCAAAGCAGCGTGCGTCCATTGCCCTTTGCTGCCGTAGAGCACCACTTTCTGATAGCCGCGCTCAAGATTGAATCGTAGTTTGCACTTTCTGAATTCCAGCCGTGTGAAAAGTTTTTCCAATCCTCCAATGGTATTATCACGCTCTACCGACGGCGGCCAATAATTCTCAATCTCGTCGCTCCAATACTGGCTGGTATCCCCAACGGCGTAGGCTATGCAGTTGTACATACTAGACGCCGGGCAGATAATCTCGAATTGCTCTTTGGCGAGATTCGGGAAATTTCTGATCAGACGCTCGCGTTCATTAAGCGTAGCCATTGCGCTTACCCCATTCCAGCCACGCTGCCGTCATTGCGAGGACATTGCCCCGGTCTTCGGGTGGTACGGGGTCAGCGTTCGTTATGGTGCGGAGCACCGGGAACCAGTGCCCTCCTCGCTCCTGCAACCGCTCCAGTATAGACGGCGTTGCCGCGATTCCCATACTGATGATTTCCTGGTACGCGGTATGCCGCGCCATCTGGCGAAAATTAGAAAGATACATCGTTTCCTCTTCCCACTGATCAGCTAATCGCTGGAAGTCTTTCAAGTCAACTAATGACTCCATCCTCGCGTAGTACCATTCGCCAGCCGCTAATTTCACTCTACCCGTCGACCCAAAGCCGGTGTCAAAAGGAAGGAACGGCAAGTTACGCACTATCTCCATCGTTTTGATGCTAACTGCGGTAACTCGCTTTACCAGGTCAACGATGTAGCGAGGGTTGTCCTGCTCAGCGCACCAGTCATTGGGGTCGTTGGTGATGCCGCTGGCTTTGTGCGTGGTTACCTGGTAACGGTCAATCAGCCAGTCCAACGCCGAGCGAGTGCCTAGCCGGTACTCGTGAGACTCTGCCGGGATGCCGGCCAATGTTATGCCGGCGTTATAGATGATGCGGGTCTTGTCGGGGTTACGCGCGCTGCCACCGTAGCCCATCTTTTCTACACGATACGCATTCGGCGTATCGGGATGCCAACCGTCGTCGTGGATTTCCTGCATTCGGTACGGCTCTACAGTTTCGTAGTTCACGTGCAGTTCGGCCAGATCACGCCCGGCGCGGGCAAAGGCTCGGAAATCGTCTAGTGATACCGACGTGGGAATACGGACAGGGGACTTTGCCAGGTCGTCGGCAAAGGCGGCACGCCATTGCGGAGAATGCAGGACGCCGTAGGTGTAGTAGAACAGGTCGTCATCGGTGATTGCCGTGCCTAATTGCGCCTGCAATTGTGCTACCGCCTGCGGGTTGATATTGCTGACCCGATCCAGCTCGAGGTTGTCAGCATCAGGGTATTGCGTCAATGCCTTCGCTGGCGTATAGCGCCAACGGGGTAGATATATGCTGTTGACGGCGGTAAGGCAAACCTCTGGGATTATATCTGTCAACAGCGCGTGGAAAGGGTTGTTTGAGCCAAGCCCGGTGATGCTGATACCCACATTGTAGGCATCAGCATTAGGATAGACTTCGGGGAAACGACGTATGCTGTTGTTCAGTTCCCTGTTGAAATACAGGCGTTGCTTGAAAAATGGGCGGTACGCGGCAAATGTGAAGCCATCCGGGTCAACCTTGTACAATCGGCCACTTGCCAAGTGCTGGTAATTTTTAGCATCCCAATGGAATTGCTTGGCATCGGTTTGTACGAATTTCCGTGCTTTATCGGTACGTTCTACAAGAGAGCCGGTGGCATTGGTGTTTCGGAACGCGGTCACTTGCGCGTTGTAGAAATCTACACTACGCCGTATGTTGGTTTGCAATGACTGTAGCGACGAGTTGAAACACCAAGCGTCCCGATTAGTCTTCAGGCCGCCCATAGATTCATTGAAAATCGGCGCCAACCCGTCGGCATCTCCATTACCGTTGCCGGTAGATGCCGCCAACGGGCGCATCGTCTGGAACACCTCGCTGCGCTGCCCAATCCAGTCGCCGGCTTCGTTAGGCTTAATGGTTTGCCATTCCGTGCTAGCTAAACTGGACTTGTCCAGAATGTCCAGCTTAAGCTCGCGGGTGAGATAATCGCCGATGTCGCGATAGTAAATTGTCGCCCCCGGAGATTTGCCCGGCTTTTTTACCAGCAAAAGGATAGCTACCCCGGCCCGGCTGCTGGAATCGAAAATACCGCCGCCCTCTTGCCGACGTTTATCGCCCGATGTTCTGGCGTCGCCGCGCAGGTTGTAGCAGTAGATGGCGTGAAACTCCTCAGCGACAGCCTTGCGGAAGCCGTCAAAGGCGTTGGATTCGATGAACCCGCCGTTGGTGACGAAAGCGACAATGCCGCCATTCGCGCTGTCCTGTACTCGATCAGACGCCAATCGGAAAGCTTTAACATACGGGTCATACAGGGCCGACAGATGGTGCGCGTTAGAACGGGCGGCGTAGCTTTCCTGCACCCGCCCGTCAATATACGGATAGGCGCGGTTGTTGGTGGCCGACCAAGGCGGATTGCCGATGATAACGCGGATGTCCAGCGCCTTTTGCCGTTCCATCCGGGCGTTGTTGCGGGGGAACAGGGCGGCGTCCATCGGGTCATCTGGTTCGTAAGACTGGAAAGTATCGGTGAGCACGATACCCTCAAAGGGAGTGTACTCGGCGGCGTTGGCCCGGTCGTGGTAGGCGGCCTCAATATTGACAGCGGCGATATAATACGCCAGTAGCATAATGTCGTTGGCGTGCAGTTCGCCGGCGTACTTGCGGGTCAAGTCGGCCGGCTTGATAAGGCCGCTTTGCAGGAGGCGGTTGATGAACGTGCCAGCACCCACAAAGGGATCAATCACGTGGACGCCCGCATCGCTCACTGAAACTCCAAACTCGCTTTGCAGAACATCCTCCACGCTGCGGACAACATAGTCCACCACCTCAGTGGGGGTATTTACGATGCCCATACGCATGGCGACATCGGCCAGGGCCAGCCGGAAAAACCGCTGGTAAAGTACGGCGATGATTTGTTGCTTGCCAGCGTCGGAAGTGAGGCCCTGCACACAGACGCGGACATCCCGGTAGAAGTTGTCCAAGTCGGCGGTTTCTTTTTCCAGCCCCCGCTCCTCCAAGCTTTCCAGGGTATCCTGCATTGCCCGGGACACTGGATTGAGCGCGGTAAAGGCGTAATCCTCAAACAGGGCGTCGAACACGGGGCGGGACACCAGGTGTTGAGAAAGCATACTGATGGCATCGTCCTCGGCAATATCGTCGTTGAGGTTGTTGCGGATACCGGCGAGGAATTGGTCAAAAGTTTCGCGCGCCGCCGGGTCGAGGCTGCCGAGTAGGGCCCGGATACGGGCTTCGTGGCGGATTGAGATTGCGCGGATGGTTTCGGCCCACTTTTCCCAATATCCGGGGTCGGCATATTTGTCCACGATTTTGGCGAGGATAGCATCGCGCAGTTCCAGAGAACCGGCAATCAACAGCGTGCCTTGTATCCCATCCGGCTCTTTTTTGTCGTCGCCATTGTTACCGTTACCGCCGATGTTCGTTCCGCCAGGGTAAGGCGGCGGCGGTGGGTTAGCAGTCAGAGCCAGTTGGTTAATCTTGGCCTCAAAGCGGTCATCGTGGGCGGCGATGGCATTGATGACCTGCCAGACGGCTTTGTAGGTGCTGTCGTTAACCGTTTCCTGCGCGGTGGCGTTGGGGGCCTGGGCGATGGGCAGGATGATGTAGCCGTACTGCTTGCCCGGCGCTTTGCGCATCACCCGGCCCACCGCCTGCACCACGTCAATCTCTGATTTGCGGGGGTGCAGGAAAAGAATGGCGTCCAGGGCCGGCACGTCAATGCCTTCGGTCAGGCAGCGGGCGTTAGACAGGATTTTGCAAACGCCGGCCTCTGGCTCCCGCCGCAGCCAAGCCAAGTGATTGGCGCGCGCCAAAGCGTTCTGCGTACCGTCCACGTGGTTGACTTCGCAGCGCAGAGTGTTTTCGGCGTCGTCCCCGGCGGCGGTGATACAGCTGTTGATGACATCCGGGAAGTATTCGGCAAACTGCTTGGATTGCCGGATGGCGTTGCTAAAGGCAACGGCGCGTTTCGCCGGCTGGGGGTCTGCGCTGAAGTCCAGGCCCTCGGCGCTGCGCTTGCCCAGGCCATTCCAGCAACCCACCATCCGGGCGCCGTTGTCCATGTTGACCGCGTTGGCGGAATCGGACAGCAGGTTATCCAGGTCAGTGGCGATCTGTTCCTGGTCAACGTTGAAAATGATGACCTTGTAGTCGGACAGGATGCTCAGCTCGATGGCCCGGCCAAAGCCCAGGCGGTGAAACTCCGGCCCGTACAGCGTTTCGTCATCCATTGAGGCCAACACCAACTGGCTGTCGTTGGCTTTGCGCCGGGCCCGGTCGCCGTAAATGCGCGGCGTGGCGGTCATGTAGAGTCGCTTTTGGCTGGTGATGAACCCGTTGTCGTGGACGCGCTGGAAATTGGATTCATCCTTGCCGGTCAATTGTCTGGCGCTCACGCCGGTGGTGCGGTGCGCTTCGTCGCAGATGATAAGGTCGAATTCAGGCAGGCCGTTGCGCTGCTTTTGCGCCGCTGCCACCACATCCAGCGACTGGTAGGTAGAGAACACCACCGTCATATTGTTCTGCCGGTCGGCCCGCCGGAATCTTTCGGCGAGATTCTCCGTATTTGTGGAGGGCGTTTCGGTAAGGTCGTAAGGCGACATATCCTCGTCGTCGCTGCTGCGCCGGCCGGCGCGCGTGTCGGAACAGACGGCGAAAGGCTTGAGGGGCAGGTCGGCGTCGTTGGCCCAGTCAATCAACGATTGGGACAGCAGAGAAATGGACGGGGTGAGGAACAGTACGGTTCCACCAACGCTGGCGATGCGCTCGGCAATGCGGAGGGCAGTGAAAGTCTTGCCGGAGCCGCAGGCCATAATCAGCTTGCCCCGGTCGTACTCATCAAAGCCGGCCATCGTATCCTGGAGGGCGGCATCCTGATAATCCCAGAGAGTCTTGGTTTGGCGTGGGGTCAGGTCTGCGGGATAGTCCAGGTCAAAAGTTGACCAATCGATGGACGAGTTCTCGAATACGTCCGGCCCCCAGCGGGCAACCGGCTTGCCAAAGTTGGCCACCGCTTCCTCGGCGTTGCCGGTCCAGACATCCGACGTGGACACAAAGATGCCTTTGGCGAATTGGTCGGAACCGTAAGCGCCCAGGAAACTGTTAACGTGTTCCCTGACGATGCGGGTTGCCGGGGCGTAGAACTTGCATTGGATTGCCACTAGCTCGCCGCTATCCCGCTCCTCGGCCACGATGTCGATGCCGATGTCGTGTCGCCCATTATTCCCCGGCCATTCACCCCAAAGCCATACCCGGAGAAACCGCCGGGTCTGTGCATTGTCCCGTTCCAGGAAAGCCTTGACCAGACGCTCAAACTTCCGGCCTTTCTCGACAGTGCTCTGCGCGCCGGCAGCCAGTTCATCCAGCACGGTGCGGAAAGTTCGGTCAGGCATGATTAGCACACTCCATAGGTTCTGATGGGACGGGGGAATACTACCGCCGGCAAGCTGATAAATCAAATCTCCGGTTAATCGGCCGGTATGGTGTCAAAGCCGGCGGGTTCCGGGGTGTCAGGCGCCGGCTTTGCCGTTGAGGGACCGCAGCTCGCGGATGAGTTCCTGCAATGCGCGGATTTTGGGTGCATATTCGGCATCCCTTGCGGCTTTAGATTCAGCGTAGCCTTCCTTAAAGCCTTGTTGCCAGCCATCATCGTAGCCTTTTTGCCAGCCTTTTTTGAAGCCCTTTTGCCACCCCTTCTTATAGCCTTCCTCGTAGCCTTCCTCGCGGGACAGGGCGATGCGCTTTCTGGCTAGAAACATGGTTCCTCTCTCCAAGCTGATTGCGAACAGCGGCCCGGCAATCAGGGCGTCGGCGGCTGCGTCAGGCGTCGGGTTTGGCGTTGCGGGACTGCAACTCGCGGATGTATTCCCGCATTTCGCTGATGAGGGCCTCGTACTTGGCCTCCGTTTCAGCACGGCCTTTCGCGATGCCTTCCTCGATGCCTTCCTCACGGCCCTCCACCCGGCCTTTCTCGATGCCTCGCGCTTCGCCTCGCGCTTCGCCTTCCACGCCGGATAGGGCGATTCGTTTTTTGGCCAGGAACATGATTCCTCCTTCCAGTATGATTGCGAACAGCAGTGCGGCAATCAGGGCGTCGTCGGCGTAGGCGCGCAGGTTGTCGTAGGCGTACAGCCAGTTTTGCCACCAGGGGGTGGCGGGGGTGGTTGCGGTTGCGGCTTGCGCTTGCAGCCACACGGCCAGGGCAAAGCGCCCGCCGGTGCAAAGCACGAATACGGTCAGGATTTCGGCAAACCAGGCGGGCAAGGCCGTATGGCTGCGGATGTAGCCAATTATGTCGGATAACAGCGCGTCGGTCAATTTGGGCGGGTTCCTTTGTTTGCCGGGCTTGGCGTTACGGGGGCGGTATCATCGCAAAGCCGGTGTAGGGTTGCAGGGTTTGGGGGATGGTTATTGAGCCGTCGGGCTGCTGGTTGTTTTCCAGGATGGCGATGATGACGCGGGGGAGGGCGAGGCCGGAGCCGTTGAGGGTGTGGACGAATTGCGGGCGCGCGCCGGCGGCGGGACGGTAGCGCACGTTGGCCCGGCGCGCCTGAAAGTCGGTGCAGTTGGAACACGACGACACTTCCAGCCACTCTTGCGAACCGGCGGCCCATACTTCTATGTCGTAAGACTTTACCGATGGGAAAGATATGTCGCCGGCGCAGAGTTGCAGGATGCGGTAGGGCAGGTTGAGCCGCTGGCAGACGGCCTCGGCGTTGGCGAGGAGAGATTCCAGTTCGTCAAAAGATGTATCGGGTTCGACGAATTTGTACATCTCTACCTTGTTGAACTGGTGGACGCGCTTGATGCCCCGGGTATCGCGGCCGGCGGCGGCTTTCTCCCGGCGAAAGCAGGGGGTTTGGGCGACGTAGTAGAGGGGCAGTTCGCCGGCGGACAGGATTTCGTCGCGATGCAGGTTGGTCACCGGCACTTCGGCGGTGGGAATCAGCCAGAGGTCGTCCTCGGCGTCGTGGTAGAGGTTGTCGGCAAAGCGGGGCAGGTTGCCGGAGCCTTCCATTATCTCGCGGCGCACCAGGATGGGCAGGGCCAGCTCGGTGTAGCCGTGTTCGCGTCCGTGGAGGTCGAGCATCCAGGCGATGATGGCGCGCTCCAGGCGGGCGCCGTAGCCGTTGAGGGTGTAAAACCGGCTGCCGGACAGCTTGACGCCGCGCTGAAAGTCGATGATGCCCAGCCGCTCGGCGATGTCCCAATGGGGCTGCGGCGCAAAGTCCAGGACGGGCAGCTCACCCCAATGGCGCAGGACGACGTTGCCGGATTCGTCCCGGCCGTCGGGCGTGCTGGCATCGGGCAGATTGGGCAGCTCCAGCAGCAGGTCGTTAAGGCGGGCGTCCAGCGTGCGGACGGTATCCTCCAGAGCAGCGATCTGCTGGCCGACGGCGCGCATCTCCGCCACCACGTCATCCGGCGGCGGCTGCCCCTGAGCGCGGGCCTGCCCGATGGCACGGGAAACCTGATTGCGGCGGGCGCGCAGCTCATCGCCCTCAGTAACGGCAACACGGCGCCGGGCATCCAGGGCCAGGATTTCATCCAGGCAATCCTCATCCTCAGCCCGCCGCACCAGGGCAGCGCGGACGGTATCGGGTTCGTTGCGGATAAGTTCGAGAGAAAGCATAAGGCAGTCAGCGTTCCATTAGTTTTGCGGTGATGGTTTCGTGTTTCGGATTGTCGGGCGTCAGCGGATATTGAGATTCAAGATTCGCCATTTCCTGGAGTAGCAAGAGTAATTTCCTGCGTGTTGCCGGGCTGACCGTAATCAGGTCTTCCATCAGTTGCTCAACCCGTTCTTCCGCTTTCATTCTGATTACCCGTTCATCGATATGGAGGCGGCCCCCGGCGAAAGGGTCAGGGTTGCGGTAGCGCTTTTCGTTGATACTTCCCCATGGTATGCCATCGGGAAAATCACGCGGGTACAGAGCAATGATGTCGTCTTCGGAGCGAATTAGCACTTCCACGACTTCAACGCCCAAGTTTTGGTACTTGTTCCGCTTGTCGTCAGTCAAGGGTGAGTTCACGGTAACTTCAATCACCCGTATCGGGTTCAATTGGGCATCGTAGATTACCAGGTCCGGAACCCGGCCGGCGATTGTCTGGCTGACGCGGCCCTGCTGTACATGGTGCATATTGTCGCGCAAGTCGCCCGACAATTCGCCATTCGCCAATCGTACACAAACCGGGCTGTCGCCATGCAGCCTTTCCCAGATTAACCCGATCGCGTACTCGTGCAGCAGCGACAATGGGTACGCCTGACTGCCAACGTTACTGTCCCACATTTCATCTTTGAGCATAGGTGCGGCCATCGGGGTATATCCTTGTAAGGCGGGTAGTTCGGGGAATAGCAGAAAAATGGACGCTCAGGACTCTAATCGTTCCGTCGCGTCATCCGGGGTTGCGGCGTTGGCGGCGCTTTTATGGCAGGTCAAAAATCTGCTGGCGCACGGGGAATATGAAGCCGGGCAATATGTTTGCGCCGTCCAGGGTTTCCGGGTTGTTGAGCAGTTCCGGTTCAACTGTGCCGGGGCGGTAGATGCGGGCGGTGCGCTCTAGCGGGTCAAGCAGCCAGCCCAGCCGGGCGCCGTTGTCCATGTATTCCTGCATCTTGTCCAGTAACTCGGCCAAATCGGACGGGCGGGATTGGGACGGTGAGCGGATTTCTACTACGAAGTCGGGGCAGAATGGCCAGGTTTGAGGCGGGTCGGTGCGCGGCGGCGCGATATTTGCCGCAAGTGTCCAAGCCCCATCGGGGCCGCGGATGGCGCCGGAGGGCAGGCGATAGGCGGCGGATGCGCCGGTGGTCATACCGGGGCTGCCCTGGGCGATGTTCCATGTTTCCAGCGCAAAACCCAGCCGGAACTCGCGGCGTTCCGCATAAGCGTAAGAAGGCATGAGTTCCAGCGCTCCGTCGGCGGTAAGTTCCATCTCCCAGAGGCAATCCCGATTGGCCGTGCAAATGTCCCAGAACCATTCCTCGCAGGCATCGGCGCCGGCGGCCACCACATTATGGGGCAGCCGGAGTTTCAGGGGAAACGGGTTAGTGTCGCAGACGTCCGGCGGCGCGGGTACTGTTGACTGCGCAATGGGGGAAAGTTTGTTGAACAAACCAGCCTACCTTTCTCGTTCAGACTCGTCATGGAGAACCCGCATTTGGGGGAATAGGAGGACGTCGCGGATGGTGGTTTGGGCGGTTAGGAGCATTACGAGGCGGTCGATGCCGATGCCGAGGCCGCCGGTGGGGGGCATTCCGTATTCCAGGGCGGTCAGGAAATCGTCGTCGGTGCGGTCGGCTTCGTCGTCGTCGTAGGCGGCGCGCAGGTGTTCCTGGGCGGCGAAACGGGCGCGCTGCACGGCCGGGTCGTTCAGCTCGGTGTAGGAATTGGCAATCTCCATGCCGGCGGCGAAAGCCTCGAAACGCTCGACGTAGCCGGGCTGGTCGGGGTGGGACTTGGCCAGTGGCGACATATCCTCCGGGTAGTCCATCAGGAACGACGGCTGTATCAGATGGGGTTCTACGTACACGGACAGCATCTTGTCGATGAGGCGGCCGCGGGCCTCGCGGGGGGCGGGTTCCAGGCCGAGCTGCCGCGCGATGCGGGTTAGCGATTCGGCATCGGGGTAGTCATCTATATCAACGCCGCTGCGCCGTTGCAGTTCCTCCCGCAGGGAGAGGCGGGGCCAGGGCGGGGTGAAATCGATGACGTGGGCGCCCAGGGGGATTTGCATACTGCCGTGCACGTCCTGCGCCAGCGACGACACCAGCGCCTCCACCATCTCCATAACGGCGTTGTAATCGGCGTAGGCTTCGTAGGATTCCAGCAGGGTGAACTCCGGGTTGTGGTCCTGGTCGATGCCCTCGTTGCGGAAAACGCGGCCAATCTCGTACACCTTGTCCAGGCCGCCGACGATGAGGCGTTTGAGGTACAGTTCGGTGGCGATGCGGAGGTAGAGCTGCTGGTCGAGGGCGTTGTGGTGGGTGATGAACGGGCGGGCGTGGGCGCCGGCGGGGATTGGCACGAGGATGGGGGTGTCAACTTCAACGAAACCGCGATTGTCGAGGAACCGGCGGATGCCGCTGATGACGCGGCTGCGCTGGACGAAAGTGTCGGCCACTTCGGGGTTGGCGATGAGGTCAAGGTAGCGCTGGCGGTAGCGGGTTTCCACGTCGCGCAGGCCGTGCCACTTCTCCGGCAGCGGGCGCATCCCCTTGGCCAGGATGGTGAGGGAGGTGGCTTCGATGGTGGGCTGGCCGGTGCGGGTACGCATCATCTGGCCGGTTACGCCGAGGAAATCGCCCAGGTCAAGGTCGGACAGCAGGGCGTAGTCGTCGCCGAGGACGTTGCGGCGCAGCAGGGCTTGCACAACGCCGGTGGCATCGCGCAAGTCCAGAAAAGCGGCGCGTCCCATGACGCGCATTGACGTGATGCGGCCGGCCAGACGGAGGGGCGGCGCATCATCCGGGAGGCCGGCGGCGTCGGCGGCCTCGAATTGGGCGATGGCGTCGGCGGCGGAACAGCTGCGGGCAAAGCGGCGGGGGTAGGGGTCAATGCCGCGCGCGATGAGGCGGCCCAGCTTGGCCCGACGGCTCTCCAGGTTGGCCTGGAGGCTGCTCAGGTTGTCGGCCGGCTGAGGCGGCGGTGATTCGTCGCGGTCTGGCACGGTGGAAAGGGGGCCGGGGTTGGGGCTAGCTGATGGACAGGATTTTGAGTTTGGTTTTGCCGCTGGGAATCTGGACTTCGGCGACGTCGCCGGGGCGCTTGCCCAGCAGGCTTTTGCCGATGGGCGAAACGTGGGAGATGCGGCCCTGGGCGGGGTCGGCTTCCAGCGAGCCGGTAATCTGATAGCGGGCCTGCTGGCCGTTCTCGCGCTCAACGGTGACGGTGCGCCAGAGGGCCACGGCGTCGGGAGATTCAGCGTCGTCGGGGTTGGCGTCAACGATGACGGCATTGCCAATCAGCCGGGCCAGGGAGCGGATTTTGCCCTCGACGAAAGCCAGGTCCTGCTTGGCCAGTTCGGTTTCGGCGTTGTCGTCGGTGCCGCCGCGAGTGCGGGCCACGTTAATCTGGCTGGCGATGGCCGGCTTGCGGACGGTGCGCAGTTCCTCCAAGTCGGCAGTCAGCTCAGCGAGCTTGCTCCGTGACATATACTGTGGTTCCGGCATAACGCTACCGCCCCGGGGCCGGGCCGCCCGGCGCCCCAAACAACAAGTGGGGAGAGGCCATAGCCAGCCTGCTCCCTGAGCCGTGATTATAAAACCAACGGCAGATATTGTAAAGCGAAACGCAATCGCTGGCCGCGTTCCGTTTCCGGTGGTTTGGTCAAGTCATGATGGGTCATCCTTTGGGAGTGGGTTTGGGGTTGGCTGGTATCGGGCGGGTATCGTATCGGGCAGTCGGTATCGGGTGGTCGGTTCGGTTTGATTTGGTGTTGGTTGGTTTGGTGGTTATCGTCGGAGATTCCAGTCGGTGTCAGCCCTTACGGCCGGAAGGTTTTTACGCAACTATTACGGACCTTCATTTTACGTGTCCTGCCCTTTGGGGGAGCAGCGCGCGGGCTGAAGCTCGATACCCTGCGGAGTACCGCCCACGCCGTGGATGCGTCGATGGGTCGGCCTGGCCGATTGCGGTTTGGATGCTGACGGGGGTGGCCGTGGTGACTGGAAGCTCCGGCGACGTTTGACGCGGTGTTGTGATAGTGTGTAGGCCCCGGTTCCTCAGGGGATGCTCTCGGACTGAGAACGGCTGAGGCGGGGATTGGTTGTTGATTTGCCCGATAGATGTATCTTACACGAACCGATGTACGGTTACAAGGGGTCGGCGTCGCTGATTTTTTGGATTTGGCGGGTGTCGTTCCGTCGTCCGGTGTCATTCTGAGGGCGCTATTTCTCGCCGTATCTTGCTGTTACCGGCCTTATCGCGGGGGCGGCGGTTTGCGTACAATTGGGGGCGTGAAATCCGGGCCAGGTCTTGAAAGGAGGATGGGTGATGCTGCGACGGATGATTGGGGCGGCGACGTTTAACGCTGCGACTTACGAGGAGATTGAGGCCGACCAGGGGGCGCTGGGGCAGGCGGTGATGGTGGTGCTGATTGTTACCCTGTGCGGGGCAATCGGCGGCGTCCTGTCGGAGCTGTTCGGCGAAGAAGCATCCCTGCTGGGCATCGTCTGGGGTTTGATTGTCGGGCTGACGTTCGGCATCGTGCGCTGGGCGCTGTGGACGAGCGTCCTCTACCTGGTGGGCGGGCGGATGCTGCGCACGAGCGGAACCGAAACCAGCTGGGCCGAACTGGGCCGGATGCTGGGGTTTGCCTACACGCCGGGCGTGCTGTCCGTATTCGCCTTTGTTCCGTCCGTGGGCTGGCTGTTCGGCCTGGTGGGGTTCATCTGGACGCTGGTGGCGGTGATTGTAGCCGTGCGCCAGGCGCTGGATTTTGAGTCAACGGGACGGGCCGTGCTGGTAACGTTCATCGCCGCAATCGTTGGCTTTATACCCTTGCTGATAGTTTTGGCGCTGGGCGAGTTGATCAGTTGATCCGGGGATAAGCCCGCTGGCGCAAAGCAACGCCGGATGCCCGGCATTGGGCTGGACTGAACACCTCCTTTGGTCGTTCTGAGCACAGCGAAAAATCTCGATGGCGTAGAGCAAAGTTTGCGGTAAAGGCCGTCATTACGCCGTCGAGATTCTTTGCTATTGTCAGACCGTATCCGGTTGCAATCGGCATTATCGCAGCGGTAGGGACTCGCGTACGATAGCGGCGAGAATCCGGGCCAGGTTTTCAAAAGAGAATGGTGTGATGCTGCGCAGGATGATTGGGGCGGCGACGCTTAACGCTGCGACTTACAAGGAGATTAAGGCCGACCAGGGGGCGCGGTGGCAGGCCATTACGGTGGTGCTGATTGTTACCCTGTGTGGGTCAATCGGCAGCCTGCTGGAGCTACAGCTCAGTGGACCCATCCCGGCCGGGCCGGTCGGGGTGCTAGATGCACTGCTGTGGCTGGTGCTCTGGGGAGCATTCCAGCTGGACACCCTCACGGTTTTGCTTATCGCGCTAGTGGTCGGCACCGTGCAATGGGCGATGTGGACTACCGTCCTCTACCTGGTAGGCGGCCGGATGCTGCGCACCGGCGAAACCAAAACCAGCTGGGCCGAACTGTGGCGGATGCTAGGGTTTGCGCACACGCCGCACGTGCTGTCCATATTCACGTTTATCCCAGCCGCGTTTATCCCGTCCGCCGGCTGGCTGTCCGTCGGCTGGCTGTTCGGCCTGGCGGTGTTCATCTGGATGCTGGCGGCGGTGATAGTTGCAGTGCGTCAGGCACTGTATCCTGAGTCAACGGGACGGGTGGCGCTGGTAATGTTCATCGCGGCAATCATTGGCTTTATCCCCTGGCTGATACTTCTGACGCTGGGAATTGTGGTGGGCGTCATCGTGCTGGGGGGCTAATCCAGCTGACGCAACGCCGGATGCCCGGCATGGGGCCGGATTGAACGCGGGGCTGTGCCGGGGTGGTTTGGGCTGGACTGGACTAGGCGCCGCCGGGTGTATCTGCTGGGCCGCTGGCGTTGGCGTTGTTGGGGCGGCGTTCCAGCAGCTCAATCAGGCCAGCGTTTGCTTAGTTTTGCAGAATCCGTTTCAGGTAATCGTAATTGCCGATGCCTTCCCGGAACAGGATGTGCTTGTCCGCGAAGTCGTCTTTGCTCCATTCGCCGTTGCCGTAGCGTTCTCTCAGCTGTTCGTAGGGGGTTGTTGACACGATGTAGGAATCCAGACTTACTTGCGTGTTGCCCGAACGGGCGGCGATTTGCTGTGCTAAACCGGGCAGTTCCTCGTGGAGTTTGGCTTTATCGTCGTGCTCGTAGGCTTTCGCGTTGAGCATTCCGTGCGGTTCTACAAACACTATGCGTTGTGTATCGCCGGTCTTAATCCAAAGGATGAAATCGGGGTAGAAGCCGCTGCTTTCGAAAAAGCCTACGCCTTTGCCACGGGTCAGGTTCCGGAGCAGGAACAGTTCGGCGTTGGGCGGCAGGCTGCTGGGCGTTCCTTTGCAGTAGTTTCGCAGGTCGGCGACGAATTCGCGCTCGCTTGGCTGCAAGCCGGGGGGTGATGAGGTTATTCCATCGGATTCGACGAGGAGCGGTTGGTACAGGTGCCGGTCGAAGTGAATCCGCGGCAAGACGCCTTGTTCCTGACGGTAGAGGGCGTTGCAGTCTTTGATTAGTTCCGCAATTTCATTTGCCAGAGTTGTGTTGCCCCGGGGGGCTTTGACGATGTATTTTCCGGTGGCGTCGCCTTCGCCGATGTTGAATCGTAGGTTGGGGTCGGCGGCATCGAGTTGCCGGTAGGTGAGGTGGTTTGATTCCCACTGCGCTTGCCGGCGCCGGTACAGCGATTCGGCGTACTTCCGGAGGATGCCGGTGACGACTTCCTGCAAACGCTGCCGGTCAGCATGGTTCTGCGGCTCAATTACCGACTGTTCGGCCTCCACATGGTACGCCGGCGGCTGTGATTCCAGTATGGGCCGCAGCAAGTCCGGCTGTATCAGGAGATTGCTGAAGCCCTTACTTTCCTTGTGTTCCAGCAACTCCAGGTAGGCTTGTCCCCAGTCAATCAAGTCCAGGCTGGCCGGCGGTATTGACCCGCTCCAGGATACGGCGCTGGCGCTGTCAATTCCCTGCTGGCCGCTGACGATTTGCTGGGCCTGCGCCGACACGGTTACGGAAACCGGCCGGGCGTCGCCGTCGTATTGCAGCAGCACGGTTTCTTGCCCGGCAAAGCTCTGTCCGTCGTCCAGGCGTGGGATTACCAATCCCTTATCCAGGAAATCCTGATTGGGGCGTATGAACAGCGGCAGCTCGATGGGTTCCTGGGTGTCTATGCCCTCGTTTTCCAGGTACTCCCGGAATTGGGCCATGTAGTTGGCGCGCAGGGCAAAAATGTTCAGGGTTTCCAGCGACCGGATGTGATCGGGATGCCGCTCGCCGGCCAGCGCTGCGCTGCGTTTCAGCGACAGACCCCGGCCTTTCAGGCGGACGCCGCGTCCGAACAGCTGGATTATCTGCGCGCCTTCGCTTTTCCCGATGTTCAGCAGGCCCATGTTAGACACCCGCCAGGAGTTCCAGCCTTCAATGAACTTGCGGGAACCGGCCAGCACTTCAACCGTTGAGTCCGGTTCGTTGATGCGGTCAAACAGCGAACCTTGCAGGGCGTCGTCCGTTACCACGATGCCGGAGTCGTCGGCCTCGACCAGCCGCTTGAACGCCGCAGTGTCGCCGACGTAAATTACGCCGAAGTAGTTCTCGGCGCCGGCCGCTTTCAGGCCCAGCTCGCCGTCGCTGCCGCGCAAGTCGGAAAGCTCCAGGCCGCCGCTGCCGTCGGCGTGCAGCGTTTTCCGCAGGGCGTTCCGGTAGATTGGCCCGGCGTCCCCGCCACGCTGCTGCAAGTAGATGAATTTGTCGGCAAAAATGTCGCGGCCATCCTCTGTAATTAAGCCGGATTGACCATTCAGCAGCCGCGCAATGCTGTCCTCTGCCCAATCGGGTTCGCGCAGCACCCGGTGCAGAAACCTGGCTACGGTCAGGATGTCGCTGCGCCGGTTATTCCCTTGCCCGTACACGGCGTTGACTCTGCCCCCGACGAATGTCCACAGCGGCCGTTCCAGGTTGTATGGCCGCAGCGCCGGTTTCTGGTCGTCAAACACGAGCTGCTGTTCGTAGAAGGACAGCAGGTTGGCCAGCAGCAGGATGTCGGTCTGCTCTGCGCCGCCTTCCTGCTGCAAGTTGAGGATGCTGAAGTCTTTGCCGTAGCCGTCAGCGTAGAAGTGCCGGTAGGAATAGTCAAAAGCGATGGCTTTGCCGTACTCGGTGAGCAAGTCGTTGTTGCCGGCGGCGGCCAGGGCCTGCCCAAAAGTGGCGCTGTACTCAAAGGTAAAGCCCGTCTCCCCCAGCGCCTTGCGTATCTCCAGCCAGCTTTGCGTTTCGGAACTGGCTCCCCGGTGGCCTTCGTCCACGAATATCAGGTTGTTGCCTTCGAATGATTCCACCGGCACGCTTTCGCCTTCGCCCTGCTTCTCCATTACCAGCTTGGTAATCTCGGTTACCCGCACCGTTCCGGTGTCGCCGGGCAGCCCGCCGGTTTCGTTGAGGTCAAAGCGGGCCGCCGGGATGCCGGACGCTTGCAGCTCGGCGATGTGCTGCCGGGTCAGCCCTTCGTTGGGCGTAATCAGCAGGATGTTGTCCAGCGGCTGCCGATTGTAGTGCCGGAACTGCCGGTAGTGCAGATGCAGCAGCAGCGTTTTGCCGCTGCCCGTCGCCATCCAGAACGCCAGCTTGTTCAAGTCGCCGGCGGCGAAATCCTTATAGCGCTGGTCGGGGGCGCAGTTGGCGTTGTGCTGCGCGACGAATCGGTTGAGTGAACCCAGCAGGCCCGCGGTGCTTTTGCTGTAACGGTCAAGGTAGATTTCGGTGTACAGCGCGGCCAGGTATTGGAAGTAGCGCAGGATGATGGGTTCGACCCGGCCGGCGTTCAGCGCCGCCAGATGGGTGCGGATGTTGTCGTCGTAGCGTTGCAGGTCATCCGTGGTGACCCCCACCAGCTGGCCGGCCCGCGCGGCCAGGAGAGCGTAGATGTGGCTGCGTCCGTTCGGGTCAAAGCCTTCGTCGGTCGGCTTGACGGCGGCCAGCAGGTCGGACGTCTTGGCGTAGCCCAGCTGCCCGTGCAGCCAGGCCAGCAGCGCCAGCCTTTGCTCCAGCCGGGCATAGCCGCGCGGGGCCGGCGGGCGGTTTCCGTTAGCGCGGCGTCGGGGCGGCATCGTCCATTCCTCCGGTCAATAATCCGGCGGTAAGCAATCCGGTCAGGCGCTTACGCCGGCGAACATCCGCGCCTTGAACATCGGCTCGATGGGCTTGGCCCGGGGGATGATGATGGCGGAATCGCCGTTGACGTACACCGTTTCGGCGCCGGCGGCCATATCCTGCGCGGCGATAAACTCACGGTCCCGGACGAAATCATGCTCCGCCCAGCCGTCGGTGGCGCGCCAGATTACGGCCACCGTGCGGCCCGGTTCGGCGCGGGTTTCGCCGCTGTACGCCAGATAACGGCGCCCGTCGTCAGCGTAGGCCCGCCGGGTGCGGACGTTCAGCCCCAGCAGATAGTTGAACGTCTCCGGCAGGTCAACCGTGCGTTCCTGCCGTTCCCCGTTGACATGGACGCGCAATCGGTAGGTGAAAGGGGCGGTCAGCCCGGTGACGTTGAGCAGTGTTTCGCTTTCTCTAGTCTCCGAGCGCAGCAGATATTTGAGCAGGTATTCGTCGGATGATTCCAGCAGGGGCAGCTGCCCGGCCGGCGAATCAAACTCAATACTGTCCAGCGCATCCTCGTAGGATTCCAGCGTCATATACTTGATGATGCGGGGCGAGCGTTCCGATTCCTCCGGCGTGGCCGCGCGCCGGGGTTTGCCGTCTTTCCATTCGGGCGTAAAGACGACCTTTTTGATGCGGGGCAGCAGCACCGTATCAAAGTATTCGCCCATTTCCACCAGGACAAACTTGCGCCGCCCGCCATCCTCACGGTTCAGATTGATAACGGCGTGGCCCGTAGTGCCGGAACCGGCGAAGTAGTCAAGGACAACGGCATCATCGTATTTGTGGATGCAAGCATCTACACAATCGCGCACTGTCCAAACAGATTTGGGATAAGAGAACGTACTTCCGCCGCCGAAAAGTGCCCTGAGCAAATTACTCCCGTGTGTACCGGCGTTATATTTCTTATCCGTCCAATTGCTGAACAGAGGGCGCCGCTTACCGGATTGGTCTGTGAGCAGGTAAAGAGAGCGGCTGTTTTTACAGATGATCTCGCCATTCTCGATACACTTCGTTACTGTTACATAGCTCCGGCGCCATACCCTTTCAGTGCCGTCATCACTGACTGGATAAATACGGACATACCCTTCAGATGTTTTACATCGCGGGTAATCCGTACCTGTTGGAGGCGGTTCTGCTCCTATAACCGTAGATGTTTTCGGATCTACAAGAACCGCGTAAAAACTGTTCGGACGTCCAGTACGTAAGTTGCTGTCTGCTGTACCTGTACGAACGAATCCTATTTCGGATATGCCAGATTCCTTTTGTGGGCCGCCCAGAACTTTTGCGTTGGCTGGCGTCATAAAAATGGCATATTCGTGAGTGCTGGACACGTTTGTACCTTCCAATCCGCTACCAGCTGGATGGTGATTGACGACCACCATACTCCTGTCCCAAGCGTTGAAATGGGTATCGAGGATTTGGGCTAGACCTGTCATTTCAGTGTCGTCAATGGCAATCACCCATGCCGCATCGTCGCTTATAACAGATTGCGAGATCGAGATACGATCTGCAATCAAAGATAGGTATGACGAATGTTTGTAACCATTCTTATAAAGAATTTCTGACGCTGCTGTATTGTACGGCGGGTCAATGTAGATACAATTGACCTTTCCGGCGTATTTTTCTGTTATCAGCCGCAACGCTTGCCAGTTGTCACCGTGGAACAACACACCGTCGGTCATTCCGTCCAAGTCGTCAAAGGCGGCCAGCAGGCGGTTGGTAAAGGCGGCGTTGAAGTGGCGGGTGTCCAGAGGGAGGGTGGGATGGGTTTGCAGGAAGTTGGCGGTGCGGTGGGCGGCGTCAGTGTCAATGTCAAACAGCTCCCGCCATTCGTGCCACTGCGCGGCGTTGGCGATGATGTCGGGGTAGAAGTCGGCGCTGATGTTGCCCAGGGTGATGCAGTAGTGCGTTGCGGTGACGAACTTGCGCTTTTCCCAGAGGGTTTTCTGGAAATCCTCAATCTGGGCCAGGAAGTCGATGACTTGCCCGCCGACGGCCTTAATCAGGCGCATTTGCTGGAACCAGCCTTCCGCAGCCTCCTGGCCGGCGTTGGCGATGTTGTCCAGGTTCAGCACCTCGTTCTTAAGGTAAAAGTCCAGCTCCTGGTTGAGAAACCCGGACAGGTCTTTGTGGACAAAGAAGTCGGCGTTGTTGCGGGTGGTATAGCGGCGCAAGTGGTGTTCCAGCCGGCTCACCGGCTCGCCTTTGGCGTTCTGCCGGTGGGCGCCGGCGAGGGCGATATGAGCGTCCGGCGCGCCGGCCAGCTTCGGCGGGATGGCGGCCACGGCGTCGGCGATAATCTTGTCCTGCTGATTGCGGGTACCGTAATTCTGCTGTTCGTCGGCCCGCAGCGGGCGGTACTCAACGGGAATAGTGACGGTGCGCGCGTCGTCATCCCACCGGACATCGGCGACAACGGGCAGAAAAAAGCGCCGGTCGCCCTTAACGTTGTTCTGCTCAACGTCGGCATTCCTGAGGCGGAAGCGCACCGCTACGCCATTAGGGGCCTGCCAGTCATAGTTGCGGAAGTGTTCATCAGTCTTGACGTAATACTGGTCGCGGTTGGCCCAATGGAGATAGACTTCCTCGCCGTTATAAGGAATGGCGTAGCGCCGGCTGCGGGAGTAGCGCCGCTTGGAAATAAAGTCGCCCTCCTCGTAGTAGCGGCTGAAAAACGTAATCAGGTGATTATAGATGGCGTCCTCAACCGAGGCGCGGTTGCGGTCATCGGCAGCGCGGGCCAGCGCGTCGATATATTGCTTAACCAGAGGGGCGTCCATATTGCCGATTTGCGAGACGACCAATTGCCCGTCAAAGCCAACGGCGTCCTCTCCGTAAGCCTGCTCCACCCTGGCCCGCAAATCCGCCAGCGCGACATCAGCCCGGACTTGCTGCGCCAGCGGCCCCCGGCTCAGCGCATCGGCAACGGCAGCCGGCAAGCGCTCCGTGATAAACCGCTCAACAGCAGCCCGCTTGTGGTTCATAATGCGGTAAATGCCAAAATCCAAATCGGCGCAGTCGAACTGAAAGAGCTCGCGCAACAGGGACTGGAACTTCTCGGCGCTGCTGGCATCAATGGCGCTAATCGCGCTGGTCATAGTGCTACCCCAGGCGGCGGCCATCGGCCCCGCAATTTTGGCTACAGGGCAGATTATAACGACACCGGGCAGCCCCGTCCCGCTGCCAGCGTCACCAAAACCCCCACTTTTGGCAGCAGCCGGCGACTGATTTACTCAGGCACACGACATATAGTGATATATGCCGACGGCCGGTCATGATGCTTGCCCCGTCACTTTCCGGAACAGCGCCAGGTAAGCAGCCACCGCCCGCTGCTCCGAGAACTCGCCGGCTCTGCGGCGCAGCGCCTCCGCCGGGGGATGGTCGCCTTGCAGCGTCTCCACCATTGCTTGCGCCAGGGCCGGCGCATCGCCCACCGGCGCCAGCTTGCCCCACCTGTCATCGGCAAGTATCTCGCGGGGGCCATAAGGCGTGTCGGTGCTGACGGCGGGCGTGCCGCAGGCCAGGGCTTCCAGCAGGGCCGTCGGTAGCCCCTCCCAACGGGATGAGAACGCAAACAACCCCGCCCGGCGCATATAGCGAAAGGGATTCGCGTCAAAATCCACGAACCCCAAATCATCCGCCACGCCGTACTCCCGCGCCCGTTCAATCAGCCCGGCCCGGTAAGATTCCGAAAGCCGGCCCATTATGACCAACCGCGCCCTGATTTGACGGCGCGCCAGCCCGAACGCCTCCACCAGCGTAGCATAGTCCTTTGGCGGCGCCTCTCGCCCCACGCTCAGGACGACCGGCGGTTCGCCGGCGGCAAACCAGGGGTGCCCCACGTCCTCTTGCGCCTGCCGCCAGATCGCATCGGACGGTATGGGATTGTAGATAGCATAAACGCTTTCCCCCGGCACGCCCAAAAACCCCTCCACCTCCCGGCCGGCGCCCTCGGAAACGGCAGCCACCGCATCGGCCCGGGGGTAGATGTCCCGGGCCCGGCGTTGTTCATATTCGGTGTAGTTCCGGCTGACGTTGCTGTGCACTGACGCAATCACCGGCCGGCCAAATCCCGCCAACTCCATCCCATCGACGGCGGCAAAGTTGGCCCGCGACACGCCGGCCAGCAGCAGCGCTGGGCGTTCCTGCCGGACGTAACGGGCCACCAGATGGGCAAACACGGCATCCTTAATATCGGCGTTAATCCCGCGCCTGCGCCGCCGCAAGGCCAGCCAGTCCCAGGCCATTGACATCGGGTTGATGGCCAGCGCCTGCATCGCAACGCCCCGCTCCCGGCAGCGGCGGATTAGCTCCCGGTCCGATTTACGCAGGCCGGGGTAAAACAGCCGCATCCCCGCCGGCAGGCTGTCCGGGTACGCTATCAGCAACCGCCCCACCATCATATCCACCCGGTGGCCCCGCCGGATGAGCGACTCGGCCAGCGTGATGGCCACCCGCTGCGCCCCGCCGCCGCCTAAACTATGCAGCACAAACCCCACGTGCAGTTTGCCCCCCGCCGCCGTCATTCCGCCGCCTCCCGACTGGCAACCCGACGCTGGCCCCTCTGCCGAAGTATCGCTATCACGAACGGTATCAGCACCACGACAAAGGCGATGAAGTAGGCCGTGTTGGCCCAGGCCGCGCCCGCCGCGCCGTACCGGGGCGCCAGCCACACGATGATTGCAACCGATGCTACCAGCCCGGCCGCCGTCCCCGCCAGCGACGGCCCGATGCGCCCCGCCGCCGCCGGCAGTATGGTCAGCACCGAAACGCTGCTGGCGGCGAATGAGCCAATCAGCATAATCAGCACCAGCGGGGCGGCGTTCCCGAATTCCGGGCCCAAAATCAGCCGCGTTATCGGCTGGTGAAATATAAGCAGCATCCCGAATCCCACCACGGACAGCGCGAACGACACCAGGGCAAACCGCAGCGACGCCCGGCGCAAGGCCCGGCCCGCCCCCGCGTACCAATGCCGGCTGTACTCCGGCTGCACCGCGCTCATCAGCGGCTGGAACGGGTAGCGCGTGGAGTCCGTAATCTGCCGCCCCCCCCGGTACAGGCCCACGTCGGCGGCGCCGGCGAATTGCGCCAGCAGGATGGCGTCCATATTGTGGGCCAACGTCCAGATGGTGGATTTCCCGAACGTTCCAACCTGGAATCGCAGCACGTCCGGCGGCACTTTCAGCGACAGCGAGCGCAGCAGGCCCGTCATTCCCGCCTGCGGCGCGGCGACCGTCGTGGCAATCAGCATCCCGGCCCCGTTCACGGCGGCGCCGGCGATGTGCGCCAGCACCACCGCCAGCAGCCCGCCCCCGGTCAGCAGCGCCGCCACCAGCAGCGCAACCCGCGTCAGCACGCCGGCCAGCGTAACCGCAAACCCCAGCGCCACCCGGTCGGACAGCCGCAGCGCCGCCAGCGTTTCCGTCTGCGTCGCCAGAAATATCCCGATGACGCCGTACAGCAGCGCGGCATCCAGGTAGGCCGGGCCAATCCCCAGCAGCCCGCCGGCCGCCAGGATGAGGACGGCCAAAATCGCATAGGCCGCCAGCGCCAGCCCCAGCGACAAGGCCAGCACAAATCGCAGCACCCGCGACGCCTCCTCCGGCCGCCCCTCGGCTACGCCCCGCGTAACGAAAGCCGTAACCGCCTCGCCCCCCGGTATGGCCGACAGTCCGTAGATTAGCAGCGTGACGGCGACAATCACGGCCAGCACGCCGTAGCCCTCCGGGCCGAGAATCCGGGCCGATATGGACACCTGCGCCAGCCCGCCCACCAGATGGGCTGCGGTAATGCCGCCCATCCAAAACGTCTGCCGGGCCAAACGCCGGTCCGACGCCGGCAGCATCCGGGCAATCAGAGGGTGGTTCAAACTCCGCCTTATCCTGGCCCTATTCCGTCCTGTTATCCAACAGCGGCTCCAGCCTGCTTATCAACTCTTGAGTAGTCTGCAACGCCCGCCGGACGGTGCGGGAGCGCAGACCGTTTTCGTAAAAGTTGACGTGCAGCATTGATGCTCGCAGGAAAAAATCGGACAGTTCCGGGTCTCCGGTTTCGTCCACCAAATCCTCGATGATGTCGGACAAAAGATGATGGCTGCGGTGCGGCCACCCCCGTTCCTCAGCGACGGCCTTGACCATCTCGGCCGCCGCGCCCCAGCCCTTTTCCGAAGCTTGGGGCAAGTCGTTCTCCGCCAGGTATTCCCAGGCTTTGCCCATAAACCCCCGGCTGGCAATGGCATAACGGTTGGCGGATTCAATCATTGTACGGCTCCTGATGTTAAGATGTTGAACTGTATCATACCGCCCAACGCCGCCGCGCGCGCTTATCGGGAAACTTGGTGCCGAGGGAGGGATTCGAACCCACACACCTCTAGGAGGTAGCGGATTTTAAGTCCGCCGCGTCTACCCTTTCGCCACCCCGGCACGGCGTTAAACACAAGCGCGCAACGCTCGTCTGCTCAAAAGCGTCGCGCGGAACTGAAAGCGCATAGTTGGGCCCGGCTTGCTGATACGACCGGCGCAGGACAGGATAGGACAGAGCGGGATCGGATGGCATCGTGCACGGGCGCAAAACCTGCTTGATATTGGAGGCGACGGGCGGATTCGAACCGCCGAATAGAGGTTTTGCAGACCTCCGCCTTAACCACTTGGCTACGTCGCCCCGGAGTTGCTTACTCACTGCCGTGCCGGTTTGTTGCCAACTGCCCGCCAACTGCGTTTGTTCGTTCGATTGGTGCCGAGGGCGGGACTTGAACCCACACGAGCGAAAGCCCACGGCCCCCTCAAGACCGCGTGTCTACCATTTCCACCACCTCGGCGTCAGGAGAACAATCGGAGTATAACACAATGCTCAAAACGTCTGTCAAACCGCTGGCGCGGCCATCCCGTTCAGAATGACCGGGAGCGCCCGGAACCGGACAACACCGGCCCGTCCGGGCCGGAATACGACAGCGGGCTGACGGCGGCCCCGGATGATGCACCCGCCGGGCCAGCCGCCGTAAATCGCCCCCCGCGCTAGTTGACCTGATGCTCCTGGTGCAGCAGCCCCTTGGCCACGTCCCCGATGTTGGCCTCGATGCAATCACGCAGAGCGGAGTAAATGGAACGCTTCACGGCGTCCATCATCCATGCCTCGTACTCGGGTGCGGTTTGATACTCGTTCTTGACCACAATCAGCTGTCGCAAGGTATCCAGGTAATGGGCTTGCAGCGGGGTGAGCGCGTCAAGGTCGTAGCTTTCGATCTGCAATCCGGCCGGCTCTTCCACGCTGACCGGAGCGGCGGCGGCTACGGCGTTATCACTGTCCAAACCGCTGACTTCGACATCTTGTCTGTGTGAGGTGCTCATTGCGTTTCTCCAATGTCCGGCGGGCCGGAACCCGCGCCAGATGGTGAGCTTGCCGCCATTATAGCACTTTGCCGGGCAATCAACACCAATGCGCCCCCATTTTACAAAGCTTTTACAACCCAACACCGCAAATGCCGAAACGCCGCCGCCCGTCATTCCGGGCGCCGGCGTTCCGAATAGCGCCGGGCTGCACGACAGCCGGCAGTTTGCCGGTTCGCCTAAACCTCCCGGAACTCCCCCTCCACCGTGTCGTCCGGCCCCGACGCGCCATCGCCGGCCGTCCCGTCCGCCGTCCCCGGCCCGGCGCCGCCGGCGCCCGGCTGCGTGTACACGGCTTGCCCCACCCGCTGCAAAACGTCGTTCAGCTCGTTCATCGCCGTCTGCATCTGCGCCAGGTTGTTGGCGGCGATGGCCGTCCGCAGCTCGGCCAGCTTGCCGTCGGCCTCCGCTTTCAGCTCGGCCGGCAGCGTGGCGGCGTGTTCGGTCAGCAGCCGTTCTGCGGAGTAGGCCAGGCTGTCGGCCTGGTTGCGCGTTTCAATCTCCGCCCGACGCTGCCGGTCCGATTCCTCGTTGGCCTGCGCGTCCGACATCATCCGCTCGATGTCGTCCTGCGAAAGGCCGCTGCTGGTCTGTATGACAATTCGCTGCTCTTTGCCCGTGCCTTTGTCCTGCGCCGACACGCTCAGGATGCCGTTGGAGTCGATGTCAAACGTAACGTCAATCTGCGGCATCCCCCGGGGCGCCGGCAGGATGCCGTCCAGCATAAACCGGCCAATCGTCTTGTTGTCGGCCGACATTGGCCGCTCGCCCTGCAAAACGTGGATGTCCACGCTGGCCTGCGAGTCGGCCGCCGTCGTAAAGGTTTCCGTCTTTTTGGTGGGAATGGTGGTGTTGCGCGGAATGAGCGCCGTAGTGACGCCGCCCAGCGTCTCAATGCCCAGCGTCAGCGGCGTTACGTCCAGCAGCACGATGTCGCCCACCTCGCCGCCCAGGACGCCGGCCTGTATCGCCGCGCCCAATGCCACCGCCTCATCCGGGTTCACCGAGCGGGACGGCTCCCGCCCAAAGATTTGCTGCACTTTGGCCTGCACCGCCGGCATCCGCGTCATCCCCCCCACCAGTATCACGTCGTCAATGCTGCCGGAGGCTACGCCGGCATCGGATATGGCCTGACGGCACGGCCCGGCGGTGCGGTCAATCAGATCGCCCACCAGCTGCTCCAGCCGCGCCCGGCTCAGCGGTTTCACCAGATGCTGCGGGCCGCTGGCGTCCGCCGTGATAAAGGGCAGGTTAATCTCGCTTTCCAGCGTGCTGGACAGCTCAATCTTGGCCCGTTCGGCCGCGTCGCGCAGCCGTTGCAGCGCCATCCGGTCCTGAATCAGGTCAATCCCGGTTTCGGCCCGGTACTCGGCCACCAGCCAGTTCAGGATGGCGTCGTCAAAGTCATCGCCGCCCAGAAAGGTATCGCCGTTGGTGGAAAGCACCTCAAACACGCCCTCCCCAAGTTGCAGGATGGTAATGTCAAAAGTGCCGCCGCCCAGGTCAAACACCGCAACGGTGGAGTCGGTCTGCTGCTTGTCAATGCCGTAGGCCAGCGAGGACGCGGTGGGTTCGTTGATGATGCGCAGCACGTCCAGCCCGGCGATGGTGCCGGCGTCTTTGGTGGCCTGCCGCTGCGAGTCGTTGAAGTAAGCCGGCACCGTAATGACGGCCTGCGTGATGCTCTCCCCCAGCTTGGCCTCAGCGTCCTGCCGGATTTTTTGCAGCACCATACTGGAGATTTGCGGCGGCGCGTAAGCCTGCCCGGACATCTCCACGTGGGCATCGCCGTTGGCGCCGCCCACCACCTTATAAGGAAGGCGTTGGGCCGCGCCCTGCACCTCAGGGTCATCAAAACGGCGCCCCATCAGGCGTTTCACGGAGAATATCGTGTTCTCCGGATTGGTAACGGCCTGCCGCTTGGCCGTCTGCCCCACGTAACGCTCGCCGCTGCGGACGTTCATCGCCACCACCGACGGCGTGATGCGGTTGCCCTCAGCGTTCTCCACAACCTCCGCCTCGCCAGCCTCAATAACCGCAGCCACCGAGTTGGTAGTGCCGAGATCGATGCCCAGAATCTTTGCCATTGTTGTTTCTCCTAATAAAATCCGTATAAAATCCGTTCTGCGAATCAGTTTAGCAGGAACGGCACCCCGGCCGGGGATTTACTGTCGGTCGTTACTGATTGACGACCACCTGCGCCGCCTGCACCACCCGGTTGTGCAGCCGGTAGCCCTGCCGCAGCACCTCGATGATGCAGCCGGAATCGGCGCCGCTGTCGTTGGCCATCCCCACCGCCTCGTGCAGCTCCGGGTTAAAAGGTTCGCCCAAAGCTGCGATGCGCGCTACGCCCTCACCTTCCAGAAAAGACGTCAGCTTGCGCTGTATCAGACGCACGCCCTCCGTCCACGAATCGTTTGCGCCGTTATCCCCGCCGCCCTGCTCCAGATGGGCCACCGCCAAGTCCAGCTCGTCCACGATGGGCAGCAGATGCACCAGCAGCCGGCTGTTCGCCTGCTCCCGGATAGCCAGCCGCTCCTCATCATGCCGCCGCCGCAGATTGGCCAAATCCGCCTGGCCCCGCTGTACCGCGTCGGCTTGACGGGCGATTTCCTCGTTAGCCTCTGCCAGAGCCGCCCGCAGCAAAGCCGCCTCAGCCTCCGGCGCCAGCGGCGGCGCGGCCGCGTCCTCGTAGTTTGCGCCGGCCGGGGAATCGGGCGGGATGCTGTCGCCGGCCGGGTTGTCGTGTTCGGTTGTCAATTGCGAAACTCCATCCTGGGGTATTGTCATTCTGCCTTAGGCTACTGTATCGGCTACTGTATCGGCTACCGTACCGGCTACTGTACCGGCCCCGGCAAACTCAGGCTGCGGCACAGCAGCGCCACTTCCTCCCGGATGCTGGCCGCCAAATCGGGGTCGTCGGTCGAATGGGCCAGCCGACGGGAGAACACGCTCAGGTTATTGACCAGGTTCAGCGCAAACTCAACCCCGGCCAGATTCAGTCCCAGATTATCCATCAGATGCCGTATCAGCATAACCTTGTGCAGGTCGGCCCGCGAGTACAGCCGGAGCATCCCGACGGTGCGCACCGGCTGAATCAGCCCCAGCCGCTCGTACTTGCGCAGCGTTTGCGGGTGCATTTCCAGCAGCCGGGCCGCTACCGATATGATGTACACCCCCTCCATTTCCGGGCCGGACGCCCCGGCGTCCCGGCGTCCGTCGGCTCTGCTCTCCGCCGCCGGCGGCCCGGCCGCTGACAGCCCGGCCGGCGCCGGCGTATCGCCGTTCCAATCCTGCGGCGCCGCGAAAGCCGGCTGCGGATAGGGTTCCGCCGGTATGTTCATTGCGTTGGCCGTTCCGGCCCAGCGCCGCTGCATCGTTCTATTCTCCGGGGCAACCGTCTGCGGGGCCGGCATCGTCAGGGCTTGCGGCAGCGTTGCGCCCGTGAATTTTATCACATTGGATTAATGGGTATGATAAGTCTTGACACGGCTTGTGTCAAGGCGTATTATCCAGTCCATTGAAACCAGCCGACCTGAAATCGGCAATAAACCGCCCGTCGTCAGCGCAATCCAACCCCATTTTGACAGCGTAAATTAGTTGAACGGACGCCTTCACCGTTGTATGCCAACCGGCAAATCCAATCCCGGAAAGGAGGCCATCATGAGACTCAAGTTCAACGCCTGCCCCAAGTGCCGCGGCGACCTGGAACTGCGGAAGGACATCTACGGGATGTTCGTCAGCTGCTTGCAGTGCGGCTTGCAGCGCGACCTCGATGCGCCCACCGGCACCATCGAAATCAGGCCGCAGGATATGCCGGCCGTCGCCACCACCACCGAGCAGGAGCAGCTCTTGCAGGCGGCGTAACATCCGCCCCAATCCGGAAACGGGCGCGGCCGCCGGGAATACACCCGGCGGCCGCTTTGTCATTTAATGACAACCCCCGCCCTAGTCCGGTCAAACCCAAATCCAATCAGCATCTACCGGGTCAGTTCGGGCCAGAACCGTTCCTCCCGCCAGGGATCGCCGTTGTTGTTGTACCCGCGTTCCTCCCAGAAACCGGGGGCGTCCTCGGCCATAACCTCAATCCCGTTCACCCACTTGGCCGACTTCCAACCGTACCGGCTCGGCACCACCAGACGCAGCGGCCAGCCGTGGTCTTTGCCCAGCTCCGCGCCGTTCTGCCGGTGGGCCAGCAACCCCTCCGACAGCGCCAAATCCAGCGGCACGTTGGTAGTGTAATCCCCGTAGCAGTGGGCCATCAGGTGCAATGCCCCCGGCGCAACGCCCGCCCGCTCCAAAAGCGCCGCCACCGGCACCCCCTCCCAAGTCTGATCCAGCGCCGACCACTGCGTAACGCAATGAAAATCGGCGCCCACGGACACCTGCGGCAGGGCCAGCAACCCCGGCCAGTCCAGCGTAATCTCCCGCTCCACCAGCCCCCACACCCGGAAACTCCAGGTTGACAGGTCAATTGCCGGCGTATCGCCGTAGGTCAGCACGGGAAAGGTTTTGGCGACAAACTGGCCGGGCGGCACCCGCTCGCCGGCCGGCGGCGCAATTTTCACCTGGTCAGGCCGCTTCAACCCAAACTCAGGCTGCGCCGCCGGCGTCTGCCGCGCTTCACGGTCGGAGGTAGTCATCCGAAATGCTCCATAGATAGATAGAATGATGCTTGGTGAGATTGATGCTCGGTGCGGTTGATGTTCAGTGAGATTGACGTTGCGACGTTACGGCCCGGCGCTGATTGTGCCGGCCGGCCCGTCGGTGATGCGCCCGACTACGGCGGCGCAGGGCGCGCCCTCGTCATTCAGTGCGTCAATCAAGTCTTGCTCCCGCTCCGCCGGCACCGACATCAGCAGCCCGCCCGACGTCTGCGCGTCGCAAAGCAGCAGCCGGTCTTGCTCCGTAAGCGCATCATCCCACGCCACCACGTCGGACACGCTGCTAACGTTGCGATGCGTGCCGCCGGGCGCTACGCCGGCCGCCAGCAATTCCCGCACGCCCGGCAGCAAAGGAACCGCCGCCAGGCTAACCTCGGCGGCAACCCCACTGCCCCGAACCATACTTTTCAGATGGCCCAGCAGCCCGAACCCGGTTATGTCGGTAGCGGAGTTCACCCCAACGCGCATCATCGCCGCCGCCGCCGGACGGTTCAGCGCCGCCATCGTCGCCACCGCCCCGGCCATCACGTCGGGCGCCGCGGAACCCTGCTTGCCGGCAGTAGTGATAATGCCGGTGCCGATGGGCTTGCTCAGCACCAGCGAATCGCCCGGCCGCGCCCCGGCGTTGCTAACCTGCGCGCCCGGCTTAACCACCCCGATAACCGACAAACCATACTTCGGTTCCGGGTCATCCACCGTATGGCCGCCCACGATCAGGCACTCCGCCTCCGCCGCCTTGGCATACCCCCCCTGCAACGTGCGCCCCAGAATCTCCTTGTCCAAAGCCGCCGGAAACCCCACCACGTTCAGCGCAATCAGCGGCTTGCCGCCCATGGCGTACACGTCCGACAGCGAGTTGGCGGCGGCGATGGCCCCAAACTCATAGGGGTCATCGGTAATCGGCGGAAAAAAATCCACCGTAACGATGAGCGCCGTATCATCGTTGATACGATAAACCGCCGCATCATCCCCGGTTTCCGCCCCCACCAGCAAATCAGGATGCCGCAGCAGCGGAACATAACTCAGAACCTGGCCCAGGTCCTCAAGGCTAAGCTTAGCCGCTCAACCCGCACAATGCGAAAGCTCAGTAAGACGGACGGGCGCTTGCGATTCGGTACTTTGGGATTGGGTCATAAGACAACCTCAAAATGGACTACAGCCTCAGATGGCTACAGCTGGTATTCCGGGCGGCGCAGCAGTTGGCGGGCTATTACCAGCCGCATTATCTCGTTCGTGCCTTCGCCAATAATCATCAGCGGCGCATCCCGGTAGTAGCGTTCTACGGGAAAATCTTTCGTGTAGCCGTAGCCGCCGTGAATCCGCATCGCCTCCATCGCCACCTCGCCGCACACCTCGCTGGCAAACAGCTTGGCCATCCCCGACTCCAGGTCGATGCGTTCGCCGCTGTCCTTCTTGGCGGCCGCATCGTACACCAGCAGGCGCGACGCCTGAATCTTGGTGGCCATATCCGCAATCTTGAGCTGGATAGCCTGATGCTGGCTGATTGGCTGCCCAAAGGTTTCCCGCTGCTGGATGTAGCGCATTGAAGCGTCCAGCGCCGCCTGCGCCACGCCCACCGCCCGCGCCGCCACGTTGATGCGCCCCGTTTCCAGCCCGCTCATCACCTGCCCAAACCCCACGTTCTCCGCCCCGCCAATCAGATTCTCGGCCGGAATCCGGAAATCCTCAAACGCCAGCTCGCAAGTATCCAACCCCCGATAGCCCAGCTTGTCCAGATGCCGCCCGACCTTAAACCCCGGGTCGTTGTTCTTTTCAATGACGAAAGCCGACAGCCCCCGGTGCTTGATGGACGCATCAGGATTAGTACGGGCCAGCAAACAGAAAGCATCGCCCGATTCGGCGTTGGTGATGAACATTTTGGAGCCGTTAACGACGTACTCCTCGCCATCCTTGACGGCGCGGGTTTGCAAAGCGCCCACGTCGCTGCCGCCGCCGGGTTCGGTAAGGGCCAGCCCGCCGCGCATTTCGCCGCTGGCCAGCCGGGGCAAAAACTGGACGCGCTGCTCCGCCGTGCCGTAATTCGCCAGCACGTAAGCCAGAATATGATGCGTCCCCAGCGCGCCGGTCAGGGCCATATACCCCTTGCTGATTTCCTCAAAAATCATCGCAAAGGTAGTGTAATCCAGCCCCATCCCGCCATATTCCTCCGGAATAGTAATGCCAAACAGCCCCAGCTCTTTCATCGTATCGATGAGAGCATAAGGAACGGTATCCTCAGCATCGTGCACGGCGGCGGCCGGCTCCACGTCCCGCCGCACAAAATCGCGCACCATGCTGACAATCTGATTGCGGGCTTCGACCGGAGTAGGGACAATCGGAATCGGGGCAGCAGTAGTCACGTAAAAGCTCCTGAACAATGCCAAGTAAAAACACGCCCCGCAGTCTATCCCAACCCAACCACCGGCGCAACTTGGCCGCGTGGACGGCAGCGTTCCGCTTATCAAAACAAAACCCCTCTCCACCGGGGAGAGGGGTCAGTGACGGCAACCCGGTTATGTTGCGGCAGCCCGGCTATCCGCCGTCCCCTCCAATAGTCAGCCGCCGCGTTTGGGCGGTTTCGGCTACGGGCAGCGTTACCGTCAGCACGCCGTTGTTCAGGGCTACGGCGGCCTGCTCCAGGTCAAGGTCGGCGGGCAGACGCAATGCGCGCTGGAAACTCCCCGTGCGTCGCTCCCGCATCAGGTACTTGTACTCGCACTCGTCGCCCTGGTGCTCCGTCTCCGTCTGGCGAGACGCCTTTATCGACAGCACCCGGTCGGGGCTGATGCTCACGTCCACGTCGTCCTTGTCAAAGCCCGGCAGCGTGGCCGCAACCGTCAGCTGCCGGTCGTTCCGCTGCACGTCCATCGGAATCGGCCACGCCGTAGCCGCCGGTTCGGCGCCGGCAAAAAACGGGCGGCCCATCATCCGGCGCAAACCCGGCATCTCGCGCAACGGGTCAAATCGCTGCATACTCGTCATAATCATCCTCCTGTTCGGTTGCTTTGCCGGCCGTCCGGCCGGTGTGCGACGGCATCTGGAACCGTCAGGATTCACTTTACAGACTTGATTGGCTATTGTCAACTATCCGCTAGTGCTGCCATCATTGTCTTGACTAACCGGCGCTACTGTTATAAGATGATGGAAACGCCAATTTCCCGCGTGTGAACCTTGCAATGGCTGATTACTACGACATACTGGGCGTCCCGCGCACCGCCGACGAGAAAGCAATCCGGCAGGCGTACCGCCGCTTGGCCCGCCAGCATCATCCCGACGTCAACCCCGGCGATGACGGCGCCGCCGAACGCTTTAAGTCCATTAACGCCGCCTACGAGGTGCTGTCCGACGCCGACAAGCGGGCCAAATACGACCGCTACGGCGACCGCTGGGAACACGCCGACCAGTTTGAGCCGCGCGGCGGCGGCCCCGATTTCAGCCGGTTCTTTCATTCCGGCGATTTCAGCGGCGGCGGCGATGCCGGCCGGGGGCGCGGAAGGTTCACTTTTACCACCGGCAACGGCGGTTCTCTCGGCGACTTTCTGGGCAACCTGGGCGGCTTTGCCGGTTTCGGCGGCGAGCCAACCCGCCCGGCCCCCGCCGACGTATCCGTTGACATCACGCTGGAGGAAGCCGACCGGGGCACCACCCGCCTCGTCAACCTGCCCGACGGCCGCCGTCTGGAAGTCACCATCCCCGCCGGCATCGCCGACGGCGGCCGGGTGCACATCGCCGCCGGCAATTCCTCCGGCAGCGAGTTCAACCTGCTGGTGTCCATCCTCCGCCACGACCGCTTTGAGCGCCAGGGCGCTGACCTGTACACCACCGTTGACGTGCCGCTGGCCGATGCCATGCTGGGCGGCGCGGTGCACGTGCCAACCCTCCGCAGCCGCGTTGAACTCACGCTGCCCCCGGAAACCCAGAACGGCCGCCGGTTCCGCCTGGCCGGCCAGGGACTGTCCAAGCTCCGCAGCCCGGAACGCCGGGGCAACCTTTTCGCCACCGTCAACGTTGTGCTGCCCACCGGCCTCACCGACGCGCAGCGCGCCCTGTTCGAACAACTCCGCAGCGCCGGAACCCAACCCGGCGGCAAGGAGCCGGAATAATGACCCCGCCCGACACTATCACCAACGAACCCTGTTTCGTCATCAGCGTGGCCGCCCGCATGGTGGGCCTGCACGCCCAAACCCTGCGCTACTACGAACGCGTCGGCCTGGTGCTGCCCTCCCGCTCCGGCGGGCGCCAGCGCCTCTACTCAATGGCCGACATCGACCGTCTGCGCCGCATCAAGTCTTTCACCGACGAAATGGGCGTCAACCTGGCCGGCGCGGAGGTGGCGCTGAAACTCATTGACCGCATCCGCGAACTGGAAACCCAGGTGCAGGAACTCAACAATGAGCTGGAGCGGCTGCGCCCGCCCGGCCGTACCCGCCGCGCCGGCCGCCCCTCCAACGGCCCCCGCCGGACGCAGCAGCAGAGGTGAACGACATGGTAATGAGCGCGGAACTATTTACCCGCCAGGCGCAAGACGCCCTGCAACGCTCGCAAGAACTGGTGCGCAACTACCAGCACAGCCAATGGGACGTGGAACACGTCCTGCTGGCCCTGGTCGCCCTGGACGACGGCCTCCCCGGCCGCATCCTCTCCGAGCTGGGCGTCAGCGCCGAATCGGTCAAAACCCGGCTGCATCAAACATTGGAAGCCGCCCCCAAAGTGGTGTCCGGCGCCCAGCAAATCTTTATCACCCCCCGCCTGCAACGGATGCTCCAAACCGCCAAAGAGGAATCCGAACGCCTCAAAGACCAGTTCATCAGCGTTGAGCATCTGCTGCTGGCCGCCTCCCGCGAGAGCGCCGGCGATTCCGCCCGCCTGTTCCAGGAGTTCGGCATCACGCAGGAAATGGTGTACCAGGCCATGCAAAAGCTGCGCGGCACGCATCGCGTTGACGACCAGAACGCCGAGCAGCGCTACCGTTCCCTCGAGAAGTACAGCGTTGACCTCACCCAGCTGGCCCGCGTCGGCAAGCTGGACCCGGTGGTCGGCCGCGATGCCGAAATCCGCCAGGTGATGCAAACCCTCACCCGCCGCACCAAGAACAACCCGGTGCTCATCGGCGACGCCGGCGTTGGCAAAACCGCCATCGCCGAGGGCCTGGCCATCAAGATTATTGACGACGACGTACCCGATTCCCTCCGCAACCGCAGCGTGATGGCCCTGGATATGGGACGGCTGGTCGCCGGCGCCAAGTTTCGCGGCGAGTTTGAGGAACGCCTCAAGTCGGTAATCGACGAAGTAACCTCCGCGCAAGGCGAAGTAATCCTCTTTCTCGACGAGATGCACACCCTGGTTGGCGCCGGCGCCGGCGAGGGCGGCCTGGACGCCAGCAATATGCTCAAACCCGCCCTGTCCCGCGGCGAACTCCAGGCCATCGGCGCCACTACCCTGGACGAATTCCGCAAGCACATTGAGCGCGACCCCGCCCTGGCCCGCCGGTTCCATCCCGTGTACGTTGCGGAACCCGATGCCCCGGCCGCCGTGTCCATCCTGCAAGCCCTGAAACCCCGCTACGAAGCCCATCACAAAGTGAACATCACCGACGCCGCCATCAACGCCGCCGTCCGCATGAGCAGCCGCTACGTCACCGACCGCCATCTGCCCGACAAGGCCATTGACTTCATCGACGAGGCCGCCAGCAAGGTGCGCATTGACGCCGGCACGCTGCCGCCTCAGGTACAGGAGATGGAGAACCGCCGCCGCGAGCTGGAGGACTTGGAACTCCGCGCCAATCAGATGGCCGACTACGAACGCGCCGCCGAACACCGCACCGAACGCCTCCGCATTGACGACAAACTCAACGCCGAGCGCGCCTCCATTGAACACACCACCGGCCCCGACCTGGTAGTTGACGAGAGCGACATCGCCGAACTGGTCTCCCGCTGGACGGGCATCCCCGTCGGCCGCCTGCTGGAGGGCGAAGCCGAACGCCTGCTGCAAATGGAAACCCACCTGCACCGGCGGGTCATCGGCCAGGACGCCGCCATTGGCGCCGTTTCCGACACCATCCGCCGCGCCCGCTCCGGCCTCAACGACCCCAAACGGCCTTTCGGCAGTTTCATCTTTCTCGGCCCCACCGGCGTCGGCAAAACCGAACTGGCCCGCGCCCTGGCCGAGTTCCTGTTCAACGATGAGGACAGCATGGTGCGGCTGGATATGTCCGAGTACGGCGAACGGCACACCGTTTCCCGGCTCATCGGCGCACCCCCCGGCTACGTCGGCTACGACGACGCCGGACAGCTCACCGAGGCCGTCCGCCGCCGTCCGCATCGCGTCATCCTCTTTGACGAAATCGAAAAAGCCCACCCCGACGTTTTCAACCTCCTCCTGCAAATCCTCGAGGATGGCCGCCTCACCGACGGGCAGGGCCGGGTCGTTGACTTCCGCAACTCGGTAGTCATTATGACCAGCAACCTGGGCACCGGCGATTTGTCCCATCGTCCCTTTGGCTTTGCCGTCGGTTCCGACGACAGCGAGGCCGCCGCCGGCAAGGTAACGCCCGAACTGTCCCGCTCCGTGCACGACGCCCTGCGCCGCACTTTCCGCCCCGAACTGCTCAACCGCATCGACGAAACCATCGTGTTCCACCCCCTCAGCCGCGCCCAGATTGGCTCCATCGTCGGCCTGATGCTAGCCGACGTCCAGCAGCGCCTCGCCGAGCGCAACATCACCTGCGCCCTCACCGACGCCGCCTGCGATTGGCTGGTCAAAGAGGGCTTCGACGTCAGCTACGGCGCCCGCCCCCTGCGCCGCGCCATCCAGCGCCACGTCGAGAACCAACTGTCCCAGGGCGTCCTCTCCGGCCAATTCCAGGAGGGCTGCCACGTCACCATCGACGTCAACCCAACCGCCAGCTCCCTAACCCTAACCACCGCAACCCCCGCCGAACCGGAGCTCGTAGCGGCGGCGTGACAGACGCCCCCCCGAGGGGGTCTGGGGGAAATGATTTCCCCCAGCGTCCCCCCTTACCCCCTAGCGCACACCCTCCCGTCAAAATCCCCCGCCAAATCCCAAAAATCAGCGACCCCAACCTCTTGCAACCGGACATAAGTTCGTGTAACATACATTCATCGGGCATCTCAACCAACCCATCCCCCCTCAGCCGTCCTCGCTCGAGAACATCCCCTGAGGAACCGGGGCCAGCACACCGCTAGCACAACCGCCGGAGATTCAAGTCAAAAACGGCCAGTCAGCAAAAAACCGCAATCGGCAAGGGTAGTCCCGACCCCGCTTTCACGGCGCGGGCTGCCTCCGCAGGGTATCGAGCTTCAGCCCGCGTGCTGCCTCTCATTAGGGCAGGACACGTAAAATGAAGGTCCAAAATAGTTGCGTACCAACCTCCGGCCGTAGGGCTGACAACGACTTGAATCTCCGACAACCAAACCAACCAAACCAACCGCCCGATAAACGCCCGATACCAGCCAACCGCAAACCCTCTCCCACAGGATGAACGATTATGACTTGACCCAAAACCCCCTGAAACGAAACGCTGCCTCAATTCAGCAGCAGCACCGCCCCGACCACCACCAGCCAGACCACTATTGACGCTACCAGCGGAACATCCCTCATCATGAGCAGTTCCGGCGATTCCGCGTCCTTGCTGTGGTTCAGCAGGTACAGGTAGCGGAACAGGCCGAAAATTACCATCGGCGCCGTCAGCAGCATCGCGTCGTTGTCCGGCAGGTTGTCCGCCTCCACCGTGTACAGGGTATAGCACACCAGCGCCGCCGTTGCCGCCAGCGTCAGCAGCTGGCCGCCCAGCGGCGGCCCGTAGTGCCGCAGCGTAGCCCGCTGTTCCAGCCCGTCGCCGTCACTCAGCCGCGCCTCAGCGTACCGCCGTCCAATCACGATAAACAGCGCGCCGGCGGCCGTTACCGCGTACAGCCACGGCGACGGCGCCGCCCCCACTGCAACCGCGCCGGCCACCGCCCGCAGCACGTACCCGCTGGCCACCAGCAGCACGTCCACCAGCGCCATCCGTTTCAGCCCCGCCGAGTACCCCGCGTTGATACTCAAGTAGATGACGCCCACCGCCAGCAGCGCCCAGCCCAGCAGGTACATAATCGCCAGCGCCCCCGCCGCCAGCACGATGCCGGCCCCGGCCGCCAGCCCGACGGAAACCTGCCCCGACGCCACCGGCCGCCGCCGCTTGACCGGATGCGTCCGGTCCGCCTCCCGGTCCGCCAGGTCGTTCAGCAGGTACACCGCCGATGCTGCGGCGCAAAAAGCCCCCAGCAGCGCCGCCAGCCGCCCCGCGTGCCCCCACAGCGCGCCCAATTCGTCCGGCGACCAGACCAGCCCCACCGCAAACAGCAGCGGCAGAAACACCAGCAGGTTTTTGACCCACTGCCGGGGCCGCAGCGCGCGCAGCAGCCCGCTCAGCACGCTGCCCTCTCCACGGCGTCAGCGTCCGCCTCAACCCCGGCGTCCGTTTTAGCCGCAACGCCAGCGTCCGTCCGCCCCATCCGGCTCAGCCACAGCCACGCCAGCAGGCCCACCAGCACCGCCAGCCACAGGGTTGCCAGGCGGGTCAGCAGTGTCGCCGCCGCCGCCGCTGCTGCCATCATCCCCGCCTGTTGCAGCAGCGCAACCATACTCCCCTCAAACCCAATCAGGCCGCCCGGCAGCGCGGTAACCGCCCCCACCAGAGCCGCAATCGCCGAAATCGGCACCGCCAGCCCCAGCGACAGCGACTCATCCAGCCCCACTGCGATGACCCACAGCGCAACCCCCTCCGCGGCCCAGGCCAGCCCGCCCAATACCACCGCCGCCGCCAGCATCCGCACAGACATCAGACGGCGCAACCCGGCCTGAGATTGCCCCAGCGGTTCCCGCCAGCGGCGCAGCACCGGCAGTCGCAGCACGGCCGTCCCGTAGCGCGATGCCGCCAGCAGCCCGACGATGAGCAGAGCGGCCAGCGCTCCGCCAATCAGCGCGCCCACCGCCGGCGGCAGCAGCGCCAGCCCCGCCAGCGCCAGCAAAGCGACGGCAATCGCATCGGTCAGCCGTTCCATCACCACCGCCGGCGCCGACTGCGCCACCGGCACCCCCGCCCGCTGACTCAGCCAAACGCTTTTGAGCATCTCCCCCACCTTGCCCGGCGTAATCGACAGCGCCAGCCCCGCCATAAACACCGGCAAACTTACCGAGTGCGGCACGTGAGCATCCAGCGCGCGCAGGTACAGCCACCAGCGGACGTAGCGCAGCGCGTAGTTCAGCAGCGCCAGCCCCGCCGCCGCCGCAAACCACCCCGGCGGAAACCCCGCCAGCAGTGCCCCAATCTGCCCCACGTCCCCATAAGCCAGCAGCCCCGCAAACACCGCCAGCACCAAAAACCCCACCAAAAACCACCCCCGCCCCCTCATATCCCCCCCCCGCCACCGTCAGCCGGGATGCCATCGGATGCGATGCTATCCGACGGGATGCTATCCGATGCGATACCACTGCCCGTCGGATTGGTCGCCATCGCGTTAATCTGCGCCGCCAGATAGCCCGCCCCGAAACCGTTGTCAATGTTGACCACCGACACGCCCGGAGCGCAGGCGTTCAGCATCCCCAGCAGCGCGGCCACGCCGCCAAAACTGGCCCCGTAGCCCACACTCGTCGGCACGGCGATAACCGGCGCCGACACCAGCCCGGCCACCACGCTGGCCAAAGCCGCCTCCATCCCGGCCGCAACTACAATGACCCGCGCCCGCCGCAGCGTATCCAGCTGGCCCAGCAGCCGGTGCAGCCCGGCCACGCCAACGTCGTTCAGCCGCGCCACCCGGCACCCCATCAACCCGGCGGTAACGGCCGCCTCCTCCGCAACCGGCAAATCGGCAGTGCCGCCCGTAACCACCAGCACGCCATCGGCCAACGGCGGCGGTTCCGCATCCGATACCCCCGGTTCCGCCGGCACCACAATACAGCGGGCCAGAGGATGATACACCGCCCCCGGCACGGCGGCCGACACCGCATCCCACGCCGCCGCCGCTGCCCGCGTAGCCAGCACCGGATGCCCTCGTCCGGCCATTGCCGACACGATACCCGCAACCTGCTCCGGCGTCTTGCCCTCCCCCAGCACCACCTCCGGCCAGCCCGTCCGCAAAGGCCGGTGATGGTCCAGCCGGGCATACCCCAAATCCTGATAAGGCAAATCGGACAACGCAGCTGCGGCCTCGCCCACCGACGCCCCCCCGTCGCGCACCCGCTCCAGCAGCCGGCGCAATCCGGCAGCATCCACGACTAACCGGCCTCCGACGGAGCAGCCGCATCAGGATTCACGCCATCGCCAGCCCCAGCATCGCCAGCCCTGGCATCGGCAGTCTGCTGTTTCATCAAACGGTACATCGCCCCCAGCGTTCCCATCCCGGCGACGTAGCACGCAAAGACGGCAACCGCAATCCAGGTCAAAGCCACAAACCGCCCCGGCAAATCCAAAGCAAAAGTCAAAACCACCGCAATGCCCACCAGAATAACCGCCGACACCGCGCCCAGCGCCACGCCAAACCGAGTCGCCGCCAGCAAAGGCTTGGCATCCCCGGTATCAACGTACCGCATCCCGAAATAAGCCCCGAGAAACGGCCCAAAAGGCGCCAGCAAAAATTGCGCAACGGGTATCACCGTGCAAACCAGCATAACCCCCAAAGCCGTGCCTAAACCCCTGCGCATCTCAAATCACACATCCCAACAAGCTAACCGGATTCCGGCAGACGGAACCGCCAAACGCCCCGCTCAAAATGCCGGCAAGACAGTATAGCCCCCGCCTGCCCCAATGTCATTCGGCTCCATCCCAACGTCGCTACCCCAATGTCATTCGGCCATTCCTACTGTCATTCTGAGCGCAGCGAAGAATCTCGAAAGCGTAGCAGCGACGTTGCCCCCAAAGTGGCCCCTACGCCGTCGAGATTCTTCGCTGCGCTCAGAATGACATTGGGGTAGTTGACGAAACGCTACCCCGTCCGCTTCCCGCTCCGCAGCAGCGATATGCCCTCAATCGCCAGAAAGATGACCGTCGGCGGTATGATAAAGTGCCAAATCCAAACGTTGGCAACGTCAACCCCCTGTATCACCTTGACCAGATAGTTGTGCAGATAGAACATCGCAGTAGCCGCCACCAGCGCCGTAACGACGTCCCGCGGCAGCTGCCCCAAATGCCCGCCGCCCGCGTCGCGCACCCGCAGCGAGTCGGCAACGTTCAGCAGCGTAGCAACGGCCAGCACAATGATTATCAGCGGGTCAATGATGTTCCAGATGGCCTGGCCCCCCGGCCCGTTGGCGATGAAAAAGTAGTAGTTGAGCAGCACCGCCAGCCCAACCAGCAAAGCAATGCCGCCCAGCCCTTTGCGCGCCATGTCCATAGCAATTCACCTCCTCTAATCTGTGTCCTGTTGGCCGGAGCGCATCCGCCCTCAGCCCGTCCAATCCGGCGCCGGCGTCATACCCGATGCTATCCCGTCCCCCGACTCCCGCTCCGCCACAGTGAGATGCCCTCAATCGCCAGCAAGATGACTGCCGCCGGCACGATAAAGTGCCAGATCCACTGCTCAGCGGCGTCAACGCCAACTATTAGCTGGAGCAGGTAGTTGTGCAGATAAAACAGCGCAGTCGCCGCCGCCAGCGCCGTAACCACGTCGCGCGGCAGCTGCCCCAAATGCCTGCCGGACACGCCCCGAATCCGCAGCGAATCGGCAACATTCAGCAGCGTAGCAACGCCCAGCACAATAACAACCAGCGGGTCAAGGACATTCCAGATGACCTGCCCAACAGCCTCGTTGGCCAGGAAAAAGTAGTAATTCAACAAAACCGCCAGCCCAACCAGCAAAGCAATCCCGCCCAACCCCTTGCGCAGCATATCCATAGCAGCCAACCCCCTGTACATCGTGATAGCAAGGGCCATAACCCCGTCAGCCCGCACAAATCTAGCACCTTTCACCACCACAAGCCTAGCGCAGCAAACCCACCTTTCAGCCAATCCGGGCGCCATCCCCCTCCCCCAACGCCAGCCCAACGCCCCCCCAATGTCATATGGAGTGAGCAGAATGACAGCGGTAGCGGCGGCGCTCGGTATGACAGCGCGGGGCATAACCTCTGTATAATTCCCCCTGCGCCGGCGATTTGCCGTATGGAGAAACTACGATGAGCGTTCCAGAACAACCGCCCGGGCAGGATGGCCCCTTTGCCGACCTGCTGGGCATCCGGCCCGGCCAGTCGGCCAACGGCGTCGGCACGGCGTTTATGACCGTTGCGGACAAGCATCGCCAGCGTGCCGGCGTAGTGCAGGGCGGCATCCTGGTGGCCCTGGCCGACTACGCGTTCTTTCGCGCCTGCCGCTCCGTGCTCAACGCGGGCGAACACGCCGTAACCATCGAGCTAAAGCTCAACTTCATCGCCCCCGCCCGCGACGGCGAACTCACCGCCCGCAGTGCCATCAAAAGCCGGGGCGGCCGCATCATCGTCGGCGATATGGAGATATTCGGCGCCGACGGCCAGCTAATCGCCACCGGCATCGGCACCTACATGACAGTTTTCGCCCGGAGCAATACCCCGCCGACCGATTCAGCCTGATGCCGTCGCTATCCCGTCGCTTTGCAATCGGAATGATTGGCCGACGGTTGGCATACGATGGCGCAGCGGTTATAATCGGTTCATTACGGAGGTGTCGGTTTGCGCATCCCCATGAAAGTTGACTACGGCGTCCGCGCCCTGGTAGAGCTGGCCATGCACTACGGCAGCGGCCCGGTGCAAACGGCGGCCATCGCCTACCGGCAGGGCATACCCGAACCCTACCTGGAGCGCCTGATGTCCGCCCTCAACAAAAGCGGTTTCGTCCACAGCCGCCGCGGCCCGCAAGGCGGCCACCTGCTGGCCCGCGCCCCCTCTGAAATCAACCTCTACGACATAATGCAAGAGCTGGACGGCAACGCATCCCCCCTGGACTGCCTGACCCTGCCCACCGACTGTATGTTCGTCGACTCCTGCGCCCAAAAAGAAATCTGGCAAACGGTAGAGGATTCCATCCAGCAAGTACTGGAATCCACAACCCTGAGCCACCTGGCCCAAAGACAAGCCACCCTAATCCACCAAGCCGACCGCCGCGCCGCCCCCGAGACCACAGAACAGCCGGTCACCGTGTAACCGCCGCCGGGCGTACCCCGGTCATTACGACGCGCGAGTTGCTGCGATTAGTCCTCCGGCCGCGGCTCCCGGTCATCCAGTTCGTACCAGTACACCTGCCCGCTGTCGATGTCCGCTTGAATATCGCGGTCGTTGCGGATGCTGGCGACGGCAGCGTGCGCGGGACACCCGGTGAACCGGGTCAGGTAGCCGGCGTTGCGGATTGCGCGACTGGTATCACGCACATCCGCCGTGTAGGACACTTCCATAGCGATGTAGTGGGTATTCCCATCATCGTCGGCGGCTTCGATTACCAGGTCAGCGCGGCGGAAACTGCGCAGCTCATTGAGCCCAATGCCGGAGGTATCCGCAGCTACGTGCATTTCCAGCAGGTCATTCTGGGTAAGGGTACGAACTGACCGGAAGCCCATATCGAAAGCAATGCTGGTGGCCTCACTGGCCGTTGCGTTACGGGCATGGGTCCCTTTCATATTGGAGATGTCCCCCCTCAGCCGCTCAATTGCCCGGTCAGTCCGGGTCATAAAGCCACTCGCTGTAGCGTTGAATTGAATCTGATCTTTGTTGAACTGGCGTTGCTCGACGATGAACTGCTCGGTTTTCACGATAAACTGATCAGTTTTTGCCATGAACTGCTCGGTTTTCGCCACGAATTGGTCGAACCGGGCGGGCAGATTGATTAGTTCCTCAGTGAGGATTTCACGCCGCACGGCCGCTTTCCAGTCCGGGTTCTCGGACAGGGCGCGCAGCAGGTCGTCGGTTGTACTTATAGTGACCATCAACAATCCCTCGCTGCATCCATTATACGCCAAACTAGCCCGCCGCTAGCGGTTCAGCAGCCACCATTCTGCGCTGCCGAGGTTGAACTCGATGCGGCGGAAGCCTTCGGCGTATTCTACTCCGCAGCGCTGGCCCTGGTTGCGGCAGCCTTCGGTGAAACGCTCCAGGCGGTGGGCGGGGGTGCGGGCTCCCATTTGCGACTCGTGGGCGCTCAGGGATTCGGCTTTCAGGCGGATGTGTTCCTCGGTTAGTTCGATGAACGTGTCGGGCCGCTCGGAACCCCACAGCAGGGCCTCCCGCACCTGGTGCGGTTCCAGTCCTTCATCTCTGATTTGCTCCGGGTAGTCCAGATAGCTCCAGGCGTAGGAGAACGCGGCGTCTAATGCCGCCTGGCCGCTTTTGCGGTGGTCGCGGTGCGTGTGGGAGGTTACGCGGTAGGGGTCGATGCCGAAAATTACTTCGGGTTTGTGCCGTCGGATTTGGCGCACTACTTCGCCGCGATACCTGGCCGTATCCTCCAGCTCGCCGTCGCCGTAGCGCAGGAATACTACTTCGGCTACGCCCAGCAGGTTGGCGGCGTTTTGCTGTTCTATCTCGCGGGTGGCGGCCAGCCTTTCGGGGGTCATAGCCCGGTCTCCGGTGCCCTTGTTGCCGTTGGTGGACATCAGCACGACTA
Organism: uncultured Dehalococcoidia bacterium; assembly: GCA_958296385.1. Lineage (GTDB taxonomy): Bacteria > Chloroflexota > Dehalococcoidia > Lucifugimonadales > UBA3495 > Bin87. Next base: position 1,780,576 of record OY282494.1, read on the forward strand.
CTTTGGTGCCGGCCTCGGCAATCCAGCGGGCCATAGTGGCGCCGCAGCCGCCCTCGGCGTCGTCGGGGTGCGGCGTCACCACCAGGGCGCTGGCCGGCGGTTCCGTCATCAAGCGCGGCGTGGGGGCGTATTCCTGGTCGGGGAATCCCCAGCCGTCAATCCCGTGCGGTCTGCTGGTCATTGCGCGCCTCCCTGGCCGGTCATGTCCGTAGCCGATTAATCCTCTAACATCACCAATGTCATTCTGAGCGTAGCGAAGAATCTCGACGGCGTAAGGGACGCTTTGAGGGAAACGCCGCTGCTACGCTATCGAGATTCTTCGCTGCGCTCAGAATGACATTATTGAAAGGTCAGGTAAGGGCGGGTCGGGTTTGCGGCCCGCCCCTACGGTTAGGTTGGGTTGCGGTTAGCCGCCCATGTGGAAGACTACCATTTTGAGTTCGGTCATTTCCTCGATGGCGTAGGCCGGGCCTTCCTTGCCCATGCCGCTGTCTTTGAGGCCGCCGTAGGGCATCAGGTCGGCGCGCCACTGGGGGGAGGAGTTGATGTGGAGGTTGCCGGAGTGTACTTCCTGGGCAAAGCGCATCGCCCAGTCCACGTTCTGGGTAAAGATGCCGGCCGACAGGCCGAACCGGGTGTCGTTGGCTTTGGCGATGGCGTCGTCGATGTCCTCAAAGGCGCTGACGGCGATGGCCGGGCCGAACAGTTCCTCGCGGGAAATCAGCATATCGGGCCGGGCGTCGGCGATGACGGTTGCCGTGTGCAGCGTGCCTTGCCGGTCACCGCCGGCGATGACCCGGGCGCCCTGTCCGACGGCCTCGGCAATCCAGCTTTCCACACGTTCCGCATCGGTCTGGCGAATCATCGGCCCCATCTTAACGTCCTCGTCAAAGGGGTTGCCGGCGCTAAACTCGCGGGTGGGCTGCACCAGGGCGTCCAGCAGGTCGGCGTAGATGGTGCGGGCGGCGAATACGCGCTGGGTGGAGATGCACACCTGGCCGGCGTTGGCAAAGCCGCTGGCGACGGTGGCCGCTGCCACTTTCTCGATGTCGGCGTCGGACATGATAATCAGCGGGCTGTTGGAGCCCAGCTCCATAGTGACCTTTTTGATGCCGGCGTTGCGGCAGATGCGGTCGCCGACTTCCATGCTGCCGGTGAAAGTGATTTTGCGGACGTCGGATGAGCCGGTGATGGCGTCGCCAATCTCCGCGCCGGAGCCGGTGATGGTCTGGATGGCCTCCTCCGGCAAGCCGGCTTCCAGCAGAATCTCGGTGAGTTTCAGGGCCGACAGGGGGGTATCGCCGGCGGGCTTGAGGATGACGGCGTTGCCGCCGGCCAGGGCGGGGCCGACTTTGTGGCAGACGAGGTTGAGGGGAAAGTTGAACGGGGCGATGGCGGCCACCACGCCCACCGGCACGCGGATGGTGAACCCGAACTGGCTGACGATGCCCGGAGCGGCGTCCAGCGGCACCGTTTCGCCGTGCAGCCGCTTGGCTTCCTCGGCGGACGTCGTGATGGTCTGGATGGCCCGCTGCACTTCGGCGCGCCCCTCTGCGATGACTTTGCCCTCCTCGCGGGTGACCGTTTCGGCGAGGTCGTCGGCCCGTTCGGCCATCAGGTCGGCGGCGCGTTTCAGGATGGCATAGCGGCGGTGTGCGGGCAGTTTGCCCATGATGCCGGCGCCGCGCACCGCGCTGGCGATGGCCGCCTGCACGTCGGCGGCGGAACCCCGGGGCACCGTGTCAAAGGCGGACTGGTCGAACGGATTGATTACCGGCATCTTGTCATCGCGGTCAACCCACTCGCCGCAAATGTACATCTTCATCGTGTGCCCTCCTCAAAGTCAGGACGTGTCGTCGAACCGCAGTAACCCCGCAGAACGCATCAGATTGTACTACTCCGTACCCGATGCGGCTAGACGCAGCGGTCACCCCGGCGCAGCGGCGGCCCGGGCCCGTTTATCGTGGCCGGGCCCGGTTTGCGGTGCGGTCAGTCAGAGTCCGGGGTGGGGGGTTGGGCGCGTGTGGGCTGGATTGCGGGTTGGGTTGTTTCGCCCAGCACGATGCTGCGGCCGGTGCCGGTTACGCGGTAGTGGCCGGATTGTCCGGGGATGCGTTCCAGCCAGCGGAACTTGGTGCGCGCGGCGTTGCGCAGGGTTTGCACGAAACTGTGCGGCAGCGGCCAGCCGGCCAGCGTGAACAGCTGCGCTAACGCATCCGGGTCCACGCTTTTTACGGAGAGGAAACGGTCGGCGGCCTCGGCGGCCACCACCACCCGCCGCATATCGCCCAGCGGACTGACCTTCTGGCAAAAGGCGATGTACTCGTGTTCCTCAGGCGTCGTTGCTACCGCCGTCATCACCGCCACCGCCCCGGCTGGATTGGCCACGGTTTGACTGGGCCTGGTTTGATTTGGCCTGGTTCGTTCCGGCCCGGAAACGCCGGCCGGGGTTGGTGCCTGGGCCGGCTGCGTGATGCTCTGCGGCGTCGGGACGGCCGGCCGGGCCGGGGGCGTATGCTCAATCGCGAAACCGGCCGGCGTTGGCGGGGCGTAGCCCGCCGCGCCGTTGCCCGTGGCGCCGTTCGTATCCGAACCGTTGCCCATCGGACCGTTGCCCATCGGGTGAATGGCGCCGTTGCCGTTGGGAATCGTTAGCCCGTTGCCCGGATGTCCGTTGTCCTGATGTCCGTTGCCAAAATGCGTGCCATCCGGATTGGGCGGCGCAACGGGGGGGTGATGCGCGGCGCCGTTGCTGCTGCCGTTGCCATTGCCGTTGGAGTAGGGCGCCGATTCGCCGTTGGCGGCGCTGAGCGGCGGCGCGGCGCTGCCGTTTGACAGCTGCGGCAGCGCCGAGTACAGCAGCTCACGCACCAACTCCCGGTCGTCGGATTCCAACGAAACCTGCGCTCCGGAGGGCAGCGTTATGCTCAGTTTGTTTAGCCCCAACGTCCCCATGCCGCACCCCTCATCACTGGTGGTCTCACAATCATAGTAAAGCCCCGCCGCCGTTGTTGGCAAGGCAATATGCGCCCCTTATTGGCCGATTTCCCGGATGCCGGCGGCCCGATGCAGCGGGGCGGCACGCCCTAGATGGTTTGTTTCAGCCGTTGGGCCAGGGAGTTGGTCATGCCCGGTACGGCGGCGATGTCTTCTACGCTGGCCTCTTTGATTCCTTGCAGCGAACCGAAACGGCGCAGCAGCATCCGCTTGCGTTTGGGGCCGATTCCGGTGACCATGTCGATGGGCGATTTCAGGCTGCTTTTGGAGCGCAGGTTCCGATGGTAGCTGATGGCGAAACGGTGGGCTTCGTCGCGGATGCGCTGCATCAGGTATAGCGCCTGGGAGTTCCGGGGCAGCACGATGGGTTCCGGGGTGTGCGGCACGAACAGCTCTTCGCGCTCTTTGGCCAGCGCGCACAGCGGAATTTGCTCCAATCCTAAATGCAGCATCACTTCCCGGGCCGCCGTGAGATGGCCTTTGCCGCCGTCAATGATTACCAGGTCGGGCATCACGCCCCAGGTGTCCACCTTGCCGTCGGGGTCGGGGTTGCTGATGGCCTGGCTCAGGCGCTTGAACCGGCGGGTTAGCATCTCTTTCATGCTGGCGTAGTCGTCCACGCCCTCCACCGCCTTGATTTTAAAGCGGCGGTAATCGCGGGTGTAGGGCTTGCCGTCGTCAAACACCACCATACTGCCGACGAGATTGCTGCCCTGGATGTGGGAGATGTCGTAGCACTCCATCCGGCGGGGCAGGGTGGGCAGGCTCAGCTCCTCCTCCAGTTCGGCCAGCGCGCCCTGGATGGCGTCGGAGCGGTTCAGCCACTTGACCCGGTGCTGGGCCAGCCCCTCGACGGCGTTCTCGGCAACGACCTGCATCAGCTTGCGGTTATCGCCCCGCTGGGGCCGGATGAGCCGCACGGCGCCGCCGCGTTTGTGCTTCAGAAAGCCCACCAGCACATCGGCGTCCTCCGGCGGCGGGTCGTGCTGCACCAGGATGGTGGGCGGCACCTCCAGCGCGTTGGCGTAGAACTGCTGCACGAACTGGGCGATGATGGCGTTGGGTTCGTCGTCCTGGGGGCCTTCCATAAAGAAATGGTCGCGCCCAATCAGCTTGCCCCGGCGCACGAAAAATATCTCAACCCACGTTTCGTTGGCGGCGCCGGACATGGCGATGGCGTCCAGGTCGGTCAGCTTGCCGGAGTCAACCTTTACGGTGCGTTCCTCCTCAAACTTCTGGATGGCGGCCACCTGGTCGCGCAGGGCGGCGGCCCGCTCGAACTCCAGCTCGTCCGATGCCTCGTGCATCTTGCCCCGCAACTGGCCCGTAACCGCCTCGGTGTTGCCCTCCAGAAAGAGGATGACCTGCTTGACGACGGCGGCGTATTCGTCCTGCGTGGCCAGGCCGGCGCAGGGGCCAACGCAGCGGTGGATGTAGTATTCCAGGCACGGCCTGGGGTCGGCGCCGGTTATCTTTTTGGTGCAGGAACGGTAAGGAAACAGCTTTTTGACCAAATCCATTGACTGGCGCACGCTGCCGGCGCTGGCGAACGGCCCGAAATAGCGGGCGCCGTCCTGATGCACGCCCCGGGTGATGTACACCCTGGGGAAATCATCGGCCAGGTCAACTTTCAGATAGGGGTAGGTTTTGTCGTCTTTCAGCCGGACGTTGAAATAGGGGCGGTGCCGCTTGATTAGCGTGTTCTCCAGGATCAGCGCCTCGGCCTCGGTGTCGGTGACGATGTACTCGAAGTCGGTCAGCTCGCTGACCAGGCGGCGGGTTTTGCGGTCAAGGCCGGCCGGCGAGCCGAAGTACGACCGCAGGCGGTTGCGGAGCACGGCGGCCTTGCCCACGTAGATAACCACGCCGTCGGCGTTTTTCATCAGATAGACGCCGGGACGCTCCGGCGTAACCAGCAGGCGATGCTCAAATTCAGGGCGGCTCATGGCCCGAAACCAACCCGGCTAGCGCCGAATCACGGCGGCTAAACTACGCACGGCGGCTAAACTACAAAGGACACCGCAATCAGCGCGGCCAGTAGAACCCCGGAGAATATGCCGATGCGGATTAGCTCCGGCCCGGCGTAGCTGTAAGCCGCCGGCCGGTCGTACCGGCGGCCCCGGGGCGGCCCGACGGCACGAGCAGCAGCGCCGGCGGCGGCCCGGTTGTCGCCGGCCGCCGGACTGCCGGCGGATGCGCCGTTTGCCACCGCCGTTGCCGTGCCAGCCGATGCCATCGGCTCCGACGCATCCCCGGCCGGAGCAGCCATCGCGCCAACTCCGGCGCCGGCCGTGCGGCTGCCGGAACTGCGCCGGCGACGCAGGTTGTTTTGACGAGCTGCTACCCGTTTGCCCTTGCTCGGCATTATCGGCCTCCGGGCGCCGACACCGCAGCGACTCGGCGCGCTACTGTAACATTCAGTCTGTTGGCGGAACCCGTATCGCAGAGCGATGGATTTCCGCCGTTACATCATACCAGCAAAAGCCGGGGGAATTGGCGCCGCACCGCCGCAATTTTATGTCAATAATTGGAACGCTAGGCCCCGCAATTGGAACGCTATCCCCACTAATCGGAGCGCCGCCCCCCTCCCTCAATGTCATTCTGAGCGCAGCGAAGAATCTCGACGGGGTAGCGCACACTTTGGGGGGAAACGCCGCTGCTACGCTATCGAGATTCTTCGCTGCGCTCAGAATGACATTGGGGGGAGTGCTTAGAGCGACGGGGACTAGAATGACATTGGGGGGAGGGATGCGGCTACGCCCGGGGGTGGCTGCGCTGGTATTCTTCGCGCACGTGGGAGTCGGTGAGGTGGGTATAGACCTGGGTGGTGGATATGCTGGAGTGGCCCAGCAATTCCTGGACGTGGCGCAGGGATGCTCCGTTCTGGAGCAGGTGCGTGGCGAAGCTGTGCCGCAGGGTGTGAGGGGTGATTTTGCCGTCAATGCCGGCTTTCTTGGCGCTGGATTTCAGGATGTTCCAGACCCATTGCCGGGTGAGGCGCTCGCCCCGCTGGTTGACGTACAGGGCAGTTTCGCCGTTTTTCTGCCCCAGCAGCGACACCCGGGCCCCACCGATGTAGCCGCGCAGATTGGTCAGGGCCTCCGGGTACAGATAGACGATGCGCTCTTTGGAGCCTTTGCCCATCGCGCGGATGTAGCCCTCCTCAAAGTCGATGTCCTGCACGTTCAGGCCCACCATCTCGCTGACGCGCAGGCCGGTGGCGTACAGCAACTCGAGGATGCTGGCGTCGCGGCGGCCTTCGGGGGTGCCGGTGTCGGCGGCGGTGGTCAGCAGCCGCTTGACTTCATCCTCGGTGATGAACTTGGGCACGATGCGCCCGACGCGGGGGGCGCCCAGGTTCTCCGTCGGGTCGGTAGTGATTACCCCGTTGCGGCTGAGGTAGCCAAAGAACGACCGCACGGCAGCCACCTTGCGGGCCGTGGTCGTCTCCCGGTAACCCCGGTTGTCGCGCAATTCGGTGATGTACGCGTTCAGCAGGTTGATGTCCACCAACCGCCAAACCTCCGGCTCTGCCGACGAATCCAGGTTGTCCCTGATGAACTCCTTGAACTGATTGAGGTCGCTGCTGTAAGCATCCAGCGTGTTCTGCGCGAAACCCCGCTCCACCACCAGATGCTGCAAGAATGAATTGACTGTCCGCTCCATATTTGCCACCAAAATACCCCGCCGATTTTGACGCAGCCGAAAGGCGTTTAATCGTGATACGGCGGGAATTGCGTTAAGGATTTAGGCGTATTTTTATATTAACTACATAAATTGGCACGGATAGACGGCTGCGAGATTTCGGGTTTTGGACGGGTCACGCCGGATGCCGCGCGCCATCGCTTTGCGCCGGCATTGCGGCTAGAACAGTCGGAATATCCCGGCGGCAATCAGCGCGCAGACGGCGGCGTGGAGGGCCAGGCTGGCGGCGATGGACGCCAGCAGCCGGGTGCGGCGCATCCCGATGGCCTCCAGCGTCAGCGTGGTGGCGTACACTCCGGCCCAGGGGGTTACCAGCAGCACGCCCCAGACGCCCCAGCGGTCCAGCGCGCCCACCAGACGCCGGCTGCGGCGCCGGAGCATCCAAACCGCCGCCGCCCGCAAACGCCCCGACCGCAGTTTCAGCAAGACCCTGATGATGCGGGTTCCCTTGCCGGCGCGCCAGAACAACCCGGAAATCACCAGGGCGGGCAGCATATTGAAACCGGCCGACACCAGGGCCACGGTAACCGCGTCCAGCCCCAGCCCGATGCCCAGAGGTATGGATACCAGCTCCTCGCCGATTGGCGACATTGCGGTAAGCGCAACCAGTACGTACTTTGCCAGCAAATCCGCCCCTCGCGCTCTAATTTGGACGGCCCGCCGAATGTCAACGGGCCGCCTGAAATGATACATTGGGCCATGCCAGAACCCGCCGAACCCGCCCTACCGGATTGCGCCCATGCCTACGCCAATTACCCTATCCATAGCCGCACAGGGAGCCGGCAGCTCCGCCGGCCCAACCTTCCTGGCCTACCTGGACACGTGGATAATCGGCGGCCTGGTGCTGCTGGTCGTCGTAGTAGTAACCCTGAAATGGGCCTGGGGCCGCATCCGCTCCGCCCGGCAGCCGCGCGACGATTACGATTACTACTATTACGATGACGATTACGACGACGACGATTATCGCGCTAGCCGCTGAGTACCGCTCCGGCCCGGCAGCAGGCTTTGGAGACGTATGCCGAGTGCGGCAATCTGAGCGCGGCGAGCGGTTGTTTCAGGTGAGCACGCAGACGGTGAGCGTGTGGGTCAAGACAAGAGAGGATGGATATTACCGTCAACCAAGCATTCCCATCGCCGTTGCCAGGTAATCTGCCGCTGCTGCCACGTTCAGCCGGTCGTTGTCGTCGCGCAGTTGGCCTTCGGCGTCGATGCTTACGTGTCCCCACTCGGGCAGTATCGGGGATAGCAGGGTTGGCAGGTTGTTGGCTTGTAGGCCGCCGGCTGTGGCCAGGGCCAAGGTGGGGGCGGCGTTGGCGATGGCGGTTAGGTAGCGGGCGGTGGTGGTGGGGTTGAGGGGGCGGCCCAGGCCCTCTGAGGCATCTATCAGGATGTCGGTTGCGATTCCGGCGTAGTTGGCGCAGCGTTGGGCCAGTTCGTCGGGGTTGTTGCTTACTGATGCCATTGCTTCCCGGCCGGCTTGCAGGACGATGCGGCGGGGGTGGGCGCGGCGGCGGTATTCGTCCAGGGACGCCGGTTCGGGCCAGGGGGCGCCTCTGGTGGCGTTGATTTGGACGCCGTGGCAGTTGGGGCCGCCGCTGGCGGTGGCTTGGGTCAGGGCGTCGGCCAGGTTTGCGCCGGCGCGGGGGCGGTAGTGCACCAGGTTGAGGCAGCGGGGGTCGTTGGAGAATATGCCGGCGATGGCGTCGGGCGGCGGGCAGCGCGTGGGGGCGCCGCTGGGCTGGCCGGCCAGCAGGGCGTTGCTCAGCAGGACGCCGCACATCAGCAGCCGGGGTGGATGCTCCGGCAGCGTTGCGACGACGGCGGCGATTTCATCCGCAGCGGTAAAGCCGGTGATGCCTACGTAGGGCGTTGTCGTCAGCGTCAGCGTCGTCAGCGTCATCATCAGGCGCCGGCCAGTCCCAGCGCGGCGGCGGCCTGCTGGCGCAGCAGGTACTTTTGCACCTTGCCGCTGGACGTCATCGGGTAGTCGTCCACGATGACCAGATGACGCGGGATTTTAAAGCTGGCCATCTTACCCCGGCAGAAACCGTCCAGGTCGGCGTCGGTAATGGACTGGCCGGGCTCGACGACGATGCAGGCGCAGGCGACTTCGGTCAGGCGCGCGTCCGGCACGCCTACTACCTGCGCCTTGTTGACCGCCGGATGCGTTAAGAGGAACGCCTCCACCTCGGTGGGGTCAACGTTCTCGCCGCCCACTTTCAGCAGGTCTTTGTAGCGGCCCAGGAACCGCACGCTGCCGTCGTCGCGGAGGGTGGCCACGTCGCCGGTGTGAAACCAGCCGGCGCCGTCAATGGCCTCGGCGGTAGCCTCCGGCCGCTTGTAGTAGCCCTGCATGATGGCGTAGCCGCGCACGCACAGCTCGCCCATGGTGGACGGCGGCAGCGTGGCGCCGGTGTCGGGGTCGATGACCTTGAACTCGTAGCCGGGCAGGGGATGCCCGCTTTCGATGCAGCGGTCGTCGGTGGGGGCGTCAAGGAAGGTGCGGGTTGCGCCGACGCCGACTTCGGTCATGCCCCAGGCGGACAGGCTGGGACAGAGCTTGCGCTGGGTGGCGCGGGCCACCGGCTCGCTGCTGGCCATGCCCACCGCCAGCAGGACGGTGCGCAGGCTGCTCCGGTCAATCCGGTCAATGTCGGGATGGTTGGTCAGGTCGAAAAAGTGGGAGTCAAAGCCGTTCAGCACCGTAGCCCGCTCCGATTCCAGCAGGGCCAGCGTTTCGCCGGCGTCAAACAGCGTGGTCAGAACCATCCGGGCGCCGGTTACCCAGGACATTAGCGGCCCCTCGTACAGGCCGAAGCAGTGAAACAGGGGGAGGTACATCAGGATGACGTCGCGGGACGACATGGCCATGCGGTTGGCGGCGTCGGTGATGGTGCGGATGGGGTTGTGGCCGTGCATTACGCCTTTGGGAAAGCCGGTGGTGCCGGACGTGTACATTAAAAGGAAAGTGTCGTCCGGGCTGACGGCGGCCTCCCGACGGGACAGCTCGGCGGGGGAGGTTTCGCCGGCGCCGGCCAGCAGCGCGTCCCAGCCGATGACGCCCGGCGGCAGGTCAGCGCCGAACATAACGATGTTGCGCAGGGCGGGGAAAGCGGCCGGGCGCAGGTCGGCGGGGTTGCCATCGTCAACCTCCGGCGCAACCTCCCGCAGCATCGCCAGATAGTCAATGGGGCCGGAGCGGGACATCAGCACCAGCACGGCGGAATCGGAGTGGTTGACCAGGTACTCCATATCGGCGGTGCGAAAGCGGGTGTTGACGGGAACCAGCACGGCGCCGATTTTGGCCACCGCGCCCAGCAAAAACAGCCACTCCGCCCGATTGGGCATCCAGATGGACACCTTGTCCCCCGGCTGCACGCCCAGGTTAATCAGCGCCCGGGCCACCCGGTCAATCTCAGCGCGATACTCGTCAAAGGACCAGCGGCGCCCCTCATAAACCAGCGCCTCCCGCGCCCCAAAACGGCGGGCCGCCTGATTAATAAGGTCGCCAACAGTCTGCTTCTCAAACCAGTCGGGCATAGCCAGAGCCTCCGGTATTGGCGCGGATGAACGGGATAGATTGGGTTTGGCTAGACTGTACCGGGCGGTTGCGATTCTTGCAATTGGCGCAGTTGTTCCCGGAGCATCTGGACTTCGGCTTCGGCGGCTTCCCGCGCTGCTATTTCGTCGTCGTAGCTTCGCAGCCATTCCCCGGTGGACGGGTTGTAAAAGCGGAGGCGGCCGTTGTCCCAGACGAAATCGAGGCCCAAGGTGGGGCTGTGGGCGCGGGGGCGGCCGGCGGCGTCGGGGGCGATGGGCAGGCGTTGGTACTCGCCGTTGACCAGATGCTCGCCGACCAGCGGCTCGCCGTAGTGTTCGCTGTTGTCGGTGGGGTCGTAGCGCCAGTATTCGCCGACGCCGATTTGGGCGTAGAGGGTACGCTTGGCGTTGCGGTCGCGGGCGGCGGTGCTTTTGGAACCGATTTCCAGCACGAAGTCGGGCGGCTTGCCGACGGCCCAGATGCGATAGGTGTTGTGGTGCAAGATGATGTCAACGTCCACGTCAAAGGCCACGTAGCAGTCCGGCGAAACGCTGCGCTGGGGGTTGCCGCGCTCGTAGTAAATGAAGGTGTTGCCGTTGACCCTGGTGCGGGGCTGGCCGGCGTGATAGGCGCGCAGGGTAGGCACCAGCTCCTGGAACGCGGGGCCCTGGGTTTCTCCATCGGGCAAGGGAACACCATCCTCATCGGGGTAAAAAACGCCGTCCTCGTAAAGATAGGCCAGCCCAGGGTCAATGGCCGGCGCCGGCTTGGTAGTCATAAGCAAGTATCCTCAAAGTTGTGCCAGGCGGTTAGCGATGACGGTGCGATGGATTATAGTAGTTGATGACCCAATCCGTGTCGGCCAGGTACTGCATTTGGCTACTGTTCCGGCGGGGTGCGCGAACCGGCGCGGCGGGCTTCGTAAATCCGGTGCAGCGTTTCCTCCCAATAAGCGCCGTCCTGCCGCCACGCGCCGGCGGAGGATGGGGGCGGGTTGGCGCCGGGCGGCGGCGGCAAATTGAGGGTTATCAGGTACTCGGCGCCCTCGTCCAGGTCAAGCGGCTCCAGCGGCGCAAGGGCGCCATTTACGCAACGGACTTTTACCGTTTTGAGCATTGCCGGCCTCCTTGTTGCCGATTATAGGTAAGCGTTGTGCAGTATAAGTGAACTGCCCCTGCTGCGTCTGCGTAACCATAACCTGCCCTCCGGGGTAGCGGTGCCAGGGCCATTGTACCAAGCCACCAGCGCGGCGGCATCAGCGCAGTTGGACGTAGAACCGTGCTGGGTCAACTCCAAACTTCTCCAGCAATTCTCTGCCGAGTCTGGGCAAGTCTTTGGAGCTATACCCGGCGTCCATAAACATACCGTTTGCCAAATTACGTGAAAATCTCATTTTCCTGCCATCCGGATAATGAGGTGTAGTGTTGATGAGGCATCTTTTGGAGCGCCCCATATGTAGCGGGCAATCGTGCGGCAAAAGTCGTTTTTCCTGTATCAGCCAGTTAGCAACCGTTGTGAGAACTTCGTACCAACGACCGAGTGTCTTTACCGTGCCGTCGGGACATTGCATTGCGTTGGGCGGATACGGATTGTCGCTCATATTAGGATACAATTCTGACAGCGACAGCCATTCGCCACTATTGTTGTCGGCCGGTGCGGGCTGGTGGTTTAACAAAGTTCGGGGCACGAAGTTGGGAGTACGGGGCCGGCGGTTCCTTTCTGCCGGCACATCGCCGGCCCGGTAATTGTCCCCCATTAGACCGGCCGATTGCGCTGAACGCCGCAACAGGTGTAACGCCTTGCTTTGTGCGCTGTTGAATATCGCCGCATTGTCAACCGGCCTGTTTTCCAGTTCGGCCAGTTCAGCTTGCCAGCCCGCCAGTTCAGACCGCAGATTGCCTTCCCAATCTGCAATCATACGGCCTTCCTGAATACGGTTCTCCGGTCGTTCCGACTCCGGCAGTGCGGCGATGTGTTTGCTGAACAGCGTTTCCAACTCGCGGTCGTTGCCCAACTCTGCCTTGCGCCTTGCAACGTCTAGACGCAGTTTGTTGCGCCGCTCATCGTCGGCGCCGGCAATGCTGCGCCGTTCTGCTTCCAGCAGTTCTCTGAACAACACCGACAGTCGGTTGGCGAGGTCGTCGTCAATCTCAAATTGCGTCTGTGTAACCATAACCTGCCATCCCAAGTGGTGGAGGGGCCATTGTACCAAGCCACCAGTGCGGCGGCGGCATCAGCGCAGTTGGACGTTGAACCATGCCGGGTCGATTTTAAAATTCATAAGCAATGCTCTGCTGTATCTGGCCACGTTAGTGGAGCTATGGCCGGATTCCATGAACATACCATTTGCCAAATCCTGGGGTACCCTCATTCTCCTGCCGTCTTGGTAATGAGGTTCAGTATTGATGATGCAGTTTTGAGAGCGCCCCAGATGCAGCGGGCAATGCTGTGGCAAAAGTAGATTTTCCTGTATCAGCCAGTTAGCAACCGTGATGAGAACTTCGTACCAACGACCGAGGGCCTTTACCGTGCCGTCGGGACATTGCATTGCGTTGGGCGGATACGGATTGTCTCTGAAATTAGGCTGCAATTCTGACAGCGGCAACCATTCACCACTATTGTAATCCAGCGGTGCGGATTGATAGCTTGACGGAACTGTCGATATGGCGTCGGGATTGCGAAAACGGTTGTTATTTTCGGCCGGCGATGCGCCAGCCGGGTAATTGCCCGCCACTAGACCGGCCGATTGCGCTGCGCGCTGCAACAGGTGTAACGCCTTGTTTTGTGCGCTGCTGAATATCGCCGGCTTGTCAAGCGGCCGGTTTTCCAGTTCGGCCAGTTCAGCTTGCCAGCGGGCCAGTTCCGACCGCAAAATGCCTTCCCAATCTGCAATCATACGGCCTTCCTGAATACGGTTCTCCGGTCGTTCCGACTCCGGCAGTGCGGCGATGTGTTTGCTGAACAGTGTCTCCAACTCGCGGTCATTGCCCAATTTTGCCTTGCGCCTTGCAACGTCTAGACGCAGTTTATTGCGCCGAGCATCGTCGGCGCCGGCAATGCTGCGCCGTTCTGCTTCCAGCAGTTCTCTGAACAACGTCAACAGTCGGTTGGCGAGGTCGTCGTCAATCTCAAATTGCGTCTGCGGAACCATTGCCTGTCCTCCCGTATGATGGCGCCGGGGCGCATTGTATCAAGCACCGTTGCTGATTGTAGCGCATACGGCTTGCCAACTAGGGGTAGTACGAGCCGAAAGGGATGCCGTTGTCGTCTTTCAGGTTGCGCCGTGCGTTGGTGGCGCTGCCCGTTATGACCATTTGGGCGGCGGTGGGGGCGGTGAACGCGTGGTCTTGTGCAAACTGGTACAGGTGACCGTTGTCAACCAGTATGCCCTCTGCGATTAGCCGCGCTTTCAATTCTATGTAGTTTGGATACCAGTGCAGGATTTCGCGTCTGGTGGCGGTGGAGCCGGCCAGAACTACGATCCGGTTCCTGGCGTACACGTCGCACTGCGCGAATATGCCATCGCGCCGCGACTCAATGTAAAAGCGTCTGGGTTCCGACGCGGTTGATTCAATAGCGTTCTGCGGCGTATTCCGTTCACTGGATGGCAGGCCGTAGGTTTGCGCCGGTGGGAAGCCGGGGCCGGCAGCGGGCAGTAAGTCGGCGGCTTGGGCCGTGCGTTGCAATAGGTGAAACGCCTTGTTTCGTGCGCTGTTGAATATCGCCGGCTTGTCAACCGGCCGGTTTTCCAGTTCGGCCAGTTCAGATTGCCAGCCGGCCAGTTCCGACCGCAAAATGCCTTCCCAATCTGCAATCATACGGCCTTCCTGAACCCGGTTCTCCGGGCGCTCCGTTTCCGGCAGTCCGGCGATATATTTGTCGAACAACGTACTCAACTCGTGGTCATCGCCCAATTCCGCCTGGCGCATTTCAATGTACAGACGCAGTTCGCGGCGCCGCTCATCATCGGCGCCCGCAACGCTGCGCCGTTCTGCCTCCAGCAGTTCGCTGAATAGCTCCGACAGCCGGCCCGCAAGTTCGTCGTCAATCTCAACGTCGCTGTCGCCGTCGCTGGGCGTCGTCATTTCGTCCTCCGGGTCATATTGGCCGAGCAGTTCGTCCAGCGGGGGGGCTACTGGTAGGTGGGCTTGGATGTGGGCGTCGATGTGGCAGAGGTCGCAGACTAGTTGGTGGGCGTTGTTGCAGTGGGTTTCGTGTTGCCAGCGCGGCCAGGGGCGCCATCGGCCGCAGCGGGCGCAGGGTTTGCCGAACTCGTGGCCGCAGGCCGGGCAGCGGTGGCTGGACGCCGCCGCCGCCGTGCCGCACCCTGCGGTGGGACACCAGACTACCGGGGCATCGCCCTCGCTGCGCTTGCCGCGGGGTTGCAGCGACCATTCCCGGTACTCCTCCGGCAGGCCGTGGGTTACCGAGTTGGCGGCCAGGTCCAGAATCAGGCAGTTGCCGCCGTCGTCTTTGGGGCGCAGGCCCCGGCCGGCCATCTGCAAGTACAGGGCCAGGCTCATGGTGGGGCGGGCGATGATGATGCAGGAGGCGTCGGGCAGGTCAAACCCCTCGGTGGCGACGGCTACGTTGACCAGCGTTTTGATGCTGCCGTCCCGGAAACCGGCGATGGCCGCATCCCGCTCCTCCCGGCCGGTGTCGCCGAGGATGACCGCCGACGGGATGCCGGCCTCGTTGAACACGGACGCCAGGTTGTGGGCGTGGCTGACCGACACGGCGTAGGCGATAGTGGGCCGGCCGTTGGCGCGCTTTTGCCAGAACTCCAAAGCGCCGGCGGTCATAATGCCGGCGCGGTCGCGGTTGGCCTGCTCAATGCCGGCCTCGGTAAAGTCGCCGGTGCGGTCAACGGCGCCGCCGCTGATGCGCTGTTCCGGGGGCGGCATCAGCACCTGCGCATCGCACAGCGAACCGAGGGCCTGCAAGTCGGCAACCTGCGGGCCGCAGCACAGTTCGTCAAAGAGATGGCTGAACCCCTCGACTTCGGACAGGCGCCAGGGGGTAGCGGTCATGCCGACGATGGGGCCGGGCCACTGGCGGATGGCCCGGGTCCAGCCGTCGGCGGCGGCGTGGTGGGCTTCGTCAATTACCAGCAGGTCGCTGGAGTTGTAGCGGTTCCAGATTTCCCGGCGGGCGGTGCGGCGGCTGACGGTTTGCGCCATCAGGATGACGGCGCCGCCGCTCATGGCCGGGGCGTCGGCGCCGGGTATCCAGTTCACGTCGGTTATCGCCGAGACGTTGGCCTCGTTGAGCATCGCCCGCGTCTGCTCGGCCAGCTCTTTGCGGTGGGTGAGCCAGACGGCTTTGCGGTCGGCGGTGAGCCATTCGGACAGCAACGCGCCGGCGATGACGGTTTTGCCGCCGCCGGTGGGCAGTTGCAGCAGCACCGGGGCTTTGGGGGCGCCGGCCAGCGCCGCCTGCACCTGCCGGAGCAAATCCTGCTGGTAGGGGCGGAGTTCAATCAAGGGGCGGAGTTCAATCATAGGGCATCCGGCATCCCGGCGGGGGCCAGGGCTTGCAGTTCGGGCATTACTGCGGCGGCGAACAGGCGCATACTGGCCTCGGCGGCGTCGTAGGGCATTGCGGCGTAGCTGAACGCGCCTACGTAGGTGTCGTGGCCGGTGCGCTCCCGGATTTGCAGTATCTTGTCGTAGCACTGCTCCGGCGTGCCCCAGACTTGCAGGTTGACGAAAAAGTCCACTACTTCATCGTCGCCGTAGTCAAACATTTTCTCGGCAACTTTGCCGTAGTATTCGTAGCCCTTGATGTCTTTGTGATGGTCGGCTTTGAACTGGTAGTGTTCCATCACCGTCTGCCAGTAGCCGCCGATGTAGCGGCGGGCCATCTCGCGGGCGTAGTCGGCGTCGGGATGGCAGAACGTCCAGCAGGCGACGACGGGGGCCGGCGGGTTGCCGGTGTTGTGCTCCTGGTAGGCGGCGCGGTAGTTGGACAGGTCGCGCTCCACCTCGTCCCAGGGCTTTTGCGGAATGACCAGCATCCCCACGCCCAGCTGCGCCATGATGCGGCTGCTCTCCGGCGAGATGGCGGCGGCAAAGGTGCGGCCCTGGAACGAGCGGAACGGGTTGGGGCGAATCTCCCGCCGGGGCTGCTTGATGTACTCGCCGTCAAAATCGCAGTAGCCGCTCTCCAGCCCGGCCAGCAGGCACTCGGCGGACTCGATAAAGCGGGTGCGGGATTCGTTCATATCGATGCGAAAGCCGTCGTACTCCACCTTGGCCAGCCCGCGCCCCACGCCCAGAATAAACCGCCCGTCGCTGAGGTTGTCCAGCATGGCCACCTGCTCGGCAACGCGCATGGGGTCGTGCCAGGGCAGCACGCAAACCATACTGCCCAGCCGCAGGCCGGTAGTGCGCCCCGCCATGTAGGTGAGAAACTGCAACACGTCGGGGCACATGGTGTAGTCGGTAAAGTGATGCTCCACGCCCCAGATGGACTCAAAGCCCAGCGGCTCCGCCAGGTCAGCCAGACGCAATTCGTCCCGATAAACCTGGTAGTCGCTGAGAAACTTCCCGGGGTTCTGAAAGATAGTAGCGGTTCCAACGTGCATTTTGGACCTCCCGGTCGGGGTGATGCGGATGCCCCTATTTTAGAACACTTTGCGCTGCGGCGGGCCGTTCCGGCGGGCCGTTTAGACTGAAAGGCACTGTTGGCGGGTTGGCAAATCGGGTAGAATGGCGCAAAGTATGACGGCTGTACAGCCTGGAGGAGCCTAACTTAATGGATTACACCAAGCGACGGGAAAATTATCGGGCCGTGCTGGCCGGCAGCGCGTGCGTGCACCCCGGTTCAGTATTTGACCCCATTTCGGCGCGCATCGCCGAGGACTTGGGCTTTGAGGTGGGGATGTTCGCCGGTTCAATTGCCAGCGGCACGGTGCTGGGCGCGCCGGACTACGTGGTGCTGACGCTCAGCGAATTCGCCGAGCAGATTTACCGCATCTGCCGGGCCGGTGAGCTGAGCCTGATGGTGGACGCCGACCACGGCTACGGCAACGCGCTCAACGTCAAGCGCACGGTGGAGGAACTGGAGGCGTCGGGCGTGGCGGCGCTCACGATAGAGGATACGCTGCTGCCCATGGCCTTTGGCGGCGGCGACAGCGAAACCAACCTGATCTCGCTGGACGAGGGCATCGGCAAGATGAAAGCCGCGCTGTCCGGGCGCACCGACCCCAACCTGGTGGTGGCCGGCCGCACCAGCAGCATCCGGGTGAGCGTGGACGAGTGCATCCGGCGGGTGAAAGCGTACCAGGCGGCTGGCGTTGACGCCGTGTTTCTGGCCGGCGCCAGCACCAAAGCGGAGGTCGAGGCGGTCAACAGCGAGGTGGACATCCCCCTGCTGCTGGGCGGCGGCGGCGGCGAACTGACCGACAAGGAATGGCTGGGCGCCCACGGCGTGCGCGTGGCCCTGCAAGGGCATCTGCCGTTCCAGGCCGCCATCAAAGCGGTTTATGATACGCTGAAAGCCCTGCGCGACGGCGTTGCTCCCGCCGACCTGCGGGAACAGCTGGCATCGCCGGAGCTAATCGCCCAGGTAACCCGCAAAGCCGAATACGACCGGCAGATTGCCGACTATCTGGGGTAATCCAACGACAACCGCAACCACTATCACGACACGACTACAATCACGACCACGACTACAAGGGAGGAACTCATTATGGGCTTTGTTTGCAATCATCTGCATCTGCGCAGCGAGGATCCGGACAACGCGGCCAAGTTCTACGTGGACAACTTCGGCGCCGTCATCGCCCAATCGCGCCCGCTGTCAACGACGGTGTCGCACACGCTGGAACTGAACGGCCAGCCGCTGCTCACGGTGTCGGGTGAGGCCGAGGGCGAGAATGCGGTGCCCGGCTCCACGGAGCCGCGCTTCGGGCTGGACCACTTCGGCTTTGAGACCGACGACATCCAGGCGGCGTTCCAGCAGTTCCAGTCCACCGGGGCCAACATCATCTGCGAGCCGTGGACGATGCCGTCGGGCAGCCAGGTAATGTTCGTAGAGGCGCCGGACAAGGTAAGCCTGGAAATTATCCAGCGGCCGGCGTAGCAGCGCAGCGCAGCGCATCCGGCCAATCCGCAGGGGCGTCCCAAGTGGGCGCCCTTGCCTATGCCAGTGCTATAATCGCTGCAATATCGCACCCTGCCCAACCAACCTGCCCAGCGCCGAGGATGACTATGGCAACGCAGACGGCCGCCGGAGCACGCCGCCGGTTCAGCGTGGACGACTGCCGGGCGATGGTCAAGGCCGGCATACTGTCCCCCGACGAACGGATTGAACTGCGCGACGGGCAACCGTTCCGCAAGGACAAGGGCCTACGCCGCCGGTTCAGCGTGGATGAATACTACGCCATGGCCCAAGCGGGCATACTGGCCCCGGACGAACGGGTTGAACTGCTGGCGGGGGAGATAATCACGATGGCGCCAATTGGCGCCTGGCACGCCGCTTGCGTTGCCGACTTTGACGAACTGTTACAGGAATCAGTCGGGCGGCGGGCCAACAAACAGGTGCAAAGCCCCCTGCGATTGACCGACGAATACGTGCCGGAACCTGACCTTATGCTGCTGCGCCGGCGCGCCGATTCGTACCGGACCAGCACCCCGCGCCCCGCCGACGTGCTGCTTTTGATTGAAGTAGCCGACTCTACGATAAGCACTGACCGCCAACGCAAACTGTCCGCCTACGCCCGCGCCGGAATCCCCGAAGTGTGGCTGGCCAACCGGACGGCGCGCAACGTTGAGGTACACGCTGAGCCGGTGAACGGGGTTTATACCCGCGTGGCAATAGTCGGCAGCGACGGCAGTCTAACCCCGCAGGTATTCCCGGACGTAATTATTCCGGTCAGCGCGGTTATGCCGGACTGAGCGTAGAAAGACATCAAGGGTGATGATTATGGCAACGCAGACGGCCGCCGGAGCACGCCGCCGGTTCAGCGTGGACGACTGTCGGGCGATGGTCAAGGCCGGCATACTGTCCCCCGACGAACGGATTGAGCTGCGCGACGGGCAGCCCTTCCGCAAGGACAAGGGCCGCCGCCGGCGGTTCAGCGTGGATGAGTATTACGCAATGGCCGAGGCGGGCATACTGGCCCCGGACGAACGGGTTGAACTGCTGGCGGGGGAGATAATCACGATGGCGGCGATCGGCAGCCACCACGCTTTTTGCGTCACCCAGCTTACCGAACTGTTCTATGAATCCCTGGGACGGCGGGTAACTTTGCGCGTCCAAAACCCGGTGCGGCTGGCAATCGGCAACGAGCCGGAGCCGGACGTTGCGCTAGTGCACCGGCGCAGCGACAACTACGCCTCCGCACACCCCGGCCCGGACGACATCATCCTGCTCATTGAGGTAGCCGATGCCAGCGCCGGGTTCGACCGCCGCCACAAACTGCCAATGTATGCGCTGTACGGGATTCCCGAAACGTGGCTGTTTGACATCAACGCCCGTCAAGTCGAGATTTACGACGAACCGATGGCCGGCGGCTATGCGCGCGTGCGGGTAGTTGGCAGGGATGGCAGCCTTACCCCGCAGGCGTTTCCGGACGTAACCATCCCGGTCAGCGCGGTTATGCCGGACTAAACGGGGAATTACAGCCCGTCAAAGAAATCCGGCGGCACCGTTTCGCCAGGGGCAACGGCGGGCCACGCCCGGATGTAGTGTTCAATGCCCATCACCGCCTCAGCGACGGAACGGGGGACGCGTTCGTAGGGCCAATCGGGCTGGAGCTGGGTGAAATGCTGCTTGATGCAGGCAAACTTGGCGTCCAGTCCGGCGGCAACGTCCATCGTGATGTGGACGTCGGCCGGGTCGCAGCCGTCGTCGGCCCGGTCGGCCGGCGGCATCGGGAAATCAACGCCGGCGTCGCGCAGGGACTGGGCCATCCGGACGCGAAAGCCCTTGGGCCGCCCGCTGTAAAACAGCCGCTCAGTCTGATGGGGCTGTATCCCGATGGCCGTGTGGTGGGGGAACGCCGTAGCGTCCGCCGCCAGGCGAAAGGCGGTGGTGGCGTGGTTGCAGATGGCGATGTGGTCGGGGTGGCCGTAAAGCCCGCCCGGCTCAAAGGTCAGGATGACCTGCGGACGGAAACGGCGGATTTCAAAGACCAGCCGGGCAACTACTTCGTGTTCGTCGGCCTGCACGAACGCCCGGGGATGGTGGTTGTCATCCCAGCCGGCCATGCCGGAATCGCGGTAGTTCAGCACGTCGTGGGATTCAATACCCAGCTCAACAACCGCCTTTTCCAGCTCCGCGCGACGCACTTCGCCAATGGTTTCTCGGGTGGCCGAGCCGGGCTGCCGAATCTCGCCCAGCTCACCGGAGGTTGCGGTGACCAGGCGGGTGCGGACGCCCCGCGCGGTGTGCATCGCAATAGCGCCCCCCATCGGAAACGCCTCGTCGTCGGGGTGGGCCAGCAAGGCCAACATTCGGTGTTCGGGCATTGTTACCCTCTTGCCATCGCCGGATAAAAGCGTGGGGGCGAATGACTATCCGCCCCGGTCTATGGGCCGATGGCGTTCGTGCGCCGGCGTCCGGTTGGAGCTGCTACTCGACTACTTCGAGGACTTCCAGGATGATGCCCTGGGGGCCTTCAAAGAACATCACGCGCCGGCCGCCGCCAACGGTGGTTTCCTCCAACACGGTGGCGCCGCCGTTTTTCAGGTCGGCAATGGTGGCGTCAATGTCGGTGGTGTCAATGGCGATGTGCTCAAAGCCGTAGTTCTGCGGGTGGGTCTGCGTGGCAATGTGGTCGGTAACGTTGAGGGGCAGGCCGTGCAGGTCAAGCCGAAAGCCGCCGTTGGCCGTTTCAGCGGTAACGGTAGCGCCCAGGTTCGCCACGTACCAATCGGCGGTGGACTTGGGATCGGGGGTCTTGAGGTGAACGTGATTGAGCGAGAAAGCCATGATTGCTGCTCCTTGCATACGTCGTGCGGTGTCGGAGGCGATTGTAAGATGATTGTAACATAACGCACCGGCAATCTTGCGTGGGCAGAACGGCGGGGAAAGCCGGGCCGCCGGTGCGGTGCTATACTGGCGCCGCGCATACATTACATATTGGAGGCGGGCAGCGAATGTTGGCATTTTTGGGCGGAACCGGGCCGGAGGGCAAAGGGCTGGCGTTGCGATTGGCGATGGCCGGCGAATCAGTTGTTATTGGATCAAGGGACGCTGGCCGGGCGCAGGAGGCGGCTGACGAACTGCTGGCCCTGGCCCCGGGCGCGCGCATCGCCGGGGCGGTGAATCCGGAGGCGGCGGCGCAAAGCGACGTCGTTTTTCTGACCATGCCCTATGGCGGGATGTCGCCCACCATCGCCGGCGTGGGCGACGCACTGGCCGGCAAGACGGTGGTGACGGTGATTGCGCCGATGCGGTTCGAGCGGGGCGTGGGCGCCATTGCCGAGGACGTAGCGGCCGGCTCGGCGGCGCAAGAGGCGCAAGCCGCCGCTCCCGACGCCAGCGTGATTGCCGCATTCCAGAACGTGTCGGCAGAGGAACTGCTCAAGCCCGGCGTTACGCTGGACGAGGACGTGGTTATCTGCGGCGACGACGCCGACGCCAAATCCCTCGTCTTTGACCTCACGCGCCAGATTCCCAACCTGCGCCCGGTGGACGCCGGCGCCCTGTACAACGCCCGCTACGTGGAGCAGATAACGCCGCTGCTGGTGAACATAAACCGCATCCACCGGGCGCACTCCGGGATACGGATTACCGGGGTGTAGCGTTCCGCAATTCGCCGGTCAAACGCCGACGCTTGGCAGGCAACCTGGGCTATGATAAAAGAGGAGCAGGCAAATGGCCGTTCAGCGTGATGCGCTGGTTGGCGTCTTGCGGATACCGCTGGACAGCATATCCCACCGTTGGGCAGCATCAGGTCTGGCGGCGCACGCCACCTTGACGCTGGCCGGGTTAGGATGGTCCATCCAGCACGAAATCACCACCGGCGCACACGAAACGGCATACGGACTGGCCAGCGCAATCGGCATAGGTCTGCTATGGTCATTCGGAGTATCCACCGCCACCGTCGTAACAACAGCGGAGGTCATTGACACGGTTATGGTTATCGCACATTTTGTAGGCAAGAAAATGAAGGCCGAAGGCATTGCCCAGGGGCGTGACGAGGGCATTGTTCTGGGTCGTGACGAAGGCATTGCCCAGGGTCGTGACGAAGGCATTGCCCAGGGTCGTGACGAAGGCATTGCCCAGGGTCGTGACGAAGGCATTGCCCAGGGTCGTGACGAAGGCCGGGCCGAAACGGTCGCCGAAATGAACGCCAAGATTATCCAGCTGATGGAAGCTCATCCGGAACTGAAGGATACCCTGAGGCTTTTGCTAGTCCGCGATGAGCAGCAGAGCGCGGACTGACCGCGATAACGCTATGATTATCGCACGTTTTGTCGGCCTGAAAATGAAGGCCGAAGGCTTTGCCCAAGGGTATGCCGAAGGCTATGCTCAAAGTTATGCCGAGGGCTTGGCCCAAGGCAGGGCTGAAATGAACGCTAAGGTTAGCCAGTTGATGGAAGCCCATCCGGAATTCCGGGACCTCCTGGAGACTTTGCTAATCCGGGATGAGCAGCCGAGCACGGGCTAACTACTGTACTTAACGACACCCCGGCGCCGTCAGTTGTGCCGGCCGAACTAACCGGAGGAATGACTATGCCCCGAGCAACTTTGGATTTGCAGAACGCCGCCGACCTGTCCGCTGTGGGCGGGCAGTGGCGTGTCGCTCATGGCTTTGTGCCCGGCCAGCCCAATGAGGGCGTTGAGAGCGAGGCCGAAGGGTCGCCTTGCCGGCTGCCCGGCTTTGATGACTCCGGTTGGGACGTTTGCGACGACTTGGTGGCCTGGCGGCGGCGCGGCGTGTCGTTCGTGTGGTATCGCATCACCGCCACGCTGCCGGAGACGGTGGGCGGGCGTTCGCTGGACGGCGCGCGCTGTCTGTTTGAGTCGTGCATCGACGACTACGGCGAAATCTGGATTAACGGCGAGTGCGACCGGGAGCGGGCCACGGTGCAGGGGTTCAACGTGCCGCAGCGCGTGGTCGTTTCTACTGAGCCTAAGGCGGGCGATGCGGTTACTATCGCGATACTGGCGATGAACGGGCCGCTGGCCGCGCCGGGGGGCGCCGTGTTCGTGCGCTACGCAACCCTGGCCTTTGAGTGGCGGGAACCGGGGTACTAGGCCGCCAGCGCGCCGTCAGGCCAGCCAGTCGTCCCCATCGTCAGCGTCGCCGTCATCCGCAGCAGCGCCGTCGTTGGAGACGACTTGGCCGGGGTTGGGTGAGTAGCCGAGGGCCTCTAATCCGGTCTGGATGGCGGGGGCGAATTCGGCCGGGGACTGGCTGGCCGGCAGGGTGATTTCAACAACGCCCCGGCCATTGACGTCCACGCTGCCGGGGTCCTCGCGGGCCAGCTCTACGCTGACTGATTCCCGGTGGATGCCAAAGGCATCGGTTACCTCAAAAACAACGGCCATGTCGTCCATAGTGATGATGGTGATTTCGTTGTCGGGCATCCGATGCCTCCCGGCGTTGCGATTATTGCGGGGTGATGGTGATGGGCAGGGGTTAGTCCTGCGGCGGCCATTGGGTGCCGCCTTCGGCGGGGCGTTGGTTGGCGGGGCGGGACAGGCCGTCGGCTACCACCTGTTGGAACTCGTTTAGGATGACGGCGCTCCATTCTCCGGCTTTGCTGACGCGGTGGGCGGTGCGTCGTCCGCGGGCCAGTTGGCGTCCGGCTGCCTCGTCGGTGGCGGCGGCGGCGGCTTGGGCTACCATGTCGTCCATTGCGTCGATGGCGGGCACCAGCGAGCGGGCCGTTTCGATGAAACGGGCGACTTCGGCCATGTTTTCGTCTAGTACCACGAACACGGGTACGGTGCCGGCCCGGTGTTCGGGCAGGAAACTGTTGGTCAGTTCCAGTTCGTCGTCCCGGCTGAATACGCTGAGCCGGATGTTGTCGGAGGCATCCGCCAGGCGGAGGATGGCCGGGGTGGTGGACATGGCGTCGCCGCACCAGTCGGACGTGAACACGGCCAGGCTGACCGGGTTGTTGAGTCCGTTGAAGTAGTCCAGCACCGCAGCGGGTATCTCGGTGTTGTCGTGAATCTGAACGAAGGGGTCTTTGTTGACCTTGATGCAGTCAATGTACTGTTCGGTGGTCATGCCCTGAGCGAACTTGTCGGCGGTTAGTCCCATCATTGCACCTCGCGGTTCGGGTTTTGCCAGCGGTGCCGGCCAGTGCTAAAATCGCCGCTGGATACTTGATACCGGATACTACCACCCGCCGGGGATGCGGGCTAGGGGGGCGGCCTGTTGACTAGTGAACGTTCGGGAGTGTACCTGAAATACGCGCTGTTTTGCCGCGCAACGGCGGAGGATGCGGGCGATGAGTTGAGCTGCGCCGGGATTATCGACCTGGTGGACATCGAGATGCCGTCCGAACCGCCCAGCGGCAGCGGCCCGCGGGTGCTGGCCAACGTGGACGTGCAGCTGGTGTTCTGCATCGCCGGCGCCAATCCGGGGGAGCATACGCTGGAAGTGAACATCCGCGCGCCCGGCGCCAGCCTGTCCAGCCCGCCGCCGCAGCAAACGGAGTGGGAGGATGGGATATTCTTTCAGCGGTGGATAAAGCCGTTCCGAATCCCGGTAACCCGCCTGGGCCGCCACGTAGCCGCCATCGCCTTTGACGGGATGCCGCTGGGCGAGGCCAGCTTTCTGGTGCGGCTGAAGCCGTAGCGGGCGCGCTCAATCGGAGATGACGCATAACGGGCACTCCCCACGGCAGTACGCTGCCCTGATGGTGGGATGGCTGCGGGGCCGGCTGGCGTTTTTGACGCAACCGGGGGCGTTGCCGCTGGTTCTGTTGCTGTTGGCGATGGCCACGGTGTTTCTGTTCGGTAACGACCGGGGGCATTTTTACCGGGACGGTCATCATGACTGGATAACGTCACAGCACTTGGCACAGGCGGTGAATCTGTCGCCGGGGCATAATTTCCTGCCGTTCGTTAACCGAACCCTGACTGCTGGCGGGGAGCCTTCCTATATCACCTACTCGAGTTGGCCCGTAGGGAGCTACGCGCTGGTCAAGCTGGCCATCCTGCCTTTCGGGGATGACTTTGCGGCGCGTCTTTATGCGGCCCGCATTTTGCTGCTGCTGCTTTTTGCCGGCAGCGCGGTGCTGTCCTATCTGGCAATGGCCCGGCTCACGAGAGATAGCTGGGTTGCGTTGACCGCAACGCTGCTGGCGTTTGCGTCGTATTACTGTCTGTACTATAACGACTCTTACGCCCCGGACGCGATACCGGGGTTTTTCGGGTTCGTGCTGGCCTTTCACGGGATGGTTCTTTTCGTCCAGGAGGGGCGGTTCCGGCAACTGCTGGTGAAATCCGGCATAGCGCTGCTGCTTTGCTGGCAGGTTTATGCGCTGCTGCTGCCGTTCATCTTAATCGGCCTGGCGATAGAGCTGTTCAAGGCCCGTGCTGGCGGTTCTACCCCTCCGAGTTTATCCGGTGGGCCGGCAGCGCGGCCCCGCCGCCGCCGGGGCCGCGCTGCCGGTTCTACCGACCCGAGTCTGGCCGGTCAAATCAAGCATTATGGCGGCACGTTGCTGTTCAGCCGCTATGTGATGCTGGGCGTGGTTGCGCTGTGCATTGGCCTCGCGGCGCTGTCTCTCAACGTTGCCAACGAATACTTGGCCTATGACGGCAGAGTTCCAGTGACTGAACTGGGGCCGCTATATTCCGCGAGTAAGCGCCTTGGACTGAACGATGCGTTTGTTGCAATGCACGCCGATTCGTTGGAGTGGTGGGCTTTTCTGGAGAACCAGTTCTACCGCATCGGTAGAATGATGCTGCCGTTCTTTATAAGTCCGTATGACGGTGAATACATCTATGACCACTGGGGCGGAGTTCAGCCCGGTGATTTTCTGGGCGTGATTGTCGGGATATTGGCGCTAGTCGCCAGCTGCATTGGGTTGGTGTTCGCCCGCATTGACCACAAAATGCTGCTGGCAACCTTGCTGCTGGCGGGTTTCTGCTG
This sequence comes from uncultured Dehalococcoidia bacterium, assembly GCA_958296385.1. Lineage (GTDB taxonomy): Bacteria > Chloroflexota > Dehalococcoidia > Lucifugimonadales > UBA3495 > Bin87. The sequence goes on from OY282494.1 coordinate 1,806,885, forward strand.
GGCGCTGCCGCTGCGGATTTTTACGGCTTTTCACGATTTTCAGGCCCTGTTCTACATCGGCATACCATTGACGGCGTTCTCTTTGCTGATGCTGTACGTGCGCAAATCATCCGGCCCGCAACTCGTTTCCGTCTTTGCCGTTGCCGCCCTGCTGGTATTCGTCCTTTCCAGCGCGGCGATGGCCAACGTCGGACACAGCGCGGGCGAGGCCGCGACAGATGATGCGATAACGCAGGACTTTGCCGCGATACACCGGATAGCGGACGGGGCGAGGGTTGTTATACCCAACGCTTATATTGACCAGGAGTTTGGCGGGGCGCCGGTGGGGTTAAGTTACTTTCTGACCGGAAGCCTTATCGGATACGAGGCCGGCGACGTAGTTCCCAACGCAAATCCGTTCATTGTGCCAATGAACCGGGAACACGCCGACTTTATCCTGATGCCGCAGTACGAACCCGGCCCGGCCCTGCTGACGCCGGGCAACCGACTGGTTTTCTTGTATGACCGCGCGCTTTACGACGGTCAGTAGGACGGGACGTTCCGGGATGGCGAATCCCGTTTTGAGTGATAGGGGACGGAACAGCCCCCGGTCATTCCGAGCGCTGCGTTCAGAATGACAAACCCAAAATTGGTGTCCGTCCCAAATTGACAGGCTTTTGCGCTTGTGCTATTGTTACCGCCGCTAGTGAAATTTTGCACATACTATGGCCGGCCGCAGCCGTAGTCTGGGGGGTTCACGATGGGGCTGATGCCCTTCTCTGAGGAAGATTCACCTGTCAATATCCGCGAGGGCTCCGGCCCGGCAACCAGTCCCCGTTGCACGGTGAACAGTGCCTCCGACTCTCCGCCCCGGCCCCGCCGTTCCTGGCGTCCTCTGGCGATTCTCGCGGTACTTGGCGGCGTTCTGCTGCTGGCCGCGCTGGGTTGCGACCCCGACGCTCCGCAGTCCACCTTTGGCGTCAACGGCCCGGTGGCCCGGGAGCAGCTGCTCCTCTTTAACGTGCTGCTGTGGACGATGGTGGCGGTGTTCGTGCTGGTGGAGGGGGCGCTGCTGTATGCCGCCATCCGTTTCCGCCGCCGGCCGGGCGACCCGCTGCCGCCGCAAACCCACGGCCATACCCCGCTGGAAATCGCCTGGACTATCATCCCCACCATTCTCATCCTGGCGCTGGGCATCTGGTCCGTGTTCGTCCTGTTCAAGCTGGAGCCGGGCGAGGCCATCGCTCAGGCGCAGGCCCGGGGCACCGAACCGCTGTACGTTGAGGCGGTCGGGCATCAGTGGTGGTGGGAGTTCCGCTATCCCGACGCCGATGGCAGCGGCAAGCTGGTTACCACCGCCAACGAGATGCGGATTCCCGTTAACCGCCCCATCATTATGACGCTCAAGAGCGACGACGTTATCCATAGTTTCTGGATTCCCAAACTGGCCGGCAAGCAGGACGTAGTGCCGACGCGGGCCAATCAGATGTGGTTCCTTGCCGAAGACGTCGGTATGTACTACGGCCAATGCGCCGAGTTCTGCGGCGTCGCCCACGCGCAGATGAAGTTCCGCGTCCACGCTATGGAGGATCCCGAGTACCTGGCCTGGGTAGCGGGCTTTGGCCAGCCCAACGAGCTGTCGGCGCAGGCGGCGCGGGGCCAGCTGGTGTTCCTGGGCGACGGGCAGTGCGTTACCTGCCACACGGTGGGCGCATCCGATACCGTCAACGAAGTTGGCGACGGCGTGCAGCAGGGGCGGATGAATACCTACCTGGCTTATAACAAGTGGCTCAACAAGCCCGCTGAGGAACGATTGGAGGACGTGCGTACCGGCAACGAACCGCCGGCCGCCTTTGCCGCGCCCAACCTGACCGACCTGGGCCTGCGTACCACCATCGGCTCCGGCCTGCTTGACCTGAACCGGGAAACGCTGCGCCAGTGGATTCGCGACCCGGATGACATCAAACCTGGCAACCGGATGTCGGAACTGGCGGCCATCTACCAGACCCGCACCGACCACCGGGCCGACCTGTCCGAGGACCAGTTGACCGACCTGGTTGCCTATCTTATGGAGCAGAGGTAAGCGCGCGCCGCCGGCCTCGCCACGACCGACTGCCGCTTTTGTTTGCAATGACACACCACAGACGCATCGCCGCTAACGCAGCCCCGCCGGCCTACCGGAGGGGCGGCAGCGGAGGACCGGAGCAATGGTAACCATCACCGGCGTAATCCCCAGGCCCACCACCTACAGCGGGTTGTGGGGCTGGCTCACCACAGTTGACCACAAGCGCATCGGCGCCCTGTACGGCGTAACCGCCTTCTTCTTCTTTATGGTGGGCGGCATCGAGGCCGGCATCATGCGGCTGCAACTGGCGCAGGCCGACTCGGACCTCGTTTCCGCCGAGTGGTTCAACGCCATGTTCACCATGCACGGCACCACCATGATTTTCCTGGTGATAATGCCGTTTGGCGCAACGTTCTTCAACTTTCTGATACCGCTGATGATTGGCGCGCGGGACGTAGCCTTCCCCCGCCTGAACGCCTTTTCCTACTGGACGTTCCTGTTCGGCGCGCTTTTGATGCACGTCGGCTTTATCATCGGGCAGGTTCCCGATGCCGGCTGGTTCTCCTACGCCAACCTGACCGCCGCACCGTTCAGCGTGGGCAAGGGGCTGGACATCTGGGCGCTGAGCTTGCAGGTCTTGGGCGTAGCATCCCTGGCCGCCGGCTTCAACTTCGTCGTTACCATCATCAATATGCGCGCGCCGGGTATGACGCTGATGCGGATGCCGGTGTTCGTGTGGATGACGCTGGTAACCAGCATCCTGCTGGTGCTGGCCTTCCCCATCATTACCGTCGCCCTGATTGAACTCACCGCCGACCGGCAGTTTGGCGCCAACTTCTTCAACGTGGCCGCCGGCGGCGACCCCATCCTGTGGCAGCATCTCTTCTGGCTCTTCGGCCATCCGGAGGTGTACATCCTGATTCTGCCGGCGATGGGGATCGTTTCCGAGGTGATACCCACCTTCAGCCGCAAGCCGCTGTTCGGCTATCCGGTGATCATATTCTCCGGCATCGTCATCGCCATCATGAGCTGGGCGGTGTGGAGCCACCATATGTTCACCGTCGGCCTGGGCCCCATCGCCAACTCGGTGTTCACCATCACCACCATGCTTATTGCGGTGCCCACCGGCGTCAAGATTTTCAACTGGATTGGCACCATGTGGCAGGGTTCCATCGACTTGCGGACGCCCATGCTCATGGCCATCGGTTTCGTGGCGCTGTTTATCGTGGGCGGGCTGTCCGGCGTCTCCCACGCCGTATCGCCCTCCGACTTTCAGCAGCAGGACACCTACTACATCGTCGCCCACATTCACTACGTGCTGTTCGGCGGGGCGATTTTCGGCATCTTCGCCGGCATCTACTACTGGTATCCCAAGATAACCGGGCGGATGTACAACGAGCTGCTGGGCAAGATTCACTTCTGGCTGATGTTCGTTGGGATGAACCTGACTTTCTTCCCGATGCACTACGCCGGCCTGAACGGTATGCCCCGGCGCATTTACACGTACTCCGAGGGTTTCGGCTGGGAGGGGATGAACCTGCTGGCCACCGCCGGGTTCTTCGTTCTCGTCATCGGCACCCTGGTCTTCATGCACAACTTCCTGCGCAGCGTCAAAAAGGGCGAGCCCGCCGGGCACGACCCGTGGGACGCGCCGACGCTGGAATGGAGCATCTCTTCGCCGCCGCCGGTGTACAACTTTGCCGAGGTTCCGCAGGTGAAGGGGCAGGATGACTACTGGATTACCAAGCGCCAGGCCGCCGCGCGGGGCGAGACCGTGCCGGCCGAGCCGCACATTGACCCCAGCACGGTTCACCTGCCCAGCCCGTCCTACTGGCCGCTGGTAGCAGCCTTTGGCACGGTCTGGATTGCCGGCGGCCTGCTGATTGACTTCGGCTGGGATTACATCCGGTTCCCCCTCAGCTTTGTGGGCGGGCTAATCGCCATCATCGGCGTCATCGGCTGGTCAAACGAACCGCCGGCCGCCGAGCATGACGACGCCGGGCATCACTGATTGACTCCGGCCCCGCCACTTACTTTGTTCACCGAATACGCACTGATTACGCACTGACCTGACCAGGAGGCGCGCGTTGGCCCACGCAGAAACCGCCCACGCCCCGCCGGTGGAAGTGGAGGAAGCAACCACTACCGGCATAAATCACCGGAAACTCCTGATGTGGGTGTTTCTCGGCTCCGACTGCCTGTTCTTCGGCTCCCTCATCGCCACCTACATGGTGTACCGGGGCCAGAGCATCGTCGGCCCGTACCCGGCCGACATCGTGGACGTTCCGATAACCACCATCAGCACCTTCGTGCTCCTGATGAGCTCGTTCTCAATGGTGATGGCGGTGGCCGCCGCGCGCAGCGGCAACCAGAAACGCCTGATTCAATGGCTGCTGGTGACCATAGTGATGGGCTGCGGGTTCATCGGCTTTCAGGTCTATGAGTTCAACGCCTTCCGCGTGGAGGGGCTGCGCTACGAAACCAACCTGTTTAGCAGTTCCTTCTACACGCTGACCGGGTTCCACGGCGCCCACGTTACGCTGGGCATCTTCTGGCTGATTTGCATTACCATCATCGCCGCCCGCAATCCGGCCGGCCGGCCATCCGGCCTGGACGTGGACATCGCCGGTTTGTACTGGCACTTCGTGGACATTGTCTGGATTGTGATTTTCACCCTGCTGTACCTCATCGGCGGCTTTGACGCCGGGCCGGACGCGGGCCACGCCGCCGTGCAGGGATGGAACTGGGTAACCGGACTGGTCAGTTAGGTTTCCCGGATTGTCAGTCAGGTTTCGAGGAGGCAACCACCCGATGAGCAGCAACCCCGGGCAGGAGGGCGCAGTGGCCCACCACGAGCACGAATCCCGCGAACACGCATCCCACGAGGACGCCGGGATTGGGCGGTTCTTCTTCGGCCACGTGCCGGAGGGCGTCCACGGCGGCCTCAAGCAGTACGGCTTGCTGGCGATTTTCCTGGCCATCATAACGTTCGTCGAATTCGTCATCATCCTGCCCGAGGACTTGCGCGGCAGCAGCATCGTCATCGCCCCGCTGGTCATCCTGTCGGTCATCAAGTTCTTTTGCGTCGTCGCCTTCTTTATGCACCTGAAGTTTGAGCACGGGCTGCTCTGGCAGATATTCGTCGCCGGCCTGGTGCTGGGATTGATAGTCGCCATCGCCCTGGTGCTGCTCTTCGGCGTGTTCCGCCCGACGCCCCGCGCGTTCTCCGAGGGACGGCAGCAGCCCTTCGTGCATCACGTTGAGGAAGCGCCCCACTACGAACCGCTGGTAGTGCCAACTCCGGCCCCCCTCGGCGCCATCGCCCCGGCCCCCGCCGCCGGCGCGGCGGCCGGCGCATCGCCCGGCCAGCAGATTTTCATGGGCGCCGGCGGCTGCTCCGCCTGCCATGCCATTGAGGGCCTGGCAGTCGGCGCTCTGGGGCCTGACCTTACGCACATTGCGACGGTAGCGGAGAGCCGCGTGCCGGGCCAATCAGCCGAGGATTACATCCGCGAGTCCATCGTCGAACCGGACGCCTACACCGTTACCGCCGCCGACGAGGGCATCGACCAGGATTTCCAGCAAGGGTTGATGGTGGCGACCACCAGTTCGCTGGGCCTCACGGATGAGGACGTGGACGAACTGGTTGAATACCTGATGACGCTCCGGTAACGTGGCCATCCAACCGACGCTGATTCTGCGCAGCACGCTCGCCCTGGGCGTGCTGTTTCTTGGATTACTGGTCATCGCCTGCGGCGGCGCTGCGCCCCCGGCCGCCGTTGCGCCCGCCTTGACTGAGCCACCGCCGACGGCGATTGCCGCCGCAACCAGCCCGGCCCAACTGCCCGCCGCTACGCTTGCCGGCGCGGCCCCGGATGCTAGTTTGCCGGATGCCAGCCTGATTGACGCCGGCCGTGCGCTGTTCGCCGGCGGTGGCGGCTGTTCGGCGTGCCACAGCATCGCCGGATTGGGGCAAGGCGTGCTCGGCCCGGACCAAACCCACGTCGGCACGTGGGCGGCCAGCCGCATCGCCGGCTACACCGCCGAGCAGTACATCCGCGAATCCATCGTGGAACCCTGCGCCTACACCGTCGGCCCGGCGGACGAGGGCATCAACGCCGAATACCAGTGCGCCCTGATGGAGGCAACGCTGGCCGGCATCGCGCTTTCGGATGCGGACGTGGACGCGCTGGTAGCCTTTATGCTCGCCCAGAAGTAGCGCCGCCTAAAATCCGAGCCCATCCCGCAGGGCCGCCGCGGCCGCCGGGCCCAACCGCTGGCCCACCATAGCCGCGCCCTCCGCGGCAAACCGCCAGTCCCGCGACTGAATCTCGGCCGCCGATTGCCGGGCCAGTCGCCGGCCATACTCGTTGACGAACCCGGCCAGTGCGCCGTCCCCGGAATCTCCGGACATCTGACGGAACAGCCGGAACATTGGGTCGGTGCGGGCGGCGTTGCAGGCGTCCTCAAAAGTCAGCCCGGACGGATGCTCCCGGAGCAGCAGCGCTACGCCAAAGTCGATTAGCCGGAGCGACTCGTCCGGCAGTACCAGCAGGTGCGAGCGTCCATCCGGGTCTGCTAAGGTGGCGTCGTTATAGCAGATGCCGGCATCGTGCAGACGGTTGATGACGTCGCGCAGCCCGACGCCAACCCGTCGCATCCGTTCCGCATCGGTTTGGCCGGCCGGCAACTCGGTCAGGAACGTGCCGGCTACGTATTCCTCGCTGATAAAGCCGGCGATGGTGGGCAACTGCTGCGGGCCTACGCCCAGCTCGCCGGCGATGCGGGCGATTTCCGATTCGCCCCGGCTCTGGCAAGGCTTGATTACTACTTGCACCGTCTGACCGGCGCGCCGGCCGCTGATGATAGCCACCCGCCCGCGAGTACGCCCGTCGTAACGGATGGCCGCCGCGCCGCCTTGCGGGCCATACACCAAGTCGTAAGCGGCGGGAAACAGGCCGTACACCGAAAACCCCGCAATGCGCTCATCCCGGATGATGACGTCCCATAGCTCCGGGTTGGCCTGCGCCAGGGGCCAGAGGGGCCATAAGTGTAAAGAACACCGGCCATCGGCTACCGCAGCATCCCGGATGGCAACCTCATCCGGCGTAAGCGACGGCAGGCCGGCGATGACGGCGCGCAACGCAGCTAGTTGGCCGCCGCTGTATTGAAAATCAGTCATCCCTCTTTACCCCAATGTCATTCTGAGCGCAGCGAAGAATCTCGGCAGCGTAGCACACATTTTGGAGGGCAACGCAGCAGCTACGTCATCGAGATTCTTCGCTGCGCTCAGAATGACATTAGAATTAAGCAGGGGCGCTCAGAATGACACTGGAGGGGATAGGGTGAACGCCGCTGGGGACGCGGCGTTGGGGATGAGCGCCCGCACCCGCACAACGGCGTCGGGGTTGATGGGGCCGTACACGTGGGGGTAGATTTCCCCGGAGCGGGACGGTTCCCGGATTACCGGCGAATCCTCTGGCAGCCGCGCGGTGTCCACATCCAGCACCAGCAAGTCGGTGCGGCCGGCGAACAGCCGAGCCGCCACCCGCAGCATCTGCGCCTCATCGCCGCTGGCGTGAATGAACCCCTCATCGGCTAACGACGGCGCCCGATACTCGTTGGCGGACAGGCCGGCCGCCCAATCGGAACGAAAGGCCAGGTGATAAATCATGGTGCCCATTCAGTAATCAAACTCCATTGCGCGAATTTCATCAAATTCCGACTTTGGCATGAAGCTGCACATACCGGCGTTCAAGACCAATATTTTGTAGAAATAGCTCGATTCAACTACCCAATCTAGACCATTTGAAATGCAGCCTGCATCGGTTTCTTGCCAAATATAGTCCATGATATACCCATCGTGGGTATCAAGTTTCTCGAACGAACTCAGCTCAAAAATTTCCCAGTTACGTGCTAGTTCAATACTCTCGTCGCGCCACCATTCATAAAAATCATGCAAGGTTTCTCCCGTGTCCAACTCATATACCCAAACGTTGACGGCGCCTACCAGGTCATTCCCGTCATACCGCTCAAAATGAGCGTCACACACATCGGATTCATCGGCCAGTATCCATTTGGGATGTATCAGGAGGCTATACCGGCAGTCCTCGTTTTCGTATGTCCACCACTCGCCGCCAGCATCCGCCAGTACGTTGCCGCCGGACGCCAGAAAGTCCAGGTTCTCCTTGACTTCGGAAACCGATATGGCGAATGATATACCTTGATAGTAGGTGTATGAGGAAGTGTTCACGCCGATGACGCGTCCGTTACGGTTGACCAGCGGGCCGCCGCTGTTGCCGGGGTTGATGGCCGCGTCGGTCTGAATCCGCTCCACCGCGCCATCAGTCCGTCGGGATGAAACTACGCCGGTCGTAACCGTGTAATCCCGGCCCAACTCGTCGCCCAGCGGAAAACCGAGGGCGATTACTTCGTCGCCCACGCCGATGCTGCTGGCGTCGCCCAGCGTCATCGGATGCAACGGTTGGCGTGATTCTACCTTGACCACTGCCAGGTCTATTGTTTCATCACGCCCCAGCACCTGCCCGGTGTAAGACCGCCCGTTCACAAAGCGAACGGTTACTGATGTATGTTGTTCTACTACGTGAGCGTTGGTGACTATCAGGCCATCCTCAGAGACTACAAAACCGGAGCCGTCGCCGGTGGGAGTGGCGATTTGTACCAGGCCGCCGTCAATACTTTTTACGATGTCCGAAACGGAGCGCGCAGCTTTGACCGGCGTCGGGGTTGGTGCAGGGGCAACCCTGGTCAGTTCGGCGGCTACGGTAGCCGGAATATCCACGGTAGGCGGCGGCGGCGTTGTCGGCGTAGGATGCGGAGTATCAGTAGGATGCGGCGTAGCAGTAGGGTGGGGCGTAGCAGTGGGAGTCGGCTGGGCGGTGGCAATCATCGCCGCTACCGTTGCCTCCAGGTTGGGCGTCGGCTCGGGGGTAACTACTATCAACACTACTTCCGGCGTCGGTGTTGGTATGGCTGTTGGCGGGGCGGCATCGGGCGCGCAGGCGGTAAGCAGGAATGCCGCACTGAACAGCAGCACCAGCATAGTGCCGGCTTTGGGCCACATTACACACGTCACGCTGATTGAGCCGCTGCCGCAACTGCGCGCCGGCTTATTCGCAGGCGGCCCGGATGGCTTTGGAGATTGCGGAGAGGCGGGGGTTGTTGGTGGCGCTGGCGCGGAAGCCGTTGGTGATGTAGGCGGCGGCCAGTCCCTGCGACGGGTCGGCCCAGCCTACTGAGGTGCCGGCGCCGCCGTGGCCGAAGGTGCCGGCGCCGCTGGTCGGGCTGGCCCCCATGCGGCTGTCCTCGAGTACCAGGCCCAGGGAGCGTCGCATCCGCAGCCCCAGCGAGAAGTCGTTGGCCTCTACTTGCAGGCGGGTGGCTTCGGCTACCGTTTCCGGGTTGAGGATGCGTATGCCGTCCAGCTCGCCGCCGTTGCCGAGCATGGCGTAGAAACGGGCCAGGTCGCGGGCGGTAAAGATGCCGCCGCCGGCCGGATGCACCGCCTGGTGCACCTCCGGGCGGTTGTAGGGGCGAATCATGCCGGGGCGGTCGCAGTCCTCCATGGCGTGGATGCGGGAGACGCGTTCCTCCAGTTCCGGCGGCAGGCCGACGTAGCCGTCCACCAGGCCCAGCGGGTCCAGTATCTCATCGCGCAGGAATGTGCCGATATGCCGGCCGTCAATGCGGCGCACCAGTTCGCCGATGACCCACCCGAAGTTGCGGGGGTGGTAGGCCATCACCTGCCCGGCGGGGTAGTCGGGGATGATGTTCTCCATGCACTCGACCACGTAGTCCCAATCCTGCCAGCGATCCCAGGACAGCTCCGGCGGCGTTTCCGGGAAACCGCCCCGGTGGGTCAGCACGTGCCGGATGGTGACCGTATCCTTGCGGTGTTTGGCGAAGCCGGGCCAGTAGTCCGCAACCTTGTCGTCCCAATTCAGTTGGCCGCGCTCCCACAGGATGTGCAGGCAGGCGGCGGCCAGGGGTTTGGTGGACGAGTAGAGGATGAACATGGTGCCGGCGTCCACCGGCTTGCCGCTGGCGTCGTCGGCGCGCCCGCCCCACAGGTCAACGGCCAGCTGGCCGTGGCGGTACACGGCCAGGCCGGCGCCGGGGTGCCGGCCGTCGGCAATCTGGCGGTGGAACAGGGCTTCCAGCGCCTGCACCGCTGCGGGGTTCATTCCTACTTCGTCAAGAACTGCGGTCGTGGTCATCAAGCATCCTCGCGGGTCAGTCGGCGTACACCGTGTTCAGGTTGGCGGACAGGTCAAAGAAATGTTGCAGGCTCTGGTTGTAGCGAAAGAACATATCGGCCCGCAGCTGGTCGCCGGTGGCGTTGTTGGAAATCTCGTGGATCATGTCCAGGCTGACCAGAGTTTGGCCGGCGCCGGCGCCGCCGTTGGCCTTGATGTCGTCCAGCATGGCGCGCCACGCGGACGGCGCCATCTCCAGAAAGAAGTCCACGTTAATCAAGTCGTAGTCGGTGCCGGCGCGCACGCCCTGGCAGGCAAACGCCTCAAACGCCACGATGTAGATGCTGTCGCCGACCTTGACGCCCATTTGAGCGTCAACGGTGCCGAATTGCCGGTAGCTGGCGTCCTCGTTCACCATGCGTTGCAGCGACTCAAACCACTCGAGGGACGGGAATACAATCGGGGCATCATTCATCCGGCGTGGGCCTCCTGGCGTGTTGATTGGGCAGCGTGTTGATTTGACGGGATGTGCCGCCGGCGATGCGACTGCCGGCGCTGGGGCGGCTATTCGTTAAAGGCGGCTATTCGTTAAAGTAGGGATCGCCCGTACTTTTGGCCGCTGAGAACGGGGCCATCCGTTTCAGGTAGTGTTCCGGGTCTGACGCCGGGGGCGCTTTGCCCAGCGTGTCGTCAACCATCTTGTAATAGCGAGGGTCGAGGTCGCGCAGCTGGTCGCCGTCGGTGCGGCCCCGGGAGAATGAGGACATGATGCGCTCCGGTTCGGCGGCGCCGCAGTGCTGGCAGTTGACGCCGGCGCCGGCCACCGCCGCGGCAACCTTGAAGAAGTAGCTGCTAATCAGATGGCACGACTGGCATCGGTACTCGTAAATGGGCATAACTGGCCTCGGCAACGCTCCGCAGGGATGGTATAGGAATCAAGGCGCCGGTGTCAAAACGCCGGCATAAATCGGGTAGCGTTCAGTTTCAGGTGGTTTAGTTTCCCTCAATGTCATTCTGAGCGCAGCGAAGAATCTCGATGACGTAGGACACACTTTGAGGGCAACGCCGTTGCTACGCTTTCGAGATTCTTCGCTGCGCTCAGAATGACATTAGGGAGGAGGAGTGATTAAACCACCCAAAACGAAACGCTACCGCGTAAATCGTGCGGCAATGGCGCCCGGCGGGTTGCAATGCCGCCGGGCAGTGCCCTATATTCTGCCCTGGACAATCATCATCCGAACTATTGCGAGGTGCCGGCTATGGCCGCTTACGTTATTGCTACCATTGAGGTTACCGACCCGGAGACGTTTGAGACGTACCGGGGGCAGGTGCCGGCGACTATTGAGAAGTACCGGGGCAAGTATCTGGCCCGCGGCGGGGACGTGGAGATTGTGGAGGGCGAGCAGCCGGCCCGGCGCACCGTCGTGCTGGAGTTTGACAGCCTGGAGCAGGCCCGCGGCTGGTACTACTCGGACGACTATGCCGGGCCTAAGGAACTGCGCATCAAGTCCACCATCTCCAACGTGATGATTGTGGACGGGGTGTGAAAGACGCGCGCCGCACGAAACGGTTTAAGCCTCAAAATCCACGCCGACGCCGACGATTTCCACCTGCATAGAGCGGATGTCGGGGGCGCCGGCGTCAAAGGTTACGCCGACGACTACGTTGATGCCCCGGTCAACTTCCGGGGCGGCGGGAATCTCAAAGCGGCCGTCCAGATGGTCGCCTTTCAGGGCCAGGCCCAGATGCTCGGCGATGATTTTCTCGCCGTCGTACACCAGCACTTCCGCAACGTTGGCGTGGGAGCGGGCGCGGAATGAGATGGACACCGACTCGGCTTTGGTGCGGGCGCCGTTGTGGACGGTGGGCGTGGGGATGGCGAAATGCAACCAGGTGTTTTGCCCCTCGCTGCCCTCGATGCGGACGAAAGGCCCGCAATGGCGCACTGCGGTGATGCGGTTGAGGTACTCTCCGGTCATTGCGGAGCCGTGTACCCAGGACGTGAACTTTTGACCTGCCATAATTGCTGCCTCCGGCCCGGTGATAGTTTCGGTGGTGTCGGCTTGGGTTAGGTTAGGATGCCGCCATTATAGCCGACAGCGACGGCTGGCGCGCTCCCGCCGGCTCCGGGATGTTAGCAGCCTGGCGCTCCATAGCCAGCAGCCACGACTTGACGTCCAGTCCGCCGGCGCCGTAGCCGTGCAAACCGCCGCCGCTGCCGATGACCCGGTGGCACGGCACCACCAAAGGCAGCGGGTTTTTAGCCATCGCCTGCCCCGCCGCGCGGGAGGCCCGGGGATTGCCGGCGGCCTCGGCCAACCACTGGTAGGAACGCGTTTCGCCGGGCGGAATAGCGCGGCAAGCCTGCCACGCCGCCCCAAAAAACGACGGCGCGTTGGACAGGTCAACGGGAATCCGGGCCAGGGCTTGCATATCCCCGGCGAAGTAGTCGTCAAAAGCGGCCAAAGCAGCGGAGAATACCGCCGGGTTTTCCGAGGCAGTTTCCAGCGCCGGGCCTAACCCGTCCAAAGCATCCTGGCGATCCGGCTGCAAGCTGACACGATGCAGCGCGCCGGCCGTGCCAAGCAGCGCCAGCCAGCCGACGGGGCACTCTTGGATATGATAGTAGAGGTCGAGAGCATCGGTTTTACGGGCGGCCATAAAATCATTCCTCAGCCGGCGTTGGATAGCGACGCGCACATACCGGCCAGCCATCATAGCCCCCGGTATCGGTACGGCGTCAACCGGCGAACGACGGCGGAGCGGCGTTGTTCAGATGGATTGGTCAAGTCATGATGGGTCATCCTTTGGGAGTGGGATTGGAGTTGGCTGGTATCGGGCGTTTATCGGGCGGTGGGTTCGGTTTGGTTTGGATGTTGCCGGAGATTCAAGTCGTTGTCAGCCCTACGGCCGGAGGTTGGTACGCAACTATTTTGGACCTTCATTTTACGTGTCCTGCCCTAATGAGAGGCAGCACGCGGGCTGAAGCTCGATACCCTGCGGAGGCAGCCCGCGCCGTGAAAGCGGGGTCGGGACTACCCTTGCCGATTGCGATTTTTTGCTGACTGGCCGTGTTGACTTGAATCTCCGACGATGTTGATGCGGTGTCCCCGATTTCCCAGGTGCGCCCTCTATATGAGAAACGGCTGGTAGCGGGGTTGGTTGGTTGATTTGCCCGATAGATGTAATCCTACACGAACTGATGTGCGGTTGCAAGTAGCGGGGTGTCATTGATTTTTTGGATTTGGCGGGGGATTTTGACGGGGGGAGGGGCGTGCGCTTGGGGAGTAGGGGGGACGCTGGGGGAAATGATTTCCCCCAGACCCCCTCGGGGTATTATTGGGGGACGCTCAGAGCGGCGGGCGGCCTTACGTTTCCCGGCGGCGCAGGGCGTGGAGTAGGAGGGGGGTGCGGAGGGCGGCCCAGGCTTGGGCTATGGTGGCGGTTTGGCTGGGGGGCGCGGGGCGGTGGGCGGCGTAGGCGTGGCGGGCGTAGGCGTCCACGATGGTGAATATGGCGGCGCGCTGTTCCGGCAGCGCCGCGCTGATGGCGGCGCCCCATTGGTGCGGCGTTTGGTGCTGTCGGGGGGCCAGCGATGCCGGGCTGCTGAGCCGGCGAAGCCGTCGGTAGGCGGTTGGCACGTCGCGCGGGGTTGCCAGCAGCGCGCGCCATGCTGTCAGGGCGGCAATCAGGATGATGAGTACGGCGGCGGCGCCCCCGGCCAGCCAGGGCAGCGCGCTTTGGGCCTGCTGGGCCCAAGTGGCGGCGATGCCCTCCGGCGGGATGGATTCGTTGGCGTCAATCAAATCCTCAAGTTCCTCGCAGTCCTCCTCAAAGTCGCAGGGCAATTGGCCCGTCGCATCGCCGCTCAAATCGCCAGCGTCCGGCCGGGGGGCGGCTTCGGGGGGCAAGGCGACGGGAATGGCCCGGCCGGGCGTGGGCTCAAAGGGAATCCAGCCGAACCCGTTGAAATAGACTTCCGACCAGCCGTGGCTGTGATGGTCGGCGACGAGGTACACCTGGGAGCCGTCAATGGGGTTGCCGGCGGTGTAGCCGGTGGCCATCCGGGCCGGGATGCCAACGCTGCGGGCCAGCACCGTCATCGCCGAGCCGAAGTATTCGCTGTATCCCTCACGGCTGTCGAACAGGAAATAATCTACGCCGTCGGCGCCAAAGGGCGGCGGCTCAATTTCCAGATTGTAGGCGTAGTTGTTTTTCAGGTACTGCTCAATCGCCTTGGCCCGGTCGTAAGGGGTTGCGGCGCCGGCGGTGACGTTGCGGGCCAGGACGGCGACGCGTTCCGGCAGATCCGGGGGCAGCTCGGTGTAGCGGGCCCACACCCAGGGAGGGTACTCGTCGCCGGCGGTGCGCAAGTCGTCGGGCTGGGCGGAGGATACCGCCGTGGTTACCTGATAGGGGTTGCCGGATGCGGCGTTGCCGCGGGCGGTGCGGACGGACAGCACGTCGGGCTGCGCCGGCACGGTTTCGGCGACTACGGCGCGGGTAACGGCGCCGGTTTCGTCGCGCTCCACCGATTCCAGCAGGAACGCCGTCGGCAGCCCGGCGGCGATGTCCGGCGCGGCGACGGCGGCGTCCTGGGCTACCGCCGTCCGTATGCCGTCCACGGCCTGGGCCAGCGCGGGCGGCAGACGGTCGGTGGGGCTGGCGGCGCGCGGGTCGATGACGTAGCGGGGGGAGTCAAACGTTTCAATCCGCACGTCCCGGTTGGCGCCGATGACCTGGCCGCCGGCGAACACGCTGCGGCTGTCGTAGTTGGGAATGACCTCAAAGGTTACGTTGAACCGTTCCCGGTCCGGGCTGGGGGCGCTGTATTCAGGCTGCCAGCCGGGTTCTTTCAGCGTGGTGCCCTCGGAAATCCAGCCCTCGTGGGTGTAGGTGGCGTAGGAACGGGCTTTCCAGTACATCGGCACCGGCGAGTTGACCTGCAACACCGGCGTATCGGTGGGGTTGATGGTGCCCTGAAAGGCCAGGGCATCGCCCCAGATGCGGTAGGGCAGAGGACGGCGGGCCGGCAGTCCGGCGAACAGCCGGTTGAAATCCTCCTCCCAGCTGACCAGGGGGGAGCGGGTGGTGTTGTAGATGGCGTTGGCCGGCCCCCACTGGCCGCCGATGGGCAGCAGGAACGCGATGACCAGCGCCACCAGGGCCACCACCGCCGTATCGCTCATGGTAAGGATGCCCAGATGCCCGTCGTAGATGCGGCCTACCCGATCCCAGCGCTGGCGGGCGCGTACCGATTGCACGCAGCCGACCAACAGCAGGCCGGAGAACAGGTAGATGCCGAGATAGATGCTGGCGTTGTCGGGCAGGAAGGTGAGGTTGGACAGCAGGCCGGCGGTGCCGAGCGCGAATACGCCCCAGAAGTTGCGGTAGCGGAAAAAGGCCCAGCCCGCCAGGTAGCCGGACACCCACGAGGCCAGCATCAAGCCGACGGCGAAAGGCAGCGGGTCAACGCTGATGCCCTCGTTGCGCGCGGCCGACAGCCACAGTCCCAGGCGTTGGAACAAGTCGGCGGCGGTGGCGATTTGCAGGGCGTCCGGCGCGGCGGCAACCATCAGCCAGACGATGATGCCGATGCCGGCCAACATTCCCAGCGGCAGCAGCAGGGCCGTCCATAGTGGAATCCGGCACAGCAGCAGGGCGGTCAGAAGGGACAGCAGCATCACCGACACCAGCGGCGGCGTGGGGGCCCAATCGGCGACTTCTACCGACCAGACGACGACAATCATGTTGAACGCCAGCAGGCCGGCGCTCAGCCAGCCGTCCGGCGGGCGCAGCGCAACCAGCAGCGCCCACAGCCGGGCCGCCCACAGCCGGTCGGATGCGGAACCCCCCGCCGTCTCCGGGCGGCTGCCGGGTTCACGCCGGGCCATGGGGGTGGCGCGGGCCGTTGTCGGCGCCGTTGTCATATCACACCGGACTTGCGCCGTCGGCCCGCGGCGTCGTTCCGGCGATTACCGGGGTGGACAGGGCTTGATTGACGTCGCCGCCGCGCGCGACTACGTAGGTGGGGATGCCGTGCTGGGCGAGATAATCGACGGCAACGCGGGCGGTTATGCCGGGGGCGGCGCCGGGCGCGGTGGGGGTGAACGTGGTGCGGTCGATGTAGCAGACGGTTACGTTGATGCCCTGGCGCCGGATGCTCACCAGCGCCGGCGCCCAGTCGGGCTGCTGCGACGACGTGATGACCATCAGCGTGTTGAATCCGCTCAAGTAGGGCCGCAAGTCGTAGATGAAACGCTCCAGCGACAAGGCGCCGTCGGCGTTGAGTCCGGCCAGCGTTTCCATCAGCGAGCCGAGCTGCGCCGGGCGGCGGTCGGGGGGCAGCATCCACCGGCTGGAACCGTTGGCGGCCAGACCGACGGGAACGTCCTGCTCATCCCAATGCTGTATCAGCGAGGCGGCGATGGTGACGGCCAGCTCCTCGGTGTTGTCGGGCGGCGCGCCGACGTGGGAGCGGCGTTCCATGTCCAGCAGCACCCAGGCTTGGGCGGATACGCCGATGTCAAACTCTTTGACCATCAGGCGGTTCATCCGGGCGGTGTAGGGCCAGTGGATGCGGCGCAGGCTGTCGCCGTGGGCGTACTCCCGCACCGCCGACGATTCGGGCGTGATGGCCGGCGTGCGGCGGGATAACGCGCTGTCGCTGGGCAGGTTGGCGAACCGGCGATCCAAGTCGGGCAGCGGGACGGTGGAGGGCAGCACGGTGTAGGGCTGGTCGTTCAGGAAAGTGCGTTCCAGGCGAAACAGGCCGAAAGGGTCGCGGGCGGTTACCCGCACCCGGCCGGTGCGGTAGATGCCGCGTCGTTCCAGGTAGGTTGCGATGCGAAAGGCGCGCCGCTGGCCGCGCACGAGGGCAACGGTGCGTCCGCCGGGGTCGGCCAGGTCGGTATCCTCTACAACTTCCAGCCACGACTTGGGCAGGCGGGAGCGGTTGACCAGATGGATTTGCCCCTCCAGATAATCGCCAACCCGCCCGCGCGTGTCCAGCCGGGTGAGGCGAACTTCCAGCCCGCGCAGGTTGAGCCAGGCCCAGACGTAGCCGATGCCGATGACCAGAACCAGCGTGAAAAGCAGGCGGTAGAAAAAGCTGAACCCCGTTCCCAGGGCATAGAACAATGCCGCCAGAATCAGCAGGCCCAGCAGGATTTGACTCCGATGCTGGCTGATGAATTGCCTGACCATCTGTCACCACGGCCTATCTTATTCTGACGGGAACCCGGCGGCAGACTAGGCGGCGCCCGGCACCGGCACGCTGTCCAGCAGGTCGTGCACCATTTGCTCGGAACGCACGCCGCGCATCCGGGCGGCCGGGGTTAGCACGATGCGATGGGACAGGACGGCCGGCGCCAGCTCTTTTACGTCATCGGGCAGCACGTAATCGCGGCCCCGTACCAGGGCCAGGGCCCGGCTGGCCCGGAACAGGCCCAGGGAGGCGCGGGGGGATGCGCCCAGGGCGGCGTCGTGGTGCTGGCGGGTGGCCTCGGACAGGGCAACGACGTACTCCCGCACCAGGCCGTCAACGTACACGCTTTGCGCCGCACGCTGCATATCAAGCACCTGCGCCGGCGTCGCCACCGCGCCCAGGTCGGCGATGGGGTGGGTGTGTTCCTGCTGGGCGATGATGGTCAGCTCCTCGTCAAACCGGGGGTAGCCGATGTTGATTCGCATTAGAAACCTGTCCAGCTGCGCCTCGGGCAGTGGGAAGGTTCCCTCGTATTCGATGGAGTTCTGCGTTGCGATTACCAGAAACGGCAGCGACAGGGGGTGGGTTACGCCGTCCACGGTGACCTGGCGTTCCTCCATCGCCTCCAGCAGGGCGGATTGCGTCTTGGGCGTGGCCCGGTTGATTTCGTCGGCGAGGACTAATTGGGCGGCGATGGGCCCGGAGCGGAAAGTGAACTCGCCGCTGGACTGGTTGTACACGGACACGCCGGTAACGTCGCTGGGCAGCAGGTCGGGGGTGAACTGGATGCGGGAGAAGGTGCCGCCGATGGAGGTTGCCAGCGAGCGGGCCAGCATGGTTTTGCCCACGCCGGGCACGTCCTCAACCAGAATGTGCCCCTCGGCCACCAGCGCGGACAGGGCCTGCTCAATCACGCCGTCCTTGCCCACGATGACGGTGGCAACGTTATGGGCGATGCGCTGCGCGACGGCGGCGGCGTCGGTGATGTCGGCCGGCACGCCGGCGGGCGCGGTAGCTACCATATCTTGCACTGCCTAATCCTGATAAACCCCGATTGCGTAGCGCGCAGTTTAGCACATCCCCGCCACAACAGCGGCCGGGCCTTGATGCGCCGCCTCCGCCAAAATCCCCCGCCAAATCCAAAAAATCAATGACACCGCCCCTCTTGCTAAATGTACATTCGTTCGCCATAATAAGCATATCGGGCAAATCGGTCAACCCCCACTGCCAGCCCGCTCTCCGGAGAGCGACCACTGGCAACCGGGGCCAGCACACCAAATCAAACCGCTAGCACAACCGCCGGAGATTCAAGTCACCACGGCCACCCCGTCAGCATCCAAATCGCAATCGGCCAGGCCGACCCATCGACGCATCCACGGCGTGGGCGGTACTCCGCAGGGTATCGAGCTTCAGCCCGCGCGCTGCTCCCCCAAAGGGCAGGACACGTAAAATGAAGGTCCGTAATAGTTGCGTAAAAACCTTCCGGCCGTAAGGGCTGACAACGACTTGAATCTCCGACAACCAACACCACACCAAACCCAACCGAACCCACCGCCCGATAGACGATAGTCCGATACGGCACCCGACCGATGCCAGCCAACCGCAAAGCGCTGAGGAGGACAGATGATGCAATAGCCAGACCACCTTGAAACGGAACGCCGCCGTTCCGACATTCCCCCCGTCGGTATCCCGGCGGGGGCGCAAAGCAAACCGATAGGCCGGCGCAAGCGTAGGATACAATAGGGCCAGCCCGCCGCATCGCTGGCGGGGCCGTCCATTCCATCTTGCCGGGAGTATTGTATGACTACCTCATCCCGCCGGGCGTTCGCTATGATTTTGCCGCTGCTGCTGCTGGCCGTTGCGGCCCTGGCGTGCAGCGCCGCCGCTGCTCCGGAAGCCGCCGCGCCCGCCTCATCCAACCCGACTGCCCTGCCGGCGGCAGCGGCGTCAGCAACGGATGCTGATTCGTCTGCCACTAATGCGCCGGCGTCTCCGGCTACTGAACCGGCGCAGCCTACGGCGGCCGCGCCCGTTGAGGCGAAGGCGCGGGTTATGCCGGATATTCCCCAAATCTCCGGCATTGACGCCTGGCTTAATACCGACGTTGAGCTGCAAATTGCCGAGTTGACGGCGCAGGGCAACGTGGTGCTGGTTGATTTCTGGACTTACACCTGCATCAACTGCATCCGCACGCTGCCCTACCTGCGGGACTGGTGGAGCCAGTATGAGGATGACGGGCTGGTCATTCTGGGCATCCACGCGCCGGAGTTTGAGTTTGAGAAGGATTACGACAACGTGGCCAACGCCATCGCAACCCACGACATCGGCTGGCCGGTGGCGCAGGACAACAGTATGGTTACGTGGTCAAACTTCAACAACCGATTCTGGCCGGCCAAGTATCTGTTCAACAGCCGGGGCGAGCAGATTTACAGTCATTTTGGCGAGGGCGCTTACGGCGAAACCGAGCAGAAAATCCGCAGCGCACTGGTAGAGGCCGGCGCCGATTTGTCCGATGACCCGCTGAGTTTGCCGACCGACCAGGTGCGCGACCCGGCGTATCAGGACGCCAGGTCATCCGGCAACGCTCCGGTAACCCGCGAACTCTACGCCGGCTGGCATCGCAACGTGCTGACGGCGCGGGCCGGGCGGGCGCCCTACGTGGCTCAGCAAGAGTATTTTGAGTCCATCGCCAACGGCACTTCCGACGCCGCCGGGCTGATTGACGTTACCATTCCCCAGGACGTGGAACCGCACGCGCTGTACTTTCAAGGCCAGTGGTCGGTAGAGCCGGAACGCGTGCGACACGCCCGGACTACCGAAAGTCTGGAGGATTATCTGGCGCTGAACTACGCCGCCAAGAGCGTTAACGTGGTGCTGACTTCCGATTCCGGCGAACCGTACCGGGTGATTATCACGCAGGACGGGGCGATGCTGGACGCTACCAACGCCGGCGACGACGTGCAGTGGGACGAGAACGGCTATTCCTACATACTGGTTGACGAACCGCGGATGTACGCCATCGTTGACAACGAAAGCTACCGCCGGCAGGCCATCCTGACGATGCGCTCCGACTCCGCTGACTTTGGCATCTTTGCCTTTACCTTTGGGGTGTACGAGGAGGGGCCGTAATGCGAAAGTTTCTGGCCGCAGCACTGGCCGGCGTCCTGCTGGCCGCAATGCTGGGCTGCGGCGCGTCAACATCGTCAACAGAATCGGATGGCGGCCCGGCGGCGGGCACGGCGCCGGCCGGTTCCGGCGGCCAGCCCACCGAGCCGGCCGTCATTCAGGTGCCATCGCCGGAACCGGCGGATGATGGGCTAAAGGCCCATCTGGCGACGACCGTTCTGGACGTGGGCGAGCAGCGCGTGGCGTTCGTGCTGGTTACTCAAAAGGCGTTGGTCAATGCGCCCAGCGTGCAGGTTGCCGTGGCGCCGGAGGGCGGGGCTGCGCCGGCCCCCGCGATAACGGCGCATTTCAACGAGTGGCCCTACGGGGTGCGGGGTTCTTACGCCGCTACCGTTGACTTTCCCAGCGCGGGGCAATATCTGTTGACCGCAACGGTGGACGATGCGGCGGTGATGGGGTCGGTGGACATTCCGGTAGAGATTCTGGCCGATTCGCCGGTGCCGTCGCTGGGCGAGCCGGCGCTGGCCACCGACACCAAAACGCTGTCGGACGAGGTGGACTTGCCCCAGCTGACGACGGCCTACACGCCGGACCCGGAGCTGTACCGAACGTCCATTGCCGACGCGGTAGCCGCCGGCCGGCCGGCCGTCATCGTCTTTGCAACCCCGGCGTTCTGCACCAGCCCAACGTGCGGCCCCCAAGTGGACACCGTATCGGAACTGCGGGCCGCCTACCCCGACACTGCCAACTACATCCACGTGGAGCTGTACGACAATCCGCTGGAAATTCAGGGCAACCTGGACAACGCCAAACTGGTAAGCGCCGCCGACGAGTGGGGGTTCACGCAGCTACCGCACTGGACTAACGAGTCGTGGGTATTCGTGGTGGACGGCAACGGCATAATCCGCCACCGCTTCGAGGGGTTCGCCAGCCTCAGCGAACTGGAAACGGCGTTAGCGGACGCAGCGGGGTTGTAGAACGCCGGGGGTACGGCCTTGCCCCCCAATGTCATTCTGAATGACATTGGGGGGTGGTCGGGGGTTACGGGCCGCTTACAGGATGTGATACATCAGGTGGTGGTCGCGCAGCACGTCCTGGGCAAAGTCGTTATCTACTTCGCGCCACACCGAATGGATGTGGTTGGCCTCGTTCTGAATGTTGTCAAACTCGACGATGAACTGACCACCGTGGATGCGGTAGTAGTGGTCGCGGCCCCGGTCTAAACCGCCGGCCCAGACCAGCCGGTAGTCGTCCAGGCCGGTGTCCCGGATTTTGGCGAGGCGGTCGGCGGCGATGGGGGCGGGGGCGCCGTTCACGTATTCGGAGATCAGGGTTAGCAGCATTTCCTGCTGCGTGCCGTTCATAGCGCGCCCGGCCAGCCCCTCGTCGTTGTGGATGGGCTGCTTGCTGCTGTTGTAGCCCAGGATGTCCCAGGGCGCTTTGTCGTGAATGACGGCCTTGCCACGCTGCCCGGCGTCCAGCGACGCCATCAGCTCAATGGCCACGTCCTCACGCTGGGACAGGATGCGCAAGCCCTCTTTCGGCCCCTTGCGAACTTCGGCGGGATTGGCGCCCAGAAAGAACGGCGTTACCGCCAGAACCTGCTCGCCCCAAACGCTGTAATGGACGGACAGATGATGGCCCTCAACCCGCCAGCCCCAGGGGTCGGCGCCGGCCGGGTCGCCGAACACCGTCCAGTAGTACAGCTCCGGGTTTCGGGGCCAGGTAACCTGCCCCCATTCGGCCTCCAGCGGGCCAAGCACCAGCTCGTGCTCAATGATGAGATTGGCCTGCCGGTTGGTCTCGTCGGTAAGGCCGGTTGCCAGCAGGGCCAGCGCCAGCTGGCGTTGACTTTCGTTCATATCCCGCAGCGGCAAACCGTGCCGGTTCAGAGGCGGGTAATACCAGAAAATCCGCTCACCGTCCATATAATGGTAGGTAGCCTTAGCGCGCTGCGCCCCGTCCAAGCTATCCAGCCAAGCCTGCGCCGCCTCCGCCATACCGGACGCTACCGGAGCATGGGGATGAGTATGTTGAGCTGTCATCGCAGATGACCTCCTGTTGTCAAGATAATTGGGGAACGGCGGCAGTGTATGAGCGGGCGCGCCGGCGTGTCAAGAATACCGGCGCTGCCAAGCCGGGCCGGTTTGCGGAGGGACTTTATTACCCTTGAAACATACCCTGGTAACCCACCCCGGCCGGGTGTCCCAGCCGTTCCACGAGCAGGGTACATATTGTCATTCCGCTGGTCAGTTTTACCTTGCTTTTGCCCAGGTGGAATATCTCCAGCGTTATCTGATTGTGAAAACCGGGGTCTATTTTGGGCGCGGTGATGTGGACTCCGATGCCCAGGCGGGCCAGACTGCTCCGGCCTTCAACCCGTCCGGACAGA
Organism: uncultured Dehalococcoidia bacterium; assembly: GCA_958296385.1. Classification (GTDB taxonomy): domain Bacteria; phylum Chloroflexota; class Dehalococcoidia; order Lucifugimonadales; family UBA3495; genus Bin87. The sequence continues at coordinate 1,829,870 of OY282494.1, forward strand.
CGGTTGCTCAAGCCTACCCACTCCACGGTTTTGCCGATGATGAAATCGCCCGGGCTGAACTCCAGGCCGCCTTGCTGCGCAATGTCGACCGTATCCGTGTTGTCCTTGAGATATTGATTGACGTCCAGCCTTACGATGTCAACGGTGATGGCATCCCGGTTGACGCTATCTTTGGGCAGCGTAATCTCGGCGTTCAGCGTCAAGTCTATGGACGCCGGCTGCAACCGCTTATCGCCGTCGAGCAGTGGCGGGTCAATGATAAGTTCGCCGTTAGCGATGGCAAGGTGGATTTCTCCATCGGACAAGAGCATATCGGTTACCTGCGTTGCGGCTACGCCGGTGGGCCAAATCTATTTAACCAGGATGGCGTCCAGTTCTTTTTCGGGAATTACCCAAGTGGGGCGGCCTTCGTTGCTGGTGGGCAGATACAGGATGACCTTGCCATCGGTTTTGCCGGCATATGCGGCGGGGACCGAGCTCTGATTTTCGCCCAGAGTATGCGTCGGCACCAGCCCCTCAAAGCGCTCGCCGCCGATGTCTTTGCTAATGAACGCGTCGTGCCCCAACGGGGTGATGTGCACTTCGCCGGGCAACAGCTTGATTTTCCAATGGCCGGGCCGGTAATACCAGAGATCCAGATGCGGCGCGGTGGGTATTGTCGGCATTGTTGAATCCTCCCGATCGTCAAGATAATTGGAAACCGCCGGCAGTGTATGAGCGGGTGCGTTGGCGTGTCAAGAATACCGGCGTCACTGGATTAATTGGGGCCACTGGGTGAGCCGGGGGCGGCGGGCGGTGGTTAGCAGGGCGGCGGCGGCGATGGCGGCTATGGCCAGGGTTAGGAAGGCGCCCTGGTAGGTTCCCGTGCGGTCGAATACGATGGCGGAGCCTAACGGGCCCAGGGCAAAGCCGGCTACCTGGGCGGCGCGGCTGATGCCGAATATGCTGCCCAGCGTGCGGCGTCCGTAGTAGCTGGCCCACATTATCGGGGCCAGGGTGTTCACCCCGCTGCCGGCCAGTCCTTGCAGGATGGCGAACAGGTAGGTTTTGGGCAGGTCGTCGGCGCGCATCAGCGCCCAGATGCCGGCTGCGCCGGCCAGATATACCGTAATCAGCAGCAGCCGGGGCGGGATTCGCTCTGCGATGACGCCCAACGCCAGCGCGCCCAACGCGCCGGCTATGGACATTATGCTGACGGCTGCCACCGCCGCCGTTGGGGTCAAACCCTGCTGGGACAGGTGCGGCACCAGATGCAGGCCGATGCCCGACGTTGCGATGCTGACTAGGAACAGGGACGCCAGGATTAGCCAGAATTGGGGCGTCCGGATTACGGCGCGCAGTGGGGCGGGCCGGTCGTCGTTGCGCAAGTCGGGGCTGCTGGACGACGGAGTTGGCACGGGGGCGCCGTCAATGGCCAATCCCAAGTCCTCCGGCTGTCGTCGGATAATCAGCGCGGCGGGAATCAGGCCGACGCAGAGCATCACCACGGCCAGCAGTCCCCACGCGGCGCGCCAGTCCCAATGGGTGATGGCCAGCTGGACGAGGGGCGCCAGCACGATTATTCCGCCGGAGCCGCCGAACAGCACCAGGCCGGTGGCGCGGCCCCGGTATCTGAGAAACCACTTGCCGGCCGTAACCGATGCGCCAACCTGGATGAGCCCCTGGTCGGCGATTCTGATGGCGGTGAAAGCGATGTAAAACCCCAGCAGGGCTTGGGCCGTGGCCAGGTACAGACAGCCCACGATGACGATGCACCCGCCGGCGGCCAGTATCAGTCGGGCGCCGCAGCGGTCAATCAGGCGGCCGCTGAAAGGGGCCAGGGCTGCTCCCAGTATGGCGCCCAGGCTGGTAGCGCCGGCCATCTCGGTGCGGTTCCAGCCGAACTCCTGGCTCATCGGAATGACGAACACCGAGAGGATGCCAATTGCGGTGGCGGCGTTGGCGAATGAGATGCCAGAGGCGGCGGCGGCAACCCACCATCCGTAATAAATACGCCCGTGATAAAGACGCCGGAGCGGGGCAATCATCCGGTTTCTAGCGAACCGTCAATCTCAACGTCCAGGCGTCGCACCTGCTCGGCGTCTCCGGCGGAGAGGCCGTAGCAGCGATCCAGGTAGAGCTGGGCCAGCCTTGCGCCCCGGCTGCTGGCGTCGGAGGCGGCGGCGAGGAGCGCGCCGATGTTGAACTCGGCGGGGAATTGGCGGCCCAGGGCGGTCATCTCGGCGGTGATGTCGGAGATGTCGGATGCGTCGCTGCCCTCCTGGGCGAACCGCAGGCGTCCTACCAGACGGGCCATCTCGGCGAGGCGGTCGCCCTCGCTCATAAAGCTCCACAGCACTTCGTTCACGCCCATCCCGTCCGACTCGGCGGCGGCGTCGGCCGGGGCGGCAACGGCGGCCGTGGTGGTGCTGACGGAACCGGCGGGGGCAGCATCGCCGGCCGGGCCTGGCGTGGGCCTGGCGCCCTCGGATTGCGCCCAGGCGTCGGCGTAGGCTTGGACGGCTTCCGACACGGATTCCATCATCCGCATTAAGTCGAAGGAGAACATACTGCCGCCGTACACCAGGTCATCGCTGCGCAGGTTCGCCAGCCGGACGAAATGGTCGTAGCCGCCCTCAACCAGCGTCGGCACCGGCGGCATCGCAAACTCGGAGAAATTGGTCAACTGCTGATTGCCGGCGCTGCCCAGCTGAGAGGCGAGGAAAGGCGGCACGTACTTCGTCAAATCTACCGTAATCGGCCAGGTGACGATGTAGGTGCCGTACAGGTTATCGGGTTCGGTATCCACCCGGAAGTACAAAAGGGCGTGGCCGCGGGGCCGCCTGGGGTCGCCAATCTCAAACTGAATGTCCATAACCGTAACCGTCCGCTCCCGGTGGAATTGCATCCAGTATAGATTAGCCCGTTGGCGCTGGCAAAGCATAGCGCCCCCAATGTCATTCTGAGCGTAGCGAAGAATCTCGATGACGTAGCGCACACTTTGGATGAAACGCCGCTGCTACGCTTTCGAGATTCTTCGCTGCGCTCAGAATGACATTGGGGGAGGGGCACTCGTAGCGACAGCGGGTTTCAGCAATTTCTAAAATTGGTGACGGATTGCCTGTTGCGTACCGATGTTCTATTGGGGTATGGTGTAGCCGCGCCGCAATACGAAACTTTGGCGGTGATGGAGGATTGGGATGCTGGCTACTGCACAGACGTGCGCCGTTGTTGGGCTGGACGGGCAAATTATACAGGCGGAAACCGACATATCGCCGGGTTTGCCGGCTTTTCACATCGTGGGGCTGCCGGATACCGCCGTGCAGGAATCCAAGGAACGAGTGCGGGCGGCGGTGCGCAACAGCGGCTGCGAGTTTCCGATGCGCCGCATTACGGTGAATCTGGCGCCGGCCGACTTAAAGAAAGCCGGGCCAGCGTATGACTTGCCCATCGCGGTTGGCATCCTGTACAGCACCGGGCAGGCGCAGCCGACGCTGGAACCGGCAATCTTTCTGGGGGAGCTGTCGCTGGACGGCGGGTTGCGGCACACGGCCGGCATCCTGCCGATGGTGTGGGTGGCCCGGGAGCAGGGCATCCGGGCCGCCTACGTTCCGGCGGTGGACGCTGCGGAGGCCGCGCTGGTCGAGGGCGTTAAGGTGTATCCGGTGGACACGCTGGCCCAGTTGGTTAGCCATCTGGACGGCGGCTTGCCGATTGAGCCGTTTCCGCACAGCGGCGTCCATCTGAACGGCAACCGCAACCCGTCGGACAGCACCGACCTGGCGCATATCCGGGGGCAGGAACACGCCAAGCGCGCGCTGGAGGTTGCGGCGGCCGGGTTTCACAACATTTTGTTCAGCGGGCCGCCCGGCTCCGGCAAGACGCTGCTGGCCCGGGCGCTGCCGGGCATCCTGCCCTATCTGACGCCGGACGAGGCGCTGGAGGTGACCAAGATTTACAGCGTGAGCGGCAACCTGCCGCCCGACAGCCCGTTGATTGCCCAACGCCCCTTTCGCGCGCCGCACTACACCATCTCCAACGCCGGGCTGGTGGGCGGCGGGCGGATGCTGCGGCCCGGCGAAATCACGCTCAGCCATCGGGGGGTGCTGTTTCTGGACGAGCTGCCGGAGTTTGGGCACGCCATTCTGGAATCGCTGCGGCAGCCGCTGGAGGACAAAACCGTAACCATCACCCGCGTGAGCGGCACGGTTACCTACCCGGCCAGTTTTATGCTGGTGGCGGCGATGAACCCGTGTCCCTGCGGCTACGCCTCGCACCCCCGGAAAGACTGCGTTTGCACCCCGTCGGCGGTGGCGCGCTACCAGCGCCGCATCAGCGGGCCGCTGCTGGAGCGCATTGACATATTCGTGGAAGTGCCGCCGGTGGAGTACGACAACCTGCTGGATGACGTTAAGGGGGAGCTTTCGGAGTCGGTGCGGGAGCGGGTGTTGGGGGCCCGCGCCGTGCAGCAGCAGCGGTTTGCCCAGGCCGACGCTGACGCCGGCGCCGGCGCAAGCGCAATGATGGCCAACGCGGAGATAACCGGCGCGCGGGTTTGGGATTTCTGCAACCTGCAAGACGACGCCGGCGCCCTGCTCCAACGGGCCGCCCACCAGCTGGATTTGTCGGCGCGGGCCTTGCACCGGGTGCTAAAGGTAGCCCGTACCGTTGCGGATTTGGCCGGCGCAGAGCAAATCGGGCCGGCCCACCTGGCCGAGGCTTTGCAGTACCGGGCGCGGGCTATCTTGTAGTGAACGGCGGGCGGCGTCCGGAATGACGGTGGAGGGGCAAGGCAGCGTCTTGCAATTTTCAGCGGGGCAAAAGCCTTGCCAGCCTCATCTTTGCCGACTATTATGTTGCTATGGCAGAGCGTGCAGTCAGGTACAATCTCGGCGCGGCGCAGTCCGTGGTTGCTGAGGCTTTCGGGCAGCCGGGTCGTCGCACTTTCCGGCTGGTGGCTGAGGCCGGGCGGGCGCAGTCGTTCATCTGGCTGGAGAAGGAACAGCTTTTGCAGCTGGGCGTTTATCTGAAGCAGGCCGTTGAGCAGATTGGGGAAGTTGCGGGCCGGGCGTCCGGTTCGCCCAGCGAGGCGCCTTGGGCCGGGGAGGCGATGGAGCAGGATTTTCGCGTCCGGGCCATGCAGTTGCAGTACGACCGGGAGGCGAACTGTTTCCTTTTGCAGGCGTTTGAGGGCGATGAGGATGACCCGGACGCCGGCGCGCAAACGTCGGTTAGTTTCTGGATGACTATTGCCCAATGCTCGGCTTTGGCGGAGGAGGCGCTGCGTATCTGCGCTTCCGGCCGGCCGCCGTGTTTCCTGTGCGGGCTGCCCATCGACCCCCGTGGGCATAAGTGCGTCCGGGCCAACGGGCACGCCATCTTTGAGACCGGCTGACCGGGACGCCGGATTCGACCCGCCGCCCGCCCTGGGCATTGGCAACGCCGGGTGCACCCGTGACCGCTATCGAGCCTGCCGACTTTGACCTGCTCCGCTATGGTGAGTTTCTCAGCTGCGACCTCACGCCGGCCGGCTCAAACTACACCTTTCTGGCAGAGCTGGCTCTGAATGGCCGGGCCGGGCGGGCCATCTACAAACCCGTCAAGGGCGAAATACCGCTGTGGGATTTCCCTACCGGCACCCTCTACAAGCGGGAGTACGCCGCCTATCTGCTGAGCAAGGCGCTGGGGTGGGATTTCATTCCGCTCACCATCATTCGCGATGGGCCTTACGGCATCGGTTCGGCGCAGCTTTTCGTGGAGCATGACCCACGGGAGAATTACTACACCATCTCCAAAGAGCTGGACGATGCGGAGGCGGACCAGCTGCGCGCGATCTGCTGCTTTGACCTGGTGGCTAACAATACCGACCGCAAGGCCAATCACGTGCTGCGGGGGTATGATGGCAAACTTTGGGGGATTGACCAGGGGTTGACTTTTCACGCCGATACCAAGATACGCACCGTCATTTGGGATTTTGGCGAGGAGGCGATTCCCGAACCGCTGCTGGAGCCGCTGCGCCGGTTGTGCGGTGAAATACTGGCGCCCGTTGGCGACGTTGCCGAACTGATGTCGCTGCTGGATTCCGGGGAGGCGGCGGCGCTGCTGCAAAGGTTGCAGTGGGTGTTGCAGGAGGGCGTGTTCCCCGGCGTGCCGGGCTTGCGACGGCGACGGCGGCGGCGGGATGACTAGCCGTTGGCCAGCAGGCCGTAGTCGAAACTTTCCAGATTCTCGATGATGACGTCGGCATCGGACAGGTCGAGATGGCGGGTTGAGTCGGTCAAGGTGCAAATCGTGTAGGCGCCGGAGGCGGATGCGGCGGCCAGTCCGATGGGGGAATCCTCGATGGCGATGCACTGGGCCGGTTCCAGTCCGAGCAGGCGGGCGGCTTTAACGTAGATGTCGGGAGCCGGCTTGCCGTGCTCAATGTCATCGCCGCCCAGCCGGACGGGGAAAGCGTCGGTTAAGCCGATGACGGCCAGCTTGAGCTCGACCCACTCGCGCAGGGAGGATGATGCGACGGCGATGGGCAGGCGGCGGCGCTGGGCTTCGGCAATCAGCGCGCGGACGCCGGGGCGCGGCACCAGGTCGGAGCGCAGCACTTCTTTGACCACTTCGTTGTAGCCGGAAAGTAACTCCTCCGGCGTCTGCGGGATGTCCCGCAGCTCTTTGACCCTGGCCCAGGTTTGCCCAACCGTCGTACCAAGCAGATGGCGGTTGTTTTCCTCCTCGGTGATGGGCGCTGCCCCGCAACGCTCAACCATCACGTTCACGGCTTTGTGAAACAGCGGCTCGCTGTCCACCAACACGCCGTCCATGTCAAACAAAATGCCCCGGTAACCTGCCATGTGATTCGCTCCTTTGCTGTATCGGGTGGCGTTGCATCGTGAAGCGCCGGCTTGGATTATAGCGGTGGCGATTGGCCGGCTGCATCCGCAATATCGTTCAATAGGAAGCAGGATGATGCCTTGAAGATGGCCCAGAATGAGCGGCCCGGCGCTACGCCCAAAGCCTCCAGCGACGTGCCGGTGATGTGGCAGCGCAGGGTTATGCCGTTGCAGTCCAGGGCTACCTGGTAGCCGGGGGGACGCAGTTGGACGCCGGTTACGATGCCGGGCCAGGTGTTGCGGGCTGATGATTGGGGCAGCGGCCCGGCGGCCAGGATGATGTCGGAGGCGCGGATGCCGACGGTTACCGGGTCGCCCGCGGACAGGCCGTCGGCCAGCGGGGTTTCCAGGGAGTGTTCTCCGGTGCGGCAAACCATCGTGCCATCCTGCGGCCAGCGGGTGGCAACGCGCATCTGCAACTGGTTCTCTACTCCGACCAGACGGGCGACGCGTCCCTGTCCGGGCTGCTCGAGAACCGACAATGGGGGGCCGCTGGCTACCGTGCGGCCCTGGTCGATGACCTGCACGGTGTCGCCTAATGCTAACGCTTCCTCGCGGCTGTGGGTTACGAGGATGACGGGGGTTTGGAGGCGGGATACCATCGCGCGCAGCTCGGCGGCCAACTGCTGGCGCAGTTCCATGTCCAGCGATGCGAAGGGTTCGTCAAGCAGCAGCAGCGATGGGGACGGGGCCAATGCACGGGCCAGGGCCGTGCGCTGCTGCTGGCCGCCGGACAATTCCCAGACGCGCCGGGATTCTAACCCGTCCAGCCGCAGGCTGCCAATGAGGTCGGCAACACGCTGCCGGGTGGCCGGGCGGCGGCGGTCTTTGAGGCCATAGGCAATGTTGCCGGCTACCGTCAGATGGGGGAAAAGGTGATTGTGCTGCGTGACGTAGCCGATGCCCCGGCGATGGGGCGGCGTCCACACGGGCCGTCCGGCGGCGCCATCGCCAGCGCGGAACACGGGGCGGCCGCCGATGGATATGATGCCGGCATCGGGCCGCACCAGGCCGGCCATGGCGCGCAGGGCAGTAGTCTTGCCTGCGCCCGACGGGCCGAACAGCACCAGAATCTCGCCGGCCGACACGGATAGCGACAAGTCGAGACGGAAACGGCCAATGTCAACCCGGCACCGGGCCGCGGCGGACATGACGGCGCCGGGGTCGGCGCTGCCAGTCTGCTGGTTCGCAGTCCGGTTGTTCACGGATTGACTGTTCACGGATTGATTGTTCACGGGGCGGGTTTCGCGGCCCGGCCTAATGCTGCGCTTAGCAGTGCCAGCGCCAGTGCGGACATTGCCAGCAGCAGCACGGACAGGGCTAATGCTGCGCCGAGGCTGGATTCCAGCGCCGTCATTATGGCCAGGGGCATGGTTTGGGTGCGTCCGGTGAGGTTGCCGGCGAACATTATGGTGGCGCCGAACTCGGATATGGCTCTGGCCCACGCCAGCGTCAGGCCGGTGAGCAGCGAGGGCCAGGCCAGGGGGATGGTCAGGCGGCGGAACGTGGCCCAGGGCGATACGCCGAGCGTTTGGGAGACGTCCTCGTAGGATACGTCCACGCCGGCGAAACCGATGCGGGCGGCCCGCACGTAGAAGGGGGCGGCGACGAAAATCTGCGCCAGGACGACCGCTCCGGTGGTGAAGGGCAGCGAAATGCCGGCCGACGACAGCGCCGGGCCGAGCAGCCCGCTGCGGCCAAATGCCATCAGCATCGCCACGCCGGCCACCACCGGGGGCAGTACGATGGGCAGCTCGACGAAGGCGTCAATTATCCGCAGCGCGGGGGAGTTGCGGCGGGCGAGCAGCAGGGCGAAGGGCGTTCCAATCAGCACGACGATTATCATGCTGATTGCGCTGGTGATTAGGGAGAGGCGCAGGGCTTGCAGCACCAGGGGGCCGGTCAATCCGGCGACGAATCCATCCTGCTGGCCGGCGCGCACCAGCAGGGCGACGATGGGCAGGCCGATGAACAGTACGTAGATGACGGTTGCGGCGAGGCCGGCCGGGGCCAGCAGGCCCAGCGTCGGGCCGGAATCACGCTGCCGGAACCAGCGAATCGGCATGGAGGTTACCCGTCGCGCCGGAGGGCCGGCGTCGGAGCAGTCGAGTCGTCCGGAGTCATTGAGCCGCAGGGACAGGCGATGTTGGCGGGCGGGGCGAAGCCGTGTTTGCGGAGGATGGCCAGGCCGTCGTCGCTGAGGGCGAACTCTACGAACTTGGCGGCGTGGGCCGGCTGGGCGGCGCCGGCCAGCGTTGCGATGGGGTACTGGGCCGCCTCGGTGAGATGCAGGGGGACGGCGATGGCGCGCAGGCGGCCGGCGTGCTGGGGCGCGGCGGCGTCGGTTTCGTACACAAAGCCGGCGTCAACCTCGCCGAGGGACACCTTTTGCGCTACGCCGCGCACGCTGGTTTCATTAGTGACTACGTTGGCGAGCACGGCGGCGGCGAATCCGGGCGGGAACTCAGCGTCGGCGGCCATCAACTCCAGCGACCGGCGGGTGTAGGCGCCGGCGGGAACTTCGGCGGCGGCGATGGCAATCTTGACGTCAGCTTTGGCTAAATCGGACAGCGACTGCACGGCGTCGGAATGGGCCGGGGCGACGACGGTGATGCGGTTGGCGACGAAATAGACGGGGGTGTCGGCCAGCAGTCCGGCATCCCGCAGGGGGGCCATCTGCTGCCAGTCGGCGGGGGCGAATACGTCGGCGGATGCGCCCTGCTCCAGCTGGGTACGCAGGGTTTGGCTGCCGGCGAAGTGGGCGGCTACGTTCACGGTGGGATGCTGGGCCTCAAAGGCGTCGGATAATTCGGCGAAAGATGCAGCGAGAGATGCGGCGGCGAAAACGGTCAGGGTGTCGGTGTCGGGTGCGCCGGGGGCGGCCGCGCCGGCGCAGCCGCCGAACAAACCGGCGATGCTGATGGCGGCGATGGCGGACAGGAAATATCTGGCGAACATACTGGCGGGGTATTATAGCCGAACCCCGGCGGCGGAAATGGCAGCAGCGGGTGACATCGTTGGCTTGACTTGCCGGCGGCGCTGCCGTTAAATGGCGGCAGTCGCCGGGGGCTGGCCGGACAGCGGCGGCTTGGGGTTTGCACACTGCTACCGACGGGACAGGAGGTTTTACGATGGCTTTGGTTCGCTGCGTTACGGAGATGGGGATGGGGGTTGACGTGCATGGGCTGGACTATACTTTGGCGGCCAAGCGCGCCGTGTTTGACGCCATTCACCACAGCAGCCTGGGGTTTGCCCGGCTGGTGGGTGCGACGGCCGACGATATGACGGTGAACGTAACCATCGGCGCGCCCCGGCCCGAAAAGGTCAACGCCGACGAGGTTGCCGACTCGCTGCCGCACGGACGGGCCAACGTGGACGTGGTGGTGGGCGGGCTGGAGCTGCTGAACGACGACGGCAGCGACGGCACGCTGATTGCCAACGCCATCATCACGGTGAGCGTTGACGATGGCAAGTAGGAGGCGCTAGTCGGCCGGGGCAACCGCCGGGTAGGACTCGCCCCACTGGTCCAGATACACGAAGTCGCTGAGGGCGCCGCGCCGCACGGGGCCGAAGTTGCCCATGGGGTAGCCGATGGGCAGGATGGCGTAGGAATGGACGCCGGGGGGCAGGCCCATGATGGCCTCTACTTCGGTCTCGTGGCGCAGGTGGCGGGAGGTAAGCGTGGCGCCGAGGCCGAGGGCGCGGGCGGCCAGCAGCATATTTTGCACCGCCGGGTAGATGGAGGCTCCGGACGCGCGGTTGGGGGTGTCGCTGCCGTGGTCTTGGCAGGCCACAATCCAAACCGGGGCATCGTGATAATGGTCGGTGAGATATTCTACGGCGTCGTGCTGGCGGCGGTAGCGGCTGGGGCTTGAGCCCGGAGGCGGTTCGCTGCCCCGATAGCGGGGGCCTACTACTTCGTCGAAAGCCTTTTTGTACCACCGCTGCACCTGCTCTTTGATGCTGCGGTCTTTGATTACCAGGAACCGCCAGGGCTGATTGTTGCCGCCGTTGGCGGCGCAAACGCCGGCCTCCAGAATCTGCCGGATGAGTTCGTCCGGCACCGGGTCGGGCTTAAGCCGGCGCATGGCCCGGGTGGTGCGCATGATGTGAAACAGCTCAGTTCCTTCGGGCATGGTAACCTCCGATTGTGATGGCTTTTGCTTTTGTGGGTGAGTTCTATCGTTGTGATTCCCCCGCAATGTCATTCTGAGCGCAGCGAAGAATCTCGATAGTGTAGGGTACGCTTTGGGGGAAATGTCGCTGCTACGTCATCGAGATTCTTCGCTGCGCTCAGAATGACATTGGGGCAGAAGGGGTTTCGCAAATCAGGAATCAAACCGGGGCGGGCGTTTTTCGAGGAATGCGGTCATTGCTTCGTTGGGGTGGCCGGTGGTGAAGCAGAGGGCGAATGACTTTATGCTGTATTCGGCGGCGGCTTCCGCGCCCATTTCAAGCCAGGCGGATACGATGCGTTTTTGAGTGGCAATGACGTAGGGGCTCATTCCCTGGAATTGGCGGGCGGTGTCAAGGGCGGCCGGTTGGAGTTGGTCGGGGGGGACTATGTCGTCGATCAGGCCAATTTGGAGGGCGGCGGCGGCGTTGACGGTTTCGCCGGTGAGGAGCATCTTGCGGGCTCTGCCGAGTCCGATGGTGGGGGGGAGGAGGGAGGCTTCGATTACCGAGGGGAGGCCGACGCGTACTTCGGGGAGGCCAAAGATGGCATCGTCGGCGGCGATGCGGATGTCGGCGGCTAACGCCAGCTCCAGGGCGCCGCCGAGGCAGGGGCCCTGGATGGCGGCGATTACGGGCAGGGGGGCGTTGAGCAATCCGCGGGCGGCGGCGTGCAGGCTGCGGATGAACTGTTCTGCTTGCAGAGGGGCGAGGTCTTTCATCCGGTGTAAATCTACGCCGGCGGAGAAGGCGTGGGCGCCGGCGCCCCGGAGGATTATGGCCCGCAGACCGGCGTCATCGGAGCAGTCGTGAACCTGCTGGGCCAGGGCGGCGAATACTTCCGGGCCAAGCAGGTTCAGATGCGTCCGGCCGGCGATGCTGATGGTGGCAATGCCGTCGGATTTGGTGAGCGGTACGTGGGATGCGATGTTAGTTGCTGTCATATCAGTTGCTGTCATGTTAGTCGTTGTCCGCGATGGCGGCGGCGGTTGGCGCGGTTTCTGCCTTATCCGATGCGCGCTCGATGAAACGCAGTACCTCAAAGTTGAAGACGTCGGGTTTCTCGAAGTACACGGAATGTCCGGCTTCGGGGACGCGCAGCAGGGTTGCGCCGGGGATGGCGTTGGCGCCGGCGGCGATTACCGGGGGCGGGGAGATGTCGTCGTCCTCGCCGACAAAGAACAGGACGGGTATGTCCAGGGCCGCGAGTTGTGCGGCGTTGGGGCCGGGCGGGGGGCCGCCGGGGGGATCGCGGCGGGGCGGGTTGGTGCGGGATATTTGGAGGTAAAGATTGGCGAGGTCGGGGTGTCGTTGGACGAATACGGGGGAGACGGCCCGGAAACCGATCTCACCGCTGGGGGTGTGGCTCTCTCGCCATTGGCGCTGCCGGTTAAGGACGGCCGGAACGTCCATGCCGCCTACGGTATCGGCCATGACGAGGCTCTTGACGCGGTGGGGGTGGGCTACGGCAAAGCCGAGCATGGTGCGCCCGCCCATGGACTGGGCTACCAGGTGCGCCGTTGCGATGCCCAGGTGGTCGAGGAGGGCGCGCAGGTCGTCAACGAAGGCGGCGGAGCCGGGGCCGTCGGCGGCGTCGTAGGAATGTCCAAAGCCCCGGTGGTCGAAGGTGACACACTGGTAGCGTTGGGAAAAGAAGGGAATCTGCTGCCACCAGCTGAGAAGGTTGCCGCCGGCGCCGTGGGCGAACACGATGGCGTCGCCGGAGCCGTAGGTCTGGTAGTGCAGGTCAATGCCGTTGATGCGGGCGCTGCTCACGATACGTTGCCTCCGTGGTGGGTGGGCCGAGCGGTTGGCCGGCAACTATCATACACAAAAAATGCGGATAGATGCTTGGGGGCGGGCCATTTTGAGCGTGACGCCGAATGACAGCGGGGGAGAACGGCTGGACGGTGGCATGATGGGGTCTCCGGTTCGTATCGGGCGGTGGGTTCGGTTGTGGGGTGCCGCTGGGGGAAATGATTTCCCCCAGACCCCCTCGGTGTGTCTTCGGGGGTAAGGGGGGTGCTACGGTGTCGGGATTCAGTGCTGCGCTGGGAATGACTTGGGGGGATGGCGAGGGGGTATGATGTGGGGTGGATTTTGCGGTTTGGAGGGTTTTATGGCTAGTGGGCATTGGGCGGACAGTGAGCGGGGGGCGGTGGGTGCGATTGCGGATTTTATGGCGGCGCTGAATGCGCGGGATGAGGGGCGGCTGCTGGATTTGCTGCATTTGCCGCACGTGCGTATATCGGGGGCGGGGGTGGCAATTTGGGGCAGCCGTGGGGAGCTGGAGGCTACTTATCTGCGGGATTTTTACGACCGGGCCGGGCCGGACTGGCATCATACGGTGCTGGATTCTGCGGAGGTTTTGCACAGCGCGGAGCGCAAGGTTCACGTGCTGATTCAGTTCACGCGGTGCGACGAATCGGGCGAGGCTATCGCTACCTATCGGTCGCTTTGGATAATGACGCTGGAGGATGGGCGCTGGGGGGCGCAGGCGCGGTCCAGTTTTGCGCCGTGACGGGTTCATCCGATGTCGGATGTTTGGCGTCGGGGGCGTACCTGGCGGGCGGAATGGTGTTAGACTGGCGCCGCACAATCACGCTGGACAATCACGCCGGGCAATCAGACACGCTGGACAATCAGACTTGGCAATCACGCTGAACTATCACGCTGTACGCATCGGGAGGCTACTATGGCTCGCACGCCCACCGTTACTCGCCAATCCGTTCCTGAGAATGAACGCGCTGCTTTTGACGCATTTGTCGCTGACCGGGGCGAGGTGCCGTCGACCGGGCCGGGTTCGGTTATGCTGAATGCTCCGGGGGTGGCGCAGCGCGCGCTGGGGCTGGCGCTTTATCTGCGAACGGACACGTCGCTGGAGCCGCGCATCCGGGAGCTGGCGATGCTGCTGGCGGCGCGGGAGAACGACTGCCAGTTCATCTGGAATGCCCATGCGCCGCCGGCGCGGCGGGCCGGTTTGCGGGACGACATCGTTGACGCATTGCGTGACCGTCGGGAACCGCAGAATCTGGCGACGGACGAAATCGCCGTCATTAATTACGGGCGGGAGTTTTTCCGCACGCGGCGGGTTGGAGAGGCGGCTTTTGACGCGGTGGTGAACCACTTTGGCGTCAACGGGGCGACGGAGCTGACTACGCTGATGGGGTGCTACGCGATGCTGGCGTTTAACGTCAACGCGTTTGGGGTCGATTTGCCTGACGAGCTGTCCGAGGTGCCGCTGCCTATCTAGATGGGCAAGCCGGCCGATGCCATCATCCGGATGAGGTAAGGGATATGTCCACATCACGCGCGCAATGGCTGGCTCAGACGCCGGAGACGGCGCTGGAACCGGACTTGCCAATCTGCGATCCGCACCATCATTTCTGGGACCGGGCGGGCGACCGCTACTTGCTGGATGAGCTTACTGCGGACGTTGGCGGGGGGCATAACGTCGTCCGGACGGTGTTTATCGAGTGTCATTCGATGTACCGGGCGGGGGGGCCGGAGGAGCTGCGGTGCGTGGGGGAGACGGAGTTTGTGCAGGGGATTGCGGCGCAGAGCGCCAGCGGGCAGTACGGGCCTACCGAAGTCGCCGCCGGCATCGTGGGCAACGCCAACCTGATGCTGGGCGCGGCGGTGGAGCGGGTGCTGGAGGCGCACCGGGCGGCCAGCGGCAACCGTTTTCGGGGGATACGGTTCTCGTGCGCGTGGGACGGCAGCCCGGAGATTGCGCCGGGGAGTACAAACACGCCGGGGATGCTGGCTGATTCACGCTTGCGCACGGGGTTTGCAGTGCTGGCCAAGATGGGGCTGAGCTTTGACGCGCTGGTCTATCATACTCAGCTGGGCGAACTGGCGGATTTGGCGGCGGCGTTTCCGGATGCGACTATCATCTTGAATCACGTTGGGCGGCCGCTGGGGGTCGGGCCTTACGCCGGGCGGCGGGATGCGGTGTTTGCGGACTGGCGGGCGGGGATGGCGGCGCTGGCGCAGCGGGAGAACGTGCTGGTGAAGCTGGGCGGTTTTGGGAATACTATCAGCGGGTACGACTGGCACCGGCGGGACGTGCCGCCGGCGTCGGCTGAGCTGGCGGAGACTATTGGGCCGTGGGTGATGCACTGCATCGAGCAGTTTGGGCCGGAGCGGTGTATGTTTGAGAGCAACTTTCCGGTGGATAAGGCGTCGTATGCCTATACCGTCGGGTGGAACGCTTTTAAGCGGGTGACCGGGGGGTTCTCGGAATCCGAGAAGGCCGCGCTGTATCACGATACGGCGGCGCGGGCCTACCGGCTGGAATGAATGACGGGTTGGGGATTATCTGAAACTCACACCGGACTTGCAGGGCGCTGATGCGATTTGGACATTTTTTCTATCCGATGAAGTTTGACGACTCGGACGACGGGGGGGCGATACGGGAATGTTTGGATGAGGCGGCGCTGGTGGAGGCGGTGGGGTACGATGCCATCTGGTTTGCGGAGCATTACTTTACGGGCGAATGTGTGTACGGCGATCCGCTGGTGTTTGCCAGCGCGGTTGCGGTGCTGACGCGGCGGGTGATGCTGGGGTTTGGGATTCTGGAATTGCCCTTGCACAACCCGGTTCGGGTGGCGATGCAGACGGCTTTGCTGGATAATTTGTCCGGCGGGCGGCTGGTGGTGGGTACGGCGAAAGGGTCGAATTACAACGCGTTTGAGTACGTGGGGTTTGGCAGCGACCCGGCGTTAGGCGCGCGGCAGATGGAGGAGGCGGAGGCGCTGCTGGTGAAGGCGTGGACTACCGACAACGTGGAGTTTCGGGGGGAGCATTATCAGGTTTCGTTTCCGTCGGTGCGGCCCCGGCCCTATCAAAAGCCGCATCCGCCGCTGGCGCGGGCGTGCATCAACCGGGAGTCTATTATGGAGATGGCGCGCATCGGGCGGCCGATTTTGCTGCGGGGGCGTTCTACCAACGGCACGGGGGCCGACATTGCGTTGTATCGGGATACGATGGCGGAGGCGGGGTTTGACGAGGCGGCGATAGAACGCTGTCTGGATAACATCTGGGTTTGGCGGGAGACGCATCTGGCGGAAAGCGACGACCAGGCGATGGACGAGTTTTTACCGGCGAATCTGAAAGCGTGGGCGATTATGCAGGATTACCGGGAACGCTGGAATCCGAAGGAATATCCGATGTCCCGGCAGGCGCCGCCGGCGCAGCGGGAGGGGTACGCGGAGGCGCCGGACGCGGACGCGTCGGAGAATCTGGTGGGCAGCCCAAAGCGGGTTGCGGAACAGCTGGCGCAGATGCGGGAGGTGGGCATCCGCAACCTGATGCTTACTAACCGGGGGCTGGTGCCGCAAGAGGCGGCTGTCCGGTCAATCAAGCTGTTTAGCGAGCAGGTGATGCCCAAGTTTCGGGGGTGATACGCCGTTACCGACGTCGTTATGAGTGGGGTAATTCGTCACCTTAATGTCATTATCGGCGCAGCGAATAATCTCGATAACGTGGGGTACGCTTTGGGGGGAACGCCGTTGCTACGCCGTCGAGATTCTTCGCTACGCTCAGAATGACATTGGGGGAGGGGCGGGGGTGGTACGAATGACGTTGGGGGGCGGGACACGTTGGGGGTGGTACGAATGACGTTGGGGACGGTATGAGTGACATTGGCGGTATGAGTGACGTTGGGGGAATGACAGTTGGGGCGGGGGATGTATAATGCGGTGAATTAGCGTTTGGGGAGGATTTTATGGACGTGAGGCCGTTTGAGATTGCGGTTGCGCCGGGGGCGCTGGATGATTTGCGGGCGCGGCTGGATTTGACGCGCTGGCCGGATGAGGTTGCCGGTGCGGGGTGGGAGTACGGCAGCAATTTGGACTATATGCGGGAGCTGGTGGAGTACTGGCGCACGGGGTTTGACTGGCGGGCGCAGGAAAGGCGGCTGAACGAGTTTCAGCATTTCAAGAGCGCGGTTGACGGGCTGGACGTGCACTTTATCCACGAGCGGGGGGTGGGGCCGAATCCGATGCCGCTGGTGATTACGCACGGGTGGCCAAGCTGCTTTTTTGAGATGACCAAGATTATTCCGCTGCTGGCGGATCCGGGGAGTCATGGCGGGGATCCGGCGGATGCTTTTGACGTGGTGGCGCCGTCGCTGCCGGGGTTTGGGTTCTCGGAGGCGTCTAACGAGCCGGGGATGCAAGTGCACAAGGTGGCGGATATGTGGGCGCGGCTGATGACGGAGAACTTGGGGTATCCCCGGTTTGCGGCGCAAGGGGGGGACATCGGCGCCGGGGTTACGGCGTGCCTGGGCCACGCGCACAGCGACAAAATGTACGGGATTCACCTTACGTCGGTGACGCGTCCGACGCCGTATCTGGGGGCGGGTGCGCGTCCGCTGACGGAGGCGGAGGATGCGCTGGTTACGCAGCGGGACCGCTGGTTTATGGCGGAGGGGGGATACAATCACATCCAGGGCACCAAGCCGCAAACGCTGTCGTATGGGCTGAACGACTCGCCGGCGGGGCTGGCGGCGTGGATTATCGAGAAGTATCGCACCTGGAGCGATTGTCACGGCGACATTGAAAGCCGGTACACCAAGGATGAATTGCTGACCATCGTTACCATCTATTGGGTCACCAATTCCATCGGGTCGTCGGTGCGGATGTACAAAGAAAATCAGAGCAGCGTTTGGACGATGGGGGAGGGGGAGCAGGTGACGGCGCCGGCGGGGATGGCGCTGTTTCCGCAGGAAATCTCGCGGCCGCCCCGGGAGTGGGCGGAACGGTCGTATGACGTGCGGCGGTGGGAGGAGATGCCGCGGGGCGGGCACTTTGCGGCTTTGGAGGAGCCGGAGCTGCTGGCCGGCGAAGTGCGCGCGTTCTTTCGCAGTTTCCGGGGCTGAACCAGCCCTTAAAGCGTACCCTACGCCGTCGAGATTCTTCGCTGCGCTCAGAATGACATTGGGAATGGCAGAATGACCGTAGGCATGATGACAGTGGGTATAGTGGATGGCTAACGTGCCGGCGTCAGGGGAGGCTATTCTGCAAGTCCGCAACCTCGTCAAGGATTTTGGCGGGGTGCGGGCGGTGGATCATTGCTCGCTGGAGGTCGGGGCGGGGGCGATTACCGGGCTGATTGGGCCGAACGGGGCGGGCAAGACTACGCTGTTTAATCTGGTATCGGGGGCGCTGCCGCCGACAGCGGGGCGCATCGTGTTTGACGGGCGGCGCATTGACGGGATGGGGCTGCATCAGACGTTTGGGCGGGGGCTGGTGCGGACGTTTCAGATTCCGCGGGAGATGAAACGGATGACGGTGCTGGAGAACCTGATGCTGCCGCCGGGGGGGCAGCTGGGCGAGCGGCTGTGGGCGTCGTGGTTCTTGCCGTGGCAAATTAAGCGGCAGGAACGGCGGATTGAAACGGCGGCATTGGAAGTTTTGGAATTCGTCAGGCTGGCGCATCTGGCTGACGAGTACGCCGGGAATTTGTCGGGGGGGCAAAAGAAGCTGCTGGAATTGGCGCGGACGCTGATGGCGGAGCCCAAAATGGTGCTGCTGGACGAGCCGGCGGCCGGGGTGAATCGGACGCTGCTGCGGGATTTGTCGGACAGCATACTGGCGGCCAGCGTGGAGCGGGGGATTACGTTTATCATCATTGAGCACGATATGCAGTTTGTGATGCGGATGTGCGATCCGGTAATCGTGATGGCAAACGGGGCGGTTATCGCAGAGGGCACGCCGGCGCAGGTGCAGCAGAATCCGGAGGTTCTGGAGGCGTATCTGGGCGGTACGGTGCAAGGGGGCGCAGTGAATGGGGGCGCAGTGCAAGGGGGGGCGGCTGTTGGCGCTGCTTGAGGCGTTGGACGTGGTGGCCGGGTATGGGGAAACGGAGATATTGCACGGGGTTTCCCTGACGGTGGGCGACGGCGAAATCGTTACGATAATCGGGCCGAACGGCTGCGGGAAGTCAACGCTGCTGAAGGCGATTGTGGGGCTGGTGCGGGTGCGGACGGGGCGGGTGACGTTTCGGGGGTCGGCAATAGCGGGCTGGCCGCCGGAGCGGATTGTGCGGGGCGGGCTGTGCTACGTGCCGCAGACCAGCAACGTGTTCGCGTCGCTGTCAATACGGGAGAATCTGGAGATGGGGGCGTTCGTGCGGCGGGACGACTACCGGGGGCGCATTGACGAGATGTTCCGGCTGTTTCCCGATTTGGGGTTGCGTCCGGGCCAAAAGGCCGGGAGTTTGTCGGGGGGGCAGCGGCAAATGCTGGCGATTGCGCGGGCGCTGATGCTGGACCCGTCGTTAGTCTTGCTGGACGAGCCGTCGGCGGGGCTCTCGCCGGCGATGGTGGGGATGGTGTTTGAGCGGATTCGGGAGGTGAATCAGTCCGGCGTGGCGGTGGTTCTGGTGGAGCAGAACGCGCGGGAGGCGCTGAGTATGTCGAATCGGGGGTACGTGCTGGTGGCCGGGGAGAACCGGCTGGAGGACGCGGGGGAGGATTTGCTGAACAATCCCGAAGTCGCCAGCCTGTATCTGGGCGGGTGAGGCAGCCGTGAATCAGTCAGCATTGAATCCGGGATTGCGGGACATCGTGCGGCGCATCGCGCTGGGGTGGACGCCGGCGCATACTACCATTGCAATCGTGGTGATTGCGGCGGCCATCGGGTTTCTGCCGTTTGTCAAGATGGGGCTGGTGGTCAACGGGGTTTTTCTGGGGGCGATAATCGCGCTGGGGGCGGTGGGGCTGACGCTCATCTACGGGATTCTCAACTTTGCGAACGTTGCGCACGGCGATTATATGACGATGGGGGCTTACGCAACGCTGTTTGTGGTGGGGAGTTTGCTGCCCCGGCTGGGAATTGAGAGCAGCGGGCTGGGGCCGTTCTCGTTCGGGTACTCGCTGCTGATTGCGCTGCCGATTGGGGTTGCGGCCATCGTGATACTGGCGATTGCGCTGGAGGTGGCAGTGTACCGGCGGCTGCGGAACCGGGGGGTTAACGCGGTAGTGCTGGCGATGGCGTCGCTGGGCGTTGCGATTGCGCTGCGGGGGCTGGTGCAGATGATATGGGGGGGCGCTACGTATCAGTATCCGAGGGAATCGCGGCAGGTGTTTCAGCTGCCGATGGACGTGCGGGTGCCGCCGGACGCCATCTTTATCATGGTGGTGACGGTGGTTCTGGTGGCTGGCGTGTATCTGGTGCTGAACCGGACGCGGATGGGCAAGGCGATGCGGGCGACGGCGGACAATCCCGATTTGGCGCTGGTGTCGGGCATTGACACGCGGCGGGTGGTGTGGTGGACGTGGGCGATGGGGGCGGCGCTGGCGGCGACGGCCGGCATCCTGCTGGCGGTGTTTCAGGCGCAGTTGCAGCCGATAATGGGATGGCGGTTTCTGATACCGCTGTTCGCCGCCGTGATACTGGGGGGTATCGGGAATCCCTACGGGGCATTGGTGGCGGCGTTTTTGATTGGGGTTACATCCGAAGTATCTACGCAGTGGATTAACCCGAGCTACAAGCCGGCGGTGGCATTTGCGATGATGATTGGGATGCTGCTGGTGCGCCCGAGGGGGATATTCGGCGGGGGCAGGAACTGACGCCGGGGACGCGGCGGGATGACGCTATGGACGTAATCGGGATTTTTAATTATGGCGTGGGGTTTGTCATTATGGCGGGCATCTACGCTATTTTTGCGCTGGGGCTGAACATTCACTGGGGCTTTACGGGGCTGTTTAACATTGGGATTGCCGGGTTTTTTGCGCTGGGGGCTTACACGGCGGCGCTGCTGACGACGCAGCCGCCGGACCCGGCGCAGTTTGAGGATTTCCGGTTTGGGGGGAACTGGTCGGAAATCGGGTATCTGGACTTGGGGTTTGACCTGTGGTTTTTTCTGGGGATTGCGGCGGCGGCGGTGGTGTGCGGGGTGATTGCGCTGGTGATTGGGTACGTTACGCTGCGGCTGCGGGACGACTACCTGGCGATTGCGACGCTGGGGATTGCGGAGACGGTGCGGCTGTTTTTTCTGAACGAGAAGTGGGTTGCCAACGGGTCAAAGGGGCTGTACCGGATACCGGAGTTTTTGGGGCACGTGGTGTCGCCGGAGAACTACGACTATCTGTATCTGGCGGTGGTGCTGGCTGCGCTGGGGGTGGTCTTTCTGGCGGCGCAGCGGGCGGTGCAGTCGCCGTGGGGCAGAGTGCTGCGGGGGATACGGGAGGACGAAACGGCGGCGGCGGCCAGCGGGAAGGACGTGTTCCGGTTCAAGTTGCAGGCGTTCATCCTGGGGGCGGTGATAATGGGAATCGGGGGAGCGCTGTTTGCGCATCACATCCGGTTTCTATCGCCGCTGACATTTGACCCGCTGCTGGCGACGTTCGTGATTTGGGCGATGCTGATGGTGGGGGGTTCGGGCAACAACCGGGGCGCCGTGCTGGGGGCGTTTGTGGTGTGGGGGATTTGGACGGGGACGCAGTTTTTGCCGGGGTTTTTTGCGGATCCAAACTTGCGGTTCTTTATGATTGGAGTGCTGATTGTGGCGGCGATACTGCTGCGGCCGGGGGGGATATTGGGGGAAACGCGGCGGATTGCGCGGGGGGCGGATAGGGAGTAGGGGGCAACGCTATTTCTGGCCTAATGTCATTCTGAGCGCAGCGAAGAATCTCGACGGGGTAACGCACACTTTGGGGGCAACGCCGTTGCTACGTCATCGAGATTCTTCGCTGCGCTCAGAATGACATTGGGGGGAGGGGGTGCAGAATGACATTGGGGGGAGAGGGGGCGCCCGGAGTGTGGCCGGGGTATGCAAGAGGGGCGGCTCCGGTTGGGGCCGCCCCTGATGTTTGCCGGTGTTTGGGCTGGTGGTTAGGGCAGCTCGAAGCGGCCGGTGGATTGGATTTCGCCGTCTTTGACGGTCCAGATTTCGATGGTGCCGAATACGTCGCCGTTGTCGTCGAAGTCAACGTTGCCGCCGGCGCCTTCGTAGTTGATGTCTTTGCCTTCGGCGATGAGGCGGAGGGCTTTGGCGATGCCGTCGCGTCCGGGGCCGACTACTTCGCCGGGGGCGTTGGCGACTTTGCGGAGGGCGTCGCGGATGGCGGCGGAGTCGGTGGTGCTGCCGGCTTCGGCGGCGGCCAGGGCGACGAGGACGGTAGCGTCGTAATGCTCGGCCATGAAGGGGTGGGACACGGGGTAGCCGTAGGTTTCCAGGTAGGCGTCCTCAAAGGCGCCCTTTTCGGGGCGGCCGGGGCTGCCCTGCACGGTGCCGAGGGTGCCGTCGAGGGCGTCCCAGGCGTCAATTTCCTCAATCCAGGCCGGGCCTTTGACGCCGTCCACGAAGAGGAACTGGTCAATGTACGCGCCCTCCAGGGCCTCGCGGATATAGACCTGGGCTTGTCCGGTGTAGCTGATGGTGAGCAGGACGTCAGGGTCGCCGTCGGTGGCTTTTTCCAGCTCGGATACGTAGGTGGGCTGGGCGTCCTCGTGGGGGACTTTGGCGGTTACGGTGCCGCCGAGGGCGGTAAAGGTTTCCTCGAACTGGTTGGCCAGTCCCTCGCCGTAGGCGTTGTTGATGTACATGATGCCGACGGTCTCATATTCCTGCTCGTCGGCGAGGCGGGCGAGGACGACACCCTGTGCGGCGTCGGAGGGAGTGGTGCGGAAGAGGAAATCGTTGTCCTCCAGCACGGTGATGCTGGGGGCGGTGGAGGCGCCGGAGATGATGATGCGCTCTTTGGGGATGGCGACGGACTGGGCGACGGCGATGGTGACGCCGCTGGAAAGGGCGCCGACCAGGGCGACGGCGTTCTCGACTTCGACCAGGGCGCGGGCGGAGTCAACACCCTGGACGGGGTTGACGGCGGTATCGCGGCTGATGACGATGGCGGAGGCGCCCTGGATGCCGCCGGCACGGTTGACGTGGTTGGCGGCCAGCTCGACGGAATTACGCAGGGGGCGTCCGAACTCGGTTAGTGCGCCGGTAAAGGCGTTGAGGTTGCCGATGACCAGCGGGGGCAGCGGCTCCATCATCACTTCGACCTCAACCTCAACCGGCACTTCCACTTCTACTTCTTTGGTGACGACCTGGGTTACGGGAACCTCTTTGACGACTTCGACTTCCTGGGTAACGATTTTTTCGACTTCCACCTCCTGGGTGACGATTTGAGTCACCGGGACTTCCCGCACGGTGGGTTCGGCGGGCTGGCAGGCGAGGGCGGCCAGGGCAAGGGCCAGGGCCAGCATCACGACAATCGGGGGAAAGGCTCTTTTCAGGGGCATACAACACCTCAATAGTGACCAACGGGCGGGCCACGCGTTCAATTTGCATCAGTAATTATAGCAGGCCGGGCGGGGGTTTCGGCGGGCCGGCCGTTGCGTCATTGCCCGGTCGTTGGGACTGGGCCCGGAGGACTGGGCCCGGCTGGAATTGCATCTTGCGTTGCAGTATGATGGGGCGAAATGATGGCGTGAGGAGCGGCGTTATGAAGTACGACGTGATTGTGATTGGCGCCGGGTCGGCCGGCTCTATTGTTGCTACCCGGCTTAGCGAGGATCCGAACCGTTCGGTTTTGCTGCTGGAGGCGGGGCCGGATTATCCGAACTTTGACCATCTGCCGGATGAGGTGAAGTTTGGGTACGCTACGACTACGGACGTGATGACCAGCGACCATAACTGGCAGTTCACGGGGTTTGGGACGGAGGAGAACCCGGAGATTATGGTGCCGCGGGGGCGGGTTACGGGCGGTTCCAGCGCCATTAACGGGCAGATGTTTTTGCGGGGGGTGCCGGAGGATTACGACGGCTGGGCGGCGCAGGGCAACGACGAGTGGACGTTCCAGAATCTGCTGGGGTGTTTCCGGCGGCTGGAAACGGATACGGACTTTAGCGATGATTTTCACGGCAGCGACGGGCCGATTATCGCGCGGCGGTTCAAGCGGGAGGACTGGCTGCCGGCGCAGTCGGCGTTCTTTAATGCTTGCCGGGCGGCAGGATTTCCGGAGACGGCTGACCACAACAGTCCGGACTCTACGGGCATCGGGGCAACGCCGTTTAATAATCCTAACGGCATCCGGTGGAGTACGGCGCTGGGGTATCTGGACCCGGCGCGGAACCGGCTTAACCTGACGCTGCGACCGAACTGCACGGTGCATCGGGTGCTGTTTGACGGGAACCGGGCGACCGGGGCGCTGGTGGAGAGCGGGGGGGAGATTTTTACGGTTGAGGGGGAGCAGGTGATTTTGAGCGGCGGGGCGATTGCCTCTCCGCAGCTGCTGATGCTGTCGGGGGTGGGGCCGACGGCGCATCTGCGGAGCCTGGGTATTCCGACGGTGCACGATGCGCCGGGGGTGGGGCAGAATCTGCGCGACCATCCGCTGGTGCCGGTGACGTGGCGCACCAAGCCGGGGTTTGAGCTGGACGGGCTGGCGCCGCGCAGCCAGCTTTGCCTGCGGTACACCGCCGAGGGTTCGCACCTGCGCAACGACATGATTATGATTTTCTCGTCGTATGCCACCGAGCAGGTGCTGCGGGGGGGCAACCGGATGGAGCCGATGGGTATTCGCGCGTCGGTGTCAATCTACCTGGCGGCGGGGGCCGGGGAGCTGACGCTGCAATCAAACGATCCGCACCAGCAGCCTTATCTGAACTACAACTATCTGCGGGAGGAGTTTGACCGGCAGCGGCTGCGGGACGGGGTGCGTATTGCCGCCGGGCTGGGGGAGCATGGGGATTTTGCCAACATCATTGAGGAACGCATCGAGCCGCTGGATTCCGATCTGGCGTCGGATGAGGCACTGGACAAGTGGCTGCGGGGGATAGTGTCAACGGCACAGCACATCTCAGGCACCTGCAAAATGGGGCCGGCGTCAGACCCGATGGCGGTGGTTGACCAGTATGGCAAGGTGCACGGGCTGGAGGGCATCAGGGTGGTTGACGCATCAATAATGCCCGACTGCATACGGGCCAACACCAACGTAACGACGATGATGATTGGGGAGCGGGTGTCGGAGTTTATCTTGCAAGGGCGGTAGGGGAAAGGCGCTGCTCCCCCTGCGGTCATTTCCCCATCCCCAATGTCATTCTGAGCGCAGCGAAGAATCTCGATAGCGTAGGGCCCACTTTGGGGGCGAGGCCGTTGCTACGCCGTCGAGATTCTTCGCTTGCGCTCAGAATGACATTAGGGGGGAAGGGCTCCTCAGAGTGACGGCGGGGAAAGGCCCTCAGAACGACGGCAGGGGGAACCAGTCGGCATCGTTAGGCGTTGATGCTGTACACGCGGACGGCGTTGTCGTGGAACAGGGCGGCGCGTTCGG
Organism: uncultured Dehalococcoidia bacterium; assembly: GCA_958296385.1. Lineage (GTDB taxonomy): Bacteria > Chloroflexota > Dehalococcoidia > Lucifugimonadales > UBA3495 > Bin87. The sequence goes on from OY282494.1 coordinate 1,855,193, forward strand.
TGGGGGAGTAGGCGCTGCTGAGGCGCTTGAAGGCGTTGTACATTACGTTGTACGAGTAGGAAACTTTGTCGGGGGGGAAGTTGCTTTCGAAGAGGGCGCGCTGCGGGCCGAAGCGGTCGATGCAGTAGGTGAGCAGGGGGGAGAGGGCTTCGGCCAGTTCCGGGGAGCCGATGGGGGTGTCGCGGAGGTGCCAGTCGAAACCGTAGCGGGGCTGGCCGACGCCGCCGAGCTTGATTACTACGTTGGGGCATTGGGCCAGGCGGTCGATGCCGGCGCGCCATTGGGGGAGCACTTCGTCATCGCGGTTGCCGTAGGGGCCAACGCGCATCAGGCCGCCGATGTGGTTGGAGATGATGGTCAGGTCGGGTACGGCGTCGGCGAAGTCGGCCAGTTCGCTGAGCTGGGGGAAGTACACGGTGTTTTCGTACACCAGGCCGCGCCGGGCCAGGGCTTGCGCGCCGGCGCGGAATTGGGGGTCGGCCAGCTGGCCCTCGGCGCCGCGATTTTCGATTTCGGGGTGCGGGTCCCAGCCTACGGAGTGGCGGATGCCGCGGAAACGGTTGGGGCTGGCCTGCTGCAAGGCGTCCAGGACGCGGTTGACGTCATCGCCGAGGCCGAGGTTGGCGTGACCGATGATGGCGGCGGCGGCTTTGGCGGGGCCGTAGAGTCCGGTGGCGCTGGCGGCGGCGAGGCCCTGGACGAACTCCACTTCGCCTACCGAACGCAGCTCCGGCGGGCCGTCGGGGCGGTACATGGCGCGGGCTTCGAGGAACACGGTGGAGCGGACGTTATGGCCGCTGTTCAGGTCGTCGGCCAGTTCGTGGAGCAGGTAGCGGTGGTAGGGAATCCGCTCCATGCGGAAGTCCCAGAAGTGATGGTGGGCGTCGCAGATGGGCAGCTCCGGCTCGAGGGTTTCCTCAGTGGTCAGGGCCAGCCAAGTGTTGTCTCCGTAGGGCATAACCGCGCCTCCGTGTTCAGTTGGGTTGCGGGTATCCTAGCACAACGCGCGTGGCACAACGCGCGCACGCTGGCGGTCAGGCGCCGGTCCACTCGAAGCCGAGGTTGGCGTAGCGGACGAATACGGTGCCAAAGGGGGCGCCGAGGGGGCCGTTGACGGCGAGGATTGCGATGGTGTGACGGCTGCCGGGCTGGGCGTTGTCGGTGAGCTGGACGCGCTGGGGGACGTTGAAACCCTGCACGGCGCCCCGGTCGCGGTTGCACTCGCCGTCAATCCAGATTTCGCCGTAGTCGTCAACGCAGGTTTCGAACTGGACGCGCATCCCGGCGGTGGGATGGCCGTGTACGGTTGCGGGGATGGTTACGGTGGCGCGATACCAGACGAAGGTAAAGCCGTGGGAAACGCGGGCGGGCAGGTCGTGGCAGATTTCCCAAGCGGAGTCGTCGTAGTCGGGCAAGCGGGCGGGGCTGCCGGTGGAGTGCTCCACCAGTCCCTCGTTGGGTTCGCCGGGGACGTAGCCGCGGGCGTACTTCCACGTGACGCCGGCAATGGCCTGGCCGTCGGGTTCGCCGATGTTGATGGTTGCTCTGGGCATATCGTTCACCTCACGGGCGTATGGTACAGCAAAAGGAGTAGGTAGTGGGGAATAAAATTGCTAAACTCGCGATGCGCAGGAGCGAGGGCAGAATTCGTCAAAAGTACGACGTAATTCGTTTCAGATCTCCACCAGCTACAGCATCCGTAGTCGGGTCTCTGGCAGACCAACGCCGGCGTATGTTCGGCTTGCTAGCGCCGCGCTGGCGGCAGTTGCACCGTCATGCGTAGCATCCCGGTGCAGTCGTCGGATTTCAGGCGGGCGAGCGACGTGGCATGGTAGGCTACTGTAACAACGTGGCCAGTTGTCAAACACACGCCGACCGCCAGGGGTCTAAGGGACGAACATGAACATCATACACGCCACCAGTGTCCCCACTTTTACTGATGATTTCAAGGCTATACTCACCGAGGCCACGTCGTCTGATATTGCCGTGGGCTATTTTTTTATGTCCGGCTTCACCGAAGTCGCTCACGAGCTTTCCGGTGTTGCCAAAATCCGCATTCTGGTGGGACGCACTGACCGGGCCGTGCTGGACGATGTAGCCGCTGCTATTAACCACAATGACACTCTGGCCGAATACCTGGCGGCGCACACGCCGATCCGCCGAGCCGACAACGAGCGCCTCCGGGATGATGCCGCCCGGCAAGTAGGCAACTCTGCCGGCGCGGCTCCCCAAACCGACGGCGAACAGCAGGCCATAGTCCGTATCCGCGACCTCATCGCTGCCGGCCGGCTGGAAATACGCGCCTACCTTAAAGAGCGACTCCACGCCAAAGCCTATATCTGCCACTACGACCATGTGGCAGTCCGAAGTTCCGCAATCGTCGGGTCGTCCAACTTCTCCCTGGCCGGATTCTCGGGCAACACAGAGCTGAATGTCCGCTTTGACGGACGGGAGGTTGACCAGCTGGACGCCTGGTTCGAAAACCTCTGGCAGGACGCCGCTGACATCACCGAAATGGCCCTGGTCGAACTAAACCGTTCCTGGGCAGTAGCCGAAAATCGGCCCTATGACATTTACCTCAAAGCTCTTTACGAACTCTACCATAGCGAAACCGGCAGCACGTCGATTGATCCGAGTGGGCGAGGGCCGCAACTGGCTAACTTCCAGCTGGACGCCGTCAAGCGTGGCCTGGACATCATCGCTGAACACGGCGGCTGTTATATTGGCGATGTTGTTGGACTGGGCAAGACCTTCATCGGCGCCAAGATTCTGGAACAGCTCAAGCATATCGAGCCCAGGGCCGGCAACCCGCTAATTATTTGCCCGGCGCCGCTGGTTCCAATGTGGAACGAGGTGAACCAAATCTACCAGTTGGGGGCCGACATCGTTTCGCAGAGCAACATCGCCATACCCGCGCATACGGAATGGGACGAAGAACAGGACGACTGGGTTTTCACCGACGAATCCGTCCGGGGCGAGTCTCTGTCCGAGGAATACCGCAACAACGGCCCCGTACTGATTGATGAGGCGCACCACTTCCGCAACAGCGCCTCCAATCGTTACAAGGGTGTTGAGGGGTATCTACGAGAGGGCGACCATAAGGTTATCCTGCTCAGCGCCACACCGCAGAACTTGTCTCCCATGGACATTTACCACCAGATTAGTACCTTTATGGATGATGACGACCACGGGCTGGCTATCGAGCCGTCGAATTTGCAGAGTTACTTCCGCACCCACAGCAAAGACGCGGCGAACAGCGAGGCAGCCCGTCGCGCCATCCAGCGCGCATTGACGCCGATATTCATCCGGCGGCGGCGGCGGGACATTATCGAAATTTACGGCGACAGCGCGGAAGTCAACGGACAGCCCGTCAAGTTCCCTACGCCCCGGCTGGACAACCTGACCTACCAACTTGATAGCGTGTACGCCCAGGCCGGCGGCTCTGAAGCTCTGTTCAAGTTGCTGGCGATGCACAAAGGCGCCCGGTACCAGCCGCTGGACTATCTGAAACGGGCGCATTGGGACGAACGGCGCTACGATGCCATCAAGCGCAGCCGGGGCCGCATCGCCGGCCTCATCAAAACGCTGACCCTGAAACGGCTGGAGTCCAGTGTTTATGCCTTCCGCAACACGCTGGACACCCTGGCTACAAGCAACGAACGTTTCCGCAGTGCGTTGGCAAGCGGCTATGTTCCCACCGGCCGCCTGTCCACCCGTCTGCTCAATGACCCGGAGTTTGACCCGGACGCAATGCTGGATGCCCTGGCTAACGACGAGGCGGAGAGTGGCCGTCACAACGCCCATCCGGTTGAGCATTTCAACATCAAGCAATGGCGGGATGACCTGGAAGCTGACCATGCTCTGCTTACCGCCATCAGGGACCGCATCGCCGGCATTGCTGCCCAAGACGATGACAAGCTGTCCGGCCTGCGCGAATTCCTGTCCTCTGCCGCAGTGCGGGACGGAAAGGCGCTGGTGTTTTCCGAATCCCGCGATACGGTGGAATACCTGTACCGGGAGCTCAACCCCGGCGGCGCCAATCCCGAAATCGCCATGCTGACCAGCCGCAACAACGACAACCAGGCGGAAATCATCGCGCGCTTTTCGCCAGTGTCTAATCAGGCCCACCACCGCGCCATTCTGGACAATCCCATCCGCATCCTGCTGGCGACCGACGTGGTGTCCGAAGGCCAGAACTTGCAGGATTGCAACCGGGTGGTTAACTATGACCTGCACTGGAACCCGGTCAAGCTCATCCAGCGCTTCGGGCGTGTTGACCGCATTGGGGCCGCTGCCGACACGGTGTATCTGCATAATATGTGGCCCGACACGGGCATTGACGAAACACTGTCCCTTACCGACCGGGTGGGGGCGCGCATCCAGTCTTTCCACAATGTCATTGGCCACGACAGCCAGGTTTTGTCGACCGATGAAAAGCTGAACACCGAGGCGATGTATCGCATTTATGCCCAGGGTGAGATGCCGGAGTACGAAACGGACGACCTGCTGGCCGAGGGCGCGGCTACCCAAAACAACATTGCCCTGTTGCAGCGGCTCCGGGACGAAGACCCCGATTTGTACGACCGGGCGGCCCACCTGCCCGACGGCATCCGCGCTGCCCTCAGCACGCCGCAAGGCCCGCACCAGGGCAAGACCATCGTGATGCTGGCGCGGGGACATATCCGAGCTTGCTATGCCGTCGGCGACGACCTGCAAGCCACGCCCATTGAGCCGGACGAGTTCCTGGCTCTGGCCAAGTGCGACGGGCACACCCCGGCCCGGCGTCTGCCCGCAAACACCAACGACCGGGTGATGGCCGCCTATCACGCTTTCCGCAATATCCCCGCGGCCCGTCTGCTGGACGCGCCCCGGCGCACCGAAAACCAGCGCTACATCAACCGGGAACTGAACCGGGCCCTGGGAGATGCCGGCGGAGATGCCGACTATCGCCGCACAGTGGAACGGGTGCGCCGCATCTACCGCAACCGCGATTATTCCCTGACTGTCGATAACGCCATCACCGGAATGCGCCGGGAGAGCATTGCGGGACGCGAGATAGTACACCGGCTGAACCGCCTGGCCGACTTGTACAGCCTGCGGCCGGCCCGTGAAACCGAAACCGCCGCCGCTGAACTGCCCCATCCCGTGCGTACCGTCTGCTCCGACGGGCTAATCTAGACGGCTGCTGCTTTTTATCAGGGGAGCGCCGGCGGCTGTCTCAGTTGTGTTACCCTGACGAACTACGTAGAATCCAAGCGAAGACGCTGCCATGATTGCTAACGAAAGCCAATACCAAGTCACGCAAGAACGAGAACGCACTTTCTCGCGGTTAGTGGAGCGTATGGAAAGCGGCGACGCGGAAAGCATCCCTGACGAGTCCCCGGTGTTGCGCAAGGCCAAATTGGACGCGGCGAAAAGCGTGTTGCAGGAACTCCGGGATGATCTCCGAGGCTGGGAAGACGGCCAATATGTTAGCGAGCCCCCAGACCTGGCAAAGGACGGAATAACTGTGACGAGCACTACAACCGACGCTGACCGCGTAGCCGCTGCTATCGCGCGTATCTTTGCCGATGGGGACGCCGGGGGCCGCGCTGACTTTCTGCGTACTCTGTTTGCGGAAACCCTGGACTTTGAGCCGGCTAACGGCGTTATCCCGCTGCCGGCCAATGCCAATTTGCCGGGCCAGGCGCACCGCATCGCGGGCCGCGACGGTATCGCAGTGGCCTACATTGCTTTTGCCGACTCCGGAAAAATCCGCGTCAACCAAGGGGACGCGAGGGCGGCGGTCGACGCTGTTGGCGACCACACCGGCGATGACTGCTTGTTGGTGTTCAGCAACGGCCCCAATGACCGGCTGGAGTTTGTCTGGCCGATCCAGTCCGGCGACCGGAAGGAGCTGCGGAGAATAGTCATCAACCGGGATATGCCGCAGCGCACCGCTCCGGAGTTGGTCGCCGACATCTACGCCCGGACGCAGGAAACGGGGAGCGTGCACGAGGCGCTGTATCAAATCTTTACCGACGACGCGGTAGCGCGGCCGGCGATTCCGGCTAACCCGACGGACATTTTTGAGCCGCACCTGGCGCCCCTGCGCCGGCTTTACGCCGCGCTGCAAGACGAACCCGCTACGCAGACCAAGCGCGAGCTCTGGCTGGATATGCTGCGTGGTTCCGGCTGCGCCCCGGAAAACCCGGATGAGGAAACCGAACTGTTCATCAGCCATACCCTGCTGGTCACTATCGCCCGCGCCGTGATTGCGACGATGAGTGAGTGGGAACGGCCGGAGGACCCGGCCAGCGTGATGGCCGAGGGCTTTGCCTCATGGCCCCAAAACCGGAACGAAAGCGGCCCTACCTATGCCGCCGGCGTCAGCTGGACGCGGGAGGTGTTCCGTACTGCCGACACTTACGACTGGCGTCCCCGCACCCGCGACGTGCTGCGCGCCATCTACCAGGATTTGATTCCCAGGGCCCAGCGCAAGGCTTTCGGCGAGTACTATACCCCCGACTGGCTGGCCGGGATGCTGGCCGACCGCATCATTGACGAGGCGTGGATTGAGCGGGCCGTGAAACGTTACCTCCGCAGCGGAGACGCGCCGTCCGGCGTGGGCGTACTGGATCCGGCCTGCGGGTCGGGAACCTTTCTGTATCACGCCGCCTTGCGTATCGGCAACAGCGCCGCGCTGCAACGGGCTGGCGCTACGCCGGTTGAGCAGGCGGACTTTATCGCCCGGATGGTCAACGGCATTGATATTCACCCCATCGCCGCCGAAATCAGCCGCGCCACTCTGATGCGCGCCCTGCCGGCCGCGCCCTCCGGCGGCAGCGACGCCTTGCAAATCTACCAGGGCGACGCGCTAATCTACACTCACCGGGGTATGGAACTCGCCAACAACGCGGGGCTGTCTTACCACACGCTGGAATCCCGGGACGGACGCTATCTGCGGATACCCACGCAATGGGCCGCCCGTCCCGGCTTTGGCCCCAACGTGATGCGTTTTGTTGCCGCCGCCAACTTGGGCGAACCCCTGCCGGCCGACACCCTGGACGGCCTGCTGGAATCCGACCGTCAAACCCTGGCCAGTACCTACGATACCCTGAAAGAGGTTATCCGGGAGGAGGGCAACAGCGTTTGGGCCTGGTACATTTTTAACAGCGTTTCCCCGGCCGCCCTGAAAGAGCGTAAGGTGGACCGCATCCTGGCCAACCCGCCCTGGGTGCGGATGAGCAACATCCAGGTAGAAAGCCGCAAACGGGAACTGGAACGGCTGACCAGCGAACTAGACCTGTGGCCCGGCGGCAAGGCCAACACCGGCTTCGACATCGGCGGATTGTTCGTCATCCGCTGCCGCGAGCAATATCTGCGGGCCAACGCCGACAACCGGGCAGCGTGGGCGCTGAACAACGCCGCTATCAAGGGCAGCAACTGGGAACAGGTACGGCAGGAAAGCCGGCAGTGGAACACGGAGTTTCTGGACTTTGGCGAACTGAAAGACGCCCCCTTTACCGGAGCCAAATCCTGCGCCCTGATACAAGGCACCGCCTCGGCCAGTGGCCCGGCGCAAACCAGAATGGTCAACCGGGACGGCTTGCGGGTACGCCGTTCCGATGACACGGCTACTGCGTTGGCGAATACCGAAATTATGTCCAAGCCGGCCGGTTTTCCAGTAGAAAAGTCGGCCTACTTCACTGGTGACAAACCCGACTTCCGAATGGGTGCAACGCTAGTTCCGCACAGTCTGGTCAAAATCGCCGCATTTACGGGTAAAAGCGACGGCAACATTAGCTTCGTGACTGCTAATGCGAGGCATCAGCCCTGGACGCAGTTCAATGCAACACAGGGCGTAGTGCCGGAACATTACATCAGCATCGTTGCGTTTTCGGGTGACTTGTTGAGCTTCGCTACCCGACATGAACTCACCAACGTGATAATCCCGCTGGGGCCTGATGGAACTCTGGACGAGAACCGAGATGCTGTTGAATACTGGCGCTGGGCAGAATCTTGCTACCGAGCGAACCGTGGGCTAGGCAAGAGTACACCGGAAACTCTTTGGGGAACTTTGGATTCTCTTGGCAAACTGCGCCGGCAAATTCAAAATACTGCCCGCCGGCGAGGATTGACGAAAGTAATATACAACACTGCCGGCCAGAATCTCAGAGCAGCGCGGGCAAGCAGTGATGCAGTTGCTGAATCCGGCCTGTACCACGCCGAATTGGGTACGGAGGATGAAGCATCATACCTTACTGCAATCCTTAACGCCGACTGCTTGCAGCCGGCATACCAAGGAAGCAGGAAGTCTGACAAACACTTTCACCATCACATCTGGCGTGCGGTGCCAATCCCGCGCTACGATGCGGGGAATGAGCATCACCGGGCGCTGGCGGCGCTGTGTGGGGATGCGGAAAAGGTGGCGGCTGGCGTGCGGGATGGGTTTCCGGGCGACACCGGGCAAATCAGGCTGTGCGATGCCATCCGCCAGGAGCTGCGCGCCGCCGGAGTTGCCGGGGAGATTGACGAGCAGGCGCGGGCCATACTGCCGCGGCACAGCACGCCGTGAAACCGGCGCCGGCATCGGCAACACGCGCATAGTCTGCTCAATGGGCATCGTTGCCGCATAATCCGAAACCGTGCTTGCCCGTAGCGCAGCACAGTCCGGCGGGTATAATCCGCGCGCGTCAGGGTTCGGGATAGGCATATAATAGGGGCAAGACGGGGGCGGCCGGCGGGCGCTGCTTTGGGGGTTGGTTTTATGGATGTTATTGGGGGTGACCTGGTTGGTGAGGAGCGGGGGGTTTTGGATAACAGGGCGCGGATGGAGGGGCTGGTTCAGGAGATGCGGGGGCGGTTGGGTGTGGTGCGGGGCGGTGGGGGGGCGCGGGCGGTGGAGTTGCATCGCAGCCGGGGTAAGCTGCTGGCTCGGGAGCGGATTGATGGGCTGGTGGATGCCAATACGCCGTTTCTGGAGCTGAGCCCTTTGGCGGCTTGGGGTATGTACGATGGGGAGGTGGCGTCGGCCGGGATTGTTACCGGCGTGGGCGTGGTGCGGGGTAAGGAGGTGGTGATTCTGGCTAATGATGCTACCGTCAAGGGCGGGACGTATTATCCGATTACCGTCAAGAAGCACCTGCGGGCTCAGGAAATTGCGCTGGAGAATCATCTGCCTTGCATCTATCTGGTGGATTCCGGGGGGGCTTTTTTGCCGTTGCAGGCGGAGGTGTTTCCGGACCGGGAGCATTTTGGGCGCATCTTTTACAATCAGGCGCAGATGTCGGCGCTGGGGATTCCGCAGGTGGCAGTGGTGATGGGGTCGTGTACCGCCGGGGGGGCGTATATTCCGGCGATGAGCGATGAGGTGGTGATGGTGCGGCAGCAGGGCACCATCTTTCTGGGCGGGCCGCCGCTGGTGCGGGCGGCTACCGGCGAGGAGGTTGACCCGGAAACGCTGGGCGGCGCCGAGGTGCATACGCGGGTGTCCGGGGTGGCTGACCATCAGGCCGCCGATGACGCGGATGCTTTGGCCATCACCCGCGACATCGTGGAGAACTTTGTGCGACGACGCGCGCCGCCTTTTGAGGTGGCCAGTCCGGAGCCGCCGGCCTACGATCCGGCAGAGCTGTACGGCATCGTGTCGCCGGACAACCGGCGGCAGTACGACGTGCGGCAGGTGATTGCGCGCATCGTGGACGGCAGCCGGTTTCACGAGTTCAAGGCCGGGTACGGGGAGACGCTGGTTTGCGGGTTTGCGCGCATCTGGGGGTATCCGGTGGGCGTGGTTGCCAACAACGGGGTGCTGTTTTCGGAGAGCGCGCTGAAAGGGACGCACTTCATCGAGCTGTGCAGTCAGCGGGGGATACCACTGCTGTTTTTGCAAAACATTACCGGCTTTATGGTGGGGCGGCAGTACGAGGCCGGGGGCATCGCCAAAGACGGCGCCAAGATGGTGATGGCGGTGTCCAACGCCGCCGTCCCCAAGTTCACGGTAATCATCGGCAACTCTTTCGGGGCGGGCAATTACGGGATGTGCGGGCGGGCGTACCAGCCGCGTTTCCTGTGGGCGTGGCCGAACGCGCGCATCTCGGTGATGGGCGGGCAGCAGGCGGCGGAGGTGCTGCTGACTATCCGGCTGCAACAGCTGGAGCGGCAGGGGCGGACGATGGCGCAGGATGAGCGGGATGACCTGCAACGGCCCATCCTGGAAAAATACGAGGCGGAGGGCGACCCGTATTACAGCACGGCCCGCCTGTGGGACGACGGCATCATTGACCCGGTGGACACGCGGACGGTGGTAGGACTGGGCATCGCCGCATCAATCAACGCCCCATTCCCGGAGCGGAAACAGGGCGTATTCCGGATGTGAAAGCCTGTGATGGGTGTACGATGGCGTTCCGTTTCAGGTGGTTTAAATCATTCCCCAATGTCATTCTGAGCGCAGCGAAGAATCTCGGCGACGTAGCGCACACTTTGGGGGAAACGCCGTTGCTACGCTATCGAGATTCTTCGCTGCGCTCAGAATGACATTAGGGGTAGTGTGAATGGCGGATGGTTGCTGATGTTTGCTAAAGTTTTGGTTGCTAATCGGGGGGAGATTGCGGTTCGGGTTAGCCAGACGCTGCGGGCGTTGGGGGTGGCGCCGGTGGCGGTTTATTCGGAGGCGGACGCGGGGGCGCCGCACGTGGCGGCGGCGGTGGAGGCGGTGCTGCTGCCGGGGCGGGCGGCTGAGGAAACTTATTTGAACATTGACCGGATTGTGCAAGTCGCTTTGGATTGCGGGGCTGAGGCGGTACATCCGGGGTACGGGTTTTTGTCGGAGAATCCGGCGTTTGCGCTGGCTTGCGGCGCGGCGGGGCTGTCCTTTATTGGGCCGACTGCGGAGAGTATGGCGGCTTTGGGGGACAAGGTTCGGGCCAAGGATATGGCCCGGCGGGCCGGTATTCCGGTGGCGCCAAGTTCGCCGGTGTGCCGTCCGGGGGATGCGGCGGTTGGGGAGTTTGTGGAGCAGTGGGGGTTTCCTTTGCTGGTCAAGGCGGCGGCCGGCGGCGGCGGGCGGGGGATGCGCCTGGTGAACCGGCGGCGGGATTTGGACGGCGCTATGGAGCTGGCCGGGCGGGAGGCGCTGGCGGCTTTCGGCGATGGGCGGGTGTTTCTGGAGCATTACATCGCCAATCCGCGCCACGTGGAGGTGCAGGTGCTGGCCGACGGGTTTGGGCATACTATCCATCTGGGGGAGCGGGAATGCAGCATACAGCGTCGTCATCAAAAGATAATCGAGGAAACACCATCGCCGGCGTTGACGCCGGAGCTGCGCCGGCAGATGGGCGCGGCGGCTATCGCCGTGGCCCGCGCGGCAGGGTACGTCAATGCCGGTACGGTGGAGTTTTTGCTGGACGGGCAGAGCGGGGAGTTTTACTTTCTGGAGATGAACGCCCGGCTCCAGGTGGAGCATCCAATCACTGAGGCCGTGCTGGGGCTGGATTTGGTGGAGTGGCAGGTGCGCATCGCCAGCGGGGAGTCGCTGACGCTGGTGCAGGATGACATCTTGCCGCGAGGCCATGCTATCGAGTGCCGCATCTACGCTGAGGACCCGTACCGGGATTTTGCGCCGTCAACCGGAAGGCTGCTGCGCTGGCGGCCGCCAAGCGGGCCGGGACTGCGGCTGGACAGCGGCGTGGTTCAAGGGCAAGAGGTGTCAATCTATTACGACCCGATGCTGGCCAAGCTCATCGCGTGGGCGCCGGGGCGGGAGTTGAGCTTGCGGCGGATGGAGGTTGCGCTGGCGCAGTTTGTGGCGCTGGGGGTGGCAACGAACCTACCGCTGCTGCGGGCGGTGGTGGGGCATCCGCAGTTTCAGCGGGGGGAATACGACACGGGGTTTCTGGAGTGGAACCCGGCGGTTACCAGCCCGGCGACGTCCGACGAATTACGCACGATGGCCCGGGCGCTGGCGGCGTGGGCGGCGGGACAGTCGGCGGGGGCGGTGTCGTCATCGTCGTCATCCCTGGCAGCTCCGGGGGACGGCGCCGCTGGCCGGGCTGCCGTCAATCCCTGGCAATCCGCCGGGGCGCGGAGGCTGCCATGACGCAGGGGCAGGGACAGGGACACGGCGAGATGCGGGAGACGTACCCGTCGGCGGGGGAAGTCTATCGCTACCGGACGGCCGAGGGGGAAAGCGGTTTCACTTTCAGCCTGGACGGGGCACCGCTGGACGGGGCACCGCTGGAAAGCGCAGCGGCGGGTTTGGAATCCGCTATCACGCTGGACATCGAATCGCGGGAAACCGGAGAGGGGTTGTGCCGCACTGCATCGGGGCGGGCGTATGCCTTTGCGTGGGCCTGGGTTGGGGCGGAATTGCATTTGTGGCTGGATGGCGATTTGTTCGTGTTTCAGCGAGCAGAGGGGCGGCGACGGGGCGGGGCGGCGGGCGGCGAATCGGCGGCGGCGGACGTGCTGGCGCCGATGCCGGGGGCGGTGCTGGAGGTGCTGGTTGCGGAGGGGGAACGGGTGGAGCGCAACCAGACGGTGGTGATAATGGAATCGATGAAAATGGAGCTGGTGATAACGGCGGCGCGCGGCGGCATCGTGCGGCGGGTAGCGGTGCAGCCGGGGCAGCAGGTGGAACGGGGGATGCGGCTTTTGGAGCTGGCGCCGGAGAACGAATCCGGGAACGACTAGCCGCCGTCCACTTCGATAACGCAGTCGCAGATTACGGCGGTGTTGCCGGGGAGGGCGGCCATTCCGGGTGCGGAACGGGCGTGGCGGCCCCGGTCGCCGTAGAGGGCTACGAACAGGTCGGATGCGCCGTCGACTACCGCGGCCTGCTGGGTGAAGGTGGGGGCGCTGTTGACCATGCCGACCACTTTGAGGATGCGGGTGACGCGGTCGAGGTCGCCGAGTTCGGCTTTGATGCGGGCGAGCAGGTTCAGGGCGGCCCAGCGGGCGGCCGCGTAGCCTTGCTCAACCGTGAGGTCGTCGCCGAGCTTGCCGGCGATGCTGGCGCCGTCGGCCATGCGGGAGCCGACGCCGGCGAGCCACATTACGTTGCCGCTGCGGGTGATGGGGAGGTAGTTGCCCACCGGCTCCGGCGGGGGCGGCAGCTCGCAGCCCAACTCGAGTAGTTTTGCTTCAACTTTGGCCATCTTGGTTTGCCTCCGTAGGGTTTCGTTTCAGTCTGTCCCACTTCTGTCATTCTGAGCGCAGCGAAGAATCTCGATGGGATAGCGCACACTTTGGGGGAAAGTCGTTGCTACGCTTTCGAGATTCTTCGCTGCGCTCAGAATGACATTGGGGGGGGGGCGGTGGAATGACGGGTGGGGATGGTGGGAATGACAGATGGTATGGAGGGGCTACGCCGTTTCCGCGGCTAGCCGGCGGCGCTCCGGGCGGCGGGCCAGCAGCATCAGGCACATTGCGATGGCTTGTACTGCTGATGAGAATATTATCAGGATGGTGTAGCTGCCGGTGATGTCGTACACGAGGGGGCCGACGATTTGGCCGAGGCCGAGGCCGCCGGCTTCGAAGGGGCGCATTGCGCCGGCGATGGCGCCGTAGGAGTTGCGTCCGAAGTAGTCGGCCAGCACCATGTAGAGCAGGACTTCCAGGGCGCTGTGGAACAGGCCCCAGAATATGCCGAAGGCGTAGGCGGCGGCCAGTGAGTGAACTTGCAGCAGGGCCAGGGTGGCCAGGGCGGACACCGCCATTGCGCCGACGATGCACCAGCGGGGGGTGAGCTTGCCGGCTACTTGGCCCCATACCAGGCTGCTCAACGCCAGAAAGGTGCTGACGCTCAGCACGCCGGCGGCCTGCGGGATGGTCAATCCGGCGAACTCGTGGAGGTAGGGAACCAGGCTGAAACCCAGGCCGGAGCTGCCGGTTACGTTGAGGAACGCCACCATTGAAACCATCCAGAAGGCTTTGGAACGCATTGCCTCTTTGGATGTCCAGCTCACTTCTGACGCCGGCCGGGCCGCCGTCTCGCGGGAGGCATCGCTCCGGCCTGGCGCCGTTGCGGGCGGCGCGCGGGCGCCGTCGGGGAGCAGGCCGATGTCCTCCGGGCGGCGGCGCATTATGACTAGCATGGGGACGGCCAGCAGGAGGCTGAAAACGCCGAGGAGCCGGAATACCGCGCGCCAGTCGGCCAGCAGGGTGATGACGGAGAATGCCTGGATTATCAGGGCGCCGCTGATGGGGCGATAGACGCCGGTGAGGGCGAGGGCGATGTTGCGGCGACGGTTGAAGAAGTTGACGGCCATCGTGCGGGGGACGACGCCGATGAGGAAGGGCTGGCTGATGGAGCGTCCGATGATGGCGGCGATGAGGAACTGCCAGGCAGCGTTGACCCCGCCAATGGCAATCATGGACAGGCCCAGGACGACTACGCCGACGGGCATGAGCCAGCGGGGGCCGTAGCGGTCGGCGAGGCGCCCGGCAAAGGGGGCGCAGACGCCGGACATCCAGACGCCGCAGCTGGCGGCCAGGCCGATGCTGGTGCGGGGCCAGCCGGTGTCCTCGAGGATGTAGCTTTGGACGCCGCCCAGCACGACGCCGGCGACCGCCGTGGCCACGAAAGCCCCGGCGCCGGCCAGCCCAAGCACCAGCCAGCCGTAGTAAAAGGGGGTGTTGGGACGCCAGTTGAGGAAAGCCGATAAAGATGAGGCCATAGGGCGCCGTTATAGCAGACCGCCGCAATGGGGACAAGCGGGCGGAGCTTGCGGGCAAAGGAGGTTGGCGTCGCTGATTTTGGATTTGGCGGTGGAACGTATAGGGGGCTACGCTGGGGGAAATCATTTCCCCCAGACCCCCTCGGCGTATCCTTGAGGGCTAGGGCGCTGCTACGTCCTGCGCGGCCGCGGCGGCCGGGTTGCGAAAAATTGTACTTATGGGATGCTCTTATAAACGTTCCAGCCGGGCGCCGTTAACCAGGTCTTTCGCCGGCTGGCTCTCGAAATCGTGGACGATGACTCGGATCGTCCTATTGGTCACATCGTCCCACTGGTGGTAGCGGAGGTCAAGCGGGCAGTGGTCACTCCTCTACGTCCGGAGGGGTATCGGGGTAATCGTAGTTGGGGTTGGTTAGATTGGCGAAACGGTGGGGGTGGCTTGGGTTACGCCGACGCCGGCGCGGGCCAGATAGTAGGCAACCGCGCAGCCGACTACGCCGGCGCCGATTACTACTACGTCCGCAGTTTCAGGCAAACCGTTGCTTACTGCCGTTGATTTAGCAGGCGTTCGTTGCGCTGCCGGGGTTATCGGATTATCCGGCGGTGGCGGGGGCCGGGGCGTGGGTTTTGAGGAAACGGCGGGCGTGGGCTACTACTTCGGCGATGTGCTCCGGGGAATCTTTCCAGGGGTAGATGGTTACTTCGGAGTTGGGGGCTAGGCTGGCGACTTCCATTGCGCACTCGTAGGGGTGGGCCGGCACGTCGTCGGGGGCGGTCAGCAGGGGCGTTTGCAGGGTGCGGACGAAATCGCGGGACACGGTGAACACGAAATCGGCGCGGTCGGTGTACATACTGGTCAGGAAGTCGTGCACCATGTCCATAGTGATTTCCGGGCGGCGCTCACAGAGGGGCGGGCCCCAGCCCTTGATGTTGTTCTGATAAAAGATGTCGGGGGACTCCGGGCGGAAGCCGCTGGGCTGCATCAGCGCGGCCGCTTTGATGCGGCCGGGGGCCAGGCGGAGCAGGTTGTGCACCATCGGGCCGCCGATGCAAAAGCCCATGACCATGAACTCGTCGATGCCAAGATGGTCAAGCAGGCCAAGCTGGTCGTCGGAGTAGGCGTCCCAGGGGCGGTCGATTTCCAGCGGGCCGGTGGACTGGCCGAGATTGGCGTTGCGCAAGTCGGCGGCGATGCAGCGGAAGTCGTTCCGGTAGGTGTCCATCGGGTTGAAAGGCACCGAGGTTTGCAGGGACGCGACGGTGGAGTTGAGGCCGCCGCCGGGGATAATCAGGAGGGGAAAGCCGGAACCGGCCTCCTCGTAGTAGATGCGGGTGGCGCCTCTTTCGTAGAACGGCATAGCGATACTCCTCCATCCAGCAATCCATCCGGCATCCCGTCAGCAATCCATTAAACGGGATTGCGCCGGGGCCGCCGGTTGCGGAGGTGAATATAACCCACGACGGGCCGGCGGTCAACATAACGGGGGGCCGGTATGACGGCGGGCGGCATTTTCCCCCAAACTTGCATTGTTTGCGCTGTGCCGCCGCCGGCCGGCTTTGGCTATGATTAATCCGTCGCAACACACGGACACGGAGATGACAGGAGCCGGGTTATGCTGCTAGTAGGTTTGGGCCGGCGGGCCGGCAAGATGTTTATGATGGCGGCGGTGGCGCTGCTGCTGCTGGCGACGCTGGCCGGGGCGGTTGGCGCCGGGCCGGATGAGCCGGACGCGCAGGCCGCCGTGCAGACCGACGCGGGCCCGGGCGCGGAGGCGGCCGGCTGGGACGTATTTGAGGGTCATGCTTTTACCGTGGGGCGCCTGGCTCCGGTGGGGTTCCCGCTGGTGGCGTGTCTGGGCGGCTGCGAGCAGGGGTACATCAGCGCTCCGGTGGAGGTGGGCAGCGATGGGCGCTACGAGGGTCTGCGGGTCAATCGCGATGACGCCCGCGCGGAACTGGGTGGGAATGGCGACGTTGTTACGTTCTGGCTGGTGGGCGAGGCTGCCGACAGTTGGGAGCGGGCCGACCAGGCGGTGCTGTTCATGGGCAGCGCCGGCGCCCGCGAGCTGCATCTCAGCTTTGAGCAGTTTCCCCAGCTGCCCGAGGCGGCCGGAACGACGGACGACACAGTAACTGACGATGCGCCGGCGCCGGCGGTTGACGAACTCCCCGGCTGGCACACTACCGACCTGACGCTGCCTGCGGCAACGGAGCTGGGGCTGGTGCCGCGGGACTCGGCGGCGAACATCGTCGCTGATACGTTCCGCTACGGCGGGCTGCCGCTGCTGCCGGGGTTCGGAATGGTGCTGGGGCTGCTGCTGCTGGTCATCGGCGCATCCCTGCTCATCTATCGCCGCCGCATCATCTGGTAAATCCGGGGGTAAAACCGGCGGCCCCGCCGGTCCCCAATAACGACGCCCCCGGCCATTGGGACCGGGGGCGTTGCTTTGGGCTGGCCCGGCTAGTTGGGGCGGTATTGGGGGGTGAGGAGGGCGATTTGCAGGTTGGGGGGGAGGTTGTTGCGGGTTACCTGCAAGCGGCCCTGCGGTTCCAGCGCGCCCTCGGCTACGCCTAATTCGCGCAGAAAGGCTTGCGGGCTGTCGGGCGCAATGTCCGACGGCTCGCCGGCGGCCCGGTAGTGCATGGGAATCAGCCAGCGGGCGTCCAGCTGCTGCGCGGTCTGGTTGATGGCCCGGTAGGAGAGCAGGTTGTGTTCGGCGCCGCCGGCGGGGGCCAGCACTACGTCGGCGGGGCCGACGAGGTCGATTTGCTGGGCGGTTAGCGGTTGGGCGATGTTTCCCAGATGGCAGATGTTGATGCCGTCGATGGTTACGGTGTAGGCCACGTTGCGGCGCGCGCGGGGGGTGTCCGGCGGCAGCGGCGACATCACGGCGCGGATGATGATGCCCTGGAACTCGTACTCGCCGGGTGCGGAGAACACGCGGGGACTGCCGGGCAGCGCGGCGGCGCTGTTGTGCAGCGGGTCATCGTGGCTCACCGTCACCGCCGCCACGTCCTGGGTTTGACGGGGGTCAATGTGCACGCCCAGCGCCTGGGCGTAAGGGTCGGTGATGACCGACAGGCCGCTGGTCGCGGAGCGCAGTCGGAAGCAGGCGTGTCCCAGCCAGTAAATGTCCATAAGCCGATAGCCAGTCTATGCCGTGTCGTTGGAATGTTGCGGGCCGGGATTGTGCCGGCCGGATGCGCCGGGGGTGAAACGGTCGAGCAGGGCCCATCCGGC
This sequence comes from uncultured Dehalococcoidia bacterium, assembly GCA_958296385.1. Lineage (GTDB taxonomy): Bacteria > Chloroflexota > Dehalococcoidia > Lucifugimonadales > UBA3495 > Bin87. The sequence continues at coordinate 1,873,088 of OY282494.1, forward strand.
GGGAATCGCCAGGCTGGCTACTACCAGCTTGGCCAGGTCGCCGGGGATGAACGGCAGCAGGCCGCACTGCCAGACATCGGCGCAGCCCCAGGCAGCAGCGACGTCGGCGGGTAGAAAGAGGCTGAGCTGGAGCAGGCCGGGGACGTACAGAACGACGTTGCCCAGCAGCAGGGCGGCCAGAATCCAGGGGCGGCGGTTCCATCCGAGCTGGCAGAGGAAACCGACCAGGGCGGCCGCCGGGATGAACCCGACGATGTAGCCGCCGGAGGGCAGCAGCCAGAACCAGCCGGACGCGCCGCCGGCGAAAAAGGGCAGGAACGCGCCCTCCACTGCATAGAGCGCCAGCGCCAGGCCGCCGCGCCAGCCGCCGAGCAGGGCGCCGACCAGCAGCACCGCAAAGGTCTGGCCGGTGATGGGCACCGGGGTGAACCCCAGGGGAATCTTAATCTGGGCGAACAGCGCGACCAGCAGGCTGCCGGCGATAATCAGCGCAATGTCCCGGGCGTACCGGGAGGCGCCGGCTGAGCCGGGCATAATCAAGTCGGCCAGCGTGCTGGCGGCCAGCGGCGGGGCGCGGCGGGCAGATGTTGAGGGGGACTGCATAGCCGGTCAATAGCAGGCAAGCATAAAAATCGGCATCGCAGACGCCGCTCACCCGGCGCCATCTATCTTATATCATCATGGCGATTCTGTCCTGCGGATTCCGTGCGGGAGCGTGCCGTTTTAGTGGGGGGGGAGCGCGGCTGGACGGTGGCATGGTGGATTCTCCGGTTGTATCGGGTGGGTGTCGTATCGGGCTATCGGTATCGGGCGGTGGGTTCGGTTGGGTTTGGTGTCGGAGATTCAAGTCGTTGTCAGCCCTACGGCCGGAGGTTGGTACGCAACTATTTTGGACCTTCATTTTACGTGTCCTACCCTTTTTAGGGGGCTGCACGCGGGCTGAAGCTCGATACCCAGCGGAGGCAGCCCGCGCCGTGGAAGCGGGGTCGGGACTACCCTTGCCGATTGCGGTTTTGCTGACTGGCCGTTTTTGACTTGAATCTCCGGCGGTTGTGCTAGCGATGTGGTGTCCCCGATTCCCCAAGAGCGTCCTCTGGCTGGTAGCGGGGGTTGGTTGATTTGCCCGATGGATGTATCTTACACGAACGGGTGTACCGTTTGGCAATAGGGGGAGTGTCGCTGATTTTTGGGATTTGGGGGGGGACGCTGGGGGAAATGATTTCCCCCAGACCCCCTCGGGTATTGGGCGTTCGGGGTGGCTGGCGTTGCGGATTGGCGTTGGGGGGTTGCGGTTTTGCTTGCCGGTGTGTGTGGGGCGGTGGTATGGTGGGGGGCGATGAATATGCGGATTAATAACGAGGACATCGTGCGGCTGTTCAACGAGATGGCGGCGATGCTGGAGATTAAGGGCGATTCGGCGTTCAAGATACGGGCGTATCAGCGGGCGGCCAGCACGATTGAGCAGCTGAGCTGGTCGCTGGCGGCGGCTGCGGCGGCGGGGGATGACCTGCGCAAGATTCCGGGGGTGGGCAAGGCCATCAGCGAAAAGGTGCAGGAGTACGTGTCAACCGGCCGGGTTGCCGCTTACGAGCGGCTGGCGGAGGAGCTGCCGCCCAACGTGCTGTCGCTGCTGGAAGTTCCGGGTATGGGGCCGAAAACCGTCAAGGCGGCTACCGCCGAGCTGGGCATTACGTCGGTGGCGGAGCTGGAGCAGGCGGCGCTGGATGGCCGGCTGGCCCAACTGCCCCGGATGGGCAAACGGTCGGCGGAGAACATCCTGCGTCACATCCGGGCGCAGCGGATGCGCTCGGACCGGACGCCGCTGGGCATCGCCACCGAAACTTGCGACGCAGTGACGGCGGCGCTGTTTGAGGCGTGCGCCAATCTGGTCAGCATCACTCCGGCCGGCTCACTGCGCCGCTGGGAGGAAACCATCGGGGATCTGGACCTCATCGCGGTATCGGAACGCCCGGAGGAAACCGGGCCGGCGCTGGCGGCTTTGCCATCCGTCCGGGAGGTTCTGGTTGCCGGCGATGCCAAGACATCGGTGGTCGTCGACCCCGGAATCCAGATTGACCTGCGGATTGGCGAGCCGGATGCGATGGGGGCGATGCTGCAATACTTTACGGGCAGCCAGCAGCACAACATACGGCTGCGGGATTACGCCAACCGGCGGGGGCTGTCGCTGAACGAGTACGGGATTACGGCGGTGGACGGCGGGGCGACGGAGCGGTTTGCGAACGAGGAAATGTTTTACGCCCGGCTGGGGCTGCCCTGGATTGCGCCGGAGCTGCGGCGGGGCGCCGAGGAGCTGGACGCCGCCCGCAACGGCACGCTGCCGGAGCTGCTGGTTGAATCCGACTTGCGGGGCGATTTGCACCTGCACAGCGACTGGAGCGACGGCAAGTTTCCGCTGGAGGAGATGGTGGAGGCCGTGGCCGCGCTGGGCTACGAGTACATGGCCATCACCGACCACTCGCAAGGGCTGGGCGTGGCCAACGGGCTTACGCCGGAGCGCCTGGAGCGTCAAGTCGGCATCCTGAAAAGCCTGCAAGAACGGTACGGGATGACTATTCTGTGCGGCTCCGAGGTGGATATTCGGGCCGACGGCGCAATGGATTTTCCGGATGACGTGCTGGCGATGCTGGATTGGGTGATTGCGTCGGTGCATAACGCGATGGGGCAGGAGCGGGGGGTGATGACGGCGCGGATTGCGCGGGCGATGGAGAACCCATACGTTACCGCCATCGGCCACGCGTCAGCCCGGCTGCTGGGGCGGCGCGACCCGGTGGACTTTGACATTGAGGCGCTGCTGCAACAGGCCCGCGACACCGGCACCGCCATGGAAATCAACGCGGCTCCGGAACGGCTGGACTTGAAAGACACGCACGCCGCCCGGGCCCGGGAGCTGGGCATTCCGCTGGTCATCAACACCGATTCGCACCACGTGGACGGGCTGGCGAACCGGCGCTTTGGGGTTGCCGTGGCCCGGCGGGCCTGGTGCGGGCCGCAGCACGTGCTGAACGCCTATCCCCGTGCGGAGTTTCTGGCCTGGCTGCGCACGCCCAAGCCGGAACGCACCGCCCGCTTTGCGGCGATGGCCGGCGGGCCGACGGCCGGATTCTGACGGCCGGGTTATAACGATGACTACCGTTGCCGACGCGGTGGGCTATTTGACGGTAATCCCGGACGGGGCGGTAATCCCGGATGGGGCCGTAATCCCGGACGGGGCCGTAATCCCGGATGAGAGTAATGCCGATGCCCGGCTGGAATGTCGGGGGGTGATTGACCGGCTGCGGGCGAACGCGGGGCGGGCGGAGCCGTGGCACGAGGCTTTGCTGCGGGCAATCCGGGATTGGCCGCTGGACGCCGCATCCGTTGACCGCAAGCGGTGGCACTATCTGATTGGCGGCGAGGCGCTGGACTGGGTGACTTTGGCCCACCGGCTGTCAGTTGAGATACCGGACGCTATTCCCGCCGCTGAACTGACGGACTTGCTGTTCCGGGGCCGGTTGCCGGGCCACATGGACGCGGAACGGTTCCGCAGTCTGATTGGGGCGTACCGCTACACCGCGCATCTGAACTTCTGGTACGGCGTGACGGTGGAGGAGGCGCTGCAACTGGCGGTGGAGGATGCCATCCGCAAGCGGCAGCTGGCCTGCTGCTACCAGGACGGCGACGCGGCGATGCAGGAAACGTTCCGGCATCTGTACGGCGATACGCAATCCGCGCTGGTGGAGCAGTTTATGGCCGACGCAGGGGGGGCGTGGGGGTACGACCCGGAGGCGTTGTCGCTGGCGGCGTACCACGAGTTCACGTACTGGCTGTTCAAGCGGCGCATCCGCAAGTGGCACCCGGCCCGCGTGGCCAGCGACACGCGGCGGGGGCTGGACCAGCTGCGTATGCTCAATGCCGAATCCGGGCCGGACGGGCAGCAGGGCTGGCTTACAGCCGACTACGCCGTTGCGCCGGCGCTGACGGCCGGCTGATTGCCAGCTGCTCCCGAAAATCAAAAGCCCGGCGCCGTTGAACGCGCCGGGCTTTGTTGCGTCGGGCGAGCCGGATTACAGGCCGTACACCTTGCGATAGCTCAGGCTCATACGCTTGCGCTCGATGTCAATGCTCAAGATTTGCACCTTGATTTGCTGGCCCTGATAGACAATCTCTTTGGGGTGTTCCATCCGGCGGGCGGACAGCTCGGAGATGTGAACCAGGCCCTCGACCCAATCCTCCAGTTTGACGAAAGCGCCAAAGTCCATCAGCCGGGTGACGGTGCCGTCCACGACATCACCGACTTGATAGCGCTCCGGCACGGAGTCCCAGGGTTCCGGCTGGGTGCGCTTGAGGCTGAGGGAAATCTTGCTGTTCTCCTTGTCAACCCGCAGCACTTTGAGGGTAAGCTCGTCGCCGATGCTGACGACTTCCTCGGGGGACTTGACCATGGCCCAAGACAGTTCGGAGATGGGCACCAGTCCCTCGGCGTCGCCCAGGTCAACAAAGGCGCCGAAACCGCGCATTGAGCGGACGGTGCCTTGCACGATTTGGCCTTCCTCGAGGACTTCCAGCAGGCGCTCTTTGGCCCGGTTGCGGAGTTGACGCCAGATGCGGCGCTCGGTGAGCACCAGCTTCTCGCGCTGGGCGTCCAGCTCAAGGATGTTGAACCGGGCATCCTCGCCGATGCGGGCGTCCAGATGCTCGACGCGGCCCTCTTTGGGCACGGGGGCCATCTGGGAGAAAGGCACAAAGCCGCGCACGCCGTTCCAGTCAACGACGAGGCCGCCCTTGTTGTGCTGGACGACTTTGGCGTCGAGTTCGGCGTCTTTCTGATGCAGGTCGATGAGGTCTTCCCAAATCTGCTTTTCCTGGGCCTGGTCGTAGGAGAAAACGGCCATGCCGCCGGGCCCGCGGTTGTTGATGTGGATGACCATAACGCGGGTGCCGGGCTGCATCTGCTCGCGCTTTTCGTCGGTGAGGGTGCGCATTTCCTGCGGGGGAACGATGCCCTCGGTTTTGAGGCCGGCGCTGATGACCATGCCTTCGGCGTCAATGCGCACAATTTCCCCAGTCACCAGATCGCCCCTGCGGTACTCCCGCGGCGAAAACGCCGACTCGGGGAGTTCCGACATATCGGTGACTGCGTAAGGGTCCTGGGTTACCATCAGATTAGTTGCTCCTTACAATAGCTAACGGCCTGAGTGTCGGCCGCACCGGCGGAGCATGGAAAGGCCACGAGCGTGACTGCTGTACCACAATGCGCCTGCCTAATAATACTTATGCCGGGGATAATTTGCAAGGGCAAGGGGCGGGGCGTTTTTGACGGGGCGGCGCTGTACCCGGCGGGGCTGGCGGCGGCTATAATGGGGGGTGGTATTTCATCTTGGGGAGGCTTGGTTTGATTCGCAGTATTGATGGCAAGACGCCGCAGATTCATCCTTCGGTGTTCGTTAGTGAGGCGGCTTACGTGGTGGGCGACGTTATCATTGGCGAGGGCAGCAGCATTTGGCCGGGGGCGGTGATTCGGGCCGACTATGGCCGCATCATCATCGGCAAGAATTGTTCGATTCAGGACAATTGCGTGCTGCATACGGACGACTATCTGGAGCTGGGGGACAACGTGCTGATGACGCACGGGGCGGTGATTCACGGGGGCAAGGTGGGCAGCAACGTGATGATTGGCGTGAATGCCGTTTGCCTGGAGGATTGCGACGTGGGGGATTACGTGCTGATTGGCGCGGGGGCTATCGTGACCGGGACGGCGATACCGTCGGAGTCGCTGGTCATCGGGGTGCCGGGGCGCATCCGGGAGCTGCCGGCGGTGCACCGGCAGCGGCTGGAGAATCCGACGGCGCGGTATCAGGAGAACGGGCGCAAGTTTATTGCCGCCGGGCTGGGGCTGCAAATACCGGCCAGCGACGGGGGGGAAACGGGCTGACCGGGTTAGGCTACGGGGGCGGCGTTGCCCTCGCCCAATAGCTCCTGGAGGCGGTGTTCCAGCTCCGGGCAGGCTCTGGTGGAGACGGTTGGTATTTCCATCAGCACCCGGCGGCCTTGCTGGAGCAGCAGCTCTACGTACACTTTGTCGTCGCCGGTGTATTCCAGCATTACCCGGATGGCCTGGCGCAGCAGGTAGCGGTCGCTGTCCGGGTCGTTGGTTTCGGTCATGCGGATTTGCAGGCCCGGTTCGCGGGCGGCGGCGGGTTCGGGGGGCGCGGGGGCGGGGGATGCGGCGCCGTTGCCGTTGGCATTGCCGTTGCGACGGGGGCGCTGCCGGGCGGCGCCGTCGGCATCGGGGGGCGGGTTGGCTGACGGGGCGGGCGCTGGGGTTGGCGCCGGTTCGGATGCGGGCGGGTCAATCTGGAATTCCTGGGCGTCGTAGCAGCTTATGGAGTAGTCATCGCCGCGTACTTGCAGGCGGCCGGTTACTTTTACGGCGCTGCCGGGCTGCCAGACGTGGGCCATTTTGTCCAGGTTGTCGGGCCAGACCATGGCTTCCATCTGGCCGCCGAGGAGGGCCAGGTCAACCCGCAGGAACTTGCGGTTGTCGCGGGTGTAGCGCTCCGCTACGTCGTTCACGTAGCCCAGGACGGTTACGGTGGAGCCGACGGCGTCGTCGTCCAGCTGCTCAATGGAGTTGAACGCGTTGCCGGGGTCGACGGCGGCCAGGGCGAGGATGGGGTTGTAGGAGATGGCGAAGCCGAGGAGTTCTTTCTCCAGGGCGGCCTTTTCCTGAGGGAGGTAGTCGGATTGGCCGGCGTCCAGCTCCAGCAGGGTGCCGCCGGAGCTGCTGTCCATGTCGCTGCCGAACATACCGACTTGACCGGAATGGCGGTTGCGGGTTTCCTGCTGCGCTACGGCCCAGATGCGGTCGAGGGCGGCTGCTACGGCGGCGCGGGGGGCCAGGGAATCAAAGGCGCCGGCTTTGGCCAGGGCTTCCAGCGTGCGGCGGTTGAGGTTGGATACGTCAACGCGGTTGCAGAAATCGCCTACGGAGGCGTAGGGGCCGTTGGCGTCGCGCTCGGTGACGATGGGCTGGACGGCGGCTTCGCCGAGGGATTTTATCGCCGCCAGGCCGATGCGGAGCTGGCCGGGGCCGGTGGATTTCTCGGCTGACTTATCTATGGTGTAATGGACGCCGGAGCTGTTGACGTCGGGCAGGGCGATGGTGATGCCCATGCGGGTACATTCATTAATGGAGGCGACGTAGCGGTCGGCGTGGTCGAGGCGGCAGTTGAGCACGGAGGCCATGTATTCCAGCGGGTGGTGGGTCTTGAAGTAGGCCGTCCAGTAGGAGATGAGGCCGTAGCTGACGCTGTGGGCTTTGTTGAAGGCGTAGCCGGCGAAGGGTTCGATGAGGTTGAAAATGTCGGCGCCCATCTGCTCGGTGTAGCCTTGCTGGACGGAGCCGGAGATGAAACGCTGGCGTTCCTCGGCCATCAGCTCGGGGATTTTTTTGCCCATGGCCTTGCGCACGGTGTCGGCCTCGCCCAGCGAGTAGCCGGCGAAGTTTTGCAGGATTTGCAGCACTTGGTCCTGATAGACGATGACGCCGTAGGTTTCGTCCAGCAGTTCTTTCATGCTGGGGTGGGGGTAGGTGACCTGCTCGCGCCCGTGCTTGGAGCGGATGAAACGGTCGATGTGTTCCATGGGACCCGGGCGGTAGAGGGCAATCATGGCGGCGATGTCGTTCAGGTTGGAGGGTTTCAGTTCTTTGATGTAACGCTGCATACCGGAGGATTCCAGCTGGAACAGGTCGGAGGTGTTGCCGGTGGCCAGCAGCTGGTAGGCGTCATCATCGTTAAGGGGCAGGCGGCTCAGGTCGATGCGGATGCCCTGCTCGGCGTCGAGCAGCTTGATGGTGCGGTCGAGGATGGTGAGGTTGGTCAGGCCGAGGAAGTCCATTTTGAGCAGGCCCAGTTTGGCTACGGGGTCCATGGAGAACTGGGTCATCATCACCGGGCTGTTCTCGTCGCCGCGGGCGGGGCGTTGCAGGGGGACGGTTTCGGTGAGGGGTTCGTCGGCGATGAGGACGCCGGCGGCGTGGGTGCTGACGTGGTGGACGATGCCTTCCAGTGCCTGGGCGTTGTCCACCAGTTGCTGGATGGCCTGGTCGCTGCGGTAGGACTGCTCCAGTTCGGCGTTGGCGGCCAGTGCGTCGGAAAGGGTGCGGGAGCGGGTGGGCACCATGCGGGCGATGCGGTCAACGTCGCCGTAGCTCATGCCGAGGCCGCGCCCGACGTCGCGCAGGGCGGCTTTGGGGCCCATGGTGCCAAAGGTGATAATCTGGGCTACCTTGTCGCTGCCGTAGCGGTCAATGACGTAGCGCAGCACTTCATCGCGCCGGTCATCCTGGAAGTCCATGTCGATGTCGGGCATCTCTTTGCGCTCGAAGTTGAGGAAACGCTCAAAGACGAGGCGGTACTCCATGGGGTCGATTTCGGTGATGCCGAGGCAGTAGAGGACGATGCTGGCGGCGGCGCTGCCCCGCACGCCGAAGAGGATTTGCCGCTCGCGCACGAAGGATATGATGTCCCAGACGACGAGGAAGTAGTTGGCGAAACTGGTTTGCCTGACTACCTCCAGCTCGTATTCCATGCGGACGCGGGCGGTTTCGTTGTTGTTGCCGTAGCGTTTGCGAAAGCCCTCCCAGCAGATGCGGCCCAGGTAGGCGTCGGCGTCCTCGTCGTTGGGGGTGGGATAGCGGGGGAGGTGCATCTGGCCAAAGCCCAGCGACACGTTGCAGCCCTGGGCGACTTCGCCGGTGATGTCCAGGGCGCGGGGGAAATCGGGGAACAGGGCGGCCATTTCGGACGGGGACTTGATGAAGTAGGATGAGTCCTCCATCCGCAGGCGTTTCTCGTCGTTGACGTTGGTGCCGGTCTGGATGCAGATGTACACGTCCTGATAGGGATGGTCCTCTTTGCGGACGTAGTGGGCGTCGTTGGTTATCAGCAGGGGGATTCCGGTATCCTGATTCAGTCGGATGAGGCCGTCGTTGATTTGGGGCAGCTGGGGCACGTGTTCGTGGCGCTGCAACTCCAGGTAGTAGTCGCTGCCGAACAGCTCGCGATACCAGCCGACCATCTGTTTGGCGGCGTCGTAATTGCCGTCGGCCAGCAGGATGGGCACTTCGGCGGACGGGCAGCCGGAGAGGCAAATCAGGCCCTGGCGGTGCTCCTCCAGCAGCTCTTTGTCGATGCGGGGGCGGTAGTGGAAGCCCTCCAGGTGGGAGCGGGTGACGAGTTGCAGGAGGTTGCGGTAGCCGGTGTTGTCTTTGGCGATAAGCACCAGATGGTTGGCGGTGCGTTCGTTGGGCGTGCGGTCGTGGCGGCTGTTGTGAGCGACGTACATCTCGCAGCCGATGATGGGCTTGATGCCGGCGTCTTTGCACTCGGAGTAGAAATCAACGGCGCCGTAGAGGGAACCGTGGTCGGTGATGCTCATGGCATCCATCCCCAACTCCCGCGTCCGGTTCACCAGATCGGGAATACGGCTGATGCCGTCCAGCAGACTGTATTCGGTGTGGGTGTGGAGGTGGGTGAACACGGGGCGAAAACCTGGCGGGGGAGATTGGGGTTGGGGCGGTGCGCGCCGGGTAATGATAGCAGTTGGGACGGCGGGCGGCCGGCTGTTATGTAACCTGCGGGGGGAATTGCAAAAACTGCGCGCCCGGCGGCCATTGTGCCATTGGGGGGCGGGGCAATGACGGTGGGGGAATAGCGAATTCCCCGGACGGGTTACCCCGGAACTTCGATTTGCTGGGTTACGACGCGGGTTACGCCCCAGCCGGCGAGCCATGCGGAATGGCGTCCATCTCCGCCGGCTACTACGATTACGATGTCCTCGGCGCGGGGGGCGATGGGAACCATGGTATCGGGTTTGGTGTCGTCAATCCAGGCGGGGTAGTTGCGGTTGCCCCAGTGGGCGAGGCCGGAGAGTTCGGCGATGGACATACGGGCGTTGGCGTAGATGTACTCGCGGACGTCGCGCTTGGTGAGGCCGTCGGCGGCGATTTCGGCGGCGTGTTCGGGGCTGATGACCAGCGTGACTTGGGCGCCGGTGCCAATCTGGTAGTAGTTGGAGAAGCCGGTGGCGCGGGTGGCCTGCACCAGCGTGTTGAGAACTTCAATGCCGCGGGAAACGGTGGTTTCCATGATGGGGTAGAAGGCGCGGATGGCGTGGAGGGTTACCATGCTGTCGTCGGGGTTCAGGCCGAGTTCGACGTGGCGGGGTTCCCAGGGGCTGCGGGCTTCGTTCTCGGCAAAGCAGAACGAGTAGCGGCCGGGCATGGCCAGGGTTGCCTTGTCCATGTCGCCGATGATGAGGCCGGCGACGTTGCGGACGAAAAGGCGGAGGGCGCGTCCGATGGTGGCGTTGGCGCGGTAGCCGGGGCCGAAAGCGCCGGAATCGCCGTTGATGCCGAGGCGTTGGGCGATGGGGCCGTTGATGATGACGACCGGGGCGGCGCCGCCGGTGGTGGCCTGGCAGCCGGCCAGGTTGAACGGGGTTTGCAAAGCGGCCTTGACGCAGGCGACTACTACCGGGAAATACTCCGGGCGGCAGCCGGACATCACGGCGTTAATCGCCACTTTCTCCAGGGTAACTTCCTGATTGGAGGGCTGGGCGATGCCTAACGACTGCGACGGGTCCTCGCCCCAGGGGCCAAGCATCCGGCGCACGGAATCCTCGGTGGCTGGCACGACGGGCATACCGTCCGTCCAGCCCTGCTCCTCGTAGTAATCCTGAATGGCGTCATAAGAATCGGGGACGGCGATGCGGCGGGACGTGAGGGCGGGGGTGTTGGCAGTCATAAGCGTTACTCGTATGGAAAGGGGCTAGTCGGACGGATTTTTGATGGATATGCTGGGGCGCACGGCGCGGGGGGTATGGCCTGGCCAGCAGGGGGCGAGGCCGGCGTGGTATTCCCGGTGGTCGCGCCAGCGTCGGCGGGCGCCCCGGTTGGGCGGCGTGCGGGAGCCGAATCAGGGGATGCCGGCGCCGATGACTGGCACCGGGCCGATTGAGGTTTGGGTGACGCCGGAGATGAAACGGCAGTCGGGCCGGGCGGCGCTGGCGTGGCCCCCGAATTCGTCGCGCAAACCGGCGTCGGTTTCGGTGCGGCAGACGATTTCGGGGGCGTGGAACCGGATGCGCTGCCGGATTGCCGAGCCTTGCGGGGTTCGGGGTTTAGCCCACAGCACATTCCAGTTGACCACTGGCACGGGCATAGCACGTCCTTTGGCGCTCGGCAACGATTGGCGCTCGGCAACGCTGGTTTAGCCGTCGTTGGTGAGCATATTGGCGATGCGGCCGGCGTACTCGTGGGCCAGCTCCTGAACCTGGGGAATGGTGCGGGGGGCCAGGGGGCTGGGGAGGGCAAGTATCTGGACGGTGGGCATACCCAGAGAGGACGCCCGGGCGTGGGCGGCGCGGGTAAAGCTTTCGGTGATGACGCTGACCGAGGGGATGCCGCGGGTTTCGGTTACTACTGTGTCGTGGAGACCCCACGCCGTGCAGCTCCCTCAATCCGCGATGCCGTGCACCACCGCATCGCACTGGGCCACCAGCTCGTCGATGGTTTCGTCGGAGCAGGGGGCGCTGAAGCTGAACTTTTGCAGGTAGATTACCCGGTCAACGGCGTAGTCATCCTGGAGGATGGTTTGGAGTTCCTTGAGGAAGTTGTCGGAGTGGTACTTGCGGTTCTCCAGCAGGCCGATGGTCTTGCCGGCCAGAGTGGGCAGACGGCCGGCGGAGGCGCGTTCCGCGGTTTGCTGCTCCGGCCTGGGGTCGAGGATTTGGATGGTGGCAGTGGTCATTGGTTACCTCCGGTTAGTTCTGCGGATTGTCTTTCCGGCACGGGCCGAAAGGCGGGGCTATGCTTGCATCTGGTAGTGTTTGCCCTCGGTTTTGATGGCGGGGGCGATTACCATTTCGGCTTTGTGGAAGTCGGGGACGGTGTAGGCGCCGCACATTCCCATGGCGACGCGGAGTGCGCCGACGAGGTTTTGGGTGCCGTTGGTTACGTTGGAGGGGCCGTGCATGAGCTGTTGCAGGGTGCCTTTGGTGCCGACGGAGATGCGGGTGCCGCGGGGGAGTTCGGGGTGGGCGTTGGCCATGCCCCAGTTGTAGCCCCGGCCCGGGGCCTCGGCGGCCTGGGCAAAGGGGGTGCCGAGCATCACGCCGTCGGCGCCGCTGGCGATGGCCTTGCAGAGGTCGCCGCCGGTGCGGATGCCGCCGTCGGTGATGATGCTGACGTAGCGGCCGGTGCGCTGGTAGTAGTCGGCGCGGGCGGCGGCGCACTCCAGGGTAGCGGTGACCTGGGGGACGCCGACGCCGGTTACTTCGCGGGTGGTGCAGGCGGCGCCGGGGCCAACGCCGACCAGCACGGCGTCAATGCCGGTTTCCATCAGTTCGGTGGCTACGTCGTAGCTGACGCAGTTGCCGACGACGACGGGGACTTTCAGGGCGCTAATCATTTCGGAGAAAATCAGGCCCCGGTCGCTGTTGGAGAAATGGCGGGCGGTGGTTACGGTGGACTGCACGACGATGATGTCGGCGCCGGCTTCGACGGCCAGCGGGCTGTAACGCTTGGTGGCGGCCGGGGTGAAGGCGATGGCGGCGACGGAACCGGACTGCTTGATTTCCTGCACGCGCTCGCCGATGAGGTGTTCCTGCACGGGGGCGCTGTACGCCTGCTGGAGGTACTCGGTGACTTCGGCCTGGGGCATGGAGATGATTTCCTCCAGCACCGAGTAGGGGTCGGCGTAGCGGGAGTAGAGGCCCTCGCCGTTGAGGACGCCGAGGCCGCCCATTTCGTGCATCAGGGCGGCGAAACGGGGGGAGACGGAGCCGTCCATGGCGGAGGCCAGCACGGGGGACTCAAAGGCGAACTCGCCGATGCTCATTTGGGTAGAGGTCATTTCCGGGTTGATGGTAACCGTGCCGGGAACGATGGCAACTTCGTCGAACCCGTAAGACCGCTCCAGTTCTTTCAACAGTCGTCTGGCCATCAGTGTCACCTCAATCTCCGTTGTGGCGGGCGTAAAATTTAGCAAGGACGCAGCCCATCGTCAACCGGCGGCGGGGTTTGGTTCGGCGGTGGGCAATCCCGGTATTTTGGCTAATGCCGTGTGGGTGAAACGGTAGCACAAAGGGGCGCCAATTGCTGACGCCCCCGTGTTCGTTTTGCGGCCTGATTTGCCTTACGCCGTGGGCAAGGCGGCCAGTTCCCGGGTGCGTACCTTGACGCAGACGTTGCCGTCCTCGTCCAGGTCAACGATGGCGGTGTCGCCCTCCTCAATTTTGCCGCCCAGCAGTTCGTCGGACAGCTTGTCCTCAACTTCGTTCTGGATGAGGCGGCGCAGGGGGCGGGCGCCCAGCACGGGGTCAAAGCCCTTCTCGCCGAGGAACTCGCGGGCGGCTTCGGTCAGCTCGATGTCAATGTTCTTGTCCTTGAGCTCCAGGCGCACCATGTTCATCATCAGGTCAACGATCTGGTGAATCTCGCCTTTGCTGAGGGCGTGGAACACGATGGTGGCATCCAGGCGGTTGAGGAATTCGGGGCGGAAAAAGCGTTTGACTTCCTCCATAACCTTGTCTTTCATCCGCTCGTAGGCTTGATGGTCGGTTTGGGCCTGGTCGGACTTGACCGCAAAGCCGAGGCTGGTGTCCCGTTTGATGAGGTCGGAGCCGAGGTTGCTGGTCATTACGATGATGGAGTTGCGGAAGTCAACGCGGCGGCCGCGGGCGTCGGTGAGCTGGCCGGCGTCAAAGATTTGGAGCAGGATGTTGAAAACTTCCGGGTGGGCTTTCTCGATTTCGTCCAGCAGGATGGCGCAGTAGTTCTTGCGGCGGACGCCCTCGGTGAGCTGGCCGCCCTCGTCGTAGCCGACGTAGCCGGGGGGTGCGCCGATGAGGCGGGCGGTGGTGTGCCGTTCCTGGAATTCGGACATATCCAGGCGAATCATGTTGTCCTCGTGGCCGAACAGGAATTCGGCCATGGCACGCACCAGCTCGGTTTTGCCGACGCCGGTGGGGCCGAGGAACAGGAATACGCCGATGGGATGGCGGGGGTCTTTGAGGCCGGCGCGGGCGCGGCGGACGGCGCGGGCGATGCCGATGATGGCTTCGTCCTGGCCGATGATGCGCTTGTGCAGGTCTTCTTCCATGTGGAGCAGGCGCTCGGTTTCTTCCTTGGCCAGGCGGGTTACCGGGATGCCGGTCCACATACTGACCACTTCGGCGATGTCTTCTTCGGTGACCTGGGTGCGTTCCTTGCTGCGGTCTTCGCGCCAGTCGCGTTCCAGGTCGCCGACGTTCTCGGTGAGGTGCAGTTCCCGGTCGCGGAGTTCGGCAGCGACTTCGTACTGCTGGGAGGCGATGGCTTCGTCTTTCTCCTTGCGGACGCGTTCCAGCATTGCCATGGCGTCGCGGACTTCCTGGGGGGCGTGGCTGCCGCGCAGACGGACGCGGGAGCCGGCTTCGTCCAGCAGGTCGATGGCCTTGTCGGGCAGGAAACGGTCGGGGAGGTAGCGGGTGGAGAGGTTGGCGGCGGCCTGCACCGCTTCATCGGTGATGTCCACGTTGTGGTGGTCTTCGTACTGGACTTTGACGCCGCGGAGGATGTCAACGGTCATGTCGGCGTCGGGTTCTTCCACCTTGACGGGTTGGAGGCGGCGTTCCAGGGCGGGGTCGCGCTCCACGTACTTGCGGTAGTCGTCCAGGGTGGTGGCGCCGATACACTGGATTTCGCCGCGGGCCAGGGAGGGCTTGAGGATGTTGGAGGCGTCAACCGCGCCCTCGGCAGCGCCGGCGCCGACGATGGTGTGAATCTCGTCGATGAACAGGACGCAGTTGCCGGAGGATTTGATTTCTTCGATGACCTTTTTGAGTCGTTCCTCAAACTCGCCCCGGTACTTGGTGCCGGCGACGAGGGCGCCCATGTCGAGGGTGACGAGGCGCTTGCCTTGCAGGGTTTCGGGCACGGAGCCGGAGGAAATCTGCTGGGCCATGGCTTCGACGATGGCGGTTTTGCCGACGCCGGGTTCGCCGACGAGGACGGGGTTGTTCTTGGTGCGGCGGCTGAGGATTTGGGTGACGCGTTCGATTTCGGTATCGCGTCCGATGACCGGGTCGAGCTTGCCGCCGAGAGCGGCGTTGGTCAGGTCAACGCCGAGCTGGTCGAGGGTGGGGGTGCGGGTGCGGGTGCTGGAGCTGCCGGAGCCGCCGGTGGAGGTGTTGCTGAGGATGCGGTGGGTTTCGGCCCGGACTTTCTCCAGGTTGACGCCGAGGCTTTCGAGGACGCCGGCAGCGACGCCTTCGCCTTCGCGGAGGAGGCCAATGAGCAGGTGTTCGGTGCCGATGTAGGTGTGGTTCATGCGGCGGGCTTCGTCAACGGCGAGCTCGACGACTTTCTTGGCCCGTGGGGTCAAGCCGATTTCGCCCTGAGCGGGGCGTTCGCCGCGTCCGATGATGAACTCAACGGCGGAGCGAACCTTGCTGAGGTCAACGCTGAGTCCGGACAGGACTCGGGCGGCGACGCCTTCGGTTTCACGTACCAGGCCCAGGAGGATGTGTTCGGTGCCGATGTAGTTGTGGTTGAAGCGCTGCGCTTCTTCCTGGGCGAGGGAGAGCACCCGCCGCGCCCGTTCTGAGAATTTCTCGAATCTGCTGCCCATGAGTTTCTCCTGGGGTGATGTCAGACTGCCGCCCGGTTGATGCCGCTATTGTACCGCAATCGGGCAAAAATAAAAGCGGCTGTGACGCCGATTTGCACCGACGGGGCCGCTGGAACCTTTACCGAATTGGGATTTTTAGTGGGTCTAAGCCGTCGTTTGTCGTCAGGAGCGTCATTACGCGTACCCCTACCGTCGGCAACGTCAACGGGCTGCCGCCGCCGGCCGGTTGCCGGGACATTCGCGCGTCTGACGGGGGCTGGACAGACGGGCGACGGGTTGGGTCGCCGTGGTCAGTCCAGGTAAGTCTTTCCGGCGGTGACCTATTTTCCCACTCCGTTGCCAGAGCAGTATCGTCGGCGCTGGGGCGTTTCACTTCCGTGTTCGGGATGGGAACGGGTGGGGCCACCCCGCTTGAACCACCAGAAAGACGTAGGGGGATTATGCACCACTTTGCCGCCGTTGGCAAGGGTATGGGCCGGGTATTTTTGGAAAATTGCCAAACTGCGTTTGGGCGATGGCGATTACCGGCAAAGGGAATGGCCATTCCGGGCGATGGGGCACCCGGAATGGCCGGGGCCAATATACCGGCCCGAACTCTTGCAATCAAGGGCCTGTGCTATACTTGCAGGCAGGCTACCGTTTTCGTCGGGCGATTTCGGTCGGATGGAACCGGATTCAACGAGCCGTTTGCGCAGGGGCCGTTAGCTCAGCTGGCAGAGCACCGGACTTTTAATCCGGGTGTCGTGGGTTCGATCCCCACACGGCCCACCACCGCTATTGACTGGATTGGGGCCCGCTAGACAGGGGCCCGCCGCAGTGATGGCCCCATTGAATTGGGGCGCGATAAGTTTAATGGAGGCAGGATATGCAGGCCGAAACGGAGTTCAATCCCAGCTTTGCGCTGTTGACCATTAGCCTGATGCCGGGGGAGTCGATTAAGGCGGAGACGGGGGCGATGGCGGCGCAGCAGGGGGTGGCGATGAAAACCGGGGTGGGCAGCGGCGGGCTGTTTGGGGGCATCCGGCGGATGATAGGCGGCGAATCGTTTTTTATGAACACCTTTACCGCCGAGGCCGGCGGCGGGTGGGTCAGCCTGGCCCCGCCATCGCCGGGGGACGTCAGCTCTTTTGCGCTGGAGCCGGGCAAGAACCTGTTTATCCAGTCGGCATCGTTTCTGGCCTGCACGGAGAACGTGGAGATTGACACCAAGTTTCAGGGGTTTCGCGGGTTTTTCAGCGGCGAAAGCCTGTTTTTCATCCGGGCCTACACGGAACGGGGCGCCGGCACGGTGTATTACAACTCTTTTGGGGCCATCAAGCAGATTGACGTGACGCCGGAGCAGGAGCTGGTGGTGGACACGGGGCATCTGGTGGCTTTCAGCGATGACGTGAACTATTCCATCGGCAAGGTGGGCGGCATTGGGTCGCTGATTGCCGGCGGCGAGGGGCTGGTCATGAAATTCCGGGGCAACGGGCAGGTGTGGATACAAACCCGGAACCTGGCGTCGCTGGCCGACAAGCTGACGCCGTTTTTGCCTACTACTAAAGGAAAGTGAGCAAACCGCCGCCTTTCTCGCTCACTGCGGATAACGCCGTCGGGTATCTGCGCGCGCAGGGCGTTTTGACCGCGGCGGCAGCGGGGGCTGCGTCGGCCCGGCTGCTGGGCGGGGGCGTGTCTAACATTGTGGTGCGGGTTGACGTTGGGGGTGGCCCGGCGGGCGCGCTGGTGGTAAAGCAATCGCTGCCGCAGCTGCGGGTGGAGCAGGACTGGTTCGCCGACCGCAGCCGCATCTATCGGGAATGGGCCAGCATCCGGTATCTGGCCGGCGTGCTGCCGGCGGGGGCGATTCCGGAGGTCATCTATTCTAATGAGGATGATTACCTTTACGTGATGACGCCGGCGCCGCCGGGCGGGGTTAATTGGAAAGAGGCTTTGCTGGGCGGGCAAGTTGATGCCGCCGTTGCCGGCAAGGTTGGGGAGATGCTGGGGCAAATACACCGGGCTACGCGCAGCGCCGCCGGGGGAGCGCCGGCGGAGCTGGGGGACTTTGCGGACCAGACCTGTTTCGTGCAGCTCCGCATTGACCCGTATCACCGGGCTACGGCCGCCGTCCATCCGGATCTGGCCGGCGTAATTGAAACGGAGGCGCAGCGGATGCTGGGCCGGCCGCTGGTGATGGTGCACGGCGATTACAGCCCCAAGAACGTAATCGTGGCCGGCGCCGGCGCAGCGGCGCAAGTTTTTCTGCTGGATTTTGAGGTGGTGCACCTGGGACATCCGGCGTTTGACCTGGCCTTTATGCTGAATCATCTGACGCTTAAGGCGATACACCGGCCGGAGCTGGCGGGGGCGTACAACGGGGCGGCGCTGGCGTTTTGGGACGGTTATGTTGCTGCCGGCGATACGGCGGCACTAATGGATGGGCTGGAGGCGGATACCGTCCGGCAGCTGGGCGTTTTGCTGCTGGCACGGGTGGATGGCAAATCGCCGGCCGAGTACATCCGGACGGATGCGGACAAGGGCCGGGTGCGTAATCTAGGCCGGGCCATCCTGAACGGTGCGGTGACGCGGTTGGGCCAGGTGCGGGAGTGGCTGGCGGGCCCGGCGAACCGCTGACAGTGGGGGGTTGCCCAATCGGGGGGGCGCTCATTAGGCTTTGACGCAATCAGTCTGGCCTGGGGGTTGCAATGGTTGCCGACTTGGGTTCGTTCCTTATTAATGATGCCGCTATTTACGCGGCCGGCGATGCGGGGGGCGCCGTTCCGGACAGCGCGGCGCTGCCGGGCGGGTTTGCCGGCGGGCCGGGGGCCGTGCTGCCGGCGGTGTTTTATCCCCGGCACACGGCGGAGAGTTTGCGGGAGTTTCTGGGGGTTTTGGCGTCGGCCGGGGGGCGGGGAGGGCCGGCGCTGACTGCGATGCGGGAGCCGCCGCTCTATACGCTGGCGGCGGCGCTGTATCAGTTTGGGCGGGATTCCCGCGCCGGGCTGGACGCGGCCCTGGCTGATGCGGGGTTTGTCGCCGGCGATGCGGATGCTACGGTGGTGGAGACTTGGCAGTCCGGGTTTATGCCCAAGCTGCAAGATGAGCTGCGTTGGCGGGATTGCCGGATGATGGGGCGGGACCCGGCCGGGCCGGTGCGGCGGGGGCGTTTGCTGCAACTAGTGGGCAGTTTTACCGAGCTGGCGGTTTGGAGCGCATCGCCGCTGCACCGGCACAAGCTGATTGGAGATTGCCCGTTTTGCGGCGCAACGGCGTCGCTGGCCGTCCTGCTGGCCAACGTGCAGTGGCACTGCTTCGGCTGCCAGCGACGGGGCGGGCTGGTTGAGTTTGCTGCGGAACTGATTGGGCAGGCTATTTCCGAATCTGCGGCCAGCGCCGGGCAGAACCGGGCCAACGCCGGGCCGTATGGGGATGGGGATGCCGGCGTCGGGCCTACTCCGTAATCCAGAGCCGGTACTGGCCCGGTTCGGTGGTGGCCGGGGCTGCGGGGGATACGGCAATCGTCAGCTCGCCGGTTGCGCCGGGGGGCGGTTTCAGGGAACCGTACAGCATATCGGTGGACGGGTCGTAGTTGAGGGACATTCTGGTTGCGGTGGGGGGTTCGCCATCGGTAATCAGCCAGACTATCCAATCCTGCCGGACGCGGTTGTTGACCAGCACGAAACCGTCGGGCTGCCACTGGGTATCGCCGGCGTTCTGTCCGGTAGTCAGGCCGGCAATCCGCAAGTCGCGGACGCAGAAGCCGGGGGCGTGGATGGCGTCGTCGGTTACGTAGTGGAAACGGAGGATGGTTTCCCGGCCGGCGTAGGCATCCAGGGGTACGGCAATCGTCTGCCAGTCGCTGTAGCCGGTGAAACCGTGGCCGTAGCTGTTGCCCATGGGGTTGTAATCGGTGGTGCCGTCGGCGGGGAGGACATCCCAGGTGGCGCCGCCGTCGGTGGAGGCTTGCAGGTAGGCGTAGTCCCAATCCTCCTCGATGTGGCGCCAGTATTGGAACGACAGGGTGGGGGATGCGCCGTCGGGCCCGGCGTGGGGCAGGGCAAAGGATTGGGACAGCGTAGCCGATATGGAATCGCCCCGGTTGCTCCACCAGCAGGCGGCGCCGGGGAGTTCGGTGGGCAGCAGGGGGGCCGTTGCGGTGCCGGTGAAGTGTATCTCCGGCGGGTTTGACGTTGCGGCAACGCGGACGTAGCGGGCGCCATACTGGTTCAGCGACACGGTTTCGGGGCTGTCGTTGGGCTTGAGGCGGCCGGGGATGCGCGCGGCGCGCGGGGCCAGGTTGTCGTAGCCCCAGCGGGTGTTATCCCAATCGAGAAAGTTGGCGACAATCCAGTCGGCAAAGACGGTGTGGAAAGTGGCCGGGGCGCCGGATTGGGCGGTGGCGCCCTGGGCGGCGAGAAAGGCGTTGATGCCGGCGATGCCGTCGGCGGGTTCCAGCAGCAGGTCGCGCAGGGATGCGCCGGGGGCGTAATGCTCGCGCAAGTAGTGGGCGAACAGGGATGAGGCGCCGTAGCTGAATCCGGAATCGCCGGACAGTTCGGGGGGCCAGTTGACCAGGGATATATCGGGGCGTTGCAGGAATCGGTACAGGCTGAAGGATGGAAAGCCGGCCTCGGTAACCGCCAGTTCCGACAGTCCCTCGTTCAGCCAGGAATCCTCGGATGCGTCGGCGCGTTCGTGTATCACGTGCTGCAACTCGTGGGCCAGCACGTCCAGGTACACTTCGTCGGATACGGAAACATCCCGGACGTTGATGTAGATGGCGTCGACTTCGTTGCTGTAAGGCACGACTTCACGCCCGAAAGCATCGGAGCCCGACACGTAGCCGCCAACGCCGGGTATATCGCCGTTGATGACGTGGAGGCGGGGCGGCGGGCCGCTGTCGCTGGCATTGCCGTCGGCCAAAACCGGGCCGAAAACGGCGGCGATGCTGGGGAACACCTGCCCCTCGGCGACGTCGGCGGCCTGGCGCATCGCGTCGTCGTTGATGCGGAGGCCATCCTCAACCCACCAGTAGGCGCTATCGGAGATGACCGCCAGCCGGAACGTTTGGGACAGGATTTTAAGATTCCAGAGGTCTGCAATCCAGAACTCGGCGGTATCGCCAATTGCCGGGGGCTGGCCGGCGAACCGTCGGGGGCGGGATTCCGGCGTTTCGCCTTGCCAGCGCAGCTGCCGGGCCAGCGCCGGCAAATCACGCGGCGGCGGCTGGGGGAAATCGGCGGCGGTCATGGCGGCGGTTGGGATGACGGCCGGCGGCGGCGTTGGCGTGGGCGCGGTTGACGCTGGCGCGGCCGTTTTGGTGGGGGCCGGCGTTGGCGTGGGAGTGGGGAGGGCAGTGGGGAGCGACGATTGCGCCGGCGGCGGGATGGCGGGTGCGTCGGCGGCGCAGGCCAGGCCGAGTAGAGCCAACAGCAGCGCCAGACCGACGGCGGCGAGCAGCGGCCTAATCGTTAGCATTGACGGCGGGGCCGGAATGGGCATCGGGCGCGGGTTCGGGCGGTTTGGGGTCGGTGTTGTAGCGGTTCATTGCGGTGTTGATGCCATCGGACAGGAGGCAGTCCACGGCGGCGGCGGCGCGGGAGATGCTGTTCTGGGCGGCGGGTTGTTCGTCGGGGGAGAACCGGCCCAGGACGTGGTTGACGCTGCCGGCGCCGCCGTCGGGGGGGCCGATGCCGATGCGGAGGCGGGGGAACTGGACGGTGCGTATGGCGCGGATGATGTCCTTAATGCCGTTGTGTCCGGCGTCGGAGCCTTGCGCGCGCAGCCGGATGCGGCCCAGGGGCAAGGCCATCTCGTCGTACACGATGACCAGCTCGGCGGGCCGGGAGCCGAATCTGGCCATCAGATAGGCTACCGACTCGCCGGACAGATTCATAAAGGTGCGGGGTTTGGCCAGCACTACCGGCTTGCCAGCGCAAAAGCCCTGTCCCAAAACCGTCGTGCGGCGGCGGTCGTTGACGCTGATGCGCCAGCGTTCGGCCAGCAGGTCGATGCACGCAAAGCCGACGTTGTGGCGGGTCGCGCGGTAGCGGGGGCCGGGGTTGCCCAAGCCGATAATCAGCCGGGGCCTTTTGTCGTCATCCTGCGGCATAGGTTTGGGGGCGGGCGGCGCCGGGTTACGCGCCTAGTCGGCGGCCTCCTGAATGGCCTCCAGCACGGCGGTTGGGGAGAGGGGAAGTTTGTTGACCCGCACGCCGGTGGCGTGGTAGATGGCGTTGTGCAGGGCGGCCAGCGGGGGGATGATGGGGGCTTCGCCAACCCCGCGCAGGCCGTAGGGGTGCCGGGGGTTGGGCACTTCCACCATCACGGTGTCAATCATGGGCAAGTCCAGCGCGGTGGGCATCCGGTAGTCGAGGAAACTGGAGTTGAGCATCCGGCCGTCGTCGGCGTAGGTGTAGTCCTCGGAGAGGGCCCAGCCCAGGCCCTGGACGGTGCCGCCCTGCATTTGGCCCTCCACGTAGCTGGGGTGGACGGCGGTGCCGGCGTCGATAAAGGCGGTGCAGCGGAGGATGTCCACCTTGCCGGTGTCGGGGTCAACCTCAACGTCAATGATGTTGCCGGCAAAGACGGGGCCAACGCCGGTGGAGTTGGCGGAGGCGGAGGCGGTGAGGGGGCCGCCGGTGCGCATCATGCGGCTGGCAACTTCGGCGATGGTCATGCGGTCTTCGGTGCTGGTGCAGGTGAACGCGCCGTCGGCGAAATGGACGTCAGCGGGCTGGACTTCCCAGACGAGGGCGCAGCGCTGGGCCATCTGGCCGCGCAAGTCCTCGGCGGCGGCGATGGCGGCGAGGCCGGTGTCAAAGGCGATGCGGCTGCCGCCGGTGGTAGCCGTCCAGCCGACGGTATCGGTGTCAACGACGGTGGGGGCGATTTGGTCGACGTCGATGCCGAGGGTTTCGGCAACCTGCATGGCAACGGCGGTGCGGGTGCCGCCGATGTCAACGGAGCCGGTAATCAGATTGAGGGTGCCGTTGGCGTTGACGTTGATGGTGGCTGACGATGCCTGGCCGCCCTGCCAGCGGAACCCGACAGCAACGCCGCGGCCCCGGTTGGGGCCTTCCAGCGGGGTGCGGCTGTGGTCGCTGTTGACCATGGCCTCCTCCATTTCGCGGCAGCCGAACACGCGGTGGGGGACGCCGTTGGGCATCCGGTCGCCCTCTTGCACGGCGTTTTGCAAGCGGAATTGCATGGGGTCGATGCCGAGGAGGTCGGCGAGTTCGTCAACGACGGCTTCCACGGCAAAGGCAACCTGGGGCTGGCCGGGGGCGCGGTAGGCTTGAACCTTTTGCTTGTTGCACACGACGTCCAGGCCGTCAACCAGCATATGCTCCATCTTGTAGGGGCCAAAGCCGGAGAGGGCGCCGCCGCCGACGGGGGAGCCGGGGTAGGCGCCGGCCTCGTACACCATATAAAGCTGGCCGGCAACCATGGTGCCGTCGTGCTTGACGCCCATCTTGCAGCGGAGGAAAGTGGCCGAGGTGGGGCCGCTGCCCTCAAAGACTTCTTTGCGGTCCATGGCGATTTTGACGGGGCGGCCGGTTTTGCGGGAGAGGACGGCGGCCACAGGGTCGAGGTAGGCGATGGCTTTGGCGCCGAAGCCGCCGCCGATTTCCATAGGCACGACTTTGACCTGGGATTCGGGAACGCCGATGATGGCGGCAGTTTGGGCCCGGATGTTGAACAGGCCCTGAGTGCTGGTCCAGACGGTGACGCGCCCGTCGGCCGACCACATGGCAGTGGATACGTGGGGTTCAATGTAGCCCTGATGCACCGTCTGGGTCTCAAACTCGCGCTCGATGACGATGTCCGATTCGGCAAAGCCGGCCTCGACGTCGCCGACCTTGTGCTGGATGTGGCCGGCCACGTTGCTCTTGACGCCGGTGTCATCGCCCCGGGCGAAACGCTCCATCCGGAAGTAGGTAGTCATGTCGTCGTGGAGCAGGGTGGGGTTATCGGCCATGGCCTCGCGCCAGGTGAGGACGGTGGGGAGGACTTCGTAATCTACTTTGACGAGGGCCAGGGCTTCCTCGGCGACGTGCTGGCTGGTGGCGCAGACGGCGGCGACGGCGTGGCCGACGTAGAGGGCTTTGTCTTTGGCGAGCATATTCTCGGCAATCATGCGGGCGTTGCCCTGCACTTCGGCAAAGTCCAGCATCCGGTCTTGCACGATGGGGAAATCGGCGGAGGTTGCTACGGCGACGACGCCGGGGAGGGCTTCGGCCTGGCTGGTGTCAATGCTGCGGATGCGGGCGTGGGAGTGGGGGCTGCGCAGCACTTTGGCGTGCAGCATACCGGGGAGGTTGATGTCGGCGCCGTAGCGGGCGGCGCCGGTAACCTTGTCCACCCCATCGTGGCGCACCGGGCGGGTGCCGATAACGCGGTACTGGCCGGACTGTGTGGCAGTGGTAGTAGTCATGGGGTTCCTCCGATTGGACAGGGGGTTACGTGATGGACAGGGCTTAAGTATCCCGGTCGCTGGCAAAGTTGGGCAGGAAGTATTCGCGGCTGGGGTCGGGGGGCATTCCGGGCATATTGGCGGGCATGATGCCGTCGCTTTCCAGGGCGGAGCGGACGATGCCTTTGTTGAAGGGGCTGATGTCGTCGTCGGCCATGAATTGACGGACGGGCATCCAGAGACATTCCTCAATCTCGTGCTCGCCCATCTTGATGTCGGTGGTGAGGGCGCGCAAGCGGCAGACGAAGTAGATGTCGGACTTGCCGTAGCGGTAGCCGTGCCAGTGCCGGAAGCAGGTCAGGGCCTCAAACCGGGCGTCAACGCCGGTTTCCTCCAGCACCTCGCGGACGATGGAATCAACGATGTTCTCGCCGGGTTCCAGCGCGCCGCCGGGCAGCTTGTAAAAGGGCGGGCGGTTGTCGATGCGGTAGCGTTCGCAGACTACCAGCAGCTCATCGTGGTCGTTGACGACTACGCCGCCGGCGCCGACGTAGTGGGTAGCGTAGTTGGGGATGTAGGAACCGGGGACTAGCGACAGGGTGGCAGTGAGGTAGTCGGCGCCGGCGTGGTGGTAGGCGAAGCCGCGCGCGGCGGCGATGGGGACGTGAGAGGCCAGGGCGATGGGCAGGTCAACCCAGGCGACTTCGTAGCCGGCGGCGCGCCATTCGGCGATGGAGGCATCCAGCCGGGCGGTGAATTCGGCCGGGTCGGTGGGGAGTTCAGCGGTATTGACCACCACCCCGCGAAAAGGGTTGGGAGCAGCGGCAAGCGGAGCAGCCAAAACGTACCTCGTCAAGCAGTAAGCGTTGCCGGTTCAGCAGGCCCGTATCGCGCTAAGCGACGGGCCGGTGAGCCGGCGGCAGTATAGCACAACGGCGGCGGCGTTCCGTATGACGGGGAACGGAATGATGGGGGATGGACGGGGCTAATACTCAAAGCCGGTTTCGGCGGCCCAAGCCTGGACGCCGCGGCGGAAGGCCAGGGCGCCCATGGGGGCGATTACGGCTTGCATGGCTTCCAGTATTTCCCGGGGGGTGGCGCCTTCGTTGAGGGCGACGCGGATGTGGGCCTGGATTTGCTCCTGGTCGGCGCGGAGGGCGGTTTCGACGCAGATTTGGAGGAGCTCTTTGGTTTTGCGGTCCAGCAGGCGCTGGCCGGTGTAGGTGGCTTCGATGAACTCGCCGTACTTGCGCGTCCATTCGGGGTCGGCGAGGGCGTTGATGCGGTGCATCTCGAGGGTGTAGCCGCGGGTCTGGGCGGCTTCGTCGATGAGGCGTTGGGCGTCGGTGTTGTCGGGCATGGTTTAAAGTTCTCCGTGATATGCGGGATGGGAGCGGGATTGATTGGCGGTTAGAGGTCGTAGTGGGCGCGGGCGGCGGCCTGGCGGGGGTCGTCTTGCTGGAATAAATCGGGATGGCGGCCCCGGGCCAGGGCCAGGTGGTAGGTGAACAGCTGGAGGGGGATTACGCTGACGATGGGCATTAGCTCCGGCCGGCAGCGGGGCAGGGTGAAAATGCGCGCGCCGGTGGCGGCGATTGCGCCGGCGGTTTGGCGTTCCGCATCGGTGACGGGTTCGGACATTAGCGCCCACACCGGGGCGCCAAGTTCGGCGGCGGCGTGGGCCAGGTTGAGGGTGCGCTGGCGGTCGTCGCCGGGCGGGGCAATCAGGGTCAGCAGGCAATCGGCGTCCAGGGCGCAAAAGGGGCCGTGGAGCAGCTGCTCAATCTGAAAACCCTCGCAGTCGGCGCGGCTGGTTTCCTTGATTTTGAGGGCAACCTCGTAGGCGTTGGCGCGGTGGGCGCCCCAGCCGGCGGATACGAACCGGCGGCGGGCGTGGTGCTCCTGGGCTACGGCTTTGATGTCAGCCTCGGCGTCTAACACTTGCTGCACGGGGGCGCACAAGTCGTCGTCCCAATCGGCATCGGCAGCGCCAGCGCCGGCCAGCGCGCGGTTGAGGATGGCGATGGCGGTCAGGGCGGTGGTGTAGCTGACGGTGAAGGCCGACGACAGCTCCGGCGGGACGGTGTGAATCAGGTCGTGGGCGGCCTGGATGCGGGGGCCGGGGTCGGTGGACGTGATGGCGACGGTGTAGGCGCCGGCGGCCAGGGCAGCGTCCAGGGCGTCGTAAGAGGAACGCTTGGTACCGCGATGGCTGAACACGATAACGGCGTCGTCGGGGGTGACGCGGGGCGGGGCGGTGCAGAACTCAAAGGAGTTGTACGCAAAAGTCTCCGGGCCGCTGGCCAGCATCCGCTGGCCGGCCAGAGCAGCGTGCCACGAGGTGCCAATGCCCACCAGATAGATGCGCCGCCGCCCGGCCAGCCGCGCCGCAACCGCAGCGCAACGCGCACGCTGGCCAGCGATGACGGACGCGATGGCCGACGGCTGGGACACGATGGCATCGTGCATATAGTAAGGATGGGCGGCGCGGAGGGTGGGGGTGGTGGTCATGGCAAGCGTTCCAAGTGGGTTGTACAGCAGGGGGCGGGATGGATGACGGTATGCTACCACCGCAACGGCAAACACGCTACGGGGCGGGCGGTAGGGCGGGGTGTGGTAAGATTGGCCTCCGGCCGGCGGCTTGTCCCCGGCGGTTGTGATGATGCGAAACGAATCTGAGAGTGGGCCTGATGCCAGGGTTGACTGCGCCGACGATGGCGCCCGAATTACCCCCCCCCCCCCCCCCCGAGAAAAGGGGTCTGGAAAGCAGGGTTGCTATCTTTGGTGGGGTGTTTCTGTGTCTGAACGTGTTTGCCCTGGGCTGCCTTGCGGTTGCCGCTCCATCGTTTTACGACGTGCTGACGCGGGAGGACTATTGGGTTGAGTATCTTACGATGGTGTGGTTTCTGCTGACGGGCATTGTGCTGTTTGCTACGGCGCTGGCGGAGCGGAG
The DNA here is from genome assembly GCA_958296385.1 of uncultured Dehalococcoidia bacterium. Lineage (GTDB taxonomy): Bacteria > Chloroflexota > Dehalococcoidia > Lucifugimonadales > UBA3495 > Bin87. The sequence continues at coordinate 1,900,113 of OY282494.1, forward strand.
TCCGGTGCGACGGGGCGTTTATATTGTGGGGGCGGTGGCGTTTTTGTTTGCGGCCGGGGAGGAAATCAGCTGGGGGCAGCGTATAGTGGGGTTTGACACGCCCGGTCTTTTGCTGGTTTGGAATGAGTCGAGGGAATTCAACGCTCACAATATCAGTAATATAACGTTTGACCGGGCCTATCGGGAGGGGACGCTGCTGCTGTGTATGGTGACCGGGGCGGCTTTCTTTTGCCGGAAGGATGCGCTGTTGGGGATACCGCTGCCGTCAATACTGCTGGCGCTGTGCTTTCTGGCGGTGCTGGTGATGCTGCCCCACCGTCTGGAGGCACTTGGGGCGCCGGTCTTTGAGGTTGCCAGTTTCATCACCAATCAAGGAAAAGGGCTGCTGCTGCTTTTTGCCATCTACACGATATTTGCCGGGCAGCGCAGGCTATTCGTTATCACTGCGGCGGCCATCGGGATAATTATAGCTTTCTCATACGTGAGCGAGCGCAACGACGTAGGATTTTCAAGTTTGTACGAGGTGCGGGAGTATCTGTTCGGCATCGTGTGCCTTTGCTATGCCGGCGAACTGCTGCTGGCTAAGGTACAGGCGCAGGCACAGACCGGGGCATTGGCGCGGACGGCTTTCACTTTGCAGTGGTCAAGGTTAGCTACGATAGTCGGGCTGGCAGTAGGCTCGCTGCTGATTGCCGGCGTTATTGGGCTGGTGGCGGTTTTGCAGTATTTTAGCGCCGGGATTGAAATTGTTGGCTTTGAGGAAAGATACCGTTTAATCACGACCGGAGCGGCCGGCGAGCCGGTCGTTAGCGACGTCTTTGACGTGTATCTTAGCGGCAACGAATTGACCTACTTTAAGGAACCATGCGGCCGGGAGGACACGGAGGCGGCGTTCTTTCTGCACCTGATTCCCGGCAACGTAGATGAATTGCCCGCAGTGCGCCGTCAGTACGGCTTTGACAACCTGGACTTTTACTTTGACAAGCAAGGCGAAACGCGGGATGGGGGGTGTATGGCGACCAGATTGCTGCCGGACTATGCCATCACCGACATTCGCACCGGTCAGTATGTTCCCGACGATGGGGTCATCTGGCAAGGGGAGTTTCCGTTTCGGTAGCGTTCCGTTTCGGGTAATTTAGTTTCCCTAATGTCATTCTGAGCGCAGCGAAGAATCTCGATGACGTAGGGCACACTTTGAGGGCAACGCCGTTGCTACGCTTTCGAGATTCTTCGCTGCGCTCAGAATGACATTGAGGGAAAGGGCGCTCAGAATGACATTAGGGAGGAGGACTGATTAAACCACCTAAAACGAAACGCTACCTCCGCTTCCCCAACGGTGAGTGAGCAGAATGGCCGGGTGTGGTAAGATCGGCGGGCCGGCGGCCAATGCCCGGCGGTTGTGATAATGCGAAACGAGGATGAGAGTGTGCCCAATGCCAGCGTTGACCGCGCCGCCGGCCGCGCCCGAATTACCCCCTTCCCCCCGAGAAAGGGGGTCTGGAAAGCAGGGTTGCCGTCGTGGGCGGGGTATTTTTGTGCCTGAACGTGTTTTGGTTTTGCGGGCTGGCCATTGCTAACCCGGAGCTTTACGAGGCGCTGACGCAGGAAGACCATTGGGTTGAGTATCTGACGGCGGTTTGGTTTCTGGCGGGGGGCTGCTGCTGGTGGGTACGGCGCTGGCGGAGCGCAGTTGGTGGCGGCGGGGCGTTTATGTTTTGGGGGCGGCGGCGCTGCTGTTTGTTGCCGGGGAGGAAATCAGCTGGGGGCAGCGGATTTTGGGGTTTGCTACGCCGGATGCTTTGGCAGCCTTGAACAGGCAGGACGAATTCAACGTTCACAACATTAGGTATGTATCGTTTTATAAGGTCTATCGGGAAGAAGCGCTGCTGCTGTGTATGGTAACCGGCGCCGCTTTTATTTGCCGGAAAGATGCGCTTTGGGGGTTTCCGCTGCCGTCAATCCTGCTGGCGGTGGGCTTTCTGGTGACGCTGTACTATGCGCCAATTGCATCTAACGTACTCGGTTTTGGGGTTGTCGAAAGCATCCGCACCGGGCAGTACCTACCTGTGGAGGGGTGGGAGCGGGTATGGGCCGGGGAGATTAAGCTGGCGCAACCGTGACGCCGGGGCGCCCATCCCGCCTGTGTTATGATTGCGGCGGCCGGCGGCGGCAGGCTGTGCGAACCGCCGGGCGTTTTTACTACGCATTAGAGGAGGCTGATTATGCCATTTGGCGGCAATGACTGGCTGGCGCTTCGTACCGAGGAGACTTTGGAGCCGGGGATTCCGATTTGTGACCCGCACCATCATTTTTGGGATTACCGCACGGAGCGGATCCCGTATCAGCGCTATCTGCTGCACGAGCTGGCCGACGACATCAACAGCGGGCATAACGTTACATCGACGGTTTTTGTGGAGGCGCGGTCGATGTATCGCACTGCCGGGCCGGAGGAGATGCGGCCGGTGGGGGAGGTGGAGTTTGTGCAGGGGCTGGCGGCGGCGTCGGCCAGCGGGCTTTACGGGCCGGGGCGGGCGGCGGCGTCCATCGTGGGGCACGCCAATCTGAACCTGGGCGATGGCGTTAGGCCGGTGCTGGAGGCGTTGCAGGCGGCCAGTCCGAACCGATTCCGGGGCATCCGACATTCGGTTACCTGGGACCCGCATCCGGAGGTGGAGAACACGGCGGCGCACAATATGGCGCAGCAGCTGGCAAGCGACAACTTCCGGGCCGGCGCCCGCGTGCTGGCGTCGATGGGGCTGTCGCTGGAGGGGTGGATGTACTTTCCGCAGCTGCCGGAGCTGGCCGACTTTGCGCGGGCGGTGCCGGACTTGACTATCATACTGAACCACATCGGTGGGCTGCTGCGGGTGGGGCCTTACGCCGGCAATGATGCGGAGGTGCTGGAAACCTGGCGCCAGGGCATCGCGGCCGCGGCGTCGGCGCCCAACGTGGTGGTCAAGCTGGGGGGCATCGGTATGCCGCGCACCGGGTTTGACTGGCACGAGCGGACGGTTCCGGCCAGTTCCTCCGAGCTGGCCGAGAGTATGGCGCCGTTGATGCACCATTGCATCGAGCAGTTCGGGCCGGAGCGGTGTATGTTTGAGAGCAACTTCCCGGTGGACAAGGTGTCGTACTCGTACAACGTGATGTACAACGCGTTCAAGCGGCTGTCGCAAGGGTATTCGGACAGCGAGCGGGCGGCGATGTTCCACGACACGGCGGTGCGGGTGTACCGGGTTGACGAGAGTTAGGCGGTGCGTCGTATGACGGCGCAAGACGACCGGCGCCGGCTGCTGCGGGTATGAATTTGTCGGAGCCGGAGCGGGCGATTTATCCGGAGCGGGCCGGCGCGGTTGATGTCATCAGGAGGCTGGGTTTGGCGATGGATCCCCGGAGCTTTCCGCCGGATTTTTTCCAGCGGGAGGACGACAGCAGCGATGCGGAGTTTTACACGATGCCCCGTTTGGTGGTGCATATTGACGACGGGGCAATCCACGCGGTGGGGCAGCTGTTCCGGCGGCTGATACCGGAGGGTGCGGAGGCGCTGGACTTGATGAGCAGCTGGCGCACGCACTGGCCGGAGGAGCATCCGCGCCGGCGCATCGTGGGGCTGGGGATGAACGCCGCGGAGATGGCCGACAACCCGCAGCTGGACGAGTATCTGGTGCAGGACATCAACGCTGACCCGTCCCTGCCTTTTGCGGACGAGTCGTTTGACGCGGTGGTGATAACGGTGTCGGTGCAGTACCTGACCAGGCCGGTGGAGGTGTTTGCGGAGGTGGCGCGCATCCTGCGGCCGGGCGGGGTGTTCGTGGTTACTTTCTCCAACCGCTGCTTTCCTACCAAAGCGGTGCGGGTTTGGCGGGCCACCGGGGACGCTGACCACGTGGAACTGGTGGCATCGTATATGCACCACGCCGGCGGGCTGGCCGGCATAAGGGGCGGGCTGGCCAACGCCGACGACTCGCCGCCGGCCGACCCGCTGTTTGCGGTGTTTGCTTATAAGCAGCCGGGCGGTGGGGGCGATGGCGATGGCGGGGGGTGATACACTGGTAGGGAGATTTTTACCGAGGCGGCACCAATGAGCGGCGTATTTCTTTATCTGGACAATTCCAACATTTTTCATGCGGCGCAAGATTTGGCCGATGAGCGTAACGGCGATCCAAACGCCCGTTACCGCGTCCGCATTGACTTTGCGAATTTGCTGCGCCTGGCCCACGCAGACCGTCCCCTGACAAAGGCATTGGCCGCCGGTTCAATTCCCCCGGCTTTGAGTCTGCTCTGGAATCAACTGCGCCGGGCCGGGGTGGAAGTGCACCTGTATGACCGGGGCGAACCCGGTCGTGGTGAACAGCAAACCCCGGATTACTGGCTCCAGCTGCGGATGCTGGAGGATGCGACAGATTACATCGACGACCCCGGCATAGTGGTTCTGTTGACCGGCGATGGCGCAGGCTACAACGATGGGCGCGGGTTTCACCGGACGCTGGAGCGTATGCACCGAATGGGCTGGCGTGTGGAACTCTTGTCGTGGGAGCACTCCGCAAACCCGCGAATGATGGAATGGGCGGCGGCCAACGGGGTTTTTGTGCCGCTGGATGACTACTACGAGACCATCACTTACACCAACTCGCCGCGCATCGGCTACGAACCGGCTCCGTCGCGGGACGCAACGGAGCTGGACTTGTCAAACCGGCCGCTGGCGTGATTCTACCGCCGTTCCGGGCCGGTTAGTCGGCTACTTCGAATATCATTTCCACTTCTACGGGGGCGCCGCGGGGGAGGGCGGCCATGCCTACTGCGGAGCGGGCGTGGCGGCCGGATTCGCCGAACAGTTCTACTAGGAGGTCGGAGGCGCCGTTGCCTACGGCGGGCTGCTGGTCGAAGTCCGGGTCGCTGTTGACCATTACGAGCAGTTTGACGACGCGCTGGATTTTGTCGAGGTCGCCGATGATGCTTTTGGCGGCGGAGAGGCAGTTGACGGCGGATTGGCGGGCGGCGGCGTAGCCTTCCTCAACGCTCACTTCGCGGCCCAGCTTGCCGGTGTGGGCCATGGAGCCGTCGGGCAGGCGGGGGAGGTTGCCGGACACGTACAGCAGGCTGCCCGTGCGCACGGCCGGCACGAAGTTGCCAATGGAGGGGTTGGGTTCGGTAACGGTAAGTCCCAGGTCGGCTAGTTTGCGTTCAACTTCCATGTCTATCAGCTCCTGTTCGGGTGTTGGTATCGGGTGTTGACGTCCGGTTCGGGTTCGGGTGTGATGGCGGGCGCCGTCAGGCCGGGGGCGTGGGGCGGTAGCGGTTGACGATGGGGAGGCGGCGGTCTTTGCCGAAGGCGCGGGGGGTTATCTTGACGCCGGGGGGGGCCTGGCGGCGTTTGTACTCGTTGCGGTCAACGGCGGCCATCACCTGGCGCACCCAATCGGGGTGGTGGCCCATGTTCACCATGTCGGCGTAGCTGTGGTCATCCTCGACGTAGGCTTTGATGATGGGGTCGAGCAGTTCGTAGGGGGGGAGGGTGTCCTGGTCGGTTTGGTCGGGGCGCAGTTCGGCGCTGGGGGGCTTGCTGATGGTGGCCTGGGGAATCAGGGGGCGGCCGTCGGGGGTGCGGTCATTGCGCCAGCGGCAGAGGTCATAAACCAGGGTTTTCGGCACGTCTTTCAGCACGGCGAATCCGCCGGCCATATCGCCGTACAGGGTGGCATAGCCCATGGCCAGCTCGCTTTTGTTGCCGGTGGTCAAAACCAGCCAGCCGAACTTGTTGGATATGGTCATTAAGATGTTGCCCCGGATACGGGCCTGGACGTTTTCCTCGGCGACGTTGGGTTCGGTGCCGGCCATCTGCTCGGCCAGCATATCGGTAAAGGCGAGATGCGCGGGTTCGATGGGGACGCGCCAGAGTTTGATGCCGAGGTTGTCGGCCAGCTGGCGGGAGTCGGCAACGCTGCCCTCGGAGGAATAGCGGGACGGCATGGTTACGCCGATGACGTTGGCCGGGCCAAGGGCGTCAACGGCGACGGTGGCGGTGAGAGCGGAGTCGATGCCGCCGGACAGTCCAATCAGGGTGCGCTGAAAGCCGGACTTGCGCACGTAATCCCGCGTGCCGACGACGAGGGCTTGATAGACTTCCTCGGTTTCGTCAAGGATGGGTTGCAGGGGGGGGCGGGCGGCGACGTGACGGTTGTTGACCAGGCGATGCTCGGAGAGGTGAATTAGTTCGGGATGGCCTACTTCGCGCAGGATGTTGGGGTTCTCTTTGCGGGGACGGGGGTCGCGCAGACGCTGGCGGAACACGGATTCTACGTCGAGGTCGGCGACGATGAGTCGGTCCTCGAAAGCGGGGCCGCGGGCCAGGACGCTGCCGTCGGGGGCGCAGATGATGCTGGCGCCGTCGAATACGAGTTCATCCTGTCCGCCGACGGTGTTCAGATAAGCGACGAACAGGCCGTTGTCGGCGGCGCGGGTGGCAATCATGCGCTCGCGCTGGCCGGCTTTGCCGGCGTGAAAGGGTGAGGCGTTGATGTTGACGATGACTTCGGCGCCGGCGTCGCGCTGGACGGCGATGGGGCCGACGGGATACCAGATGTCCTCGCAGATATTGACGCCGACGGGGGCGCCGTTGACGACGTACACGGGGCAGGCGGCGCCGCGCTTGAAATAGCGATCCTCGTCAAAGACGCCGTAGTTGGGGAGGTACATTTTGCGATACCAGCCGGCGAGCCGGCGGTCATCAATGATGGCGGCGGCGTTGGCCAGGTCGCTGCCGACTTCCACGCAGCCGACGACGGCGGCGATGCCGCGGGTAGCGGCGGCGATGCGCTCCACGGCGGCGGCGTTATCGGCAAGGAAGGACGGCTTGAACAGCAAGTCCTCCGGGGGGTAGCCGGTAACGGCCAGTTCGGGAAAGGCCACGAGGTCGGCGTGAGCGGCCCGGGCTTCGCCAATCAAGTCAATGATGCGGGAAGTGTTGCCGGGGATGTCGCCCACGGTGGGGTTGAACTGGGCCAGGGCCAAACGGAAAGTGCGTTGCATCGGCGTATTATAACGCAGGCCGGCAGCGGGTGGGGCGCCCGGAATGGCACCGGGGTAAAGGATAGCGGGGGTTGCTGTTATAATCGGCGGCGTTGCGTACCGGGCGGGTATTGTTTTGCCGGCGTTCCCATCTGAGGCGTCCCCGTCTGATTTGATTGCGGTTTGTGAGCTTTGTGGACAGGTTGTTTAGCGGCGGGTTTAGTTTGGCGCGCGCGTGGGGGCGGGGCGGCGGGTTTTGATGCGCGCGCTGCAATTGCGGGCGGCCCGCGCCACGCCTTTTTACTACGGATGGGTAATCCTGGCGCTGACCGGGCTGGCTTCGTACTCGTCCCGTCCGTTAATGTCGGTTGCGGTGCTGACGGTGTTCGTGGTGCCGATGGAGGCGCAGCTGGGGTGGACGCGGACGGAGATGTCCGGGGCGGTGAGCCTGGGCGGGGTGTTTGCGGTGGTGGCGGCGCCGCTGGTGGGGCCGCTCATCGACCGCTACGGTTCGGGGCTGGTGGTGGGCGTGTCGTCGGGGATTGCCGGGATTTGCGCGGTGGGACTGGGGATGGTCAATCAGGTGTGGCTGTTCTATCTGGTGTACGTGCCGGGGCGGACGGTGTTTGCCAGCCCGCTGGAGCTGGGGACGTCAACGGCGGTGAGCAACTGGTTCATCCGGCGGCGGCCGTTTGCGCTGGCGCTGAATCACGTGCTGCAAGGCTCCGGGCTGGCGGTGATGCCGCTGGTGGCGCAGCTGATTATCGGGGCGTGGAGCTGGCAAGCGGCATGGTACGGGCTGGGCATCTGGACGCTGGCGGTGGCGGTAGCGCCGGCCATCATGCTGATGGGGCGGCGTCCGGAGGACATCGGGCTGCTGCCGGATGGCGACCGGGCGATGCCGGCGCGGGAGAACCGGGCGGGCGGCCGGCGTCCGCTGACGGCATCGGACGAGGTGAACTTTACGCTGCGGCAGGCGATGGCAACGCGGTCGTTCTGGCTGCTGATGCTGTTCGCCTTTGCCGGGTTCATCGTGCAGGCCGGGGTGTCGCTGCATCAGGTGCCGCATTTTATCGGCCAGGGGGTGCCGGGTGCGGTGGCAGTGTGGGCGGCCAGCACGTTTGCGATTTCGCAGGTGCCGGCGAGCCTGCTGTGGTCGGCGCTGTGCCAGCGGTTCCCGATGCGGCTGATGATGCCGGCGGCGGGGCTGGTGGTGAGCGCGGGGGCGATGATAACGGCGTTTGCGGACAACATTACGGTGGGAGTGGTGGGCGCTTTCACGCTGGGATTTGGCGTCGGGGGGCTGCACATCATCGGCCGGCTGACGTGGGCCGACTACTTCGGACGGCTGCATCTGGGGGCGATACGGGCGTGGGGGCTGGCGGCGCAGGTGGCCGGGCAAGCGCTGGGGCCAACGGCGGCCGGCATGGTCTGGGACCGCACGGAAACCTACCTGTGGGTGTTTATGGCCTTTGGCATCAACCTGGCGGTGGTATCGCTGCTGATGATAACGGCAACGACACCGACCAGACGACAGGACGGCTGACGGCGGGGGCGCGCGGGTGGATGGTGGCATGGCGGATTCTCCTTGTATCGGGCGGGTGTTTATCGGGCGGTGGGTTTGGTTTGGTGTCGGAGATTCAAGTCGTTGTCAGCCCTACGGCCGGAGGTTGGTACGCAACTATTTTGGACCTTCATTTTACGTGTCCTGCCCTAATGAGAGGCAGCACGCGGGCTGAAGCTCGATACCCTGCGGAGGCAGCCCGCGCCGTGAAAGCGGGGTCGGGACTACCCTTGCCGATTGCGATTTTTTGCTGACTGGCCGTTTTGACTTGAATCTCCGGCGGTTGTGCTAGCGGTGTGATGTCCCCGATTCCCCAAGAGCGTCCTCTGGCTGGTAGCGGGGGTTGGTTTTTGCCCGATGGATGTATCTTACACGAACGGGTGTACCGTTTGGCAATAGGGGGAGTGTCGCTGATTTTGGGGATTTGGGGGTGACGCTGGGGGAAATCATTTCCCCCAGACCCCCTCGTTGTGTGTTTGGGGGCGAGGGGGGTGCTGTGATTAGCTGGCATTTTGGGGTTGGTTTTGTTTGGGGGGTGGTGTTGTTGACCTGGTGTGTTGGGGGTTGTTACAATGCGGGGGATATTTGCCGGGCCGTGGGCGGCGCTTGCGGCGACGGGCGGCCGTGAAAGAAATTAGGGGAGGGACGAAATGGTTACTACTTTCAATGAAAACCTGTTTTCTCCTGAAGTCGTGCAGGACCCCTACTCGTACTTCGGGCGGATGCGGGAGGAAGACCCGGTTCACTGGAACGACCCGTACAAGCTTTGGGTGATTACCAAGTACAAGGACCTGGTTTGGGTCACCCGGCACCCGGAGTTTTTCTCCTCCGAGGTGTTCCACCGGGATCCGCTGCCTCCGTACCCGGACATTGACGAGTCCGACATGGGGCTGTACGAGTACGTCAAGGACTTTTTCTCGCAGTGGTTCATCCAGCACGACCGCAAGGAAGTTACGGTGCACGAGGGGCCGGACCATACCGATATGCGGAAGGTGATTCACGGCTACTTTACGCCGAAGGCGATGGAGCTGTGGCGTCCGCTGGTGCAGTCGGCCATCAAGCAGCTGCTGGACGAGGCCGAAGAACGGGGCAGTATGGACGTGATGCGCGACTACGCGACGCCGCTGCCGCTGCTGGTCATCGCCGCGATGATGGGGATTGACGTGACCGACCGGCAGTTTATCCGCTCGCTGGCGGAGAAGCTGCTGTTCATTGGCCGGGGCAACAACGACCGGATGCAGCCCCTGACCGAGGGGATTATGGGTCTGCAAGAGTACCTGGCGCCGATGGTGGCGGAGCGGGTCAAGAATCCCAACGGCGACCTGCTGGACCGGATGACCGACGCCCATCGCGTTGGCGTGATGAGCCAGGAGCAGGTGGTGGCCAACTCCATCCTGCTGCTGCTGGCGGGCCACGAGACGACCATCAATCTCATCTGCAACGGCACCCGCGCGTTTATGACGCACCCGGACCAGTGGGAGCTGTTTAAGTCTGACCCGGCCGGCCGGATGATCCGGGCGACGGAGGAATGTCTGCGCTACGACGCTCCGGTGAAGTCCATTACCCGCATCGCGGGGGACAACCTGGAGCTGGGCGGCAAGGAGATTCACACCAACGAGCGGATGCGGTGGTTCGTCACCAGCGCGAACCGGGATCCGGAGGTCTTTGACCGTCCCGACGACTTTGACATCGAGCGGTATCCGAATCCGCACGTGGCATTTGGCAGCGGCATCCACCACTGCCTGGGGGCGACGCTGGCCCGGCTGGAAGGGCAAGAGGCGTTCAAGGCGCTGGCGGAGCGGTTCCCGGACGTCAACATGGCGTGCGACCCGGACACGCTGACGTACACCTCCAGCATCACGTTCCGCACGCTGGAACGGCTGCCGGTGAACCTGTCGTAGCCGACGGGGTGCATCAAGGCGTCAAGTCTGACGACGCCCGGGCGCTGGCTGACCGGCCGCACCCGGGCGTTTTGTCGTTGGGGTGGTTTAATCATTCCCTAATGTCATTCTGTGACATCTCTAAATTGCACAATCCCTTGCCGCCGGGTTATAATCCCGCCATTGGAATCCGGCGCGGGGTGCGCCGGCGCAGTGGGTTACTACGGAACCGGAGGTTGTGACCAATGGTAAGCACGATTAACGACAATCCGTTCTCGATGGAGGCGATTTACCAGCCTTACGATTTTTACAATCGTTTGCGGGAGTACCAGCCAGTGTACTACAACGAGGAGCTTGAGGTATGGATGATTACCTCGTGGGAGCATCTGGTTTGGGTAACCCGCCACCCCGAAGCGTTCTCGTCCAGCGTGTACGCGCGGGACGTGCGGGCGCCGAATCCGCCCATTGATGAAGACGACATGGAGTTGTACAACTTCATCAAGAAGTGGCAGGTTTCGCGGTTCATCCAGCACGACCAGAGGCGGTACAACCCGGACGTGTCGGGGGCGGACCACGTGGATATGCGGCGGGTGATGCACAGCTACTTCACGCCCAAGTCGATGGAGATGTGGCGTCCGCTGGTGCAGTCGGCGATTGACGAGCTGCTGGACGCGGTGGAGGAAAAGGGGCGGATGGACGTGATGGCCGACCTGGCGACGCCGCTGCCGCTGCTGGTCATCGCGCGGATGCTGGGCATACCGGACAGCGACCGGCCTATCCTGCGGGAGCTGGCCAAGGACTTGCGGTTCCTGAACCGGGAGGGGCCCGACCGGATTCGCCCGCTGACCAAAGCCGTCCAGAACCTGCAAGACTACCTGAGCCCGCTGGTTGCGGAACGGGTGGACAGCCCCCGGGACGACCTTATATCGGTGGTGGCCGAGGGCGAGCGGCAGGGGATATTCAGCCGGGATATGACGGTTAACAACGTGATGCTGCTGCTGTCGGCGGGTCACGAAACGACCATCAACCTGATTTGCAACGGCACGCTGGCCTTTACGCAGCACCCGGACCAGTGGGCAATCCTGAAGTCGGACCCGGAGGGCAAGACCGTGCGGGCCACCGAGGAATGTCTGCGCTACGACTCGCCGGTACGCTCAATCCAGCGCATCGCCACGGACGACATCGAGCTGAACGACCAGACTATCCGCAAGAACGACCGGGTGCGGTGGTTTATTCCGGGGGCGAACCGGGATCCGAAGGTCTTTGACCGGGCCGACGACTTTGACATCGAGCGGTATCCCAATCAGCACGTGGCTTTCGGCAGCGGCATCCACCACTGCCTGGGGGCGACGCTGGCCCGGCTGGAGGGGCAGGAAATCTTTAGGAATCTGGCGAATCGGTTTGAGAAGCTGGAGCTGGAGATTCCCGTCGAGAACGTGGAGTACGACCGGGTGCTGACGTTCCGCGCGGTGGAGAGCCTGCCGGTTACGGTGACCAGCGCCTGACGCAAGCGGAGGCGGTACGCCGTCAACAGCGGCCGCGCCGGGTCAACAGGCCCCGCGCGGCCATTTCGTTTGTAATGTAGCATCGCTTGTGATAGTTTTGACGGCGATTAAGCCGGACGCTGTTTGAGGAATTACTTTATGCCTGCAACCGTTGACGTTCACGACGATATTTTTGCGCCCGACGTTATCAAAGACCCCTACGCCTACTTTGGGGCGCTGCGGGCGGCGCAGCCGGTGCGCTGGAACGAGCAGTACCGGATGTGGGTGGTGACCAGCTACGAGCGGCTGGTGTGGACGGCGCGGCACCCGGAGTATTTCTCGTCGGAGGTTGCGCTGCGGGATAACCAGCCGCCGGCGCCGGGCATACCGGAAGAGGATATGGAGCTGTTCGGGGCGGTTCGGCAGTGGCTGGCGGCCCGGTTCACACAGAACGACGGCGCAAAGCACAAGGAAAAGCGCAAGGTGGTGCACGGCTTTTTTACGCCCAAGGCGATGGAAACCTGGCGGCCGCTGGTTCGGCAGACGGTCAACGACCTGCTGGACGAGTTGCAGGGCGCCGGGCGGTGGGACGTGATGCACGACTTTGCGACGCCGCTCACGTACAGCATCATCGCCGGGCTGATGGATATACCGGAGAGCGACCGGGGGTTTGTGAAAGAGCTGTCGGGGCGGATGTGCGGGTTTGACGGGAATGATCCCAACCGCATCCGCGACTACGCCGCCGGGGTGCAGGCGGTTACGGACTATCTGGCGCCAATCGTGGCGGAACGGGTGCGGGAGCCGGGCGATGACCTGCTTTCGGTAATCTGCAAGGGCGAGATTATGGGCGCCTACACGCGGGACGAGGTGCTGGCCAACGCGCTGCTGCTGCTGGTGGCCGGCCACGAAACGACTAACGACCTGATTGCCAACGGCGTGCTGGCCTTTGCGGAGAACGCCGGCCAGTTTGACTTGCTGCGCAGCGACCCGGACGCGCATGTGGTGAACGCCGTTGAAGAGGCGCTGCGCTACGATTCGCCGCTGAAATCGGTGCAGCGGGTGGCTACGCAGGACGTTGACATGGGCGACGGGCAGCGGGTTAGCAAGGACGACCGGGTGCGGTGGGTCATCGCGTCGGCGAACCGGGATCCGGCGGTTTTTGAGAACCCGGACGAGCTGGACATCACCCGCAATCCTAACCCGCACGTGTCCTTTGGCAGCGGCGTGCATCACTGCCTGGGGGCAACGCTGGCGCGGCTGGAAGGTCAGGAGGCGTTTGCGGAGCTGGCCCGGCGCTACGGCGGCTTTGAACTGGAAACGGACGCCGGCGCGCTGGAATACCTGCCCAGCATCGGGCAGCGCACGCTGCTCAATTTGCCAATCGCCACCCGATAGCTCGTTATCTGACAGGCCGGATTCGATAAGCCGCAGCCGTCCGGCTTTTACGCCAACCGATAACATCCAGCAGTAACAAGAGGAGGTTACACTGATGGCCCGTCAACTGAAGATTACCGTAGATTACAACGTGTGCGTGGGCAACGCGATGTGCGAAACCTTCGCGCAGAACACCTTTGGGCTGAACGAAGACCGGCAGTCCTACGTTAAGGATGCTGCCGGCGATCCGGAGGAAACCATCATTGAGGCGGCGGAGAACTGCCCGGTGACGGCCATTACGGTGGAAGACGCCGAGACCGGGGAGATGCTGTTCCCGTAGCACGGGGCCGGGCCATCAGACTTGGGCGATTACTTCCTCGCCGAACCGCCGGATGATGTTGGCGGGGTCGTGGCTGATGGCGGTTATCTGCAAGACGTCCACGCCGGATTGGGCGATTTGCCGTACTTTGTCGCGGCATTCCTGCGGGGCGCCGGCTACTGCGAATCGGTCGGCCAGGTAGTCGGTTACGCCCAGCTCGTCGGAGATTGCGGCGTTGCGGGTGTCGCCCATCTGCTCGTGTTCGGCGGGCACGTACTCGCCCTGAATGGCCATCATCGCCTCGTGGAGTTCCTCCGGCACGTGCTTGCCCGCGAGGGTGAAACGGAAAGCGTGATGAGCGCTGGCGGCCAGGGCCATTTTGATTTCGTCGATGGCGTCCTGGCGGCGGTCGGAAATGTTGCACTTGGCAAAGGCCCAGACTGCGGCGGGCTGGGATTTGCCGGCATCAGCCTCGCCGGCCCGGATGTGGGCAACGGTGTCGTCGAGTACGTCGGGGGTTAGGCCGGTGTGAATCATTACGCGGTCGGCGATGGCGCCGGCCAGTTGCAGCGTGCGGGGGCCTTCGGCGGACAGCATGATGGGGACGGGGGCGCTGCTCCAGCGGACGTGGCCCTCCCGCCCCAGGTACTCGGCGCTGTCGCCGGAGAGAAAGGCGCGGACGGCGGCGACGTATTCGCGCAAGGCGCGCAGCCGGGCGGGACGCAAGCCGAGGTTCAGGATGGCGCTGTCGCCGGTGCCGATGCCAAGGAAAGCGCGCCCGCCGGACAGCTCCTGCAACGAGGCGATGGCCGAGGCGGTAACGGCGGGGTGCCGGGTCAAGGGGTTGGTTACCGAGGGGCCGAGGTGGACGCGCGCGGTTTCCGTGGCAGCGACGGCCAGCGAAACGAACAGCTCGCGAAACAGCGACTGCGAATCCGCAACGCCGATGTAATCAAAGCCCACCGACTCGGCCAGGCGGACGTGGCGGCGGAACGAATCAAAGGACGTGGGGAGCAGGGTAACGCCGTATTGCATGGATGGTGACGCCTCCGGAGCGGGTGTGGTTGGTTGGCGCAGGATTGATTGGAGGGCTGGGCTAGGGGTTCTGCAAGCGTTGGATTTGGGCTTCGAGGGCACGGCGGGCGGCGCGTTCGGCGGCTAGTTGGGTTGCGGTGTCGGAATGCGCGGCGCGTTCGGCGGCCAGTTGGGTTTCGGCGTTATCCCACCCGGCTTCGGCGGTAGCCCGCGCAGCTTCGGATACGGCCCGCGCAGCTTCGGATACGGCCAGTCGGTTTTCGGCTTCGGCCCACCCGGTTTCGGCGATGATGAGGCCCTCGGCAGTCTGGCGGCCGGTGGGCAGGTAGCGTCCCGTTGCCGGGTCGTACCAGCGCAGATGGCCGTATTCCCAGCAGACGTACAGGCCCAGTACCGCGCTGTAGCCCCAATAGCGGGCGTGGCCGACTTCCTGGACAGGTATCGGCTCGTACCGGCCGTTAACCAGCCGGTCGCCGGCCAGATTGACGCTGTAAAACTGGCCGCCCGTGTTGTCAAAGCGCCAGTATTCCGGCACCCCGTAGTCCTCGTAGCCCTGGCGTTTGTCGATTTCATCCCGGCGGGCGGTGCCGCGGGAGGCGATTTCCAGCACGAAGTCCGGCGCCTTGCCGTGGTAGTCGATGGCATAGCCGTTGTCGTCGATGATGGTGGACAGTTCAACGTCAAAGGCAATCAGCAAGTCGGGGGACAGCAGCCCCCGGCGCTGGCGGACGTTGCGACCGATAGGGTACTCGCTGAGTACGGCGGTGGTTTCGGGAGCGGCGAGGTGGACGTCTAATACCGGGATGTAACCCGGACTGTTGAGGTGGCGGAGATTCTGCATATCCTCTTTGGGGGTGTCCGGGAAGCGGGTTTCGGGCAGCGATGGCGATGGCGACGGAGCCGGAACGGGTTTGGTAGTCATGGCGGCCTCACAGGTATCTTATGCCGACATTATACGCCGGGGCGTTGTCGGATGTGGTCTTTAACGGCAAGGCGGACGGATTCAGGGGCGACGAGTTGGGCATCGATGGCGGCAAGTCGGGTTTTGGCGTTCTGCAAAGCTTTGGCGGCTGCTTGCACGGCTTCGGCAGCAATGCGGGCGTCGATTATCTGGTCGTGGGTGGGCAGATAGCATCCGGTTGCCGGGTTGTACCAGCGCAGGTGGCCGTATTCCCAGCAAACGTAGAGGCCCAGCGCGGCGCTGTATCCCCAATGGCGGGCGTTGCTTACTTCGGTGATGGGGATTGGCTGATACTGGCCGTTGATAAGCCGGTCGCCGGCCAGGTTGACGCTGTAAATATGGCTGTCGGTGTAGTCATAGCGCCAGTACTCGGATACGCCGTATGCTTCGTAGCCTTGTCGTTTGTGCACTTCGTCCCGGTGAGCTGCGCCGGGGAAGGCGATTTCCAGCACGAAATCGGGTGCTTTGCCGTGGTAGTCGATGGCGTAGCCGTTGTCGGCGATGATGGTTGCCGGTTCAACGTCAAAGGCAATCAGCAGGTCGGGGGAAAGCAGGCCCTGGCGCTGGTGGACGTTGCGCCCGATGGGGAACTCGCTGAGTACGGCGGTGGTGTCGCGGGCAGCGAAATGGCGGCTTAATATCGGGGGGTAGCCCGGACCGTGGAGATGGTTCAGATTTTGCATATCCACTTTTGGGGTGTCCGGGAAACGGGTTTCGGGCATGTATAAGTGCGCGTCCGGAACGGGTTTAGCAGTCATAGCGGGCCTCTTGGGGCGGGATGACGGCGAATGATCTGGCGGGTACGGCGCAGACTTTGGGGGTAACGCCGCTGCTACGCTATCGAGATTCTTCGCTGCGCTCAGAATGACAGACGATGAACGGAAACCGGCCTTGTTAAGCGGCCTCGGCGTCGGCGTCAACGGGCGTCAGGGTGTGGCGGGATTGGCGGGGTTCGGATTCGAGGAGTGGTGGGGTTGTGAATGTGTCGGCATCGCCTTTGGCTAGTTCGGCGAATTTGCGGCCCTGAGGAACTACGCGACTGTCGAAGGAACCAATCGAGCTGTTGTAGCTTTTAACGGCGTCGTCAAGCCCTTTGCCGACTCGCTGGTAGTGATTGATGAAATTCAGCATACGCTGATGCATTTCCTCGCCGGCTTGGCGGATGTTTTCGGCGTTTTCGGCTAACCGGACGCGTTCCCAGCCGTTGGCGATGGCCCAGAGCATGGCGATTAGGGAGGCTGGCGTGGCAATGGCGACCCGCTTGTGAATGGCGTATTCAATCAAATCGGCATCGCCGTTGAGGGCCGAAGCCAGGAATTGGTCTCCGGGTACGAACATAACCACGAAATCGAGGGAGCCGGGGATGCCCTCGCCGTAGGATTTGCGGCTGAGGTTATCAACTTGAGCCTTTAATGCTCTGGCGTGTTTCAGCCAGGCGGCGTTGGCCGCGGCATCGTCCGGGGCCTGGCTGGCCTCCAGATGGGCGGCAAGGGAGGCTTTGGCATCTACTACTACGGCGCGGTCATCGGGGAGTTTGATAATCAGGTCGGGGCGGTTGCCGTTGTAGGTTTGCTGTTCGGAGAAATCGGCGTAGTCGGTCATACTGGCCAGTTCTACGATTCGGCGCAGCTGTATTTCGCCCCAATTGCCGGCCTTTTGGTTGTCGGTGAGGGCCGACGACAGTTTGACGGTTTCCCTTACTAATGTATGATTTTGCTGCGTTAGCGATTCAATCTGCGGGCTGAGCTTGCCGTAACTATCGGACAGGGGCTTTACCAGTTCTTGGAACTGCTGGTGCCGCTGGTGAAACTCGCTTTTGGCGGATTCCAGGGTCTTGCCGAGGTTCTCGTTGGCCAGTTGAACGAACTGCTCGTTGCTGCTTTGCAGGACTTTGCTGGCGGTGGCCTGAAACTCGGTGCTAAGCAGTTCTCTGGCGCTATTAATTATCTCCTCGGTGGTGTGAACCTGCTCCAGGCGCCCCTTCAACTCGGCTACCTCTGCGCGATGGTCGGCTTCCAGAGTGGCTGACTTGCGCGTATCCCGCGCTCCGTTTGCGATGTAGCCGATGACCACGCCGATGATGATGCCAACAATGGCGCCGGCGATTAGTCCAATCATCAATTCCATGAGTACGTCCTCCTGATTTGGCCTTTGCCGGCGTTAGCTGTAGCGCAGGCGGGGGCCGATGGTGGCTTGGTAGGCTTCGTAGTTGCGGCGGGTTTCGGGGATGCTGTCGCCGCCGAACTTTTCCATGAAGGCGTCGGCCAGCACCAGGGCCAGCATGGCCTCGCCGATTACGCCGGCGGGCGGGGCCTGGCAGACGTCGCTGCGCTCGAAGTGGGCTTGCACGGGTTCGCCGGTGTCCAAATCTACGGATGGCAGGGGGTTGTGGAGGGTGGCGATGGGCTTGATTACGAACCTGGCTACCAGGGGGGTGCCGCTGGTCATGCCGCCCTCGGTGCCGCCGGCCCGGTTGGTGCGGCGCTGCCAGGGCCGGTCGGGGTCGGTTACGGGCTCAATGACGTCCTGGAACTCGGAACCCCAGCGGTCGAGCAGCTCCCAGCCGGGGCCGATGCTGACGGCTTTGACGGCGTTAATGCTCATCAAAGCCTGGGCAACTTTGGCGTCAATTTTGCGGTCCCAATGGACGTGGGAGCCGAGGCCGATGGGGACGTTCTCGGCGATGACTTCGACGGTGCCGCCAACGGTATCGCCGGCGGCGCGGGCGGCGTCAACTTCGGCCATCATTGCGGCGGCGGCGGCGGTGTCGGCGCAGTGGACGGGGGATTCCTCGACGGCGTCCCAATCGATGGCGTCGTGCGGTATCTGGAGGGCGTTGACGCGTCCGATGGAGATGACGTGGCTGTGCAGTTGGATGCCGAACTCGGCCAGCAGTTTCATCGCCACGGCGCCGGCGGCAACGCGGCCGGCGGTTTCACGGGCCGAGGCCCGTTCCAGCGAGTTGCGGACGTCGTGAAAGCCGTATTTCATGGCGCCGGGGAGGTCGGCGTGGCCGGGGCGGATGCGGGTAACGCGGGCGTTGCGCCCCTCCTGCGGGGGGTTGGCCACGTACTCAACGGCCATTGCGTCCTGCCAGTTGGCCCAGTCGCGGTTCTCAATCAGCATCCCGATGGGGCTGCCCAGGGTGTAGCCGTGGCGGACGCCGGTTTGGATGTGGGCGTGGTCGCGCTCAATCTGCTGGCGGCCGCCGCGCCCGTAGCCGCGCTGCCGCCGGCCCAGGTGGTGGGCAATGTAGCCCTCATCAAGATACAAGTAGGCGGGCACACCCTCTACAATCACCATAAGCCCCTGGCCGTGAGACTCGCCGGCAGTGAACCACCGTATCATCGTTGCTGTGCCTCCTGTGCGTAATTTGCTGCGTAATTTGCGGAATTGGGTTTGGATGCGGGTATGATTGGCGCTATCCCCAAAGTCGTTTTGAGCGCCCTTTTATCCCCAATGTCATTCTGAGCGCAGCGAAGAATCTCGATGCCGTAGCTTACACTTTGGAGGGCAACGCCGCTGCTGCGCTTTCGAGATTCTTCGCTGCGCTCAGAATGACATTAGGGGTAAAAGGGCGCTCAGAATGACATTGGGGATAAAGATTTAGGTGTCGTTGTCGCTGCCGGTGCGGGTTTGCATGGCGGCGATGGCGGCATCCGTCATCACTGCGACGGGGGCGGGTTGGTTCAGCCAGATTTCGAATGAGGCGGCGCCCTGGTGGACGAGCATGGCGATGCCGCCGATGGTGGTTGCGCCGGCGGCGGCGGCGGCTTGCAGCAGGGGGGTTAGCAGCGGATTATACACCAGGTCATAGACCAGGGCGGCCGGCGGGATTGCGGCGGCGGTTAGGGGGCTGGCGTGTTCGTCCGGGCCGTGGGCCATGCCTAGCGAGGTGCAGTTGACTATCAGATGAGCGTTGGCGGCGGCTTGGGCGAGGGCGTCGGAGGGCAGTTGCAGGGCGGTTGCCGGCACGTTGCGGCTGGCGGCGAGGTTGGCGAGGGATTCGGCGCGGGCCAGGGTGCGGTTGGCGATGTACAGCTCGGCGATGCCGGCGCGCAGCAGGGCTTGCACTACCCCGCGGGCCGAGCCGCCGGCGCCGAGAATCAGCGCGCGCTGGCCGGCCGGGTCAAATCCGCCGGGTTCGCGTTCGCCGGATGCGCGTTCGCCCGAATCACGTTCGCCCGAATCGCGGAGGGCGCGCAGGAATCCGTAGCCGTCGGTGTTGTAGCCGAGGAGCCGGCCGTTGCGGTTGACGATGGTGTTGACGGCGCCGGCCTCCGCAGCCCAATCGTCAACCTCGTCAAGATGGGGGATGACGGCTTCCTTGTGCGGGACGGTTACGTTGATGCCGATGGCGTCGTCGGAACGTAAAGCGTTCACGAATTGGCCCACCGAATCGGGCGGCACGGCGTAGGCGCGGTATTCGGCGGCGATGCCGAGGTGGGCCAGGGCGGCCTGCTGAAAGGCGGGCGATATGGAGTGCCCGATGGGGTAGCCGATGATGCCTAACGGGGTGGTGGGAATCATGTTCATCAGTACGCTGGATTGGCGGCGCTGGCACGGGGGCGATGGGCGGGCCGGGTTGCGCCATTGTAGCAGATACGACAAAACGCCCCGGCGGTTGCGGGCCGGGGCGCTTTGGGGTGCGGGCAGGTGCGTGCGTGCGTTACTGCGCTACGGAGAGGGCTATCCCTTGCAGTCCACCGCGCTTGGTGAGTGCGGTATCTTTTTCGGAGTCGGTTCCGCCGACCCACAGGTCATAAACCTCCTCGTAGAAAAAGATTTGGATGTTGTAGATTCCCTTGTCATTGGTTTCAGCGGAGATGGCCTTGAGGCCGGCGCTCTTGGGCTTGGCGTACACAACGGTCTTGGCCGGAGCGGTGGCGCCGCCAATCGTAACCTTGCCGGTGATGACGGCCGGCGGGCCACTGGCCGGGCTGCGGTCGGCTGGTGCGGCGGTTGGCGCCGGTTCGGGGGTGGCCGTTGGCGCGGGCACGGGGGTTGCCGTGGGGGGCGGCACGGGGGTTGCCGTGGGCGGAGGCACGGGCGTTGCCGTGGGGGGCGCCGGCGTCGGCTGCTGCGCCGCGAGCATCGCGGCCAACGTCGCCTGTATGTTGGGCGTGGGCTCCGGCGTGGGCGGCGGCGTGGGCGTTACCGTGGGGATGGACGCTTGTATCGTTAGCTGTATGTTAGGGGTGGGCGTCGCATCTGCGGTGTCGTCGCTGGCCCCGCCGCAGCCGGCTACGAGGGCGGCCAGCAGAATTGCGGCCAGGCCCAAGGTTGTAAATCGTGCAATCTTACGCGTCATCGGAGCACTCCTACCAAATTGTTGGTGTCGTTCTTATATTTTGCCAGTTCCTGGGCGATATGTCATCGTGCCGGATTGCCGGATTCGCCGGGATTAAGCCCTATGCGCCCAGTTGGGCGATGATTTCGGCGAGGCGCTGGCGCTGTTCGGAGAGGCCGTCAAAGCGGCTGCGTTCTTTCTCCACCACTTCGGGGCGGGCTTTGGCGATAAAGTTGGGGTTGTCCAGAAGGCGCTGCACGCGCTGCTGATTGGTGTCGATGTCGTCCAGTTCCTTGTTGAGCCGCTCCGCTTCGGCGGCGACGTCAACGCCGGTGAGGGGGAGGCGGATGACCAGGGGGTTGACCACCAGGCTGACGCCGGCGGCGGGCGGCTCCGGGTCGCTGGCGGCGGCGATGCGCAGGGGGGCGATGCGGGCCAGGGCGCCGATGACGGCCTTTTCCTCTTGTACGACGGCATCCAGGCCGTTGGATTCAATGACGGCGGCGAGCTGCTGGCCGGCGGGGATGCGGAGCTGCGCCCGCATATTGCGGACGGTGCGGACGGCCTGCATCACCACGTCAACCTCGGCCTCGGCGGCGGCGTCAAGGCGCGGTTCGGCGGCCGGCGGGTAGGGGGCAATCATGATGGAATCGGGCAGTTCGCCGGCCGGGGCGGGCAGGTGGGCAATCAGATTTTGCCAGATTTCCTCGGTGACGAAAGGCATGAAAGGATGCAGCAGGCGCAGGGCGCGTTCCAGCACGTGGACGAGGGTAGTTGCGGCGGCGGCGGCGTCAGCGTTGTCGTCGCTGCGCAGGCGCACTTTGGCCATCTCGATGTACCAGTCGCAAAAGTCGTTCCAGATAAAATCGTAGAGCTTTTGCTGGGCCTCGCCCAGTTCGTAGGCGTCCAGGCCGGCGTTGGCGGCGGCGGCGGCGGCGTCCAGCCGGCTGACAATCCAGCGGTCTGCGCGATGGGCGGGCCGCCGGAGTTCGTGCCAGCCGTCCAGGTCATCCCGACCGGCGACGGCGCTGATGACGAACCGGGCGGCGTTCCAGACCTTGTTGGCAAAGTTGCGGCCGGACTCCAGCTTCTCCTCGGTGAGGCGCAGGTTGTTGCCGGGGGCGGTGCCGGTGGTGAGGGCAAACCGCACGGCGTCGGTGCCGTACTGCTCCACCAGGTCCAGGGGGTCCATGGTGTTGCCCCGGGTCTTGCTCATCTTTTGACCCTGCGCGTCCAGCACCATGCCGTGCAGATAGACGGAGCGGAAGGGGATGTCGCCGGTGTTCTCGATGCCGAGCATAATCATCCGGGCCACCCAGAAAAAGAGGATGTCGTACCCGGTTTCCATAACGGCGTTGGGGTAGAAATACTGCAAGTCGGCGGCGTCGGCGTCGGGCCAGCCCAGGGTGGAATGAGGCCACAGGCCGCTGCTGAACCACGTATCCAGCACGTCGCCGTCCTGCTCGATGCGGTCGCTGCCGCAGTGGACGCAGGCGGGGGGGTCGTCAACGCTGGCGGCGTGCTGCCCGCAGGCGGCGCAGTACCACACGGGGATGCGGTGTCCCCACCACAGCTGGCGGCTGATGCACCAGTCGCGGATGTTCTCCAGCCAGTTGAGATAAACGCGGGTGAAACGGTCGGGGACGATGGCGATGGCGCCGTCGGCAACGGCGGCGTAGGCCCGGCCGGCGATGCTGTCGGGGTCGGTGTGCCGGCCCACGTTGAGGAACCATTGCAGGCTGATGAGGGGTTCAATCACCTCATCGCACCGCTGGCAATGGCCGACGGAATGATGGTAGTCCTCGACTTTCTCCAGGACGCCCAGGGCATCCAGCTCGGCGGCAACGGCAGCGCGGGCCTCAAATCGCTCCATGCCGGCGTAGCGCGGGCCGGCGGCGTCGGTCATGCAGCCGTCAAAGCCGATTATATTGATGATGGGCAGGTTGTGCCGCTCGCCGATTTCGAAGTCAACGACGTCGTGGCCGGGGGTGACTTTCAGCGCGCCGGTGCCAAACTCCATCTCGATGGCGGCGTCGGCGACGACGGGGATGTGACGCCCCACGATGGGCAGTATCACCGGCTGGCCGATTTTGCCGGCGTAGCGGGCGTCGTCGGGGTGCACCGCCACGCCGGTATCGCCGAGCATGGACTCCGGGCGGGTGGTGGCAACGACGACGTAATCAGCGGGGTTGTCGGCCATCGGATAGCGGATGTGGTAGAGCTTGCCGTCCTGCTCGGCGT
Organism: uncultured Dehalococcoidia bacterium; assembly: GCA_958296385.1. Classification (GTDB taxonomy): domain Bacteria; phylum Chloroflexota; class Dehalococcoidia; order Lucifugimonadales; family UBA3495; genus Bin87. The sequence continues at coordinate 1,923,269 of OY282494.1, forward strand.
ACTCCACTTCCAGGTCGGACAGGGCGGTAGCGCAGCGGGGACACCAGTTGATGATGCGCTCGTGGCGGTAAATCAGCCCCTTGTTGAACAGGTTGACGAAAGTGGTGCGGACGGCGTGCACGGGGCCGGGATCCAGCGTGAACCGCAAGCGCGACCAGTCGCAGGAAACGCCCAGACGACGATGCTGCTCGTCAATGGTATCGCCGTAGCGCGAGACCCACTCCCAGACGCGGGCCTCAAAGAGCTCGCGTCCCAGCTCGTGCCGGTTAGTGCCCTCCTCAGCCAGCATCCGCTCCACCACCCACTGCGTAGCGATGCCGGCGTGGTCTTTGCCGGGCAGCCACAGCGTAGGATCGCCGCACATCCGATGCCAGCGGGTAAGCGAGTCTTGCAGACTGGCGCCCAGAGCGTGGCCGAGGTGCAGTTCGCCGGTTACGTTGGGCGGCGGCATCACCACGCAAAAAGGCGTGCGGGAGTGGTCAACGCGGGGCGCAAAGTAGCCGGAATCCCACCAGGTTTGGTAAATACGCTGCTCAACAGCAGCGGCATCATAAGCGCGGGCCATGGCGGCAGGGGTATCGCTCATAGTTACATCCATTAGAGGAAAAGGACGGATACAGGTTATGTTGTGCCAAAAAATGGTAGCACCGCCCCCGCCCAATTGTCCACACACGGCGGGGTGGAATACGACGGCAACTAAATGCCCCCCGTCATTCTTTGCGGCGCTCAGAATGGCGGGGGGCGCAGATGTGGACGGTTGGAATCAGGCGCGGCGGCGCATAAGCAGGGCGATGCCGCCGCCGATGATGGCCAGGGCGATTACGGCGATAATGCCAATCAGCAGCCAGGGCGCGCCGCCGCCGGCCGGCTCAACGGCCGGCGTCGTAACAACGGTTTCGCCTCCGGCAGCGGGCGTAGGCGCAGCCATCGCCGGCGTCAGTATTGCGATTTGGGATTGGCCGTCCACCCTGAGCGTTACCTCGGAGCGTACACTTGGCGCTACGATGGGGAGCTGTACGGTTTGGGTTACGCCGGCTGGCACGGTTAGCGTCTGGCGCTGTACGACTTCGCCGGCGATTTCCAGCACCAGTTGGTACTCGGCGGTTACCGCTCCGGGGTTGGTTACGGGGAACTCTACCATTAGCGCGCTGCCGGGTTGCGGATTGGGGTTGCTGAAGGTTATATCTCCGATTACCGCCGGCTGCGGAACTATGGCGGCTACCGGGGGCGGTTGCGTTGGCGGCATCGCGGTTGGCGGGGCGGCCGGCGTTGGTGTGGGGGCCAACGTTGGCATCGGCGTGGGTGCGGGCGCCGGGGTTGGCGTGGGTTGGGGCGCCGGTGTTGTTGTCGGCGTTGGGGCCGGTGTGGGTTTGGGGGCCGGCGTTGGCGTGGGCCGCGGGGCCGGAGTAGTGCCGCCGCCGCCGCCGGAACCGCCGCTGGGAGTACCGCCGCCGGTGCTGCCGTTGCCGTTGTCGTCCTCCTCGTCGGGCGGCGGGGGTGGGCCGGCGGTGGTTGCGGCTAGGCGGGCGGCGATGTAGGGGGAGAAGTCGGTTGCGGTGCCGCAGACTTGGCTGCCGATTTGCCGGGAGCCGGACACGGGCCGCCAGCGGCTGCCATCGTAGTGCAGCATCCGGGGGCCGCCGCTGCCGCCGGCCTGGGGCAGCGGCAGGCAGACTTGCAGGCCGATTGCTGGCACCGGCTCTACGGTGATGTCCACCAGTGTATCCGGGTCCAGGGTGTAGCCGGAATGTGTGGCTGGGGTGCTGCCGTCCGGCACGATGCCGATGGTTATGGTGGTGCTTGAGGCCAGGCCCACGCCGCCGGCTGACCGGATGGTTACGCCCTCGGGGATGCCGGCGTTGGTGGTTATCGTGTGCGTTGTTGAGGCGTCAACGACGTAGATTGCGGGGTTGCCGGGCGGGGGCGACAGGAATTCGATGGGGGTTGTCGTTGCGCCGCCGCCGGGGGGAACCGGCTCCAGGAATAGCAGGGGCAGCGGCGTGGTCGGGCTGGCAACGCCCCGGATGGTGGGCGTGTGCGTTATCCCGAACGCGTTATGCACCGTGTCGCTGTCGGTGGTTGTGGTTACCGTTACCGTCTTGAGAGCGCCGTAGTCGGCAGCGGTAAAGCTCAGGGTGTCCGGGGAAACGGTGACGCCGGGGTTGCTGCTGGCGATGGCGACGGTGGTATCGGCCGGGGGCGGGTCATTCAGCACCACCGTGTAGCGGGCGCTGCTGTTCTCCAGCAGGGTTATGGTGGTGGTGCTCAGGGTGATGACCGGCGCGGTGGTGTCCAGGATGGTTACGGATACGTCGGCGGTTTCGCTGGACAGGTAGCCGCCGGTTGCGCTGGGCGTGTGCGTTAGCGTGTCGCTGCCGATGGTACGGTCGGCGTCGGTTAGGCCCTTGACGGTTACCGTTTGCGGCGTGTTCCAGTTGCCGGCGTTGAAGGTCAGGGTGGGCCGTGTTGTGGTGGCCAGGCCGGTGTCGTTGGCGATGGTTACGGTTACCGCTGCATCGGGCTGGTGGCTCAGCCTGACGTCGTAGGTGGTTCCGGTGTCATCGCCCTCAATTACCGCGATGGTGGTGGTTGCCGACGGTAGGATGCTGCCGGTGTCGTTGTCGGTAACGGTTACGGTGAGGGTTGCCGTCTTGCCGGCGAAGTCCCGGTCGTCGCTGGCCGCGCGGTGGGTAATCCTGATGTCGTTGTGGGCCAGGTTGTCGTCTGCCAGCCCGCGCACGTATATCGTCTTTGCCGCGTAGTCCGCATTGGTGAAAGTCAGCGTTTCGCTGCTGGTGAAATCGGTACCGCTGTCGGGGCCGTCAATGGTCAAGCCGTCGTTTGCGGTTATCGTTACGGTTACGTCGGACGCGGGCTGGGTGCCCAGGCGCACGGTGTAGCTCCCGCCGCCGCCGCCCTCGCTGTCGTCCTCCTCTCTTACGGTCAGCGTGGGGGCGGACAGCTTGATGTCGGGCGTGTCGTCGTCGGTAACGGTTACCGTCAGCGCTTTGCTGATGCCGGCGTAGCCGCTGGCCGTGCCCATCGTCGCATCGCTGGCGGCGTGCGTCAGCGTGACGGTTTCGTTGTCGTCGTCGCCGTCGGCCGGCGCCCATAGGGTTATCGTTTGCGCCGTGGTGGTGCCGGCGTCGAAATTCAACAGTCGGCTGCTGACGAAATCGGCGTCGTCGTAAGTTGCGCCGCCGTCGTGGATTGCTGCGGCGTCGGCGTCGCTGCTGCTCACGAGTACGCTTACCCGGGCCAGCGGCGGGTTGCTCAGGGCTACCTGGTAGGTGACCTGGCTGCCCTCCTCGGCCAGCCCCAGCGTGGTGATGGCCGCGCTGTTTTTCGTCAGGACGATGGTCGGCGTGGTGGTGTCGGTTACGGTTACGTCCAAGTCAACGTCGGCGGCGGTGCTGAACAGGCTGTCGGTAGCCGTCGTGTTGCTGGCGGCGTGGGTTAGGGTGTTGCCCGTGCTGGTGGCCAGGTCGTCGTCGGTCAGGCCGCGCACGGTTACCGTTTGCGGCGAGTTCCAGTTGCCGGTTGAGAAACGCAGCGTTTCCTCGTTGCTGTAATTGAGGCCGCTGTCGGGGCCGTCGATTTCCACGTCGTCGGACGTGCTGCTGGTGATGGTTATGGTTACGCCGGCGGCGGGCTGGTTGCTCAGTTTGACGGTGTAGGTGCCGGTGCCGCCCTCGTCCACCGATAGGGCGGTTTCGGAGAGGATGATGGCTGGGGTGTCGTTGTCAATAATCGGTACGGACAGGGACTTGCTGACGCCGGCGTAGGCGCTGTCGTCGGGGCCGGCGTTGGAGGCGGTGTGGGACAGGCTGGAGGTGTCGGGGGCCAGGTCGTCGTCGGCCGTGGCGCGTATCGTTACCGCTTGCGCCGTGGTCCAGTTAGTCGTTGAGAAACTCAGCGTGCGGGTGCTGCCGTAGTTGCCGCTGCCGTCGTTGATTTGCAGGCCGTTGCCTGCGTCGATGCGGACGCTGACGGCCGCCGTGGGTTCGGTGTTCAGGAGCACGCGGTAGGTGGTGGTGTTCTCCTCGGTTACGGGCAGCGTGGTGATGGCGGCGTTGTTGGTGCCGTGCCACAGCAGGATTTCCGGGTCGTCGTTGTCGTCAATGGTTACGGTCAGGGTTACGCTGCTGACGCCGGCGTAGCCGCCGCCGGTGGCCGAGTGGGCCAGCATGGCCGTTTCGCTTTGTGAGTTAGCGTCGTGCGACGGCGCCTGTATCGTTACCATCTGCGCCGTTTGCCAGTTGGAAGTAGTGAAGCTTATCGTTTCGCTGGCGCTGAACACGGCGCCGGTGTCGGGGCCGTCAATCAGCAGGCCGGTAGCGGCTACGGTTACGGTCACTGTGCCCGTCGGTTCGTGGCTCAGGGCTACGCCGTAGGTGATGTCGCTGCCCTGCTCATGCACCGTCAGCGCGGTTACGGGGTCGCTGTCGGAATCGGTCAGGAGGAATGTGGGCGCGGTGGTGTCGGTTACGGTTACGGGGCGGGATACGTCTTCGAGGGCGTGGTAGTTGGCGTCGCCGGCGCTGGTGATGGCGTGGGTGATGGCGGTGGTTTCGTCGGCCAGGTTGGTGTCGCTCGCCGCGCGGGCCCGGATGGTTTGCGGGCCGTAGTTGTCGGAGGTGAAGGTTAGCGTTTCGGTGATGGTGAAATCATTGCCGGTGTTTTTGTCAACGGTTACGCCGGCGGTCGCGGTGACGGTTACGGTTACGGGGGCCGCCGGCCGGTGGCTCAGCGCTACGGTGTAGCTTTCGGGGCTGCCGCCCTCGATGAGGGCCAGCGTGCTGGTTGCGGACAGGATGATGCTGGCTTCGTCGATGTCCCTAATCGTTACGGGCAGGTTTCGGCTGAGGCCCTGGTAGGCGCTGTCCGTGCTGCCGGCGACGTGGGTAATCGTGCCGCCGGTTTCGTGGGTCAGGTCGTCGTCGGCAAGGGCCCGCACGGTTACCGTTTGCAGCGTGTCCCAGGCAGTTGCCGGGAAACTCAGCGTGCGGGTGCTGCCGTAGTTGCCGTTGCCGTCGTTGATTTCCAGGCCGGACGGGGCGGTGACGGTTACGCTGACGGCGGCCGTGGGCTGGGTGTTCAGGCGCACCCGGTAGGATGCGGTGCCCTCCTCATCTACCGGCAGCGTGCTTAGCGTGGTGGTGGCAGTGGTGGGGTGCAGCAGGATGTTGGCCGAGTTGATGTCGATAACGGTTACGGGCAGGTCTTTGCTGACGCCGGCGTAGCCGTGGCCCGTGCCGGCGATGGTGTGGCTCAGGTTGAACCTTTCGCCGATGCCGTCGATGTCGTTCAGCGCCCGCACGGTTATCGTTTGCGCCGCATAGTCCGTCGGGGTGAAAGTGAGCGTCTGGGTGTTGCCGAGAGTGCCGCTGTCTTTGTTGATTTGTACCGCGTCGGTGTAGTCGCTGGGGACGGTTACGGTTACGGTTACGTTGTCCAGCGGGGCCTGGTCCAGCGCCACGTCGTAAGTGACTTCGCTGGCCTCCTCGGTTACGGACAGGGCGATGATGTCCACGCTGTTTTGCGTGAGCAGGATGCGGCCCCGGTCGTTGTCGGTGGTGGTTACGGCCAGCGTGGTGGTGGCGGTGTTCTCAAAGCCGCTGCCCGTGCCGGCGACGGCGAGGTGCGTCAAAGTTGCCGTGTCGTCGGCCAAGTTGGGGTCGCCGGGGGCGCTGACCGTTACTGTGCGCGGCGAATTGTAGTTGCCGGCATTGAAAGTCAGCGGGGGGTGGCTGGTGGTTACGGCGGCGTTGTCGCTGGCCACGGTTACGGTTACGGTATTCCCCGCTTTGGGCGCGCCGCCCAGCCGCACGGTGTAGGTGTCGCTGGATCCCTCGTTCACCGACAACGCGTCGGGAACCAGCACGATGGTATCCCGCCCCTGCGTCAGCAAATCCAGCCCGCCGTATTGCAGTACCGGGTATTGGACGGCGTAGCCAAAGTCCCAGGGGTCGTCGTTGCCGTTTGCGCCGTCAACGTCCACGTTCCAGGCGGAGTAAATGTCGGTGTAGCCGGTGGGGGATTGCAGCGCGCTAGTCGTCCGGCCGCCGGTGATGCCGGTGGTTTCGGTGTCCCAATAGCTGTTGACCGCCGTAGCGCCGGAGAACAACCGCCCGGCCAGCCCGCCGGTGTTGACGCTGGCGCCGGCCGTAACCGCTCCCGTTGCATAAGACGCCGTGATGACGGACGTGCTGCCGGCGAACAGACCGACCAGGCCGCCGGCGTAAGAGTTCGAGCTGTAGCCGCCGGATACCGCGCCGGTAGCATAGCTGGCCGTTACCGAGGCGGCGATAGTATGCCCAGCCAGGCCGCCGATTATAACACTTATGGCAGTAGCGGCCTGGGATGCGGTTACCGTCACGTCGGCATAGCTGGCCCGCACGTTGCCCAGAGAATAACCCACCAGCCCGCCGACGCGTTTGGCGGCGGCGGTGGTACTGGTGGAAGTTACGCTGCCGGTAGCCCAGCTGGAAGTTACCGACCCGGTGGCTGTTACGTAGCCGGCCAGGGCGCCGGCACGAATTCCATGGGCGGCCCCGGTCACGTTGACGTCAGGCAGGCCCACGCCGGAGATGTCGCCGCTGACGGTAGCGAACAGCCCCACGTTAGTAACGCTGGCGGCGGCGTTAATAGTCAGGTTGGCGATGGTGTGGTTGTTGCCGTCAAAGTCACCCGTGTAAGTTCCTCCGATGGGCGACCAGTTGGCGTAGGGGTCGTTGCTGTCCACCGTACCGTCGTCGTTGGTGTCAAAGTCCAGGTCGGCCGTCAGTTCGTAGCCGGCGCAGGTGCCGGGGCAGCCCATCCGCCCGGTAGCGGTGGTTATGCGGCCGGGGAACGCGGACGCATAGTCGGCGTGGGTAGCATCGCCGTTGCCGTTCAAGTCGTAACGGATGGCGTTGAGCTGGGCCAGGTTGGACACGTCAATCAGGTTGTTGTCGTCCCGGTCGTAGTCCACGGTAATGCCGACGGCCAGTGTGGTGGTGGCGGTGTCCTCAAAGCCGCTGCCGGGGCCGGTTGCGGTGTGGGTCAGCGTGGCCGCGCCCAGGGACGCGGCGGCGTCCACCCGGACGGTTATCGTTTGCGCGTCATCCCAGCCGGTGGTTGAGAAACTCAGCGATTCGTCGATGGCAAAGGTGCTGTCGTCATCGTCAATGGTTACGCTGGTGTTGTTGCTGAGGATGTCCACCGTTACCGCCGCTGTGGGCTGCGCGCCCAGCCGCACCGAGTAGGATGCCGATTCCCCCGCCTCCATATCCAGCGCGGCCGGCGTCAGCACGATGGTATCCCGCTCCTGTTGCAGGGGGGACAGCCCGTCGTATTGCAGTACCGGGTATTGGGAATCGTAGCCGAAGTGCCAGGGGTCGTCGTCAGCGGAGGTGCCGCCAACGTCCACGTTCCAATCGGAGTAAATGCCGGTGGCTCCGTAGGCGGTGGGGGATTGCAGTTCGGCGGTGGTTTTGCCGAGGCCGGCGCCCGTGCCGGTGATGCCGCTGGTAGTCGTGTCCCAATAGCTGTTGACCACCGTAGCGCCGAAGAGCAGCCCCCCGGCCAGCCCGCCGGTGTTGGCGCCCGTGCCGGCCGTAACCGCCCCCGTCGCATAAGACGCCGTGATGACGGAGGCGCCGTTGGTGGCCAGTCCGACCAGGCCGCCGGCGTAAGAGGAGATGCTGGTGCCGCCGGCTACCGCGCCGGTAGCATAGCTGGCCGTCAGCGCGCTGGAGCTCAGAAGGCCCACCAGGCCGCCGGCCCGCACCGCGATGGCAGTATTGGCGGCAGTTACATCCACCCCGGCATAGCTGGCCCGCACTGGGCCCAAGGCGTAACCCACCAGCCCGCCGATAATTCTGATCTCTAAGCCGGTACTGGTACTGGTGGAAGTTACGCTGCCGGTAGCCCAGCTGGACGTTACCGTCCCGCCGGTGTCAAGCCGGCCGGCCAGCGCGCCGATGCGGATTATATTGGCGGCCCCGGTCACGCTGGCATCGGGCAGTCCGATGCCGGAGATGTCGCCGCCGACGGTAGCGAACAGCCCCACGTTAGTAACGCTGCTGGCGGCGTCAATAGTCAGGTTGGCGATGGTGTGGTTGTTGCCGTCAAAGGTGGACGTGTAGGTTCCTCCGATGGGCGTCCAGTTGGGGTAGGTGTCGCTGCTGTCCACCATGCCGTTGTCGTTGGTGTCAAAGTCCAGGTCGGCCGTCAGTTCGTAGCCGGCGCAGGTGGTTTGGCAGCCCATGCTGGCGGCGCGGCCGGGGAACGCCATGGTGTAGGCGGCTGCGTCGCTGGCAAGTACCGTGCCATCGCCGTTCAAGTCGTAGCGGATGGCGTTGAGCTGGGCCAGGGTGGTGATGTCAATGAGGTTGTTGTCGTCGCGGTCGTAGTCGATGGTAATGCCGACGGCCAGTGTGGTGGTGGCGGTGTCCTCAAAGCGGCTGCCGGGGCCGGCGACGGTGTGGGTCAGCGTGGCCGCGCCCAGGGATGCGGCGGCGTCCACCTGGACGGTTATCCTTTGCGCCGTGAGCCAGTCGGTAGTTGAGAAGTCCAGCGTTTCGCTGCCGGTGAACGCAGCAGCGGCGTCGGGGCCGTCAAAGGTTACGTCGGCGCTGTCGCTGGCGATGGCTACCATTACCGCCGCTGTGGGCTGCGCGCCCAGCCGCACGGTGTAGGTTGCGGTGTCTCCCGCCTCCAGATCCAGCGCGGCGGGCACCAGCACGATGTTATCCCGGCCCTGCCGGAACACGTCCATCCCGTCGTACTTTAGCGCCGGGTACTGCACTTCATAGCCAAAGTGCCAGGGGTCGTCGTTAGCGGAGGTGCCGCCAACGTCCACGTTCCAATCGGCGTAGATGCCGGTTCCGTAGTCGGTGGGGGATTGCAGGGCGGCGGTGGTTTGGCCGCCGGTGATGCCGCCGGTGTCGCTGTCCCAATAGCTGTTGACCGGGGCTGGGGCGCCGATGTTCAACTCCCCGACTACGCCGCCGGTGCGGGCGCCCGCGCCGCCGGTAACCGTTCCGGTGGCATAAGAGGCCGTGATGGTGGACGGGGCGCCCCGGGCCCGGCCGGCCAGCCCGCCGACGCGGGAGGCTGCGCCGACGCCGCCGGATACCGGGCCGGTAGCATAGCTGGCCGTTATCTGGCCCAGGTTCAGCGAACCCACCAGCCCGCCGGTGTACGTCCACACCGCCGCCGAGTTGGTGCTTACCGCTGCCTCGGAATAGCTGGCCCGTACCGCGCCCTGGGCCGTGCCCAGCAGCCCGCCGGCCCGTTTGGTCAGGCCGCTGCCGCTGACGCTGCTGGTGGAGGTTACCGAACCCGTACTCCACGCGGCGGTTACCGTCCCGCCGGTGTTCAGCCGGCCGGCCAGCGCGCCGGCGTAGATGTTACTGGCCGCCCCGCTCACGCTGGCATCGGGCAGTCCGATGCCGGACACGTCGCCGCTGATTTGGCCGAACAGCCCCACGTAGCCCACGCTGGCGGCGGCGTTGATAGTCAGGTTGGCGATGGTGCGGTTGTTGCCGTCAAAGTCGCCCGCGTAAGTTCCTCCGATGGGCGTCCAGTTGGGATATTCGTCGCCGGCGCCTACGCCGGGGGTGCCGTCGGTGTCAAAGTCCAGGTCGGCGGTTAGTTCGTAGCCGGCGCAGGTTGCGGGGCAGCCCATGTCGGCGGGGCGGTTGGGGTAGGCGGTGGTGTAGGCGGCGGCGTCGGCAGCAAGTACGGTGCCGTTGCCGTCCAGGTCGTAGCGGATGGCGTCGAGCTGGGCCAGGCTGGTGACGTCAATGAGGTTGTTGTTGTTGACGTCGTAGTCTGCGGTGACGGTTACCGTTAGCGTGGTGGTGGCGGTGTTCTCAAAGCCGCTGCCCGTGCCGGCGGCGGCGGTGTGGGTTAGCGCGGCGGCAGCGCCCAGGGTGACGCCGCTGTCCACGCTGACGGTTACGTTTTGCTCCGTAGCGTAGGTGCTGTCGGTAAAGTTCAGCGTGGCCCGGTTGATGGTTACGTCCGGGTTGTCGCTGGCTAGGGTTATCGCTACCGGCGCCGTGGGCGCGGCCCCCAGCCGCACCGAGTAGGATGCCGTTTCCCCCGGCTCCAGGTCCAGCGCGGCCGGCACCAGCACGATGGTATCCCGGGCCTGCGTCAGCAAGTCCAGCCCGTCGTATTGCAGTACCGGGTACTGGACGGCGTAGCCGAAGTGCCAGGGGTCGTCGTTGCCGTCAGCGTCCCCGGTGCTGGTATCGCCGTCAACGTCCACGTTCCAGGCGGCGTAGATGTCGGTGGTGGTGCTGGTGCCGTAGGCGGTGGGCGTGCGCAGCTCGTTGGTGGTTTTGCCGAGGCCGGCGCCCGTGCCGGTGATGCGGCTGGCGTCGGTGTCCCAATAGCTGTTGGTGATGACGGCGCTGCCGGGATTATTGCCGGCCAGCCCGCCAACGTTGGCGTTGGGGCCGGAGCTGGGCGTTCCTATCGCGTAGGACGCGGTGATGCCGGGGGTGGTGCCGCCCATGGAGCCCACCAGGCCGCCGACGTAAGAGGAGTTGCCGGTGCCGCCGGTGACGCTGCCGGTGGCATAGCTGGCGATGATGTTGCCGCCGGTGAGCGACCCGGCCAGCCCGCCGGCGCCGATGCTGATGGCGCTGTCGGATGCGGTTACCGCGGCGGTAGAATAGCTGGCCCGCACCGTGCCATAGACGAAACCCGCCAGCCCGCCAACGTATTTAACGGAGGCGCCGGTGTCGGTCGAGGTTACGCGGCCCGTACTCCAGCTGGAGGTTACCGTGCCGGCCGCCTGCACCGTGCCGACCAGCGCGCCGGCGGCGGCGGTGGTGCCGGCGCTGGTTACGGTGGCATTGTCCAGTCCGATGCCGGAGATGGCGCCGGTTATGGTGCCGAACAGCCCCACGGTGCTGACGCTGGCGCCGGCGGCGATGTTCAGGTTGGCTATGGTATGCCCGTTGCCGTCAAAGGTGGACGCGTAGGTTGCGATGGGCGTCCAGTTGGGGTATTCGTCGCCGCTGCCTACGCCGGGGATGCCGTCGGTGTCAAAGTCCAGGTCGTTCCGCAGTTCGTAGCCGGCGCAGGCGCCGGGGCAGCCCATGCGGGCGGTGGGGGTGGTGATGCGGCCGGGGAACGCGGCTATGTAGTCGGCGTGGGTGGCATCGCCGTTGCCGTCCGGGTCGTGGCGGATGGCGTTGAGCTGGGCCAGGGTGGTAATGTCAATGAGGTTGTTGTCGTTGCGGTCGTAGTCGATGGTGATGCCGACGGGGAGGTTGGCGCTGAAGCCGTCAAAGCGGCTGCCGGGGCCGGTGGCGCTGTGGGCCAGCGTGGCATCGCCCAGGGTTGCGCCGCTGGCGACACGGACGGTTATCGTGCGCGGCGTGAGCCAGTCGGTGGTTGAGAAGTTCAGCGTTTCGCCGATGGCAAAGCCGCCGTCGTCGTGGTCAATGGTTACGCTGGCGCTGTTGCTGCCGATGTTCACCGTTACCGCCGCCGTGGGCGCCGCGCCCAGCCGCACGGTGTAGGTTGCCGTTTCCCCGGCCTCCATGTTCAGCACGGCGGGCGCCAGCACGATGTTATCCCGCCCCTGCCGGAACACGTCCAGCCCGTCGTACTTTAGCGCCGGGTACTGCACCGCGTAGCCAAAGTCCCAGGGGTCATCGCCCCCCGTAACGCCGTCAACGTCCACGTTCCAACCGGCGTAAATGCTGGTGGTGGTGCTGGTGCCGTAGGCGATGGGGGATTGCAGCTCGGCGGTGGTTTTGCCCACGCCGGCGCCCGTGCCGGTGATGCCGCTGGTAGTCGTGTCCCAATAGCTGTTGACCACCGTAGCGCCGGAGAGCAGAAAACCGACCAGCCCGCCGATGCTGTTCGCGTCCGACGTAACCGTTCCCGTTGCATAAGACGCCGTGATGACGGACGCGCCGGTTTGGGCCACTCCGACCAGGCCGCCGACTTGAGAGTTGCCGCCGGCGCCGCCGGCTACCGCGCCGGTAGCATAGCTGGCCGTCAGCGTGCCGCCGAACAGATAGCCCACCAAGCCGCCGGCCGCCACCGAGGTGGCAGTATTGGCGGCAGTTACATCCACCCGGGCATAGCTGGCCTGCACTGGGCCCGCGGCGTAACCCACCAGCCCGCCGATAAGTTTGTTAGCGGAGCCGGTACTGGTATTGGTGGAAGTTACGCTGCCGGTAGCCCAGCTGGACGTTACCGCCCCGCCGGTACTCACCTGACCGGCCAGGACGCCGGCGTTGATTGTAGCAGCGGCCCCGGTAATGCTGGCGTCAGGCAGGCCCACGCCGGACACGTCGCCGCTGATTTGGCCGAACAGCCCCACGTAGCTCACGCTGCCGGCGGCGTTAATCGTCAGGTTGGCGATGGTGTGGTTGTTGCCGTCAAAGTTGCCGGTGTAAGTTCCGCCGATGGGCGTCCAGTTGGGGTAGGTGTCGCTGCTGTCCACCATGCCGTTGTCGTCGGTGTCAAAGTCCAGGTTGGCGGTTAGTTCGTAGCCGGTGCATCCGGTGGGGCAGCCCATGCCGGGGGTGAGGCCGGGGAAGGCGGCGGCGTATTGCGCGGCGTCTGGGCCCGTTGCCGTTGCCCCGTCGCCATCCAGGTCGTAGCGGATGGCGTCCAGCCGGGCCAGGGTGGCCACGTCGATGAGGTTGTTGCCGTTGGCGTCGTAGTTGACGGCGGCGGCGTTGGGGGTGCGCTGCCGCTGGATGCCCCGGGCATCCTGGCCGAATTGCAGGATGGGATATTGCGCGTTGGTGCCAAAGTTCCAGGGGTCGTCGTTGCCGCCCGCGCCGTCAACGTTCACGTTCCATCCGGAGTAAAGGCCGGTGGTTCCGTAGTCGGTGGGCGATTGCAGGACCGAGGTGCTGCGGCCCTCCGGCCCGGTAGTGTCGGCGTCGTCGTTGATGCCGGTGGTGGTGGTATCCCAATAGCTGGCGGTGGTGGTGGGCGGGTCGAGGCTGTTAAAGTTGAACAGGCCGTTGATGTTGACGCCGGCGCCGCCGGTAACGGTTCCGGTGGCATAAGAGGCGATGACGTTGCTGGTGGCGCCGTCCACGTAACTGGTCAGCCCGCCGATGAAAGAGAAGTTGGCGCCGCCGCCGGTTACGCTGCCGGTGGCATAGCTGGCGATGATGTCGGCGTTGCTCAGGTAGCCCGCCAGCCCGCCGGCAAAGACGTTGACGGTGGTGGTGGCGGTGGCTGCGGTGGTGGTGGCGGTGGAGTAGCTGGCCCGGATGTTGCCGCTGGCAACGCCCACCAGCCCGCCGAGGGTTTTAGTGCCCCGGCCGGTGTCGGTAGCGGCGATGCGGCCGGTACTCCAGCTGGCCGTTACCGAGCCGGCCGCGTCCACCTGGCCGGCCAGCGCGCCGACGTCCAGCGCGCCGCTGCCGGCGGCGGCAATGCTGGCGTTGGGCAGTCCTACGCCGGAGATGGCGCCGCTGGCCCGGCCAAACAGCCCCACGTCGTCAACGGTGGCGCCGGCGTTGATGGTCAGGTTGTCGATGACGTGGTTGTTGCCCTGGAACGTGCCGCTGTACGCATTTGCGCCGCCGCCGATGGGCGTCCAGTTGGGATACTGGTCGTCGCTGTCCACCATGCCGCTGTCGTTGTCGTCAAAGTCCAGGTCGTTCCGCAGTTCGTAGCCGGTGCAGGCGGCGGCGCAGCCCATGCCGGGGGACGGGTAGAGGTAGGCGGCGGCGTAGGCGAGGGCGCCGGCGCCGGCGGTGTTGTCGGCGGCCCCATCGCCGTTCAAGTCGTAGCGGATGGCGTTGAGCTGGGCCAGGGTGGTTACGTCGATGAGGTTGTCGTCGTCGGTATCGTAGTCGTGCTCCGGCACGGCGATGGTGACGGTGTAGCTTTGGGCAATGCCGTTCTGGGGGGTGACGGTGATGGTGATTACGGTGCTGGGGCCGCCGAGGATGACCTGATGGTCGGCGGTGTCGGCATCGGCGTCGGCGGTAACGGGGGCGGCGGTGCCGGCCACGGCGCGGTAGGACACCGCAGCGGTGGGGTTGGTGGAGGTGGCCGCTACGGTGACGGTGATGCCGGTTGGGTCGTCGGGCAGCGTTGCGGTGTAGGTGAGGTTTGCCGTGGCAAAGGGGGCCGACAGCGCCGCCCCGGTTACCGTGAGCGTGGCCAGCGCGCCCACGGAGGGCTGGAGGTTCACCTGCATGACGGTGTCCATCCCGTCGTACTGCAAGACGGGATATTCGTCGTAGGCGCCGAAATCCCAGGGGTCGTCGTTGCCGCCAGCGTCCCCGGTGCCGGTATTGCCGTCAACGTTCACGTTCCAGGCGGCGTAGATGCTGGTAGTGGTGCTGGTGCCGTAGGCGGTGGGCGTGCGCAGTTCGTTGGTGGTTTTGCCGAGGCCGGCGCCCGTGCCGGTAATGCCGCTGGCCTCGGTGTCCCAATAGCTGTAGGTTACCGCCCCGGCCGCCACCTGCCCGGCCAGCCCGCCGACGATGGTGAGGACGTCCGCGCCGGCCGTAACCGCCCCGGTTGCATAAGACGCCGTTATTACCGACCCGGCGCCGGTTACTTGTCCGACCAGTCCGCCGACGTAAGAGAAAAAGCTGCCGGCGCTGCCACCGCCGGCTACCGCGCCGGTAGCATAGCTGGCCGTTATCCGGCCCTGGTTCAGCGTACCCACCAGCCCGCCGGTGTACGTCCGGAGCGCCCCCGAGTTGACGCTTACCGCGGCCGCGGAATAGCTGGCCCGCACCGCGCCCTGGGCCGTGCCCAGCAGCCCGCCGGCCCGTTTGATCCGGCTGCTGCTGTTGACGCTGCTGGTGGAGGCTACCGTACCCGTACTCCAGCTGGCGGTTACCGTCCCGCCGGTGTTCAGCCGGCCGGCCAGCGCTCCGATGTTGATTGTATCGGCGGCCCCGGTCACGCTGGCGTTGGGCAGTCCGATGCCGGAGATGTTGCCGCTGACGGTAGCGAACAGCCCCACGTCATTAACGGTGCCGGCGGCGTCAATAGTCAGGTTGGATATGGTGTGGTTGTTGCCGTCAAAGTTAGCCGAGTAAGTTCCGCCGATGGGCGTCCAGTTGTCGTAGGGTGCGTCGGCTACGTTATCATCGCCGGTAGTGTCAAAGTCCAGGTTCCGGCGCAGTTCGTAGCCGGCGCATCCGGTGGGGCAGCCCATGCCGGTGCTCAGGCCGGGGAAAGCGGCCAGGTAGCGGGCGCTGGCGCTGCCCTGGGCCACGGCCCCATCGCCGTTCAAGTCATAGCGGATGGCGTCCAGCTGGGCCGGCGACCGGACGTCAATCAGATTGTCGTCGTCGTCGTCATAGTCCATCGGGCTGGCGGCGGGGCGCTGCTGCTGGATGCCGCTGACGTCCTGCTGGTATTGCAGGACGGGGTATTGGGAGGCCGTGCCAAAGTCCCAGGGGTCGTCGTTGCCGGCGGCGCCGTCCAGGTTCAGGTTCCAGGTGGAGTAGATGCCGGTAGTGCCGTAGGCGGTGGGGGATTGCAGGGCGGTGGTGAGCAGTCCCTCAGGGGCGTTGGTGTCGGTGTCGTCGGCAACGGTAGTGGTGGTGGTGTCCCAATAGCTGGCGGTGATGGCGGTGCGGCTTTCGCCGGCGTTAGTGCCGCCGGTAACGGTATGGTTGGCCCGGTTCTCACCCACCAGGCCGCCAATGGCGGCGGCGCTGGCGCCGGTAACCCGTCCGGTAGCGTAGCTGGCGTTGATGGTAGCGGTAGTGATGCCGTGCACGCCGACGCCCTCAACGCCCTGGGTTGAGGTAAAAGGCGTGCGGTCGCTGTTGTTGTAGCCGACCAGCCCGCCCAGCCGGTTGCTGGCGCCGGTGCCGCCGTTGACGGCGCCGGTAGCGTAGCTGGCCCGGATGTTGGAGTTGGCCCGGTTGGCGGCGCGCCCGTCGTTGGTCAGGTAGGCGAGGTTTTCGCCGACCAGCCCGCCGGCGCGGGCGTTGTTGCCGGTAACGCTGACGGCGCCGGTAGCGTAGCTGGCGGTAAGGTTGCTGGTGGTGGTGACCGCGGAGGTTCCGCCGCCGTCGGCCGAGCCCTGGAACCAGCCCACCAGCCCGCCGACCCGGGCGTTGTTGCTGGCGGAGCTGACGGCGCCGGTGGCGTAGCTGGAGGTGATGTTGCCGGGCGCGACGCGGCCCACCAGCCCGCCGGCGTTGGTAGTGGCGCTAACGGTGCCGGCGGCGTAGCTGGAGGTGATGCTGGCGTAGTTGTCGTTGAGGCCAATCAGGGTAGCCGTCAGCCCGCCGGCCTCGCCGCCCTGGGCCGCAACGTTGACGGTGGAATAGCTGTCGGCGATGGTGCCGGGGTGGTTGACCTGCCCGGCCAGCCCGCCGGCCCGGTCGCCGGTAACGGTGACGCTGCCGCCGGTAGAGTAGCTGTTGGCAATAGTGCCGCCGCCGGCGTGGCCCACCAGCGCGCCGGCCCGGTGCTCCGCGCGGATGTTCACGTCCTCCAGCGCGATGTTGCGCAGGGTTGCGCCGGCAGTCTGCCCGAACAGGCCCACCCGGTTACCGGACGGGCGGTTGATGTAGAGATTGGAGATGGCGTAGTCGGCGCTGTTGCCCTCAAAGGTAGAGGTAAATTGCACGCTATTATCGCCGATGGGCAGCCAGCCCAGGCCGCCGTTGGAATAGGCGTCGTCGGTGCGGTCGTTGACGGTGTTAGTGTCAAAGTCCAGGTCGGCCCGCAGCTCGTAGCCGGCGCAGGTTCCGGCGCAGCGATTCCCGCCGGAGGGGTAGGGAAAGGCGGCCCGGTAGGCGGCGGCGTTGGCCGTGCGGTCCGCGGCCCCATCGCCGTTCAAGTCGTAGCGGATGGCGTTCAGCTGGGCCAGCGTCTTGACGTCAATCAGATTGTCGCGGTCGTCATCGTAATTGTTCACGGGGACGCGGATGGTGACGATGTAGTCGGTGGCCGAGCCGTCCGGGGCGCTGACGGTAATAGTGATGTACGTTTCGGGGCCGGCGATATTGACCTGGTAGCCGGGGGCGGAATCGGCGTCGGTAGTCACGGCGGCGGCCGTGCCGGCGATGGCGCTGATGGCCACCGTAGAGCTGGCGCCGGAGAGGTAGGTCACGGTGACGCTGTCGATGGGGGCGGCGGGCAAGTTTGCAGTGTAGGCGGTAGTGCCCGGCGTAAAGGTCGTGGCCAGCGTGGCGGGGGTAACGAGGAGCACGGACAGGGTGTCGTCGTTAGCGATGAACGGCTGCGCGCGGAACTGCCGCCCGGTGTCCAGCCCGCCGTATTGCAGAACCGGGTACTGGCTGATGGTGCCAAAGTTCCAGGGGTCGTCGTTGCCGTCGGCGTCTCCGGTGCCGGTATTGCCGTCAACGTTCACGTTCCAGGCGGAGTAAATGCTGCCGGTGGTTCCGTAGGCGGTGGGGTTGCGCAGCTCGTAGGTCTTTTGGCCCGTGCCGGGGCTGTTGGCCTGGTCAGTATCGGCGCGGCCGCTGGCGGTGGTGTCCCAATAGCTGTTGGTTACCCGGCCGGGCTGATTGCCGGCCAGCCCGCCGATGTTGGCGCCGGGGCCGCCGCTGGGCCGGCCCCGGGCGTAGGACGTGGTGATGCTGGCGCTGCTGTGCATGGAGCCCACCAGGCCGCCGACGTAAGAGGCGCTGCTGGTGCCGCCGGCGACGTTGCCGGTGGCATAGCTGGCCGACAGCGTGGTGCCTTGCAGACGGCCGGCCAGACCGCCGGCGTGCACCGTAGTGGCAGTCGGGGCGGCCGTTACGTCCACCCCGGCATAGCTGGCCCGCACCGCCGGACCGGAAGCGAAGGAGAAACCCACCAGCCCGCCGAGATATTTAGTACCGGCGGTGGCACTGGTGGAAGTTACGCTGCCGGTAGCCCAGCTGGAACTTACCGACCCGCCGGCAAGCAGCTGGCCGGCGATGACGCCGATGCGGACCCCATCGTTGGCCCCGCGCACGCTGGCATCGGGCAGTCCGATGCCGGAGATGTTACCGCTGACGCTGGTGAACAGCCCCACGTTACTCTGGTGGGGGGCGTCAATAGTCAGGTTGGCGATAGTGTGGTTGTTGCCTTTAAGAATGCCGCTGTACCAACCGTCGATGGGCGTCCAGTTGGCAAAGGGGGCGTCGGCGATGCCGTCGTTGCCGGTAGTGTCAAAGTCCAGGTTCTGCCGCAGTTCGTAGCCGGTGCAGGTATCCGGGCAGCCCATGCCGATGCTCAGGCCGGGGAACGCCGGCGCGTAGCCGGCGCTCTCCCGCCCCCGGGGCAGCAGCCCATCGCCGTTCAGGTCATAGCGGATGGCGTCCAGCTGGGCCGGCGACCGGACGTCAATCAGATTGTCGTCGTCGTCGTCATAGTCCAACGGGGTGGCGCCGGGGTTGCGCTGCCACTGGATGCCGATGACGTCCCGGTTGAATTGCAGGATGGGGTACTGGGAGGCCGAGCCAAAGCTCCAGGGGTCATCGGCGGCGCCGGTGTCAACGTTGATATTCCAGCCGGAGTAGATGCCGGAGTAGCCGGTGGGCGTTTGCAGGGCGCTGGCGGTTTGGGCCGTGCCGCCGCCGCCGGTGTGGGTGCAGACGCCGGTGCTCCAGTAGCTGTTGGTTACGGTGCCGTTGGTATCGGCCGACGTCAGGCAGTTCGTAGTGCCGCTGCCGGTAACGGCGCCGGCGGCGTAGCTGGCGATGATGGTACCGCCGGCATTGCTGTTGGCCAGCCCGCCGGCGCTGCCGGCCGCGCTGACGGCAGCGGTGGAATAAGCCGCGCGGATGGTTCCCGCGTTCCAGCCGACCAGCCCGCCGGCAAAGGAGTTGTTGCCGGGGGCGCTAACGGAGCCGCCGCGGACAAAGACGGCGCTAATCGTGCCGTCGTTTTTGTCCGCCAGCGCACCGACGGCCGAACTGAAACCCGAAACGCTCACCCTGGGGTTAATCAGTCCCAATGCGGTGACCGTACTGCCACTGCCCAAATTCGTGAATAGCCCGCGCTGTTCACGAAGCGACTGGCTCCCGCTGCTGGCCAGGTTGGAGATGGTATGGCCGTTGCCCTGGAAAGTGGACGTGTAAGTTCCGAGGGGCGACCAGTTGGCATAGGGGGCGTCGGCGCTGTTATCGCTGCTGCCGTCGGTATTGAAGTCCAGGTCGGCCCGCAGCTCGTAGCCGGCGCAGGCGCTGGCGCAGCCCATCCGCCCCGTGGCCAGTACCTGGTGGTGCGGAAAGGCGGCAACGTAACCGGCGTGGGTCGCATCGCCGTTGCCGTTCAGGTCATGGCGGATGGCGTTCAGCTGGGCCAGCGTCCGGATGTCAATCAGATTGTCGTTGTCGTCGTCGTAGTCGTTGAGCAGGTATTGCAGGACGGGGTATTGCGATGCCGTGCCAAACGCCCAAGGGTCATCGTTGCCGGCTACGCCGTCCAGGTTCCGGTTCCAGCTGGTGTAGGGGCCGGAGTAGTCCGTCGGCGTTTGCAGCTGGGTGGCGGTGCGACTGCCGTCGCCGCCGGCCGAGCAGACGTCAGAACTGTAATAACTGGCGGTGATGGTGCCGCGGATAGCCCCAGCAGTGTTGCGCGTCAGGCAGCCGGCCCTGGCGTTGGCGCCGGTAGCGGTAACGGCGCTGGCCGCGTAGCTGTATTCAATAGTTGCGTTGCGATTGATGTTGCTGCCCACCAGCCCGCCAACAATATCGCGCGTGCCGGTGCTGCTCACCGTGGTTCCGGAGGCGTAAGACGCCCGTACCATCTTGCGATTAATCCCCACCAGCCCGCCGACGCCCCCGTCCCCCCCGCTAGAGGTAACAGAGCCGCCCCGGACGTAAGAGGCGCTGATGATGCCGTGGTTATCCCCCACCAGCCCGGCGGCAAAGCCGCCGTTCCTCGTGGACACCACAGTAGGATTAATCAGACCCACTGCGGTGACGACGCCGGAACCGCCCAGCGTGGAGAACAGCCCGGCGTTCCGGGCGTTGATGTTCAGGTTGGAAATGGTATGGCCGTTGCCCTGGAAAGTAGTCTCAAAGGTATTGATGGGCGACCAGTTGGCATACTCGCTGCTGCCGGAAAAGTCCAGGTCGGCCATCAACTCATAGCCGGCGCAGGTACCCGGACAGCCCATGCGCCCGGTAGCGCCGGATACACGGCCCCGAAAAGCGGCGTTGTAAGCAGCAGCGCCGCCGGCAGATGGATCGCCGTCGCCATCCCGGTCATGCTCCATAGCCGCCAGCTGCGCCAGCGTAGTAACGTCAATCAGGTTGTCGTCATCAGCATCGTAATCGAAATAGTTAACTCTATGATTGGCCTGAGGGGTAGCCAGATCGTTGGGGAGAGTAGGGCTGCCGTGGGTGTGTACGGCCGAGTTGCAGTTAGAGACGCTATCGGAGCTAGCCCAGGTGCCGGAAAGGGCGTTCGGGGCCACCGTAATGCCGTCGGCGTCCAGATCGTCGGCAACGACCGTATAACTGAATTGCACGTGCCAGGAGGTTGGGTTCTGTCTAGTCGGCGAGCTGGCGCGCCCGCTGGGAGAGACGGGGCGGACGTTGTCGCCAATAGTAATGGCCAGCGAGCCGTTGCCGTGGCCGCTAATGCAGTGGTCGGCAAAGATCTCCACGAGGATGGTATCGCCGGTATCATACTTCTGGTCTGGGCCGGGATTGCTGGTGATTTCGACGCTATAGACCGTAAGAGTGCCGGTTGCGGCGGCCGGCCGGGCCTCCGGCAGCAGCCAGCCGGCCAGCCCCGCCAGCACGACAAAGAGGGCCAGCGCAACGCCGGCCAGCGCAAAGCGGCGGCGGCGACGGCGGCGGCGGGGCATCAAACTACCCCCCCCGTTCCGAACATTCGCACTAAGCAGCATAACCACACCCCAGCCGGCAAGCATCGGCCAAACCTCCGAGCCCAACAAGTACCATAAGCCAGCCACCAACGCAAAGCATAACAACCGCAGATTTTACCACAAAAGCGGCGGCCTAACGCAACCTACCTACCCACCACGCAGCCGCCGGCGGGTTTGAGCAATACCCCGCAGGATAGATGCTTACGCCGGCCGGCGTCCCAAAGCTAACCGCCCCGCAGCCGCCGCAACTCCGCCTCCAACTCCCGATTGCGCGCCTCAGCCTGCAAGCGCGCATCGCGCTCCTGCTCAGCGCGGGCCTGTTCCTGCTCAGCGCGGGCCTCGGCCCGGAGGCGGGCCTCCCGTTCCCGGAGGCGGGCCTCCCGCTCATCGAGCAGCGTCGGGATGTGCTGCCCGGTTTCCGGGTCGTACCAGCCCAGCAGACCCTGCTCCCCCTGCACGCGCTCCCACCGCAGGTACAGGTTCAGTACAGCGCTGTATCCCTGCAAAGAACCATCCGGCAGTTCCTCAATGGGGATGGGCTCATACTGTCCATCCACCAGCCGGTCACCGGCCAGCCGCGTGTGGTGAAACGCCCCCGTTTCGTCAAAACGCCAGTACTCCGGGATGCCCAACGCGGCGTACTCTACCCGCTTTTGCAACACGTCAACGCTGGCCGTACTTACCGAAGCAACCTCCATCACAAAATCCGGCGGCTTGCCCTGCTCCGTGATTAGATAACCCCCGGTAGCCTTGTAAGCGGCCGGATTCACGTCAAAAGCGATGAGCAAGTCAGGCCGGCGCAGTCCGGTAGTGCCAGGGCGCGGTCCTTGGGCAAGCCAAAAATCGGCGGTTACCAGAGTAGTCTCCGGGTTGCCCAGGTACTGGATTAGATGGTAGCTGCTACCCGTCTGGTGCAGCTGTATGTAGTTAGTCATCTCATCAGGCTCACGTTGGGGCGGCTCCGGAAACCGGAAACGGACCGGGGCTGGCGGTGGCGCGGACGTTGGCGGTGGCGGCGTTTTGGCGGCGGTGATGGTGGCGGTAGTCATACTGAACCTCTGAACCCGGCGGGACGGGCTGCTGCGCCGGGATGGGACACGATGCTTGCGGCGTATTATAACGGGTTTTTGCGGCTGGCAGATGCTGATGCGGAGTTGGTTACCGGGGGTTAGTCTTTCTGCGGCCAGGGGATTTCCAGTCGCCGTTCGCGAATCCGGGCTTTGGCCTTGACGATGCCGGCTTCAGCCCGGAGGCGGGCCGCGCGGTTCTCGGCGATGAGGGCTTCGTCCCAGAAGCGGGCCGCGAGGTGCTCGGCGGCGCGGGCATCAGCCCGGAGGCGGGCCGCGCAGATGGCGGCGGTGCGGGCCTTGGCCCGGAGGCGGGCTTCCTTTGCGGCGTCAAAGGTTAGGATGTGCCGTCCGGTGGCCGGGTCGTGCCAGGTCAGCCGGCCGCGCTCCCACCGGAGGTACAGGTGCAGCGCGGGGCTGTAACCCTGCAACACGCCGTCCGGCAGTTCATCAATATGGATTGGCTCATAGTGGTCGTCCACCAGACGGTCTCCGGTCAGCCGGGAGCCGTAATACTCGCCGGTCTGGTCAAAGCGCCAGTACTCTGCAATACCCAGCGCCGCGTAATCAAGCGGCTTAGCCACCATATCAAGATAAACGGTGCTTTCCGATGCCACCTCAATAACAAAATCCGGCGGCTTGCCCTGCTCCGTAATTAGATAACCCCGGGTAGCATGGTAAGCCTCCGGGTCAACGTCAAAAGCGACGAGCAAATCGGGCCGGCGCAGTCCGTCAACGCCGGGGCGCGGAGCCAGGGCCATCCAGCCGTCGGCGGCTACCAGGGTGGTTTCGGGCTTGCCGAGGTGCATGATGAGGAAGTGGGTATTGCCCGTCAGGTGCAGCTGTTCGAAGACGGTCACCTCATCAAGCTCACGTTGGGGCGGCTCCGGGAACCGGAAACGAACCTTGTCTGGCGGCGTTTTGGCGGCGGTATCTGGAGTGGTCATGCTGAACCTCTGGAGGCCGGTGGGGTGCGTGGGGCGCATTATACCTGTTCTGAGCTCGGGCTGGCGTGCTGGATTGGGGGCTTTAGGGCGGAAAGACCGGGTGGGTTGGGGCTGATATAATCTGGGGAGCATTTTTGTTTGGAGGGTGGGTTATGGATTTGCAGTTGCAGGGGAAGGTGGCTGTGGTGGGCGGCGCCAGCAAGGGGCTGGGGCGCGCTTGCGCTGAGGTGCTGGCCGAGGAGGGCGCGCGGGTTGCCATCTGCTCGCGCACCGCTGCCGATTTGGAACGCGCCGCCGATGAGATCCGGTCGGCTACCGGCGCCGAGATTTTTACCTTTGCCGGCGATTTGGACAAAGAGGAAGTCATCGACGAACTGGTGGCCGCTGCTGCCGGGCATTTCGGTCAAATTGACATTATGGTGAACAACTCCGGCGGGCCGCCGCAAGCCTACGCCAAAGACTCTACCGAGGACTTGTGGCAGGTGTCGGCCAATCGCTCGCTGTTCTTTTTTGCCCGGATGACCCGCGCGGCGCTGCCCCATCTGCGCGCCCAGGGCGGCGGGCGCATCATCAACATCCTGGCCAGCACCGTCTATACGCCCATCCCCAACCTGGCGCTGTCGGCGGCCACGCGCATGGGCGTCATCGGCTTTATGAAGAACCTGGCCGACGACATCGGACGGGAGAACATCCTTATTAACAACGTTTGCCCCGGCAGCATTATGTCGGAGCGGATGATGGAGAACGTGGCAGACCGGGCGCGCACGCAGGGCATTCCCATCGAGGACGCATTGGCCCAGCGGGCCGAGCAGACGGCACTCAAGCGCATCGGCGAACCGCGGGAACTGGCCTACCTGGTGGCGTTTCTGGCGTCGTCCCGCTCCAGCTACATGACCGGCACCACTATGCTGGTGGACGGCGGGCTGGTGCGGTCGGTGATGTAGGTAGCCGGAGTGACCACGCCGCGCCGGACGCCGCCGCCGGAGCCGACCACCGCCGCCGAGTACGTGGAGCGGGGCAACCGCTACAGCCGCAACGGGGTGTACGAGCGGGCCATCGCCGACTACACCGCCGCCATCGCGCTGGACGCCGGCCATGCCGACGCCTGGTTCAACCGGGGCATATCCTGGTACGAAGTAGGCGACTACCCCCAATCCATCGCCGACCTGACCGAAGCCATCCGCATCGACCCCAACGACGACAACTACTACTCCCGCCGTTCGCTGTCTCACCTGTTCAACGACCAGCCGGCAGCCGCGCAAGCCGACATGGACGCCAGCGAGGAAATACGACTGCGGGCGTGGGGCAACTGACACCCCGCCGCCGCCGATACACGCCACCCACTGCAAACGAGGTGCATTATGGTTGACGCAGCATCAGCATCAAAACCCCAAACCGCGCCCCACCCCCACCACCGCGACCCGGAAGTGGTACGCAAAGCCGAGGCGATATTCGCCAGTATGGGAATGACGCCGGAGGACGCCATCTCCATATTCTACAAACAAACCACCCTGCACGGAGATTTTCCAATCACCGAGCTGATTCCCAACGAGAAAACGCAGGAAGTCGTCCGCAAAGCGCGCGCCGGCATCGGCATCATCAGGTATGGTAGCGTTGACGAGATGATGGCGGAGTTTGACGATGCGCGAGCTAATCCTCACAACCAGGTATAGACGTGAACTCCGCAGGGCCGCCAGGCGCGGGAAAGACCGTGCGAAAATCAAGGAAATCACCGACCAACTCATCGCTGGCGAACCTTTGGACCCGCGGTACGGAGCCCATCAACTGGTGGGCAATATGGCTCCACTTTGGGAATGCCGCATTGAATTTGACTGGCTGCTGGTTTGGGATGAAGACGATACTACGGTAACCCTGATGCGGACGGGCACCCACGCCGATATTTTCGGCGATTGATACCTTAACAATAACAATTCGGCTGCGGGCGTGGGGCAACTAACACCCCGCAGCCGATACACGCCACCCACTACAAGCGAGGTGCATTATGGTTGACGCAGCATCAAAACCCCATCACGGCGACCCGGAAGTGGTTCGGCGAGCTGAGGCGAACCTTGCCCTAATGGGTATCACACCTGATGAGGCCATTGCCAAACTTTACGAGGCGATTGCGGCGCACTGCGAGCTTTGCCTGGAAACGGGACGAGTTCCTAATGCGGAAACGCTGGCGGCGTTGCGTGAACCGCCGGAAGACCATATCATCTACGCCAGCGTTGACGAGATGATGGCGGAATTCTACGGTGCGAACCCCACGCACTTTAGCCCGCCCCCGACACGGCTTGTGACGGACGGTTAGCGAACAATGACTACGCAGGACATGAGCAAAAAGCAGACGGTCATTGCCCGTTTGTACGATGTCTGCAAGTCGCGCGGCAACCTCGTTTTTACCAACGACGAAGTGCGGGAAGTCGCGGCTTCGGTAGATTTCAGGAATCATTTTGACGCCACTAAAATTGACAACTCGGCGGGATTGCCGAACCTGCTGGCTGCCGATGACGTTTTTGTAGTGCATTTGGGGCAAGGCCGCCATCAGTTCGTCTATGGCATCGCAAGCGGCTATCACCAATTCGAGCCGATTCCCGAGGAACGACGCTACCAGTGGCGCTACCGGCTCAGCATCCTGAACAACATCAACACCAGCGAAAGCAATATCCTTTCCGTAGGCTACAATCAGCGCATCATTCACGATTTCCTTTACGAAGATATTGCGGCGTCGCCCAACCTGCACCTCTCCCATTGCCCTCAAGTACCGCTGGATTATCGTATTGGCGCAGATGAAATCAGCGTCAGCCAAGTACAGGTTGAAATCGATTTTACGCTGGAGCATCTTGGCGTGATAACCGTCTTTGAGGCCAGGAATGGGGAACCAGCGGATTTTAACGTACTCCAACTGTTCAACCCGTACCGTTATTATCGCCGGGTCACGCAAAGCCCGCCTGTAACCGCCATCAATTGCTGTTATCTGCTGCGACAAGGCGACCGCTTGCGCCTTTACCTCTATTCGTTTGCCGACCCGCAAAACCCCGGTTCAATCCAACTCGAGCGCAACGCCGAGTACACCCTGGTTCCCAGATAATCGCTTTGCCCCTTTAACTGCCTCAACTACGTCATCACCACGACGTGATGACCGTCCTGCTGGGCTTGCCGTCCGGGGTGTCCGGACTGTCCGGGCTGATTTGCGGCGCTCCCGGGCTATAACGCCGGCATTTAGCTACGGCGGCGCCTCCACGACTACATCGCCAGTGCGACGTAGCCGTGATTTCTCGCAGGACGGTTGATTGATCTTTATGTTCTAATCCCGTATATTGCGCCGAAGTCGTGATCGAAATTCGCGCTCCGGTTGTTGCGCTGTTTCGGTCACGACAGACGCAGCAGGATAGACGGGATGATGACGATCGACAATCCGCAAATCGCCTGGCAGTCTGACGATGGGCAATCATCGCTGCATTGCCGGGACGGGCTCGCTTTGCTGGGGACATTGCCGGATGCCAGCGTGGATTGCATCTGGACCGACCCGCCTTATTTTCTGTCCAACGATGGCATGACCTGCGTTGCCGGCAAGCAGGTCAGCGTGAACAAAGGGGAGTGGGACCGGGGGGATGATCTCGAGGCGGTCTTTGAATTCAACCGGGTTTGGTTGCAGGAATGCTACCGGGTGCTCAAGCCGGCTGGCACTATCTGGGTGTCCGGTACTCATCACGTGTACCTCATAGTCGGCATGGCGATGATGCAGCTGGGCTTTCGTATCCTGAATGACATAGTTTGGGAAAAGAACAATCCGCCGCCCAATCTAGGCTGTCGCTGCTTTACGCATTCCACCGAGACAATTCTGTGGGCTACCAAAGCGCCCAAAGGCAGCAAGCACAAGTACACCTTCCACTACCAGGAGATGAAGGCCGAGAACGGCGGCAGGCAGATGAAAACCGTTTGGCGTCTTTCCACCGCCGGACGAGCGGAAAAGAAGTTCGGCAAGCATCCGACGCAAAAGCCGGTAGCCCTGATTGACCGCTGCCTGCGCGCCAGCACAAATCCCGGTGATTTGGTGCTGGATCCCTTTGCCGGTTCAGCAACTACCGGCTGCGCGGCGATTGCGCTGGGCCGCCGGTTCATCGGCAGCGAAATTGATCGGGAGTACGCAGACATTGGCGTACTCCGGTTGACGGCGGTCTCCGGCGAATCCGCTCCGCAAGTTGCCCTGCCAAAAGATAAAGATGCCCTTGTAAAGACGCAAGGCTATCTGTTGGATTCAGTAAAAGAATATGTCGTAGCAGCCGACTAAAACGGAAACCCTGATGACACCTGACGCTATTACCGAATCAAGCAATACGCCTAGCTGGAATGCCATTTTCGAACGATACAGAATTGACCTACATAATTTTGACGCTGAACCGTTTCTACTTTCTGCGGCGCAGATTGGTGAAGCCTGTCAGCATTTCCGACGCCCCAGCGAAAAGGAAGCGCGGATACTGTGCAAGCAGGATAGTAGAGCCGACCGACCTCGTGCCTTTCAAGAGAGAGGGCTATTCATCCTGCCGGTCAGGAACGGTCATTATGCCATCGTCAAGGGCGAAGGCTACGTTGATATTCCGCCTATTACGTCGCCCTTGCAGGAGTATCAAAGCGATTTTCCATTTGAATTGGAGACTGCCCAAGCCGGCAATTCAGAAATGCAGCACCTGGACCGCGCTTACGCGTTGAGCCTAATCCGGCATTTCACTGCTGATGAGTCGCTGGTGCTTACTATCCGGGGACGGAAGTACACACCGCCTTTTGATTTCGTAGTTGGCGAATTTGAGATAGAGACTGATGGTGTCCAAACCGAAGTTGACGGTGGTTATGAGGGGGCAAATCAGGTTGTATTGATTGAGGCCAAAGGCGGGAACGCCACCAATACAATCATCAGGCAGCTCTATTATCCGTTTCGCCAATGGCAGAGCTACACGGCAAAGCCCGTATCTACGCTTTTCTTTCAGCGTACCAATGACAACGAATACCGCCTCTGGCATTTCGGCTTTGACGACCGGCAGGATTACAACAGCATCCGCTTGCTGAAGTCGGCCCGATATAGCATTGCCCTGCCATATAGATGATTTAGCGCGTCATTCACGCCGTCCGGCCGCTATTGTTGATACCAGCCGGGCTTACATTCGCGAACTGGTTGGTAAAATCCTCAGCCTGGTTGAATAGCAAACCCCGCCGGCCTGGTTGTTCCGGCGGGGTTCGGGTTCGGGCTGGCGGTGGGCGGTTCGGTTACCCGGCCGGTTTGAAGTAGGGGATGGTGATTTGGGGGGTGGCGGTTTGGAAGGTTACTTCTACCGCCATTCCGATGTGCACGTCTTGCGGGTTGCAGTCCACTATGTTGGTGAACATTCGGACGCCCTCCTCCAGCTCGACCAGGGCCAGCACGTAGGGCACCATGTCGGCAAAGCCGGTGGTGCGGTTTTGGTGGGTTACGGTGTACGTCCACACTGTGCCGCGCCCGCTGGACTGCACCCAGCGGATGTTCTCGCTCCAGCAGTTGGCGCAGATGCCGCGCGGGTACCACTGGTATTCGTTGCAGTCGTCGCAAATCTGGATGACCAGTTGGCCCCGGCGGCAGGAATCCCAGAAAGCTCGGGTTTCGCCCACCACGGAGGGCAGGGGTTTGTTCCAGGCAGTAGTCATGGCTAATCCCTCGCAAGAATGACGGTGCCGCCGCTGTGACGGGAACCCAGCGCGCCGCCGGTGCCGTGGGCCAAAGCAATTTTGCAGTCGGGCACCTGGCGTCCGGTGCCGTCGAACTGATGGCGCAGCTGGCGGGTGGCCTCCAGCAGCAGGAATATCCCGCGCATACCGGGGTGGTTGGACGACAGGCCGCCGCCGTCGGTGTTGGTGGGCAGGCGTCCGCCGACTTTCAGCTGCCCGTCGCTGACGAATTGTCCGCCCTCCCCTTTCTTGCAAAAGCCCAAATCCTCCAGCGTCTCCACGACGGTGATGGTGAACGAGTCGTACACCATCGCCATATCAATGTCGTCGTGGGTAACGCCGGCCATCTCAAAGGCGCGGGGGGCGCTCTGGTGGGCGGCGATGTAGATGAGGTCGCGGCGGCCGGCGCCCTGGTGGGCGATGGCCTCGCCGGCGCCCAGCACCCAAACCGGCGTGTGGCGGCAGTTGCGGGCCACCTCCGGCGATGCGACGACCACGGCGCCGCCGCCGTCGGTGATGACGCAGCAATCCATCAGATGCAGCGGGTCGGATATGACCCGCGAGCCTACCACGTCGGCAACGGTAACCGGGTCCCGGAACAGGGCCTCCGGGTTCATTGCGGCGTGATGACGCATCGCGACGGACACCTCGGCCAGCTGTTCGGACGTGGTGCCGTACAGGTGCATATGCCGGCGCGCAATCATCGCGTAGAGGCCCACCGTCGTGAGGCCGTAGAGTTCCTCAAAGCTGTCCGGGGACGGCTCCAGGATGGGGTGGCCAAAGCGCCCCACGCCGCCGGTGCCTACCGACACGCCGCCGGAACGGGCCAGGCTGCTGTACGTGATAACCGCCACGTTGATGCGCCCGGCGGCGATGGCGGTCAAGGCGTGGGAAAGGTGAAACTCAAAGGACCCGCCGCCCACGGTGGTGTTGTCCACGTAGCGCGGGTACATATTAAGGTAGTCGGCCAGGTTCATACCGCTGTTGCGGGCGCTGCTGGACGCAGTAAAAAGGCCGTCCACGTCGTCCTTGCTCAGGCCGGCGTCGGCCAACGCCTTGATGACGCTCTCGCCCTGAATTTGCAGCTCGCTCTTGTCGGGAGCGTAACGGGTGACGTGCTCGTGGATGCCTACAATGGCGGCGGCGCGCCTCAGGTCAACCATGCCGTGTGCACCTCCATAAGGGGTTTGGAGAATCGGGGGTTTCGGTAAATCGGATGGGGTTCGGAAAGGCCGGAGCCGATTTTGACCGCCCCATTATGCCACAAACGGGCCGGTGCGGGTAACCGGGCGGGCGTCATCATTGCGGGCGTCATCATTGCGGGCGTCATAATTGCAGCAGCCGGTTCAGGCGGGAGTGCTGCGCCGGGTCCAGTTCCCGGCCGGCCAGCGCGGGATGGTCGGGGCCGTAGCGGTGGGCGCGGAAGGTGGCGTTGCTGTACTCCATTCCGCCGGCGCCGCCGGCCGCCGCGCTGTTCATGAAAAACGGGTTGATGTACTCCCACACGATTTCGCCGCGCGGCGTAACCTCAAAGAGGCGGCCGGGGGCGCCCTCGCAAATCAGGGTGTTGCCGTTGGGCTGCCGCTCGGCGCTGCTGATGTTGTAGCTGTAAAAGGAGATGGCCGGCGCACCCTGGTACTGCCAGCGGATTTCGCTGCTGGCCGGGTCAACCTCCACAATCCGGGAGTAGCTGACGCCGCGCCGGTGGCCGCCGTTGTCAAAGATGAGCACGTTCCCGTTGTCCAGCCAGGTGGGATGGTGCTGGTGGTAAATCTCGCCCGGCCCCCACTTCCACTTGAAAGCGCCGCTGGCCCGGTCAACGATGCCGACGGTGCTGGTGAGACGGTAGCTGACCAGCAAATCGCCGTCGGGGGTAACGTTCAGGCAGTTGCCGTGCGTCCACTCCCGGCGCGCTTCCAGAGGGCAGATGACGTCCTCGGATAAGTCCAGATGCTCCCAGGAACGCCATTCCCAGACGGTGGCGCCGTCGGGGGTAACCTCGCGCACCACGTCGCCCAGCATACCGGGGGCAAAGTCCACGTCAAACCCGCCCTGCACCTGGGCGGCCAGACCGTCGGGCAGGGGTTCCCACAGCAGCAGCAGGGTGTTGCCGTTGGGCAGGCGCTCGTAATCGTGGTGCAGCATCGGGTCGCGGTACGCCCAAACCAGGTTGCCGTCCCAGTCCAGCTCGATAATGCTGGCCGAGGAGCCGCCGACGGTTTCCACGCCGCCAGCATCCTCCGGCGGGGCCGTGCGGCACAGCAGGTTGCCGTTGTCCAGCAGGTAGGCGTAATGGATGCCCTCGTCGGAATGCCAGCGGTGCACGACGTCGCCGTGCAGGTCAATCAGGTAAGCATCGCGCCCGCCCCGCGTGGTGGAGAACAGGGTGTAGCCCGGATAGCAGGCCGGCGGCGTGTAATGAATCAACCCCACCGGATGATGAATTGACCAGCCCATAACGCGCCCTCCCGAATAGACATCTAGAATGATGCCGGATTATAGCAGGATGCGGCGCAGTTGACCGGCAAGGCGATTGGAATATACTGCCTGCGTTACCGGAGCATCGCCGATTGCCGGATGTTCCGTACCGGGAGGTGAAACTGTGACCCAAACGCGTATTGAAACCAGCCTGGCGCAAAACGACCTTGACCAATTGCAAAAGTGGGTTGCCGACGGGCAATTTACCGACCTGGCCGACGCTATCCAATGCGCGGTGCACGCCGCAATTGATTTATGGCGGTACGATGAGTTCGTCAAGTGGGAAAAAGAGAAGTACGGCGGGATGACCGATGATGAATTCGACAAAGCCCTTGCTGAGGAAGGGTTGGGGGATTACTTGAAACTATGCCCATCGTATTAAGAGTCAGGGACGCCCCGATGCGGCTGCTGGCGTAATACTGCATCCGGCCTAAATCAGTATGTGGATTTTGCTTGCCATTTGCAGCGCGGCTTCTTTGGGGCTGGCTAACATTGCGCATAAGCGGCTGCTGGATAATTACCTGCCGGGCGTGGGGGTGTTGGGCGCCGGCTCGGTTTTGACGCGGCTGACTTGTGCCGTTGTCGTGCTGGCGGTGGTGGGTTGGCCGTCGGATGCGCCGCTGCTGGCGGTGGGCATTGGGCTGGTGTCCGGGGTCAGCCTGGGGGCGGGACTGGCGTTTTTGTTTCTGGGGTTGAAACTTGGCGAGGCGTCCCGGGCCGTTGCGGTTAGCCAGACTTATCCGATACTGGTGGCGCTGCTGGCGCTGCTGTTTCTTGGCGAACGGGTGGCGCTGCCGCAGTGGGCGGCCATCGGATTGGTCATCGGCGGGGCGGCGCTCATCTCGGTAGAGGGCTGGGGGCGGCGGCTGTTGCAGTTGACGCCGGGGCTGGGCGCATTGTTCGCCAGCTCGGTCGGGCTGGGGCTGGCGTTCTTTCTGGCCGATTTCGTCCTGCAAGACCTTACTCCCTGGGAGGTGTTCGGGCTGCAAGAGTTGGGGATGGCGCCGGTGTTCGCCATATTCGGGCGGCCGGACAACTGGCGGCGATTGTTCCGGGGTATTCGCACGCCGGGCGGTTTCTGGACTTTTCTCATCGGCGAGGGCATCCTGCCGCAGCTGGCGATAATCCTGTTCGTCTGGTCGTTCAGCATCGGGCCGGTTGCGCTGGCGGCGGCGCTGCTGGCGACGCGTCCGCTGTTCGTGTTCGTGGTGGGGACGCTGCTGAGCTGGCGCACGCTGGGGCTGTTGCAGGAATCGCTGAAACCGTCGGCGCTGGCCGTCAAGTTCGCCGGCATCGGGGCGATCGTTGCCGGCACCGTCGTGCTGGCGTTGTCCGGATGAAAGCCGGGCCGTCATCAAAGCCGGGCCGTCATCCCGGAGGTCAGGCGGCGGGCGTAGTCTCCGGCGCCGGGCGGCGGAACCGCACCGTCCAGAAATGCACCAGTCCTACCGCTACGAATATGCCCAGGCAGTACCAGACGGGGGCCCAGTCGATGTTAAAGATGGCTTTGGCGACGACCAGCGACGACAGGTACATAAAGGTTAGCGTAACGGTGGTGCTGCGGGTGATGGCGAGTATGGCGGCGGCGGGCAGGGCCAGCAGCAGGGCCGGGCCGGGCAGTATGGCGGCGGTTACGCCGACGGCGGTTGCCGCGCCGCGCCCGCCCCGGAACCGCACCCACGCCGGCCAGACTTGCCCGGCCAGCGCCGCCGCGCCAGCCAGCATCCCCGGCCGGGATATGGTGAACAGCCCGGCCAGCAAGTCCGGCGCGGCGGCCGGGTTATCTATGCCGGGCGGCTTGAGCCAGTGGGCCAGCAGGTTGAAAATCAGCACCGCCGCAACGCCCTTGGCCAGGTCAACGCCGCCGACTAAGAACGCCCAGCGGCGGCCCAAGAGGCGGCCGACGTTGTTGGCGCCGGCGTTGCCATCGCCGGAACGCCGGACGTCAATGACGCCGGCGGAGGCCCGTTTGACGGCCAGATAAGCGACGGGGATGCTGCCCAGCAGGTAGCCGAAAACGACCGCCGCGCCGGAGAGCAGGAGTATCATCTAACGGAGCAGCAAGTCGCCGGGCGCCGGGGCGCCGTCAGGCTTGCACGAGGCTGGGTTTTACCTGGGTGCACCAGTGGCGGTACTTGGGGTTGTTGCCAACCACGATGTCAAAGTACATCCGCTGTAATTCGTTGGAAATCGGGCCCGGCTCGCCGTCGCCGATGGGACGGCGGTCCAGTTCCACTACCGGCGTCAAGTGGGCCGCCGTGCCGCTGAGGAACACTTCATCGGCCAGGTACAGCTCGCTGCGGTCGATGGTGCGCGTTACCACGTCCATCCCGAACTCAGCGCGGGAGAGCTGCATCACGGTATCCCGGGTAATCCCGCTGAGGACGTTATCCTCCAGCGGCGGGGTGTAGATGCGGCCGTCCTTGACCATAAAGATGTTCTCGCCGGAACCCTCGGAGACGTGGCCGTCGTGGTTGAGCAGGATGGCCTCGTCAAACCCGTTCAGCGTAGCCTCGGTTTTGGCGAGGATGCTGTTGACGTAGATGCCGCACGCCTTGATGCGGGCGGGTATCATCGGGTCGTCAACGCGGCGCCAGGACGAGGTGCAGCAGCGCAGACGGTCGCTGCCCAGGTAGTTGCCGAAGGGTACGGTGATGAGGGTAAAGTCGGACGCCAAGTCCTGCAACTTCAGGTTGGCCACCAGCTCCTCGCTCTTGTAAGCCAGGGGCCGGATGTAGATGTCGCTGTCGTGGTTGTTGCGCTCCACCAGTTCCGTGGTGATGCGGCAGAGGTCGTCGGCGGAGTAGGGGATGTTGAGCATGAGGATGCGGCAGCCGTCGAGGAGCCGTTCGTAATGCTCGCGCATCCGAAAGATGTTGATGGCGCCCTGCTCGGCGTTCCAGTTGCCGCGGATGCCCTCAAACACGCCGGTGCCGTAGTGGAGGGCGTGGGTCATTACGCTTACGTTGGCCTCGCTTACCGGGACAAAGCTGCCGCGGAAGAACACCTGAAGCTGATTGACGTTGAACGAAGCCTGGCCGTTAGTAGTCACGTAATGCCCCCTGTATGGAGAAAAATCTAGCCTATTATACCGCCCCGCACACCCGTTGCCAATTTGCAAATTGCGGCAATTCAGCCGGTGTTGTCGGGGCCTGCGGAACGGCGGCGCTGGCGCAGTTCTCAAAAATCTCCGAAATTCGTCAACGGGACATAATCCGACGGATGGCTGGGGTTTGCTATAAACACGGCATCCTGATGGCGGTGAACATCGCCGCATGGATCCGGCCCGGAATCAGTCCGGCCCGGAATCTACCCGTGCCGGGAATTGAGGAAAGATTTTATGGCGGACGAACTTAGCAACGAGTTGGCGAAGAAACTACGCAAGGCGGAGGAAGCCGCCAACTATATGGAGCAGCTGGAGTCGCTGGCCTCTCAGGCGCCGTCCCTGCGGGAGCAGGTTAGCCTGCTGCAACGGATGCAGGAGCGGGAAGACCTGCGCGCCGACTCGATGGGGCGGGCGCAAATTGCGCTGTCGGCGGCGTCCGAGGCGCAGCAGAACTTGCCCAGCCTGATTGCCGACGCCGCGCGTCTGGTGGACCAGCTGGCCCGCACGCTGCGGGAAGTGGATACGTTCCGCCGGGAGGCTACCGTTGCGCTGAGCGTGGTGGACCGGATGGACTACGAGGACGAGATTGACCAGGCGCTGGAGCAGGCCGATGATGCGGATTCGCCGTTGCAGCGGGATGCTCAATCCATCCGGATGATTGTAGGCTCGCGCCACGGCAGCACGCGGGTGCGGCAGCTGATGGAGCAACTCACGCCCGGCTTTGAGGTGTTCGCCGGGTGCCGGCTGGACGATACCCCGATGCGCCGGGAGCTGACCAATCTAATCATGGCGCAGCTGGCGGCGGAGGCCGAGGCGAACCGGGCGCAGCAGCAGCGTCGGATGCCGCCCCCTCCGCCGCCTGCCCCGGCGTTCCAGGCGCCGCCGGCAACGACCGTTGCGGAATCGGCGGGGGAACCGGCGTAAGCCAGCCAGGGGAAGGGGCACAAAATGGCACCGGCGGAAGGAATCGAACCCACACCTTCGGTTTTGGAGACCGATGAGCTACCATTACACCACGCCGGTGCGTCCAACAATTGTAGCAACCCGCCGCCATAACCGCAACCGTTCCCGGAAACCGGGCGGCGGCGATTACGGCAGCGTTCCGTTTTGGGTCAAGTCATAATCGTTCATCCTGTGGGAGAGAGTTTGGGGTTGGCTGGTATCGGGCGGTGTCGTATCGGGCTATCGGGTGGTTGGTTTGGCGTTGGTTGTCGGAGATTCAAGTCGTTGTCAGCCCTACGGCCGGAGGTTGGTACGCAACTATTTTGGACCTTCATTTTACGTGTCCTACCTTTTTAGGGGCTGCACGCGGGCTGAAGCTCGATACCCAGCGGAGGCAGCCCACGCCGTGTAAGCGGGGATGGGAATACCCTTGCCGATTGCGGTTTTGCTGACTGGCCGTTTTTGACTTGAATCTCCGGCGGTTGTGCTAGCGGTGTGATGGCTCCGGTTCACCAGGGGACGTTCCTGGCCGGGAACGGCTGGAGGCCGGGGGTTGGTTGATTGCCCGATGGATGTATATTACACGAACGGGTGTACCGTTTGGCAATAGGGGGAGTGTCATTGATTTTTTGGGATTTGGGGAGGGGTGACGCTGGGGGAAATGATTTCCCCCAGACCCCCTGCGAAGGGTTTGCCCGGTGGGGATGGCATTATTTGGGCCGACGTTATCTGGGCCGGAGTCGGAACGACGCCGCCGGATTGTCCTGGGCCGGGGCGTTCGTACCATCCGGACCAGAGGTACACAATCCCGAACAGGATAATCAGGGCGACTACTACGCTGATGGCGAGGCATCCGTAGCGGGCCATGGCGTCCGTCCTCAATTGCGGCGTTAGTTAGCGCCGGGGCGTTTAGTTGGGGATTACCGGCAGGCGCAGGCGGGAGGGATGCTGGCGGTTGTGGTGGATGGTTTGCACCGCCGGCACGCTTTCACGCGCTGCCCAGGGGTCGTCGCCGGTGTTGAAGTTGCGGTCAAAGCGGGGGAAGTTGCTGCTGCTTACTTCCAGCCGGATGCGGTGGCCGGCCTGGAACACGTTGCTGGTGGCCACCAGGTCGATGCTGTACTCGTGCACCGCGCCGGGCGTTACCGGGCGGGACTGGTCGGTTCCTTGCCGGTAGCGGGCGCGGATGATGCCGTCGGTGAGGTTGCGGGCGGCGCCGCAGGGTTCTACGTCAACCAGCTTGGCGGTAAAGTCGGTGTCGGCCGCCGAGGTGGAGGCGTACAGAGTGAGGGTAACCGGGCCGGTGACTTCTATATCCCCGGCCAGCGGGGGGGTGGTGTAGCAGAGGACGTCGCTGCGGGATTCCAGCCCCTGCTGGTCGTAAGCGCCGCCGGGGACGAAAGAGGGGCCGCAGCACAGTGGGCCGCCCCGGGTCGGCACCGGGTCTTGCGGGTTATAGAGGAAAACGTCGGGGGTCGCGTCATCATCCGGGGCGGCGGTGGACAGGCTGCCATCGCCGGCGGCGGTGTTGGCCCGGCCGCTGCTGTGGAGGTAATAGTCGGTGTACTGCGTGCGGGCCAGGGGCCATTCCTGCTCGTCGCGCCAGCGGTTGGCGCCCATCACAAAGATGCGCACCGGCGGGTCGGCGTCGGCGCCGTTGGGCGCGTCTTTGAGCCAGTAGTCAAACCAGCGCAGCTGCGCGCCGTCGGTATCAATGGCCGCGCCGGACGCCGCCAGTCCAAAGAAGTAGTCGCCGGAAGTCTCGCCAAAAGGCCCGTGATGCCACGGGCCGACGATGAGCTGCTGGCCATTCCGCGCCGCAGCGTCGGCGGCCTGCTGGCGCATACCGGCGAAGTTGCGCAGGGTGCCGAGCAGAAAAATGTCGTGCCAGCCGCCCATGTGCAGCGCCGGCGTCGTTACGCGGGCGTAGTGGTCGGAGATGCGCCAGCGCCGCCAGTAATCGTCGCTGGACGAATGGCGAATCCAGTCGTAAAAGTAGCCGGCCAGGGGTTCTTTAAGATGGGGCAGCTCCACGATGGGCTGGTGGCGCATGGTGCAGTCCAGCTGATTGAAAGCGTCCAGCAGGGCCTCCCGCGTTCCGTCGGGCAAGTCGTGGCGGCTGCTGATGGCGCCGAGATTGGCCATGGTGAGCTGGCGCATCGTCCAGGACAGGGCAAAGCCCCAGGCCAGCGCGCCGCCCTGGTAAGTCCAGCCCTCGTAGTAATCCGACGCCGTGATGCCGGGCGCAATGGCGGTCAGCGCCGGCGGGTTGGCGATGGCGCAGAGCCATTGGGTTGCGCCCACGTAAGAGCGGCCAAACATCCCCGTCCGGCCGGCGCTCCACGGCTGGGCGGCGCACCACTGCACGGTGTCGTAGCCGTCGTTAGACTCGTCAAGGAAAGGATAGAACTCGCCCTCGGAGGCGTAGCGTCCGCGCGTATCCTGCACCACCACCGCGTAGCCGTGGGAGGCGGCGCGCATCACGTCCAGGCTGCCGGTGCGCCCCTGGGATTTGTCGTAAGGGGTGCGTTGCAGCAGCACGGGAACGGGCGCGTCGGTATCGGGGCGGTACACGTCGGCGTACAGCGTAACGCCATCGCGCATCACAACCGGCACGCCAAACTCACTGCGGATAGCGGTGTAAGGGCCCATCAAATCTGGCATAACGCTCACCTCCCGGATGGCTGCGGTGATTATACACTGCGGCGGCGCCTGGGGCGCCCGGAATGGCGGCGGGCTGGTGTCGGTGATACACTAGCGACTGGTTTGAGATTGACGGCTGGTTTGAGATTGACGCTTTGCGGGAGGCGATGGCGATGGCTATGGACGTGGTTGACAAGGTTGCGCTGATACGGCGGCTGTCGGGGGATATACACCGGCGGCTGGCCGCGGGGACGGCGGCGGCGCTGGATGGGCCGTCGGCCTGCTCGGAGTGGGACGTGGGGACGGTGGCGGCGCATCTGGCCGGCGGCGCGGTTCGCCAGCGGGAGGCGATGCTGCGGGGGTTGGCCGGCGAGGGCGGGCCGCCGGACGACGGAGCGCCGTCCACGCCGGACCAGGTGCAGCAGTCCAACGCCGTCAACAACGTGCAGATGCGCGCCGAGCTGGGCGATGGCCTGCTGGACAATTTTCAGCAGCGCTATCAGGAGCTGGACGAGCTGCTGCGGGGGTGGAGCGACTGGTCAATCGGCTGCTGGCACCGGCGCCGGGGCACGATGCCGGCCGGCAGCTACGTTGACCTGCGTATCCAGGAGCTGGTCATCCACGATTGGGATATGCGCTCCGGCGGCACCGGCGCGGGGGAGCTGGACGCGGAGGGCGCCCGCGCGCTGCTGCCGGCCTCGGAGATGTGGCACGAACTTTGCTTTCGCCCTACCGCCGCGCTGACTACGCCGGTGGTGTATCGTTTTGAGATTGGCGACGACGGGGCCGACCTGCGCCACGACGTGGTGGTTACGGGGGATGCTTACTCGATTGAACCCTGCTCTGCTGACCGCCGGCCGGAGCTGACCGTGCGGTGCGATGCCGGAACTTACCTGCTTTGCCTGTACAACCGGGTGGACTGGAACGCGGCGAAACGGGCGGGCCGGCTGCGGGTTTCGCAAACCGCCGACACCATCGCCCACGTTGCCCTGCGCAACTTTGGCCGCTGGTTTGGCGGGCTGTGAGGCGGGCGATTTACCGGATGAACCGATAAGCAAGATGCGTTGGAGATGACTGCGATGACGTCGTATGACGAGGCAACTATACAGGGCGAGGTGCGGGTTATCGGCACGCTGGCGATGGGGCTGTACGAGTTTCTGGCCGGCTTGACCGATGGCGATTTGGCCCGTCAATCAGCTTGCGACGCCTGGACGGTGCGGCACGTGGCCGGGCATCTGGCCAACCGCGCGGAACGGCAGATTGCCAGCATGACGCGGGGGCGCACCGGCGACTCCGGGCCGCCGGCCGGGTTCAGCGCGCCATCGGACAACATGGCGATGTCGGCGGCCAACGCCGATGCCGACATTGCCTACGCCGACGGGCTGGGCGATGCGCTGCTGCCGACTTACGAGGCGCAGTACCGCGCGCTGCACGGGCTGCTGTCCGGGTTCAGCGGCGCCGACTGGCATTGCGACTGCTGGCACCCGCGCCGGGGCACGATGACGGCGCGGGAGTACGTCAGCCAGCGCATCCAGGAGCTGGCCGTCCACGATTGGGACATCCGCAGCGCGTTTGACGCCGACGCCGCGCTGCATCCGGATGCGCAGCCGGTGCTGCTGGGGATGACGGCCCACTGGCTGCGGGCCGCCTACCGCCCCGGCGACGACCCGCCGCAGGACGCCATCCGCTACCGCTTTGAGCTGTCCGATGCGCCGGCCGCGTCCGTGGACGTGCTGGTAAATCCCGACGGCGTAACCGTAGGCAACACCCGGCACGCCGACGCAGCGGACATTGATCTGGCGGTATCTTGCGATGCCAACACCTACCTGCTGCTGGCCTACGGGCGGCTGGACGCCAGCGCCGCGCAGGCAGCTAACCGACTGCGGATAACCGACGGGCCGGAGAGCCTGCTGGGGCGGTTCACCGGGTGGATGGCGGGGTTTTAGGGGGTTACGGCGTTTGCCACGGATTGGCGATGGCAATGCCCAACCCCTCAAAATGCCGGACGTTGCGCGTAGCAATCGCCATATCGTTAGCTCTGGCGATACCGGCGATTAGCGCATCGCCCAAGTCGGGGAAACCTCCGGAACTTTGCACTTGGGCCCGGTAACGCGCAGCCCATTCCGCCCCGGCTCGATCCAGCGGCAATATGCGGTTGCGATAATCGAAAAGAATACCGTCAACCAGCGCGCGCAGTTGGTTGCGGCGGCGGTCGTAGGGCAGCAGTTCTACGCCGTACTCCAGCTCGTGCACTACAACCGACGGTATCCAAAAATCGTCATCACTGCCATTCAGGAACGCTGCGACGCGCGGGTCTGGCGCTTGTTTCGTCGCTTCGGACACCACGTTGGTATCAAGGACATAGGTGGTCATGCGTCGCTGCTGGGGTCCGGGCGGTACTTGCGTTCGTACTCAATGTCTTTCTGAATCACCAGGTTCGTGCCGCGCGGCGCATTCTGAACCAGCCACTGGCCCAGGGGCAGCTGATTAGGGTCGGGCAGGGGTTCGGACGTTAGCGTTACGATGGACGTCTCCGTTTCAATGCGCTGGGGCCCCTCCGTTTCGGCAAGGTGGAGGATGCGGGGCAGGTTTGATTGCGCCTCGGTGATGGTCCAGACGCGGGAGGGTTTTGCGGGTGTCATGGCTGGGCCTCCGGATAGGGCAGATGAATGGCAGGGTAGGGTACCGTTCAGTATAGGTTAGCCGCCTGGATTAGCCAAGCCGGGCATACCCCGGAAACGCTGGCGCAACGATGCAACCGGCGCAGTTTGGCAGAGGGTGCCGGGGTTTAGGGGTTGGGTTGTTTGCGCCGTTGGCGGGCGCGTAGTCCTAGTTTGGCGGCGAGGCCGGGGAGTATCAGGCCGGCTACCAGCAGGAGGCTGGGGTCTATTGCGGTGGCGTTGGGCGAGGGGGTGAAGCAGCCTACTCCGCCGGTTACGCCTACTTCGGGGGTGGCCGGTGCGGCGGGGGCGGGCGGTGCTACTGCGGTCGGTGCCGGGGGGGGCGGGGGGGCTATTGCTACTGCTACCACCGGCTGGGGTGGGGAGGTGGGCAGGGGTTCTACCCGGTTGGCGTTGCCGATGGCGCCGGCTTTGACTTTTATCTGTACGTCGCGGGTCAGGTGCAGTATTTCGGAGGTGCCGGCGTAGGTCCATTCCATGCGGCCCTCCAGTCGGAAAGTGCCGGAGTGGTTGGGGTAGGCGGTTACTTCGATGAAACGCTGCTCGCCGGTGGCAACGTTGTAGTTGGCGCTGCACAGGCCGCTGCACTTGTCGGCGAAACCCTCTCCGTCCATTGACCAGCCGGAGGGGAGGTCTAAAATCAGGCGGGTCAGCATATCCGGCTTGCCCAGCGAGTTGACGATGGAGAAGCTGAGCACGGCGCGCTCGTCCACCGATATATCGGTGTGGCTGCTGTGCAGGTCGATGCAGGGCTCGCCGGGGCCGCAGTTGATGAATATGGCGCCGCCGGGGGCCTCCTGCGGGACTACGGGAACCGGCGTGGATGTGGGCGCCGGCGTGTTGGTGGGTAGCGGCGTAGGGGTGGGAACCGGAGAATTGGTGGGCAGCGGCGTGTTGGTAGGTTCGGGCGTCCAGGTTGGCCCCGGCGTCCAGGTTGGCTCCGGCGTGATGGTGGGCGTGGGCGTCGGCGATGGCGTGGGCGGCACCGGGGTAGCGGTCGGTTCCGGCGTGGCGGTGGGAACCGGCGTCGGTGTGCCGTCCTGCGCCGATGCTCCCGGAGCGCCGGCCAGGGCCCAGAGCAGGCATCCGGCCACTATCATCAAGGTTATCGCCGACAGCGCTATGGCGCGGCGGGAAGCTATACTGCTCATCTGAAAATTGCTCATTTGTATTGTCACCTTTCCTGCGGCTACACTACCAGCGGGGCGAACCAATGTCAAAGTGGGCATTCGTGATTATTTGTGCGTGGTGCGCTTTGGCTAAGAGCCTGATATGGGGCGGGGCGGTTCCTGATCCATCAGCCGTCGGTGCTCTTCTTCAAGCAGGATGGCGCGTTTCTCGGCTTCCAGCGCGCGGATTTCCGCTTCAAGGGCGCGTGTGCGGTGCGAATCCCGGCCACGGAAGGCCATCAAAATCAACCCCGCAAACAATAAAATAATTACCGCCCCCACCGCTAAAACTCGCCAATCCTGCCAAAGGGGCATCGCTGCTACGGGTGGTGCGGGCGTGTTTTGCTCTGGAGCTGGGGCTGTGACTCCCGAACCGGCGATTGGCGCTGTGGGTGCGATAACGGCGGCGACGGGCGGCGGCGTATTGGTCGGCTGGCGGAAGTCGGCTATAACTTGTTCCGATGCCGCCCCTACGGTTATGGGGATTTGGATCTCATAAGTTTCAGCACGGCCCCGGTCGTCGTAGAAGTGCTCCACCCGTCCAGTAAAAACGGAATCCCTTGGTTCACTATTCGGAGCGTTGGGAGAAGCCAGTATTCGGATTTCCTGATTGTCCCCAGGAGATATCAAGTGCCTGCTGGCACATAGCCCGCTGCTGCAATTGGCGTCAAAGTCGCCGGCTTCCAGTGACCAGCCGCTGGGTATCTCCAGCGACAAGTTGACGGTCAGCCGGTTACGCGAGAGCGGATTACGCATCGTCAGGGTTAATTCCGCGATTTCACCGAATATGATGCTGGTTCGGCTACTGTGCAGCGCCACGCAAGGTTCGTCTTCGAGGCATTCCAGCTCCAGGGATGTTGCAATGTTTTCGCTGCCATTGGTTTCCGAGGGGGCCAAAAACCGCACTGTTCCGGCGTGGGTTTGCTGCGGCGCCAGGTCGGAAGTTTCGTCGCTGGCTACGGCCACTGCTACAACCGCGTTTGTGCCGGCGGCCAGTACGCCTTTATCCGGAGTGACCGTTAGCCATTGGGGACTGGTAGTCACCCAGACGCATTCTTGCCGGTGCGGGGCATTGGCAATTGCTATATTTGCGTTTTCGGGGATGACTTTGCCATTGGGGTAGCGTTTGAAATCCAGCTGCTCAATCACGCCGACGGCGAACTTGCAGGGCAGAGGCCCGACCGTCAAGTTTATGGTTATGGAGTTATCGCTCCCGGTTCCGCCGGCGTTGAATGTTATCGTATCGCTATATTCGCCGGGCGTTTTGGAATTGGCATTCTCTCTTATCGTGACTTCGATTGGCGTTCCGCCGTTTGGCGGTATGTCTCCGGTGTCGGGGGCGATGTCGATCCAACCTCCCGGCGTGGTGTGCCACTGGCAGGTCGCGCCCCCGGTGTTTTTGAGCAGCAATCTGACGACGTCGGGTTCGAATGGGCCGCCTTGTGGCCCCCTCACGTCAAAGGCGACTTTTGTGCTATCCAACCGCAGGTTGCAGGGAGGAGGCTCGATGTCGAGTTGGCCGCCGATGGAACTGTTAATCAGTTCTCCCGAAAATCGGATGTTGGCTTGGTGTCCGTTTCTTGCCGGCAGCGTACTGGCTGCATCGTTGACCCGGGCTCGCAGAAATTGCTGCCGGCCGCCTGGCAGCACGCCATTGCTCGGTTCAACGCTCAGCCATTTGACATCCGGGCTAAGTTGCCATGTACAGTCACCGGCATTATCACGGTTACTTATAGTTATGGTTAGCGGTTCAATTGAACTGGGGTCTTGCCCTTGCTTCATAGTGTAACGGAGGTACGTGTTTTCCACGTGGAAGCGGCAGGGTTCGCGCACGTGCAGGTTAACGTACAGGGAATTGGGGCCTCCAATTTTACCGGCGGATACTTGGAATCTAATTACGGCCTGGTGGTGGCCGGCTGGCAGTTCTCTGGCACGGTCGTTAATGGTGAAGTGGACGCCCTCGTGGATGTCATCGGGGGGCACGGTGCCGCTGTTTTGGTACATGGAAATCCAGGGCACGTTTGGCGTCGCGGTCCAACGACACTCGGCAGTTCCATACAGGTTCACAGCGTCAAAGCTGCCGTCTATTGCGGGGTTCACCGGCCTGAAATCGGATTTGGCTACCGTTCCGGTGAATTGCATAGGGTTGTGCCGGCCCCGGCCTGCGCCATTAGCGCCAGTTGCTATGAGGAACTGACACATGGGGGGCTTTGGCGTCCGCGTAGGCTGGGGGGTGTTAGTAGGTACAGGGGGCATTGTCGGGGGACCTTGGGCCCGGGCTGTCCGTTGCAGGGTTGGGGATAGCGCAGCGAACGTGGCCATCATTGCGATGACGGCCAGGGCGGCCAGGAAAGTTAGTGCGATGTATTTTACGCTTTGGTTGTTCATTGGGCTTTGGCGCTATTTACGGCCAGCGGTGGGATTGTAGCCTTACCCTGGCGGTTGCCGGATTGGGTGGGCGTCTGCATTATATGATATGCGGGCTGGTGTGGCACGGCGCGGCGGCAAGCGGCGGCCACGGGGCGCAACGCCGGTC
Organism: uncultured Dehalococcoidia bacterium; assembly: GCA_958296385.1. Lineage (GTDB taxonomy): Bacteria > Chloroflexota > Dehalococcoidia > Lucifugimonadales > UBA3495 > Bin87. The sequence continues at coordinate 1,967,335 of OY282494.1, forward strand.
ATCTAGCGCGTTATGCGCGGCTTTTACCCATCCGCTGGGTGGGGGGGGGTCAGGGGTTGGGTTGTTTGCGCCGGTGCCGGGCGCGTAGTCGCCAACGGCCAGCAACCTTGCGTGTTGGCCGGGCGGCGTGATATGTTGCTGGCGCGGTTGGTAAGCGGGCGGGTTGTGGTAACCACCCAGGGTTTGCCCGGCGTTGGGCCGGGGTGATATTCTATTGATGATAGAGTGGATTAGCGACAGATTGCAGATAAAGGGACTATGACAACCGACCGCCTGCTAACCGAACGTGACGAGGAGGAGTTGCTGTCAATAGCCTACGTCCACGCAGTAGCGACGCGGGCCGGCTACGTTACCGCCACCCCCGAGAAGGACTTGGACGGCGTCGATATGCGCATCCATGCTGGCGGGGGTATGCGGCCTGCCCTCGATCTCCAGCTGAAAGCAACTATCAATCTACGCGAAGCCGGCGACGAAAGGGTCAGCTTTCCTCTGCCACTCCGTAATTACAACTTTTTACGCATTGCAGCCCAAACGCCCCGTCTGCTCGTGGTGCTTGATTTGCCGAAAGACCGGGAACGATGGATGACCGTTACGGAGGACGAACTGATTATACGGCACCGGGCCTACTGGATGAATCTACGCGGGTGGGATGAAACCGACAATACGGCGAGCGTCACCGTCCGGATTCCAAAGCGTAACAGGCTTAACGTTGACAGCTTGCGGGCGTTGATGGAGCAGTCAAGGAACGGGAAAATCCTATGAGAATCAGCATAAAGGACCGGGCAGCCTTGATGATGGTTTCGCCGGTAGTGTTGTCGGCTTATGCCCGCACTGAGGGTTGGGCCCGTGTTGAACCATACGGAGACCATTCCGACGTTTACGCCGGGGAGGGGTTGCCGGAGATTATATTGCCGCAGACCAGGCAGTTGGGCGACTATCATAGCGTCGTAGCGCGACTGATTGACGTTTTCGCGCGGGCTGCCGAGGTTGACGAGCTCACGCTTTATCATGACCTGGTTACGGCAGACCGGGATAAAGTGCGGGTGCGTGTCGCTGAAGGAGACGGGACGGTTGACATCAATGATGGTGCCAGCCTGGTTGCCGGGGCGCGCGAGATGTTGCTGGCGGCGGCCTGCTCGCTGCACAATCCGCGCCCGCTTTACCGGACCGGCTCGCACCGGGAGGCCAACGACTATTTACGGCAGGTGCGTTTGGGGCAGACGGAGCAGGGCAGTTTCGTAGTAACGCTGCTGTCGCCGGCCATTTCCCCGTTGGTGCAAGCCGCTCTGATACCCGACCCGGAAAGCGACGACGCACCCATGGCGCGGCAGGTTACGCAGCGGCTGGGCGTAGCCCTTGATGCTACCCGCAAGGCCACTGTAAAAACGACCGGCGGAGACGTCGCAGCATTCTCCGCAGCCGTGCCGTTGGGAGCCAGCGCCAATTTGTGCGAAGCGCTGGTGCAGATGGTGGAACCGTTTGCAACGCTGGACGTTAGTATGACCTGGGCGCGGACCCGGCCGACGCCGACGGCCCGTCAAGTGGTCGGTTTTGCCAACGATGACGTTTCAATCCTGAGCGAAGTAGCCCGGTCATTCCGCAGTCGGGAACCACAAATTGACGTCAAACTGTTTGGCTCGGTGCGGCAACTGAGGCGCGATGACAGCGAGGATGACGGGGCGGTTATTATACGGGCGCCGGTTGACGGGAAAATTCAGTCGGTTACGGCGGTTCTAACCCAACCGGATTACGACCGGGCCATCCAGGCGCATAAAGAGAAAGCGCCGGTCATCGTGGAGGGCGACCTCGACCGTTTCGGCCAACGCTGGCGCCTGCTGAACCCGCGTATCGTGGAAGTCATCTACGATGAAGATACCGCATCGGACAAATAGCGAAAAGCGATGGCCACTTTCACTGAAGCCGACGTAGAGCAAGCCGCCCTGGACTGGCTGGAAAGCGCCGGCTACGCCGACACACCCGACTACTGCAAGAGCGCGATGCTGGCCGAAGTGCTGCGGCAGGGCCACGTGCTTACGCCAGGCCGCTACGTGGGCATTGAACCCACCGCGTACGACGGCGAACCTGTCTAGGAAAGGATGGCCCACCTCACCGCCCAATGGCAAGAACAGCAGGCCGAGTCGGAACGAATAGAACGATTGTTGCCGACTGCCAGTCAGCCTATCAGAACTACCTTACATTTTGCAACAGAACCTGTCCGATTCCCAAGAGCCGGGTAGCAGGTCTTTGACGCTTTCGTCAATGCGCACGGTGACTTGGCCGTGCCCGCCGCCGGTCAGCGTGCCGCTGCGGGGATTGACGCTGAGCCAGTGCCGTTCCGGGTTGGCTTTCCATTCGCAATCGCCGGCGCCGGCACGGTTGGCAATCGGGATGACCTTTTCCTCAACCGCGCTGAAATCCGCGCCCTGCTGCAACTCAAAAATCAGATAATCCTCCGCAACGCTGAAATCGCAAGGCGCCAGCACGGTCAACTCCACGTACAGAGAATTGCTGACCTTGATTTCCCCTTCTTGTACCTGGAACCGTATAACGTTGGAGTATTTTCCCGGCCGGAGTCGACTGGCGTTGTCGTGGATTTCAATTCTGATGTCCTCCTGAATTTCGCCGGCCCCGAGCCGTCCGCCGGAGATGGCGAGAGTAATCCAGTCATAGTCGGGTTTTGCTGACCAGTTGCAAGGGGCGTCGCCGTAGAGATTCACGGCGTGAAACGCTTTGACCATCCCGGTGCTGCCATTGGCAATGGAGCTGCCCTGGGCAGTGGTGAACTGCATCGCGTTGTTCGCGCTCCGTCCAACGTTGCTGCTGTCCAGGCCGATGAGGAATTCACAGACGGGCACATCCGTTGGCCGCGGCGTCCGCGTCGGCGGCTTTGGCGTGTTAGTGGGTGCCACCGTAGGGAGTTCGGGTTGCGCCTGGGCCGTCCGTTGCAGGGTTGGGGATAGCGCAGTGAACGCGGCCATCATTGCGATGACGGCCAGGGCGGTCAGGAAAGTTAGTGCGATGTATTTGCCGCTTTGGTTGTTCATTGGGCTTTGCCGCTATTTACGGCCGGCGGTGGGATTGCAGCCTTACCCTGGCGGTTGCCGGATTGGGCGGGCGTCTGCATTATATGATATGCGGGCGGGTGTGGCACGGCGCGGCGGCATATTGGGGAACTGGCGGCGTTGCAGATGCAACCTATATCCTACGATTTTTTGTGACGAAAACCGGGCGGGTATTGACAGGGTAGCGTTGGAAATGTTAGGATTAGGCAACAACTTGGAAGCAATCGCCGATGTCAACGCCCTGCGTAACTAGTGGTGCCGGGAGCCATAGGGACATGGAGGCAACCGTAGCGTTATACAGGCGGTGGGCTTGGCTTGAAAATCGGAGGCTACAGCACGATGCCTAATTGCAGACCCCGCACTTACCACCTCAACATCAATGCACCTAATAGCGATGGGTTGAAAATTTATCAAATTCACATACCTGTTGATTGCGGTAACATGAGTCTGCGCACAGACTTGCAATGCTTGCGCACCAGGCATGCGGACATCGCAATGGATAGGGCTTGGCAACACGTCTCGTCCCTGCATTGGGATGACTCGCGGGACATCAGCTTCTGTGAGAATTGTTGCCCTGCTGAAGCTGAGGAGTACCATTAGGTACTTTGCTTTGATTATTGCACGGTGAAATCGGTGTAATGTTACACCCGCCGCGCCACCAGCAGCCCGTCGTCCTCCCGCGTAACCCGCATCGCAAACCCGTAGCGGTCAACCTCCAACGCCAGCGCTACATCCCTGGGGTGAAACTGCGGTTGGGCGTCGTCGAAAAACTTTTGGGTGGCGCCGCCGGCCATTATTAGCTTGCGGAGGGCGTCTGGGTCGGGGTTGCGGCCCTCGAGGCGGTTGCGTAGGTAGAGGGCGCAGTGTTCGTCTTCGTCGGAGCGGGTGTTGCCCTGGTCGCCCATGGCGAGGATGGTTACTTGTTCGGGCTGGGGGGTTTCGGATTGCAGGGCGCGGACGGTGGCGCCGGCTACTGCGAATGAGGTTACGTAGATGGGGTGGCAGCCGGCGGCGCCGGCGGCCGCGGTGCCTACGGTGCCGGCTCTGGTGGATTGCACTATGCTTTTGCCGGCGAAATCCACCGTTGACGCCTCGTAGGGCGAGTTGCCGTAGTCAAAGCCGTCGGGACGCCGGCCGTCCACTTCGCCCATCAGGATGTCGGCGATGGCGGGATTGCGGCGGCGGATGTCCAGGGCCTCGTCAACCTCGGCGACCAGCGTGATGCGCGCGGCGCCCCGGTCAAAAGCGATGGCCGCCGTCGTGAACGCCCGGAATACGTCGATGACCAATGCTGCGCCCTGGGCCTGATTAGCGTCGCGAGTCAAACTGCCGATGCGGATTTCCATAGTATCTGCTCACTTTATGCTTTGTCTTGTCTTGTTTTGACGTGACTGCGCCGGATACTCTGACTGTCAGTAATAATCCGGCGCAGTCTTGCCGGTTGAACTGTTAGCCGGTTTTGACCAGTTTTTGCAGGGAGCGGACTTCGCGGGGCGGTTGCAGGTGTTGGCCGGTGTGTGTCCAGGATACTTCGGCTACGTAGATGTTGCCGGCGGAGTCGAGGCAGACGCCGTGGGGGGCGATGAACTGGCCGGGGGATTCGCCCTCCGGGCCATCGCCAACTCTGGCCTGCAACCGGCCGTCGGTGTCGTACACGCTGACCCGCGGGCCGAGGCCGCTGGCCTGGGAGTTGGGGCCGATGGCGGCGCCCAGCTCGCCCAGGTACACCAGGCCGGCGTCCTGGTCAACGTACAATCCGCAGGGGCGGGCCATGTCCGTCCACTGCGTGAGGAACTTGCCGTCGGAGTCAAAGACCTGCACGCGGTGGTTCTCCCGGTCGGCCAGATAGAGCAGGCCGTTGCGGTCGGCGCCGATGTTGTGGGCGATGTTGAACTGGCCGGGGCCGTTGCCCGACTCGCCCCACGAGAACAGCAGCCGCCCGTCGGGGCTGTACTTGTGGATGCGGGCGTTGCCGTAGCCGTCGGACACGAAAAAGTCGCCGTTGCGCGGGTCGATGGCCACGTGGGTGCAGCGGTTGAACGGGTCGCCGGACATAAACGGCGCCGGATGGCCGCTGATGCCCAGCGTCAGCAGAACCTCGCCGTCCAGCGTGCACTTGCGCACCGTGTGGTCGCCGTCGTCGGTGCAGAACATTGTCGCATCGGGCGACATGGTGATGCCGTGGGCGCGGGGAAACACGCCCTCGCCCCACGACTTGATGAAGTTGCCATCTTTGTCAAACACCAGCATGGGATGCTCACCCCGGTTGAACGCGTACACGTTATCCTGAGCATCGCAGCCCACGGCGGCCACCTCCTTAAAGGCAAACCCGTCGGGCAGCCGCCCCCAACCCTCCTGCACCGCGTAAGTGAATTGGCCCTCTCCGATAGTAACCATAACTGTCCCTCCTGAAACGCGCTGAATCAAAGATTGCATCGCCGGACGACTGCGACGGGCCGCGCCGGCAATGGGATTGTAGCGCATTTGCCGTTCGTAGATAATTGAAAGCCCCGACGGACGGCCCGTGCTATGATAGCGGCTGGAACTCCGGTTTGCGGAGCAGTAATTTTGAGCGTAGCAAGAGGTGTGCGATGGCTGACCCCCGACGTGATTTTGTGAAGTACACGTTTTACCGGGTGCAACCCGAATGGCGGCGTTTGAGCGGGGCGGAGCGCGCCGCCGGCAAGGATGAGTTTGCCGCCGTTGCCGCCGAACACGCCGACCGGGTGGCGCTGAATACGTACAGCCTGGTGGGAACGCGGGGCGACGCCGACTTTATGCTGTGGGGCGTGTCGCCGGAGCTGGAGACCATCAACGAGCTGGCGGCGCAGCTGAACCGCACCCGGCTGGGCGGCTACCTGGAAACGCCCCATTCCTATCTGGCGATGACGCGCCGCTCGCCTTACATCGACGACCACCGGCACGAAGGCCAGGACGGAACCGGCGACGCGGCGTCAATGCGCATCGTGGGCCGCCGCTATCTGTTTATGTACCCGTTCTGGAAAACCCACGACTGGTACCAGCTGTCCAAAGAGGTGCGGCAGGAGCTGATGAACGAGCACTTCGTCATCGGGCACAAGTATCCCCAGGTGAAAATCTCCACCGCCTACTCATTCGGCCTGGACGACCCGGAGTTCGTGCTGGGCTTTGAGACCGACGAGCCGGGGACGTTTCTGGACCTGGTGATGGAGCTGCGCGAATCCAAAGCCCGCCCCTACACGCTGCAAGACACCCCCATATTCACCTGCCTGAACCGCCCCCTGCGCGACTGCCTGGACGACGCCGCATAACGTAAGGAAGTGCAACTGTGACTGACCAAACCGAGATTGACGAAACCGAGATTGACGAAACCGAGATTGACGAAACCGATCTGCCCGAACCCCAATCGCTGCTCACGGCGGGTTGGGTTGCCGGAGAGCACGATCCGGCGCCGGTGCATATTGACTTTCGCCCGGTTCTGAAACTGCTGGCCGGCCTCACCGATTATGAGCTGGATGACTGGTGGGTGGACTTCAATCGCGCCAACCGCGACGTGATGGGCAAACTGGAATTGAACTCCGAGGGCGCGCTGCTGGTATCGCCGTATCCGGGTTGGGATGGTGCGAAAGCCGAGGGGGATTTCGCCATGGACCTCAGGAAATGGTCTGAAAGCTACGGCGGCGAATCGTATGGCGCAAGGCTGGGCATCCGTCTGCCTAACGGTGCGCGCTACGTGGCCGATGGCAGTTGGGCTTCCGCGGCGCAATTAGCCGAACACAAACCACCCGGCAACCACATCCTGCTCTTTTGCCCGGCGTTCGTATTAGAGGTGCGCGCTCGCAACGACGGCCTGCGGACGCTGCGGCTCAAAATGGCCGAGTACATCGCCAACGGCGCCCAACTAGGCTGGCTGATTGACCCCTACTCCCAACAGGTGCACATCTACCGCCCCGGCATGGAGGTAGAAGTTCTGGACGACCCGGAAACCATCAGCGGGGAATCCGTACTGCCCGGTTTCACCTTTGACGTGCGGGGACGGATTTTCCACTTGTACTAACCGCCGGCTCAGCAAGGATAGGCAATGCGGACTTTTGACCTGTCCGTTGCAGCGGCAGAATAGCTATTGGGTTTGCATGAGAGCGTTGCCGACCTGTTCTCGCCCGCCCGATATATTGAAAGCCGCATTTTGTATGGCGAGCAACTGCGCCAAGTTAGGAGAGTGAGAATCTTTACCAAGATTCTCAGATTTCAAAAAGGCGTTCAGGTCTCCATTGTGTGTTTCCATTACTGCATGCTCGCTGTGAGCAGAGTTCTCAGTGCCGATAGTCAGGTACTGATCAATCAGTGTAACGGCTCCAATACGGAGCATATCGAGTTGAGCTTTCGCCTCGGGGACGGTAAGTTTATGCACAGCGTCGGTCAGGACACTCGCGGTAACAGTTGGGCAATGAAGTTCGGGGGTCAACAAAATGACGTTGGCCAGCATCCTCATAATGATGTAGTAGAACAAGAATCGGGATTGGCGCCGGCTTAGGCGGTCTGCGTTGCGGCCAAAGCCGATTCCATCGGCAATGCACTTGACCTTGTACGCTGCATACAAGTCCTGTGCCCCAAAAATGACTACGTCATTTTGGCGGGACACGATACGCTCATAGACAGAGTTACCTGGCAGAAATGGATCGTTTTTACCAAAAGCCAAACCAGGGGATTCCATCCATCCAGCGCCATAGACTTTAATCAAATCGAAAGCGTTGACGTAGTCATTGAATTTAGGCTGGTCCGGGTGTTGCTTTTCCCACGCTTTACGGGCTTCCGTACCGCCGCGTTGAATCTCCAAGAATATCTGGTAGTCATCCTCCATTGCAGTTTTCCAATTTTGGAAACCGCTGTTGAGGGCTATGAAATCTCGTTCTCTAACGGAGTTCTGAGAGTTCGTGAACCGGGTGATGTTTGTAATCTCCGCTTCATCGCTGCGTACAATTTTGGCGACGACGCCACCACGCCCAACTCGTTCTTTCCAAGCATTGTGGGCATTGTCTTGTCCAGTACCGCCGGCGTTGAATATGGGATCCAAGACTTGCCAGATAGTCTTGGTCGTCTGGCAACCGTTCACAACGTAAGGGTCGTCCATAGCGACTACGCTATCGTTCGGCGGCTTCGAATACCCTGATACAACAATCGTAATTCCATTATTGTACAGACCGAATTTCTCCGGGTTTTCCGTCAATGTCTTAGCGATGCCTCTATTGATTTTTCGCCTTCCGCCCAAAAATTGGCGGACGTTCTTCTCATATAGCTGGTTCAAATCGCCGGTCTGCATCTGGTAAGACTTCATAAAGTCAAGCAAGTCTGGCAAGGAAACCGTACCTACCAGCAAGCCGGACGACTGTTCGACAAATTGACCTTTGAGTGGAACGGACAACCGCTTCTGCTCAACGTCTGGAAGTGCTTCCCAGATGGTCTGAAGGGACACTTCATCAACGTCGAAATTCCGAATAATTCGCTCTCTACCGATGATTCGTATGTTGTCGAGCGCTTGCCGGTCTTGCTGGGCAATAGGGTCTGTGGTTGCGAAAACCATTACAATGCGGTCGGCATCCGACATCTGCTGCCTGAACAAATCCAGTTTTTGCAACAACTGCTGGGTATCCTGCGACAGATGCTGATTTTCACCTTGCAGTGTCGCAATGACTTTGCTGCCCTCTTCCAAAATAGTATCAATGCCAGAGAATGAAGTTCCGTATTTGCTTTGAATCAGATACCAGGTATCGCCTTCTTCTGAATTGTCATCCCTGACTCCGGTATCAGTATCGGCGCGTTTCAGATAGGCAATGTCAATCCCGCCATCCCCGGAGCCGTCGCAGATGATGAAGTCGTCATCGTCGGTGGTGACGCCTAGCCACTGCGTAATCAGCTTGCTGCCGAACCGCCGGCCTTTGTCCAACGGCGACAGGTTGTCGTCGTTTATTTCGGCCAGCCATTCCTCGCGGAATTGTTCGTAGCTAACCTTGTCAGTAGCGCTTGCGGTTGTCATTGCTGCGTTCTCCTTGCCAAGTCCATCAGGGTATTATCACGGCGCCTACCGCAATGCCAGCATCCGTTCCAGTGCTACCACGGAATCCCGCTGCATTTGTTCCGGCACGGTTATGCGGTTCACTACTTCGCCGGCGGCGAGGCTTTCCAGTGTCCAGAGTAGGTAGGCGGGGTGGATGCGGTACATTGTGGAGCAGGGGCAGCTTACCGGGTCGAGGCAGAATACGGTTTTGTCGGGGTTTTGCATTGCCAGGCGGTTGACCAGGCTGATTTCGGTTCCGACGGCCCATACTGAGCCGGCGGGGGCCTCGTTGATGGCTTTGCGGATGAACTCGGTGGAGCCGTTGAGGTCGGCGGCCTGTACCGTTTCGCGGGGACATTCGGGGTGCACCAGCACGGTAACGTCGGGGTAGCGCGCGCGGGCGGCTTCAATTTGCTTGACGGTGAAGCGGGTATGCACCGAGCAATGCCCCTGCCACAGCACCATCCGGGCGGCGCGCAGCTGCTCCGGCGTGTTGCCGCCCAGCGCCTTGAACGGGTTCCAGACCACCATCTCGTCCAGGCCGATGCCCAGGTTCAGGGCGGTGTTGCGGCCCAGGTGCTGGTCGGGCAGGAACAGGACGCGGTCGGCCTGGCCGAAAGCCCATTCCAGCACGGCGGTGGCGTTGGACGAGGTGCAAACCGCGCCGCCGTTGCGCCCGCACAGCGCTTTGATGGCCGCCACCGAGTTCATATACGTAACCGGCAGGATGCCGCCGTCGTCGCCCAGCACGTCGGCCAGGTCGTCCCACGCATCCTCAACGTCCTGAATGGGCGCCATGTCGGCCATTGAGCAGCCGGCGGTGATGTTGGGCAGGATGACCTGCTGGTGCGCGCCAGCGAGGATGCAGGCGGTTTCGGCCATGAAATGCACGCCGCAGAACACGATGTAATCGGCCTCCGGACGGGACGCCGCCTCCTGGCTGAGCAGGAAAGAATCGCCCTGAATGTCGGCGTACTTGATGATTTCCTCGCGCTGATAGTGATGGCCCAGGATGGTAACCGACTGGCCCAGCGTGCGGCGTGCAGCGGCAATCCGTGCGTCCAGTTCGGCCGGCGAGCAGGCCAGATATTCGCCGGGAATCTTTTGCCAGCGGACGTTGATGGCCAGCTCCTCGGCCAGCGACCGGGCGGGCAGTTCGTCCTCCGGGCGGCAGAAAGCGGCGTGTTCAATTTCGGTTAGCGGGATGGTGGGTTGCCGCGTTCGGGTAACCATTTATGCGGCCTCCTTATCGTCGGTTGACGTTGATAGTGCTGTGTTCCAAATTTCACAAATGCCCGGCGCCGGACACGCGTCGGCCGCTTTGCCACGATACTAGTGGGACTGCGGGTGAGTGAGCGCGCGGCGCGCGGATTGCGCTATTGCAGCGACCCGCCCAGCGACCAGGGGCCGGTGCGGTCGATTGTTACGGCGGCCAGTTGGCCGGACAGATTGGCGGCGGCGTCGCCATTGCCGTCGTCGGGCGCGTCAAAATAGACCAGTTTGTTGCCCCGGGTGCGGCCCGTCCAGCGGCCCCGCTTGCGGTTCTCGGCCAGCACTTCCACCGTCCGGCCCATGTAGTGAGCGTTGATTTCGGTAAGGATGCTCTCTTGCCGGATTTCCAATTCCTTGAGGCGGCGGCGTTTGTCGTCGGGCGCCACGTCGTCGGCCATCGTGCGGTCGGCGATGGTGCCGGGACGGGTTGAGTAGGCGGCGCCGTGCACCTTGTCAAAGCGCAGGTCGTCCACGAGTTGCAGCGTATTCTGAAACTGCGCCTCGGTCTCGCCGGGGAAACCGACGATGACGTCGGTGCTGACGGTAACGTCGGGGACGGTAGCGCGAATCTCGTTGATGATGGTGCGGTATTCGGCGGTGGTGTAAGGGCGGCGCATCCGGCGCAGGACGTCATCGTCGCCGGCCTGCACGGGCAGGTTGATGTGTTCGCAAACCTTGGGCAAGTCGGCAACCGACTTGATGATGCGGCTGCTCATATAGGAGGGGTGCGAGGTGAGGAACCGGATGCGTTCCAGGCGGTCAACGTCGTTGAGCCGGGCAAGCAGGTCGGCCAGGTCGTGGCCGTCGTCCCGGTCGTGTCCGTAGGCGTCAACGGTCTGGCCCAGGACGGTAACCTCGCGCACGCCGCGCGCGGCCAGCAGCTCAACCTCGTGGGCGATGTCGGCGACGGAGCGGCTGGCCTGGCGGCCCCGGCGGTAGGGGATGATGCAGAAAGTGCACATCAGGTCGCAGCCGTGGATGATGGGCACGTAGGTTGCCACGTCGGGCTGCTGCGGGGCCAGCGTACCAACGCAACCCTGCCAGTCCAGCCCCAATCGCTCGCCCACCAAATCCAGCAGGGGGTCGAATTCCTGCGGGCGCATAAAGACGTCCACGTGAGGGAAACGGCGGCGCAGGTCGTCGGTGCGGGGGCCGACCATGCAGCCGGTGAGGGCCAGCACGGAATCGGGGCGCTTTTTGCGGAGCGGCTGGGTCAGATTGAGGGTGCCGGTGACCTTGTCCTCGGCGGACTGCCGGACGACGCAGGAGTTGAGGACAACGACGTCGGCGTCAGCGGGGCGGTCAACAGGGGCCAGCCCCAGTTGCTCCAACGCCGACCCCAGGCGCTCGGAGTCGGCGGTATTCATCTGGCAGCCGATGGTCCAGATGTGATAGGTTTGCATCCAACTAGTTCCGGTAACAGGATAGGCGTAGGCGCTGCGGAATCCAATCTAATCTAATCCAATCAAATCAAAGGATAAATGGCGGAGGGAGTGGGATTCGAACCCACGATCCCAGTTTCCCAGGATAAGCGCTTAGCAGGCGCCCGCACTAGACCACTATGCGATCCCTCCCAACCCAAAAGGGCTGACTAGATTATAGCCCATTTGGAGCCAATTGTGAAATGGGATGCAAAGCGGCCGGCAATCAGGCGCGCCGCCGCACCAGCAGGGCGATGGCGCCGCCGATGATGGCCAGCGCTACTACGGCGATTATGCCGATCAGCAGCCAGGGCGCGCCGCCGCCGGCTGGTTCAGCGGCCGGCGTTACGGCAACGGTTTCGCCCCCGGCAGCGGGCGTAGGCGCAGCCATTGCCGGCGTCAGTATTGCGATTTGGGATTGCCCGTCCACCCTTAGCGTTACCTCGGAGCGTACACCTGGCGCTACGATGGGCAGCTGCAAGTCCTGCGTTTCGCCGGGCGCGACCGTAACCGTCTGACGCTGTACGACTTCGCCGGCGATTTCCAGCGTTAGTTGGTACTCGGCGGTTACGGCGCCGGGGTTGGTTACGGGGATTTGTACCATCAGCGCGCTGCCGGGCGGCGGGTTGTTGATGCTGAAGGTTATATCTCCGAGTATTGCCGGCTGCTGGATGGCGGCCGCTACCGGGGGCGGGTGCGTTGGCGGCATCGCGGTTGGCGGCGGAGCCGGTGTGGGTGTCACTGCCGGCGGTGGTGTGGGCATAGGTGTTGGCGCCGGCGTTGGCGGAACTAGCGTTGGTGTTGGCGTCGGGGCCGGTGTGGGTTTGGGGGCCGGCGTTGGCGTTGGCCTCGGGGCCGGCGTAGTACCGCCGCCGCCACTGCCGCCGGAGCCACCACCGGAACCGCCGGTAGGAGTGCCGTTGCCGTTGTCGTCATCCTCCTCATCGGGCGGCGGCTGGGGGCCGGTGGTGGTGGTTATGGTTAGGCGGCCGGCTATGAAGGGGGAGAAGTTGGTTGCGGTGCCGCAGACTTTGCCGTTTTGTTCTGTGCTGGGTACGGTTTGCCAGCGGCCCGATTGGTGGTGCAGCAGTTGGGGCGTGCCGCGGCCGCCCTGGGGCAGGGGCAGGCAGATTTGCAGGCCGCCCGGCGGCGGCGCCGGCGTTACGCTGATGTCCACCAGTGTTGCCCCGTCCAGCGTGTAGGTGGCGTGGCTGAGCGACAGGCCCGTTGGCTTGCTGAACGTTATCGTCAAGTCGCCGCTCGCGCCGGGTGGTATGCGCACGGTTATTGCCCGGGGGACGTCGCCGGCGCCGATTACCGTTAGGGTGCTGGTGGCGCCGAGGCGGTAGGTGTCGGTGACGCCGGGCAGCGGCGGCGTGATTAGCACGGGGCTGCTGGTGGCCCCGCCGGCGTCCGGCTCCCGCAGCAGCAGCGTCAGCCCGGTGGCCGCGCCGGCGATTCCCCGCAGGCTGGGCGTGTGCAGCAGCGACGTCGCTTCGTGCTGCGCGTCGGCGTCCGCCGTGTGCACGACGGTTACCGTCTGGGGAGCGCTGTAATCGGTGGTCGTGAACTCCAGCAACTCCGGGGTAACGGTGACGGCCGGGTTGCCGCTGGCTACGGTGATGGCGATGGTGGTCGTCGTGGCTGGCAGCTCCGCCAGGGTTACGTCGTAGCGGGCGTCGCTGCCCTCTACTATGTCCAGCGTGGTGGTGGCAATGGTGGTGCCCGGCCCGGTAAAGTTGATGGCCGGCGCGGTGGTGTCCTGGACGGTTACGGTTACGTCGGAGGTGGCCTCGGTGGCCTGGTAGCCGCCGGTGGCGCTGGCGGTGTGCGTTAGCGTGTCGCTGTCGTTGACAATGTTGGCGTCGGCTACCGCTGTGACGGTTACCGTTTGCGGTGTGTTCCAGGTGCGGGCGTTGAAAGTGAGGGATGCCGGGGTTGTGGTGGCCTTGCCGTCGGCGCTGCCGATGGTTACGGTTACCGCCGCATTGGGCTGGTGGCTCAGCGCGATGGTGTAGGTTTGGCCGGTGGTTTCGCCCTCGGTTACGGTGCGGGTGGTTTCGGATAGTTCGAGTCTGCCGACGTCGTTGTCGTCTATCCTTACCGGCAGGGATTTGGACTTGCCCTGGTAGTCTCCGTCGGCGCTGGCGGCGCGGTGGTCAATCCGGGCGTCGTTGTCGGCCAGGTCCTGGTCCGGCGCCGCTTTTACCATTACCGTTTGCGGCGAATCCCAATCCGCGCTGGTGAACGTTAGCGTTTCGGTGTCGGTGAAATCGGTAGCGTCGTCGGGGCCGGCGACGGTCAGGCCGTTGCGGGGGGTTATGGTTATGGTTACGCTGGCGTTGTTGGCGGGCAGGGTGGGCAGCTCTACGGTGTAGCTGGCGGTGCCGGTTTCCTCGGTTACCGGCAGCGGCGTGGTGTCGGCAATCAGCTTGATGCCCGGTAGGTCGTCGTCCTCAACCCTTACGGTGAGCAGTGCGTCGCTGACGCCGGCGTAGCCGTTGGCGTTGCCGCCGGCGGCGTGGGTCAGGGTGACGGTTTCGTGCCTGGGGTCGACGTCGTTGCGCGCGCGCACGCTTACGATTTGCGCGGTGGTGGTGCCGGCGGCGAAAGTTAGCAGGGTGCTGGTGGCGAATGTTCCGCCATCGCCGGAGGACACGTCGGCGGCGGCCGGGTCGCTGCTGGTTACCCTTACCGTGAGCGGGGCCAGCGGCGGGTTGCTCGGCGCTACTTTGTAGGTGGCAGGGCCGGCATCCTCGGTTACCGCCAGCTGGGAGGCGCCGCCGGGCAGGGTTACCACGATGCGGGGTGCGGTGGTGTCCGTAGCGGCAAAGGCCAGCGTGACGGCGGGGGCAGGGCTGAACAGGCTGTCGCGGCCGGGCGTGGTATCGGCGGCGGTGTGCGTTAGCGTGTTGCCCGTGCTGTCGGCCAGGTCGTTGTCGGTGCGGCCCTGCACCGTTACAGGTTGCGGGATATGCCAGTTCGTAGTAGTAAAGCGCAGCGTTGCGAGGTTGCTGAACGTGCCGCCGGTTGCGATTTCTATGCCGTCGGTTGGGCCGCTGGCGATGGTTACGGTTACGCCGTGGGACGGCCGGTGGCTGAGCCGGACGGTGTAGGTTGCCGTGCCGCCCTCCAGAACCGTCAGGGTGCTGGTGGCTGCGATGATGGTTGGCGAGTCGTCGTCGGTTACGGTTACGGGCAGGGATTTGCGGACGCCCCGGTAGGTGCTGTCCGTGCTGCCGGCGTTGGCGGCGCGGTGGAGAATGGTGGGCGTTTCGGTGGCCAGGTTGTCGTCGGCGGGGGCCTGCACCCTTACCCTTTGCACGGCGGCCCAATTGCCGGGCGTAAAGGTTAGCGTGCCGGTGTTGGCGTAGCCGCTGCCTACGTCCACTTGCAGGCCGGAGCCGGCGGCCGGGGTTATGCTGACGGTTACGTCCGCCGTGGGCTGGGTGTTCAGGCGCACCCGGTAGGCGGCGTTGCCGGCCTCGCCGATGGGCAGTTCGCTCAGCGTGCTGCTGGCGGTGTCCTGCACCAGCAGGATGCTGGACGCGTCATCCTCGGTTACCATCACCGTCTGGTCTTTGCTGACGCCCTCGTAGCCGCTGCCGGCGCCGGCGACGACGGCGTGGCTCAGGGTGACCATTTCGGCGACGGAGTTGGCGTCGGTGAGCGCGCGGAGGGTTACCGTTTGCGGCGTGGTGGTGCCGGCCGGGAACCGCAGCGTGCGGCTGCTGCCGTAGTTGGCGGGGAGGTCTGCCCCGCTGCCGTCGTGGATGGCTACGGCGTCCGCGTCGTCGCTGGTTACGGTGATTCTGATGTTCTTGACCGGCGGGTCGCTCAGCCCGATTTCGTAGGTGGTGCTGCTGGCCGCCTCCTCGGTTATCGACAGCGCGGCGGTGATGGCGATGCCGTCCTGGGTCAGGATGATGCTGCCCCGGTCGTCGTCGTTAATCTTGATGGTCAGCCCGTCGCGGGCGTCCTCAAAGCCGCTGCCGGCGCCGACGGCGGTGTGCAGCAGGACGGGTAGGTCGTTGGCCAGGTCGGTGTCGTGGGACGTCCGGAATCTTACCGTCAGGGGCGTCATCCAGTTGCTCTCGTTGAAAGTGCCCAGCGTTTCGCGCTTGCTGAACACGCTGCCGGCGTCGGGGCCGTCAAAGGTTACGTCGGCGTCGGCGGGGACGGTGATGGTTACGGTTACGGTGCTCCCCGCTTTGGGCTGGCCGCCCAGCCGGGCGGTGTAGGCGTAGGTGGTGCTGTCGCTGTCGCCCTCGTCCAAGTCAAATGCGGCGGGGGTGAACAGGATGGTATCCCGGTCCTGCCGCAGGATGTCCATACCGTCGTATTGCAGCACCGGGTACTGCACGTCGTAGCCGAAGTGCCACGGGTCGTCGTTGCCGTCGGCGTCGCCGGTTGCGGTGTTGCCGTCCAGGTTCTGGTTCCAGTTAAAGTAGGTGTCGGTGGTGGTGGCGCCGTAGGTGGTTGGCGAACGCAGCTGGTTGGTGTTGCGGGACGTGCCGAGGCCGCCGGGGGTGACTTGCCAGTTGTAATAGCTGTTGGCCACCGTGGGCCCGGAGAAATGGCCGCCGAGCAGCCCGCCCCGGCCCCCGCTGCCCCCGCTAATCACCCCGGCGGCGTAAGATGACCGGATGGCGCCCCCGATTGTCAGGCCCACCACGCCGCCGGCGTAACCGCCGCCGTGTACCCGGCCGGTAGCGTAGCTGGCTCGCACCGTGCCGTAGTTATTGTAACCCACCAGCCCGCCGGCGTAAGTGAAAAAGCCGTTGGTAGAGCTAACGCTCGCCCTGGAATAGCTGGCCTGCACGGTGCTGTAGGACAGCCCCACCAGTCCGCCGACGTAGTTGCGTTGGCTGCCGCTGTTGACCGCCACCCGGCCGGTGGTCCAGCTGGAGGTTATCGTTGCGCCGCCGTGCAGCCGGCCGACCAGCCCGCCAATCTCTACCCGACCGCCGTTCGTACTGACCACGTTGACGTTGGGCAGGCCCACGCCGGAGACGTGGCCGCTGAGATCGCTGAACAGCCCCATTCTGCCATGGCTGGAGCTGTTAATCTTTAGGTTGGCGATGATGTGGTGGTTGCCCTGGAAAGTTGCCCGGTAATTTCCGATGGGCGACCAGTTGGGGTAGTCGTCGCTGCTGTCCACGCTGCCGCTGTCGTCGGTGTCAAAGTCCAGGTCGGCCCGCAGTTCGTAGCCCGTGCAGCCGTCGGGACAGCCCATGCCGGTGAGCCGGCCGGGGAACGCGGCGATGTAGTCGGCGTGGGTCGTGCTGCCGCTGCCGTTCAGGTCATGGCGCACGGCGCTCAGCTGGGCCAGGGTGGTAATGTCAATCAGGTTGTCGTCATCGTCGTCGTAGTCGATGATGATTGCTACCGTTAGCGTGGTGGTGGCGGCGCTGGCAAAGCCGCTGTCGTCGCCGGCGGCGGTGTGGGACAGCGCGGCGGTTTCGCCCAGGGTGGCAGCGTCGGCCACGCTGACCGTTACGGTTTGCGCCTCAGCGTAGTTGCTTTCGTCAAAGTTCAGCGTTGCCCGGTCAAGGGTTACGTCCGCGTGGTCGCTGGCGATGGTTACCGTTACCGGCGCTTTGGGCGGGCCGCCCAGCCGGACGGTGTAGTCGGCGCTGGCCCCCGGCCGGACGTTCAGCAGCTCCGGGGCGACGTCAATAGTGCGCCGCTCCTGCGCCAGCAAGTCCATGCCGCCGTAGCGCAGGGCGGGGTATTGGGTGGTGTAGCCGAAGTCCCAGGGGTTGTCGTTGCCGGCGGTGTCTCCGGTGCTGGCGTCGGCGTCAACGTCCACGTTCCAGCCGTAGTAGGTTTCGGTGCTGGTGCCGGTAGCGTAGGCGGCCGGCGTTTGCAGCTGGGCCGTAGTCTTGCCCTCCCCGGGGCTGGTGGACGGGTTGTCGTCGGCAATCCCGCTGGTTTCGGTGTCCCAATAGCTGTTGGTTGTCGTGGCGGCGCCGTTCAATCCCCCGGCCAGCCCGCCGACGTTGGTCGCGTTCGACGTAACCCTACCCGTTGCATAAGACGCCGTGATGGTGGTTTGGGCGTTGCCGCCCGCCACGCCGACCAGTCCGCCGACGTAACCGGCGTTGCCGGCCGTGCCGCCGGATAATGGGCCGGTGGCATAGCTGGCCGTTATCGTGCCGTTGTTCTCCAGGACCCCGACCAGCCCGCCCATTCTCATCTGCGAGGCCACCGCCGGGCCGGTTACCGCTACGTTGGCATAGCTGGCCCGCAGGCTGCCCGCCATAGATGACACCAGCCCGCCGAGGCTTTTAGGGTTGCCGTCGGTATTAGTGGCCGTCAGGCTGCCGGTGGCCCAGCTGGCAGTTATCGTTCCGCCGGCCGACAGGTCGGCGGCCAGCGTGCCGGCGACGAGCGGGCTGCGGGTCGCGGTGATGTTGACGTCGGGCAGTCCTATGCCGGAGACAGCGCCCGTGATCGAGCCGAACATTGCGATAACGGCGGCGTTGGAGTTGATAGTCAGGTTGGCGATGGTGTGGTGGTTGCCCTGCAATGTGCCGGCATAGGGATTGCTGTATCCGCCGATGGGCGACCAGTTGGGATAGTCGTCGCTGCTGTCCACGGTGCCGTCGTCGTTGGTGTCAAAGTCCAGGTTGGCCGTTAGTTCGTAGCCGGCGCAGGTATCCGGGCAGCCCATGCCGGCGGACAGGCGGGGGAAGGCCGCCGCGTAGCGGGCGCTGACGCTGCCCTTGGCCACGATGCCGTTGCCGTCCAGGTCGTAGCGGATGGCGTCCAGCTGGGCCAGGGTGGTAACGTCAATCAGGTTGTTGCCGTTGGCGTAGTCCATGGGGGCCGCGCCGGGGTTGCGCTGCCGGTCAATGCCCACCGCATCCCGCTGGTATTGCAGGATGGGGTATTGGGCGGCGGTGCCAAAGTTCCAGGGGTCGTCGATGCCGCCAACGCCGTCCACGTTCACGTTCCAGCCGGCGTAGATGCTGGGGGCGGTTCCGTAGGCGGTGGGGGTGCGCAGGGCGGCGGTGGTTTGGCCCAGGCCGGCGCCGGTTCCGGTGATGCCGCTGGTGTCGGTGTCCCAATAGCTGGCGGTGATGACGGCGCTGCTGGCCGTACTGCCGGCCAGGCCGCCAATGTTAGCGTTGGCGCCGGAGCTGACCGCGCCGGTTGCGTAGGAGGCCCTGATGCTGGGCGTCGTGCCGCCGAGCGCGCCCACCAGCCCGCCGGCGAAGGAGTTGGCGCCCGCGCCGCCGGCTATTGCGCCGGTGGCATAGCTGGCCGTTATCGTGCCGCTTTGCAGCTGCCCCACCAGGCCGCCGGCTTTCACCCGCATGGCCGTAGAGGTGGCCGTTACCGATGCGGTGGCATAGCTGGCCCGCACCGTGCCGGCGCCCCAGCCCACCAGCCCGCCCACGTATTTGTCAAAGATGCCGGCGTGAGTGGCTGCCACACGGCCCGCAGCCCAGCTGGACGTTACCGTGCCGCCGGCGTTCAGCCGGCCCACCAGCGCGCCGATTTCGGGATTAGTCGCGGCCCCGCTAACGCTGGCGTCGGGCAGTCCGATGCCGGAGAGGGCGCCGTTGAGCACCCCGAACAGCCCCACGCGGGACACGCCGGTTCCGGCGTCAATAGTCAGGTTGGCGATGGTGTGCCCGTTGCCCCGCAACGTACTGGTGAACGGCGCCGAGTAGGTTCCGATGGGCGTCCAGTTGGCATAGGGCCCGTCGGCGCTGTTGTCGCTGCTGCCATCGGTATTGAAGTCCAGGTTGGCCCGCAGCTCGTAGCCGGCGCAGGCGGCGCACAGCGTACTGCTGGCCGAGTAGGGGAAAGCGGCGGCGTAGGC
Organism: uncultured Dehalococcoidia bacterium; assembly: GCA_958296385.1. Lineage (GTDB taxonomy): Bacteria > Chloroflexota > Dehalococcoidia > Lucifugimonadales > UBA3495 > Bin87. Next base: position 1,986,958 of record OY282494.1, read on the forward strand.
GTTGGCGTTGGCCATGCTGTCCGCTACGCCGTTGCCGTCCAGGTCGTAGCGAATGGCGTTCAGCTGGTCCAGCGTAGTGACGTCAATCAGATTGTCGTCGTCGTCATCGTAGTCGAGCAGGGGCACGGCGATAGTGACGACGTAGCTGCGGCCGGAGCCGTCCGGGGCGGCAACGGCGATGGTGATGACCGTTTCCGGGCCGGCGAGGCTGACCTGCCAGCCGTCGGTGTTGAGGTCGGCGTCGGCCGCCGCGGCCACGCCGCCGGCCAGCGCGCTGATGGCCACCGTAGAGCTGGCGTTGTTGGTGTAGGCCACGGTAACCGATAAGGGGTTAGACGGCGGCAGCGTGGCAGTGTAGGCCAGCGTAGAAGTAGCCGGGTCAAACCCCGCCAGCAGCGCCGGCGCCACCGTCAGCGTGTGCAGGGTATCGTCGGTGACGATGTCCGGCTGGGCGCTGAACTGCCGCGCCGTGTCCATCATGCCGTATTGCAGAACCGGGTACTGGATATTGCTGCCAAAGTTCCAGGGGTCGTCGTTGCCGGCGGCGTCTCCGGTGCCGGTATCGCCGTCAACGTTCACGTTCCAGTCGTGATAGGTGTTGGGCGTAGTGGTGGGCGTGTAGCCGGTGGGCGTGCGGAGTTGGAAAGTCTGGCGGCCGGCGCCGGGGCTGTTGGCCGGGTCAGCGTCGGCGATGCCGCTGGTAATCGTGTCCCAATAGCTGTCGGTGATGCTGGCGGCGCTGGCGAGGTTGGCCAGCCCGCCGATGTTGTCCGCGTTCGACGTAACCGTACCCGTCGCATAAGACGCCGTGATGGTGGGCGTGTGAGTCCCGCGCAGCCGGCCGGCCAGGCCGCCGGCATAAGACAGGCTGCCGGCGCCGCCGGCGACGTTGCCGGTGGCATAGCTGGCGAGAATCTGGCCGTTATCCTGGGTTCCAACCAGGCCGCCGGCGCTAACCCCTGTCGCACTGCCGGATGCGGTAACCGTAACGTCGGCATAGCTGGCCCGCACCGTGCCGGCGCCATAGCCCACCAGCCCGCCGAGGGATTTATCAAGGGTGCCGGCATCCGTGGCAGTCACGCGGCCCGTCGCCCAGCTGGAAGTTACCGTTCCGGGCAGATAGCCCACCAGCGCGCCCATCAGCAGATTGTCCGCCGTCCCGGACACGCTGGCGTTGGGCAGCCCGATGCCGGAGATGTTGCGGGTGGCGTTGCCGAACAGCCCGACCACGGCGGCGCCGGAGTTGATAGTCAAGTTGGCGATGGTGTAGTTGTTGCCGGCAAAGTCGGCGGCAAACGGATTGTTAACGTCTCCGATGGGCGTCCAGTTGGGGTAGGTGTCGCTGCTGTCCACGCCGCCGCTGTTGTCGGTGTCAAAGTCCAGATTTTGCCGCAGCTCGTAGCCCGTGCAGGCCGCCGGGCAGCCCATGCCGGCGGGATGGCTGGGGTAGGCGGTAGCGTAGGCGGCGGCGTTGCCGGCGCTCACCACGCCGTTGCCGTCCAGGTCGTAGCGGATGGCGTCCAGCTGGGCCAGGGTGGTGATGTCAATCAGGTTGTTGTCGTTGCGGTCGTAGTCGATGGTAATGCTTACGGGGAGGTTGGCGCTGACGCCGGCAAAGCCGCTGCCGGCGCCGGTTGCGCTGTGGGCCAGGGCGTAGTCGGCCAGAGGAGTACCGCTGGCCGCCCGGACGGTTATCGTTTGCGCGTCATCCCAGCCGGTGGTTGAGAAACTCAGCGTTTCGCTGGCGGCGAAAGTTCCGTCGCCGTCGTCAATGGTTACGCCGGCGTTGCTGCTGGCGATGCTCACCGTTACCGCCGTCGCCGGCTCGGCCCCCAGCCGCACCGTGTAAGTTGCCGTTTCCCCCGCCTCCAGGTACAGCGCGGCGGGCACCAGCACGATGGTATCCCGGCCCTGGGCCAGCACGTCCATCCCGTCGTATTGCAGTACCGGGTACTGGACGGCGTAGCCGAAGTGCCAGGGGTCGTCGTTAGCAGACGTGCCGCCCACGTCCACGTCCCAATCGGAGTAAATGCCGGTGGTTCCGTAGGCGGTGGGCGATTGCAGCTCAGCGGTGGTTTTGCCCACGCCGGGGCTGGTGGACGGGTCGCTGTCGGCAATGCCGCTGGTGTCGGTGTCCCAATAGCTGTTGATGACTGTGCTGCCGCTCAGATGCCCGGCCAGCCCGCCGATTCTGGTGGTGGTGGTGGATGCCGTAACATATCCCGTCGCGTAAGACGCCGTTATGGTGCTGGAGGTAACCACGCCGGCCAGACCGCCGGAGGCGGAGTTGGAGTTCGGACTGCCGCCGGACACGGCTCCGGCAGCATAGCTGGCCGTAATCGTGCCGGAGTTCAGCCATCCGATTAAGCCGCCGGCTCTGGCCTGCACGGCAGCAGCCTGAGCGGTTACCGTCACCCCGGCATAGCTGGCCCGCACGTCGCCCTCGGCAAAACCCACCAGCCCGCCGATGTTTTTACTGTTAAGGTCAGCATTGGTGGATTCAATGCTGCCGGTGGCCCAGCTGGCAGTTATCGTTCCGCTCGATCCCAGATGGCCGGCCAGCGTGCCGGAGAAGGCGGGACTGCCGGTGCCGGTGACGTTGACGTCGGGCAGTCCTATGCCGGAGATGGCGCCGCTGACCGAGCCGAACAGCCCGACAACGCTGGCGCCGGAGTTGATAGTCAGGTTGGCGATGGTGTGGTGGTTGCCCTGGAATGTGCCGGCATAGGGCGCGCCGTATGTGCCGATGGGCGTCCAGTTGGGATAGTCGTCGTCGCTGTCCACCTCGCCGCTGTCGTCGGTGTCAAAGTCCAGGTTCCGCCGCAGCTCGTAGCCCGTGCATCCGTCAGGGCAGCCCATCCCGGCGGTCAGGCCGGGGAACGCCGCCAGGTAGGACGCGGCGCCGGCGCCGGTGACCGATACTCCATCGCCGTCCAGGTCGTAGCGGATGGCGTCCAGCTGGGCCGGCGTCGTAACGTCAATCAGGTTGTTGTTATCGCCGTCGTAGTCCTCGGCGGTACTGCTGCGCTGCCGGGCGATGCCCACGGCATCATAGCCGAATTGCAGGACGGGGTATTGACTGGCCGTGCCAAAGTCCCAGGGGTCGTCGTTGCCGCCAACGCCGTCCACGTTCACGTTCCAGGCGAAGTAGATGTCGGTAGAGCTGCTGGTTCCGTAGGCGGTGGGCGTTTGCAGCGCGACGGTCGTCTTGCCCTCCGGGGCGTCGTCGTCGCTGTCGTCGGCAATGCCGGTGCCGGCAATGTCCCAATAGCTGGCGGTGATGGAGGTTCTGCTTTCGCCCCGGTTATCTCCGCCGGTAACCGTATGGTTGGCCCGGTTCTCTCCCACCAGGCCGCCGGTTGTGGTTGCGGCGCCGCTGGCCCCGGTTACCCGTCCGGTGGCATAGCTGGCGGTGATGCTGGCGGTGGTAATGCCGTGCACGCCGATGCCCTCAACGCCGCCCGATGAGGTAAAAGGCGTGCGGTCGCTGTTGTTGTAGCCCACCAGCCCGCCCAGCCGGTTGCTGGCGCCGGTGCCGCCGTTGACCGCGCCGGTAGCGTAGCTGGCCCGGATGTTGGCGTTGGCCCGGTTGCCGGAGTGTCCGTCGTTAGTCAGCATGGCCAGGTTTTCGCCGACCAGCCCGCCGGCGCTGGCGTTGTTGCCGGTAACGCTGACGGCCCCGGTAGCGTAGCTGGCGGTGAGGTTGCTGGTTGTCGTCACCGGGAACCCGCCGCCGTCGGCCGCCCCCTGGAACGCCCCCACCAGCCCGCCCACCCGGGCATCATCGCTGGCGGAGCTGACGGCGCCGGTGGCATAGCTGGCGGTTACCTGGCCCGGCGAGACGCGGCCCACCAGCCCGCCGGCGTTGGTAGTGGCAGAAACCGTGCCGGTGGCGTAGCTGGAGTTGATGCTGGCGTAGCTGTTGTTGAGGCCAATCAGCAGGGCCGTCAGCCCGCCGGCCTCGCCCCCCTGCGCCGTAACGTTCACGCTGGAATAGCTGTCGGTGATGGTTCCGGGGTGGTTCACCTGCCCGGCCAAACCGCCGGCCCGGTTGCCGGTTACGGTGACGCTGCCGCCGGTAGAGTAGCTGTTGGCAATAGCGCCGCCGGCGTGGCCCACCAGCGCGCCGGCCCGCCCCTCCGCGCGGATGTTCACGTCCGCCAGCCCGATGTTCCGCAGCGTGGCCCCGTTAGTGCGCCCGAACAGCCCCACCCGGTTGCCCGCCGGACGGTTGATATACAGATTGGAGATGGCGTAGTCGTCGTTGTTGCCGTCGAAAGTAGCGGCAAATTGAGCGGTATTGTCCCCGATGGGCAGCCACCCCAGACCGCCGTTGGAATAGGCGTCGTCGGCGCGGTCGTTGGCGGTGTTGGTGTCAAAGTCCAGGTCGGCCCGCAGCTCGTAGCCGGCGCAGGTGCCGGCGCAGCCCATCCGCCCGGTAGCGGAAGTTACGCGGTTGGGAAACGCATCAATGTAAGCCGCCGTCCCCGACGCCGTAGGATCGCCGTCACCGTCCAAGTCCCACCGGATGGCGTCCAGCTGCGCCAGAGTCGTAACGTCAATCAGGTTGTCGTCGTCGTCGTCATAGTCGATAACGTTAACCTTGTGCGCGGCCTGAGCGGTAGCCAGCGTGTTGGGGAGGGTAAGGTTGATCAGGGGGCTATTACTGCCGGAGTGCTGGTGAAAATAAGCGCCGACGAGGGCGTTGGTGGCCACGGTGATGCCGTCGGTGTCCGTGTCGCCGCCGACGACCGTATAAGCGAAGTCAACGCTGGTGCTGTTTGGCGTGGTACTGGGCGGGCGGGCCTGGCGGTTGGAGCCGCCAATGTTGATGTTCAGATAGCCGCCGGTTTGCACGATGGCGTCCGCAAAGGTCAGCCGCACCGTAATGGTCTCGCCGGTGAGATAAGCGCTGCCCGAGGCGGGAGTGCTGGCGATGCTGATAGCGGTGACGCTGTTGGTGTGCGCGGCGGTCGGCCGGGACTCCGGCAGCAGCCAGCCGGCCAGTGCCGCCAGCACCACCAGCAGGCCCAGCGCAAAGCCGGCCCCAACCGGCGCAAAGCGAAATCTGACGCTGCGGCGGCGGCGGGGCATCAGAATTCTACCCCCCCCGTTCCGAACATTCGCACTACGCAGCATACACCCACCCCAACCGGCAGCCATCGGCAAAACCTCCATGCCCAACAAGCACAACAAGGCAGCAACCAGCGCAAAGCATAACGATGGCAGATTTTACCACAAACCCAGCCGCAACCAACGCAACCCCGCCCCCCGGCAGCCCGCGGAGGCCCAGCTACTCCCCGCGCACCCGCCGCAACTCCGCCTCCAACTCCAGATTACGCGCCTCAGCACTGTCGGCGCGAGCCTCGGCCTGTTCGGAGTAGGCTTCGGCCTGGATGCGGGCGGCCTGTTCCTGCTCAGCACGGGCCTCCGCCTGGAGACGGCCGGCCTGTTCCTGCTCAGCGCGGGCTTCGGCCTGGAGGCGGGCGTTGCGCTCGATGTTGCGGGCCTCCCGCTCATCGAGCAACGTCGGGATGTGCTGGCCGGTTTCCGGGTCGTACCAGCCCAGCAGACCCTGCTCCCCCTGCACACGCTCCCACCGCAGGTACAAGTTCAGCACGGGGCTGTACCCCTGCAAAGAGCCATCCGGCAATTCCTCAATCGGAATGGGCTCATACTGCCCATCCACCAGCCGGTCGCCGGCCAGCTTGTCGCCATGAAACTCCCCCGTTTCATCAACACGCCAGTACTCCGGAATGCCCAACGCCGCATACTCCACCCGCTTTTGCAGCACGTCCACCTTGGCCGTACTCACCGAGGCAACCTCCATCACAAAATCCGGCGGCTTGCCCTGCTCCGTGATTAGATAACCCCCGGTAGCCTTGTAAGCGGCCGGATTCACGTCAAAAGCGATGAGCAAATCAGGCCGGCGCAGTCCGGTAGTGCCGGGGCGCGGCCCGTAGGCCAGCCAAAAATCGGCGGTTACCAAAGTCGTATCCGGGTTGCCCAGGTACTGGATTAGGTGGTAGCTGCTACCCGTCTGGTGCAGCTGTATGTAGTTAGTCATCTCATCAGGCTCACGTTGAGGCGGCTCCGGAAACCGGAAACGGACCGGAGTTGGCGGTGGCGCGGACGTTGGCGCTGCTTTGGCGGTGGTGGTGGTCATGCTGAACCTCACCTCTGGAACCCGGCGGTGTGGATGGACGGATGGATGGCCCGTTGCGCCGTATGGGACGGGATGCGGTGCTTGCGGCGTAGTATAGCGGGTTTTGGCGGCTGACCGAAAAAGCGGGCAGTCTAGCCCGGCCGGGACGCCTACCCACCGCCGCGCAGCCGCCGCAACTCCCCCTCCAACTCCCGATTACGCGCCTCAGCCTGCAAGCGTGCGCCGCGTTCCTGCTCAGCGCGGGCCTGTTCCTGCTCAGAACGAGCCTCCGCCTGCTCAGACCGGGCCTCCGCCTGGAGACGGCCGGCCTGTTCCTGCTCAGCGCGAGCCTCGGCCCGGAGGCGGGCCTCCCGCTCATCGAGCAGCGTCGGGATGTGCTGCCCGGTTTCCGGGTCGTACCAGCCCAACATACCCTGCTCCCCCTGCACGCGCTCCCACCGCAGGTACACGTTCAGCACGGGGCTGTAACCCTGCAAAGACCCATCCAGCAGTTCCTCAATAGGGATAGGCGCATACCGGCCATTCACCAAACGGTCGCCGGCCAGCCGCACTCCGTGAGAATCCCCCGTCTCGTCAAAGCGCCAGTACTCCAGGATGCCCAGCCCCGCATAATCAGCCGGCTTTTCCTCAACGTCCACCTTGCCCGTGCTTGGCGAGGCTATTTCCAGCACAAAGTCCGGCGGCTTGCCCTGCTCCGTGATTAGATAACCCCGGGTGGCATGGTAAGCCTGCGGGTCAACGTCAAAAGCCACGAGCAAATCAGGCAGACGCAGGCCGGTAGTGCCGGGGCGCGGCCCACGCGCAATCCAACGGTCCGCGGTGACCAGGGTGGTAGCCTCATTGCCGAGATACCGGGCCAGGTGGTGGCAATGGCCCGTATAGGTCATTTGTCGGTGGTTAGTCATTGACTCATCAATCTCACGTTCGGGCGGGTCCGGGAACCGGAAACGGGCCGGGGCCGGCGATGGCGGCGGCGGGGTTTTGACGGCGATGGCGGTGTTAGCGGTGGTGGTGGTCATGCTGAACCTCTGGAGCCTGATGGGACACGGTTTGAGCGGCGCCGGGGGCTAGCCGCCACGCAGCCGCCGGTTTTCCTCCTCCAATTCGCGAACCCTGGCTTCGGCGCGGAGGCGGCCGGCCTGCTCCTGCTCCGCACGGGCTTCAGCCTGGAGGAGGGCGGCCTGCTTGTCGCGGATGGTTGGGATGTGCTGCCCGGTTTCCGGGTCGTACCAGCCCAACTGCCCCCGCTCCGCCTCCCCCGGCACGCGCTCCCACCGCAGGTACAGGTTCAGCGCCGCGCTGTACCCCTGCAAAGACCCATCCGGCAGTTCCTCAATCGGGATGGGCTCGTACTGGCCGTCCACCAGCCGGTCGCCGGCCAGCTTGGTGCGGTGAAACTCCCCCGTTTCATCAAAGCGCCAGTACTCCGGAATACCCAGCGCCGCATACTCCACCCGTTTCTCCCCCACGTCCACGCTGGCCGTGCTTACCGACGCCACCTCCAGCACAAAGTCCGGCGGCTTGCCCTGCTCCGAGATTAGATAGCCCCCGGTGGCATCGTAAGCGGCCGGGTCCACGTCAAAAGCAATTAGCAAATCCGGCCGGCGCAGGCCCCTGGTGCCGGGGCGCGGCCCCTGGGCAACCCAAAGGTCAGCGGCCACCAGAGTGGTATCAGAATTGCCAAAGTAAAAGTCGAGGTAGTGGCTGCTGCCCGTTTTGTGCAGTTGTTTGAAGCTGGTCATCTCATCAGGCTCACGTTGGGGCGGCTCCGGAAACCGGAAACGGCCCGGGGCGGACGGCGTTTTGGTGGCAATGGTGGTGGCGGTGTTTGTGGTGGTAGTGGTCATACTAACCTCTGAGCCTGATGGGACACGGTGCGCCGTATTGTACCAACGCGTTTTCAATCGGCCGATTGCCGGCCCCGGTTTTCCTCGTTGTTGCGTTCGCCCGTTTCGGCGTTCTCCCGTCGTGCCGTCACCCGTTCCTCCAGCAGCGCCCACAGTTCGTCGCGTTCGTCCAGATGCTCGATGGCGGCGGCTACCAGCAGTTCGGAGGGTTGTTCGCCGGTGTTGCCGGCCTGGCGTAGTTGGCGGGCGCGCACGCGCTGGCGGGGGCCGGGCATCTCTACGTCCATCAGCTCGTATTCGTCGGCCTCGTGGTCATCGGGGACGGACAGGCTGGGCTGCGGTATGAACGTATCCCGGAACGCCGGCTCCAGGATGCGGTGCACCCTAAAGCTGATTACGCTCATCGCCAGCGCCGGCGCCAGCAGCAGCAGCAGCGACAGCGGCGTGGACAGGCTGCCCAGCGCGAACAGCCGGATTACCAGCGGCAGCGTCAGTATGAACAGCGCCAGCAGCAGCACCGTCGCCAGCCCGTTCTGCACCATCGCACGCAGCGTCCGCCACAGCGGGTCGGTGTCGCTCGTCGCCTCCGTGTACCCCGTCGCCAGCCGCGCCAGCACCCGCAGCGAGCGCCACATATTTATCATCGGCGGCGTCGACAGTCCCACCACCGTCCCCCCCATAATCAGCCCAAAGGTGGATTGGGAGATGGGCAGCACGTTCGGCAGCGTGTACAGGCAGACCGTGGCAATCGCCGTGATTACCGCGATGATGCACATATCAATCAGGATGTTGCGCCCCAGGATGCGCAGCCGGTTGCCGGTGTTCCCCCCGATGGACAGCGACGACCAGAACGTGTCCACGCCCAGCTGGATTGACAGGGTGACCTCGTGCAGCGTGGACGGCGCGCTCCGTTCGATCCACAGGCACAGCGGCAGGGCGAACCGCCGGGTGAGCGGCGCCAGCACCGACGTAATCGCCGTGGCGATGGCCAGTATCGGCCCCAGCGCCCCCGCGCCCATCGCGTCCGTTGGCGATACCCGCCCGATGGCCAGCGAGAACTCCCCCATCTGCGGCATCGACATCCCCACCTGCACCGCGTCACGGGGGTTGCGCCCGGCCATAATCGACCCAATCAGGTTGGCCACCATCTTGCCCACCATAAACACCGCCACCACCGCCAGCGCCGGCAGAATGTAGTCGTCCAGCGTCCGGTAGTCAATCAGCATACCGATGGACAGAAAGAACAGCGCCCCGAACATATCCCGCACCGGGCTCACCAGACGGGTTACCCGGTTGGCCGCCGCCGTGTCGCCAATCACCACGCCAATCAGGAACGCCCCGGCCGCCGACGACAGCCCCAGCAGGTTGGCGCACAACGCCAGCAGGAAGCACAGCCCCAGGCTGCCAATCAGCAGCGTTTCGTTGGTCTGCCCCCGGCCCAGCACCCGCATCACCCGCGGCACCAGCAGCGCGCCGAACGTCAGCACGGCGATGCAGAATATCGCCAGCTTGCCCACCAGCCAGCCCACGTCAGCGAGACTGGTCGTTCCGGTAGTGGCCAGCCCGGTCAGGATGGTCAGCAGAATGACGGCGGCAAAGTCCTCCACCAGCAGGATGCCCACGATGGTTTGACCCCAGCCGGAGCGCAGGTTGCCGGTATCCCGCAGCCCTTTCAGCAGTATCGCCGAGCTGCTGATGGCCAGCGCGCCGCCCAGATAAAGCCCATGCGAATCGGGAATACCGGGTATCGCGCTGGCCAGCCACACCCCAAAGAACGTCAGCACGCTGATTTCCACCGCCCCGATGACCAGCACCCGGAAACCGACGCTCTGTATCCGGCGCCAGCCCAGCTCCAGCCCGATGCCGAACAGCAGCAGCACCAGCCCCAGCTCGGCCAGCAGCCCGATGACCTCCAGGTTGCCGATGAGCGGGTTGGGCAGCGTGTACGGGCCAATCAGCAGCCCGGTCAGCAGGTAGCCCAGCACCGGCGGCTGCCACGCCAGCCGGGCCAAAGCCAGCCCACCGGCGGCAATGGCCATTGCGACGGCAAAATCCTTCAGCAGCCCCGCGCCGCTTTCGGACGTTCCAGCCGTGAATATGGCTAGTAAAATATCTATGTCACTACTCCACCCGTAAGGGGTGTCATGCCAGCGTTATACGAACCAGCGTTATACGAATGACAGCAGTGTGCATCACCGGGGCCGCCGCCGGAGCTGGCCGGCCGCCCCGGATGTCGTGCCTCTCTGCGATTAGCCGCCGTGCTTGGCGCGCGGGTCGGCCACGAATTCGGCGGTGACGGATGTGCTGGGCGTCGCCACGGCGACGGAACCATACAGCGGTCAACGCTTTTTCCACGTGTCCACCAGGTAGTTGCCCTGGTCGTCGTCCACGCCCCAAATCTTGAAGTGAATACGCACGTCGGCGTACAAAGTCAGGTCGCCGGGCACCGCCTCCGGGTTGCGGTACGCCTCCGCCGACACCTCCATAAAGTCCACCGGAGCCTCATCGGTAACGGCAATCCGCTCCACCATATTGACGGCGCAAGCGGTAATCCCCGACAGGAACAGCTCCCCGGAATACACCGCATCGCCCCCGCCGTCATCGGCCACCCAGTGATGGGTGCGCGCGTTGCAAATTGACCGGCCATGCGTCCCCGAGCTGTAAGTCTGGGCGCGGTACGCCATTTCCAGTTCCGCCATAATTCCCCCTGTTGCTTCGTGCGATTTGATTCGGTTCGCTTCAGTCGATGCTCCGTGTAATCCCCAACGCCGGCGCCCCCGGCGCAAAGCGCAAAATAACTTACCCCAAGCATAAACGATAAAAGGTATCAACGCCAACTGCCGGGGCCCACGGGTAGCGTTCCATTTTAGGTGGTTTAGTTTCCCCAATGCCATTCTGATCGCCCTTTCCCCTAATGTCATTCTGAGCGTAGCGAAGAATCTCGACAGCGTAGCAGGGGCGTTGCCCCCAAAGTGCGCCCTGCGTCATCGAGATTCTTCGCTACGCTCAGAATGACATTAGGGGTATGTCCGTTAGGGGTATGCTTGGAATGACCGACGGGGATATACTCGCAACGAAACGCAGTCAACTAATCCGGCCCCAACGCCGGGGCGCGGCAGGATGGCACGGATGCCGGCTAACTCATCAAACCGCATACTGGATGTCGTCGTGGTGGCGGCGGGCCGCAGTACCCGGATGGGCGCTACTGACAAAACCTTTGCCCCCATTCACGGCGTCCCCCTGATTGTACACACCCTGCGCCGGCTGGCCGCCTCCGACGTGGTCGCCCGCATCGTGCTGGTCGTCGCGGCCGAGTCGGTGGCCCGGGCGCAGCGGCTGGCGCAGGATTACGCACTGCCCCGGATTGCCGCCGTCTGTCCCGGCGGCGCACGCCGCCAGGATTCCGTTCACGCCGGGCTGCGCGCGCTGCCCGATTGCCGGTGGGTTGCCATCCACGACGGCGCCCGCCCCGGCGTGGACGCCGCCATGCTGTCCGCCGGCCTGGACGCTGCCCGGCAATGGGGCGCCGCCATCGCAGCGGTTCCGGTCAAAGACACCATCAAGGTAGTCGGCGGCGCTGGCCTGGTCAGCGACACGCCGCCCCGGGACGCCCTGCGGGCCGCCCAAACGCCCCAGATATTCAACTACGCCCTGCTCCTCTCCGCCCACCGCAACGCCACGCAGGATTACACCGACGACGCCGCAATGGTCGAGGCCATGGGCCGCCCCGTAGCAACTTTCCCCGGCAGCTACGACAACCTGAAAGTAACCACCCCGGAGGACTTGGCCCTGGCCGCCCACGTGCTGCGCGGGTAGCCCGCCCGCCGGCCCTGCCAACGCTGCGTCCCCCGCAAAAATCCCCCGCCAAATCCAAAAATCAGCGACACCGCCCGCTTGCAATCCGCACATCGGTTTGCCATAATAACCATGTCGGGCAAATCAACAACCCATCCCCGCCGCCAGCCGTTCTCAGTACGAGGCATCCCTGGAGCCCGGGGACATCACACCGCTAGCACAACCGCCGGAGATTCAAGTCAAAACGGCCAGTCAGCAAAAAATCGCAATCGGCAAGGGTAGTCCCGACCCCGCTTTCACGGCGCGGGCTGCCTCCGCAGGGTATCGAGCTTCAGCCCGCGTGCTGCCTCTCATTAGGGCAGGCCACGTAAAATGAAGGTCCAAAATAGTTGCGTACCAACCTCCGGCCGTAGGGCTGACAACGACTTGAATCTCCGACACCAAACCCAACCGAACCCACCGCCCGATACCGACAACCCGACACACACCCGTCCGACACCCCTAACCACAAACCCCTCTCCACACGAACCCCTCTCCAAAGGATGAGCGATGATGCAATGACCAAAGATGCAATGACCAAACCGCCCAAAACGAAACGCTATCGTACCCCGTCTGGCTTGCGCTGGCAGTCCGTCGGGGTTAATATGGATGGGCGCTGCGCGCGGCCGGCTGTCGGGCCAGCCGTCGTCGCAGCGGGTGCGCCGGCTTGGTGTTCCCGGCTTGGTTTTCTGTGACGTAGGCAGTTCTGTTTAGCAAGCGTGCAGTCAGGAGGATGTCGGATGGCTTCCAACAGCGTGAATGGTAACGGCTACCGCCACTACGCGCAGTTTTTGCGGATTAGCGCTGAACGATTGAATGTACAGGTAACGCCGGACCGATTAGGCTATCTGCGCGAGCAAATCAACGGCGAACGCAACAAGTTTATGCTCTGGGAGGCGTTCTGGCTGCTGGTCGCCGTAACCCTGGCAATCCCCGTCCTCATGCTCGCCGCCGTAGAGTTCGGCGTGCCCTTGCCCGAGCCCGTCGCTTTCCGGGCCGAAGCTTTCCATTTTCAGGTCGTGATGCTTGATAACACCTCCGCCTGGCTGGTCACTACGGCCTCCGCCCTGCTGTTCGTCGTCGCAGCCGGCCTCGCGGTATCGCCAATCATCCTCTACGCCGACGCGTTGAACGACCTGGAGCAGGCCCGCCGCTCCATAAAATCCTTCGGACGTGGTTAGTCCGGTGTCCGGGATTAATCCGGTAAGCCCCTCAATCCGGGCCCAATCCGGCCGGCCCGAACCCGGTTAACCCCCAACCGTCCGGTGGACTTGCGCGTTGGCAATGGGGCCGATGCCCACGAACTGGTGGCCGGCCGCCCCCTCATCCTCGGCGGCGTGGCCGTTCCCCACGTCCGGGGCCTGGCCGGCCACAGCGACGGCGATGCCCTCTGCCACGCCGTCATTGACGCGCTGTTGGGCGCCGCCGGCCTCGGCGACATCGGGATGCAATTCCCGTCCGATGACCCCTCACTGGCCGGCATCAGCAGCCGCATCCTGCTGCAACGAACCGCCGCTGCCATTGCGTCCGACGGTTGGTGCGTCAATAATGTTGATGCTACAATACTGGCGCAGCGCCCCCGGCTCGCGCCCTACGTCGCGTCAATGCGCCGCCGGGTTGCCGCCGCCCTGTCCATCAGCCACCAGCGAGTCAGCATCAAAGCCACCACCACCGACCACCTGGGATTCACCGGACGGGAGGAGGGCATCGCCGCCTTTGCGGTCGCCCTGCTTTCCCGCCGTTAGCATCCCGTCGGCCCGAAATCCAGCAACGCAATAGCGGCCCAGCCGCCCGATAATCAACATGAGGCTTTACAACACCCTGAGCGGCCAGGTCGAGGAGTTCGCCCCGGCCAACGGCAATGACGTCAAGATGTACGTCTGCGGCGTTACCCCCTATTCGTCAACCCACGTGGGCCACGCCCTCAGCTACGTGGTCTTTGACACCCTGCGCCGCTACCTGGAACACCAGGGCTACGCCGTCCGCCACGTCCAGAACTTTACCGACATCGACGACAAAATCATCCAGCGCGCCAGCGAAACCGGCCGCTCGGAGAACGACTTGGTCGATGAATACATCGGCGATTACTTCCAGACAATGGACGCCCTCAACATCCTGCGGGCCGCCGAATACCCCCGGGCCACCCGCGAGATACCCCGCATCATTGACGCCATCAAGGGTCTGATTAACTCCGGCCACGCCTACCCCGCCGCTGGCGACGTCTATTTCCGGGTAACCAGCAAAGACGACTACGGCAAGCTGAGCCACCGCACGCTGGACAGCATGATTGCCGGCGCCCGCATCCAGGTTGACGAGAACAAAGAGCACCCGATGGACTTTGTGCTGTGGAAAGGCGCCAAAGAGGGCGAGCCGTCCTGGGCCAGCCCCTGGGGGCCGGGCCGCCCCGGCTGGCACATCGAATGTACCGCCATGTCCCTGCAATACCTGGGCGAGCAGCTGGACATCCACGGCGGCGGGCAAGACCTGGTGTTCCCCCACCACGAGAACGAGATTGCCCAGAGCGAATCCTACACCGGCGCCCAGCCCTTCTCCCGCTTCTGGATGCACAACGGCCTCTTGCAGCTCGGCTCCGACAAGATGAGCAAGTCCCTGGGCAACCTCGTATCCGTAGCCGACGCCCTGGAGCAGTACCACCCCGACACCATGCGGGTTTATTTCCTGAGCAGCCACTACCGCAGCCCCCTCGCCTACAGCAGCGACGGCGCCGCCGCCATAGCACGCAGCCTCGACCGCATCCGCCACGCCCTAACCCCCGGCGCCGTCAACGACAGCGGCCCGGCAGTGGACGCCCAACCCCACGCCGCCCGTTTCTACGCCGCAATGGACGACGACCTGAACACCCCTCAGGCCATCGCCGCCCTGTTTGACCTGGCCCGCGACATCAACCGGGGCCGCGACGCCGGCGCCGCCATCGCCGCCGCGCAAGACACCCTCCGTCAACTAGGCGCGCTGCTGGGCCTGACCTTCACCGAGCCCGACAACACCCCGGACGCCATCGCCGCCGCTCCGTTCATCGATATGCTGGTGGCGGTACGCTCCGAACTGCGCCAGGCCCGCCAGTTCCAGCTGGCCGACGGCATCCGCGACCAACTCGCCGCGGCCGGCGTACTGCTGGAGGACGGCCCGCAAGGCACCCAGTGGCAATATCAACCCAACCAGCAATCCGGCCAACCGGCCCCCCCGCAGGACTGATACCGTGCCGGATACCGAACCTCCGCTTGTCGCGCCCCCTCCATCCGGGGTGGATTGGCCCGACCTAACCAGCCGCCTCGCCGCGCTGGTCGGAACCGAGCACGTCCTCACCGACCCGCAATCCCTCGACCGCTACTCGGCGGACGCGCTGATGCCCCAGCTGGCCTACCATGCGGAGTCGGCCTTTGAGCCGCTGGCCGACGTGGTGGTGCGCCCCGCCGATACCGGCGAGGTTTCGGCCGTAGTTGCCCTGGCGCAGCAGCAGGCCATCCCGCTGGTGCCTTACGGCGGCGGCACCGGCGTAATGGGCGCCGTCCTCCCCCTGCGCGGCGGCATCCTCCTCGACCTCAGCCGCCTGAACCGCCTCCTCTCCGTAAGCCCGGAATCGCTAACGGCGGAAGTGCAGGGCGGAATGATACTGGAGGATTTCTACGCCAGCCTGGAACCCTACGGCCTGATGCCCGGCCACGACCCTTACAGCGTCCCCATCGCAACGGTGGCCGGCGCCATCTCCACCAACGGCGTAGGCTACCGCGCCGCCGCCTTCGGCCCGATGGGCGACCAGGTAGTTGGCCTGGAGGCCGTGCTCCCCGATGGCCGCATCATTGAAACCAGGGCCGTCCCCAAACTGTCCTCGGGCCCCAACCTCAAGCACCTGTTCATCGGTTCGGAGGGCGTCTTTGGCGTCATCACCCGCGCGACAATCAACGTGTTTCGCATCCCGGAGGCCAGCGCCTACGCCACCTATGAGTTTGACGACTTCGCCGCCGGATTCGCCGCCGTCCGCGCAATGACGGCCCTGGGCATCCGGCCCACCCTGCTGGACTTGACCGAGGACTACGCCGGCATCCTGCTCTATCTGCTGTTCGAGGGATTCCGGGAGGGCGTTGACGCCGGCATATCCCGCACCGCGCAAGTCTGCCAGGCCGCCGGCGGCCGGAACGCCGGCCCGGAACCCACCCAGGAATACTGGCGCCGCCGCCACGATTCGGCCCTGAACTACCGTCAAAACGCCCTGGGCCGCCCCCGCCAGGAACGCTGGGCCCGTGGCTGGGGCCGCACCATCGATTACCTGCACATGAGCCTGCCCGCCGGCCGGGTAATGGAGTACCGCCAACGCGCCGACGAACTGCTGGCAGCACGCGACATAGCCGTAGTTGAATACTGCATCTGGAGCCGCCCGGAGTTTTTCTCGATGCTGGTAGCGCCGGCCGACGAACGCCAGCGCAACCGCCGCGCGTGGGATGACCCGGCAGTGCGCGGCAACCTGGCCGCCGGGGTGGACGAAGTGCTGGAGCTGGCCCAGGACATGGGCGGCATTATGGAATACTGCCACGGCGTAGGCGTAAAACTGAACCACCTGCTGCCCCGCGAACAAGGCGCCAGCCGCCAGGCCCTGCTGGAACTGAAACAGCTGCTGGACCCGGCGGGGATTATGAATCCGGGAAAGCTGGCCCTGTAAGCCCTTTGCCGGAGCGGACGGGGCCGTTAGCCCGTTCCGAGAACGCCCAACGACCGTGTGGCGGTCGTTTTTTTGTGTCCGGACTATACGCCCATCCGATTATCCACATCGCAAAATCCGATATGTAACCGCACCGAATATCTATTGACACGATACGGCCCGTTTGCTATCATCAATCTAAATGAAATCGCGTCCGCAGTATTGCGCTTAACGCAGGAGGGCACATGACCACCGTCAAAGAAATCGCAACCGAATCCCGCCCCATCGCCATCGCCAGCCCGATTGCCGTCGTCGCCCCGGAGACCGTAACGCGGGAGACCGTCGCCCCGAAAACCGCCGCCGTCGTCGTTGACATCTCCGCCATCCCGGAAACGCCGGCCGAGCTGTTGCAGCAGTGGGCGCCGGCGAAAAAGCCGCTCATCCACACCGTCATCGCCGCCGCGCTGGTGCGCTTCTGGGACGGCCTCACCGGCCCCGGAATGACGCAGCGGGAGCGGGAGCAGCGCGAGATGTTTGAGCACAGCGGGTACGCCAACAGCGTCCGCCGCTACCTCTAAACCACCAACCGCAACCGCCGGCCAGACCATCCGGTCGGCAGCCCGTTGGAGAGCGGCCGTCGTCATTTTGGCGATGGCCGCTTTTTGTTGCCCGATGTCCCCAACCGCCGGTTGGCGCAGTTGCGGTTCAGGCACTAGAATACGGCCCAGCAAACCGACTTTCGCCGCCCGCTTATTGGTGAGATTATGGCGCGCCCCAAAGCCTTTATTACCCGCACGCTGCTGCCCGATGCGGTGGACATTGTGCGACAGGTTGCCGACGTGGAAATCTGGCCCGACGAATCGCCGCCGCCGCCCGACGAGCTGCGCCGCCGGGCCGCCGACGCGGACGGCATCTTGACCACCATTATGGACCGGGTTGACGCCGACTTGATGGACGCCGCGCCCAATCTGCGCGCCATCAGCCAGCTGGCGGTGGGGCTGGACAACGTGGACGTTGCCGAGGCTACCCGGCGGGGCATCCCGGTTGGCAACACCCCCGGCGTGCTGTCCAAATCTACGGCGGATTTGGCCTTTGCCCTGCTGCTGGGCGCCGCCCGGCGCACGTCGGAAAGCGAACGCTGGCTGCGCGGCGGCAACTGGCGGCTGGCCTTTCACCCCACCCACTGGCTGGGGCAGGACGTCCACGAGGCCACCCTGGGCATCGTCGGGCTGGGGCAAATTGGGCTGGAAGTAGCCCGCCGGGCCCGCGGCTTTGATATGCGCATCCTCTACCATTCGCGCACCCGCAAGACGGACGCCGAATCCGAGTACGGCGTGGAGTACGCCGACTTTCCCGCCCTGCTGTCCCAAGCGGATTTCATCATGCTCTGCGTACCGCTAACGTCCCAAACCCACCATCTAATCAGTACCGCCGAGCTAGCAATGATGAAACCGACGGCCATCCTGATTAACGTATCCCGAGGCCCGGTAGTGGACCCGCAAGCCCTCTACCAGTCCCTGCACGCCAACCGCATCGCCGCCGCCGCCCTGGACGTAACATCGCCCGAACCGATACCGTCCGACGACCCGCTGCTAACGCTGGACAACCTGACAATAACGCCGCACATCGGCAGCGCCGCCCTGCCCACCCGCCTCAACACAATGAAACTGGCCGCCCGAAACCTGGCCGCAGCCCTAACCGGCCAACGAATGGAAACCTGCGCCAACCCGGAGGTTTATAACGGGGGGTGAGGGACGGCGGGTCAGGCAAGCAAAGCGCTAACCAGCCGGTTCAGGCTAACGCCCTCCTCAGCGGCCTTGACGACTAGGGCCCGGTGGATCTCCGGCGGCACGCGCACGACAAACCGGCCGCTGAAAGTCCGGTCCGCCAGCGGCTCCGGCGGCGTTTCGCCATTGTCCAGCATATCGGCAACACAATCGCGCACCAAAGCCCTGATGCCCGCGAAAGCCGCTTCCTGATTCGGATCGAGCCAGCTCAGCGAGGGGAACTCGGTGCAAAGCCCAACGTACTCCGCATCCTCCGCAGACCACGTAACCCGGTATGTGTAATGGTCAGTATTCATCTCGCAACTGCGTAAGGGCCTTGATGACCTGTCGCACCTGATACGGCTTGGCCATGCCCCTCATGCTCTGAATGTTCACTCTAGGATCGCCGGGCCACGGCATCTTATAAACCCGATGGCTTGTCGCATTTTGCCTGGCTTGCCCGAAAAAACAATCGCAAATCCGAACGAGGCGAGCGAACCTGATTCCACTCGGGTTAGCACTGAGCTCGGTAATCGCAGAATTGACGTCCATAATCGTTTCTCCGTATTCTGTGCGGTAATGTAGCGCATGGTGCGTGCTCCTTCATAAAAATGGTGTCAATAGTAGTACCGTAACCTTGGGCTTCTGTCAAGTGGATTCCTCTCACAGGGGCGTACCTCGTCTCTCATTCTGAGCACAGCAAAGGATGACAAACGGAAAGGTAGTATGACAGCGGAGCCCCCGGTGTGGTGCGTGCTAGAATAGGCGCTATCTTGGGCCGTATCCGGCCGGAGGGCGCTATGCTGACTCGCCTGGAAGTCAACGGGTTTAAAAATCTGGTGGATTTTGCGCTGGATTTTGGGCCTTATACCTGCATTGCCGGCCCCAACGGCGTGGGCAAATCCAACATATTTGACGCTATTCGCTTTCTGTCGCTGCTGACCGAATGCACCATCAATCAGGCTGCGCTGCAAATTCGCAGCTTTGGCGATGATACCGGGGATATTGCCGACCTGTTTTTCTCGGATGGCACTGAATCAGCCCAGCGTATTGAGTTTGCCGCCGAGATGATAGTTGACAAGGAAGTAGCGGACGATTTCGGCAGAAAGGCTATTCCATCGTCGTCATTCTTGCGCTATGAAGTAAAGTTCAGGCACGACCCGCCTTCGTCAGCGGCCGGGCCGTTGGGCGGCTTGATTTTGGAATGGGAGCAGTTGCGGTTAATCCCGCAAAGGCAAGCCGCGTCAAAGCTGCGCTTTCCGCACCGCAAGCAGGAGTTCCGGGACAGCGTAGTTTATAACCGCCGGCACAGTCGCTCCGGCTATATCTCTACCGATGTTGACGGCGAAACCGGGCAAGCAATAATTTTGGTACACCAGGATGGCGGCTCGCATGGCAAGGGGAGGCCGGCGCCGGCGGCGGGGGCGCCCCGTACCATCATCGGCAGCGAGAATACGGCGGCCACTCCTACGATACTGGCCGCGCGGCGAGAGATGCAGCGCTGGCGGGTGCTGGCCCTGGAGCCGTCGGCAATGCGCCGCCCCGACCGCTTTACCGATGCGCCCGACATCACCGCCAGCGGCGGGCATATTCCCGCCACTCTATACCATCTGGCCAACTCGCCGCCCGCATCCGATAACCCGGACGACCCGCCCGATGATGTTCTGGGCCGGATTGCCGCCCGGTTAGCCAACCTGGTTCCCGTCAAATCCGTTAGAGCGGTGCGGGATGACGTTCGCCAACTCTATTTGCTGGAACTGGAAGAACATTCCGGCGTACACCTGCGGGCCAACTCTATATCCGATGGCACCCTGCGTTTTCTGGCCTTGACTGCGATTGCGGAAGCGACCGATGCTACCGGCCTGTATTGTATGGAGGAACCGGAGAACGGCATCCATCCGGAGAAGCTGGGGGCAATGAACCGGCTGCTGCACGACATTGCCGTTGACCCGGACGAATCCGTGGCCGCCGACAACCCGCTGCGCCAAGTTATCGTGGCCACTCACTCACCTTATTTCGTGCAACTGCAAAACAAAGATGAACTGGTGCTGGCCAAGAACCCTGCTGTCCAGTCGGCATCCGGCAACGTTATACTGCCGTTGAAATGCTATCCCCTGCATGATTCGTGGCGCGAGCGGGCCGGTAACGACGGTACAGCCAAAGCGCAGGGTGTGGGCATCCTGGCATTCCATTCGTACCTTGCCGTGCCGGAGGACGCACAATTGAAATTCCCGCCCGAGTTCTGGGAAGTGCCATGATAATCCGGTTCTTGCTGGTCTGTGAAGGGCCATCCGACGCGGCGCTAGTGCCCCACATCAGGGCGCTTTTAATCCATCATGGAGTAGTAGAAGCGGATGGGACAGCATCATACGGAGGGCGCACCTTGGCGGATAAAATACGCCTTGGTTTGCAGTTGTACGAGGGGATTAACCTGCTGTTCGTTCATCGTGATGCGGACGACTACCGCGATACCCCGGCAGCGGGCCCAAAGACGCGCTATGACGAGATTGCAGCGGGAGTTAGGTGCGCAGAATACGGTGGCGTTCATGTTCCAATAGTACCAGTGTGTATGACCGAAGCCTGGCTGCTGGGCGACGAAACGGCAATCCGCCGGGTCTCCGGGCGGCCCAACGGAATGGAACCCCTCGATTTGCCGTTAGTTAGCCAGCTGGAGGAAATTCTTGATCCCAAAGACGTTTTACGAGACGCCTTGACGCGGGCTGGCGCTCCGAAAGGGAATCGGAGGCGCAAGAATTTCCATAATGACTTTGGCAATTTTCGCCGCCAGCTATTGGAAAACCTCCCCATCGGCGGCCCGTTGGAGCAGTTGTCATCGTGGGCGCGGTTTCGTGATGATGCGCGGGCGGCTTTGTTGCGGGTAGCGCCGGGGTTGTGACGTGCACGTTTTTATTGCTTACATTTCGGCGCGTGTGCCGTTTTATTATGGGTGGGTTGTGCTGGGGGCGGCTGGCAGCAGTATGTTTGTGCGTAATGCGGCCGGGAGCCTTACTTTTGCCGTTTTTGTGCCGCTGATTGCTGAGGATACCGGGTGGAGCCGCGCTTTGATTGGCGGGGCGGCGGCTTTGGGCGGGTTGCTGGCTACGGGGGCATCGCCGCCGGTGGGGTGGGCTATTGACCGTTTTGGCGCGCGCATTGTGCTGGTGGGGGGACTGGTAATCGTTGGGCTGAGCACTATTGCGCTGGCCTGGCTGGAAATACACATCGCTATCTTTTATGCGGCAATGTCCGTGGGGCGCATCATGTTCAGCAGTCCGCTGAACGTGGGGGCGGCTACGGTGGTGGGGCGGTGGTTTGTGCGGCAGCGGGGGCGCGCTACCGGGCTGCTGTTTCTCTCTCATTCGGGGGGGATGGCGGTGTTTCCGCTGGTGGCAACGTGGGTCAGCTTTGTGTACGGCTGGCAGACGGCCTGGATTGTGCTGGGCGTGATGGTGTACGCCATCGCGCTGGCGCCGGCGGCTCTGCTGGTGGCGCAACGCCCGGAGGACGTGGGGCTGCTGCCCGACGGCGACCCGCCGGCCGACGCCGCAGCGCCGGCGTCCGGGGGCAGCGTCGCATCCAGACCATCCGCTGCGCCGGCCGAGGCGCAGTGGAGTACCGGACAGGCGCTGCGGACGCCGGCGCTGTGGGCGCTGGCCATCGGCACCGGGTTTCTGTTCCTGCTGCAATCCGGCACCAACGTTTACCAGGCCGACTTGCTGCGCTCCCGGGGCATCGACTTGACGCTTTCGCAGCTTAGCATCGTGGTCAACGCCGCCGGCACGGGGCTGGGCAGCCTGCTGTGGGGGCGCGTGCTGGACAACTTGCGCGTGTCTTATACCTACGCGGTGGTTGCGCTGATGATGACGGCGGCGCTGGCGCTGTTCGTCGTCGCGGACACGGCGCCGCTGGCGTTCATCGCCGCCGGCCTGTTCGGTATTGCGGTGGCCGGGATTCTGGTGGTGCCGCCGGTGGCCTACGCCAACTTTTTCGGACGGCAGTCGCTGGGCGCCATCCGGGGCGTAACGGAACCGTTCACGTCATTGGGACAGGCGATTGGAGCGGTAGCGTCGGGGCTGGTGTTCCAGTTCGCCGGCACTTACCAATACGCGTTCGTGGTGTACGCCATCCTGGGCGCGCTGACCGCCGCCGCCCTGCTGCTGGCCCGCCCGCCCCGGCACCCGGCGGCGATTGGGTAGCGTTTCGTTTCAGGCGGTATGGTATGGTCAAGTCATGATAGGTCATCCGGTGGGATAGAGTTTGGGGTTGGCTGGTATCGGGCGGGTGTGCTAATCGGGCGGTGGGTTCGGTTTGGTGTCGGTTGGTTTGTTGGTTATCGCCGGAGATTCCAGTCGGTGTCAGCCCTTACGGCCGGAAGGTTTTTACGCAACTATTACGGACCTTCATTTTACGTGTCCTGCACTTTGGGGGAGCAGCACGCGGGCTGAAGCTCGATACCCTGCGGAGTACCGCCCACGCCGTGGATGCGTCGATGGGTCGGCCTGGCCGATTGCGGTTTGGATGCTGACGGGGGTGGCCGTGGTGACTGGAAGCTCCGGCGACGTTTGACGCGGTGTTGTGATAGTGTGTTGGCCCCGGTTCCTCAGGGGTGTTCTCCGGTGGAGAACGGCTGAGGCGGGGATTGGTTGTTGATTTGCCCGATGGATGTATCTTACACGAACCGATGTGCGGTTACAAGGGGTTGGGGTCGCTGATTTTTTGGATTTGGCGGGGGATTCTAAGGGGGTGCCGCTGGGGGAAATCATTTCCCCCAGACCCCCTCGTAAAGCAGATTGACGGGGCATCTCCGCGCGTTCTTACGGCTGGCGGATGGGCAAGTCCGGGTAGGATTGGGAGGTGGGGAACGGGTTTGCCGGGTCAACGCGGCGCAGTTGGTAGGCTTCCGATGACATGATGGCGTCGGCTTGGGCCGGAAAGTCCTCAAAGCGGTCGGCAAAGGCCCGTATCAGCCGGCCGGACAGCGGGCCGCAGGCGTCGCTGCCCAGAAAGACGGCCAGTTCGGCGGCCCGCGCGATGGACGCGCCCTCGCCCGACGTTACCTGCACGCCGCGCTCGTACATGGCGGTGTCGCCAATCTCACGGGCCAGGTCGCGCGTTTCCTCCCACATCCGGGTGTGAATGGAGCCGGGGCTGATGGCGTTGACGGTTATGGGGGTGCCGGCCAGTTCAGCGGCCAGGTTCTCGGTGAGGTTGACGATGGCGGTTTTGGCGGCGTCGTAGGCGGTTACGTTGGGGCCGCCTACGCCGGACATATTCACGATGCGGCCGGAACCGCGGGCCAGCATCGCGGGCAGGGCGGCGCGGCAGCCGTAGTACGTTCCCATCAGATGCACGTTGATGGTGCGCGCCCAATCGTCGGCGTCGTTGTCCCACAGGCGGCCCACCGGGCCGATGTTGCCGGCGTTGTTCACCAGAACATCAATCGTCCCGTAGCGTTCCAGGGTGATAGCCACGGCGTTGTCCACCTGGGCCCGGTCGGTTACGTCGGCAACGACGGTTTGGACGGCGCTGCCGAATTGACCGGCGACGGCGTGGGCGGTTTCGTGCAACTCGGCGCCGGTGCGGGCGGCCAGGGTGAGTTGGGCGCCGGCGGCGGCGTAGGCCAGCGCAATCGCCCGCCCGATGCCGCGCCCGCCGCCGGTAATCAGGGCAACCCGCCCGTCCAGTCTTTGCTGCGCTGCCATTATGCGACTCCTAATCCTGCTGCCGATGCGTCCGGCCGGCGGATTTGTCGGATAGGTGTACAATCAGCTACATACTACACGATGGGGGGATGTTATGACGGATACGGACACGGCGGCGGCCACCGTTTCCTTTACCAGTATGGCGGCGGGAACGCGGGCGGACTACGAGCTGCTGGAACGGCTGGAGGCGGAGTTTGCGGCCGGCGCCGTTGACCGGGTGCTGGCGCAGCTGCGGGGCCTGTCGGGTTCGCTGGCCGGCTATCAGGTTGACCGGCTGGAACACTCGCTGCAAACCGCCACACGGGCCTACCGGGATGACGCCGGGGAGGAAATGGTCGTTGCGGCATTGCTGCACGACATCGGCGATTTGCTGTCGCCGCACAATCACAGCGAGCTGGCCGCCGCCGTGCTGCGCCCCTACGTGAGCGCGCGCACCTACTGGATTGTGCGACAGCACGGGCTGTTCCAGAGCTACTACTACGCGCACCACACCGGCGGCGACCGCTACGCCCGCGACCGCTACGCCAGCCATCCCTGGTATCAGGACGCCGTAGATTTCTGCCACCGCTGGGACCAGCCATCCTTTGACCCGGCCTACGAATCGCTGCCGCTGGAGTTCTTTGAGCCGATGGTGCGCCGCATATTCGCCCGCCCGCCGTTCAGCGAGGCCGGGCGCGCGGACTGACCGGGGATGCGTAAAGAGTACAAGAGAGGTGAAATTACCATGAGTTTGCAAGGCAAAGTGGCGCTGATTACGGGCGCCGGCGGTATGCGGGGCGTGGGCCGGGCGGCTGCGCTCAAGCTGGCATCCCAGGGCGCCGACGTTGCTATTACCGACGTGCGCCGTCCGCTGGACGACTTGCCGCCCGGCGAAGTGCGCGCCGAGTGGCAGTCAATTGACAGCGTATCAGAGGAAGTGCGGGCCTTGGGCCGCGCGGCATTGCCAATCTACGCTGACCTTGCGGAGAGCCGGCAGATTGAGGAGCTGGTGGCGCAAACGGTGAACCACTACGGGCGGCTGGATATTCTGGTGAACAACGCGCGGGCGGTTATCGGACGGGACAAGGCGCCGGTCACTGAGCTGGAGGAGGCGGTCTGGCAGCACTTTCTGAACATCAACACGACCGCCGTTTTCCGGTGCACCAAGTTCGCCGGGCGGGAGATGGTGCGGCTGGGCAACGGCGGGCGGGTGGTCAACATCGCCAGCAACGCCGG
This sequence comes from uncultured Dehalococcoidia bacterium, assembly GCA_958296385.1. GTDB lineage: Bacteria > Chloroflexota > Dehalococcoidia > Lucifugimonadales > UBA3495 > Bin87. The sequence goes on from OY282494.1 coordinate 2,012,142, forward strand.
CAAGCAGGCCAGCGCGGACGGCGCAGCGTACTCGGCCAGCAAGTTCGCCGTCATCGGCCTGACGCAGGCATCGGCGCTGGACCTGGCACCGCACGGCATCACGGTCAACGCGGTTTGTCCGGGGCCGATTAACACCGACCGGATGAGCTATTGGGAGCGTGACCAGGCGGCGCAGCGGGGGATGACGCAAGAGGAGTTTCGGGCGCAAATCGTGTCAACGTCCGCCGAGCGCAGCCCGCTGGGGCGCATCGCCGAGGCGGAGGACGTAGCCAACCTGGTGTCGTTCCTGGCCGGGCCCGACGCCGAATTCATAACCGGCCAATCCTACAACGTCAACGGCGGCATCCTGTTCCACTGACGCGGTGCGTATGACGCACTGCGTAACCGCCGCGTCATTGGAGCAAAGACTATGACGATGCGCTATGAGAATCCGTTTCCGGGGATGGACCCTTACCTGGAACAGCCGCACATCTGGCCGGGGTTTCACAACCGGCTGATTACCTATTTGGCCGACGACTTGAGCGACCGGGTTCCGTCCGAATACCGTTTGGACATTGAGGAACGCACCGAAATAGCGACGGTGTACGGTACGGCATCCGGGATGGCCTTTGCGATTCCGGACGCCGTGGTATCGGAAACGTCGGGCGCGCCGCCCCGGACGATAGCCGATGCCGCCGTTGCCGTCGCCCCGCCGGAGAGTGGAGTTGCGGTGCGGGTGGCAATGCCGGAGGAAGTGCGCGTAACCTGGCTGTACGTGCAGCGGATGCCCGATTGGAAAGTGGTTACCGTCGTTGAAGTTTTGTCGCCAACCAACAAGGTTGCCGGCGCCGGGCGGGATAATTACCTGCGCAAGCGCGGGGAGATTTTCAACTCCGGCGTCAGCCTGGTGGAGATTGACCTGCTGCGGGGCGGGGAGCCGATGCCGCTGGAGGCGGTGCCGCCGGCCAGCCACTACCGCATCCTGGTGTGCCGAGGCTGGGAACGGCCCAACGCCATCCTGTATCCCTTTAACGTGCCGCAGGCCATCCCCAAGTTCACTTTGCCGTTGCAGCCCGGCGATGACGAACCGGAAGTTGACCTTGCCCCCATCATCAACGAGATACACCGCCGGGCCCGCTACGCTCAGATTGCCCGGTACGCCGACCCGCCGCCGGGGCCGGCCCTGGCCCCGGATGTTCAACAATGGGTAGATAACCGGCTGCAATCCCGGCGCCAAACGCCCTAGCCGCCGCCGGCCGGCTGTCATCATATATCCATCATCCATAATCCATCATCCAAACAATCCAACCTACCGGGAGTACGATAATGCAGTACGGATTTACGATGCCGGGCCGTGGCCCGCTGGCCATTCCGGACACTATGGCGGCCATTGCGCAGCGCGGGGAGGCGTTGGGGTTTGATTCCATCTCGCTGGGCGACCATATTCTGGTGCCGCGCAGCATTGAGTCGGATTACCCTTACACGCAGACCGGGGAGTTTCCCGGTTCGGCGAACCCGCAGTCGATGGAGCAGATTACGGCGCTGGCTTACCTGGCCGGCTGCACGGAGCGAATCCGGCTGGCCACCTCGGTGCTGATTGTGCCGCATCGCAACCCGCTGGTGGCGGCCAAGTCGCTGGCTACGCTGGATTATCTGTCCGGCGGGCGGCTGATTATCGGCGTGGGCGTGGGCTGGTGCCGGGAGGAGTTTGAGGCCATCGGCTGCGAACCTTTTGACGAGCGGGGCGCGGTTACCGACGAGTACATCCGGGCGTTCAAAGAGCTTTGGACGTCGGACAACCCTACTTTTGAGGGCAAGTACGTCAGCTTTGCGGACATTGACTTTCTGCCCAAACCGGCGCAGAAACCGCATCCGCCGCTGTGGGTGGGCGGCGAAAGTCGTCCGGCCATCCGACGGGCGGCTACGCTTTGCGACGGCTGGTATCCCATCGGCAACAACCCGGCCTATCCCGTCGGCACGCCGGAGGCGTTGCAGCACAGCATCGGCCGCCTGCATCGCACCGCCGAAAACGCCGGCCGCAACCCCGACGAAATCAGCATCATCTACCGCACCCACGACTACCGCCTGACCGGGACTGACGCGGGCAGCGACCGCATTCCGTTCACCGGCGGCAGTGAGCAGATTGCCGGCGACATCCGGCAGTACGCGGACATGGGCATCAGCTACCTGGTGCTGGACATCGCCCGCCTCAGCGCCGACGGCAGCCTGGAGGAAACCCTGGGCCACCTGGAGGATTTCACCACGCAGGTGGCGGCCAAAGTGTGACGCTAGATGACAAGTAGTGACGCCGGCGTTGTTGCGCCCGGCGGCTGATGGCTATAAAGTGGGCGCATCACGCATCAAAGGGAGGTTTATCATGCCGAGACTGGAAGGGAAAGTAGCGCTGATTAGCGGCGGCGCGCGGGGGCAGGGGGCGGTGGAGGCGCGGATGTTTGCCGCCGAGGGCGCCAGCGTCGTCATCGGCGATATTCTGGACGACCAGGGGCGGCAGACTGAGGCGGAGTTGCAGGAACTTGGCTATCAGGTTACCTACGTCCGGCTGGACGTTACCAGCGAGTCGGATTGGGCGGCTGCGGTGCAAACCGCCGTGGACACCTACGGCAAGCTGGACATCCTGCTCAACAACGCGGGCATCCTCATCCGCAAGAACATTGAGGACACCACCGAGGACGACTGGGATCGCATCTTTGCGGTCAATTCCAAGGGCGTGTTTCTCGGCACGAAAGCGGCGCTGCCGGCGATGCGGGAGAACGGCGGCGGTTCCATCATCAACATCTCATCCACCGCCGGGCTGGTGGGCAGCCCCAACGGTTCGGCCAGCTACACCGCCACCAAAGGCGCGGTGCGCCTGTTCACCAAGTCCACCGCCATCCAGCACGCCGCCGAGGGCATCCGGTGCAACTCCATTCACCCCGGCCCGATTGAAACCGACATGATTGCCGACACGCTCAACGACCCGGCCAACCTGGAGCTGCGGATGCAGCGGCTGCCGCTGGGCCGCGTGGGCAAGCCGAGCGAAATCGCCTACGGCGCCATCTACCTGGCCTCCGACGAATCATCCTTCGTAACCGGCGCCGAACTGGTGATTGACGGGGGGACTACCGCCGCGTAAAGGAGCCGTGCTGCTATGGCCGTTGTAATTGACACGCACTGCCACGCCTCGCCCTACTGGTTTGAGCCGGTGGAGATTCTGCTGGATGAGATGGACCGGGCCGGGGTGGACAAGGCGGTGCTGACCCAGTTTTTTGGCGTGTTTGACAACAGCTATCTGGTGGAATCGGTGCGGCGATTCCCCGGCCGCTTTGCCGTCATCGCCATCGTTGACCACACGCAGCCCGACGCGCCGGAGCGGGTGGCCGAGCTGCACGAGCAGGGCGTGGACGGCCTGCGGTTCAACTGCGCCTGGCGGGCCGACGGCGACGACCCGCTGGCCCTGTGGCGCCAGTGCGCCGAGCTGGGCGTGGTTGCCAGCGTGATGGGCACCGTAGAGCAGTACGCCGCCCCGGAGTTTGAGAGCCTGATCCAAGCGCTGCCCAACCTGACCGTCGTGATGGAACACCTGGCCGGCGTTGGCGCCTACTTTGGGCCCGGACGGGCGGACAAGGACATCCCGATGGACGCCTACCGGCAGGCGTTGGCGTTGGCGAAGTATCCCAACGTCTATATGAAAATCCCCGGCCTGGGCGAGTTCTGCCCGCGCCCCATGCCGTTTCGCCAGCCGATACCCTTTGAGAACGTGCCGCCGCTCATCGAGCTGGCGGTGGAGGCTTTCGGCGGCGCGCGGCTGATGTGGGGCAGCGACTTCCCGCCCGTCGCCAACCGGGAGGGCTACCGCAACGCCCTGCGGCTGCCGATGGACCTGATTGAATACCCGGACGCCGACGCCAAAACGATGGTGTTCGGCGGCACGGCGGCGAACTTGTGGGAGTTTCGGTAGGGCAAAGGGTTTTGCCAGGACAACGGTTGCCGGACAGGAGGTTTTGAGATGCCACGCTTTGCAGTTGACTTGAATACGCCGGCGGGCCGGGATGCCGTTGGCGGGCAGCCCTGGCGCGTTGCTCCCGGACTGGTGCCCGGCGAACCCAACGAGGGGCTGTCCGCCCGACTGCTGGCCGCCGCGCCCCGTCTGGCTGATTACGACGATGGGGCGTGGGACGTGTGCGACAACGTGCGGCAAAGCCTGTCCGAGGGCTTTACTTTTGCCTGGTATCGCATCGCCGTTACCCTGCCGGAGGCCATCGACGGCGTGAACGTGGGCGGCTACCGGGTCTGGTTCGAAACCAACTTTGACAACTACGGCGAGGTCTGGGTCAACGGCGAAATCGACCGGGCCTACGGCAGCATCGTCGGCCTGAACACGCCCCACCGGGTAGAAATCGCTGAGACCGGCGAACCGGGAACGCAATACGTCATCGCCTGCCTCTGCCTGAACGGGCCACTGGCCGCCCCGCGCGGCGGCATATTCCTCCGCTACGCAACACTGGCATTTGAGGCAACGGACGATTAGCGCCGGCCACCGGGCGCAGACGATGGGGTGGTGCGCATAGTCGCGGCATGGCTGGCGGCGCACGCCCGCATCACGGTGTTTCGCCCGGACGGGATCGCGTCGCGGCCGGCGGATGGCTTGCCCTGACTTGCATAACGCTGGCCCCGCTTACGCCGGCTTTGCTACAATTGGCGGGCTAATGTTCTCGGCATCCGCGCGCTGCCGCTGCGGGCGCTTGTGTACGTGAATCAGCAACCCTCTAAACCGGATTGGCTGCGACCGGCGGCCCGCACCGCCAACGCGACAGGAGATGCTCAAGGATGACGACTGCTCAATACCCTAATGGGGATGCTTTGCGTAAGGGGTTGGCTATTTACCGTGATGAGATGAGCGAATTTGTTGCTCGTGTTCTGCGGCGGAAGCCGGGTTCCCGGTTGGAACAGGCGGTTGCCAACTCGCTGGTGGACCGGCAGGGGGAGGCCTTTGCCAACAGTATGCGGGAAAACGGTGGGGACGTGGCTCGCTCCATTGAAATCGGGTTTATCCCGAATTTGGTCGAGAGGAATTGGGCCGACCTGTTCCGGGATGAGTTCAGAAATGCGACTACCGCCAGGAACCGCTTGCGGACGATACGGGACATCCGCAACGACTTGGCCCACGATACCAGCGGCAAGGACGTTGCTGCGGAGAAGGCGGCGGCTAACCTGTTCTTTATCAGCGAAGCGCTGGCCAGCATCAACCGCCCGGAGGCGGCGCAAGAGGTGATGGGGATACAGTCCCGGATAGGCGATGTCGAGCCGGCGCCGGAGCCGGAGCCGCCGACGCAGCCGGCGCTGGCGCCCGGCATGGAACCGGAACACCGCAGCGGCGCCGTCAGCGCGCTCAGGCGTTGGCATAGAGTCATCAATCCCAAGCAGGACATTGCCGATGGCTCGTTTATAGAGGCCGACTTTGCCGCCGACTTGCAGCAGGTGCTCGACGGCACCGCTCCGGCGATGTATGGCGACCCGCTGGAGTTTTTCCGGTGTACTTACATCACCAGCGGCATCCGCGACTTGCTGGTTACGGCGGCCCGGCGGGTCAACGGCAAGGGCGGCAATCCGATCATCCAGACTAAAACCGGCTTTGGCGGGGGCAAGACGCACAGCCTGATTGCGCTGTTTCACCTGATGCACAACGCCGGTGAACTTTTTGACGCGCCGGGCGGCATCCAGGGCGCCGGCGTCCAGGGCGCCGGCATCAGGGCTGAGGTTGGCGGTATTATGGCTGACGCCGGAGTTGACCCGGCGCACCGGGCGGACGCGCAGGTTTGCGTGCTGCAAGGAACCTGGCTTTCGCCAACCAGCGACCGCTGCACCGACGCCGGCGATCCGCTGAACACCCTGTGGGGCGAGATGGCCTGGCAGCTGGGCGGCCCGGCCGGCTACGAAACCGTGGGGACGGCGGCGCGCGCGGGCACGGCTCCCGGCGGCGGGGAGCTGGACCGGCTGTTCCAACTGGCCGGCCCGTGCGTCATCTTGATGGATGAAATCGTCAACTACGCCCGCAACGCCGACCTGGATACCATCAGCACCTTTTTCCAGAATCTGACCGAGGCGGTCAACCGGCGCAGCGACGTGGCGCTCATCGTAACGCTGCCGGTATCAACTACGGAGGCCGGCGGCGCGCGGGGTATGGAGGCGATGGCCGTGCTGGAAAACATCCTCAATCGGATGCAGGCGGTTACCCAGGTGGCGCAGGCCAGCAACGACGAGGCTTTTGCGGTGGTGCGGCGGCGGCTGTTCCAGGAGGACTGCGACGACGGGGCGCGGGAGGCGACTTGCCAGGCTTTCCATCGGATGTACCAGCGCGGCGCCGGTGAGTACCCGCCGGAGGCGCGGGAAACCCGCTACCTGGAGCGGCTGCGCCAGTGCTAAATTCCGCAGAGGCCTTCGCATTCTTCCTGCATGGCCTCAGAGTAATCCTTGGTGTTGGTGAAGTCAATTTCGGCCAGCGGTTGCCTAGTGCGGTGCAGGTAGGCCGTGCCTTTACTCAGTTCACGGAGGTGAGGCATTTCGCGCAGGGCACGGTCAACGAACACTGCCTCGGCGAACGATCGGGGATCGTTTTCTTTCAGGTGCTTCCACTCGCTGTTGCTGTGGTAAGGACAGCCGATGCAGGCACTACGGGGTAGTTCCCGTTCCGGGTAGCGGTCCCTGAACCACTGGTACAACTGGGCGCGGTTATACCCTTGTTCAATGAGCGGCCAGCGATTGGTAATCCACTCCTCACGGCTGGGTTTCTGACGGGTAGCCTCATCGGCGCTTATACCCAACCACATTTCCACTTGGCTGCTCTTTGCGGCGCGTCGGCCTTTTTGCAGGCCAAGCCGTTGGCGGAGTTCAGCCTTGATAGGATCCAACTTGTAATCGCTGGTGCATTGCCGTTTAGAAACACTGGCTTTACCGTCTGGCTCAGTCAGGTAGGCCGGGATGTCCATGAAGTGGTGCCCGCGAGGGTTTCTGCCTAGCAGGAGGTCATCCTTGATGTTGCCTGCGGACACCTCGACGACTTCGTATGACAGCTGGGATTTCAGCCATTCCAAGTGTTCGTACACCGCCGGCGGTTCCCAGCCAGTATCGGCGAAAATGGCGAGGTCAGGCTTGGGCATACCATTGTAACCCTGCTCAGCCATCAGTGCCATTACGGTAGATTGAGTGCCGGCGCCCAAGCTAAGCACTACCAGCGGTTGATTGCCTTTCAGGTACTTCCGGTGGGTGACGTTCTTCTCGTCTGTCATGGCTAGCTCGGCGGCGTTGACGATCATGGATCGGCATTGTTCCCGTCCCAGAGCATCGATGAGCTTGGCACCGGATTCCCGGTTGATTTGGCGAATCATGCTCATCATTCCGCTGCGATTGATCCCCTCGGCCTCATTCAGTAGCGCCCTGATGTACTCGGCGGTAACCAGTGGGTTGCGCATAAAACTGAACCGCATACAGTAGTGGTAGCGTTCGGCTCTTTCGCTGAGCAATTCAATGGCCTGCTCTGCGGTGAAAGCGCCGCCAGCAGAGCGGGCAGCTTTGAGACAGGTTTCGGCAATCCAGTAAGTGCGCCCCGCGATGCTGGCTTCGTAAATATCGTTGGCGGCTTCAGTAAGCCAGTGCCGCCGGATGTGGTTAGTCGGCGCACTGTTTGACGCCCTGGGCCATCGCTTGATTCCGTATTCGTGTAGGGTGAAGTGGTTCAGCCACGCCAGTATGTTGGGGTCGGCGGCCTTTGCTGGCGTCAGTCCGACCAGGTTCTGATGGAATTTCAGGGCTTGCCGGTCGGCTAAAGGACGCCGGGCATCAGTTGGCGGTTCAAGGCTGATTGATCCTTGCACCGTCACCCCGGCGGGTTCCCGGTAATCGGTAATTCCGTTCTCCGCCAGCACTTTGGCGAAGTCGGTGTTAGAGTCCTGCCATAGTTCCGGCCGGTTTTCGGCCTCATTGACCAATACCCTGAAAGCGGTGTCGGTCAGCCGGTACACTGACGTTGGGTTACTCATCATTGGTTCCATCTTGGAGGCTATTCAGCATACGCGCCAGCGGGTTCTGGAAAATCTGTTGGGCGTATTCTTCCGATTTCTCGGCCGGGTCATAATTATCAGCGGCATTAATGTTGTGCTCGGCCAGTTTGCGATGTACTACTGTTGCCCAGCGCTTGTCGGCGTGGTCTGACAGGTTGCGTATGGCTTTGTCCAGCGCGTGAAGGTAGAGCGCCTGATGCAGCATGGGTTCGCGCTGGGTTTGATACCGTGTCGTGTTGATTTTGGCTAGGTCATCGGGGTGCACGTTTATGGCGATACGTTGCCCGGTGAGATTGGTAGTAAAGGTACCAGCCGTTAATTCCCGATAAGGAACCAGATCAAAGATGGACTCAACCCCAGTATCGTCGTCGAGTTCTACTTCGGTAATGTCGCCGACAGCCAAAATCGCACCGGCCGGCAAGTTAGCGCCATCCGGTGCCAACGCTTTGATGAGGGGGCGATGTTCGGGAGCGGTGAACCCGGTAATGTCTTCGGTGGCGGCAACGTATGGTGTCACGGTGAGTGTTCCCTGCCACTCGGTGGGGTTGAGTAGCAGGATGTCTTCGTTGGCAATGGTAGCGTAACTTTCACGGCGGTAGGTACGGGTGCATTCGACGACGGAGATGTAGCTGGCCCGCCGGTCGGCGATCAGCTCGAGCAAAGTCGGGCTGTTGAGGAAATACGCAACGGTAATGGCGATTTCCTTACCTGTGGCAGCCAGCATGGTCTGGGGGGTGGTTATGCTGAACTGGCAATCGGGCGCGTAGTCTTGGCGCTGATTGCTGAGCACCGGATGGGGCATACTGAGGTGGTTGCGGTGACTCACTACCGTTTCCCTCCTTTCAGCCGATGCTTGACCACTAGCTGACTGACTCGCTGGCGACTGATGCCGAGCCTTCCTCCAATTTCGGTTTGATTGAGACCTTCGGCCATAAGATCACGGATTTGAGCTACGCGATCTTCGGTCGGGATCGTGTTTGTAGGCGCTTGCCGTTCGGAAAAGCCGTAGCCGGTATATGCGGTGCTTTGGCCGGCATCCAAAGTGAGTATGATCGGGCCGTTGTGCCCTTTGGGAATAGTGACAGTTACGATGTCGTTTGCGTGCTCCACCTCAGCGTTGCTGGGTTCGACCCGGTTGATGGCGCTGATAGGAATACGCTGTTCTCGCCACTGTACCTCTCCGCTGGGTTCGATGGAGAAACTGACTTTACGTCCCGCCTGCGGGTTGGTGGGCGACAGCGCTACGGACAACTCGCCGGTTCCGGTGCGCATTATGACCATCCCGCTGATGGTGTGGGGTTTTACATTCTCTGAGGTTTTGCGAGCGCCGCTTTCGCCGCCCTCTCTGCCGCCACGGCGGCGACCTTTACCTCCGCCAGGACCGTCACCATTGATGCTTCCGCCTCCGTCTCCGTTGTCGTCGCCTGGTTCGTCAGCGCTTTCCTCCGCTTGGTCGCTGTCGTCGTCAACGGTTGTAACCCGATGTGGTTGCGGCTTTGGAGTGATAATGCGCGTGTTCAGCTCACGATTGCCCGGCTTTGTAGGGTCCTGGTCAGGGAACATTTCGGCGAGTTCCGTCAGGTTGCTAATGTCGGCCTCATCCTGTTTCCGAATGGCTTGCTCAATAATGGCCTGGATTTGCGCGCTGGCGTCAGTCAAGTGCCGGCGGGCTGCTTCCTGCTCTCCTTCCGGTAGCCGCTCCGCAGTAATCAGGTCATGTGCGGGGTTTTCCATCCGGCGCATCTGCTGGTCGGTAGCATCCTCTCTGGCAGTGACCACAGCAGCGTAGTCTGGCCAGGCACCGTGTCCACTGCGTGGGTAAAAGGGATTGCTGCGTCGCCGCTCTTTGGTGTCGGTAATCAGCATACCTCGGCGATTGACGTAGGCAACACGGTTCGGGGCACCCTTTTCGCTATTGATGTGTACATCCAATGCCCCAATGAAGCCAATCGGTTCTGTGCTCCCGATGGGGTCTTGGACGATGGCACGGTAGTAATAGGCAGTCCGAGGGCTGGCTTTGCGCTGTTCCAAGAGGCTGTCGATAGTGTCGTGGCTGATCGTGACCGTCTCAGCCATCCGTTGCGTCTTTATATTCACAATCAGATTGCGGTTGTGTATGGCGTAGAAAAAGTTGTCGATGGTGGCTCGGACAGCCGCGTGATTCCAACGGGTGCGTGCTGGATTGAAACCGACAATCCACAGACCAGTACCGACCTCGGCGAGGCGGAATGGATCGGGAATGTCAGGGCCAGTAATCGGCTGGCCGCCTGCTGCGGCGTAAAATCCAACGTGCTGTAACATCATCTCGCTGTCGTGCGAGCTAGGGTGACTAACCAACTGGGCACGCCCAGTCATCCTTTCGACCCTGCCCTGCCGTCCGTTGGTATAGCGAGTGCAGTAAATGACGGCATGAAGGGCAGCTACGTTGTAGGGCGCGTTTTTGCCGATGCCGAAGGATCCTCCGGGCGATCCGGGGCCGTCTTTCTCCGGGGTACCGTCTTCGTAGATTAGGCTGTCCCACTTCCGGTCGTGCAGGCCGGTAGTGTTCTGGTCCACTATGGCCAAGCATGGGATGGTCTGCTTCCTGATCAGGCTCAGTGCGTTCCGGTAATCTTTCTGCCCGTCTATCTGTCCGGTGGCCTTAGTACGGGCCAGGGCCTGCTCCAGATGCGGCTTTAGCGATGTTGCTCCGATGTACTCGGCCGCTATGTCGCATTCGTAGATGTCAACGATGACTGGTGGCAGGCCGTCCTGGTGGGCGTCCAAGGAATTCTGGACGGTTTCGCGTACCAGCTTGCCGATGGGGTCTTGCTTAAAGTGCTCAGTGCCGGCGTTATTGTAGCCGTAAAGAACGCCACCATTAGTAGGGGCGAAGCACCAAGCGGCGTTGGACGATGCAGCCATTAGGTTTCCGCACAAGGGGTCAGCCCTCCACCTTAGCGGAGGCTGGATTTCGTTGGGATTGTAGCATAACATGGCCGGAGTGGGTAGCGATTCAAGTGATCTGCGTAGGTTTCGAACCCATTCAGTTTTGGCCTCAGACATCCATCAGAACTAACGGCGGGCGCAACTGGTGCAGGCTGTACGAACGGCTGGCGGCAGCGGGGGCGGCGTGTACGCAATATGGAGCAGCCCCTACGACTGCCTGTACATCGGCAAGTCGGCCGACGGCGAAAGCGTCAAAGCCCGCCTGCTGGCGCACATCTCGCCGCAGGAACGCCGCCGCAACCGGAGGCTGTACGATGCGCTGTACCTGAACCGCGACCACGCCGAGTTCGCCGTTTGTTTAACTGACAGCGCAGAATGGGCAACCACGCTGGAAGAGCAGCTAATCAAACACTACCAACCGGAATGCAACCGCACACTGCTGGCATGAGCGTACCCTGCTTAAATGAGACGGCAAACGGTGCGAACTATGGCGCCTCTGTTGTCCTAATCCTCGCGCTGCCGGGGATACCATCGGGTACCCTTCCAATTCTTGGCGAACCTGACTGAGGAATTGTCGGGAATGACCGTCCGCCTCCGTTGGTATGCGGCGTGTATCCAGCTGGCCATCTCGTTCGGCGATTCGCTCCAATCGTACAAATCGGCGAAGTCGCACTCGATGTTGTAGTGCAGGCGCGGCGGTATCGTGTACTGGTTATAGTCATTGCCATCGCCGAAGTCAGGATGCGTAGGCAAAAGGATACCGAGCAAACCGGACCTCGGGTTAGCGTCGGTGTCCCTTACGGTCGCTGCGATTTCCCAATCGACGTGCTTTCGGCGCCAGGTATCATTCCCAACCAGCACCACCGTCACGGTAGAGTCGCTGAGATAATCGTCGCGGATACGGCGGCTGATTTCATCCAGAGGCGTCCCCTGCGGGATAGCCCCTATCCTGACCGACCGGGAATCCAGGATGTCATACACGTCGGCAAAAAGCCGCTCGAACCTGGTGCGATACTTTTGGTCGTTCTCGTGGTGATAGCTGATAAACACTTTATGCCGGGGAATTGACCACATTTCATTCCTCGCAGTTTGAGCGCCGGGTTCCGGCGCACCGGGTCTAACTTGCCTATTAACAATACCACCGACCCGCCGCGCAAAGCACCCAGCCGGCGGCTGTGCTATATTGGGGCCGACGCCGGATTTTCCAACCCCCACAGGCAGGCAGCCCAATGGATCCAACCCTCATCGTCAACGCCTACATCATCTACGGTTTTGTGGCTTTTATGCTTATAGCCGAGCTGGCAATTGGCATTGCATTGTTCCGTATGTTTTCCCATCTCAACAGAATAGAGGCCATAATGAGGGAACCTGTAATTACATCGCCGCGCTGAATGCTCCCGCCGATCGACAGGATGTTGCTCCGGGCATTGTGCAGGGCCAAATTGCCGATAATCGCGGCCTCCTCATCGCCGTTCACGAGCGCATTGACCTGGTGATGCGGCACCGCCATAATGATTCCGATGGCGCCGTGCTGCTTACCCCGGCCGCGCCATCCCCCGAGCCCGAACGCACCCCCGCCGATTAAATAACTAACGCACCCCCCACAGGCAGGCAGCCTTATGCCCGATACTATCCCCGTCAACCCCTACATCCTCTACGGCTTTCTGGCTTTTATAACAATGGCCCTGCTGGCCATCGGGGCCGCCGTGTTCCGCGGCTCTGCCCAGCTCGGCAAACTCGAAGGCCGCAGCGAGGCCCAATTCGAGGGTATCCGCAACGAAATGGCCGCTCAGTTTGCAGGTGTCCGCAACGAAATCGCTGCCCTGAACTCCCGTTTTGACCAGCACGATGCCCGGTTTGACCAGCACGATGCCCGGTTTGACCGGCAGGATGCCCGGTTTGACCGTTTTGAAGACCGTATGGAAGCGCGCTTTGACCGGCTGGATGCTCGTTTTGACGGTTTGGCTGAACGCATTGACCGGCTGGAAGCGCAGTTTGGCGAGTTGGGCGCGCGTTTTGACCGGCTGGATGCTCGTTTTGACGGTTTGGCTGAGCGCATTGACCGGCTGGAAGACCGTTTTGACCGGCAGGATGCTCGGTTTGACCGTTTTGAAGACCGTGTGGAATCGCGCTTGGACCGGCAGGATGCTACGCTTGGCCTTTTGCAGGGGCAAATTACGGATAATCGGGTCCTCCTTATGGGGGTGCACGAGCGTATTGGTTTGTTTATGCGGCACCGGCATAACGATTCTGATGGCGCCATCCTCCTCACTCCTACCGCCCCTGACCCTGAAACCGAGCCGGAGGCGGCGGCGGCTGGTTAGGGGCGCTGCTCCGCCGGGTTTGGCCGGTTTCTAAAAATTGGCTTGAATTGGGTGGGGTTCCGTAATACTTGGGTAATGCTTGCTGGGCTATTATGGCGGCAGCTTTGGATGAATCCAGGCCCCCTTTGGGCGGCCTGCTACCTTTACAGGAGGTGTTACCGCCGAACTACTTACGCCCATCGCCGCACGGCACGGCACGACACGGTACGAACCGACACGGTACGACACGCAATCCGGACGCAGTGTGCGGCGCGCTAACCTAGCAACCAACAACTACCCTACGGACAATCTCAAGGGAGATTCTGTCAAATGAGTAACAAAACCAGAAAACTGATCTGGTCAGTGCCGGTGCTGGCAGTTTTTGCTGTCGCCGCCGCACTGGCCGCTTTTGTGGCCCTGGGTACTGAGGGCGACGGCCCGCAGACTGCGTTGGCGCAGGATGACCCGAACGCTACCAGTACCCTCAAAAGCTCCAGCACCAGCGGCAGCGCCGCCATCCAGCTGACGCTGACCATTACGAACTTGGCCGCGGATATGGCCGGCGGCAGCTCGGTCGAGCTCTACCTGGAAGATGACTTTGTAGTGCCGGATACTTTCCCGGCCCGCTCGGTCTTTTTCACCGCCTCTGGCGGTACAGTCTTTGCTGGTACCGGCCATGCAGACGCTGCTGCCCTCAACAGAAGTACCAGCAATGGCAGTCGGGTCTATTTGGCCGACCCAGTGGAAGTTGATACCGATGCCCACTTCACGGCCCAAAAGAGCGACCACGCTATTCGCTTCCTCATCCCGGACATGAACACCGACGACAATCATGACGGGTTTGACGGGCCTCATGCCTCCCAAACTTTGACCCTGGTCATTCTCAAGAACGCTGGTATCAAGAACCCCAGCGAGGCCGGCACGCATAGCGCGGGCTTTGCCATCCTGACTCCCACCGCTGAGGCCAATGGTGGCCCTCAGTACGCTACCACAGCCGAAAATGCCAGGCAGACTTCTGCCAGCGAGGTAACGCTGCCGGCAGTTGATGCCGATGACAATGCTTCCAGCATTGGTTTGAAGACCTTGCGCAAGATTAGCCTCTCGGATGAGGACAACAAGCGCGGTTACGAGATGACCGTTACGGGTTCCGGCTTCAACAACGGCACCACTGCTGACGTGTACGTGAAGCACTATCCCGACGGCCCCCGGACCGGGTCTGGTGACGACTTGGTGACATGGGACATCGGCGTTGCTGCTGAGGAAGTGGCGATCTGTAACGACATCATCAATACTGGCACCAAGGTTGGCAGCGGGACGGTTGGCGGTGATGACAAGGTTTCCGTAACCTTTACGGTTACCGTGCCTACCTTTGGCACCGGCGCGGTCGGCGCAGAAGGCCGCAACTACCTCTGCATGGTTGACGGCGACGGCGCGCGCGCTGACACCGATGTTGAGCAGTTCGAACTGGAGCCTTCCATCAGGGTCGTTCCCAGCGAAGTAACCGCTGGCGACAAGGTCACCGTGTTCGCGCAGGACTTCACCAACGGTCTGACCTTTGACTCCGTAAAGCTGTCCGGCCAGACGATTCCCACTGCCTCTGTGTCATCCACCAACACCAGCGGTGATGGCGAGGCTACGGCTACCTTTATTATGCCGGGCAATTATGCCGGCATCATCAGGGTGGACGCCAGTTGGGGCGGCATCTCGAAGGACACCAAGATTACTACCGGCGGGGCCGAGCTGTCCCTCAGCAGAGACGAAGTTCTGCCCAACCAAAGCATCACCATCCGCGGTACTGACTTCAGCACCGACACCAACGGGTGTACCGGGAATGATATAACGTCCATCGAAATCGATGGCAAGCCGATGATGCTGGAAGACAATGACAACATCAACACCGTGAGCGTCTCCAACGCCGGCCAGTTCGTATTCACCGGCGTCATTGCGACGACCGACAATGCGCGGAAGCCCGTCACTGCCGGCAAGCACACTATCGAGGTGGTTGACTGTCAGGACTACACCGGCTCCGCCACGTTCACCGTGAAGGAACCGACCATTACGGTCACTCCCGACGTTGCTGGCCCCCGGGATACCGTCGTAATCTCCGGCGCCAACTGGCCCGTTGACAACGACAAGGGCGCCAGTGTCCGGGACGTTGAAGTCGAAATCGACTTCGGCAGCCAGAACAATGACAACGAAGACGCCGAGCCGGACGTGAACGGCAACTTCCGCATCACCTACCGCGTGGACAAGGATGTCACCATTCCGTCCACCGTGCAGATAGAAGCCACCTACGGCCCTAGTGAGAGCCCCGAGATCATCAAAATCGGCAGCTTCAGCGTGCCGTCGGCTTCCCTCAAGGTTGAGCCGGCCCGCGCCGCGCCTGGCGACACCATCAGCATCTCGGCCACCGGGCTCGCCCAGTTCGAGTCCTCGATCTCGGTTGAGATTGGCGGAACCAGCGTCAACGTTCCCACCGGCACTTTTGTCGACCGGGATGGCGGGCTCGACCTGGACATCGTCGTTCCGGGGCTGGACGCCGGCCTGTACACCGTGCAGGTTGACGTGGGCGCACAAGACCCGACCGTCACCATCGGCGAACTGACCGTGCTGAGTGACGTGGCCATCGGCCTCGCCACCGCACTGCCCGGCGCGCTGGACGACCTGGGTGACAACCTGGTGCGGGTGTTCTACTTCAACAACGTGGACAAGTCGTGGTCGTTCTACGACCCGCGCGACGAGTTCGCCGAACTGAACACGCTGACGGAACTGGTTGCCGGGCAGTCTTACTGGATACTCGTTAACGAGGACCAGAAGCCTACCCTCAACAACAAGGTCAGAGACTTCACCTGCGTGGGCGGTGAGTGCTGGAACAGCATCGTCTGGTAAATCCAACACGCACCCGACTGGCGTAACAGTCAGTAGAACGCGGAACAGTGAACCCCGCCCCGGGGCAGGCGATGCTCCGGAGCGGGGGGACAACCCGAACCCCACTAGCAGGAGAGAATGAGATGAAGAGAATTGGAGCAATGGCGGCGGTGGCCTTGATGGCCTTGCTGCTGGCGCTGCCGCTGGGGGCCGCAATGGCCCAAGGCGACCAGCCCAGCTCCGGCAACCTGCCGCCGGCAACCCTGTTCGGCACCGTCATGTCCGACGGCCTCCCGGTTCCCGCGGGAACCATGGTCGTGGCCATGGCCGGTGACGAGAAAATTGGCTCGGCCACGGTCATGGAAGGCGGGACGTTTGGCCCGCTGGAGATGATGCAGCCCACCGGCGGCGAGATGATGGTTACCATCATGGTCGGCGAGCGCATGACCGACTACAGCGGCGAATGGATGAGCGGCGACCTGCAAAACACGATGCTGGCCGCCGACCTGGAAGCGGTTATGGAGCCCGGCGCAGACGGTAAAGACGGCCTGCCCGGCTCGCCCGGCGCGCGGGGCGCCGACGGTAAAGACGGGGCTGCTGGCCCCGCCGGACCCGCTGGCCCCGCCGGCCCGCAAGGCCCGCAGGGTTCGCAAGGGCCCGAAGGCCCCGCTGGCCCCGCTGGCGCTGCCGGTCCCTCCGGCCCGCAAGGGCAGGTAGGTGGCCCCGGCCCCGCCGGCCCCTGGGGAATCATCGCGCTGATAGTGGCCATAGTAGCGGCCATAATCAGCATAGCCGCCATCATAATGGGCCGGCGCACCGCCTAACCCAGAGGCAGGCTAGCTAACCAAGCCAAACACCGCCGCAAGGCACCAGCCCCCGCCAGCAACAAGTTGGCGGGGGCTTTTTGCGGCCCCGGTGATATACTGGCAATATCAATTGATCTGCCGTTTGGTGCGCTGCCGATTTTGGCGTTCTGCCGATTTTGGCGAGGATGGGTGGGATGACAGTTCTGGTTACCGGCGCTACCGGGTTTTTGGGGCGGCGGGTGGTGCAGGGGCTGCTGGACACGGGCCAGGAGGTGCGGGTGATGGTGCGCCGGCCGGGGAGCGAGTCGGCACTGTACCAACCGCCCACGGACGTTTGCTATGGGGACGTCAGCGACCCGGACGCCCTGGCGGAGGCGTGCCGGGACGTTGCGGCAGTGGTGCATCTGGTGGCCGTGATACGGGGCGGCGCCAAAGAGTTTGACGCTATCAACCGGCAGGGTACGGCCAACGTGGTGGCCGCCGCGCGGGCCGCCGGCACGGTGCGCCGTTTCGTCCACGTCAGCGCGCTGGGCGCCGGCAACGCACCGGAGCTGCCCTACCTCTACTCCAAGTGGCAGGGCGAGCAGGCGGTGGCCAGCGGCGGCATCCCGCATACCATCCTGCGCCCGTCGCTGATATTCGGCCCCGGCGACGAGTTCACGGCGGCGGTGGCGGCATTGGTGCGGGTAACGCCCGTCACGCCGGTAATCGGCTCCGGGAACAACCGCTTGCAGCCGATACACGTTGACGACGCCGCCGCCGCCATCGTGTCGGCGGTCAGCGGCAACCTGCGGGGCAACCGCACGGTGGAGATTGGCGGCCCGGAACAGCTGTCGTACAACGACGTGGTGAGCGTCATCGCCAAAACGCTGGGCCGCTCCGGCCGCCGCGTCCACGTGCCGGTGTGGGCGGTGCGCGGGCCGGTGGCGATGCTGGGACTGCTGACGCCGCGCCCGCCGCTGAACAAGGCGATGCTGCAACTGATTACGCTGCGCAACGTTGCCGATACGCACGGGGTGGAGCGGGCTTTCGGGTTCAAGCCGCGCCCGCTGGCGGGCAACGTGGATTACCTGCGCGACATCACCACCGGCGCCGCCCTGCGGATGACGCTGGGGTTCTGACCAGGGGCTGACGCCGTGAGCCTGACCTACCCCGACGCCATCGCCCGGCTGCTGTCGCTGGTGGACCACGAGCGCAGCATCCCGGCAACGCCCCGGCAGAAACGCATCTACGACCTGCGGGGCATCGGGCGGCTGCTGACCCGGATGGGCGAACCGCAGCGGCGGCCCGGCATCGCCCACGTCGCCGGCACCAAAGGCAAGGGCAGCACCGCCGCCATGATTGAATCCATAATGCGGGCGTCCGGCGGCACGACGGGGTTCTACTCGTCGCCGCACCTCCATTCGTTCTGCGAGCGGATACGGCGCAACGGCCAGCCCATCCCCCCCGCGCGCTTTGCGGAGCTGGTTGAGGCCGTCTGGCCCCACCATCTGGCCAACGCCGCCGACGCGGACGCCGGCCCGGCCACCCTGTTTGAGTACCTGACCGCGATGGCGATGCAGTGCTTTCAGCAAGACCGGACGGATTGCAGCGTGATTGAGGTCGGACTGGGCGGGCGGCTGGACGCCACCAACGTAGTAACGCCCGCCGTCTGCGTCATCACGCCGGTAAGCCTGGACCACATGGCGATTTTGGGCGACACCATCGCCGAGATTGCCAGCGACAAGGCCGGCATCATCAAGCCGGGCATCCCGGTAGTAATGGCGCCGCAGACCGCTGAGGCAGCCGACGTTATCCGGACGGCGGCCCGCGTCCGGTCGGCGCCGCTGGCAGCAGTAGGCGATGACGTGCGGTGGCAGTGCGCAGCGCGGGGCATTGACGGGCAGGACGTTACCATCCAGGGCAGACTGGCAACCTACCGGGCCCGGCTGCCGCTGCTGGGCGATTTCCAGGGGGCCAACGCCGCCGCCGCCGTAGCCGCCGCCGAGTTTCTAGCCGACGCCGGCAATCCGATAACGCCCGATTCCGTAGCCGACGGGCTGGCCGGCGTAGAATGGCCCTGCCGGCTGGAAGTGCTGTCCCGCAGCCCGACGGTGGTAGCCGACGGCGCCCACAACGGCCACTCGGTAGCCGCCGTGCTGGACACCCTGGCCCAGTACCTGCCCTTTGACAACCTGACCGTGGTAGCCGGCTTTTCCAGAGACAAGCAGGTTGAGGACATGGTGGGGCTCATTGCCGGCCGGGCCCGCCGGGTCATCGCCACCCGTTCCCGGCACCCCCGCTCCCTGCGCCCGCCGGAAATCGCCGACGCGTTCCGCCGGGCCGGGATGCCGGCCGGCGCAATCACCACCAGCCCCCGGGTAGCCGACGCACTGGCCGAGGCCAAGGCCAACGCCGGCAGCGGCGAGCTTATCCTAGTGCTAGGCTCCCTGTTCGCCGCCGCCGAGGCCCGCGAGTCGGCCCTGGGCATCCCCCCCGAAACCTACCCCGACCTGTTGCCCGCCGACCTGCGCCAACCGCAACCGCCGCCGCCGGAAGGGGTATAATAGCCGCCGAGTGAACGCCATTCCCCTGCCGTAATTTTCGCTTGCTGTAATTTGCGCTATGACTGCCCATCGCAACGAACAAGACCGGCCGCCCCGTCGGGTGGTGGTTACCGGATTGGGGGCGGTTACCCCGCTGGGGCTGACGGCCGGCGATTTCTGGCACGGCCTGCTGTCCGGAACGTCCGGCATCGGCCCGATGACGCTTTGCGACCCTACCGATTACCCGTGCCGCATCGCCGGCCAGGTTGACGACTTTAACCCGTCCGACTATATGCCGGCACGGGAGGCGCGCCGGATGGCCCGGTTCTCGCAGCTGGCCGTTGCCGCCGCCATGCAAGCCGTCAGCGACGCCGCTTTGGACATTACGCAGGAGGACTCCTACCGGGTGGGCGTGCTGCTGGGCAACGGCAACGGGGGGTTTCCCACGCTGGAGGAGAACTGCCGCATCCTGGCCACGCGGGGCGGGATGCGGATGTCGCCCTTTTTCTTTCCGATGGTGCTGCCCAACATGGCGGCGGCCAACGTCAGCCACTACGTGGGCGCGCAGGGCTACAACTCCACCAGCGTAACCGCCTGCGCCGCCGGCAACAGCGCCATCGGCGAGGCTTTGCAGGTCATCCGGCGCGGCACCGCCGACGTGATGCTGGCCGGCGGCGCGGAGGCCGGCATCAGCCAGCTGGGGCTGGCCGGGT
The DNA here is from genome assembly GCA_958296385.1 of uncultured Dehalococcoidia bacterium. GTDB lineage: Bacteria > Chloroflexota > Dehalococcoidia > Lucifugimonadales > UBA3495 > Bin87. The sequence goes on from OY282494.1 coordinate 2,032,321, forward strand.
TCGCCGTGATGCGCGCGCTGAGCACCCGCAACGACGAACCGCAGCGGGCCAGCCGCCCCTTTGACGCCCAGCGCGACGGGTTCGTGCCGGCCGAGGGCGCCGCCGTGCTGGTGCTGGAGGAACTGGAACGGGCCCGGGCCCGGGGCGCCCGCATCCTGTGCGAGTTGGCCGGCTTTGGGACGACGTCCGACGCCGGCCATCTGGTGCAGCCGCAGGAAACCGGCGCCAGCGCCGCCCGGGCCATGTCCGACGCCCTCAGCGACGCCGGCCTGAGCCCCGGCGACGTTGACTACATCAACGCCCACGGCACGTCAACGCCCATCAACGACGCCGTGGAAACCGTGGCCATCAAGCGGCTGTTCGGCGACTTGGCCTACTCCGTGCCCATCAGCAGCACCAAAAGCATGATCGGCCATTCGCTGGGCGCGTCCGCGGCCCTGGAGGCCGTGGCTTGCGTTAATTCCATCGTAGAGCAGCGCGTCCATCCCACCGTCAACTACGAGTGGCCAGACCCGGAGTGCGACCTGGACTACGTGCCGAATACGGCGCGCGCGGTCAACGTGAACGCGGCGTTGTCCAACGCCTTCGGGTTCGGCGGGCAGAACGCCTGCCTGGTGTTCACCCGGTTCCCGGAATAGCCCGGTTCGGGAATAGCCCGGTTCCGGGAATAGCCCATCTGCAACTACCCCGTTTGCAAAGGGGCCGCCCGGAACCGGGCCGGACATGGGGATGATTTCAGGCGCTGACGGTTTGCTCCACCTGTTCCGCGCCGCGCCGGGCGAGCATTTCGTCAAGCATACGCTGTAAGGCCATGGTGTGGCTGCAAACCCGTCGGGTGGCGAAAAAAGCGCACTCGCAGCTCCAGTCGCCGTCGCGGTACGCTACCCGGTAGGTGTTGTGGTTACCGAGGAACGAGGCTTCAAAGGTGTGAATGTTCACCCGGTCCGGCTCCTCGGCGTACTTTCGTGCCTTGTCAACCTTGCCTATGTAGCTTGAGCTCATCTCAACCTCCACTGCGTTCTACGGCCGGCCAGCAGCATCGCCCCCGCCCGTTAATAGAATGTTACCGGCAGCATAACCAACTGGTCAATAGATTTGCCGTCACTCAAACCCGATTGCAAAGCCCCGATTGTAAAAATCAGGGGTTGCAGTGTGCTATGATAGCGGTTGCCCATTCGGGCGCTGCATCGCCCATGGGCCATACTACCGGATTTCAGGAGTCCCTTTCCGATGACTACCCCCGTCGTTTCCCCGGTCGTTTCCATCGAACTTGAACCGCGCACCGTGCTTGGCAAAAAGGTCAAGGCGCTGCGGCGGTCGGGCATTATCCCGGTCAACCTTTACGGCGCCGGCATTGAATCCCGCGCCCTGCAATGCGAGGAGCGCACTTTGCTGCGCACGCTGAACGCCGCCGGCGGTGAGCAGGGCGGTACGATACAGGTCAACATCTCCGGCCAGCCCGGCCCCATCCCGGCGCGGGCGTCGCACGTCCAGTGGGATCCGCGCACCGGCAACGTGCTGCACGTCGATTTCCAGACCACTTCCGACTGATTCCGGGGCGCGCGCCGCCGTTCTCCCCGGCTTTGGCTTGGCCCCGCTCAGGAGGCTGTATATGTACATGGTTTTCCTCAACGAATCCGGCAAAACCGGCGCCGGGGACAACGACCCGGCCCAGCTCCATTACCTCCACACCGGCCTGCTCGTTCACGAGAACCAGTACATTTCGATGTCGGGTGAATACGATGCCCTCTTTCGCCGGCACTTTGGCGCCCGCCCCCGCTCGCCCGGCGTACCCGCCGAACTGGATACCGACGCCATCTACAACGGCGCCGCCCCCTTTGAGTCCTGGGAACCCGAACAGCGGGCTGAGCTGTTGCAGGATTGCTTCAACATCCTGATTCGCCGCGAAACCCCCCTGCTCGTTTCCTACATCGACAAAGCCGAGTTCCAGAACGCCGCCCAATCCGAATCCAACTCCCTGGCCGGCCACGACGACCCCAGCAAGCTGGCCTTTGGACGGTTCCTGCTGGCCCTGACCATGTTCCTTGACGAGAACGTGATGTCGCAGATGAACCCGGACGACATCATGGACTCCACCTGGGCGGTCAACGACTACGCGATGCTGATGGCCAGCGCCGATTCCGAATCCGTCAAGCGCGGCTTGACCGAATTCCTGAGCGACGAATCGGACACCGTAACGCCGTCCATGTACGACGACATCCTGATTGCGCCCCCCGACAGTTCCGTAGGCGCCCAGCTGGTGTCCATGTGCGCCTACTTCATCCAGCGCTGGCTACAGCAGCCCGACATCCCCCACAGCTACTTCGACGCCCTGCGCGACGGCCGGGTAATCCAGGTAATCTACCCCTACCAGTTTGACTAGGGCGAAACCATCCCGGCCCTACCCCAACGTCATTCTGAGCGCCCATCCCCTAATGTCATTCTGAGCGCCCACCCCCCAATGTCATTCTGAGCGCAGCGAAGAATCTCGACAGCGTAGCAACGGCGTTGCCTCCAAAGCGTGCGCTACGGCATCGAGATTCTTCGCTGCGCTCAGAATGACATAGGGCACGGTGGTATGACAGCGTGGTATGCCCCTGTTGATTCCAACCCGCCGCCCGCTGCTGCGCCTGCCCTTTGCGATCATCGCCGTCTGGCTGATTATCGCCTGCGGCAGCGCTGCGCCGGCGCCCACCGCATGGCCCGCCCTCACCTCACCACCGCCGGCTACCGCAGTTTCCCCGGAATCCCCAACGGCAACCGCATCCGTCCCACCGGCAACGCCGTCAGCAACGCCGGAGCCGTATGACTCCAGCCGCAATATGTACCGCATCTGGGCGGCGCCGGGCCATCCGACTGACTTGACCCTGCTGGCCTTTGGCGATGCCGTTCAACGCGGCGACCGTTCGCAGGTGCCGGTAATCCTCGAGGCGATGCGGCTGCTGCACCCCACCATTGCGCCCGACGCCGTTGAAACCGTAGGCCGCATAACCGGCGGCGATTTTGACTTTGGCCTGCGCGAGTGGCGGGAGATGGGCGAGTGGCTGGGCCGCAATCTGGAATCCTACCCGCCGCCGCCGGATTACCCGGAGTGGAAAGTCCGGTTCCTATCGCACATCGACCCGGCGATGGCCGATTTGCTGCGGCCCGCCGTTGCTGATGCTCCGGCGAATCTACCCGTGAATCTGGTCGAAATAATGTGGGGCGGCGTGCGCGTTGACGGGATTCCCCCGCTGGAGAACCCGCCCCACATTCTGCCGGAGCGGGCTACCTGGCTGTGGCCCGACGACCGGGTTTTTGGCGTGTCCGTCAACGGCGAACACCGGGCCTACCCGCTGCGGATAATGAACGCCCACGAGCTGGCCAACGACGAGCTGGGCGGCAAACCAATCTCCCTGGTCTATTGAACCCTGTGCGGCACCGGAATCGTGTATTCCGGCATCGTCAACGGCGCAGCTACCACTTTTGGCACCTCCGGCCTGCTGTACCGCAGCAACAAGGTAATGTACGACCGCGCCACCCGCACCCTGTGGCACCAGTTCACCGGCGCGCCCATCATCGGCCCGCTGGCCGGCGCCGGCATCCGCCAGCCCCGTTTCCCGTCGGTAGTATCCACCTGGGCCGAATGGCAAGCCGAGCACCCCGACACCACCGTAATATCCCGTGATACCGGCCTCTATCCCCCCGATTTCTACGTGCCGGAGAACCACCCCAACGCCATCTACTACCGCTACTTCACCGACGACGAAACCATGTTCCCCGTCTGGCTGCGCAACCCCGAACTGGCCCCCAAGTCAGTAGTAATCGGAGTAGCCATCGGCAACACCGCCAAAGCCCACCCCATCGACGCCCTGCGCCAGTCCCGCGTAATCAACGACACCATAGGCGGCGTGAACATCGTAATAACAGCCTCCCCCAAAACCCGCTCCGCCAGAGTATATCAAAGCAACGAATTAACCTTTACCGCCAGCAACGACGGCCCGGACGCCGCCGCCCCCGCCATGCTGATTGACCAGACCGGCGCCGGTTGGCAAGTAACCGAGGAATCCCTAACCAGCGCCGACAGCAGCGCCAACGCTTTGCCCCGCCTTACATCCCAAACATCCTTCTGGTTCGGCTGGTACCAATACCACCCCGACACCACAATATACCAAGCGGGGGATTAGGCCGGGGCGCTGACGAAGGTATGCTCAATTTGCGCGGTGATTATGTATAGTTGAGCTAAACTCGGTTATCGGAGGTGAGGCTATGGCGCTCGCCCGTGCTTATCGCCACGATGTCCGGCCCGGATTGCGGCTCCGAGATAGTGCGGGGCGCCCCCAATGGCATGGGGGCGCCTGTAACGATACCGCGCGGCTATCGCCTAGAGGCGTCCGCCGCCGCCGGATACGCGTTCGTTGACGCCGTAGAACACCGCGTCCTGCTTGTGGAATACCTGGATGCGGGAGCGGGCGGTTTCCACCACGAAAACCCGGCCCTCGTCGTCGCACTCCACCGCAATAGGCCCCCAGAACTGCTTTTCCCGATCCAGGCCCTGGGCGATTTTGCGCTCCTCCCACATTTCCGGGTTGGCGTCCAGCTTGCCCATCCCCCACTGCGATATGGTGCCTTCGCCGTAAGTCATCCCGGCGTAAGCCCCGTTGGGGTGGAAAATCTGCATCCGGTCGTTGTTCCAGTCGGCAACGTAAATGGTGCCCTCGGTGTCCACCGCCACGTCGGTAGGGCGGTTGAACTGGCCGGGGCCGTCGCCGGTTTCGCCAAAGGCCATCAGGAACTCACCGTCGGCGGTGAACTTCTGGATGCGGTCGTTGCGCCAGTCGGCCACGTACACGTTGCCGGCCTGGTCAACGTCAATGCCAAAAGGCATATTGAACTGGCCGGGGCCGCTGCCAAACTCGCCCCACTGCCCGATGTAATCGCCGTCTTTGGTCAGCATCTGCACCCGGTGGTTGTTGGAATCCACCAGATAAAGCCGCCCGTCGGGGCCAAAGACCAGGCCGCTGGGATTGTCCCACTCCCCGTCGCCCGTGCCGGGCCGCTGCCACTTGGCAAGATACTCCCCGTCGGGAGAGTAGATGCTGATGCGATCCAGATTCTCGTCGGCCAGATAAACGTTCTCGTCCGGCCCAACGGTGATGGCCGTCGGCCAGATGATGGCGCCGTCGGTGGCCACCGCCTCGCCGTCGCCCTGCTCAAACACCCCTTTGGCAAACTCGCTGATGAACTCCTCGTCAACGGTGCACATCGTAATGCGCTTGCCGTCCGGCCGGTAATCGTAAGAGCGGTTGGCAACGTACATCACGTTGCCCTCGCCCCGGGCCATTGCGGTAGGGTTGCGGAAGCCGGGGCCGGAGAACTCGGCGCGCCCGATGGTATGGCTGTACTGGAGCGAAATCTCCAGCGTGGGCAGCCCGGTCTGTTGGGCGCCGGGCTGTTGGGTCATTATAGTCATTAGTATTCCTCCGTCAGAACGGTAGCGTCGGTGTGCCAGCCGGTTGATTGGGGCGGTTGATTGATTGGTGCGTAACCGGGCCGGATGTCGGCCCGGTCAACCGCCCCGTATCGTTTGGCTACACGAAGTTAAACTTCTCGAAGTTACCGTTCACCAGCGGCTGGGGGTCCAGCCCCATCCAGTTCTCCAGCAGGTCGGTGTAGATGCTGCGGAAGTCGTTGTTGAAATGCAGGTCGCCCTCCAGCAGCTTGCCCTCTTCCAGCGAGGGATATTCGCCGTAGAGGCCGCCTTTGACGGCATCGCCCACCACGAAGGCCACGCCGCCGCTGCCGTGGTCGGTGCCGGAACCGTTGTCGTGCACCCGCCGCCCGAACTCGGTGAACACCAGCAGCACCACGTTGTCGCTGGCGTCGTGTTCTTTCAGGTCGTCGTAAAAATCGGCAACGGCGTTGGAGGTGTCCGACCACAGTTTGGCGTGGGCGGCCAGCTCGCCGGCGTGGGTGTCAAAGCTGTTGTACGGCGCGGTGGTGTACAGAATCCGCGTGCCAAAGCCCGCCAGATGCACCTGGGCAATGTTCTTCATATACTGCCCCACCACGTCGCCGCCGTACTCCACCGACGAAGTGTACATATCGGGAGCGGCGCTGAGAATGTCGGCGCCTTTCAGCGCGTCCATCCCGGTTTGGGACAGATAGTCAACGACGGAACTGCGCCCGATGGTGGGCGAGTAGATTTTGGAGAACACGTCCAGCGCGTCAACCCGCTGGTCATCGGCCTCGATGCCGGTAAGCACGCCGTAGGTGGCCAGATTGCCGACGGATGCCACCGGCACGCCCGGCGCGGCCAGCGCGCGAGGCAGGCCGCGCCCGAAGTTCACGCCGGTAAGCACGTTGTCCTTGCCGGGGTCAAGCTCCCGGATGGCGCGGCCCAGCCAACCCTCGGTGCCCTGCTTGTCCGGCTCGCAGGTGTGCCAGATGTCCATACTGCGGAAGTGGCTGCGGTTGGGATTGGCGTAGCCCACGCCCTGGATGACGGCCAGCTTGCCCTCATCGTAAAGCCGCTTCAGCGGCCCCATGTTGGGATTGAGGCCAATGTAGCCGTCAATGTCCAGCGCCTGCCCCTCGGGAACGCGCACGGAGGGCCGGTTGTCGTAATACAGCGGGTCGCCGTGCGGCACCACCGTATTCAGCGCATCATTGCCCCCGGAAAGCTGGAGTACCACCAGCACCGGGTCTTTCTTGGTAGCGGTCATCAGGTTTCTCCTTGGTGTTGCGGGTGGAGATTTAGAGTGATTGTCGGCATCAGCGGGACGATTTCCGTCGGCCTTTCAGTTCAGGCGGGGGTTCGTCAAACGGCTCTCCCCTGGCCTTAGCGTCCTCAAGACGTTGCAGCCATTCTTCCCAGCGCCGATGGACTTGCTCGCGGGCGCGGCGCAACCGCCATTCCGTCCAAAGTTCTGCGAAAACCATTTTGCCTGCCTCTACTATAATGGGCGATGTGATGAGGGCTACGCCGCCGGCTTTGAGCAGTTCGCCAGCGACGACGTATTGAATCGCCTGCCATCCGGTTATCTGCTCCGCTACGAGCACAAAAAGCGTGTTTGTGACCGTTAGGTAGGCAGTGATTGCATTGAATACGACGAGATACCAACGCACCGTTTCAGCAGGGATGCTTGGAATGCTGATGCGATGGCTTCGCCTCGGTTCGTCTCTGCTGTCCAATGTCGCTCTCTACGAGTGGCGCCGGGCTGCGGATGTTCCGACGGCCCGGCAAAGGCAATCGCCGCCCGCAGCCCGACGGTTTGGTTAGGCGAACTGGTACTCCTGGGTGCTTACGATGAGTTGCAGCGTTTGGGCTACCATGTCCGAGTACTCGGGTGTGCCGGGGGATACGCTGCCGGCGTTGCTGGCGTAGGCGATGAGCTGGTCGCGGGTTTCCGGCGCCAGTTCGTAGGAACCCATCATCTCCAGGCAGCGGTCCACGACGGCGGCGGCGCCGGAGATTTGCTCTGCGCCCAGCCGGGCCACGATGTCCTGCACGCCGGGCAGCCTGACGTTGCCCACCTGGTCGGCGGCAAAGTTGATGCGCTCCACCAGCGTGCCGGAGTCAATCCACTCAGCGCCGGTGTGCCAGCCCTCCACGGTGGGCGGGTTCATCAAGTCCTGCCCCATGTAGCGGATGGTGTTGGCCAGCGGTTGCAGTCCCAGCTTGGGCGAGTTGAAATCGCCCACCAGCCGCATCGTGCCGATGACCACCTCGGCCGGGCTCTTCACCTTCTCAAAGCGGGCGTCCTTGAAAAAGTCGGCGTTGAACAACACCCGCAGCATCGCGGTCAGGTTGTAGCCGGAGTCAAAGTAAGTCTGCTCCAGCAGAGCGATGGCGTCCGGGTCCCGCGGCGCGGTGTTCTGCCAGGCCGGAACCTGCACTTCGTCGGCCACAAAGAAGTTGTAGAGATGGCGGGAAACAAACCGCGCCGCCGACGGCTGACGGGCGATGATGTCAACGATGTCGTCACCGTTGAAGTTGCCCGACTCGCCCAGGAAAGTCTTGGCTTCCTCGTCGTGGTCGTAGGGATTGTAGATGAAGTTGGACTCGTAGCGCCCATAGGGGTAGCGCGGCACGGCGTTGGTGATAGTCCAGCCCGTAAAGGCGCGGGCGGCCTCCTTGACGTCATCCTCCGAGTAGTTGGCCTGGCCGTCCATCCCAACGCCCAGAGAGAACAGCTCCAGCAGCTCCCGCCCCCAGTTCTCGTTGATGGCGCCCTTGTGGCTCATGCAGTTGTCCAGGTAAAACACCATCGCCGGGTCGCGCGACAGCCCCTTCAGCAGGGCGTCAAAGTTGCCCATGCCCATGTTGCGGAACAAATCCAGCTGGAGCTGCACCTGCCGGCCATGCTCGCACTTGGAGTTGCCGGTGCAGAGGATGCCGTGCCAGAACAGCGCAATCTTCTCTTGCAGCGGCCGCGCGGTGTTAATCATCCGGTAAGTCCAGTAAGCCTGGTTGACTTCCAGCGCGTTCATCTCTTTCCAGTCGACAAACTTGCGCTCGAGAATATCCATCTCCAGGTCAGGCTGGGCCTGCGGATTCAGCAGCTCTTCAACGGTGGCCTCATAGCCCCGGCCGGCCCGTTCCTCCAGCTCAGCGTAAGTTGCGCCAAAGCCGGCCCGACGCATCAGGTGGGCCATCAGGGCAATTTCCTGGTTGGTAGGCATAGCAAGTACCTCCTGTAAGTGATACGACGGTTTCAACAGCGAAACAGCACAATTGACGACGAATACCGCAAGACGCAAACCCCGCAAAGCCAACCGCACGGCAACGCCGGACAGATGCCCGAATGGTACGCCCCGGCACGCTGGAGTGTCAAGGAAACCGGGCAGCCCGGCGACAGCCTCCGGCACGGTTAAGCGTGGGAAGTTTGCCTAGAACGGTGGCGCAAATCCGCCCTTGCCCTCACCCAATTCCGGCAGCGTTTCGCACAGCACCTCAAACACCATCCGGTAATGCTCCAGATATTCCGCGCGGAACGAATCCCGGTCGCAGCCCAGCTTTTCCGCCATCAAGTCAAATGCCTTGTCCCGCGTTCCGGCCAGGAACTTGCCCCGCTGGAAGTGGAAAGGCTGTGCGATGAACTTTTTGACGCCGGTGGCGATCAAGCTATCGGCAAAGGCGTAGGGACTACTGACCAGGAGCAGCGGCGTCATCGTGATGCAGGTGTCAACCCCGGCGTCCTGCACCTTTCCGATGGCTTGCAGCCGCACGGAGTTGGACGGACAGAACGGCTCGAAAGTACGCCGGATGTCCTCGTCGTCGGTGGTAACGGTCATATTGACCTGAACCCGACCGCCATTGTCCTCAATGCGTCGCAACAAGTCGCAATCCCGCGCCACCGTAGGACTGCGAGTTTGGATGACCAGCTTAGGCTTATGCCGCTTCGCCATTATTTCCAGCAGACGGCGGGTGAGCTGCAATTCCCGTTCCACCGGCTGGTAAGGGTCAGTGACGCTGCTCATATAGATGAGCTTGCCGTCCAGCGCGCCGGGCTTGCGCCTGTCAATCAAGTCAACGGCGTTCTCCTTGACGTTGACCCAATACCCCCACGAATCCCGCTTTGCCACATCCCGGCTGAAAAAAGCGGCGTAGCAGTAAGTACAGCCAAAAGAGCAGCCGCTATACGGGTTCAGCGTAAAATCGTAAGCATCCATAAACCCGGTAGCACGAGTCAGGATTTCACGCGCCGGGGCGTAACAAATCGTAGCCTCCCCAATCAAGCACGGACGCTCTATCGGGTGTCCGGCAACGTCGGGGCTCTCAAAAAGGGGACCCTGAACGGGTTGGGCAACCATTTTCGTCACCGCTTAATGTAGATACTGTAGCGAGGGTCTTTAGGCTCCCACTTGACAAGATTTCCCAAAAAAAACCGTGTGCGACTGGAATCAGCAGCGTCAATTTCTTGCAGACTGCCTGAACTTTCAATTTCTTTGTAGATGGAATGTCTCACTTCGGTGATTTTTTGGCAGCCGTCATTATTTAGACCTCCTCCAATTTCACGAAGAGGATGTAGGACGTAGAATTTCTCATCAAATGGTGACACGATTCTAGCCAAGTGGGCTTTTTGTTTAAACGTAGTGATGAACCCAGCGTGGGGTTGAATCGTTTTGCACAGATCAGATAGGCTGCTTTTGACTGCCCCAACGTTCGTTTGGTACACCGTGTGCAAAGCACTAAGCCAACGCTCTTCGTTTGGGTTAGACCTTATCCGCTCTGTTATTGTATCAACATCAGGATGTCCCGGCAGTCCGTATTCCATCATACCACAAGCGCTGGATAAGCATGATACCCAATGATTTTGATTTTGGCTGACAGATTCGCTGACCAATTTCACAAAGCGATTCCACGTGGATTCACCTAAGGCGGTCATGGGCTTGTTAGGGTCAATTGCATCGATGTGGATAGACGTCAGCTGTTGCCCGCGGCTAATGGCATCGGCCGCAGCCAGTGCCACGCCAAATTGCATCGCCAATGATCCGCAACCGAAATCCGCAACATACAGAGCCCCGGAAGTACTAAGAGCGTTGTTCTGATCGCCTCGGTTCTCAATCATGGCATTAATCACCCGGTATGCCACGTTGATTTGCTTCGGTTGGTACCAGAGGTTATAAAATAAGGTTACCCACTCGTTGTTGTACTCCGGCACAGCACCTCTAGCCATCGCATTGAGCTGTTTGAGCGCACCGACAACATTCAAGGCCACTTGCTTTGGAGGCAAGCCTTGGCTGAGATGCTGAAATCCAGCGTCGCCTTCCTCCGCAATTACGCTGTCCAGCGCAGTTTTCACCCATTGACTATCCATTTCTTGCTCCTCCTATGCTGATACTATCCTAGTAGGCTACTCGTTCTTTTGTCAATACTATTGCTAGACCGCCCGTCGAAACGCCGCCACCCGCCCCGCAACCCAAGCCTGCGTTTCCGGCGCAAACTCCGGTTCCGGCGGTGGGTTTTGGTAGCGGGTTATTTGGCCGTAGCGGGCGGTTTGGTGCAGGGTGTTGACTATGAGGCCGAGGTCAACGTCCGGCGGTTCGTCCTCCGGTAGCAGGGGCAGGGTCAACTTGGGGATGGGCTGTTGTACGCTGAACGGGTAGAGCAGTGCGTCGGGCCGTTCCCAGCCCCGGCATACCAGGATGCGGTAGTCGCTGGCCGGCGGCGCGGTTTCCAGGGGCATGGGCTCCCAGCGGCGCAGCAGGTCAATTTCAACCAGGTTGACGCCGCTGGCGATTATCACATCGCGCTTGCGGATGTAGCGCTGGCGCTCCCGTCCCGGCGCTTTGTTGGTGGGCGACAGCACCTCAATGATGGTGACGAGTTCCCGGTCAGGCACGGTTTCCACACGCAGCCAGTTGACCTTAACCTCCCGGGGCATCCGAACCCGTACTGCAACGCCGTCCTCCGGTGATGCAGCGACGGTTGCCGGTTGCCCCGACCCCGTCTCTACGACTTCTCTGCGCTGCTGCAAGGCAATGCGGTAGGCGTCAGGCAATCGCGGCCCCAGTTCTCCGGCCATAGTTGCAATCAGGCTGAAGTGAAAGTCCGGCCAGATGTCCCGCCGTTCCAGGTACGGGTTCATGCCGGGGAACGGGTTGTCGTATTGCATCATCGGATCGGTCAGTACCAGTAATAAGGCGCATCAGCGCGCCGGGCCCAGCTTTCCTACCCGGTTGTGCGCATCGCCGGCCCTAATCCCGCCATCTGCCGCTGCCATTCGCCGGCGCCGAAGTTTTGCCACATACCATGCCCCGGCAGGGCGGCCGGTAGTTCAACAGTGTCGGCCAGAATGTCCCACGAGTAAAAGTTTGCGACGGGAAAACGTCCGGCTCGCCCCGCCGGTGGTTCCAGTGCAGCGCGTGTCCACGTACCAGTCGCCGGGGGCATCGTTCAGATGCGCCAGGTCGGGTCGGGCCATCCGCTGCCTCCTGTCTATTCGCGCTCTATCCCCGCCGCCGCTTGTGCTGGCGCAGGATGCAGTCGTCCATTATCACGCCAATGCCGGCGTCGCGCGCCCGTGCCGCCGCCGGTTCGTCCACCACGCCGTCCTGCATCCAGACGTAGCGCGCTCCGATACTGATGGCGTCGTCGGATACTGCGCCGGCAAACTCACTGCGCCGGAACACGTCCACCAGGTCAACGCGCGCACCCTGCTCGGCGGTGGCGGCGGCAGCGGATTGCAGGTCAGGATAAGACGGCTCGCCCAGCACGCTGGCGCCGTTGAGCGCCGGGTTGACGGGGATGATGCGGTAGCCCTGCGACTGCATATAAGCCGAAACGCCGTGGCTGTCCCGCGCCGGGTTGTCGGAAAGGCCGACTACGGCGATGGTCTTTACGTTGTCCAGAATCTCGTCAATCAAGTCCATAAAGCGCTTGCTCCCGATGCAACGTGCTCTCGATGACGTGCTCTCCATGATAACGATGACACGCCGGGGCGGATGATTGTTGGCCCCGGCGGGCGCGCCGCAGATTGCAACCTACCGGCTGGCGGTGCTGTCGTTGGTGGTGATAGTGATGTGGCCCATGTAGCTGCTGGCGGTGGCGCCGTGCCAGTGGTTCTCGCCGGCCTTGATTTGCACCACGTCGCCCACGCCAACCTCAACCTCATGGTTCTCATCGGCCACGATACCGTTGCCCATCGTGATGACCAGAATCTGGTCGCTGCTGTGGCGATGCCAGCCGGTTTGAGCGCCGGTCTGGAAGTTGACCACGCTGGCGTTAAAAAAGTCGCTTTCCCCCTCCGGGATAATCGGCTGCCGGCTGCGATGCACCTCACCCCCCGTCCACCCCGGCACCGACTCCGCCGGCCCCAACGGCACGTGCTCAACGCTGGAAATGCGTACTACGCGCATAATCAATCCTCCATCTGTTTGGTGTCAGTGCAAGTTAGGCAACATCGGCAGGAATTGGCTCCGCGACCAACGCCGCCAGTTCCGCCGGAGTATCGAATTCCAAATCCAGAATTCCCCGGGACAGGATATATGCAACCTCTCGGTCTTCGTCATCGCCGGTCGTTAGCAGTTCGGCAATCACCTTCAGTAATTCGGCGCGATATTCCGGGTCGCCCTCGGCAGAGCGGCGCGGCGCGATTTTCCAATCCTCGGCGGCCTGGTTCATAATCTTTCTCCTCAGTTCATCTCATCCGCGTCTGATAATCCCGCCAGCGTACTTTGGCGTTTGCGATGTCCCTACTCTGGTTGCTCTTGTCACCGCCGCCCAGCAGGATTATCAGACGCGGCCCATCCCAGGCCAGATAAATCCGGTAGCCGGGACCAAAATGTATCCGACGCTCGATTACCCCCTCTCCAACGTTGTCAACATCACCGGGATTTCCAGCAATCATTCGGGCAATTACGGCGTCAATCCGAGGTCGTACTGACGGGTCAAGCCGTTCGTACCACGCGCGAAACGGGCTGTACCCCCGACCGTCAGTATAAGCGAGAACATCAGGCATACCGGCATTGTATCACCGGCGCAGGCCGGTATGCCTCCAGCAACGCGGGTTGCGTCCGGCCGCTTACTGCGCCGGCACCGGCACGCCGGCTATTTTGACCGGCACGCTGCCGACGGTGTTGCGGCTGGTGAAGTACAGCGTTTTCCAGTCGGCTCCGCCGAAGCAGAGGTTGGTGGTGGCCGTTTGGCCGTGTACCACGATGCCCAGCGTTTCGCCGCCCGGATTCAGTATGTGCAGGCCGCCCGCGCCGCCGCAATACACGTTGCCCTCGGCGTCCACCTTCATCCCGTCCGGCACGCCCTCCCGCGCGCCGCGCAGGTCGGCAAACTGCCGCTGCGTGGCCAGCGACACGGTGCCGTCGTCCTGCACGTCAAAGGCGCGAATGACGCCCCGGCGCGAGTCGTTGACGTAGAGGATGCTCTCGTCCGGCGAGAAAGCCAGGCCGTTAGGCACCACGAAATCGGCCACCAGCAGCGTCAGCGTGCCCAGGTCGGCCGACAGGCGATAGACGCCGGAGATAGTCTGCTCCCACTGCTCCCGGGGCCGGCGGAACGTCCACGGGTCGGTAAAGTAGATGCTGCCGTCAGACTTCACCACCACGTCGTTGGGGCGGTTCAGCTGGCGCCCCTGAAACTGATTGGCCAGGACAGTGGTAGAGCCGTCATGCTCCCGCCGGCTGATGCGACGGCCATCGTGTTCGGCGGCAATCAGGCGTCCCTGCCCGTCGCGCGTCAGCCCGTTGTGCCGGTTAACCGGCTCGGCATCAACGGTAACGCCGCCGCCCGGAGTATAGCGCATCCGGCGGTTGTTATGGATGTCGCTGAACAGCAGATAGCCGCCGTCGCCATCGCCGGAATCCGCCCACCACAGCGGCCCCTCAGCCGGCCCCTCAGCGCCGCCAAAACCGGAGCCATGCTCCACAACAGCAGCGTCGCCGTCAATAATCGCGTCCAAAGCATCGGATAACTTCTCAATAGGCATAATTGCGCCTCCAGATAACGTCCGCCGGAGCGGGGGTAGCTGCGATAAAAACCACCAGCCCCGCCATTGTAGGCCGCACAACCCACCGGCGCAACGGGCAAATGTCACAACCGCTGATAGCAGATACGCGAACGCCAATCAGCCTCGGTTCCCCAAAACATCCTCAAAGAACGCCTCAAAATCAACGCCGCCCTGTTCCGCCGCCTCCGCACGGGCCTTTTCAATCTTGAAGCGTTCAGCATCATCCTGAGCAGCCTCAGCCAGCCAGGACACAATAGCCTCGTCCACCAACTCCTGCACCGACTTGCCGCAGCGCCCGGCGGCGGTCTCAAGGGCAGCGTAAAGGTTGTCGGCCACGGTCATCGTCCTCATAATCAATCCCATCCAGTACCCTACCAGGGCGTAGGAGTAGCTGCGATAAAAACCACCAGCCCCGCCATTGTAGGCCGCCCAACCCACCGGCGCAACGGGCAATGGCATCGTCCGGCCGGCTTATGCTGGCAGGGCGGCCCCTATTCTGGTATAACCAGCATAAGCGCCCTGCAATACCCTTGCACCGGCAGCATCCGGCCCGTTGGGGTACGGGACTATGGCCAAGAATACGCTCACATTCGAACTCGGCGGGCAAATCGCTATTGATGACCTTGCTAAGGGCATCGCCGCTTTCCGGCGTTTGGTCAATGGACTGACGCCCCGGAGCGCCGGCGTTGCCTGGGTTGTTGATGACCTTCAGCCCGGCAGCGCCGTGGTGACACTGCGCGGCGAAGCCGACGATCCGGCAGCGGTGGAACGGATAGTAGATAGCTACGAGAAAGTCGGTGCCGCGCTGGAGCGGAAAGAAGACCTGTATCAGTTTGACAAGCGGGTATATCGCGCTGCCAATGCCATTATAAGCCTGACCGGAACTACGAAGTATGTGCGATTCCAAACGTTGGCTAGCGACTACACGATTTATCATAACGGACACTCGCCCGACGGCCCAGCGTCAACAGTGTCTATCGGAGCGATAACAGGCCGGGTACAAACCCTGAGCAATCGCAGTGGGTTGCGGTTCAACCTTTACGACGCTCTCCATGATAAAGCCGTTGCCTGTTACCTGACGCCAGAGATGGAAGAAACGATGCGGGAAGTCTGGGGCCGTCGGGCGACGGTAACCGGCCGGGTATCCAGAGATGCGAAGACCGGACTGCCCATCGCTATTCGGCAAATCGTTGACGTGAAAGCTCTACCCGAAACAACGCCCGGTTCGTACCGGGAGGCTAGAGGGGCCCTGCCGTGGCAACCGGGCGACCGGCTGCCGGAAGACATCATCCGAGAGTTGCGAGATGCCTGACCGCAAGATGGACATCTATTGGGACGCCAACCCCTTTCTCTCGTATGTCAACGAACATCCGGGTCGTATGCCTACGTTGGGCGCCTTGCTTGAAAACAACGCCGGCGGCGGCGTCAATACCTATACATCGTCGCTTTCGCAAGTGGAAGTCGCCTTCGCCGCCTCCGAGCAACAGCGACGGGCATTAGACCCACAGGAGGAACAAAAAATCGCTAGCCTGTGGAGCGCCCCGGACGCCGTTTCTCTTGTTGAATATCATAACGACATCGGGCAAGAAGCGCGTACCCTGATACGCGGCGCCATCACCCGGGGCTGGAGCCTGAAACCCCTGGATGCGATCCATCTGGCAACGGCGCAGTGGCTGTCAAACGTAGGTTTCACTATCACCGAGTTTCACACTTATGACCGCGCTTTGGATAAATACGGTCAAATAGTCGGCTTCAGAATCTGCGAACCGTACACTGCTCAACCCAGTATGATATAGCGTTCCTACTTGCCGGCACTGCCCTTAGTCAACTTGCATCCGTGAACCCCTCGTGTTCCGCCCGCGCCTCCTCGAGCATCGCCGCCGCGCTAACCGTGCGCTGACTTACCGGCAGCCGAACCCAGCGTTCTTTCCATTCCAGCCACTCCAATTCGCGCCGGACCACGCCCAGCACAAAATCCCCAACGGCACAATCCCCCTCCCCGGCCGCCCGACGCAAACGCTCGTAAAGCGCATCCGGAACACCCTCGATTACCAAACTTGCCATAACAAAACCTCCCCAAAACGCACGCCCCCAACCAGCCCACCCACTGCGCCGCCCGCTACTCCGACCGCTGGCGATAAAGCTCCGTAATCGCCTCCGCAGACGAATCAAGACCGGGAAACAGGGTTTCCCGCGTGATGTTCAACATCTGCAACTCCTCCAGGATGCTTGCTTTGTACTCGCCCGGTATGGTCAGCTGGTAATGGTCGTACAGCGGAATATCTTTAGTCCGTCGTATAATCTCATCCCGCTCGAATTGCTGGTGAAAAGCCGATACCAGGAAAGCCCCGGACTGCGCGCGGATGCGCTCTGATGACTTTTGCGGCTCAACTATGATGACGCGATAAAAGTCTCTAGGGTCAATCCGGGATACAAAATAAGGTTTCTCAGACTGAATCAGCTGGAAAAGCTGCTCCATAGCCATGCCATAGATTGTGATTCCATTAGGTTCTCCAATGAGCGCCATCTGGTGGTATGTCGGCAATCTGGCGTAGTTTGCTATAATGCTAACCGTGTCACTGTTGAACGGCTTTATTATTTGACGCGGCGCTGCAAAAACGTGTAGCCGGCCATCTTGTGAATTTTCCGTTTCCCCGCAGGCATGAAACAAAGCGACCATAGGATTGCTGGTGATGTCCAGAAAACGAGTTTTAAGGCCATTATGTTGGGCGGTCACCAATTGGGATAACCCAGAAGTCAGTCCGTTAAACTCCTCGGGCCGTCGTGATATTAGTTCGGTTAGCATAGCACTTTCATTCTCGGCGAGGGTTTGGTCGCGCATTACGGAAGGTTCCAGTTTCCATTCACCCCGTTGGCACTCTCCGCGAAAATAGAATCTAGGTGCATCTTTCGCATCTTTGTAACAATTTTTTATTTCCCCGATATTGTCCAACAAGTTCGCTATTGATTGAACATGATTTAGCGTAAGCGGATATTGTACAGACGTTTGACTATAACCGTAAAAAAGCATCGCATCCCAAATTTTTACACCACCTAGATAGGCGTCAGTGAGGATAGCGCCAACAAGGTCGGCATCAGCGAGGTTGACCTGCAATAAATAAGCGCCAGTGAGATTGGCGTTAGCTAGATAGGCGCGAATGAGTTTGGTAGAAATAATACGAGCGCCAGATAGATCAGCATTATAGAGGTAGGCGTCAGTTAGGTCAGCGCCAGCGAATTCGGTCTTAGTGAGGTCGGCATTCATTAGCTTGGCGCCAATTAGGTTGGCGTCAACAAACCTATATCCGGCGAGCGGAGTGTGTCCACGACGTTTATATTCGCCAGTATCTGAAAAATGCCTGGAAAAGTCCAATCCCGAAAGGTCGAAGCCGCCGTGCAGACTCCTGCCTACGTCCTGCCGCGCGTTCCAAGCCTCCACCCCCTCTAACAACCATTCAACGTGCTGCGGATTAGCCATCAGAGAACCTCCGTGCTTACCACTTTACCCTACCCTGCAACAACGATTGTACCACCCCATCCCCTCGCCGCAAGGAATAGCAAGCCCCTTACCGTAGGCCAACATCCCGCATCGTTACGCCCGGCGTTGGCGCATTGGCCAAGCGGCTATCGCACGTTAGCAGCGTTGCGTTGTAGGTTTGGGCTACTGCAACGTATAGCGCATCATACGCACTCACGTTGTGACGATATTGCCACGCCGTTCGGATGATGGTTTGGTGTGCAACGCGTTCAACATCCCAGGCGGCCAAGTCGTCGAGTATCGCCAACGCCTCCGCCTCGGTCAGATTTCCTCGCGACACTTCAGAGCGCAATACGGATAGCACTTCGGCATCCAGCAGTTGAGGCGCAATCACCCGGGCATCCGCTATTAATTCGGCTACCAGCAATCCCACCGGCGTCCGCCGCAGGTATTCATAGGCCGCCGATGCGTCTATGACATACGGTTCAGGCGCATCTCCATTTGCCGCCGCCGTCATTGCCGCTGCCCTTGATCTATTACCGCCATTTCCCGCTCGCGTTCTGCCCGCGCCTCGTGAATCAGCGTTGCGGCGTCAATGCCGAGAAAGGCTTGCGGGCGTGCTTGTCCGGGCGTGGGTTGCTGTATGCCTTGCCGGATGAACAGCTCTTTGACTACCATCTCGATGCAACGGCCTATGTTGGACTCCCGCAGCCAACCCCGCAGATCTTTCCGGGCTATGGCTACACTCAAACGGCTGCCTCGCTGCTCCCTCAACTCCGCCAGCCGCTCCGCCGCCTGCTCCGTCGCTATCTCTCCCTGCCATGCCAATTCCCGATGCAGCGACTCGCCAGCGTCAAACTCCGGTATCGCCAACTTCCAGAGATGCTTGTGCAAATCACGCGCCCCGAACTGTCCTTTGTTCATCAACGGCGTTACTGCTTGATACATCGCATCGCTGTTTATGATGGCCAGCAGGTAATGGGCTTCCCGAATATCTTTGCAGGTAACCCAATATAGTTTGGTGTCAATGATGGCATCAGTATCATCAATTACCGCCGCCGTTGGCTGACCATTTCCGGTATAAACTATCCGCACTGGCCGGCTATGCTGATTGCCTTGCCATTCCAGTTGCGTTGACATTTCACGATGATAGTCCAACCGTTCCAGCAAGTTCAGCTTTGTACTCCTTTGCCGTTTAGATTCCCACAGCTGGCTAACCGTCTGCCACCGTTCCCGCATCCGCCATTCCAACCCGCCCAGACGGATGCCGCCCGGCCCGTCAGCATCCAACGGTATCTCGTATTCCCCGCGTTTCACCGGCAAAACGGCTTTGAGCGGTTCCAGCGTGGCATACGGAACCACCGTTTCGCCCAGATGCACGTCATAAACGTGCGACTCGTCAACGGTTTGCCCGGTAATCGCATCCAGCTTCAACTCGTTCCAGGGCCGCTTGTCCTGCGAACCCCGGCGCGGGTTCACCGTAATCGTCTGGCCGGCTTGGATAGACGTCTGGCTTTCCGTTTCCTGCACAAAGAACAGGCAGCGCGGCACGATTGACGCTCCCTGCCGGGTATAGTCAGCGTAAGGCGATTCGCCGGCGAGCGAGGTATCCGTTATACCGGCTACTACCCGCCGCACATCGGACGTTCCAGTCGGGCCTTGCCAGCGTTCTACCGTCCTGGCCAGCGCCGTCCCCTCGGCGTTCTCGCCCTTGCGTTTCGCAAAGACCACGCAGGAGGCTACCGGAAAGAAATTGTTAGGTTCCAGCTGTTCCAAATCCCACGCCGCCTTGTAAGCGAAATCCATCGCCAGCGTGCGCCCAACAATCCGGTTCCGTCCCCGGCCCGACGCCTTTGATTCCCACGCCCCGGTGCGCCATTTGGCGTACTGGCCCGATTGCAGGGCGCTGTGCGGCAGCACCATCCCGATTGCGCCGCCGTCTTTCAGATACAGGTCAACGCTGCGGGCAAAGAACAGCCCGGCCACGTCCTGGTGCGTGGCATACCGCCCGCCCTGCCAGATGCCGTAAAGGTTGCGGCTTTGCGCCTCCAGTTCCGTCCGCAGGATGCTGGCGGTGTTGCGGTAGTTCAGCCACGGCGGGTTGCCGATAATGACGTCAACTTTGTTGCGGCTCAGCACCACCGGCCGCACCATGTTGCGGGTGTAGTAGGCCCAGATGTGGTTGCGCCCCGCCCGGTGCAGCATCGCCATCGTCGCGGCAGCCTGTTCCAGCTGCTGCCGCTCCGCCACGTCGGTAACCTCTCGGTCGTCCATCGCCAGCATCGGGTCGGCGCCCTTGGCGATAGCGTCGGCGATGTCCGACAGCAGGGCGTCAAAGGTATCGGCCCGCTCCACCAGGGACATTGGAAACTCGAGGGTAGGACTGCCCAGGTCGGTTTCCCGGGTTTCGATAGTCACTGAGTTGACGGCGAACAAATCCCCGGTGCGGTAACGCAGTTGCAGGGCGTCGCCCAGGTAGATGGGCGCGGATATTTCGGTGTTGTAATCCGCTGCCGCGCTGATGGCCTCCCGCGCCGCAAAGGCCCAGGCCGCCCGCGCCAGATGCACCGCCGCCGGATGCACGTCAATGCCCAGCACCGCCGCCCGCAGCCGGTCCAGAATCTCTTTGGGTTCCAGATCCGACTCCCGCGCCGCCGCCAGAAACCGGCCCACCGCCGCCACGATGAAAGTGCCGGAGCCGCAGGACGGGTCTAACACCCGCTGCTCCAGCGGGTCGTCGATCAGCTCGACGGCCATTGCGTCGGCCAGCCATTGGGGGGTGTAGTATTCGCCCAACTGCCGCCGCTCGTCGGCCGGGATGACGGTTTGATAGAGGATGGCGGCAATATCGGCCGGCGCGTCGCGCCAGTCAAACCGGGACACCCGCGCCGCCAGCTGCCGGATGAACCCCGCGCCGCCGGCAACCTCCACCGGCCAGGTAAAAAAGTCCGACTCCACGATGCCGCTCAAGCCGGTGTCGCTTTTCAGCCGCCGCCCCTGCAGCAAATCCACAGCCTCCCGCTCCGCCAAATCCGGCAGGTTGATGCCAAAAGACGCCTGCACCGCCATACCGATGACGGCGCTGAGATAGGTATGCCGGATAAACAAATCGTCCAGCTCGTCCGGCGTGCCGGCGACTTCGCCCAGCGCCGCCCGCAGCAAGTCCTCCCACAGCCGCCGCTTAACGCGAATCGTATCCAGCCCGCCGTTCCGCTTGTACAGCGCCGTCAGGGTAGCAAAATCCTGATTGCTTTCTCGCCGCGCGTCGCCAAACTCCCGCTGCAAGTTCTCCGCCGTCGGCGCAACGTCCACCGCCCGCGCCTCAAACACGTAATCCCGCAGCCACTCGTAAAGCCGCAGCCCGCCGGCTGGGGTTTCCAGCGTGAACGACCGCGAGCCGAGAACATCCACCGCCCCATCGCCAATGCGCCGCAAAACCCAGCGCTTGCCGTCGGTCAGCACCCCATTGCGCACGCCGCGCCCGGCCGTCAAAGCGTCGGTCAGATAGCCGTCCAGCTGCGCGACGTGCTGCGGGTCAACCACGCCGCCGCCGCCGTAAAGATTGCGCTTGAACTCAAAGAAAGTATCCCGCGCGCGTAAGTCAACCCGCCCGGAGAACCCGTCCGCCGGCGATTCCTCCTGATCCACCTCGTCAACCGCCGCCAGCCCGGTTTGGGTGATGAAAACCCACACGGCGGTGCGAATGTCCGCCTCCGAACTTCCCCCGTCGTGCCGGCGCAAAATCCCCGCTGCCGGCCCGGAATAAACATCGCCGCTGTCCTGTTGCCTGCTCATACAGGCAATGTATCTACCCCTACCAATGTTGTCAACACCCCGCCGTCACTCCGTCATTCGGAACGCACCCCGCATCCGCCAAAATCCGCAGCCCCGTCGCTATGCGCCGCCGCTATCCGATGGGGTTAAATGCCCGTCGTATTTGGGCAATTTTTATGAATATGACCGGATAAATGCGCGCCTGGCTCAATCAAATCCATCAGGGCGATTGCCGCCCCTTGATGTCGGCGATGCCGGCCGGCTCGGTGCCGCTGGTGGTTACCTCGCCGCCGTACAACCTGCTCAACAGCAGCGGCAACGGCATGAAAAACGGCAACGGCGGCAAGTGGGCCCGCTCCGCCCTGATGCAGGGCCAGGGCTACGCCGACCACGGCGACTGTATGCCCCACGCCGATTACGTGGAGTGGCAGCGCGAGTGCCTGCGGGCGATGCTGCGCGTGCTGACTCCCGACGGCGCCATTTTTTACAACCACAAGTGGCGGGTGCAGCGCGGCCGCCTGCAAGACCGGGCCGACATCATGGACGGCTTCCCGGTGCGGCAAATCATCATCTGGCAGCGCTCCGGCGGCTTCAACCACAACCCCGGCTACTTCCTGCCCACCTACGAAGTCATCTACCTCATCGCCAACCCGGAGTTCCGCCTGGCCCCCAAAGCCGGCAGCATCGGCGACGTCTGGCGCATCCGGCAAGACCGGGGCAACCCCCACCCGGCGCCGTTTCCCGTCGAGCTGGCCCGCCGCGCCATCGCCGCCACCACCGCCCAGGTAGTCCTCGACCCCTTCATGGGCAGCGGCACCACCGCCGTAGCCGCCGCCCTGGAAGGCCGCGCTTACATCGGACTGGAAATCTCCTCCGAATACTGCCAGCTCGCCCGCCAGCGCATCGCCGCCGCGATTGCCGAAACGCAGCCTGAGCCTGAGGCGATACTGCCCAACGCCCTGGACGTGCGGGCCGCCCTGCTCCCGGACGCCGCGCCCGCCCCGGCCCGCTAACCCGTCCGTTTGCCCACCGGCGGCCCGCCCCGGCGCCGGCCGGCAGTGGTACAATCTCGGTGTACGCAAGCAAGCCCGCACCAACCACGCCGAGGCCAGGCGCATTATGACGACGACGACCACCACCACAGCAACCACCACCACCACCAGGCCAGCGCCCCCCGACGCGCCGGCGCCCGACGGCTACGGAGCCACCGCCATCCCGCTGGCCGAGTTCGGCAAATCCCTGACCGACGCCGACCTTGACGAATGGCTCGAGGCGTTCGGCCAGCGCAACGCCACCGCCGGCCAATACGAAATATCACCGCAAGGATGCCTCTTAATTATGCCGCCAACGGGAAACCCCGGCACCTATCACGAAACCCACATCACAATAGCGCTGGGCATATGGGCCGACGCGCACGGCGGCTTCGTCCGCGGCCCCACCGCCCTATTCGTCCTCCCCAACGGCGCTCGCTACGGCCCCGACGCCAGCTGGGTTGCCCCGGAGCGGCGGGACGAAGTGCTGCAAGAACGGCGCGCCTTCTCCCACCTGGTGCCGGACTTTATCGTAGAAGTGCAATCCCCATCCAACAGCCGCGCGGAACTGGTCGATAAAATCAACCAATTCATCGCCCACGGCACCCGCCTAGCTTGGCTGATTGACGCTCCCACCCGAACCGTAATCAAGTTTCGCCCTGGTCAGGAACCGGAAATCCTGCACGACCCGGAGTACATTGACGGCGATGCCGACGTACTCCCCGGTTTCCGGTTCGCCGTCCGCGCCCGAATTTTTGACTACCTGAACAACCCCTAGCCGGGATTGCAGCGGCGCCGAGGCGCACCATGACGACGACAACTACGACGACGACAACCACAACAAGGCCGGCGCCCAGCGGCTACGGAGCCATCGCCATCCCGCTGGCCGAGTTCGGCAAATCCCTGTCCGACGCCGACCTTGACGAATGGCTCGTATCATTCGGCCAGCGCAACGACACCGCCGGCCAGTACGAAATATCACCGCAAGGATGCCTCTTGATTCTGCCGCCAACGGGAGACCCCGGCACCTTTCACGAAACCGAAATCGCCGTCGACTTGCTGGTGTGGGCCCGTTCGCACGGCGGCTTTGTGCGGGGGACAAGCGCCCGGTTCGTCCTCCCCAACGACGCCCGCTACGGCCCCGACGCCACCTGGGTTGCCCCGGAGCGGCGGGACGAAGTGCGGCAAGGCACCCGCCCTTTCTCCCATCTGGTGCCGGATTTCATCGTAGAGATACAGTCACCATCCAACAACCGCGCGGAACTGGTCGATAAAATCAACCAATTCATCGCCCACGGCACCCGCCTGGCCTGGCTGATTGACGCTCCCACCCGAACCGTAATCAAGTTTCGCCCCGGCCAGGAACCGGAAATCCTGCACGACCCGGAGTACATTGACGGCGATGCCGACGTACTGCCCGGTTTCCGGTTCGCCGTCCGCGCCCGCATCTTTGACAACCCGAACAACCCCCAATAACAGCCCCTGACCACAATCATTAGTGAGGTAACCCCGTGCCTGAGCAGAACTACGAAGTAATTATCATCGGCGGCGGTATGGCCGGCCTCACCGCCGGCATCTACGCCGCCCGCCACGGCCTCACCACCGCCGTCGTCGAGGAAATGATGGCCGGCGCCCAGATTATCAACCTGGAGCGCATCGAGAACTTCCCCGGCTTCCCCCAGGGCATCGCCGGCTACGAACTTGGCCCCTCCACGCAAGAGCAGGCCATGAACGCCGGCGTAGCCATGCTGATGGATACCGTAACCGGCGTTGCCGCCGACGGCGATTATCTGCGGGTGTCCGGCGATGGCGGCGATACCTACCGGGGCAAGGCCGTCATCATGGCCGCCGGCTCCTCCCTGCGCACCCTGGGCATCCCCGGCGAGGCGGAGTTCAACGGGCGCGGCGTCTCCCACTGCGCCACCTGCGACGGCCCCATGTACATGGGCCAAACCGTCGCCGTAGTCGGCGGCGGCGATTCCGCAGCCGACGAAGCCCTGACCCTCACCGACTACGCCGACCGGGTCATCCTGCTGCATCGCGCCGCCGCCCTGGACGCCCAAAGCGTGCTGCAAGACCGCATCGCCGGCTCCGGCAAGATAGAGGTACGCTGCAACGCCGAAGTAGTAGAGGTGCTTGGAGAGGACGCCGTAACCGCCATCCGCGTCCGCGGCGCCGACGGCGAGACCGTTGAGCCGGTGCACGGCCTGTTCGTCTATGTCGGCCTGGATCCCAACTCCGCTCCCGTTGCCGACCTGGTGCCGCTGGACAACGCCGGCCACATCCCCGTCGGCCTGTCAATGGACACGCCCCAACCCGGCCTGTTCGCCGCCGGCGACATCCGCCAGCAGTCGGCCGCCCAGCTCGTAGCCTCCGCCGGCGACGGCGCCACCGCCGCCATCGCCGCCTTTCGCTACATCAACAGCAAGCAGTGGTAAAAACGCCGCCATCGCCTAATCCCAGCGAGTCCCGCCATGCAAATCACCGACCACGTGTACAGCACGCACATTCAGGAAGACCCCAACGCCTACGGCGCCATGCACCCCGGCGGCACGCAGATTTACTTCGTCGGCAACCCCGCCGGCCGGATGGTAATGATTGACTCCGGCGAACCCTACCGTGCCTGGACGCAGCAAATACTGGCCTACTGGCACGAACTGGCCCGCCCCACGATTGACGCCATCCTGATTACCCACGGCCACGGCGACCACATCGGCGGCCTGGACCGGTTGCAGGAAACTTTTGATTGCCCGGTGCGCTGCCATCCCAAGCTGGCCCCCCGCTTGCAGCACATCCTCGGCGGCGATTCCGTATCCCCCCTCAGCGCCCGGGAAGTCATCACCACTGGCGACGGAGCAACCCTGCGCCCCCTGTTCACCCCCGGCCACGAGGAAGACCACGTCTGCTACTTCCTGCGCCCCGACCGGGTACTGTTCAGCGGCGATAACCTGCTGGGCAATTCCTCATCCAGCGTCCGCGACTTAAAACTGTACCTGAACTCCCTCACCCGGATGGCCAAAACCCGCCCGCAAGTCGTCTGCCCCGGCCACGGCAGCACCATCATCAGGGGCGAGCCGCGCATCCGACAGCAAATCGCCCACCGCCAGGCGCGGGAAGCCCAGGTAATAGATGCCCTCGCCAGCGGAGCCGCCACCGTAGATGAAATAGTATCCGCAGTGTACCCCCGCAACCTCCGCAAGTCGCTGCGCAACGCCGCCGCCCGCAACGTACAAACCCACCTGGAAAAACTCCGGCAAGACGGCCAGGTAGCCGAGCAAGCCGCAACCTACACCCTGTCCGAATAACCCCGCCCAATGCGCCCACCCCGGCAAATCATCGGCCAGGCATCCGGCCCCACCGGCGCGCTAGGCTGCGGCCTGGCCCTGCTCTGCCTCGGCCTGTTCCTGCTAACGCCGGTAGCAATCATACTGATCAAAAGCGTAGGCTGGCTGCTGATAGCGCTGGGCCTGCTGCTATCCGCCCTGGCAATATGGGCCTGGCTAAAACAACGCGGCCGCCAGATTAGCTAGCCGACTGATGATGCGATGACGCCGGCGAAAGCCGCCGTCGGCGGCGCCTTTTAGCGCGTTTTACCTCCGACTCCAACGCCGCGATGCGCCTATATGCGACGGCAATTTCGGTGTACAACTGCGCGGTGGCAACAGCAACGGCGCGTTCTATTTCAGCCTCCAACCGCGCCCTGTTAGCGGCAGCCTCCCGCTCTTTGGCGGCGGCGATGATTTGAGCGGTTTCCGCTTTAGCAATTGCAGCGCGCCGCTCATCTTGCTCCACGAGGCGCGACACGAACCATAATGACAACATAGTTGCCGTACCTCCGGTCAGGACTGTAGCTGGCGTCGCCGTCGTCTGGGCCGACGTTCAAGTTGAGCTTGCAACGCCGCAATTGACGCCTGGGCAGCGGCGGCCTGCTCACTTGCGGCGTCGGCCTGCTCGCGTGCGGCAGCGACTTCGGCAGCAGCAGTAGCAAAGTTTGCTTCGGCGGCATTGGCGCGCCGTTCCGCTTCTTGCCATTGCTGTTCTACCTCAAGCCGCCGCTGCTCCGACGCTTGTTTCTGATTTTCAACCTCTTGCTTTTGGCGTTCAACCTCTTGCTTTTGGCGTTCAACCTCTTGCTTTTGGCGTTCAACCTCTTGCTTCTGCTGCTCCGATACTTGCTCGGCCAAACGCGCGCGGCGCGCCAGTATCCAGGTTGATAACACGATTGCGGCACCTCCGGGTAAAGCTAACGTTGGGTTCACCACCTGGAATATCGCCATCCAGTCCTCAAATCCCGCCGGACGCCCCACGTCCATCAGGTGGGCCAGATGGTACAGGCCGGTGGTTACTCCAACTGCGAACGCTTGCAGTATAGAGAATTCTACCAGAATTATGAACAGCAGCCCGGCGACCGCATCCCACCCGGCCCACGCCTCCAGCGCGTTGCGGCGGCCTGATGCGGTGGCGCCGCCGGCCTCAGTCGCCAACCCCTATGCCTCCAGCAGTCCCGAACCGTCCCGCTGCAACAGCTCGATGCGCACGTCGTCCGGGCCCCGCACGAATGCGATGCGGACGCCGGGCCGGATGGTGCGCGGCTCGGTATAGATTTCCGCTCCCTTGCCCCGCAAATCCTCCACCGCGCCATCAATGTCGTCAACGCGAAACCCGAAATGGTCCAGCCCCAGATGCGGGTCGCCGGGGTTAGACTCGATGTGTTCCTCCGGCGGCACGGTGGCGATGAATATGGCCAGCCCGTTCACGTCCAGGTCAATGCGGGGCGCCCCGTCGCTCTGGATCAGCCGCAGCACCTGCGCCCCGAACATCGTCTCAAAAAACCCGGCCATCGCCTCCGGGTCTTTGGTGCGCACGTGGATGTGGTCGTAGGTGTAAGTGTAAATCGGAGTAGTACTCATTCTGCGCTCTCCTCTCCTGTTGTCGGGATAAACCCGTGTCGCTGGCCTGCCGGCCATTTTACCCGCAACCGTGCCGGGCGCATACCCGCCGGCGTCTTTCCATATTGGCGCTGCGCTACGCCGATTCCGAGTAGGCCCGCGTGGTTCCGCTGACGTGGGACGTGTCGTTGTACAGGTGCATCACGCAGTTGTCGGGGTAGGTGTACACCACCGTAAGCGAGCAGTTGTGCATCGCAAATTTCCAGTTCGCCTCCACCGGCAGTTCCAGCAGCGACACGATGCCGGCCCGCAGGCTGCCGCCGTGCCCCACTATCAGCGCCGTTTCGTCCGGATGCCGCCGTCGTATCCGCTGAAACACCCGGTCCAGACGCGCGCCCGTTTCGCGGATGGTTTCCCCGTCGGGCGGCGCAAAATCCGGATTGTTCTCCAGCGATGCCTCGTACAGATGCGGGTACGCCTCCCGGTACTCGTCGGCGGTCAGCCCCTCAAACACCCCCTTGTTGTACTCCCGCAGCTCTGCCGTGAGCTCCAGCGGCACGTCCCGCTCCCCCAGCGCCACCCGGGCCGTTTCCGCCGCCCGGCTCAAGTCCGACGAATAAGCCGCGTCAATGCGGACGCCGGCCAGACGGCGCCCCAGCATCTGCGCCTGCGCCCGCCCCCGTTCCGACAGCGGCACGTCGGTATGCCCCTGTATCCGCCCCTCCACGTTCCACTCGGTTTCCCCGTGTCGCGTAATGTAAATGATGCCCATATTCCCCTCATTAACTGCTTGATTAGCGCCGGATTTCGGACATAGCGTTGGCCAGGCGTTCGCAATCCGCCACGGGCCGCAAACCGATGCGGATGCAGTCCGGCAGCCCAAAGGACGTGCAATCCCGCACGAACATACCCCGCCGCGCCAGAGCGTCTCGCAGCCCACCGGCGTCCCCAACCTGCGCCAGCACGTAGTTGGCCGCCGTCGGATAACACCGGATGCCCAGCTCGCCAAACCTCGCCTCAATGCACTCCCGCGACGCCCGCACCGCATCCCGGGCCCGCTCCAGATAATCGCCATCCGCGAGCGCGACGACCCCGGCCGCCTGCGCCAGCCCGTTCACGCTCCAATCGGGTTGCAGCGCCGCCAGCCGTTGGATTACCGACGCCCCGGCCACCGCGTAGCCCAGCCGCAACGCCGTCAAAGCATAATCCTTAGTCATCGACCGCAGCGCCACCACCGACTCAGTCTCCGCCGCCAGCGCCACCGCGCCCGCCTCAGCGTAACGCTCCGACAGATTGACGTAAGCCTCGTCAATCACCAGCAGCGACCCAGCCCGCCCGGCCGCATCCGCCAAAATCCGCAGCTCCTCCCCCGACACCAGCGCCCCCGTAGGATTGTTCGGATTACACACAAACACCAGCGCCGGCCGCCCGTCCGCAATACGCCGCGCCGCACGCGCTATATCCCAACTAAACCCGTCCTCACCCCGCTCCGCATCCAGCGACTCAACACTCCCCCCCGACACCCGCACCGCGCCCTGATATTCGCTGTAAGTCGGCGTAAGCAGCAAAGCCGCCCGATTCACCCTGGCGGCCGGCAAGCCAACCCAGGCGCGGGCCAGCAGATGAATAATCTCAGTAGAGCCGTTGCCAACGATGACATTGCCCACCCCGACGCCATCAGCCCGATGATGCCCGGCGATGGCCTCAGTAAGCTCCAGGCTGTGCGGGTCCGGATAAGCCGCCAAATCAACGGCGGCAATGGCCCCAACCACCCCCGCCGGCGGCCCCAGCGGACTGACGCTGGCCGAGAAATCCAAACATTCCTCCAAACGCAGCCCCAACTCCCGCAATTCGGCCAGCTTAATGCCGCCGTGTACCGGACGATTGGCTACCCCTCCGGCAGCATCAGCAAAATCAGTCATAAGGCAGCAACGGCGCTAGCAGCGATTAGCGGGCGCCAATCTGCGCGCGCATCGGGTTGCCAAAAAGCTGTTCCAGCGGCAAAGCAAACCCCGGTATCGCCGGCGTAGTAAGCGTATCCCCGCGCGTCAACACCGCCCGGTCAACGTAATCAGAACCGGATAATTCCAGTATGGTAATACTGTCGTTCACCGGGTCAATAATCCAATACTCCGGCACCCCGGCGCCAGCATACCAACCCCGTTTCATCACCAAATCCCGGTTGCGGTCCGATGATAGTACTTCAACCACCACCTCGGGGATGCCCTCCATAAAGCCGCCGCGCGTCAGATGCAGATTCTCGTAGCGCACGTAGGTAATATCCGGCGTCGGCGCGTACAGCTCCGAAATCGCCAACCCGATGTTAGAGAACCCCAGCCCCGGCGCCGGATGCAACGCCCGCGTGAAAAAATTAATAGCCCCGACCAGAAAATCAATCAGCAGCTGGTGTTCGATGGTAGCCGGCGGCATTTGATACAACTCCCCATTGACCAATTCCCACACCCCGCCATCGGTTTCGTCCATAGCGCGGTATTCGGCCAGCGTAATTTTAGTTCCGTGCTGTACGGTAGTCATCGCCCTAATGCCTCCGTTAGTGTAGCGACGGCAGCGGTTAGCTGATGAGAGTCTGCTGGCGCATCGGCTCGCCAAAAAGCTGTTCCAGCTGAAACGCAAACCCCGGTATCGCCGGCGTAGTAAGCGTGTCGTTACGCGTCAAAACCGCCCGCTCCACGTAATCTGAACCGGACAGTTCCAAGATGGTTATAGTTTCGTTAACCGGGTCCATAATCCAGTACTCCGGCACCCCGGCATCGGCGTACCAGCCCCGTTTCATCACCAAATCCCGCCGGCGGTCCGAGGATAATACTTCAACCACCAAGTCAGGAGCGCCTTCAATGAGGTTGCGGCGCAGCAGATGCGCCCGTTCCGCCCGCACATACGTCAAGTCGGGTATGAACATCCGAAACTCGGACAGCGCCACGCCAACCCCCGGCAGGGTTATCCCCATCCGCGGGCTTGTGGTAATCAGGTAAGCGTCAATCAGTTGGCAAAGCAGCTTGATAAGGTACTGGTGATCCAATATCGGTGGCGGCATTTCGTAAAGTTCTCCATCGCACAGTTCCCACAGCCCCTCCAGCGTGTCAATGGCCATGTACTGGGCCACCGTCATTTTGGCCCCGCGCCGTGTGGTAGTCATCGCCTTGATACCTCCGTTTTGTCCAGCGTCGCTGCGGTTAGCGGTCGCTAATCTGCGCGCGCATCGGGTTGCCAAAAAGCTGTTCCAGCGGCAATGCAAACCCTGGTATCGCCAACGTGGTAAGCGTATCACTCCGGCCCAACACCGCCCGCTCCACGTAATCGGAACCGGACAGTTCCAGTATGGTAATCGTGTCGTTCACCGGGTCAATAATCCAGTATTCCGGCACCCCTGCGCCAGCATACCACCCCCGTTTCAGCACCAAATCCCGCTGGCGGTCCGATGACAGCGCCTCAACCACCAGGTCAGGAACGCCCTCCATAAAGCCGCCGCGCGTCAGATGCAGGTTCTCGTAGCGCACGTAAGTAATGTCCGGCGTCGGCGCGTACAGCTCCGAAATCGCCAAACCGATGTTGGTGAACGCCAGCCCCGGCGCCGGCGACAGGCTCTCCATCAGATTGTTAATCATCCGGGCCAGGAAATCGATCAGGAATTGATGTTCGGCGGTGGCCGGCGGCATTTGATACAACTCCCCATTGACCAATTCCCACACCCCGCCATCGGTTTCGTCCATAGCGCGGTATTCGGCCAGCGTGATTTTAGTTCCGTGCTGTACGGTAGTCATCGCCCTAATGCCTCCGTTAGTGTAGCGACGGCAGCGGTTAGCTGATGAGAGTCTGCTGGCGCATCGGCTCGCCAAAAAGCTGTTCCAGCTGAAACGCAAACCCCGGTATCGCCGGCGTAGTAAGCGTGTCGTTACGCGTCAAAACCGCCCGTTCCACGTAATCAGAACCGGACAGTTCCAGGATGGTTATAGTTTCGTTAACCGGGTCCATAATCCAGTACTCCGGCACCCCGGCATCGGCGTACCAGCCCCGTTTCATAACCAAATCCCGTCGGCGGTCCGAGGATAATACTTCAACCACCAAGTCAGGAGCGCCTTCAATGAGGTTGCGGCGCAGCAGATGCGCCCGTTCCGCCCGCACATACGTCAAGTCGGGTATGAACATCCGAAACTCGGAAAGTGCCACGCCAACCCCCGGCAGGGCTATCCCCATCCGCGGGGTGGTGGTAAGCAGGTAAGCGTTGATCAGCTGGGAAAGCAGACTGATCAGGCACTGGTGTTCCAAGTTCGGTGGTGGCATTTCGTAAAGTTCTCCATCGCACAGTTCCCACAGCCCCTCGAGCGTATCGATGGCCATATACTCGGCCACCGTCATTTTGGCCCCGCGCCGTATGGTAGTCATCGCCCCATTGCCTCCATTTGTCTAGATAGCGCCGCTGCGGTTAGCGGGTGAGAGTTTAATGGCGCATCGGGTCGCCAAAAAGCTGTTCCAGCGGCAGCGCAAACCCCGGTATCGCCGGCGTAGTAAGCGTATCCCGACGCGTCAAAACCGCCCGCTCCACGTAATCGGAACCGGACAGTTCCAGCATCGTTATGGTTTCGTTAACCGGATCCATAATCCAGTACTCCGGCACCCCGGCATCGGCATACCAACCCCGTTTCATGACCAAATCCCGCCGGCGGTTTAAGGATAATACTTCAACCACCAAATCGGGAGCGCCTGCAATGAGGTTGCCGCGCACCAGATGTGCCCGTTCCGCCCGCACATACGTCAAATCGGGTATGAACATCCGAAACTCGGACAAGGCAACGCCAACCCCCTGCATTACTTTCCCCAATCGCGGATTGGTGGTGAGCAGGTAAGCTCTAATCAGCCAGTAAAGCGAACCGATAAGGTCCTGATGATCCACGTTCGGTGGCGGCATTTCGTAAAGTTCTCCATCGCACAGTTCCCACAGCCCCTCGAGCGTGTCGATGGCCATATACTCGGCCACCGTCATTTTGGCCCCGCGCCGTGTAGTAGTCATCGCCCTGATACCTCCGTTTTGTCCAGCGTCGCTACGTTTAGCGGGCGCGAATCCGCTGGCGTGCCGGGGCGCCAAAAAGCTGTTCGAGCGGCAAAGCAAACCCCGGTATCGCCGGCGTGGTAAGCGTATCGCTCCGGCCCAACACCGCCCGTTCAACGTAATCGGAACCGGACAGTTCCAATATGGTAATAGTGTCGTTCACCGGGTCAATAATCCAGTATTCCGGCACCCCGGCGGCGGCGTACCAACCCCGTTTCATCACCAAATCCCGCCGGCGGTCCGATGACAATACTTCAACCAGCAAGTCGGGAGCGCCGTAAATGAGGTTGCGATGCACCAGATGCTCTCGTTCCGCCCGCACAAACGCCAGGTCGGGTATGAACATCCGGAACTCGGACAGCGCCACGCCAACCCCCGGCAGGGTTATCCCCAACTGCGGGCTGGTGGTAATCAGGTAAGCGTCAATCAGCTGGCAAAGCAGCTTGATAAGGTACTGGTGTTCCACGTTTGGTGGCGGCATTTCGTAAAGCTCTCCATCGCACAGTTCCCACAGCCCCTCCAGCGTGTCAATGGCCATGTACTCCGCCACCGTCATTTTGGCCCCGCGCCGTGTGGTAGTCATCCCGATTCTCCTTGCGACGTTTGCTGCCGTGCCGTGCCGCCATTCTACACTACTGCAACACCAGCCACCGCAGCCAGATGATGCCGGCGGCGACCCCGGCTGCCAGCGCCGTCGTTGCGTACAATGCCCGCGTTGCCCGCCCGATGTGCTGCGCCTGCGGTTCCGGCGCCGGGTCGCCCAGCCGGTAGTGTCCCACCTTCTCCAGCGTCACCCCCAGCCCGCCGGCCATCGCCGCCATCGTCCAGCCGGCGTTGGGCGATTCGGTGCGCCCCCGGTGCGCCAGCATGATGCGTCCGGCCCGTCCTGCGGACATCCCCGGCAGCGCCATCGTGCCCAGCCACAGCAGCAGCGCCGCCAGCCGCGCCGCAATCAGATTCACCAAGTCGTCCAGCCTTGCCGATGCCTTGCCCAGGTATTCGTAACGCCCGTGATAGCCCACCATACTGTCCAGCGTGTTGATGGCCCGGTACGCCGCCGCCCCCGGCAGGCCAAACAGCGCAAACGCCAGCAGCGGCCCCACCACGCTGTCGGTGATGTTCTCCGCTACCGACTCAATAGCGCCTGCCGCCATTTGCGCCGGCGTCAGCTGCGCGGTATCCCGGCTGACCAGCGCCGACATCCGCCGCCGCGCCGCGCCGACATCGCCCGCCATCAGCGTCCGCCCGATGTCGGCCGCCGCCCGGTGCAGCATCCGCACCGAGAATGTTGATTTCAGCAGCGCCGCCGTCACCAGCAGATAGGCCAGCGGGTGCAGTTGCAGCAGCCCGCACGCCAGCGCCCACGCCAGCGTCCCCCACACCGCCGGCACCAGCAGCGCCATCGCCCCGCCGTACAGCAGCTGCATCGCCGGCGCCGCCGCTTCCCCTGGCCCGACGCGTTCCGCCAGCGCAACCGTTTTGCCCATCCAAACCGTCGGATGCAACCGATTGGGCGGTTCCCCCAGCGCCACGTC
This sequence comes from uncultured Dehalococcoidia bacterium, assembly GCA_958296385.1. Lineage (GTDB taxonomy): Bacteria > Chloroflexota > Dehalococcoidia > Lucifugimonadales > UBA3495 > Bin87. The sequence continues at coordinate 2,066,543 of OY282494.1, forward strand.
CAACACCAGCGCCAGCGCCAAAACCGCCACGTCCAACGGGATGGGCAAGGCCGGCAGAACGGCTAACGCGTCCATATCCCAATACCGTATCCCGCCGTCGCCAGCGACGACCCGGCCAGCGGAACCAGCAAGACCAGCGCCGCCGCCTCGATTATCTCGTTGACCGCCCCGTAGCAATCCCCGGTCAGCCCGCCGCCCAGCCGTCGCATCGCCCAGACCCCCAGCAGCAGCGCCAGAATTGACGCCGCCAGCAGGACAATCAGCCCAGCAATGCCCAGCAGCAGCCACGCTAGCGCCGCCGCCGTCAGCAGCGCCAGCGCCGTCGCCAGCCAGGGACGCCCGCCCGCCGCGAACGCCTGCCCGATGCCCTGCCGCCGTCCGTAGGGAAACACCGTCAGCAGCAGCGTCATCGTCCAGCGCGCTACCACCGGGAACACCAGCAGCGCCCCCACTCCGGCGCCGCTCCACAACAGCGGAGAGCTCAGCGCCCCAACCTTAATCAGCAGCACGCACGCGCCGCCGGCCACCGCAAAGGAACCGACCCGCGAATCCCGCATTATCTCCAGCCGCCGCTCCACCGTGCGCCCGCCCCACATCGCGTCGCAAAAGTCCATCAGCCCGTCCAGATGCAAAAACCGATTCAGCACGGCCAGCAGCGTAACCGCCAGCGCCGCCGCCAGCAGCGAACCGGGGGCGATGCCCGCCAGCTCCCGCAGCACGACCACCAGCCCGGCCAGCGCCAGCCCGTACAGCAGCCCCACCAGCGGATACCAGCCCCGCGAGCGGGATATTTCGGCATCGGTTGCCGACGCCAACCCCACCGGCAGCAGCGTCAAAAACGACACCGCCACCAGCAGCGGCGCAAAAACCGCCCGCATCACCGCAATACGGCCCGCTTATTCATCATCCCGGTCACTAACGCCGGCCTCGGCAAAGGTGGACATTTCGGACAGACAGCGCGCCGCCGCCTCTACGACGTGCATCGCCAGCACGGCCCCGGTGCCCTCGCCCAGGCGCAGGTTCAGATTCAGCAGCGGTTCCAGCCCCATCGCCTGCAACCCCACGTTGTGCCCCGGTTCCACCGAGCAATGCCCGGCGATGAGCCGCTGCGCTATATTAGGACACAGCCGCCACGCAATCAGCGCCGCCGCCCCGCTGATAAACCCGTCCACGATGACGGCGCAGCCGCGCGCCGCCGCCCCCAGCATCACGCCGGCCAGTACGCCAATCTCGTACCCGCCCACCTTAGTCAGCACGTCCAGCCCGTCTGCGCCGTCGGGCCGGTTCACCTCCAGAGCCCGCCGGATTGTTGCGATTTTCGCCGCCAGTCCCGCATCATCCACGCCGGTTCCCCGCCCGGTAACCGTTGCCACGTCAGCCCCGGTCACGGCGGCGGTAATCGCCGCTGACGGCGTAGTATTCCCGATGCCCATATCGCCCCCGGCGATTACGTTAGCCCCCGCGTCGGCCCGCTCGTTAGCGGCGTTAATCCCCACCTCCAGGCAGCGGATTGCCTCCTCCCGCCCCATCGCCGGCCCTTGGGCGATGTTGCCCGCCCCGTAGCCAATCTTGGCGATAGTCAAACCGGATTGCGGCTCAAGGTCAACGGCCACGCCGGCGTCAATGACCATAATCTCGGCCCCGGCCTGCCGGGCCAGCGCGTTAATCGCCGCGCCGCCGGCCAGAAAGTTAAACACCATCTGCGGCGTAACCTCCGCCGGATACGCCGACACCCCCTCGCTGGCCACCCCATGGTCCCCGGCCGCAATAATAACCGCCTTGCCCCTGACCTGCGGAACCGCCTCCCCCAATATGCCGGCCAGCTGTACCGACAGCGTCTCCAAACGCCCCAAACTGCCCGGCGGCTTGGTCAGCACGGCCTGCCGCGCCTCAGCCGCCGCCATCGCCGCCTCATCCAGCGGCCCCACCGCCCCAATCGTCCGGTCAACCAATTCGGAAATGGACATATCGTCACCCTCGCAACAGTCAGCTACGCTTGCTTGCGCTGCCAGCAGTCCGGCATTGTTCAGAACTCAATCCCCGGCTGCGCCTTTATCCCGGCGTCGTAGGGATGCTTGACCACGTTCATCTCCGTCACCAGATCGGCGTACTCCACCAGCCCCTCCGGTGCGTGCCGCCCGGTGATGATGACGTGCTGCATTTCCGGCCGGTTCCGCAGCGCCTCCACCACGTCCTCCACCGGCAGCCACCCGTAGTGCATCGGGTAGGTGAACTCGTCCAGAATCACCAGGTCGTACTCGCCGCCGGCGATAACCTCCTTGGCATCCTCCCACAGCGCCCGCGCCAGGTCCGCGCTGGCCTCCAGATTCTGCGACCGCCAGGTGAACCCGTCGCCCATCGCCCGCACGGTAACGCCCATCTTTTCCGCCGCCCGCTGCTCCCCAAAGTTGGCGGTAGTGTGCTTGATGAATTGCAGCATCACCACCCGCATATCCCGCCCCCACGCCCGCATCAGCACCCCCATCGCCGCCGTAGTCTTGCCCTTGCCGTTGCCCGTGTTGACGATAACCAGCCCCTGGTTGATGCGCGGCCCCCGCACCGATTGCGGCCCGTGCCGCCCCTCTTGCGTAGTCATATCAATCTTTCCTCCCGAACGATAACGATTTACCCTGTCAGATTATCCGATTGCCGATGCTGCCGTTGCGCCGGCGTCCACAAAGCGTTTCGCCAGCCCCGGCCGGCTGCCCAGATGGACGTGGATGTAAGACGCCCACACGCTGCCCGCCCGGAACCCCTCGGCCCGCCCGTCCTGATTCAGCACCCGGTAGGCGGCGCCCGCGTCGTCCGGCGGCTCTTGCAGCACCGACCAGTGAAACTCGTGCCCGCGCACCCGTTCCCCGGCCCGCAGTATCGGCCCGTCGGCGCACGCCGCCACCTCACGGTAGCCCAGATGCAGCCGCCGTCCTTCCATCGACGACACCACCGGCAGCGCCCCCACCATCGCAAACTGCCGCCCGTCCAGATCCGACAAACTCTGCCCTAAATACATCAGCCCCCCACATTCGGCGTAGATGGGCAGCCCCCGCCCGACGGCATCCCGCACCGACCGCAGCATCCCCGCGTTGCCCGACAGCTCGGCGGCAAACAGCTCCGGAAACCCACCGCCCAGATACACGCCCCCCACGCCTTGCGGCAATGCCGAATCCTCCAGCGGCGAGAACGGCACAATCTCCGCCCCCCACGCCGCCAGCAAGTCCAGCGAGTCCTGATAGTAGAACGAGAAAGCCCGGTCCTGCGCGACGGCGATAGCGGTTCGTGCCGGCGCCGGCGCATCGGGAAACACCCCCGATTCCGTATCGCCCGGCGCCCCCGCCGTCGCCGCGATTCTAACGATGGCGTCAATGTCAACCGTCTGCTCAATCTGCGCGTTGAGCGCGTCGTACCAGTCCCGCAGCACCGTCCCTTCCACGGTTGGAATCAGCCCCAGATGTCGCTCCGGCTGCACCAGCTCGTCCCGCCTGGGCAGCCATCCCACCACCGGCAGCCCGGTAGTAGCCTCAATTTGCGGCTTACAAAACTCCAGGTGCCGCTCGCTGCCCACCCCGTTGAGAATCACGCCGGCGATACGCAAGTTAGGGTCAAACCGCTGGTAGCCCAGCACCTCCGCGGCCACGCTGCGCGCCACCTTGCCGGCGTCCGCAATCAGAATGACCGGAGCATCCAGCAGCTTGGCCAGCTCCGCCGTCGAGCCGTCCTCGTCCAGCGACGAATGGCCGTCAAAAACCCCCATCACCCCCTCCACCACCGCAATGTCAGCGGCGCCGGCCGCCCGGTGAAACAGCTCCGCCGCCACCGGATGCGGCAGCAGCCACGTATCCAGATTGCGCGACGGCGCCCCGCAGGCGATGGTGTGATAGGTAGGGTCAATGTAATCCGGCCCGGCCTTAAACGGCTGCACTTTCCAGCCCCGCCGGGCCAGCGCCCCCATCACCCCGCTGGCAATCGTAGTCTTGCCCACCCCGGAGCGCACCCCCGCAATCACAACGGCGCCCGCCATTTTACGGATGCTCCCCGGCGGCGCGGAAGTCGTCCGGCAGCGCAATTTTGCCCGGATACTTGTCCAGCAGCGCCATAAAGAAGTTATGCCGCGGCGGGTTCGTAGCGTCAACGTCCGACTTCCGCAGATAAACGCGCATCGCCGGCTTGCCGTCCCCGTCCCGCATCCACAGCTGATACGACGGCAGCCCCTGCTCGTTGGTAGTGTGAATGAACTCCGCCTCCCGGATTTTTGACATATCCAGGTGCATATGCGTGCCGCCCGGAACCATCAGCGTAACGATGCGCCCGTCCGGTGTGAACCGCAGGTCGTCAAAGTCCATATAGACCTCAGCCGATGCAGCCGTGCTTTCCAGCATCACCACCACCTCATTAAACCCAACGCCGCCAACCCCGTCGCGGCATTCCTCAAGGATACTGCGCAGCGCAGCATCAGCAGGAGCAGTCATAGCGCTCACCTCATAATGCGGATTTGTGACCAATGCGGATTTTGTGACCAATCAAATTGCGGATACGAGCTTGTAACCGCTAAAGCTGCGCCGATTATGGCCCAAGGCCATCGCCAAAGCAAACCCAAACCGTGCCCATCCGTGCGGCGCCGGCCGGATTGATTGCCGGATTGGAGCCGGATTGATTGATAGATAGATTGACTACAAGCGTCGCTCCGGCCGGACGGCGGAGGAGGCAACCGTCCCACCGGAGCGACGCGGGAAATCGGTCGCGTCAGCGACCCCAAAGAAAAACCCGACTGCTGCAACAGTCGGGCAAGATTTCAGAGGCATATTCGCTGGGAGCGGTCAGCACCCTGGTCGGTATCGTCACCCGACGCCGGCGCATCCCGGGCTCTTGCTCACTCGTCCGCGCAGTGCAGCCAGAACACACCTGCGGCAGGTCTCCTGGCTCATGGCTGCAAACGACGTTCCTCCGCCTTCCCACCCTAAATCGGGCAGTGGCTTACGGCCAGCATCCTAACGGACACCAACCGGGAGGGCGTCTCACCAATTACAGTGGCGGGACCGCACCGGATTCACACCGGATTTCCTTTTCAACCCGCAAACCACCATCCAAGATTATCGGAACAGCAGCAAGCGAGCCACCAACAGGCATTTTCAATCCTGATTCAATTGTTAACGCCCCAACTATAACACCCTCCTCACCCCCCGTCAAACAAGCCGGGGGTCTGGGGGAAATCATTTCCCCCAGCGTCCCCCCGTCCCCATTCAATACTCCAGCATCATCCGCTGCAACTCACCCCTCCCGCCCGTCTGCGTCAGCCCCAGCATCATCAAGATGCGCGCCTTTTTAGGATGCAGATTATCAGCCACGATGTAGCCCGCCTCAGTGAACCGCCGCGTTTGCACCACCCGGCCCGTGCCCACGTGCGTGGCCAGCGTAACCGGCAGCCCGGCGTCCACCGCGCTTTGCAAGGCGTCCATAAACGGCGCCGGCGACCCTCCGCTGCCCAGGCCCGCCGCCACGATGCCGTCCACCCCGGCCTCCACCAGCGCGTCAATCACCGTCCCGTCGGCCCCGGCGTACCCGTAGGCGATGTCCACCCGGGGCAGTTCGGATATGCCCGACACGTCAAACTCCGAATCCGCCGTATGCCGCTTTTCGGGCCGCCGGTAATAGACCACCCCGCCATCGGCGTCCGCGTAGCCCAGAAACCCCACGTGGCCCGACTGGAACGTTTCCACCCGGTAGGCGTCGGTCTTGGTGACGTCCCGCGCCGCCTGGATTTCGTTGTTCAGCACCACCAGCGCGCCCCGTCCCGCCGACTGCCCGGCGGCGGCCACCCGCACCGCGTCCAGCAGGTTGTTGTCGGCGTCCGTGCCCATCGCCGACGGCGGACGCATCGCCCCGGTAACCACCACCGGCCGCGCGTCCCGCACCGTCAAGTTCAGAAAGTACGCCGTTTCCTCCAGCGTCGCCGTGCCGTGCGTAACCGCCGCCCCTGCCGCATCCCCGTCTGCCGCCAGCCGCTCGTTGATGCGCCGGGCCAGCGTCAGCCAGTCCGACGGATACACCTCCGTACTGCCCACGTTGATAACCTGCTCGGCAACCACGTCCGCCAGCTCCGCCGCCTCCGGCACCCGCGCCAGCATCTCCTCAATCGTCAGCTGGCTGCCCCCGTAGCTGTAATTGGCAAAATCGGTGCGGTTGGCGCCCACAAACGAAATCGTGCCGCCCGTGCCAAACAGATACACCCGCCGTTTCTCAGCGTATGCTTCATTAACCATCGGAACCTCCGGGGCGCGGGAATTGGCCCGCTTTGACGCAGGTTCGCCGCCCGCTTTGCAATTTTGGCATTGCGCCGCTAATATGGTAGCCTATCCCCGGACTTCTGTCCGCACCGCACCGCATCCATCGCGCCGCGCCGCCGTGTCAACACACCGGCAGGAGTGTTATGACTAATAACCGCTGGGTCCGCAACAGCCTCATCTACCTGCTGATTATCATTGGCGTTATAGTCATCTTCTATACGTTCATCCCCAGCTTCGGCAGCAGCGACACTCGTTCCGTTACCGAAGTCCTCAATCAGGCCAGCACCGGCCAGATTGACGAGATTATCGTGGATGGCGAGAAGCTTACCGTCATCCCCAACGTCCGTACCGGCGGCGAAGCCACCAAGTACACCAGCCGCATCGGTAAGAACACCGACCTGATTCAGCTGCTCTCCGAAACCGGCGGCCTGAACACCACTGCCGCGCCTAACGTCACCTACAAGGGTTCCAGCGGCTTCGGCAGCGTCTTCGGCATCCTGCTCAACTTCCTCCCCCTCATCTTCTTCGGCGGCCTCATCCTCCTGATGATGCGCCAGGCCCAGGGCTCCAACAACCAGACCATGAGCTTTGGCCGCAGCCGCGCCCGCATGATGCCCTTCAACCGCCCCTCCGTAACCTTTAACGACGTCGCCGGCGTTGACGAGGCCAAGGCGGAGCTTGAGGAAGTCGTTGACTTCCTGAAATACCCGGAGCGGTTCCTCTCGCTGGGCGCCCGTATCCCCAAGGGCGTCCTGCTGGTCGGCCCCCCCGGCACCGGCAAAACCCTGCTGGCCCGCGCCGTTGCTGGCGAGGCCGGCGTGCCATTCTTTCACATCTCCGGCAGCGAATTCGTCGAGATGTTCGTCGGCGTCGGCGCCGCCCGCGTCCGCGACCTCTTTGAGCAGGCCAAGCGCAACTCCCCCTGTATCCTGTTTGTCGATGAGATTGACGCCGTAGGACGCCATCGCGGCGCCGGACTCGGCGGCGGCCACGACGAGCGCGAGCAAACCCTCAACCAGATTCTCGTCGAGATGGACGGCTTTGAGACCAACACCAACATCATCGTCATCGCCGCCACCAACCGCCCCGACATCCTCGACCCCGCCCTGCTGCGCCCCGGCCGCTTTGACCGCCGCGTCACCCTCGACCTCCCCGATGTCGTCGGCCGCGCCGCCATCCTCAAAGTCCACGCCGCCGGCAAACCCCTGGCCCGCGAAATCAACGTAGAAGTCCTCGCCCGCGAAACCCCGGGTTTCAGCGGCGCCGACCTCTCCAACCTGGTCAACGAAGCCGCCCTCCTCGCCGCCCGCAAAAACCAGTCCAGCATTTTTATGGCCGACTTTGAGGAAGCCATCGAGCGCGTCATCGCTGGCCCGGAACGCAAGAGCCGCGTCATCAACCAGCGCGAGAAAGAAATGACCGCCTACCACGAGGCCGGCCACGCCCTCGTCGCCTGGCTCCTCCCCCACGCCGACCGCGTCCACAAAATCAGCATCGTCTCCCGCGGCAACATGGGCGGCCACACCACCCTCCTCCCCGAAGAAGACCGCTACCTCTGGACCAAAAATCAGTTCCAGGATATGCTCGGCGTCATGATGGGCGGCCGCGTCGCCGAAGAACTAATCTTTGACGAAGTAACCACCGGCGCCAGCAACGACATTGAGCGCGCCACCAAAACCGCCCTCGGCATGATTAAACGCTACGGAATGTCCGCCAGCCTCGGCCCCCGCACCTTTGGCAAGCGCGAAGAGCTGGTGTTCCTGGGTCGCGAAATCAGCGAAGAACGCGATTACGGCGATAAGATTGCCGAAGAGATTGACGTCGAAGTGCGCCATCTCATCACCAGCGCCTACCGTCAGGCCCAGCAGCTGCTGATTGACTACAAGCCCAAGCTGGTTCAAATCGCCGAATATCTAATCGAGCACGAAGCCATCTCCGGCGAAGCCCTCAACGGTCTGTTCAACGACGACCCGCCCGGCATTGAGCCCGAACCGGCCCGGCCCACCCCGGCCCCATCGCCCTACGCCCCGCCGGCCCCCCCCGCCTCCCAAAGCGACCCCCTGCCCACCCCAACCCCCGCCCCCGCGCCATCATTCAGCAGCACAACCACCACCGACCCCACCACCGCCAACCCGCCGGCGGCCGACTGACTGCTGCGAACGGGTTAGTACGGACGGATTATCGCCGACGGTTTATTGCCGATTGACTATCCTTGACGTCCGGGGCCGAACCGCATCAAGCGGCCGGTTCGGCCCCGGTGTCAACATCAGCCTCCAGCGGCAGGCTGCGGTAGTACAACCCCCACTGCTGCATCAGCGCCGACACCCGCGGGTCTTGCAGCGCCACCAATTCCCGCAGAAACCCGGCCAGCGCATGGGCCGGACGCAGCTCGTCGCTGCAAACCCAGCTCCGCTCCCCCGGCGCCGCGTAAATCAGCCCGTTCTGATGCGGACACCCCACCTGCACCCGCGCCAAATCCCGCCCGATTTTCACCGTAACCCCATAACCCTGCGCCAACGGCTCTGCGCCGCCCGACGATAACTGTACTGGCGATGTCATATATTCCTCCGGAGTGAACCAGCGGCCCGGAACTGGCCCGGGAACGGCATTTTGCATTTTTCCAATGGGCTTGCCATTATAAACCACGCGCCGGCCATTGGTGTTATACTGTTTCATCAATCGGGCCTTTGCGCTGTTTCACTGCCATTGAGCGGCGAAGGTTCAGCCGGCCCGCCTAATGTCCAACCCATACCCACCAACCGCACACCCCCATAAAGGAACGGATTCGTATGTTTTCACCCGGCGGCGGCCAACCACCGCGACAGCCTGAGTTCGACCTCAACCAGATTTTGGGCCGCTTGAGCGGCATTTTCGGCGGCACCGGCGGGCGCCTCGGCGGTGGCAATCTCGTCATCCTCGTGCTGGCCCTCGCCGCCCTCATCGTCATCGTCTGGGCCGCCTTTGGCGTCTATACCATCAGCCCCGGCGAGAACGCCTCCCTCCGCCTGTTCGGTTCCGTTCAGGGCGACCCCAAAACCGATGAGGGTTTGGACTGGTGGTGGCCGGCGCCCGTCGGCAACCGCGACGTGCTGCTGGTAACCGAAACCCGACGCATGGAGCTGGGCTTCCGCTCCAACGACGCGGCGGTAATCACCCCGTTCCTCGAAGAAGCCCTGATGATTTCCGGCGACCTGAACATCGTTGACGTGCAGATGGTGGTGCAGTACCGCATCAGCAACCTCAACAACTTCCTGTTCAACGTGGACGACCCCGGCGAGCCCATTCGCGGCATCCCGGATGGCCGCCCCGACGGACGCACCCTCAAGGACGGCGCCGAAGCCGCCCTGCGTCTGGTCGTCGGCCAACGCTCCATCGACGACGTGCTGGTGCGGGGCCGTGAGGAAGTGGAAACCGACACTCGCGAACGCTTGCAGGCCATCCTTGACGAATACCGCGCCGGCGTTGAAATCATCTCGGTTCAGTTGCAGGACGTCAAAGCCCCCGAGGAAGTGCGCGATGCCTTTGACGACGTGCTGCGCGGCCGCCAGGAACGCGAAACCCGCATCAACCAGGCCCTCGCCTACGAAGCCGACATCATCCCCCGCGCCCGGGGTGAAGCCCAGCGCATCATCGAGGCGTCCGAAGCTTTCAAGCGCGCCCGCATCGAAACCGCCACTGGTGAAGCCCAGCGCTTTGAGGCCGTCCTCGCCGAGTACAACAGCTCCCCCCAGGTAACCCGCCAGCGCCTCTACCTGGAAGCCTTGGAGAACGTGCTGCCGGGCGTAAGCAAAATCATCGTTGACCCGGATACCGACCCGGTACTCATTCTGGGACAGGACGGCAGCGTGATACCGGCCCCCATCGGCCCCAACCCCTAGCGCGCGGCCAACCCCCCGTCGCTAACTGCTAACTGTCCACCCTCCCGGAGAACCCTGCAATGCGCAACCTCATCATCATCGGCATCGTCATCGTCGTCGGCCTGTTCGTCCTGCGCCAGTCCCTCTACGTCGTTGACGTCACCGAACAGGTCATCATCCTTCGTTTCGGCGAAGTCGTGAACACCCGCCTCTCCCCCGGCCTCAACGTCAAACTCCCCTTTGTCGATGACGTAGTCCGGCTGGACAAACGCATACTCCGCATCGACGCCCCCCCGGTGTCCATGCCCGACCAGGACAAGGAAAACCTGGTTATTGACATCTACGCCCGCTACCGGATTACCGACCCGGTGCAGTTCCGCAAAACCCTGCAAACCGAGGACACCGCCCGCAGCCGCCTCGGCGACATCGTTACCTCCACCCTCCGCGACCGCGTAGCCCTCCGCGACCGCACCGAAATCATCGGCGCCCGCCCCCAGGTTGACGAAGCCACCGGCAACCCCATCGTTGACGACGAGGGCTTGCCCCTGGTCGAGGGCCAGGAAACCCGCACCCAAATCCTCGACGAAGTGCTGGCCGCCGTCCGCGAAACCACCCAGCGCGACAACTTCGGCATCGATATGATCGACGTCCGCATCAAGCGCGCCGACTTCCCCGACGCCGTCACCGCCTCCATTTTCACCCGGATGCGCGCCGAGCGTAACCGCATCGCCGCCGGTTTCCGCGCCGAGGGTGAGGAGGAGGAACGCAAGATTCGCGCCGCCACCGACCGCGACCGCGACGTACTCCTCGCCGAAGCCGAGCGCGAATCCAACAAGCGGCGTGGTGAGGGCGAAGCCCAGGCCATCAGCCTCCTTGCCGAAGCCCTCAACAAAGACCCCGAACTATTCGCCTTCCTCCGCAGCCTGGAATCCTACCAGCGCATCATCCAGCGCCAGGACACCGTAATAATGTCCTCCGACGCCCCCCTATTCGACTACCTATCCAGCCCCGAAGCGCCGTCCGACCGCTAACCCCCAATGGTCAGCACCACCCAAACACTATCGCCGGCCGTCACCCCGGCCGGCGATGCTGAGCCGACTGACGCTGAGTCAATTAGTGCCGGGCTGCTTAATGACGGCCTGGTTGACGCCGAGTCAATTGACGCAGAGCCGGCCGGCGCAATTCGCCTGCTGCTGGCCCCGCTGGGCATAGATTTCCGGGCCCCCGATTTCCCGGCCCGGTTCATCCATTTCTGCGAACAAAACGACTTCTACGATATGGAAGTCAACGAAGCCGGCGAATTGGTGATTCTGCCTATGGTTGGATACCGGGGAAACCAGCACGAAACTGAGCTGACCATCGAACTAGGCAACTGGCGACGGGCCAATGGCGGCGTCAGCACATCCCCAGGCTGCCGCTTTCGACTGTCCACCGGGGCAATCCGCGGCCCGGACGCCGCCTGGATTACCCAGGAACGCTACGACTCTGCCACCGACCACGAACGCGCAACGGTGATCACCGACGCCCCCGATTTCGTAGTAGAAATCCGCTCCCGCACCGACAACCTGCGCCCCTTGCAGCGCAAAATGCAAATCTGGCTGGACGGCGGCGCCCGCCTCGGCTGGCTCATCGACCCCCGCCGCCGCCGCGTCTATATCTACCGCCCCGGCCAGCCCGAACCCCAAATGCTGGAAAACCCCGAAACGCTGGACGGCGAGGATGTCCTCCCCGGTTTCACCTTCGCCGTCCGCCAGTACATTTTTGACCTGCAATAACCGGCTTGCGTAACCCCCTTGCAATAGCCGGGCCAGCGCAACCGCCCGCCCTTACCGCCTCCCGGCAAGCCGCAGCCCTTCCTCCAGCCCGCTGGCCGAACGGGTTGGCGACGTAATCAAAATGCTAAACCCCTGCTCCAGTCGCATCGGCACTTCGGCAGCCGTGCACCCCACCGCGCAGGGAACCCCGGCGTTCTGGCAGATGCCCAGAATCCGCAGCAGCATTTCCTGCACCTCCGGATGCCCGGCGTTCCCCTTATGCCCCAGCGCCACCGACATATCGCCCGGCCCGGCCCAAATGGCCCCAATCCCCTTCACTTCCCGCAAAATGTCGGGCAGATTGTTCGCCCCGGCCGGCTCCTCCACAATCCCCATCAGCAGCAGATTGCCCTCCGGGTCAATTGGCCAAACGTCGGCCGCGTCGTAATACTCGGTTGCCGACAGCCCCCAATAGCGCGGCGCGATACGCTGCCACCACCCCCGCTCGCCGGCCGGCTCAAAGTCCGCCACGCCCGGCACCTGCGGATACCGCGCCGCCCGCACCGCCGCCTGCGCGCCCTCAACAGTATCCAGATGCGGCAAAATCAGCCCGTACACCCCCGTATCCAGCGCCTGCTTGATAACCCACTGGTTCTGCTCCCGCGTGTTCGGCGGAATCCGCACCACCGGCGTCGGGTCAGCCTGCAAACCGCCCCCATCGGCAACCCGCTTGCGGTTCAGCAAAAACTGGAGCGAAGTTCGCAGGTTGTTAAAAGACAACCCCTCATGCTCCATCTCAATCATCACCATATCGTAATCGGAATCGGCAAAATAGGTCATCTCATCCAGATTGCCGTTCCAGATCAGCCCGGTGCCAAAAACCGGCTTCCCCTCCTCCAGCAGCTGAATAACCTTGTTGTAACGCATCGCAGCGGCCATATTTCTACCCTCCGGGTGTCGTTGATTTCTATTGGCGATGGGTGCCTTTTCTACCCGTTGCCCAGCGCGCCCCGCAACGCCTCATCGTCGTCGTGCGGCCCCACCACCGCCAAACGCAGCAATTCCGGTTCAATCAGCCGCTCCGCTACGCTGCCCACGTCATCCGACGTAATCCCATCGATGCAGTCCGCCGTTTCATCCGGCGTAGCAACTTCCCCCATCAGCAGCTCTTGCGACGACAGCCAGGCCGCTACCGCCCGCGAGTCCTCCATCCGCATCAGCAGCCGCCCCTTGATGTACTCACGGGCTTTATGCACCTCGGCGTCGGGCGCGGGTTGTCGCAGGTTGATTAGTTCCTGCCGGATGGCGGCCACCGCCTCCGGCGCGCGCCCCGGTTCGGTGCCGCACGACACCAGCAGCGCCCCGCAGTCGCGGTAGTTGCTCAGCGCGCTGTGCACGTCGTAAGTAATCCCCAGATTCTCCCGCAGGTTTTGGAACAGCCGGCTGCTCATCCCGTCGCCCAGCACGCCGTTCAGCACGGTGGCGGCGTAGCGGTCCGGGTCAGTCAGCCGCAGCCCCGGCAGCGCCATGCAAACGCTGCTATCCTCCGTAGCCCGCGACTCCACCAGAATAGCCGGGGCGTCCGCTGACGGAGCGCTGGCCGGCTCCCACCCCAGCGGTTCGCCCGGCGTCCAGTCCGCCGTCGCCGCCGCGACCAGTCCCACCGCATCATCATGACTCAAGGCGCCGGCGATGCCGATGACCGTGTTGTTGGGGCGGTACTGCCGCTCCATATACCGCCGCACGTCGTCCAGCGTAATCGCCGCCACCGTCGCCGGTTCACCGCCCACGTCCCGCCCCATCGCCTGCCCCGGCCACAGCGCCCGGTCAATCAGCAGCCCGCACACCTCCGCCGGGTAGTCGTTGGTCATCCGCAATTCGTCCAGAATGACCTCCCGCTCTTTCTCCATCTCCACCGGGTCCAGCAGCGGATGCCGCACCAAATCCAGGATGACGGGCAAGGCCCGGTCGGCGTACACGCTGGCGACCTTGCACCAGAACGACGTCATCTCCCGGTCCGTAGCGGCGTTCATCATCCCGCCCACGCCCTCCACTGCCTCCGAGATTGCCAGCGCGGTCGGCCAGCGGCGGGTGCCCTTAAAAGGAAGGTGTTCCAGAAAGTGCGACAGCCCGGCCAGCTCCGGCGGTTCGTACCGCGAGCCGGCCCCCACTGATACGAACATTGATACGCTGCGGGTGTGCGGCATCTCCGCCGTCAGCACCCGCAGCCCGTTGTCCAGCACGGTGCGGCGATACATCAGCGCCGCCGTCAGGTGTTCAGCCAGTCCACGTCGCCCTGCAAATCTGCCGGGTGCGACTTGGACATAAACACGGTGTACCGCCGGCGCGCCTCGCCGATGGTGGTATCATCCGGGCCATGGCCCGGATAGACGTAGGTATCATCGGGCAAAGTAAGCAGCTTGCCGCTGATGCTGCCCAATTCCTGCTGCAACGCCTCCGGACTGCGCGACCGCCCGGGCCCGCCCGGAAACAGCGTATCGCCGGAGAACAGAAACCCGCCCACTAGAAAGCACGTTGACCCGTCGGTATGCCCCGGCGTGCTCAGACATTGGATGCTGTGATTGCCAAAGTCAACGGTGTCGCCGTCGCTGAGATTGCGTTGCGGCGGACTCGGCGGCAGCCCGGCATCGGCCCCGCCGATCGCCGCCGGCGCCCCGATGCTCCCCGTAATCGCCGTGTACCCCGCCAGATGATCCTGATGGCCGTGCGTAATGAGAATCGCCTGCACGTCAATCCCGTGCGCCCGCACCTCGTCAATCATCTTTTCCGGCTCGTCCGGCGTATCGATGCAAACCCCCTGCCTGGTCTCCGGGCAAACCACGATGTACCCGTTGTTGCCCAGCGACCCCATATTCTCAATCTTGTGCACGGTAACGTCCCCCGCACCCTGCGCCTCGTGATGAACTGGCATACTCGCTGCCCTCCTTTCTTTGGTAAGCAATTCCGCTGCAAGCGGCTGCGCCGTAAGTTTCCAACCGGATTATACCCGCCCCCGCATTGTAACAAACCCAGCGCAGCAGCGTACCCCCCAAATGTCACCCTGAGGGGGTCTGGGGGAAATCATTTCCCCCAGCGTCACCCCCCAAATCCAAAAAATCAATGACACCCCCCTATTGCCAAACGGTACACCCGTTCGCCATAATACATCCATCGGGCAAAAACCAACCCCCGCTCCCAGCCAGAGGACGCTCTTGGGGAATCGGGGCCATCACACCGCTAGCACAACCGCCGGAGATTCAAGTCAAAAACGGCCAGTCAGCAAAATCGCAATCGGCAAGGGTAGTCCCGACCCCGCTTTCACGGCGCGGGCTGCCTCCGCTGGGTATCGAGCTTCAGCCCGCGTGCAGCCCCCTAAAAAGGGTAGGACACGTAAAATGAAGGTCCAAAATAGTTGCGTACCAACCTCCGGCCGTAGGGCTGACAACGACTTGAATCTCCGACACCAAACCAACCAAACCAACCGCCCGATAAACGATAGCCCGATACCAACCAACCGGAGAATCCACCATGCCACCGTCCACCCGCGCTCCTCCGCCGCCATCGCGGACGCCAAATCCGCCCCCGGCCGGTTATGCTATACTGCCGTCAATACGCCGGCATTGGCTTGGCTTGGCGTCCCCGGACGCCGGTTATGCCTTGCTGTGTGCTATGGAGGGATGCTCGGTATGATACAAAGCGCGGTGGTTCAACAACTGCGCCAGGGCGGGGTGCGCGTCACCCCCCAGCGGCTGGCCATCGCCGAGGCGGTGCTCAACTCCAGCGACCATCCCACCGTCCAGCAAATCCACGAACGCGTCCAGCAGCACTTCCCCTCCATGACCCTTGCCACCGTGTACTCCACCCTCGGCGTACTCTCCCGCAGCGGCCTCATCCAGGAACTCCCCTTCGCCAAGCAGTCCCGCTACGAGAGCAACGTCTCCCCCCACGTCAACCTGGTCTGCGTGGGCTGCGGCAGCATCTCCGACGCCGACGACAGCAGCGACGTCATCCTCCGCCTGCGCGACCAGGTTTCCAACGAAACCCGGTTCCAGGTGATGTGGCAGCGCGTTGACTTCCACGGCTGGTGCCGAGCCTGCCGCCCCGGCGACGCATAGCGAACCCGGAATAGCCAACCCCCATCATGGTCAACGCCGTAGTCGGCATCACCCTCTGGACGGACAACCTGGCGCCGATGCTGCGGTTCTACCGCGACGTAATCCGCCTCCCCCTCCATTCCTACCACGCCGACGCGGAATTCGCCGCCTTCGCGCTGGGCGCCGTCCGGTTCAATATCGGCCGGCACAACGCCATCAGCGGCCCATCGCAAGACCCCCTGCGGATAATGCCCCACCTCGGCGTAACCGACATCCACGCCGAACACCGCCGCCTAACCCAGGCCGGCGTAAAGTTCATCCGCCCGCCCGAACAGGAGCATTGGGGCGGCTGGGTAGCCACCCTGCAAGACCCCGACGGCAACACCCTGCAACTGCTGCAATTCCCGGAATAGCGTCCGGAAACAGCGGCCCGGAACCGCCGCCCGATTCAGTCGGCGGCCCGCCCCGCTCCCGGCGCCCGTTCCTCCGGCAGCCGTTCCCCCTGCGAATAACTGGGCCGAATCAGCTCGTACACGTCATCGGTGCGGCAGTAAGCGTTGCCGGCCAGCCGTCCGGTGGGCTGCAACGCCTGGTGGTTCACCCGCCAGCCGTTCGGCCCCTCGTAAAGCACGTCGTCCCGCACGTGCATCCGCACGATTTCCCCGATGACCAGCCCATGCTGGTGCGGCTGTTCGCCAATGTCCACCACCTGCACCAGACGGCACTCCATATTGACCGGCGATTCCGCAACCCGCGGCGTCTTGACCAGCTCGCTGGCCGCCTCAGTCAGCCCGGCGATACTGAACTCCGACACGTCCGACGGGTACTCGGCGGCCGTAGCGTTCATCGCGGCGGCGATGGGATCAACCACCACGTTCACCACAAACTCGCCGGTTTCCTCAATGTTCGTCAGCGTATCCTTGCGCTTGTCATCCCACCCCGGCGCCTTGCGCGACGACGAGAACACCAGCGTCGGCGGGTTGTAAGCCACCGCGTTGAAAAAGCTGTACGGCGCCAGATTCACCACCCCATCCGTAGAACGGGTGGACACAAAAGCGATGGGACGCGGCACCACCACCCCGGTCAAAATCAGGTTAAAGCGCTCGAAAGTTTTCGGATCGATAATCATAGGTCTTGACTCCACGATGACGTAATTCAGCAAGCATCATAACCCATTTCGCCCAACAGCGGGGTCCGGGAACTGTGTCGGATGAATGGCGGGAACTGCGTCAGACGGATGTTTGACGGCGGGTGTAAAATCGGAACCACGCTTGACCGAGTAATAAGGAGACGTGAACGGGCATGGCCGCCGGCGTATTTGATGGACTGAAAGTGCTGGACTTGAGCGAGGACGTCGCCGGGTCTTTCTGCGCCCGGCTGCTGGCCGACTACGGCGCCGACGTGCTGAAAGTTGAGCCGCCCGCCGGCTCAGCCATGCGCCGCGTCGGCCCCTTTTATCACGATGACCCCCACCCGGAGAAAAGCCTGTTCTTTCTAATCCTCAACCTCAACAAAAAAGGCATCACCCTCAACCTGCACACCGCCGCCGGCCAAAACATCCTGCATCGGTTAGCCGCCCATGTTGACCTGGTGATTGAAAGCTACCGCCCCGGCCATCTTGACAACCTCGGCATCGGCTACGCCGCCCTGTCGGCCCGCAACCCCCGGCTGGTTATGACGTCCATAACGCCTTTCGGACAGAGCGGCCCCTACCGCGATTACGCCGGCGCCGAAATCGTTTCCTACGCCATGGGCATGGTTATGGGCATCAGCGGCGTGCAGGGGCGCCCGCCCCTCAAGCACGGCGGCTTTCAGGCCCAGTACCAGGGCGGCCTGTTCGCCGCCGGCGCCACCGCCATGGCCCTGTTCGCCCAAGACCGCCAGGGCGTCGGTCAGCACGTTGACGTCTCAATCACCGAGTGCGTGGCCTCTACGATGATGGCTACCCAGACCATCTACCCGTTCCTCGGCGGCTCCCAAATCCGGCGGCCGGATGGCACGATGTGGGAGAACCCCATGCCCTGCAAGGACGGCTGGATTATCGTCCAGGCCGGCGGCGGCGCATCGTGGGAGGACATCGCCGATTTCTTTCAGGCCCCGGAACTGCTGGAACCCCGTTTCGCCGACCGCGCCCAGCGCGTCCGCAACGGCCCGGCAATGGACGCCGTAGTCCTGGACGCCATCAAAGACCGGGAGAAATGGGAGCTGTTCCCCAAAGCCGCCGAGAAACGGATGCTGTTCGGACTGGTGCAAACGCCCCTCGAGCTGGCCGAGTGCCCCCAGCTGCAATCCCGCGATTTCTACAAAGACGCCGAGCATCCGGTAATCGGGCGCATCAAAGTGCCGGCCGAGCTGTTCAAGATGTCCGCATCGCCTTACCAGCTCCGCATGGCCGCCCCCACCCTGGGCCAGCACAACGCCGAAATCTACGTCGACGGCCTCGGCTACGACCCCGCAACCTGGGCCGTAATGCGCCAGCTGGACGTCGTCTAGCCAACCCTCACTCCAACCCACCGCCGGACACCGGGAGCATCAATATGACGTCATTGCCACTGGACGGCATCCGCGTGCTGGATTCCACCTACGTGTTTGCGCTGCCCTACACCGGCGGCCAGCTCGCCGACTTGGGCGCCGACGTCATCAAGATTGAGGGCCCGGGACGCCCCGACATCACGCGCGGCGGCGGCCTGTACGGTACTTTCCCCGACAACGACCCCGGCGAGGACTGGTGGAACCGCCCCTCTACCTACCAACTGCTGAACCGGGGCAAGCGCTCGCTGGCGCTGGATATGTCGCAAGAGGACGGGCGCGAGATTTTCCGTGAACTGGTCAAGGTCAGCGACGTGGTGATGGAGAACTTCACCCCCCGCGTGATGCGCCGCTGGGGGCTGGACTACCCCAACCTGCGCCGCCTGCGCCCCGACATCATCATGGTTTCCAACACCGGCTACGGCCACGGCGATGGCCCCTACTCCGGCTATCCGGCGCAGGCCACCACGCAGGAGGGCACCCACGGCCACTGCTGGGTCACCGGCTACCCCAACGACGAACCATCCAAAGCCGGCCGCTCATTCGTTGATTTCCTGTCCACCTGGAGCGCGATGCTGGCCATCGGCGCCGCCCTGCGCTACCGCAACCGCACCGGCAAAGGCCAGTGGGTGGACATCGGTATGTACCAGGCCGGCGTAATGTTTCTCTCCGAGTACCTGATGGACGCCATCGCCAACGGGCGGGCGGGCGAGCGCATCGGCAACCGCCACCCCCACCGCGCCCCCCAGGGTGCCTACCCCGCCGCCGGCGACGACCAGTGGATTACCCTGTCCGTCGGCGACAACGACGAATGGCAAGAACTGTGCCGCCTGATGGCCCGCCCCGACCTGGCATCCGACACCCAACTGTCAACCCTCGCCGGCCGCCAAACCCACCACGACGCCATCGACGACGCCATCGCCCAATGGACGCGCCAAACCGACAAGTACGAACTGATGCACCTCTTG
The DNA here is from genome assembly GCA_958296385.1 of uncultured Dehalococcoidia bacterium. GTDB lineage: Bacteria > Chloroflexota > Dehalococcoidia > Lucifugimonadales > UBA3495 > Bin87. Next base: position 2,086,026 of record OY282494.1, read on the forward strand.
CAGGCCCACGGCATCGCCGCCGGCCCGGTGTTAAGCGGCCGGGAAGTGCACTTTGACCCCCACTACCGCAGCCGCAACTTTCTGGAGCGGGTGGAATATCCGGAGGAACGCGGCATCGGCCCCCGGTTCCTGATGGGCCGCCCCTATTCCCTGTCCAAAACCCCCCTGCAAATCCGCGGCCCCGCGCCCACCTTCGGCCAGGACAACATCCACCTCCTCGAAGCCCTGCTGGGCCAACCCCCCGCCCGCGTCGCGGCGTGGGCCGAACAATCCATAATCAGCAGCATCCCCACCACCGGCGAACCATCCCCCACCCTTGACCCCCAAGAGCTGGTACAACGCGGCCAACTGGCCGAATGGGACCCGGACTACAAAGCGCGGCTGGGGATATAAGGCCAGCGCATCGCATTGATAAACAAAACGCAGAGTGTTACCGTAGCGGGGATGCACGCGCGTAGAGTTTTCCCGCCGGTGTTGGGCAGTCGGCTCCTGCCGGCAGCGGCGGCGCTGGCATATCTCATACTGGCGCTGGGCTGCCTCCCCGGCGCCGGCGAAACCGGCAGCGGCAATCCTGCTATGTCTATCAACCGCATCGCCTATATTGACCCCGACGGGCAGCTGGTCACAGTAGAACCCGACGGCACCGACCGGCGTATCCTTTCGACCGGCGCCGTAGCCGGCAGTGGCGCCGGCCGGATGGCCGGTATGTCGGCGCAAACCCTGTCCCCGGACGGGCTGTACAGCTGGCCGGCGTGGTCGCCCGACGGCAGCCGCATCGCCGTGTCGCTCATCAGCGGCACCTCGGCCAGCGATGCCGAGATGAGCGTGCTGTCGCTGGAAAGCGCTACCGGCGTGGGCGGCCCGGTGTTCGTCAACCCGGCGCCCCTCACCATCGCCGACGGCACGCCCCACTACGTCCAATGGTCGCCCGACGGCCGGCGCCTCGGCATCACGGCGGCCACGCCGGAGGGGTTGACCCTGTTCGTAGCCGACGCCAACCCCGCCGACGGCCCGCCCGTGCCGCGCAACCCGGTAGCCGTACACCGGGGCGCGCCCCTCTACTTTGACTGGGCCCCGGACAGCCAATCGCTGGCGGTGCACAGCGGCGATGAGGTGTCGGTGCTCCGCATCGACGACGCCTTTGAGATTCTGGAAGTCCAGCCCATCGCCCGCTCCAGTTCGTTCCGCACCCCCGCCTGGTCGCCCGACGGCACGCAGCTGGCCTGGTCTGCCCCCGGCGGCGACGGCGAGGCCCTCTGGCTGGGCCGCCCCGGCGAACCCGGCCAGCCGCCGCTCCGACTTACCGAAGTCACCGGCAACTGCGCTTTCCTCTGGTCACCATCCGGCGACGTAATCGCCGTAGCCGACCGCCAGATTGAGGGCTCGCCAGCATTCCAAAACCTCCGCCTGATTGCATCCGACGGCAGCAGCGAACGCACCGTTAAAGAGGATGATTGGGTGCTGGGCTTTTTCTGGGAACCCGGCGGGAGCAGATTGGCGTGGGTGGCGCTGAACACCGACGACCGCACGATGGAATGGCGCGTCACCAACGGCAATAGCGCTGACAGCGGCGTTGACGATAGCGATGTTGCTGCTGCTGGCGATGCCCCCGCCGGCGGCCTGCGCTTTTCGCCCAGCGGCGCAACTTTTCTGATGCTGGCCTTTTTTGACCAGTACGCCCGCAGCCATTCGCCCTGGGCGCCCGACGGCGCCGGCCTGGTGGTGGCCGGCACCCAGCAATATCTCTCCCACCGGCGCAACGGCAGCAACCCCAGCGGCAGCCGAATCTACGCCGCCGAAACCGCCCCCAACGGCGCCCTGACCGAAATCGGCGGCGGCAGCCTCGCCGTATGGTCAACCCGATGACGCCCGGGGGATGCTAGTTAACCCGACGGCTCCATCGCATCGCCGCCCCATGTTCCGCGCCGTCCGTTTCGCCATAGCAGCGGCCCTGCTAACGCTGGCAATGGCCGGCTGCGTCCAATCATCATCCGCAACGCCGGCCGCCAACGTCACCCACCCGGCAATCACGCCCACCCCCACGCCCAATCCCGCCGCCATACGAAACCGGGCCGCCGCCAACCTGCGGGATTTACGCACGGCGCAGTTTGAGATTACGCACGACCCCGGCAGCATCTACGTCAACGCTTTCGGCGCCAGAATCACCGGCGCCCGCGGCACGTGGAGCGCACGGCAGGGCGCGCAAATCGCCGTTGACGCCTACCTTGTTCACGGCCCCGATGCCGGCGTTGACACCGGCGCCTACGTCCTGCTGCAAACGGTGATAACCCCCGATGGCTACTACGCAACCGACCCGCTGTCCGGCATCTGGCACCGGCAATCGGTGGCCCTGCTGCCACTTCCCGTTGCCGAGCTGAACGACATCGTAGCCGAAATGGTCGCAACCGTTGCCATCCGCGAGCCGGCCAGCCGCGACACGATTGACGGCGTTGCAACGTACAAAATCTCCGGCACTGCGCCGGCGTCAACCCTGAACTGGCTGCTGCTGTACGCGCGGGACGGGCAATCGGTAGGCGTCACAATGTGGATTGACGCCGCTGATACGCAGCTGCGCAAGGTGCGAATCTCCGGGCCGGTAGGCCGGTTTGACGCCCCCGACACCGTGCGGGAAATCCGGCTTTACGACCTCAACAATCCGGTTACCATTACCCCGCCGGCCGAATACGTCGACCTCACCGGCGGTTAGCGGCCCCTTGATTCGCCGGCCGAATATCAGCCTGCCGCCCTGGGCGATGGTGTCCGTCATCGCCGCCGGCGTGTTCATCACCGCCCTTGACCAAACGGTGGTGGTTACCGCCCTGCCCGCCATAATGAACGACCTGCGGGTTCCAATCACCCGGCTGGAATCGGTCATCTGGGTAGTAACCGCCTACCTGCTGGGCTACACCGTCGCCATGCCCCTGCTGGGCCGTTTGGCCGACGTGTACGGCTACCGCCGCCTCTACCTAATATCGCTGGCCGTGTTCGCATCGGGAACCACGCTGGTAGCCCTGTCCGGCCAGTGGGCCTGGCTCAACGGCATCACGGAGCCGATGCATCAGATAGTAGCCGCCCGGATCATACAGGCCATCGGCGGCGGCGGCACCGTCCCCGTCAGCCTGGCGATTGCGGCGGCGCTGGTGCGGCCGGAGCAGCGCGGCCTGGCCCTGGGCGTAGTCGCCGGCGCCGCCGAGGCCGGCAGTATGCTCGGCCCGGCCTACGGCGGCGCCGTAATCGCAATCTGGGGCTGGCGCGCCATATTCTGGCTGAACGTGCCGCAGGCGGCGCTGATTGCCGTCGCGCTGCTGTTCGTGTCGAAACGGCAACTTGCGGGTTCCCGACTTGGCGATACCAGAATGGACTATCCGGGAGCGGCAACGCTAACCGTCGGCTTGGCCCTGCTGTGCCTGGCCCTGGCCCATCAGGGACTATTCCGGGCCTCATCGCCGGTTCCATTCGGACTACTGGCCGGCTTTGCGGCAACGGCCGGCATTTTTTACCTGCTGGAACGCCGCCGCGCGCAACCGCTATTCCCCGCCGTACTGTTCCGGACGTGGACATTTCTGACCGCCAACGCCGCCCAACTGCTGGTGGGCGTTGCCCTGATAATCGCAATGGCGACGACGGTCATTATGGCCAACACGGTAATGGACGTGCCGGAACGCCCGGTAGATTCGTTCACCGCCGCCCTATGGCTGCTGCGGATGACGGCCACCATACCCCTCTGCGCCATCGCCGGCGGCCTGCTGCTGCGCTGGCTGGACGCCCGCTGGGTGACAATCCCCGGACTGGCGTTGACGGCGTTTGCCATGTTCCGCTTGAGCAGCTGGCCCATCGCCATCGCCGAGCCCCAACTAACGCTTGACCTGGTTACCGCCGGCATCGGCTTCGGGCTGGTCATCGCCCCGCTCATGCACCGGGCCATCGCCGCCGCGCCGCCGGAATACCGGGCGGTATCGGCATCGGTGATAGTGGTAGCGCGGATGCTGGGAATGACCCTGGGCATGGCGGCGCTGTCGGCGTGGGGCGTCAACGAGTTTCTGGCCATCCTGACCGGCACCCCATCGCCGCTAATGACGCCGCAACCGGACGCAGCGGCCCGGGCGGCGGCGCTGTCCGAATACCAGCAAACCCTGCGGACGGCCAGCCTGTCGCTGTTCCACGACTTTTACCGGGCAGCCGGAATAATCGCCGCAACCGCCATACTGCCGGCGCTGCTGATGCGGCCCAATCCGCCGGAATCCGAGCGAGATTCTCTCCCCCCAATGTCATTCTAAGCGCCCTTTCCCCCAATGTCATTCTGAGCGCAGCGAAGAATCTCGATAGCGTAGCAGCGGCGTTTCCCCCAAAGCGTGCCCTGCGTCGTCGAGATTCTTCGCTGCGCTCAGAATGACAATAGGGGATGGGCCAATGATAGCGGGCGCGCCCGCAACGACCAAGTGTGCTATGGTGTGGGTATGCAGCTGAAAGAGTTAGGCGCCACCGGCGTTATGGCGCCGGAGATTGGCCTCGGCACCTGGCGGTACACCGGCGGGAGTGAGCCGCTGCGCCTCGGAGTGTCGCTGGGCGCCAACCTCATTGACACCGCCGAGATGTACCGCACCGAGGACGCCGTTGGCGCCGCCATCGCCGGCATCCGCAGTCAGGTGCTGGTGGCAACCAAAGTGCTGGGCAGCAACCTGCGCCGGGATGCCGTGCTCCGCGCCGCCGAACGCAGCCTCCGCCTGCTGTCCATAGATAAAATTGACCTGTACCAGGTGCACTGGCCCAACCCGCAAGTCCCGCTGGCCGAAACGATGGGCGCGCTGGAGAAGTTGGTAGCAGATGGCCTGGTGGATTACATCGGGGTTAGCAATTTCTCGGTTGAGGATATGCAGACGGCGCAGGCGGCCCTCCGCAACAACCCCATCGTGTCCAACCAGATTCTGTACAACCTGCGCCGCCGCAGCGCGGAAAGGGACGTGATTCCCTACTGCCGCCAGCATGATATTACCGTCATCGCCTACTCGCCGCTGGCCGAGGGTTCGCTGGCCGGCGGGCGCAACGGCGGGCTGCGCCGGGCGTTGGGAATGGGCCGCGCCCCGGACGCATTGCATCGGATTGCCGCTCAAGTTGGCAAGACGCCGGCGCAAGTCGCGCTCAACTGGGTTGCCGACCAGCCGGGGATGATTGCCATTCCCAAGTCCAACAGCGTAGAACGAACCCGCGAAAACTGCGCCGCATCAGACTGGCACTTGACTGCCGAACAACGCCGGGAGCTGGAGCAGGCTTATCCGGTGTAGCCGTCGGATGGGACGGCCGGATTACAGGCTATAGCTGGCAATCGCCGTCCAGCTCAAGTCGGTTGCCCAGCGGCCGCCGGACCAGTCATCGCCGGCGGCGTTGGAATCAAAGCGGGTCAACGCCAGCCGCCAGGCCCGCGTTATCTGCGAAACTTTCAGCTCGTCGGTAACCGAACGGGAGAACTCCAGCGCGCCGTCAAACACGCTGTCCGGCAAGTTGGCGTGGGACAGCAAAGGTATCTGCGGCGGGAAATCCGGCCCAAACGCGCGCCGGGCTGCCAACTCCACCGCCGGACTGCGCTCCAGCAAATCCGCCACCAGCGATTGCAGCCGGTACAGCGACTCGTTCACCACCTCCGGCGAAAAATCCAGCCAGATGTTGCCGTCAGACTCCACGGCGCGGGTAGTAGTAATACCCCGGTTGAACAGCGGAAAGCGCGGCGAAACCCGACGGTAACGGGTAGCCAACTGCTCCAGCTCCGCCGCCAAAGCCGCCTCCGCAGCGGATGCCCCATCAAGGATAAAATAATCCGACATCGGCAAATGCACCATGTGCATCTCGGCAGCCCAGCAAGCAAACTGCCCGCAAATCAACTGCCGCGCCCGATAGACGCGCGCAGTAAAATCAGGATCGGTAAGCAGGCTGACAGCGTAACGAACGGACATCAGGGGGGTTCCTAGTTTTGCGATTGCCTCAAATTGGCTATTCAATACGATAGCCGTCAAACCGCCCGCGCGCAACACCGGCGGCGGGCCGGTTTTACGCCGGACACCAATCGGTTATACTCTCTGGCGCCCCTCCCCGCGCATCCGGAGGCCGTTATGCCTGATAATCCCCCCCGCATCCTAATCACCGATTTTGTCTGGCCGTCCACGGCGCCGGAGCGGGCGGTTTTGGCTGCGGTTGGCGCGGAGGTGGTGGAGGCGCCGGATGGGTCGGAGACTACGCTGGCGGCGCTGGCGGCTGATTGCGATGGCATTATGACCTGTTTTGCTCAGGTTACGCCGGCGGTGGTGCGGGCGGCGGAGCGGTGCCGGGTGATTAGCCGCTACGGGGTGGGCGTGGATAACATCGCCGTTGACGTGGCAACCGAGCTGGGGATTCCGGTTACTTACGTGCCGGATTATTGCGTGGATGAGGTGAGCGACCACGTGCTGGCGCTGCTGCTGGCGTGGAACCGGCAGGTTGGCTTTTACGACGGCATCGCCAAAGCGGGCCGCTGGGAGGGCGTGCCGTCGCCGCATCCGCTGACCCGGCTGCGGGGCCAAACCCTGGGCATCCTGGGGTTCGGCAGAATCGGGCGCGCCGTGGCCCAAAAGGCACGGGCTTTCGGCTTGGCCATCCTAATCCACGACCCCTACCGGCCCGCCGCCGCAGCGCTGCCCGACGAGGTAGCCGCCGCCGGTTTGGACGACCTGCTGGCCGCAGCCGACTACGTAACGGTGCACACGCCGCTGGACGATGTAACCCGGGGGCTGGTGGGCGAGTCGGCGTTCCGGCTGATGAAACCGTCGGCCTATCTAATCAACTGCGCCCGCGGCCCCATCGTGGACGAAACCGCTCTGTACGCCGCACTGCGGGATGGCCAAATCGCCGGCGCCGGCCTCGACGTAATGGAGTCGGGGGCGCCGCCGGCCAGCCACCCGCTGTTTGCCCTGGACAACGTAATCATCACGCCCCACGTCGCGTTCCTGTCCCAACAATCGGTGCTGGAACTGCAAGAGCGCACCGCCCGCGCCACCGTGGACGTGCTGCAAGGGCGGCTGCCGGAGTTCCTCGTCAACCCGGCGGTACTGCCCCACTCCCGCGTGGCGCTCAGTTAGAATGATGGCCCAGCAATCATCACGATGCCAGCGATAATCACGATGCCGGAGGCGTAACTTTGACCGAATCAGGTTTTACCATCAGTTATCTTGGCACCGGCTCCGGCGGGAGCACCCTGCGGAATCACACCGCAATGGTCGTGGAGTGTCCCGACGGCACGCGCATCCTGCTGGACGCCGCCTCCGGCAACACCGTGCTGCGCCACGCCGAGCTGCTGGATATGTCCCCCGTTGACTTTGACCATTGCCTGCTGAGCCACAGCCACCCCGACCACTGCGAGGGGCTGCCCCACATTGAGATGCAGCGCAGCAGCCGCAATCCGGCCGAGCAGCCGATGCGGATTTACGGTTCCGGGGAGGCGATGCTGGACATGGCAACGCTGCTGTCGTACCCGCGCCGGGGCTTGACCGTTGACCAGGACGGCGTCCGCCGCCGGGATGACCGCCGGGTATTCACGTTCCATCCGACACTGCCCGGCGAGTGGGCGCAGCTGACGCCAACCATCCGGGCCAAGTGCGCCCCGGTGGAGCACATCGGCGGCGCCGTAGCGTGGCGGCTGGAAACCGGCGGGACATCACTTGAAACCGGCGGGGCGTCAATCGTGTTCTCCGGCGACACCCGGTGGTGTCCGTCGCTGGCGGAGCTGGCCGACGGAGCGACGCTGCTCATCCACGAGGCCATCTGCACCGAGGACAACCGCCGCCGGGCCGACGAAACGGCCCACTCCACCGCCGCCGAGGCCGGCCGGATTGCACAGCTGGCCGGCGTCCGGCAGCTCACCCTAACGCACATTGACGACGCATTCCACCACGACAGCGAACCGCTGGCCGCCGAAGCGCGCACCGTGTACGACGGCCCGGTATCCGTAGCCCACGACCTGTGGCAGCAACGCATCTAACCCGCTCCCCCCACCAATCCTTCTCCTCTAATGTCATTCTGAGCGCAGCGAAGAATCTCGATGACGTAGGGTACACTTTGGGGGCAACGCCGTTGCTACGCTTTCGAGATTCTTCGCTACGCTCAGAATGACATTGGGGGAGAATGGCAGATGGGGCAACGGTTTTTAGTGTAAAATCTCTGACGACAATCGCCGCTCAACTCAACACGCCAAGCCATCATTATGCACGCTGAAACTACGCAACACGTTCACCCGCTGGTGCGCACCACCAACCTGCTTCAGGAATTCTCGATCCCGCTCATGCTGGGCGTCGTCATGGGGCTGGTGGCCGCCAACGTCAACTACCACTGGTATGAAACGGTGGTGGAGTTCAACCCGTTCGGCAATCACGCGTCCGTTCTGGGCCACGAACTGACCGTCCATTTCATGATCAACGGTATGTTCATGTGCCTGTTCTTTGGGATTGCGGCCAAAGAGATTACCGAATCCACACTGCCCGGCGGGGTGCTGAACCCGCTGCGCCGGGCCATCAACCCCCTGGTGGGCACGATGGGCGGGATATTCGGGCCGGTGGGGCTTTACTTTCTGCTGGCGTGGCTGCTCTACGGCGGCACGTCGGACTTTGGCGCCGTCGCCAACGGCTGGGCAATCCCGACGGCCACCGACATCGCTTTGGCCTGGCTGGTGGCGCGGCTGATTTTCGGGCCGCTGCATCCGGCGGTCAACTTCCTGCTGCTGCTGGCCGTAGCCGACGACGCCATCGGCCTGGGCATCATCGCCATATTCTACCCCGACCCGCAGCACCCGGTGGAACCCATCTGGCTGCTGCTGGTGGTTGGCGGCATGGCGGCGGCCTACGTGATACGGCGATTCCGGGTGCGAATGTGGCCGGTCTATATCCTCGTCGGGGGCGCGCTGTCGTGGGTGGGACTGGCCAAAGCCGGCGTTGAACCGGCGCTGGCGCTGGTGCCGATAGTGCCGTTCCTGCCCCACTCCGATTTGCGCGGCGGATTGTTCGATGAAAAGGCGCTGGTGCTGCACGACCCCGCTCAGAACGGGCCGGACGGCGAACACGCCCACGTCAAGGTTCACGCGTTGAGCGTGCTGGACCAGTTCGAGCACCAGCTCAAGCTTTTCGTGGACGTCGGGCTGTTCTTTTTCGCCTTCGCCAACGCCGGAGTCGCCGTATCCAGCATCGGCGCCGTTACGCTGATGGTGCTGGCTGCGCTGATTATCGGCAAAGGCATCGGCGTAACGCTGTTCTCGTGGGTGGCATCGCTGCTGGGCTTCCCCCTGCCGGAGGGCATGGGCGTGCGGCATCTGCTGGTAACCGGCGTCATCGCCGGGCTGGGCCTCACCGTCGCCCTGTTCGTAGCCGGCAAAGCCTTCCCCGGCGATTCACCCTTCCAGGAACCGGCCAAGATGGGAGCGGTGCTCAGCATCTGCTCGGCGCTGGTTGCCGGCATCATCGGCCGGCTGCTGCGGGTGAAAGGCAGTGCGGGAACGACGCCGGACAGCGCCGCAATCAGCGATTCTACCGGACAAAATTCGCCCGCAGACAACTAGTTTCCGACCTGATACCAGCCGCCCCGACAGTTGCAAGGAGGTAACCGGAGATGGCGATGATTGGCGTGCTGACGCATCATTGGGCAAAAGCGGACAAGGTGGACGAGGCCAAAGCCCTGCTGGCCCGCAACGGCCAGGCGCAAAGTCGCGCTCCGGGATACGGCGCGCGGCAGACCTTCGTATCGCTGGCCGACCCGACCAAGATTTCAACCCTGGTTACCTGGGACAGCAACGACATTTACGACGCCTGGCGGGCCAGCCCGGAACGAGCGGCGGCAATGGCCGGCGCTGCGGAATTGTGGGCACAATCGCCCGAATCGGAGCGATTCGAGATGCAGGACTGAACGGGCTAACTGAGCAGGGCTGAAACGTCCATCCGCTCCGCAAGCAGCCCGGCCATCAGCTCGGCCTTGTGGGGACTGTGGGACACCACGGCCCCCATCATATCGCCGACGGCATCGGCGGTGGCCACGGTGTTCCCGTCCACCAGCAGCACGGGGACGCTGCGCTTGGCCGCCTCCACGCGGATGTACTCGGTGGGACGCGCGCCGCCGGTAAGCACCAGGCAGCGGGTATCCTGCATCAGGCAGGCCAGCTGGATGTCGGGGCGTTCCGCACGGGTGATGACGGCCTGATGCGCGAATCGTCCAAAGTAGCCCTGGCCCGAATCCATAATGTTACCGCCAATCAGAAAGCGGCCCACCCACTCGTCCCCGTCGTCCGGCGCCAGTTCCCAGCGGCCGTTCAGATGATGGGCCAGCTGTTCCATCGTAACCGACAGCATATCCCGATTCTCCGGCAGATAGGCCAACGCCGGGATGCCGGCGGCGTTCACCTCGGCCAGCAGCGCCTCCGCATGGCTGCTGCGATAACGGGGCGTCCGGTTGATAATGATGCCGGCCAGCGCATCGCCCAGCGGAGCCACGCCGCCGGTGATTGCCGCCGCCGACAAGTCGGATTGATAGTCAAAAATTGCCAGGACCCGCGCCGGCAGCCGCGCCGCCAGCCCGGTAGTAAGCGCCGAGGTCAACCCGGAACCCGCCACCGGATTGGCAACTTCCACCAGCACATGGTCGTTAACGCCCAGCAGCGATGACACGGCATTAGCAGCGGCGTCAAGCCCGGCGGCATCATCGGTTGAAGTTACCGCCACGCCGCCGCGGAAACGGCCGGCGAAATAAACGGCATCCGGGTCAGTGCGCCCCGCGGACGACAGCGGCTTGCAGGCCGCAACGCGGGCGCCAGTCCGGGCCAAAGCGGCCGCAACGCCGGCGGCGATAGCAGTCTTGCCGGCGCCGGGTTGGTGGGATGCTGCCAGTAAAATCGTCATAAGCCAGTACTATTCCGAACCAACCGGCACGCGGAACGTCGGTTGGCCTTCCGCATCGTGAGTGTGGCTCGCCAACGCCTGCAACAGCTGCTGGTTGCCGCGCCGAATCTCCTCATGCAGCCCGCGAAAGCCCTCCCGCATATCGTGGTTCAGTTGGTCAACCCGGTTACTGAGTTGATCAACCCGACTGTCGAGTTGATCCACCCGGTTGTTCAGCTGGCCAACCTGACCGACGAGCTGGTCAACCCGGTTATCGAGCTGGTCAAACCGATTGCTGAGTTGGCCCGTTTCCTTGCCCAGGTGGTCAACCTGGTTGCGCAATCGGCCCAGCCAGTATGTACCGCCGGCGCCCAGTATGAACAGGCTAAGTATGCTGACTATCGCCGTGATGACGGCGGGGTCGCTAATCATTGCCGGCGTCTCCGAAAGGAATAGCAAAGGTTGCGCGGCGTGGCCGCTATTACATTATACCGGAGGGGCGCTTTCATCGGGGATTACTCCGCACTAACCGGCATACGGAACGTCGGCTGGCCCGCCTCATCGTGCGTGTGGCTCGCCAACGCCAGCAACAGCTGCTGGTTGCCGCGCCGAATGTCCTCACGCAGTTCTTCGCGGAGCGTGCGAAATCCCTCCTGCATATCGTGGTCCAGCCGGTCAACCCGGCTGTTCAGTTGGCCCATTTCCTTGCCCGAGTGGTCAACCGGATTGCTCAGCCGGCCCAGCCAGTAGGCACCGCTACTGACGACTATGAGCCAGACGGGTATGCTGAGTATCGCCGTGATGACGGCGAGGTCGCTAATCATTGCCGGCGTCTCCGAAAGGAATAGCAAAGGTTGCGCGGCGTGGCCGCTATTACATTATACCGGCATACCGGCGGCGGTCGCTGGCCGGGCAAGGCTGGCGGTTAGTAGTCGTCCACGCGGTTTTCGATGTGCATTGGGTCGAAGCCGGGGGGGAAGTTTGTTGTGTTGTCCCACTTGCCCATGGTCATATCGCAGCGGTGGAGGCTGGCCTGGTTGAAGTTTGCGCCGCGCAGGTCGGTCATAATCCACATGGAATCGCGGATTTTGGCGGCGGTGAAGTCGGCGCCCTGCATTACGGCCCGGCTAACGTCGGCGCCGTTCAGGTTGGCGCCTTGCCAGTTGGAATCGGTCAGATTGGCGGAGCGCAGGTCAACCTCGATGGCGGTGGTTTGGCTGCAATCGGCTCCGGTTAGGTTGGCGCTGAGGAACGACGCCCGGTTGAGCCGGGACCAGCGCAGGGTGCTGCCGGTCAGGTCGGATTGCTTCAGGTCGGCCCAGAACAGGTTCACGTTGCAGAGGGTGGTATTTGCCATGTTGGCGGCGGACAGGCTGGCCCCGCCCAGGTCGGCGCCGGTCAGGTCGGCGGCCCGCAGGTCGGTGCGGGCCAAGTTGGCTTTGGCCAGCCGGGCGTCGGTGAGGTTGGCCCCGCGCAGGTCGGCGCCGCGCAGGAACGCCTGGCCGAGGTCCAGGCCGCACAAGTCGGCGGCCCGCAAGTCCAGGGCAGTGTCCGGGTTGTCGTCGCGCCAGGCCCGCAGGGTGGCGGCGCCGGCGCGAACTATGTCCAGATGTTCGGGGTTAGCCATTGGGAACGCTGCTCAATTGGGGTTGATGCTCAGTTAGTCCCGATGGTCAACGGGGCCGACTGGCTGCCGGCGGCCATCATTTCGTCTTCGACGTCAAAGACGCGCTCGGCGATGGTCATTTTGAGCTCGTTGACTTTGTTGTAGCTGGGGTATTCGCCGTCCTCCTCGAAACGGTCAAAAATCTTTGCGCCGTCAAGGTAGATTTCCAGGCGGCCCCGGTCGGCCGGGGTCAGTTTGACTGCGATGTCGCCCGCGTTTTGCGAGCGCCAGAACTCGATCGCCAGCCACGTGGCGAGGCCGTGGTAGCCTCAAGGCACGCAGTACACGATGTCCACTTCAACTTTGCCAAACTCTGATCTTGTCATCGTCATGCTGTAGCTCCGATTTACGCGCCGATGCGGGCGGTGGCCTGTCCTACGGCGGTTTTGTCGCCGTTCTGGTTCTCGCAGTACACGTCAACGATTACCATAGTTGAGCCGTCATCCTGCGGCTCCCGGCTGTTGAGCTGGCCGTGCACCGATACGGTATCGCCGTCTTTCACCGGACGCAGAAACTTGAGGTTGACGTTGCCGCTGCGGTGAAAGTCCTCGGCGCCGACGAACTTGCGCATTGCCTCGGTGCAGAAAGCGATGCTCATGCGGCCGGAGGCGATGGCGTAGGTGGTGCCGAGGCGCCGGGACGCCAGCTCCGGGTCGTTGTGGATGTTGGAGCGGTTCAGGATGCCGCACGCCTCAAACTGGTTGATAACGTCCTGCGTGATGTGCTTGGTGATGACGGGCAGCGTGGCGCCGTCTAGCCTTGCGGATGCCATTTTTTACCCAACTCCTCCGGTTTTTTCAGCTGATAGGTACGCATTTTCTCGATGAGCCGCCCGTCCTCGTCGGTAGCGGTGGCCTCAATTACCAGGTAGGGCTTGTCGCGCCGGACGTATTTATCGTGGATGCGCCCGGTGACGAGGATTTTCTTGCCGGGAACCGGCGGGTTGTGCAGCTCAATCTCGTTGCCGGCGTTCACGCTGCCCGTCTGGTCATCGTAGGCCAGGGACAGGGACGTGGCATCGTGCTTGACGGCGATGGTGGGGAACACCGCATCGGGGTCATCTACGGCCCGGCGGTACAAATCCACCATTTCCTGAGTAAGCACGTACTCGTAGGAACCGAGTTCCTCGCCAATTTCAACCTCGTTGTAATCAAAAAGAGGCAGCTCTTGTTCAGACATAGGGGAATCCTCCCGCTTACTTATTGCAGCGCTGGCCGGCAGCACGAAAGCCGCCAACACCATACCGCAGGGCAGGCCGGCAGTCAATGGACGGCTGACGCCGGGCGGCGTTCCGTTTCAGGTGGCTGGGGAGAGAGTTTGTGGTTGGCTGGTATCGTTGGTATCGGGCGAATGTCCTATCGGGCGGGTGCGGTAATCGGGCTATCGGTATCGGGCGGTGCTGTGGGTTTGGTTGGTTTGGTGTCGGAGATTCAAGTCGTTGTCAGCCCTACGGCCGGAGGTTGGTACGCAACTATTTTGGACCTTCATTTTACGTGTCCTACCTTTTTAGGGGCTGCACGCGGGCTGAAGCTCGATACCCAGCGGAGGCAGCCCACGCCGTGGAAGCGGGGATGGGACTACCCTTGCCGATTGCGATTTTTTGCTGACTGGCCGTTTTGACTTGAATCTCCGACGATGGTGCTAGCGGTGTGATGGCCCCGGTTTCCAGGGATGCCTCTTACTGAGAACGGCTGGTAGCGGGGTTGGTTGATTTGCCCGATAGATGTATCTTACACGAACCGATGTGCGCTTGCAAGAGGTTGGGGTCGCTGATTTTTAGATTTGGCGGGGGATTTTGACGGGAGGGCGTGCGCTTGGGGAGTGAGGGGGGGGACGCTGGGGGAAATGATTTCCCCCAGACCCCCTCGGTGTAGCATTGGGGGCAAGGGGGCTGCTGCGGCGTTGGGGTTCTGCGCTGGGCTCAGGATGGCGGCGGGGGCGGATGGGGCCGGGGCGGCGTGGTTCGGGCGGTGGTGACGGCAAAACTATTGACAATTTTAGGGAAAGTCCGTAACCTGATTGTTGAACTGGCGAAAACCGGAAAGGCCCCGGAATTGCCGGGGCTTTTTTAGCGTTTTCTGCGCTAGGCCCGTAGTCGCCGCCGGTTCGCAATCGCTGCGCCCCGGTGGCGCAATTGGCAGCGCAGCCGACTTGTAATCGGCAGGTTAGGGGTTCGAGTCCCCTCTGGGGCTCTCCGGCACGGGCTTGGCGAGTTCAGGTACAGTACAATCGAATACGCTACGCATGGAGGGATGGGTGAGTGGTTAAAGCCACCAGACTGTAAATCTGGCGCCCTGACGGGCTTCGCAGGTTCGAATCCTGCTCCCTCCACCATCGATCAATCATCAAGCGATCAATCAACCCGCAATCAATCAATCCAAATCGCAGCAACGAGCAAGACCAGGCAGGAAACGAAATCCGGCTCAAGTTCAATCAGCCCAACAGCCCAAGTCCAGTCAGTTCAGGCCCAGATAGCTCAGCGGTAGAGCACGTTCTTGGTAAGAACGGGGTCGGCGGTTCGATTCCGCCTCTGGGCTCCACCGGCGTCAATTGCCCGCCGGGGCCGCCCGCGGGCCGGTACGGAAAAATCAGCAGCATCACGAGCATCATCACCACCACCAGCAGCAGCTCAACCTCAAAGGAGCAAGGAGAAACTCCCTACTATGGCTAAGCAAGTCTTCGACCGCACCAAGCCGCACGTGAACGTGGGGACCATTGGCCACGTGGACCATGGCAAGACCACCCTGACCGCCGCCATTACGCGCGTGCTGTCTGAGGAGGGGGGCGCCAGTTTCCGCGATATGGACGATATTGACAATGCGCCCGAGGAAAAGGCGCGCGGCGTTACCATCGCCATCGCCCACGTTGAATACGAGACCGGCGACCGGCACTACGCCCACGTCGACTGCCCCGGCCACGCCGACTATATCAAGAATATGATTACCGGCGCCGCCCAGATGGACGGGGCCGTGCTGGTGGTGTCCGCGCCCGACGGGCCGATGCCGCAAACGCGGGAGCATATCCTGCTGGCCCGCCAGGTGGAAGTTCCCTCCATCGTCGTTGCCCTGAACAAGGTTGACATGATGGACGACGAGGAATTGCTGGAGCTGGTGGAGCTGGAGATCCGGGAACTGCTCAGCCGCTACGAATTCCCCGGCGACGACACGCCCATCGTGCGCGTCAGCGGCCTCAAGGCTTTGGAAGGCGACGCCGATTCCATGAAACAGGTTCGGGAACTGGTGCAGACGATGGATGACTACATTCCGCTGCCCTCCCGCATCACCGACCAGGCTTTCCTGATGCCGATTGAGGACGTCTTTGGCATCAAGGGTCGCGGCACCGTGGTAACCGGGCGCGTGGAGCGGGGACAGCTTAGCGTGGGGCAGGAAGTGGAGATTATCCGCTCCGGCGACGTGCGCAAGACCGTGGCCACCGGGCTGGAAATGTTCCACAAGCTGCTGGATACCACCGAGGCCGGCGACGCCGTGGGCGTGCTGCTGCGGGGCGTGGACCGGGACGAGGTGGAACGCGGGCAGGTGCTGGTTGCCCCCGGCTCGATGAAGCCGTACCGCAAGGCGGAGGCCGAGGTGTACGTGCTGAGCCAGCAGGAGGGCGGGCGGCATACGCCGTTCTTTACCGGCTACAAGCCGCAGTTTTACATCCGCACCAGCGACATCACCGGCGAAATCGCCCTGCCCGAAGGGGTGGAGATGGTGATGCCCGGCGATAACATCACCATGACCGTGAGCCTCATCACGCCCATCGCCATTGAGGAAGGGCTGCGCTTCGCCATCCGCGAAGGCGGCCGGACTGTGGGCGCCGGCGTGTTCACCCGCCTGCTGGAGTGAAGTGACCTGATGGCACGCAAATCCACCGACGCCCGGCAAATCGTCACGATGCAGTGTACGGACTGCCGCGAGCGCAACTATTCGACAATCAAGAACCGGCGCAACAACACGACCCGGATGGAACTGCGGAAGTATTGCAGCCGGTGCCGCAACCATCAGGTTCATCGTGAAGTGAGGTAACCCGGTGGCGCGAGCATCGACCAGACGACCGGCTCCGATTTCTCCCCGCGCGGTGGGGAGAATCGGACCGATTGGCTTTCTGCGGGAAACCGTATCCGAACTGCGCAAGTCGGTTTGGCCCACCAAAGAGGAAACCGCCCGGTTGACCGCAATCGTGATTGCGCTGGCCCTGGCGATGGGTTTCTTTCTGGGGATGCTGGACCGGCTGTTCGCGGAAGTCTTTACGCGTTTCATCCTGTAACCGCCGGCGCGGCCCCGATTGGCCAGGCGCGGCTGCCTTAAGGCAGTTTGCTCCCGGCCGGCGTGGGCCGCAGGCCCGGCGCTTTTGCGGGCTAATGCGCTCACGGGCCGCCCGTCTCTCGTTCCGTTTGATTCCGACAGCAGGCAAAATATGACGACAATCCCATCATCCGCCGAACTCCGCTGGTACATCGTGCACACGTACACCGGGCAGGAGGACATGGTGAAGCGGAACCTGGACTTGCGCCGGGCCAGCCTGGGCATGGACGACCGCATCACCCGCGTTGAGGTTCCCGCTGAGGAAGAAATAATCCGCAACAAGGGCGAAAGAACGTCGCAGCGGCGCAAGCTGTTCCCCGGCTACATCCTCGTCCGGATGATAATGGACGACGAAGCGTGGTTCCTGGTGCGGAACACCACCGGCGTAACCGGGTTCATATCCGCCGAGGAAGAAGGCGGCGACCGTCCCCGGCCGGTGCCGCTGGACGACCGCGAGGTTGCCGAAATACTGGACCGGGTGGCCTCCGGCGAGCCGCGGGCCGTCATCGGAATGAATCGCGGCGAAACCGTGCGCATCTCGGAAGGCCCCTTTGCCGATATGCTCGGCCGGGTCGATGAAGTTGACGAGCACCGGGGGCAGGTTACCGTGCTGATTTCCGTGTTTGGCCGGGAAACGCCGGTCGAGCTGGATTTTATGCAGGTCGAGAAAGTCTAACGGTCAGTCAAGTCAGGCAGTCAGGCAGTCAAATCAGGACAAGCGGAGGCCAGCAGTGGCAAAGAAGGTACGGGCCATCATCAAGCTCCAGCTCCAGGCCGGCAAGGCAACGCCGGCGCCACCCGTCGGGCCGGCCCTGGGCCAGCACGGCGTCAACATCATGGCCTTCGTCAAGGATTACAACGAGCGCACGGGCAGCCAGGCCGGAACCGTCGTGCCGGTGCATCTCACCGTGTACGAAGACCGCTCGTTCACCTTTGTAACCCGCACGCCGCCGGCATCCGACCTGCTGCGCCGCGCCGCCGGGGTGGAGAAAGGCCAGGGCGATACGACCGGCGGGCCGGTGGGGGTCATCACCAACGACACCCTGCGCGGCATCGCCGAAGAAAAGCTCAAAGACCTGAACGCCAACTCGGTAGAGCAGGCCATGCACATCATCGCCGGAACCGCCCGCAGTATGGGCATCGCAGTAGAGGGCGATTAGCAAACGCCGTCCCGTAATATACCGAATCTGCCGACCAGGGAGACCTGCATTATGCCCAAGCACAGCCGTCGCTATAACGCCGTCGCGGAGCGCGTTCCTGAGGACGCCGCCTATCAGCCGCGTGAGGCGATTGACCTGATCAAGGAACTGTCCACCGCCAAGTTTGACGAAACGGTTGAGGTGCATCTCCGCACCAACGCCGACGTGCGCCACGCCGAGCAGCAGGTGCGCGGGGTTACGGTGCTGCCGCACGGGTTGGGCAAGGTAACCCGCGTGCTGGTGTTCGCCAACGGCGAGGCCGCCGACATCGCGAGGCAAGCCGGCGCCGACTACGTGGGCGACGACGACCTGATTGCCCAGATTGAGGGCGGCTGGCTGGGGTTTGACGTCGGGCTGGCCATCCCGGAAGTGATGTCCAAGATTGGCCGGCTGGGCCGCATCCTGGGCCGGCGCGGACTGATGCCCAACCCGCGCACCGGAACGCTGGTGCCGGCGCGGGACTTGCCCCGCGTTATCCAGGAATCAAAGGCCGGACGCCTCGAGTTTCGCACCGACCGCACCGCCATCATCCACGGGCAGTTCGGCAAGTCGTCCTTTGAGACCGATACGCTGATGGACAACCTTACCGTCTTTATGGACTCGGTGATGCGGGAACGCCCGGAGGCGGTGAAAGGGGCGTTCATCAAATCCGCCTACATCACGTCGTCAATGGGCCCCGGCATATCCGTGGACGTGGCTACGCTGCAAGCTCTGAAACCGGATTAAGCGCCGGAGCAAAACGCAGGCAACCCAAGCAGGGGCGGAACAGGTTTTCGCCTCTGCTTGCGTTTGGGGGCAGGGCCGCCATCCCTGCGGGCGCGGTGCTACAATGGCGGCGTCGCAATCGCATCGCATCACGCATCTATAAGGATATGGCCGTATGGTTTCCGTCGCTTTTGCCAAGCATACCCTGCCCAATGGACTGGACGTTATCCTGCATCAGGATCGTTCAATTCCGATGGCAACCGTCAACGTCTGGTATCACGTTGGCTCAAAGGATGAGGAAGTCGGGCGCACCGGGTTTGCCCATCTGTTTGAGCATATTATGTTCCGGGGCACCCGGCATCACAAGGGCAGCCACTTTGAGCCGCTGCAAAAGATTGGCGCTTCTCTGAACGGCTCTACCAACGGCGACCGCACCAACTATTGGGAGGACGTGCCGTCAAATTACCTGGAGCTGGCGCTGTGGCTGGAGGCGGACCGGATGGGGTTTTTGCTGGACGCGCTGGACCAGGACGGGTTTGACACCGAGCGGGACGTGGTGAAGAACGAGCGGCGGCAGAGTTACGAGAACCGCCCCTACGGGATGGCGCAGTGGCACATCCAGCAAGCCCTGTTTCCGCTGCCGCACCCGTACCACTGGATGACGATTGGCTCGCAAGAGGACTTGGACATTGCCAGTCTGGACGACGTAAAGGACTTTTTCCGGCGGTATTACGCGCCGGCCAACGCCAGCCTGTCCATCGCCGGGGACATTGACACGGACGAGGCGCTGGAGCTGGCCGGGCGTTACTTTGGCGATTTGGAGCCCGGCCCAACGGTACGGCGCACCGGGCGGGCCGACTCGCCGCTGTCGGGGCGCATTGACTTGCAGATGCACGACCGGGTTACGCTGCCCCGGCTGTACGCGGCCTGGCCGGCGCCGGCCAACCTGTCGGGCGCGGACGCCGCCGGGGACATCCTGCGGGCCATCCTGTCCGACGGGCAGAGCAGCCGGATGTACCGCACGCTGGTTTATGAGCAGCAGCTGGCGCAGTCGGCGTCGGTCAGTTACCACGCCGCCGAGATTGCCGGCCAGTTCCGGATGGAGCTGACACCGGCCACCGGCCACACGCTGGACGAAGTGGAGGCCGCCGCCGAGCAGGTGCTGTCCAGCATCGCCGCCCGCCCGCCTACCGACGAGGAATTCGAGCGGGCCATCAACCGCATCGAGATGCAGCACTACCGCACGCTGTCGCGGGTGGGCGGCTTTGGCGGTCGTGCGGACGCGCTCAACTTTTTCAACGTGTACACCGGCGATCCCAACCGGCTGAACACGGCGATGGACGACTACCGGGCGGTTACCCGCGACGACGTGCTGCGGGTGCATCGGGAGGTGTTCGGCGCCAACCCCGCCGACGCCCGGCAGGTGCGGATGCGGGTACTGCCGGAACCCAGCCGGCACGCAGCATCGGCAACGGTTGACCGCACGGTGCAGCCGGCCGGCCGGCCTACGCCGGCCTTTGCGCCGCCCGTGCCGCAGCGGGGGGCGCTGGCCAACGGAATGGAAGTCGTCGTGGCCCGCAAAACCGGCCTGCCCCTGGCCGCTTTCACCCTGCTGGCACGCTCCGGAGCGACGGCCGACCCGGCGGAACTGCCCGGCCTGTCGGCCTTTGCCGCCGCCATGCTCACCGAGGGCACGGGCAATTGCAGCAGCCAGGAAATCGCCGCCGCCTTTGAACACATCGGTTCCCGGCTGACCGGCGAGGCGCGCAAGGAAATCACGTTGCTGGCCGCCGAAACGCTGACCCGTCATTTCCCCCACGCGCTGTCGCTGGCCGCCGACGTTGCGCGCAACGCCAGCTTTCCCGAACACGAGCTGGAGCGCATCCGGCGGGAACGGCTTACCGACCTGCGGCGGGCCAAAGACGACGCCGGATTTGTCGCCGACAGCAACTTTGGCAGTCTGGTGTTCGGCGCCGCCTCGCCCTACGCCCATTCCAACCTGGGCAGCGAAAGCACCATGGCAACGGTCACGCGGGCCAACCTACAGGCGGTGTACGGGCAGGGGTTCCGTCCGGCCCGGATGTGCCTGCTGGTGGCCGGGGACATCAGCATTGACGATGCGATGGCGGCGGCTGAGGACTGCTTTGGCGATTGGACGGCGCCAGCGGAGGACATCGCCGGCATCGGCGATGCGGCCTACACCGCCGTCAGCGGCCCGGTGATTTACCTGATTGACAAGCCCGGCGCGGCGCAGTCGGTCATCCGGGCCGGTATGCCGGTGGTGGCGCGAGACCATCCCGACTTTATGCCGCTGTCAATGCTGAACTACGCCTTTGGCGGGCAGTTCTCGGCGCGTTTGAATCAGAATCTGCGGCAGGACAAGGGGTACAGCTACGGCTACAATTCGGGCATTGCGTGGTACAACGCGCCGTCGCTGCTGTCGGCCGGAGGCAGCGTGCAGACGGCGGTAACCGGAGAGGCAGTCACCGAAACGCTCAAAGAGTTCGCCGACATCAGCGGACGCCGCCCCCTTACCGATGCCGAGCTGGACAACGCCCGCAACGGCCTGCGCCTGGGCTACCCCGCCGGATTCGAGCGCCCAGCGCAACTGCTGGCCCAACTGATGCAACTAACCCAATTCAACCTCCCCAACGACTACTTCACGCACTTTGAGGAACGCCTGGCCAGCGTAACCCTGCCCGACACGCACCGGGTAGGCGCCCAATACCTAACCCCCACCCGCCTAACCCTGCTGGCAGTAGGCGACCGCGCACAAATAGAACAACCCCTGCGCGACTTGGGCCACCCGCTGACGGTGCTGAGCCCGGAGGGGGCGGTGGTGAGCTAATATGACCAAACCTGCTGATTTGACTGACCGGCATTTTGACGAGGTTGCGGCCGGTGAGTTGACCTTTGACCAGATTGCGGCGAAGTACGGCGAAGCAACTGCCATCAACGTGGGCATTGCCAGAGACCCGGACAATCCGGAGGTGACTGCCGCAATGTTCGCACAGGCGCAACCGGCTATTGCGGTTCATCCGCATCTGGTGGCGCAGGATTTGCGCCGCCGGCAGCAGCGGGACGGGCTGGCTAAAAGGGCAGTCAGTATTGAGCTGGACATTGACGTCCTGGCGTACTTTCTCGAGGGTGGGCCGGGTTGGGAGGAACGGCTTAATGCTGCGTTGCGCCGGGCGGTGCCGGCCTCAGCTCAGGGCGGCGCGTTGGGCGGCGAATAGGGGTTCCATGCCTCTGGTGGCCAGGGCCAGCGCATGGCTTATTTGCTGGCGGGGGAATGGCTGGCCCTCGGCGGTGGCTTGTATCTCTACTACTTCGCCGGCGCTGGTTAGCACGATGTTGAAATCGGCATCGGCGGCGGCGTCCTCGGCGTAGTTTAAGTCCAGCAGGAGGCTGTCATTCAGCAGGCCCACGCTGATGGCGGCTACGGCGCGGGGGAGGGGGATTTGTTCCAGTTTGCCGTCGCTGGCCAGTTGGCGCAGGGCGTGTTGCAGGGCAACGTAGGCGCCGGTGATGGCGGCGGTGCGGGTGCCGCCGTCGGCTTGCAGCACGTCGCAGTCGAGATATATCGTGCGCTCGCCCAGGGCCGGCAGATCGGTGGCGGCGCGCAGCGAGCGTCCGATGAGGCGCTGGATTTCCTGCGAGCGGCTGGCGGTGCGGCCGGCGTCGCGGTCGCGGGCGCGTCGGGTGGACGTGGCCCGGGGCAGCATATCGTACTCGGCGGTTACCCAGCCCGTGCCGCGCCCGCGCATCCAGCCGGGCGCCTGCTCGTCCACCGAGGCGGCGCACAGCACCGCCGTGTTGCCCATCTCAATCAGCGCCGAACCCTCGGCCGACGCCTGGCAGCCGGTGGCAATGCGGACGGGGCGCAATTCATCCCAGCGGCGCCCATCGGAACGAGTCGTATTTTGCGGCATACTTTTTACTCCGTTTGCGGGGCAGTATAACGCCGGCCAGGGCGCAGCGGGCCGTGAGTTTTGACCCAGAGCGCAACGCTGTCGGTGATGTATTCTACCGTGCCGTCGCGGGCGGTGAGGAATAGATTGCCGCCGCCAACCGCAGTTTGCAGACGTTCGGTAACCTCGGAATGAGGATGCCCAAAGCGGTTGTCCCGCCCGGCGGAGATGACGGCGCTTTGCGGATTGACGGCCCGCAGGAAGGCCGGCGTGGTGGACGTGCGGCTGCCGTGATGGGCTACTTTGAGCACGTCGGATTGCAAGGCACTGCCGTGGGCCGCCACCAGATACCGTTCCGCATCGGCCTCAATGTCGCCGGTCAGCAGGAACGACACCTCCCCATAGGTCAGGCGCAGCACCAGGCTGGCGTTGTTGGCGGTGGCGCGCACCCCCGTCGGAAAGAAGCCGCCCGATGGAAATGACCCGCCGGGCGGCGCTAACGTCTCCAGCATTATGCCGTCATCAAGCGCCACCCGGTGGCCGGCGGCCAGCCTTGCGGATTGATGGCCGCCCAGCGCCAGCGCCGACTGCCAATGCGGGTAGAGGGCGCTGTCGGGGCTGGTCGCTCCGCTCAAAACGGCGCCGGTGCGGTAGCGGGCCAGCACGTCCAGCAGGCCGCCGGCGTGGTCGCTGTCCAGGTGGGTAACGGCTACGGCGTCAAGGGAACGGTCGGCGGCGGGCAGCAGGTTGCCCAGCACGGCCAGCGTCGTTTCGCCATCCGGGCCGCCGTCAATCAGCAGCTGTCGTCCGGACGGCGTTACTATCAGGATGGCATCGCCCTGGCCGACGTCCAGCGCATAGACGTGGAGGCGGCCGTCGGCAGTAGTATTCGCCAGCTGCGCCGCCAGCAGCACGACGACGATGACGGCCACCGGAACGGCGGCAACCAGCGCGGCGGCAATCCCGGTGGGCCGCCAGCGTTGGACGCGGCGGCTGGCCCGGCGGGCCGAGGCCAATCGCAGCAAACGCCGGGATGATGCCATCCAGACCAGCAAGCCGAGGACGCCGTACCAACCGGCGGCGGTAATTCCGGTGAGCCATCCGGCGTCGATGGCAATCGCCGGCATCACGTCGGCAATCGCGATGAGCCAGGACAGCGGCGCCCAGGCCAGCAGTCCGGGCGCTACCGCCAGCGCCGGCAGTAGCGAACCGACGACGGCGGTGGCGCCGGCGCCGGCCAGGGCTGCGGCCAGCGCGGGCATGGCCAGTATCGTAGCCGGCACCGACATCGCCGGAATGACGCCGAAATGCCGGACGATTAGCGGCATGGTGGCCAGCGTGGTCAGCACGGACACCGCAACCGAACCGGCCAGCAGGGTGATGCCGTACTGCGTCCATCGGGCCGGCCAAGCATCCGATGCGGCCAGCGGCGCGGTGAGCAGGGCGGATGCGGCGGCGGCGCTGGGCAGCGACAGGATGACGCCGGCCATTGCGGTAAAGCTGAGCAGGAACGACAGGCGGCCGATTAGAGCGGGTTCGATCGCCAGCATAATTGCGCCGGCCAGCAGCAGCGCGGTAACGCCCCGCATTCCGCGCCCCAGGGCGGTTTGCCCCAGCACGAAACTGCCCATAATCGCCGCCCGCACCACTGGCGGGTCCAGGCCGGACAGGGCGGCGTAGCCCCAGATTACCAGCGCAACGCCCACCGCCGCCGGCAGGCTGCCCCGTCGGAATACGGCGCGGGCGATGCCCAGGGACAAGGCCATCACCACGCCCACGTGCAGCCCCGATATGGCCAGCAGGTGCGACATCCCGGCGGTGCGAAACTCGTCCTGTACCGATTGCGGCAAGTCGCTCCGAACCCCCAGCAGCAACGCCTGCGCCAAGCCCGACTCCGGAGCCGGTATTCCGCGCTCCAAACCCTGCGCCAATGCGGAACGCACCCGATGCAATCCGGCCAGCAGCGGCGAACCCCGGCCTACGTCATACGTCTGCGATTGGCGAGCCCAAAAGACGGCGGGAATGTTGCGCGATTCCAGATAGGCGGCGTAGTCAAAATCGCCGATGGGTTCGGGCCGCTCCAACCGTCCGGTCAAGCGCAAAGCATCGCCGTAGCGCAGATAGGGCGCGGGCCGCAGCCGGACTAAATCATCCGGCGGGCGGGCGTACACCAGCAGGCTGGTATCGGACGGAACGCTATCGGAGTCGGCAGCATCGGATGCTATGACGCTGCCCTCGAACCGTATCAAGCCGTTCCCGATGGCGTAGGGCGCAGCAGTGACGACGACGGTTGCCGACACGTCGGCGCCGAGCGGCACGATGGGCAATGCCGGCGCTGGGGCGGATTCGGCCCGCCACAGCCCCAGCAGCAGCGCCGTTGCCAGCAGAACCGGCCCCGCCGGCAGACGCAGCAGCCGCAGGACGACTGCCCCGACCGCGCCGGCCGCCGCAATCAGCAGCAACGCCCCCGCCGGCGCCGGCCAGTTGACCAGCCACGTCGCTAGTCCGATGCCAGCGACGAATGCGGCCAGCGTCAGCTCGGGAAACAGCCGCATCCGGCGGTTGGCGTCGGGGTCAAGCGGTTAGTTTGCGCTGACGGTTATCAGGCTGCGGATGCGGCTGAGGGTGGTATCGCCGATGCCGGATACGGCGGTTACGCTGTCGGGCGCGACAAAGGGGCCGGTCTGCTCCCGGTGGGCAACGATGGCCTCGGCCCGCGCCGGGCCGATGTTGGGCAGCGTCTCCAAACAGGCGGCGGTGGCGGTGTTGATGTCCAGCGGGGTGTTGCAGCCGTTGGACGATGCGGGGGTGTTGCCGGCATCGGCGACGGTTCCGGTATTGGCGACGGTTCCGGCGGCCGCTGCCGTATCGTCTATGGTCGGGATGCGGTAATGGCCGGCGTCAACGACGTAGGCGGCCAGATTTACCCGCTCCAGCGCGGCGGATGCGGTGGGCCCGCCGGCCAGGGCCAGCAAGTCGTCCAACCGCTGGCCCGCATCCAGGGCGTACACGCCCGGATTGGCCACCGCTCCGGTGACGTACACGGCGATGCGAGACGGCGGGGCGGGCGGCGCATCCGGCACCGCGATTGCGGCGGGGGCGGTGGAGGTCTGGCCGGCGGTGTTTGCCGTGTCAGACAAGTCTGATTGCGGGGGGATGATTTGCAAAGCATCGGCGGGGTTATCGCCCGCGCGCACGGCCAGCCAGACGGCGGCGGCCAGCAGCGACAACGCCAAAAGGCTGGCGACGGCAATCGCCAGCAGACGCTGGCCGGCAGTGGTAGTCATAACATCACCCCCCGGAGAACCGCACGCGCTACGGAACCAGCCGGCAACGGGCCCGCACGCCAACCGCACCACCGCCTCATTGGGAAACCCAACCCCGCGCCGGCGGTAGTCAACATAACGCAGCAACGCAGATTATGACTAGTGAACCGGAAACGAGTTTTTGCGAATTTTGAGAATGTTTTAATTTGACGGGAAAGCGAACCGGGCGGACGTGCCGGGTAGTGAACTACCGGACGGTTTGATAGTATTGAACGCACGGCGTCTAATCCCTAATGTCAACGGAGGGCAATTTGGCCTATGCGGAAGTGCGTGGTAACCGGCGGGTGCGGTTTTATCGGGTCGCATCTGGTTGACCGGCTGGTTGGTTTGGGGTGTGAGGTTGTGGTGGTTGATGATTTAGCGACGGGTGACCGGGGGCGTCTTAATGCCGGCGCCGAGTTAATTGAGGGATCAATTACCGATGCCGGGCTGCTGATTGACGCTACCAAGTCGGCCGATTGCGTGTTTCACACGGCGGCGCTGGCCCGGATTGAGCGTTCTATTGACGACCCTATCGGCACGCACGACGTTAACGTCAACGGCACGCTGAACGTCTTGCAGGCGGCCCGCGTTAACGGGGTTGGCCGGGTGGTTAATTCGTCATCATCCAGCGTGTACGGCGACCAGCCTACTTACCTGATGCGGGAGGATATGACGCCCAATCCCAAGTCGCCCTACGCTTTGCACAAGCTCATCGGGGAGCAGTACGCCGCTATGTTTGCCCGGCTTTACGGTATGTCCATCGTGTCGCTGCGGTACTTTAACGTTTATGGGCCCCGGCAGCCGGCGGCGGGGGCTTACGTGCTGGTGGTGCCGCGTTTTGTGGCGCAGCGCGACGGGGGGGAGGCGCTGACGGTGTATGGCGATGGCCGCCAGACGCGGGGCTATACGCACGTGTCCGACGTGGTGGAGGCCAACATACTGGCGGCGTCCGCCGATTTGCCCGCCGGCCAGCACACGGCGCTCAACATCGGGCCGCAAGAGGAAACGTCGGTTAACGACATCGCGGCGCTGATTGGCGGGCCGGTGCGGCACATCGTGCCCAATCCCCGGGGCGAGTTTGAGGAACTGCGCAAGGCGGCCGATTACTCAAAGGCGCAGCGGCTGCTGGGCTGGGAACCGCAAATATCCCTTGATGAGGGCATCAAATCCGTTTCGTAGCAGCGTCCCCGGCCGCGTTACTCAGTAGGCACGCGGGCGTTGTAGATGCGTCCGTAAAGCACGAATCCGACGATGGCGGCTACAATCAAAAGCAGGCTGATGGCGTCAAGGGCTGCCAGCGCAATCGGTATCCAGCCGCTCAGCTCAGCCGGCCCGCTCCGTAGCATCCGCAAGGCGATGGCGATGATTACTCGGATACCGACTAATGCGGCGGCGGCGATCATCAGTCGCCAACGCCAGCGGGCTAATCCGGCGCGCATTACGGGCCAGCGGGGGGCGCCGGGCGTGATGGGAAACGGGCGGCCAGGATGTCGGCGATTAGGCGGGCGGCTACTTGTGCGGTGAGGTCGGATACGTCGTAGGGGGGCGCAACTTCTACTACGTCCAGGGCAACCAGGTTGGCGCGCCGGACTAGTGCGGTCAGGCAGCGGCGGGCTTCCTCGTAGAACAGGCCGCCAATCTCCGGCGTGCCGGTTCCGGGGGCCTGCACCGGGTCAAGCACGTCCACGTCAAAGGTGATGTACAGATTGGGGCCGATGGGGATGCTTTCGGCGATTGCCTCCGGGCCCCGCTCGCGGAACTGCCGGGCGGTGATTACGGCGTTGCCGTGGGCCATTGCCTCGGCGTAGGGGCCGCGGCGGACGCTGCGGATGCCTACCGACGTGATGTTGGCGACGTGTTCCAATTCCTGGCAGCGGCGGATGGGGCTGCCGTGGGTCAGCATTGCGCCGTTGTAGTGGTGGGTGTAGTCCAGGTGGGCGTCAAAATGCACGATGTCCAGGGGGGCGTAGCGGGCTAATCCGGCTACTGCCGGGAAAGTTATGGCGTGGTCGCCGCCGAGGATTACCGGAAAAGCGCCCCGTCCGGCTACGCGCTGCACCACGCCGGCCAGCCGGTTGAAATTGTGGATGACGTCCGCCGCCGTTACGAAAACGTTGCCGCAGTCCGCCATCGTGACGCCGCGCAGCAGCTCATCGCCGGCGTCCGCGTCAAAGAACCCATCGGCGGCCTGGCCGGCGCCGTAAGGGTCGGAGTAGGAATAGGCGCGGGGCGCATCGCGCAGGGCGTCCGGGCCGTAGCGGGCGCCGGGGCGTCCCAGGGTGCCCTGGTCAAAGGGCATCCCGATAAAGGCAACGTCGGCGTCCAAAGCGTCAATGTCGGCGCAGAACGGCGCGCGAAACATCGTGCGGGGGCGGGTGTCCAGCGGTTGGGCCTCGCCGGCCGGCGCGGACGGCAAATACTGCGGGCCTATGTTGAAATCATCAGTTGCCATAACTATCCTGCCTGTTCAGTTCCGGTCGTTAAATTGATTATACTTGACGCAGTTACGATTATCTTGTCTGAAAAAGGGAGATGGCGTTATGGCGCGATTAGAGGATTACGTGGACCGCTTTCAATTCGCCAGGTTGGAGCGGCACGACGGCATTTTGCAGATGACTTTGCACAGCGACGGCGATACGCTGCAATGGGGCGCGGGGCCGCACACCGAGCTGCCGGAGGTGTTTCATACCATCGGAACCGACCCGGATACCAAAGTCATCATTATGACCGGGGCCGGCGCTGGGTTCACCGGGCCGGCGGGCAGCAGCGCCACCGTGCCGCGCCGCACGCCGGAGCAGTGGGACGCTACCTATTGGGAGGGCAAGCACCTGCTGGGCAACCTACTGAACGTTGAAGTGCCCATCATCGCCGCCGTGAACGGGCCGGCGCTGCGCCATTCGGAACTGCCCCTGCTCAGCGACATCGTGCTGTCGGCGCCGCATACCACGTTTCAGGATTCGGGCCACTTTATGAGCGGGCTGACGCCGGGCGACGGTATGCACATCATCTACCCGCTGCTGCTGGGCATCAACCGGGGCCGGTACTTCCTGCTCACCGGCCAGCAGCTGGACGCGGAGCAGGCCCGCGATTTGGGGCTGGTGGCGGAGGTGCTGCCGCCGGCGGATTTGCTGCCCCGCGCGTGGGAGCTGGCCCGCCAGCTGGCCCAACAACCCCGCCTGGTGCTGCGCTACTCGCGCGTCCTGCTCACGCACAAGCTGAAGCAGGAACTACACGACCTGCTGGGCTACGGGCTGGCCCTGGAGGGTTTGGGCTCCGGGCAGGATTATCTGGACCGGGGGCAAGGGCGGTAGGCGGGCGCACCCGCAGATACCCGGGGTGGCCCCGGTGCCCCCACTACTCCACCCAATGTCATTCTGAGCGCAGCGAAGAATCTCGATGAGGTAATGCACACTTTGGGGGCAATGTCGTTGCTACGCTGTCGAGATTCTTCGCTGCGCTCAGAATGACATTAGGGGGTAGTTGGGGGCAGCGGGGCCCCGCCGGTTAGATGGCTTGCCAGTAGCGTTTGCCTTGCAGGGTTACTATTTTGCCGAAACCGGGGGCGGGCAGGTGTACGGCGGCTACGGGTATGCCCTCGCTTTCCAGCCGGTCCAGCACGGTGCGGCGGGTGGAGATGGCCAGGTCGGGGATGATGTCGGCCCGCGAGGCCCAGCCGGTTTGCTGTATCTGCGCCGTGTTGTGCAGCACGTCGCCGAGGATGAGGCCGCGTTCGCCGTTGGAGTTAATCATGATGCTCATGTGGCCGGGGGTGTGGCCGGGCGTGGGCAGCGTGGTCAGCTCGCCGGTGATGCTAAACTCGCCCTCCATCCATTCCACCAGGCCCAGCTCGGCGATGGGCCAGACGCAGTCGGGCGCGTTGGGGAACCGCTCCGGCTGCAACGCCGGGTCGTGGCTGGCCTCGTAGTCGGCGCGACTGAAGTAGTAGCGCGCGTTGGGGAACGTGGGGCGCAGCGTGCCGCCGTCGTCGCGCAGCGTGTTCCAGCCCACGTGGTCGCGGTGCAGGTGAGTCATAATCACGCCGTCGATGTCGTTGGGCGAAACGCCGTTGCGGGCCATGTCGTCCAGCAGCTCGCCCCAGGGCGTCTCCGGCGTGTCTTTGGCGCCCAGCCCGGTGTCAACGGCAAAAGTTTTGCCCTCCGAGCGCACCAGAAAACAGGCCAGGTTGAAACTCACCCGGCGGTCGGGCGTCAGGTGGTCGTGAAAAGGTTCCCATTCCGCGGCGGGAATATCGGGAAAGAAGTTGCAGATGTCAAAAGCCAAAGTGCCGTCGGACAGCGATGCGATCTCCACGTTGCCGATGTTCATCTTGCTGGCGGCCATAATCTAATCCCTCCGTCTGTGTTGATTTGACGGCATTTTACCACCGGACAACAGACATCTGGGCAACATCCCCCCGGCGGGCGGTTTGTTGACGCTTGCCGGCGGGCGGTGCTACCCTCGCCCAATCTTACTCGTGCGAGGAATTAGCAAATGAAGGCAGCAGTTTTGCGAGAAGTCAATCAGCCCGTCGTGATTGAGGACGTGCAGGTGGATGCGCCGGCGCCCCGGGAGGTGCTGGTGAACACCGGCGCATCGGGGGTGTGCCACAGCGACCTGCACTTTGTGGAGGGACTGTACACCACGCCGATGCCGTGCATCCTGGGCCACGAGGCCGCCGGCACGGTGGCCGCCGTGGGCGACCAGGTTAGCTACGTCAGGCCCGGCGACTCGGTGATTATGTGCCTGTCGGTGTTTTGCGGCATCTGCGAGTACTGTATGCGCGGGCAGCCGTACCTGTGCACCAAGACCGCCGTAACGCGGGGCGGCGATGACCCGCCCCGGCTGCGCAAGGACGGCGAGGCCATCACGCAGTTTGCCCAGCTGGGTTCTTACGCCGCCGAGATGCTGGTGCACGAGAACGCGCTGGTCAAGGTGGACACCGACATACCCTTTCCGCAGCTGGCGCTCATCGGCTGCGGCGCCACCACCGGCCTGGGCGCCGTGCTGAACACCGCCCGCGTGGAGCCGGGCAGCACCGTGGCCGTGGTCGGCTGCGGCGGCATCGGCATCCACTGCGTGCAGGCGGCGGCCCTGGCCGGCGCCCTGCGCATCATCGCCGTTGACACCACCGAGGACAAACTCTCGCTGGCCCGCGAGTTCGGCGCCACCGACGTCATCGACGCCAGCAGCGGCGACGTGGCCCAGCGCATCCGCGACCTTACCGACGGCGGCGTGGACTACTCGTTCGAGGCCATCGGCCTGAAGCAAACCGCCGAGGATTGCTACAATATGCTGCGTCCGGGCGGCGTAGCCACCATCATCGGGATGGTGCCGGAGGGCGTGAAAATTGAGCTGGACGCCGGCAACTTCCTGCGCCGGGGGCGGGCCATCCAGGGCTGCACCATGGGCTCCAACCGCTTCCGCACCGATATGCCCCGGTTCATCGAGTTCTACCGGCAAGGCCGCCTCAAGCTGGACGAACTGGTCAGCCAGGAACTGCCCCTGTCCGCAATCAACCGGGCCTTTGCCGACATGAAAGCCGGCAGCGTCCGCCGCAGCGTGATAACCGACTTTGAGGGGTAGTCGTTCCCGGCTATCCGGAGGGCACAATGCGCCAGTGGGGTTTGCTTTGACCGGCATCCCGCTGGCGCATATCAGATTAGGCCAGGGAGGGGAATATGATTGAGTTTGAGCAAGCCTTTGCCGATACTGAAAAGGCCGCATCATCAACTGTGAAATCGGCTTCCGACGTGGCAAAGCTGGCCCGCGGGCTGGAGAAAGCCGCCAAAACCGGCAACATCAACGCCCTCAAAAGGGCGCGGGCGGAACTGAACGCCGCTTTGAGCGTGCTGGCGCAGGAAGTTGCCAACGCTACGCAAGCCTGGCCATATCAGCCGGATGATGAGGAAACTTACGTAAAGGAACACTTTGCGGAGGAACTGCGCAAGGTGGCCGCCGCGCAGGGGTTGGAGATTCACCGGCGGGATGAGCAGCTGATTGCCCACCCGTCAATTGTACGGGTGCTGCCCGCGGCGCGCGCCGTGCGGATTGACCGCAAGCAAGTATCTACCATCCGCCCGTCGCACCTGACCGGCCTGCTGCAAGCCAACCAGCGGAAGCCGGCACGGTTCAATGGACGCAGATTCCTCGAGGCGGTGCACAAGGCTTACCGGATGCTGTTGGGCAGCCAGGAGCCGTTGCGCCGGCTGGAGGCCGGCCGGCTGCCGCCGGTGCCTCTGGCCAACATCTACGAGGCCCTTACCCTGATGCCCGGTTTGGAGCAAGAGTACAGCCGGACGGAATTCGCCCAGGCCCTGTACCGGCTTGACGTGGACGGGCCGCACGAAACCCGTTCCGGGGCGCAGCTCAACTTCCACAGCGGCCGCCAAAGCGCAATCGCCTTTGTTGCGCCCGACGGCCACATCATCACCTATCACAGCATTGCTTTCTCGGAGGTGGGCAATGGATAACACAATGCCGGTAGCGGACTGGGTGCAGTTCATCAGCAAAGAGTACCTGGAGTCGTTTATCAAGGATGGCGGCGCGTCGGTCAAGTTTGCCATCGCGCCGGAGGAAGTGAACAACGATTTGGCGCTGGCCCTGGCTGAGCAGTCGCAAAATCTCGGCTACACATTCGTCGAATTCAATGCGGCGCACGCGCGGGCGCATATGCCGCAGGACATTTTCTTTGCCATATCCCGGCAGCTGGATTGGCGGATGCTGGCCCGCCGGGCTATCGTTAAGTTGGCGGAGGATAAGGCTTTGCGAGTCGATGGTGTTGACCCGTCGGCGGCCGGCAGCATTTACTACGCTATCGCAACCGCCAATGACCTGGATGGCGAATTCGTGTTGCAGGAGTTGAGAATCTCAATACTGGCGGAGGTTGCCAGGAACCGCAAAATGTCCCGGGATTTCAGGATTGCAATGAGCCAATTGTGCCTGGCTGAGAACAGCGGGCTTAGCGGTGACGACTATATTGGCCAGCCTTTGATTGGCTGGCTGACCGGGGCCAACACCCGCATCAGCAACGTGCGCCACTTCGGGGTACACACGCCAATCAACCGCACCACGGCCCGCCATTTTATGGAGTCGGCCTTTTACTGGATTCGTTACGCCGGCTATGCGGGGGTGCTGGCGCTGCTGGACAACACGCGGGTTACCCGCGCCCGCAATCCCCGTGACGGCTCCCGGCATTACACCAAAGCAATGGTGATTGACCACTACGAACTGCTGCGCGAGCTGATTGACAGCACCGACCGGCTCAGCGGCACGCTGGTAGTAGTCGCCAGCAACGCTGATTTTCTGGACGAGGATTCCCGTTCCCGCGGCTTTGGCGCTTACGAGGCGCTAATGACGCGGGTAATGAACGACGTCCGGGACAAAAATCTGGTCAACCCAATGGCGTCGCTAGTGCGCCTATCTGATGTGGAGGCACCGCTATGACTTTGTCCACAAACCAACTAGACTCGTTCCGGTGCCGGCAGGCTCTGGAGGCGCTGCGGAACGGCGTCCCCAATCAGGCGGCGGTGGAAATCCTGGGCTGCAATCGCCCCGAAGTTGAAAGCCGGTTTGACGACCTGTTGTTGCAGGCCATTGCTGCGGATACGTCGTCGCAGGGCACCCTGGGGATGCTGGTGTCCGGGGACTTCGGTTCGGGTAAATCCCATCTGCTTTCCTATATGGAGAACCGGGCTTTGTCCGCCGGGTTTGCGTGCAGTCGGGTAGCCATCAGCAAAGAAACCCCGCTGTACGACTTGGGGCGAGTATTCGTATCGGCCATCCAGCACGCACGGCTGCCAGGACGCACCGGCCAGTTGATGGAGGAAATCAGCGACAAAATCAACGCGCCAACCCCGGAGTATGACCGATTCTCCCGGTGGTTAAATGTCGAGGAGAACGGCTTGCACTCGTATTTCCCGGCGACGATGCTGATTTACGAACGCCTCAATGATGTTACGCTGCGCAGCGAGATTGAATCCTTTTGGGCCGGCGATGCCATCCGGGCGGCGCGAGTGCGGGAGGGCTTGCGCTTTATCAGCCAGCAGGGCAGTTTCAACTTCCGCGCGCCCCGAAACGCCGACTTGCCGCCCCAGCGACTGCGCTTTGCCACCGAATTGATCAAAGGCGCCGGCTACAAGGGGTGGGTGGTGCTGATTGACGAGCTGGAACTGGTGGGCAAATACAGCCTGCTGCAACGGGCCCGGTCTTACGCCGAACTGGCCCGCTGGCTGGGCAAAACCACCGACGAGCAGTATCCCGGTCTGATTGTAGTCGGTACGGTAACCCAGGGCTTTGAGGCCGAAGTTCTCGGTTCCTTTGGAAAAAATGACCGGGAAGTTGCCCCCAACCGGCTCCGGGAACGCAGCGATACGCTGCTGGCAGCACGGGCCGATGCCGCCATCCGGGCCCTGGAAAGCGAACCCATCCAACTGCCGCCGCCCAGCGAAACCGAGCTGAGCGACACGCTGGCAAAGCTGCGGCTGCTCTATCAGCAAGCGTATGGCTGGGATGCGCCCGCCCCGGTTCCGGAATCGGGCGGGGCCGCTTACCGCAACACCATGCGCTACAAAGTGCGCGCCTGCATCAACGAATGGGACTTGCGACGGCTCTACCCCGACGCGCAACCGGAAACCGAGGGACAAGAGTTTGAGCATCGGTACGAAGAACTGCGGGAGATGGAAGAGGAAGTTAAAGACAACGAATAGCCCGGCGATGCCCGCATTTTCATCTTGACGACGGCAACGGTTGCCGACTACGCTATTGAGCGGGCAATGAAAGCCGGCAGCGTCGCCGCAGCGTGATTATGAACTTCGAGAGGTGAATCAGATGAGTTCCAGACGAACCGAGCCGGGCGTTGGGCGCGTGTACGATTCCGCCGCAGCGTGGGTAGAACACGCGCTGCGGCAGGACTCCTCGCTTTTTACGCCGGGCGTGCCAATCTGGTCCAGTCATTGGCTTGCGGAACTCCGCCGGCGGTTTTGGGAAAATCCGGATAACGTCGGGAGCGGTTTCCTAGACAGACTGCGAGAGCAACTAGTTGGTAGCCCGCCCGAAGTGTTTCAACTGATGGGCGAGCTACTATACTTCCATTTGCTGATTCCCAACAATCGTGCTATTAGTAGCAAGACAAAACAGAACCACATCGAGCGTGTGCTTACGGGAGCGCCGTCCGTGGTAATCCCGCCGGCCCTCGTGGCCGGCCTCGCGCCAGGCATTATCAATCCGGGACGGATTTACACCGGAGACCGTGAGTTTCAGTTCGGATACCTTATCGAGTTTGTTCAACAGTGGAAGGAACAAGATGCGGAAGAGCAGGATCGGCTGCTGGCTGACCCTTGGGGGTTCAAAAATTTCGCGACAGAGATCAAATTCCGGAGTTCATTAATGCAAAGAGGTGGCGGCGTTTCCAGCGCACAACGGGAAGCCTTGCTCCATCTCGTTTTTCCCGACACCTTTGAGGGGATAGTCTCAATCCGTCACAAAGAAACGATTGCCGACAGGTTTGCAGAGTTAATAATGGACGAGCCAGCAGATGACATTGACCGGAGGTTGGCACAAATTCGGCCGGCATTTGAGGCGAACTATGGTGTCGAAGATTCTAGCTACTACCGCAATGATGTCCGTGTGGAGTGGGACCCCAACTTTGTGCCACTATTGCCTACCGACTTGGAAGAGTTAGCCGATGAACTGCTGTGGGATGCCGGCGAGCTGGAAAAGATATTTGACGGGTTGGAGGACAAACGACAGGTAATCTTTCAAGGGCCGCCGGGCACCGGCAAGACTTACGCGGCCCGGCGTATCGCCGATTGGTACTGCGGCCAAGACGGCGACTATCGGATTGTGCAGTTCCATCCCTCGTATGCTTACGAGGATTTCATACAGGGATTCCGTCCCACGCTTACCGACGACGGCCAAGCCGGGTTCACGCTCACCGATGGCCCGTTGCTGCAAATGGCAAAGCAGGCCGAGGCCAACCCGGATGCCACCTACATCCTCATCATCGACGAAATCAACCGGGGCAACGTGTCCAAAACTCTCGGCGAACTGTACTTTCTGCTGGAGTATCGGGATGAGGAGATAACCCTCCAGTACAGCAGCGAATCGTTCCGTCTGCCAAAAAATCTCTGGTTTATCGGCACGATGAACACCACCGACCGTTCTATTGCCCTGGTGGACGCGGCTTTGCGCCGCCGGTTCTACTTCTTTAACTTTTTCCCCGACCAGCCCCCGGTTCAAGGACTGCTACGCCGCTGGCTGCGACGGGAGAATCCTGATGCGGAATGGGTTGCCGACCTCGTTGATTTGGCGAATGGCCAGCTGAACGACCGGCAGTTGGGCATCGGGCCAAGTTACTTTATGCGGGAAGACCTGTACGAGTACTGGGCGCGCTTTATCTGGGAACAGTCGGTGCTGCCCTACATTGCGGAGCATTTCTTTGGCGAAGAGGACAGGCTCAAGGAATTCGCCTACGACGAATTGCAGTCAAAGCTGAACGTGCAACGGCCAACCCCGGATGCCGGTGACCGGATTGAGGCGGACGACGGGGATGCGACTGCTTGAACTGACCGAGTATGAACCGCATCGCTGGTCGGCTCCCCTTGACGCAAGCCTGTGGCAAGCGCTGGACAGAGCTCGCGTTGAGGTTAGGGCCGCCGCCGGTGCGGATAGCGGGTATGTCCTGACGCCGACGTCATACGTCGGCGCCGTCAATGTCGGCGATCTATCCGTAGTAATCCGGCCCAAAATACCCATTGACCGGGTGATGTTCCTGATGACTTACGCCCTTGCCCCCCGGCACTGGTGGCAAGATTGGGTAGAGCTGGCCCGGCACGATGACATTCTGGAGGCGATTGCGATGTCTTTCGCGCTCCGCACCCGGCAGGCCATCCGGCGGGGGCTGCTGCGGGATTACCGGCGGGAGGAGGACGCCCTGACCACCGTGCGCGGCCGCATCCGTTTTGGCGACCAGATGGGGCGCCGGTTCGGTATCCCCCTGCCCATTGAGGTTGCCTACGACGAATATACCGAGGACATCGCAAAGAACCGCCTGCTCAAAACGGCTATTCACCGGCTGGGCCACGCCTTTATCCGCTCGGCGGCCACCAAACAGCAAGTGCGCCGCCTCTGGCCCGCCTTTGATATGGTAAATCTGGGACAGTACAGCCGGGGAGCGACGCCCGATGTCACCTATACCCGGCTGGACGAACACTATCGCCCGGCAGTGGAGCTGGCGCGGCTAATCATCGCAAACTCCACCCTGGAACTCAGCGGCGGCAAAGTAGCCGGCGCCGCCCTGCTCATTGATATGAACCTGGTATTTGAGAAGTTTCTCTATGTTGCGCTGGGGGAGGCCCTCGGCCTTTCCGCCACGCAATGGAAACACGAAGCTAGGCTTACCCTGGACGCCGGCCGGCGCATCCGGATGTACCCGGATTTGTCCTGGTGGCCGGCCGGCGGCGCATTGCCGCGCTTCGTGGGGGATGCCAAGTATAAAAGGCTGTCGCATCAAGGGTTCCAGCACGCCGACATCTACCAGATGCTGGCCTACTGCACGGCGGCCAACCTGCCATCGGGCCTGCTAATCTACGCGCAAGGCGAGGACGAACCCGTCCGGCACAAAATTAACCACGCCGGCAAAACGATAGAAGTAGCCAGCCTTGACCTGCAAGGCCAGCCGGAGCACATCCTGGCCGAAGTGCGCCAGCTTGCGGAATTGGTCAAGGCCCATGCCAGCGCGCCGTTGCCCAACGAGTAGCCCGGATGCGCAGTTACATCTACGCCGATGAATCCGGCAACTTTGATTTCAGCGATGGGCCGGGGGCTACCCGCTATTTCATTTTGACTACGGTAACGGTTGCCGACGATGCTATTGAGCGGGATTTGCAGGAATTACGGCGCGAACTGGCCTGGGAGGGCGAGCCGCTAGCCGCCGGCTTTCACGCCACTAACGACAAACAACGCGTGCGTGATAGGGTATTTGCCGCCATCAGTCGGCACGATTTCCGGGTGGACGCTACCATTTTGGAAAAGCGTAAAATCAATCCCGCTCGGCGCACACCGGAAAGGTTATACGGCCTAGCCTGGTACTCCCATTTGTCCAGTCTGGCTCATCTGTTGGCACGAGAATCAAACGAGTTGCTGGTGATAGCGGCCGCTATTGGCACCAATGACGTGCGCTCCAATTTTCATGCGACGGTTGGCGCTATCGCGAGAGCAATCGCTCCCACCGCAACTATGCGGGCAGAAATATGGGGGGCGGCATCCAGCCCGTTGTTGCAGGCTGCCGACTATTGCGCCTGGGCGCTGCAACGGAAATGGGAACGCGAACCTTCCGATACTCGTTCGTATGACCTTATCCAAGACAGGATAGCGTCGGAGTTTGACGTGCTCAGGGGAAGCATCATTAATCCTCCAGAGCACTAAAACGAGCCGGCTATCCGATTTTTGCGAGAGTGGCCAACTCTCATCGGAAGAGGCCCCGGGCCTCTTGTCACCAGCTCACCTAACGATAACAGCGTACTGCTACCAGCGGTTTCTGTCAAGTATAGTAGGGCCACCCGAAACGATTATTAACGGGAACGCGCTGATGCCCTCGCTTACGCCGCAATTGCAAACAGGATCGTGTCGGAATTTGACGTGTTCCGGGGTAGGGCCGTCAATCTCACTGGTCATTAAAGCGAGCCGGCTATCCGATTTTTGGCGAGAGTGGCCTGCTCTCATCGGAAGAGGCCCCGGGCCTCTTGTCACCAGCTCATTCAACACGATTAACGTACTACTGCCGGCGGGTTGCGTCAAGTATAATGCGGCCATCGCATCGGCATCGGCATCGTTATCGCCGCTGGCTTGCTTTGGCTGTTACGCTTGGTTTGGGTTGAGTTTGCTATGTTTGTTATTGGTACTGCCGGTCATGTTGACCACGGCAAATCTACTTTGGTTAAGGCTTTGACTGACATTGACCCTGACCGGCTCCCGGAGGAGAAGGAGCGGGAGATGACGGTTGATTTGGGGTTTGCGTGGATGACGCTGCCCAGCGGGCGGGAGGTTAGCATTGTTGACGTGCCGGGGCACGAGCGGTTTATCAAGAATATGCTGGCCGGCGTGGGGGCTATTGACCTGGCTTTGCTGATTGTGGCGGCTGATGAGAGCGTGATGCCGCAGACGCTGGAGCATCTGGCTATCCTTGACTTGCTGCGTATCCGGCGGGGGCTGGTTGTCGTTACCAAGGCTGATTTGGTGGACGATGAGCTGGTGCAGCTGGTTATGGCGGAGGTGGAGGATGCGCTGGTGGATACGTCTTTTGCCGGCTGTCGGATGATTGCCGTTTCCGCTTATACCGGGCAGGGGCTGGATGAGCTGAAAGGGGCGATTGACGGCATCCTGGACGATACCGAAACGCGCCGGGATTTGGGGCGGCCCCGCCTGCCCATCGACCGCAGTTTCACCGTCAGCGGCTTTGGCACCGTCGTTACCGGCACGCTCATCGACGGCGCAATGGCGGTGGGGCAGCAGGTGGAGCTGTCCCCGTCGGGCGTGTCGGCGCGGATTCGCGGGTTGCAGAGTCATAAATCCCGGATGGACGCCAGCGCGCCCGGCGTCCGTCTGGCGCTGAACCTG
Source organism: uncultured Dehalococcoidia bacterium (assembly GCA_958296385.1). Taxonomy (GTDB): domain Bacteria; phylum Chloroflexota; class Dehalococcoidia; order Lucifugimonadales; family UBA3495; genus Bin87. The sequence goes on from OY282494.1 coordinate 2,125,616, forward strand.
TCCGGCATCTCCCGGGATGACGTGATGCGGGGCGAAGTGCTGACTAATCCCGGCTGGCTGCAAGCGTCGCGCCGGGTTGACGCACGCCTGCGGATGGTGCGGGGCGCCCCTCATGCGCTGAAGCACAACGAGGGGGTGACGTTCCATCTCTTTACCAGCGAAACTACCGGGCGGGTGCGGCTGCTGGACGCGGACCGGCTGCCGCCGGGCGCCGAGGGGTGGGTGCAAATCCTGCTGGATGACCCGGTGCCGATGGTGAAAGGGGACTTTTTCGTGCTGCGTTCCTCTGAGGACACGCTGGGCGGCGGGCAAGTCGCCGACCCCAGCCCCCGGCGGCGGCACCGCCGGTTTGCCGCCGACGTGCTGGAACGCCTTACCACGCTGGACGCCGGCGCCGACGAGGACGTTATCATCACGCTGGCCGACCAGCTGGGGCCGTGCAGCGTGCGCACGCTGTCGCAGCGTTCCAATCTGTCGGAGGCCGAGGTGCTGGAACGGCTGGCGGAGCTGACGGCGCAGGGGGAAACGGTGGCGCTGGGCGAGTTGGGCGCGTCGGCGGATGCGGTGGTCTATTCCCGCCGGGGGTGGGACATCGTGCGGAATCAGGCGCAGGTTGCCTTGCAAACTTATCATAATCAGTACCCGCTGCGCCGGGGGGCGCCGCCGCAGGAGCTGCGCAGCCGGCTGAAACTGCCGCAGGCGGTGTACGTCCGGGCCGCCGCCCGGCTGGGCGACGAGGGGGTTGTGCTGGACGACGGCGGGCTGGTCAAGACGCCGGAGCATCGGGTGGAGTTGAGCGACGGGCAGCAGGCGGCCGCCGCTAAATACCTGCGGGCGCTGGCCGACGAACCCTGGTCGCCGCCAACGGATTGGCCAATTGACGCCGAACTGCTGAACTACCTGCAAGACCGGGGGGACGTGGTGAAAGTCAACGAAACGGTGGTGTTCACGACGGCGGCCTATCAGGATATGGCGGCACAGGTGGTCAAGCATCTGGAGGCCAACGCCAGCGTTACCGTAGCGGACGCCCGCACCATCTTTGGGACGAGTCGCAAGTACGTGCTGCCGCTGCTGGAATACCTGGACCAGCAGCGCATCACGCGCCGGGTGGGCGATGAGCGGGTGCTGCGCTGATGCGCTCCGTCAGCACGTCGGCACGTCATTATGAGCCTTGACCTGGGCAAAACGCTGGGGCAGTTGCAGGCGGCGCTGGGCGACGTGGCGGAGTCGGCCCGCCAGCGCCGGCAGCGGTTTGCGGCGGAGCTAGCACGGGCGCGGGAGATGGGGCCGGAGCCGGCCCGCCAGCGGACGCAAGCCGCCGGCGAGCTGCCTTTCGTGGTGGCCCGAACCGGCGCCGAGGGACTGCTGGACAGCATCGCGCCGCCGGAGGGGCCGCACAATTGGGCCGCCGTTTCAGTGGACGGGTCGCACATCGACGTTGACCGGCATCTGCCCCTGTCGTGCTACCTAATCAACCTGGGCGGCTGCCGGCTGGTGTACGGTGATAGCCCCCACTGCGACTTGTTCAGCGAGCCGGCGCTGGCGGTGCGGGATGCCGATTTGTTTCTGCGGGACGCCGGCGAACGGGCTGCCGACACGCCGATTGCCGGGCCGCTGCTGGGGGCGCTGCGCACGGTTCGGGAGGTGGAACGGCTGGCCGACGTGCTGGAGACGGCCTGTGTCAAGACGGCCCACGGCGGCTTGCCTACGCTGGCGGTGCTGGATGGCACGCTGGTGTTTCGGGATATTCAGTCGGGGAATTACCCCGGCGGCGTGGTGCAGCATCTCATCGGCAATCGTTTGGAGCCGGCGCTGGAGCGGATTCGGCGGGTGTCGGCTGAGTCGGCGGGCGGCGTCATTTTGGCGTCGTACACCTCGCGCCCGCGCACTACGGAGGTGGTGGGCGCGCTGCGGGTTTGCGGGTGCGGGCGGGATTTGACGGCGTGCGCGCAGCAATGCACGCTGCGGCGTTCCGACCTGGAATCCTGCGCCGCGGCCGCCGGGTTTGACGACCGGGAGTTGTTTAGCGCCGTGTTGCAGCCGGGGCAGCGTTCGCCGGTGTATCAATCGGGCCATCGCGCGCGCCGAGCGTCTTTTGGCAACGCGTGGGTGCACTTTTATTACGTGCACGCCGGCAGCGAGGTTGGGCGGGTGGAGGTGCCGGATTGGGTGGCCGACGACCCGGCGCTGCTGGGGCTGAGCCACGCCCTGCTGGTGCGGCAATGCGCGCTGGGGCAAGGCTATCCCGCCGTGATAGCGGAGGCCCACGAGCAGGCCGTGGTGACCGGACGCGACCGGCGGGAGTTTCGCAACGCAGTGCTCAACGAGCTGGAAAAGCACGGGCTGCCGGCCATCGAGTCCGCAAAATCTACGTCCAAGCGACGGCCCTGGGTTTAGCGGACCCGGCGGCGCTACCGGCAAGCCGGTCAATCTCAATTCAATCGCAATCGCAATTCAACGAATGATGGAGGATCGCAATGGGAGAACTTAATGACCTGGCAGCGTCGGTGGCGGCGTTGCTGAAAGAGCGGGGGGATTCGCTGGCGGTGTCGGAATCGTCGTGCGGGGGGCTGATTTCGGCGGCTTTGGTGTCCATACCGGGGGCGTCGGATTACTACGTGGGCGGGTCGGTGGTGTACACCCGCGTGGCGCAAAAGGGGCTGCTGCAAGTGCCGGATTCGGCGATGGAGGGCCACCGCGCCAGCACCGAATACTACGCCCTGCTCAACGCGCGGACGTCGCGGGAGGCGCTGGGCACGACGTGGGGACTGGCCGAAACCGGCGCCAGCGGGCCGACGGGCAACCGCTACGGCGATGCGTCGGGCCATGCCTGCTTTGGCGTAGCCGGGCCGGTGGAGCGTTCGCAAACGCTGGAAACCGGCGATACCGACCGGGAGGCCAATATGTGGGTCTTTGCGCGGACGGCGCTGGCGCTGCTCGAGGAGGCAATCCGGGCCGCCTAGCGGCCCGGCCATCTGCTTGGCCCGGAGTACATCTTGGCCCGGAGTACATCGCATACCGACTATTGCGATTGCTCCGGGCGGCACATCATCCTGGAATCTCACATCATAGAGGTACGCTGCCATGCTGGTAGATTTGATTCGGATTAGCGCCGCTGACGGTATGGAGTTGGACGGGGCTTATTTTGCGCCGGCGGGTGGGGCGATGCCGCCCGGCCCGGTGGATGCGGTGCTGTGCGTCCACGGCTCCGGGCGCAATTTTTATACCGCTGCCACCGCTCAGATGGCGGATGACCTGCGCCGGTTGGGGTACGGCGCGCTGACGCTGAATACCCGGGGCCACGATACCGTTTGGGTGGACCGGCAGACGGGGGTTGCGGAGGGCAACGCCTACGAGATTCTGGACAACAGCCGCCAGGATTTGCGGGCCGGCATTGACTATCTGGAGCGGCAGGGCTACCGGCGCATCGGGATTCTGGGGCAGAGTATGGGGGCCGTCAAGGTGGCCTACTACGCCGCGATGGAGGACGACCCGCGCTTGGCTGCCGTGCTGCCGGTTTCTCCGGTGCGGCTGTCGTGTTCCTATTATATGGAGTCGCCGGACGCTGCCGAGTTTCGCGCCAATCTGGATACGGCCGACCGGATGGAGGCGGAGGGGCGGGCGCTGGACTTGTTCAGCGTGGACTTTCCCATCAAGGAAATGTTCTCGGCGGCGTCTTATCTGGACAAGCATGGGCCGCTGGAACGCTACAACATCATCAATCATGCGCCCCGGATTCGCGTGCCGCTGTTCGTGCTGGCCGGCTCCGAGGAGACGCACACCCGGCTTAAGGACGTGCCGCAGGATATGGTTACGGCAGCGGTGAACAGCCCGCGGGCGGAGTACCGGATACTGGAGGGCGGCAATCACTCGCTAACCAACATGATGCCGGCCGCCAGCGCCGCCGTGTCCGAATGGCTGGCCGCACTGCAACAGCAAAGTATAGCCGCCGCCGATTAAAACCCGGCGGCAGCCGTTCCGTTTCAGGTGGTTTTGGGTCAAGTCATAATCGTTCATCCTGTGGGAGAGATTTTGCGGTTGTCGGTATCGGGCTATCGTATCGGGCGGTGGGTTCGGTTGAGTTTGGTTGGTGTCGGAAATTCAAGTCGTTGTCAGCCCTACGGCCGGAGGTTGGTACGCAACTATTTTGGACCTTCATTTTACGTGTCCTACCTTTTTAGGGGCTGCACGCGGGCTGAAGCTCGATACCCAGCGGAGGCAGCCCACGCCGTGGAAGCGGGGATGGGACTACCCTTGCCGATTGCGATTTTGCTGACTGGCCGTTTTTGACTTGAATCTCCGACGATGCGATGGTGCTAGCGGTTTCCCGATTCCCAGGAGCGTCCTCTGGCTGAGAACGGTTGGTAGCGGGGGTTGGTTGATTGCCCGATGGATGTATCTTACACGAACGGGTGTACCGTTTGGCAATAGGGGGGTGTCGCTGATTTTTGGGATTGGGGGGGACGCTGGGGGAAATGATTTCCCCCAGACCCCCTCGTGGTGTTTTTACGACAGGGGGCTTGGCTTGCCGCCGGGTGCCGGGGGTAGTATTCTGCGGGTTGCCCGGCCTGCGCTGCTGCGTTCCGGCTCTGGACTTTACTATCAGGAGCATCAAGCGAGATGACTACCGCTGCGGACATTCGCACTTACAACAACTTTATCAACGGAGAGTGGACGCCGTCCGATTCGGGGCGCACGTATCCGGTTTATAATCCGGCCCATAAAGACCGGCTGATGGGGTATTTTCAGCTGTCCAATCCCGAAGACACGTTGCGGGCGGTTAGCGCGGCCGCTGCGGCCGCCGTCGATTGGGCCGATACGCCGGCGCCGGTGCGGGCTCAGGTGCTGTTCCGCGCGCTGGAAATTATGGAACGGCGGGGCGAGGAAATCGCGCGCACCATCACCGAAGAAGAGGGCAAGCCGCTGCCGGACGCGCGGGGCGAAGTCAAGCGGGCGATGAACATTATGGAGTACGCCGCCGGGGAGGGGCGCCGGATGTTCGGCTATACCACGCCGTCGGAGCTGCCCAACACAGTGGCTTACACCGTGCGCCGGCCGCTGGGCGTGGTGGGCATCATCACGCCGTGGAACTTTCCCATCGCAATACCGGCCTGGAAGATGGCGCCGGCGCTGATTTGCGGCAACGCCATCATCTTTAAGCCGGCGTCCAGCACGCCGCTGTCCGCAGTGAAACTCGTCGAGGTGTTTGAGGAGGCCGGCGTGCCGCCGGGGGTGCTCAATCTGATAACCGGGCCCGGCGGCAGCGTGGGCAACGCGCTGGTGGAATCGCCCGACGTGTCGGGCATATCGTTCACGGGCAGCACGGAGATTGGCACCGAGCTTTACACGCGGGGGGCGTCGCTGCTTAAGAAAGTGCAGGCCGAGATGGGCGGCAAGAACGCCGTCATCCTGCTGGCTGACGCCGACTTGGACAAGGCGCTGGGCGGCATCGTGCAGGGAGCGTTCGGGTCAACGGGGCAGCGCTGCACGGCAACCAGCCGGGTCATCGTTGAGGATGGCGTCTATGACGAGTTTATGGAGCGGCTGATTGACAGCGCGTCCAAGCTGACCATCGGCGACGGCATTGAGGATGGCATTGACGTCAGCCCGCTGGCCAGCGAGTCGCAGCAGCGCACGGTAGCGGAGTACATCGCCGTGGGCGCGGCGGAGGGGGCGACGCTGGCCTACGGCGGGCGCACGCTGAGCGGCGGGGTGTACGATGAGGGGTGGTACGTGGAACCCACCATTTTTACCGACGTTGCGCCGGATATGCGTATCGCCCGCGAGGAGATATTCGGCCCGGTGCTAACCGTGTTCCGCGCCCGCGACCTGGAGCACGCCGTAGAGATTTCCAACAGCGTCAAGTTCGGATTGTCGTCATCGGTTTATACCCGCGACATTCCCCGGGCGTTCCGCTACATCAACACGGTGGACGCCGGGATGGTGCACGTGAACGCGCCTACCCTGGGCGGCGAGGTGCATCTGCCCTTTGGCGGCCTGAAAGCGTCCGGCGTGGGGCAGCGGGAGCAGGGCGTGGAGGCAGTGGACTTTTTCAGCGAGGTTATAACCGTGTACATTGACTACGCCGACGCGCCCCGGGAGCAGGCGCGGTTTATCTGAGTGCCCCGGTCCTCCGGGATGCCGGCGACGGTAGTATTGGCGGTGGCGCTGCTCTGTCTGGCGGCGGCTTGCGCTCCCAACTCTGCGGAGCTGGACGCGCGGATTGAGCGGGCCGTTGCCGCCGCCGTTGCCAATGCCCCACCAGCGGAGCTGAATTCGCTGTACCGGCAGGTTTGGCCGTCGGTGTTTTATATTGACCCTACCGACGGGCATCACGGCACCGGCTGGCTGCTGGAGCCGGGGGTTGTGGTAACCGCCGCTCACGTGGTGGACGGGCGGGAACGGGTAATCGTGCGGCAGGCCACGCTGCCCACGTTCACCGCCGTTGTGGTGGGGATGGACGTCCGGCGCGATGTTGCCCTGCTGCGCTACGATGCGGGGCAGGCGCAGCTGGCCCCGTCGGCGATGCCGCTGGCGCTGGGGGATGCCGCCGTTGACGATATTGCCAGCGACTTGCTGGCGCTGGGCTACTCCGGCAGCGGCGTGAAACGGGAGGGGACGGTCGGGCTGCCCAAGGCCAACGCGGGCATCCTGTCGCAGATTACCAACTTTGGCCCGGACAGCTACGGGCGCAACCTGGAGATGGACGCCGCCGTTGACCCCGGCGACAGCGGCGGGCCGGTGCTCAACACCGCCGGGGAGGTCGTCGGGATGGTGCGGGCCGCCGCGCGCCAGTCGGAACGGGGGGGCCGCATCATCGGCACGTTTTACGCCGTGCACGCCGACGAAATCCGGGCGGCGGCAGCGGAGATTACAGCCGGCGCCGGTCGCTGAATCCGGTATCGGTGGGATGCCACCAGTCTATGTACGGCTCCCCGCGCTGCCAGCAGAGGTACACCGCTGCGCCGTCGCGGAGGGCGGGAAAGTCAACCAGGCCGCGCCCGATGTCCCGCACCAGGATGCCGGCGTTGGTGATTTCGGCAACCGCCGTCTGCAACTGGGACGTCAGGCGGGATACCTCGTCCTCGGCAGCGGCAATCTCGGCCTCGCTGCTGGAATGGCCGTTGCTACGGCGGCGGCGCAGCAGTCCCAGCAAATGCTCCTGCCGGTCAACCAGCCGGGAGCGCACCGGGGCCATCGCGGCAAACCGCTCCTCCAGCCAGGGAACCAGCGCGTTGGCGTCATCAAGGCTAAAAACTCGCGCATCCATAACGGCTGTATAATACACCAACCCCACAACCGCGCCGGCGTCGCTGCGATAAGCGGCGGCGGCGCTATGGCGGCTTTGCTATGACCGATGACCAAGATTTTGCGGGACAAGATTTGACCGGACAGGATTTGTCTGGCCCAAGTTCCGATGGCCCAAGTTCCGATGGCGTTGACCGGGGCCGGTTTGCCGCCGGCGATCTGGCCCTGTTCATCGACCGGAAAGGGCGCACGTACCAGCACGCGCTGGCCGACGGCGGCAGTTTCCATTCGCATCTGGGCGAGCTGCCCCACGACAAGCTGATTGGCGAGGCGGTGGGCGGCTGGTACGCTACCAATCGCGGCCACGTGCTGCTGGCCATCCGGCCTACGCTGGGCGATTACGTGCGGCTGATGCCGCGGGGGCCGCAGGTCATCTACGCCAAAGACCTGGGCAACATCGTAGCAATGGCCGACATCTTTCCGGGGGCAACGGTGGTGGAGGCGGGGTTCGGTTCCGGGGCGTTGACTACGGCGCTTTTGCGGGCCGTGGGCCCGCAGGGGCGGGTTCATTCCTACGAGATTAACCCGTCGGTGGTGCCGAAAGCGCTGGCCAACGTGCAGTCGGTAATCAAAGATACATCACGATTGCAGGTGACGGTTGGCGATATTTTTGACGGCATCGCCGAGGCCGCCGTGGACCGGGTGATTCTGGACTTGCCGGAACCCTGGCGGGCGGTGGACGCCGCCGCCGACGCGCTGATTAGCGGGGGCATCCTGCTGTCCTTTCTGCCCACCATCCTGCAAGTGCAGGAGTTGACGCTGACGCTGAACGACGACGGGCGGTTTGCCCGGGTGGAGACCGCCGAGACGCTGCTGCGAGGCTGGAACGTAACCCGCCGCAGCGTGCGCCCGGCGCATCGGATGGTGGCCCACAGCGGGTTTATCACCACCGCAGTGCGCTGCGTGCCGCGCTACGTGGCGCCCCGGCCGGCCGATACCGAACCGGCCGATGCGGAATCGACGGAACCGGCCGAGGACTGATTGCCCGTCCGGTCAGGGCGTCAATCCGTGAATAGCGAACACGGCAGCGCGGATGGCGGCCACGCTTTCGTTGGCCAGCGCCTTTGCGTCGGCCCGGACGTTGTCCGGAATCTCCGGCACCTCGGTATCCCGCAGGTTGTTGCGGCCCAGGCGTTCGATGGCGGCGGTGGGGATGCGGTCGGGCCAGTCGGCGCCGCACATGATGCCGTAGGCCAGCGTCCAGCAGCGGGCAACGGCGCCGATGTCGTAACCGCCGCCGCCGGTGGCCAGCCAGGGGTAGCCCAGGCCGCCCAGCCGCGCCACCGCCGCAACGAAACCCCGGCTGGTAACCTGCAAGTGCGTTAGCGGGTCGGTGTGGTAAGAGTCAATGCCCAGCTGCGTGAGCAGGACGTCGGGGTGAAAAGCCTCCAGCAGCGGGGGGACGATGGCCTCAAACGCGTCCAGGTAAATCTCGTCGTCGGTGTAGGGGTACAGCGGCAGGTTGACGGCGTAGCCGACGCCGGCGCCGGAGCCCGTCTCGCCGGCGAATCCGGTGCCGGGGAACAGATAGCGCCCGGACTCGTGCACCGAGATGGTGAGGACGCGGGGGTCGTCGTAGAACGCATCCTGCACGCCGTCGCCGTGGTGGGCGTCAATGTCCACGTAGGCCACGCGCAGGCCGCGATTGAGCAGGTACTTGATGGCGATTACCGGGTCGTTGAACACGCAAAAGCCGCTGGCGTGGCGCGCGGCGGCGTGATGCAGGCCGCCGCTGATGTTGAACGCCGCCGACACCTCGCCATCGGCAACCAGCCGCGCCGCCCGCAGCGTAGCGCCGGCGCTGAGCAAAGCGGCCTCGTACATCCCCGGATAGATGGGGTTATCGCCGCCCTGCGCAAACCCGAACCGCTGCGGCTGAAACCCGGTAAGCCCCAGGCTGAACGTCCGCACCGCCGCAATGTAATCCCGCGAATGAAACTCGCCAACGCTGGCCTCATCGGCCAGCGACGGCGCAACCAGCAGCGAATCCCGCCCGTCAAAAGCGCCGTAAGCATCCAGCAGCTCAAAAGTATGGCGCAGGCGAACCGGGCGCATGGGATGGTCAGGCCGCAGCACGTGCTGGCTCATAGCATCATCATAAACAAAAGCGGCGCGGGGCATACTACTCCCTCCGGGGCGTGCGGTGCGGTGCGAATGGAAACGGCCATAGAGTAGCACGGCGGGCGGCGGCGAATCATCGCTATGATAAACTGGCCCCAGGCCGGGCTTTTGGCAAGGGGAGGGCAAGATGGCGAACGAATCGACCGAGGAGCGGGCTGCTCACGCGAACCGGCGCGCCGGCAGCGCGGGGACGACGAAGGGGCGGCTGGCCACGATGTGGCGTGCGGAGTGGCCATGGATTGGCATGGCCTGGCTTGCCGGCATCTTGCTTGGAAGCGTGATGCTGTGGGGATCCTATAGCCTGCCCGCCAGCGAAAACGCGCTGCCCGCGCTGACCGGCGGCATTTTCATGATCGTCGTTCCCGGAGCTTACACCACGTGGCGAACTTGGCAAAACTACCGGAAAAGGCAGCAACCCTGATGGCCGCCTCTGAAAACCCCGAAATCGCGACGCCCGATGCAGATTGGGAACGACCATAGGGTAGCACGGCGGGCGGCGGCGAATCATCGCTATGATAAACTGGCCCCAGGCCGGGCTTTCGGCAACTCCGGGCTTTTGGCAAGGGGAGGGCAAGATGGCGAACGAGTCAACAGAGGAGCGGGCTGCGCACGCGAACCGGCGCGCCGGCAGCGCGGGGATAACGCGGTGGCGGCTGGCCGCGATGTGGCGTGCGGAGTGGCCATGGATTTGCACGGCTTGGTATGCCGGCATCTTGATTGGAAGCGGACTGCTGTGGGCCGCCTATAGCCTGCCCGCCGGCGAAAACGCGCTGCCCGCGTTGACCGGCGGTATTTTCATGATTGTCTTCCTCGGACCTTCCATCACGTGGTACATCTGGCAAGATTACCGGAAAAGGCAACAACCCTGATGACCGTCTCTGAAAACCCCGAAATCGCGGCACCCGATGCAGATTGGGAACGGCATTGGAACACAATCTGCCTCGGTATAGTCACTATTGCAACGGCCGCGATTGGAGCTGCTTTCTTTGCCTCCGACCTCGGTACCGATATTACGTCGTGGCTAAAGCTCTTTCTGGCCCTGATTGCGATAGTGGCTTACGCCTGGGTAGTTGTCCTGGCCGGACACACTATTTTAGCGGCGCCAGCCAGCCCGGAAGGTTCAGGAACCTCCAGACGACGCCGTACTCAGTATGTTTTCCTATGTTTCCTGTTGGAGTTATTCGCGTTGCTGGAGCTGCTTTTAATCAGGGTGTGGACTGATTACTTGAGCGCGCTTACGGCCACGCAATGAACATCGCATCCCAAATTACTGCCGTCGTTCTGGCGGGGGGGCGCAGCCGCCGGTTGGGGCGGGATAAGGCTTTGGAGCCTTTTGGCGGGGAGCCGCTCATCCGCCGGGTGATTGGCCGGGCGGTTGATGCGGTTGATGCGGTTGACGTGGTGGTGGTGGTTGCCGACGCTGCGCGGGGCGCCGCTTTGCCGCTGGACGCAGCGCACCGGGTGGCCACGGACGTCTATCCTGATAGCGGCTCGCTGGGCGGCATCTATACCGGACTGAACGCCGCCCAAACCGACTGGTCGCTGGTGGTGGCCTGCGATATGCCTTTTCTATCTGCGCCATTGCTGTCCCATCTGGCAACGCTGACCGACGGGGTGGACGCCATCGTGCCGGAGGTGGGCGGGCGGCCCGAACCAACTCACGCCCTCTACTCGCGTCGTTGTCTGCCGGCCATCGAGGGCCGCCTGCGGGCCAACGAGTTGAAAATCGCCGGGTTCTTTGACGACATCGCCCTGCGGCTGGTGCCGGAAAGCGCGGTGCGGGAGTTTGACCCCGAATTGCGCAGCTTTTTCAACATCAACCGTCCTGATGATTTGGCCGCCGCGCTGGAGCTGGTCTGATGGCCGTTGGCAGCGCAACGGTTTGTATCAGCGTCGAGCTGTTCGGCACCGCCCGCATCAAGGCCGGTGTTGGCGTTGTGCCGCTGCGGGTTGACGCTCCGATGACGCTGGCGCAATTTGCCAGGGCGCTGGCGCAAGAATGTCCGGCCCTGCTGGGCAATGCCCTGTGCGCTGCTGATGCCGATTCCAACGCCGTCACCATCGCCGACGGTTACGCCCTGAATCGCAACGGGCTGGACTTTCTGCCCACCAATCCTATCTGCACCGATTACAATGCGCCGCTGGATTTGCGGGGCGGCGACGTCCTTTTGCTATTGTCCAACCAGGCCGGCGGGTGAATGATGATGTCCAGTACAGCGGCGCCGGATGCGGGCGCAATCGGGAATGACGGGCGGCGGCACGGCTACCGGGGTTATGCGCTGGTGGTGAACTTGTCCACCGGGGAGTATCGTCGGGACCCGATTGCCCCGGCGCTGCTGCGCGCTGCTATCGGCGGGATTGGGCTGGGCGTGCGGCTGCTGCATCGCTACGGCGCGCCCGCCGTTGACTACCCCGGAGAGGAGATTGACGACGCCGAACGGCTGCGCCTGCTGGATGCGGCTTTTGACCCGGACAACCCGCTGATATTCACCACCAGCCCGCTGGTCGGCACCCGGCTTACCACGTCCAGCAAGTTTGCCGTGCTGACCCGCTCGCCGCTGACCGGATTCATCGCCGATGGCCTGTCGTCCAGCCATCTGGCCGTAGAGCTGAAACGGGCTTGCGGCGATGCGCTGGTCATCACCGGGCGGGCGGCGCAGCCCACGCTGCTGCACATTGATACCGACGGCGTTCCCCATCTGCGGCCGGCGCACGACTTGATGGGGCTGTCCACGATGGACACCGAGGCGGCGGTGAAAGCGCGGCTGGACGACGGCGGCCGGCGGCCGGTGCGCGTGGCCAGCATCGGGCCGGCCGGCGAGCGGCTGGTGCGCTTTGCCAGCATCGCCAACGACGGCGGCCGGCAGGCCGGACGCTGCGGCCCCGGCGCAGTGATGGGCAGCAAAAATCTCAAGGCCATCGCCGTGCGCGGCAATCCGGACGACGACCCGCCGGCAGCCGACCCTGAGGGTCTGCGCCGCTACGCGCGGGACTTGAGCCGCCGCAGTCTGGGCGCCGCCACCGCCAAGTATCGGGAGCTGGGCACCGTCGCCAACGTGTCCGTTTTCAACCGGCTGGGCACACTGCCCACGCGCAACTTTCAGCAGTCAACTTTCGAGCACGCCGAGGCCGTCAGCGGCGAGCTGCTACATCAAACCCGCGCTACCCGCACGGCGCACTGCGCCAACTGCACCATCGGCTGCGAGAAAGTATTCTCGGTGTCAACCAAAGACGGCACCGGCCAGACCGACGCCGCCGGCGTCAGCGCGCGGCTGGAATACGAGAGCCTGTTCGCCCTGGGGCCGCTGGTTGGCGTGGGCGAACCCGATGCGGTAATCCGCGCCGTGCGCAAGTGCGATGAGCTGGGGATGGATACCATCTCGGCCGGCGGGGTCATCGCGTGGGCGCTGGAAACGGCGGAACGGGGACTGCTGCCGACGCTGAATCAGCCCCATAGCTCCGGCGCAACGGGCGCTGCGGATACGCCTTTGCAGTTCGGCGACGGCGCGACGGTGCTGGCCCTGCTGGACGACATCGGACACCGCCGGGGGTTCCTGGGCGGGCTGCTGGCCGACGGCGTGCGTCTGGCGGCGGCGCGCATCGGGGGAGATTCCGATGACTGGGCAATGCACGTCAAGGGGCTGGAGATGCCCGGCTACGAACCGCGCAGCCTCAAGACGATGGCCCTGGGCCTGGCCACCACGCCCCGGGGCGCGTGCCACAACCGCTCGTCCGCCTACGACGCCGACTTCTCTCCCGACGTGAACCGCCTGGAGGTGGACGACCGGCGCGGCCGCATCGCCGCCGCCAGCGAGGATTACTCCGCTGCGCTGGACTCCCTAATCTGGTGCAAGTTCCTGCGCCGGGCTTTCGGCGATTTCTGGGAGGAATCGGCAACGGTGTACCGGATGGTAACCGGGTGGGACGATTTCAACGCCGACGAACTGCGCCAGGCCGCCGCCCAAATCGCCGATTTAAAGAAAGCCTACAACCAGCGCTGGGGCTGGCGGCGCAGCGACGACACGCTGCCCCCCCGCACGCTGACCGAACCGCTGCCCGACGGAGTAGCCGCCGGCACCGCCCTAACCCCCGCCGAACTGGACGGGATGATAGCCGACTACTACGCCGCGCGGGGATGGGGCGTAAATGGGCGGGTGGACGCCCTACCCCTAATGTCATTCTGAGCGCAGCGAAGAATCTCGATGCCGTAGCAGATACTTTGGGGGAAACGCCGTTGCTACGCTATCGAGATTCTTCGCTGCGCTCAGAATGACAGTGGGGGCAAAGAGTGCCGCCATGAATCTCCTAACTCGCAAGCGTCACGGCGTCGTCTATACGCCGGTGCCAATCGTTGAATTAATCCTGGACAATGTTTTGCCGGCGGGCGGTGCTGAGCTGGCCGCCGCATCTGTCTGCGACCCGGCGTGCGGCGATGGCGCTTTTCTAACCGCCGTTGCCGAGCGTATTCTGGCCCGGCTGTCCCGCTCCGATGCTTTGGCGGCGTTGCGCCGGCTGGCCGGTTACGATATTGACCGGGCGGCGATCATTCGCTGCCGGGCGCAGCTGGATGGCGTGCTGGCGGGCCGCTATCCGGACGCCGGCGTGGATTGGAACTTGCAGGAGCGCAATGCTTTTGACCGCGCCGCTTTTCGGGATGACAACGGCCGCTTTACGCACATTGTCGGCAACCCGCCCTACGTGCGCGTGCAACATCTGGAGCAGGCGGGGCGGCGGCGCATCGCCGGGCAATGGAGCGTCATTCGCGGCGCAACCGACTTGTATCTCATATTCTACGAGCTGGGGCTTGACCTGCTGGGCGGCGGCGGCGTGCTGGGCTACATTGCGCCGTCCAGCTGGCTGCGGTCACAATCGGGTGCGCCCCTGCGCCGTATGCTGTCCGGCACGCATCGGGTGCGCCGCATCATAGATTTCAGCGAGCATCAGGTTTTTGATAACGTTACCACCTACACCGCCATTACGGTTATCCAAAAGGACGGTATGCCGTCGGATATTCCGGTAGCCAGGTATGACGGCGCCCGGTTCAGCGACGCCGGCGTTATTGCGCTGCCCGCCGCCGGAGCGTCAAGCCCCTGGGTTGCCGCAACGGACGGGGAACGCCGGCGGATGCAGCAACTGGCCGCCCGCGGCCCGCGTCTAAAGGATATAGCCGACATACACGTGGGCATCCAGACGCTGGCGGACAGCGTGTTTATCCGGCCCGTAACCGGAGCGGATTCCGGCTATCTGTACTGCCCAAGTGAGAACGGTACGATGGGGCTGGAACGCTGGATTATGCGGGATGTCGTCAAGGCATCGGTTATGAGAGATGGGCATGACCCGGTGCGGCGGGCGGTAATCTTTCCCTACGACCGCCGGGGCCGGCTGCTGCCGGAGGACTATCTGGCGGTCAACGCGCCGGCCGCCTACCGCTGGCTGTCGGACAACAAGGCCCGGCTGCTGGGCCGGGATAAAGGACAATTCAGCCCGTCGCGGTGGTACGCTTTTGGCCGCCACGTATCCATAACGTCCGGCTTTGGCGACAAGATTTTGACCTCCGGGATGAACCGCCGCCCCAACTTTCAGCCTTGCCCGGACCCGGCGGCGACTTTCTACTCCGGCTACTGCATCAAGGCGAAACCCGGCGTTGACCAGGCGCGCTTGCTGGATGCGCTGAACTCGGATGATATGGAGTTTTTCATCCGGCAGACCAGCCGGCCGTACCAGGGGGGCTGGATGTCCTACGCCAAGTCGTTCATCAAGGATTATCCGGTGCCGCCGAACGCGCTGCTATAACGGCTGTTTGGCCGGCACGCCTACCCGCCGGGGGTATTGGCGCGGGGTGCCGCGCGTTTTGGCCACTTGCACCAGCCAGCGGTTGGCCGGCAGGGGCGGCGCTACTGCGTCAACGGAATGGACGCCGGCGATGCGCCCGCCTACGGCGTCCAGAGCAGACCCGGCGGCGGCGGCTTCGGATGGCCCGTCCTGCCCTTTCCAGGCCAGCAGATGGCCGCGCACCCGGCACAGCGGCAGGGCGTACTCAATCAGCACCGGCAGTCGGGCCACGCCCCTGGCCAACGCTGCGTCAAATTCGCCCCGGTAGCCGGGACGGTGGGCTAATTCCTCGGCGCGCAGGGTTAGCACTTCCACGTCCGGCAGTTCCAGCGCGGCTACCAGGCGTTCCATAAACTGCGTCTTTTTGCCCACCGATTCGGCCAGGGTGAGCCGGATTCCGGGGAAAGCGATTTTGAGGGGGATGCCCGGAAAGCCGGCGCCGGCGCCAATGTCAACGACCCGCATCCCCTCGGGCCAATCGGGAATCGCCAGCGTTGCGGTGAGTGAGTCCAGATAGTGCCGGATTTGCACTTCGTCCGGGCCGGTAACGGACGTCAGATTGGCGCGTTGGTTGCCATCGGCCAGCAGGCGGGTGTATTCGGCGAATTGGGCCAGCTGCGCGTCGCTAAGCGTCAAGCCCAATCGTTGGGAATGTTCGGCCAGCAGTTCCATCATTGGGCCAAAAACCGGGCGAACACGTCCCGTCCGGCAAACCGGGCGTGCTCGCCGAGTTCCTCCTCAATTCGCAGCAGTTGGTTGTACTTGGCCAGGCGCTCGGAGCGGGTGATGGAGCCAATCTTGATCTGGCCGGCGCCGGTGGCTACGGCGAGGTCGGCGATGGTGGTGTCCTCGGTTTCGCCGGAGCGGGCGGAGATGACGGGCAGGTAGCCGCGCTGCCGGGCCAGGCGCACGGTGTCCAGCGTTTCGGTGAGCGTGCCAATCTGATTCGGCTTGACCAGAATGGCGTTGGCGATGCCCCGGTCGGCGCCCATCGCTAGCCGCTGCGGGTTGGTGGTGAACAGGTCATCGCCAATCAGCTGCGTACTCGTCCCCAGCCGCTCGGTCAGATAGGCCCAGCCGTCCCAATCGTCCTCGCCGGCGCCGTCCTCAATGGAGATTATCGGGTAAGTTCCGGCCCAGTGCGCCAGCAGGTCGGCCAATTCCGTGGCGGAGAAAGTGCGCCTTTCGGCTTGCAGCGTGTAGCCGCCGGCGGCGTCCCTAAACTCGGTGGCGGCCACGTCAATGCCGATGGCGATGTCGCCGTCGCGGGCGCAGCGATACCCGGCCAGGCGGGTGGCGTCGTGGAGCAGTCCCAGCGCGTCCTCGTGGCAGGGCAGCGGCGGGCCGTAGCCGCCCTCGTCGGCAACGCCGTGTCCATAGGGGCCGGTTTGCGTCAGGATGCGCCCCACCGCCCGATGCACGTCAACGGCCATCCGCAGCGCCGCGCGGTAGGTTGGCGCGCCGATGGGGATGGCCAGAAAATCCTGCATATCCAGCCCGCCCGCCGCGTGCCGCCCGCCGCTGATGATGTTGACCATCGGCAGCGGCAGCAGGGTTGCGGATTCGCCGCCGAGATGCCGGTAGAGGGGGATGCCGGCGGCGTGGGCAGACGCGCGGGCGGCGGCCAGCGAAACGCCGAGAATGGCGTTGGCCCCCAGCCGCGACTTGTTGGACGTGCCATCCAGCTCGCGCAGTAGAGCATCCAGAGCGGCTTGTTCGGATGCGTCGGCGGGATTATCGCCGGCCAGCGCCGGGGCAATGACGTCGTTCACGGCGGCCACCGCCCGCAGCACGCCCTTGCCGTCGTAGCGCGTCGGGTTGCCATCGCGCAGCTCAACGGCCTCATGCCGCCCGGTGGACGCCCCGGAGGGCACGATAGCCCGCCCCAAAGCGCCGCCCCGCAGCCGCAAATCCACCTCAACAGTAGGGTTGCCGCGCGAATCCAGCACCTCACGGGCGTGGATGGCGGCGATGTGCGTTGCATCAGGCATAGTCAATCCTGCGGCGCGGCGGCCGGGGTAGGGTGGTTACGATTATACATAGGCCGGCGTATAATGGCGGCAGCAGGCTGAATCTCATATTGAGGCTAACGATGACTACGCTAAAACCCCGATTGATGACCGCCGACGAATTTCTGGAGATGGCCCAAGTTCCCGGCAAACGGTTTGAGCTAATCCGCGGGGTACTGACGGAGAAAAAAGTGCCTACCGGAAACCCGCACGCTATAACCGTATTACGAACCGGCGGCTTGCTGTTCCAGTACACGGAGGCCGCAGACTACGGCGATGCCATGTCCGGCGAACCCGGCTACCGGCTGGAAAGCAACCCCGACACCGTGCTTTGCCCCGACGTGGCGTGGTTTGCCCCCGGACGCATCCCGCCCGGCACTACCGGCTTTCCCAACCTGACGCCCGACTTGTGCATCGAGGTAGCCTCGCCCACTAACAACCGTTCCGACCGGCTGCTGTCGGACAAGGCGCAGACGTGGCTCAATTTCGGCGCGCGCGTCGTGTGGGTGCTCTATCCGGCAACGACGACGGTAGAAATCTACCGGCCCGGAATGTCCCCGACGGTGTTGACCGAGGATGACATCCTGGACGGCGGGGCGCTGCTGCCCGGATTTAGTGTACCCGTTTGGCAGCTGTTCCGCCGTCAGAGATAGGCCGTCTGCCCAGAGTGGGCCAGCGGGAAACGGTTAGCCGTGGCCCTCGGATTTGATGTCGTTAAAGGTGACGCGGAGCATGAGCGCGTCGGTTTCGTTTTTCCACTGGTGATGCTCCCCCGGCGGCACCAGCACGGCATCGCCGGCGGTTACGGTGTAGTCCTGGCCCGATACGGTCAGCGTGCCGGTTCCCTCCAGCACGAACACGGTATGCTCCCACTCGTGGTTATGCCCGCCGGTATCAGGGTGGCTCACGGCGCCCGGTTGCATCGCCCCGTTGTACAGCATCAGGTAATTCGGGCAGCCGTCGCGCCCGCCCAGCAGCGTATGGCCGGTGTCGGCGTCCAGGTCGGCGTGATTGCGGATGACCGGCGGCGCCCCGCTCCCCACCTCGCTGCCGCCGGGCCGCGCATTGCCGCTGGCCGCCGATATAGGATTGATTTCAATGCGCCGGATGTTGCCATCGCCGCCGTCGTTGCGGGTAACGTGGTCAACCAGCGGCGGAATAAACATCGCATCACCGGCCTTGACCGGGTATTCCTTGCCGTCGGCCACCAGCGTACCGCTGCCCTCGATGATATAAACCTCATGCTCCCACTCGTGAATGTGGTGCGAGCTGGCGCCGCCGGGCTCAATGACCGAGTAGGCCAGCGTAACCAGCGGCGGATTGTCGTCCGCGCTGATGAGGCGGGCCGGCGCATCGGACGGATAATCTTTGATGTTGCGAATCAGGGGTTCCATTTGCGGGCTCCTTAAATGATGGTGGTAATGGCGCCACCGACAGCCGGCAGCGCAACCGATTATACGGGCCGGAGCGCAGCGTGTCATTCGCTAATTGTCACTCTGAACAACCCCGGTATTCCTAATGTATGCTGGGAGAGGTGGGGAAGTACGGGCCGGTGAACTGGAACGCGGGTCTGCATTCGCGGCTGCATGGCAAGCTGAATCGTCTGGGGCGACGGACGAATGGGTACACTAAAAGCGTGACGATGCTGGTGTATTCCATTTTGCTGGCCTGCTGGTACGCCAGGGGCGGGCGTTGCCAATTCAATATCCGCACGTATTAAGAATACCGCCTCTTGCAAATCCGGTTGCAAACTTGACTATAAAGTGGTGGCTGCGAAAGCGGCAAGGCGTGCCGCCATACCGCCGCCGTTCCGGTTATACTTATGCCAGTAAATCATCCCGGCCCACGCCCATTTGACGAGGATAACCAGTATGACCGAACAGCAGGATGCCCGCCAGCAGGTTGCCGAGACCCTTCCTGAGGTGGAGGGCGGCATTTCTGATGAGGCGCTGGCTGCCGCGCGCGCTATGATTGGCGTGCGGATGCGTACTGAGCAGTACGTGCGGCAGGCTAACCTGGATACTATGCTCAACTTTGTGAACGGCATTGGCGATGCCAACCCGCTGTTTCGCGACCAGGAGTACGCCGTCTATTCCAAATACGGCAGCGTCGTCGGCCACCCCTGCGCGCCCTATATGCGCCACTGGTCGGGGCGCACCCGCTGGGGGCTGCCCGGCGTCCACGGCTTTTTTGCCGGCAACGACTGGGAGTTTTTCCGCGTGCTGCGACCCGGCGATGCCGTCAACTGCGTGGAGCGGGTGCTGGACGTGCAGGAGAAGCAGAGCGCTTACTCCGGCCGGCTGGTCATCCAGTACGTGGAAACCACCTACTCCAACCAGCGCGATGAGGTGGTGGCCCGCGTGGTGGGCTGGTGTACCCGCCACCAGCGCCGCGCCTCCCGCGAGCGGGGCAAGTACGCCGACGTCCCCAAGCGCCACGAGTACACCGAGGACGAGCTGGCCGCCATCGATGAGCAGGTGCTGCACGAAACCGCGCGCGGCGGCCAGCCCCGCTATTGGGAGGACACCGAAATCGGCGAGGAACTGCCCACCGTCGTGCGCGGTCCGCTGTCGTTGCAGGACGTCAGCGCCTTTCTGGTCGGCACCGGCCGCTCCAGCGCGCACGGGGTGCTGCTGCGAGAGGCGATGCGTCATCCCAACCACTTTTTCCGCAACCCGGAGTCCGGCGGCGGCCTGGAGTACACCGGCATCGGCCACCTGCGCGACTCCGTAGCCGAGGCCGTGGGCGTCCCCGGCGCCTACGACTACGGCCCGCAGCGCGTGTCCTGGCTGGGCACGCTGATGACCAACTGGATGGGCGATGACGCCTTTCTGAAACGGCTGCGCGTGGAAACCCGCCGTTTCAACGTGTACGGCGACACGCAGTTTTGCAAAGGCCGCGTGGCCCGCAAGTACATCCACAACGGCAGCGCCCTGGTGGACGTGGACATCTGGGCCGAGAACCAGCGGGGCGAAGTAACGGCGCCCGGAATGGCAACCGTACTGTTGCCCTCCCGCAACCCCCACCACCCCTGGTTCACCGACGGCAGCCGCCTATCCCTGCAAGAAGCAACCCTACCGGAGGAAGCGCCGCCCATACTGCCGGCCTGATAGAATGGCAGCATCCAGGAGGGCAAAGCGTGGAATTCTTTCCCTGCCCTTATTTGGGCGGAATGGTAGAACTCAACGAGGAGCGGGAGCAGCACGTCCGTGAGAAACACTCCGACTTTCTCACGGAACGGCTGTATTACGTTGCCGGCGCACTGGCCGACCCGGACCGGATATTACGCAAAACGCCCGATTCCGACACAATCGTGTTCTACCGATGGTATGATGACTTGGACAAGTACGTCCTTGTTGCGGTGGTAAATCATCCTGGCCGTGACTGGATAGTCACCGCTTTTGTCACACGCCGGTTGCAAAGAGGTGAAATAATATGGCGGCGACATTGAGATTCGAGCACGATGTTGTTGGCGATATTCTCTATATCGAGAAGTGCCGTCCCTACCTGGGTCAGGACTCCGACGATATTGAGGACTTCGTTATCGCCAGGCTTAACCCCAATAATGATGAGGTGGAAAGCATGGAGATACTGTTTTACTCCACCCGCATCATAAGTCGCCAGCCGCTCCGTTTGAACATCCCCGTTGCCAAAGGCGCCATCAACGGGCACCCGGCAGCGGCGGAATTCGACTGCCTGGCGCAGTCCGTCTCACCCTGGCTGACGGTGCCGCCGGACGCCGAAATCGTAGAACTATACATCCCCGGCGCATCGGCAGAGCCAGCAGCAGTGACGCCAAGCGTCTGATGCGGACAAAAGGCTGACTCCCGAATCAAAGGATTTAGCATTATGGGCGTTACCTACGCCAAAGGCAGCATCACCGGCCGGCGACGGGAGAAACGGAATGGAAACGAGTCTAACATTTCAATACGACAGAATCGGTGATATTCTCAACATTGAGATACGCCCGCCTTATCAAGATCAGGAATCCGAAGAGATTGACGATTCGGTAATCGCCCGGTTTCATCCACAGACCGATATGGTGGAAAGCATCGAGATCCTGTTTCTGTCCACGCACATTTTGGGTGATGACCCGTTCCGGCTGAACATTCCCATTACGCCCGGCGCAATCAACGGTTGGCCGGCCGCGCCGGAATTCAACTGCCTGGTTCAGCCCGACTCAAACTGGTTGACGGTGCCTAAGGCGGCCATCATCGGGATGGAACTGGACACCAGGCCGCCCCGGTTTCCGACCTATCCCGGCAACCGCCCGGCCGACATCAGCCGCTTTGAGATGGCGATTGATGGTACGATGTCGCTAACGCGCTAGAAAGGAGCCAGCATTATGGGCGTTACCTACGCCAAAGGCAGCATCACCGGCAAAACCGAAACCCGCGAGTACGATTTTCTGGTCGATACGGGCGCCACTAAGGTTGGCATCCCGCAGGCCGACATCGACGCGCTGGGGCTGGACACCGTGCCCAACGCCAGCGCCCGCCTGATGACCGCCGACGGCACAATCAAGGACACGCCCATCTACATCGCCGTCGGTATGCTGGAAGGAACGGGATTCGTCAACGGCGCAGTCCCCGCCGCCATGCCGCTAGTAGGCTACAACCTGCTGCAAGATTTGGGGTTCAATGTTGACCTGGTGAACGAGCGCATCGAGCAACGCCCGGATGACGAAATAGGGCCGCCGTTTCTGCTGCAACCGCCTATGGCGGTGAAACCCGGCGCGCCGGAGGACATCGCCAACCCCGAGCCGACCGAACTGGAGGCCCGCTCTCAGGAAATCTGGGATGAGGTCGCGCAGGCCGTGACCGCCGTGGCCCGCCGGCGGGGTTGGACGTGCGTAACTGACGCAGACATTGAACACACAGTGCGTCGTTTGGACGCGGAATTCCCGGACGGCAAGAAAGGGCCAATGTCATATTTTGCCGCACCCCAACTCCTTTGGGCCAATGCCAGATACGGATTTATGGACCAGTTCGAGTTTGACGACTGCAAACCTCGGGCGAAAGAACTCATCAAACTATTGTCCACTTTGTGACCAACCCCAACAGGCAGGAGAGCACTATTGACAGTGGAGGAACACATAGCCGAAAGCAGGGATTCAGCGTTAACCGCCGACCGCCTGTATAACGAAGGCCGGGGACTGCAAGGCGCCGAAATAATTTGGTGTTCGGTAAAGCACGCCATCAACGCCATTGCCGTGCAACGGGGGTGGCGTCATGCTACTTACGGACAGAAACGCAGCGTTGTACGGGGACTGGAAAATGAAGGTAACCAAGATTTGGCGGATGAACTCGAACGCGCCCGGCTCTTGCACGTCCATTCTGATAACGGGTTCCTGAGCGACCACACGGTTGCAGAATTGCGCGCCGGTGCAGCCAGACTTACCCAACGCCTGCTGGCAATGGCGGCCCCAAATGGATAATCCGTCCGCTATGCCCACCGCCCTCCCCAATCTCCGCGTGCTGGAGGTTGCGTCGTTAATCCCCGGGCCCTATTGCGGCAAGTTGCTGGCTTCCTTAGGCGCGCAGGTTGTCAAGGTTGAGCCGTCTGCCGGCGATCCGGCCCGCCGGCGGGGCCCCTTTCCCGATGATGTGCCGCATCCGGAGCGCAGCGGGTTGTTTTTGTACCTTAATACCGGCAAGCAGAGCGTTACGCTCAATCTTGAGGATTCTGCCGGATTGGATTTGCTGCGCCGGCTGGTTGCCAGCGTTGATGTGGTGGTGCATGATTACGAGCCGGCGCGCGCCGCCGCTGTTGGCTTGGACAGCGATTCGCTGCTGGCCGCCAATCCTGATGTCATTGTGGCTGCCGTTACGCCTTTTGGCAGCAGCGGGCCTTATGCCGACTATCGCGCCGGGCATCTGGCGGCCTTTCACGCTGGGGGGGAGGGGTGGCTGCTGCCTAATGGGCTGGCGCTGGACACTTTTCCCGACCGTCCGCCCATCGTGGCCGGGGCAAATATGGGCGATTATCAGGCCGGGCTTACCGCCGCCGTGGGCGCGGTGGCTGCCGTGTATCATCGGATGGGCGATGCTGGCGGCGGTGGGCCGCGGGGCCAAGTGGTGGACGCGTCGGCGCAGGAGGCGCAGCTGTCGGTGGGCTATATGCCCATCCAGCGGCACGAATCCGAGGGCATCACCGAAACCCGGTTCTCCCGCTATTTCCGTGTTGGTGGCGTGCTGCCGGCATCGGATGGATACGTGGAGCTGTTGACTTTGGAAAGCCGGCAGTTTGAGGGACTGCTGTCTTTTATGGGCAACCCGGATTGGGCGTCGGCGGAGATGTTCGGCGACCCGGCGCGCTACGGGCCGGAGCTGAACCGCCGGATGCGCGAGTGGTTTGGCCAGCACACCCGCGCGTGGCTTTACGCCGAGGGGCAGGCCCACGGGGTGCCGATTGCGCCCTACTACACGCCCGCCGAGGTGTTCAGCAGCCCGCAGCAGCGGCAGCGCGGCTACTATGCGGCGGTGGCGCATCCGGAGACGGGGCCGCTGGAATATGCCGGCGCTCCGTTCCAGCTGGACGGCACGCCGACGCGGTTGGAACGCGCGCCGCTGCTGGGCGAACATAACGCATCGGTGTACGGCGCGCTGCTGGGCTATGCTGCCATCGAACTAACCGCGCTGGCGCGGGCCGGCGTCATATAAGGGTTGACTTGACGCCGCCGCACGCTGACCCTCGCATCGCCACCTCGCCCCGGGGGTGGGTTTTGCTTTTGACCAACCGACTGCATTACAGCTCGGTGGTGCTGTCGTCGTTTGCGTTCGGACTGTTTCTGCCCTTTCTGCGGGCCGATTTGGAATTGTCGTACCTGCAAGTTGGGCTGCTGCAAGGCGTGTGGTGGATTACGTCGGCGGTGGCGCTCGTGCCGATGAGCGTGGTTTTCGCCGGGATGAACCCCAACCGCCGCGTGGTGGGCGCGCTGGCGGTAATCACGCCCTTTGTGTTCGCTCAAGGATTGGCCACCGGATTTTGGACGCTGCTGGCCGCGCGCTTTTGCACGGTGCTAACGCAGGCGGCGATGGCGCCGGTGCGCCCCTTGCTGCTGCGCTACTGGGCCGCCCCGTCGGACTACGCCCGCGTCACCTCGGCCGGACTATCGGCCCACTCCACGCTGATGGCGGCGGTGATAACGTTCAGCCCGCTAATCATCATCAGCCTGGGCAGCTGGCGTCAGGCGTACTTCATCCAGGGCGGGCTGATGGCGCTGCACCTGGTGGTGTGGGGAACGCTGGCGCTGGCGAAACCGTCCGCGCCGGTCAGCCGCCTGACGGACGGAACGCCGGCGCCGCCGGACCGCGACGGCGGGCGGCGTCCCGTCCGGGCGCTGCTGGCCTACCCCCACGCCTGGCTGCTGGGCGTGGTGATGCTGTGCCTCTCGGCGTCGTGGACTACCGTGCTCACGTTCCTGCCCACCATCCTCGAGGAGGAGCGCGGCGTCGCCATATCCGCCGGCGGAGTGGTGTTTGGATTCCTGTACTACGTGCTGATTCCCGGCGGATTTCTGGGCAGCAAGATTTCCCGGCACGTTACGAACCGGCGCTGGATGGTGCTGGCGCCGGCGTTGTTCAACGTCGTCTGCACGGTGGGCGCGGCGCTGGCCGGCAGCGTCGCCCTGGCGGCCCTGGCGCTGGCCGGCCTGGGCCTGGTCTGGGTATTCGTGCCGGCAATGGAGGTGCTGCCTTTCGAGTTTCGGGACATTCACGAGCGGGAGGTGTCGGTAATCGCGGCGCTAGTGCTGACGTTCGGCGCCGTCGGATTCGCCAGCGGCCCGCTGGCCGCCGGCCTAATCGCCCAACTCACCGGCTCGCTGGTAACCGGCGTGCTAACCGTAGCGGCGCTAACCGGCCTGGCCATCATCGCCGCCCTGCTGTTCCCCAAAACCCCGGCGCTGGTGGCCGCGCGCTGCCGGCCGGCGCTGGGCTGATTTCTGGCAATGACGTTGCGGCGGTGGTAACATCGGGCGGCGATGCTGGTTGAATGATGATTGACGATATGGCAGGCAGCGTAAATCTGCACACGGCGCCGGCCGATTTGGGCGATGGGGCGATTCTGCCCAATCTGCTGCTGTTCGGCGAAACGCTGCGCCGGCTGGGGCTGGACTTTGGCACGGCCAATATGCTCGACCTGGTGCGGGCTACCGAGTACGTGCCTCTGGGCGGCAGTCGCAACGATTTCCGGCTGGCGGCCCGCGCTTTGCTGGTGCACCGGCGCAGCGATTTGGAGCTGTTTGACGAGGCGTTTCAAGTCTTTTGGCGGCGGCCGGCCCACGGCGCCAGTATGCGCGACCTGCGCTCCATGGGCGAGGAACGCCGCTACCGGACACCCCGCATTGCGCCGCACCGGGAGGACACGTCCGACGGCCCGCCCTCCGATGACCCCGCATCCGACGATGCCGGCGAGCGGCAGCCGGTGGTGGACTTGCAGCGGTCGTTCAGCGCGCGGGAGGTGCTGCGGCAGCGGGATTTCGCCGAGTACACGCCCCCGGAGGTTGCGGCGGCCCGTGCGATGATGTCGGAACTGGCCTGGGACTTGGGCCGCCGCCGCACCCGCCGCCGCACCTGGGGCGATGGTTCGGATGTTGACTTGCGCCGCAGTATGCGCCGGAGTCTGGCCTACGGCGGCGAGCTGCTGGACATCGCCCACCGCCGCCGCAAGGCCAAGCCGAGGCCGCTGGTTCTCATCTGCGACGTGAG
Source organism: uncultured Dehalococcoidia bacterium (assembly GCA_958296385.1). Classification (GTDB taxonomy): domain Bacteria; phylum Chloroflexota; class Dehalococcoidia; order Lucifugimonadales; family UBA3495; genus Bin87. The sequence continues at coordinate 2,151,597 of OY282494.1, forward strand.
CGGGTCGATGGAGCGTTACACCCGGATGCTGCTGCACTTTGTGCACACGGTGGCCGTGAGCGGGCAGCAGGTGGAGGCGTTTCTGTTCGCCACCCGCCTGACCCGCATCACGCGGCACCTGGCCCACCGGGGCGTTGACCAGGCGATGGCCGAAGTGTCCCGGGCAGTGCCGGATTGGGCTGGCGGCACCCGCATCGGGGAGGCGGTCAAGGCGTTCAACTACCGCTGGGCGCGCCGGGTGCTGCGCAGCGGGGCGGTCGTGCTGGTCATCTCCGATGGCTGGGACCGGGGCGAGCCGGAGCTGCTGGGCCGGGAGATGGCCAGACTGCAACGCAGCTGCCACCGCCTAATCTGGCTCAACCCGCTGCTCGGCTCGCCAACCTACGAGCCGCTAACCAGAGGAATGCAAGCCGCGCTGCCGCACATCGACGATTTCCTGCCCGCCCACAACCTGCACAGCCTCCAGGAACTAGCCCACCACCTGAACCAACTAACCGCCCACCGCCCACCCCCCCGCCGCAGCCAACCCCGCCCCCGTCCGGCACAAGCTACGCCCACCACCACCGACGAAACCACTACCCCCAACGACAACACGCCAGCCCACACCCGCCGGCAACTAAACCCCGCCCTGGCGCCCACCTTCCGCCACCCCCTATGGGGTCACCCCAACATACCCGGCGGATGACGGCATAAATGCGCCCCCATTGTCATAACGACAGCAGGGGCGCACAGAATTACGGGGGCGATGCTGGCGATTGCCGTTATCCGGCGCGCCGCCGCCTCAGCAGGGCGATGCCTCCGCCTACTATGGCCAGGGCGATTACGGCAATAATGCCAATCAGCAGCCACGGCGCGCCGCCGCCGGCCGGCTCAACCGCCGGCGTCGTAACGACGGTTTCGCCTCCGGCAGGGGGTGTAGGCGCAGCCATTGCCGGCGTTAGGATTGCGATTTGGGATTGGCCGTCCACCCGCACGGTTACCTCGGCGCGGGCGTCCGGGGCTACGATGGGGAGTTGTACGGCTTGGGTTTGGCCGGGTGGGATGGTTAGCGTTTGGCGTTGTACCACTTCGCCGGCGATTTCCAAGGTTAGCTGGTACTCGGCGATGATGGGGCCGGGGTTGGTTACGGGGAACTCTGCCATCAGCGCGCTGCCCGGTTGCGGGTTGTTGTTGCTGAAGGTTATATCTCCGAGTACGGGCGGCTGCTGGATGGCGGCGGCTACCGGGGGCGGTTGGGTTGGCGGTAGCGCCGTTGGGGTTACTGCCGGCATGGGTGTTGGCGCCGGCGTTGGCGTGGGCCGGACGGTGGCCGGCGTTGGCGTGGGCGTTGGGGCGGGTGTTGAGGCCGGCGTGGTTGGGGCCGGTGTTGGCGTGGGTGTTGGCTGCGGGGCCGGCGTTGGCGTGGGCCGCGGGGCCGGCGTAGTGCTGCCGCCGCCGCTGCCGCCGGAGCCACCACCGGAACCGCCGGTAGGAGTGCTGCCGGTAGGAGTGCTGTCGTCGTCGTCGTCATCCTCCTCGTCGGGCGGCGGCGGCGGCGGGGCGGCGGTTGTGGTGGCGGGGCGGCCGGTTATGAATGGGGAGAAGTCGGTTACGGTGCCGCAGACTTTGCCGTTTTGCACCCGGCTGGGCACCGTCCGCCAGCTGCCGGACTGGTAGTGCATTAGCTGGGGGGTTCCGCTGCCGCCCTGGGGTATCGGCAGGCAGATTTGCAGGCCGCCCGGCGGCGCCGGCGTTGCGCTGATGTCCACCAGGGTAGCGCCGTCCAGGGTGTAGCCGCTGCGGGTGGTTGGGGTGCCGGCCGCGCTGCTGAACGTTACGGACAAGTCGGCGTTCACGCCTTGCACGGTGCGGGCGGTTATGCCCTCGGGGAGGTCGGGTGCGCCGATTACGGTTAACGTGGTGGTGGCGTTTATGGTGTGGGTTGTGGGGGTGGCGTCGGTTGGCGGTATGATTACGACCGGGCTGCTCTCCGCCGCGCCGGGTTCCCGGAGCAGCACGGGCAGCGGGGTGGCGTCGCTGGCCACGCCCCGGATGGTGGGCGTGTGCGTAATCTCGAACACGTTGTGCACCGTGTCGGCGTCGGCCGTATTGCTGACCGTTACCGTCTGGATGGTGGCAAAGTCGGTGGTGGTAAATTCCAGGGAGGCCGGGTTGACGGTTACTGCGGGGTTGCCGCTGGCGATGGCCACGGTGGTATCGGCAACGGGCGCGGCCGCCAGTCGCACGGTGTACGTATCGTTGACGCCCTCATCCAGGGACAACTCGCTCTCGGACAGGGTGATGCCCGGCGCGGTGGTGTCCTGCACCATTACGGTTACGTCGGCGGTAACCCCGGCCTCAAAGCCGCCGGTTTCGCTGGCGGTGTGCGTTATCGTGTCGGTGTCGTCGACCGCATTGGCGTCGGCTACCGCTTTGACGGTTACCGTCTGCGGATTATTCCAGGTGCTGGCGTTGAAAGTGAGGGACGCCGGGGTTACGGTGGTTTTGGCGGCGTCGTTGCTGATGGCTACGGTTACCGTTGCCGAGGGGCGGTGGCTCAGTTTGACGGTGTAGGCTGCGCCGGTGTCGTCGCCCTCGGTTACGGTGCGGGTGGTTTCGGACAGTACCAGGGAGCCCTCGTCGTCGTCGGTTATCGTTACGGACAGGGTTTTGGTGGACAGGACGTTGTAGTCGGTGTCGGTGCTGGACGGGTTGTGGGTAATCGTGGGCGTGGTGTCGTCGGCCAGGTCGTTGTCGCCGCCGGCGCGCACGTTTATCGTCTGCGCCGTCGTCCCGGTGGTGGTGCTGAACGTCAGCGTTTCGCTGGCGGTGAACGCGGTTGAGGCGTCGGGGCCGTCGATGGTCAGGTTGCCCGTTGCGGTTACCGTTACCATTACGTCGGCGCTGGGCAGGGTGGACAGCCGCACGGTGTACGATTCGCCGCTGGCGTCCTCCTCCTCTACTGACAGCGAGGCTTGGGACAGCAGGAGGTTGGGTATGTCGTTGTCGGTGACGTTCACGGTCAGGTTTTTGCTGATGCCGTCGTAGCCGCTGGCGGTGGACGTGGCGTCGGTGGCGGCGTGGCTCAGGGTTACGCCGGATTCGTTGTCGTTGTTGCCGTCGTCCGGCGCCTGGATGGTTACCATCTGCGCCGTGTTGTAGTCCGTCGGGGTGAAAGTCAGCGTCTGGCTGCTGGCGAAAGTGCCGCCGGCTTTGTTGATTCTCAGGCTGGCGGTGTGGTCGCTGGGGACGGTTACGGTTACGGTTACGTTGGCCAGGGGCGCGTTGGTCAGGGCTACGTCGTAAGTGACGTTGGGCGTGGCTTCCTCGGTTACGTCCAGCGTGGTGATGGCCGCGCTGTTGCGAGTGAGGGTGATTGCGGGCGTGGTGGTGTCGTCAATTGCAACGGACAGCGTGGTGGTGGCGGTGTTCTCAAAGCCGCTGCCGGCGCCGGCGGCGGTGTGCGTCAGGGTGGCTGTGCCGTCGGCCAGGTCGGTGTCGCTGGCCGCGCTGACCGTTACCGTGCGCGGCGAGTTCCAGTTGCCGGCGTTGAAAGTCGGCATTGCGGGGTTGATGGTAACGTCCGCGTTGTCGCTGGCGATGGTTACGGTTACCGTGCTGGCCGCTTTGGGCGGGCCGCCCAGCCGCACGGTGTAGGTGTTGCTGGCGCCCTCGTCCACGTCCAGTGCGGCGGTGGAGATGAGGATGGTATCCCGGCCCTGCTTGAGCAGGTCCAGGCCGTCGTATTGCAGCGCCGGGTATTGGGTAGCGTAGCCGAAGTTCCAGGGGTTGTCGTTAGCGGATGTGCCGCCAACGTCCACGTTCCAATCGGAGTAGATGCCGCTGCCGTAGGCGGTGGGCGTTTGCAGCCCGCTGGTAGTCTGGCCGCCGGCGCCGGTGATGCCGCTGGTAGTCGTGTCCCAATAGCTGTTGACCACCGTAGCGCCGGAGAGCAGAAAACCGACCAGCCCGCCGATGTTGTTCGCGTCCGACGTAACCGTTCCCGTTGCATAAGACGCCGTGATGACGGACGCGCCGGTTTGGGCCACTCCGACCAGGCCGCCGACTTGAGAGTTGCCGCCGGCGCCGCCGGCTACCGCGCCGGTAGCATAGCTGGCCGTCAGCGTGCCGCCGAACAGATAGCCCACCAAGCCGCCGGCCGCCACCGAGGTGGCAGTATTGGCGGCAGTTACATCCACCCGGGCATAGCTGGCCTGCACTGGGCCCGCGGCGTAACCCACCAGCCCGCCGATAAGTTTGTTAGCGGAGCCGGTACTGGTATTGGTGGAAGTTACGCTGCCGGTAGCCCAGCTGGACGTTACCGACCCGCCGGTACTCACCTGACCGGCCAGGACGCCGGCGTTGATTGTAGCAGCGGCCCCGGTAATGCTGGCGTCAGGCAGGCCCACGCCGGACATGTCGCCGCTGATTTGGCCGAACAGCCCCACGTAGCTCACGCTGGCGGCGGCGTCAATAGTCAGGTTGGCGATGGTGCGGTTGTTGCCGTCAAAGTCACCCGTGTAAGTTCCGATGGGCGTCCAGTTGTCGTAGGGCGCGTCGGCTACGTCATCGTTGCCGGTGGTGTCAAAGTCCAGGTCGGCGGTCAGTTCGTAGCCGGCGCAGGTGGTTTGGCAGCCCATGCCGGCGCTCAGGCCGGGGAACGCGGCCGCGTACTTGGCGCTGTCGCTGCCTTTGGCGATGCCGGCGCCGTCGCCGTTCAGGTCGTAGCGGATGGCGTCCAGCTGGGCCAGGGTGGTGACGTCAATCAGGTTGTTGTCGTTGCCGTCGTAGTCCTCGGCGGTGCTGCCGCGCTGCCGGTCGATGGCGACGGCATCCCGGTCAAATTGCAGGATGGGGTATTGGCTGGCGGTGCCGAAGTACCAGGGGTCGTCGAGGCCGGAGCTGTCTCCGGTGCTGGTATCAGCGTCCGCGTCCACGTTCCAGTCGGAGTAGATGCCGGTGCTGCCGTAGGCGGTGGGCGTTTGCAATGCGCTGGTGTTTTGGCCGGTGCCGGGGCCGGCGGCGCCGCTGGTATCGGTATTGTAATAGCTGATGGTTACCGTGGCATCGGCGGGCCGGGTGGCGACCAGGCCGCCGGTGTTGGCGAGGGCGCCGGAGCTAACCGCTCCCGTAGCGTAAGACGCCGTTATGGAGGTGGTGGCCGAATTGTTCATCGAGCCCGCCAGGCCGCCGGTGTGGGAGGCAATGGTCGCGCCGCCGGCTACTGCGCCGGTGGCGTAGCTGGCCGTCACTGAGGCGCCGGACAGAAGCCCGGCCAGGCCGCCGGCGTGCACCGTTGTGGCCGTATTGGCGGCGGTTACCGTTACGCCGGCGTAGCTGGCGCGCACCGCGCCGCCGTTGTAGCCCACCAGCCCGCCGACGTACTTAAAGTCGGTGCTCGTGCTGCTGGAGGTTACGCTGCCCGTAGCCCAGCCGGAGGTTATCGTTCCGCCCAGCCCCAGCGAGCCGGCCAGCGCGCCGATGGCGAGATTGTCCCGGGCCCCGGTTACGCTGGCGTTGGGCAGGCCCACTGCGGAGATGGCGCCGGTGGTCGTGCCGAACAGGCCCACGGTGATGACGGCCGTACCAGCGTTGACGTTCAGGTTGGAGATGATGTGCCCGTTGCCCTGGAACGTGCCGCTGTACGGCGTTGTGTCGGTTCCGATGGGCGTCCAGCCGGCGCCGCCGTTGTGATAGGCGTCGTCGGTACGGGTAGGCTGGCCGGTGTTAAAGTCCAGGTCGGCCCGCAGTTCGTAGCCGGTGCAGTCGTTGTCGTCGGCGTCGTCGGTGGTGATGGGGCAGCCCATGCCGGCGGCGGCGATGGGAAACGCGGCGGCGTACGCGACCCGGTTGGCCATGCCCACCCCGCCGTCGCCGTCCAGGTCATAGCGGATGGCGTTGAGCTGGGCCAGCGTCGTGACGTCAATCAGGCCGTCGTCGTCGTCATCGTAGTCTTTCTCCGGCACGGTTATGGTGAGGATGTACGACGTTTCCGAGCCGTCCTGCGCGGTGACGGTAAAGGTGATGACCGTCGTGGGGCCGCCCAGGGTGACCTGATAGCCGGCCGTGCCGGTATCGGCGTCCGCCGTAACGGGGGCGGCGCTGCCGATTACCGCGCTGTAAGACGCGCGGGCAGACGAGTGGGCCGGCGTACCGAGCACGGTGACCGAGGTAAAGGTAGAGCCCTCGGGCACGCTTGCCGTGTAGACAGCAGTGCCCGTCGCAAAGGGCGTATTGAGCGTAACCCCGGTTACGCTGAGCCCGGAGAAGGCGCTGTCGGTGGCGATGGTCGGCTGGCGGGCAAACTGCGCCGCCGTGTTTGCGCTCAATACGCCGTACTTCAGCACCGGATAGTGCAGGCTGGTGCCAAAGTCCCAGGCGTCGTCGGGCCCGGTATCAAGGTCGTTGTCGCCGTCGGCGTTGTCAACGTCCACATCGTCCCAGGTGTGGTAGATGGGAGGCGTGCTGGTGGTAGGCGTGCGCAGCTCGTAGGTCTTGCGGCCCTCCCCGGCGCTGTCGGCCGGGGTAGTGTCGGCGATGCTGCTGGCGGTAACGTCCCAATAGCTGGCGGTTATGGCGGCGGTGGTGCCGCTGACGACGTTGGCCAGCCCGCCGACGTTGGCGTTGGCGCCGGATGTTGCCGTGCCCCTGGCGTAAGACGCCGTGATGCTGGGCGACGTGCCGGACAGCAGCCCCACCAGGCTGCCGACGTAAGAAGTGGCGCTCGTGCCGCCGGTGACGTTGCCGGTGGCATAGCTGGCGACGACGTGGCCGCCAAACACGGTTCCAACCAGGCCGCCGGCCCTGGCCTGCGTCGCACTGCCGGCGGCGGCAACCGTTACGTCGGCGTAGCTGGTGCGCACCGTGCCGGCGGTATGGCCCACCAGCCCGCCGACGTATTTGTCGGAGCTGCCGGCGCCGCTGGAATCTACGCTGCCCGTAGCCCAGCCGGACGTTATCGTTCCGCCCGACAGCGAGCCGGCCAGCGTGCCGATGGCGATAGGGTCACTCCCACCCCGGGCCCCGGCTACGCTGGCGTTGGGCAGGCCCACGCCGGAGATGGCGCCGCTGGCCGTGCCGAACAGGCCCACGGTGACGACGGTCGCATCAGCGTTGACGGTCAGGTTGGAGATGGTATGCCCGTTGCCCTGGAACGTGCCGCTGTACGGCGTTCCGTCGGTGCCGATGGGCGTCCAGTTGTCGTAGGGCGCGTCGGCCATGTCGTCGTTGCCGGTGGTGTCAAAGTCCAGGTTATTGAGAAGTTCGTAGCCGGCGCAGGAGCCGGCGCAGCCAATCCCGGCGCCCAGGCCGGGGAACGCCGCCGCGTAAGTGGCCGCGCCCGCCCCGGCCGCCGGCGTGCCGTTGCCGTCCAGGTCATAGCGGATGGCGTTCATCTGGGCCAGGGTCGTAACGTCAATCAGATTGTCGTTGTCGGCGTCGTTGCTGCGCTGCCGGGCGATGCCCAGCGCGTTGCGTTCGTATTGCAGGATGGGATATTGGGCGTTGGTGCCGAAGTTCCAGGGGTTGTCGTTGGCCGACGTGCCGCCAACGTCCACGTTCCAGTCGGCGTAGATGCCGCTGCCGTAGGCGGTGGGGGATTGCAGCGCGGCGGTGGTTTGGCCGGCGCCGGCGCTGGTGGACGGGTCAGCATCGGCGATGCCGCTGGTGTCGGTGTCCCAATAGCTGTCGGTGATGACGGCGCCGCTGGGATTATTGCCGGCCAGCCCGCCGGTGTTGGCGTTGGCGCCGGACGTTGCCGTTCCGGTGGAGTAGGAGGCCGTTATGGTGGGCGTGCCGGAGGTGGGCAGCTGGCCCACCAGCCCGCCAACGTCAGAGGCGGCGCTCGTGCCGCCGGACACTGCGCCGGTGGCATAGCTGGCCGTTACCGAGCCGGCGCCGGTCGCTACGATGGCGCCTATACTCCCGACCAGGCCGCCGGCCCTAACATTCGTGGCCGCGTTGCTGGCCGTTACCGTCACGTCGGCGTAGCTGGCCCGCACTGTGCCATAGGAAAAACCCACCAGCCCGCCGGCGTTCTTGGTTGCGCTGTCGGCGTTGCTGGAGGCCACGCTGCCCGTGGCCCAGCTGGATGTTACCGTTCCGGACGCCCCCAGCGTGCCCGTCAGCGCGCCGATGGCGGTATTGTCCGCCGCCCCGGTTACGCTGGCGTTGGGCAGTCCGATGCCGGTGACGGCGCCGGAAAGCGTGCCAAACAGGCCCACGGTGGCGATAGTAGCGCCGGAGTTGACGTGCAGGTTGGACAAGGTATGCCCGTTGCCCCGGAACGTGCCGCTGAACGGCACGCGGTCGGTGCCGATGGGCGTCCAGCCGGCGCCGCCGTTGTAAAACTGATCGTTGGCGCGGTTGCCGTCATTGCCGGTGTCAAAGTCCAGGTCGGCCCGCAGTTCGTAGCCGATGCAGGCGGCCGCGCAGCCCATGCCGGCGCTCACGCCGGGGAACGCGTTGGCGTACTTGACGGCGCCCGCCCCCGTGACCGATGCGCCGTCGCCGTCCAAGTCGTAGCGGACGGCGTCCAGCCGGGCCAGCGTCGTAATGTCAATCAGGTTGTTGTCGTTGGTGTCGTAATCCACGGTGGTTGCGTCGGGGTTGCGCTGCGCCTGGATGCCAATGGCGTCCCGGCCGAATTGCAGGATGGGGTATTGGGAACTGGTGCCAAAGTACCAGGGGTCGTCGTTGCCGGTATTGCCGTCAACGTTCACGTTCCAGTTGAGGTAGATGCTGGAGCCGGTGCCGTAGGCGGTGGGCGTTTGCAATGCGCTGGCGCTCTGGCCCGCGCCGCCGCCGCCGGTGAGGGTGCAGGCGCCGGTGCTCCAGTAGCTGTTGGTTATGGTGCCCTGGCTCGGCGCCAGGCAGTACGACAAAACGCCCTGGCCCGCCGTCGCGGAAACGGAACCGGCGGCGTAACTGGCGATGATTGTGCCGCCGACATTGCTGGTGACCAGCCCGGCGGCGGTGGTAAAAGTACCCCCGCTACTGACGGCAGCAGTGGAGTAAGAGGCGCGTATCGTCCCCGTGTTGGTGCTGACCAGCCCGCCGGGTCTGCCAAAATTGCCGGTGGCACTAACGGCGCCGCTGCTGACATATACGGCGTTAATCGTGCCGCTGTTGTCGTGCGCCAGCGCGCCGGCATCCGCAGAGTGACCCGAAGTGCTCACCGAGGGGTTAAACAGTCCCAATGCGGTGACCGTACTGCTGCTGCCCAATTCCGTGAATAGCCCGACCCCTCCATTAGGGGCGCTCGAGTTGATGGTCAGGTTGGAAATGGTATGGCCGTTGCCCTGGAAAGTGGACGTGTAAGTACCGAGGGGCGACCAGTTGGGGTAAGCGTCGTTGCTGTCCACGTCGTCATCGCCGTCGGTGTCAAAGTCCAGGTCGGCCATCAGCTCATAGCCGGCGCAGGTAGCGGCGCAGCCCATCCGCCCGGTGGCCAGGAACTGGCGGTGCGGAAAGGCGGCAACGTAATCGGCGTGGGTAGCATCGCCGTTGCCGTTCAGGTCATGGCGGATGGCGTTCAGCTGGGCCAGCGTGGTGATGTCAATGAGGTTGTCGTCATCGGTATCGTAGTCGGTAAGCAGGTATTTCAGCACGGGAAGTTGCGCTGACGTGCCAAACGCCCAGGGGTCATCGTTGCCGACTACGCCGTCCAGGTTCAAGTTCCAGGCGGAGTAAATGCCGGTGTAGCCGGTGGGCGTTTGCAGCTGGGTGGCGGTTTGGGCCGTGCCGGGGCCGGCGGCGGTGCAGGCGGTAGAACTGTAATAGCTGCCTCTGATGGTGCCGGTATTGCTGCCGCCGACGGCGCTGTTGAGGCCCGTCAGGCAGCCGGAGTTAACCATGTTGCCGCTGGCGGTAACGGCGCTGGCCGCGTAGCTGTATTCAATAACTGCGCTGTTATCGGCGTTGCTGCCCGCCAGCCCGCCAACGATATCGCGCGCGCCGGTGCTGCTCACCGTGGTTCCGGCGGCGTAAGACGCCCGTATCGTCCCGCGATTATTCCCCACCAGCCCGCCGACGCCCGAGTCGCCCCTGTTGCCGGTAACGGAGCCGCCCCGGACGTAAGAGGCGCTGATGACGCCGCTGTTATTCCCCACCAATGCCGCGGCAAAGGCGATGTCGCGAGTGGACGCCACAGTAGGATTAAGCAGTCCCACTGCGGTGATGACGCCGGAACCGCCCAGCGTCGAGAACATTGCGGCAAACCGGGTGCTGATGTTCAGGTTGGAGATGGTATGGCCGTTGCCCTGGAAAGTAGTCTCAAAAGTATCGATGGGCGACCAGTTGGCGTAGGCCCCGTCGGCGACGTCATCGCCGTCGGTGTCAAAGTCCAGGTCGGCCATCAACTCATAGCCGGCGCAGGTACCCGGACAGCCCATGCGCCCGGTGGCGGCAGTTACGCGGTTCGGAAAAGCGGTATTGTAAGCAGTGGTTCCCGCTCCGGCAGTAGGGGCGCCGTCGCCGTCCAGGTCATGGCGGATGGCGTCAAGCTGGGCCAGCGTAGTGATTTCGATGAGGTTGTCGTTATCGGCATCGTAGTCGATAACGTTGACCTTGTGCCCGGCCTGCGCGGTAGCCAGCGTGTTGGGGAGGGCACGGTTGAGAGCGGAGGAGCTGCTGCCGCCGTCCTGGTGCCGAAAGGTGCCGGAGAGGGCGTTGGTAGCCACGGTGATGCCGTCGGCGTCACGATCGCCGGCAACGACCCGGTAAGTGAAGTCAACGTTTGAGCTGTTGGGGAAACTGGTATTCGAGCTGACAGTGCGGGTGTTGCTGCCAATGCCGATTCGCACTTGGCCATTGCTGATGCCATTGATATGAGTATTAAAGGACACCCGCACGGTGATGTCCTCGCCGGTGTGGTAACTGTCACCCGAAGCCGGGGTGGTGGTGATGCTGACCGCGCTGACAGTGGCAGTGTGGGCGGCGGCGGGCCGCACCTCCGGCAGCAGCCAGCCGGCCAAGCCCGCCAGCACGACAAACAGGGCCAGCGCAGCGCCGGCCAGCGCAAAGCGGATGCTAATACGGCGGCGGGGCATCATTCTACCCCCCCCCCCCGTTCCGAACATTCGCGCTACGCAGCAAACTCACACCCCAGCCGGCAAGCATCGGCAAAACCTCCAGCCCGCAAAGCGGGGCATTGATAAACGCAAAGCATAACGGCAGGGATTATAGCACAAAACCGGCGGGGGGCAAGCCCACCCCAACCTAGCCGCCCCCCTGCTGCCGGAGCTGCTCCTGCAACTCGCGAACCTGCGCCTCAGCCTGCAGGCGGGCAGCACGCTCCTGCTCGGCGCGGGCCTCGGCGCGGAGGCGGTCCTCCCGCTCGCGGAGAAAGGCTTCCTGCCTCTCGTCAAACGTCGGGATGTGCTGCCCCGTTTCCGGGTCGTACCAACCCAACATACCCTGCTCTCCCTGCACGGGCTCCCACCGCAGGTACACGTTCAGCACGGGGCTGTACCCCTGCAAAGAACCGTCGGGCAATTCCTCAATAGGGATAGGCTCATACCCCCCATCCACCAAACGGTCGCCGGCCAGCCGCACTCCGTGAGAATCCCCCGTCTCGTCAAAGCGCCAGTACTCCAGGATGCCCAGCCCCGCGTAATCAGCCGGCTTCTCCTCAACGTCCACCTTGGCCGTGCTTGGCGAGGCAATTTCCAGCACAAAATCCGGCGGCTTGCCCTGCTCCGTGATTAGATAACCCCGGGTGGCATGGTAAGCCTGCGGGTCAACGTCAAAAGCCACGAGCAAATCAGGCAGACGCAGGCCGGTAGTGCCGGGGCGCGGCCCACGCGCAATCCAACGGTCCGCGGTGACCAGGGTGGTAGCCTCATTGCCGAGATACCGGGCCAGGTGGTGGCAATGGCCCGTATAGGTCATTTGTCGGTGGTTAGTCATTGCCTCATCAATCTCACGTTCAGGCGGGTCCGGAAACCGGAAACGGGCCGGGGCCGGCGATGGCGGCGGCGGCGTTTTGACGGCGATGGCGGTGTTAGCGGTGGTGGTGGTCATGCTGAACCTCACCTCTGGAACCCGGCGGGATGGATGGACGGATGGATGGCCCGTTGCGCCGGATGGGACGGGATGCGATGCCTGCGGCGTATTATAGCGGGTTCTGGCGGCTGACTGAAAAAACGGGCAGTCTAGCCCGTCCCGGACGCCTACCCACCACCGCGCAGCCGCAGCCGCTCCCGCAACTCCCGAACCTGCGCCTCAGCCTGGAGGCGGGCGGCGTGTTCCTGCTCGGCGCGGGCCTCGGCCTGTTCAGCCCGGGATTCAGCCTGGAGGAAGGCTTCCTGCCTCTCGTCAAACGTCGGGATGTGCTGCCCGGTTTCCGGGTCGTACCACCCCAACCCGTCCTGTTCCGCCCGCAGGTACAGGTTCAACACCGCGCTATATCCTTGCAAAGACCCATCCGGCAGTTCCTCAATGGGAATGGGCTCATACTGCCCATCCACCAAACGGCCGCCGGCCAGCCGCGTGTCGTGAAACTCCCCCGTTTTGTCAAAGCGCCAGTACTCCGGGATGCCTAACCCAGCGTAGTCGGCCGGTTTCTGATCCACATCCACGCGGGCGGTGCTTTTCGACGCCACCTCAAGCACAAAATCCGGCGGCTTGCCCTGCTCCGTTATCAGATAACCCCCGGTGGCAAAGTAAGCCGCCGGGTCAACGTCAAAGGCGATGAGCAAATCGGGGCAGCGCAAGCCCAGAGTGCCGGGGCGCGGCCCGCGGGCCAGCCAAAAGTCAGCACCCACCAGGGTGGTATCCCGGTTGCCCAGGTGCCGGCTGAGATGCAGGGGGCTGCCCACCAAGTGCACATACTGGTAATTAGTCATTGCCTCATCAAGCTCACGTTGGGGAGGATCCGGAAACTGGAAACGGGCCGGCGCCGGTGCGGACGGTAGCGGTGGTGGCGGCGGCGTTTTGACGGCGGTGATGTTTGTGATGGTCATACTGAACCTCACCTTTGGAACCCGGCGGGACGGGCTGTTGCGCCGGATGGGACACGATGCGTGCAGCGTATTATAGCGGGCTTTTGCGGCTGACAGATGCTGATGCGGGGTTGGTTACCGGGGGTTAGTCTTTCTGCGGCCAGGGGATTTCCAGTCGCCGTTCGCTAATCCGGGCTTCGGCCTTGACGATGCCGGCTTCAGCCCGGAGGCGGGCCGCGCGGTTCTCGGCGATGAGGGCTTCGTCCCAGAAGCGGGCCGCGAGGTACTCGGCGGTGCGGGCATCAGCCCGGAGGCGGGCCGCGCGGGCGGCGGCGGTGCGGGCCTGCTCATTGAGGTGGGCTTCCTTCACGTCGTCAAAGGTTAGGATGTGCCGTCCGGTGGCCGGGTCGTGCCAGGTTAACCGGCCGCGTTCCCAGCGGAGGTACAGGTGCAGCGCGGGGCTGTAGCCCTGCAATACGCCGTCCGGCAGTTCCTCAATGGGGATGGGCTCATAGTGGTCGTCCACCAGCCGGTCTCCGGTCAGCCGGGAGCCGCAATACTCGCCGGTTTGGTCAAAGCGCCAGTACTCCAGGATGCCCAGCGCCGCGTAATCAGCCGGCTTCTGCTCCACGTCCACCTTCGCCGTGCTTTCCGAGGCTACTTCCAGCACAAAATCCGGCGGCTTGCCCTGCTCCGTTATCAGATAACCCCCGGTGGCAAAGTAAGCCGCCGGGTCAACGTCAAAGGCGATGAGCAAATCGGGGCAGCGCAAGCCCAGAGTGCCGGGGCGCGGCCCGCGGGCCAGCCAAAAGTCGGCGCCCACCAGGGTGGTATCCCGGTTGCCGAGATACTGGACGAGGTGGTGGCAGTGGCCCGTATAAGTCAGTTGTCGGTGGTTAGTCATTGACTCATCAATCTCACGTTCGGGCGGCTCCGGGAACCGGAAAGGTTCCGGGGCCGGCGGTGGCGCCGGCGGCGTTTTGACGGCGATGGCAGTAGTCATGCTGAACCTCTGGAATCTGGCGGGACATGGTGCGCCGTATTATACCCGTCCTGAAATCGGGCTGGCATACCGGGTTGGGGTAGTCTGAGCGCTAAAACCCTCTGATACGCGGCAGAACCTTGCGCCCGAACAGTTCTATGGATTCCATAACCGTTTGGTGCGCTACTCCCGGCTGCTGAAAGGCCAGGTCCACCACGCCCACGCTGCACTTGTCGCGGTACTCCCGCAGCTGCTCCACCACCGTGTCGGGGCTGCCGACGAAGTTCATCATGTAGCCAATTCCCCGGTTGGCGTTGACCTCCGGCGGACGGGCCGGCGTTATTCGCGGGTCAAGTTCGTCGTTGAATCGCCGGGATGATGCCGTACCGCCATCACGGGTTGCCGCGCCACCGCCGGCCGCCTGCGTTATGTCGGCGAGGCACTCTTGCGCGGCGGCGTCGGTTTCGGCCAGGCAGATGCCGCCCCGGTAGGCGATTTGCTCCGGCGTCGGCTCCCAGCCGGACTGCCGGCACTGCTCCCGATAAACCGCTATAACCTGCGCCATATCGTCTGCCCGGTCGTAGGAAACCGCTACGCCCAGGCGGTGGGCGGCGGCGTAGCGCACGGTGGGCGCGCTGCGGGTGGCTACGAACAGCGGCGGGTGCGGCTGCTGCACGGGGCGCGGCCAGACGGCGACGGTGCCGTACTGGTAATGCGCGCCCTGCCACGTAAACGGTTCCGGCTCGGTCAGGGCGTGCCGCACGATGTCCATACCCTCCAGCAGCCGCGCTCTGGCCGTGGCGCGGCCAACGCCATGCACGGCGTCCTCGTTGGGCGTGCCGCGCATAAACGCCGCCACCAGCCGCCCGCCGGTCAGGTTGTCCAGCATCGCAATCTCCTCCGCCGCCCGCACCGGATTGTTGATGGGCAGCAGCTGCCCCAGCAGCGCAATCCTGGCCCGGCGGCAGCGCTGCGCGACGGCGGCCGCCATCACCGCCGGGCTGGGCGTCAGGCGGGCGCCGGAGTAGTGATGCTCCGATACGCTAATCCAGTCAAACCCCACCGATTCCGCCAGCGCACACTCGTCCAGTCCCTCCCGGTACGACCGTTCGGACGCCGGCGGGTTTTGATGCCGGGGCGCCACCGGCCACGCGCCGGGCAGCGCGTGCCGCTCGGAGTACCCCATACAGCCAAAGTACGAAGCCAGCATCGCAATCGCCTCGCGCCGTCCGTGCGTAAAACCCGGCGCTACTGCTCGGCGGGCAAGTCGTAGTTGAACATCCAGTTGACGCCGAACTTGTCGGTGCAGCACGCAAAATAAGCGCCCCAGAACATATCCGCCGGCGCCACCTTAACCGTGCCGCCCGCCGCCATCCCGCTGAACAGCCGGTCGGTTTCCTCCCGGCTCTCGGTAAGGATGCTGATGGCAAAATTGTTGCCCGCAGTGCTGGGCGGCCCAAACGCCGAAGTAGTATCGCTGCCCATCAGCACACCCGACCCGATGGGCAAAGACACGTGCATGATGCGCTCACGCTCATCGTCCGGCACCGACAAATCCGGCGGCCCATCGCCAAAAGTAGCCAGCCACGAGAACTCGCCGCCAAAGACCCCACGATAAAACTCAAAAGCCGCCCGGCACTCCCCGTTGAAGTTAAGATAAGTGTTGATGTCCATTATATTCTCCTCTGGATTTTCCTATCGACGGCCGGTTTCACCATCCAGCACTGCCAGCAGACGGGCTACAAAGCGCTGCACCGCCGGGCGTTCCGTCGCAATATCGTAGTCCTCCATATTGTCGTGAAAGGAGTTCTCGTGAAACCGCTCCGCAGCCGAAAACCCGCCCACGATAAGCGGCTCCCCCTGCTCCCGCGCCACCTCCGCAACCGCCTGCTTCATCGCCCGGTGGCTCCGGTAACGCCACCCCCGCCGCTGGCAAATGGCAATGACCGCCTGCGTAGCCGCCCAGTAAAGTTGCTCCGAGCCTTGCAGATGGTCACCGGCGGCAAACTCCCGGTCAGACGCGACCAGGAAATCGCGCGCCGTTTGAGCGTGCTCTTGAGCGGTCATTTCGCGGGTAGTCACAGCAATCTCCCATCCGATTGGATTGAGGCTACATTATGCCAGATTTATCAGCAACCGCTATCGGCAGTGGCCGGCCGGCTGGCGTAACTACCAGGCGTTAGGGTTATAAGCATCCGGCGGCGTTACGCCGTGGAATATGGAGTATTGCGATATGACTACATCAGCGAATAAACGCCATCGACTGGTTCAGAACTTCGCCCATGTCCGCTTTCACGGCAGTTGATGAGTTCAAGCATATATTGCTTTTCCTCAATATGACGGAGTTCCGGAGCTGGAACACGGGTCGGCGTAAGTGTGGGAACCGGAGCCAGGGTTGGTGTCGGTTGCTTTGCCTCTGCATTGGTAGATGTTGGCCGCAGCGCCGGTATCACCGCCAATGGAGCATCGCTGGTCCTTGTTGTAGTCGGAGTCGGCATCGGCATAGCCGGCGCAATCGCGCCAGCCGCGCCATTTTGCCCGACAATGTTTCCAATCACGCCGCTGCCCCGGTCCAGCCACCAT
Source organism: uncultured Dehalococcoidia bacterium (assembly GCA_958296385.1). Taxonomy (GTDB): domain Bacteria; phylum Chloroflexota; class Dehalococcoidia; order Lucifugimonadales; family UBA3495; genus Bin87. The sequence goes on from OY282494.1 coordinate 2,168,082, forward strand.
AGAACCCCGCCTATCACAGCCAGTATGACGACTATGAGAATAACAGCCTTGAGTCGGCTGCGGGAATTCCCTCTCCTCCGGGCGCGGCGTTCCAACCGCCTTATGTCATCCTCAAAGACGGGAGGACGGCGAACCACGTCAAACCGTAATTCTCTTACTCTCGGTGTATTGAAAGTGCGGTTGCATCTCCGACACCGCCACAGTTGCGAGCTATGACGCCGCCGCCGGATTCGGATACTCGAACTACGGCAGTGAGGGCAGGTGGCGACTTGTCCGGTGTCAAATCCACCACCTTGGGGTACGTTTATCATGATTTCATTTCCTTATGACTAAAGTATGCCGCACCGGACGCATGGAAACCTCATCCAACGGCAGCCATAGTTCGGCAGCGGCTGCACAATTGGACGGAGATTTCCATGCCAACAGGCAATCCCGGCTGAACGCTACTCCTCATCATCCGGGTGGGTGCTGATAAACCGCCCGGCCCGCCCGGCGTCAACGTGCGGCGCGCGTACTTCTACGCCGGCTTGTTCCTCTTGCAGCCGCACGGTTACGCTGCTGTCCAGTTCGGCCCAGCCTCGGTTCATCGCCTGCATTGCTATTTGCTCGGCCAGCGTGGACATTGGCATTGGCACGTCGTATTCGCGGGCCAGTTCGGTGGCCAGCGTTATGTCCTTGAACGCCAGGTTGAGGGCAAAGCTGGCCGGCTCAAACTCGCCCCGGAACATCGTGCGCACCAGCCCCTCGTGCAGCACGCGCATCCGGCCCAGCGAACCCCGGCGGACGCATTCCCACAGCGCCTCCGGTTCCACGCCGGCCTTGACGCCCAGCGTCAGCCCCTCGGCGATGGCCTGGCGCACGCTGTGGCCAATCATGTTATGCACCAGCTTGGCCACGCTGCCGGCGCCAATTTCGCCGGCGTAAAACACCTTGTCCCCAAAAGCGTCCAGCACCGGCTTGATACGGTCAAACACCTCCCGGTCGCCGCCCACCATCACCGCCAGATTACCCGACGTCGCCCCCGTCTTGCCGCCGCTCACCGGGGCGTCCAGCACGTAGGCGCCCTTGGCCCGGAACTGCGGTTCAATCTCCCGGATGAGCGTCGGCCGGCTGGACGACAAATCAATGTACACAGAGCCCGGCCGGATGCCCTCCAGCACGCCCGACGCGCCCAGCGACACTGTTTCAACCTCATACGGGCCGGGCAACGACGTAAAGGTAACGTCGCAAGCGGCGGCAACCTCGGCGGGCGTGTTGGCCAGCCGCGCGCCGCCCTCCAGCAGCGGCAGCGCCGCCTCCTCGCGCAGGTCATAAACCACCATTGGATAGCCCGCCCGCTGAATGTTGGCCGACATCCCGCCGCCCATGTTGCCCAATCCGATAAATCCTACCGTTTCCATTGTGTACCGTCACTCCATCCCATTGCGTTTTGATTGCTGCCTGTTGATTGCGGCGAGTATAACACCGGCCCCCGCGCCGCCCGTCATTGCCGGGCGCTCCGGTGTCATTTGGCACTTGCCCCGCCCCGGTGCAGGTGCTAGACTGCCCCGTCATTCTTTGATTTGACCGCCGATGCTTGTGTTAACCGTTGCCGAGAACCCGATGATGGCGGGCGTTTTCCCTGCCCACCGCGCCGACGCTCAGACCGCCGTTCTCGCTGCGGTGCGCCGTCTGGCCGATGACGCCGGCGTTGCCGCCTACCTGGTGGGCGGCCCGGTGCGCGACCGCCTGCTGGGTGTCCCCGTCCACGACCTTGACGTCACGGTAGCAGGCGATGCCCCGGCGCTGGCGCAACGCCTGGCCGACGCCATCGGCGGGCAATGCACCGTACACCGTCGCTTTGGCACCGCTACGGTTGAGACGCCTAACATCGCCGTTGACCTGGTATCCGCCCGCCGCGAAACCTACCCGACGCCGGCCGCGCTGCCGGTTGTCCAAACGGGCACGCTGGCCGACGACCTGGCCCGCCGCGATTTCACCATCAACGCCATGGCCCAGCCCATCGCCGGCGCTGACGACGACACCGGCAACGACGGCCTGATTGACCATCACGGCGGCCGCGCTGACCTGGCATCGGGCGTCATCCGCACGCTGCATCCCCGCAGTTTTTGCGATGACCCTACCCGCATATTCCGGGCGGTTCGCTACGAGCAGCGGTTCGGTTTCCGCATTGCTGCGGACACCCTGAACGGCCTGCAATCCGCCGTCGCCGCCGGCAGCATCGGCCGGCTGTCGGGCGACCGGGTGCGGCACGAACTGGCGCGCATCCTGCATGAGCCGGCCCCGCTGCCGGCGCTGCAACGGGCCAATGCGCTGGGCATCTGGCCGGCCGTCCATCCGTCGCTGAACGCAGCCCATCTCAGCGGATTGCAAGACTGGCAAGCCCCGGCCCCGGCCTGGATGTCGGCGCTGGTGTGGCCCCTCAGCGGGCCGGCCGGCGCAGCCGTCGCATCACGCCTCAATGCGCCATCAGACTGGATGCGGGCCATCAGCGACACGGCCATTTTGACGTCAAGATTGCCGGCGCTGCAAGCGGACAATCTGCCGCCATCGGGTGTATGTTTAGAGTTGGACGGGTTATCGCCCGACGCGCTGGCCGCCGGTATCGCCCTGGCGCCGGCGCCGGCCAGCGCACGCATCGCCCGCTATCTGGCGGAATGGTGGCAAATTGCCCCGCTGCTGCGCGGCGATGACCTGCTGGCCATCGGCGTGCCGGCCGGGCCGTCCGTCGGCGAAGTCCTGCGGGTTCTGCGGCAGTCCCGGCTGGATGGCCAGGTCCACAGCCGGCAAGATGAAGTACAACTGGCCCGCCAATGGGCCGTCAAATCCGAATAATCAAACCTTTACAGTGGTTGGGAGGAGTGCAGTGGTTACCGCTTTTCAAGTGTCCGGGACGGCGTTTTGCGTGGTGTGCAACGAGGAACTGGAGGGGCCGCACCGCTCCACCTGCCAGATGTGCGGCGGCCCCTTTCACCAGCCCTGGTCGCCCGACAGCACCGCGCCCCGCTGCGGCAAGGCCGCCAGCCACGACGAAACGCTGGCCGTCGTTTTCCTTTGCCGCGATTGCTACGACAATCGGCGCCCGCCCATGTAGGCGCATCCGTCAATCCGGCGCATCCATCCGTCTATCCGTCTATCAGGAGCAAGCGTACCGATGAAAGCCGTTTATATTGAAGCCCACGGCGACGTGGACGTTCTCCAGTACGGTGACCGTCCCGACCCCACGCCGGGCCCCAACGACGTCGTGGTGCAGGTTCGGGCCAGCGCCCTGAACCGGCTGGACATATTCACCCGCCAGGGCCAGCGCGGCCTGGCGCGCGAGTTTCCGCCGCCGCTCATCCTGGGCGGCGATACCGCCGGCGAGGTGGTTGCCGCCGGCGCCGGCGTTACCACGCTGTCGGTTGGCGACCGGGTTGTCGTCAACCCCCGCGTGGCCTGCGGCGTCTGCCAGTGGTGCGGCTCCGGCCGCGACGACCTTTGCCCCCGCAGCCGGTTCCTCGGCACCGCCCGCGACGGCAGCTACGCCGAGCTGGTGGCCGTGCCGGAAGTGAACGCCTACCGGCTGGACGAATCCGTTTCCTTCGCGTCCGCCGCCGCCGTGCCGACGACCTATCTGCCGGTGTGGAACATGGCGGTGCGCCGGGCGGCGTTGCAGCCGTGGGAAACCGCGCTGGTTTTCTCGGCCTCGGCCGGCGTCGGCGCCGCCGCCATCCAGGTGTTCAAAAACGTGGTAGGCGCAACCGTCATCGCCACCACCAGCACGCCGGAGAAAGCCGAACTGGCCCGCAACCTCGGCGCCGACCACGTCATCAACTACAACGACGAGGACATCACCCAGCGCGTGCGGGAGATTACCGGCGGCGCCGGCGTGGATTTGCTCATTGACCACGTGGGCGCCGACGTGTGGGCCCACGGGTTCCGCGCCCTGCGCCCCGGCGGACGCTACTGCATCTGCGGCGCCACCAGCGGCCTGCGCACCGAACTGCATCTCGGCCTGCTGTTCAGCCGCCAGATTGAAATATACGGCGGCTACATGGGCTCCCGCGAGGATATGCGCCAAATCGCCGCCGTCCTCAATCGCGGCAGCGTCCAGCCCGCCATCCACCAAACCTACCCCCTGGCCCAAGCCGCCGCCGCACAGCAGGCAATGGAAGCCACCAACTTCTTCGGCAAACTGCTGCTCCAACCCTGATACCCCAACCGCTCAAACCGGCACCGGAGGAACATCATGCTTTCTACCCCCCCCCCCCCCCGCACTTTGCGGTTTAAAATGCGCTTGACGGCCGGGAAACGGCTGCTGGGCATAGCGCTGGCCGCCGCCGCCCTGGGCATTATGATTATGGCGTGCAGCACCAGCGCCACCCCGTCCGCGTGCCTCGAGGCCGCCGAGGACGCCGGCCTGCCCGACAGCGTCATCGAGCAGCTCGAAAAGCCGGGCGAGCTAAACGCCATCGAACGCGTCGCCCTCCGCGAAATCCTCAAAAAAGCCGGGCTGGACACCGTCTGCGACCAGGTTAACTAGGCAAGCCCGTCTCCCATCGTCGTTCGTCGTCGTTCTGAGTGAGTTGTCGGTTCGTGGCTTATTCAGCCGGCGCAATCACAAAGATATTGAAATCCCGGTAAGCGCTGGCTTGCTCAACTGCAACCCGCTCGCCCAGCGCTCCAAACCCCTCGATCGGGCCGATAGCATCCGTCTGCACCCGGTAGGTCGTGCCGTTCTTTTCGTAGGACACGCCGGCGCGCACGAACTTGCCGATGTCGGCGCGCGTTGGCGCGTAGTTGAATGACCGCACGCCGGCGATGTCCGTCCAGCTGGCAGCGTCCCCAGTGACCGCATCGGGCCCATCGACCCCATCGACGGCGCCCGTCCGGATGTCGGCCCGCTGCCAGCCCCAGGGCTTTACCGGGTCGTCATCCGCCCGGTGCAGCCGGTCGTTAACCAGATAGGCGGTGATAATCTCCCCCACAATCCGGGCCGCGCCGTATGCTTGAACGCCGGTCTCGCCGGATACTGCCCTCCACAACGGCTTGCGGGTGTCCACCATCAAGATTCTATCTGGAACATCGTGACGCGCGGCAATTAACTGCACCATCTCGTGGTTACACGGTTCCAGAGTGCGCCAACATTCCGCTGCTCCATAGTGATAGTTGCCCGGCTTTTCATCCTGATAGAACCGGAATACCGGGGCGGCATAGATGGTCACATAAACCACGTCCATTGCTACGGCATACTCCTCCAGAAAGGCGATCACCTCTTTGCTGTCGTGACTTGTTTCATAAGGATTGTCCTGCCCCATAGCGCTCACTCCGGCCAATGCGATTCCGCCGGCGGCAACGACGCCCAGCGCCGGAACCGCCCACGCCCGGCGCAGCAGCCCGGCCAGTCCCGCCGCCGCCCAATGGAGGGCAGCGCCGGCGGCCAGAAAGATTACCGGCCCCAGATACAGGTTTTGCCGAATATCTCCCAGCGGATAAACCGTCAGCAGGGCGGCGATGATGGCGATGCCAACGGCCAGCAGTGCCAGGATTGCAACGGCGTCAAACCGCCGCCGCCGCAGCGACACCGCCAGCATAACGGCCAACGCCGCAACCGCCGCAACCGCAACGGCCGGCGGCAAATGATAGTTCAGCAGCGCCCAGGTGCGGGCCGTCGCAAATCCCAGAACGTCGGCAACGTCAAACCCGCCTTGATAATAGAAGTACTCCCAACCGTCCCAACCCCCGCCCCGCCACTGATGCCGCAAAGTGGCCGCATAGCTGACGGCGCACCCCGCCAGCAAGCACGCCGCCGGCCAGACCAGTGCGCTGCGCTGCTTGAACCATTTACGAATCCGGCTGCGGTACGAATCCGATTCCGATTCCGGCCCGGCCAAAGTCGGGGCGGGCAAAATCAGAGCAGCGCCTATCACGGCGATGCCGAACAGGACCAAACCGTACTGGAGCAGCGGCGCCACGAACAGCGCAACGCAGAGCAACCCTTTGCGGCCATCACGCAAATACCACAGCAGCCCCGCTATCAGCAGCGCAGCCAACAGCGCGTCAATGGAGTATTCCCGCGCATCCTGAGCGTGTTCTATTGCGGCAACCGAAACCGTCGCCAGCAGCGCCGCCAAAAACGCCGCCCACCGGCTCACCCCAAAGCGGGGCAGCAGAAAGAGCATCACGGCCACCGTCAAAACGCTGGCTATCGCCGGCAAGATGCGGATGCTGAAAGCCGATACGTCCACTTTCTGCACCGCCCACAGCGCCAGCGGGTACAGTATCGGCGATGAGTTTCCGAAACTGGTATTGGGGATTACCTCCGCAAGGGCGCCCCGCGCGTTACCGGAGGCAACCGCTTCGTCGTACCATACGGAATCCCCCGGCAAGTCGTAAAACCGCAGCCCCGCCGCCAGCGCCAGCAGGCACACAAACGCCGCCAGCGCCAGCCGTTCCCGGGACCGCCATTCTTTAAAAACGCGCATCGGCCTAGCGTACCAGCGGCTGCCCCACCAGCCCCCAGTAGGGAACTATCGCCAGCAGCAGCACCGCTATCACCAGCACGGTCATCGTCATTCCGAACCGGAATATCTCCGGGTTTGAGATGTTGGCCCTTTGGAATACGAACACCGCCGAGGTGCCGCCGGCGCCGTAATAGACTGCCGAATCGCCCACCACTACCGCCGCCATTCCGCACACCAGCGGGTTCAGCCCCAGCGCTGCGCCGGTGGCCATTGCGACGGGTATCACCAGCGCCAGGTAGCCGGCGATGTTCGGCACCAGTATCCGCACCGCCGCAAAGCACACGCAAAGCGCCAGCAGCGCCAGCAGCGGCTCGGACGACAGCTGCGCTACGCCGCCCACCAGCGTCTCCGAGAACCACGCCGCCGCTCCCGTAATTACCAGCGCGTGGGCCAGCGACAGCGACGTTGCGATGACAAAAAAGTTCGTCCACCCCACGTTGCGCTCAAACTGCCCCCACGTCAGGATGCCCACCCGCGGCAGCAGAATCAGGCACAGCGCAATCAGCGCCGGCACCGCCGGATGCAGCCCGTGCGCAAAGTCGGTGAACCACAGCAGCGCGGTCAGTACCACGATGGCCCCGGCCCGCATTTCGACGACGCTCATCCGGCCGGCCGGCGTCAGCGCCACTTTGGCAATGCCATCCAGCCGGAATCCGGAGCGGTAGAACAGGAACAGCGCGGCGCCGCCGACGATGAGATTGGCGTAAAACGGCGCCGACATCAGCACGAACCACTGCGTCCACGAGAAATCGCCCAGCAGTCCGGATGCCACCACCGGCGTTATCCCCCCGGCCAGCAGCGCGGTGGAGCCCAGCCGGTTCAGGCTGCCCATCCCCATCATCACTGCCTTGTAAAGCGGGTGGCCCTGCGGCACGCCCCAGCGCGCCAGCACCTGCTCGTACACGTGCACCATAATGGCGCCCCGCGTGCTGGCCGACGGCAGCGCAAACGTGAGCAGCGCAAAGGACAGCAGCATCTGCACGTACAGCAGCCGGGGGCTGCCCGCCGCGCCGCGCATCAGAAACGTCGCCATCCGCTCGGCCAGCCCGGAGTGCTGCACCGCCAGCCCCAGCGTCAAAATGCCGATGAGAAAGTAGGCAACCGGCTGCGAGAACCCGTAAAGCGCCGTTCCGATGTCCGGCACCGCCCCAAACAGCACCAGCAATACCACGCCGCCGATGCCGGCCACCGAGACGGGTATTGCCTCAGTAGCCCACAGAATCACCGCCAGCGTCATCACCGCTAGCGCCCGCTGCCCCGGCCCGGTCAACCCCTCCGGCGCCGGCGCCAGCAAGATGACCAGAAACACCACCCCGGCAACCAGCAGCTTGGCCCCCGCCCGGCTGAACACGGCCCGCGCCAGAGCGGATGTTGCCGGCAGATTGTCGTCAGTCATCTAATAGCCGGCCGCCGATGCTGCCGCCCGGTTTTGCGATCCGGTCCGGAGATCTAGATGGCCTATCCCCCGGCCAGTGCCGCCGCCAGGTCGGGATGCAGCGCGTCATCCCGTTTGCCGATGCCGACGTACCGCAGCCGCGCCACGTACTGCCGCACGTAATCGCCCCGCAACTTGTGCACCGCCGCCATACCGGATTTCATCCCCGACACCGACCCGCCGGCGATAATCGCCAGAGCCTCCCAAAGCACCGCATCCTTAAGTTCCCCGGCCATGTCCTTCTCGATTGAACCGAGAATACGCCGCAGCGAGGTAGCAAAATCGGCGCCCTGCACCGCCACCGAGTACTTGAGCATCCCCTGACCGTAGGCCAGATGACGGGCCTTGTCTTGCAGGCAAAGGCTGAATATCTTGCGGTCAACCGGGTTGGCGGCATAATGCGCGCCGAACCGATACAGCAGCAGCGTCAAAACGCCCCTGGCCAGATACAGCGCTACCGAGGTTTCCGGCCAGCCCGCCCGCGTTTCCAGCATCCGCCGGCTCACCATCCCCGCCGATTCCACGCCCAGCGCGCCGCCGTTGCACAACGCCCGGTGCCGCATCACCTCGTGATGCCGCGCCGCGTCAAACTCCTCCGTCGCCAGAAACATCTTGGGTTCAATGTAAGCGTAGTTCATCCGGTGCAGCCACTGCCCGATAGTGTCGGTTTCGGCGATGGCATGATGCCCCAGCTCGGTGCACAGCTGGCACCAGGCCAGCTCAAAGTCCAGCAGCAGCGTCGGCAGCGCGTCCCATGCAATATCCTGCATCGCAATCCAGCGCCGTTGGATCGCCTCCTCGTACAGCCACGCCGCATTCTCCGACCACAGCTCCTCCTTGCGGTTGACCGAGTAATTGTCCAGCCGGGGCAGCCCCGGCGTAGCAAAAGACCCCCGGGGCATCCGGGTCATCTCCCGGCTCTCATCGGGTATCTCCCCGTAAATGCCAATGTTAATAGCATCAACCGTAAGCCCGTGAGCAGTAACCGGCGCCCGCACCCCCCACTGCCGGGTATCCTTCATCCAGGCAAACCGCTCCGACGGCGCCGCCTTTTCTGCCGGAGATTCAGCATCCGCAGATTCAGCCGCCGGCGCCAACGCATCGCCGGCCGACACGTCCTGCTGCACCCGCTCCGCCGCCGACGAATGATAGCGGCCGGTAGGGTTGCTATCGTCAACCGGCGGCACCGGCGGATTCAGACCGTGTTCAGCGGAGGCATCATTCTGTGCGGTCATATTCCCTCGCAGCCAGTGGTTTGGAGTTGACAATGCCAGCGGGACATTCAATCCCCCACTGAGACTCGTGCTGTCCATCAGGCGCACTGTCGTAGCCAGTGCAGTCAACTACTGCCCTTCCTGGCGGTTTGTCTGGCGACTGCACCCACGATTGCATCAGCGCCGCAGCACCGGGCCGCGCTGCCGCCTTCCTGGCCTTCTGGGCACGTATGTACCATTGCGGCACCGGCATCGGCTTTTCCGACGACGGAGGAGAAGTTGGACACAACGAGGGTCCGCCGGGGCCATCGGCCTTCTTAAAGGGGTTCCACATCATTCCTCACTGCGTAGTTGTTGACGTCGTGGTAGATAGTGCCCATCGAGCCCAATCTGGCTCTCCTTGCGGTTTGGATAAACAGTCTAATCTGTACGGCGGTGCAGTACCGGGGCACTACGAAAGTGACGTGGTCCTGGCTGGTTTCATTGGGTTCTATTTGGATGTCCAAGTCATTTTTGATGATGCGCTGCTGAATGTTCCAGGGAAATTCGGAGCTTCCCGTTTCAGACCTGATATCGCCGCTGGAAATGAAGTACTCGGTGATTTTTTCGGCTATCTCCGCATCGTCATAAATTGCCAGTCCGCGACATTCCCATTCCAAGACATCCGCTCTCGCCAGCACCCTGGAACCATTGTACAGTTTCGCCGTAACTCCAACCTGCATCTGCGTCGCGCTGCACGGCCGGCTGCTGGCCTCCAGGTTCACCGTGATGAATGGCCGGCCAAAGCGGAACAGCCTGTATTTTCTTACGCCTAGAAAGGCGGTGACGACTATGCTGATGGCTGTGATTACGTAGAAGCCGATTTGCGCCCATAACACGGCCTGTTGCAGGGGCGTTAGGTTTGGAGGCTCCATTCCAGCGAATGTCCGGCCCCGACTTACGCCGCCGCCTTGTACGCCTCCAGCAGCGCGGGGTTGACCCGCCCGTTTTCGATGCGGTCGTCAAAGCCGCAGGACTTCAGCCGTTGGAAGTATTCCTTGACTTGCCGCTGTCGGATAGCAGCGAGGATTTTCTGCCCTTCGTCGGCTTTGTCGGCGCCGCCGCCCAGCAGGATGGCCAGCGATTCGGCGGTTAGGTTGGCGCCCCGCGCGGCGGGGTTTTCGCCGCCGTTGCCGGTGGCCTGCCGGTCCTCCGCCTCGTCCAGGTAGGCGTGGATTTCCTCCCGGCGTTCCGGCGTGCACTCGTTCATATAGCGGGCGTGCAGCACGCCAAAGGCCACGTGCCGGGCCTCGTCCTGCGCGGCGCGGCGGTAGATGGCTTTCTCGGCGTCGTTGTACGCCATCAATTCACCCAGACGGAACAGCGTCAGCACGTTGCCCTCACCCACGATGTGCAGCCGGCTGGACATCTCGGTGAACTCGCGGGCGTTGTCGGTGCTGCCGCCGGTAACGTCGCTCACCGAGTCAATCATCCGCATCAGCCCGCCGCCGTTGGCCAGCGCACGCTTGCGGAACACTTCCATGTGACGCGATTCGTCCATAACCTGCGTCAGCAGGAACATCCGCACCTCATGGTAGTCGGGCGACATCTGCGCTATGAACCGCCCCGGAACGTCGGCGGCGACGAACTCGACCTGCGCGAAAAACGTCGCCAGCTGGCACTGCGCCGCCTCCACGTCATCCGACAGCGGGCGCAGCGTATCCCACGGAATATCGGTAGCCGACGACCACTGGCGGGAAACCGCCTCCTGGTACAGCTTGGTCAGGTTGTAGCCCCACACTTCCTTTTTGTCGCGGAAAGTGTAGGCCGTGTACTGCGGGATGCCGGCGCGCGGCAAGGCGCCCCGCGTGCGCTGCGTAAAGTTGGTGGACTCGTCCAGCAGCCCCGCCGTATTCTCCGCCAGCGTAGGGTCGTGCGCCAACTCGTCAGCCGCGCCCGGAATCTGCTCCTTGAGCCGTTGCAGCCAGGAAAGGTCAAACCCGTCCTGAACGGCCTGTTCCATCTCAATAGTCGGGCGATCCTGCAAAGTTGCCATGATTACTCCTGGAGGTTGTCCGGGGTAGAAGTTGTCCGGGGCATTCGCAAAGCGACCGAAACCGCCGGCACAACCCGGCATCCGCATCGGCCATCGTTATAACAGCCGCAATGTATCCCAAAACAAACCACAGCGTCAAGCAACCCCCCGTCACCCTGATTGCGAAACTGGCGCCACTGGCGACCGGCATCGCTTGACACCCGATTTAAGCGGGGCTATCTTATCAGAGCGACAGATGAGAGTCCGTACTCTCTTTGGAGGTCCCGGGCAGCAGCGCAGGGGATAGGCAACTTGCCTCCTCGCGGCGCTGCCTATGGACTGAGCATCTGTCGCAAGAGCCTGACCCTTAGGGTCGCGAGGGGGTTCCAGCGATGGATGACGAACAGCCAGCAAGCGGCGAGCGCCGGGCGATAAACCGGCCGGCTACGACAAGGAGCAAGAACTCCGGCTGCATCGGCTGTCTGATTACCGCTGGCATTATTCTAGTATTGGTCGTGTTGATCGGCGTAATCGGCAACCTTTGTGGAACGGATGACGCCGGCGATGTTCCAACAGGCCCCACGCGCGTGCCGACACCTGAGATTTCGAAAGACGAGCAATGCCTGAGGGAACCGGGTTGCGCCGCTGATAATGACGATTGGCTGTTTGATGCTGGATACGACTGTGGCCGGCAGATAGAGAACCTTGCTGCGTATGACTACGACTGGATCAATAGCCGGGTTGATCGTAGATTCGACCAGTTGATGGTTCAGTCTGACCAGAAATCCATCTTGTACCTGGGGGACTACGTCAGGTTTCAGAATGGATTCGGCGCCTGGCAGCGAATGTCTTATTCGTGCAAGTACGACCCAATCAACCAGCGCGTGCTGGACGTAGCAGTACAGCCGTACTGATTAACGTCACCACCAGTTACGGAATCTACCCCTGTCAACCCAGGCACCCACACCCAATGCAATTCCGAGCGCAGCGATGAATCCCGACGACGCAGCAGCGCCCTTGCCCCCAAATACGCCGCCCCGTCAAAATCCCCCGCCAAATCTAAAAAATCAGCGACCCCAACCTCTTGCAGCCGCACATCGGTTCGTGTAAGATACATCCATCGGGCAAATCAACAACCAATCCCCGCCTCAGCCGTTCTCCACCGAGAGCGTCCCCTGAGGAACCGGGGCCATCACACTATCACAACACCGCATCAAACGTCGCCGGAGATTCCAGTCACCACGGCCACCCCCGTCAGCATCCAAACCGCAATCGGCCAGGCCGACCCATCGACGCATCCACAGCGCGGGCGGTACTCCGCAGGGTATCGAGCTTCAGCCCGCGTGCTGCTCCCCCAAAGGGCAGGACACGTAAAATGAAGGTCCGTAATAGTTGCGTAAAAACCTTCCGGCCGTAAGGGCTGACACCGACTCGAATCTCCGGCGATAACCACCAAATCCAACCAACACCAAATCAAACCGAACCCACCGCCCGATAGCCAATCGCCCGATTACCACACCCGCCCGATACCAGCCAACCGCAAAACCCACTCCCACAGGATGACCTATCATGACTTGACCAAACCACCTGAAACCGAACGCGGCCTGTTCAGATGATGCCGCCTACTACCACCAGCATCACGCCGCCCACTGCCATCAGCGTGCCGATTACCAGCTCTTTGGGCACCGTTTCGCCGCCGCGCAGGAACAGCCGGGCCAGCAGCAGGGTTACCAGCGGGAAGCACGACACTATCGGCGTTACCACCAGTATGTTGGAACCCTCTCTGGTGATGGCAAAGTACAGGCTCATCACGGCGCAGGCCGCCGCCAGGCCGGACAGGAACATGAACAGTCCCGACTTGCCGGAGCGCGCCACGCCGGCCACCGCCGGCGGGCCGTACCAGGGCGCCAGCACCAGCATCGCCAGGAACATACTGCCCGCCGCCATTACCAGCGGCGAGCCGAACAGATTGCTCAGCACCCGCCCGCTCAGCGTGGCCACTCCGTAGCACGCCGCCGAACTCAACGCCAGGCCGTAGCCCAGCACCGAACGCCAGTCCCGCCCCCAGCTCCGCCGCAGAAAGTTGCCGCTCGTCAACGCCAGCCCCAGCACGACCACCACCGTTCCGACGCCAATCATTACCGTCATCTGCTCGTCAAAACCCGGCACGCCAAATCTGGTGAACGCGATGGCGAACAGCGCGGCGAACAGCGCGGCGCCGCCGACGATGGGCGTTACCCGCGCCGCGCCAATCAGGCTGATGGCGATGTACTGCTGCGTGCGCCCGCCCATGTAGGTCACGATGCCGTTGCCCAGCAGCCACGCCAGCGCGACGACCGGCAAAGCGATGATTTCGTCAAAGTTGAACGCCAGCGCCAGCGTCCCCGCCAGCAGCGTGGACGACACCAGCGAGATGAGCGTCCCCGGCATTGGCGACAGCCCCTGCATCCCCACGCGGGCAAAAATGGCGGCGCTGCCAAACCCCAGCGCCGCAATGCACGCCAACCCGATGGACAGCAGCATTATCTAGCGGCCTGCTCTGCCGTCAATCAGCCGGCCGTCAATCAGCCGGCTGTCAATCATTGACCCGAATATCAGATTGCCGTCCTCCGAACCCAGCAGCGCCTCGCAGCTGCGCTCCGGGTGCGGCATCATCCCCAGCACGTTGCCTTGTTCGTTCAGGATGCCCGCGATGTTGTCCACCGAACCGTTGGGATTAGCGGCCTCGGTAATCGTCCCGTCGTCGTCGCAGTACCGGAACAGGATGCGCCGCTGTTCCTCCAATTCTTGCAGCGTCAGCGGGTCGGTGTAGTAACTGCCCTCGCCGTGAGAAACCGGCACCGCCAGCGTCTGCCCCGGCGCGCACCGGACGCTGAAAGGCGTATCATCCCGCTCGGCCCGCAGCCGCGTCCACTGGCAGCGGTATTGCAGATGGCCGTTGCGCCGCAGCGCGCCCGGCAGCATTCCGGCCTCGCAAAGTATCTGAAACCCGTTGCAGATGCCGATGACCAGCCCGCCCGATTCCGCAAACCCGCGCACCGCGCCCATCACCGGCGAGAACCGCGCGATGGCCCCCGCCCGCAGATAATCCCCATAAGAGAACCCGCCGGGAACGATGATAGCGTCATACCCCGCCAGGTCAGCCGACTTGTGCCAGACGTAACCGGCCTCCTGCCCCAGCACGCCGCTGACGGCATAATGGCAATCGGTGTCGCTCCAGGTGCCGGGGAATACGAGGATGCCAAAGCGCATAGCGTAATCAGCCGGCGGTTTCCAGCAGCCGGGAAACCACGGCGTTGACCTCGCTGCCGTCGGCCTTGCCCCGCACCTGCGGCATAATGCGCCCCATCACCTTGCCCCGGTCCGACGGGCCGCTGGCGCCGGTATCGGCAATCACCTGCCGGGCCAGCGCCTCCAGAGCGTCGCCGGTCAGCTGCTCCGGCAGATACTCCTGCAACACCGCCAGCGCCGCCTGCTCCTTCGCCACCAGGTCAACCCGCCCGCCGTCGCCAAACATCTGAATACTCTCCCGCCGGTCCTTAGCCTGCTTGGCCACCACGTCCACCACCCCGGCCTCGTCCAGCTCCTTAAGGCCGTTCTTCTCCACCATCTGAATCTGGCTTTTCAGAAAGCGCAAAGCGTCCAGCCGTTCCTGATTACGGGAACGCATCGCCGCGCGAATATCATCTTCCAAACGTTCCTTGATGCTTGCCATACAACCCTGCCCGTGCCGCATCATTCCAAGCGCAGTCAAGGAACGACGACAGCTAGGTGAGATTTTGCAGTCGCGCCATGCTACAACGGCGGCAACGCTAAAAGCAACCGTGCTATAATTTCCCCCAGCAGCGCCGGGCCGAAGTGGCGGAATGGTAGACGCGCTGGTCTCAAAAACCAGTGGGAGAATATCCCGTGTCAGTTCGAGTCTGACCTTCGGCACCAACCCCCGATTGCCCCTTTGGGGGCAACGCCTAATTCGGTGACGGTTGCGCACGCCACCCCGCCGGTTCTGTTGCAAAATGCAGAGTAGTTCTGATAGGCTAACTGGCAATCGGGCGGAGATGGGCAGAGGATGTATCGCAGTCACCGCATACGATTAGACCCGACCCAGGCGCAGGTTGTCGCTTTTCAGCGGCACGCCGGCTACGCACGCGTGGCGTACAACTGGGCCGTAAGGGAGTTCCTGGCCAGCTGGCTCAGTGACGTTAATGAATGGTGCGGTGCATACACGCTCATTCCCCGGTTCAACGCCATCAAGCTTAAGATTAGCCGGTGGAACTTTCACAAGGAGCTATCGCAGAACGCCAGCAAGGGAGCCATCGAAGATGCTGGCAATGCCATCAAACTATGGGGCAAGTATTGCAAAGCCGTCAAAGCCGGGCAAAAAACCCGGTATGTGGGCAAGCCGTCGGAAAAGAAGTTTGGAAGTCGCCCTGCGTTCCGTGCCGACCATGGCGATGGTAAGGATGTCAAATGCAACGGCAAAACAATCAAATTGCCGAAGATTGGCGTGGTCAAGATGCGGGAAGTCCTGCGCTGGCAGGGCGAGATTGTCAGCGTGTGTATCAGCAAGCGCGCTGGACACTGGTATGCCAGCATCACTGTTAACGATGGCCTGCCCACGCCGTCGGTGTCCGATAACGGGCGTCCGGCTGTCGGTGTGGACGTAGGGTTGAAGACGCTGGCGGTATGCTCCGATGGTGTGGAGTACGCCAACCCGAAACCGCTGGTGCGGCTGCAATCCAGGTTGCGCCGGGCCAGCAAGTCGTTGAGCCGCAAGGAGAAAGGTTCGCAGAATTGGCACAAGCAGGTTGCCGCAGTCGCACGGCTGCACGCCCGCATTGCCAATATGCGTTCCGACTATGCCCATAAAGCGACGACTGCGATAGTCAATCGGGCGGGCGCAATCAGCGTGGAAACGCTGAACGTCGCAGGGATGATGCAGAACCGGCGGTTGAGCAAGGCGTTCGCCGATGCCGAAGTGTCGGAATTCCTGCGGCAACTGGAGTACAAAGCGGCTTGGGCTGGCGTAGCGTTCCGGCGCGTTGACCGCTGGTATCCGTCCAGCAAGCTCTGCCACCACTGCGGCATCAAGAACGACACGCTCACTCTGGCGCAAAGGGAATGGTGGTGCGGCGGTTGCGGGGTACGCGTTGACCGGGATTTCAACGCTTCACTGAACATACGTGATTACGATAATGGCCGGGGGCAGACGGCATCAGCCTGTGGAGACCGTGTAAGTCCGGCGGTAACGCCGTCGGCAGTGGTCTGCGAAGCAGGAATGGGAATCCTCAACAGCCAGTTGCGATTATGCTAAATCGTAGCCGATTGTTGCAGTTCCCTAATACTACGCGCGCGTGGGGGCATCCCGCCGTTCCCGTTCGGTTGCAAGGGGTACCCCCGTGTGGGCGTAGGGAGCAGATGGCACGGACGCCCACCGAGAGGAGTACCCCAGGTACCCCCGTGTGGGCGTAGGGAGCAGATGGCACGGACGCCCACCGAGAGGAGTACCCCAGGTACCCCCGTGTGGGCGTAGGGAGCAGTGAGGCATCATTCGATAGGGGGTAAAATGGCAGGTACCCCCGTGTGGGCGTAGGGAGCAGATTGGAGTACCTTTGATGAGTAGTTAGAATGAGCCACCTCTGCGGCAGCACTTGCAAGGGCAAACAATCGCCCCCGATAGCCTGCTCAACCGGCAAGTTGAGCGGCGGCAGTGGCAAAGGGCACGGGGCGCCGCGCCGGCCGCACGCCACGCCGAAGGAAGTCGGGGCGGCGGTTGATATGTACTTTGACGGGCTGTCCTATCGCCGTACCGCCGAGAACGTGGAGGAGTACTTCGGGCGCAAGACCCACGCCGCCTCAAACGCGCGGAAAGGCCGCACGCTATTTGGCATAATGCTGTACAATCAGACGCCATGCTTGGCATCGCAATCGGTTTTGCTTGGCAATTGCAAGTTCCGGGAGGATTGGTTTTATGAAGTATGATGTTATTGTCGTTGGCGGCGGCGCGGCCGGCTCTACTCTGGCCGGCCGTTTGGCGGAGAACCCTGCTACCTCCGTGCTGCTGCTGGAGGCCGGGAACGATTACCCCGACCCGGCGCAGCTGCCCGACGAAATAAAGTTCGGCCATACCCGCTACGCCGAATCCCCGGACTCGGAGCATAACTGGGCCCTGCGCGGCACCATCACCGAGGAGCAGGGCGAGATTCACGTTGCCCAGGGCAAGGTTATCGGCGGCGGGTCGTCCATCAACGGGCAGGCTATGCAGCGCGGGTTCCCGGAGGATTTTGAGTCCTGGGCCGCGCTGGGCAACGACGCGTGGTCGTACTCCAACGTGCTGCCTTTCTACCGCAAGATGGAGCATGACCGGGACATCCAGGACGACTTCCACGGTTCGGACGGGCCGATGCCGGTGCGCCGCCGTCAGTCCGGGGCCTGGCCCGACATCCAGAAAGCCTTTCACGCCGCCTGCCGGCGGGCCGGCTACGGCGCGGTTGAGGACACCAACGGCGCCAACCCCACCGGCGTTGGCGTGTCGCCCACCAACAACCTGGGCGGCGTCCGCATGAGCGCCGCGCTAACCCACCTCGGCCCCATGCGCCATCGCCTCAACCTCACCGTGCGCGGCGGCGTGTACGTCCGCAAAGTGCTGTTCGATGGGCAAAAAGCCGTCGGCGTAGAGGCCGAAAGCGGCGGCGAGATTTTCACCCTGTCCGCCGACCGGGTTGTCCTGAGCTCCGGCGCCATCCGTTCGCCCCAGCTGCTGATGCTGTCGGGCATCGGCCCCGCCGACCAGCTCAATCAGTTCGGCATCCCCGTCATCCGCGACGTCCCCGGCGTTGGGCAAAGCCTGTGGAACCACCTCAGCGCTCAAATCACCTTCAAGGTCAAGGACGGCGCTACCCTTTTGACCGAACCCGACGCCCCCCATTTCAGCCTGCATTACACCTCGCAGGGGTCGCGCGAAACTAACGATATGGTGCTGCGGGTCAGCACCGTCGTTGACGAGCGGGAGGAGCGCGTTGCCGGCGTGCGTACCAAGTATCTGATTGGCGACGTGCCGGCGGAACGGGCGGCCCGCATCTCCTGCACCCTCGGCCTGCCCGCCGGCTCCGGCTACGTCCGGCTGGCCTCCGCCGACCCCAGCGTGCAGCCGTCCTTTAACTACTGCTACCTGCAACACCCCGACGACCGCCGCCGCGTGCGGGAGGGCCTCCATTTCGGCATCCGCCTGCTGGAATCCGACGACTTCAAGGACGTAGTTGACCACCGCATCAACCCCACTGACGACATCCTGGCCGACGATGCCGCGCTGGACCTCTGGGTACGCCGGACGGTAGGCACCGCCCGTCACGTGTCCGGCACCTGCAAGATGGGGCCGGATTCCGACCCGACGGCGGTGGTTGACCAGTATTGCCGCGTCAAAGGCGTTGCCGGGCTGTGGGTGGTTGACGCCTCCGTAATGCCCCGCATACCCCGCTCCGGCGGCATCCACCCCACCGTAATAATGGTAGCCGAACGCGTCGTAGATTGGATTGCCGCCGCCTGATGACACTCCCCAATCCCCCCATCGTCACCGTTCCCGTCGGCCCGCCCGCGCTGTCCGCGCTGTCGGATGCCGTTGACCGGGCCAAGTCGGCTGACCCTTTTGCCCGCGTGGTAGTCATCGCTGACCATCGCGATGCGGCGGCGGCGGTGCGGCATTGGCTGGGCGCGCGCGGCACGATTAACGTAACCGTGCAGACGGGCGAGCGGCTGGCCGACGAGCTGGCCCGCCCGGAGCAAAAACCCCTGTCCCGATTGCTGGAATCTCAGGCCGTGCGTCTGGTTGCCGATGCCAAAGCGACGGAGCTGGGACTTGAACCGGCCGGCCGCCGCCGCCTCTTTCGCTCACTGGCCACCGCCTTTCGCGAAATGCAGGAACGCCCCAATTCCCCGGAACTCCCCAATTCACATGACCGCCCCAATTCCGCAGACACTGCCAACACCGACGCCGGCGCCAATGCCGACGCTATGAACCGTCTGGCCGAAAGTCTGTACCAGGAATATCTGGCCCTGATTCGCGCGCGCGGCTACTACCCCCCGTCGCAGCTGCACGATATGGCGGCCGCTGCGCTGTCCGATGCTCCGTCAGATGCTCCGTCAGAGGGACGGACGGCGGGCAATGCGCCGGCGGTCATCTACTATCTGCCCCGCCGCCTGTCCACCGGCGCCCTGCGGCTGGCCAATCTGCTGCTGCAACGCGGCCAGTGCCAGGTCATCTGCGGGCTTACCGGCGATGCCGACGCCGACGCTCCAATACGGGAAATGCTGCAACGGCTGTCCGGGGATGCTACTAGCGCCGCCGACGCCAGCCCCTACCCCTTGCAGCAGCGCGCCGACGCCGGCGTGCTGTCCATCGTCGCCGTCCCCGACCCGGAGGAGGAAACGCGCACGGTCATTCGCCGCATCGCCGCCGCCAGCACGCCCTTTCATCGCACCGCCGTCATCTACCGGCAGGACAACCCCTACGCCAGCCTGCTGCGGCAAGAGCTGGACTTCGCCGGCATCCCCTTTTCCGGCACCGATTACCGCAGCCTGGCCGACACCCCCACCGGCCGGCTGGCCCTGGGCCTGGTTGACCTGGCCGTAGGCGTCAACGCCGCCCCCGAACCCGCAATTGACCGGGAACGGCTGCTCGAATGGCTAACCGCCACGCCGGTGCGTTGGCACAACCGGCCAGCCGATGCCGACGGCAACGCTCAATCCCGCCCGGTTCCCGCCGCCCGCTGGGCCAACCTGGCCCGCGAGGCCCGCGCCAACGGCAGCCTGTCCGATTGGCAGAGCCGGCTCAACGCCCACGCCAACCGGGAGGAAGCCCGGCGACGCGAGCAAATGTCCGATGATGTTGCCGCCGCTGCTGCCGCCGTTGCCAGTATGCGGCAGCCCATCAACGACCTGATCGCCTTTGTGAACGGCCTGGCCCAAGCCCTGTCCGGCCTGGGCAGCTTGACCGGATGGCAGCCGGCCGCCGCCCAACTTAAGGCCATCCTCGCGGATTATCGCTGGTTCGGGCCGGGTGAATCCGACGACGACCGCCGGCGCATTGAGGAATCCATCGACAGCGTGGCCGGGCTGGACGAGTGGGGCGAGGGTTACCGCCCGGAGGCGTTGCAGGAGGCCCTGCGCGAGGGCCTGCAAAGCCCGGTGTCCGAGCGGGGCCGGCCCGTGGGCGCCGGGGTTTATGTCGGCCCGCCGGCCGGCATCGCCGGCGGCGAGTACGACGCCGTGTACGCCATCGGCCTGGTGGAGGGGCAGTTCCCGCCCCGTCCGCGGGCCAACCCCTGGCTGTCGGCAAACCCGGCGGCGCAGCGGCAGGACGCTAATTTGGAACGCGGCGACTTTCTCACCGCCATCGCCGCCGCCGCAACCGCCGTGCTGTGCTGGCCGGCCGCTACCGCCAGCCGCAGCGTCGCCTACCCCTCCCGCTGGCTGGTCGAGGCCGCCAACCTGCTCCACGCCAACGCCGGCGGCACCGGCCGCCTGGCCTACGACAACATCGCCAGCGGCGCCGGCAGCGACCAATGGCTTACCGTAATCCAGTCCCGCGCCGACGGCCTGCGCCGGCTGGCCAACACCGCAACCCCGCCGTCCGACATCTCCGATTACCGCCTGCGCCATCTGATTACCCAACCGCCGGCAACGCTGCCCAACCATCCGGCCATCGCCGCCAACGCCCGGATGATTAGGGCATTAGAGGCGCAGCAGGCTCGCAACTACGGCCCCCTGTCAAAATGGGATGGGCGCGTAGCTGCCACCGCCCGCGTTGCCAGCATCGGCAGCCGGGAACACCCCATCTCCCCCAGCGCGCTGGAAACCTGGGCCAACTGCCCCTACCGCTACTTCCTCAGCCGGCTGCTCGGCCTCTCCGCCCCCCCGGACGCCGACGATGACGGCCAACTTTCCGCGCTGGACAAGGGTTCGCTGGTACACAGCATCCTGGAGCGGTTTGTCCGGGATGGCAAGAGTACATTAGAGGAACTGCTGGCCCTGGCGGATGCGGAGTTTGCCGACGCTGAACAGCGCGGCGCTACCGGCTACCCGCTGCTGTGGGAGATTACAAAAGAGGACATCCGCGCCGGCCTGGCGGTATTTATGAACGCTGAGCAGGATTGGCTGGGCGATACGGCATCCATGCAGTCGTATGCCGAAAAGGAATTTAAAGAGGTTGGCATCGCGGTAGCGGATCTGGGCGAAGTCTGGTTCCGGGGTAAGATTGACCGGATGGACGTTTCCGACGACAAAGTGCTCGTGCGGGATTTTAAGACGGGCAAGCCCGACAACTATACCGCTAAAAACGGCTATGCCGTTGCCAATGGGCGGGCGTTGCAGCTCCCGGTATATGCGGCGGCCGCCCACGAGTGGTATCCCGACGCTGAAATTTTGGCATCGTACTGCTTTCCCCTGTCCGATAAGCGAATCCACAATGTCCAGCCCTACACTGCGGAACAGGGGCAGGACGAGTTCCATGACACGTTGCGCCGGATTGTGGGCATGGCCCGGAGCGGCGTATTCCCGGCTACGCCGGACGGTGATGGCCAGTATGCCAACTGCGGCTACTGCGATTTCAACAAGCTTTGCCCCACCCGCCGCCGGCAAATTTGGGAACGCAAAGCCCGGCGCGACCCCGCTGCCGTCCGTCCGTTCAACGAACTGGGCGGCAAGGCGGCGATTGGAACCAATGACGATGACAACGACGACGCCAACTGACGACCAGCTTACCCTGCACAGCATCGTCAACGACCTGGACGCCAACCTGATCGTTGAGGCCGGCGCCGGCACGGGCAAAACCTATGCCCTGGTCAGCCGGGCGCTGGCGCTGGTGAAAGCCGGCATCCGCATGGAGAACATCGTCGCCATCACCTTTACCGAAGCCGCCGCCGCCGAACTGGCCGAACGCATCCGCTCCCGAATGAACCAGCTGCTGGACGATACCCACCCCGACAACGCCGACGACCCGCTGGCCGAGAACATCTCCGACGCGGAACGGGCCCGCATCGCGGATGCCGTTGCCCAACTTGACCAGGCATCCATCCAAACCATCCACAGCTTCGCGGCCCAACTGCTCCGCGAGCGCCCCCTTTCGGTAGAACTGCCGCCGGGCTGGGCCACCCTAGACCAGCTGGAATCAGACCAGCGTTTCGCCGACCAGTGGGACGAATGGCTCGCCACCGCCCTGGGCAATAGCGATGGTGTGGACAAGGAATTGCAGGATACCTTGCGTCATCTGCTTAAGGCCAACGCCGGGATTGGCCACTGGCGAGCCGTCGCCAAAGCGTTCAGCGAGAATTATGACCGGCTGGCCAGCGACGACAGCATCCCCGATATTGACCTGCAACCCGTCGCTCAAAATACGCTGGATTTTCTCCAATCGTTAGCGGCAAATTGCCGCAATCCGGATGACCTGCTGTTTGGACATCTGACCAGAGCCATTGCAACCGTCCAGGCCGTGTTGGACTCCGCAGACGACCGGATAGCCGCCGCCTATGCGCTGGCCGCCGGCGATAACGTAGTCCCAGGCCGGGGCGGACAGGCCGGCAATTGGAACCGCCCACCCGGAGAAATCCGCCCCGAGTTCCGGAGAATCGGGCAATCATTTCAGGCTTTGGTGAAAGCGGCTCCATTGATTCCGCTCCTCCGCAATCTGCGCCAAGAGTTTGCCGTTGCCTACACCGCGGCGCGCAAGGCCGACGGGATGGCAACTTTTGACGACTTGCTGGTTTGGGCGCGGGATTTGCTGCTTGACGATGACACCCGCCGGCACTTTCAGAGTCGCTACACCCACATCTTGGTTGACGAGTTTCAGGACACCGACCCGTTGCAGGCCGAAATCGCTTTCTATCTGGCCGCCCGTCCCGATGCGGACATACACGGGGCGGCGTGGCACACCCTCCCGCTGGCGCCGGGCCGCCTGTTCATCGTCGGCGACGCCAAGCAGTCCATCTACCGCTTTCGCCGCGCCGACATCGCCGTTACCCAGCAAGTCAAAGCCAGCGGGCAGCTGCGGGAACTCACCCTCTCCGAGAACCGCCGTTCCCAAGAGGCCGTGCTGGATTGGGTCAACGCCGCGTTCGGCGATACGGGCCAGCTGATGCAAGCCGAACCGGGCGTTCAGTCCGAATACGTTGCCCTGCATCCCAACGCCGGCATCCAGCAGGACGGCATCGGTTCGGTGCAGGTGTTCGGCGAACCGACGGAGGCTAACGCCGCCGCAATCCGACAGCAGCAGGCCCGCGATGTCGCCAGCATCATCATCGCCGCCGCCAGCGACCGCGCCCCCGCCCGGCGGGACGTGTACGACAAGGAACGGAAGTGCCTCCGCAAGGCCAACCTCCGCGACGTCTGCATCCTGATACGCACGCGCACCGGCCTGGGCGATTTGGAGCGGGGGCTGGAGAATGCCGGCATACCCTACCGCATTGAGGGCGGCTCCCTGCTTTTCAGCACGCAGGAGGTGCAAGACCTGCTGAACTGCCTGCGGGCGATTGACGACCCCACCGACGGCGTGTCGGTAGTAGCCGCCCTGCGCTCCCCGGCCTTTGCCTGCTCCGACGTTGACTTGTTGGACTGGCGGGAATCCGGCCATTATTGGGACTATACGCGGCGATTGCCGGATGGCTCTGAGACTGATTATGATTCGCCGGTGCGCGCGGGTCTGCAAAAGCTCCGGGATTACCACTCAAACCGGCACGACGGCAGCGTAGCCCGGCTGATTAGCGAGTTCGTCCGCGAGCGGCGGCTGGAGGAGCTGGACCTGGCCGAGCGCCGTCCCCGGGAACTCTGGCGGCGGCGGCAGTTCCTCATCGAGCAGGCGCGCAACCTGGAGTACACCAACGGGGCGGCCGGCGGCGCCCCCCTCACGCTAAACCGATTCATCCGCTGGGCCGAAACGCAGCAGGATGAGAACGCCCGCATCACCGAAGTAGCCGTCCCCGAAACCGACGATGACGCCGTGCGAATAATGACCATGCACGCCGCCAAAGGGCTGGAGTTCCCCATCGTAATCCTCCTCGGGCTGAACCAGGACATCTCAAACCGCAACGCCAACGTGCTGTTTGACGCCGCCGGCGGCCCGGCGCATATCAACATAGGCGGCCGGCAGGGCTTGGAAACGCCGGGTTACGCCGCCCTGCGCGATCAGGAAAAAGCCCACGCCGAAGCCGAGCTGATTCGCCTGGCCTACGTAGCCGCCACCCGCGCCCGCGACCACCTGCTGGTAAGCCTCTATCACGGCGCCGACAGCCGTACTGGTTCCAAATCACTCGCCGCCGAGATTGCGGCCATTACAGACCTGCCCCACGTCCTGACAACGGTTGACGCCGATACGATGGCCCGGTTGCCGGCCGCCGCACCGGATACCGGCCGCCCCGCGCCGGACTACGCCGATGCCGACTGGCAGCAAGAGCGCAACGCCGCCAACCGGAAGCGTTCCCATCCGATGGCCGTAACCGCCACCAGCCTCGCCAAAACCGCCGCCGCGCGCAACGCCGGCGCCGTTCAGGATGGAGCGGCTGCGGACAGCCCCGTCGAGAACAAGGACGACGAACCCGGCGGCCCCGACCGTCCCGGACGCCGGGGGCGCGGCGGCACCGCTTTCGGCAGAGCCTGCCACGCCGTCCTGCAAGACATCGTAGATTCGCTGGAACCCCGTCTGCCCCTGCCCGCCGACAGCAACCTTGACGAACTCTTGACGCAACTCGACGGCGCAATCACCCGTCTGGCCGAGCGGCACGGCGCTGCCGAGGGCACGCCGCCCACGCGCCAGGGCGAAATCATCGACTACGTAAAAAAGGCCCTGCGCCATCCCGCCGTCAGCGACGGCCTGCGGGCCCAACGTCGCTGGCCGGAAATATCGGTAGCCGCCTCAGTAGGCGACGGCCCGCACCGCGTAGTAATCCAGGGCATCATCGACCTGCTCTACGAGGACAACGACGGCCAACTAGTCATCCTGGACTACAAAACCGACGCCGTAAGCTCCGCCCAAGACGTGGCCAAACGGATGGAGCGCTACAAATGGCAAGGCGCCGCCTACGCCGCCGCCATAGAACAAGCCACCGGCCAGACGGTGCGGGCAACGCAATTCCTGTTCATAAGCCGCGCGAATGATGCGGACGGCTTGCAGCAAATAGACAACTGGCGGCAACTGGCGCAGGAAATGCCCCAACTGATTGCTGATGGGCACTATCAGCCGGAGACGGCGTTACGCCCGGAATGACCTGGGGTAACCCCGGCCCCTACCGCTCAAAACGGTACTCGCCCTCCCAGAGCCGCCCGTCCTCGGTGTACTGCCCGGTGCTGATGGCGGCAATGTCATACTCCGGCAGTTCGCGCACGGCAACGCATCGGTCGCCGCTGCGTCTGGCAAAATCGGCGAAACGAAAGTCGGTATTCCTGTTGTAGGAACGGAGCGTCGCGGTGGTTTGCCAGTCCGCATGGGTATGTCTGCTCACAGGTACCAGGTAGATTCTTTGGAGGTGTTCGTGATGCAGGCTCCTTCTTTTCACGCAGTGGGGCACGAACCGATCTTGCACTTGGACCTGGAAATCACTCCGCCCTCCATATACGGGCAAGAGATGATAGAGGTCCATTTTGGAATTCAGGCTGATTTCGAGATAGTGGGGGGATACACTAGCAATCAAAGTTACGCGGTGATTACGATGACCGATGCTACCTACGCCACGATTTACGATGACGTACAAGATTTACTTAGACGATGACCGGCTCAGCAAACGCCGTCAATAGCCAGCGCAACGAAAGCTCAGGGGCCGGTTTGCCATCCGCCGCTTTTGCTATACTGCCGGGGGATTCCTGCTGTGTTTGCCGGTATCTCTCATTTTTGCCAACGCAACGTAAGGACGTGCCTAATGCCTACTACCTCTCTGCCTGCTACTTTCGGCGAACTCAAGGCCAGCGGCTATCAGTCCGTTTCGGTGCGCGAGGAGGTGCGCCGCAATTTGATTGACCGGATGCGCGCTGAGGAACCCGTGTTTCCCGGTATCATCGGCTTTGACCAGACCGTTATTCCGCAGCTGGAGAACGCCATTCTTGCCGGGCAGGACATCATCCTGCTGGGCGAGCGCGGCCAGGCCAAGACGCGGCTGATTCGCGCGATGGTTGACCTGCTGGATGAGTTTGTGCCTATCGTGGAGGGCAGCGAACTGAACGATGACCCGTTCAATCCCATCAGTCCTGATGCCCGGCGGGTTATGGCCGAGCTGGGCGACGAGGCGCCGGTGGCCTGGATTGGGCGCGACTTGCGCTATTCCGAGAAGCTGGCGACGCCCGACATCTCAATCGCCGACTTGATTGGCGAGATTGACCCGATCAAGGTTGCCGAGGGGCGGCATCTGGCCGACGAGACCGCCATCCATTACGGGCTGGTGCCCCGCACCAACCGGGGCATATTCTGCATCAACGAGCTGCCCGACCTGGCCGAGCGCATCCAGGTGGGTCTGTTCAATCTGATGGAGGAGCGCGACGTGCAGATTAAGGGCTATCGCATCCGGATGCCGCTGGACGTGTTCGTGGTCGCCACCGCCAATCCGGAGGACTATACCAACCGGGGGCGCATCGTGACGCCGCTGAAAGACCGCTACGGAGCGCAGATTCACACGCATTACCCGCGCACGATTGAGGAGGAAATTGCCATAATGGAGCAGGAACGCAACCGTTTCCCGGATGAGGAACGGGTGGTGGTTCCTGACTATATGACGGAAATCGTGGCGGAGGTAACGGCGCGGGCCCGGGGCAGCAGCGAAATCAACCAGCGCTCCGGGGTCAGCGTGCGCGTGTCAATCTCCGACTACGAAACGCTCATCAGCAACGCCCTGCGCCGCAGCATCCGCCTGGGCGAGGGAATCGCCTGCCCGCGCATCAGCGATTTGCCCTATCTCATCGCCTCGCTGGGCGGCAAAATTGAGCTGGAAACCTTTGGCGAAGGGCGGGAGGACCGGCTGGTGGACGAACTGACCAAGCGGGCTACTATGGCAATCTTTGGGCGCCATTGCGACGTGGACGCGCTGGACGACATTGTGACGGCGTTTGACCTAGGCAACGCCGTGGAAACGGGCAGCGACGTGCCGGCGTCCGAATACGTCAACTCGCTGAGCCGCATTGCGGGGCTGCCCGACGCCGTGGCGATGCTGATTGGCGACGACGGGCGGCCGGAAGTGATTGCCTCGGCGGTGGAGTTTGTGCTGGAAGGGCTGCACCTGAACCGCCGCCTGAACTGCGCCCGCACCGCCGCCGGCGGCTACCGCTACGCCCGGTAATGCGGAGGTTTCTTATGGCCACGCAAAATCCCATCGCTGCGCCGCCGGTAACGCTGGCCGAGTTTGCCGGGCTGCCGGAGTATCCGCGCTATGAGTTGGTCAAGGGGGCACTGGTTGAGCTGATGGTGGCGTCTGAAGAGCATGAGCATACTGCATCGTTGACGCACTGGCGTTTGTCGGCGCACGTTTTCCCTAACGGGTTGGGGCGCGTCTATGGCAGCAACCGGGGCTATGTTACCGGGGCTGACTCGCCGGCTACATCTCGTTTGCCCGATGTTTCATTCGTATCTGCCGCACGGCTGCGGCCTGATGTTTTGGGCAGGCTGTACGATGGGGCGCCTGATTTGGCGGTGGAGATTTTATCTGACAGCAATACCCCTGCCGAAATGGCGCAAAAGGTTGCCGAATACCTGAACGCCGGGGGCAAGGCCGTTTGGGTTATTGACGTTGACGCACGGACGCTTATCATTCACACGCCAGATGCTCCGCCGCAAATCCTTACCGATGCTGACACGGTGAACGGCGGCGATTATCTGCCGGGGTTTGTTTGCGCCGTTGCTGACTTGCTGCCCCGATAAACGCGGAGGTTCTTATGGCCACGCAAAATCCCATCGCTGCGCCGCCGGTTCCGGTTACGCTGGCTGAGTTTGCCGCCTTGCCGGAGTATCCGCGCTATGAACTGGTTAAGGGGGAGTTGGTTGAGCTGATGGTTGCGTCTGATGAACACGAGGAGACGGTTATGCTGGTGGGCCACGGGCTGCTGTCCCACGCGCTGCCGCTGGGCCTGGGCAAGGTTTATGGCAGCAACCGGGGCTACGTTACCGGGCCTGACACATCCCGTATGCCTGACGTATCTTTTATCTCCACCGAGCGATTGCGGCCGGATATTGTGGGAAAGCTGTACGATGGCGCTCCTGATTTGGCGGTGGAGATTCTATCCGATGGCAACACGGCGGCGGAGATAAATCGGAAGATTGCCGAGTATTTGAACGCCGGGGGCAAGGCCGTTTGGGTTATTGACGTTGACGTACGGACGCTTATCATTCACACGCCCGATGCGCCGCCGCAGATACTTGCCGATGCTGATACGGTGAACGGCGGGGATTATCTGCCGGGGTTTGTTTGCCTTGTTGCTGATTTGCTGCCGTCACTCTGAGCGCATCCCTCCATCAATGTCATTCTGAGCGCAGCGAAGAATCTCGACGGCGTAGCGCACACTTTGGGGGAAAGGCCGTTGCTACGCTATCGAGATTCTTCGCTGCGCTCAGAATGACATTGGGGGGACAAAGGGGACGCTCAGGGGGGCCGGGGTTACACTACTGAGGCGCGGCGGCCCAGGGTTATGCCGTCGGGTAGGGTTATGGTGGCTTTGAGGTTTTGGAAGAATAGGAAGCGGCTCATTGAGAGGGCTATTTGTTCGGCGTGGTCGGTTATGCCGGGGGCCAGCAGCAGTTTGATGTCCTCCCAGTCGGTGGTGTCGTAGGCGTTGAGGTTGCGGCGGCGTTTGGTGTTGGTATCGACCGATACTTCTACTGATTCGCCGGTTCAACCTTTCCAGCAGAGCAGGTCGACGACGGCCTGGCCGCCTTTGCTGCGGATGAATTGCGCCGCATCGGGCGATATGTTCAGCTGAGCGGTCATGGTCTTACCATCCTTAACGGTTTCCGGGTTGCCCGGACTAGTACCGGACTGCTAGCGGTCGAGCGGTCGGGGGGCGGTGGAGGGGGTGTCGGCTATTAAGAGGGAGTTTCGGGCTTCGATTGCCGCGG
Organism: uncultured Dehalococcoidia bacterium; assembly: GCA_958296385.1. Taxonomy (GTDB): domain Bacteria; phylum Chloroflexota; class Dehalococcoidia; order Lucifugimonadales; family UBA3495; genus Bin87. Next base: position 2,197,324 of record OY282494.1, read on the forward strand.
GGTGTATGGGGGCGCCGGCTTGCAGCAGGCGGGTTAGGTTGCGGGTCAGGAACATGGCGGTTGCGGCGGCCAGGTCGGTGTCGGCCAGCGCGCGCAGTTCGCCTTGCCAGGGGTAGGTGGGCAGTTTGACGGGGTCAAGTTTGTCGGCCAGGAATACCGCCTGTCCGATGGGGTCGCCGCCGGTTGGGTTGCCGGTGGTGTGCCAGTACACGGCGTTGTAGAGGGTGGGGTCGTCCAGGCGGTCTTCGCGGCGCAGCACTTCGGCGCCTACCGGGCCGTGCATGAGGGGGGCGTGGCGCAGCTCAAAGTCGGTGGCCGGCAGGGGGTATTCCTCGATTCGCAGCAGCAGTTCCAGGGGGCTGAAGTGCTTGGCGGCGTCGTGGCCCAGGGCGGCGATGCCAACTGCGTCGTCGTCCAGGCCGTGCCGTGTGGCCAGCTGGCGGGCGATTTGCTCTACGCGCTGGCAGTGGTCGCACAACGCGGGCGGCATCCGGTTAATCCGGCGGCGGATACGGTCAATGACTGCGCCGGGGACGTGGATCGCGCCGGGGGCGTGAGTTTGGCCGGCGGTTGCGCTGGCGTCGCTCACTAGCCCATCTCGCCGAGTTCGCGGCCGCCCAGCAGGTGGACGTGGGGCCAGGCGATGGTCTGTCCGGCGTCGGGGCCGTTGTTGAGAACGAGACGGTAGCCGCTGAGGGCAACGCCTTCACGACGGGCCATTTCCTCGGCGACGACGAACAGATGGCCCATGATGGGAACCTGGCCGGGGCCGACGTAGGCGAGGCCGTTGATGGGCATATTGGGGATGATGAGCAGATGCACGGGGGCTTTGGGGTTGATGTCGCGCACCACGAAACAGCGCTCATCCCGATAAATAACGTCGGGATGCAGGGGGTCGCGGGACATGGCCATAAAAGGCGAACTGCGGGCGGGGGTCATCGTCATCGGCGTGAACTCCTTGTCATTTATTAGTTAGCGTGGCTATTGCGCGGGTTCGCCAATCAGCCGGCCTCGATCTCTTGCAGGGCGATTTCCTTGTGTTCGTGGGTGCTGCCGTAGGATAGTTCCTGGACTTTGGCGCGGCGGGTGTAGAGCTGGAGGTTGTGTTCCATGGTGAAGCCGATGGCGCCGTGGCACTGGTGGCCGAGGGAGCAGACGCGCTGGTAGGCGCCGCTGCACCAGGCTTTGGCCATGGCTACTTCCCGCCGGGCCGGTTCGCCCTCGGCGATGGCCCAGGCGGCCTGATAGGCGATTTGACGCGCGCCCTCAACGTCGGTGGCCATGTTGGCGCAGTGATGCTGGACGGCCTGGAAACTGCCTACCGGCCGGCCGAATTGCGTGCGCTGCTTGACGTACTCGACGGTCATTTCCAGCACGGCGTCGGCGCCGCCGACCATCTGCACGCAGTGGGCCGCCGTGGCCCGGGCCAGCGTGCGCCGGATGATGGGCCAGCCCTCGCCAACCGGGCCCAAGACGGCGGCGGCGTCCACCCACACGTTGTCCAGCCGCACTTCGCAAAGGCGCTCGTTGCCGATGGTGCTGATTTGCTCCACTGTAACGCCGTCGGCGTGGGACGGCACCAGGAACAGGGTAATGCCCTGCTCCGGGTTGGCGCCGGCGGGGGCGGTGCGGGCGGCGACGATGATGGTATCGGCGGCGTGGGCGTCGGGGACGAACAGCTTGACGCCGTTGATGGCGTAGCCATCGGCAGATGCGTCGGCGGTGGTGGTTACGCCCCAGGCTGCGGTGGTTGCCGATGGCTCGGTGAGGGCCAGGGTCAGGCGGACGGTGCCGGCGCAAACGCCGGTGAGCAGGTCGCGCTTTTGGTCGTCATTGCCGGCGTCGAGGACGGTGAGGCCGCCGAGGACGACGGTGGCAAAGAACGGCGCTGGCAGCAGGGCACGGCCCATTTCCTCGACGAGCACGGCGAGGTCGAGGAACGAGCCCCCGGTGCCGCCGTACTGCTCGGGGAACGGGATGCCCGTCCAGCCCAAGCTGCTGACCTGGCGCCAGAGGTCATCGGTAAAACCCTGCGGGTCGTCCTCCATTTCACGCACGAGCGTTAGAGGACATTCCTGCGCCAGAAACTCGCGCGCCGAGTTTTTCAGCATCTGCTGAATCTCGCTCAAGCCCATATCCATAAAGCGGCCCTCCCGGCCCCGGCCCGTCGGCCATATCGCTTGCGAAAAGCAAACCGCAGGGAGTATAGCGCAACGGATTGCCCGGCGGCAAACGGACGGCCGCCGGGACGGGGTTTTGTTCAAGGTGGTTTGGTCAAGTGGAGTGTCGCTGATTTTTGGGATTGGGGGGTGACGCTGGGGGAAATGATTTCCCCCAGACCCCCTCATAAGGGGTGACTGTTGGGCGTTGCCCGGTGGGGGGGTGGCAATGTAGAATGGCGCATTGTATTACGCTCAGATCTGCGGAGGTGTATTTTGTATCAGCGACCTACTCTCGGCTTGGCGCAGACGCGCCGGGCGATGGATGTTATGCTCGACAAGGCGGCGCAGGAACCGGGGCGGCCGCTGGCGATTGCTATTGTGGACGCCGACGCCAAGCTGCTGTGCTACGCCCGGATGGACAATTGCCGCGCGCTGCCGCAGCGGATGGCGGTTAGCAAAGCCTACACTTCGGCGATGTCGGGCGCCGACTCGGACGCTTACGCGCAGCGGCTTAAGAACGAGGGGCGCAACATTGCCGACTTTGGCGATTCGTCGCTGGTTGCGGTGCAGGGGGCCGTGGTGGTGCGGGACCCGGCGACCGATCTGGTGCTGGGCGCGATCGGCGTCAGCGGGCTGTCGGCGCAGGAGGACGAGGACTTGGCCCGGCTGGGGCTGGAGGCTTTGGGCCTCTGATTACGCCGTCGCATCGCCGCTGATTTGCCGTCAATACCGCGCCAATCTTATCCTAATAGGAGGGTGTCTGATGCCCAATCCACGCGCTGAATACTCTCCAATCTTTGGGCGGCCCCGGCTGACGCTGCCGGACGGGGCCAGGGTAGCCGTCTGGTTTATCATCAACGTCGAGGAATGGGATATGGGGCAGCCGATGGCGCGGACGGTTTTGCCGTCGCCGCAGGGGGCGACGGTGTCGCCGGACATCCCGAATTACTCGTGGTTTGACTACGGTATGCGGGTGGGGTTCTGGCGGTTACAGCGGGCGCTCAGCGATTTTGGTTTGCCGGCTACCATCAGCCTGAACGCCGCCGTCTGCGAGCATTATCCGGCGCTAGTGCAGTCGTGCCTTGACCTGGACTGGGAATTGCTGGGCCACGGGTATATCCAGCAGGTGCTGCACAAGGAACCGGACGAGGGGGCGACGATCCGCAAGACGATTGAGGTCATCCGGGAGTTCAGCGGGCGGGTGCCGCGGGGGTGGATGGGGCCGGGGCTGGCGGAGACGTTTGACACGCCGGATTTGCTGGCGGAGGCCGGGATTGAGTACGTGGCGGATTGGGTGAACGACGACCAGCCTTACGAGATGCTGGTGAAAAGCGGGCGGCTGGTGGCGCTGCCGTACACGGTGGAGCTGAACGACATTCCGATCTACCTGGTGCAGCATCATTCGGCGCCAGAGCTGTACCGGCGGGCCAAGGATGCGCTGGAAACGATGCTGATTGAGGGGGAGGACAACGCGCGGGTGATGGCCATATCACTGCATCCGTACATCACCGGGGCGGCGCACCGCATCGGCCACTTTCGCCGGCTGCTGGAACACGTAACCCAGCAGGACGGCGTGACCTTTTGGACGGGCAGCGGGATACTGGACTGGTACAATGAGCAAGTGGGCGGCGCAGGTGAACGTTGATAACTCGTTGACAACAGGCGCTGTCCAGTTCACAAGGGTACGGTCAAACAAGGGCAATCCGTTGATAACCGGCCAGCAAAACCGGCGCAATCAAGCATCGCTATCGCCAACCGCACAGTTGACAACGCTATGATGGCGCCGGCACCATCATAATCAACGGGTTATCAACCGCAAATCGCCGTTGCATCCGGCACGGTAAGCACGCTGTCAACGACCTTATTATCACTGCTATATCCTCTACAGCTCTGGAATCTTATGATTGATACAGTCAGAATTAACGTCAAGGCTGGCAACGGCGGCGATGGGTGCGTGAGTTTTCTCCGGCTGAAGTACCAGCCCCGGGGTGGGCCGGATGGGGGCGATGGGGGGGATGGCGGCAGCGGGTTTATCGTGGGGGATGGCTCCATCAATACGCTGCTGCACTTGAAGTTCAACAGCACTTTTTACCTGGAACGCGGGGGGCATGGCAAGGGTAAGAACCAGCGGGGCGCGAACGGCAAGGATACGATTATACGGGTGCCGACGGGTACGGTGGTTTGGCGGATGCACCGGGACGGGAGCCGGGATTTTGTCGCTGACGTGATTGACGAAACGCCGCTGCCGATTGCGAAAGGCGGCGATGGCGGGTGGGGGAACGCCCGGTTTGTGTCGTCAACCAATCAGGAACCGATGCTGTCGCAGTCGGGCAGCAAAGGGGAGTACTCGGTGCTGTGGCTGGAGCTGAAACTGCTGGCCGACGTGGGGCTGCTGGCCAAGCCTAACGCCGGCAAGTCAACGCTCATATCGCGCTGCTCGGCGGCCAAGCCGCGGGTGGCCGACTATCCTTTTACGACGATTGAGCCGGTGTTGGGCGTGGTTACGCACGGGGGGCAGGATTTTGTGATGATGGAGGTGCCGGGGCTGCTGGAGGGGGCGCACCGGGGGGTTGGCCTGGGGCATCAGTTTTTGCGGCACGCCGAACGCGCGCGGGTGTACGTGCATCTGATTGATGGGCTGTCGGATGACCCGGTGGGCGATTATCGGATGCTGAATCAGGAATTGTACGAGTTCAGCCCGATGCTGGCCGCCAAGCCGCAGGTGATTGCCGTCAGCAAGCTGGACACTACCGAAACGCGGGAGCTGCGGGACGTTATCGAGGAGGAACTGCGGCGGGCGCTGCCGGATGGGCCGGATGAGGCCAGGCCGATTCACTTTATATCGGCCGTGTCCGGCGAGGGGGTGGACGGACTGCTGGGTCATCTGGCCAACATTCTGTCGGAGCTGCCCAAGCAATCCGGGATGGATGATGTCGGCTGGGGCGCATCGGATGGGGCGGCGGCTGGCGATGGGGGTGCGGATGCTGCGGGCCGCCGGCGGCTGCCGCCGATGGGGTTTTACCGGGATGGGGACGTGTACGTGGTGGAGTCGGAGCGGCTGGAGCGGCTGACGGTGCGCGCGGATATGCGGGATTACCGGGTGCTGTTGCAGCTGTGGCGGGAGATGACGCGGCTGGGGATTGCCCGGCAGCTGGAGGAGGCGGGGATTGAGGCGGGGGATACCATCCGCATCGGCAACGCTGAGCTGGAGTGGTTTTAGGATGCCGGCGGTGGGGGATTCGGGTGAGCGGCGCATCGGTATTTTGGGGGGGACTTTTGACCCGCCGCATCTGGGGCATCTGCTGATTGCGGAAACTGCGCGGGTTGCGCTGGGGTTGGAGTGCGTGCTGTTTGTGCCAGCCGGCGAACCGTGGCTGAAATCGGGGCAGGATATTACGGCGGGGGGGCACCGGCGGCGGATGGTGGAGCTGGCCATTGCAGATAATGCTAATTTCTGCGTGTCGGACGTTGAGCTGCGGCGGGCCGGGCCGTCGTACACGGTGGACACTTTGCGGCAGCTGCGCGGGGAGTTTGGGGGTGATGCCGTCCTGTATTTTATAGTCGGTTCGGATGTTTTGGAGCAGTTTCACCGCTGGAAAGAACCGGCGGCGGTGCTGGAACTGTGCCGGCTGGCGGTGGTGACGCGTCCCGGCGGGCCGGCGGAACCGCTGGCGCTGATGGGGCGGCGCTACCCGGACGCGGTGGCCGGCGGCGCTGTGCTGCCGGTGCCGGGGCCATCGGTGAACTTTAGCGCATCGGAGCTGCGGGGGCTGATTGCGCGGGGCGGCTCGGCGCGCTACCAAGTGCCGGATGGGGTGCTGCGGTACATAGATGACAACGGACTCTACCGAACGGGTTTGGAGTAGGAAAATGCCGGAACAAATGGTGGAACGCCTGCTGGAGCGGTCGCTGGAACGGGGGGCTATCAGGTATGGGGACTTTACCCTTACGTCGGGGCGCAAGAGCGCTTATTACTTTGACGGGCGGCTGCTGAGTTTGGACCCGGAGGGGGCGTATCTGCTGGGGCGGACGCTGCTGCCAATCTTGCGGGAATACGGGGTTGAGGCGATTGGCGGGCCAACGCTGGGGGCCGATCCTATTGTGGCCGCGGTGGCCGCGGCGTCGTGGCAGGAGGGTACGCCGGTGCCGGCGTTTATCGTGCGCAAAGAGGCTAAGGGGCACGGGATGTCGCAGCTCATCGAGGGGCCGCTGGCGGCGGGGAGTACCGTTGCTATTGTGGATGATACCTGCACTACGGGGGGGTCGCTGCTGCACGCTATTGCGGCGGCGGAGGATGCCGGGTGCACGGTGGGGCTGGCGCTGGCGGTGCTGGACCGCAACGAGGGGGGGAGCGCGGCGCTGCGGGAACGGGGGTATCCGTTTGCGGCGCTACTGACGGCCGGGGGGGATGGGGTAATCCGGGCGGGGTGAAAGGGGGGCGCATGGGTCATTCCAGGGCCGTTTTTCCCGATAGTTAGTATTCCCGACGGGTGGTTTGCCGTCTATAATGGCGGCTATTGCGGTTGTCATTGCATCCCCGGCCTGGCCTGTTGATTTGATGCGCTCTGCTGTGACGCATACCAGACTGTTCACCCGCCGTGACGCCCGCCGGCGCCGGTTGTGGTGGGTTGGGGCGCTGCTGCTGGCGGTGGTTGCGGCGGCCGTTCTGGTTGGTGTGGGGGTGTGGGACGGGGCGGCTCCGGTGGGGGCGCAGGCGGCGGCTAATACGCTTTCGTCGATCCGGGTGCGGGATAATGCCTATTCGTCCGGCCCGGCGGCTTATCGGTACTTTGACATCGCGCCGGCTTTTGAGCCGGGGACTAACGCTTATACCGTTACCGTGCCTAACGCGGTTGATACGGTGCGGATTGAGGTTGAGCGTTCTCGTTCCGGCACGGACACGCTTAGCCCGTCCAGCACTGTTGGCGCTCAAAGCGTTAGTGTGGGGAGCAATGCTTTTACGGTTGGGGTGGTGCCGCCGCCGGGGAGCGGGCTGGTTAATAACGTTTATACCGTTACCGTTACGCGCAGCGCGGCCAACTTTGACTATGACGATGATGATGACGGGCTGATTGACGTTCGTACTCTGGCGCAGCTGAACGCGATCCGGTATGACCTGGACGGGGATGGCACGGCGGCTTTGTCGGGCACCGGGGACAGCGGGTTTGCGGCGGCTTATGACCGGGCTTTTTGGTATCCGGAGGCCGGTTTGGGGTGCCAGGGGGTTGACGATGACGACGATGCGGATACTGCGGACGTGCCGGTTTGCCGGGGGTACGAGCTGCGGGCTGACCTGGACTTTGACACGGACGGCGACGGGGCTACCTACACGCTGGCGGCCGATGGCACGGTCTCCGGGGACAGCGGCGATGCTTATTACAACGGCGGGGCCGGCTGGACGCCCATCGCCGACGCTGGCATCGGCACGACCGACTTTGTGGCTACCTTTGAGGGGAATGGGCATACCATCTCAAATCTGTTCGTCAACGGGGGGCGCAGTCAGAGTACGGCTCTGGGGCTGTTTGGGTACGTGGGTAAGTCGGATGCTAACGCGCGGATTCGCAACCTGGGGCTGGTTGACGTTTTTGTCAAAGGGACGGCTACTTACACCGGCGGGCTGGCCGGTTATCTGAACAGCAATCAGACTATTGGCTTTGGCCAATCTGCTTTCACCGCTTACGGCGAAATCGCTACCAGCTACGTTACCGGCATCGTTAGCGGCGCGGGCAACGTGGGCGGGCTGGTGGGGCAGAACGAGGGGAGCATCCGGGCCAGCTACTCGCACGCTGCGGTTAGCGGAATGGCGCAGGCCGGCGGGCTGGTGGGGCAGGTTGGCGGCGGCATTATCTACAACAGCTACGCTGCCGGGCCGGTGGCGGCGGCCACTAATCCGGGCGGGCTGGCGGGTTTTAGCAGCCTTAATTTCGTAACGCCGCATGGCAATTCCAACGTCCGCAGCAGCTATTGGGACCTGGAAACCTCCTGCGAGCACACCCGACGGGCCAACAGCAGCGACCATCTAATTTACGGGCGGGGGCAGACTACGGCCGGGCTTACTACGCCGACGGGCTACTCCGGCATTTACGCCGCCTGGGACGACCTGGACGTGAACGACGACGGCAGCGACGATGACGCGTGGAGCTTTACCGCCGGCCGCTATCCCGTGCTGAAAATCGGGGGGCATGACGCGTCGGCGCAGGCTGACGCGCAGCGGATTGACTACGACTGCGACGACGACGGTCTGATTGAGATTACCCGTTTGGCCCAGCTGGACGTCATGCGCTACGACCGGGACGGCAGCGGGGCGGTTGACGACGGGGCCAACAGCAGCAGCTACGCCGCCGGGTATCCTATCGCTGTTGCCGGGATGGGGTGCCGGCTGGTGGGGGCGACTAACCCGGCGCCGGTTTGCACGGGCTACGAGCTGGGGGCGAATTCGGACAGCGTGGTTGCGCTGAACTTTGACACGGACGGCGATGACGACGTGGACGCCAGCGACTCCGGCGGCCGTTACTGGAACGGCGGCCTGGGGTGGGAGCCGATTGCCAGCACCAGCACGCCGTTTATTGGGACATTCAAGGGCAACTCCAACCCGGTGAACCGGCTGTTTATTAACCGCAGCGGGGCCGCCGGGGATTACGTGGGGCTGTTTGCCGCGGTGGGCGCCGGGCCCAGCTGGCTGGGAGGCATCCGGCAGGAGGCGCGGCTGGAGGGCGTCCGGCTGGTTAACGCCAGCGTAACCGGGCGGAATTACGTGGGTGGGCTGGTGGGTTCCGGGATTGGCGCCATCGCCGACTCGTCGGTTAGCGGGGCGGTGTCCGGAGGCGATTACGTGGGCGGGCTGGCCGGCTCGGTTGCCGGCAGCGTCGTCAACTCTTACGGCGGGGGCAGCGTTAGCGGGGTTAACTACGTGGGCGGTTTGGTGGGCATTTTGGGGGCCGGCGGGAGTATCGCCGCCGCTTACGCCGGCAGTACGGTCAGCGGAACGGACAAGGTGGGCGGGCTGGCCGGCTACAATCAGGGGGGGATTGCGGCGAGCTACGCGATGGGGGCGGTGACGGGCGCTACCGACGTGGGCGGGCTGGCCGGCGCGAAATCGCTGACCGGGGCGGCTACCGATGCTTACTTTGACGTGGAAACTACCGGGCAGGCGGCCAGCCCCGGCGGGGGGATTGCCCAATCAACCCGGGCTCTGATGGAACCTACGGCCTACGGCACCGCGCCCAGCATCTATCGCGAGTGGGACGTGGATATTGACGGCGTGAGCGGGGACGATGACCCCTGGGATTTTGGCACCAACCGCCAGTATCCGGTACTCAAGCAGGGGGGACATGATACCGCCGGGCAGTTTGCGCTCCAGCCGGCCTTGCCGACCGATGCGGCGTTGTCGGGCCTGGCGGTTACCGATGGCGATGGCGGCGTTACTCTGACGCCGGCGTTTAGTCCGGATACGCTGGCTTACGCGGCCAGCGTGGTTGCTACGTCGAGCCGGGTTACGGTGGCGGCGGTGGCCCGGCGGAGTTTGGCGGCGGTGGGTTACAGCGTGTCTGATGCGGATGGCAGCACGCCGGATACGTTTGAGGTTGACCTGGCGACGGGGGTTAACACGTTCACGATTACGGTTACGGCGGCGGGGGGCACACCGCCGGCTACGGCGGAATATACGCTGACGATTACCCGGGCCGCCGGCCTGGCGTACAGCATCAGCAGCCCGGCGGCCGGCACGGCGCTGGACGAGGATGGCGATGCGGCGGCGCGGACGCTGACGGTGGGGGTTAGCGGCAACCGGGCGCCGCCGGCGGCGGGGGACGTGCTTTGTACTATTGCGCCCAACACCGCCGGCGGGCGGGCCGGCACCGATGCGTCCGACTTTGCCAGCCTGACGGCGACGGCCAGCTTTACGGCGTCCGGGGCGGCTACCGACACCGCCGGCAGCTGCGTGTTCACCGTGTCCGATGATTCGGATGTTGAAAGCGCGGAGTATTTTACGGTTACGCTGTCGGCGCCGGCGGCGAACGCGATTGCCGGGGCTGGGTATGGGGCGGGGCGCAGTTTCAGCATCGCGGCCAGCGACGCTTTGCCGGACGATGCTACGCTGAGCAGTTTGAGCATCGTTAACGCCAGCACTACCGCCGCCGTGGTACTGGCGCCGGCTTTCAGCGCCGCGCGGACGGCTTACACGGCCGAGGTGGAGAACGGGGTTACGCAGGTTACGGTTACGGCTACCTCTACGGATGCCATCGCCGGCGTTGCTTACGAACCGGCGGTGGACGCGGACGCTACGGCGCCGGGGCATCAGGTGAACGTGGCCGTGGGCGGCAATACTATTAAGGCGGTGGTTACGGCGGCGGACGGCGTTACGGCGCAGGAGTACGTCGTTGCGCTGTTTCGCCAGGGGGCGGGGAATACTTTGCGGCATTTGCGGGTTATCGGTTCGGACGGCAATACTTACCCGCTGACGCCGGTATTCAATCCGGATACCGATACTTACGACGCCGCCGTGCCCCGTAGGGTGAGCAGCGTAACCATCTACGCGGAGGGCACCAACCGGGGGGCGGGGGTGCAGGTGGACTTGAACCCCGTTGGCGCCGACCGGACCAGCGACCCCATCGCGCTGGCCATCGGCGCCCGTAAGCTAATCCGCATCCAGGTTACCGGGGCGGTGGGGGACGGCAACAAGTCTTACAGCCTTTACGTTACCCGCAGCAGCGGGATTGACTACGACGACGACGATGACGGGCTGATTGACGTTCGCAATCTGGCGCAGCTGAACGCGATGCGGTACGACCTGGACGGGGACGGGACGGCGGCGCTGTCGTTTAGCGGGGACAACGACTTTGCGGCTACTTACGCCGGGGCGTTTCCCAGCCCGCTGGCCGGGATGGGGTGCCGGCTGGCGGACCACGACGGCGATACGACTACTGCGGAGCAGCCGACCTGCCGGGGGTACGAGCTGCGGGCGGACCTGGACTTTGACACGGACGACGACGGGGCCACGTGGAGCCGGGCCGCCGACGGCACGATTACCGGGGACAGCGGCGACGCCTGGTACAACGGGGGCGCCGGCTGGACGCCCATCGGCGACGTTGACTCGAGCCTTAATCCCTTCATTACCACCTTTGAGGGCAACGGGCACACCATCTCCAACCTGTTCATCAACGAGGCCCGCAGCACTTCCGACGCCGTGGGCCTGTTCGGGTTCGTGGGCAAGCTTGACGCGTCGGCCCGGATTCGCAACGTGGGCCTGGTTAACGTGCTGGTGCAGGAGACGAATGCGGCTTACACCGGCGGGCTGGCCGGCGTCCTGATCAGCGAACATACCGGCTCCGTCTCCGCAGCAGGATTCAATATTTACGGCGAAATATCCGCCAGCTACGTGACCGGCAGCGTTAGCGGGGCCGACCATGTGGGTGGGCTGGTGGGGCATAGCGACGGGAGCATCCGGGCCAGCTACTCCCACGCCGCCGTTACCGGAGGCGACGCGGTCGGCGGGCTGGTCGGCCAGAACGGCAATGGCATCGTCCATAACAGCTACGCCACCGGCCCGGTGACGGGGAGCAGCAGGGCGGGCGGGCTGACGGGCCACAGCACTCTTAATTCGCAAAGCCCGCATCAGCCGTCCAACGTCCGCAACAGTTACTGGGACCTGAGAACCTCCTGCCAGCACACCCGTCACACCGGCAGCGAGGGCTCCCGGACCTACGGCCGGGGCAAGACTACCGCGGAGCTGACTACGCTGACGGGCTATACGGGCATCTACGCGGCGTGGGACGAGCTGGACGTGAACGGCGACGGCAGCAGCGACGCGGCGTGGCAATTTACCGCCGGCCGCTATCCGACGCTGAAAATCGGGGGGCATGATGCGTCCGCGCAGGCCAGCGCGCAACGGATTGACTACGACTGCGACGACGACGGGCTCATCGAGATTACCAGTCTGGCCGGGCTGAACGTCACGCGTTACGACCTGGACGGCAGCGGGGCGGCGGACAGTTCGGCCAACGCCGCCGCTTACGCCGGGCAATTCCCCATTGCCGCCGCTACGATGGGCTGTGCGCTGGCTGACCACGACGGCGATGCTGCTACCGCGCCGGTGCGGGTGTGCCGGGGGTACGAGCTGGGGGCCAACGCCAGCGCCAGCAGCACGTTGCTGAGCCTGGACTTTGACAGCGACGGCAGCGGCGGGGCGAACGCCGGCGATGCTTACTGGAACGGGGGCGCCGGCTGGACGCCCATCGGCAGCGCGGCCCAGCCGTGGGCCGCCGTGTTCCGGGGTAATCAGCATCCGCTGAGCAATTTGTACATCAACCGGGCCGCCGCCGATACGGGGCTGTTTGGCGTGGTGGGCGCGTCCGGCCGGCTGGAGGGGGTCATCCTGACTGATGTCAGCGTTACCTCGACGATGGACGACACGGGCGGGCTGGCGGGGGATAACCGGGGCGTCATCAGCGCATCGGGCGTTACCGGCACGGTGTCGGGCGGGCGCAACGCGGGGGGGCTGGCCGGCTTTGGGACGGGCAGTATCGTCGGCAGCTACGCCAAGGCCGACGTTAGCGGAACGGTGGGCGTGGGCGGCATCGTGGGGGCCAGCAGCGGGCCGGTTACCGCCGCTTACGCGCTGGGGGCGGTCAGCGGAACCCGCAACGTGGGGGGCATTGCGGGCAGCGTTACGGGGGATATTACCGCCAGCTACGCCATCGGCGCGGTGAGCGGCAGCTCGGGCGTGGGCGCGCTGCTGGGCAATCGCGGGGGCAGCGCCGTGATAACTAACGGGTATTACGACAGCGAGATTGCCGGGGCGATGGCCGGCGCCGGGGGGACGGGCTACACCCGGCGGGAGTTGCAGCAGCCCGTGGCCTACCGCAGCGGCGCATCCGTCGAGGAACGCATTTACGTCGGCTGGGACGTGGACCTGGACAACGCCGACGGGGACAATAACGCGGCGACGGGCGGGGATGACCCCTGGGACTTTGGCACCAATCAGCAGTATCCCGTCTTGCAGTACGGCGGCATGAGCGTTGCGGCGCAGCGGGCGTTGCAGCCGCCGCTGGCGGGCGATACGAGGCTGGGCAGCCTGGTGATTACGGATACGACGTCGGCGCTGACGCCGGCCTTTGACGCCGGGGTTACGACTTACACGCTGTCGCCGAACCCCGGCAGCAGCTACGTTACGGTGGCGGCGTCTCCCGCATTGAGCGTGACCGGCGTGTCCATTCACCCGGACGACGGGCAAGACGGGGTGCCGGGACACCAGGTTAACCTGACGAGGGGCGTCAACACCATCACGGTACACGTTACGGCGCAGAACCGGGCGGGCGCCCGCTACACGGTGCGTTTTAACTCCGCCGCCGCCGTTGACTACGATGATGACGATGACGGGCTGATTGACGTGCGGACGCTGGCGCAGCTGGACGCGATTCGCTATGACCGGAACGGCGACGGCAAGCGGGGCGCGGCGAGCGCGCTGGACTGGGCCAAGTACACGGCCGCGTATCCTCTGGCGGCCGCTGGGATGGGGTGCCGGCGGGTTGACCCGGACGGCGCCGGGCCAACGCCGCCGGCGCCGGTGTGCACGGGATACGAGCTGCGGAGAGGGCTGGACTTTGACACGGGGGAGGCCGGCGTCCGGACGGATGACGCTTATTACAACGACGGGGCGGGATGGACGCCGATTGGCGGGGCCGCGGCGGCGTTCACGGGTGCTTTCCAGGGCAACGGGCAGACCATCGCCAACCTGCATATCAACGCTACGGGCGTTGGCGCGGTGGGGCTGTTCGGCGCGGCGGTTAACGGCACAATTGAGGGGGTGCATCTAACCGGCGTGGACATCACGGCCAGTTACACCAGCAGCGGGCAGACTGCTTATGACGCGGGCAGTCTGGTTGGCGTGATGCGGGGCGTTACGGTGCGGGCCAGTTCGGCGGTGGGCACGATTACGGCCACGGCCAGCGGCAATGCGGTGAGTTCCGTCGGTGGGCTGGCCGGGCGCAGCATCAGCGGTGCCAGCGGTCAGAGCGGGAGCCGGATTGAGGCCAGCTACGCGGCGGTTGACGTAACGTTGAGCTCAACGTCAACCGCTAATCCGACGCTAAACCCGGATACGGCCGGCGGTCTGGTGGGTACGTTCAGCAGCAATAGCGCGCGTCCGAGTTTCGTAACGGCGGCTTATGCGCTGGGTGACGTAGCGGCAAACCGTTCCGGGTCGCTGGTCGGCGGGCTAATCGGCGAGGGGGCCGGGACGGTAACCGCCAGCTATGCCACCGGAACGGTAACGGGTTCTACCGCCGCCACGAGGGGGCTGATTGGCGACATCGGTTCCAACACCACCGTAACCGCCAGCTATTGGGACAGCATTACCAGCGGGGTTGCGGATGATGCGGATGACCCGGCTACTGCGCCGGAGGGCAAGACGACTTACGAGCTGCGGACGCCTACGGCTTACGGCACGGCTACCAGCACGCCGCCCAGCATTTACGCCGGTTGGGACGTGGACGTTGACGGGGAAACGGGGGGCGATGATCCCTGGGACTTTGGCACTAACCAGCAATACCCGGTGCTGAAGTACGGCGGGCATAGCGTGTCGGCGCAGTTTCTGCTCCAGCCGACTATTCCCTCGGACAACACGCTGGCGGCGCTGTCGGTGGCGCCGGCGGTGCTGTCGCCGGGGCTTTCGGCGGCTACTACTACTTATGCGGCCATCCTGCCGGCCGAGGCGGGCGCTGCGGTGGTGACGCTGGAATATACTCTGAATGACGCTGCGGCTACCTCTACCGTCAGCGCTATTCCCGGCGGGGGCGATGCGGTTACGGCGGATGCGGATGAGGACGCGGCCGGCTACCAGGTGTCCGTTAGCGCGGCCCGTACCGTCATCACCATCGCGGTTACGGCCCCGGATGGGGCGGTGCGGGAGTACGCGGTTACGGTTACCCACGCCGCCGCCGCTGACTACGACCGGGATGATAACGGGCTAATTGACGTGCGCACGCTGGCCCAGCTGGACGCCATCCGCTACGATTTGGACGGCGATGGCCGGCCGAACAGCGGCGACTGGGCGCCCTACACGGCCGCCTACCCCCGGGCGGTGCCCGGCATGGGCTGCCCGTCTGATACCTGCACGGGGTACGAGTTGGTTAATGCGCTGGACTTTGACACGGGGGAGGCGGGCGACCGGACGGATGACGCTTATTACAACGACGGGGCGGGGTGGACGCCGATTGCCCATACCCAGCACAGTGCATACATCGGCGATTTCCAGGGCAACGGGCATACCATCGCCAACTTGTACATCAACTCGACGGGGCTGGCCTGGGTGGGACTGTTTGGCCGGGCATTACACGATAATGTTAGCGGGCTGATTGAGGGGGTGCATCTAACCGGGGTGGACATCACGGCCAGTTACACCGATAACCGGGTGTTCCCTTATCACGACGTGGGCGCGCTGGTGGGCTATATCAGCGGCACGGTGCGGGGCAGTTCGGCGGTGGGCGAAATTACGACTACGGCCGGGGGCCTGGTGGTGAGTCGCGTCGGGGGGCTGGTGGGTATTGCGTTCGACGGCAGCGTCATCGCCAACAACTACGCGGCGGTTGACGTAACGGTGAGCTCAACGGCGACTGCTACGCTAGTGGATCGCGCTGGCGGCCTGGTTGGGATAGTGCAAGGCAGCCCGGCTCGGAGCACAATAACCGCCTCATACGCGCTGGGGGATGTAGCGATCAATCGTGCCGGCGCGCGGGTGGGCGGGCTGGTCGGGGAAATTGCGTCGGCGGACGTTAGCGCCAGCTACGCCACCGGAACGGCAACGGGTTCCACCGCCGCCACGCGGGGGCTGACGGGCCATATCACCGGCACTAATACTCCCATCATAACCGACAGCTATTGGGATACGACTGCCAGCGGGGTTGCGGATGATGCGGATGACCCGGCGGTTGCGCCGGAGGGCAAGACGGTTGATGAGCTGCGGACGCCTACCGCCTACGGCACCAGCACGACTACCGATATTTACGTCAATTGGGACGTGGACGTTGACGGGGTGGCTGGGGTTGATGATCCGTGGGACTTTGGCACGGCTGAGCAGTACCCGGTCTTGCAGCAGGGGGGGCATAGCATTGCGGCGCAGCACGCCCTCCAGAACATTATCGCCTACGATGGCGATGGGGACGGGCTGATTGACGTTGCTACGCTGGCGCAGCTGGATGCTATTCGCTATGACTTGAACGGCGATGGCAAGCAGGGTTCGGTGAGCGACGCGGACTGGGCCAAGTACGCCGCCGCCTATCCCCGCGCGTTGCCCGGCATGGGCTGCCCGTCTTATACCTGCACGGGCTATGAGCTGGTGAACGGGCTGGACTTTGACACGGGGGAGGCCGGTGTCCGGACGGATGACGCTTATTACAACGACGGGGCGGGGTGGACGCCGATTGGTGAATCCGGCTTGACGGGCGCCTACATCGGGGATTTCCGGGGCAACGGTTATGCCATCGCCAACCTGTACATCAATTCCAGCAACGTCCTGGGGGTGGGATTGTTTGGAGGGATGATTGACGGGCCTATTGAGGGGGTGCATCTAACCGGCGTTGACATCACGACTAATTACAGCAGCGGCACGCTGATTATTCACGACGTGGGGGGTCTGGCGGGCTCGGCCTACGGCACGGTGCGGGGGAGTTCGGTTACGGGGCAGATTAGGACTAATGCCGGGGGTATGGCGGTGAGCCTGGTCGGGGGGATGGTGGGCAGCGCGGTAGGGGGCAGCGTCTTTGCCAACAACTATGCGTCGGTTGACGTAACGGTGACGTCAACATCGACGGCTACGCTGGCGGACCAAGTGGGCGGGCTGGCCGGATTGCTGGACGGGTTCCTGGGGCGGAGCTCAATGACGGCGTCATACGCGCTGGGGGACGTAACGGCCAGTCGTGCCGGCGCGCGGGTTGGCGGGCTAATCGGCAATATGGCCATCGCAGACGTAAGCGCCAGCTATGCGCTGGGAACGGTAACGGGTGCCGGCGGGGCCACGCGCGGTCTGATTGGCGGCACCGGCACCAACACCGCCGTAACCGCCAGCTATTGGGATACCAGCACCACCGGCGTTGCGGATGATGGGGATACTGCTGCGCCGGAGGGCAAGCCGACTTACGAACTGCGGACGCCGACGGCCTATGGGGTTGCCACCAGCACGCCGCCGAGCATTTACGCCGGCTGGGACGTGGACGTTGACGGGGAAACCGGGGGCGATGACCCGTGGGACTTTGGGACTAATCTGGAGTATCCCGTGTTGCAGTTTGGGGGGCATGACGTTGCGGCGCAGCGGGCGTTGCTGCCGGAGGTATCTACCGATACCAGCCTGCTGGCGCTGTCGGTGGGGCCGGCCGTGCTGTCGCCATCTTTTACGGCGGCTACTACTACCTATGCGGCAATGGTGCCGGCGGAGTCATCGGCAACCGCCGTGCTGCTGGCTTACACGCTGGGGGATGCCAACGCGTCCGCCGCCGTCAGCGCGCAGGGGCCCGTCGGGGCGGCGGTTACGGCGGATGCGGACGCGCATACTCCGGGCTATCAGGTGGCGCTGTCAGCGGCCGGCGATACGGTCATTACGATTGCGGTTACGGCGCAGGATGGGTCGGCGGGCAGTTACACGGTGACCGTGATGGCCGGGGCCGCCGATTATGATGATGACGAGGACGGGCTGATTGACGTGCGGACGCTGGCGCAGCTGGATGCGATTCGCTACGACTTGAATGGCGATGGGGCGGTGGACAGCTCGGCCAACAACGCCGCTTACGCCGCCGCATTTCCGCGGGCGGCGTCCGGGATGGGGTGCCGGCGGGAGATTGACAACCACGGGATGCGGGGGCCGCCGACTTGCACGGGGTACGAGCTGCGGGGGAGTTTGCTCTTTAATACCGGGGATGCCGGCATCCGGAGCGACGACCAGTATTACAACGGCGGGGCGGGCTGGACGCCCATCGGGACGCGGGCGGCGCCGTACACGGCAACTTTCCGGGGCAACGGGTACCGCATCGCTGACCTGTACATCAACTCGAACGGCGTGGGATGGGTGGGGCTGTTTGGCGTGCTGGACGGCGGGGTTATTGAGGGGTTGGGGCTGGTGGGCGTGGACATAACGGCCACCCACGCCAACAGCGTTACGGTGACGTTTCTGGACGTGGGGGCGGTGACGGGGCGCATCGCCGGCGGGGGCACGGTGCGGGCCAGTTCGGCGACGGGGGTGATTACGACCCATGCCAGCGGGAGCCAACTGGTCAGCACCGCCGGCGGGCTGGTGGGCACGGTGTTCCTGGACGGCCACGTGGCCAACAGCTACGCCGCCGTTGACGTGACCGTGAACTCGACCGGGACGATTACGTTTCCGGACCGGGCCGGGGGCCTGATTGGGCTGATGGGCGGCGTGCAGGCTACTCGGCCAACGCTCACGGCCGGCTACGCTACGGGTGCGGTCAAGGTGAGCCGGGGGCTGGCCTACGCCGGCGGGCTGGTGGGCAGCATCCACAATGGGCGGGTGTCGGCCAGCTACGCCACCGGGCGGGCGGCGGATGCCAACGGCGCCGCGCAGCCGCTGATTGGCGCCATCCAGACCAGAGCCCGGATTAGCGACAGCTATTGGGACAGCATCGCCAGCGGGGCCGCGGATGATGGCGATACGACGGCGCCGGAGGGCAAGACGCCGGCCGTGCTGCAAGGGCCCACCGGCTACGGCACCAGCACGACTACCGACATTTACGTCAATTGGAACGTGGACGTTGACGGGGCAAGGGGGGCCGATGATCCCTGGGACTTTGGCACGGACCAGCAGTATCCGGTGCTGCAAACCGGCGGGCACAGCATCGCCGCGCAGCGGGCCTTGCTGCGGCGCACTACCGCCTATGATGGCGACGGCGACGGGCTGATTGACGTTACGTCGCTGGCGCAGCTGGACGCCATCCGCTACGACTTGAACGGCGACGGGCGGGCGGACCGGATTGCGGACATTGGGGCCTACGCCGCCGGCTATCCGGATGCTATTCCCGGAATGGGCTGCCCGTCTTATACCTGCACGGGCTACGAGCTGGTGAACGGGCTGGACTTTGACACGGGGGAGGCCGGCGACCGGACGGATGATGAGTATTATCGGGGCGGCGAGGGCTGGCGGCCCATCGCCGGCGGCACTGATTCTTACTATAACGCGCCGGCCGTGCGGTACTCGGGCGTTTTCAACGGCAACGGGCACGCCATCGCCAACCTGCACATTGACGTGCTGCTGACCGGGGACGCCAACGGCAACGGGGCTTACGCCGGGCTGTTTGGCTACGTTACGGGGCGCGTTGAGCAGGTTGCGCTGGTCAATCCGGAGGTCAAAGCCGTTTCCACCGTTGGGGCCATCGCCGGCCGGCTGGGCGCCGGCGGGAGCATCGTCGCATCCTACGTGCAGGGCGGCGAGATTGAGGGTTGGAACTGGCTGGGCGGGCTGGTGGGCGTCAATAACGGCACGATTACCGCCAGCTATACCGACGTGCGGGTGAACAGCTCGTCGCTGACGCTGCCGTCCCGAAATAATGGCGCCGCTGGCGGGCTGGCCGGCTGGAATACGGGCACGATTACCGCCAGCTACGCCATGGGTTCGGTAGAGCGGCAGGAGGGGGCGGCTGTCACCGCGGTCACCGGCGGGCTGACGGCGCTGGGGTCGGTAACCGGCTCCGAGGTGGTAACCGACAGCTATTGGGACACCATCCGCACCGGGCAATCTACTTCGCGCACCGCCCCGGCATCGGCCGGCAAGACGACTTACGAGCTGCGCACGCCTACCACTTACGGCGCCAGCACTACTACCGATATTTACGCCGGCTGGAACGTGGACGTTGACGGGGTGACGGGCCCGGATGACCCCTGGAACTTTGGCACTAACCTGCAATATCCCGTCTTGAAGTACGGCGGGCATGATACGGCGGCGCAGTTTGGCCGGCAGCCGGTGATTGCATCGGACAACACGCTGTCGGCGCTGTCGGTGGCGCCGGCCGTGCTGTCGCCGTCTTTTGCCGCCGGCCGGACTGACTACACTGCCGCCCTGCCCGTGGGGTCGGCGGCGGCCGCCGTAACGCTGGCCTACACGCAGAACGACGCGGCCAGCTCGACGGCAGCCGTGGTTGCCGTTGCCGCCGGCGGGGCCGCCGTTACTGCTGACGCTGATGCGGTTGCGCCGGGCTACCAGGTTAGCGTGCCGGCGCGCACCGTCATCACCATCGCCGTAAGCACCCCGGACGGGGCCGTGCGCCGCTACACCGTAACCATCGCCGTGTCCGCAACGGAGAACGATTACGACGGCAATGACAACGGGCTGATTGACGTGCGCACGCTGGCCCAGCTGGACGCCATCCGCTACGATTTGGACGGCGACGGGCGGGCGTCGGCCGGCGATTTGGCGAACTACCTGGCGGCGTTCCCCAACCCCGTCGCCGGGATGGGCTGCCCGTCGGGCGGCTGCACGGGCTACGAGCTGCTGAACTCGCTGGACTTTGACACGGGGGAGGCGGGCGACCGGACGGATGACGCTTATTACAACGACGGGGCGGGGTGGACGCCGATTGCCCATACCCAGCACAGTGCATACATCGGCGATTTCCAGGGCAACGGGCATACCATCGCCAACTTGTACATCAACTCGACGGGGCTGGCCTGGGTGGGACTGTTTGGCCGGGCATTACACGATAATGTTAGCGGGCTGATTGAGGGGGTGCATCTAACCGGGGTGGACATCACGGCCAGTTACACCGATAACCGGGTGTTCCCTTATCACGACGTGGGCGCGCTGGTGGGCTATATCAGCGGCACGGTGCGGGGCAGTTCGGCGGTGGGCGAAATTAGGACTACGGCCGGTGGCCAGGTGGTGAGTCGCGTCGGGGGCCTGGTGGGTATTGCGTTCGACGGCAGCGTCATTGCCAACAACTACGCGGCGGTTGACGTAACGGTGAGCTCAACGGCGACTGCTACGCTAGTGGATCGCGCTGGCGGCCTGGTTGGGATAGTGCAAGGCAGCCCGGCTCGGAGCACAATAACCGCCTCATACGCGCTGGGGGATGTAGCGATCAATCGTGCCGGCGCGCGGGTTGGCGGGCTGGTCGGGGAAATTAGCACGTCGGACGTAACCGCCAGCTATGCTACCGGAACGGTTACGGGTTCCACCGCCGCCACGCGCGGGCTGACGGGCCATACCGCCGGCACGAATCCCACCGTAGCCGACAGCTATTGGGATACGACTGCCAGCGGGGTTGCGGATGATGCGGATGACCCGGCGGTGGCGCCGGAGGGCAAGAGTATTGACGAGCTGCGGGCGCCGACGGATTATGGCACCAGCACGACTACCGATATTTACGTCAATTGGAACGTGGACGTTGACGGGGTGGCTGGGGTTGATGACCCGTGGGACTTTGGCACGGCTGAGCAGTACCCGGTGCTGAAGCGGGGCGGGCACAGCATCGCGGCGCAGCACGCCCTCCAGAACGTTACGGCTTACGATGGCGATGGGGATGGGCTGATTGACGTTGCTACGCTGGCGCAGCTGGACGCTATTCGCTACGACTTGAACGGGGATGGGAGAGTAGCCGACGCTGACGAGGCGGCCTACGCCGTCGGCTACCCCCGGGCCATCGTCGGAATGGGCTGCCCGTCTTACACCTGCACGGGGTATGAGCTGGTGAACGGGCTGGACTTTGACACGGGGGAGGCGGGCGACCGGACGGATGACGCTTATTACAACGACGGGGCGGGGTGGACGCCGATTGGTACTGTTGGCGCCGAGTACACGGCTACTTTCCGGGGCAACGGCTACGGCAACGCCATCGCCAATCTGGATATTAACCCCACTGGCTGGGGCGAGGCGGGGCTGTTCGGGGCGCTGTCCGACGGGGTTATTGAGGGGGTGCATCTAACCGGCGTGGACATCGGGGCCAGCCGCACCAGCACCAGCACGCAGACGTATCTGAGGGCCGGCGCGCTGTCCAGCTATGTCGCCAGGAGTACAGTGCGGGGGAGTTCGGCGGCGGGCGCGATTACGACTACGGCCGGCGGTACGGTAATCAGCCGGGTGGGTGGGCTGGTGGGTACCGTGACCAGCAGCAGCAGCATCGTCGGGAGCTACGCGGCGGTTGACGTAACGGTGAACTCGACCACCCCGGCGTCGAGTAACATAGGGGACAGTGATTCCGCGGGCGGGCTGGCGGCGTCGCTGGCGGGCACGGCCAGCACGCGGAGCGCAATGACCGCCGTTTATGCAACGGGGGACGTAGCGGCCAACCGGGGCGGCACATTCGTCGGCGGGCTAATCGGCGTGGCCTTTCAAGCGAGCGTTACCGCCGGATATGCCACCGGAACGGTCACCGGGCCCACCACCGCCAGGACGCAGGGTCTGCTGAACCGGCTTGGCACTACCGCCACCATAACCGACAGCTATTGGGATACCAGCACCACCGGCGTTGCGGATGATGGGGATGCTACTGCGCCGGAGGGCAAGCCGACTTACGAACTGCGGACGCCGACGGCTTACGGCACGGCTACCAGCACGCCGCCGAGCATCTACGCCGGCTGGGACGTGGACGTTGACGGGGAAACCGGCGGCGATGATCCCTGGGACTTTGGGACTAATCTGGAGTATCCGGTGTTGCAGTTTGGGGGGCACGACGTTGCGGCGCAGCGGGCGTTGCTGCCGGAGGTAGCTACCGATGCCACGCTGACGGCGCTGTCGGTTTGGCCGGCGACGCTGTCGCCAGCATTTACGGCGGCTACTACTACCTATGCGGCGGTGGTGCCGGCGGATTCAACGGCAACCGCCGTGCTGCTGGCGTACACGCTGGGCAGCGCCAACGCGTCGGCCGCCGTCAGCGCGCAGGGGCCCGTCGGGGCGGCGGTTACTGCGGATGCGGACGCGCATACTCCGGGCTACCAGGTGGCGCTGTCGTCGGCCGGCGATACGGTCATTACGATTACGGTTACGGCCCAGGACGGCACGGCCAACAGCTACACGGTAACGGTTACCGCCGGGGTCGTTGACTATGATGATGACGAGGACGGGCTGATTGAGGTGCGGACGCTGGCGCAGCTGGACGCGATTCGCTACGACTTGAATGGCGATGGGGCGGTGTCGGCGGGCGATGCGTCCGCTTACGCCGCCGCTTTCCCGCGGGCGGAGGCCGGGATGGGGTGCCGGCTGACGGACCACGACGACGACGCCAACACTGCGGACGCGCCGACTTGCACGGGGTACGAGCTGCGGTCGCATCTGTTCTTTGATACGGGGGATGCCGGCATCCGCAGCGACGACCGTTATTACAACGGCGGGGCGGGCTGGACGCCCATCGGGACGACGGCGGCGCCGTACACGGCAACTTTCCGGGGCCGGGGGAACATCATCTATGACCTGTTCATCAACTCGGACGGGCTGGACCGGGTGGGGCTGTTCGGGATGGTGGACGGCGGGGTTATTGCGGGGCTGGGGCTGTCCGGGGTGAGCATAACGACGGGCTACGCCGGGGGTTCGCAGCCGTTCCACGACGTGGGGGCGCTGGCGGGTTATCTCAGCGGCACGCTGCGGGGGAGTTCGGCGACTGGGGCGATTACGGTGAACGGCAGCGGCACGGCGATTAGCTACGCGGGCGGGCTGGTGGGCAGCCTGGAGAACGGGGTACTTGCCAACGCCTACGCCGCCGTTGCCGTAACCGTGAACTCAACCTCGACCCGCCTCACGCCGGACCGGGCCGGCGGACTGGTGGGCTTGCTGAACGGGACGGCGAGCAATCCGGCCGCGGTAACCGCCGCCTATGCGACGGGTGCGGTGGCGGCCAGCCGGGCCAACGCGCAGGTGGGCGGGCTGGTGGGGCGGGTCTTGCAGGCCGGCGTAACGGCCAGCTACGCCACCGGGCGGGTTACGGGTTCCACCGCCGCGACGCGGGGGCTGATTGGCAGCATCGCCGCCGGGGGCGTCATAACCGACAGCTATTGGGACAGCATCCGCAGCGGGGCCGCCGATGATGCCGATGATGCGGCGCCGGAGGGCAAGACGCCCGCCGCGCTGCGGACGCCGACGGCCTACGGAACCGCCAGCGGCACCGACATTTACTTCGGCTGGAACGTGGACGTTGACGGGGAGGCCGGGGAGGATGACCCCTGGGACTTTGGCACGGATAAGCAGTATCCGGTGCTGAAACGGGGCTGGCACAGCGTCTCCGCACAGCGGGCCGGGCAGCCCGTCCTTTCGGATGTCAGTACGCTGGCGGCGCTGTCGGTAACGCCGGCCGCGCTGGCGCCGAACTTTACGCCGTCCGCTACCGCCTACACCGCAAGGCTGGCCGCGGAAACCGTCGGCGCGGTAACCGTAACCGCCACGACGACCGCCATTGCCGCCGGCGTAGAGCCGGCTACCGTCGTTATCACCGCAACCGACGCCGGGGGGAACAGCGTAACCGCCGACGCTGACGAGAACCGGCCGGGCCATCAGGTGGTCATCGGAACCGGCATCAACACCATCACCGTCAAGGTGACGGCATCGGATGGGAGCGCCACCACCTACACGGTAATCATCGCCGCCGCCGGGGTGGACTTTGACGATGACGAGGACGGGCTGATTGACGTATGGACGCTGGCGCAGCTGAACGCCATCCGCTACGACTTGAACGGGGATGGCACGCCGGCCGCCGGCAACACGGCCGCTTATCAGGCCGCCTTTGCGCGGGCCGCCGCCGGGATGGGCTGCCCGTCCAGCGGCTGCACCGGCTACGAACTGCGCGGCCCGCTGGACTTTGACACGGGGGAGGCCGGCGACCGGACGGATGACGACTACTACAACGGGGGGGCGGGGTGGACGCCGATTGGCACGGAGGCGGCTCCGTTCACGGCAACTTTCCGGGGCAACGGCTACGCCAACGCCATCGCCAACCTGATGATTGACTCCACCGGCATTGACCGGGTAGGGCTGTTTGGCGAGGTGAACGGCGGTCTTATTGAGGGCGTGGCGCTAACGGGCGTAGATGTAGCGGCCAGTTACACCAGCACGGCAACGCTGCCTTATCTGTACGCCGGCCCGCTGGTGGGCCGGTTCGCTGGCACGGTGCGGGGCAGTTCGGCTACGGGCGAGATTACGACTACGACCGGCGGAAATGTGGACAGCCACGTTGGAGGACTGGTGGGCAGCGCCGGCGGCAACATCGTCAACAGCTATGCGGCGGTGGACGTAACCACAAACTCAACCGCGCTGGGGCGCAGACAGTCCGTCGGCGGGCTGGTGGGCGCGTTTTTCAGCTCCGGCACCCGAACCACGCTGGCGGCCGCATACGCGACGGGGGACGTAAGCGCCAACCGGGTCGGCACCCTCCAAACTGGAATCTGGGTCGGCGGGCTAATTGGCGCAACAACCTTTGCGAACGTAACCGCCAACTATGCCACCGGAACGGTTGCCGGGGGCGAAGCCGCGCAGGGACTGATTGGCAGCAATACGGGCGGCACCGGCAACCACAGCGTGATAACCGACAGCTATTGGGACAGCATCACCAGCGGGGTTGCGGATGATGCGGATACTACTGCGCCGGAGGGCAAACCGCCTTACGAACTGCGCGGGCCTACTGCCTACGGAACTACCGGCATCTACGCCAACTGGAACGTTGACGTTGACGGCGTAACCGGCGCCGATGACCCCTGGAACTTTGGCACTAATCTGCAATATCCCGTCCTGAAGCAGGGCGGTCACAGCATCGCCGCGCAGCAGGCCCTCCAGCCCACCCTGGCCACCGGCAACCGGCTGGCGGCCCGGCCTACTTTTGCCCCGGCGCTAACCGCCGTCTGGACGCCGGCCTTTGACGCGAGCAGCGGCGGGCCGTATCAGGTTGAGCTCAGCGCCGCCGACGCCGGTACGCACACGGTTACGGCAACGGCGGTGGTGGGGGCAACGGTAACGTTCACCTCGGCGGACGCCGATACGGGCACGGACGGCCATCAGATAACCGCCGCCAGCGGGCGGGATACGCTGATGCTGACCGTCACCTCGGCCGACGGGCGGGCGATGGCGTACACGTTCCATCTGGACATTGGCACGCCGACGGCCGTTGCGTCCAACCGGGTGGTGGCCGCCGGGGCCGCCGCATCTCTGGACGGCAGCGGCAGCAGCGACCCGGCCGGCCAAACGCTGAGCTACGCCTGGACGCAAACCGGCGCCAACGCCGTCACCGAGGCGGTGTCTTTGAGCAGCAGCACCGCCGCCAGCCCCACCTTTACCGCCCCGTCCCCCGGCTCGGGCACGCTCACACTGCACTTTCAGCTGACGGTAACCGACCCCGACGGCCTTACCGATACCGCGACGGCGCAAGTGACGGTTCAAAATCCGCCGGTGGTCAACCGGGTTACGATTGTCTCCACCGCGCCGGGCGGCACCTACGGGGGCGGCGAAACGATAACGGCGGCGGTGCGGTTCAACGAGAACGTAACGGTTACCGGAACGCCGCAGCTGGCCATCCGCATCGGGAGCGTAACCCGTCAGGCGGGCTACGCATCCGGCAGCGGCGGCAACACGCTGCGGTTCAGCTACACCGCCGCCGCCAGCGATACCGATGCCGACGGCATAACCATCGCCGCCAACGCCCTGTCGCTGAACGGCGGCGCCATCCGGAGCGCGGCCGACGGGCTGGACGCGCGGCTGGGCTTGGGCAGCCACGCCCTCACCACCGCGCAAGCATCCCACAAGGTGGACGGCGGCCTGACCCGCGCGCCTACCGCCAACGCCGGGGATGACGACGTGGCCGCCGCCGGCGCCACCGTAACCCTGGACGCCAGCAGCAGCAGCGACCCGCAAGGCAGCAGGCTAACCTACGCCTGGGCGCAAACCGGGGCTACGCTGTCCACCCACCGCGTTACTTTGAGCAACGCCGCCGCCGTCCGGCCCACCTTTACCGCCCCGTCGATTACCGGCCGCGACGTCATTCTGGAGTTCACGGTAACCGTTACGGACCCGGACGGCAACACCGGCGCCGACACGGTAGCCATCACCGTAACGCGGCGGGCGACGGTGAGCGGGGTGAGCATAACCTCCACCCCGACGGGGCCGCCGGCGGGCATCTACCGGGTGGGCGAAACCATTGCGGCAGCGGTGCAGTTCAGTGAGAACGTGACGGTTACCGGAAACCCGCAGCTGGCGATAACCGGCGGCAGCGGCACGTTCATGGCAAGTTACGCCACTGCCGGCAGCAGCGCCGACACGCTGCGGTTCACCTACACCGTAACCGCCAGCGACACCGACGCCGACGGCATCAGCATCGCCGCCAACGCCCTGTCCCTGAACGGCGGCGCCATCAAGGACGCCGCAACGCTGGACGCCGCGCTGGGGCTGGGCAGCTCGGCCATAACCAACGCCGGCAGCCACCAGGTGGACGGGCGTTCCGACGCCAGCCGTCCCACCGCCAACGCCGGCGACGACGACGTAGTTGCGGCCGGCACGCCCGGCATCACCCTGGACGCCAGCGGCAGCACGGGCCAAAGCCTGACCTACCTTTGGGCGCAAACCGGCGGTACTCTGGCCAATAATCCCGTCACTTTGAGCAGCGTCACCGCCGCACAGCCTACCTTTACGGCCCCGGCCATCGCCGCCGGCGGCAGCGACATTGCTTTGGAGTTCCGCGTCACCGTTACCGATACCGCCGGCTATACGGCAACCGACACGGTAACCGTCACCGTAACGCGGCGGGCGGAGGTGAGCGGGGTGAGCATAACCTCCACCCCGGCGGGGCCGCCGGCCGGCGTCTATCGGACGGGCGCAACCATTGCGGTGTCGGTGCAGTTCAGCGAGAACGTTACGGTTACCGGAGTACCGCAGCTGGCGATAACCGGGGGCAGCGGCGTCTTTACGGCGAATTACGACGCCATCAGCAGCACGGCCAGCACGCTGCGGTTCGCCTACACCGTAAGGGCCGGCGATACCGACGCCGACGGCATCAGCATCGCCGCCAACGCGCTGACGCTGAACGGCGGCAAGATAGCGGACGCCCCCGGGCTGGCCGCCGCGCTGGGGCTGGGCAGTAACGCCATCGCCAACGCCGCCAGCCACAAGGTGGACGGCAGCCCCTACACCGCGCCGGTAGTCAGCGCCGTCAGCATCCTGTCCAGCCCGCAATCCGGCGATACCTACGGGCAGGGCGAATACATCAAGGCGCAGGTAACTTTCAGCAAGCCGATAACCGTCACCGGCAATCCGCAGCTGAACATCATCATCGGTTCGGCTGCCGACGTCCGGACGGCGGCGCTGACCGGAACCGCCGGCAACACCGCAACGCTGACCTTTGGCTACACGGTGCAGGCGTCCGATACCGATAGCGACGGCATCAGCATCGCCGCCAACGCGCTGTCGCGGAACGGCGGCAGCATCAGGGATGCTTCCAGCCTGGATGCGGCGTTGAGTCTGGGGAGCAACGCCATCGCCAACGCCGGCAGCCACAAGGTGGACGGCAGCGTTGTTGCCGCGCCGACGGTGCGGGGGGTCAGCATCCTGTCCACCCCGGCATCCGGCGATACCTACGGGGCGGGCGAAACCATCCTGGTGTCCATTGACTTTGGCCACAGTATGGCGGCCACCGGCACGCCGCAGCTGGCCATCGGCATCGGGGCCGGCACCGAGGCGGCCGGCTACCGGGAAATCGCCGGGTCGTCGCTAATCTTTGAGTACGAGGTGCAGCTGGCCGACCGGGACAACGACGGCATCACCATCGGCGCCAGCGCGCTGACGCTGAACGGCGGGGCGATAGGCGGCGTCAACGGGAGCGCGGCGACGCTGGGTCTGGGCAGCCACGCCCTGGCCACGGCGCAGGCGGCGCACAAGGTGAACGGCAGCTTGCAGATTGCCCCCACGGTGGCGGGCATCACCATTGAGTCCGCGCCGCTGATTGGCAACACCTACGGGCGGGGCGAAACCATCATCGTGGAGGTGGATTTCAGCAAGACGGTGACGGTTACGGGGAACCCGCAACTGATGCTGACCGGCAACGGCGGCGCGCAGTACGTGGCGAGATACGTCAGCGTGTCCGGCAACACCGTAGTTTTCACCTACGCCATCGGCAGCAGCGACCGGGACGGCAACGGCGTAAGCATTGCCGCCAACGCGATGCGACGCAACGGCGGCGCCATCCGCAGCGACGCGGGCAGTCTGGAGGCCAACCTGACGCACCGCCCGGTTAGCGCCGACGCGTACCAGCGGGTGGACGGCCGCATTGACCGGGTGGGGACGCTGTTCACTTCCACGTCGCACAACCCCGCCGCGCCGCCCAACGTAATAGTATTCGTCCCCAACCCGCCGCTGCCAACGCCCTTCTCCGTGCTTTTCGACACGGCCGGCAGCATCCCGATGAACGCGGCCCGCCTGGCCCTGGGCGCCGCCGCCGCCAGCACGGTGGTGGACATAACCGTGTCCGGCGCAAAAGCCGGCGGCGTAGAAGTGTGCCTGCCGGCCCAGACCGCCCTGCGCAGCGTTGCGGAGGCCGAGGGCAAGCCGCTGCAAGTGCTGCGCTACAACGGCCGGGTATGGGAGGCGATGGCCGGCTCCCGCGACTTTGACTCGCATATATGCGCCGCCGGCGTGAGCGGGTTCTCCGCGTTTGCCGCCGGCTACGGGCAATCGCAGCCGCCGCCGCCGGTGGTTTCGGATGGCGGGAACGGCGGGGGCACTTTTGAGGATGCGGATGCGCCGACGCCGACTGCAACGCCGGCGCCGGCGGCAACGCCGACGGTTGCGCCTACGCCGGGGACGACGGTTGTGCCGACGGCTACGCCGATGCCGACCCGTGTGCCGGCGGGGACACCGGCGCCGACGCCATCGCCGACGCTGATGCCGACACCTACTGCGGCGGCGGCCCCGACGCCGGCGGTTAGCGCGCCGCCTACCACTGCGCCAGCCGCCATAGCCCCGACGGCCACGCCGACGCCGGCCCCGGCAGCGAGGGCCGCAACGCCGGCGCCGATGCCGACGACGCTGCCGGCGGCCCCGTCCGGAGCCTTGCCCACGCCCGGCCCGGCCCAGCCGCTGCCGCCGCCGCCCAGCCCGGAATCCCCAGACCCGGGCGGCCTTTCCGGGCTTGACGTCGCCCTGATTGCCGCCGCCGTGCTGATGGCCGTTGTAATCGCTGCCGCCATAGTTCTCCGCCGCCGCCAGCGCCAACGCCAGCGCCCTCCTGAGGAGGCAGAAATAGAGCCGGACGGAATCTGCTAGAATTGTAGTCAGTTCCAACGGAGGCCCGCCCGACAATGACCGCCGCCAACACGCCAATCGTAACTTTCCAGGACATCCTGGACGCCCTGGCGCAAAACCCGGAGCTCAAAGAGGAAATGCGCCGGCACCTCCAGGACGAAGCCGTGCGCAACCTACCGCAAACGGTAGCCCAGATCGCCCAAAACATCCAGGAACTAACCGCCACGGTACAAGCCATGGCAGACCGCCAAGACCGGACGGAAGACCGCCAAGACCGGATGGAAGGGCGCCTAGATCGGATGGAAGAACGGCAAACCCGGATGGAAGGCGACATTGCCGAACTGAAAGACGGACAAGTCCGGATGGAAGAGCGGCAAACCCGGACGGAAGAGCGCCAAACCCGGATGGAAGGCGACATCGTCGAGCTGAAAGATGGGCAAACCGAGATGCGGGCCGATATTGACGAGCTGAAGCAGGGGCAAGTTCGTATGCAGGGCACGCTGAACCGGCTGTCCGGCACCGACTATGAACGCCGCATTGCCCGCAGCCTGCGCCGCAACTCCCAGAGGTACTTTGGCATCAGCGGCGCGCAGCTCATATACAGCATCACGCTCCCGAACAACAACCCGCTGCCTGACTTGCTGGACCAAGCTTGCGATGCTGGCACAATCACGCCGGAGGAAGCGCGCCAGGCCGAAAGCGTTGACTTGGTTATCATCGGACACAATGACGATGGCAGCGTCTGCTACGCCGTTATTGAGGCATCCATCAACGTTGACCAGAGCGACGTAACCCGCGCCCAGTCCCGCAGTCAAATCATCGCACGGGCCAGCGGAAACGACGCCAGACCCGCCGTAGCCGGCGACACAATACCGGACGCAGTCCAGCAATACGCCGCCGCCGAGGGAGTAGCAACCATCGTCATCCCCGAGGACTGACCGCAAAGCCCTCAAACCGCGCCGCGCAACGGAAGCCGGACGGAACAGAACCCCGTCCGGCTTGCAACGTCAGTCCCCTAAACCGGGAACAGGAATGACTAGGGGGGATGGTAGAATGGCTGCTCCCAAAGTGGGGTTTTGCCGGGTTGGGTATGACGCACAACAGGAACGGTCTAAAACAGGAGGCTGCGCTGATGGTGGGGCGTTTGCGTAACCGGCTGGCGTTTTTTACGCGGCCGGCGTCGCTGCCGCTTATCCTGTTGCTGCTGGCGATGTCCACGGTGTTTCTGCTGGGCAACGACCGGGGGCATTTTTACCGGAGCGGGTACAATGACTGGGAGTCGTCAAAGAACCTGACGCTTGCGGAGAATTTGTCTCCTCGGCACTACTTCCTGGGATTTATGCGCCAGGCTTTGGATGAGGATGGAAACCGCACCTATGCCGAACTGTACAACCGATTTCCGAAAGGCGCCTATGTTTTAATCAAGCTGGTCATTTTGCCCTTTGGAGATAACTTCTCAGCAGAAATCTACGCCGCCCGGATGTTGATGCTGCTGTTATTTGCAGCAGCAGCAGTCTTGGCCTATCTGTCATTGGCCCGGCTGTTGGACAATCGTTGGATTGCGTTGACGGCGACGGCGCTGGCGTTCTCGTCGTATTACTTCTTATACACTGCGGACGCGATTAGTAACGAAGCATCGCCAGACCTTTTTGCCGTGATGCTGGCCTTTCACGGTATGGTCGTCTTCGTGCAGGAGGGGCGGTTCCGGCAGCTGCTGGTCAAGGCGTGCCTGGCGCTGCTGCTGGGCTGGCACGTCTATGCGTTCTTGCTACCCTTTATTATTTTTGGCCTGGCCATTGAACTGTTCAAGGCACGCGCCGGCATTGCAGCGGGTTTGACGGCGCAACTCAAGCGTTGCGGGGAGGCGCTGCTGTCCAGTCGTTATGTGACGCTGGGCGTGGTTACGCTGTGCTTTGGGGTTGCGATATTGGCTTTCAACCTGGCCGGCGAGTACTTTGCGCTGGACGGGGGAGTGCCGCTAGACCAACTGCCATCAGTCGAGTCAGCGACTAAGCGGCTGGGAGCGGATGCGGCGTTTAACGCTGATTACGCCGAGCGTCTGGCATGGGGGAACTTTCTGGAAAGCCAGTCCTACCGCATCGGAACAATGCTGTATCCGTTCTTGCTGAGCTCCATCGCCATTGACGATAGTTTCGGGCTGGTCAAAGCGCGCGGCTACCTGGGCGTTTTTACCGGAGTATTGGCGTTAGCCGCTTACGGTATCGGGCTGGCCTTCGCCCCAATCAAGCACAAAATGCTGCTGGTAACCCTTTCCGTTGCGGGCTTTTGCTGGGCTTTGCCGCTGCGCCATTCCGTTTTCGTCCATGATTGGGAAACTATATTTTACGTCGGTGTTCCGTTAGTACTTTTCGCTTTGATTATGTTGTACTTGCGCAAACTGTTGAGTCAACGAGTCATTGTTGCCGTGGCGGTAGCCGGGCTGCTGCTGTTTGTTTTGTCCAATGTTGCGATGTCCCGCATCGGACATGGCGAAAGCGAGGCCGCAGCGGAGGCCGAGATGATGCAGGACTTTAAGGTTATTCGCGCTATGGTGGGCGCGGGCGTTGTTTATATTCCTACGGAAGCCAGGGGGTGGCAGGGCCAGCCTGACGAGTTTGGCGGCGCGCCGTGGGCGCTGCTGTATTTCCTCGCCGGCAGCACGGTCATATACGAGGACAAGCACCGGGCCAACTTTGTCGTTGACCGGCAGCGCGAACCCGGCCCGGCGCTGCTGACGCCGGAGAACCGGCGGGTTTTTCTGTACGACCGCGCGCTTTACGACGGGCAGTTCTGAGCGGGCGAATACCGTTGTTATAATCCCCCTCGGAATGGCCGGGGGTATGGTATGCTTATCCCGCTATGACTGGCAGCGAGAACTATTTACGGCAGTACGCTGCCTCGGCGGTGGGGCGGGTGCGTGGCCGGCTGGCGTTTTTTACGCAGCCGAGGGCGCTGCCGCTCGTCCTGCTGCTGCTGGCATTGGCTACGGTGTTTCTGTTTGGCAACGACCGGGGGAGTTTTTACCGTAGTGGCAACCATGATTGGAACTCGTCGCAGAGCCTGACGCTTGCTGAAAACTTTTCTCCCAGGCACTACTTCCTGGGATTCAAGTACCTGGGATTGGATGCGGATGGAAACCGCACCTATAGACTAGAATATAACCGCTTTCCGAAAGGCGGCTATGCGCTAATCAAGCTGGCCATTCTGCCCTTTGGGGATAACTTCGGAGCGGCAATCTACGCCGCGCGGGTGTTGATGCTGTTGCTGCTTGCCGCCGCCGCAACGCTGGCCTATCTGTCCCTGGCCCGGCTGGTGGGCAGCGGCTGGATTG
Organism: uncultured Dehalococcoidia bacterium; assembly: GCA_958296385.1. Taxonomy (GTDB): domain Bacteria; phylum Chloroflexota; class Dehalococcoidia; order Lucifugimonadales; family UBA3495; genus Bin87. The sequence continues at coordinate 2,231,018 of OY282494.1, forward strand.
CGTTGACCGTAACGCTGCTGGCGTTCTCGTCGTATTACATCCTGTATTATGCAGACTCGATTAGCAACGAGGGGACAATCGACTTATTCGCCGTAATGCTGGCCTTTCACGGGATGGTCGTATTCGCGCAGGAGGGCCGGTTTCGGCAGCTGCTGGTCAAGTCGTGCCTGGCTCTGCTGCTGGGCTGGCACGTTTATGCGTTCCTGCTGCCCTTTATCGTTCTCGGATTGGCCGGTGAACTGTTCAAGGCGCGCGCCGGCATTATTACCCCCCCCAGTTTGGCTGGTCAAATCAAGCGCTGCGGGGCGGCGTTGTTGTCCAGTCGTTATGTGACGCTGGGCGTGGTTACGCTTTGTTTTGGCGTCGGGGTACTGACCTTCAACATAGCCGGCGAGTACTTTGCATCGGATGGAGACAAGCCCCTGCACCAACTGGAATCAGTCCAGTCGGCAATTAAGCGACTGGGAGGGGATGCGGAGTTTAACACTCGCTACGCCGAGCGTCTGGCTTGGGGGAACTTTCTGGAAAGCCAGTTTTACCGCATAGGCAGAATGCTGTACCCGTTCTTTTTGAGTCCCTTTGGTAATAGCGATGAATTCAGTGATACTAGATTGGAAGTCGACAAGGCGCGCGATTACCTGGCCGTTTTTTCCGGGGCATTGGCGTTAGCCGTTTGCGGTATCGGGCTGGTTTTCGCCCGGGTCAGGCACAAAATGCTGCTGGCAACCCTGGCGATTGCGGGCTTTTGCTGGGCCTTTCCACTACGCCATTCCGTTTTTCAACACGATTGGGAAACTACATTTTACGTCGGCGTTCCGTTGGTATTTTTCGCTTTGATTATGTTGTACTTGCACAAACTGTTGAGTCAACGGGTCATTGTCGCGGTGGCGGTGGCTGCGCTGCTACTGTTTATTTTGTCCAGTGCCGAGATGGCCCTTATTGGACATGACGAAGGCGAGGCCGCAGCGGAGGCCGAGATGAGGCAGGACTTTAGGGTTATTCGCGATATAGTGAGCGAGGACATTGTTTATATTTATCCGCCCGGGAGAGCCAAGCCGTGGTCGGAGGATCGTCACCGGTATGGCGGCGCGCCGTGGGCGTTGTCTTACTTCCTCGCCGGCAGCGTTCTCATAGACGACATTAGGTTTGGGGTGGACAGAAACCTTGCCAACTTTATCGTTGAGCGCCGGCATCAACCCGGCCCGGCCCTGCTAACGCCGGACAACCGACATATATTCCTCTATGACCGCGCGCTTTACGACAGGCAGTATGAGGCAACAGCCCTGGGCAGCCCGATAATCGCATCCGACTGGAACGTTTATCTCAAGGATGGCCGGCGGCTTATCTACACCAGTGAGGAATGTGCATACACGAATGCCTGGATCTTTCTGCATATTGACCCCCGCGATGCAGATGACCTGCCGGAACAGCGCAAACAATACGGTTTTGACCATCTGGACTTTCGGTTCGCCAATCATGCCGTGCTTAGTGATGACCGATGCGTTGCCGTGCGCGAATTGCCGGCCTATGACATCGCCGTCATCAGAACCGGGCAGTACACGGAGGGCGGAGCGCTCTGGGAGGGCGAGTACCGCTTTGAGCGGCAGCAGCCGTAACGCCGGAATCCCCTGCTATAATCCCCCTATGGTTGCCGATGGTGAAATGATTTCCCGGCGGAGGCGCGGCGGTGGGCGGCGGGGCGCTGATGCTCCCGACCCGGCTACCGACGGCTCGGCCGATGCCGAGCGGCGCGCGCGGCAGTCGGCGTTGCGGCGGTTGCGGCGGCGCCGGCCGGCCATAGACTATTTGGAGGGCTGATGCAATAGTCCTATCTCCGTCGCTCACCAGGTGCGCCGGCTGGATTGCTCCCTGCTGCCTAGCCCGGTCAATCACATTTTCCCAGCCGCCAAACGCCCCCAGCGCCACGCCGTTTTCGTCTCGGATTACCTGCAATTCCATGGCCCCGGTTCGCGTTCTACTCCATAACCCGTCCAGCTCCAACACCCGCCCGTGCTTTTGGCGAACCCGAACCACTGGCCGCGGGGAGTAGCTCAACCCCTGCGCCGCCAGTTTGATGGCTAAATCGCGGTTTTTTTGAGTACCTTTGATGACGCTCCTCCGCGCCCTACAGGTCAGCGCCGCAGCGGAACGCCGGCATCCGCAACCGCAGTGCGCCGTAGGCGGTGGTTATGGTACGGGCGTAGCGATGATGCCGGTGCACCGTCAGCCCGTCATTCGCTGGCGGCGCCGTTGCCGGCGTTACCGCAGGGTGCGGAAGAATTCGCGTATGTCGGTTACCAGTTCGGCCGGCTTTTCCAGGGCGGCGAAGTGGCCGCCGCTGTTCATTTCGGTCCAGCGCTGTACGTTGTAGGTGCGTTCGGCCCAGGTGCGGGGTGGGGTGGAGAGTTCTTTGGGGAAGACGGCGATGGCGCAGGGTACGCTGATGCGGTCGTTGGGGCCGAAGTACCAGGGGTTGCGGCTGTTTTCGTAGTAGAGGCGCGTGCTGGAGTTGATGGTTTGGGTGGCCCAGTAAATCATTACGGTGGTTAGCAGGTCGTCTTTGGTGTACACGCTTTCCACGTCGCCGTTGCAGTCGCTCCAGGTGCGGTATTTCTCCACAATCCAGGCGCACAGGCCCACCGGCGAATCGTTCAGTCCGTAGGCCAGCGTTTGCGGCTTGGTGCCCTGGATGTGAGCGTAGCCGCCCTCGGCGGCCTGCCAGGAAACGCGCTGGTCAATCATCTCCAGTTCGGCGTCCGACAGGGTGGCGGCCCAATCCCGGCGGTAGCCGCCCTGGGGGGTGCCGATTACCTGCTCCAACCGCTCCCGCATACTCAGCCCCTCCAGGCTGGCGCCCTGGTAGGGGATGGCCTGCGTTACCGAGGTGGTGTGGATGCCCAGCACGTGGTTGGCGTGGTGAAAGCCGAGGCGCGCCGTTACGCCGGCGCCCCAATCGCCGCCCTGCGCGGCATAACGCCCGTAGCCAAGCTCATCGGCCATCAGATTGTCCCACAGCTCGGCAATCTTGCGGGTGTGGACGCCGCGGGCGCGGGTTTGGGCGCTGAATCCGTAGCCGGGCATTGAGGGCACTACTACGTCGAAAGAGTCGGCCGGGTCGCCGCCGTGACTGGCGGGGTCGGTGAGCATGGGGATGATTTTGTGCATTTCGTAGATGGTGCCCGGCCAGCCGTGGGTGACGATGAGGGGCATTGGGTTCGGGCCTTGGCCTTTCTCGTGGATGAAGTGGATGCCCTGGCCGTCGATGGTGGTGTAGAAGTTGGCGAAGGCGTTCAGCCGGGCCTCGGCGGCCCGCCAGTCAAAGTCATTCCGCCAGTAGGCCACCAGCTCCTTGATGTAATCCAGATTGGAGCCGTAGTCCCATTGGGCGCCGGGGATTTCATCGGGCCAGCGCACGTGGGCCAGCCGATGGCGCAAGTCTTCAAGCACGTCGTCGGAAACGCTGATGGTATAGGGCTGCACCGCCATAGTAGAACCTCCGTGGCGAGTTTGGGGACAAGGATATAGGTGAGCAAAGGGGGAAACCCGCCGGCAGTTTAGCATAGGCGGGCGGGCGCAGACGGGCGGACGCTGGCCGCCGCCGCCCTACAAAAACCGGGTGAATACCTGGTTGGCTACGAGGTAGGCGGCCTCGGCCAGCCGCAGGCGGCCGTCTGCGGCGCGCACCAGCAGGCCGTCGGATAGCAGTTCGGACAGCTCGGTTTGGTAGCGGTGGGCCAGGTTGACGCCGGCCTGGTTTGATGCGGCGGTTAAGTCCATACCGTCCAGCAGGCGCAGGGCCAGGAACATGGTTTCGGCCGCCGCCGTGTCGGAGCCGATGACCTCCAGGCCGTCCACCGTTGGCACGGCGGTTAGACGTTCTGCCGATACCGTTGCCCACCGGCCGGCGGCAGCGGCCTGCTGGCGCCATGCGGTGGCTTGACGGGCGTAGTCGCGGGGGGAGCGTGTTGTCCAGAAGCGGCAGTTGGCCAGGGATGAGTGGGCGCCGGGGCCGACGCCCAGCCATTGGCGGTTGCGCCAGTAGGCCAGGTTGTGCTGCGATTCCCGCCCCGGCCGGCACCAGTTGCTGATTTCGTAATGGTGGTAGCCGGCGTTGGACAGGGCGGCGCGGGCGTGGTCGTACATATCGGCGGCTAAATCCGGGTTCGGTTCGGGCAGGCGGCCGTCGGTTACCCAGCGGCGCAGGGGCGTGCCGTCCTCCAGCGTCAGGGCGTACAGCGACAGGTGTTCGGGGGACAGCGCGGTTACACGTTCTATCGTGTCGTGCCATTGCGCCGGGGTTTGCTGCGGGAGGCCGTACATCAGGTCGAGGTTAATGTTATTGAAACCGGCCCGGCGGCAGCTTTGCAGCGCGGCGGCGGCTTCGGCGGCGTCGTGGCGGCGGCCCAGCAGCGCCAGCAGGCCGTTGTCCATACTCTGCACGCCGATGCTGACGCGGTTGACGCCGGCGGCGTGCAGATTGGCGCAGCGTGCCGGGGTCAGGTCGTTGGGGTTGCACTCGGCGGTGATTTCGGCGTTGGGGCGCACGGCGAAACCGGCGGCGATGGCGTCAAGGATGCGGGCCACGTCGCCGTCGGGCAGGTAGGACGGGGTGCCGCCGCCGAGGAATATCGTGTTGACGGCGGGATGGGCCAGCGTCCGGGACCAAGCGCTGATCTCAGCGGTGACGGCGGCCCGGTAATCGCCGAACTGCGCCTCAATCCCCTGATAAGTGTTGAAATCGCAGTAGGGGCACTTGCTCAGGCAGAACGGGACGTGCACGTAAAGGGCGATGCCGTCGCTGCCTGTTGCCGAGGCCGGGCCAATTGCCGGGGCCGGGCCGGTTGCCGGGGATTCAGACATGGCCGCTGGAACGGGCGGGGGTCAACCGTTCCGCTCGTCGTCGGAACCGCCGGGGGGACGGGCCTGGCCGTCAACTACTTCGTCCGGGTTGCGGTCCTCCGGGCGCGGCGGCGGCGGGTCGCCCATGTACTCGCGCGTTACGTCCGGCGGGGACAGAATCCAGAACAGCCAGATGGCCAGGGCCAGGATGATGAAGTCGTCGTAGCGGCCCAATCCATAGGGGATGCGGTCTTTGATGAGGTCCCAGGGGGAGAACCCGTACACGATGGCCAGGGGGATGAGGAACTTGATGAGGATGTTCACCCGGGGGTCGAAGTGCATCCGGTACACCGCCCGCACAAAGCGGACGATGCGCGGGGCGATGCCGGCGATGCGCGGCATCAGCTGCGGCCCGAACATCATCAGCAGCGGCCAAAACAATCTGAACATGGCTTTCGCCCTCCCTGATGCAAATGGTAGCACACAATGGCGGGTTCTGTATCAAATCCGATGGGCCCCGGCCTTTATAATTCCTTTACACTGGCGGCGTATTCTGGCCTCAACAAGCCCGCTACCCAGACACGGCGGGATACCGGAGGACAAAATGCTTAACCGACTTCGCACCATCCGCAAGCGCTGGCTGTTTGCATCGGGGGCGGCCGCTTTGCTGGCCGTGGGCCTGATTGCCGGCTCCGTCGTGGCATCCGGCGGGCCGCCGCTGTATCCGGGCGCCGGGGCCGGCCACGACACGAAAGGCCACGCCGGGGCCGGACTGCACGACGATATGCAACAGCAGCTGCTCCAGCGCGTTGCCGAGATACTGGACATCGAGGAGGCGGCCCTCACCGACGCTTTCAATACGGCGTTGAACGAGCTGGCCGACGCGGAGTTTCAGTCGGTGATGGCGGCGCTGGTTGAGGACGAAACCCTGACGCAAGAGCAGGCCGACGGCGCCAACACCTGGTTCGCAGCACGCCCCGCCGACGCCGGCCACTTCGCCTTTCTCGGCGTAGCCATTGACGACGCCGACAAGCTGAACAAGATGCTAACCCGTCTGGTCGAGCGTGAGGCGCTGACGCAAGAGACGGCGGACGCCATCGCCGCCTGGCACGCCGACCGCCCCGACTACCTGCCCGACCACCTCCACGACGGCGACCACGACGGCCGGCACGGCCGGCATGGCGACGACGACAGCGGCAGCTAACCCGCAGCCGGCCGGCATTGCCAACGCCGGACGCAGGGGGCGGGGTAAAACCCGCCCCTTTGGTTTGCCAACACAGCGACGCCGGCAGCGTTCCGTTTTAGGTAGTTTGGTTGTAGGATGAGTGCAAATGCTTGGCCTGCAGTCGGCGGGTGGGACGTTGCTATTGGGATTGCTTTACGGTTTGGAAACCCGGTTGCAGCGGTCGTTGCAGCCGGATTTGGATGACTGCCAGCCGCTCTGCTGGTCTATAGCCGGCAAGCGCCGCATCAGCTCTGCCACTAACCAAACCGCCTGAAACGCAACGCCGCCTTTCAATTCGGCGGCGTTTCGCTTGTTGTAAAATTGGATGGCGATGCGCCGGCGCCGGCCGCAGTTCTCATCAAGTCAAGCAAAGGGCGCTCCTTTGCTATAATCCGGCCCACGACTTACCGGCTGCTCTAACCCGGCCCACGATACGCGATACTGGATGTTGCCGTGACTACACTACCCGCAAACCGGCTTTATTTTGGCGATAACCTGCCTATCCTGCGGGAGCAGATTGCCGACGCTAGCGTTGACCTGATTTATCTCGACCCGCCGTTTAACTCCAACTCCACCTACAACGTGCTGTTCCGGGAGCGCAGCGGCGAGGAATCGGCGGCGCAGATTACGGCTTTTGAGGATACCTGGCGCTGGGGGTTGGAATCGGAAACCGCCTACCGCGAGGTCGTGGCCAATGGCCCCCATCATCTGGCCAACCTGTTGCAGTCAATGCGCGGGTTCCTGGGCCAGAACGATATGATGGCTTATCTGGCGATGATGGCGCCCCGCCTGGCCGAGCTGCATCGCGTGCTCAAGCCGACGGGCAGCATCTACCTGCACTGCGACCAGACGGCCGGCCATCTGCTGCGCCTGCTGCTGGACGCCGTCTTTGGGGCGGTCAACTTCAAGACGCAAATCGTGTGGAAACGCACCAGCGCCCACAGCGACACCCGACAGGGCCGCCGCCAGCACGGCCGCATCCAGGACAACATCCTGTTTGCCACCAAAAGCGACGAATGGCACTGGAACCCGGTTTATACCCCGTATGACCGGGAGTATATCGAGGAATTCTACCGGCACATTGAACCGGAAACCGGACGCCGCTATACGCTTAACGATATGACCGGGCCGGGCGGCGCCAACCGAGGCAACCCGGAGTACGAAGTGCTGGGCGTAACCCGCGCCTGGCGGTACAGCCGGGAACGGATGCAGGAACTGATTGACGAGGGCCGCGTCGTCCAGACCAACCCCGGAACGGTGCCGCGCTACAAGCGCTACCTGGACGAAATGCCCGGCATACCGCTACAGGACATCTGGACGGACATTCCCCCGGTAGGCTCCCGCTCTGCGGAACGGCTGAATTACCAGACGCAAAAGCCCGAAGCCCTGCTGGAACGCATTATCCGCAGCAGCAGCAACGAGGGCGACCTGATCCTTGACCCCTTTTGCGGCTGCGGCACCGCTACGGCGGTAGCGGAACGGCTCAACCGCCGCTGGATTGGCATTGACATCACCCATCTGGCCGTCAGCCTGATGCGCTACCGCCTGCACAGCGCCTTTGGCGACGGCTTGCGTCCCTACGACGTAATCGGCGACCCCAAAGACCTGGCCAGCGCGCGGGCGTTGGCCACCGAGAGCGCGCACGATGGCCGTTACCAGTTCCAGTATTGGGCTTTGAGCCTGGTTGAGGCGCTGCCGGCCCGGGATAACCGTCGGCGCGGCGCCGACAGCGGCATTGACGGCAACATCAACTTCTTTGACGACAACAGCGGACGGGCCAAGCGGCTGATTATCCAGGTCAAAAGCGGCGGCGTCAGCGTGGCCGACATACGGGATTTGCGGGGCACGCTGGAACGGGAACGGGCGCAGATTGCCCTGTTCATCACCTTGAACGCGCCCACCCGGCCGATGCTGCAAGAGGCGGCGGCGGCCGGCTTTTACGAACCGGAACACTTCCCGGAACACCATTTCCCCCGCGTGCAAATCCTGACTATTGAGGAACTGCTGAACGGTGCCGCCGCGCAATACCCCCGCTTTGCGCCCATCGCCACCTACGGCAACCGGCCCACCGGCCGGCCGTCGCGCCGCCGCATCCGGGAAACCCCGCAATCCTCATTCGTCTAACCCCCGGTTATTGGTCTAACCCCCGGTCAAATGATAACGGCAAGGCGCAGTAACCTACTGCCCGGCGTCCCCGCTGTCGTCGGCGTCCCCGGCCGGCTCTGCCGGAACCGGCATTGGGGGGTTGGGGTTTTCGGCCATTTCGCGGCTGTACCACATCATCATTACGATGCCGGCGGATATTACGCACATCATGTCGCCCGGCACCCACAGCATCAGGCCGCCCAGCCGCTGGTCGGTGATGTGCGTCATCCCCTCCCACGGGCGGGGCAGTTCCTGGTAGGCGGCGTAAATGATGCCCTCCTGGAAGGTGATGGCCGCGCCCAGCAGCGTGTTGGGCAGCACAATCAGCCCCAGGTACAGGATGCGCAGGCCGTAGTGCAGCCGCGATTGCCGGGGCTTGGGGTCGATGATGACCCACCAGAACAGGAACCCGCTGGCCAGCATTGTGCCGTGCATCACCTCGTGGATGTAGTCGTTGTGCACCGCCATATCGTGCGGGCCCGGAATCTGCCAGAAAAACAGCAGCCCCAGAAACGCCAGGATGGTGAACACCGGGTTGGTAATCCGCCCGTACACCCAGCGGGCCGCGCGGCGGCGCACGATGGGGCGCACCATCCCCTGCCGCATCCAGATGGGCATACCCCGCAGCATCGGCGTCAGCGGCGCGCCCAGCAGGATGAGCAGCGGCCCGACCATCCGCACCAGCAAGTGCTGCGCCTGATGGATGGAGAAGTAATGCTCCGCCAGCGGTTCAATCGGCGATTGCAAGGCGGCGAACAAGACCGCAATGCCGGCGATAAAGCTGGCCCGCTGCCAGCGGTTGACCCGGTGGCTCGGATTGGGCCAGTTGTTGAGGCCGTTGACGTACAGGTACAGCGCCCCCAGCAGCAGCAGGCTGGGCAGCGGATTGGTGGTGATTCCCCAGGCCGTCAACGGCGTCTGCCCCGGCGGGATGCCCTGATGCGCCGACGCCAGCCCGGTCAACGCCAGAAACGCGCCCAGCCCACCGAGGAGGCCGGCCGCCCACCAGCCGCGACGCCGCCGCAGCAGCCGGGCAGTCATTAACCGGGCAGCGACTAACCGGGTACTCATTGCGGGCCGCCATCTAAGCCGGCGCCGGCCAAACGCCGCCGGCCGTTGCGCCGGCTTTGCCACGTCAGATACACGCCGCCGCCGATGATGACGACGGCCACGCCGAGGAACACGAACCCCGCCGCCCGGTCCTGGGTTGGCGCAATAACCTCAAAGGTGAACCCGTCAATGCCGTAAGACCCGCCGTCGGGCGGCTCGATGAGCAGGGTAGTTTCCCAGGTGCCCGGTTCCTTAATCTCCACCGTCGCCGAATAGACGCCCGGCGTGTTGGGGCTGATGGCGTAGGCCCACCCCGATTCCTCGGTGCCTTGCAGCGACGTCAACACGGTCACCCGCACGTTCTCAACCGGCGCGCCCGTGTCCGAATCGGTGACCCGGATGATGTGATGGGCGGCTTGCAGCGATGGCAAAGGCCGGGCCTCCGCCTCAATGGTGTAAGGCCCGGCAACGCCCTTAGTTTGCTGAGATTTCAGCCCCTCAATGTCCTGCGCCCCGGCCACGCCGGGCCAGAGCGCCGGGATTAGGAGGGCCAGCAAAAGGGCAGCCAGGGCCACGCCGGCCGGCAGCGCAAACCCGGCCCGTCCCCTCGCGCCGAGGGAAAAGATGTTGCAAGTGAGGGTGTTCATCACGGTAAAGAGGGGCCGCCGGGTCAAGCGCTTACAGCTGGAAAGTTTTGCGCCAGATGCCGGGGGAACCGGGGGCGTGGGTCATCACGTCGCGCATCCGGCCATTGTCCGGGTGGGCCTCCCGCTGCTCCAGCCAGGCGGCGGTGGAGGACACTTCGGGGTTGGCGAACTCATAGACGGTGGCGTAGGCCGGTTCGCCGCGCACCGCCTTCCAGCGGCGGCCGCGGATGCAGCCATCCACCTTCTCGTAGTTGGGCACGTACACGGTGGAGTACCAATTGTTCCACTCGTCGTCGGCCTCAACCGGCACGTCCATCCGGCCAATCTGCAAAGCCGGCGCCATATCGGCGCTGGCCAGTTCGTCGCTGAGGCTGGCCGGGTGAATCATCTGATACACGTTGTTGATGAGCGTGGTAGCGACGGCCCGCGGCCCAATCCGCTGCCCCCAGGTGGTAGGCGGCCGGTTCTTGAAAGCGTCGGTATTGATGACGTCCACGCTTTCCAGTTCGTACATGGCCAGATGCTTGGGGCCGCTGCTGGTAGCCTCGTAGCGGGCCGCGTTCAGCACGCCGGGCACGGCGAGCAATTCCTGCAAATGCTCAGTGTTGTACCACTGATTGAACTCATCCTCAACGTCGGCGGGAACTTCGCACCAGACCATCATCAAGCCGGTGCCGCGCTGGTTAGCCATAAAGGGCCTCCTGCAAGGGTGGGTGTCGTCCAAGCCTAACGGACTGCGAACAGCCTGGGGGCCAGTCTAACATAAAGCGCGGGCCGGGAAACTGCGAAACCCCGTTTAGCGGACGCCATTCCGAGCCCGCCCGCGCCGGAAAACGCGCCGCCGGCGCAGTCATTGGACCAGCAGACTGAGCTGGAGCTTTCTGTTCAAGTCCTGCACAAACCTGTCCTTGACCGGCATTGCCGGATTGTTTCGCATCGCCTGATATACCTCGTCAACGCTGGTGGATACGTAACGGGTGGGAGTCAACGTCAACCTGTCGTCAGTCGGGGCGTCATTTGGGACGATGTTGTACAGTGCGAAGCGCGAGGCGTGTTCCGGCGAAAACCCGTCGTCCTTAAAGCCGTAGCGGTTGACCAGGTTGGCGTAAATATATTCCTGGATGACCCAGTAACATTTCGCGTCCCAGGCTTCGTACACTATCCCTTTGTTCATCAGTTGAGTGATAGCTCGCTTTATTGAATCATACGTATTGCTCCCAAATTTGTAGGATTCGCCGGCCACGTCACTCCCCTCGAAAAAATCCTTTATGCCGCGTACCAATTCTCCGGTATTCGTAGTGGAATCGGATTGAAATTCAACGGCCACAAAATCAGCTACTTCGGGCTGCATCGGCTTGTGTTTGGTTATAACGTAGTCAATGTTGCCAACGTTTGGCAGTTTAACCTCCGGAAAAACGATGGTGTTGTCGGTGCTGCCAAAATAATGCAGTGCGATGTCCTCCAAAACTCGGGACACGCTGGCGTTGGGGCGGCGTTCCTCAAAACGGCGTGGGCAAATTGCGCGAATTTCGTCGCCGTATTGCACCGAACAGACGCCGAAGGGAAAATCAATCAGGCGGCTTTTCTTATCGCACTCCCGTTCCCGGAACGGGTAAAAATGCCGCCGGCGGACATCTTCGGCCGCGGTTGAGCGATTACGGACCGGGTATCCGAAAATTTCGGCCGGCCGCCGGTCTGAGTTCCGGCTAGTCATTGGGGTTTCCCTTGATAAGATTTTTCCAGGCGGCGCGAATTTCCGATGGCGCCAGTTTGCTGTCCAACAGCCAGCCCAGCGTTGCGCCGCACTGCCGGCAAAATGTTTCGCTGTCCGAAGTATCAATATCCGCTGGCGGCGCCCAGGGTGCCGGCGGCGTGCCGTCAACCGCCAGGACCAAAACGCTGTCGTGCCGGATTGACTTCAGATTGCGTATGTGCACCGAGATAGGATGCTCAGAATAGACGACGTAAGCGTTAATCAGCCGGAATCCGGCGTCTTTGAGCGCTATGGTGAGTTCGGCCCACGCGCCGGCATCCCAATGATGGAATGTGAACACCATGCGCCCGCTATCGCGCTTCAGTACGCGCCGGCACTCCGCGAATATGCCGGTGAGCGCGGTCATAAAGCTGCTGACGCCGTCGGTAGCTTTGACGGCAACGGCGCTGCGGGTTTCGTCGTAGCGCCATTCCGCTTCGTCAGGCAGCAGTCGCGTCAACCACACCCGGAAAAAAGCCGCCAGGTTGCCGTATTGCACGCTGTCATAATACGGAGGGTCGGTCACCACCATATCAATCGAGTGACTATCAATCGGCAACCTTTGCGAATCGCCTTGAATTAGCCGGAACCGGCGTTGTCCCTCTGATAGTTCAGCCTGATTAAATACCTCCACGCCGTTATCAGTCTCGCCCGGTATCTTGACCAGCGTCTTGTTGCCGTTCTCGTCAATCCTTCTCTCGATGGGCAATGCGGCCCACTTGCGCCCCCGTTCAATGCGGTCGTGAAAGAGCAGTTGCAGGTTGCCGGAGGACTTGCGGGGGTTGAGCGGGTTATTCTCCAGTGCGGTGTACTGAAACGAGTAGGCGTGCAGGGCGAACACGTGGCGGATTGCGCCGGGGCGACGTTTGTACCAGCCTTTGTAACCGCAAAGCATAGAATTGAATTCCAACGACGTGGACACCAGCATACCCAGATTGAGCTTGTTTATGCCGGTGTAGTCGCGCAGCTGTTGAATCGCCTGATGCAGATACAGCAGTTGTCGGGATGAAAATACATCCAAGTACGAATTGATATTGTGCCGCAGCAAGTCGCCGGATTTGGGGCCATCGTCCACTGCAAAGTCGCTGAGCGTTCCGAAATCCAATTCGTGCCGTTGCGCATCGGCCTGATTGATGCGCGCCCGGTCAGTTTCGCCTGGAGAACGAAAGAAAGTACCGTGTTCCGCGCAAACTGCGACAATTGCAATCGGCTCGTAGCGTAAATAAAAGGGCAGGTCAAGCAATTCCGCGTACTTATGGCCGCAAGCCGGGCATTGTTTATCAGCCTTGGTAATCAAGCCGGGGAGGTTATCACGCGCGCATCCGATAGTTTGACGGTCAGAAATCGTCAAATCATACGGATTGATACGGATTTGGCGTTCTCCCTCGTGGCGTAAGGCGTACTGGTCAATTTGCACCACGCCCCGGCAAGCACATTTCTTACGCATACCGTGCAGGGTGTATTGAATATCCGTCGTCCGGGAGCAGGTTGGGCACTCGGTCTGATAATAATGCCCCAGGCTGCCATACAGGTCGGCAAAGAAACTGTCAAAGACAGCGCGCAAATCGGGCAGCCGGGCCGGCGACAGGGACGCCCGGGCCTGGATGATTGGGATGGGGTCAATGTCGGCGCCGATGACGTTTGCCCCCAGGCGAATGGCCTCGTGGAGGGTTGTGCCGCCGCCCATCATCGGGTCCAGGACGGTTTTGCCCTCCAACCCACCCGGAGCATAGTAGTCGCTGCGTCCGGCGTCCAGCGCAAACTGCTTCAGTATGGTGCGAAACGTAGAGCCGCAACGCCGCGCCCACCACTTGTGCAAGTAGGTATTAGGGCGAAAGAGATGCTTGTTAAACACCTCTTGACGGGATAGGTCGTCAACAAATTGCTCCGGGAAATTATAATCTATACTGCTGCTATACTCAGATGATGAACCGCAAGTCAATTCGTCCAGTATCATTTGCCGGCTTTCCCGGATAAAGCCGGCGTGCGGCAGGTTGGTTTCGGAATCCGGGGCGTATTCAGACATGGTTGACTCACCATAAAGCATAGTTCGCCGGGGCCGGCGAAACGGATTGCGCAGTAAGACAAGGCGATGCTAATATCGGTTTGGGCAATTTAGTACACCGTCATTTGCCTTGTCAACCCGGATTACCCGCCCCGCAGGATGCCCGTTGCCATGCCCTACTCCCTTCTTTCCGGCCTCCGCGTTTTGGAGGTTGGTTCTATGCTCTCGGCGCCTTATGCTGGCAAGCTTTTGGCTGATGCTGGCGCGGCGGTGGTTAAGCTGGAGTCGCCGGCGGGGGATGCGGCCCGTCGCTATGGGCCTTGGCCCGGCGATGTTCCGCATCCGGAGCGCAGTGGGTTGTTTTTGTATCTGAACTCCGGCAAGCTGGGCATTACGGCTAATCTGGAAACGCCTACCGGCCGCAGCATCCTGCGCCGTCTGGCGGCGGATAGCGACGTGCTGGTGCACAACGCGCCGCCGTCCGCTATGGAACGGCTGGGGCTGGATTACGATGCGCTGGCCGAGGCTAATCCGGGGCTGGTGATGGCGTCCATCAGTCCTTACGGGCTGTCCGGGCCCTGGCGCGATTACCGGGCTTACGACATCAATCTGGCGGCGGCCGGCGGTATCAATGAGGGTTTGGGCGAGCCGGAGCGGGAGCCGCTGACTTTTGGCACGCCGGCGGTGGGCTACTTTGCGGGGATGGCCGCCGCATCGTCCATCGTGATGGCGCTGCTGGGGCGGGAGCGGCACGGCGGCCAGCACATTGACATCGCCGAGGCCGAAACGATGGCCGGCCTGTACAACGGGCCGGAGGCGCTGATGGCGGTGTACCAGTGGCGCGTCACCCGCCGCACCGGGCATCACGCGCTGGACTTTCCCTATCCCAACTGCATCCTGCGCTGCAAGGACGGCTACGTGTTCATCGGCGCGCCGGAGGGCCGCCAGTGGCGCCGTCTGCTGGAAATAATGGGGATGCCCGACTGGTCGCAAGAGCCGCGCCTGCGTAATCGCACCACAATGAACAACCTGTACGCCGATGAAGTGGACGCCTATCTGGAGGCGTGGCTGGCCGACTACACCAAAGCCGAACTGCTGGAAATCGCCCTGGAGCATCGCATCCCGCTGGCGCCGGTGCGTACTTTCGATGAGGTACGCAACGACCCGTCGCTGGCCGACCTGTTCGTTGAGATTGAGCGGGCCGACACCGGCCCGGTGTCGTATCCGGGCGTGCCCTATCGTCTGGCCGACACGGACGCCGCCGCGCCCGCGCCGGCGCCCACGCTGGGGCAGCACAACCGGGAAGTGCTGTGCGACCGCCTGGGCTACACCGGCGCCGAGTTGGTCAAGCTCTATCAGACGGGGATAATTTAGTACCGGGATTAGGCCGGATAACGGGAGGTTGCCAGGTTGGTATTACGCGTTGCCATCATTGCGGTAGTGGTGTTTCTGGGCAGCTGCCTGATTGCGCGGCAGCTGGCGCTCAGCAAAAACCACCGGCCGGACGTCATCATCGTCGCCGGTATGCTGGTGGGCGGGCTTGCCTTTGCCGTGCTGTGGGCGGTCAGCCTGGTGTACGGCGGCGGCTACACCAAAATTGCGGCGGCCGGCGTCCTGGCGGTAATGCCGGCCATAGCCGCCTTTGTCGCTCCGCCGCGCCCGCCCAAGCCTTGACCCAATCAATGCCCGGAGAGGAAAGATATGACCGCATCTGATGCCAATTCCAACGGCGACGGCGTACCGTCCGGCGGCGCTGGCGCACTGTCCGGCTGCCGGGTGCTGGACTTTGGCTGGGTGCTGGCCGGGGCGATTCCCGGCATGGCGCTGGCCGATATGGGCGCTGAGGTCATCAAGATTGAAACCCGCCAGCGGCTGGACTATATGCGCCTGGGCCGCCCCATCGTGGGCGACCAGCCCGACCCTGAGCAGAACCCCATGTTCCACAACGTGAACCGGAACAAGCTGAGCGTTACGCTGAACATCGCCGAGCCCGCCGCCGTCGCGCTGGCCAAACGTCTGGCGGCGCACTGCGACGTGGTGATTGAGAACTTCTCCCCCGGCGTGATGGAACGATTGGGACTGGACTACGCAACGCTGCGTGCCATCAAGCCGGACATCGTGATGGCCTCCATATCGTCCACCGGGCAGGATGGGCCGCTGCGCGACCTGCGGGCCTACGCCCCGTCCATCGGCGCCCTGTCGGGGCTGGACAGCACCATGGGCTATGAGGGTGGGCGTCCGCTGGGATTCAAACACGCTTTCGGCGACATCTGCGGCGCGCTCCACGCCGTGTTCGCCATCGCCGCCGCACTGTACCACCGCAACCGCACCGGGCAGGGGCAGTACATCGACGCGTCAATGCTGCGGGCCACGGTAGCCACCCAGGGCATCGGGCTGATGGAGCAGGCGCTGACGGGCCGCGCGCTGCAACCCCAAGGCAACTACGACCCGACGCTGGCGCCCTACGGCCACTACCCCTGCGCCGGCGATGACCAATGGGTGTCGATTGCCGTAGCCACGCCGGACGAATGGCGGGGGCTGGTGACCGCCATGGGTTCGCCGGCGTGGGCCGACGACGACCGATTCCGCAGCCAGTACCGCCGGCAGCGCCACCGCAAAGAGCTGGACGAACTGCTGGCCGGCTGGACGTCGCAGCAGGACGCCGCCGCCGTCACCGCACTGTTGCAGACGCACGGCGTAGCCGCCGCCCCGGTGCTGAGCGCAGAGGAACGACTGTTCCACCCCCACTTCATAGAACGCGGGCTGTATTCGGACATCGACCACCCGGCGCTGGGCGCGGAGCCGATATTCAACCTGATGTGGGGCCTGAGCAAAACCCCATCCACAGTACGCCGCCCCGCCCCCCTGCTGGGCGAACACAACCGGCAAATCCTGTGTGGTACGCTGGGCCTAAGCGAGGATGAGCTGGCCCAGCTGGTGGAGCAGCAAGTGGTGTACTAAAACGGCCCAAGCAAGCTACGCACTGCACAGGAGCGCCGCTATTATGAAAACCTTCAAGGACATCTACCGATCGGGATTGGGCCTTCAAATATCCTTCTGTCTGCTCGCCGGCGTACCAATGGTCACTCTTATAGCAATGGCGGTAGCGCAAGCTCCCTACGCCGGCAACCTTTGGCTGGCGTTGCTGGTTAGCCTTACTATACCTGGCCTCGGCATTGGGCTATTAACGCACATTCTCCGGCAACGCCGGCGTGAGAGAGTCACAGCGACGGCAGTGTTGAATCGTGAACGCTCAGTCAAAGCATTTTCAGTCCCTGGCAGTGACCGTTCTAGCTATTGCCACCGCAGTAACCGGCTGTAGTGTACTAAAACGGCCCAAGCAAGCTTCGCATTGCACAGGAGGCGCCGCTATTATGAAGACATTCAAGGAAATCTACTTCTCGGAATTGGGGATCCAGATAGCCTTCTTTCTGGGCATCGGCGTAATACTGGTCACTTTTACGGCAATGGCGGTAGCGAAAATCCCCGCCGCCGGCAACCTTTGGCTGGCGCTGCTGGTTAGCCTTACCTTACCCGGCTTCGGTATTGTGCTATTAGCGCAAAGTATCCGGCAATTCCGGCGCGGCGACAGTCACAGCGACGGTAGCATTGACTAATGGATGCTCAGGCGAGGCATTTTCAATCCCTGGCGGTGACCATTCTGGCCATTGCCACCGTCGTCACCGGCTTCGGGCTTTTCGGGGCCGATTTTCAAGCGGGCGAAGTACTCTGGGGAACTGGAACCTCCGCCATTTTGGCCAGGGTAAAACTATTATACGGTGCAGCATCGTTAATTTGCCACGCAATCCTAATCGGGACGGTTTGGAGAATCCTCGTGCAGGATGGCGATACGACCGGACGACAAGTAGCATACGGGCCGCTGCGTTGGATGGCAACGCAAATGGTGGTGGTATCGATCATATTTATTATAGGCGTGTTTGAACAGCCGACTGGCGATTAACTGCTCGGCCAACAAAATATGACGCAACCCGAAGCTCGGCAACCAGCAGTCAGGCGGCAACGCCGCCGGAAAGAGCTGGTCGTATTTGCCCAGCTGGACTTGATAAGGACAACTGACGATGCCTAATCTCCGCAGGTTCGCCCCCATCCGCAACGCCAATGCTCCGGAGTTGGTGGAGCTGTTCCTAGTCGCGTCGGTGGCGTCGGTGCTGGCAAT
Organism: uncultured Dehalococcoidia bacterium; assembly: GCA_958296385.1. Classification (GTDB taxonomy): domain Bacteria; phylum Chloroflexota; class Dehalococcoidia; order Lucifugimonadales; family UBA3495; genus Bin87. The sequence continues at coordinate 2,248,859 of OY282494.1, forward strand.
ACGCTGGTTTCTGGCCCTTACCGGGTATCCGCAAATCGGCGGCAACGGCCTGCACATCGCGCATATGCTGTGGGGCGGCCTGTTTATGCTCATCGCCCTGCTACTGCTGTTTGCCACCCTGGGGCGGACGATGCAGCGCTTAGCCGCCATCCTCGGCGGCATCGGCTTTGGAACCTTTATCGATGAGCTGGGCAAGTTTATTACATCCGACAACGACTATTTCTACCAGCCTACTATCGGACTAATCTACATTATCTTTATCGTCATCTTTCTGGCCACGCGCGCCCTGCGCGCCCGCGCCGACCTGCCGCCGGCCGCCGCCCTGTCCAACGCGCTGACCCTGCTGGCCCCCGCCGCCTCAGGCCGCCCCGATGCCGCAACCCGCCAGGAAATCCTGCGCCTGTTATCCCGCGCCGACGCCGCCAACACCATCGTACCGCAGCTGCGGTCATACGTCGGCGCTATGGACGCCGGCAGCGCAGCGGGTATGGGGTTCTACTTCGGCGTCCGCGACCGGCTGGCGCGGGCCTACGGGTGGGTGGCCAGACAACGCTGGTTTCGCGCCGGCCTGCTGGCATTCTTTGCCCTGTTCGTGCTGGCGCAGATTGGAGTAGTGATTTATCTGATTGCCGCCGGCAGCACGGCGCAGCTGGCGTTCAACACGTGGGCGCAGTTGGCGTCGTCGCTGGTGGGCGCGCTGCTGGTAGCCTGGGGCATCTGGCGGCTGCGCCGCTCCCGGCTGACCGCCTACCGCTGGTTCGCCCGCGCCACCCTGCTCAGCATCTTCGTAACACAAGTATTCGCCTTCCTGGACGCACAACTAGCCGCGCTAACCGGACTGGCCATAAGCCTGCTAATCTACGCCGCCCTGCGCTACATGATGGAGATGGAAACCGGCGAAATCTGATGCAGTAATGCAATGAGGCCAGTCACGGCATCAGTTTCATAAATGCGCCGGCTGAATCGTTAACTTCTGTTGCCGACAAGCAACCTAAACGCTCTTTAAAATTGGCAAGACTATGTCACTGGGATTGCGTCGCTGACCATTAACTACCATAGCCATTGCCATATCATTGCCTTCGTTGTAGCGCAATACCAAGACATCCATCAGTCTGTCTTGTTCCGTGCCAGGGTAAGCGACCCGCCAAACGTCGCCGCGACTAACGTCGCTTGATAGAGTTGGCTCATTGCCGCCCAATAATCGCCGGAGGACATCGCTGACGACGTGCAAATCGTCCTCGCTGGCAGTGCCATGCGGATGTCCGACTAGCGACGCAACGAGAACCGTTCTGACATCCGGCGCAAGCGCGCGCGAATCGGTGGCGCTGATATGCGGTTCCCATCAATGCGTATGCCTAGGCCCCTGAGTTGGTCAAAGGAACCACTATAGCATTGCCGCCGGCGTGAAAAGCGGTCAGGCTGACCACGGCATTCTCGACTTGCGCTGAAGTTGGATTTGGCCCATCGATTCCAGCAGACCAGCGCCAGCGAATACACCAGCATTGCCACGCTTTTCGTGTAGCCTTTCGTCCGTCGCACCAGCCGGTTCAGCTTCCCCAGCAGCCACGAGTGCAGACCTTCGTTCCAGTTCACCGGCCCATACTTGCCTACCTCGTGCCGGCTTGTCGGCAGCCAGCCGTACACCGCATACCCGTCGCTGCAATGCCGCTCCGCCTCCGGCAGCCGCCCCACCGCGCTCAGGTTGCCGCACTCGGCGTACATCTCCAAAGCTCGTTCTCTGATTGCCGGGCCGGGACGACGGTAAGCGCCCTGGGGCGTATGGCGACGCGGGCAGTCGCCGCACTGGTAAATCTGGTGGCCGTTCCGGGAACAGCCGTCCCGACGCATCCGGTTGGAGCCGCAATCCAGGTAGAGGACGTCGTGGCGATAAACCAGCGCGCGGGTTATAGCCTCATCTCCAAAAACCAAGGTTAGATTAACTATACATAACCAACCGCACAAGTTGGGAATACCGAGGATAAAGGCTATTGCGGCAGTGCGATGCCGTGTTCGCGGAGCAGCCGTTCCATTTCTGCAATGCGCGCGCGTTCCTGGGCCAAAGATTGCTCGGCGGCCTGGCGACCCTACTCGGCGGCCAGCCGGGCCGTTTCGGCTTCCTCCAGGTTGTTCAGGTACTCTCCGGTGGACGGGTTGAAAAAGCGGAACCAGTCGGGCCGCACGTGGAGTTCCAGATTCAGCACGGCGCTGAAACCCTGGTATTGGCCGATGGCGGGGCCGCTTTGCACGGCGATTCGCTCATAGCGTCCGTTGGACAGGCGGAACCCCTGCAACTGCGGGCTGAGCAGCGTCTCCAGCGTCGGGTCGTATAGCCAGTACTCCGGCACGCCCCAACTTTCGTACAGGCTGCGTTTGCGGCCAATGTCATTGGAAACCGTTTTGCGCGACGTTATCTCCATAATGAACGCCGGCGCTTGCCCCTCGCGCCACATAAAATAGGAATCGCGGAGTTCGTTGCCTACGTTGGGGATGGCAAAAACGTCCGGAGCGACCCGTCCGGTCGGCTGCCCCTGAGCGTAGAAGATGAACATATCGCCGGCCACGAAAACATCGGGGCGGTCGGCGAAGTGACGCTCCAGGGTAAAGACGGCATAGGCCGCCGGGAAGTAGTGGCGTTTAGTTTCAGCCATCGGTTCGTCGTCGGCGTAAGGGTAGAACACGCCGTCAGCGAACTCGCCGTGGCCGTTGTCCGGCAGTGGCAGGGATAGGGGTTTCGGGACGGCAGGCGTAGTCATGGGAACACCCCGGGTTTTGGCGTTGCCGGTATGCTAAAACAACGCCCCCGCCGCTGCAAGGGCGGGGACGCAGCGGGCCTGGCTAGGGCAGCGGAAAATGATTGCGTTCGTAGAGCAGGTCAAGCTCCGCAATCAGCGGTTCAGCCAGTTCCGGCTCCAGCATCCGGCGCACCAGGGCGCGGATGTCGTGCACCAGAATCCAGTTGTGGCCTATCTCATCGCCGGGGAACCACACGCCGTTAATCATCTGCGATTCGGGCGGAACGAACTTGTCCCAGCTGTACGTCGTCATATCAGTCATTCCTCCGGGTGGATTGGCGGGCCAATCTTGAGTTTCTCAAACATACGCGGCGAAATAGTTTTCGCTCAGTTCTATGATTTCGCGTCCGTTATTTACGTTTGCTCCCAACGGTAACGGTAATGACCGCTGCCAGTGATGATGAACAGCGCTCGCTGTACGGCAGGCAACTTGCGTTTTATCCGCAATCTGGTTCGTATTTTGATGAGCGCCTGGTGTACCAGCAACAGAGCGGACAAAATTACAATCAGCGAGAGCCCGAACTCCGCATTGAGTCCGCTGCCGTCAACCAAGTCGCGCGCTCCGTAGATGATGGCAATTGCCGACGCCAAAATAGCGGCCGTTGCAAAAAGCGCGGTTTTGCGCTGCGCGTATTTCGCCGCCAGGATGATTGCGAATAGCAACATCGCAACCGGACAGGCGATGAGTACGACCGTTTGGATGGGGGCTACCATAGTGAGGTAGTCCCGTGCCGGGGATATGGCAAGGGTCATCAAGCCTGTTCCGGTGCGGACGTCGCTCTCACCGTCGAGCTTTACCCAGGGTAAAAGAAACGCCCCCATAATCGCCAGTGAAACCGCAAAGGCAACTAAGCGCATCGCAAACGTCGTGCTTTCCCGCCAGCTTTGGCGTGGTGGTTCATTTCTTTTCCTGCTCATCATTGCTCCTCAAACGGAGATACCGTGATGTCGCGGATATTTTCTGACGCAATCTGAAACTGCGACAGTTCGTCGTCCAACGCTGAAATTGCAGATGGAACGGTGTCAAATCCGCCGGCGTCGAAGGAAAATTCGGACGACAATTCCAATTTCCGCAAGTCGGTATCCATGTCATCCAGGCGCTTCAGGATGTTCCGAGCGTGCTCACGGGTCTGATGCGCGCGACTTCGCCATTGCGTATAGAGCGCATAATTTGCATCGTCGTTCGCTTGCGCCCGAGCACGTCGTACCGGGTCATGGTACCTTCCCGTCAATGCGCGCTGTGACGCAAAGTAAGCCTCGGCGCGTACTTCCGCAGCTGCGATAGCAGAGTCAAATTTCTGGTACGACGATTGCGCCCCATTGTAGCGCGGCGTCCATTCGCCAAGCAGCAGGGATACGTCAGTGATGTTCGCCACCCCCGCGTCAACAAAAGCGCCGGTATCTACCAGCGTAACGCTAACGGATTCGGTCTGATGACGCACCATGCTGATGCTCTCATCAAAATGCACTGCCTCCGATGTGTTAACCTCGCCGTAAGCCAGCCAGCCGAAACCGGCCGCTACGGCGACCACAATGGCGACTACGGCGAGTTGCAAGAATTTTCTTAACATTCTCTATCCTCCGGTGATAGCGGCTCTTGGGGGATTATACCGTTCCGGCCGCCTCCCTGCTGCTTGGAGCCGGTTTGAAGTGGGGGGTTACTTCGGTGGCGAAGCGGGCCATTTGTTCGCGGAATTGGGTGGTGGTGGCGCCCATGGGGAAGGCGATCATTACCTGCTCCAGGCCGGGGTATTTGTGCTGGAGTTCTTGCAGGTAGGCTACGGTGTCCTCCGGGCTGCCGGCGAACCAGGCGCGGTTGTCGATGACGTCCTGGAAGTTGGTGCCGGCGGCGATGTGGCGGGCTACTCCGCCGGGGCCGGTGGCGGCGATTTGCCGGTCGTCGTAGCGCAGCATCCCCAGCGGGGCGGCGAACTTGACGTGTTCCTCGAACAGCGGCTCCAGCTGGCGGCGGGCGCCGGCGGTGGTGTCGTCAACCATCGTCCACAGGCCCACGCACAGGCCCTCGCCCAACGCCAGGTCGCGGCCGGCCCGTTGGTTGGCGGCCTGGTAGCGGTGTATCCACTCGTCCACGTAGTCCTGGCCGGTGCCTAGTATGACGCCTTTGATGCCCCACTTGGCCATGTAGTCCAGCGCGCGGTCGGATGCGCTGACGATGGGCTGCCAGACCTCAACGGGCTGCGTTTTGGGGCGCGGCACCAGCGTAACCTCTTTCAGGTCGTAGCCCCGGTAGGGGATGTCCGGCGGGATGGTGTAATGCTTGCCCTGGTGGGAGAAAGCGTCGCTGTTAAAGGCTTTCATCACGATTTCGAACTGCTCCTCAAACAGCTCGCGGTTGGCGTCGGCGTCAATCATCGGGGCGCCGAAGGATTCCACCTCGCGGGTGTGGTAGCCGCGCCCGATGCCGAACACCACGCGGCCGCCGGTGAGGATGTCCACCATCGCAAAGTCCTCGGCCAGGCGGATGGGGTGCCACATGGGGAGGATGTTGAAGCCGCAGCCGAACTTGATGCGGCTGGTGTGCTGGGCGAGGTACTGGCTCATAATCAGCAGGTTGGGGATGCACTCGTAGCCCTCCCGCTGGAAGTGGTGTTCCGCCATCCAGAGGATGTCAAAACCCAGGTCGTCCAGAAAGACGGCGGCCTCCCGCGCAATGTCCATCGCCAGCGACAGCCGGTCGTTGTCATACCAGCGGTCGTTGGCCGGGATGCCGTCAAAACCGATGCCGTCGCCCTCCAGGACATGGCCGGCGTAGAGGACGGAAAAGTTTTTAATCATGGCAAATCTCCCTTGTAAATGTCCCTTTCCAATCGGCAAGCGGCGGCGGCGCTGGGGACGGGCAGAGAATGACAGCAGCAAGGCTTTGTGCTACCATCGCTATGCTACCATCGCCGGCAAACCGTGTCATTCCGAAAGGGCCGCCTTTGCGACTGCGGATGACACCCCTTGATTTCGTGCGTCCATGATTTCGTGCGTCCTGTCGGATGCGCCGGCTTGCTCACAATGACATTGCGGAGGCCGTTTGACGGCCCCGGCCCGGAGGCTCCAAGTTTTATGCCCAAAGTACTGATTACCGATAACGTTGCCGCCGCCGGCATTGAGCTGCTCAAAGAGAACGTTCCTACCGACGTCCGGCGGGGGCTGGCGCCCGACGAGTTGATTGACGCCATTGGCGATTACGATGCGCTGGTGGTGCGCAGCGAAACCAGGGTTACCGAGCCGGTGATTGAGGCCGGGCGCAACCTGAAAGTTGTCGCGCGGGCCGGTATCGGCGTGGACAACATTGACCTGGACGCCGCGACCCGCGCCGGCATCGCGGTGGTCAACGCGCCCATCGGCAACACGGTGGCCGCCGCGGAGCATACGCTGGCGCTGATGCTGGCGCTGGCGCGCAACGTGCCGCAGGCTTACGCGTCCATGAAAGACGGGCAGTGGCAGCGCTCGGCTTTTATGGGCATTGAGGTGCGCAACAAGACGCTGGGCATCATCGGGCTGGGACGCGTCGGCTCGGAGGTGGCCCGGCGGGCCAGCAGTTTCGGGATGCGGCTGATTGCCTTTGACCCGTTCGTTGCGCCCGATTTCGCGGCGCGTCTGGGCGTAACGGTGATGTCGCTGGAGGAGCTGCTGCCCCAGGCGGATTTCATCACGCTGCACACGCCGCTGACGCCCGGCACCACCCGGCTAATCAGCAAGCCGCAGCTGGCGATGATGAAACCCGGCGCGCGTCTGGTCAACGTGGCCCGGGGTGAACTCATTGACGAGGCGGCGCTGCTGGAGGCGCTGGAGAACGAGCAGCTGGCGGGGGCGGCGCTGGACGTGTTCACCAACGAACCGCCGGGCGACTTGCCGCTGCTGCGGCATCCCCGGCTGCTGGCAACGCCGCATCTGGGCGCATCCACGCAGGAGGCGCAGCGGGAGGTGGCCATCGAGGCCGCCGAGCAGGTGCTGGCGGTGCTGAACGGCCAGCCGGCGCGCAACACGGTCAACGCGCCCTTTGTGCCGCCGGAGGTGCACGCCATCCTCGCGCCCTACGTGCCGGTGGCGTCAATGGTGGGGCGGCTGCTCACCGGAATGGCGCCGGACCCCCGCGCCAACCGGCAGTTCGTGGGCATCACGCTGCGTTATCAAGGCGAGATTGCCAGCCACAACACGGCCATCCTGAAAGCCGCCGCACTGGTGGGACTGCTGGGGCCGGTGAGCGGCGAGGCGGTCAACGTGATCAACGCGCCGGTGCTGGCGCAGCAGCGGGGCCTGCAAATCACCGAGCAAACCTCATCCGACAGCCGGGAGTACGCCAGCCTGATAACGGCCACGCTGCACACGACGGGCGACGACATCACGGTAGCCGGGACCTCGCTGCGCGACGAGCCGCACCTGGTGCGGGTGAACGACTACTGGATGGACGTTGCGCCGTCCACGCCCTACCTGCTGTTCGTGGACAACCAGGACAAGCCGGGCACCATCGGCGCAGTAGGCACGGTAGCCGGCCGCCGCAACATCAACATCAGCTTCATGGAAGTAGGCCGCATCACCCCCCGAGGCCAGGCAATGATGGTGCTGGGCGTAGATGACCCGGTATCGGATGACGCCCTGGCCGAAATAAAAGCGCTGCCCCAAATTGACAACGCACGAGTGGTGGCGATGTGATGTGACGCAACGCCGGCCGGGATAGATGGGATGGAGCGGAAGATGGGATTCGAACCCACGACCTTCTCCTTGGCAAGGAGACGCTCTACCACTGAGCCACTTCCGCACCGCTAATGACAAGTTAGCACATGGCCGGCGTTGTGTAAATAGTAGGGGCGCTTGGGATGAGCAATCATCTCGGCGTTACTCGTTCTCGCGCAGGGTTTCTGCGGGGCGTAGTCTGGCGGCTGTTGTGCCGGCCAGGGTTATGGCGGCGGCGGCGGCTATGGCCAGGCAGATGAACGTTGCCGCCAGCCAGGGGCCTTCGGCTACGAATATGATGGGCGGCGTTACGGTGCGGCCGGCGGCGTTGCCGGCCAGTTCGCCCAGCGTCCAGCGGGCTAATCCCCAGCCGGCCAGTCCGCCTACTGTGATGCCCAGCGCGGTGATTATCAGCCGTTCCAGGGCCAGGCTGGCGTACCTTTGCCAGCGGGGGACGCCCAGGGCGGCGCTTACCGACATATCAATCCGCTGTTCCCGCACCGCTACTGCGGCGTGGGCGCACAGAGCCAGCCCTACCGCCAGCGCCAGCGCCGCCAGGCCGATGCCGGTCAACGCGTCCCATGCTCCGCCGGCCAGCGGGTTGCGCGTGGCCACGTCCACCGCTGCGGCCCGGTCGCGCAGGAACGACAGCCGGTAGCCCACGTCCAGTATCTCGGCGGCAACGCGCTCCCGGTCGGCGTCCGGAGCGACGTCAAACCACCATTCGTCGGGCGCAATCGGCTGCGCGCCCGGCGCCTGCGCCAGCCAGGCCCGCAGCTCGTGCACCGAAACGACTACGAAAGAGCGGTTCTCGTCCAGCGTGGGAAAGTGGCTCACGGTGGCGGTGACGTGGGTAGGTACGATGTAGCCGTCCACGGTGATGCGTGCCGGCTGGCCGGCGGAGAACCCCGGCCCGGCGATGGACGGCAGGGGGAGCGGCCCCGGCGGTATCACGATACCCCGCGCGGAACGGCCCAGCGGTTCCTCCCAGCCCAGCGTCATTCCGGCGGCGCCGGTGCGGGCGCCCGCGGCGGTGCGTTCCGCCCGGTCGGACACCGCCCCGGCCTGCGGTAGCGCCGTCCACGGCCCGATGTCCTCAAACCCCTCAACTATCATGCCCTCCGGCGGCAGCGACGGCCCGTAGGCGGTGATGTCGTCCAGCGACAATCCCCCCGGCGGCGTCCGGGAGAAAGCCTCTCCGGACAGATGCACCGACACGATTCGCCAACGGGTTTCCTCTCCGCTGGCCGGCGTACTCTGTGGCACCTCTGCCTCCAGATATTGCCATTCCTCGGTTTCCTTGAACTGCGCCGCCAGCGTTCCCAATTCCAGATTCCGGTAAAAGCCCCGGTTGTTGCCCACCCTGACCCAAAGCCGGTAGGTGGGCAGCGGCACCGCCGAGCCGACCGTTCTGGTGTCGTCGCGCCGGGCCCAGATGCCCAGCCGCCGGACGCCATCGGGCAAGGCGACGCCGGCGGCGTCAGGCGTCAGCGTGCGGCGCAGCGGGGCCATCAGCGTATCCAGCGGGGCCGGCGCGCCATCGACGAATTCATCCCGCCACCAGGACGCGGCGGCGATGGTGAGCGGGTCAACTCCCAGCACGTACCCCCGCTGCACCGGGCCGTCAATGAATCCTACCGGCTCCCGGATGATGGGCACTACGGCCTCCACGCCGTCAATGTCGTTCAGCGCCGCCACCCGCTGCGCCTCGGTGCGTCCGATGAAACTGGCGCCGCCCAGGGTGATGTCGCCGCCGATGCGATGGCTGGCCTGGTCAGCCTCGCTGCGGGCCAATGTCGTCTGGAACGACCCGGCGAATACTCCCAACGCCGCCGCCAGCGTAACCACTACGGTCAGCGACGCAAAGGGCAGCGGGTGTCGGGCCATCTGCCGCAGGGACAGCGACACCCACGCCGGGGCGGTCAGCTGCGCCGCCCACGCCGTTAGCAGCAGCGCCCAGGGCAGCACGCGCAGCATGATGAACGCCAGGGCCAGCAGCCCCGCCGACGGCGCCAGCAGCAGCAGCGGGTCCAGCGCCGGCCCGCGCCCCGTCAGGTTGCCCTCCACGAACCCGCCCCGCTGCCGGATTTGCCACACCAGCACCGCCAACGCCACCACCACCAGCACGTCAATGTAGTACCGCTGCATCCAGGGCGTACCCGGCGGGCGGGCCCGGGCGCGCAGGAAATCCAGGATGCCCAGCCGGGCCAGATTGCCGCCGGCTATGGTCAAGACGGCCAGACTCAGCAGGCCGCCCACGGCGCCCATGGCGTACATCTGCCACGACAGCCCGATGGCGATGGGCGTTGCGCCGACGCCGACGCGCTCCACCGGGTTGATGGTGTTCACCAGCAGGCCGGCGCCGATGGCCCAGGCCAGCAGGGGGCCGATGGCCGTTGCCGCCAGCACAATCAGCCCCTCGCCCACCGCCAGCAGCCCACCCACCTGGCTCACGCTGGCCCCCCGGCTCCGCAGCATTGACGACTCGGCGGCCCGCGCACCGGCCAGCAGGCTCACCGCCAGCGCCAGAAAGTACAGGATGACTACTACCACCAGCGAGATGAACAGAATCAGCGGCGCGCGGGCCAGCGTCAGCTCGCGCTGGTAGGTTGCCAGCAGGCCGGTGCCCCGGCCGTTCTCCAGCCCGGTCAGCACGAAAGAACGGGGAAACCGGCTGTTGACGTCCGTTTCCAGCGCGGTCAGGTCGTCCCGCGCAGCTTGCACGGTGTCCGCCGTGATGATGTCCGGGTCGATGTAAAGGAACCAGCCGTAGTCGCCCACCAGCGTGGGAAACTTGTCCCCCACGCCCGCAAAGTACGCCGATTCGGTAACGTAGATGGGCGCCACCGGCCGCCCCTCCCAATCGCCTATGCTGAAATAATTGGACGCCCCCATCCAATACTCCGCGCGCGGGTCGGCGGCGTCAGCGATGCCAACTACGTCCAGCGCGATGTACTGCGCCGGGCGGTCGTCGTTGCCGGGAAATACCACCAGCCATCCCCGCTTGCCCACGCTCCAGCCCAGAATGCGGGCCGTGTTCACGCCCAGCACGCCCTCAATCAGCGGCTGCCCGTCAGCGTCGGCGCCAACGGTATCGCCGGGCCAGCGCCCCTCAATCAAACGGGCGTTATCGGTGAACCCGGTTACGAAAAAGGGGCGGCCTACCGGAACGTCGCTGATGCCGTAGGGACTGCCCTCTTGCGTGAGCGGCAGCGTGGGCAGCATCTTGGCGTAGCGGTGCGTGTGCCGCACCAGATAGCCCGTCCGCTCTGCGATGACCGCCTCGATGTCCTGCCGCAGTGCCGCGTAATCCGCCGGCCCCAGGGGCCGGTTGCGTACCACGATTTGCGTATTGATGACCGTCGGCGATGTGATTGCCAGCGCGTGGCGCAGCCCCGCCTCGGCCAGCGCCTGCGAGTACATCGCCCCCAGCGCCATTATGGTTACGGCGGCCAGCACGCCAAAGGCCGTAACCGCCAGCAGCCCCCACGCCGAGCGCAACCGGCGGGGCAGCAGCCACAGCAGCAGTCCGATGCTCTGCGTCATCCGACCCGTTCCGCTGCGATGCGCTCCCGCAGCCGGGGCAGCAGTTCGTCGGCGGCCCGATGACATTCCTCTACGTGAGGAAACCCGCTCAGGATGAACTCGTCGATGCCCAGCCGCCAGTAGTCCAGCAGCTCGTCGGCAACCTGCTCCGGCGTGCCCACCAGCGCGCTGCCGCAGTTGACCCGCACCTCCGACAGCCCATTCCACAGCCGCCGCCCCAACCGATGGTCAACCGCCTCCCGCGCCTGCGCCTGCTGCCCCACCATCGGCGTGCCGACGATAGCCGCCTGCCGCTGCGCCTTGACCTCCGGAGCCGCGTCGGCGATCAGACTGCGGGCGGCGTCCCAGGCATCCGATTCGTCATCCCGGATGACGAGATGAGTACGCAGGCCCAAAGACAGCGGACGCCCGGCGGCGGCGTACTGCTCCCGCAAGTCGGCGATGCGTTGCGCGGTATCCTCCGGCGGTTCAATCCAGCCCAGATGCACGTCGGCCTGCCGCGCCGACAGCCCAACGGCCCGTGGCGATGCGCCGCCCAGATAGAAACGGGGCGCGTCGCGGCCCGGCGCCGGCGCGCAGTAGGCCCCGTCCAGCCGGTAGAAATCGCCGGCATAGCTAACCGGCTGCGGCTGCTGCCAGAGCGCCCGGCACGCCTCGATGAACTCCTCAGCCCGCTCGTAGCGCGTAGCGTGGTCGCTAACCTCGCCCACCCGCTCAAAGTCGTTCTGGATACCGCCCGGCACAATGTTAACGTCCAGCCGCCCCCCGGAAATCTGATGCAAAGCAGCCGCCATCTGCGCGAACAGCCCCAGAGCAATAAACCCGGGCCGCACCGCCACCAGAAACCGTATCCGCGACGTAACGGCGGCCAGCGCGGTAGCCGTAGTCCAGGTCTCCGCCAGCGGAGCATCCTCGCCAAACAGCCCGTTGGCAAACCGGGTAGGAATCAGCATCGAGTAAAAGCCGCAAGATTCCGCAGTCTGCGCCACCTGCGTAAGGTAGTCAAAAGTAGGCGCCCGCTGCGCCCGCAGCGTCCCCGCCCGGTCGCCGTCGCCATCAATAGGAACAAACCAGTCAAACCGGGGCTCCGGGCGCTGCTGCTGCTGTCCATTGCGATTAGCCATAATTCACCAGCCGGCGGTACATATCGGATACGAGTTTGGAAAACGAAAACAACATCCTACAATCCGGCGGCAAGACGGTCAATCGCCCCCCGGTCACTCGGCAGCGTTCCGTTTTAGGTGTTTTGGTTGTAGGATGGGTGCAAATGCCGGCTTTGCCGTCAACGGGAGGGGTGTTGCTATTGGGATTGCTTTACGATGATGAAAACGGCGTGGCTCCGGGGGCGTTTGGAGGTTGGGAAAAGATGGCACGGTATGGACACCCCACAACCTGCTGGTACTGCTATAAAATCGGGGCCTCATAAACCAAACCACCTAAAACGAAACGCTACCATGATGATTGATTAGGCTGACAGCATCCTCAAAACCCGTTACCATAGCAGCCAACGTTTCCCAACCGGCAACTATCCTGCAACTACCAGCAAGGAGGAACCCCTTAGATGATTACCAAGTTTGGCAGCCTTTGGGCCGGCAACGTCGATATGGACAACCTCGGCTACCAGGGCACGCCCGCTAACGACCGTTGGCTTTCCGACGAGGAGTTGGCTGGCGGCGCTATTGAAAAGGCCGAGCAGCTGGCCATCGCCATGGACCGTCTCGGCTACGACACTTTCTGGGGGGCGGAGCATCACTTCCAGCGCGAAGGCTACGAGTGCCTCCCCAACCTGCTCATGCTGTGGGTGCATCTGGCCCACCTCACCGAGAACCTGCGCTACGGCTGCGGCTTTAACATCAACCCCATGTGGAACCCGCTGCGGCTGGCCGAGGACTACGCCACCGCCGACTGGCTTACCGATGGCCGCGTGCGCTTTGGCGTGGGCCGGGGCTACCACACCCGCGAAGTCGAGGTGTTCGGCGCCCCCATCATGGACCAGAACGCCAACCGCGAGCTCTTTGAGGAACAGGTGGAAGTCATCTGGAAAGCTTTCAACGAGCGCAGTTTCTCCCATCATGGCAAGCATTACGACATCCCGCCCCACGTGCCTTACCGGGGCTACGACCTGGAGGAGATTACGCTGGTGCCTCGCCCCAAGCACGAAGTGGAGTGGTGGCAGCCGGTGGTGTCGGCCAGCGACCGGGCCATCAACTTTATGGCCAAGTGGGGCATCAAGGGCATCATCGGCGGCGGCGCGGCCACCGGCGGCGCCAGCGACGACGTCATCCAGCGCTGGCAGGCCATCCACGCCGAACACGGCAAGGATTGGCAGCTGGGCGAGGGCCTCATCGTCGGCTACTCCGTGCAGATTGCCAACTCCGAAAAAGAGGCCATGGACCAGGCCCGCCTCTGGATGGAGGAACGGGTCAAGATGTTCGGCCCGCTGGGCTTCATCGCCGGACTGAGCCAGGAACAGCTGAACGCCCTGAACGCCTTTGGCCGCCCGGTTCCCCAGGGCCTGAAAATGCCCACCATCGAGGAATCGGTAGCCGCCGGCCAGTATCTGGTTGGCCCGCCCGACCGCATCACCGAGCAGCTCATGGAAATCCAGGAACGCTACCCCGGCCTGGACGAAATCAACATCGGCGTAACCAACATGGGTATGCCCACCAGCGCCTCGCTGGAACAGCTGGAATGGTTCGCCCAGGACGTAATGCCCCACTTCAACAAGTCCGGCGGGGACAACTAACCGGCGCTAACCGGCAGCGCATACGGAGCATCCGGGCGGCGGGCCGGCGTTGGCAAGCGCCGGCCCGCCTTTGCGTAGCCGCCCGCTCTGCACCACCCGGCCGGCCTGAGTAACCCGATATAGCTGAGGAACCGTAATACCATGGCAATAATGCTGCCGCCGGCCATACCGCCCGGCGCACCCGCCTCTGAGCGACGGGTGTTTGATATGCTCCACGATGACCCGGCCACCGATGGCTGGGTGGTTATCCATTCGTCACTGTATCAGCCGGCTTCGGGCCGTCCCCGCGAAATTGACTTTCTGGCGCTGATTCCCAATTACGGGATGCTGTGCGTTGAAGTGAAAGGCGGCGGGTTCCGGGTAGAGCGCGGCCAATGGTACAGCCTCAGTTCTGATGAGCCGATGCAAGCCCCGGTCGATCAGGCTAGACAGGCGATGTTTGCCCTGCAAAATGCGCTGGAACGAAAATTTGGCCCTCAGTCCGACGCAGCCGGCATCCCCCTTGATTGCGCGGTGGTGTTCACCGATACCGACTGGCCGGAGCACATCCAACGCCCGCCGCACCTTGTAGTAGATAACGCCGACTTGCATTCCGGCCTTTCTCTGGGCCGCCGGTTGCAGGCGTTAGCGATGCGGATGCGTCCGGCTGCGGAATGGAGAACCAAGCGGGCGTCCCCGTTCACCGCGCCGGAAGTGGACGAAATGCGCCAATACCTGGCGCCGGATTTCACAATGGAACTGGTGATTGCCGTCGGCCCGCAGCTGGACGTTATCGAGGAGCAGCTGGTTCGTCTTACCGAGGAGCAGTACGCGGCGTTAGACTTGGCCCGCGACAACGACCGCTGCCTGTTCAAGGGGGCCGCCGGTACGGGCAAGACCATGCTGGCCGTGGAGTGCGCCCGCCGCGCCGCCGCATCCGGCCAGCGCGTCGCCCTGCTCTGCTACAACCGCCTGCTGGGGCATTGGCTGTCGCAGCAAACTCCGCCGGCCGGCCGCATCGCCGCCGGCGCTTTCTGGCCGGACTTGCTCCGCCCGGTCATCGTCAGCAGCCCGGCCGGCCCGGATTTTGAGAACGCGGAGAACGACGTTATCAGCGAGCAGGAATTGTACGAGCAGGTTTATCCCGAATACGCCCGCCGCGCGTTGGGGTACAGCGGCCCGCTTTTTGACACGCTGATTATGGATGAGGCGCAGGATTTGTGCCAGTCGCCCTATCTGGATATTATCGACTTGATGCTGGAGGGCGGTTTGAGCGGCGGCCGGTGGGCGATGTTCGGCGATTTTACCAATCAGGCAATTTATCTCAGCGACGCCGCCGACCCGGAGGGCAACTTGCTGCGCTATTGCGCCCATCCCGCCCGGCGCAGCCTCCTCGTCAACTGCCGCAACACCCCGCCAATTGCGCGGGACACGGCGCGCATCATCCGCACCAGCGCGCCGGCCACCCGGCTTGCCCCCGTTGCTGGCCCCATGCCGGAGTATCACTACTGGGATGACGCCGCGCATCTGTCCGACTTGCTCGACGAGGAAATCCACCGCCTCATCGCTGAGGACGTCCGCGTTGGAGAAATCGTCGTGCTGTCCACCCGGCGCCTGGACAACAGCGGCCTCGACCAAAGCCGGACGTATGGTTCTTACCCCCTGCTAGACCACTCCCGGGGCCAGCGTCTGCCCGACGCCGGCGACGAATCCGACGCCGATGATGCAGCGGCGCACCTGAAATTCTGCACCGTCCAGTCATTCAAGGGTATGGAGAGCCACGTGGTTGTCCTGATTCTGGAGCGGCTGGACCGTGAAAACGACCTGCCTTACGCCTACGTGGGAATGAGCCGGGCGAAAGGCGCGCTGCGGGTGCTGGCCCAAGCCGGCTTGCGCCCCGAGCTGGAGGCGCTGCTTGACCACTGAAAGCCAACAGCGGCCCGCCGCCGTTACGACGGTAGTCGGCGCCACCACCTGGGGAACCACCCTCGGCATCGTAGCGGCGCGGATGGGCCACTCAGTGCGACTGCTGTGCCGTACCGCCGACGAAGCCGACGGCCTGCGCCGCGCCGGCGAACACACGCGCCGGCTGCCGGGCTACCCTTTCCCGCCCACCCTGACGCTGGCCCACGACCCGGCGGCGGCCCTGGACGGCGCGCAGCTGGTAATCGTAGCCGCCCCGTCGGCCCGTTTCCGCCAAAACGTGCGCCGCATCGCCGCCGCGCTGCCGCCGGACGCGGTAACGCTCAGCGTGACCAAAGGCTTTGACCTCCCCCGCTGCCTGCGCATGACCGAGGTGCTGGCCGAGGAATTGCCCGCATTGCCCACCAGCGGGTTTGCCGCGCTGTCGGGCCCCAGCCTGGCCGACGAAGTGATTGCCGAGAAACCGGCGGCTATCCTCGCCGCCTCCCAAAGCGACGCCTCCTGCCGGCTGGTGCAGGACACGCTGATGTCGCCCATGTTCCGCATCTACACCAGCGATGACGTCGTAGGCGTTGAGCTGGGCGGCGCACTGAAAAACATCGTCGCGCTGGCCGGCGGCATCGCCGACGGCCTGGACTCCGGCGACAGCGCAAAGGCCGCCCTGATAACCCGCGCGCTGGCCGAAATCACCCGGCTGGGCATCGCCGCCGGCGCCCAGCCGCTAACCTTCGCCGGCCTGGCCGGCCTGGGCGACGTGATGGCCACCTGCAACAGCCCGTACAGCCGCAACCGCAGCGTAGGCGAGGAACTGGGCCGGGGCCGCCGCCTCGAGGACATCCTGGCCGGCATGGACGCCGTAGCCGAGGGCGTTAACACAACCACCGGCGCCCTGGATCTGGCCGAACGGCTGGACGTAGATATGCCCATCACCCGCCTGCTGGCCCAAGTCCTGTTCAACGGCCTGCCGGCAACCGACTGCATCCCGGTACTAATGGAACGCCCCCCCCGCGCCGAATGGTAAGGCAAGCGGCCGGATATGCGGTACAATACAATCTAACAACCCATACCATCCGGGGATTACTATGACAGCTCGACTAGACATTGTTGAAAACCGCCTTGCTGATGTTGAACGCATCCTGGCGGAAACCGCCGCCGCCCAGAAAGCCGCCTCCGCCGTCCACGAGCAGGAAGTGGCAGTAATCAGAGGGATGATACAGGAGAACAACGCTGCCATCGCTGCGATGGGCCGTCGCTTTGAAGAATTGGACGCCCGGCTGGATCGCACCAGTGCTATGCAGCAGGAGAACACTGCCGCCATCGCTGCGTTGGGCAAACGCGTTGACGAACTAACCGGCCAGCAGCAGCGCACCAATCAGGATATGTCGGTTATCAAAGGCTGGCAAACCGAACTGAACGTTGAGCGCAACGCCCGCTCCGTGTTCCGCCGGCTGTCCTCCAACGGCGCCCTGTTCCGCATTTATCCCCACATCGACATCTCCCATTACGTCGGTTTCGGCACTAGGGCCGGGTTTATGTCCGAAGAGGAGGTTGAGAAAATCCAGGCCCTGGACTTTCTGTTGGAAGGCACCAGGGGCGATGGCTCCCCCATAATGTACGCCGTTGAGGTGTCGTACACCGCCGGCTATTCGGACATCACCCGCGCCGTGGAACGGGCGCCGCTGGCCGCAAAAATGCTGGGGCGAGAGGTGCTGCCCGCAGTAGCCGCCGAGATTATCAGCAATGATTTTGAGGAGCTGGCGCAGCACCATGGCGTTCTGTGGACTTACGTCCCCAACGGCAACCGGATAATGCAGTAACCGCCGCCCGCCCCCGCGTTTTGCCTCACCGCAGCTCCCGGCCTTACCGCAATTCCCGGGGCAAGGTAAAAGTCACGTCCTCGTCAACGCCGGTGAGCAGGGATACCCGTTCCGGGTGCAGGGCGTCAATCACCGCCTCCACCAGCACCTCCGGCGTTGACGCGCCGGACGTAATGCCGACGCGTTCCTTGCCGTCCAGCCAGTGGGTTTCAATCTCGTCGGGGCCGTTGATTAGATAAGCCGGCGTTCCGTTAGCCTCGGCCACTTCGCGCAGGCGGTTGCAGTTGGACGAGTTTTGCGCCCCGATGACCAGCACCACGTCAACCTGGCCGGCCATCTGCGTTACGGCGTCCTGCCGGTTGGTGGTGGCGTAGCAGATGTCGTTGCGCACCACTGCGGCGGGAAAGCGTTCCTGGATTGCGCCGATGGCGTTGGCCGTGTCGCCCACGGAGAGGGTGGTTTGGGTAATCACCGCCACCTCCGAATCCGCCGACCAGCCCATGTCGGCGTCGGCAACCTCGTTGGGCAGCGGCGATGCGTCGTCCACCAGCGTCATCGGAACCTGCCCCATCGTGCCCCGCACTTCCTGATGCCCCCGGTGCCCCACCAGCAGCACCCGCTTGCCCTCCCTGTGGTACTTCTTGGCCTCGTTGTGCACCCGCGTCACCAGCGGGCAAACGGCGTCAATGACGCGCAGGTTGCGTTCTGCCGCCCCCTCAAAGTCCTGCGGCGGTGAGCCGTGCGCCGAGAATACCACCAAAGCGCCGTCCGGCACTTCGTCCACTTCCTCAACGGTAATGGCGCCCTTGCGCTCCAGCTCGGCCACCACGTAGGGGTTGTGCACAATCTGGTGCTTCACGTACACCGGCGGCCCGAACCGCTCCAGGCACAACTCCACCACCTCAATAGCGCGCACCACCCCGGCGCAAAACCCGCGCGGCGAACTGAGTACCACTTCAACCATTTGCAACCTCAACTGTGACGATGATTCCGTTGTGACGATGATTCCGTAACCCTGTCCCAAAATACTGTCCCCGGCCGGCCGCTACGCGCTGTCCGGCGTCCACCCCCAGGGCCGCGGCCCCCAGCCGGCCTCGTACACTTCGCCGCGCTTGACCGACAGCACCGGGACTACCGCCCGCTCCGACGGCCGGCCGTTGCCCAGCACGTCGTACACCATCCAGCTGCCGTCAACGATGTCCAGAACCGACACGTCGGCCTGCTTGCCGGTTTCCAGGCTGCCCAGCCGCGCCTCCTCGCCGATGGCGCGGGCCGGGTTGATGGTGCACATCTCCACCACCCGCTCCAGCGTGAACCCCATGGCCAGAAACCGCGTCATCATCTCGGTCATGCTGTGCACGGTGCGGATGCGGCCCGGCACGGTCAGGTCGGTGCTGATGCAGTGCGGTTCCACGCCCTGGTCAAGGACGCGTTCGCCGATGTTGAAGCTGAAGTTAGCCCGCCCGTGAGCCGTGTCCAGCCAGACGCCGCGCTCGTGGGCCTCCCGCGCCTCCGGCACCAGATTGCCGTCGCCGTCCAGCACGCCGCCCGCGTTGGCCGTAAAGAAGTGCGTAACAATGTCCCCCGGCTCCATAATCGGCAGCAGCTCCCGGATGACCTCGGCCGGGTATCGGTTCTCGGTATCCCCGATGTGCACCATCAGCCGGACGCCGGCCTCTTTGGCGGCGCGCTTGGCCAGACGCGGCATCTCCATCCCCATAATCTCCAGCGCCGGCGACACCATCCGGGCCTTGACGCCCCGGATAACGCCGTTGCTCTCCTCAATCACCTGCACGGTGCGCTCCAGGTCAATGCTGCTGGGCGCAAAAATGTCGGGCGTAGTAGCCAACCCGGTGCGGCAGATGTGGATGAAAGGAATAATCTCCGTAGCGTTGTTGGGGATAATATGGGCCGGAAAGCCGCCGTAGGTGTCGCAGCCGCTGCTGCCCGCGTCCACCATAGTAGTAACGCCAGCCCGCACGCCCCCCAGGTCAGCGTTGACGCCGTTGCCGTTAACGCCCTCGTACACGTGAGTATGCAGGTCAATAAGGCCGGGCGTAACGTACTTGCCCCGCACCTCCACCACGCGGCCCGCCTCGTCCGGGGAAATATCGGCAGACACGGCGGCAATTTTGCCGTCAGCAATGGCAACGTCATAAGCCCCGTTCAGCTGCAAAGTCGGGTCAACAACCGTGCCGCCCTTGATAAGCAAGTCGTACATAAGCAGGTTTCCTCCGTGATGCCGGGTTGATGGTTACGACGCAGATATTTCGCGATTGCCGTCATCGCCGTTGCGGGCGCGGGATTCGGCACGCAGTTGCCGCACTTGCTCAGTCAGGAAACGCAGATGTTCCAGAATAAGCTCCTGCTGTTTCAGGATAAGTTGCCGTTCTGCGGCCTGCTGTGCGGCTTTATGCTCAGCCCGCAGTTCTGCTAATTCCTGCTTGGTGCGGTTGTGGGCCTCCCGCTCGCTAAAGTAAAGAACCATATCAGAACCCCCGGCAGCACTACGGTTTTAACAGTTGGTTGATGATAGTGCGGCGGTTACGACGCAGCGCTTTCGTGGCCGTTGTCGTGGCCATCGCCGTGGCCATCGCCGTTGCGGGCGCGGGATTCGGAAAGCAGCAGCTGGATTTGCTCGTCCCTGCGATTCAGCTGTTCCATGAAAAACCGGCGATCTTCGGCTATCTGTTCTTGGAACATTTGCCGTTCTGCGGCCCGTTCTGCCCGCATTTCCTCTAATGCTTGCTTCGTGCGGTCATGGGACTCCCGTTCTCGAAAGTAAAGAACCATATCGGATACCCCCAGCAGGCCAACGGTTTTTACCAGTTGGTTCAGGATACTGCCTATAATGCTGGTTGGCAGCCCCGGAATCAACCCATGGTCGTTAAATCAGGCTAACAGCGCTGCCGCAATTGCGACGCTGTACAGCCAGATCCAGCGTTTTCGTGAACTCAATTTACCGGGAACTCAACTTACTGGAACAGCTGCCCTACGGAGCGCCCTTCGTGGATGCGCCGGATGGCCTCCCCCAGCAGCGGTGCCACCGACAGCACGGTTATGTTGCTCGCCATCTGCTCCCCGTTCAGCGGCACCGTGTCGGTTACGGCCACCTCGGTGTAGGCGCTCTCGGCCAGCAGGCTGTGCGCCCGCTTGGAGAACACCGGGTGCGTAGCGCAGCAGTACACCTCGGTTACCCCGGCCTCCAGCAGCGCGTTGGCCGCGTTCACTATGGTGCCGCCGGTGAGTATCTCATCGTCAAAAGTCAGCGCCCGCTTGCCCCGCACTTCGCCGATGACGTTCAGCGTCTCCGAGCGGTCGTCGTTGCCGGTGCGCCGTTTCTCAATGACCGCCACCGGCACCCCCAGCCGTTCGGCCATGTCCCGGGCCCGCTTGCTGATGCCAAAGTCAACGGCCACCAGCACCAGGTCATCCAGCCCTTTCGCCAGGAAGTAGTTGGACAGGATCGGCTCGGCGGTCAGCTCGTCCACCGGGATGTTGAAAAACCCCTGTATTTGCCCGGCGTGCAAGTCCAGGGTCAGCACCCGGTCGGCGCCGGCGGTGCTGATTAGGTCGGCCACCAGCCGGGCGGTAATCGGCACCCGGGGCTGGTCTTTCTTGTCGGTGCGCCCGTAGCCGTAGTACGGCACCACGGCGGTAATGCGCCCGGCCGACGCCCGCCGGGCCGCGTCAATCATTATCAGCAGCTCCATCAGGTTGTCGTTCGTCGGCGCCGACGTCGGCTGCACGATGAACACGTCGCGCTCCCGGATGTTCTCGCCGATGCGGACAAAGGTGTTGTCGTTAGCGAACTTGAAAGCCTCGCTGACGCCCACCTCGATACCCAGATAATCGCACACGTCCCGCGCCAGTTGGGGATGCGCATTGCCGGAAAACACCTTAAGTTCGTTCAGCATCGACATTGAGAACACCTTTCGCAGAAGTTGAGATACGACGGTTCGCCGGCGCGGTTATGACGCCGGCCGAGCGGGCCCGCCCGCCGGTATGGTAAATGGGCAGGCAAAGGTAGTCAACGCCGCCCGGCGGAATATCGGCCGCCCGGCGCAAATGCCCGGCAACCCGGCCATCTTGCGTTGACATCGGGGTGATGATGCCTGCTAGACTAGCAAGCCGGGTTACATCCCAACCGTGAGGGCCTTGCCATGACTACGCCACAGCAGCTTTTCGCCTTGCAGGAAATCGACCATCGCATCGACGATATTGACGCCGAGCGCCGCAAGGCGGAGCAGCGCCTGGCCGCCGGCGTCAACCGCCCCGACTTGACCACCGAGGCCGAGCATCACCGCGACCGGGCCGTTGCGATTCGTACTAATCTGGGCGCCCGGCGGGATGACGCGGAGCGGCTGCGCGAGCGGCTGAACGGCCTGGAAAGCCGCCTCTACAACTCCAACACCTCCCGCCGCGACCTGTCCTCCCTCCAGCGCGAAGCCGACTCCGCCAAGTACCAGCTCAATCAGCTGGACGAATTGCTGCTGGAGCTGGAAGGCGAGCAGCGTACTCACGAAGCATCCGCCGTGTCAGCGTTAGACCAGATGAAAGCCGCTGAATCGGAATGGGAGTCGGCAATCAACGCCCTCAACGCGCGGCTGTCCGAGCTGACCGCCAATCGGGAGGAAGCCACCGGCCTGCGCCAGTCGCTGGCGTCAACCCTGCCCTCCGCCGACCTGCAACGCTACGAACGGCTGCGCCGCACCAAAGCCGGCACCGCCATCGCCGTCGTGGACAACGGCCGCGTGTGCCTCTCGTGCCGTATGACCCTCCCCAGCAACGTCCTCCGCCAGCTCCGCAACCGCGATGCCCAAGTCCCATGCAGCACCTGCGGCCGCATCCTCTACCAACCCTGATGACGGCCCCGCAGTGGTTCGGTCTGTCCCCGCTGTGCATCTCAAGGGACTACTTACCACCTAATGTCATTCTGAGCGTAGCGAAGAATCTCGAAAGCGTAGCAGCGGCGTTTCCCCCAAAGTTTGCCCTACGCCGTCGAGATTCTTCGCTACGCTCAGAATGACATTAGGGGATGTTCAGAGCATCCCGTCCGGGGTGCTATAATCCGGCGCAACCCGGCCGGCTGTCCGCTCATTATGAGCCTGTCGCAGTATCGGCCCCGGTTAAAGATTACCCCCACAGGCCAGGTTCGGAGGACGTTATCCGATGCAACCGCTGCGTATTGCCAAGCTGCACTTGGCCCCGGTTACCGCCGACATCGCCCACAACCGCCAGCTTGCCGAGCAGGGGCTGGCCCAGGCGGTGGCCCGGGGCGCCGATTGGGTCATCACGCCCGAACTGTTTATCACCGGCTACAAGTTTGCCGAAGTGATTGGCACCGACTGGATTTTGCCCCAGCCCGACGCCTGGATGCAGGATTTCTGCCGCAAAGTGGCCGACGCCGCCGTTACCGTGTTCCTGTCCCACCCCGAACGCGACCCCGACGCCGGGCTGATGTACAACACCGTGTTTGTCATCGGCCCCGACGGCAGCATCATCGGACGCCATCGCAAAGTCAAGGCGCTGCGCGGCCCGGAAGCCTGGTCATCGCCCGGCGACGAGATTGCCCCCATCACCGTGCCGGCCGGCGCCGGCGCCGGCGACGCTGCCGCTGCCGTCGGCATAGTGATCTGCGCCGACGCCTACCGCAACGACGTAGCCGGCGTCCTGAAAGACCGGGGCGCCCAGCTGCTGGTATCGCCGGCCTCCTGGGGCCCGGGCGACTGCGGCCCGATTGGCGAATGGGAGCAGCGCACCCTGGACACCGGCCTGCCCATAATGGTCTGCAACCGCGCCGGCTGGGAAGCCGACGACCTGGATTTCACCGAGGCCGTCAGCATAGTAGCCAGCAACGGCCAACGAATCCTGCAAGCCTACTGCGGCGAGGAATCCGCAATACTGCTGTTCGACTGGGACTTGGATACAATGACGCCGCTGTCGCAAGACTACGAGCGGGCGCTGCTGTGACGACGTAGCATCACCCTTTACCCCAAAGGCACACCGAGGGGGTCTGGGGGAAATCATTTCCCCCAGCGTCACCCCCTTAGAATCCCCCGCAAAATCCAAAAAATCAGCGACGCCAACCCCTTGCCACCGTACATCAGTTCGTGTAAGATACATCTATCGGGCATCTCAACCAACCAATCCCCGCCTCAGCCGTTCTCCACCGAGAGCGTCCCCTGAGGAACCGGGGCCATCACACTATCACAACACCGCATCAAACGTCGCCGGAGATTCCAGTCACCACGGCCACCCCCGTCAGCATCCAAACCGCAATCGGCCAGGCCGACCCATCGACGCATCCACGGCGTGGGCGGTACTCCGCAGGGTATCGAGCTTCAGCCCGCGCGCTGTCCCCCCAAAGGACAGGACACGTAAAATGAAGGTCCGTAATAGTTGCGTAAAAACCTTCCGGCCGTAAGGGCTGACACCGACTGGAATCTCCGACAACAACCACCAAACCAACCAACACCAAACCGAACCCACCGCCCGATACCGATAGCCCGATTACCACACCCGCCCGATACCAGCCAACCGCAAAACCCTCACCTCAAGGAGATGACCGATGCCGCAATGACCAAACCACCTGAAACGGAACGCCGCATCCTGAAACTACTCCACGGCGTGCATCATCCCGTCGGCGGTGCGTACAAACAGCCGTCCCCCGGCGTAGGCCGGCGGCAGGTCAATAGCCGCCCCCAAATCCAGCGTCCATTCTACGTCCCCGTTATCCCGGTTGATGGCGTACAGGCTGCCGTCCCGCGCTCCCACGTACACCCGGCTGCCCAGCGCTATTGGCGAGCTGACCACCGGCCCGCCCAGCTTGATGCGCCAGTGTTCGTCGTCGGTCTTGGCGTCCCGCGCGTAGAACAGGCCGTCGGTATCGCCGATGTAATAGCGGCCGTCGGCGATTGCCGGCGATGCGGTTACGCCTTGCGAGGCGCGGGATTCCGGGAAAAATCGCCACAAGTCGCCCCGCTGCGCCGGCGCCGGCGGCACCAGCGGGATTTGCCAAATCCACAGTTGCAGCCACGCCCGTTTCATCCAGAACAGCCCCGGCAGCCCTTTCACGCCGGCGTCCACGGCGTACAGCGACCCGCCGGACGGGAAATAGACCACCCCGTCGCTGTACACCGGCGGCCCGTCGGCGGAGCCTACCGTGCGGTAGCGGAACCGCTGCCGGCCCCGCTTGGCGTCCAGCCGGTACAGGTTGCCCTCGTCGTCCGCCACGAACAGGTAGCCCTCCGCCAGCGCCGGCGTAGTTTTCACATTCCCCTTAATTCGCTTCGTCCACAGCTCATCCCCGGTTTGGGCGTCCAGCGCGTAAATCACGTTGGCGGCCGAGGTTGCGTAGGCGATGCCGTCGTGCACCAGCGCCGATGCGGTGATTGGCCAGTCGGCCTGAAACTCCCACGCCACGGCGCCCGTTTCCTTGTCCAGCGCCAGCATCCGATGGTTAGTCTGGCCCACGAACACCAGCCCGTTGTTGGCGATAGTCAGCGCATGGTCCATCGGCCCCGGCGTGTCCACCGTCCAGAGCATACCGCCGTCGGCGGCGTCCAGCGCCATCACGGTAAAATGTCCCCCCACGTACACCACGCCGTCCGCCGCCAGCGGCGCCGACCGGGTAGGCATCCCCAAATCCTGCGACCAGGCCAGCCGGCCGGCCGGCAATTGCGGCACGTCTGCCACGTATCCGGTCAGCGGCGGCCGGTGCCCCAGCATTGACCACTGGCCGGCCGGCGATGCCGCGGTCACGATGCTGCTCGGCTGGCCGGCGAACCAGCGCGCCGGATTAGGCAGGCTGTACCAGTAGAGCCAGCCCACCAGCGCAACTACCGCAATCAGCGCGCCGCCGCCGCCGTACAGCAGCCAGCGCGCCCGGTTGCGCGTCTGATGGTCAACGCGGGTGCGTTCCAGCCAGCCGGGCAGTTCGGATGCCGGTTCCCGGTCATTCATTCGCTAACGCATTTACCGGCGCCAACGCAATCACCGGAAACCGGACGCCGCCGCTCCGCTGGCCTTTGCTACACATTGCGCTGCTTGGGGTCAAGCCGGTCGCGCAGCCAGTCGCCCAGCAAGTTCACCGACAGCACCGTAAAGAGGATGGCCAGGCCGGGGAAAAAGGACACCCACCACGAGTCTATGATGAGCTCCCGCCCGTCGGCAACCATCAGCCCCCACGCCGGGTTGGGCCGGGGGATGCCGGCGCCCAGGAAGCTGAGGCCCGCCTCCAGCAGGATGACGAAGCCCAGCTGCAAGGTGGCCAGCACGATGATGGTGTTCACCAGGTTGGGGAATATGTGCCGCAGCATTATGCGGAACTGCGATGCGCCGGCCACCCGCGAGCGGGCGATAAAGTCCTGCGTTTTCAGCGCCAGCGTTTCGCCCCGCACCAGCCGCGCGTAGCGCGACCACAGGAACAGGCACACCACGATTAGCACGTTCTCAATGCGCGGCCCCAGCGTAGCCGCCAGCACCAGCGCAATCAGCACCAGCGATATGGACAGCGACATATCCACCAGCCGCATCACCACCGTGTCAATCCAGCCGCCAAAATAGCCGGCTAATATGCCCAGCACGGTTCCGATAAAGCCCGATACGAATATCGCCATCAGCGACACCACCAGCGCCAGCCGCGCCCCGTGCACAATCCGGCTGAATATGTCCATCCCGTTCTTGTCGGTGCCTAACAGGTACTTGGTCGAGCCGCCCTGCTTGATTACGGTGACGAGCTGATCGCCAACCTCCGGGGCGGCGCCCTCCGGTTTGCCCACCACGCTGGCGTCCCCGATACGCACGTTGCGCTCGGCGTCCGACAGCTTGACCTCGTTCTGCCGGTTCTCCCGGTTCACCTTCTCCACCACCGTGCGCACCGACATTTTGCCGCCGGACCAGGCCGGCGGCACCAGCCGGTCATCTAGGTCGCCCCGCCGGGCGTTGTGCGGCGCAATCAGCTCGGCAAAGATTGCGGGGATAATCAGAAATACCAGCAGCAGCGAGAGGGGCAGCAGCGGCAGCCGCCGCACTTCCCGCACCCAGTGCGCGATTTTGCCGCCCGTCCCAACGGAGGCCTCAGCCTCCTCCGCGGGCGTTGCTGCCGGTACCGGAGACGTGGAAATCGCCATGGTCTATCCTCCGCCTGACGCGTTCGCCAATCAGCCGAATCTACGGATTGGATGCTCTGCGGGATGCTCCCGGCCAGTTGTCGTATCGGATATTGTCGTATCGGATATTGTCGTATCGGGTGTCGTCGTATCGGGTTAGGTGTACCGGATGCGCGGATCCAGGTAGGCGTAGAGTATGTCCACTATCAGGTTGGACAGAATGTAGATGGACGAGCCGACGATGACGACGGCTTGCAGCACCTGGAAATCCCGCCCCCGGACCGCGCCCACCGCCAGCTGCCCCACCCCCGGCCACGAGAACACCGTTTCCACGATGACCGTGCCGGTGAACAGCGACCCGATGATGATGGCAAAGTAGGTCAGCGGCGCAATAAAAGCGTTCCGCAGGCAGTGTTTCCAGATGACTTTCCACTCCGGCACCCCCTTGATGCGCGCCAGCTTGACGAACTCCGTGTCCAGCACGTCCAGCATCGAGGAGCGGATGAGCCGCAGCAGCGCCGCCACCTGGAAAAAGCCCAGCGTGAACGCCGGCATCAGCATATGCGACAGCCCGCCTTTGCCCGACGACGGCAGCCAGCCCAGCTTGACCGCAAACAGCCACAGCAGCATTATGCCCAGCCAGAAACTCGGCACCGACTGCCCCAGAAAGGCCAGCCCCTTGCCCTGGTAATCCAGCCAGCTGTCCTTCCGCGCCGCCGTAATCACCCCCAGCGGCACCCCGATAATCACCGCAATCACGATGGCCAGCCCCCCCAGCTGCAAGGTCGCCGGGAACCTGTCCAGCACCATCCCCATCGCCGACTGCCCGCCAAAGGCGTAAGACTCGCCAAAGTCCCCTTGCAGCGCGTTCCCCAGGAAAGTCAGGTAGCGCAGATGCAGCGGCTTGTCCAGCCCCCACTTCTCCTTAAGTGCCTGTATGTCCTCCGGCGTAGCCTCGCCCATCGGCAGCATCACCGAAGTAGCGTCCCCCGTAATGTTGGAGAGCATAAACACGATGATGCTCACCAGCAGGACGGCGATAATTGCCTGCCCGACGCGGAAAAGGATGAAACGCTGCATGGTGCTCTCCTGGTTTTCCGGGCCCGCTTTCGGTTCAGTTAGGCTTGTTCAGTTTCAGTTTTAATTCGGGTTCAGTTAGGTTCGGTACGGTTCAGTACGTTTAGGTTCGGTTCGGCTTGATGCAATTCCGCAGCCGCCGGAGCATCGGAACACCCCGGCGGCCCGTTGTCGGATGCCGTCGCTTGTTCTACTTGACGGCCTTGGCGTACTCCAGATGCCCGAACACCCCGGTAAGGCTGCCGAATTCGTACTCGGCTACCTCGTCAGGATTCACCACCAGCGTAGAGCGGATGTTGACGATGGGGATGGTGCGGTAGGTGTCGTAGATGTCATCGCCCATGGCCCGGACGAGGCGATCCCGCTCGGCCTGGTCGGTTTCCTCCAGCAATGCCTCGTAGGTCATGTCGTACAGCGGGTCTTCCATATAGATGACGCCGCCGTTGGGCAGGCCGGTGTCCGGGTTGATGGGGCCGGTGTAGTAGTAGATGCGGGCGTTGGCGTTAATCTGCCGGATGGTCTGGCGCACCGGCAGCACGAAATGCGCGTCGTGCAAGTCGCGGAACGCGTCCAGCGCGCGGGCAAACTCCACCTCCACCAACCGGGCGTCAATGCCAATGTCCTCGAAAGCCTGCGCTACCGACTGCGAAACCTCAATGGTCTCCGGCAGTCCGGGCAGGCTGGACTGCCACACTTCCAGGCTAAAGCGGTTCTCCCCGTTGTCCCCGGGGAAACCGGCCTCGTCCAGCAGCTGCTTGGCCCGTTCCGGGTCGTAGCCGTACTTCTCGTCAAACTCGTCGGCCCAGCGCTGGTTCCATCCCTCCAGCGAATCGTGAAAGATGGTGTTGTACATCGGCTCGCCCCGGCCCTTGAACAGCTCGTTGATAATCTGCTCCCGGTTGATGGCCCGGTTCATCGCCTCCCGCACCAGCGCGCCCGTTTCGCCGGGGGCGTTCCAGGGTTCGGTGTCCGGGTTCCAGTTCACTTCGCTGGCGTAATACTGGCCCAGCGGCAGAATGGTCAGCCCCACCGAGGGCAGCGGGCTTTCGAATATCTCCATACCCTCGTCAATGGCCTGCTGGTGCAGCACTTTCGGCACGTCCACCATATTGGCCTCGCCGGTCAGCAGCATCGCCAGCCGGGTCAGGTCTTCCGGCGCGGTGGTAATCCGCAGCCGGTCAAATTCGGGATTGACCCGCCAGTGGTCAAAAGGCACCGCCTCGTACTCGGTGAATTCCTTCAGCTCCCGATTGACGAACTGATAGGCGCCGGTGCCGGCCGGGCCGCTCTCAAACATCGCGTCGCCCTCGGCGGCGTGCTGCGCCGAACTGCGCACCGCGGCGCACGGCACCACCAGGATGTTGAACCACCAGTCGGCCACGTCAACCTGCGGCTGGGCCAGCTTCATCTTGAAGGTGTAGTCGTCAATCACCTCCATATTGCCCGCCGCAATCATCTCGGTCATGGAGTCAGACCCCATAAACCGCTTCAGCGGCGCCTTGCACCCGGCCAGCGGGTCCGACATCTGCTGGTCAATCGTAAGGATGACGTCATCCACCGTGAACTCGCCGTGTCCGAAGTGGAACTCAACCCCCTCTTGCAGCCGGAAAGTGTACTCGCTGGCGTCCGGGCTAACGTCCCACTCCCTGGCCAGCTGGGGCAGTATGGTTTGCACGCCGGTGCGCGGCGAGATGGTGGTCAGGTTCTCCCACATCGGGCGGAACGGCAGATGCCCGCTGCTGGTAGCCAGCCAGGGCAGAAAAGTGTCCTGCGGCAGCGGGGTGACGGCCAGATGCAGGTAAGATTCCGCGGCGGCCTCGGCGGGCATCGCCGTAGGCTCCGGCATTGCGGTAGCGGAACCGCCGCCGCCGCTGGCCGGAGCTGCCGGCGCCGCCGCCCCGCCGCCCGAATCCTCAGGAGCCGCCGTCGACTGGCAGGCCAGCGCAGCGGCTAAACTCAGCGACAATACGATAGGGAGGGCCAATCTCAGCAGGGTTTTCAATGGTGTGCTTGCCATAAACGTGCCTCCGTCGGTTCGCCAATTCGTGAACGGTTACGGTTGCTCTATCGGCATTGACCAGGCCGATTGGCCGCTGCCGGGCGCCGGACGACGCTGCCGGAGCAGGTGCGCCAAACATTAGCACCCGCAAATCGTAATGTCAATTATCCCAATATCCGATAACGCCAACGCCTCAAAATGACCATACCAGGGTATAAACAACGCAAACCACCCCCAACAGCCCACATAGCGGCGGCCCATCCCCCCCGCAGACGCCATCGCAAAACGCTCATTTTGCGATTTTTGGCGGGTTGGGGTGTTGTTGACAGGGTGAATTGAATGTGATAATTTTCACCAGCCTTGAATGAGGCGGTGATTTTTCGCTACAAAACTCCGGCTCAGCCGTCATTCGCCGCTACTCAGCGATGCAAATTCCAGCGTAGGTTTCCCTTCCACAATGCCGCAAACCGACCCCAATGCGATGACCGCCGTGTACTGGGCGGACGTTAGCCTCTGGCTGACTTACCTGTGGATTTACTTCCCGCTCATTATCATTTTTGCGTTCAGTATGCTGATTGCCCACGGCCTGATACCCTCGGGCGTGCGGACGGGAACCTACCCGGCCGGCCTCGCGCGTTTGCGTTTGCCCATCACCTTAATCGGCCTGGCGGCCCTGGCCGGCGCCGGCGTGATGATGGCCCTCACCGTTATGCACACCCCCACCGTCCTGCTCAACGTCTGGGATCGCCTGTTCGTATAGCCGATTGCCGACTTGCCACTCAATCCATACCCATCCATTGACCACATCCCACCTGACCGTACCGCACCGCCAACCGCTTTCGTAATCCGATGCCGCCGCTGCCGCCCACCCGACAACTTATTCCAATGGCGATTGCGGGACTCGCCGCTACCGCCATCGTTGCGTTTATCGTGGTGGTGCTGTTCATCTCGTGGTTCTCCAACCCGCCTTTCGGCTGGGGCAACGCGCCCGACCAGCCCATACCTTTCCCGCACACGGTGCACGCCGGCCCGGTCGAGGAGGGCGGCCACGCCATCCAGTGCGAGTTCTGCCACCGCAACGTCACCACCGGCGCCGCCGCTACCGTCCCCGCCGTGGAAGTCTGCCTCATCTGCCACAAGCAGGTGAACGGCGCCAACGTCACCCCCGCCGCCGAGGTGGATCCGGACAAGCACATCAACATCCAGCGCGTCCTCGACCGGCACGCCGACAATAACCCCATCGACTGGGAGCGGGTGCACCGCGTGCCCGACCACGTGCGATTCGTGCACGAGGCCCACATCCGGTTCCTCACCCAGGGCGAACCGGAAACCGTTACCCTGCCCATCGGCGACGAAAAGCCCATCAACCTGCCGCTGGAAGTCCCCGAAGCCTGCTCGGTGTGCCACGGCGACATCGCCGGCATGGCCGAAGTCCAGCCCCAGGACAGCCAGTCCCTCAAGATGGGAACTTGCCTGGACTGCCACCGGGAAAACAGCGTAAGCACCGACTGCACGGTTTGCCACAAGTAGGCCGTCCCCGATAGGTCGTACACCAACTATGAAGCTAACTCGCCGCAACTTCCTCGCTTGGGCCGGTATCGCCGCCACCGGCGCCATCGCCTGCGACCTGTTCGACGACGAGCTGCGGGTGCAAAGCCCGGTGGACATCCCGGAGGACCTGGTCAGCGGCCGGGACAACTGGTATGCCACCTACGACGCCTCCGTCCCCGGCGGCCAGGGCATCCTGGTGCGCGTTATGGAGGGCCGGGCCAAAAAGGTGCGCGGCAACCCCCGTTTCCCCACCAATCAGGGCAAGCAGTCCCCCGCCGCCGACGCCATCCTCCAATCCCTCTACCACCCCGACCGCATCGCCGGCCCTATGCTCCGCAACGGCCCCCGCGGCGCCGGCCAGTTCCGCCCCATCAGCTGGGAGGAAGCCCTCAACCGTTTCAACGCGGCAGTGGCCGAACGGGGCGACCGGATGCTGCTGATTACCGAGCCGCGCCCCGGCGCTTTCGCCCGCATCTGCGACAGCTTTGCCGACGCTTTCGGCGGCCGGCATCTGGCCTTTGACACGGTTGATGATTCAGCATACCGGCACGCCGTCAAAGACATCATGGGCAGCGACGGCCAGCCTTATCACGACATCGCCAACGCCGAGACGCTGGTCAGTTTCGGCTCCGATTTCCTGTCCACCTGGGGCAATCCCACCGCCTACTCCGTAGCCTACGGCAAGTTCCGCTCCGGCCACCGGGGACGCCACGTCCACTTTGACCCGCGCTACTCCATGACCGCCGCCAACGCCGACAAATGGCTGCCCATCGCCCCCGGCGCCGAGGGCTACGCCGCCCTGGCCCTGGCGTGGACATTGATCGAGATGGGACTGGCTGAGGGCGACGTTGCCCGCCTGACCAACGGCCAGGGCGCGGCGGCCCTCAACGCTTTCCGCCCCGACGCCGTAGCCGGCGCTTTGCAGATTCCCGACGCCGCCCTGGACGGCGCCACCGTCGCGCAATTCTTTGCGGAACTGGCGTCCAAACTGGCCCACGGCGGATTGGCCATGGGCGGCGGCGGCGCGGCCGGCGCGTACAGCAACGGACGCTTTAACGCCTCCGCCGCACTGGCCCTCAACTACCTGCTGGGCAACGTGGGGCAACCCGGCGGCCTCCTCCCCGCCCCGGACACCCCGATTCCCGGCGGTATCGACGCCCGCCCGGCGCCGCTGTCCGACTGGCAGGGCGTTGCCAGCGACATCGCCGCCGGCGCAACCCGCCTGGTCATCGTACACAACGCCGACCCGGTTTATGGACTGCCCGCCCGCGTTGGTCTGGCCGACGCCCTCTCCAACGAAGCCGTCGCCATCATCAGCGCCAGCCCCTTTATCGATGAAACTACCGCAATGGCCGACTTGCTCATCCCCGACCGGGCCGCCCTGGAAAGCTGGGGCGATGACTTGCCCGACCCGATGCCGGGCCATACCGTGTACGCCGTGCAGCAGCCGGTAGTAAATCCGCTGAGCGACCTTGACCCGCGCAGTTTCCCCGATGTCCTGCTGAACGCCGCCGCCGATTTGGGCCAGGGCGCCAGTATGCCGGCCGACAGCCACGAGGCGCTGATTCGTTCCAACATTGAGGACGAACTGGGCGCTGATTTCACGGAGGCGCTGCAAAACGGCGGCTGGTGGAACGAGAACTCTGCCGGCAGCGCCCCCCCGCCGGCCAGCGGCCTGCTGGCAAACGTAGCAGCCCTGGCCGCCCCCGCCGCGGCCAACGGCACCGGCGAATTCCAGCTGCTGCCCTATCCCCATCATACCGTGCTGGATGGCCGCAACGCGCATCTGCCCTGGGCGCAAAGCACCCCCGACCCCATCACAACGGTAGTCTGGCAAACCTGGGTTGACATCAACGAACAGCAGGGCCGCCGGATGGGCCTGCGCGAGGGCGACGTGGTGCAAATCACCGGCCCCAACGGCAGCATAACGGCGCTGGTCTATCTGAACCCCGGTATGCCGCCCGGTATCGCCGCCGTGCCCATGGGCGGCGGCCGCCGCTCCGGTTCCGCTTACGCTACCGACCGGGACGCGCGGGAAAGCAGCAACGTAATGTCCATTCTGGCCGCGGCCCAGGTGGACGGTTCCGGCGGGCTGGCCTGGAGCGGCAACCGCTGTTCCATCACCCCGGCCGGCGACAGCATGGCCGTAGCCAAGCTGGAGGGCGATTACACCAGCCGCGAAATCGGCGAACACTCCGCCGAACTGGTCTTCAAGAGCGTTTCCGAGGAGGGCAGTCACTAGCCGTCGCGGGTATAATCCCCGGACGCCGGCCGACTACGAATCAAGATGCCAAACGCGCAATTCGAGCATAAATGGGGCATGGTCGTTGACCTGGACAAGTGCACGGGCTGCCAAGCCTGCGTCGTCGCCTGCCAGGCCGAGAACAACATCCCCATCAATACCAAGGATTACTTCCTGCAACGCCGGGCCTACGAGTGGATTCGCATTGAACGCTACTGGGAGGGCGAGTATCCCAACGTCAAGGCGCGCTTTATGCCCGTGCTGTGCCAGCACTGCGAGAACGCCCCCTGCGAGCCCGTTTGCCCGGTCTATGCCACCTACCACAACGAGGAGGGGCTGAACGTGCAGGTGTACAACCGCTGCGTCGGCACCCGCTACTGCATCAACAACTGCCCCTACCAGGTGCGGATGTTCAACTACTGGCACCCCAACTGGCCCCACCGGATGGAGAACCAGCTCAACCCGGACGTTACCGTGCGCTCCCGCGGCATCACCGAGAAATGCACTTTCTGCGTCCAGCGCATCCGCCGGGGCGAAATCCAGGTGGAAGCCCGCGCCGGCCAGCGCCTTGACGACAACCGCATCGCCGCCGGCAACTACGACCCGGCCTGCGTGCAGGCTTGCCCCACCAGCGCCCTGATGTTCGGCGACCTCAACGAACCCAACACCGCCATCAAGCCCTACTTTGACGACGTGAACAACTACCCCGGCCATCACGAACACGAACGCGAAACCCGGGGCTACCGCCTGCTGGAGGAAATGAACACCCGCCCCAGCGTCATCTACCTCAAGAAAGTCGACCAGTATCCCCTGGCTGACAAGGGCGCGCACTAATGGCCAGCGAAACGCAACCCCACGGCGGAGCCGCCCACGACGGGAGCGCTCATGACGGCGGAGCCCACGAACACGGCCACTTCGGCCCGGAAATGTGGGTCATCCCGGAAAGCGCTGGCCTGACCTCCGACATCGCCGAGAAACAGCGCAGTTCGTCAACCCTGTTCACCGTCGTACTCTACGCCGGGGCGCTGCTCACGGTGCTGGGCGTCATCGGCTTTGTACTGCGCCTGCTGGACGGGTTCTCCGACCATCGCGTCTGGGGATTTTACGTCGCCGCTTTCGCCTTTGTGTTCACCCTGACGTCGTCGGCGCCGCTGGCGGCCTGCGCTTTCCGGTTCACCAAGAGCCACTGGCGCCGCCCCCTGTCCCGCATCAGCGAGCTTTTCGCGCTGGTCAGCGTCGTCAACATCCTGCTGTTCATCCCCGCCCTCATCGCACTGCCCGACATCCTGAACCCCCTGGGCGCCAGCAACGAGGCCCTGGACATTCGCCGCACCATCTGGTTCCGCGTGCCGGGCGGCTCCCCGGAGTGGTGGCAGTTCGCCGGCATGGTCGGCTTGGCCGTCAACTCCCTGGGCATCCTCTGGCTGGCCGCAATGCCCGACATGGCCCAAAGCCGCTCCCAGATGACCGGCTTCCGCGCCTCCCTGTACCGCACGCTGTCCGGCCGCTGGTACGGCACCAAACGCCAGTGGCAAATCCAGAAAGCCGGCCTCGCCATCCTGGGCGCCTTCTACTTCATGCTGCTGGTTTTCATGCAGTTCCTGGTCGTCAGCGACTTCGCAATGTCACTGATTCCGGGCTGGAAAGATTCCATCCTGCCGCCGTTCTACACCGTAATCAGCTTCCAGGGCGGCCTGGCCATCATCCTGCTGATGGCCTACGCCATGCGGCGCTGGGGCGGCTACCGGGAAATCATCGGCGTCGCCCCCTTCTGGGCCGCCAGCAAAGTGCTGCTCGGCCTCACCCTGCTGCACACCTACCACCTCTTCGCCTTCTTTATCACCTACTGGTACGGGCGGCTTGAAGTGGAGCAGAACATCCTGAACTACCTGATGTTCGATTCCTACCTCGGCATCTTCTGGGCGCAGCTGTTCTTCACCTTCTTTATCCCCTTCCCCATACTGGTCTCCAACCACGCCCGTCGGCTGGGCTGGGGCGCGCCGCTGGCCGGCATCTTCATCATCATCGGCCTGATGCTGTTCCACATCCGCATCTTTGCGGCGGCCTTTGCCTCATCCGACAGCGAAAGCCTGTACTACTTCTTTATGCTCAAGCCCATACCGGCGGCCACGTTCCCCGACTTGTGGGACATCTTCATCATCCTGGGCGCCGTCGGCATCGTAATGCTGGTGTTCCGGCTGGGGATGATGCTGCTCCCGCCCATATCGGTGTGGGAGATGAAAGAGGGCGCCATGTACCAGCGGGTTGACACGCTCATCCGCGGCCGCTACCTGGTGCTGGGCAAACCGGAGTAACCGACTTAGACCACCCCGGCCCTTTCCGTCCGACGGATTCGGGCCGCAATCACGCCAACCAAACTACCAAACCAACCGAGCACGGCAAGCTAAGAGTAAGGCAAAATGCAGGAAGGCAAAGTCCTACCCGCGGCGCAAATCAACCGGGACTTGCTGCGGTCCATACTGGAGACGCCACGCTGGTTCTGGCCGGTGGTAACCCTGCTGGGCCTGATAGTGCTGGTCGCCGCCATCACCATCGGCGTGATGATTAACACCGGCCTCGGCATTACCGGCCTCAACTACAAGGTCGTCTGGGGCTTCTTTATCACCAACTTTGTGTTCTGGATTGGCATCAGCCACGCCGGGGTGATGCTCTCCGCCATCCTGCGCCTGGCCAAAGCCGAATGGCGCCGCCCGGCCACCCGCGCCGCCGAAGTGCTGACCATTTTCTCGCTGATGACGGCCATGATTATGCCCATCATCCACACCGGCCGGCCCTGGCGCATCCTGTACTGGGCCTTCCCCTACGACTTCGCCCGGGGCGTCTGGCCCAACATCCGCACCCCGCTGGTCTGGGACCCGTCGGCCATCTTGACCTACCTAACGTCGTCCACCATGTTCGTCGCGATTGCGCTGGTGCCCGACTTCGCCGTGCTGCGCGACCGCACCACCGGCTGGCCCCACCGCATCTACACCCTGCTGGCAATGGGCTGGGAGGGCAACCCCCGCCAGTGGAAACTGCAAATTATCGCCGGCGTCCTGCTTTCCGCCCTCATCCTGCCCGTGTTCGTATCCGTACACTCCATCGTGTCCTGGGACTTCGGCATGGCGGTGGCCATCAAGTCATGGCACAGCACCGTGTTTGCCCCCTACTTCGTCGTCGGCGCCGTCCACTCCGGCGTGTCGGCGGTGGTCTTCGCAATGATACTGCTGCGCTGGGCCTACGGCTGGCAGGAATACATCCGACACGAGCACATCGACGCCCTGGGCCGCCTGCTTATCGTAGTAGCCACCGGCTGGTTCTACTTCCTGGTAATGGAAATCGTCTTCGGCATCTACGGGCTGGAGGGCGATGAGCTGGCAGTGCGCGCCCTGCAATTCCTGCCCACCGAATCCGGCGTGCCGTACAACATCTGGATGATTGTCTTCGTCGGCATAACCTACTTCCTGCCCGTCATCCTGTGGCTGCCGCGAGCGTGGCGCCGCAACCTGTGGATAATGTCCACCGCCTGCATCTCCGTCAACGTGGGGATGTGGCTGGAACGCTACCTGCTGTTCGTCCCCGGCCAGGCCAACAAGCAATTCCTGACTTTTACGTGGAACGACTACCTGCCCCAGCCGGCCGAGGCAATCATCGTAGGCGCAACTTTCGCCTTCGTGTCAATGCTGATGCTGCTGTTCAGCCGCGTATTCCCGCTGGTGCCCCTCTACGACATCAAGGAAGGCGATATTCTCAAGACCGAAATTAAGGTGGGCCGGCGGACGGTGCCGGCCACGTTCAGAGAGGACTAAATGGCAAAGCAAGCAATTCTGGGGCTGTTCCAGGACGCCGAGTCCGCCGCCAACGCCGGCGACGCGCTCAAGTCCGCCGGAATTGCCGACACCGAGTACGACTTTCTGACCGACTCGCCCTATCCCGAAGGCGCGTTCGGCGAGCGTGAGGAGAAGCACAACCTCTACCTCTACCCCTTTATCGGGGCGCTGCTGGGCCTCACCTCCGGCATCCTGATTACCGCCATGACGCAGGTTGCCTACCCACTGGAAACCGGCGGCAAGCCCATCCTGTCCCTGCCCCCCATGGCCATCGTCTGCTACGAAGGCACCATGCTGGGCGCCATCCTGTTCACCGTCATCGGCATCGTCTTTGAGTCCCGCCTCCCCAAAATGAAAATGGGCCTCTACGACAACCGCATCACCCAGGGCCTAATCGGCCTGCTGGTCAACGCCGAACAGGAAAAAGGCCCGGAGGTGATGCAGATACTTAACGGCGCCGGCGCCGTCGACGTCAAGTCCGAAGACGACTAACCGCACCCGCTGCGCCGACGCTGATGACGATGAACAAACAGACTACATCAAGAATGACTCTGGCCCGGATGATGCCGGCCGGAACAACGCCGGCAAAGACGATGCCGGCCGGGATGACACTGTCCCGCGCTTGGCGGCTGCCGCTGCTGCTGGCGACGCTGGCGCTGGTAGGCATAATCGCGGCCGGCTGCTCCCAGGGCTCATACCCGCTGGACATCTTCTACGAGATGCACTACCAGCCGTCCTACAAGCCCCACGAACCGCCCCGACTCAGCCCGCCGGCCTCAGCGGTGCCCTGGTACGGCTCCACGCCGCCCCAGCCAACGTCATTCGCCGGTTCCGGCAAGCACCTGTTCGACGTCAACTGCGCAATGTGCCACGGCGTAACCGGCCAGGGCGATGGCCCGGTGCTGGCCCGGATGATAGTAGATTACGGCTACCAGGCCACCGACGCCCCCCTGCTCAACCCGGTGTTAACCTCAGAAGTAGCCACCAACCTGACCCGCGACGAAATGCGCGGCGTAATCACCGGCGGCGTCAACGTAATGCCCAACTTCTCCAAACTGCTAACCGACGAACAAATCGAGCAGGTAATGGACTACGTACAAGGCTGCATCCAACAAAACAACCAGGCAGCCTGCCAGTAGGGGCATTGCGCGTTCTCCCCGGCTTGCGGTCCGGCTTGCAGTTTTGATACGGCCGGCTATAATGCCGGCCTGAATCAAGGGCAAGTCCGCAGCAAGGAGCTAACGGCATGATGTTGTTCACTCAGCCGACGCTCGAGCATTCTGCGCTGGCAAAGCGAAACCGGGCCTGGCGCGGCCATCCGCTCATCCCCTCGTGGGTTGACGTCGCGGCAGTGGGCCTTGACCAGTTCTTTACCCGCCCGGAGATTGCCCAACACTGCTACCGCTCACTGCTGTACTGGATGCAGGCCCATGGAGCAGAACCGGATAACTACCAGTTCATCGAACCCGCAGCCGGGCAGGGAGCGTTCTACGACTTGCTGCCGCCCGCCCGTCGCTCAGGAATAGATATTCTCCCCTTGCGCGCCGATTTTACCGAGCACGATTTCTTGAGCTGGTATCCCTGGGAGAGTAACAGCCGCTACGCGGTGATTGGAAACCCGCCCTTTGGGTATCGGGCCTGGCTGGCGCTGGCCTTTGTCAATCACGCCGCATCTTTTGCGGATTACGTCGGCATGATTCTGCCGATGGCCTTTCAGAGCGACGGCAAGGGCAGCCCCAAACACCGGGTTAAGGGACTACAACTGGCGCACACCGAATATCTGCCGCCGGACAGCTTTGTGGACATTGCGGGCCGGCCGGCCAAAGTCAACGCGCTTTGGCAAGTATGGCAGCGCGGCCCGAACATCCTGCCGGCGGAGCAAACCTGCGCTAATTGGGTAGAACTGTTCACCGTAGATACGCGCAAAGAACGGCGCTGCGGGCATGAGAGATTGCACGAAGCGGATTACTTTCTACAGCGAACGTTCTACGGAGACCCGCCGGCGCTGGTGCGGGATTTTGCCGACGTCCGTTACGCGTGCGGATACGGCCTGGTCATACGAAACGGCCATCAAGGGATTGTTGAACTGCTGAACCAAACGGACTGGAGACGGTACAGCAATCTGGCCGCGCACAACTGCCGGCACATCAGTATGTACCACATCCGCCGGGCGCTGACGGACGGGGGGTTTGTTGATGACCGATAGCGGCCGGATACTGCTGGAAGTCCTGGACGGATACGCCAACGCCAGCAAGTGGCTGGATGCCCCCTTTGGTAAAATCAAGCAACTGTCCAACACGCACATCGGGGACGTTGGGCAGGATTTCGTCGCCCGTCTATGCGAAGCAACCGGGCTAGAGTGCGAGTTGCCCTTGAATCAGCAGGGAGTTACGACTACGCAAAGCCCGTGGGATGTCAGAATTAACGGCAAGGATTTTGAGTTGAAAACCGCCACCGAGGACGTG
This sequence comes from uncultured Dehalococcoidia bacterium, assembly GCA_958296385.1. Lineage (GTDB taxonomy): Bacteria > Chloroflexota > Dehalococcoidia > Lucifugimonadales > UBA3495 > Bin87. The sequence continues at coordinate 2,288,625 of OY282494.1, forward strand.
CGCAGAAGTTTCCAGTTCAATCACATCCGCCTCCATCGCAGCTACGATGCGGTGCTTTGCGTCGGAATTGCTCCGGATGCCATTCTGTTTGATGCCTGGTCTAAAGCTGCGCTCACGACTGAGGCGGCGGGAAAGCTCACTACTATGGACCGCGGCTCCTCCGCTACCTGGAAACTAACTAAACGGCGCAACGAACTAAGGCCCATTGCCGATTTCGCAGCGCGCCTTACCGAACTGATTGCCGAATTACAGGGCAAAGAGTAAGCGGTACGATGGTTCGTGTATCGGTATTAATCGCCGCCCTTGCCGTGGCGTTGGCGTTGGGCGCGCTGTTTGCCGGCGCCGCTTTGGCCCAGTCCGACTACGACGAGGCCGAGGCGCAGGCTATTGACCAGATGCTGATGTGCCCGGTTTGCCCGGCCGAGAGCATCGACCAGGCCCAAGTGCCGCTGGCCCGGCAGATGCGGGCGCAAGTGCGCGAACTGCTGGCCGCCGGCGCCACCCGTGAGGACGTGCTGGACTGGTTTAAAGCCCGCTACGGCCCCGGCATCGTCGCCGAACCCCCCCGCTCCGGGTTCAACCTGATTGCCTGGATTGTGCCGGGCGTAGCCGTAATCGCGGGTCTTGCCGGCGGTGCGCTGGCCCTGCGCGCAATGCGCCGCCGAACGGACGACGGCGATGCCACCGATGCCACCGCTGAGAACGCCCCCGCCGACTTGCAGCCCTGGCTGGCCGCAGTTGACCGTGATTTGGCGCTAACCGACCCTCAACGAAAGGAGCCGGATGATGGCTGACCTGGGCGCAACTTGCTTGTGGATGGCGCTGGCGCTGGCCGTGTACTCGATGGCAGCGTCGGCGGCCGGCCAGCTGCGGGGCGCCCCCGGCCTCGTGGACAGCGGACGCAAAGCGTCCTACGCGCTGGCGCTAGTGCTGCTGGTGGCCACCCTGTCGCTGGTGCAGTCGTTCATCACCCGCGATTTCTCGCTGGCCTACGTCGCGGCGCACAGCAGCCTGGCAATGCCCAACATCTACACGTGGGTCGCCTTTTACGCCGGCAACGAGGGTTCCCTGCTGTACATCGCCTTCGCCCTGTCGGTAATGGCGGCGGCGGCAATCCGGCTGGCGCCCCCGTCCACCCGCCCCACCCTGGCCTGGACGGTAGCCGTCCTGATGTTCATCGAGGTGTTCTTTCTGGCGGTGATGGCATTCATGGCCAACCCCTTCCAGCGGCTGCCCTTCCCCGTTCCCGACGGCCAGGGCATCAACCCGCTGCTGACCCATTTCGGAATGTTCTTTCACCCGCCGGCGCTGATGGCCGGGCTGGTAGGCATCAGCATACCCTTCGCCTTCGCGCTGGGCGGGCTCATCGGCGGGCGCGCCGGCGACGAGTGGATTGACGCCGGGCGGGCCTGGGGCGTCGGCATCTGGGCGCTGCTAGCCGCCGGATTGCTGCTCGGCTCCTGGTGGGCCTACACCATCCTGGGCTGGGGCGGGTTCTGGTTCTGGGACCCGGTAGAGAACGCCGCCTTTATGCCCTGGATTGTGCTAACCGCCTTCGTGCACTCCATAATGGTGCAAAAGCGGCGCGGAATGTTCCGAATGTGGAACATCGTGATCATCAACGCAGCCTTTGCCATGGCCCTGTACGGAATGTTTATGAACCGGGGCGGCCCGGTGCCGTCGGTGCACTCATTCGGCGCGTCAACCCTGGGCTGGGTATTCCTGCTGTTCCTGGCGGTAGGCGTGGTGGTGCCGCTGGCCATCTTCTTCTGGCGATACGACCTGATGCGCAGCCGCCAGGCCCTGGACTCCCTGCTGTCCCGCGAAGCGGCGTTCCTGGTGAACAACCTGCTGCTGCTGGGAATCGCCTTTGCGACCCTCTGGGGCACGGTGTACCCCCTGCTCTCCCGACTGTTCGCCGAGCAGGAGATTACCGTCGCCCGCCCCTTTTACGACCAGGTGAACGGCCCGCTGATGCTCGCTCTGATTCTGCTGATGGGCGTCGGCCCGCTGCTGCCCTGGCGCCGGGCCAACCTGCGCTCCCTGCAACGCGCCCTGCTGCTGCCCGGAGCGACGGCCCTGGCCACCGCTGCCGTCCTGCTGGCCGTCGGCGTGCGCCAGCCCTACGCGGTCATCGGATTTGCGCTGTGCGCCCTGGTTGCGACGGGCATCTTTGCGGAATGGACACGGGGCGTCATCGCCCGCCGGCGCAGCGTAGGCGATAATCCGGTGGTCGGATTCGCCCGCCTGATTGCCGCCAACCGCCCCCGCTACGGCGGCTACGTGGTGCATCTGGCCGTCATCATGGTAGCCCTGGGCGTGGTGGGGCAGTCGTTCTACGGCATCCAGCGCGACATCGTGCTGACGCCCGGCGAGGAGGTGGTCGTTGGCGATTACCGGATGCTGTACGTGGATACCACAACCCTGGCCTACGCCGACCGCACCGAGTTCCGCTCCACCGTTGAGGTGTACCGCAACGGACGGCTGCTGGAGACGATGCAGCCCCGCCGCACGTTCCATCCCGACCACAACATGGCATCAACCCGCGCGGCCATCCGCTCAACGCCGGTAGAGGATTTCTACGTGGTGCCCAGCGAGAATATCGGCGCTGGCGCAGTAGGATTCCGCATCCTGGTCAACCCGCTGGTGTGGTGGATGTGGACGGCCGGCGGCGTGATGATTGCCGGTACCGTAGTTGCCCTGTGGCCGTCCCGCGCCCCCGCCCGGCGTCCGGCCACGGTTCCAGCGCCCGCCACCGCCGCCGCCGACTAGCCCCCTGACGCCGCCGGAACGGACGCACACAAAATGCAGATAGGACTCGCCAGCGCGCTGGCCCTGCTGATTATCGGCGTAGTAGCCTGGCCCCTGCTGGTAGCCGCCCGCCGCCGCAGCGCCCGACCCGCCGCCCCCCCGCCCGCCGAGTTCCATTCCGACGAACGCCGGCTTGCCCTGGAATCCGTGTACGAAGCCATCCGCACCCTGCAAACCGACCACGCCCTGGGCCGAATCGCCGAGCCGGATTTCCAGAAGCAACTGGCCGAGTACCGTCAGGAAGCCGCCATAATCCTCAAGGACATAGACAACGCCGGCCAGGAACAACCAACATGATTGGGCAATACCAGCCCGACAACGATGGCCCAACCTTTCTGGATCTGGTCGAAGTCCTGCGCCTGCCAATAGCCAGCGCCCTGATCACAGCGGCAATAACCTGGCTAATCTGGTACTATACAACCGTGCCCTGCACCCCGGAAGTTGCCAGCATAACAGCCTGCAACCCGGCGCCAGCAGCCCGCTACGTCAACGTCGACATATTCGGAAGAATGCTAACCTACGCCCTGCTAGTAGGCGGCATCGGAGGCCTTTGGAAGTACGACATGATTAAGAAAGAACGCGCCGCACGAATAGCGGCAGAAGAAAAGCGGGCTGCGGCGGAAGGAAAGTGGGTTGCGGCAGAAAGCCGGCTTGTAGAAGAACGGGCGGCGGCAGAAAAACGGCTTGCGGAAGAGCGTGCTGCGGCGGCAGAAAACCGGCTTGCGGCGGAAAATCGGTTTGCCGAAGAGCGGCAGGCGTTTCTGGCTACGCTGGTGGAAGAACGCGAAGTTACGATGACTACCATCAATGGATTAATGGCGCAAATGACCCAGTTACTGGAACAGCGGAACGGCAATCACGGCGGCAACGACGATGCCGATGCCACAGCCCGGCGGTAGTTCTTTCTAGTGCCCCGGACTTTGCTTGCCCGATGCGGCGTATTGGCCGCGCTAATCGCGGTGGCGTTGGCGGTGGCGGCGCTGGTTCCGGCGGCGTTGTCCGCACAGTCGCCCGAACCGGCGTCCGTCTCCGGCGTGCTGGTTAACGGAACTGGCGGCGGGGCGACGCCGAGCGACATCCCGGTCCTACTGCACGTTTTCGCCGGGGCCGGCGGCGCGGTCGAAACGCGCGAAACGTTATCCGATGCCGATGGACGGTTTCAGTTTGACGACGTTCCGCCGCTCCCATCCGAGGGCAGCGCCGCGCTGGTGGTCTCCTACGGCGGGGCAGCGTACCGGCGGGTGCTTTCGCCGGCGGAGTTGGATGCCTCCCTGTCGTTGACCGTCTATGACGCCACGCAGGACGTGGGCGTAGTTACGGTTGCCGAGCAGTCAATAATCATCGCCGGCGTTGATGCGGTAACCCGCCGTCTGGCCGCCGTTCAGCTGCTCACGCTGGAAAATCGCAGCGATACTACCCTGGTGCCCGACCTGTCGGCGCCGCCGGTCATCGGCCAGTTCAGCTTTATGCGCTTCTCGCTGCCGCCCGACGCAGCGGAGCTGGACGTTGCTACCGACCTGGTCGGCGGCGAAGTGATTCCCGTCGGCACCGGGTTTGCCCTCACCGCACCGGCGCCGCCGGGCCGTCATCAAGTCAGTTTCACCTTTACCGTCCCCTACGAAGCCGATACCCTGGCCTGGCGGGATAACACGCTGCAAGGCGCCGAGTCGTTCCGCGTGGTAATTCCGTCCGAGCTGGACGGCATCAGCGTCAACGGCCTGCCCGCCGCCGCCCCCATCAGCTTAGCCGACGTGTCCTACTTGGTCTGGCAATCCGAGGACATTGCGCCGGGCGAGGGCGTCAATCTGGAACTTACCGGCTTGCCCGAACCCGGCGTATTCACCCGCGTTGGCGGCGGGCTGGCGGTGCCGGCGTTCTGGTTTGCGGCGGTGCCGATACTGGTAGCCGTTGCGCTGGCCGGCCTGCTGGTTTGGGGCGTCTGGCGTCGCACCGGAGCGTCCTCTCCCGACGGTGTGGCCGCGCCCGATAGTGTTCCCTCTCCCGATGTAACGATGGAGTCCTAGTACGGCATGAGCCGGCGCAACTGGATTCTGCTGGGCGTCGTCGTCGCGCTGGCCCCGCTGTTCGCCCTGCTGGTTTGGGCGGCGGTGCAGCAGCGGGGGCAGCCGGCGGGAACGGGCATCAATCAGGATTTCGGCCAGGTGGACGTTGCCGCCGCGCCAGCCGCCGACTTTGCGTTGCCGCTGCCCGATGGCGGCACTCTGCGGCTGTCGGAGCTGGAGGGCAAAGTCGTGCTGGTCGATTTCTGGGCATCATGGTGCGGCCCCTGCCGGCAGGAAGCAGCGGCCCTCAACCGCGTCTATAATTCCTACGCCGGCCGCCCGGTGCAGTTTGTCGGCGTCAACATCTGGGATACCGACGAAGCCGCCGCCCAATTCATCGCCGAGTTCGGCGTGCCGTATCCTACCGGCGTGGATAAATCCGGCAGCATCGCCCTGGACTACGGCGTGCGCGGCATCCCGGAGAAATTTTTTATCGATGCAAATGGTATCATCCAACGCAAGTACGTCGGCCCCATGCCGGAAAGCGAGCTGATTGCCGCGCTGGAAGGGCTGCTGGCGAACCCGGAAACCGGCGGTTAAATCAACGAACCGGCGGCTAATCAACAACGGCAAATTGGCGCGGAGACACGGCACGGATATGACGACACCAAGCGGCACGCCCGGCAATCAATCATCCGAAGTGGCCCCGGCTGAAGTGGCCCTGGCTATGGACTGGGGCGGCACCTGGGCCAGGGCCGCCGTTATTGACCGGGATGGCCGCGTGCTGTGGCAAGACCGGATGGCCAACCCTCCGGGCGCAACCCAGGATGCCCTGGTTGCCGGCGCCGGCGACCTGCTGCTGCGGGCCAAAGACCAGGCCGGCGGCCGTCCCATCGCCGGCGTTGGCGTGGCACTGGCCGGCTCCATTGACGCCGCCACCAGTATGCTGCTGTCGTCGCCGAACCTGCCGGCGCTGGATGGCGTGGTGCTGCCGGCGCTGTGGGCGCCCCGGCTGGGCGCGCCGGTGTGGGTGGGCAACGATGCTAACCTGGCCGCTTTGGGCGAGTATTACTTTGGCGCCGGCCGCGCCGCCCCGCCCCACCGGATGGCCGCGCGCACGCTGGCCTACGTCACGTTCAGCACCGGCGTGGGCGGCGGCATCGTTGACCGGGGCGCAATGTTCACCGGCGCTGCCGGCGCGGCTGGCGAGATTGGACACATGACCATTGACGCGCGCCCCGACGCCCCGGCCTGCGGCTGCGGCAACAGCGGCTGTCTGGAGTCCCTAACCTCCGGCACCGCCATCGGACGGGCAGCCCAGGCCCGCCTCGGCGATGCCACCCCCGGCTCGCCCTTGCAGCAGGCTTACGAATCCGAGGCCACCGTCACCGGCGAAGCGGTGTTCGCCGCCGCCGCCCGTGGCGACGTAGTTGCCCTTGAGGTAGTAGAAGCCGCCGTCGGCTGCATGATTGTCGGCCTGTCCAACGTCCTCAACATCTTTAACCCGGACGTGGTGGTAATCGGCGGCGGCGTAACGCAGGGTTTGGTGTCTTTGGGACTGGTGGAGCACATTGAGGCTGGGATGCGTCGCCGGGCCATGAGTTCCGGGCACCGGGCCTTCCGGCTGGCGCCGGCGTCTCTTGGCGAGAACGAGGGAATGGTAGGCGCCGCCAGCCTGGTCTGGGCTCAAATAGGTCAATCCTGACCGTCGCTGCGCCGCCCCTCTTTACACGATATAGCGGCCGCCGACTACGTTCATCCGGTCGCCGGTGATGTACGATGACTCGTCGCTGGCGTAGAACAGGCAAGCGTTGGCGATGTCCTGGACGGTGCCTTGACGCCCCATCGGAATACCCTTGACGTGTTCGGCTGAGCCCCGGGCTACGTCCTCAAACTCCGGATACCACTCCGGATGGGCGCGGCTGGTGTCCGTCGAGCCGGGGTTGACCAGATTGGCGCGCACCCCGTGCTCCGCGCACTCAGCGGCCACCGCCCGAATCAGCCCCAGCAGCCCCGTCTTGGCGGTAGTGACGATAGCAGTGTCCGGGCGTCCCGTAATAGCAGCCTGCCCGCCCAGGGCGATGATGCTGCCGGAGCCGCGCTCCATCATCCCCGGCAAGACATTCTTGATGAGATAAAAAGCCGAATGCAGGTTAGTGGCAATAACATCCTGCCACTCCTCAACAGACACTTCGAGAATAGGCTTGTGCGGACGGACGGCCACGTTGCTAACCAGTATGTCCACCTTGCCCAGAGCGTCAATACCCTCGGCAACCATACTGGCCACCCGCTCCGGGTCCGCCACGTCGCCCAGCACGGTATGCGTGCGGACGCCCAACTCCCGGCACTCAGCAGCCACCGCCTCCAGCTCCGCTGCCGACTGGCGGGTATTCAGCACCAAATCCGCCCCCTCCCGCGCAAAAGTCCGGGCAATCTCAGCCCCGATATTACGGCTGGCCCCGGTAATGAGAGCAGTTTTGTTCTCAAGACGCATAATGATAACCTCAAACGTTATTGGGAAGGACGGCGGCTTTTGGTAGTCTGCAAACCCAGCACAATCACAATGCCCGATATTCCGACAGCGGTTGCGGCCAATCCCAGCAGGATGGCGCCAATCAGAAAAACAGTAGGCAACCCCGGCCATACAAAATGGCCTAACAGCATTATGACGCTGCTGATGGCGTGAGCCGCCAGGGACGCCGTAAAAATCTTATCCCACATACTGGCTGGACTTCTTCGTTTGAGCGTCCCCTATCGTTAATGAATGACAGTAACAATAGGGAAACGATAGGGGCAGCTCACGCCGCCCCCGGTTGTGTCTGGCAATACCACCCCGTCCGGTCAGTAGGGCCCGTAGTTGGGTGCGTTGATGCAGGCTGCTATGTGGTCGGGCAGCACTTCCCGCGCTTCGGGCAGCACGCGGGTGCAGTCGTCGGTGGCGATGGGGCAGCGGGGGTGGAACACGCAGCCCGACGGCGGGTTCAGCGGGCTGGGCACCTCTCCCGACAGGATGATGCGCTCCCGCTGCGCGTCCAGCACCGGGTCGGGAATCGGCACCGCCGACAGCAGCGCGCGCGTGTACGGATGCTGCGGGTTCTCGTAGATGGCGTTCCGGTCTGCAATCTCCACCATCTTGCCCAGGTACATCACCGCCACCCGGTCGCTGATGTGCCGCACCACCGACAGGTCGTGGGCAATGAACAGGTAAGTCAGATTGTACCGTTCCTGCAAATCCTCCAGCAGGTTGATGATTTGCGCCTGAATTGACACGTCCAGCGCCGAAACCGGCTCGTCGCACACGATAAACGACGGGTCAACCGACAGCGCCCGGGCCACGCCGATGCGCTGGCGCTGTCCGCCGCTGAACTCGTGGGGAAAGCGGTCGGCCATATAAGGATTCAGCCCCACGTTGCTCAGCAGCTCGCCCACCCGCTCCCGGTATTCCCGCTTGTTGCTCACCAGCCCGTGCACGGCCAGCGGTTCGCCGATGATGTTGCCGGCGGTCATTCGCGGGTTGAGCGAGCTGTATGGGTCCTGGAAAATAATCTGCATCTGGCGGCGCATAGTCCGCATCTGCCCGGTGCGGGCCTGCGCGATGTCAACGCCGTCAAACCAGATTTGCCCCTCGGTAGGGCGATAGAGGCGCAGGATGCAGCGTCCCGTAGTAGTCTTGCCGCAGCCCGACTCGCCAACCAGCCCCAGCGTCTCGCCGCGCCGCACCGTAAAGTTAACGTCGTCAACGGCCTTAATGTAAGCGACGGCGCGCTGGAACAGGATTCCCGAGGTGACCGGGAAGTACATCTTGAGGCCGCGCACGTCCAGCAGGGTGTCATCCCCGGCGGTTGGCGTGGCGGCGGCTTGTGGCATCGTTGCGGTGGTCATTTGGTCACCTTTTGCGTAGGTTTGCAATGTTTCGGGAGTAATCAGCGGCCGCCGCCGGCGTAGCTCAGCGCCTGCGCGCCCAGTTCGTCGGTGCGCCAGCACGCCGACACGTGGGGTTCGTCCCCCTCGCTCGGCACGGGTTGCAGCGTCGGCGCCTCGACCGCGCACTGGTCAACCGCCCACCGGCACCGCGCGCGGAACGAGCAGCCCTGCGGCAGATTCACCAGGTCCGGCGGCTGCCCCTCAATCGGCACCAGCTTGGCGGCGTTGCCGGTTTCGTCGGTCAGCCGCTGGTCCAGGCGCGGCACCGAGTCCAGCAGGCCGACGGTATATGGATGGCGCGGATTGGTGTAGATTTCGTAGGCCGAGCCGCGCTCGATAATCTTGCCGGCGTACATCACGTTCACCCGGTCGGCGTAGCGCGCCACGACGCCCAGGTTGTGCGTGATGATGATGAGCGCCACGCCCAAATCCTGCGTCAGCGATTTCATCAGCTCCAGAATCTGCGCCTGAATCGTAACGTCCAGCGCGGTAGTAGGCTCGTCGGCGATGATGAGGCGCGGGTTGCAGCTCAGCGCCATCGCAATCATCACGCGCTGGCGCATCCCGCCGCTGAACTGGTGCGGATACTGGCGAATCCGCCGCTCCGGGTCGGGAATACCCACCCTGGCCAGCAGGTCAACCGCATCCCGCCGCGCCTCGTCCCGCGACTTGCCCATGTGCAGCTGGATAGTTTCGGTAAGCTGCCGGTCCAGCGTCAGCACCGGATTCAGCGACGTCATCGGCTCCTGAAACACCATGGCCATCTTGGCGCCCCGGATACGGCGCATATCGTCCATACCGACGTCCAGGATATTCTCGCCGTCAAAAATAACCTCCCCGCCGATAGTCTTGCCCGGCGGGTCCGGAATCAGGCGCATCAGCGACAGCGCGCTAACGCTCTTGCCGCACCCGCTCTCCCCCACCAGCCCCAGCGTTTCGCCAGGCATCACCTCATAAGTAACGTCGTCAACCGCTTTCACGACGCCCTCGTAGGTGAAAAAATAAGTTTGCAGATTTTTCACTTCAAGCAGCGGATCCACTAAGATACTCCTTGATGCGCGGGTAAAACCGCCCGGCGCAAACCGGGCAAAAGCCGGCAGCCGTCGCCGGTGCCGCCCTAAAGCCCCCGCAAGTACAACGTCAAAACCAAAAGCAACTTACCACACCAACCGACAACCCGCAAGCGAACCGCTGACAGCGCGCCCGTTGACGCCTAATTTGCTACGCCATATAATGCCGGCGAAATCCGTAGCGTTTGCTTGCCTTTCAATTCAATGCCCATCGCCCAAGGAGTCGCGATAATGACCACCGAAGTCCACGAATCCATACTGCACCCGGCTGCCCTTGTTGCCGAGCTCAAAAAGAACGATGTTTCCCACGTCGTTTGGCTGCCGGACAGCGAAACCAATTTCCTCTACAACATGATGATGGAGGAGCCCACTCTGGACCTGGTCCCCGTTTGTCGCGAGGGCGAAACTATGGCCGTCGCCGCCGGGCTTTGGGTTGGCGGGGCCAAGCCGGTTGTTCTCATCCAGAACACCGGCATCTTTGAGGCTGGCGATTCCATTCGCGGGCTTAGCCTTGACCTCAACCAGCCTCTGGTCATGCTCATTGGCTACCGGGGCTGGACGCGGCGCGGGCCTACTCCCGACTCGGCCGGCCGGTTTATCGAGCACATCCTCCACGCCTGGGGCATCAACTACTATCTGGTTGAAACCGATGACGACGCCGACCGCATCAGCATCGCTTTCGACGAATCCCGACGTCTCAACCGTCCGGTGGGCGTCCTGATTGGAACCGAATTCGGCTCCTGATTCCTGCCCCATCACACCCCGAACTATCCCAGGAGATACCCCATGATTAACAACACCGATGCCGTTCGTGTCATTGACAGCAAGCGCGACGATGCCGTTATCATCCCCACGATGAACGCCGGCAACGTGCGCTTTGGGCTGCCCACCGTTACCAGCAACCAGAACCTTGACCTGCCCATTTCCGGCGCGATGGGCAAGGCCAGCAACGTTGGCCTGGGCGTTGCGCTGGCCCAGCCGGGCCGCAAGGTATTCGTCCTTGACGGCGATGGCAGCCTGCTGATGAACCTGGGCGCGATGGTTACCGCCTCTACCAAGCAGCCCAAGAATTTCTACCACTTCCTCTTTAACAACGGCGTTTATGCCGTCACCGGCGGCCAGCCCATCCCCGGCTCCGAGGGCGTCACCGACTGGACGGAACTGGCCAAAGGCGCCGGCTATGCCGCCGTCTTTTCCTTTGACAACCTGGAAGACCTCAGCACCGGCATCGACGAAGTCCTCGCCGCCGAGGGGCCCGTGTTCGTCCATCTCACGGTGGAGCCGGAAATTGAGAACACGCCCGTGCAGTTCCGCCAGCGGGCCAGCCGCACCGCGCAGCAAGCCTACGCCGAAGTAACCGCCGCCCTCGCCAGCGACTAACCCCGGCGGGACGGACGCCGGCTGCCATTTTGAGCGCTCCCCGTCACTATGGCGGCGGGGGCGCTCGGAATAACCGCCGGCCGAGGCAAACGCTTATGCTCAAGCTACCCTTTGGCGGCATCATCGGCCGCCTGGCGGCCTCGGCCGTCGTCGTGGCCGGGTTCTATCTGCTTTGGCTGGGCTTTGTGGAGAGCAACGCGCTCAAAGCCGTCCCCGGCGCCATCCTGATACCTGCCGGCCTTTACCTGATGGTATTCAGTCGCCGCTCCGAAATCCGCCGGCAGTCCCGCCCGTCGGATGATTCGGATTCGGACGTTGATTGAACTATGATTCCGTCTCACGAAGTTGCCCGCGCCATCAACTACCACCGGAACGACGCGGTGGTGGTATCCACGTCGTCCGCCCTGCGCGACTGGCACCGCGTTTCAGACCGGCGGGAGTTGGACGTTGACCTGAGCGATTGTATGGACCGCGCGCCGGCCGTTGGGCTTGGCCTGTCGCTGGCCCAACCCGGCCGGCGCATCCTGGTGCTGGACTGCGACGCCACGCTGCGCACCGATCTGTCCAGCCTGGCAACCATCGGGGAGGCGGCCCCGGCCAACCTGGTGCACTTCGTCCTGGAGGACGCCGACCACACCTCCACCGACGGCGTGCCCATCCCCGGACTGGACAACATCGACTTTGAGGGAATGGCCCGCAGCGCCGGCTACGCCAGCGCCCATCGCTTTGATGACCTGGAGGAACTCCTAATTGGCTTGGAAAGAATAATGCGGGAAACCGGCCCCACGCTGGTAACCGTCAAAGTACTGCCCAATCCGGAGCAGCCCGACTTCCCAACCCGCCCCATGGCCGAAGGCTGGGCCCAAGTACGCAGCGCCCTCACCTCCGACACGTAGCCAGCGTGTCATTCCTGGCCGCGCGCGGAATGACGGCGGGTTGGGCCTGGCTGGAGGTGATAAACTGGCATTGTCAGCTTTTTGTGGGAACTTGCCGCTGCTTTGTTGGGGAGGATGCTATGCCGCCGGAGATTCGGGCTATTGGGATTGAGGGGATGCCGGAGGTGCGGGCGGGGGATGACCTGGCCGCGCAGATTATGGATGCTTGCGCCGGGCAGGGGACGTCCATTGACGATGGCGACGTGCTGGTGGTGACGCAGAAGGTTGTTAGCAAGGCCGAGGGGCGGGTGATGACGGTTGACGCGGTGGTGGCGTCGCCGCTGGCGGTGGCGATTACCGAGGGGCATCGCCGCGACCCGCGCCATACCGAGATGATTTTGCGGGAAAGCGCGCGCATCGTGCGGATGGACCGGGGGGTCATCATCAGCCAGACTTATCACGGGTACATTTGCGCCAACGCCGGCATTGACGCCTCGAACATTCCCGGCGACAACGCCATCTGCCTGCTGCCGGTTGACCCGGACGGCTCGGCGCGGCGCATCCGGGAGGCCGTGGGGGAGCGGTTGGGCGTGGACGTGGCAGTGCTGGTTTCCGATACTTTTGGGCGTCCCTGGCGCAACGGGGCCATCAACGTGTCCATCGGGGTTGCCGGGTTTAATCCGATAGTTAGCTACATCGGCGAGGTTGACCCGCACGGCAACGAGCTGCACACGACGACCATCGCGGTGGCCGACGAGCTGGCGGCGGCGGCGGAGCTGGTGACGGGCAAGCTGCTGGGGGTGCCGGTGGCCATCATCAAGGGCTACCCCTACGAGCGGATGGAGGACGCCGACAGCCGGGCCATCGTGCGCGACAGCGATAGGGACTTGTTCCGGTAAGCGGCTTATCCGTCAACGGGCAGGGCCAGTTGGTAGGCCGGCGGGGTTTGATTTGCCGGCGCATCGTCTAATGGCTTAGCGCCAGCCCGGTCGGGTTGGCTGAAACCGGAGGCGCCTACTCCGAGCAGGCGGAAAGCGCGTTGCGGGGCCAGTTCGCGCTCTAGCAGCATCCAGGCGGCCGTTGCGATGATGCTGGCGTCGTTGGTGGTATCGCTGAGGGTTTGCTGGCGGGTGAAAGTGGTGTAGTCGGACAGGCGTATCTTGACGGTTACGGTGCGGCCGGCGATGTCTTTGCTGGCCAGGGCGTCGGCTACTTTGCCGGACAGCTGCTGCACAACGGCCCGCAGTTCGGCGGCGTCGCTGATGTCCGCGCCAAAGGTGGTTTCGCTGCTGATTGACTTGGCCGCGCGGGTGGTTTGCACCGGGGAATCGTCAATGCCCCGGGCGTGGTCGCGGACGCTGCGGCCCCGTTTGCCGAAAGTGCGGTCGAACCAGTCGTCGGGCATCTGCGCCAAATCGCCGATGGTGCGGACGCCGTCGGCGTGGAGGCGGGCGGCGGACTTGGGGCCGATGCCGGCCAGTTTGCCCACGGGCAGCGGGGCCAGGAATTCGGCTTCGGCGCCAACCGGCACTACCACCAGGCCATCGGGCTTTTGCAAGTCGGAGGCAATCTTGGCAACGCATTTGCCGGTGGCCAGGCCGACGGATATGGCCAGGCCGGTTTCCTGCGCCACGCGCTCCTTGATGTCAATGGCGATGGCGAGGGGGGCGCGCAGCGCGGCGGCCGGGGTGATGTCCAGATAGGCTTCGTCAAGGGATTGGGGTTCGATGACGTCGGTAACGGAGCGGAATACGGCCATCACCTGCGCCGAAACTGCGCGGTAGCGGTCAAAGCGGGGGCGGATGATGATACCGTCGGGGCAGTGACGCACGGCGGTGGCCATGGGCATGGCGGAGTGGACGCCGAACTTGCGGGCCTCGTAGGAGGCGGTGGCAACGACACCTCGGCCATCGGGCCGGCCGCCCACCATGACGGGCTGGCCGCGCAGCTCCGGATTGTCGTGCTGCTCAACCGCCGCGTAAAAGGCGTCCAGGTCGGCGTGAATGATGTAGCGTAGCGGGTTTTGTGGCATGGCAATAGCACCGTCGCCAGCGTGGGCCGGCGGGCAACGGGGGTATTGTAACCCCGGAGGCGGGGGTTACGCTGGGGGAAATGATTTCCCCCAGACCCCCTCGGGGTGGCTTTGGCGTTGCCGTGTGGGGGGTTGGGCTTTACACTGGCAGGCTGTTGTTGGGGTGCGGCTTGCTCCGGCGGCGAATTTTATCTGGTTTAGTGCGGGTTGGCATTTTGACGACTTCCGGCGGTTCGGCGGCGAGGGAGAGTTCCGGCATCTACTATGGGTGGTGGATGGTGGGCATCACTTCGGTGATGAGTTTCTTTGCCAGCGGGATATTTTTTCGCGGTTTTGGCGTGCTGGTGCTGCCAATTCGCAATCAGCTGGGCATTACGCAGGCGCAGACGAATCTGGTGTTCTCGGTGGCCCGGGCGGAGGGCGGGCTGGAGGGGCCGGCGGCCGGGTGGCTGATTGACAAGTGGGGCGAACGCGCGGTGCTGGTGCCGTCGCTGGTCATCGCGGTGGTCGGTTATTTCGTAATGGCGTTCTGGCTGCCCAACGTGTGGGCGTTTGCGCTCATCTATCTGGGATTAATCTCGCTGGGCAACAGTATGGCGTTCCAGCACGCCTGCTTTGGGGGGCTGAATCAGTGGTTCCAGCGGCGGCGGGCGCTGGCCATCTCCATACTGGCGGCGGTGGCCTCGCTGGGCGGGCTGGCGCTGATACCGACGATGAACCTGCTCATCGTCAAAACGAACCTGCAATGGGGGCTGATTGTATCGGGGCTGTTCTATCTGGTAATTCTGCTGCCGATTTGCTACTGGTTCCGCAACCGGCCGGAGGACATGGGGCTGCTCCCCGACGGGGCGACGCGTCCGCCGCCGGCGCGTCCGGGCCAGCCGGCGGCGCGGCGGCGGGAGAGCCGCGATTACACGGTGCGGGAGGCGCTGCGGACGCAAGCCTACTGGCTGCTGCTGCTGGGCGCCGGGCTGCGTCAAACGGCAACGCTGGGCATACTGGTCAGCCTGTTTCCGATACTGGTTGAGGACAAGGGAATGAGCACGCAGATGGCGGCCAACGTCATCGGCCTGATGTCGTTCATCAACTTTGTGTCCCGCCTGATAATGGGCTACCTGGGCGACCGCATATCAAAGAAGGCGATTCTGGCGTTCAGCCTGGCCGTTGAGGGGGTTGGCTACCTGCTGCTGTGGCAGGGCGACTGGCAGACGGCCATCGGCATTACGCTGGTGCTGGGGTTTGTGCTGTGCGAGGGGATGATGGACGGCGCCGGGGTCATCGTGTGGGCGGCGCTGGGGGAGTATTACGGGCGCAGCCGGTTCGCCACGCTGCGGGGCTACATAACCTTTGCCTACGCCTGGGCGCTGGTGGCGTCGCCGGTGTACGCCGGCTGGGTGTACGACCGATTTGGCAGCTACGACCGGGCGATAGTGCCGGGGGCAATCTGCGCGCTGGCGGCCGGGGTCTGCTTTATGTTCATCAAAACGCCGCCACGATTAATGACTGAGCCCGTGCTGACGGAACCGGAATCCGCCGGATGACGCCGGCGTGCATCGGCTGCCGCTGTGCTAGAATGGCGGCACATGACCGTTGACTTGATGCCGGCACCGCTGACGCCGGCACCGCCGTTGGAGTTTGACTATGCCTACGATTCTGGAACAGTACATCGCGCAGCATCCCGGCTCGGCGGAGCGCTACCGGGAGGCGGTAGGCATATTTCCCGGCGGGGTAACCCACGACAACCGCTACGCCGAGCCGTTTCCGCTGTACATAACGCACGGGCAAGGGCCGCGCAAGTGGGACGTGGACGGGCAGGAGTATATTGACTACGTTTCGGGCCACGGGGCGCTGCTGTTGGGCCATTCGCACCCGGCGGTGGCCGATGCGGTTGCGGAACAGATGCGGCGCGGCACGCACCTGGGCGCCTGCACCGACGAGGAAGTGCGCTGGGCCAAGGCCATTATGAACCTGATGCCGGCGATTGAACGCGTCCGGTTCCACAGCTCCGGCACCGAGGCTACGCTGATGGCGATGCGGCTGGCGCGGGCATACACCGGGCGCAGCAAGGTCATCAAGCTGCAAGACCACTTTCACGGCTGGCACGACTACGCGATGGCCGGCTCCGACCGCCCGGCGCCGGGCATACCCGCCGAATCGTGGGGCAGCATGGTCATTGCGCCGGCCGGCGATTTGGACGCCGTAGAGCAGGCGATGGAACGGGATCCGGACATCGCCGCCATCATCCTGGAGCCGACCGGGGCGCACTACGGGCAGCTGCCATTTGACGCGCCAGCCTACCTGGCCGGCCTGCGGCAGCTGTGCGACCGGCACGGGGTGACGCTAATCTTTGACGAAGTGGTTACCGGGTTCCGGGCCTCGCCCGGCGGGGCGCAGGTTCGCTACGGAATCACGCCGGACTTGACGACGATGGCAAAAATCGTAGCCGGCGCCCTGCCCGGCGGGGCCGTGGGCGGCAAGGCCGACATCGTGGATATGATTGCGCAGCGGGGAGACCCGGAGTGGGACAACACGCAGCGGGTGTACCATCCGGGCACGTTCAACGGCAACCCGCTGTCGGCGGTAGCCGGCGCAACCTGCCTGGAACTGATTGCCGCCGAACCCGTCAACCAGCAGGCCGACGCGATGGCGGCCCGGCTCAAAGCCGGCCTGAACGACGCGTTCTCGCGAATGGAGGTCAACGGCCACGCCTACGGGGTTGCGTCAATGATTCACTTTACCCTGGCCGACGGCGATTTTGACAACGAGTTTGGGCCGGACGTCAACCGGCGCATCAAAGCGGCCGCCGCATCGCCGGCGGTAACCGGCATCAAGCGCGGGCTGCAAAATCGCGGGGTAGATATTATGGGCCGCGACGCATTTCTGGTATCGGCAACGCACGCCGAGGGGGACATTGACGCTACGCTGGCGGCTTTTGAGGCAACGCTGGCGCAAGCGCGGGAGGAGGGGCTGGTGTAGGGGCCTTTATCCGTCATACTGGACACCACCAAATGTCATTCCCCCCAATGTCATTCTGAGCGCAGCGAAGAATCTCGACGGCGTAGGGCACGCTTTGGGGGGCAACATTACTGCTACGCTATCGAGATTCTTCGCTGCGCTCAGAATGACATTAGGGGGGCGAAATGACGGTGGGGATGTGATAGGAATGACAATGATATGAACAAGTGAGAGGTTTGTCATGGCCAGTTTCTGGGAAAAGGTTAGCGTCAACGGGCTGGAGATGGATTTGTACGCCAGCGTGCCTAGCAGCGGCTCGGGGTTCAGCGCGCCGTATCCGGCGGTGCTGGTGGCGCAGCACGCTACGGGGGTTGATGCGTTTATTCAGGATATTTGCGACCGTTTGGCGGCGGAGGGGTATGCCGCGGTTGCGCCCAATTTGTATCATCGGGTGACCGATCCGGCTTTGCTGAACGAACAGCCGCGGCCCCGGCCGGCCGCTTTGCTCAGCGACCCGGATATTGTTGCCGACGTCAACGCTACGGTAGAGTGGCTGCTTGGGCATGATGCGGTGCTTAGTGACCGGATTGGGGTTACCGGGTTTTGCATGGGCGGGCGCGTGGCCTGGCTGGCCGCCGCCGTCAACCCGCATTTTGCGGCGGTTGTGCCTTATTATGGGGGCAACCTGATGGCCAGCTGGGGGGCGGGCGAAACGCCGCCGTTTGCGCTGGCCAACGACATCAACTGCCCGATGCTGTTTCATTTTGGCGGCATTGACGAGAACCCGTCGCCGGCCGACATGGACACGCTGGACGCTGAGCTGACGCGTCTGGGCAAGGCGCATCGGTTTTATTCCTACCCCGGCGCCGACCATGCCTTTATGAATCCAGATGGCGGCCGGTATCAGCAAGCCGCCGCCGAAACGTCCTGGCCCCGCACGCTGGAGTTCTTTGCGGAACATCTTAAGGGGTAGGCAGTCCGGGGCCGGAGTAATCAGCAACGCCAAAACCGGAGGCGTCATCAACTGGAGGCATCATTATGGCTACTTTCTGGGAGAAACTTACCGTTGACGGGAGCGAGATGGATATGTACGCCAGCGTGCCCAGCAGCAGCGCCGGGTTCAGCGCGCCGTTTCCCGCCGTCGTGGTGGCACAGCACGGCGGGGGCGTTGACGAGTTTATCCGCACCATCTGCGACCGTTTGGCGGCGGAGGGTTATGCTGCCGTTGCGCCCAATCTTTATCATCGGACGTCCGATGCGGTGATGAACGCGGAGCCCCGGCCCCGTCCGTGGGACGTGTTGAGCGATCCGGACATCGTTGCCGACGTGAACGCTACGGTGGAGTGGCTGCGGAATCACGAGGCCATCACGGACCGCATCGGCGTTACCGGGTTCTGCATGGGCGGGCGGGTGGCTTGGCTGGCGGCGGCGAGCAATCCGCATTTCTCGGCGGTGGCGCCGTACTATGGGGGCAACCTGCTGGTGACGTGGGGCGCCGGCGAAACGCCGCCTTTTGAGCTGGCCGGCAACATCAACTGCCCGATGCTGTTCCACTTTGGCGAGGTTGACGAGAACCCATCGCAAGAGGATATGCGCCGGTTTGACGCCGAGCTGAACCGGCTGGGCAACGTGCATCAGTTTTACGTCTATCGGGACGCCGACCATGCTTTTATGGACTTTACCGGCCCCCGGTATCAGAAAGAGGCCGCCGACCGTTCCTGGCCGCGCACGCTGGAGTTTTTCGCCCAACATCTGAAAGCCTAGCGACGCAGCCGCCAGCATCCATCCATCCTGCCGTCATCCATCTTGCCATCATCCATCCTGCCGTCATCAATAAAGGAGATTACTGATGCCCAGAGTAGCGTTAGACCTTGAACAGAAAGCCGACCTTGCCGTTATCCAGTCCGATGGCTGGCGGGTGGCTCAGGGGCTGGAGCCGGGGGAACCCAAT
This sequence comes from uncultured Dehalococcoidia bacterium, assembly GCA_958296385.1. Classification (GTDB taxonomy): domain Bacteria; phylum Chloroflexota; class Dehalococcoidia; order Lucifugimonadales; family UBA3495; genus Bin87. The sequence continues at coordinate 2,307,626 of OY282494.1, forward strand.
CAGGGGCTGGTTGCCGAGAAGCTGGGCAGCGCGGCCCGCTTGCCGGATTACGACGATTCGGCCTGGGAAAGCGGCGCCGACTTTCAGAAGCGGTACTCGGTCGGGCTTACTTTTGCGTGGTATCGGCTGCGCTTTACGATGCCGGAAACGGTGAAGGGGCAGGACGTTACTACCTGCCGGGTGTGGTTTGAGACCAACGTTGACAACTACGGCGAGGTGTTTATCGACGGCCAAATTGACCGCAACATCGGCGTGGTAACGGGCAACAACACGCCCAAGCGCGTTCTGGTAGAGGAACCGGGGCAGCCGGGGCAGGAACACGTCATCGCCGTGCTGGTGGCCAACGCGCCGCTGGGCGAGCCGGTGGGCGCCATCTTTATGCGCCATGCTACGCTGGCCTTTGAGTCGCAGCCGCCGCGCTAACCATCCGTCCATCTATCTATCGCCCATCGCATCGCCAACCGCATCGCCCAACGCATCGCACCCGAACCGCATCGCATCGCATCACATCGCATCGTCCAAAATGGAGCGCAACTATGGCTACCCGCTCTTTCGCCGGCACCGTTAACGCGCCGGATTTTCCCGAGGACCTGGAATGGGTCAACACCAACCGCCCGCTCAGCATGGCTGACTTGCGGGGCAAACTGGTGGTGCTGGACTTTTGGACGTACTGTTGAGTGAACTGTATGCACGTATTTCCGCAGTTGCGGAAACTGGAGGAGAAGTACGCGGACGAGTTGGCGGTTATTGGCGTCCATTCGCCCAAGTTCCCCAACGAGCGGTACGCCGACAACGTGCTGCTGGCGGCGCAGCGTTACGAGCTGAAGCATCCGGTTATCAACGACGTTGAGATGCAGGTTTGGCGGCAGTACGGATGCCGCGCCTGGCCGACGCTGATGTTCGTTGACCCGGCCGGCAAGGTGATTGGCAAGCACGAGGGCGAGATACCCTACGGGCCGTTTGACGAGCTGTTTGCCGAGATGATTGCCGAGTTTGACGCCAAAGGAATGATGGACCGGCGCAGCCTGAACCTCCAGCCCGATGCGCTGGGAGATGACGCGCTGGCGTTTCCGGGCAAGGTGCTGGCCGACGGGCCGGGCAATCGCCTGTTCATCGCCGACACCAATCACAACCGCATCGTGGTGTCGGATTTGGACGGCGCCGTGCAGGACGTCATCGGCGGCGGCGCGGAGGCTTTCGCCGACGGGGGCTACGCTGCGGCGGCGTTCAACCATCCGCAGGGTATGGAGTTGATTGGCGATGCGCTGTACGTAGCCGACACCGAGAACCACGCCATCCGCCGGGTGAACCTGGCCGGCCGGACGGTGGACACCATCGCCGGCACCGGCGAGCAGGGGATGGATCGCCGGGCCGTGGGCCCCGGCCAGCAGGTTGCCCTGAGCAGCCCCTGGGACCTGGCGCACCACGAGGGGACGCTGTACATCGCGATGGCCGGCATCCACCAGCTGTGGCGGCTGTCGCTGGCCGACGGGATAGTACAGCCCCACGCCGGCACGGGCGGGGAGAGCATTGACAACGGGCCATTGGCCTCGGCCACGCTGGCCCAGCCCAGCGGCATCACGGTTGGCGTCGACCGGGCTGGCGAAAGCATCCTGTACTTTGCCGATTCCGAAACCAGCAGCATCCGCAGCGCCGGCATCAACCCGGCCACCGGGCGGGTGGCTACGCTGGTGGGCGTTGACCTGTTCGCTTTTGGCGACCGGGACGGCGTGGAGCATCACGTCCGCTTGCAGCACCCCATCGGTATTGAATGGCACGAGGGGGAGCTGTTTTTTGCCGACACCTACAATCACAAGATAAAACGGCTGCTGCCGTTGACGCGCGCGGTGCAAACGCTGCTGGGCGCGGGCGCCGCCGGCCGGCACGACGGGGCCAGCAAGCAGGCCACGTTCAGCGAGCCAAGCGGCCTCAGCTTTGCCCGGTTTGACGACGGGCGCACACCGCTAATGTACATCGCCGACACCAACAATCACGCCATCCGAGTAGCCGACCTGCAAGCCGAAAAGGTGTGGACTTTGGAGCTGAGCGGGTTGTGATGACCGGGGCAGTCTAACCGTCGCGCTTGTTGACGGCGCAAGTTTCATAGGGCAACATACAGTGACGGTCTTACGGGCCGTCCTGTCCATCCCGATTGTCTGGAGCAAATATGGTCGTCTCTACCGCTGATGAAACCAACGCGGCCTACGCCGTCAATCATTCCGATAACATCACGCTTCTGGCCAGCAAGATTGTGCGCGACATACTGGTGACGCGCGCCGAGCCGGTGCGCCGGCGGGAGCTGTGGCAGGCCGTGGAGCTGGCGATGGGCGAACGCTCGCCGGACGTGGACGGCGTGCTGAAAGGCGACTGGTTTAACAACCCGGTTTATGGCAAGTGGGTTTTGACCGATGAGGCGCAGGCCACCGACTCGCCCTTTGCCGATGACCAGGGCGTTATCAACGTGTCGCGGGTGGTGGACTACCTGCGGCAGTGCCGGGGCGAACCGCCGTACATCCGGGTAGTCAGCGATTTTATCAACGTGTGCCAGCCCAAGCTGAACGTTGACCCCGATTCGCTCATCCGCAGCGGGCGCAGCCTGGCAAAAGCGTAGTTCACCGGCCGGCCGGGGCCGGCGGCCGGATTCAGTATTCGGGGCCGGCCAGGCTTACCGCCAGCACGCGCTCCATTCCGGCAAGGTCGCGTTCCGTCGTTATATCGGCTTCGGGAAAGGCCGTCGCGGCCAGCGTCCGGGCCGGCGGGATTTGCTCCGGGTCCATTTCCAGCAGGATGACGCCGTGCGCTTTGAGCCGGCTGCCGGCGGCGGCCTGGGCCAGCAGGCGGCTGATGAGGGCGATGCCGTCGGGGCCGCCGTCCAGTGCGGCGGCGGGTTCCCACTGCACTTCCGGTTGCAGGGTGGGGATTCGTGCGGTGGGCAGATAGGGCAAGTTGGCGACGATTACGTCCACCGGCTCCGGCAGCGGTTCCAGCAGGTCGCCTTTGAGCAGCGTTACCCGGTCGGCTACGTTGTGCATCCGCACGTTGTACGCCGCCACGTCCAGGGTAGCGTCAAAGGCGTCGGTGGCGTAAATGCGGGCGGCCGGCAAATGCAGGGCCAGGTTGACGGCGATGGCGCCGGTGCCGGTGCCGACGTCGGCAATCACCAGCTCCCGGCTCTCCATGCCCATCAGCGCCATAAACAGGGCGTGCTCTACCATGATCTCGGTTTCGGGCCGGGGAATGAGTACGTCAGGATTGACCAGCAGGTTGACGCCGTAAAACTCGCGGTAGTTCAGGATGTAGGCCAGCGGCTCGCGGGTGAGGCGGCGCTGCACGATGGCGTCCAGGGCCGCTTCCTGCGGCGGGGAGACTTGCGATTCCTGCTCGGCAAACATCGCCTGGCGGGGCATCCGCATCACGTCCATCACCATCACCTCGGCCTCGAGGCGGGCGTCGGGGATGCCGGCGGATTCCAGCGTGCGATGGGTTTGTTGCAGTACGCTGCGCAGGTTCGGCATAGCGCCGGTTCAGGCGACGTCTTGTGCCAGGCGGCGGGCCTGGTCGTGGGCCACAATCTGGTCGATAAGGTCTTTCAGGCCGCCATCCATGATGCGCTGCATCCCGTGCATGGAGGCGCCGATGCGGTGGTCGGTGACCCGGTCTTGCGGGTAGTTGTAGGTGCGGATTTTCTCGCTGCGGTCGCCGCTGCCAATTTGAGCCTTGCGGCTGTTGGAGATGGCGGCCTGCTGCCGGTCCTGCTCGGCGGCGTAGAGGCGGCTGCGCAGGATGGTCATGGCCTTGGACTTGTTCTTGTACTGCGAGCGTTCGTCCTGGCAAACGACGACTAATCCGGTGGGTTCGTGGACGATGCGCACGGCGGTGGCAACCTTGTTGACGTTCTGCCCACCGTGGCCGCCGGCGTGAAAAATGTCAATCCGCAAGTCGTCCTCGCCGATGTTAACCTCAACCTCATCGGCCTGCGGCAGCACGGCAACGGTGGCGGTGGAGGTGTGGATGCGGCCCTGCGCCTCGGTTTCCGGCACGCGCTGCACGCGATGCACGCCGGCCTCAAACTTCAGGGCGCTGTAAGCATTGGCGCCATCCACGGAGAACGCAATCCGGTTGAACCCGCCCAAATCGGACGGGTTGGAGTCGAGAATCTCAACGGCCCACCCCTGCTCCTGGGCGTAGCGCTGATACATCCGGTACAAATCGCCGGCAAACAGAGATGCCTCCTGGCCGCCGGCCGCCGAATGGATTTCCACGATGACGTTGCGCTCGTCGTTGGGGTCTTTGGGCAAGAGGGCCAGTTTGAGCTGCTCGGACAGGGCCGACAACCGCTCCTCGCAATCGGCCAGTTCCGACTGGGCCATCTCCACGATTTCCGGATCGCCGCCCTCGCCCACCAAAGCCCGCAAATCCTGCGCTTCTCCGGACAGCCGCCGGCGCCGGGCGTCAATGGATACGAGTTCCTCCATAGAGGCCCGTTCGCGGTTGAGCTCGCGGAGGCGGGCGTAATCGGCCGCAACCTCCGGCTGCGCCATCTCGCTTTCGATGTCCTGATACCGCTGCACAATAGGGTGCAGCCTGACGAAAATATCAGACGCCACAACGCAAATCCTCTGCAAAATTGCCGCAAACAGTATAACGCAGGGGAGGCGGCGGCGGCAAGCCGGGGTGGGGGGCGGTATTATCAACTTGGGCGGTGGTTATGTATAGTTAGGCTAAACTTGGTTTTTGGAGGTGAGGCTATGGCGCGCGCGTGTTTATCGCCACGATGTACGCTGCCAAGATTGCGGCTCCAACGTACCGGCCCGCGGTTCGGGAACGGGCTGTTGAGAATACCATGACAAGGGGGAGCGTTGGAATGTCCGGGATGATATACTGTCAGGCAAGGACATCGTTTTTACGGGGTTACGTTTTGACTACCCAGGAACATTTGGCAACACGGCTGAAGCCTTTGGGCATCCGGCTGACTCCGCAGCGGCTGGCGATTGCCGAGGTGGTGGTGAACTCGGCTGACCATCCTACGGTGCGGGAGATTTTTGAGCGGGTGCGCGATTTCTTTCCCTACGTAACGCTGGCCACCGTGTACTCCACGCTGGGGCTGCTGGAGCAGGTTGGCATCGTGCGGGAGCTGCCGTTTCAGAAGCAATCCCGCTATGACGCCAACCTTTCGCCCCACGCCAACCTGGTTTGCCTGGGCTGCTCGGCGGTGGTGGATGCCGACGTGGGGCAGGACAAGGTTGCCGAGCTGGAAGTTTCGATTAGCCACAGCACCGAGTTTCAGGTATCCTCGCAGCGGGTGGATTTTTACGGCTACTGTGAAGGATGCGCGCTGAGCAACTGACCCACCGGCTTTCAGGACCACGTCAACATGATGGTCTATATTTCATACGAAGAGCCGAGGCGCTCGCCGCTGCGTATCGTCCTCATTATTCTGACCGTGCTGCTGGCGCTGGCGCTGCTGGCCGCCGCCGGGGTGGGGGCGGTGTCGTGGCTGGACAACAACGGCGTGCTGGCTCCGGCCGGCGCCGCCGCGCCGTCGTCAACTCCGGCTCCAACCCGCGTGTCGCCGCTCAGCCCGGAGCGCGCGCCGGCCAACGCTTTGCCCTTGTCGCAAGCCGTCGCATCGCTGTATCAGGCCAATCACGGCGCCAGCGTCAGCGCTACTGCGAACGACAATACCAACACGGTGTTTCTGGTGGACGTGGGGCATAGCGTCGCGGACGACAGCATACTGGACTGGCTGAAACGGTCGCTGCTGGACGTGCTGCTGCCGCACATCAACCCGGGGATTGGCGATGCGCCGGAGAACAGCCGGGTGGCGCTGATGACGTTCTCCGACAGCACGCAAATCGTAAGGCCGCTGGCGTCGCTGGACGACAACGCCGAGCAGGAAGGCTGGCTGAACGACGTCGGGGGGCTGGCCGTGGGCGGCGATGGGGAGTCCATTTACAACGCAATAGCGGAGGCGTACCTGCTGCTGGTACGCGAGAACGACCAGACCCGCGGCAACGCAATCGTAGTCTTGACCGACGGCGCCGCCGACGAGACGGGGCGGGCGGAGCTGGTGGCGCTTTTGGCCGACAGCCCGGTGCCGAACCTCAAGGTGCACATCATCGGAGTTGGCGCCGAGGCCGACCATGCGTCGCTGCAAGCGCTGGCGCAGGCCACCGGCGGGGCGCACATCTACGCTACCAAGTAAGGCATCGCGTCGGCCGCTACGCCAATCCACGTCGGGAGCCCGCACTTGGCCCATCTGGTTCGGCTGAGCCTCAGCAACTACCGCAACTTTCGGGAGGTTGAGGTTGACCTGGCGCCCGGCGCGGCGGTGTTTGTCGGCGGCAACGCGCAGGGCAAAACCGCCCTGCTGGAGGCGGCGTACACGCTGGCCATTGGCCGCTCTTTCCGCGCTGACCGGGAGCGGGAAGTGGTGAACTTTGACGCCGCCCGCCGGGGCGAGGCCGCCTACGTAACCGGAACGGTCAAAAGCGGCGAGCAGCACAACACCGCCGTAGTTGGCTACCTGCCGGCCGCCGCTCCAACGCACGCGCCGGGCCCCGATGCTTCCGATGGCAACTCCGGCGGGCCGGTGATGCCCCCAATCCGCAAGCAGATACGCGTGAACCGGCAGCCCGGCACGGCGGCCAGTCTGCTGGGGCGGCTGCCGGTTACCCTGTTCTTTGCCGACGACGTGAACCTGGCCCTGGGCGCTCCATCCGAGCGGCGGCGCTATCTGAACGTACTGTTGAGCCAGGCGGACCGGGAATATCTGGCGGCTTTGCAGCGTTACCAGGCGGCTTTGCGCAACCGCAACGGGCTGCTGCGGCGGCAGCGGAAAAGCCACGTTGACCCCGATGAGATGCAGTATTGGGACGGCCAACTGGTGCAGTCCGGTTCTATTCTGGTGATGCGCCGGGCGGCCGCTTTGACGCAGCTGGCCCCCTCGGCCGATGCACTGCACGGCGAATTGTCCGACACGCACCGCTCGCTAACGCTGTCGTACCGGCCCCGCACCGCCGCTTTGGATTCAATTGAGGAAACCGAGGCGGCGTTCCGGGAGGCGCTGCAAAAGTCGGCCGGCCGGGAGCGGGCCACGGCGACGACGGCGGTGGGGCCGCATCGGGATGACATCATGATTATGCTCAACGGGCTGCTGGCCGGTTCCTACGCATCGCGGGGCGAGGCGCGCACCATCGCCCTGGCCCTGCGGCTGGCCGAGGCCAACTATCTGTCCGACGTCCGCGCCGACGACCCGGTTATCCTGCTGGACGACCCGTTCTCCGAGATGGACGCCGCGCGCCGGGAACGGGTGCTGCGCAAGGTTGGCGACTACGGGCAGGCCCTGATTACGACTACGGACATTGAGCACGTCCGTCCCTATCTGGCAGACCGGGCGGCACACTGGCAAGTAGCCGGCGGCGCCGTTGCCCGATTGTGACGCTCTGTCCCTTGACGGTTATTCCCGCCGGGTTACAATCGTAACGGCGGCGATTTATCCCCTATACTGTCTATCCTAAACTATCCCGCCGTCCGGTTTGGGGCGGCTTTGAGGTGGCACGATGCGTTTGGAGAACAAGGTTGCTCTGATTAGCGGCGGCGCGCGGGGGCAAGGCGCCGCGGAGGCCCGCCTTTTTGCCGGCGAAGGCTGCCGGGTCGTCATTGCCGACGTGCTGGAGGACGAGGGGCGGCAGCTGGAGGCTGAGATTAACGAAACGGGCGGCGAGTGCGTGTTCGTCAAGCTGGACGTTACCAGTGAGGACGAGTGGCAGGCTGCCGTCGCGGCCGCCGTGGCGCGGTTTGGCAAGCTGGATATTCTGGTGAATAACGCCGGCATCTACCGGCAGGTTGGCATCGAGGATACCAGCGTGGAGCTGTGGGACAGCATCTTTGACATCAACGCCAAAGGCGTTTTCCTCGGCACAAAGGCGGCCATTCCCGAAATGCGCAAGGCGGGCGGCGGGTCTATCATCAACATATCCAGCGTTGCCGGGCTGATTGGCAGCTGGCGGGCGCCGGCTTACGGCGCTACCAAAGGGGCGGTGCGGCTGTTCACCAAGTCCACCGCCATCCAGCACGCCGCCGACGGCATCCGCTGCAACTCGGTACACCCCGGCATCATTGAAACGCCGATGACTACGCCCAACCTGCTGCGGGATGACGCGGCCCGGCAAGCGTCGCTGGAGCGCACGCCCATCGGACGGATTGGGCAGGCTGAGGACGTTGCCTACGGCGTGCTGTTCCTGGCGTCCGACGAATCATCCTTTATGACGGGCAGCGAACTGGTCATCGACGGCGGGCTGTTTGCACAGTAAAGGCGTCGTCAATCGAAACGGGGCGCTCATCAAAACGGGGCGCCAATCAAACGGGGTCGGTCAATCAAAACGAGGAGAACGGATTATGCGTTTGGAGAATAAGGTTGCTTTTATCAGCGGCGGCGCGCGGGGGATGGGGGCTGCGGAGGCGCGGCTTTTTGTGCGGGAGGGGTGCAAGGTGGTCATTGGCGATTTGCGCGATGAGCTGGGGCGGCAGCTGGAGGCTGAGATTAACGAACTGGGCGGCGAGTGCCTGTTTGTCCATCTGGACGTTACGGATGAGCAGTCGTGGCAGGATGCGGTGGCGGCGGCGGTGGGCCGCTTTGGCCGGCTGGACATTCTGGTGAATAACGCCGGCGTGTATATGCCGGAAACGGTGGAGAATACCAGCATTGAGAATTGGGATACTACCATGTCGGTGAACGCCAAAGGGGTTTTCCTCGGCACCAAAGCCGCTATTCCGGAGCTGCGCAAGGCCGGCGGCGGGTCTATCGTCAACATATCCAGCGTTGCCGGGCTGGTGGGCAATCACATCTCGTCGGCCTACACTGCGTCCAAAGGGGCGGTGCGGCTGTTCACCAAGTCAACCGCCATCCAGCACGCCGCCGACGGCATCCGCTGCAACAGCGTCCATCCCGGCACGATTGAAACCGACATGACCGCCGACCTGCTGGCCGCCGGCGGGCGGGAGGATCGCCTGAACCGCACGCCGCTGGGCCGTTTGGGCCAGGCCGATGACATTGCTTACGGCGTGCTGTTTCTGGCGTCGGACGAGGCATCCTTTATGACGGGCAGCGAACTGGTCATTGACGGCGGGCGGACGGCGATGTAGCCGCCGGCTGACGCCGCAATCGCCGATGCCGCCGTATCACTGATGCAGCCGTAATCTCCGATGCAAACGTAATCTCCGATGCAATTGTTAGCGGGAAAGTTCAGCCTGTTGCAGTGCCGGCTGCCGGGCGCCAGCGTGTACGCCAAGTTTCAGCACGCGGTGTTTCACGTGCTGGAGGCCGACTCTACCGGGCCGGCGCGGGTGTTGGATTTTGTGATATTCGGGCTGGTGCTGTTCAGCGCCGTCAACCTGGCGGTGGGCAATCCCCGGCTGGAGTTCTTTTTCGTCAGCGTTTTCGCATCAGAGTACATAATCCGCCTGTGGTGCATCGTGTGGCACCGGGATTACCGGCAGGGCGGGTTCAAGGGGCGGCTGCGGTACGCGACGACCAACGCCGCCGCCATCATTGACTTTATCGCCATCTGGCCTACGCTGGTGGTGATGATTATATTCGGCGAGGTGGAAGTGCTGCCCATCTTTCGGCTCATATCGCGGCTGATAATGACGGGGCGGCGCTTTCCGGCGATGCGGCTGATGGGGACGGTGATGCTGCGGTCGGCAACGCAGCTGGTGAGCGTGCTGGTGACGCTGGGGGTGTTCTGGCTGGCGGCGGGCTACCTGATGCACTCCGCCGAATCGCAGCTGCCCGGCGGCAACCACGAGCAGTTCGGCACCATCGGCGAATCGCTGTGGGCGTCGGTGGTGGTGCTAACCACGCTGCCGTCGGTGGAGGTGGTGCCCGGCACGCTGGCCGGGCGGGTCATCGCCGGGTTCATCGCCCTGCTGGGCATCGGCCTGTTCGCGCTGCCCGCCGGCATCCTGACGTCCAACTTTCTGGACGCCTACCAGCAGGAGCGCGAAAACGCCGGCAAACCCGAAGTGCCAACCTGCTACGTCCAGGCCGGGGCGGGTGAACCGGCCCTGGCCGGCGCAGCGGGGGATGGGTGAGGACGATAGCCGGTTCGGGAGTAAGTTACCGGCCCATTGCGTAGCCGTCGCGCCGCAGGTCGGCGCCGCCGTACATGGTGCCGCGCGCGGCGTCCACCTCAATGGCGCAGAGGGAGCCCATCCGGGGCGTCCACTCGTTCCAGACGTCCACGTCGTGGCCGCGCTTGCGGAGCTCGTCCACTACCGACGGGGCGATGCGGGATTCTACCCCTACCAGGCCGGGGCGGTAGGCGTGGGGCCAGAATGAGTTGGGGAAACTCCACGTTGACGCGCGGGGGGCTTCGATGGCCTGCTGGACGTCCATGCCGAACTCGACGACGTTGAGGAACAGCTGCACCATTGACTGGGGCTGCACGTCGCCGCCGGGGGTGCCGAAGGGCAGCCAGGGCTTGCCGTTCTTGAACGCCAGGGCCGGGTTGGGCGTCAGACGGGGGCGCTTGCCGGGTTGCAGGCTGGCGGGGTGGTCGTCGTCCAGCCAGCTTTGGGCGCCGCGGGCCGAGACCATAAAGCCCAGGCCCGGCACGATGGGGGCGCCGCCGAAACCGTCGCTGGGCGTAGCGGAGAATGCGTTGCCCCAACGGTCAATGGCGCAGATGTACGAGGTATCGGCGGACAGCGGGCCGGCAACCGGCTCCGGCTGGCGGGCCGCCCGGCCTTGCCCGGACTGGTGCGCCCAGGGGTTGCCGGCGTCGGGCATTTCAGCGCTGGCCCGGTGCGGGTCAATCTCCCGGCGGCGGACGGCGGCGTACTCGCGGGAGAGCAGGCCGGCCATGGGGACGTCCACGAAATCGGGATCGCCGTACCACGCATGGCGGTCGGCAAAGGCCAGCTTGAGCGCCTCCAGCACCGTGTGGACGTAATCGGCGGAGTTGTGGCCCATGCCGCGCAGGTCGCAGCCCTCGAGGATACGCAGGGCGTGGAGGTTCATGGGGCCCTGGCACCAGGGGCCGCAAGCGTACACTGCGATGTCGTCTGCGGAACCGGGGCTTTGGTAGTCAATCATCGGCGGGGTTGCTACGCCAACGGCGAAATTGGCCAGGTCGTCCATAGAGAGCCAGCCGCCCTGGCCACGGATGAACGCTACCATCTCCGCGGCGATGTCGCCCTCGTAGAAACGCGCACGGGCCGCCGCGAGGCCGGCTTCACGTCCCTGTCCAGATGCGGCGCGTTCGGCGTCGATAAGGCGTTGGAAAGTGCGGGCCAAATCGGTCTGCACCAGCAAATCGCCGATGCCAAGAGCCCGGCCGCCGGGATAGAATATCCGCATTGTGCTGTCCCACTGGCTGGTATCGCCCTCGTCCAGGATGATGTTATCGCCGCTGCTGACCAGCGCGCGGTGCAGGGTGGGCGGTATGGGAAAGCCGCCGGCGGCCAGTTCCAGGGCCGGGGTCACCACCTGCTCAAAGGACATTGTGCCGTAGCGACGGAGCGAGGTTAGCCAGGCATCGGGGGCGGCGGGCGTAACCGTCCGCATCACGCCGTGGGGCATATCGCCGCCGTGCTCGCGCCGGAAGTAGTCGCTGCTGGCGGCGGCGGGCCAGCGTCCCAGGCCGCTAATCTCGCGGGTTTCGCCGCTGGCCGCGTGGTGGATGATGATAGGCGCCACGCCGCCAAAGCTGGTGTACTGGGGCAGGGTGACGTTGATGACGATGCCGGCGGCAACGCCGGCGTCAATGGCGTTGCCGCCCTGCTCCAGGATGCGGTAGCCGGCAGCGGTGGCCAGATAGTGGCCGGTGCTGACCATGTGCGTAACGCCGCCCACCAGCGGCCGGTAGCTGTGCAGTCCAATAGCCATTGCGCCCTCCCCAAGTCCGTATCAATTGCAATCCAACGATTAGCCCGCAGTATAACCCCCCGGCACACCGGCTGTCATTGAGCTGCCCGTCATTGAACCGCAGGCCGTTGAACCGCGGGCCGTGCTGCGGGAGATGCGTTGACCGCCGGTTGGCGGGCGGCTACACTTGGGGTTGATTTATCCGATGTATTCATTGCCCCAACGACTCCTTGCCGAAGCGGTGGGCGCGGCGTTTTTGCTGATGGCCGTCGTTGGCAGCGGCATCGCAGCCGAACGGCTCAGCCCGAACGACGGGGGACTCCAGCTGTTTGAGAACGCGGTGGCAACGGCGTTTGCGCTTACTGCGCTCATCTGGGCCTTTGGGCCAATATCCGGCGCGCATTTCAACCCGGCGGTGACCTGGGCCGAGGTGGTGCAGCGGATGCGGCCGGTTAAGGAAGGCGTCGCTTACAGTGTCGCGCAGGTTGCCGGCGGCATTGCTGGCGTCGTGCTGGCCAACCTGATGTTTGGGCTGCCGGCGGTGCAGTGGTCGCAAACCCGGCGCAGCGGGCCGGAGCTGTGGCTGGCCGAGGTTGTCGCTACGCTGGGGCTGCTGATGACTATATTCCTCATCGCACGCACCCGGAGCGGAGCGGTGGCGGTGGCGCCGGCGGTGGGGCTGTACATCGGGGCGGCCTACTTTTTCACGTCGTCAACCAGCTTTGCCAACCCCGCCGTAACGGTGGCGCGGATGTTCTCCGATACCTTTGCCGGCATACACCCGGCGTCGGCGCCGGTGTTTATCGTAATGCAGGCTGCTGGCGCCGGGCTGGCGGTGGCGCTGGTGTGGGCGCTGCGGCGGCGGGCGATTGACGAGCCGGGCGGGTGCGCCTAACATACCGCTATGCTGTACGAAGTGGAAGTTGTTGCGGATGGCAACAGCCCGATGGACTTGAACCGGGTGTTTGACCTGCTTACCGATGCGCGGCCGGTGCTGCGAATCCTGGCGCCGGACCCGCTGGGCGCGGACGTTTGGTGCGACGTTACGGGGTGGGAGGACGGCGGGCCGTGTCCGGCGCGGGCGGCGCTGTCGGAGGATTCGGGGGAGGGCGTCGTTATGCTGATTTACGGCGGCGAGGACGGTATCCGACTCAAGCCGGCCGGCGATGGGGCGGCCTGGGATTTAGCGGCGTCGGGCCAGTGGGGCGAGGCTTGTTTGATGCTGGGCAGCGACGTCCGGATTGAGTACGCCCCGCCGGATTGGGATTTTAGCCAGCATCCGCACTGATTAGGCATCTTTACTGAACCGGGGCAGCGTCACTGAACCAAGGCGTCGTCGTCAACCGGGCCGTCGTCTAATCGTACCGGGGCGGCGGTGAGGGTTGCCATCAGATGGGGGACGTCGCGGCGGTAGGCGCCTTTGCGGTCTTTGCGGGGGCGGAGGGTGGTTAGCCGGCTGCGGCGCAGGAATTGGCGCAGGTTGTCGTCGGCGTCGGTCAGGCAGTCGTCCATTGCTACGCTGACCAGGTACACGCGGCGGGCGTCGGATGAGGTTTGGCGCTGGTAGATGTCGTTGTAAAGGCGCCAGCAGTAGGCGCTTTCCAGGGCGGCGCGGGAGCAGAGCAGGGCTACCCGGTCAAAGTTGCGAAAGCGGCTCATGGGCGGGAAAACCTGGGTGTTATAGACGGTGGCTTCGTCGTCGGCCAGCAGGCTCCAGCATTGCAGGCCGCGCTGGCGCAGCTCGGTTTCCAGCCAGTCCACGATGGTGCAATCCAGCACGGAGCCGATGAGCAGGATGCGGCGGTATTCGGGGGCGGACGCCGGCAGTTGCAGACGTCCGTTGATGAAATCATCCGGCACGCCGGCGGAGCGGAGGAACAGTTCGGGGAGGCCGGCGCCGGAGCGGGCCAGGGTGTCGGCGCCGACGATGCTGGGGCCGTCGTGCCGGACGGTTTCCAGGGCCAGGGCCGAGCTTAAATCGCAATCGCCGAACAGCGTCATGTCAACTACGCAGTCTTGCAGCAGGGCGCGGTCGAGGCGGGTGCGGATCAGGGAGGCGCGGCGCAAATCGCAGCGGGTCAGGTTGGCGACGTCCAGGCCGGCCGAGCCGAGGCGGGCGCCGCTGAGGTTGGCGTCGGTCAAGTCGGCCATGGTCAAGTCGGTTTCGGTCAGGTTGGCGCCGGAGAGATTGGCGCCCACCAGCGTGGCAAAGGCGGCGTCGCAGTTGGACAGGTCGGCGCCGCGCAGGTCGGCGTTGTCCAGGTTGCAGCCGCGCAGATTGGAGCGGATGAACGACACGCCGGCGGCCTGCGCGTCGGTGAAAACCGCCCGGTTCAGGTTGCAGCGGGAGAGGTGGGCTTGACGCAGGGAGGCGCCGGCAAAGTTGCCGTTGCGGAGGTCGGCGGTGGTGAGGTCGATTTCGCTGAGGTCATCGTAGGCGAGGTCAACGCCGGGCATACGGATGCCGCTGAGGTAGGCGCCGGAGAGGTTGAGGCGCTCCCGGCGCTGAAAGAACTGCGCCCGCCAGCGGTTGATGGCAAAGGTGCGCCGTTTGGCGATGGCGACGTGTTCCGGATTGGCCAACCCGCTACTCCAACCGTTGTGCCGGGCGCTCCGCTATTATCATTCCGGGACTGACCCTCTCTGTCATTCGGATATTCCCCTAATGTCATTCTGAGCGCAGCGAAGAATCTCGATAGCGTAGCAACGTTGTTTCCTCCAAAGTCTGCGCTACGTCGTCGAGATTCTTCGCTGCGCTCAGAATGACATTGGGGGTAAAGGGGCGTTCCGAATGACGATGGTAAATCAGTCGTCGCCCACCGGCGCCGGGGTTTCCTGGGCGGCGAATTCCGGCATTACGTCGGCGGCGAATATGGAGAGCTGCTGCTTGAATTCGTGCCAGGGCATACCCTCGGGCCATTGGAGTACGATGTCCTCCAGGCCGGGATATTTGTCCTCAATCTCGTGGAGGAACTCTACGAAATCGGCGGGGGAGCCGCAGAACCAGGCTTTTTGCTCTACGCCGTCCTCGATGCGGGGCGTGCGGGCGGGGGCGCCGGGGGTGCCCCAGGGGCGGCCCTGCTCGTCGGTGTAGCGGACGAAGCCAAAGGGGGCGAACCACTTGTAGCGTTCGTCGTGGAAGGGGCGCACTTTCTCGATGGCCTCCTCCCGGCTGCCGGCGATGTAGAACCCGAAGCCCAGGGCCATGTCGCCGCCCAGGGGGATGTCGCGGCCGGCGCCGACGGCGGCGTCGTGGTATTGGGTAATCATCTGCTCGGCGTAGCGTTCGCCGGTGAGGGCAACCATGGCCTTGATGCCCTGCTCGGCAACGTAGTTCAGCGTGCGCCCGCTGGCGATGGGCTGCCAGATTTCTACGGGGCGGTTCACCGGGCGCGGCACCATCGTAATCTCTTTGAGGTCGTAGCCCCGGTAGGGCACTGCCGGCGGGATGGTGTAATACTTGCCCTGATGACTCCAGCGCTCCTCGTTGAAAGCCTTGCGGATGACTTCCATCTGCTCCAGGTAAAGCTCCCGGTTGGCGTCGTTGTCGATGACGGGAGAGCCAAAGGTTTCGACTTCGCGGGAGTGGTAGCCCCGGCCCACGCCAAAGATGAGGCGGCCGCCGGTGAGGATGTCGGCCATGGCAAAGTCCTCGGCGATGCGGAGGGGGTGCCACATGGGGATGATGTTGAAAGCGGAGCCGAACTTGAGGTTTTTGGTCTGGCCGGCCAGATGCACGCCCATCAGGATGAGATTGGGGATGCACTCGTAGCCCTCGTGCTGAAAGTGATGCTCGGCCATCCACATACAGTGAAAGCCCAACTCGTCCATGTGCTGGGCCAGCTCAACGGCGTGGTCGTAAGCCTGGGCGAGCTGCTCGTTGGAATAGCGCCGCTCGTCGGCCGGCGTGCCGTCCGCTCCCACGTTGTCAAGGTCAATCTGGCCAACGTAAAGCACTGAAAACCGCTTAATCATCTATAGAAACTCCGAATCAAAACTGCCCGGCATTATAGCACGGGGCGGGCAAGGCCGTTCCGCTTTCACGCTGGCGTCGTCAAGCCGTTATAATCGGTGCAATTAATTGCTGATGATGGAGGCAGTCTGATGGATTTGGCGCTGGATGGAAAGGTGGCGATGATTACGGGGGGGAGCCGGGGGCTGGGGCGGCAGTGCGCGCTGGCGCTGGGGCGGGAGGGGTGCGCGGTGGCGATTTGCGGGCGCAGCGTTGACCAGGTGCGGACGACTACCGCCGAACTGAACGGGCTGGGCATCCGGGCGCACGGCAGCCAGGCGGACGTTACTGATGCGGACGATGCGGCCCGGTTTTTGCGGGAGACTACCGATGCGCTGGGTGCGCCGGATATTCTGGTGAACAACGTGGGCGGGCGGCGCGGCTCCGTGCTGTTTGACGAAACTACGATGGAGCAGTTCATCGAGGGGCTGGAGGTCAACCTGCTGTCGGCGGTGCGGCTGACCAAGCTGGCGCTGCCGCATATGCAGGCGCAGGGGTGGGGGCGGGTCATCAACATCGCGTCCATCTACGGGCGGGAGCATGGCGGTTCGGTGGATTATATGACGGGCAAGGCGGGGATGATTGCGTTCTCCAAGCATCTGGCGCTGCAACTGGCGCAAAGCGGGGTGCTGGTGAACTGCGTGGCGCCGGGCAGCATTGACTTTCCCGGCAGCAGCTGGGACCGTTTCCAGCAGAACAACACGCCGGAGGTGGTGGACGAGTTCATCGACCGCAACCTGCCCATGGGCAAGTTCGGCTGGCCGGAACCCATCGGCGAAACGGTGGCGTTTCTGGCCTCAGACCGGGCCAACCTGATTACCGGGGCCTGCATCAACGTGGACGGCGGGCAATCCAAGTCGCTGTTCTAGCGGCGCCGTGCTAAATGGGAGAATGTCGGACGGCCTGTAAGCCGGGTTCTGTATCCTGCCGTAGCGGGATGGCGGGCATCTATCTAGCCCCAGCGTCTCCGCTGGGGTCGAGCGGCCAACCCGGGGACGGGCCGGACACCCATAGTCCCCCTATTTGGCCTTGCTCCAGGTGGGGTTTGGCCGCCGGTGCGTTGCCGCACGCGGCCGGGCGCTCTTACCGCCCGATTGCACCCTTGCCGTCCGGATGGCCGGCCGGCGGTATGTTTCTGTGCCACTTTCCGTCCCCGGCGCGGGGCCGGGGCCTGGGAGTTACCCAGCACCCTGTCCGGTGGAGCCCGGACTTTCCTCCCCGGGACGCAAAACGCCCCGCAGCGACCGCCCAACCGTCCGGCATCCTCCCGGTGCGAGGTTAGCACAGGCGGGGATACGGGGCAAGGCGGGCGGCCTTTGGCATTGGCGGTTTGGCTATCGCATAATCTGTCCTCCCGTTGGGGTTGGCTGGTATCGGGCTATCGGTATCGGGCGGTGGGTTCGGTTCGGTTGGTTTGATGTTGGTTGTCGGAGATTCAAGTCGTTGTCAGCCCTACGGCCGGAGGTGGTTACGCAACTATTTTGGACCTTCATTTTACGTGTCCTACCCTTTTTAGGGGGCTGCACGCGGGCTGAAGCTCGATACCCAGCGGAGGCAGCCCACGCCGTGTAAGCGGGGATGGGACTACCCTTGCCGATTGCGGTTTTGCTGACTGGCCGTTTTTGACTTGAATCTCCGGCGGTTGTGCTAGCGGTGTGATGGCTCCGGTTCCCCAGGGGACGTTCCTGGCCGGGAACGGCTGGGGGCCGGGGGTTGGTTGATTTGCCCGATAGATGTAATCTTACACGAACGAATGTACGATGGCAAGTGATTGGTGTCGCTGATTTTTGGATTTGGCCGGGGATTTTGACGGGGCGGGCGGCGTTGCGGATGGCGTTGCGTCGGGTGCTATACTGCGTAGCTGATATTGCCGTTGCCGATTGAGCCGGAGGTGTGCTGTGCTGCCCAAGTTTCGCGTTAGTCTGGACGAGGCTACTATGGTGCCGGGGGACGACTTGAAGTCGGTCGTTGCCGCCGTGTTTGAGAAGATGGGGGTGCCGCCGGAGGATGCGGAGCTGGGCGCCGACGTGCTGGTGCTGGCCGACTTGCGGGGCGTGGATTCGCACGGCGTTTCCAATATGCTGCGCAGCTACGTCAACGGCTACACCGGCGGGCAGATTAACCCCAATCCGCAACTGCGCATCGTGCGGGAAACGCCCGGCACCGCCAGCATCGACTCGGATCGAGGGCTGGGCATCATCACAACGCCCAAGGCGATGGAGCTGGCGATTCGCAAGGCGGCCGACGTGGGCGTGGGAATGGTTACGCTGGGCAACGCCCGGCATCTGGGGATGGCGTCGTATCACGCGATGCTGGCGCTGGAACACGACATGATTGGCGTCTGCATGACCAGCTGCCCGCCGTCGGTGGTGCCGACGTTTGGCGCGGAACCGCGTCTGGGCACCAATCCCATCGCCATCGCCGTGCCGTCGCGCAACGAGGCGCCGTTCGTCTTTGACGCCGCGACCAGCACCGTTGCCGGCAACAAAGTGGGCATCGCGCGGCGGCTGGGCGTCAAGCTGGAACCGGGGTGGCTGGCGGACGCCGAGGGCACGCCGATTATGGAGGAGGCGGACGCGCCGGACAATTACACGCTGCTGACGCTGGGCAGCACCCGCGAGCTGGGTTCGCACAAGGGCTACGGGCTGTCGTGTATGGTGGACATACTGGCCGGCGTGCTAACCGGGTTCGGCTACGGCGCCGTCCCCGGCCGCCCGAACTTTGGGCATTATGTAGCCGCCTACAACGTGGCCGGGTTTGACGACCCCGACCACTTTAAGGACGAGATGGACGAATGGCTGCGGATGATGAAGTCAACGCGGCCGGCGCCCGGCGAGGAGCGGGTGCTGGTGGCCGGGCAGCCGGAGGCGGAGATGGAGGTCATACGCCGGGAGGAGGGCATCCCGCTGCATCAGGAGGTGGTGGACTGGTTCCACGACACGTGCGGCGAACTGGGGATAGACTGCCCGTTTTAGGCCAGGCTGGAGAACCAGAGGCAGGTGACGGTGTTGAGCACGCCGGATATGGGGCGCACCCGATGGCGCAGGATTTGGGTAATGTCCTCCGGCGTGTCGGCCTCCAGCTCAACGACGATGTCGTAGGGGCCGAGGACTTCCCGAACCTGGGTGCCGCCGATGGCGTTCAGGCGTTCCAGCACCCTCTCCGTATGAGCGGGTTCCGCAGTGATGAGGATGTACGCGTTTGCTGCCATGATGTACCTCCGTTGCCGCATTGCGGCCTAGTCAGTATGCGACCGGGTGTGCTGCGCCGTTGTTGACCGCCTCGAGAAAGCCGCCAAAACTGCGGCTGCGCTGGGATATA
Organism: uncultured Dehalococcoidia bacterium; assembly: GCA_958296385.1. Taxonomy (GTDB): domain Bacteria; phylum Chloroflexota; class Dehalococcoidia; order Lucifugimonadales; family UBA3495; genus Bin87. Next base: position 2,326,828 of record OY282494.1, read on the forward strand.
GTCCGAGCGTCCAGTGTCCTGGCGATGTTTTCGGATGTTCGCGCAGTATAAACCCCGTCGAGCAGGTTTTTGAGATGCTGTTTCGGATTCTCGATGGCGTCGGGTTGCGACGGGTCAACACTCCCCAAATCGCGCTGGCCCAAGTATGTTCTCAAGTTGTTGGCGTCCGCAAAGAACCACGCTTCAAGATGCCACTGTGAATAGGCGTATTGTACACTGGCCGGGAACTGCGCGCCAAGTCGCAACGGCAACCCCGCTTGTATGGAGGCTAATACAGCAGCGGGGTCTTTTCCATCAACATCTACCAAGACGACGTACTTATCCGGCGGGCTTGGAAAATCGTACCGGGTGGACTGGATGATTTTGTAGGCTTCGTCAACGGTTATCGCCCGGTGCCTCGGCGGAATCCGGATGCTCACCGCAATGCCGTCATCTTGCAGATGCGCCAGTAAATAGGGGAGGGCGCGCCGCTCGGTCTCCCCGGATGCGATGACGACTACGCGTTTTGGCATCGGGATTATGCTCCAAAGCCGCTGGTTTCGTAGTATTCGCCCAGGCCGAATCCCGAGACTTCCAAAGCCTGGCGCACCTTATCGGGATGCAGCTCAGGCCGGACAACCGTGCCGTCGGCCTCATCACGCTTGACGATGTTCAGCGCTGCGGGGTCATTCAGATAATCGAGCATGAGGGGCGAGTGGGTGGTGATGAGCAGCTGAACGCGGCGCCGTGCGCTGATGACGTGCTCTACGAAAGCGGACAGAGCGGAGGGGTGGATGTAATTCTCCGGTTCCTCTATGCCAATCAGGGCGGTTCCCGGCTGGCCGTAAAGCGCCGTCATCAGCGCCAGCATACGCAGCGTTCCGCTGGAAACGCCCAGCTGGTTCACGGGGGACTGCAAGCCGGGTTCGTGCTGCACAAAGTAAAATCTGTCCTCCGACATACGGGGTTCGATTGACGTCGGCAATCCTATGATTGACTGCGTGGCGGCGACGACTTTGTTCAGGGTGGCGGGGGATTTTTCCCGCATGGCGTACAGCGTTGCGCCCAAGTTGCGCCCGTGGTCGTCAAAGCCGGCGGCATCCGCAAGGTTCCAATCCCGCCGGAGCAGGAAAGGGCTGGGGTCAAAGAAACCCCATTGCCCGACAAACTCGGCGACGGCGCGGGCCGGGAACGAGGCATCGGCGGCGGCCGCCGCCAGCGCGCAGGCCGTAGGCGCCTGCAACAGGCTAACCCCTTCCGCTTTCTCACCGGAACACCATGAACCCCGACCGTTATTCGCGTTGAGCAGTTCCGACGGGGGATGTCCGTTAGTAATCTCTCGTACTTGCTCCGCCACGTAAAAATCATGGCCTTGCCTGACCAGTTGCGTCAGCCATTCGAAACGCCGGCCGGCGTCTGACAAGGTTACGGCCAACTCGATCCGGTCAGCATCCTGACCTTTCCAGACCAGATTCAGTATGCCGCCGCGCACATGGACGGGAGCGCGAAAGTCGCGCGCCTGGACGGCTTCGCTCAGAAACCGCATGGCATCCAGTATTGCGCTTTTCCCCGAGGCGTTGGCGCCGATGAACAAATTGAGGTCGTCCAACTTGACGCTGGCGTTGCGGAGGCTGCGGTAGTTCTTTGCGGTGAGCCGCAGGACTTTCATTGTCGTTACTCTTGCAGCGCGGGTATTACTTCTTTGCCGAATAGTTCTATGGAGCGCATGGTGTCCTGGTGGGATAGTTGGCCGCCCTGGGCTTCTAGCAGGAGGGTGCCTACGCCTAGTTCGTCGCGGATGTGGCGCAGTTTTTGGATTACGGTTTCGGGGCTGCCTACTACCAGGTGGTAGCGCTGTTGCAGTTCCTCGTAGGACAGTTCGTGCAGGGGCGTGGGGCGGCGGGCGGCTACTGCGGCGGCGCCGGCGCGGGAGGCGTACCCCGGCGGCGACCAGTATTCGCGGGGGCCGCGCAGGGGGTAGTTCATCCGCCAGAGGAACGCCTTGCCGGATTCCTGCGCTTTGGCGTCGGTGTCGTTGACGTGGGCGCAAATCATAAAGGCGAACTTGTCGGGGCCGGGCTGCCAGCCGTCGGCGGCGGCGTATTCCCGGTAGCGGGCGAACAGGTTTTTGGCGACGTCCAGGGGCGTCAGAAAGGCGGCGTAGGTGTAGCGATGGCGGGCCGTCCACTCCACCGTTTCGGGGCTGCCGGTGCCGGGCACCCACACCGGCGGATGGGGCTTTTGGATGGGCAGCATCCACGGATTGACCGCCCGATAGTGGTAGTGATTGCCCTCCCAGCGGAACGGGCCGGGCGTGGTCCAGGTCTTGACCACCAGGTCGTGGCACTCCTCAAACCGCTCGCGGTTGTGGATGGGGTTGGTGTTGTTGGCCCAGGATTCGATGCCGATGCCGCGCACGAAACCGGAGATGATGCGGCCGCCGGAGATGACGTCGAGCAGGGCGATTTCCTCGGCGAGGCGCACCGGGTTATCGGACGTGGGCAGCATATTGCCGAGCATCAGGATTTTGGCCCGGCTGGTGATGCGGGCCAGGATGCCGCCGGTGATGTTCACCTCAACGTCCATACACGACGGCGTGTTGTGATGCTCGTTAATCATCAGGCCGTCAAAACCCGCTTCCTCGGCGTACTGGTACTCGTCCAGGTATCGGTTCAGCAGGCCGCTGGCCGTGTTGGGGTCAAAGTAGGTGTTGGGAAAAGTGAGGCGCATGGAGGGGTATTTCTCCGCCTCCGACTCCGGGAACTCGGCGTAGGGCATCTCGGTGAAGTAGAAAACGTCCATAATCGGCGCCTCCGTTATTTGGCCACTCCGGTCGTCATTCCGGCTTGCGCCGGCCTAGAGAAAGGCCAGCGCGGTTTGCACGAAATCGTCGGGTTTCTCAATCTGCGGGGAGTGGCCGCAGTTGGGGAGGACGGTTACCTGCGCGCCGGCGATGGCCTGCCGGTAGAGGTCGGCGCACTCCACCGGCACCAGGCCGTCCTGCTCGCCCCAGACGATGTGGGTTGGGATGCTGACGCGGGCGAGCTTGGCGGGCAGGCGGGGGTTGTGCATATAGGGGCGCCAAGTGAGGCGAATGGCCATCTCGCGGTCGCCCTCGGCCTGCTGCGCCTGCTCCGGCGTGGGCGGCGCGCCGAACAGCTCATCCCACTCGGGAACCTGCGCCGGGTCGTGGTAGGCCAAATCGCGCACCTGCTGGGGGCTGATGATGAATATGTCGGTAATCTCGCCCTGCTGGGGCTTGATGCCGGCGGCGCCCACCAGCATGACCTTGCTGAACGCGTGGCCGGTCATGGACAGCAGCTCGGCGGCCAGCCAGCCGCCCATGGAGAACCCGATGGCCCTGATGTTCTCCAGTCCTTCCTGCTCCTGATACCAGGTGTAAAAGCAGGCCAAATCCTGCATCGACTCCAGCCAGTTGGGGCGGTCGCTTTTGCCGTAGCCGGGGTGAGAGGGGAGATACACGGTGAACTTCTCGGCCAGGGCCTGGGCGTAGCGGCGGGGGCCGGCGTTGCCGCCGGCGCCGTGCAAAACCAGCAGGGGGTCGCCGCTGCCGCCCTTGAACACCTGGAAGTTGCCGCCGGCTACCGAGACCGTTTCCTCAGTGAAAGTTGCCATTCTAGTATTGCTCCTTGATTGTAAAAAATCCGATGGGTAAGCCCGGTGCGTGCGGGTTAGCGGGCCGATTCCGGCTGCGCCATCTTTTGGAACGGGTCGGTGAGTTCCAGCTCCTCGCCGATTTCGCGCAGGGCGGGGAGGACTTCCTGTCCCATCAACTCGAGGCAGCGCATGGTGTCCTGATGGCTGATGGAGCCGTCGTTGGTCCAGACGGCGAGGATGCCGGGGCGCATAAAGCTCAGCACTTCGCGCAGCTGGGAGATGACGGTGTCCGGGCTGCCGATAATCCAGCGCTTGGAGTTGAGGATTTCGTCGTATTGAGCGCCGTCGAGGCCGCCCACGCGGAACGGGTCGCTGCGGATTTGCTCGCGCAGGCGGAGGAACCGGGGGTCGTCGCTGCGGCTGCCGTAGCCGACGGGGGAGGCGTAATCGCGGGGCAGGGGGATGCGGCCCACGCCGATGTTGCCCACCATGTAGCCCTTGCCCACGTCGTAGGCTTTCTCGTCGGTGTCCTGCACGTGGATACGCACCAGGTAGCCAAAGTTCTCCGGCCCCGGCTCGTAGCCGTGGGCGCGGGCGGTTTCGGCGTAGATGGCCTTCATATCCTGCGTGCCCTGCGGGTCGGTTTCCAGAAAGATGTAGGGGTAATTGCGCTCGGCGCACCACACCAGCGTTTCGGGGCTGCCGGTGCCGGGTATCCAGATGGGCGGGTGCGGCTTTTGCAGCGGCACCTGAAAGGGATTGACGACGCGGAAATGATAATGCTCGCCCTCCCAGCGGAACGGGCCGGGCGTGGTCCAGGTTTTGAGCACGAGGTCGTGGGCTTCCTCGAACCGGGCGCGATTGTGCAGCGGATTGGTGTTGGTGGCGAGGCTTTCCACGCCGGTGCCGCGCACAAAGCCGGACACCAGCCGGCCGCCGGAAATCATGTCAATCTCGGCCAGTTCCTCGGCCAGACGGATGGGGTTGTCAAAGATGGGCAGAGGGTTGCCCAGCAGCACGATTTTGGGCTTTTTGGTAGTGCGGGCCAGAATGGCCGCCTCCAGGTTCATCGTCGCGCCCAGACAGGTGGGGGTGTTGTGATGCTCGTTAAGCATCAACCCGTCAAAGCCCACTTCCTCGGAGTACTGGTACTCGTCCAGGTACATATTGTAGAGGAAATGGCCCTCCTGAGGGTCAAAGTTGGAGTTGGAGAAAGTGAGCCGCACCGCCTCGTTAGGCGAATTGCGGACGTCCTCCTCGGTATAATTGACGTAAGCCCGTTCGGTAAAACGCATCAAAAACATAAACCGGCCTCCTTAAGGCGCAGGCTGGATAGCACCGGCAGCAGCGGCGGAGCGGGAAAAGGCCACGATGCCGCGCCGCGCACGCGCGCCCCATAATACACCGAAACGGTGGGGGTGGGGGGCTTGGAGGGGAAGGTGTTCTTAGCTTGCGCTGAAATTGAATTTGGCCCATCGGTTCCAGCAGACAACGCCAGCGAATACACCGGCTCCGCCTCCGGCATCCGCTCGTACAGCCGCAGGAATGGCCAGCCCCGCGCGCAATCACCCGGGCGGATGAGGGTTTCCCACTCCGCACGCACGCCAGCCCCGCGCGCCCCCGCAATCACCGGGCAACGTTCCGTTTTAGGTGGTTTGGTTGTAGGATGCCGGCAAATGTTTGGCCGGCAGTTGGCGGGAGGGGCGTTGCTATGGGATTGCTTTATGATTTGGAAACCCGGTTGGATCGGCAACTGCCCGTCCGGTTGCAGCCGTCGTTGCGGCAGGCTTTGGATGATTACCAGCCCCTCTGCCCGGACTGCGGCCTGGCGATGCACCGGCATCATCACTACGCCCATACCATCACCACCCATTACGGCACAATTCCGCGTGAGCGACGGGGATGCGGCCATCGCATCGGCCATCCTGATGGCTATGGCCGGCCTGCGCCGCATCAGCTCTGCCATTTTCACGTGCTGCGGGAGTACCGGCGGAACATTGGGGAGACTGGCCGGCGGCGCAGCGATTGCTGGCGTCATCCGGCCTGATGGAGGCCCGGGGTTACGCGGCGCGGGTGCAGTGTTGACCGGAGGCCAGTGGATGTACTGGTGTCGGAAAGCCCTGCCGGAGGGACTGCGCCATCTGGCCACTGGGCAAGCGCGCTTCAAGGCAACCTCTCGTTTGGAACGGCACAACCGGGAACTGCGGCGTAGGGAAAGAATGGGCACGGTCTGGATACCCCACAACCTTATGGCACTGCTCCAAAACCGGGGCCTCATAAACCAAACCGCCTAAAACGCAACGCTACCAAGTGACAAAACGGTGCTGACAGTTGTCGGGCGCAGGTGCTATAATCGGTGGCACGCTTGCGCCAAATTATCAGGAGTCTAACTTGCGCCACTTTGAACTTGTAGCGATTCTCAGTCCCATGCTCAACCAGGATGAAGCCTCGGCAACCTGGGATGACATCAAATCGTTCATCTCCAACCGCGACGGCGCCATCACCGCCGAGCAGGTTTGGGGCACCCGCCGGCTGGCTTACCCCATCCGCAAGGGGAATTACAATTTCCTGGAGGGGGCGTATTACCTCAGCTCTTTTACGGTTGAGGATGCGTTCAACCGGGAGTTGGAGAACTATCTGCGCCTTGACGAGCGGGTTTTGCGCTCGCTGGTAGTGAGCTGCGAAGGGCCGCTGCCGGACCGCCCGGCGCCGGGCCAGTTGACTGCGCCATCCCGTTACATCCCGCCCGGACGGGGGCGGCGGCCCGATGGCGGCGGCCCGATACCGGATGCGCCGGGCGGCGGCTTTGGCGATCGTGGGCCGCAACCCGCCCCGGCCGCTCCGGCCCCGGCGGCAGCTCCGGCAGCCCCAACCGACGCAGCGCCGGCACCGCCAGCCGCAACTGCCCCGGCCGACGCTCCGGCAGCCCCAACCGACACGGCGCCGGTGCCGCCAGCCGCAACTGCCCCGGCCGACGCTCCGGCAGCCCCAACCGCTGCTCCGGCAGCCGATGCGCCATCGCCAGCGGCCGAGGCTCCGGCAGTCCCAACCGTTGCTCCGGCAGCCGATGCGCCATCGCCAGCGGCCGAGGCTCCGGCAGTCCCAACCGCTGCTCCGGCAACCGATGCGCCAGCGCCGCCGGCCGAGGCTCCCGCAGCGGTTGCCGAACCTGCGCCGGCCGCACCACCCGCGCCGCCGGCCGATGCTGTGCCGGAGCCGGCTCCCCAAGCGGAACCGGCCGCGTCTGCCGAACCACCCGCGCCCGCCGAACCGGCCCCTGAACCCGGGGCCAACGCTGACGCCGACGCTCAGGCTTAGTACCGACGATGAACAAAATAATCATCATTGGCAACTTGGGCCGCGACCCGGAGATGCGCTATTCCGCCTCCGGCAACCCGATGACGTCTTTCAGCATTGCAAGCAGTCGTAGGTACACGACCGCCGCCGGGGAGCGCCGGGAGGAAACGGAGTGGTTTAACTGCACCGCCTTTGGCCGTCTAGCGGAGACGTGCAATCAGTACCTCGGACGCGGCCAGCAAACTTATATCGAAGGCCGTTTGAGCACACGCGAGTATAATCGCCGCGATGGAACGCCCGGATTCTCTCTGGATGTGACGGTTACCGAAATGCACCTGCTGAGCCGCCGGGATGACCAGATGGACAGCGGCGGCTACGCCGGCCAGGGCAGCGGCAGCAGCTACGGCGGCGACCGCGGCAGCTATGGCAGCGACCGTGGCGGTTACGGCGGCGATGGCGGCGGCTATGGCAACAGCGGCGCTGATTCGCCAAACGACGTTGACGACCTGCCTTTTTAGCCGGCCCCTTTCAAAGAGATAAACCAACTAACCAATTCCAGAGTTTTCGCCCCGATTTGGAGAATTTGCCGCGCATGACTACACCCGCACCGTCAACCCCGCCTCAACCCTCTGCACCGCCGCCCGCTGCTGCGCCGGCCGGTGCTCCGCAAGGCGCTGCGCCGCCGATGGGCCCGCGTCCGGCCGGCGATGGGCCGCCCCGTCGTCCCGGCGGGTTTGGGGGTGGGCCCGGGGGGCCACGGCCCGGCGGCGGGCCCGGGGGACGCCCGCCCGGACGGGGGGGGCCGCGCGGCGGTGGCCGGGGTGGTCGTCGCTATGGGCCGCGCCGGCGGGTTTGCAACTTTACCGTTGAGGGCGTTACGCCTGACTACAAGGACGTTGACCGGCTGCGCCGTTATATTTCGGAGCAGGGCAAGATTGAGCCGACCCGCAAAACCGGCACGTCGGCCAAAAACCAGCGGCTGCTGGCCATCGCCATCAAGCGCGCCCGCTACCTGGCGCTGCTGCCTTACGCACCGGAGCACAGCATCAACATCGGGATGCGCCCCGGCCGTTAGCCCGGAGCCTGACGATGCTGAACCTGTCGCTGCCCTGGAAACGCGGCGCCGAAACTGCGGACGCGGAACCTCCGGAGCCAACGGGGCCGCGTCCGGCGCGGCGCCGGGGCGGACGCAACCGGCGGCTGGGCGCCGAAAGCAGCGCAGCGATTGCCGCCGCCCGGGCCCGTCGCCGTCTGGAAAGCCGCCGGCAGCGCATCGCCCTGATTGTCGGGGCCGTGCTGATTCTGGCCATCGTCGGGGTCGTTGCGGTTGGCGTGTACCAGCAGTTCATCCGCCCGCCGCACATAATGGCCGGCGAAATTCGCGAAGTCCGGTTCACGATGGGCGATTTGGTGGAGCGCATCCGGGTGCTGCAAGGCATCAATCGCTACCAGGGCGGGCAGGTGGATTTCAGCCGGATACCGTTCCAGCTGCTAACCGACTTGCTGCACGCCGAAATACTGCGCCAGGCCGCCCCCGGCTTGCAGATTAACGTCACCGACGAGGACATCGATAACACCATCCGCAACCGATTCCGTCCGGAGGCGCAGCCCGGCCAGGAGGTTGACGACGCCCAGCTGGACCGGGAGTTTGACAACAACTACACCAACTTTCTAACGCAGGTGAACCTTACCGACGGCGCCTATCGCCGCATCGTGGAGGAGCAGCTGCAAGAGCAGGGGCTGTTCTTTTTGATGCTGAGCCGGATACCGGAGGAGGCCCCCCAGGTGGAAATCCAGGCCATCACGATGAACGTGAACAGCGACGCTGACCCGGCGGCGGTGCGCGAGCGGCTGGATCTGGGCGAGGACTTTGGCAGCGTTGCCGCCGAACTAACCGGCACCGACGGCTACATCGGCTTTGTGCCGCAGGGGGCGTTCCCGGAGTTTGACGCTTACCTGTTCGGAGAGGGCGACAATCCGCCGCTGCTGGATGCCGGCGAAATCTCCGATCAGATATACGTTGACGAAACTATCATCCTGTTGCAGCCGCTCAGCGACATCGAGAACCGGGAAGTCAACCCGCAGATGATGTTTCGGATGGCATCCGGGCTGGTTGACCAATGGAAGGACGACCAGCTGGCGCAGGGTTCCGATGAGGGGTGGGTCAAGATTAATTTTAACAGCGAGCGCTATCGCTGGGTAACCGATCAAGTGAAGCTCACGCGCCCGCGGGTCACCCCGCCGCCACAGCAGTAAGCGGCGCGGGAGCCGGCCGGCGTTGGGAATGGGGAACGGTGCAATCAGGATTGGACGGCAGGGGCAAGATTGGACGGTGAAATCAGCATTGGACGGTGAGATTAACATTGGATTGATGGGGCTGGGCACCGTTGGCGGCGGCGTGGCGGCGGCTTTGCTGGACAATGCCGAGGCCATCCGGCGCAAGACGGGCCGCGCGGCCCGGCTCCGGCGCGTGCTGGTGCGGGATGCCGGCCGGACGCGTCAGCCGGCGCTCCCGCCGGGTACGCTGACCGTCAATCCGGAGGACATCCTGTCCGACCCGCAAGTCCACGTCGTAGTTGAAACTATCGGCGGCGATGCGCCGGCCGGCGAGTATCTGGAAAGGGCTTTGGCCGCCGGCAAGCACGTGGTTACGGCGAACAAAGAGGTTATGTCCCGGAGGGGCCCGGCTTTGATGGCGCTGGCCCAGGAGCGGCAAGTCAACCTGCTTTTTGAGGCATCGGCTGGCGGTGGTATTCCCATCGTCGGCTGCTTGATGTCCCAGCTGCTGGCCAACGACATTCATTCCATCCGCTCCATCATCAACGGCACGACCAACTACATTCTCACCCGAATGGCCCGCAGCCAGACGGCGTTTGGCGATGCGCTGGCGGAGGCGCAGGAACGGGGGTACGCGGAGGCTGACCCGACCAACGACATTGAGGGGATTGACGCCGCTTACAAGCTGTCCGTGCTGGGCAGCCTGGCCTTTCACCGGCGCATACCGCATCAGGCCATATTCACCGAGGGCATCAGCCGGCTGGCGCCGGAGGATTTTCGCTACGCCGCCGAGCTGGGCTACGCCATCAAGTCGCTGGCCATCGCCGCCGCCGCGCCGGATGGCGGCATCCAGGCCCGCGTGCATCCCGCTCTCGTGCCGGAGGACCACCTGCTGGCCAAAGTGGATGGCGTGTATAATGCGGTTGAGGTTACGGGCAATCTTTGCGGGCAGATTATCCTGCACGGTCAAGGCGCCGGCCGGGACGCCACGACCAGCGCAGTGATGGGCGACCTGCTGAACATTCTACGCACCATTGACAACGCAGACGGGCCGCCGCCGCTGCCCTTGCCCGACGGCGGCAGCCCGGACGCCGCGCATCAGGTACATCCGATTGACCAGTTATCCAGCGCCTACTATATGCGCCTGACCTGCGCCGACCAGGCCGGCGTGCTGGCCCAGATTGCGCGCATCCTGGGCGACGGCAACATCTCCATCGCAACCGTCATTCAGAAAGACACCGACCCCGGCAGCGGCACGGCGCAGCTGGTAATCACAACCTACCCGGCCCGGGAAATGGACGTGCAAACCGCGTTGCAGTCGGTGGCCCGGCTGGGCGTCGTCGCCAGCGTCAACAACCTCATTCGCATCGAGGAATAGCAGGAATCTGATGAGCATTGGCGTATTACAGCGCTACCGGGAGCTGCTCCCGCTGAACGAGGAAACGCCGCTTTTCTCGATGGGCGAGGGCGATACGCCGCTGGTGCGGTCGCGCAGCATCGGCCCGGAACTGGGCTGCCCCGACTTGTTCTTTAAGCTGGAGGGCTGCAATCCAACCGGCTCTTTCAAAGACCGGGGTATGGTGGTAGCCATCGCCAAAGCGATGGAGGAAAACAGCATCGGCGTGATGTGCGCCTCTACGGGCAACACCAGCGCGTCGGCGGCGGCCTACTCCGCCTACTGCGGGCTGGCGGCCTGGGTGCTGATACCCAAAGGGGAGGTGGCGCTGGGCAAACTGGCCCAGGCGATGGCCTACGGCGCGCGGATTTTGCTGGTGGACGGCAACTTTGACGCCGCCCTGGCCCTGGTGCGGGAGTTCACGCAGCACAACCCCATAACACTGGTCAACTCGGTGAATCCGCACCGCATCGAGGGACAGAAAACCGCCGCCTTTGAGATTTCCGACTTGCTGGATGACGCGCCCGATTACCTCTTTATTCCGGTGGGCAACGCCGGCAACATTACCGCCTACTGGCGGGGGTTTGTGGAGTATCACCAGCTGGGTCACAACGACACTTTGCCCCGGATGATGGGGTTTCAGGCGGAGGGGGCGGCCCCCATCGTGCGCGGCGAGCCGGTGGCCTTTCCCCAAACCATCGCCTCGGCCATCCGCATCGGCAACCCGGCCAGCTGGAAACAGGCGGAGCGGGCCCGGGACCAGTCCGGCGGGGTGATTGACGCCGTAACCGACGACGAAATCCTCGAGGCGTACCGGATGCTGGCCTCCCGCGAGGGCATATTCGGCGAGCCGGCGTCGGCGGCCTGCGTAGCCGGGCTGCTCAAGATGCGGCGCAACGGGCTTGACTTGGCCGGCAAGCGGGTCGTCTGCATCATCACCGGCTCCGGGCTGAAAGACCCGGACATGGCGGTGAGCAGCGCGCAGGCCAACACGCTGGAAGTGAAACCCAACCTGGAGGCGATTGAGGCGGCCATAATGGAATCCTTACCCTCCGGCAACCGGGCCACCGGACACTAGCGCAGGAACCGCCGCCGCCGGCATCGCAATGACCACTTTGCACAAAATCAACCAACCCGCCGTTGCGCTGGCCGTCGGCACCGTGCTGAAATACATTGACGAGGACAGCGCGCGGGAGGGTCTCTGGAACACGCCGGACCGGGTAGCCGAGATGTACGGCGAGCTGTTCGCCGGGGTGGGCAAAGACCCCGCCGACGAGATTGACGCCATATTCTCCGAGGGCGTTACGCAAGACCCGGTGGTCATCCGCGATATTCCTTTCTACTCCATGTGCGAACACCATCTGCTGCCCTTTTTCGGCAGCGCCAGTCTGGTGTACGTGCCGCGTCGTCATATTGCCGGAATCAGCAAGATTGCCCGGGCCCTGGACACCGCCGCCCGCCGTCTGCAAGTGCAGGAACGCTTGACGGCGCAATGGGCGGACGCCGTGATGCGGCGCGTATATCCGATGGCGGTGGTGTGTCGCATCGAGGCCGAGCATCTGTGTATGTCAATGCGGGGGATTAGCAAGCCGGGCCACAAGGTGGTTACCACCGCAATTCGCGCTATCGATTACACCGACGGTTATTCGCGTCGCGAAATTCTGGCCCTGCTGGCGGACTAGCCGGGCGGCGAGTGTATCTATGACTGAACTTTCGGCAGCCACCCCCTTAACGTCATTCGGGCAAATTCGCCCGCAGTGGCAGGAATTGCTGGGCCGGTCGGCGGTGAACAATCTGTACATCACCCCGGCCTGGCAGGAACTCTGGTGGAGCGCCTTTCAGGATGGCGCGTCGCTGGCCGGGTTTTACCTTACTGATGACCATGGTGACGTGGCGGCGATTGCATCGCTGTCGCGCTCCGGCGACCGCTATTCGCTGGTGGGCAACAGCGATACCTTTGACTACAACGACTTTATCATCGCCAAAGGGCTGGAGGAGCGCTTTTACCCGGCGCTGCTGGACACCATCGGGGCCAACGGCGGGCGCCAGCTGGAGCTGTTCTCCATCGGCGAGGACTCGCCCACGCTGGCGCTGCTGCCGGAGCTGGCCCGCGCGCGCGGCTACGCGGTGGACATTGCCGAGGAGGACGTGGCTCCGCGCCTGATGCTGGCGGGAACGTGGGACGAGTACCTGTCCGGCCTGAGCAAGAAAGACCGCCACGAACTGCGCCGCAAGCTGCGCCGGCTGGAAGGCCACGAGAACTGGCGCTGGTACTGCGTATCCGACGCCGCCGAAGTTGCCAGCCGGATGGACGACTTTCTGGATTTGATGCGCCGCAGCGACGACGCCAAAGCCGAGTTTCTGACCGACGAACGCGCGGCGTTCTTTCGCGACATGGCCGCCACCACCGCCGCCGCGGGCGTGCTGCGGCTGTTCTTTATGGAGATGGACGGCAAGCCGGTTGCCGCCTCGCTGTGCCTGGATTACGATGACGTGCGGATGCTGTACAACAGCGGCCACGACCCGGAGTACCGCTATTACAGCGTGGGGCTGCTCCTCCACTCGCTGTGCCTGCGGGATGCGCTGGAAAAGGGCTACCGCTACTTTGACTTTTTGCGCGGCAACGAGCCGTACAAGTACCGGCTGGGCGGCGCCGACCACCAGCTCTACCGCATCACCCTGGATTGGGCCGGGGCGCCGGCATGACCATACCGCAGGACGCTTTGATGTCCCAGGACGTTCCCCTACCTGGAGACGTTCCGCTGGCCGGAGACGTTCCTCTATCCGGAGACGTTCCCCGCGTGGCCCTGCTGGCCTACCACGCCTGCCCGCTGGCCGCGCCCGGACAGGGCAAGTCCGGCGGGATGAACGTGTACGTGCGGGAACTGGCCCGCGCGCTGGCCGGCCAGGGCGTCATCGTCGATATATTTACCCGTCAGCACGATACGCTGGGCGCAGATGCTCCGGGCATCGCCCCCGGCGTCAACGTGGTGCACGTGCCGGCCGGGCCGCCCGATGCGCCCTTGTCAGCGCAAAGCGACTACCTGGCCGAATTCGTCGCCGGCATCCACGCCTACCGGCGCCAGCAGGATGCTCAATACAGCGTGGTACATTCCCACTATTGGCTGAGCGCGGCGGCCGGCGGCGATTTTGCCGAGAGCATCGGCGCGCCCCATCTGGTGACCTTTCACACCCTGTCGCGCATCAAGATGCAGTCCCGTTCCGGCGAGGATGAACCGGCGGCGCGGCAGCGTTCGGAGCTGGACAGCGTAACCCGGGCCGACCGCATCGTGGCTTTCAGCCCTCACGAACGCGATGCCCTGGTGCGGCTGTACGGCGCCGACCGCAGCCGCATCGAGCTGGTGCCGTGCGGCGTTGACCTGTCCCGGTTTCGCCCCCTGGGCCGGGCCGCCGCCCGCAGCGAGCTGGGCCTGAACGGCCACAAAATCATGCTCTGCGTGGGCCGCATCGAGGCGCTGAAAGGCGTTGACCTGCTGATTCACACCGCCGCCCAAATGGAATCGGGCGATGATGTGCAGGTGCTGGTCGTGGGCGCCGGCGATGACGGCGGCCGGGAAGTCACCCGGCTCAAGCACATGGCCGCCGAACTGGACCTTGGCGATTCGGTGGAGTTTGTCGGGCGGGTGCCGCAGGAAAAACTGGCGTGGTATTACTCGGCGGCCGACGTTTGCGTGGTGCCGTCGTACTACGAAAGTTTCGGGATGGCGGCGCTGGAAAGCATGGCCTGCGGCACGCCGGTGGTGGCGGCGCGCGTGGGCGGGCTGCCCACCATCATCCAGCACGGGCGCACCGGCTACCTGAAATCGTGGCGCTGCCCGGAGGCGTTCGCCAACTCGCTGGAGATGCTGATGGCGAACCGCAGCCTGCGCGACAGCATGGGCAAAGCCGCCCGCCGCCGGGCCGAATCCCTCAGCTGGGACGGCATCGCACAGCGTTTGCTGGCCCTGTACCAGGAGGCCGCTGACGACGCCGGTCACCTAAGCTCCGGTCAAAGGAACGCTGCTCCCTGATGTTCCGGCGGCACAGTTCCGGGCCTCCCGATGATTCCGACGGAGTGTCCGACAGGATTGCAGACGTCATCGGGCCGTCGCGGCCCCGCCCGCCCGCCATCCCGCGGCAGGTGATGCGGCACGTCCAGAGCCGTCTGGTGGCCGGCGTGCTGGTGTTCCTGCCGGTGCTGGTCACCTACCTGATACTCAGTTTCTTTTACGACATCGTCAGCTCGCTGCTGGACCCGTTCATCGCGGCGCTCAACATTCCCCACGGCCCCGGCTTTGACTGGTCGGACGTGGTCGAAGTAATCGTCATCGCCATCGTCATCTACATCGCCGGCCTGCTGATTGGCTGGGCCGTCACCAAACTTATCATCAACCGGGTGCACGACATCATTGCCAACATTCCCGTCATCGGCCCGGTGTACAACACCACCCGCGTGGGGATTGATTTTCTGTCCGACACGCAGCATCACCAGTACCGGGGCGTAGTGCTGATTGAGTTTCCCCGCATCGGCGTATTCTCCATTGGGCTGATAACGTCCAATATCGGCCCCATCAACGAGGTTGAGGACTTTCTGACGGTGTACGTGCCCACCACGCCGGTGCCGTCGTCGGGGTATCTGGTGGTGATTCCGGAGCGTATGGTGACGCCAACGGACATCTCGGTGGACGAGGCGATGCGGATGATAATATCGGGAGGCATCCTGGCCGGCGAAGTATTCGCGCAGCGCGCCGTGCTGAAACGGCCGGCTTGCTCCGGCCAAAACTGGCTGTGGGGCGGTGGGCCTGCTGATTCCCCGCCCGATGATGCCCCGCCGGACGAGTCTGTCATAGACGTTGCCGTCGCTGCCGGGCGGGCCAAGGTCAAAAACTGATTTTGCCGATATTCGGCCCTATGGAGGACATACCCGATGGATTTCACACCGGAGCGCGCATTGGTGATTATTCCCCATCCCGACGATGCCGAGGCGTGGGCCGGAGGCACCATTGCCCGGTGGGTGCGCGCCGGCGCCGCCGTGCATTACGTGCTGTGCACCGACGGCGGCAAGGGTTCCGACGACCCGGAGATTAGCCCCGACGCGCTGGCCGCCGCCCGCACCCGTGAGCAAATGGACGCCGCCGCCATCCTCGGCGTGTCCAGCGTAGTCGCCTTGGGCCGCCCCGACGGTGAGCTGGAGGACACGGCGGATTTTCGCAAAGACCTGGTGCGTCAAATCCGCATCGTCAAGCCGGACGTGGTGCTGACTACCGAACCGTACCGGCGCAATATGCAGTGGCACCGCGACCATCGCATCGCCGGGCAGGTGGCGCTGGACGCCGTGTTTCCCTACGCCCGCGACCACCTGCACTTTGGCGATTTGTTCGCCAACGAGGGCATCGAGCCGCACAAAACCGCCGCCATAATGTTCTGGGGTTCCGAAAACCCCAACGCTTTTGTGGACATAGCCGCCGACTTTGACGCCAAACTAGACGCAGTGCTGGCGCATACCACCCAGACGGGCCGCCGCACGCGGGACGAAATACGGGCGTTTATCAGCGCGCGGGCCCAGGAGGCCGCCGCACAAGGCAACGCCTCAACCGAGGACGACGCCAGCGGCCTGGCCCTGGCCGAAGCTTTCCGACGGGTTACGTTCCGAACCTGAAACTTGCGCCGGCCAATCAACCCGGCGTCCGGCCGGCGTCCGGGAACGGCTACAAAATCCCGGCGCCGGGTTCTTTGAGCATCGCTTGCCGCAGCAGGGGGACGGGCGGCGCTCCCCAGGATAATGCGGTGTCGTGGAACCGGCGCAGCGTGTAGGCCGAACCCTCCTGCCGGCGCCAGTCGCTGCGCAGTTTGAGCAGCATCAGCTTGCCCAGCGTGTAGTTCAGATAGCCGGGGTCAAACGCCCCGCGCAGCGCCTCCCGCCGGGCCGGGTGTTCCTCCATATAAGCGTGCGCCTGGAAAAACCGGGCGGCCTCGTCCATCGTCATCCCCTGCGTGTGCATCCCCAGCGAACACAAATACCGGCAGTTCCGCACCAGCGCCTCCAGCAGCTGCGTCAGCCGCAGCGCCGCATCGCCCCGCCCATACTCCGTCTCCAGCATCATCTCCTCGGCGTAATGCGCCCAACCCTCGCTGAACGCATACGACGTTGCCACGCGGTTGATGAGGGGCAGCGGCGCGCCGTAGCGGTTGTGCAGGTTGTGGACGTAATGCCCCGGATACACCTCGTGGATGCTGACCACTTTGAGGGTGCGGTAGTTGAAATTGGACAGCCACTCGGCCTGCTGCTGCGGCGTCCAGTGCGGTTCCACCGGCGTTACGTAGTAAAACGCCTCCGTAGCCACCGATTCCAACCCGCCCGGCGAGTCCATTGCGGCGAAAGCGTAGCGCATATAAGACGGCGTTTCAGTAACCTGGCACCGCTCCGCCGACGGCAGGCCGACAATATCAAAGTCAATCAGAGCTTGCCGGATTTCCTCCAGCATATCCCGCACGTCCGGGATTAAGCCGTCCGCCGTCGGATGATTGGCGGCGACTTGCGCCACCGCCTCGCGCACCGACTTGCCGGGAGCGACTATTGACGCCGCCTCATCCAGCCGGCGCAGGTTCTCATCCAGATTGGCCTGCCCGATGGAAAGTACGTCGTTCAGAGCTGTAGCCACGCCCTCGCCAACCGCCAGCATCCGCCCGTAGAGCGCAGAGCCGATGGCGAACTCCGGGCGGACGGCGCGGGATTCCAGACGGCTGGCAAAGGCGTCCACCGCCTGGGCCGCCGCGTCCCGGCGGGCGTCAAAATCGGCGGCAACATCGGGAGCGACGGCGGCGCACTCGGCCGACGCCGCAGCCAGCCCCGTCCGGTAGTAAGAGGCCATACCCCGGTAAGCCTCCACCGCCATATCCCGCACCGGCGCGCCCAACTCCGGCGCGGTAGCGGCATCCAGCGTGGCCAGAAAATCGGGCGCCTGGGCCAACGCGGCGGACGCCGAACGCAGCCGCTCCGGTAAAGGCGCATAATCCCGCTGCACATACCCGCTAACGCCCAAATACCCCACCTGCCGCAGCGGGTTATCCTCCAGCGTCCGCATTTCCTCCAGATTGAACAACTCCCGCCGCAAGAACAATTCCAGCAGACTGCGCGACAACCCGGCCATCCGGTCGTCATCGGTTTCGCCCGGCAACGCAGAAAGATGGCCCAAAGATTGATGCAGCTCCGCAACACGCCGCCGCACCCGCCCGTCGGAGAAATCCGGCAGCCGCCCATCATACTCATGCCGCCCGATACGGCTGCCGGCAGTAGGCAGAAAATCCCAATGCTGGGCAACGGCGCGCTCCGCCAAAGCGTTGACTGCGTGGTTCATTGCGATGCCACCTGTTTAAAATTTTTGCCGGAATGTCGGATGCACGCAATGAGCGAGCGGGCCTGGCGAAAGTCTTACTGGGCTGGCACTACTTCAATACGGCCCAAGGATTTCAGCGCCCAATCGACATGCGGAAAGCGGTATTTTTCTACTTCGGCGATGCGACGCCGGCGTGCCTCGGCCAAATTTGCTAACACTGCTTCGGCCTGTTGTAAATTGGCCTCCCAAACGGGCAAAATCCGACGCTGCGTTTCGTCATCGCTGGCGTGCAGGCGTGCCAGCGTGGCCCGGGTAGATTCCACTTTGTCGCTGGCTCCGCGCTCCTTGTAGTCGAACAAAGATGCGAGCCGGGAAACTTCCCGGTCTGTCCTTTCGCCGGCCTCATCTTGCGCTCGCCGCTGCATCTTTTCGCTTTCCAGACTGGCAAACTGTTCTGCTAAACGATGAGCCTCATGCAGTAGATGGGTGGGAATCTCATCCACATTAATACTCTCTTCGTTCTTATCGAACTGGAAAGCCCGCTCTACAATGCGGCGTCCAATTGCCACGTCAATCTCGCCGTGGTCGTTCACGAAAACCGGCACAATGTTTTCCGCAGGACGGATACCGGAAACGGTGAGCTGGTAAGTGAACAGCCAGCCGGTAGTTGGGGGCAAATCACTGTCCGAACCAAGACGCCGAGCACCGATTACCCCTTCGTACTCTTCGTCAAGCACTTGGGCCACGATAGCATCAATAACCTTATGACCGAAGGCTAGGAACTCTACGTTCTGGGCGTCCGGGCGGGCGTCCGGACGGAAAACCGCCTGCATTTTCTGGCCTGTTGGAAAAAGCTGCCGGCGGTTCTTGTCATAGAACCCTCCGTGGAAAGTCAGTTCATACTTGCTGCCATCCTGCCTGATATAAGTGGACACGTCGCTGAGCAATTGACCGATGAACCGCTCAAAGTCATCGGTGCTGATGGGAGAGGGCTGCCCGATGATGCGCTCGGCAATTTCCCGGCGGAAGGACTTGGTGTCCATAATGAAGTCCCCCAGCAAGTCGCCAGCCTCCCGGGCATTGTTGATTTCAGCCTCAATTTTGTTACCGAATTCGTCCAAAGCGGCGGCGCGTTGCTCCTCGGCCCGGCGCATAATTTTCCCCAGGTCGCTTTCCGTCTCGCCCAGGATGGGATCGAGACCACCGACGGTTTCCTCAAAAACTCTGATGCGGTGTTCCAGGACATCAAGGACGCGCGCCTCAACTGTGTCCTTAACCCACAGGTTGAAGATACTGATGGCTTGCTCCTGCCCGATACGGTCAACCCGGCCGATACGCTGTTCAACGCGCATGGGATTCCATGGCAAGTCGTAATTGACCAGCAGATGGCAGAATTGCAGGTTCCGTCCCTCGCCCCCCGCTTCAGTACTGACCAGCACCTGCGGCCCTGCGTCGTTCCTGAAACGTTCAATGGCGCGGTCTTTTTCCTGAGCTCCCATCTGCCCGTGGAAAAGATTAACTCCCCAGCCCTTAACTGACAGTAACTCTTCCAGATGGCGTTGCGTCTCACGAAACTGTGTGAACACAATCACCTTCTCATCAGGACGTTCGCGAAGCAGTTCGTCGAGTTGGGCAAGGAACACTTGCGCTTTGGAATCGTACTCCACCTTAGAGAGGGCTGAGATGGCGCGGTCGAGAAGTTGGATTTCCCTGCCAGCCAAGTCAGTTCCGTCCGTGCCCACCGAGCCGACCACATCACTGGCGTCGTCATCGCCATCCAGTCTGTCCGTAAGAGTATCGAGGGGTTCAGTATCCGCAACGCTGGCAGTAGCCAGAACTTTCTCGCGACGCCGGCCCAGAGATTCCTTTATGGCGGCAATGCTGGATGCCATCAGCTTCTGGAAAGTGACCATAACAAAGCCTATGGCATTGTTATTGCCGCCTTCCGCCAACTGATAGCCGTACTGAACGTACTCTTCAACCGCTTGCAAAGCCTCCTGCTCTAGTGGTGTCAACTCTACTTCCCATCGATATGCGGAACGCGGCATAAACCCGCCGACCACTGCCTTGCGGTTTCGGATAAGCACTTCGCTGAGCCGATGCTTATCCCCTAGTTCCTTGATGATTTCGTCCAGTAGTTCAGAGTTGTCGTTGCCGGCTTGCAATCGCTGATAAGCCTCTACCAGTTCAGTATCCAGCCATTCTGCGACCCGCTCAGCAGTTTCAACGGGGGGCTCGTCCGGCACCGGGAACCCGCCCATTTCCAGTTGCTCTACCAGTTTGGAAAGGCCGGGCATTGCGCGTCGATGCCGCTCGAAGTCATCGGGAGAAGCGAACAGAGCAGGGTCCAGAATCTCCACGAGAGAGTAAAGTTCATGGGTATTCAGCTGCATTGGCGTTGCCGTGAGAAACAACATACCGCGTCGCTGCATTTGTTCTGCCGGTGAAAGGTCACGCACCAGCCGATACAATCGGGTACTGCCACCGTCAGGATGCCGGCGCGCATGGTGAGCTTCATCAATGATGACCAAGTCCCAATCCATTTGTGCGCACTCGCTTGCAACTTCAGGGCGCTCTACCCAACTCGCAGAGCACAACACACTGTCGGAATATTCGGGATGTGCGAAGGGATTGCTGTTATAGCCCTGGTTTCTAAGGTGACGAACCGTCTGCGTATTCAGTACGGCGAAACTTTCGTTGAATTTCGTTTTCATCTCAAATTGCCACTGACTAACCAGGTTAGGGGGTACGATGGCCAGCACGCGCAAGCCTGGGTCCCGGGCCCGCAACTCTTTGAGTATCATCCCAGCCTCAATAGTTTTCCCCAGGCCAACCTCGTCACAGAGCAGGAAACGGTGCGGATAGTTGGAAATCACCCGATGCACAACCGACACCTGGTGCGGCTTGATGTCCACTTGCGCTTGTCCCAATGATACTAGATCGTTGTGCAAGTGTTGCATCCGATACCACCGGGTTACCTCTTGCAAGCGGTATTTTTGCAACTGGCCAATCTTTCCGTCATGGAAACGCTCAACCGGATCGGTCACCGGAAAGGGCCTCAGGTCTGCTTCCGGGACATTGGTAGTTGCCACACCACCACTTGCCTTAATGACTTGGCAACGCCAAGTGGGCGTCTCCCCTCCCACCTGGTGTATTATGCTAGCGGTTTCCCCCGTCGATCGTCGTTGCGCGACTTTCCCGGTAAGGTCCACTCGCAGCAGCACCTCAGGAGTCGCAAACTGAGTAGGATTATCCACGTTGTCATCCCAACGGACGATAATCCTGTCACCCATTTCTGTGACTATTCCATATCCTTTCTCAGACTCCCATTGCACCAAAGCGCCGCGCATGAGATTCGTTTGATTGTCTGGCATGATAGTCCCGCCCTTTTTGCGTAAGATTTACGAGCTAGCCAATTGTAGCTCGCTACACTAGTGTAGCGAGCCGCTCAAGCGCCGTGCAATGCTGAGAGGGCAACCGTTAGGGCTGCCCCGGCCGCTAGGCTACCAGTTCGCTGATGAGGAATTTGGGCTCGATTTCGGTGAAGTTTTTTACGTCGCCGACCAGTTCTCGGCCGTGAGTTTTGAAGCCCTCGTGCACGCCGTCAACGTCGTTAAAGAGCAGGTAGCCGACGGCTACGTACAGCGGCGGCGCGTTGGGGTCGGTGTCGGATATGCCTTTCTCCACGTTGTAGTACCGCATCCCGAAAGGCGTCAGCCGTTCCTGCACCAGCGGCATATGCGTGTTCACGTAGTAATCCAAGTCAAACGACTTGCCTTCCTCGTTGCCGTAAAAGACGGTTACTTTAATCATCTGATGCACTCCTTGTCCGGTATTGCTGGTTCAGTGATAGACATTGCTGCCGGCGCCACCGCCGGCGGCGATGGTTTCGCCGCTGAGGGCGATGCTGCGGGGGGATGACAGGAAGGCCACCACCCAGGCCAGTTCCTCGGCGTCCACGATGCGGCGGGTGGAGTTGCGCGCGGCAACCCGTCGCTCCACCTCGGCTACGTCGATGCCTTCTGCCGCCGCTTGTTCGGCGTACATCGGGCCGCTGCGCTCGGTGCGGGTGGTGCCGGGATGCACCAGGTTGACGCAGACCCCGTGTTCGCCCAGCTCTTCGGCCAGGTACTTGGTGAGATTGGACAGGCCGGAGTTGCGCACGCCGGCGCTGAGGTTGCCAGCGGCCTGCCGCGCCGACAGCCCGCCGACGTTGACGATGCGCCCCCAACCCTGCTGCCGCATATACGGCGCCACCGCACGGGCGCAGCGCAGGTAGCCCATAACCTTGGTGTCCAAATCCAGCAGCACGTCCTCATCGCGGATTTCGGACAGCGAGCCACGGGCCAGCCCGCCCGGTGCGGCGGCGTTGTTCACCAGGATGTCAATGCGGCCGCCCAGGGCATCGGCGGCGGTGGCCACCATCGCGTTGACCTGCTCGGCGCTGGTCATGTCGGCGACGATGGGCGTCACCCGGCCGCCGGTAGCGGTGGCAATCTCCTCTGCCGACGTGGACAGCGTATCGGCGTAGCGTCCGGTGATGACCACGCTACAGCCGTCGCCGGCCAGCACGCGGGCCACCGCCTTGCCGATGCCGCGACTGCCGCCGGTCACGATGGCGGATTTGCCGTTGAGTTCCAAGTCCATTCCGGAAACCTCCCGCTGGTGTTGGTTGGCCGCATTTTACACCAGCGGCCCTTGCGCCCCAACCCTGCGGACGGGCGGCGGCGACGGCGGCGCGATGGCGCACAAATGCCAAGCCCCTCCCGGTAAGAGAGGGGCTTCGCTAACGGTGTCGCCGGAATCCGGTTAGCCGACTTGCACGGTTGCGCCGGCTTCTTCCAGCTTGGACTTGATGCTGTCGGCCTCTTCCTTATTAACGCCCTCGCGGACGCGGGTCGGAGCGGATTCGACCAGCTCTTTGGCCTCACGCAGGCCCAGGTCGGTAATCTCGCGGACGGCTTTGATGACGTTAATCTTGTTAGCGCCAAAGTCGGCCAAGGTTACGTCGAACTCGGACTGCTCTTCCGCCGCCGGCGCGTCGTCGGTAACGATGCCGGCCGCCGGGGCGGCCATGGCCATCGGAGCCGCTGCCGATATGCCGAACTCTTCCTCAATGGCCTTGACCAGATCGGCCAAATCCATCACGCTCATTTCTTTGATGGCGTCCAGAACTTCCTGATTTACTGCCATGATTGACTCCTCCGGTAAAGTTGGTGCGGTGGGTTGTTTTGCGAATGATTCCTACTCGACAGCTTCCGCCTCGGCTGCTTCCGCCGGCTGCGGCTGGTCAACCGGCT
Source organism: uncultured Dehalococcoidia bacterium (assembly GCA_958296385.1). GTDB lineage: Bacteria > Chloroflexota > Dehalococcoidia > Lucifugimonadales > UBA3495 > Bin87. The sequence goes on from OY282494.1 coordinate 2,350,032, forward strand.
GCAACTGGTCGATGCGGGATTGCAGCACGTAGGCCAGGCTGCGCACGGTGCCGTTGAGTACGCTCATCAGGCCGTACAGCGGCGCCTGCATATTGCCCAGCAGCTGTGCCACCAGCACCGGCTGCGGCGGCAGCGCGGCCAGGCGGGTTACTTCGGGCGGCGGCAGGACGGTATCCCGGTTGACCACGGCCCCGTTGACCCTAATCGCGCTGCCCGCGCCGGTAGCATCGGCAAACGCTTTGGCGGCCACCGCTGCATCATCGTAACCCAGCGCAATCGCCGTCTGCCCGTTGATGATGTCCTTGAGCTGCGGCACGCCAGCAGCATCGGCGGCCAGATGCAGCAGATTGTTCTTGACGACGACAAACTCCACACTGCCGTCGCGCAGCCGCCGCCGCAAATCCACCATCTGATTGGCGCCCATACCCGAATACATGGCGGAGATGACGATGGCGCTGTTCGACAGCTTCTCCGTCAGCTCAGCCACCCGATTAACTTTCGCCTGAGTTGGCAAGGTCGCACTCCCTATTTTTGACTTGAACGAAACGGGATTTACCAGCGCAAACGCCGGCAACCAACCGGCCTCAACGCCAAACAAAAACCCTGCGCCCCAGAGACGGCGCAGGGAAAACGACGCCCAATCAAAGACGCCCCAATCACCCAACAGCTGCCGGCTGAACCCGACAACATCGCCTCGGCGGGCGGCCAAGCCATTATCCAAAACGGAACCCGCTGTCTCAAGCGCTACGGTAGATATTCAACTGAGCAACCATCCTAGCACCATCTCAGCGGGAGCGCAAGACTACCCCTGTCATTTTGAGCGCAGCGCAGGATGACAGGGGTATGCCGGGATGACGGCCAGCGTTACGGGCGCAGTGGTATGGGGCGGTTGGTTTGGTTTTGGGTTATTTGGTCGGTGTCCCACAGTTTGGCGAAGTTGTAGGCGCGGGGGCAGTGGGTGTAGGACTCGGCTACGTTGATGATGATGCCTTGCAGGTGCCGGGCGTTGTCGTCGGTCCAGTACAGCGACAGCTCTACTTTTTGCCGCTCCAGCTCCTCTTTGTTCACGATGGAGATGGTGCCGTTGATGCGTACCGTGTCGTTGACGCCGGGTATCATGAACAGCAGGCCGACGTTGGGGTTCTCGTCCATGTTCTGATAGGACTGGAACAGCCGGTTGCCGGCTACGTCGGGCAGCAGCAGCCGCGATTCGTCGATTACCTTGACGAAGCCGGGTTTGCCGCCTTTGGGCGAGGCATCGCAGTTGCCGTCCGGGTCAGCGGTGGCCATCACCACAAAGGGCGCGGCGGCGATAAACCGCTGCACAAAATCGGACATCTGCCCCTTCACCTTCTCTTTGGCGCGGGGGCTCATATCGCCAAACTGGTCGTTGAACCGGCTGGCCTGCTGCACAATGGTAGTGTCCGCATCAATGGAAGCCGTAGTAGTCATCTTGTCATCTCCCCTGCCGCCGGGCGTCGGTCTGCCGGGCGTCGTTTGCCGTGTGATTGCGCTGCCGGTGTGATGCGGCACAGAATAACGGATTTTCCGGGTGTACGCTACTGCCCGCCCCGCAGCGGCGCCGGTTAAGGTACTATTGGGCTACCTGAAATCCTGAGGTGTTCCTATGTCTGCCGCTACATCCGCCGCTGCAACCGTTATCACTGCCGACGTTTTGACGGCGGCGCTGCCTCCGCTGGATGGCGTGGTCAGTCTGCCCGGCCTGCATTCCGACGTGCGGGTTTGGCGGGATGAGTGGGGGGTTCCGCACGTGCGCGCGGCCGATGAGCATGATGCGTGGTTGGCGCAGGGGTTTGTTACGGCGCAGGACCGTTTGTGGGCGATGGAGTACGACCGGCGGCGGGCCGTGGGCCGCTGGGCGGAGGCGGTGGGCAAGTTTGCCCTGGGCCAGGATATGCAGATGCGCCGGTTGCGGCTGGCGGACTCCGCTCAAGCCGATTGCGCCGCCGCCGGTTCCCGCGCGCAAGCGATGCTGCAAGCCTACGCCGACGGCGTGAACGCTTTTATCAACAGCGGGGCGCCGCTGCCGGCAGAGTACGCCATCGCCGGCATCGCGCCCGAACCCTGGGAACCCTGGCACAGTCTGGCCATATTCAAGGTGCGCCACGTCTTTATGGGGCTGTTTGAGGGCAAAGCCTGGCGCGCCCGTCTGGTGCGCGCGCTGGGGCCGGAGCGCGCCGCCGCGCTGTTCCCGTCCTATCCCGCCGGCCAGCCCGTCATCATTCCGACGGGCGCTAATTACGACGGGCCGGTTGACGTGGGCTTGCGGCAGTTGCTGGACGGCGCCGCCAATCTGAATCTCATCGGCGAGCTGGACAGCGGCTCCAACTCGTGGGCGCTGTCCGGCGAACGCACCGCCAGCGGCAAGCCCATCCTCGCCGGCGACAGCCATCGCGGGCTGGACGTGCCGGGCGTGTACTATCAAAACCATCTGGCCTGCGACAAGTTTGACGTGATTGGCAACTCTTTCGCCGGCGTGCCGGGCTTTCCCCACTTCGGGCATAACCGGCGGGTGGCGTGGTGCGTTACGCACACCAGCGCCGACTATCAGGACTTGTACATTGAGCGGTTCAACGACGCTGATGCCTCGCTGTACCAGCGGCAGGATGACTGGTACAACGCCGACGTGCGGGAGGAGGTTATCAAGGTGCGGGATGCTGACGACGTGCGCCTGCGGACGTGGGCGACGCATCACGGCCCGATTGTCGCCGGCAGTCCGCTGGCCGGCTACGGCCTGTCCCTCCGCTACACCGCCACCGACGCCGGCGACCCGTGGGCCGACATCCTGCCGGCGATGCTGGAGGCGGGCAGCGTTACCGAGCTGGCCGATGCGATGGACGGCTGGGTGGACCCGGTGAACAACATCGTGATGGCCGACGTGCACGGCAACATCGGCTACCAGTGCCGGGGCGAGATTCCCCGTCGGCCCGGCGATGCGCCCGCGCCGCTGCCCGTCCCCGGCTGGGACGGACGGCACGAGTGGCAGGGCAGCATCCCCTTTGCCGAACTGCCCCGCTACGTAAATCCCGACGCGGGCTGCATCGTAACCGCCAACAACCGCCCGGTGAGCGCGGATTATCCCTACTACATCTCAATGGACTTTGCGCCGCCCTACCGGGCCGCCACCATCCTGGACAACATCCGGCACCGCACCGGGCTTACCGTCGGCGATATGCCGAGCATCCACGCCCTGTGCCGCTCGATCCCGGCGCAGGCTTACGTCCGGGCCCTGAACGACGTGCCGGCGCCCGACAATCCGGCCGTCGCATCCGCGCTGGAGCGGCTGCGGATTTGGGATGGCGCGATGCAGCCGGATGTGGTGGCGCCCACCATTTACAGCGCGCTGCGCGACACGCTGCAATACCGCCTGCTCTGCCACAACGTCGGCGAGGAACTGGCAACCCTGGCGTGGCATCCCGTTGACCGGGGACGGGGCGCGTTCGTCAACCGCTTTAAGATGCTGCTGACCGACGCCATATCCGCCAACGACACCGCCCTGCTGCCGCCGGGAACGGACTGGCCCACCACGCTGGTGGCGGCGCTGGATGAGGCCGTCCGCATCCTGACTAACCGGCTGGGGCCGGATCCGGACGGCTGGCGCTGGCAGCGGGTGCACCGGGTGCGTCCGCAGCATCCGCTGGCCATGGCCCGGCCCGAACTGGCCGCCCGGCTCAACCCGCCGGAAATACCCATCGGCGGCGATGGCGATACGCCCTGGGCCGGCGGCTACTCACCGGCCGACCTGGCCACCGTAGGCGGCCTGTCGGTGTTCCGCTACGCCTACGACCTGAGCGACTGGGAGCAGTCCCTATGGGCAGTGCCGCTGGGCGCGTCCGGCCACCCCGCCAGCAAGCACTACGCCGACCAGTCCGCGATGTGGGGGCAAGTGCAAATGACCCCCATGCGCTACGACTGGCAAGGCATCGCCGAGGCCGCAGAAACGGCGCAAATCCTGCGGGCGGGGTGACGCAGCCGGGCCGTTAGTCTATCCATCCCGCAGGTGGGGGGCTACTTGCTCGGCGAACAGCTCCAGGTTGGCTACGCCGTCGGCCAGCGGCATCCCCGGCCACATCATCCGGAAGCAGCCGTGGGACATTCCCAGCTCCCGGTAGCGGGATAGTTCCTCTACTACCTCGTCGGGGCTGCCGATTACGAAACGGTCGCGGGCCAAGTCCGCAAAGGGTTCGCGGAAGTTCTCCTCGCCGGGCAGCGCTTTGTCCTGCCCCCATTGGGCGTAGGCTTCGTACTTGCCGCCCAGGTAGGGCGCGGCGCTGGCGAAGGCCGCCTCGTGCGTGCGTCCTACGAACACCTCCCGTCCCAGGGGCAGGCGTTCCGGGGCGCCGGAACCGGCGGCGCCGGCGGCCTCGTGGTACATTTCCACCTGCTGGCTGATGGTGTCAAACTTGGCGTGGGGGTTGACGTACCAGGTATAGCCCAGGCGCGCGGCGCGGGTGATGGCGGCGTCGCTGTTGGCGGCAACCCACACCGGCGGGTGCGGCTGCTGGACGGGGCGCAGCATCAGCTGGGCATCCCGCAGCTGGAAATACTGCCCCTCGTAGTTCACCTTTTCGCCCGTCCACAGCAGGCGCATCGCCTCCAGGCACTCCAGATAGCGGTTGACCCTGGTGCGCCGGGGCACGCCAAAGTTGTCGTACTCCTCATCCCGATAGCCCAGCGCCGCCGACAGCGTGAACCGCCCGCCGGTGATGACGTCCATAGTGGCCACCCGCTCGGCCAGGTCAACGGGATGGTGCAGCGGCACCAGCATAGTTGCCACCAGCCCCATCCCCCGGGCCTCGGCGGCGATGCGGGCCAGCAGGGGCATAGTTTGCAGCTGCTGGTAAGGGTCGGTCAGATAGTGCTGGCCCTGATAGACCATATCAAAGCCCAAGTCGCGGGCGGCGCCGACGTAAGTACAGATGTCGGCGAAAGCCTGCTGCATATCAGCGCCGGCCGGCTGTTGGGCAATGGCGGAAAGCGATACGCCAAACTGCATCAAATTACCTCCATAGGGTGTATTCCGGGGGGTGTAGTGATGGATGTCGGAACCGGCGCGGCCCGACGTTAGCCGTGCGACGCCAGTTCCTGGCCCAGCAGGTTGATGGCGGACTGGACGGCGCCGTGCTTGGTGGCATCCCGGTCGCCGCCGACGCGAATCTCGATAGCGGCGTCCGTGCCATCTTTGATGGCCAGGCCAATCCAGAACGTGCCGATGGGCAGGCCGCTGCGCCCCGCCGCCGGGCCGGTGACGCCGGTGGTGGAAAGGGCGTAGTCGGTTCCCGTCAATTCCAGGACGCCGCGGGCCATGGCGATGGCCATTTCGCGGCTGACGCTGCCGGCGGTTTCGTACAGCTCATCGGGCACGCCCAGGATTTTCTCCTTGAGGCCGCCGGTGTAGGCTACCACGCCGCCGGGAAAGAAACGGGACGCGCCGGGGATGGTGCCCAGCGTATAGCCCAGCAAGCCGTTGGTGCAAGCCTCGGCCACGGACACCGTCTGCCCACGGGCCAGCAGGGTTTCGGCTACTTGTTGAACATCCACAATTGCGCCTCCTTGCGGGCGTGCGATGCGATGCGGGCGTGCTACACGTCCAGCAGCTTGTCGGGAGTCATCAGCTCCATAAACTCGATGCGGTTGCTTTCCACCAGCGGGCGAATCTGCGCGCCCATTTCCAGCGCGGCCGGCGGCAGCGAATGGCCGCCGCGCATGGGCGACATCAACGCCTCGTCGGTCCATTCCAGCACCACCACGTCGGTTTCGCCGGGCACGGTAGCGCCGTTGAAATAAACCTTGAACTCGCTGCGCTGGCCGGCATCGTGGTAAATCTGCGCCTGCCGGTGCAGCAAACTGGCCACCCGCCGGGCCTCCCCCGGCTTAGTCTTGAAAATCCGGCGTAGAACGTACATATCATCCTCCTTTATTGTGTTGCGTAAAGTCAGGCATTCCGGGCGTACTCGTTGACCAGCGCGACCATGTGGTTCACATAGCCGTGGACGGCGGGCCGGTCGGCCGCAATTTCATAATCCTCCATTTCGTCTTGACCGTGAATGAAGTTCTGGTGGAACTTTTCAGCGGCTGCGAACCCGCCGACCAGGTAAAGGTCATTGTACTCGGCGGCCAGCCGGGAGGTGGCGTTGGTAAGGGCGCGGTGGCTGTCGTACTCCCAGCCCCGCTGTTTAGCCGCCGCGATGACGGCCTGTCTTGCTGCGTCGTAAAGCTTTCCCGAACCCTGCCGGCGGTTGCCAGCGTCGAACTCAACATCGGATTGCGCCAGGAACGCCAAAGCCTGGGCGGTACACTCCGCAACGCTCTTTGCATCGGCAGCAGTCGGCGCCGGTTCTTTAATCTCGGCAGCGGAACGGGCGGGCGTTTCGGGCGTGCTCTCGCCGACCAGCGCGACCATGCGGTTCACAAAAAGATGGACAACGGGCCGGTCGGCTACGATTTCGTAATCCTCCATTTCGTCCTGGCCGTAAAAGAAATTCTCGTAGAACTTTTCAGCGCCGATGAATCCGCCGATCCAGAAAAGGTCATCGTACTCGGCGGCCAGCCGGTAGGTGACTTCTTTAACCGCGCGGTGGCTGTCATACTCCCAGCCCCGCTGTTTAGCCACCGCGATGACGGCCTGCCGCGCCGCGTCGTAGAGTTTCCCCGAACCCAGCCCGCGGTCACCGGCCTTGAAGTCAGCATCGGATTGCTCCAGGAATGCTACGGCTTGGGCGGCACATTCCGCAACGGTCTTTGCATCGGCAGCAGTCATCGTCGGTTCTCCCATAGCTCGGCAGCGGAACGGTCAGGCGTTCCGGGCGTACTCAGTAATCAAGGCAACCATGTGGTTCACAAAGTCATGTACAGCAGGCTGTTCATTCACGATTTCGTAGTCTGTCATTTCATCGTGAAAGAAGTTCCGGTGAAACTTTTCAGCGGCCAGAAATCCACTGAGCAAAGATGGATCATTGTATTCTGCTTCCAGCCTGATGACCGCGTTTTTAGTCTCGCGGTGGCTGCGATACCGCCAACCCCGCTGTTGGGCCGCCGCAAAGACGGCTTGGGTGGCGGCGCCGTAGAGCTTTTCCGAACCTTGCCGGCGATCGCCGGCGGCGAATTCGGCATCGGATTGCGCCAGGAATGCCATAGCCTGGGCGGTACATTCCGCAACGGTTTTTGCTCCGGCGGTAGTCATCGTTGGTTAGCCTAATCAGAATCAGAATCGGAGGGCGGCACGGTTTGGGGTGCGCTAAAACGCTTTTGCATTCCGATTATACTCCATTAGATAGCCGGCGCCGGCTTACCGTTTGCGCAGCAGGGCCAGGTACTCCCGGTTGCCGGCGTCTCCGGTGATGGGGGAGGGTATGGTGTCCAGCAGGGCGATGTCGGCACGGGCGGTTAGCCAGTTTTGTACTCTGGCAAGGATGTCGGCGCGCCGGGTGTCGCTGCGGATGATGCCGCCTTTGCCTACTTCGCCGCGCTGGGCTTCGAATTGCGGTTTGATCAGGATGATGGCGTAACCGTTGGGGCGCAGGTGGGCCAGTGGTTCGGGCAGGGCCATGGTTAGCGAGATGAACGATACGTCGGCAACCAGCAAGTCCACCGGCTCCGGCAGGGGGAAGGGGTAGCGGACGTTCACTTTCTCCATACAGATGACGCGGGCGTCGGAGCGCAGGCGGTAGTGCAGTTGGCCGTGTCCCACGTCCACGGCGTACACGCGGGCAATGCCCCGTTGCAGCAGGCAGTCGGTAAAGCCGCCGGTGGATGCGCCGGCGTCCAGCGCGGTGACGCCGTCCAGCGGGATGCCGTAGTCTGCGCTCCAGGCGTCCAAAGCGTGGGCCAGCTTGACGCCGCCGCGACTTACGTAGGGCAGCCGCGCCCGCAGTTCCAGCGGCGTATCGGGGGGCAGAAACGTGCCGGCTTTCAGCACCCGCCCGGACGGAGCGTACACGGCGCCGGCCATAATCAGGGCCTGCGCCTGCTCCCGGCTCTCCACCAGCCCCCGCTCCACCAGCAGCACGTCGGCACGCTGGCGCTTGGGCCGTCGCACTCCGGAGGCCATCGCCCTTGCGCTACTCCCCGATGAACTCGGGGCGGCGCTTTTCCAGAAAGGCGCGGTAGCCTTCCTGGTAGTCGCGGGTGTCAAATTGGGTCAGGGGCAGGCGGGCTTCGTCGGGCGTCAGGTTCAGCGACGGCTTGGCCAGCACCTGGTTGAGCGTTTGCTTGTTCACGGCGTGGGACAGGGGGGCCAGGGCGGCGATGTCGGCGGCCAGCCGGTAGGTTACCGATTCCAGTTCGTCGGGCGGCGTTACCTGATTGACCAGGCCGATGCGGAGGGCCTCGTCGGTGTCCAGCAGGCGGCCGGACAGCAGGATGTACATGGCGCTGCCCTTGCCCACCAGGTTGACCAGGCCGAACATCTCGCGATGGCCGATGGTGATGCCCAGGCGCGCTACCGGGATGCCCATGCGACTGCCGGCGGCGGCGATGCGCAGGTCGGTTGCCACGGCCAGCTCGCAGCCCCCGCCGGCGGCGAACCCGCGAATCATGGAGATAACCGGCGTGCCAATCTCGGCTACCGTTTCCAGCAGGCCGTCCACCGCGCGGTTATAGACGCGCCCCCGTGCGGAGTCGCTGCGATGCTGCTCAAAGTCGCTGATGTCAGCTCCCGCCGAGAACGCCGCGTCGCCGGCGCCGGTAATCACGATGCAGCGGACGGCGCGGTCGGCGTCCAGCTGGCGCATCAAGTCGGCAAGGGTGTTCCACATGGCAAAGGATATGGCGTTGCGCTGGGCGGGGCGGTTGATGGTAACCGTAGCAACCGCCCCATCCCGGCGCAGCAGGATGTGGCCGTCGGAATCAACGGGCGCAGCTGCGGCGGCGGTGGTGGTAGTAACGGCGGCGGCAACGGCGGTGGAATCGGGCATAAGGGCAGAGCTCCTGCGGGTTTTGAGTTTGGCGAGGCCCATCGGGCGCAGCGGCGATCAGGGCCAACACAGACTATCGGCGCCAACCCATCCCGTCAACAGACTGGCATTACTGGCGCTTTGCTTATTCGCCGGCGTGATAGGGTTGCTATGCGGTTATGGCAATATCAAATGTCCTTAATCGCCATAAAATTATTGACTGCCTTGATAACTGCTATTACAATTGGGCGGCCTGTTGACGGTTGCCTTGCTGATAGCCGCTGACTTGGGCTGCCGCTTGTAACCGCTTGCATTTGATTGCTGAGGAGGGTTCCGGTCTATGTTGCACCACCTGAAACTCACCCTGGTTCCCGGTGTTTTGATTGCCGCTTTGCTGATTGTGGGCGTGGCCTGCGGCGGGGCGGACGAACCGGCGGCCCCGGCAACGGCGGCTCCGTCGGCGGCGCAGCCGGCGGCTCCGGCCACTGCTACGCCGGTGCCGGCCGCTACCGCCACGCCGCCGCCGGATGCTACGGTGCGCCCCACCAGCACGCCGGCGCCCACCGTGCAGGCGCGCACCGCGCCCACGCCGCTGCCCAGCGGCGCCCCCCAATCCGGCGGCCTGGTGCGGATGTCGGCCTACGCCGATACCAAGGACTGGGACCCGCTCGGCTCATCCTCGCTGTCCAGCGTGATTTCCTACTCGCAGCTGTACAACCAGATTGTGCAGTTTGACACCACCGATACATCTGCGGTGGTGGGCGATTTGGCGGAAAGCTGGGAAATCAACCCGGAGGGCACGTCGTACACTTTCCATCTGCGCGATGGCGTGCAGTGGAACGACGGCGAGACTTTGGATGCTGATGACGTGGTGTACAGTATGCACCGCTACGGCAACCCCTGTAACGGGCGGGGGCGCTCCGGCCTGTGGCGGGTGTACGCGGTGCCGATTGAAGTCGTGAACATCACCGAGAAAGCCGACTGCACGGCTACCAACGCCAACGACTCGGTGCGCAAGGTTGACGACCTGACCGTTGAGTTCAACCTGGCCTTTGCCTCCGGCGCGTTCATCAAGTTCCTCGCCATCGACTACGTCAAGATTCTGCCCAAGCATCTGCTGGAACAGGATATTGACCTGAACCTGGCGGAGAGCATTCTGGAGCATAACTCCGGCTCCGGGCCTTTCATCCTGGAGGAATACCAGTCGGGCAACCACTACAAGGTGAACAAGAACGAGAACTACTTCAAGGAAGGGCTGCCCTACTTTGACCGGATTGAGCATTACATCATCACCACGCCGGCGACGTTTATCGCGCAGGTGGAGGCCGGGCAGATTGATATGGCCAATGCGGCGGCCAACAACCTTACGGCGACGGAGAACTACGAGCTGGAGAAGACTACCAACAGCGAGTACGTGGCCCACGACGTGTTTGGCGGCGCCACGCGGGGGCTGATGCTGAACGTGAAGCGGGAGCCTTTCAGCGACCACCGGGTGCGGCAGGCCATCAACCTGGCGGTGGACCGGCAGAAGCACAATGCGCGCGCGCTGCACGGCGCCGGGCGCGGCCACTGCCCGATGGTGGGGCTGGCCAACGACCTGGAGGAATGCGCCAGCTGGCCGGGGATGCGCCCCAAGGACACGCCCGGCGGCCAGGAAGACGTGGCCCGCGCGCGGGAATTGATGGCCGAGGCCGGTTACCCCGACGGCTTTGAAATCCAGTACACCGTCCGGCAGGTGGGAACTTATCCGGCGGAGTGCAGCGTCATCAAGCAGGACTTGGAGGAATACCTGGGCATTACCGGGAACATTGAGACGCTGCCCAGCGCCGCCGGTTACGCCAAGTACGGCACCTCCCGCCCCGCCGACGCCAGGGGCGATTGGGAGATGTCGTGCCAGGCCGACGGGATGACGGTGTTTGACCCGGACGCCATCTACGGCGGCATATTCCTGTCCGGCGGCACGCGCAACTACACCGACTGGGAGGCGCCGGAAGTCAACGCCTGGTTTGAACAGCAGAAGGTTGAGCTGGACCCGGACCTGCGGCGGGAAATCAACAAAGAGGCCGAGCGGTGGCTGCATGATTTCTCCAACAACCACTGGGTCAGCCTGACCCTGGGGCGCAACTTCTGGGTAATGCACCGGGACATCAAGGGCTTTAACGCCCCGTCCACCGTGCAGTACGGTTTCAAGCAAGAGCATCTCTGGTGGGACCGCCCTAACTAGGCGGCCCGACCAGCCCGGCCTTTGGAGCACGCCCCCGCCGTCATTCTGAGCGCAGCAGCAAGGAATGGCCGGTCGGGGGCAACGCTCAAAAATCTGATGCGAATAATCTAATCTGTGCTAATCAATTGGCCTGAGTGAACCCGGTTCTGACCGACGCTTTGGGGACGTGCAGCGATGCGACAGTACGCTATTAAGCGCATTGGCCTTTTTATTCCTACGGTGCTGCTGGTGACGGTCATCGTCTTTGTGGTGATGCGGCTGATACCGGGCGACCCGGCGTTGGCCATTCTCAGCGCGGACGATGCGGGTTACACGCAGGAGGATCTACGGGCCCTGCGGATTGAGCTGGGCACCGACCGGCCAATCGTAATCCAGTACGTGGAATGGATGGGCGGGCTGGTGCGCGGGGACTTTGGGACGTCTTTCTGGTGGAAAGGGCCGGTAATCGACCGGCTGGGGGAGCGGATTCCGGTCACCATTGAGCTGGCGATTCTGGGGATTGCGCTGGCGGTGATTTGCGCCGTGCCGCTGGGGGTGCTGTCGGCCATCAAGCCGGACAGCCCGATTGACTATTTATCCCGGGTCTTTACGCTGGTGGGCATATCCATACCGACGTTTTTCAGCGGCATACTGCTGACGCTGGTGCTGATACGGGCGTTTGGGTGGCTGCCGCCGCTGGGGTATGAGGACATCTGGGAGGCGCCGTGGGTCAACATCAAGCAGCTGATATTGCCGGCGCTGGCGCTGGGCTTTTACGACATGGCGTTCATCGCGCGGGTAACCCGTTCCTCAATGCTGGAGATTTTGCGCGAGGACTATATGCGGACGGCGCGGGCCAAGGGGCTGGCGGAGCGGCTGGTGCTGTCGCGGCACGGGCTGAAAAACGCGGTGCTGCCCATCCTGACCATCTCCGGCTGGCAGTTTGGGCGGCTGTTCGGGGGGACGGTCATCATTGAAAAGATTTTCCTCATCCCCGGTGTGGGGCAGCTGCTGATTGACGCCGTGTTCCAACGGGATTTCCCCACCATCCAGGCCGTCATCGTGATTGTTGCCGTATCAATCGTGGTCATTAACCTGCTGGTTGACCTGCTTTACGGCTGGCTTGACCCGCGTATCCGCTACGCTTAAGTGCGCCGCAACTCGAGGAATCACGCCGGGCAGAATGATGCCGGGAGCTAACCGATGACTACCACCAATACCGGAGCGCCGCTGACGGCGGCGGGCGACGAGCAGCTGCTGGATATGCGCCCCAAGCAGAGCGTGGGGCAAAAGATTTGGCACTTTGCCCGCACCAAGCCGCTGGGCGCCATCAGCGCAATCATCATCATCCTGACCATTCTGACGGCCATATCCGCCGACGTTATCACGCCGTATGACCCGCTGGACCTGGTGCACGAGCCGTTCGAATCCATGTCCCTATCCGCACCGCTGGGCGCGGATGACTTGGGGCGGGACGTTTTGAGCCGGGTAATTTACGGGGCCCGGGTGTCAATGTACGTGGGGCTGCTGAGCGTGTTTATCGGCATAACGCTGGGGACGATAATCGGCATTTTGAGCGCGTACATTGGCGGCGTGCTGGATTTGGCGATTCAGCGGGTGGTGGACGCGCTGATGGCGTTTCCGGCCATCATAATGGCGCTGGGGCTGGCGGCGGCGCTGGGGGCGTCAATCAACAACATCGTGGCGGCACTGGTGGTGATACTGCTGCCGGGCGCAATCCGGGTAATCCGGGCGCAGGTTTTGAGCATCAAGGAGCTGGACTATACGCTGGCGGCGCAGGCCATCGGAGCGCGGCCGTGGCGGATAATGCTGCGGCACATCCTGCCCAACGTCACCGCCAGCTACATCGTGCTGAGCACGATTACGCTGGGCCTGGCGATTATCATTGAGGCATCGCTGACGTTCCTGGGCGTGGGCGTGTCGCCGGACATACCCACCTGGGGCGGGATGCTGACCGACGGGGCGCAGAAGTACATCCGCAACGCCTGGTGGCTGGCGGTGTTCCCCGGCGTAGCCATCTCGGTAGTGGTGTTCTCCATCAACTTCCTCGGCGACGCGCTGCGCGACGTTTTAGACCCGCGCTTGCGGGGACGCTAAGGGGGGGCGCGGCTTGACGGTGGCATAACGGATTCTCCGGTTGTATCGGGCGGGTGTGGTAATCGGGCTATCGGTATCGGGCGGTGGGTTCGGTTGGATTTGGTGTTGGTTGCCGGAGATTCAAGTCGTTGTCAGCCCTTACGGCCGGAAGGTTTGTACGCAACTATTACGGACCTTCATTTTACGTGTCCTGCCCTTTGGGGGAGCAGCACGCGGGCTGAAGCTCGATACCCTGCGGAGTACCGCCCACGCCGTGGATGCGTCGATGGGTCGGCCTGGCCGATTGCGGTTTGGATGCTGACGGGGTGGCCGTGGTGACTTGAATCTCCGGCGGTTGCGCTAGCGGTGTGGTATGCTGGCCCCGCTCGTCTGGGCCGCTCTCCCGGTGAGAGGGTCAGGGCGGCGGGGATTGGTTGGTTGGTTGAGATGCCCGATGGATGTATGTTACACGAACCGATGTGCGGTTGCAAGGGGTTGGGGTCGCTGATTTTTTGGATTTGGCGGGGGATTTTGACGAGACGGGCGCAGGCTTTGGGGGTGGGTGGCAGGATGATCTGGGGATGGGCGCTGATGATGGCGTTGGGGTGGGTGTCAAATGGGCTATTGACAGTGGGTGTTGGCTGGGTTAGGATTTTGGGCAAAACTGCGGATTGTGGCTTATTTCACAATTGCCCTACTCAACTATGCCGGCCGGCGGCGCGTGTTGAACGGTTTGTCCGTTTTAGCGCAGCGCGCGGGTTTTTGGCGCCAGCACTGTTTCCGGGAGGTTTGAGCGAATATGAAACCATTTATCACAGGGCGACTGCTTTTGCGGGCGCTGGTGCCGTTGGCGGGGGCGGCGGCGCTGCTGGCCGCTATTGCCTGCGGCAGTTCGGCTGAACCGGCGCCGGCGGCGGCTCCGGCAGCGCAGCCTACCGCAGCCGCTCCGCAGGCGGCGGCCCCGGCGGCCGACCCTACTCCGACGCCAACCCCGCCGCCGGATGCTACGCTGCGCCCCACCAATACCCCGGCGCCGACCTCCACCCCCCGCGCGGTGGCTACGCCCACCCCGGCCGGCGGCCCGCAGTACGGCGGCACGCTGCTGATGTCGGCCTACGCCGACACCAAAGACTGGGACCCGCTGGGTTCGTCGTCGCTGTCCAGCGTGATTTCCTACTCGCAGCTGTATAACCAGCTGGTGCAGTACGACACGGTGGACACCAACGCCGTAGTGGGCGACCTGGCCGAGTCGTGGGACGTTAGCGCCGACGGCAAGACTTATACGTTCCACCTGCGCGAAGGGATGGAATGGACGGACGGCACGCCCGTTTCGTCGGCCGACGTCGTTACTACGATGTCGCGCTACGCCAACCCGTGCAATGGCGCCGGGCGTTCCGGCCTGTGGCGCAACTACACGGTCAAGATGGAAGTGGCCAGTCTGGACAAGGACAACCGCGACTGCACGCCGACCAATCAGGATGACGTGCTGATGGCGATTGACGACCAGACGGTGGTGTTCAACTTGCAGTTTGCCTCCGGCGCGTTCATCAAGTTCCTGGCGGTTGACTACGCCAAAGTGCTGCCCGGCCATCTGCTGGACACCGACGAGAGCTGCAAAGTCCGCAATCCGGAATCACCGTGCTTCCTGAACCTGGGTGAGAACATCATCTCCGAAGGCGCCACCTCCGGGCCATTTGTCCTTGAGGAATACTCGGTTGGCGACTACTACTACGTCAACAAGAACCCGGACTACTTCAAGGACGGGCGGCCCTACGTGGACCGGATTGAGCATTACATCTTCCCCGGCACGGCGAAAGACCGGCTGATTGCTCAGTTTGAGGCCGGCGGGCTGGACATGGCCAACGGCGGCTTTACCAACCTGTCGCCGACGCAGTACTTTGACCTGGAAAAGAGCACCGAGGGCCGGTACGTGGCCCATCCCATCGCGGCCGGCACCAACTGGGGCCTGATGCTGAACATCAAGAAGCCGCAGTTCCAGGACAGCCGCGTGCGGCAGGCCATCAACCTGGCGGTGGACCGGCAGGAAGTGGACGAGCGCGTCTTTGACAACTCCGGCGGGAGCTACTGCCCGCTGATGGGGCTGGCCCATCCTAACGACGAGTGTCTCGACTGGCCCGGCATCCGGCCCAAGGACAGCGCCGGCGGGTTGCAGGACATTGTCGACGCGCAGGCTTTGATGGCCGAGGCCGGCGTTGCCGACGGGTTTGAGGTGGCGTACACGGTGCGGCAGGTGGGCAACTACCCCGACCAGTGTTCCATCGTCAAGCAGCAGCTGGAGGATGCCCTGGGCATTACCGGCAACATTGAAACGCTGCCCAGTGCGGCGGGCTATGCCAAGTACGGCACGTCCCGGTCCGCCGACTCCCCCGGCGAATGGGAAATCAGCTGCCAGGGCGAGGGTATGGTGGTCTTTGACGCCGACGCCGTGTATGGCGGCGTCTATCGCAAGGGCGGCACCCGCAACTACACCGACTGGTCAAACCCGCTGGTTGACGAATGGTTCGAGGAACAGAAAGTGGAACTCGACCCGGACGCCCGCCGCGAGATTAACAAGGAAGCCGAGCTGTGGCTGCACGAGTTCTCGGACAACCACTGGGTAACGTTGCAGCTGGGGCAGCTGTTCTGGATCGTGCATCGCGACGTCAAGGGTTTCAACGCTCCGTCAACGGTGCAGTACCAGTTCAAGCACGAAGACCTCTGGCTGGACCGCTAGCCGCTGTGTGAATCCTTTGCGCGCAGAGGTATAACACAGCAGGGACGCACTAACGCAGGGGCGACGCCGGCAACGGCCAGTCGCCCCTGTTTGTCTGAACTGACAATACACAAGGCAAGATTATGCGACAGTATGCCCTGAAACGCATCGCTCTGATGATTCCTACGATAATTCTGGTCAGCCTCATCGTGTTCACGGTGATGCGGCTGATACCCGGTGACCCGGCGCTGGTGATTTTGAGCGAAGGCGACGCGGCTTTCACTCAAGAGGAACTGGAAACCCTGCGCCGGCAGTTGGGAACCGACCGGCCCATCCCGGTACAGTACCTGACCTGGGTCGGCGGGCTGGTGCGCGGCGACCTGGGCACGTCCATCTGGCGCTCCGGGCAGCCGGTGAGCAAGCTGGTGGGCGACCGCATATTCCGCACGCTGGAGCTGGCCATCCTGGCCATACTGGTGGCCGTCGTCTTTGCGGTGCCATTGGGCATAGTTTCGGCCATCAAACCGGACAGCGTCATTGACTACTTATCCAGAATAATCGCGCTGGTGGGCATATCAATACCGACGTTCTTTGCAGGTATTCTGGTGGTGCTGGTGCTTTCCAGAGGGTTTGAGTGGCTGCCGCCGCTGGGGTACGCGGACTTGTGGGAAGACCCGTGGACGAATGTACGGCAGATGTTTTTGCCGGCGCTGGCCCTGGGCTTTTACGACATGGCCTTTATCGCCCGGGTAACCCGCTCGTCAATGCTGGAAATTATCCGCGAGGACTATATGCGGACGGCGCGGGCCAAGGGGCTGGCGGAGCGGATTGTGCTGGTGCGCCACGGCCTGAAGAACGCCGTACTGCCCATCCTCACCATCTCCGGCTGGCAGTTCGGACGGCTGTTTGGCGGCACGGTCATCATCGAAAGCATCTTTCGGGTGCCGGGGATTGGCACGCTGCTGATTGAAACCGTATTCCAGCGGGATTACCCCACCATCCAGGCCATCATCATCGTCATCGCGGTGTCCATCGTCATCATCAACCTGCTGGTTGACCTGCTGTATGGGCTGCTGGACCCGCGCATCCGCTACGCCTAGCCCAGCCGAGTCTCGCCGAGCCGCCGACAAACGCTCACGGAGCATTCAGGATGACCACTAGCAACACCAATACCGGACAGACTTTGCCGGGGGCAGTAGCGCCAGCGGGTGAGCCGGCGCTGGATATGCGCCCCCGCCAGACGCAGCTCCAGAAAATCGTCAGCTTTGCCCGCTCCAAACCGCTGGGCGCGGTCAGCGCGGTGATAATCCTGCTGACCATACTGGCCGCCGCCGTTTCCTACGTCGTGCCGGGCGTTTTGCCCCACGACCCGCTGGACACCCGGGCCCACGAGGAGAAATACCTGCCGCCGCAGCCGGGGGCGTGGATGGGCAGCGACCACCTGGGGCGGGATGAGTTCAGCCGGGTCATCGCCGGCTCGCAGATTTCCATTTACGTGGGGCTGCTCAGCGTGGGCATCGGCGTTACGCTGGGGGCGCTCATCGGCATCCTCAGCGCCTACGTGGGCGGCGTCATTGACCTGTCCATCCAACGGCTGGTGGACGCTTTGATGGCGTTCCCGCCCATCATCCTGGCGCTGGGCCTGGTGGCCGCCGTCGGCGGTTCCGCCAACAACATCATCGTGGCATTGGTGGTAATTCTGCTGCCGGGGACGATACGGGTTATCAGATCGCAGGTGTTGAGCATCAAAGAGCTGGACTACACGCTGGCGGCTACGGCCATCGGCGCCGGTTCCATCCGCATAATGCTGAAGCACATTCTGCCCAACGTGATTGCCAGCTACATCGTGCTGGGCACCATCACGCTGGGGTTTGCCATCATCATTGAGGCGTCGCTGTCGTTCCTGGGCGTGGGCGTGCCGCCGGACATTCCGACGTGGGGGACGATGTTGACGAAAGGCGCGGAGGAAATCCGCATCGCCTGGTGGCTGGCCGTGTTCCCCGGCGTGGCAATCTCAATAGTGGTGTTCGCCATCAACTTCCTGGGCGATGCACTGCGGGACGTGCTGGATCCCCGTCTGCGCGGACGCTAGGACGCCGGACAAACCGGGCAAACGGCAAGGGGCGGGCACGCAAAACCCGCCCCGATTTGATTTGATTCGCCGGCAATTCCGGCGCCGGTATCCGGAGTGACGCTGCGAATGAGGCGGGGGGCGGGCAGTCGTGCTAAACTGCGCCCATATTAAGCAGGGGGTGCGTTATGTCGTGGAACTTTGAGCTGGTGGCCGGGCCTTATGGCGGCACTACCGAGGGGCCGGTTTGGGATGGCGAGGCGATTCTCTTTACGCACATTCCGGCTTCGCGGATTTTGCGCTATGACCCCGTATCGGGTGCCGTGTCGGAGTATTTTACCGAGGCTTTCAATACCAACGGCCTGTGCTTTGACGCGCAGGGCAACTTGTACGGGTGCCAGCAGGGGCGGCGGCGGATTGCCCGTTTTGACGCCGCGACGAATACCGCAACCTCGCTGCCGCATCTGCTGGACGGGCAGCGGCACAACAACACTAACGACCTGGTGGTGGACAAGTCGGGCCGCATCTGGTTCACCGATCCTTACTCCGGCATCGGCGACAGCGGGCCGCCGGAACTAAACCATATGTCGGTGCTGCGCCTGGACCCAAAGGGCAACGACCAGTGGGATTTGGTGCGGGCAACTACCGACGTCAGCCGTCCTAACGGGGTGCTGATTAGCCGCGACCAAAAGACGCTGTACGTGGCGCAGAGCGACTACGGGGCAACGCGGCGGCGGGAGCTGCGGGCCTATCCAATCGCCGGGGATGGCGCCCTGGGCGAGTATCGGGTTTTGCACACTTTCGGGATTGACGGCGGCGCGTCCGACGGCGATACGCGGGGGCAGGGCAGCCGGGGGGTGCAGCGCGGGGTTGACGGGATGACGCTGGACGCCGACGGCAACATCATCGTGTGCGCCGGCTGGGAGGCCGCCGGGCCGGGGCCGCTGATTTACGTGCTGTCGCCGGACGGCCGGGTGCTGGAAACGCACCCGCTGCGGGTTGACCGCCCCACCAACTGCTGCTTTGGGGACGCCGACTTGCGCACCCTCTACGTAACCACCGGCGGCGGCCACCTGCTCCGCGCCCGCACCAACCGCACCGGCTGGATAATGTGGCCGTAGCAAGCGGCGGCCCCGCCAATATGTCATTGCGTTGCGCTGCCCGGCCATTCCCCATAATGTCATTCTGAGCGCAGCGAAGAATCTCGATGCCGTAGCATACACTTTGGGGGGCAACGTCGTTGCTACGCTTTCGAGATTCTTCGCTGCGCTCAGAATGACATTAGGCTAAAATGGCTTGACATCCGGGGCGGATGCGCCAACAATCTGCACTTGAAACTAGCATGGCAGACCGAAAATCTAATCTATGGTACATACGGACACGGAACGCAGGAGGCGAAACTGATGACTACTGCTGAGCATCACACCAACGTTTACGTCGGACTGGCCGGCGAGAGCGCGCTTATCGTGGGGATGGAGGGGACGCCGCTGGGCGAGGGCGGGCTGTACCGCCTTTCGGAGAGCGAACCCCAATGGGTGGCCAAGGAGAGCGGGCTGCCGGAGCACCCGCAGGTGCGGGCGCTGCTGGTGCATCCCGATGCGCCGTCCACCATCTTTGCCGGCACGCAGGACGGCGTTTATCGCAGCGACGACCGGGGCGAAAGCTGGAACCGCACCGACGGCATCAGCGCCGAAGTCTGGTCGCTCACCGCGCATCCCAACGACGCGTCCATAATGTTCGCCGGCTACGACAAGGGGCGGGTGAGCCGTTCCGACGACGGCGGGCACTCGTGGCGGCAGCTCAACACCAAGGGGCTGGTGCATCCGCACATCACGATGAATCCCAACGAAATCGTCAAGCGGGTTATCGGGCTGAGCGTTGACCCCGGCCATCCCGACGACGTGTACGGGGCGATTGAGGTGGGCGGCCTGATTGCATCGCGGGACGGCGGCGAAACGTGGTCGTGCATCACCGACGGCCACTATACGCGGCTGGGCCCGGTTGACCTCCACGGCGTGCAGGTGAACGCGTCCCAGCCGGGGCTGGTGTACATCATCACGCAGCTGGCGATGTTCCGCAGCCGGGAGCGGGGGCAGGACTGGGAGTTTGTGCCGATTGACGAGATGTTTGAGGGCGGGAGCTACTGCCGGGATTTGGTGGTTGACCCCAACGACCCCAGCGTGATGTACCTGGCGGCCGGCGCCGGCGGCGGCAGCGCGCCGGCCGGCACGGTGGACGCCGGCGTGCTGGTGCGCTCGACCGACGCCGGCGAAACGTGGGAACGGGTGGACCTGGGCGAGGTTGCGCCGTCGCGGATGTTCCAGATTGCCGTTGACCGCAACGCCCCCGGCAACGTGTACTGCTGCGACCGCGATGGCCACGTCTATTGCAGCGCGGACGGCGGCGACAGCTGGCAGCGCACCGACGTACCCGTTGAGATGAGCCGGGGCCGCCACGTGTACCCGATGGTCGCCGGCTGATTCCGACGGCCGCCCGGCCGGCCATTCCACGACTGCGCCCGGAATGGCCGGGCCGGGCTGACTACTGCAAACCGGAGGTGAAACTACTTTGGCATCCCAAGCGTTGTGGCAGGCGACATTCCGGATTGGCGAGGCGGATTTAGAGTACATGGCCCTGGAGGCGTCCGATTTGCCGGAGGCGCTGCGCGGGTATCAGCTGGCCCGGGCGGGCGTGCTGGACAATGTGGAGATGGCCGAACACGGGTTTGACGGCAGCACCGCCGCCCGTTTTCGCGACGCGGGCCGCATCAGCGGTTATATGCGGGAGTTCGTCCCCACGGCCGACGTTGCGCCGGCCGACGGAATGAACTTCGTCGGCGCATCAGTCGTGCATCTGTTCAGCAACCCGGAACAGGTTTCCGGCTGGATGACCGATATTTTCCTGAAAGACTTTGAGGCCAATCTCGGCGAAAGCGTAGGCTCCGGCCAGCAGATAGTTTCGGTGAACCGGGTCGAGGTCGAGGGGCTGTACGACGAGGCAATCGGGCTGAACGTGCTGCAAGGCGGGCCCGCCGGGCTGCTGTCGTCAACGGTGATTGACTTCCGGGTGGGCCGGCTGCTGGGGGTGGCTTTCGTGGGCGCAGTGGGCCAGCACGACCGCACCGACGTGGCTACCGAACTGGCGATAGCCCTGGAACGCCGGATGGTGCAGGTGGCATTGGGGTCGCTGTAACGGCCCGGGCGTTATCAAGACCGGGCCCAAGCGCCGGTTACTCCGGCACGGTTACGGCGCGGCGCCAGGCGCGTCGGCGGGCGGCACGGGCACCAGCTCCGGGTAGAACAGGGTTACCAGCCAGATGCCCCAGAACAGCAGGCCGATTACTACGAGCACTCCCTCAAAGATGGTGGGCGGCGCAAAGGCGAGGCGGGTGCCGACCTGGTGCCGCCAAAAGCGGTTCAGGTTGTTTTGCGCGCGCCAGACAATCCAGGCCAGCAGGCCCACGTCGGCCACGTTGCAGCCGAAATAGCCCAGGCGATGCAGGTCGGTCATTTCGGGAGCCGTCGAAAGCAGGTAGGCCGTCCATCCTAAAATCATTGCGCTGACCAGCAGCAGCACCGCCAGCAGGGGGTTCAGCGTGGTGGGCAGGCCGCGTTGCAGCATCAATTCCTGGTACACCCGCATATGGGCGTGCAGCCGGAAAAACTGGTACACCGGCACCAGCATACACAGCGCGTGCCACACCGGAAACGCCGTTTCGCCCGTGTAATCCCGGTAATGCCGCCAGGTGAGGTACGTCCAATAGACGAAATACAGCCCGGCGGTCAGCACCGACAGCAGGATGATGCGGCTGGGCGGGATGTAATAGGGCGCAGCGTCGTCCGCGGTTTGTGCCGGATAGGGAGACCGCGACGGGGCCAGCCGATCGTCGTTAGAGTAGCGGGGGCCGGCCAGCCGGTTCAACTCCGCATCGGCGGACGGATGGGCCGGCGGCGGGTTCTCCGGCCGGCGCGGCGGCGGAGCATCGTCCCGCGCGCCGCCGGGCAGCGACTGGCCGCACGTTCCGCAGAAACGATGGGCGGCGTCATAGCGGGCGCCGCAGTGGGGGCAGGATGATACTCCGCCGGCGTTGGTCATATCAGTTTGGCCTGGCCACTCACGCGGGTCATGCTTTGCCCCAGACTACCGGGTTGCTGAGGGTGCCGATGCCGTTGACGCTGATGTCGCACACGTCGCCGTCCTGCATATTCTCGGTGGCGCCGTCGGTGCCCATCCACAGCACGTCGCCCGGCACCAGCGTAAGGTACCGGCTCATCTCGCTGATGTACTCCCGCACGCCAAAAATGGCCGTGTTCAGGTCGTACTCGCCAACCACCCGGTCGTTGACCTTGATGACCACGTGGAGTTCGTCCGGGTCAAGGCCGGTGGCAATCCAGGGGCCCATGGGCTTGAAAGTGTCGGTGTTCTTGGCGCGCCACATGGTGCGGTCGTTGCGCTGCCAGGTGCGCTCGCTGACGTCGTTGCCGATGGTGTAGCCGAACACGTAATCCAGGGCCTCATCCTGGCTGACGTTGCGACACTCTTTGCCGATGACGACGACGACTTCGCCCTCGTACTGCAACAGCTCGGTAGCGTCGGCGGGAACGAGGATGGGGTCGCCCTGGCCGGTCAAGGCGTTGACGGCGCGGTAGCCGACGTCGGCTTTGCTGGGCAGGTTGGGTTCCTCGCCGCGCATCTGCGCCGCCCAGGTGACGTGTTCGGGAAAGTTGATGCCGGCGGCGTAAAAAGTGGGGGGAATCACCGGCGGCAGCAGCTTGACGGACGACAGCGCGTACTTGCTGCCGGTTTGCGTCAAGCCGTCAAACAGGCCGCCCTGAACCTCCAGAACGTTATCGCCGTCAACGATACCGTAGGCTTCCCGGTCTCCGGTGCGGAACTTACAAATCAGCATGGCCCTGGCCTCCTGGGGGATGGGTTCGTGCGCGCCGGCAGCGGCGCGGGGGTGATTAGCAAAAGTCCGCTGCAATTCTGGCATCATCGCAACGGACGGTCAAGCCGGGATACCCCCAATCTGTCATTCCGGACACCCCCGCATGGCTGTTCCCCCAATGTCATTCTGAGCGCAGCGAAGAATCTCGACGGGGTAACGCACACTTTGGGGGGCAACGCCGTTGCTACGCTATCGAGATTCTTCGCTGCGCTCAGAATGACATTATGGGGTAACAGAATAACGGTAGGGGGCGTGCGGGATGTGGTAAGATAGCGGCTGTTGCGCCGGAAATTAGGCACGGGGCGACGGACAGGCACGGTGAGCGAAGTATGCAGCAGTCGGAAACCCAACTCATTTACTGGTCGCCCAGCCGGGTGCGATTCAACCTGACTCTGATCCTGGCGGCGGCCGTCATTCTGTTCGGGCTGTACCAGTATTTCTTTACTGGCGGCGGCGATGAAGTGCCGGCCGAAGGGACGGCGCAGACGGCAGAGGGCGAAACGGCGGACAGCCAGCAAACTCGTGGCCGTAGCAACAACGCCTGGCTGCTCATCATCGTGGGCCTGGGCGTGGGCGGCTACTCGTGGCTCACCGGGCCGCGCCAGTACCGGGTTTATTCCGATGCGCTGGTCATCATGTACGGTATGCCCCGCAGCCGGCAGATTCACTTCAGCCAGATTCGCGAGGCGGTGAACGACCGGGGGTTTATGGGCGACCCGCTGCGGGTGTACACCAGCAACCGCCGCCGCATCGCCATCCAGGTGCGCGAACCCGAGGAGTTTCACCGCTACCTGCAAGGCGCACTGGACGAATACTGGCGCGCCTACCCGGAGCACGCCCCGCCGCCCCGCGAGGAGGACGAGGCCGGTTCCGGCGGGAGCGGTTCCAGTTCCGGTTCCGGTGAGATGGCCCGGCCGGCCGACGTAGTAGAGTCGGCGGCAGCCGACCCTCCCGATGCGCCTGCCCCTCCGTTCACTCCGGAGGCGGACGCCGACGCCGCCGCACCCGACGACGACGCGCCCACCCGCCGCACCCGCCGCCGCAGCCTGCGCGACGACAGCGGCAGCAGCAGCGGCAATGGCGGCAGCAGCGATGGCGGCTACGACAGCAACACCGACGACTCCAGGCCGCGCTTTAGCTGAGCGCAGTTTAGGATAGCGGGCTGCCTTGCGCGACGGCCAGCAGCCGGCAGCGGATTGATGCGCTGTCGGCTGCCAAGTCAACAGTGGCAAAACGCACCGCGTGGCCCTGGATGACGGCGGCCTCGTCAACGTGGGCGTCAATTGCCGGGTACAGCAGAACCCCGGTGGAGTTGGCCGATAGGGGGTCGTCGGGCCTTTCCTGAGAACGCAGGTAGGCGTACATCTGGTAGATGTGGCCGGATTTTAACGACTGCTGGCGGTGATAGCCGGGGTTGATTACCGACGTGAACTTGGTATCAATGATGATGCGCTGCTGTCCCGGTCGTTCCAGCATGACGTCGGTTTGCATTGACGGTAAGATTGCGTGCAGGCCGGTCGTCTGACGCTCTGCGGGCCAGTAAATCCGGTTCCCGCTGCTGACGCGCCAGCCTTGATGGGACAGCGTTACGTCGTAGAATCCGGCTACTGCGTGCTCGAACAACCGTCTGGCCCACCGCTCCTCCCGGTACGGGGCGGCGAAGTGAGACGTTCCGACGTCCTCGGTGGGCAGGGCCAGGTCAAAGGCAAGGCGGGCGGCGGCCAGCATTCGCCGGTCCTCGTTGTCCCCGCGGCCCGGCGGGATTTCCAGCCGGGCCTGACGGTGCGTTGACGCCGGGATGTCGGCGACGCCGGCCCGTTCCAGCGCGGCCGCTTGCACCCGGCACCGCCGGGCCAAATCGGGCTTTTGCACCACCCGCGCCAGCCGGAGCAGCGCCGCCTTGACGAAACGGTTGCGGGGCGTGTCCACCGTCAGCTCATCGTACACGCACGCCACCCGCCCCAATTGCAGCAGCTGGCGGCGTTCCGTGCGCAGCAGGTTGATGCGGCCCCGCACGCGGTTCAAGTCGGCATACCGGCGCCGGTAGCCAAAGCTCAAATTGCGCCGCAGCCGCCGCTCCACCGCATTGGTAAGCAACTTGGCAACCAGATTGGGAATGTCGTCGGGAGCATCCTCAACGGCAACCCGCTCCGACTCCGGCAACTCCCGGTAAATATGAGGGTAAAGATGCGAGGCGTACAGCAGCAGCAGCCAGATGTTGCGGACGGGGATGCGGCCAATGTAGCCGGCGGTGTGGGGAATGTCGCTACGGATGTTCAGCATTATCCAGCTGCCGCTAACGCCGCCGGCGCGAGTGAATGACCAGCGCGAACAGAAGCCCCGTTGCGCTTATCAGGATACCGACGACAGTGAGGATACGGTCAACGTTGAAATTAGCGATTAGCCATATTGTGGCCAGTACAATCAGCGTGGTGCACAGAGCGGCAAAGACGACGAGCAGGGTCGTCACTATCGCTCTAAGCCCGTGCATCGGGAGACCAAATCATCACTCCTCCCGACACTGCCATTACGATGCCGGAAACACCGGCTACAAATGCGCCGGCCGGCAAGGCAAAAGGCGCCAAACCCGGCAGCAGGAAGTCTCCCGTAAAGAACACGAAAATGCCGAGAAAAAAGGCTATGTTGGATGCGATGAATACCCGATACCACATAACATTAGCCCTCTCCGTTGTTTTAAAACGTTAACCCGTCGGGTTGCCGATGTCAACGATCGGAGGCTGGCAACAGCCCTCCCCATCACTACACCCCGTTTAACAGTTCCAACTTGGCGTCGTCAGCTGCCTTTGGGTTGTCAAACCAGTATTCGGCCAGCAGGGGGACAATCTCGGTTTCGACAACCTGCTTGAACCACTCGGCCGGGGCGTCAATCGTCGTGCCGGGCGGTGGGGTTACTACGCTGTGGCCGATGCGGAACTGCGGGCCCAGGCTGCGGTCATCGGCGATTTGTTCGTTGAGCGCCGCCAGACGCCGTTCAATGTTGGACAGAAAGCCGCCGTCAATCCCGCATTGTGCGCTGACCCAATTGCGCCAGACGCTGCCGAAGGTGGGTTCCAGGTCAAAGAAAGCGAACCGCCGGCGCAGGGCCAGGTCAACCAGCGCGATGGAACGGTCGGCAACGTTCATCGTGCCGATGACGTACACGTTGGGCGGGATGTGGAACCGCTCAGCGTCGGCGCGGGGGTAGGCCAGCGCCAGCGCCTCATCCGGATTGCGCTTGTCGGATTCCAGCAGGGTAAGCATCTCGCCAAAAATCTGCGCCGGGTTGCCCCGGTTGATTTCCTCGATGACCATAACGTAGCTGCTGTCCGGGTCTTGCCGGGCATCCTGGGCCAGCCGCAGAAACGGGCCGTCAACGAGAGACAGACGACCGGCGCCGTCCGCACCGCTCTGCGGCCGCCAGCCCCGCACAAAATCCTCGTAAGACAAGTTAGGGTGAAACTGAAACGGCCTTACCAAGTCGTCGTCCCTGCTGCCCACCAGCGCATACGCCAGCCGCTTGGCCAGCCAAGTCTTGCCCGTGCCAGGCGGGCCTTGCAGGATGATGTTTTGCTTGGCCTCCAACCGCTCCAACATAATCTCAAGTTTGGCCGGTTCCAGAAAGCAGCCATCCTCTAGGATGTCATCGAGCGTATAGGGTTGCTCAGTATGTTCCGCATCAAGTTCGGATGGGTCGCCAAAACGCTCCCGCCAATATGGGTCATTTCGGAATCTGTTGATAGGCTGGGGCTGATTATCGAAAGCAAAACTGATTAGCTGGTTCTTGGCCCAAGTGCCGGGCTCCACTTTCCAGATGGTTCCCCGGTAGGTATAGAAATACCATTCCCGTGGCGGCTTCACGGGTGTCCAGTCAACCCGCAAGTGACGACCGTTACCCATATTTTCCTTGACGATGCCAGTAGCCGTAATGACCATCACCGATACGAAATGCCCGCGACTGTTAAAGGGGAACGTACCGTTCTTGCGGGGGTAGGATTTCTTGATGGCGATGCGGTCACCCGGCAAGATAGAATTGACGAGGTCCAAATGGCGGTCTTCCCAACCGTTCTCCCAAATGCCTTCGGCCAGAAAGCGCTCGCTTTGATCGCCCTCGTCCTGATAAAAAGCGCCGACGAACCAAACCGGGCGTTCGCTGTTGTTCGCTATCGAAACCATCACTCGACCTCACTCGTAAAAGCATCCGCCACGTTCAGGGGGTTGCGAATGGATTTGCCAATTCTACACCGAATTGTTGGAAGTCGCGCACGTTTCTAGTGACAACCACCAGTCCGCTAACGATGGCAGTAGCGGCAATCATCGCATCATTAGTCAGCGTATCCGACTGGCGGTGCATGAGCCGTGCCCATTCGCGAAAGATGGGGGCGTCCATAGGCAGCACGGTGAAAGTTGCCAGCACTGCGTCAAGCCACGTTTCCAGCTCCGCAGCTCTGGCCGCGTTCTGCTCGCGGGTAATCTCAATGCCGGCCTGAATTTCCCCGATGGTTACGGCGGATACAAAAAGCCGGTGCGCGGGGATGCTGGCAATCCATTCCGAAACCAGCGGATGGGGACGGGGGCGGCGCAGTTCAGAGACGACGTTGGTATCAAGGAGATACACGGCGCTAGTCCAAGACCGGCGGTTCACGGCGCCGGCGTGTGGCACTCGGTGGGGTTAGTTGCTCAACGCGGGGTTCCGGGGCGAGCAGCAGTTCTTTGAGGTTGCGTTGGGGTGTTTGTTCCCGCTGCTGCCACTGGTCAATGGGTACGAGCACGGCGGCGGGTATGCCGTTCCGGGTGACGATTTGCGGGCCGTCAACCAGGGCTGCCTCCAGAAATTCGTTGAACCCATCTTTGGCATCTTGAACCGACCATACTTCGTTCATATTGCCTCCGGGTTTGCCCGTTAGGGTTAGTTGCCGGACAGCACGCCGGTATCCGGCATTATACACTGCGCCCGGTTAGATGATTAGCATGGCGTCGCCGAATGAGTAGAAGCGGTATTCCTTTGCTATGGCCTCTTGGTAGGCGGCCAGTATGCGTGCGCGGCCGGCGAAGGCGGATACCAGCATCAGGAGGGTGGAGCGGGGGAGGTGGAAGTTGGTTAGCATGGCGTCCACCAGGCGGAATTGGTGGCCGGGGAGGATGAACAGGTCGGCATCGCCGGCGGTGGGCTGGATGTTGGTTGTGCTGTTGCGGTGGGCGTTTTGGGCGGCCTGTTCCAGCGTGCGCACGGTGGTGGTGCCGACGGCGATGATGCGGCGGTTTTCCCGGCGCGCCCGGTTGATGGCGGCGGCGGTGTCGTCGGGCAGTTCGTACCATTCGGTGTGGATTTTGTGTCCGGCAATGTCCTCGCCGTGGACGGGGCGGAACGTGTCCAGGCCCACGTGCAGCGTTACTGATGCCGTGTCAACGCCCATTTTGCGGATGGATTCCAGCATCTCATCGGTAAAGTGCAGCCCCGCCGTCGGCGCCGCCACGCTGCCGGGGGCGTCGGCGTACACCGTCTGGTAACGCTCCGGGTCGGCGGGCGTTTCCCTGATGTAGGGCGGCAGGGGCAGCTCGCCAATCTCGCCCAAAGCGGCCTCGTCCGAAATCCGCACCACCCGCAGGCCGTTCTCGCCGGCGCCGATTATGCTGACGTGAACGGCATCCGGATGCACCAAAATCATCCCGCCGGTTGCAGCGGCCGGATTGACGACGGGGTTGACGGCGGCCGGATTGACGATTACCTGGGTGTCCACGCGCAGGCGGCGGCCGGGGCGGCCCAGGGCTTGCCAGATGCCCGGTTCTTTGCGGCGCACCAGCAGAATCTCCACCGCTGCGCCGGTGCGGGTTTCTACGCCGTGCAGCCGCGCCGGTATCACGCGACTGCGGTTGAAAACCATCAAGTCGC
Source organism: uncultured Dehalococcoidia bacterium (assembly GCA_958296385.1). Classification (GTDB taxonomy): domain Bacteria; phylum Chloroflexota; class Dehalococcoidia; order Lucifugimonadales; family UBA3495; genus Bin87. Next base: position 2,378,869 of record OY282494.1, read on the forward strand.
CGGGTTGCAGATAATCCGGCAGATTCCGAAAGTGCCGATGCTCAATGTCTCCGGGGGCCAAGCCATCGCCAGCGCCGGCGTCAGCGCCGGGGCTGCGGCGCAGGGCCAGCATCCGGGAGGCGTCCCTGGGCTCCGCCGGGGTTTGGGCGATGCGCTCCGGCGGCAGGTGGTAGTCGAAATCGCTGGTACGCATCGGATCTGGCGGTGTGGCGCAAGCCAGCGCCGGGCGTGCGGGCCGGTGGGCTAATCAGGCGGCGACGGCGGCGGAGCGGCGGGCGGCGTCCAGGGTGTTGCTCAGCAGCATGGCGATGGTCATGGGGCCGATGCCGCCGGGGACGGGGGTAATCGCGGCGGCTTTGGCGGCTACTGCGTCAAAATCTACGTCGCCCACCAGCCGGTAGCCGCGCCGTCGGGCAGCGTCGTCAACCCGGTTGATGCCCACGTCAATGACGACGGCGCCGTCGCGCACCATGTCGGCGGTGATGGCGCCCGGCACGCCCATTGCGGCCACGAGAATATCGGCCTGGCGGGTGATGGCGGGCAGGTTGCGCGTGCGGGTGTGGCACACGGTTACGGTGGCGTTGCCGCCGGGCGCGCGCTGCATCAGCAGGGCCGACAGCGGCTTGCCGACGATGTTGCTGCGCCCGACGATGACCACGTGCTGCCCGCCGGGGTCGTAGCCGGAGCGCAGCAAAACCTGCTGGACGCCGGCCGGGGTGCAGGGCAGATAGGCGGGCTGCCCCTGCAACATCCGCCCCTGGCTGATGGGGTGCAGGCCGTCCACGTCCTTTGACGGGGCGATGCGCTCGATGGCGGCGGATTCGCTGATGCCGTCGGGCAGGGGCAGCTGCACCAGGATGCCGTGAAAGCGGGCATCGTCGTTCAGACGGTCAATCAGCGCCAGCAAGTCGGATTGAGCGGTAGCGCCGTCCCGCTGGAACGTTTCGGAGAACATACCGGCCTCAGCGCAGGCCCGCCCCTTGTTGCGGACGTACACCGCCGAGGCCGGGTCATCGCCCACCAGCACCGCCGCCAGGCCGGGCGCCGGGCCGCCGGACGCAGCCAAATCGGCCACCCCCTGCGCCACCTCAGCCCGCAGCGCGGCGGCGATGTCGTTGCCGTTGAGAATCCGTGCCGTCATATATCTAGCGCCGTCTATCGGACTGCTTACTGCAAGTCAAAAACGTACTGCCGCACCGGGAACACAAACCCCGGCAGCACGTCCGCGCCGTCCAGCGTCTCCGGGTCATCGAGAACGGCCGGCTCAGATTGGCCGGTGCGGTAGATGTGCGCCTGCCGGTTGGCCGCGTCAATCAGCCAGCCCAATCGGGCGCCGGCGGCCATCCACAAGGCCATCTTGTCCTGCAACGGACGCAGGCGGTCGGTGCGCGAACGGATTTCCACCACAAAATCAGGCGCGCCCTCAATCACCGTTTCCCGCTGCTGCGGCGTCTGCGCGTCGTAGCGTTCCCGCGTCAGCCAAGCCGCATCGGGGCCTCTTATCTCTCCCGACGGCAGGCGAAAGCGGCTGGTTTGCGATGCTCCTACGCCCCCGTTGTTCAGCTCCCACTCGGTGAGGAAATAGGCCAGGTACATCTCTCGTCGGTTGCCGCGAAATCCGGTCATAGGCAGTATTATCAAATCCCCGTCGGCGTTCATTTCCATCTCATAGTCGTCGTTCTGTTCGCAGAACGCGATGAACCGGGCCGGAAAGTCCGGGGCGAGATGGTCAATTCCTAATGCAGACAGCTTGAGTTGCCAGGCGCCGGTGCGCTCGGAGTAAGCGGCGCCGGAGTCCAAAACGTCGGGTACAGGTTTGGGCTTGGTAGTCATATTGGTAGTCATAGCAGTAATGATACCACTTGCGCGCGGTGTGGTGACGCCGCCCCGTTTGCCAAGCGGCGGTGTTGGGCCTACAATGCCGCTATGCGCATCGTTTCCTTACTGCCCAGCGCCACCGAAACCGTCTTTGCCCTGGGGCTGGGCGGTTCGCTGGTGGGCGTGTCGCATATGTGCGACTACCCCGCCGCCGCCCGCAGTCTGCCCGTCGTCAGCCGCAGCATCCGCAGCAAGTCGCACCTTTCCAGCCTGGAAATTGACGCCATCATCCAGCAGGCCCGGGCCAGCGGCAACCCGCTGTACATTATTGACGGCGATTTGCTGCGCCGGTTGCAGCCCGACCTGATTTTGACGCAGGAACTTTGCGACGTGTGCGCGGTGGGCGCCGGTTCGGTGTTCGAAACCGCCGCCCGGTCGCTGGATTACACGCCCGATATATTGAGCATCCGCCCGGCCGGTCTGGATGACATCTTTGACAACATCCGCCGCATCGGAGAGGCCGCCGGCGTACCGCAAAACGCCGCCGTCTTGCTGGATAATCTCCGCAGCCGCGCCGGTTACGTGGCGGCCCGTACCGACGACGGCCAGCGGCCCCGGGTGTTCTGCATCGACTGGCTGGAACCGCTGCGCAACACCGGGCAATGGACGCCGGAGCTGGTGGAGCTGGCCGGCGGCGCCGAGGGGCTGGCCGAGAAATGGGGCAAGTCGCGGGAGGTGGCCTGGGCTGAGGTGCTGGAATATCAGCCCGACTACGTGATGGTGATGCCCTGCGCGTTCAACATGGAACGCACCATCACCGAGGCGGCGCAGCTGGCGGCGCAACCGGAGTGGCGCGGCCTGCCCGCAGTGCAGCGCGGCCAGGTGTACCTGTTCGACGGGCAAATACCCAGCCGCCACGGCCCCCGCGTCATCGACGTGCTGGAAGGACTGGCCGAGGCAATGCGCCCCGAACGGTTCTCCGGACTGGCCGGGCCGGGCATCTTTCAGCCGGCCGGGGTCGGAATCCGGGCCGGGTCAACAGACTAGACGGACGGAGGACGCGGCGATGGGCCTGTACATGGTGTCGTTGGAACACGCTCCGGAGCGCTGCCCCGGCGTGGACTTGGGAGTGCGCGACCGGGTGTTGCGGATGTCGGCGGAGCTGACCGAAACGCTGGCCACGCGGGGCTGCGAGTATCGCGGCGGCTGGGTCGGCAAGTCGTCCCATCAAACCTGGCTGATACTGGAGGGCCCGGACGCCCACGCCGTGGATGATGCCGTCATTGATATGGGGCTGGCCACCTGGAATCGCACGGCAATTTACCCCATCATCACAATGGAAACCGCCTTTGGCGGCCTGCCCACCGACTGAATCCGGGAACTAGACAGGAGACGCGCGATGAGCCAGGATATTTACCATCCCCGCCGGCGAGCGGTAATCGATCCGGCCGGCACCGCCCGGGACAAGTACGCGCCCGCCCGCTCGGTTGACCTGGGCGCAGTGGGCGACTTTCCCACCCTGCCGGCGCGGGTGCGGCTGGACAACGGCGAGGAGCACTGGCTGGCCAAAGACCGGGACGGGCAGTTCCGCCTGCTGTCAATGATCTGTCCCCACGCTTTCGGGCGGGTGGTGAAATGGGACAAGAGCTTCCTCTGTCCGGACCACGGCTGGCGGTTTGAGGAAAGCCAGGGCATCTGCGTCAACGGCCCCCGCGCGCAGCTGTTCTACCACAAAGTAGCCGTAACTAACGGCCGCCTGGTAGCCCACATCGCCGCCGACGCCGACAACAACATAACCCACGCGCCGCCGCCGGAGTGGGCCATACCCAAGTAACCGGCGCGCCAAGTGTTCCGCAGCGCAGGCTTTTTGTTGTACAATCATACGGTCAACCCGCCGCACTGCTGAATATCCGGCGGTGGTTGGTTGGCCGGCATACCGGCCGTCGGGAATATCGCTTTATCGCATCGGGAGGCATCCGCAATGGTCCAACCCCTTCGCTTGACCCCGGAGCAGGTCAAACGCTACAGCCGCCACATCATTATGCAGGACGTGGGCAGCGCCGGGCAGCGCAAGATGATGGAGGCCAGCGCCCTGATTATCGGCGCCGGCGGCCTCGGTTCCCCCTCGGCCGTGTACCTTTCCCTCGCCGGCGTCGGCAAGCTCGGCATCGTTGACTTTGACGTGGTGGAGCTGTCCAACCTGCAACGCCAGATTCTGCATCACACCCCCGACGTCGGGCGGCCCAAGGTGCAGTCGGCCAAAGACAACATCCTGTCTTACAACCCGGACATTGACGTGGTGCTGCACGAAGCCTGGCTGACGTCGGAGAACGCTTTTGACATCATCAGCCAGTACGACATCGTGATTAACGGCGCCGACAACTTTGCCACGCGCTACCTGGTCAACGACGCCTGCTATCTGCTGAACAAGCCTTTGATTGACGGCAGCATCCTCATCTTTGACGGGCAGGCTACCGTGTTCCTGCCGGGCCAGGGCTGCTACCGCTGCCTGTTCCCGGCGCCGCCCCCGCCGGGCATGGTGCCCAACTGCGCCGAGGCCGGCGTGCTGGGCGCCCTCACCGGGCTGGTTGGTTCCATCCAGGCTACCGAGGCGCTGAAACACATCCTCGGCATCGGCGAAAGCCTGTCCTCCCGCCTGCTGGTGATTGACGCGCTGAGTATGCAGTTCCGCGAGGTGCGCCTGCGCCGCAACCCCAACTGCCCGCTGTGCGGCGACAATCCCACCGTTACCGAACTCATCGACTACGAGGTTTTCTGCGGCGTTGCCGAAATCCCCGAACCCGTCGCTGTCGGCGCCGGCGCCATCTAGCCGCCGGTCCGTCCCATCCGCAGACATCATCCCGCAGGAAATCCGCCCATGCCCGCCCCGGCAACATACAAGGGAATCCTGGCCACCATCGGCAACACGCCCCTGGTGGAGCTGCAAAACCTGTCGCCCAACCCCAACGTCCGCATCTACGCCAAGCTGGAGGGGCAGAACCCCACCGGCAGCGTCAAAGACCGCATCGGCCTCAAGATGATTGAACTCGCTGAGGCCGACGGCGAGATTACTCCCAACCGCACTATTCTGGAGCCAACCTCCGGCAACACCGGCATCTCGCTGGCGATGATTGGCCGCATCAAGGGCTACAAGGTCAAAGTCGTTATGCCGGAGAACGTTTCGGCGGAGCGCACGCAGCTGCTGGAGGCTTACGGCGCGGAGATTGTCTATTCCGATGGCACCCTCGGCACCAACGGCAGCGTCGTCGTCGCGCAGGAAATGGCCGCCCAAAACCCCCACGACTACCTGATGCTGTACCAGTACGGCAACGACGGCAACCCCGCCGCCCACTACGAGGGCACCGGGCAGGAGATTGTGGACGCCCTGCCCGACGTGGACGTTTTTGTGGCCGGGCTGGGCACCGGCGGCACGCTGATGGGCAACGCCCGCCGCCTCAAGGAACACCGCAGCGACATCCGCATCATCGCCGTAGCCCCGGAGCCGGACGATTTCATCTCCGGATTGCGCCGCCTTGAGGACGGTTTCATACCGCCCATTCTGGACATCAACCTGCTGGACAACCGCCTGCTGGTCAACAGCTTTGATTCCTTTTATATGACTAAGGAACTGATGGACAAAGAGGGCATATTCGCCGGCATATCCTCCGGTTCGGTAATCGCCGGCGCCGTCAAGCAGGCCGAGCGGATGGAGGGCGGCAACGTAGTGTGCCTGCTGGCCGACGGCGGCTGGAAATACCTGAGCAGCCAGCTGTGGACGAAAGACTACGAAACGCTGGCCCGCGAGGCCCAGGGCAAAATCTGGTGGTAGCCGGCTGGCCCTGACCCCGGCTGGCCCTGACCGGAGATTTTACCCCCGCAATCTCGCATTTTGCGCCGGGCCCAGCATCAAACAGTATTGCCCCGCCGCCGCCGGCGGTGCTATACTGTCGGCGCACAAACGCCCGGCTGGGGTGCGGCTTGCCCGCCCGCAGCGAGAGGTCTATCGGTTCAGCAAGCGGGGCGTCAACCCGCTTTCTTGCTGTTTGACGCACGGGTAGAACGCAATCCGGTACAGCTCAGCCAGCGGAGGACGACGATGAAAAGCGATTTCATGATGGCCTTGAATCAGCTGTCCGCCGAACGCGGCCTGGCCAAAGACCAGGTGCTCAGCGCCATCGAGGTCGCCCTGGCCTCCGCTTTCCGCCGCGATGACCCGGCCGGCGGCCAAAACCTGTCCGTCAAACTGAACCCCAACACCGGCGACATCAGCATCTTTGCCCTCCGCACCGTCGTTGACGAAGTGGAGTTCCCGGAAACCGAAATCAGCCTGGACGAAGCCCAGATTACCCGCCCCAACATCCAGGTGGGCGACGAAATTGCCGAGTCCGAGGAAGTTCCCCACGACGCCAGCCGCATCGCCGCCCAAACCGCCCGCCAGGTTATTATGCACCGCCTGCGCGAGGCCGAACGCGAAAAGATTTTTGAGGAATACTCGGCCTACCAGGGCGAGCTAATCAGCGGCAACATTGAGGGCATCGAGAAAGGCCCCACCGTTTTAGTCAACCTGAACCCGCACCAGGCCCAGAATCAGAACCGGGCCCGGGGCATCATGCGCCTGGATAACCAGGTGGGCAACGAACGCTACCGCAAGGGGCAAAATCTGAAAGTCCTGCTGGTTGAAGTCCAGCAGACGCCCCGCGGCCCGGAAGTGGTGGTCAGCCGCTCCCACCGCGATTTGCTGCGCCGGCTGATGGAGGCCGAAGTGCCGGAAATCGGCAACGGCACCGTTGAAATACGCGCCATCGCCCGCGACCCCGGCATCCGCAGCAAGGTTGCCGTCGCCTCGCATCAGGACGGCGTTGACCCCGTCGGTTCCTGCATCGGCTTGCGCGGCAACCGCATCCAAAGCATCGTCAACGAACTCCAGGGCGAGAAAATTGACGTCATTGAATGGGACTCCAACCCCCGCGTGCTCATCGGCCGCGCCCTCAGCCCCGCCGACGTGGGCGCCGTTGAGCTGGACGAGAACGAGAACACCGCCTACGTGGTAGTGCCGGAGAGCCAGATGTCGCTGGCCATCGGGCGCGACGGCCAGAACGCCCGCCTTGCCGCCCGGCTGTCCGGCTGGCGGCTGGACATCAAGAACGTTGAGCAGTGGAACGCCCTGCGCGAGGCCCGCGCCGCCGAAGCCGCCCGCGTTGCCGCCGAGCAGGCCGCCGCCATCGCCGCCCAGCAAGCCGCCGCCGCTGCCCTGGCCGCCGCCGCCGTTGCCGATGGCGCCGTTGCCGGCGTTGCCGGCGATGCCGCCGCTGCTGCCGCCGAGGTAATGCCCATCGCCGCCGCTGCCGAAGCCGCCATCGCCGATACCGGCCTGGGCATTGAAACATCCGAAACCGCCGCCGCCAGCGCCGCCGACGCTACCCCGGCCGACGCGGACACCCCGGCCGACGCCGCCGCAGACGTGGCCGCCGCCCCCGAAACCGCCGCCGCGCCGGACGTATCCGTCGCGCCGGAGCCGATAGTTGAAGCCGACGCCATTGACGAGGACGCCTTGTTGGAAGCCCTGATTGCCGAAGAAGAAGCCGTAGCCGCCGCCACCCCGGAACCGGCCGCCGCCGGCGCCGGCCTGAGCGTGGACGCGCTGGATTCGTTCACGCTGGATGACGTCATTGAGGACGTGGCAGAATTAGACGACGCCGCCGAGGAAGAGTACGAAGCGGAAGAGGAAGACGTGGGGGACGTGGGGGACTTGCTGGCCGGGCTGCCCAACCTGGCGCCCGACGCCGGCAAGATCCGGTTCGCCGAGGATATTGTCGGTGAGTTCCGCGGCGGCGAGGGCCGCCGGCGCCGGGGCGGTGGCAACCGTCGCGGCGGCAACGTCCCCGGCGCACGCGGCCCCGGCGCACGCCGCCGCTAAGCGGGTTACCGTTATTCCCAAATCGCGACACATCCCCGAACGGAGCTGCGTCGCCTGTGGCCGCAAAGCTGCCAAAGGCGAGTTGCTCCGGGTTGTCTGCACCCCGGCCGGCGCCGTTGCCATCGACCGGACCGGACGGCAAAACGGGCGGGGCGCCTATCTCTGCCGGCAGGCCGGCTGCTGGGAGAAAGCCCTCACCCGCCGCTCCCTGGAACGCACCCTGCGCCGCCCCGTCTCCGATGCCGACGTCAATCTGCTGAAACAAAATCTGATTGAAACTTTCGCATCCGCCGCCGCCAACCGCACGCCCGGCGGCCCCGGCCCGGATACGGCCTAATCCATGCGATTGCCTAATCCCTGCGACTATCTAATCCATGCGGCGGCAGCGGCCCGGCGGGCGCGGCTCGGCCGGCCGTTGCGCCGACAAGGAGATGTTGAACATGACTACTGAACAGCGCACTGCGGGAACCAGGCGCGCCCGGCGCGGCGAACCCCGCCGCAACCCCAACCGGGTGCTTACCCTCCCCGAAACCCTTACCGTCAAGGAACTGGCCCAGCTCCTGGACCAATCCGACGTGGACGTCATCAAGCAGCTCATGCGCCACGGCATAATGGTGTCCGTCAACCAGGTTGTTGACCATCAGGTTGCCGCCGTCGCCGCCGCCGCTTACGGCACCCGCACCCGCCTGGCCGAGCCGGCCGAGGACACCGCCGCCATCACTGCGTCGGTGGGCCGGGAGCGGGACGAACTGCTCCGGCCCCGGCCCCCGGTCGTCACCATCCTGGGCCACGTTGACCACGGCAAGACCAGCCTGCTGGACTACATCCGCAACACCTCGGTGGTGGACAAGGAGGCCGGCGGCATCACCCAGCACATCGGCGCCTACCAGGTGGAGCGCGACGGGCAGCCGATTACCTTTCTGGACACGCCCGGCCACGCCGCCTTTACCGCCATCCGCTCCCGGGGCGCCCGCGTAACCGACATCGCCGTGCTGGTGGTGGCCGCCGACGACGGCATTATGCCCCAAACCGACGAGGCCATCTCCCACGCGCAAGCCGCCGAAGTTCCCATCGTTGTTGCCATCAACAAGATGGACTTGCCCGGCGCCCAGCCCGAAGTCGTCAAGCGCCAGCTCAGCGAGCGCAACCTGCTGGTGGAGGATTGGGGCGGCGAGGTCATCGCCGTGCCGCTGTCGGCGCAAACCGGCGACGGCGTGGATGACCTGCTGGAAAACCTGTCCGTGCTGGCCGAGATTATGGAACTCAAGGCCAACCCCGACCGGGAGGCCGCCGGCGTAATCGTCGAGGCAACCCTGGACCGCCGGCGCGGCCCGACGGCAACCGTCCTGGTGCAGGCCGGCACGCTCCACGTGGGCGACCACATCGTAGCCGGCGCCGCCTCCGGCCGGGTGCGCGCCATCCACGACGAGAACGGCGCTCCGCTGGACGCCATCAGGCCCGGTTCCCCCGGCGTTATCACCGGACTTAACACCACCCCGGAGGCCGGCGACATTCTGCAAGTGATGCGCGATGACCGGGCCGCCCGCCAGGTCGCCAACCGGCACGGCCAGCGCGCCGCCACCGGCAACCTGGACACCGTGCTGACCCTGGACAGCGTGGTCAAGCAAATTGACGCCGGCGACATCAAAGAGCTGGTGCTGGTGCTCAAAGCCGACGTCCAGGGCAGCGTTGAGGCCGTCGTCCACTCGCTGGAAAAACTGTCCGAGGGGGGCGACGTCAAGGCCCGCGTCATCCACGCCGGCTCCGGCTCCGTCAGCGATTCCGACATCCAGCTGGCCGCCGCCTCGGGGGGTATCGTCATTGCGTTCAACGTCGGTTTTGAGATTGGCGCCGAGCGCACCGCCGAGCGATTGGGCGTGCAAGTCCGCAACTATCAGATTATCTACCGTCTGCTGGAGGACATCGAGCAGGCGTTGCAGGGGATGCTCGAGCCGGAGTTCCACGAAGTCGTCGTCGGGCGCGCCGAAGTGCGCGAAATCTTTGACGGCCGGCGCGGCGTCCGCATCGCCGGCTGCCGCATCCTGGATGGCCGCATCGTCCGCCAGGGTTCGGTGCGCGTGATGCGCGCTGACCAGATGATGACCGAAACCGGCATCGGCAGCCTGCGCCATTTCCGCGATGAGGTCAACCAGGCCACCGCCGGCACCGAGTGCGGCATCGTCCTGGAGGGTTTCAACGACTACGCGGAGGGCGATGTCATCGTGGCCTACCGCATGGAGCGCGTGAACTGACAATGAGCGACCGCCGCCGGGTTGAACGAGTCAACGGGCTGCTGCGCCAGGAAATCTCCGCCCTGGTCGCATCGCAGCTCAACGACCCCCGGCTGCGCGGCGTCATCACCATCACCCGCGTCAGCACCGCGTCCGACCTGCGCAACGCCCGCGTGTACGTCAGCATAATGGGCAGCGACCAGCTGCGGAAAGAGGCCCTGGAAGGCATCCGCTCCTCCGCATCCTACCTGCGCCGCGAGCTGCGCGACCGCATATCCCTGCGCTACGTGCCGTTCCTGAAATTCGAACTTGACGACGCCATGCTGGAAGCCGACCGCCTAATGCGAATCATCGACGACCTGCACCCCGCCGAACCCGGCCCGGAGAACGCCAACGCCGACAGCGCAAACCGGGCCGACGGCGCAAATCAGCCGGTCAATCCGGCGCCGCGGACGTGACGCCGATGCCCGGCAGCAGCCCCGCAGCGGCGGCGGTCAACGGGTTCCTCAACTTCTACAAGCCGGTGGGCATCACCTCCATGGGCGCCCTGCGCCGCGTCAAGCGCATCACCGGCCAGCGCAAAAAAGTCGGCCACGCCGGCACCATGGACCCCCTCGCCGAGGGCGTGCTGCCCGTCTGCTTTGGCCAGGCCACCCGCCTGATGGAGCAGGTCGTCTCCGGACGCAAACAATACAAAATGACCGTCCGCCTCGGCGCCGCCAGCGCAACCTACGACGCCGAGGGCGAAATCACCCCCGTAGCCAACCCCGCCGGCATCGCCATCGCCAACATCCAAAGTGCCCTGGAACCGTTCCTCGGCGAGATTGACCAACTCCCCCCAATGTACAGCGCCCTCAAAGTAGATGGGCAGCGCCTCTACGACTTGGCCCGAGCCGGCAAGGAAATTGAACGCCGCCCCCGTCCCGTAACCATCCACGCCATCAGCATTGACGCGCTGGACTTGCCCGATGTGCAGCTCACGGTAGATTGCGGCAAGGGCACCTATATGCGCTCGCTGGCCCACGATTTGGGCCAATCCCTGGGCTGCGGCGGCTACGTAACCGCCCTGGCCCGAACCTACTGCGGCGGTTTCCAAGCCACCGACAGCATAACCCTGGACGCCCTCGAGGACGCCGCCGACCGTTGGCAGGAACTAATCCACCCGGTGGACTGGGCCTTGCGCGCGGTGCCGGCGTTAGCCCTGACCCCCGCCGCCGCCCAGGGCGTGCGCAACGGACAAAGCTTCGCTGCCACTGATACGGATGCCCATAATATCGCTGCCAATAGTATCGCCGCCGGCGAGCAGCGCCGGGCTTACGACCCGGATGGCGCGTTCCTGGCGTTGGTTCAGTTTGACCCCGGCCCGCGCGCCTGGCAGCCCATCCGCGTATTCCGCAGCGCTGGCCCATCGCCCTACGCGCCCCCGCCCGCGTAAGCGCGCCGACTCTGCCCTAACCGCCCAACGACGGGTGCCGCCGATGTCCGACACTAGCCTCCATTGCCAGCGCTGCCGGCGCGGATTGGCCGGCCGGCAAAGCTACACCTTCCGCGCGCGGGGCGGCAGCGACGGCCTCCGCAAGTGCGCGCGGTGCGCCGTCCGGCACTGGCCCATGCTCCGCCGCTCGCTGATTGCCAGCGCAGTAGTAGGCACGGCCCTGACCGCCCTGAACCAGGGCGACGTCATCCTGGCCGGCCAGTTAACCGGCGCCCTGGCCTGGAAAATCCCCCTGACCTACTGCGTGCCGTTCCTCGTAGCAACCTACGGCGCCCTGTCCAACAACCGCAGCTAACGCCGCCGCCGTCATTCTGAGCGCCTCCCGGAACCACCGCCTAGTACTGGCGGATAACCTCAACGACTTTCCCGCGCACTTCAACGTTTTTGGCGGCGGCGTAGATGGGTTCCATCGTGATGTTGGCGGGTTGCAGGCGTACCTGGGAGCCTTCCCGGTAGAACTTTTTGAGCGTGGCCTCTTCCTCTTCCCGCAGCCAGGCCACCACCATCTCGCCGTTGCGGGCGGTGCTGGTGGGCTTGATGACTACCACGTCGCCGTCGTCAATCAGCGCGTCAATCATTGACGTGCCTTTCACCGAAAGGGCAAACAGGGTGCCGTGCTGCTTTTTGAGGTCGGGGCGAACTTCCACCGTGTCCAGCCCGGCGGCGCCTTCGTAGGAGAACGCGGGTATCGGTTCGCCGGCGGCGATGGTGCCTACGATTTGCACCCGCACCGCGCCGTTGATAACCGGCTGCCCCATTTCATCCAGCAGCTCAATCCCCCGCGCCACCTCGGAGCGACGCTTCAGATAGCCGTCCCGCTCCATCAGCCGCAAGTTGTAGTCCACAACCGACGTGCTGCTGATGTCGCAGCCCCGCTGGATGTCCCGGACGGTGGGCGGAATACCGTTCTCATCCAGAAACTGCTGGATGAACTCCCGCATCAACTTCTGTCGTGGTCGCAATCCTTTTTGTGATGGCATCAGTCAAACCTCCGGCCTAATCTATTGCCCAACACCAACAAACCAATGTTCGGCACGAACATACTAAACGATGTTCAAGGCTATGTCAACTACTAACGCACCCCAATCTGTCACTCCGTTTCAATCAGAATGACCGCCGCCGGACGGCCCGCATGGCCGGCCGCCGGGCGTCAGCGGGCTTCCAGCCGGTTCAGGGCGGCGGCCAGCCGGGCCTTGCGGCGCGATGCGTTGTTCTTGTGCAAAATGCCCTTGCGAACCGCAATGTCCAGCAGGCTCATCGCCTTGCGCACGGCTTCGGCGGACTCATCGTCCCCGGTCGCCAGCGCGCGCCGGGCCTGGACTATGCCGGTGCGGGTGGTGCGGCGGATGCTCATATTGCGCGCATAGCGTTTCACGGACTGGCGCGCGGCCTTCTGGGCAGGCAAAAGGGCAACTCCTCTCAATTCGGTAATCGGTTCAGTAATATGCAGGACAACATCCTACCAAATCCCGCCCCAAATGTCATCCCGCGCGCCGCTAATCCCGCGCCCGCTAATCATCAGGATGCTCACCCCGGCCGCTGCGGGTGGGTGTGCCAGTGGTAGCTGAACGCCCCTTGCGCCCCGCGCAGAAACAGCGCCAGCAGCAGCACGTACACGACCAGCCACAGCGCCCGCGCGTCGCTCAAGTCCAGCGGCTCCAGCCGGGTCAGCGCGATGATGCGGGCGATTAGGAACACGGCGGGCAGCAGCGCCGCCGCCAGCCGCCAGCGCAGGTTCACCCCCAGCGCCAGCACGCCCACCAGAAAGCCCTCCACGCCGTGATAAATGATTATCCGCACCGGAAAGTCGGGGATGCTCTGCTCCGGCGACTGCGGTTCGATGCCGGCAATCAGCCATACCAGCAGCAGGCCGGTGTTCCAGACCCACCACGCCAGCCCGCCCAGCCACGCCCAGCGCATCCACCGCAACGACTGCTCCAAATCTCGGGCCATCAGGCGGCCCACCCAGCCGTCCGGACGGGGATAGCCGGGTTCGTCCTCCGGCGGCCGGCCGGCGCTGCCCGTCAAGCCCTACTCGTCAAGCAGGGGAATAGTCGTCCAGGTAACGCCGTCGGCATCGGACGACAGCCCCTGTTCCTGCAACATACCGCGAATGTCCAGCAGGGTAGAGTTCACCGCGCGGGTAACCATCTGCCACTCCGGTTCCGGCGGGAACCAGTAGGGCGAGTTGATGCGGACGACCTGATTATCGGCGGCGTTGTAGTAGATGCCGAACCTGGCTGCTTGCTGCTGCATTGCTTGACTTTCCTTTTAATGTCGGATTAGCGTCGCACGTTCCAGCGCCGCCGGCGCGCGGCTAATGGATTACCGGGTCAGTGGATTACCGGGTTAGTGAATTACCGGGTCAATAGCGATGGTTTCATCCCGGCTGGGGCCGGTGGAGATAATCTGCACCTCGCAGCCCACCAGTTCCTCAATCCGGCGCACGTAGGCCAGGGCTTTGGCCGGCAGCTGGTCGGTGCGGGTAGCCGAGGCCGTCGGCGCGTCCCAGCCCGTCATCTTTTCGTAAATCGGCTCGCAGCGTTCCAGCAGCCCGGTGTTGGCGGGAAAGCGCGCCACCTCCTGCCCGTCGGCCCGGTAGCCCACGCAGATTTTCACCGACTCCATCCCGTCCAGAATGTCCAGCCGGGTCAGCACGATGCCCGTAAAGCCGTTAATCTGCCGGCTGTACCGCGCGGCGACGGCGTCAAACCACCCCACCCGGCGCGGCCGCCCGGTGGTGGTGCCGTACTCGTGGGCTTTCTCCCGCAAATCCTTGCCGGCCTCATCGTGCATCTCGGTAGGCATCGGGCCGCCGCCCACGCGGGTGGAGTACGCCTTGAACACGCCCACCACGCCCTTGATGGCCTGCGGATGGATGCCCAGGCCGGTGATTGCGCCGCCAATGGACGGCGACGACGACGTTACGTAAGGATAAGAGCCGTGGTCAACGTCCAGCAGCGTGCCTTGCGCGCCCTCCAGCAGCACCCGCTTGCCGTCGGCCAGCAGGTCTTGCACCAGCTGCTCCGTCGGACGGACGAACTCCCGCAGCTGCTCCCCCCACTGACGGCAGAGGTCAATGACCGGCTCCACCTCCAGCGGGTCGCCGTTAAACACGCCCTGAATCAGACGGTTTTTCATCTCCACCGCTGCCGTCACCCGATCCGGCAGCTGCCGGGTGTCCAGCAAATCGCCGACGCGGATGCCGTCGCGGGATGCCTTGTCCACGTAGGCCGGGCCGATGCCCTGGCCGGTAGTGCCGATGGCGCCCTCGCCCCGGGCCTGCTCTTGCAGGGCGTCCAAAGCGATGTGATACGGCATTATGACGTGCGCCCGGTCGCTGATAAACAGCCGCTCGGTGTCAATCCCCTGCTGCCGCAGCCCGGCCATCTCGCCCAGCAGCACCTCCGGATTCACCACCACGCCGTTGCCGATGACGCCCGTCACGTCGGGCCAGCAAATCCCTGATGGCACCAGATGCAGCTGGAACTCGCCCCGTTCGTTAACGACGGTATGGCCGGCGTTGTTGCCGCCGGCAAAACGGACTACGCAATCGGAGCGCCCGGCGAGATAGTCAATGACTTTCCCCTTGCCCTCGTCACCCCATTGTCCCCCGATTACGGCATAGGCCGGCATTATGCTTTGCTCCCGATTGATATTTGCAGAATTAGCGCAGGGCCCAGCCACCGGCCGCCCAAAACGGCCCACGGCTCCCTGCGTAAAAGCGGCAGGCAACGCCCCACCGCCGCCAGTATAGCAGAAACCACCCCCCGGCAAAAGAACCACCCCGTCACTCTGAAACATCCCGCTGAACGTCCCGCCCCAAACGCCCGCCCCCGCGTTACCGCACGATTGCATTTCACGCCGCCCGATGCTATACAATTGATGTACGATCACTCTGACGCTACGCCCGATTGCAACGGAGGAACCATGGCATATACTGAAACGCTCACGGATCCTTACTGGGAGCAAGTGATGGCGTATAAGGACTTGCGGGAGGAACTGGAGAGCGCCTACCCAAAGCGCTGGGTAATCATCCACGACTGTAAGTGCGTGGGGGATTACGGGTCTTTCAACGAAGCCGTGGCCGCAGCAGATGAAATGGGAATCAACATTCTGGACTGCTATATCCGGCAAGTGGGCGTAGAACCTGCTCTCTTCATACCCACGGGAGTAGGGCCTCCCATCATCATCGGCTATGGCCGATAGGGTGTCGCCGGTGCAAGTTGAATTCTACGTTAATCCCGCGCAACTGCTAGATGACGGGCCAAGCATTTTCGTCGCCGTTGCTGGCAGTCAGTTGACAGCTCTACTGGACACCGGAGCGCCCTTTTCCGGCATCGACATCGGAACCGCCCGGAGTCTGGGATTGCCCGAAGCTGGCACGCGGGATATTACCAGCGCTACGGGTGAGGCCACTTACCCCAATTTCAGCGCTACTCTGGCCATCCCCGGTCTAGGCGCCACCGTTCCATCGCCGGTCATCGGTTTGCCCCTGCTTGAATACGGACACCCATGGAGGGCCATCATCGGGCGGGATGTGCTGTGTTCGTATGAGCTGACTATCAATGGACGAACCGGGCTAATCCGGTTCGTTGCGGCGTAGCGCCGGCCGGGCCGGCCCTTTCGTATTCCGTCACTGTGCCAACGAAATGCGTTGACGCCCGCCGCCGCCGGTGCTATAATGCCCCCGCTTGCCTGATACAAAATATCCCACCGATGGCTACCCCGCAGTAGGTGTTACGGTGAACCACCGCAGCCTTGCTATATCGTCCGCCGAATTCGCCCGCCGCCGCCGGCGGCTGATGGATTCGCTCCCCGGCGGCGCCATCGTCCTCGCCGCCGGCCACGACGCCGCCCGCAACAACGACGTTGACCACGAGTACCGGCAGGCGTCATCTTTCTGGTATCTCACTGGCTTTGACGAACCCGACGCCGTTGCCGTGCTGCGCCCCGGCTCCCATACCCCCTACGCCCTGTTCGTGCGGCCTTACGACCCCACCTTTGAAATCTGGGTGGGCCATCGCGCCGGCGTGCGCGGCGCCGTGGGGCCGCTGGCCGCCAACGCCGCCTACCCCCTGGAGCAGCTGGACGCCCAACTGCCCAAGCTGCTGGCCGACTGCGACACCATCCATTACGCCCTGGGCAGCGACGACCGTCTGGATGGCATCATCTCCGGCCTGGTCAAGCGCCGCCGCAGCATGGCCCAGCGCGGCCTCAAAAGCGTCCGCCGCATCGAGGACCCTACGGCGTCTATAGATCTGATGCGCCAGCAGAAATCCGACGCCGAAATTGGCCTGCTGCAACACGCCATTGACATCACCGCCCAGGGGTTTGACGCCGCCATGCGCGCCGCCGCTCCGGGCGTTCACGAGTACGAAGTGCAGGCCGCCCTGGAGCGTCCATTCCGGCAGCTTGGCTCGCCCCGCAACGGCTACCCGTCCATCGTCGCCGGCGGCGCCAACGCCTGTATCCTGCACTACGTCCGCAACCGGGATGCGCTGGGCGCTGACGACCTGCTTTTGATTGACGCCGGCGCCGAGTACGGCTACTACACCGCCGACGTAACCCGCACCTGGCCCGTGTCCGGCAAATTCACCGGCCCCCAGCGCGCCCTTTACGACCTGGTGCTGGAGTCTCAGCGCAAGGCCATCGCCGCCGTAAAACCCGGCGTAGGCTTCGACGACGTCCACCGCGTCGCCACCACTACCCTGGTTGACGGCCTCATCACGCTGGGCATCCTCGACGGCACTACCGACGACGTTATGGAGCGGCAGGCGTACCGCGATTACTATATGCACGCCACCTCCCACTGGCTGGGCCTTGACGTGCACGACTCCGGCCCCTACCGCGATGACAAAGGCCAAACCCGCCTGCGTCCGGGCATGGTCCTGACCGTAGAACCCGGACTGTACTTCGGCCCCCAGGCCAAACAAACCCCGGAAATCTACCAGGGTATCGGAATCCGCATTGAGGATGACGTACTGGTCACCGCGGACGGCTGCCGCGTCTTATCCGAAGCCATTCCATCGGAACCATCTGAGCTGGAAGCAATCGTCGCGGACGCGCGCTGAAATCATGCTAATGACCGGCACTATCCACCCGCCCCCCGGATAGTGAACGGCATCACCCACCCACCCCCTCGGCACATCGTCGCGCACGCGCGCTGCATCATGCCGACGCCGGCCGGCTATCCCACGCCATCGCCGGCTCCCGATTGCGCTGACGCGACGGCAATCGCCATGACCAGCAGAGGAGAAATCCATGTCATCAAAAAATACGCTCCGGGTTGCGCTGACGGCGGCGGCAATCGCCATTGTCCTGCTTTGCGCCGCGTGCAGCCCGGCCGCCCAAACCAATGAACCCGCCGCCGGCACCGGCGACGCACCGACCGCCCCCACCGCTGCAACCGCCCCCGGCAACTACGCCAGCCTGTCCGGCGACGTCCCCATTGACGGTTCGTCAACGGTATTCCCCATCACCGAGGCGATTGCCGAGGGATTCGGTGAGCTCACCGATGGCGACGTCCGCGTCGTCGTCGGCATTTCCGGCACCGGCGGCGGGTTCAAGAAGTTTTGCGACGGCGAAACCGTCATCTCCAACGCCTCCCGCCCCATCAAGCAGAAAGAAGTTGACCTCTGCGCGGCGGCCGGCATTGACTACATTGAGCTGCCCGTGGCCATTGACGGCCTCAGCGTGCTGGTGAACCCGGACAACGACTTTGTGGATTGCATGACCGTCGCCCAGCTCAACGCCATCTGGGCCCCCGAATCGGAGGACGTCGTAACCCACTGGAACCAGGTTGACCCGTCCTGGCCGGCCGAGGAAATCAAGCTCTACGCGCCCGGCGTGGACTCGGGCACCTTTGACTACTTCACCGAGGCGATCAACGGCGACGGCGGCCTGTCGCGCGGCGATTTCGTCGCCTCCGAGGATGACAACGTGCTGGTGCAAGGCATCGCCGGCGACCGGCACAGCCTGGGCTACTTCGGCTACGCCTACTACGTGGAGAACCAGGACAAGCTGAAAGCCATCGCCATCGACGGCGGCGGCGGCTGCGTCAGCCCCAGCGACGCCGCCATCAACAACGGTTCCTACGCCCCGCTGAGCCGCCCCCTGTTCATCTACGTAGCAGCGGCGGCGGCGCAGGAGGCGCACGTTGCCGAGTTCGTGCGCTACTACCTGGGCAGCGACGGCCAGCGTCTGGCCGCATCGGTAGGCTACATCCCGTTCCCCTCGGAAGTGTACGACCTGGCCCTGGCCAAGTTCAACTCCGGCGCCACCGGCCCCGTATTCGGCGGCGCCAACCCCTACCACGGCCCCGTTGCCGACGGCCTGATGCAGTAAGCGCCGCCCCTGATTTACCGGCGTTGGGGCGGGGGCGCGTTACCCCCGCTCCAGAAACTCCCGCACCTGCCGCGTCAGCGGTTCCCGGTCGTAAATGTTCAGCAGCAGCGCGGCGTTGCGCATCCAGTCGCCTTGGAAATAGCGTTCGTACAGCACTTGCCGCCCGCCGAACGCGCTGCACGCCGTGTCCCACGCCAGCCGGAACAGCCGCACCCGCTCGCGGGCCGTCGCCGTATCCGTGTCCAGGTAGGTGTCCAGCATCTCGGCCAGCGGCCCGTTGAAATCGCCCTCCGACGGCAGCGCCATCAGGCTGCTGGAGCCGAGCAGCTGGATGATTTCCGCCATCCGCGGGTACATCTTGATGAACAGGTTGCGCGCCACGTGCAGCGGCGCCCGTTCCGGCAGCATTATGCCCCACTCATCTACGGATGCGTTGACCTCCGATTGCGTCAGCAGAGCCTTGGTAATCTCCAGATTCTCAATCAGCTCGGCAATCAGCCCCTGCACCTGCGGGATTTCGCCGCTGCCCAGCGTTTCCACCATCAGGCTGGCGATGCCCGCTACGAACTCGCACTTGGCAACGTTCTTGGTAACCACCTGGTGGCCGGTATGCACGTACTGGCCGGTTGCCGCCGACATATTGTTGCACTTGTGCCGGTCGCCGTACATAAACACCCGCTCCCACGGCACCAGCACGTCGTCAAAATAAACGATGGCGTCCATCTCCTCAAACCGCGAACCCAGCGGGTGGTCAAAGTGCGATTTCCCCAGGTCAAAGCTCTCCCGGCAGATGAACTTCAGCCCCTCAATCCCGCAGGGCACCGCAAACGCAAAGGCGTACTTGTGCGCGTCCTCGTCCCGCGCCAGCAGATGCGAGCGGGTGGGATAGACCATTATCTCGTCCGACAGCGGCCCCAGCGTGGCCAGCACCCGCGGCCCCCGCACCACCAGCCCGGCGTCCGTTTCTTTCACCACCCGCAGCGCAACGTCCGTGGTGTAGTCCATTGACGTTGCCGACGGCGCCCGGTTGCGCTGCAAGTTCACCAGCGTGTGCGTCATACACACGTCGTTTTCCCGCGTGTACTCGTAATAGTTGACGATGTTCCGCTCAAACTCCGGCCGGTTGTCCCCAAAGAACCCCCCGGCCATCGCCATTGACATCACCGTTACGTTCAGAAAGTCCGGCGTCCGCCCCATCATCCCGTAGCTGGCGTGGGCCCAGTGCGACATCATCACCCGCCGGCTTGCCAAATCCGCCCCCGTGCGGGGCGCCAGAAACGAGAGGCCCACCGCCTCGCCCGACGTCGGCGATGCGTAGGTCATCTCGCCGGCGATGGCCGGGTCATGCTGCATATCGTACAGCCCGGCCACCGACTGCGCGCCGTTGGCCAGGCCGGGAAACGTCGTAACGTCCTCAATCCGCCGCCCGTCCAGCCAAATCTCCCGCCGTTGCCCCCGCAAGCCGTCCAAATACTGCTGCCCCGTCCGCGCCCCCATAATCCCGCCTCCTCTGCTATATCGCCCGGATGAAAGTTTGTCCGGCCGAAAGCTTGTCCGGATCAAAGTCTGCCCGGCTTGGCCCGTTCAGCCGCCCAGATACCGCTTGAGCCAGTTCATGGCGTGCACGTTGAAATCGGTACACGGGCTGTGCGTAAGTTCCGGGTAGATGAGCAGCGACTTTTGCGATTTGATACGCTCAAACACCGGCATGATGGTGGCGTGCGGGCAGGTAGTATCCGCCATCCCGATGTTCACCAGGATAGGACACTCAATGGCGTCGGCCAGCGTGAGCGTGTCAAAGTAGCGCAGCGTGTCCAGCATGGCCGGCCGCTGCTCCGGGTGTTCCTGCGCGTAGTTCCGCAGCTCGTGATAGGGCCGGGTGTCAATGTCAATGGCCACCGGGTAGTTGCACATGAACGGCTGCTCCGCGACGGCGGCGGCAACCCGCTGGTCCAGCGCCGCCGTGGACAGCGTGAACCCACCGCCCTGGCTCCGGCTCCACACCCCGATGCGGTTAGCATCCACCTCCTCCCGCGCCGCCAGAAAGTCGATCCCCCGCACGCAGTCCATATAGCCGGCCCGGTAATAGTACGCATCCCGGTCCGTAACGTTGTACGTGAGCTTGGTTCCATAGGGCAAGTCCCACTCCGGGATGCTTTCCCCCTGGGCCCGGGGAAACAGCGTCAGCGCCGCAAACCCCTGCATCACCACGTGATAAGGAATGTCCTTGCCCCCGCCGTAGCCCGGCACCGCCAGCAGCGCCGGCAACCGCCCCGATGCCGGCAAGTCCCGCGGAACCGTATAAAACCCCCGCAGCCGCTGCCCCCCGTAGCTGGAAAGCGCAACGCTCCAGGTCTCATACTCCCGCCCGCTGCGCTCCGGACATTCCGACAAAACGGCGTCAACCGCCGTCACATCCAAAACCGCGCGGGTCGCCCCCCAAAAATCCGCAACCTGCTGCTCCATAACAAACATCCCTCCGCTTGCCGCCAGATAAATGCCTGACTTAACCTGGCCTAATGTTATCACGCCCTACGCCCGCTGCTCGTACCCGTATTCCGACACCAGAAACGGCACAAACTCGTTCACCAGCGCAATCACCTGCTCGCTAACGTGCGACGGGTTTTTCTGAAAGCCGGCAATCGACTCCACGTATTCCCCCAGCGGCCCGGCAAAATCGTCATACCCGTCCAGCCCCAGCCCGTCGTAAATCGCCCGCACGTGGCCGGGCATATCCTGTTCCAGTTCCTCGTACTTTATCTCCACCAGCCGCCCCTCCGGAACCAGCGCCCGCTGCTCCCGGTAGGCCAGCGCCATCTGCCGGTACACCCCCGTTTGCCGCCGCAGCAGCCCGTCAAAATCCACCCGCTGCAACGCGTGCCAGTCGTTCATCAGCCGCAGCAGCTGCACGTATGACCGCAGCGTGTCGTAAGGATTGCGCTGGATATAGACGAAACGCGCCTGCGGAAACAGCTCCAGCAGCGCCGCAATCCGGCTGGTGTTGGATGGCGATTTCAGCAGCAGCGGTTTTCCCCCCATGTTGTAGCTGGCCGCCCGCAGCAGCCGCAGATAGCCGGCCCGCCACCGTTCCAGCTCCCCACGGGGCGTGTCGCCATCCAGAAACAGGTAGCGCAGCGCCGCATCCCCCGTGCGGGGAAAGTACAGCGACAGATACGGACTGGCCCCCCCGGCGCACACCATCGCAATCTCCTCCTCCTGCGGCATCGCAAAATCCACCGGAATGTTGTCAATGCCCCGGTTCTCCGGCAGCTGCGCCTCCAAAAGCCGGCGGATGCGCCGCTGCCCCGCCAGAAACAAATCCGGCATCGCCGCCTGATACGTGTTGACGAACCCCCACCGCGCGTCCATCGCCAGCAGGTTGTGCAGCAGCGTCGTCCCCGACCGCCAGAACCCCAGCAGAAACAGCGGCTCCGGGTGCAGCGGCGCGCGGGCGATGCGCCCCCCGTACACCACGCTTTGCCACAGGCGCAGCGGCGCAAACATCACGTCGGCCGCCAGTATCCCGCAGTACCGCGCCCAAAGTTCCCGGTCCACGCCGTACTGCATCCCCAGCCGGATTGCCAGCGACAGCCGCCCCGTCGCCAGAAAGCTGTTCAGCCCCGACGTGAACGAACCCGCCCCGGCCGGCTCCCCCGGCGTGTACAGCCGCCGCCGCCTTTTGCCCCCCGGAGCGTTGACTGCGCCGCCGCTCACGCCCGCGCCGGCCATCGCAGCAGATCCCGCCCCCGCAGGTACGCCATTATCGCATCGGCGCACTGCGTCGGACTTTGGGCCGACGTGTCGATCCGGATTTCCGGCGTCTCCGGACGCTCGTAAGGCGAGTCAATCCCCGTAAAATCCGGTATCTCTCCGGCCCGGGCCCGCCGGTACAGCCCTTTTTGGTCCCGCGATTCGCACAGCGCCAAAGGGCTGTCCACGAACACCTCAACGAACTTGCCCCCCGGAATCCGCGACCGCGCAAAATCCCGATCCGCCTGGAACGGCGAGATGCACGCCGCCAGCGTAATCAGCCCGGCGTCGTACATCAGCCCGGCCACCTCCGCCAGCCGCCGCACGTTCTCGTGCCGGGCCGCCGCATTAAACCCCAAATCGCCGTTCAGCCCGTGCCGCAGGTTATCCCCGTCCAGCACGTAAGTCTGAAACCCGGCCTCGTGCAGCTGCCGGGACAGGCAGTTGGCAACCGTAGTTTTGCCCGCCCCGGACAGCCCCGTGAACCACAAGACCACTGGCTGCTGCCGCAGCAAAACCGCCCGATCCGAAACCGAAACGGCATAATCCTGCCAAACCACGTCGCTAGAGGTATCAGTATGAGACTGCGCCATTGCCCATCCAACCCGCGTAAATCCAAAGTATCAGAACGCCAAAGGACATTATACCGCCCCCGCCCGCCCGCTGCCCTTGCCTCCCGGAGCATCCCACCCCTAATGTCATTCTGAGCACCCTACCCCCTAACGTCATTCTGAGCACCCTATCCCTAATGTCATTCTGAGCGCCCTATCCCCTAATGTCATTCTGAGCGCCCTATCCCCTAATGTCATTCTGAGCGCAGCGAAGAATCTCGATAGCGTAGCAACGGCGTTTCCCCCAAAGTGTGCGCTACGTCGCCGAGATTCTTCGCTGCGCTCAGAATGACATTGGGGGTTGAGGGCGTTCGGAATGGCAAGAGGCCAGCGTTTTGCCCCCGATACGCCCCCCCGTTTGTGTAGCAAAGCATCCCCCCATCCTTTACACTTGCAAACCCGCCGCGCCAAGGAGGCACGCCCGTTGGCCGTCCCACTCAGCCGCCCCACATCTCCCGTGATGGAGGTTCTCCGCAATCGGCGCTTCCGGGCCATCTGGTACGTGGTCAACGTCGCCGAGGTCACCCGCTGGATGGAGCTCCTCGTCAGCAGCCTGCTGGTCTATTCCCTCACCAATTCCCCCCTGATGCTCGGCCTGGTGCTGGCCTTCGAGAACCTGCCCCGCCCCCTGCTTTCACCCTTCACCGGCATCATCGCCGACCGCTTTGACCGCAAGCGCATCTGGTTCATCGCCCTGGCCATCAAACTGGTGGCGGCGGTAATCCTGCTGGGCCTGCTGGTGTTCGGACTGATTGCCGCCTGGCACATCTTCGCCTCCATGTTCGCCCAGGGCATCAGCCGCGCCCTGGAGGACCCGGCCCGCCGCACCGCCGTTTTTGACATCGTTGGCGAACGCCGGGTCGTCAACGCCCTGTCCATTGATTCCATCAGCATGACCATCGGACGGATGGCCGGGCCTTTCGCCGGCGGCTTTCTCGTCGAACACGCCGGCTACTACTGGCCCCACTACGCCGGCTACGTGTGGGCCTACACCGTCGTGGTGATAATGCACGTTGCGGCAGTGTATCTGGCCCTGCGCGTGCAAATCCCCAGCGTGGAGCGCGAGTGGCGCGTTGAGCCCATCTGGAACAGCCTCGGCGCCGCCGTCCGGGCCGCCCTGAGCCACCGCCAGCTGGTCGGAATGTTGTTCATCACCGTAATGATTAACGGCTTGGCCTTCCCGTCCCGCCAGTTCGTGCCGGCCATCGGACGCGACCATCTGGGCGTTGGCGAAACGCTGGTCGGAATACTGGCCGCCGGCGAGGCCATCGGACAGCTGGTGATGGCCGGCATCCTGGCCTCCGTCGGCACCGTGCGCCACCACGGACGCATTTTTGCCGCCGGCGCGTTCCTCGTGATGGTTGCCTCCACCATTTTTGTCTGGTCGCCCTGGTACTTCGTAACTTTTCTGGTGCTGATAGTCAGCGGCCTGGGCCTTTCCTGTTTCGGCACGATGCAAAGCGCCATCACCATGCGCTCCGCGCCCCCCGAAATGCGCGGCCGCATGGTGGGCCTGATGAGCCTCTGCATCGGCATCGGCACCCCCCCCGGCGTACTCCTCATCGGCTGGCTCGGCGAAGTAATCGGCGTCCAGCAGTCGGTAAGTTTCAACGCCCTGGCCTGCATCGCCTTCTCCCTGCCCGCCCTGTTCCTCACCCCCCTCATCACCCGCCCCTCACCCCCACCCCCCGAATCCCAAGCCGCCCGCCGCGCCTGACCCCCCCATCCGTGCCCCCAAAAACACACCGAGGGGGTCTGGGGGAAATCATTTCCCCCAGCGTCACCCCCAAATCCCCCAAATCCATGACTTGACCATACCAAATCACCCGAAACGAAACGCTGCCGGCGCCTCGCCCGCCAGCAGCCCGTTTCCCCCATGTGCTAAAATCGCGGTGGACTAGACGTGGATTAGAGACGACCAAATGCCACCCCAAGCCACCGCTAAACCCCGCCGCACGCCGCGCGCCCAAAAGCCCGGCGTAACCGTCAGCGATGCCATCCGTCTGCTGACCGACGCCCACGGCCCTTTTGCCAACGAACCCCGCCTTGACCCGGCCCACGAGCTGGTGTTCACCATCCTCTCCCAGCACACCTCCGACCGCAATTCCGAGCGCGCCTTTCGCACTCTGATGCACCGTTTTAGCACCCTGGAGGCCGTCGCCGCCGCCCCGGTTGCCGACATCGAGCACGCCATCGCCAACGGCGGCCTCGCCAAAGTAAAAGCCCCCCGCATCAGCCAGGTCCTCAACCGCATCCTCGAGCTCAACGACCATTCCCTCGACCTCCGCTTTCTCGCCGAAATGCCCATGCACGACGCCCGCGCCTGGCTCCGCCGGTTGCCCGGCATCGGCCCCAAGTCCGCCGGCATCATCCTCAGCTTTTCCCTCGGTATGCCCGCCATGGCCGTGGACACCCACATCTACCGCGTCAGCAAGCGCCTCGGCATCATCGGCCCCAAAGTCAGCGCCGACAAAGCCCACGAGATACTCGAAGCCGCCATGCCCCCGGAGGACGTGTACCCCTTTCACGCCGCCTTTATCACCCACGGCCGGCAGGTCTGCAAAGCCCAGCGCCCCCTCTGCGCCGATTGCGTACTCAACTATGGCTGCCCCTCCCGCGACGATGCGGCGATTGCCAAAGCCGCCGCCGCCGCCGTTGCTCCGGCCGCCCCGGACGCCGCCGCCCCTGCCGCCGCCGACAACGACCGCCCCGACGGACAGGCCCCCGGACGCCGGCGACGCCAGCGCAACGCCGTTACCCCCGTCCCGCACACCCAAGCCGTCAAGGAGTTGCAACCGTGAAAGTGGGCATCATCAACGTCACCGGATACGCCGGCTGCGAACTGGTCCGTATCCTGCGCCATCATCCCGAAGTCGAAATCGCCTCCGTAACCGGCCGCAGCGCCGCCGGCCAGTCGCTGGGCCAGGTATTCCCCCATCTGGACAACATGGGCCTCAACGTCACCGCCGAGTTGAGCGATGATGTGGCCCTGGTTTTCTCCGCTCTGCCCCACAAGGCCAGCGCCGAAGCCTGCATCCCCCTGCTGGAGCGCGGCGTCAAAGTCGTTGACATATCCGCCGATTTCCGCCTCAAGCAGGCCGACGTGTACCGCGAATGGTACGGCGTAGAGCATCCCGACCCCACCTACCTGGAGGAGGCGGTGTACGGCCTGACCGAACTGAACCGCCCCGCCGTGTCCGACGCCCGCCTGGTCGCCAACCCCGGCTGCTACCCCACCTCCGCCATACTGGCCCTCACCCCAGCCATCGCCAGCGGCTTTATCGGCAGCGACGTCATCGTTGACAGCAAATCCGGCGTATCCGGCGCCGGCCGCACCCTGAGCATGGCCACCCACTTCTCCGAAGTCAACGAGAACGTAATGGCCTACTCGCTAGGCGGCCATCGCCATCTACCCGAAATCAGCCAGGAACTGGACGCCGCCGCCGCCGCCAATCAGCCCGTCAACCTAACGTTCCTAACCCACTTAATCCCCATGACCCGGGGCATCCTCAGCTCCTGCTACGCCCCCCTGCGCCCCGACATCGCGCAAGACCCGGACGCCTCCCAGCGCGTCCGGCAGCTCTACCGCGAGTTCTACGCCGATGAGCCTTTCGTCCAAGTCACCGACGCCCCCCCGCAAACCAAGCAAACCCTGGGCAACAACCAGTGCCTCATCCACCCCGTAGTTGACCCGCGCACCAACCGCCTCATCGTAATCAGCTGCCTCGACAACCTGGTAAAAGGCGCCGCCGGCCAGGCCGTCCAAAACATGAACCTCATGTGCGGCTACCCCGAACAAACCGCCCTCGAATCCCTCGCCGTCTATCCATAACCGCCCCCAATGTGATACAGTAGTCAAGCGTTGCCGAAAGCGACGCCAAAAGCCCCGGTCGTCTAGCCTGGCCAGGACGCCACCCTTTCAAGGTGGAGATCATGGGATCGAAGCCCATCCGGGGTACCAGCCAACCCGAAAACCCTCCGCACAACACGGAGGGTTTTCCAATAACTGCACGCCGTCATCGCAACGCCCATCCCCCCAATGTCATTCTGAGCGCAGCGAAGAATCTCGATAGCGTAGCAACGGCGTTTTAACCAAAGTGTCTGCTGCGCCGTCGAGATTCTTCGCTGCGCTCAGAATGACATTAGGGGACAGCACGCAATACGCCCACCGCAACACCTCGCTATAATACCGCCAGATTTCGCCCGTCCGCCCGCCCCGCCGGTTTGGAGTTTGCCATCATGTCCATCACCAGCCTTGCCCGCAGCGCCGTGTTCGGCCAGCACGGTGTCGTTTCCTCCAACTCGCCGCTGGCCGCCTCCGTTGGCCTGCGCGTTATGCAGGATGGCGGCACCGCCTTTGACGCCGCCCTTGCCGTGGCCGCCGTAGAGAGCGTTGCCATCGTGCCGATGTGCGGGCTGGGCGGCGATTCGTTCATCCTGGCCTACGACGCCAAATCCGGCGCCGTTACCAACATCAACAGCAGTGGCACGGCCGCCGCCGGCGCTGATGCCGAGTACTACCGCAGCCAGGGCCTGGCCCTGATGCCCATTCAGGGCCCGCACTCGGTGTCCGTTCCCGGCGAGGCCGCCGCCTGGGAGGCCATGCACCGCCGGTTCTGCACCATCCCCTTTGCCGACCTGCTGGCCCCCGCCATCCGCTACGCCGCATCCGGCTTTCCCGTGCCGCCCCGTCTGGCCCGCACTTTCGCCGGCAACGCCGAGCTGCTCTCCCGTTTCAGAGCCACCGCCGACGTCTATCTGACCAACGGCCGCCCGCCCCGCGAGGGCGATGTCCTCGCCAACCCCGACCTCGCCAACACCATCCGGCAGGTTGCTGAGGGCGGCGCCGACGCTTTCTACCGTGGCCCGCTGGCCGCACAGATGGTTGCCGGACTCAACAACGCCGGCGCCCGTTTCGCCGAATCCGATTTCAACGCCCATCAAGCCGACGTCACCGAACCCATCAGCGTCAACTACCGGGGCCATCGCGTGTACCAAACCCGCCCGCCGTCCCAGGGTTTCCTCCTGCTGGAAATGCTCAACATCATCGGCGGCCACGACCTTACCTCAATGACGCCCAACTCGGCCGACGCCATCCACCTGCTGGTCGAGGCCAAGAAAATCGCCTACTCCGACCGCAACCGGCTGGCCGGCGACCCTGATTTCGTTGACTGGCCCCTTGACGGCCTGCTGTCATCGGAGTACGCCGATATGCGCCGCGACCAGATCCATCCTTTCCAGGCCGGCGATGAGGTGCGCCCGCTAACCCCGGTTGACGGGCACCGCGATACCACCTACTTTTGCGTGGCCGACGGCGCCGGCAATGCGGTCAGCTGGATTCACAGTCTGTCCAACGCTTTCGGTTCCGGCGTGGTTGCCCCCGGCACCGGCGTGCTGTTCAACAACCGGGCCGGGCGCGGTTTCAGCCTGGAACCCGGCCACCCCAACGTCATCGCGCCCGGCAAGCGCACCATGCACACCCTCAACTGCTACCTCACCACCGTGAACGGCGCCGTCGCCATCGTCGGCGGCACCCCCGGCGGCGATTTGCAGCCCCAATGCGCCCTGCAAATACTCACCGGCCTAATCGACGGCGGCATCAAGCCCCAGGACGCCGTAGAATCCCCCCGCTGGCACAGTTTCCCCGGCACCGACCCGGCCACCGTCAACCGCCCCGGCGAACTGCGCGTCGAGATGGGTATGCCCGACGACACCATCCGCGACCTCACCCGCATGGGCCACAACGTAGTGCAAAACCCCCTCGGTTCCTACATCGGCCGCGTCCAGCTCATAACCCGCGACCCCCGCCGCAACGTCCTAACCGGCGCCTCCGACCCCCGCGGCGACGGCCAGGCCGTAGCCTACTGAACGTTGTTCCCGTATCCCGCCATTCCCTCACCCCCCTAATGTCATTCTGAGCGCAGCGAAGAATCTCGAAAGCGTAGCAACGGCGTTGCCCCCAAAGCGTGCGTTTCCCCATCGAGATTCTTCGCTGCGCTCAGAATGACATTGGGGAGGAAGGCCCGCCCCTACGCAAAATAGTACACCGCCGGCAGCCCCCGATACCCCTCGTCAAAGTCCATCCCGTACCCCACCACAAAGTAATCCGGTATCGTAAAGCCCACGTAGTCGCACCGGACGTCGGCCTCCCGCCGCTCCGGTTTGTCCAGCAGCGCGCACAGCCGCACCGATGCCGGATTTAGCTCCCGCAGATGCGCCCGCACCGCCGCCAGCGTGTGCCCCGTATCCGCAATGTCCTCCACCACCAGCACGTGCCGCCCGGCGATGTGTTCGGCCCGCATCCCCCCGTCAATGCGCACCGTGCCGGATGATTCCGTCCCGCCGCCGTAGCTGCTGGCCCGCAGGTAATCCACCCGGTGCACCGCCGCCCGCAGCTGCCGCATCAAGTCGGACGCAAACGGCACCGCCCCTTTCAGCAGGCAGACCACCGCCAGCCCGCTGTCCCCATAATCCCGGTCAATCTCCGCGGCCACCCGGGCCACGCCGGCCCGCAGCTCCGATTCCGACAGCAGCAGCGTCAGGCCGGCATCGGCGTCGGCTGGCACGGTCAACCCGCCCGCCGCTATACGTCCAGGTTCTGCACTTCGGTGGCGTGGCTTTGGATAAACTGCTTGCGCGGCCCCACCTGTTCGCCCATCAGCATTTCAAACACGTCGTGCGCCTCCGCCAGGTCGTGCGCCGACACCCGCAGCATTTTGCGCGTCTCCGGGTTCATCGTCGTGTCCCAAAGCTGGTCCGCGTTCATCTCGCCCAGCCCCTTGTACCGCTGTAGCGACGGCTCCGACCGGGCCGTTGACATCCGCTTGATTAGCGCGTCCTTTTCGTCCTCCGTGTAGGCGTAGGCAATGTTGCGCCCCCGCTGCACCCGGTAGAGCGGCGGCTGCGCGATGTACAGACGCCCCGCGTCAATCAGCGGCCGCATCCGCCGGTAAAAGTAGGTCAGGATGAGCGTCCGGATGTGCGAGCCGTCCACGTCGGCGTCGGTCATTATGATGATGTAGTGATAGCGCAGCTTGGCGATGTCAAACGCCTCCCCCTCGCCGGTGCCCACTGCCGAGATGATGGCCCGGATTTCCTCATGGCTCAGGATGCGCTCCACTTTGTCCAGGAACCGCTCCACGTTCAGGATTTTGCCTTTCAGCGGCAGGATGGCCTGGAACTGCCGGTCGCGCCCCATCTTGGCCGAACCGCCGGCCGATTCCCCCTCCACGATGTACAGCTCCGACTTGGCCGGGTCCCGCTCGGCGCAGTCCGCCAGCTTGCCCGGCAGCGACGTGCCGTCCAGCGCGTTCTTGCGCAGCACCAGATCCCGGGCCCGCCGCGCCGCCTCCCGCGCCGCATGGTTCGTCTGCACTTTTTCCAGTATGCCCTTGGCCGACGTCGGGTTCTCCTCCAGAAACCGGGTCAGCCCCTCCCCCGTCGCCGACTCTACCCGGCTGCGTACTTCGGGGTTGCTCAGCTTGTTCTTGGTTTGCCCCTCAAACTGCGGGTCGCCCAGCTTCACGCTGACCACTGCCACCAGCCCGCCCCGGGTATCCTCCCCGCTGAACGAGTCTTTGGCATCCTTAAAGTAGTTCTGCTTGCGCGCGTAGTCGTTCAGCGCCCGCGTCAGCGCCGACCGGAAACCCGCCAGATGCGTCCCCCCCTCCGGCGTCAGGATGCAGTTGGCAAAGGTGCGCTCGTCCGCCGCCAGGTTGTCGTGCCCGTCGGTATGGTGAAACTGAAACGCCACCTCAACGTCGGCGTCCTCGGCGATGCGCTGGTAGTAAAACGGCTCGGCCATCACGATGTTGCGCTTGCGGTTGATGTTGCGCACCATACTGGCCACGCCCGTGTCAAAAAAGAAACTCCGCTCAATGTCGCCGTTGCGTTCCGCCGCGTGAAACTCGCTCACCAGGCACAGCTCCAGCCCCTTGTTCAGATAGGCCGTCTGCCGTAACTGAGCCACCAGCCGCGCAAAGTCGTAAGTTATCTCCGGAAAGATGTCCGGGTCGGCGTAGTAAGTAACCGTCGTACCCTGCCGGTTCACCCGCTGATGCTTGACCAGGCCGGACGTGGGAATGCCCCGCGCGTAATCCTGCGTGTAGCGCACACCGCCCCGGCAAACCTCGGCGTGCAGCCGGTGCGCCAGCGCGTTGACCACCGACGCGCCCACGCCGTGCAGCCCGCCCGACACCTTGTAGGCGGCGCCGTCAAACTTGCCCCCGGCGTGCAGCGTCGTCATCACCGTTTCCAGCCCCGACACCCCCGTATCGGGATGCGTGTCCACCGGAATCCCCCGCCCGTTGTCCGACACCGTAACCGCCCCATCCGGCGCAATGTGCAGGTCAATTCGGTCGCAATGCCCGGCCAGCGCCTCATCCACCGCGTTGTCCAGCAGCTCCTTGATGAGATGATGCAGCCCGTCAACCCCGGTGCTGCCAATATACATCCCCGGCCTTACCCGGACCGCCTCCAGCCCTTTCAGCACCTGGATATTATCAGAAGTATAATCAGAGTTCGTTTCGTCAACGAATGCCGTAACTTGTTGTGTCATAGTATGTTCCAATCTCCGCAATTGCGAATGATACCAGGATGCACATACTTACGCTGTAAAGCCGGTGCATCCGGCGCCGGATATGTTGTACCCTTGCATCCTTTATTATACCGAATATCCCATCAGATTACTACTGAAACCCGATGCAGGATTTCGCCATTTGGACGCGCGTTTCAATGCC
The DNA here is from genome assembly GCA_958296385.1 of uncultured Dehalococcoidia bacterium. GTDB lineage: Bacteria > Chloroflexota > Dehalococcoidia > Lucifugimonadales > UBA3495 > Bin87. The sequence goes on from OY282494.1 coordinate 2,410,776, forward strand.
GGTCCGTCAGATGAGAGCTCACGGGCGCAAGTTCACGGGCCCCGGTTCACGGGCCCCGGTTCACACGGGCCCCGGTTCACACGTGCCCCGGTTCACACGTGCCCCGGTTCACACGTGCCCCGGTTCAGAGAATACGACGGTACACGCCCGGCGACCCGTCGGCGAAACGCATCTGCGGCTGCACCTGTGCGTTCCAGACCGGCGTCACCGCATCGCGCACCGCCTGCCATTCCGGACTGTCCGCTACCTCCGGCCCGGCGCACTCGTGCACGGTGGTGTACTTCGGTTCGCCCATCACCGCCGTCCAGCGCCGCCCCCGGATGTACCCCGGAATGTTGTAATACAGCGGCAGCCGTTCCGCATCGTAGGCCGCGTTGAAAGCGTCCTCCAGCTCCGCCGGCGTTTCCATCCGCCCCACCAGCAAAGCCGGCGCCATCCCCGCGCTGGCCGTCTCCGCCGGCACCTCCGCCGGATACAGCAGCCGGTACAGATTGCGAATGTAGGTAGTCCCGATAACCCCCGGCGACATCCGCTGCGACCACTCGGTAGGGTTGTTCAGATGATATTGCCAGGCATCGGAACGCCAGGTTTCCGCAGATTCAATCTCGTAGCAGGCCAGATACTTCGGCCCGCCCCGCGCCGCAACGTACCGCGCCGCATCCAGCACCCCCGGAATCGCCAGCCGCTCCGGAATGTGTTCCTCATCGTACCAGCGGTTAAACTCATCCTCCAGCTCAACCGGCACGTCAACGTAAACCATCAACAAACCGCGCCCCTTTTTAGCCCTGTCCATCAAAATGCACCCCCTGTCCGGTAGCCTTTCCCTTTAGATAGCGTCCCATTGCCGGCAGTCTAATCAGCCCACCGCCGGCCGTTCTGCAATTCCTACTGCAATTCCGTCATTCCTACTGCCGTTCTGCTATTCCTACTGTCATTCTGAGCGCAGCGCAGAATCTCGATGGGATAGCGCCCACTTTGATAGAAACGCCCGCAACCCGGTCAACAAAATCCCTCGCAAGCATCACGCCCCCTCCCCCGATACAGCCCGGCGCCGTCCCCAAATAGCCCAGCGTCAAACTACCGGAAATCACAACCCTACGCCTCGCCATCGTGATACCACTCCCCCGACAGCAGGCTGTCGATCGCAATCCGCATCGGCTTGAATAGCGGCTCCGGCAGATTACGCAGCGCAAACCACCCGTAATCGCCAAAAGAACCGTCAGATTCCGCTGGCACAGGTTCCTGATTGCCAATCTCCCCCAGAAACTCCACGTCCACGTAATGCCGCCCGTACTCAACGATGTTGCTAACGCACAGCGGCCGCAGACTGCCCACCGACACGCCCAGCTCCTCGAGCGCCTCCCGCCGGGCGCAGTCCTCCAGCGTCTCGCCATACTCCAGATGCCCGCCGGCCGACCCCCACGAGGCCGCCCCGTGCGCGCCCGTCCGCTGCGCCAGAAACACCCGGCCGGCGCGCAAAAACACCACCCCCACCCCAACCAACGGACGTTCCCCCGGCATACTCACCGCCGCAGTATAGCACACCAGCCACCCCGGCCCGACGCCGCAGCAGCGCCCTTGCCCCCAAAGACACACCGAGGGGGTCTGGGGGAAATCATTTCCCCCAGCGTCACCCCCCCTTGCTCCCAAACGATACGCCGCCCCGTCAAAATCCCCCGCCAAATCCAAAAAATCAATGACACCGCCCTCTTTACAATCCGAATGTTCGTTCGCCATACTACATCAATCGGGCAAATCAAGCAACCCCCGGCCTCCAGCCGTTCCCGGCCAGGAACGTTCCCTGGGGAACCGGAGCCACCACACCGCTAGCAAAACCGCCGGAGATTCAAGTCAAAAACGGCCAGTCAGCAAAAATCGCAATCGGCAAGGGTAGTCCCATCCCCGCTTACACGGCGTGGGCTGCCTCCGCAGGGTATCGAGCTTCAGCCCGCGTGCTGCCTCTCATTAGGGCAGGACACGTAAAATGAAGGTCCAAAATAGTTGCGTACCCACCTCCGGCCGTAGGGCTGACAACGACTTGAATCTCCGACACCAAACCAACCAAACCGAACCCACCGCCCGATACCGATAGCCCGATACCAACCGGAGAATCCACCATGCCACCATCCAACCGCTCCCCCCCTCTTTTGTCATACCAGGCGCCCACTCCGGGAGCAGCTTACCCCGCCGGCCGCACGCCGGGAGGTTGTTGTTGCTTGTTGCCCGGTGCTAGACTGCTCCGGTTGCAATTCTGCGCCTTGCCGGAGGTATCCTTTTTATGTCCCAGCCCGCACCGGACGAACAACCCGAACGGCTCCCGCTATCCGCAACCGGCCGCACTGCTTTGGCCGTGTGTGAAACTGCGGCCCGCCGCGCTGGCGAACTGGCCCTGCGCCGGTTCCGCACCGATATTGAGGTCAACTTCAAGGGGCGTGCCAACGTAGTAACCGACGTTGACCTGGCCTGCGAGCGCGTCATCCTTGATTACGTCCGTGCCGAGTTCCCCGATTTCGGCGTGCTGTCCGAGGAGTCGGAGCCGGTAGCCGGTGCATCCCCTTATACGCTGGTCGCCGACCCCATCGACGGCACCCGCAACTTCGCCGAGGGCATCCCCCATTTCTGCGTCGTAGTGGCCATCGCCCGGGGCGATGAGGTACTGGCCGGCGTTACCTACGACCCGGTGCGCGATGAAGCCTTTGCCGCTCAAAAAGGCCAGGGCGCAACCCTCAACGGCGAGCCGATCACCGTATCCGACCGCCAGGACATCGGCGAGGCCGTGCTGGGCTTTGACCTCGGCTACGACTTTGAGCAGGCCGGCAAGCTTTTGCAGATGGCCAGCCGCCTCTGGCCCCGCACGCAAAGCTACCGCCTCATGGGTTCCAGCGCCCTCAGCATCGCCTACGCCGCCAGCGGCCGCATCGACCTCTACTTCCATCACAGCCTGTCGCCCTGGGACATCGCATCCGGCATCCTGCTGGCCCACGAAGCCGGCGCCCAGGTCCTCGACCAGCGCACCCTCCAACCCGCCAACCTGTTCTCCCCCGGCCTGATTATCTCCAACCAAACGCTAGTCCAACAATTCCTGGATATGACCGACGGCGACCCGTGGCGCAGCCTGTGAACGTGCCTGCTACGACACCAAGTCTCCCATACCGTCGCTGTCATTCTTTCCCCCAATGTCATTCTGAGCGCAGCGAAGAATCTCGATAGCGTAGCAACGTCGTTGCACCCAAAGTGTGCGCTACGGCATCGAGATTCTTCGCTGCGCTCAGAATGACAGTTTGTTATGTGACAGCGTGTGTTAGGAACTCCCGTACCGGGCCAGAAACTGCCGGATGGCGGCGAAGTATTGCCGGTAGCCCACGTACATCAAATCGTTATGCCCCGCTCCGGGAATAATCTCCAGATGTTTCGCGGCGGTGTGCATCTTGTCGTGCATATCAACCGCATCCCGCAGCGGCGCCGTTTCGTCCCACTGCCCGTGAATCACCAGCGCCGGTATGTTGATGGAGTAGGCTTTGGCGTGATAGGCGGCCTCCAGCGCGGCAATCGCTTCCGGCGCCAGCCCCTCGGCAAACCGCCCCAGGTTGGGCCGCCCGCTCTCAATGATGACGCCGTTGATACGCTCCGACGCATTGGCCGCCAGCTCAAACGCGGCGTGCCGCCCCATTGAACGCCCCATCACGTACAGCGGCCCGGTGAACTGCAACGACCGCATCGTATCCCGCAGCCAGTCCAGCGCCTGGTGAGCATCGGACAGCATCGTGCCGAAAGCCGGCTCGCCCCCCGATGCGCCGTAGCCCCGGTAATCTACGATGAAAAAGTTGGCCCCAATCTCGTTGTAATGCGGCGCGATACTGTCATAGCCCGGCACGGTTTCGCCGTTCCCGTAGAAAAACAGCACCGTCGGATTAGCCCGCCCCACCGCAAAAAACCGGGACGACAACGCCACTCCCTCCGCAACCGTAATCCCGTAATCCACCGCCCCCTCCGGCGTCTCCGTCCAATGACGCCGGGGATAAAACGAACGCGCCGACGCCTCCGGGCTGTCCAGCATCGTGTAGTCAACAGCGTCCATGTCCATTCCATCCCTCCCGCCGGCGGCGCCCCGGCAACCCCGGCATTATACTACGCCCCTCGCCAACCCGCCCCGATATGGTAACCTTTCCCAAACCCTGCCTTTGAGGTCTGTCCGCTATGACTATTGCCACCCGTATGAGCCGCCTGGGAACCGAAAGCGCCTTTGAGGTGCTGGCCAAAGCCCGCGCCCTGGAAGCCCAGGGCCGCGAAATCATCCACCTTGAAATCGGCGAACCCGACTTTGAGACGCCCCCGCACATCGTCCAGGCCGGCGTGCAAGCGTTGCAGGACGGCTACACCCACTACGGCCCCACGCCCGGCCTGCCCGAACTGCGCCAGGCGGTGGCCCGCAACAGCCGCGAGGTGCGCGGCATTGACACCGATTGGGAGCAGGTCGTCGTTACCCCCGGCGCCAAGCCCATCATGTTCTACGTCCTGCTGGCCATCGCCGAGGCCGGCGCCGAAGTCATCTACCCCAACCCCGGCTTTCCCATCTACGAGTCCATGATTGAGTTCAGCGGCGCCAAAGCCGTCCCGATGCAGCTCCACGAAGACCGGGCCTATCATCCCGACCTGTCCCAACTGCCCGAACTGGTCAACGAGCGCACCCGCCTGCTCATCATCAACTCGCCGGAGAACCCCTGCGGTTCCGCCCTGACCCTGACCGAGCTGGAAACCATCGCCGCCGTGGTGCGCCGCCACCCCGATATGTACGTGATGTCCGATGAAATCTACAAGGACATCCTCTATTCGGGCGAGCATCACAGCATCGCCGCCCTGCCCGGTATGGCCGAGCGCACCATCATCCTCGACGGTTTCTCCAAGAGCTACGCCATGACCGGCTGGCGTCTGGGCTACGGCATCCTGCCCGATGAGCTGGTGCCCCACGTGTCGCGCCTGGCCACCAACAGCGTGTCCTGCGCCGCATCCTTCAGCCAGATTGCCGGCGTCGCCGCGCTAGACGGCCCCCAGGACGCCGTGCAGGAGATGGCCGCCGAGTTCGCCCGCCGCCGCCGCCTCATCGCCGACGGCCTGGCGTCAATCCCCGGCGTCAACTGCCCGGAGCCGGAGGGCGCCTTCTACGCCTTCCCCAGCATCAAGGACACCGGCCTCACCAGCGCCGAGTTCGAGGAGCGCGCCATGCAGGACGCCGGCGTAGCCCTCCTCTCCGGCGCCGCCTTCGGCGAATTCGGCGAAGGCTACGTCCGCCTGTCCTACGCCAACAGCCCGGAAAACATCACCAAAGCCCTCGAAAACCTGGACAAAATGGTCCGCGCCCTCTAACCGCTCAACCACGACCAAAGGGGAAAGAGCATGACAACGCAAACCAAACCCCGCCCGGCGATTGGCCTCGAATCAACCGGCCTCGAACCCCGCCGTTTCACCATAGCCGAATACTTCGCCATGGCCGAAGCGGGAATCCTGACAGAAGCAGACCGGGTAGAGCTCATTGATGGAGTAATCGTAGCCATGTCCCCCATCGGCAACCCTCATATCGCCTCCGTTGACAAACTAACCAGGTTGATGGGTGAAGCCGTCGGGAGACGCGCAATCCTCCGGGTGCAAAGTCCCGTAACGCTGGATGAATACACAATGCCCGAACCCGACCTAGTAATCCTGCGCGAGCGCTCCGATTTTTACGCACACGAGGCCGCCGGCCCGGAGGACGTCTTGCTCCTCATTGAGGTATCCGACAGCTCACTGAGCTACGACCGCAACGCGAAACTAGCCCTCTACGCCCGCTTCGGCATCCCCGAAGTCTGGATAACCGCCCTGCCCGAGCGCATAATGGAAGCCCACACCAAACCCGCCGCCGGCAGCTACACCCGCAAGCAAACCCTATCCCCCGGCGACACCATAACCCCCGAATGTTTCCCCGACATAACCATCCCAGTAGCCGAAATAATACCCGCCTAACCCACCAACGCCCCCTGCTGCCCGTACTTTATCGGATGCGGTCATCCGGCGTAAGCGAGGGCTGGCACTGGAAAAGGGCCAACCTAAAACGGAATGCCGCGTTCGGGACAGGCGGCCGTTGCAAAAGCACGCTGCCCGTTGTATGTTTAGATGTGGCTAGAAGGAGCGAGATGCTATGACTACTATGGACATTACAACGGCGCAAGTCGTCGGCGATTTGAGAGAAGCCGTCGGTGAACTGCGCGAGGGGCAACGTCAGCTTGACGCGCGTATGGACCGCTTGGAATCTAACATTGACGCGCGCATTGACCGCCTGGAATCTAATGTTGACGCGCGTATGGGCCGCATGGACTCTAAGATTGACCGCCTGATGTTCGTGGGCATTGGCATTATGGGCGCTACGATTGCCACTCTCGTGGCCACTTTGGTTGCGGCGCTTTAGCGGCGGTGGGTTAGTTTTCGTCGGGCCAGGTTTTGTTGCCGTAGTAGTTGGCGTCCCAGAATAGCTGTTCGTAGCGCAGGGTGGTTAGGAAGATTCGCTCCAGGTTGGCGGCTTTGGCGCTGTCGGCGCGGGCGCCGGCTTCGTTGAGGCGGGCGGTGAACCACTGTACTACTTCGCCCAGCACTTCGGGGCTGTGGATGTCAATCCAGTCTTGGTACACCTTGTTGCCGGGCTTTTGGCCGGAGTTAATCAGGCGGGTGGCCCAGTCCAGGTAGGTGCCTTCGGTTACGTAGAACAGGGCAATCAAGTCGTCAAAATCGCCTTCCAGCGCGGTGCGTACCATGAAGTCGCCGAAACCCTGCGTTACCGGATTGGCCTCGGTTTCCCGGTACTGTTCGGCGGTTACGCCCAACTCTTGAAAGCCGTTCAGAAAGAGGTCGTTCTCGGCGGACAGAAAGTTGGCCAGGAAGCCGTCCAGACGGGCGCCGGCGTCGTAATCGGGGGCGGCTTTTGCGATGGCGATGGCCGTCAGCTTGACCAAATCGCGGCAGAACACGTAATCCTGCCGGAAGTAGCTGCGGAACTTGGCGATGTCCAGACTGCCGTCGCCCATCTCCAGCACGAAAGGATGGGTGACCATCGCCTCCCACTGGTCGTGATATTTGGCGCGCAAGTCATCGGCAAATGGCATAGTAAAACTCCAGACAGATTAGTCAATTCAGACGGATTCGGCCAGGCAGCGAAAGAAACGGTCCATCATTCCCTGGGCCACCGAGCCCATCATACGCTGGCCGACCCGCGCCACCGAGCCGCCAACCTGACTGTCGGCCTCTACCTGCACCGTCGTTACGTTGTCGCCGGCCGGTATGAGGGTAACGGTGGCGGAGCCGTTGGCGAAGCCGATGCGGCCCGAACCTTCGATGTTCAGCGTGTAGGAATGGGGCGGGTTCAGATTGGCCAGCTCGACTACGGCGTCGTACTGGCCGCCTACCGGGCCAATGCGGATGTCAACGGTTGCCCGGTAGCGGTTGGGGCCGTCGGCCTCCATCCGGCGGCAGCCGGGGATGCAGCCGGCCAGCACGTCGGGGTTCATCAGCGCATCCCAAACCGCCTGCGACGGCTTGGCGAAGTGGTAATCGGCGGAAAGTTGCATAGTGCAGAGAGTATAACAGGGATGACCAGCCGCTGCGCGCGGCGCCGGGCGGGTTAGCGGTGCCAGCCCATTCCTTTGTACATTCCCCGCAGGAACGCAATCTGCCCGCCGTGCGACACGCAGTCCCAGGTCATTTGCCCCAGGGCGGCGGCGACGGAACGGGGTTCGGATACCGGCGGGATAATCCGGGCCTGCTTCATCTGCGCCTCGGTTAGCGAGGGCAGGTACTCGCGCAGCGCGGCGCGCACCTGCTCAAAGTACTCCATCTGCACGCTGCGGGCGGGGGGCTGCCAGTCGCACACCATCCGGTGCGTCCAGCCCAGCCCCCGGTTCTCGCCGTCGGCGGGCAGCGCGTAATGCCGCTCCCACCCGCCGGTGTCCCACAGCTGCGGCAAGTCGCGCAGGCGGGTGTGGATAAAGGAATCAATCACCCGCGAAAGATGCCACAGAATCCAGGCCACCGAGTTGCAGTCGTCCGCCGGGATGCGCTGAAACTCGTCGTCGGACAGGTCTTTCAGGGCCAGGTCGATGGTGTTGAAGTTGTTCTCCAGAGCGGAGATAAGGCCGTCGGCTGCGGCGGGCATGGAGCGCCTCCCCGGTGTGTGGCAAGTCGGATGCGGGTAAGTCGGTATCCGGATGGTTGGTATGTGGCAGTTGGATGGCGGTTAGACGATTTCGGGCTGGACGCCTTCGGGCAGGTCAACCTCAAAGGCGGAGAGAATCTGGCCGACCAGCATATAGTGTCCGATGAGGGCGGTGATGCCGACGGTTTTCTCGGTGCCGAAGTGGTTGGACACGGCGTTAAAGGTGGCGTCGCTAATCCGGTGATTCTGGGACAGCTCCTGCACGAACTTGACCAGTTCGGCCTCGATGCCGCTCATGCCCTCCGGCGCCTTGCCGGTGGCGATGGCTTCGACTACTTCGTCGGATACGCCGGCCTGGCGGGCCAGACGGGCGTGGGCGGAGAACTCGTACTGCTGGCGAATTTCGCGGGCGGTGGCGCAGATGATTATTTCGCGCTGGGCCTCGGTGATGTCCAGGTCAAAGCGGACGAAAGTGCCGGTGTGGGCCACGCGGGAGGCCAGGTCGGGGCTGTGCAGCAGGACGCCGTAAGGCCCCCGCACACTGCCACGGCTGCTGGCGATGGAATCAAAGAACCCCTGATGCTCCGGGGCAAGCTGTTCGCGGGTAACGTCGTTCAATCGGGCCATTTTGCTGCGCTCCTTGCTTGATGGATGGACGGATGTTGCTGGACGGATGTTGCTGGATGGATGCTGGGGACGTCAATTCAATATGCCGCATCAATATACCGCCGGGAGATGGTGCGGGGCAAGCCCACGTTTCGGCCCGGCCCGGCACAGCCGCTATCAGAATGGCCGGGGGTATGCTATGACAACGGCGGCTAATGGTGGTAAAATGTTTTTGCGCCAAGCGGCTGTGGGCGATTAGCTCAGTTGGTTAGAGTACTTGCTCGACACGCAAGAGGTCAGTGGTTCGAGTCCACTATCGCCCACCATTTCATGTTAATGTCATTGGTCAAACTTACCGGAATGTGCATCTGCTGCCGCGCGCCGGCTGATTGGCCAGGCGGTTGCCGGGAGTGTCAATTCTCGTATAATGCGGTTTGCCGTGCTTGGCACGAGGCGCGTTAACTATGGTAAAGTAGTCGTGCTTCTGGGGAATCAGCCTTTCTGCCGTTAGTGGGGGCGCTTGCACCGCACCGGGCATCTTTGCTAACTGCTCAACCATCCCGCCGGCCGATTCGGGAACATCCATGATAAGACCAATAGCGGACTCATCCAGCGAAACGTTAACGGCCAGCCCCCCCGCCGCCAGATCCGTCAACGGCGCGCACAGCGCAGTAAAGCAGGGCGGAACGCGGCTTGTTGAGCGGCACAAATCGGCATATCCGGCATCCCCTGGCCTGTTTCGGAACGGCCCGCCAAGCGTATCGGTGATAATTCCGGCGCGCGATGCCGAAGCAACCATCGTATCTACCCTTGACGCGGTATATGCTCAGGATTATCCGGGGCCTATCGAGGTGATTGTCGCTGACGGCGACGTTGCTCCGGCGATGTCGGAGCTAATCCGGGAGTGTCATCCGGAGGTCAAGGTGATACCGAATCCGGAGTGCAGCCTGGTGCCTGGCGCCAACGCCGCTTTTAGCCTGGCGACCGGCGATATAATCGTGCGGTGCGACGCCCATACGACCTTTCCGCCCGGCTACCTGACGCACGCCATCGCGACGCTGGAGCGCACCGGGGCGGGCAACGTGGGCGGGCGGCAGCTGGCCGAGGGAACTACTTTTTTTGAGCGTACCGTTGCGATGGCGATGACTACTCCGCTGGGCGTGGGCGACGCCCGTCACCGTCTGGGCGGCAAGGCCGGCCCCACCGACACGGCCTTTCTGGGCGTGTTCTCCCGTGAAACGCTGGAGGAGACGGGGGGCTACGACCCTACTGTGGTGCGGAACGAGGATTACGATTTCAACTACCGATTGCGCAAGCAGGGCAAGACGGTTTGGTTTGACCCGGAGTTGGTGGTGAGCTACCGCCCCCGCGGTTCGTTCCGGGCGCTGGCGATGCAGTATTTCAACTACGGGCGGGGGAAATCGCGGGTGATAATGAAGCATCCGGCCTCAACGCGCCCGCGCCATCTGGCGGCTCCCGGATTGGTGTGCGGCCTGGTGGCCGGGGCCGTGCTGGCGGTGGCCGGGGTCTGGTGGCTGCTGGCGGCGCTGCTGCTGGCCTACGTTCTCACCATCGCCGGCGGGTCGGTTGTCGTGGGCCTGCGGCGGCGGAGTCTGGCGGCCGTCCTTTTGCCGCCGGTGCTGGCAATCATGCACTTGACTTGGGGAGTCGGGTTTTTCATTCCGGACCGTGCCCCCCCCCCCCCCGCATTTAAGGGGTTATTCAAAAGGTCAGGGCCATTGAACAGAAAAGACGGGGGCGATTCAACCCAGCAGTGACGCCGGGCGGCGTGAGGTTCGGTTCCGCGTCCGGTTGCCCCGTCCGTGCCATACTCCCATGCCATGCTCCCACCTGAAACAGAAACGGCGGATGCGCTGCAAGTTCCGGGGACGACCGGGGGAGAGGATGTCTCCGTAATGTTCGCAACCCTGGCCGGCATGGCCGGGTTGACGCTGCTGATACAGGCGCTGCTGGCCTACCTGCTGCTGCCGGAAGGCCGGGGTGCCTACGCCATTTGCATCGTGTTCGGCACGGTGCTGGGTTTGATTTGCACACCGGGCGCGCAGCAGGGGACGCAATACTTTGTCGCCGCGCAGCGGATGAGCGTATCGCAGGGTGTGTCCTCGGCGCTGATAATCAGCATCGCCGGCGGGGGATTGGCGGCTGCGCTGGCGTTGCCGCTGATTTACAGCGACTTGGGATTTTTCCAAAAGGCGGATACGCATACGTTCCTGCTGTCGCTGTCGCTGGCGCCGCTTACCGCCATCTCCATCGCGCTGGACCATCAGATTGTCGCGCTCCGGCGGTTCCGGCGTCTGGCGGTGTTCTCGGTGCTCCGCATTGCGGCGACGGCGCTGTTGCTGCCGGTTCTCGTGCGGGGCGCGGGGCTGGGGGTGGATGGCGCCATCATCGCCTTTGCCGCCGGGCATGGCGTTATGATTGCCGCCATACTGCTGTACCTGCAACGGCGGTGCGGGCTGGCCTTTGCGCTGCCGGTCCGCGCGAATCTCGGACGGGTTATCGGCTACGGGTTGAAGTACCACGTGGCACGGCTGGGCAACGCCGTTGAGCCGCATTTTGGCGTCATCATCCTGGGTCTGCTGGCAAGCCAGGCCGAGATTGGGCTGTTTGCGGCGGCCATTGCGCTGATGCTGGGATTTATGCTGGTGTCCAACGCCGTCGGCAACGCGCTGTTCCCCCGCGTGGCGGGCGCGGAGCGGGCGGCGACGGTTGCGCTGTGCCTGCGGCTGGTGGGGATTGCTACTGCGCTGGCGATGCTGGCGATGCTGGCCATCAGCGGGCCGCTGGTGCGGCTGCTGCTTTCGGACGCCTTTGCGCCGGCGGCGCCGCTGCTGTGGATTATGGCGCCGGGGATACTGGCCTATGCGCTTTCGGGAATACTGATGACCCACTTCAAGGGGGCCAACCGGCCGCAAGTCTGCTCGTGGGCGGTGTTGCTGGGGCTGTGCGCCAACCTGGGCGGGCTGCTGCTGCTCTACCCGCAACTCGGCGTAGCGGCGGCGGCGTGGGGCACGACCATCGGTATGATGTGCGGCTGTTTGTTCCTGGCGGTAGTATTCCACCGGACGACGCGGATGTCCGGGCTGGCAGTGTGGCTGCCGCGCCGGGCCGACGCCGGGTTTCTGTGGGCCGCCGGCCGGGCCGTGCTGACCCGCAACGCCGCCGAGAAATCCGCGGCGCCGCTGCGTTCCAACTGACTGGCCAATCCGGGATTGACCGTTGACCGATTCAGAGAACATGGCGCCGCGCATCCTGCTCATCGCTCCGGTACAGCGGGCCGGGGCGTCCGCGACCAACGTTGTTGGGGGCAACAAGGTTATGGCCGACGAGCAGGTGCGGGAGTTGGGGATGCGCGGGTTTGGCGTGGACGTCATTGACACTTCGGGGGGCGTTACTAACCTGCCGGGCTGGAAACTGCGGGCGGTGCGGCTGGCCCGGTTTCTGCGGGTAATCTGGGGGGTTGCCCGCAAGATATGGTATTGCGACGTGGTGTTTCTGATTATTGCGCCCTATTCGGCGCTGAGTTTGGCGTCGTTGCTGTGGGTCATCAGCACGCTGGCCCGGCGGCCGCTGGTGGTGCGTATTACCGGGGGCGATATGATGCTGGATTACGACGGCTACGGCAGGCTGGCGCGCTGGCTGGCGGAACGTACTTATATGCGTGCGGCGCTGGTGTACGTGGAGACGGAGTATTTGCAGCGCAACTTTGCCGGCCGGGGCAACTTTCGCTGGTTTCCGAACACGCGGGATGTTGCGGCGCCGGCAGCGGAGGGGCGCAATCGGGTGGAGAAACTGATATTCGTGGCCCGGCTGGATATGGACAAAGGGCTGGCCGAGGCGCTAGAGGCGGGCCGCAATCTGCCGGAGAACTGCCAGCTTAACGTATTCGGGCCGGGTATGTCGGACACGGATTTTAGCCTGTTTGAGGGGCATCCCCGGGCCAGTTACGGCGGGGTGCTGGCGCCGTGGGAGATACCGCAGATGATGGGGGAACACGACTTGCTGGTGTATCCGAGCTACTACCGGAGTGAGGGCTACCCCGGCGCAATTCTGGAGGCGTTTCAGTGCGGCCGGCCGGTGATAGCGGCTAAGTGGGGCGGCGTTACGGAGCTGGTGGAGCACGAAACCAGCGGGCTGCTGGTGGAACCGCGTTCATCCGCAGAGGTTAAAGCGGCGATTGAGCGGCTGCTGCACGACCCGGAGCTGTACCGGCGGCTGTGTGATGGCGCAAAGCGGCGGGGCGATTACTTCCGCAGCGGCCGGTGGTACGACAGCGCAGCCGATGACTTGCGCCGGCTGTGCCGCAAGTAGGCCGGTTTGCGATGTTAGCGCTGGTGCCTTTCCTGCGGCGGCGGCTGGAATTCGCGGCCGCCCCGTGCATCGCCGTTGCGTTTTGGGCGCTGGCGGTGCTGGTTCATATCAAGCTGCAAGGCGGTTGGGTTGAGCCGGTGGCGCTGGGGGGTATGCTCATCTGCTGCGTGCTGGCGCTGGGGTTTGTGTGCTGGCGGCGGTGGACGGCGCTGGGGATGGCGGGGATGACGCTACTGGCGGCGATAGCATCCTATCTGGCCATTGCGTCCGTTGTTTCGCTGGCGACCGGCGTTGCGCTGCTGGTCGAGGATGTGGGGCGTCAGGGGTTTTTTCTGCTGGTTACGCTGGCGGCGATACTGGGCGGCCGCTGGGTGCTGGAGCGCATCGGGGTTGAGGCGCTGCTGCAGTGGATGCTGTTGATTTTGATGGGCAGCTGCGTGGTGGTGCTGGCCTCGCCGCTGCTGCGGGAGGTTGGGGTGCTGCCGGAGTACCGGCTGCCCTGGCGGTTGACCGGCACTTTTACCGACCCTAACGACGCGGGGTTTATCGGCTGCATCACGGTGGCGCTGGCGCTGGCGCTGCAATCCAACGGCGGGCGGCGGCGTCTGGCCTATCCGGGCCTGGTGCTGGGGTGCGCCGCCGGGCTGGCGTCGTTTTCCAACACGGCGGCGCTTATTCTGGGCGGGATGTTAGTTTTGTTTCTGCTGCTGCACGTGCGCCGCTGGCGGCAAGACTGGTGGCACACGGGGCTGACGGTGCTGTGCCTGGCCGGGGTGATGTTTTTGCTCGTTATAAGCTGGCAGGGATTGTTGTCATCCGAGCCGCCGCCCGAGTTCAAGGAGGCGGTGTTTGTTGACGCGGATGAGGCAAAACGGGTGGGGGACACGCTTAGCGTTTATCTGGTCAATGACGCGGACCACCGGGCGGACGACGACCCGGTATATCCCTGGGGCTGGCAGCGGGCCAATGCTCTGCCCGACGACGCCAGGACGCCCGACGACGACACCTGGTCTAACATCGCCGGCGTGCGCTACTGGCAGTATATTACGGGAGATGATGATGAGGGCAAGTTCCTGCGCGCCTACGTGTCTTACGAGAAGTACGGCCGGATTGTATGGGTTGAGACGGCGCCCATAGGCCCGGTAACTGACGGGAATATCGGCCTCGCCGGTATCCATGACGCCGATGAGCCAAAGCGGGTGGGAGAAACGATTGGGGTTTATCTGGTTGAGGACAAGGCGCACCGGCAGGACGATGAGCCGACAAGTAGTTGGCTCTGGGAGCGGGCTGACGCCCGGCCCGGCGACGTTAGCACGCCCGACGGGGCCACTTGGAGCAAGATTGAAGGGGTGCGCCCTTCCTGGAAATACACTCCGACGGACGATGACGCGGGCAAGTTCATACGAGTGAGCGTGTCTTACGAAAAGCACGGCCAGCAGTACCGGGCGGAGACGGCGGTGATGGGGCCGATAATGGCAGCGGCGGCCGGCGATGCTGAGGCGCCGTCCCCGGGGGGAGCGGCAGTGAGTACCGGCGGTGCTGTGTTGCCAACCCCTGTGCCTGTCGCTCAACTGGAGGAAGCCGGCGATACCGTGCGGACTATACGGGGGGAATTCAGCGACAGCGGCGAGGGCGCGCTAACACGGCGAACACTCTTGTGGGAGATCGGGTTCAATAAGGTACTGGATTCGCCCATCGTCGGCAACGGCCTGTATCAGATGCACTTTATGGAGAGCGGGCTGATTGGACATCACGGGAAGCCGGCCGGAGTCCACAATCTGTACCTGATGCTGCCTGGGGAAGCGGGCATCATTCCGCTGGCGCTGTATGTGCTGGCGCTGTTCCTCATGATGCGGCTGCTTTGGACGGCACCGAAGTCCCTGGGCAGAGATGCAGTCGTCGGATGGGTTATCGTAATGGGCCTGTCCAGCCTGGCGTTTCACCATCTACTTACAATGGGGGCCTACAATTTCGTCATCGGGCTGACTTGCGCGATGGCGGCGTTCCTGGCGCAGGGGCAAAAGGACGCGACTGCGGAGTGACGGAGGGGCGGGGCGCGGTTTGACGGTGGCATGGTGGCTTCTCCGGTTGTGTCGGGCGGGTGTGGTATCGGGCTATCGGTATCGGGCGGTGGGTTCGGTTGGTTTGGTTTGGTGTCGGAGATTCAAGTCGTTGTCAGCCCTACGGCCGGAGGTTGGTACGCAACTATTTTGGACCTTCATTTTACGTGGCCTGCCGGTTAGGACAGCACGCGGGCTGAAGCTCGATACCCTGCGGAGGCAGCCCACGCCGTGAAAGCGGGGATGGGACTACCCTTGCCGATTGCGATTTTGCTGACTGGCCGTATTGACTTGAATCTCCGGCGATGTGATGGTGCTAGCGTTTGGTGTGATGGCCCCGATCTCCAGGGGTGCCTCTTACTGAGAACGGCTGGAGGCGGGGTTGGTTGATTTGCCCGATGGATGTATCTTACACGAACGGGTGTACGGTTGCAAGTGATTGGTGTCGCTGATTTTTGGATTTGGCGGGGGATTTTGACGGGGGGGGCGTGCGCTGGGGGATTAGGGGGGACGCTGGGGGAAATGATTTCCCCCAGACCCCCTCGGTGTAGCATTGGGGGGATCGCGGGGGGGTGCCTTGACGGTGTTTGTTGGGGGTGTTACCTTGCATCTTGTTATGCGTATTGGTGAGTTTGACATTGCGGAGCCGGTGCCGGAGCTGCGGGAGCCGCATTTGCTGGCGGTGCTGCGGCCCTGGATTGACGTGGGCAACGTGGGCAGCCTGGCGTTGGGGCGGATTGAACGGTATCATCGCAGCCAGGAGCTGGGGCGGCTTTACCGGCCGGGGCGGTATTACGACTTTACCCGCTATCGTCCCCGCAGCTATCTGGTCAGCGGGCAGCGGGAGGTTACGATACCGAATACCATCATCCGCTACGCCAATCCGGAGAACGGGACGCATCTGCTGACGGCGCATCTGCTGGAGCCGCATCTTTACGGCGAGGATTACTCGGATGCGCTGGTTGAAATCATCCGGTATTTTGGCGTCAAGCAGTATGCGCTGGTGGGGGGGATGTACGATATGGTGCCGCATACCCGGCCGCTGGTGGTGTCCGGGGTTGGCACGGGGGAGCACGTGGAGCGGGATTACGGCATCGCCAACGCGCGGCCCAGCAACTACGAGGGGCCGACTACCATCACCTATACCGTTACCGAAACGGCGGCCAAAATGGGGGTGGAAACGCGGGGGTTCGTAGTGCATCTGCCGCAGTATCTCAACCTGGACGACGACCAGCAGGGGGCATCCCGCCTGATGCAGGCGCTGTGCCGGCTGTACGACTTGCCGGACTACATCGCGCAGGAGGAACGGGGGCAAAAGCAGTACGACGAGCTGACGTCAAGGGACGGGCAGATGCCGGACGCCGACGTGCTGGGGCGAATTGAGGACCTGTACGATTCGGAATACGGGCACGGCGAAAGCCCGGCGACGACGGCGACCCCGCTGCCGTCCAGCATCGAGGAGTTTCTGCAAGGTCTGAGCGGCGACCTGGATTTGGGCGGCGATGATGACGATGACGACGGCCTTGCCCTCCGGTAGCCGGGGCGTTCTTTAAGGACGTTCTTTGGCGCAGCACTAGATGGCAGCCAGTCTGAGCGGAAAGATGGCCCGGCCTGACGTTGCCGGGCTGTTGCAGTCGCTAATCCGGCACGACACTACCAACCCGCCGGGGAACGAGCGGGAGTGCGCCCAATACTGCCAGCGGCTGCTCAACTCGGTTGGGCTGGCCGCCGACTTGGTGGGCGACGACTACAATCGTCCCAACGTCATCAGCCGGATGCCGGGCCGGGGGGATGCGCCGCCGCTGCTGCTGTACGGCCACATTGACGTGGTGCCGACGGCGGCGCAGCCCTGGGAGGTGCCGCCGTTTGAGGGGCGCCGGCAGGATGGCTACATCTGGGGGCGGGGCGCGCTGGATATGAAAGGCGGGGTTGCGATGATGCTGGACGCCTTTATGCGCGCGCATCTGGAGCAGACCGACTTGCCCGGCGACGTGATTCTGGCGCTGGTTACCGACGAGGAGGCCGGGGGCTTTACCGGCGCCGGCTGGCTGGTGGAGGCGCATCCGGAGTATTTTGCGGGCGTGCGCTATGCCATCGGGGAGTTTGGCGGGTTCAGCAAGTCGTACCGGGGGCGCAAGTTTTACATGGTGCAGGTGGCCGAAAAGCAGGGCTGCCGGGTGGAGGCGGTGGCCAGAGGGCCGGGCGGGCACGGGTCGCTGGTGCATCATGATACTGCGCCAACCCGGATGGCCCGGTTTCTGGTCAAGCTGGACCGCACGCCGCTGCCGTACCATATCCATCCGGTGACGCGGCGGATGATTGAGGCGATGAGCGGCCGGCTGCCGCTGCCGGACAGCGCGTTTTTGCGTCTGCTGCTTAATCCGGCGCTTACCGGGCGGATGCTGCGGCGGATGGGGAGCGTGGGGCAGGAGATGGAGCCGCTGTTCCGGCACACCGCCAACGCTACCATCATCAGCGGCGGCGAGAAAGCCAACGTGATTCCCAGCGAGGTTACGGTGAACCTGGATTGCCGGATGCTGCCGGGCTATCCCGCCGAGGATTTGCTGGGCGAGTTGCAGGACATCGCCGGGCCGGACATTGAGTTTGGGGTGGTGCGCTTTGACCCCAAGCCGTGGGCGCTGAATATGGGGCTGTTTGACACGCTGGCGGGAATCATAACGGAGCAGGACCCGGAGGGGGTGTCAGTGCCGATGCTGATGCCGGCCGGCACCGACGGGCGGCACTTTGCCCGGCTGGGCATCCAGACCTACGGCTGGATGCCCATGAACCTGCCCGCCGATTTTGACTTCCTGAAAACCATCCACGCCGCTAACGAGCGGGTGCCGGTGTCGGCCCTGGAGTTTGGCGCCGAGGCGCTACACCGGCTGTTGCAGCGGTTTCACGGGTGATGGGGCAGTAGTCGCTACTGGCCGGCGGTTGGGGCGCCGGCGCCGCTGGCGATTCCTACCAGACGCTCGAAAGCGTCCGGGTCGCGGACGGCCATGTCGGCCAGCATCTTGCGGTCAATTTCAATTCCGGCCTGGCTGAGGCCGTGCATGAACTGGCTGTAGGTGGTGCCGTGCTGGCGGCAGGCGGCGCCGATGCGGACAATCCACAGGCGGCGGAAATCGCCTTTGCGCTGGCGGCGATGGCGGTAGGCGTGGGTCCACGCGTGCATCACCGCCTCTTTGGCCCACTTGTAATTGCGGCTGGATGACGCCTGGTAGCCTTTGGCGGCTTTGAGGATTTTCTTGTGTCGGGCGCGTTTGGTTACGCCCCGCTTGACTCTGGGCACGGTATGGTCAATCTCCGATGTTGGTTACAGGTCGTAAGGCACCAAGCGGCTGAGACGCTTGACGTCGGCCTGGTCAAAGGCCACTTTCTGGGCGTACTTGCGGGTAACTTTCTTAGGTTTTTTGCGGCGCAGGTGGCTGCTCATGCGCTTGCGGCGCATCAGTTTGCCCGAGCCGGTGACGTGGATGCGGGCTTTGGCGCCTTTGTGGGTTTTGAGTTTGGGCATTTGCTGTTATTCCGTCGCTGTTGCAGTGCTGTTGTCGTTGCGTTCGGCGCGGGTGGCTACGGCGGGGCTGGGGATAAGCACCATAGACATGGCCCGGCCTTCCATCGCGGGAGCGTGTTCCAGCCGGATGTCGTCCTTGAGTTCGTCGGCGACGCGCTTGAGGAGCGTGAGGCCGTGTTCCTGATGGACGGCTTCCCGGCCGCGGAAGCGGACGGTTAGTTTTACCTTGTCCCCGTTGCCGATGAACTGGCGCACCTTGCGGAGCTTGGCGTCGAAGTCGTGGACGCCGATGTTGGGGCGGAAACGGACTTCTTTCAGCTCGTTGCTCTTTTGGGATTTGCGGGTTTCGCGTTCCTTTTTAGAGGAAAGGTAGCGCAGTTTTCCGTAGTCCAGGAGCCGGGCAACCGGGGGGTCGGCGTTAGGCGCAACCTCGACCAGGTCGAGCTCAGAGGCCCGGGCCCTGGCCAGGGCATCAGGCATTGTCATCACGCCAAGCTGTTCGCCGTCTTCCCCAATCACCCGAACCCGCGGGACGCGTATTTGCTCGTTGACCCTGTATTGCCTGGCGATGGCGACACCTCCGCTGGATTTGTGCTAACTGCCGTTGGGGTAAAGTGGTGAAACGGCAACCGATTCAGATTGGCCCATTTTAGCGGCGGTTTCACACGCAGTCAACGCATTGGGCGTC
Source organism: uncultured Dehalococcoidia bacterium (assembly GCA_958296385.1). Taxonomy (GTDB): domain Bacteria; phylum Chloroflexota; class Dehalococcoidia; order Lucifugimonadales; family UBA3495; genus Bin87. Next base: position 2,430,158 of record OY282494.1, read on the forward strand.
ACTGCATTGGGCGGATTCAGCCGGGGCTAGTCATCCTCGGGTTCGTCGCCGTCATCGTCCAGGTCGTCATCGTCCTCAAAGAGGTCGGCGTCGTCATCATCCTCATCGTCGACGTCCTCGTCGTCCAGTTGGTCGGCGATGGCGGCGGCGATTATGGATAGGGAGTGGTCGTCGTCGATGGGGGCGGTTAGCATGGGGAGGTCGGCGAGTTCCGGTTCGGGTTCTGCGGAGGGGAGGGCTTCAAAGCCGTAGAACTCATCGCCGTCGAGGATGCGGGCGAGGCCGGAGAGGGTGACGGTGATGGGGCGGATGGGGGACGACCAGCGTTCGGTTAGTTCCTGATGGAGTTCGCCCAGGGTCATGGGGTCATCGCCGTTGAGCAGCAGGGTGCGGAACAGGATTTCCTGCAAGGGCATGGCCTGCCGGATAAAGTCGTCATCGCCGGCGCAGTGGGCGCGGATTTCGGCGATGAGGGCGGCGGCGTCGTCAATCTCGGCGGGAGTTTTGCCGTAGGAGGGGCAGCCGGTGTTGAGGCGGGACAGCAGGAGGGGGATGGGCGAGCGGTTCAGGGTTTCCAGTCGCTCCAGGCTGAGGCGGTACTCCAGGCCGGACAGCCGGTTGCTGGCGGTAAAGGCGGTGGTCATAGATTAACCTCTTCGTTCCAATCAAGCATGATTATTTTGACGGCCTGGCCGGCATCTTTGCGGGGCAGGTCGGCCGGGCAGATGGCCAGGCCGTTGGCGCGGGACAGTGAAGTGAGGATGTTGGAACCCTGGGGGCCGGTGGGGGTGGCGAACCAGGTTCCGTTGCGGCGGCCCACCTCAACGCGCGCGTACACGCGGCGGCCGTCGCTGTTAAAGATGGGGCCGGTAAGCACGCCCTCTACCGTGGGGCGGGCCAGCAGGTCGCGGCCCAGCATCCGGCGGACGGTGGGGCGGCCAAACATCTCAAAGGCCAGCAGCGCGCTGACCGGGTTGCCGGGCAAGCCGAGCAGGGGCAGCGGGCGGCCACTATCCGTTTGCAGCAGGCCAAAGGCCAGCGGCTTGGCCGGCCGCATCCGCACCGACCAGAAATTCATATCGCCCCGCTGCTCCAGGACGTCCTTGACCATATCGTAATCGCCTTTGGAAACCCCGGCGGAGGTAACCAGCAAGTCGGCGTCGGAGGCGGCGTCGATGCAGCGGTGGAGGTCGTCCAGGTTGTCCCGGGCGATGCCGATGATGCGGGGGATGCCGCCGGCGGCGGTGACGGCGGCGGCGATGCTGCTGCTGTTGCTGTCGTAGATGTGGCCGGGGGCCAGGGCGCTGCCGACGGCGGTTAGTTCGTCGCCGGTGGACAGGACGGCAACCACCGGGCGGCGGATGACGCGGACGGCGGCCAGGCCCAGGGAGGCGATGACGCCGGCCTCGGCGGGGCGAATAACCGTGCCGGCGGGCAGGACGAGGGCGCCGGCGGCGACGTCCTCGCCGGCGGGACGCACGTTGCTGCCGAGGGGCAGGGACTTGCGGATGGTGATTGCATCCAGCGGCGTACCGGAGCGACGGCGTTCGGTTTCGTCGGTTTCCTCGAAAGGCACCACCGTATCGGCGCCGGGGGGCACTGGCGCGCCGGTCATGATGCGGATGGCGGCGCCGGGGGTAACGGTGTCGGTGGCAACCTGCCCGGCGGCAACGGCGGCGATAACCGACAGCGTGGGCGGCGCGGCGCCGGCGTTGGCGATGTCGGAATGGAGCACCGCGTAGCCGTCCATAGCGGAGTTGGCCAGAGGGGGGAGGTTCAGGGGCGAGGTGATGTCGTCGGCCAGGGCCAGGCCGAGGGTTTCCAGCGTCGGCAGGGTAACGGCGTCCAGCGGGGCAAAGTGGGCCATAATGCGCTGAAACGCCTGCTCCACCTCCAGCATATCCGCGTGGCCATGCCCATTAGCGCGGCTATGGTGATGACCGGCGTGGTCGTGGATGCTCTCGTGGTCGCCGTCGCCGTGGGCATCGTGGGCGTGGAGCTGGGGGGCTGGCCGGTGAGTGGTCATGGGGGGGCGTCCGTAGGTGGGGATGATGGATGGGGCGTTGCAGTATCGTACCACAGTGCGCCGGTTGTGATGCTGATTGCCTAGCTGCGTACCGTTGCGCCGCCTTCGCGTTCCAGGACGCGGGTCAGGCCGTTGACGGCGCGGTCGATTTCGGCGGCAGTCAAGGTGCGGTCGGGGGCGCGGAACCAGATGCGGAAGGCGAGGGAGCGGGCGCCGGCGGGCAGATTGGGGCCGTCGTACACGTCGAATAGTTCGGTTCGTTCGACCAGACGGACGCGCTGGATTAGCTGGCGCAGTTGGCCGGCCGGCACGTTGACCGGGGCCAGCAGGGCCAAATCCCGGTTGGCGGCGGGGAAACGGGACAGGGAGCGGAAACGATGCTCGGACTGGCCGGCGGCCTGGACGATTTCCAGCAGGGCAGCGAGGCGCAGCTCAAAGTAGGCTACCGGCTCCGGGCGCAGTCCGAAAGCATCCCGCACGTCGGGGTGAATCTCGCCGACGATGCCGACGGGCACCGGGGGGGCGCCGTCGGTGGAGGCGGCGATGCTGGCGTAGCGGCCGGGATGGAACATACTCTGATTGGATGCGCCGTCGTTGAATATACCGTCATTGAATATACCGTCCCCCGGCGTTGCGCCGTCGGCCGGCTCAAAAGCGGCGGCCAACCCCAGGCGGGCCAGCGCGCCGGACAGTGCGCCGGATGCGTCAAAGAAATCCATAGCGGCGGCGGGGTTGAGCCAGTTGGCGTTGTAGCGGGGGCCGGACATTACGCCGGCGGCCAGTTCCCGTTCGATGGGCAGTTCGGCGGACAACTCGCCGGCGTCCCCGGCGGCGGCTTGGGGGATGAAAGCGCGGCCTACCTCAAAGAGGCGGAAACCGCCGTCGTTGTGGGCTTGGTTGTAGGCCAGGGTGTTGAGGATGCTGGCCGACAGGGTGGGGCGCATGATGTCGTACTCGGCGGACATGGGGTTGGACACCCGCAGCGTGGGGGCCGGGTCGTTGCCAGCTGCGCCATTGCCAGCGGTATGCAGGCGCTCCAGGTCGCTGGCGCTGAGCAGGGGGTAGCTGATGGTTTCCTCCATGCCGGCGGCGGCGAGAGCATCGCGCACGGCGTCTTTCAGGCCGGTCATCGGGTTGGCCTGGTGGTAGGGAATGGGGGAGGAGAGCATGGTGGTGGGCACTTCGTCGTAGCCGATGATGCGGACTACTTCCTCGATGAGGTCCTCCTCGATGGCGATGTCGCTGCGCCAGTAGGGTGGGTCGGCGGCCAGCGAATCCGGGCCGGTGCGGCGGGTGGCGATGCCCAGGCTGGCCAGCACCGATTCGGCGCGGGCGATGTCCAGGTCCATGCCGAGTACCTGGCGCAGTCGCTGCTCGGTTAAGGGAACCGGGGTATCGGGCGGGCGGGCGGGGAATACGTCAATGATGCCGGCCGCCGCCGTGCCGCCGGCGGTTTGCAGAATCAGCTGGGTGGCCCGGCGCAGGGCGATGGGGGCGAGGTCGGGGCGCAAGCCTTTCTCAAAGCGCAGGCTGGCCTCAGTGCGCAGGCCCAGGCCGGTGGAGGTGCGCCGGTTGTTCAGGTCGTGGAACGTGGCGGATTCCAGCAGCATGGTGGTGGTGGCAGCGGTAATCTCGCTGTTGGCGCCGCCCATGACGCCGCCGATGCCGATGGCTTTGGCCGGGTCTGCAATCAGCAGGTTGTCGGTGGACAGGGTGCGGGTGATGCCGTCGAGGGTGGTGAACTGCTCGCCGGCGGCGGCGCGGCGCACGACGACGTGGGCATCGGCAACGGTGTCCAGGTCAAAGGCGTGGAGGGGCTGATTGAACTCCAGCATCACGTAGTTGGTGACGTCCACCACGTTGTTGATGGGGCGCAGGCCGGCGCGGGCCAGGCGGTCTTGCAGCCAGGCGGGCGAGGGGCTGATTTGGATGCCGGAGATGACCGACGCGGTGTAGCGCTGGCACAAGTCCGGGTCGGCGATGGTTACCCTGGCCAGATTGTCCACCGGGGGGCCGGTTTCGGGGTAGGCAACGTCGGGGATGCGGACGGGCTGGCCGGTGATGGCGCCAATCTCGCGGGCGACGCCGAGGATGGACAGGCAATCGCCCCGGTTGGGCGTCAATTCCAATTCCAGGAATACGTCCCCAAGTACGTCATCCAGCGGGACGCCGGGGGTTGCGTCAGCCGGCAGTACGATGATGCCGTCGTGTTCGTCGCTGATGCCAAGCTCGGCCTCAGAGCAAATCATTCCCTCTGAAACGACGCCCCGGATGCGGGCGGGTTTCAGTTCCTCGCGGCGTCCGTTATGCGTATTAATCAGGAAAGCGCCGGGGCGGGCAAAGCAGATATTCTGGCCGGCGGCCACGTTGGGCGCGCCGCACACCACCTCGATGGCGTCGCCATCGCCGGGGTCAACCACGCACAGGGTAAGGCTGTCGGCATCAGGATGGGGGCGGGTGGAGCGGACATAGCCGACAACGCAGTTATCCCACCCGCCACGGGTGACGACATCGCCGGCCTCAATGCCGGCCATAGTGAGCCGGTGGGCCAGCTCAGCGGCGGGCAGGGTGATGTCAACGTAATCGGAAAGCCAGGAGAAGGGGATGAGCATGGGAATTACACGCCTGCGGTTAATCCATAGGGGGCAGGGAGAGAAAGTCTTTGGGCAGCCAGGGGTATTTGCGCTGGTGGGGCGGGATGATGGCGACGTGGGCCCGGGAGGGGCCGCCGAGTAGTCTTGCGCCCGGCCAGTCAAGCCAGACTCCGGGAGCGACGGGGGGTTGACGGCGCAAAGCTCCGGTTTCGTCGATGAACACCGCAACGCCCACGGCGCCGGGGCTATGCGGCGTGGATTGACTGAGGCGGTCAATGCCGGCCGACAATTGAGGCGCCATATCGGGCTGGATAATGCCCCGGGGGCCATAGCGTATGTCAGCGCAGAGCAACGGATTGCCGGATGCGTCAACGATGGTCAGGCCGGCGGGCTCGCTGGCAGTAACGTGCAAGGGCAAATCGGTAGCCGCGATATAATCCGCTGCCTTGTTCCGCACCACATCGCGCGGTTTTTGCCCGGCGTGTTTGGCGTAGTGGTAGGCCAGCGAAACCAGTGCAGAGCCGAATATGCCAAAGGCCAGCAACTCCGGTTCCGAACCGGCACGGTAAGCATCGTCCCAAAGAATTTCCAGTCCCGTGATGTCGTCATCAGGGCTGAAGTCAACGACGAAATTATCGGCAATTTCCAGACTGCCTTCGGGAGGCAGGTCTGCGAAATATAGCATCATCGCTTCCGGTTCGCGGCTTATCTTGGGGAGGCGTTTCGATATGGTGGACATACAAACCTCCGGTCGGGATGAATGGTAATGACGAAGTTGCGCTGCTCGATGCGTACTACTACCCGGAACGAAAGTCGTCGTCCGGGTATGCAACGATAGAAGCGGATGCGGTCGGGTTCAGGGTCGGGTTCAATCCGGTCTGGATCGGACAGACAAAGTTCGACCCATTCCTCCAATATCCCGTATTTGACCATCCGCTCCCGCGCGTGCCTACTGTATTCAATCATAACAGAACAAAGCCGAGGGGTTAGAATTGGCGGAGGAATCTTACGTCGTTGCTGTAGAAGTGGCGGATGTCGTCGATGCCGTATTTGAGCATGCCGATGCGTTCCGGGCCCATGCCGAAGGCGAAGCCGGTGTAGCGTTGGGGGTCGTAGCCTACGCCGGCCAGCACTTTGGGGTGCACCATGCCGGCGCCCATAATTTCAATCCAGTCCTCATCGCGGTTGATGGGGCGCTGGCCGGTGGTTGGGTCGCGGAAGTTGGATATGGACATATCTACGCCGGGCTCCACGAAGGGGAAGTAGTCGCAGCGGAAGCGAATCTGACGGTCGTCGCCGAACACGCGGCGGGCGAATTCGTAGAGGGTGCCTTTCAGGTCGGCAAAGGTAATGCCCTCGGCAACGGCCAGTCCCTCAATCTGGTAGAAGTGCCATTCGTGGGTCGCGTCGGTGGCCTCGTAGCGGTAGCACTTGCCGGGCACAATCACGCGCACCGGCGGTTCCTGGGCCTCCATCACGCGGGCTTGCATGGGGGAGGTGTGCGTGCGCAGGAGCATGGGCTGCTGGCCTTGCTCGTTGCGGTAGTCAATCCACAGGGAGTTCCACATATCGCGGGCGGGATGGCCGGCGGGGATGTTGAGCATCTCAAAGTTGTAGTGGTCAAGCTCGACCTCGGGGCCCTCGACGACGCTGAAGCCCATGGCCATAAAGGCGCTGCAAATCTCGCGGACAATCTGCGTGGTGGGATGCAGGCGGCCGGCGATTACCGGGCGGCCGGGGAGGGTGACGTCAAGACGCCCGCTGGCTTCCAGGGCGGCTTGCGCGAGTTCGCGGGTGCGGCGGGCCAGGGCCTCCTCCAGAGTGGACTTGGCCTGATTGGCCCGGGCGCCTACGGCGCGGCGCAAGTCGGGGTCAAGGCCGGACAGGCCCCGCAGCAGCATCGTTAGCTGGCCCCGGCGGCCCAGGTAGGAAACGCGCCAATCCTCGGCGGCCGGCGCATCTGAAACGGCGTCCAGCTCACCCAGGGCGGCCTGAGTCATAGCGTCAACGGATTCGGGGGTGGGGGACTGGTTATCGGGAGCAGACACGGCAAACATCAAAGCGATTGAGTTAATCAAACAGACGGGCCGGACGCCAACGAGTGAACGCCAACGCCAACCCGAACGCACAAAATTATAGGGGGGCAAGCCTGACGGGTCAAGGAAACGGCGCTGCTATGGCAGCGGGATTCTGCGCTGCGTTTAGTCAGGATGACAGGGGGGCAGAATGACCGGGGGGGCATACGGAATGACGGTGGCAGGGGTGTATAATCGGCGAATGTTGTCGTTGCGGCCCACATACCGGGGATGGGCAATCGGGCCGGGTTTATTCGGGCCGGGTTTATGTTGAGGGGCGCGCGTTCCAGGCTGCATTACGGCTGGGTGATTTTTGTGCTGTCGCTGGGGAACATGACGGTTGAGGGCGGCACCAAGAATAGCGAGGCGGTGTTTTTTAATGCCTTGCGCGAGGCCTTTGGACGCAGCGCCACCTATACCGCGCTGGTGTTCTCGCTGGCCGGGCTGGTGGGCGCGGTGGCGGCGCCGGCGCTGGGCGTGCTGCTGGATAGGTGGGGGGCGCGGACGCTGCTGCCGCTGGCGGGGCTGTTCATCCTGCTGGGCTGGCTGGCGTCCAGCTTTGCGTCGGATTTGTGGCAGCTGCTCATCTTTTACAGCGTGTTTGCCGGCATCGGGCAGACGACTATCTCATCGTTCTCGATGACGGCAACGCTGGCGCCGTGGTTTCCGGAATCGCGGGGGCGGATGCTGGGGCTGGCGGATTCGGGGAACCCCGTCGGGCAGGCCATCTTTGCGCCGCTGGCCGCCGTGCTGACCGCCGCCCTGGGCTGGCGGGGGGCGTATCGCTGCTTTGCGGTTATATTCTTTTGCCTGATTGTCATACCCAACGGACTGCTGCAACGACGGGCGCCGTCGCCGGAAAGGGTAGCGGAAAGGGCAACCGGGACGCTGGAACCTGTGACGCCGGAACCCGCAGGGCGGTCGCCGGCCGTACCGGCCAGCCCTACACCGGGCGCGCGGGCGGGACGGCCGGCGTCGTTGGGCGGCGTGGTGGTGCAGCCGGCGATGTGGCTGCTGGTGCTGACGCGCATCACGGGTTCCATCGGCACGCAGCTGGTGCGGGTGCACGTGGTTACGTTTTTTGTGCTGGCCGGCTACACCCCGCTGGCGGCGGCGTCCACGATGGGCGCGGTGGGCGTGGTGAGCGTGTTCGCCCGTCCGCTGGTGGGCATTGCCTCAGACCGCTGGGGGCGGGAGCTGGTGTTCACCATCGGGATGCTGATGACGGTGGTAGCGGTGCTGCTGATTGTGTGGCTGGGCGACGGCACCTACCTGCCGCTGGTGATATTCGTCGCGCTGGCCGGCATCAGCGACGGCATCAGCGGGCTGATAATCGGGGCCAAGGCCGCCGATCTGTTCCCGCAGGAGTCGCTGGGCACGGTGATGGGGTTCGTGGAGATGGGGCGGGGGGCGGCAATCTTTCTGGGGCCGGTCATCGGAGGGGTGATGTTTGACTGGCAGGGGGATTACGCGCTGGCGTTTGTCGTATCGGCGGCGTTCTCCTTTGCGTCCATCTGCACGGCGTGGGGGGCGCATTACATCGGACGGCTGAGCAACGCACGACGGGCGCGGCTGGCGGCGTCGTAGCGATGGCCGGCCGGGCGCGTTTTGGCCTGCTTGCATATAACAGAACTTTTATTCTATAATGAGCGTTGCGGCTCCGAAACCGATGGGTGGGCTGCCTATCCTATGGTATCAGGAGTTTGCGGTGTCCAGGTTTGTATTGCGCGGCTGCCCGCGTTGTGGCGGCGACCTTTTTCTGAATGAGGGCGACTGGCAGTGCCTGCAATGCGGGCGGTACTGGTTCAATCGCCGTCCGCAAGCCGCCGCGCCCAGCGCGTTTCTGTCGTTCTGGCGGGAACGCGCCGGCCACACTGACGGCGGGCCGAGCGCGGCCGAGGAGAAATCGGCCTGATATGACTGCATCAAAGCCAATTTTGCTGGCCCTGGACGCCGATACGCGCCGGACGGGATGGGCCGTTTTTGAGGATTACGCCGTAGCGCAGTCGGGCGTTATAACGTTCGGGGCGACGCGGGCGGGTACGGCGCAGCAGCGCATTGAGTGTTTGATTGCGGCGCTGGATGAGGTGGCGGCCCGGTTCCGGCCGGCCGAGGTAGCGCTGAGCAGCCCGTCGGGTTTGCGCTGGGAGGTGCCGGCGCTGGCGCTGCTGGAGTCGGAATTGGCGGCGTGGGCCAGGCGGAGCGGGCTGCCGCTGACGGCTTACCCGGTGGCGCAGATTCGCCGGGAGGTGGCGCAGCACCCCCGCGCCCCGGCGCCGGCGCTGGCCTTTGCCGTGATGACGGCGCTGGACATGGTAGGCACGGCAAAGTCCACCCACGAGTGGGAGGCCATCGCCGCCGGTGCCTACCACCTGAGCCGGACAGGGGCGGCGGCGGGCTGACGTTAGCCGAGGGTCGCTCATAATGAGCAGGTTGCCGGCAGCGTTTCGCAAGCGCAGCGGGGACGGCGCCGGCTTGTATGGCAGTTATTCCTTTGTTACAATTCCAGCGCATGAGGGGTACGGGCGGGGGGTGAACTGCCGTTGCTGACACGGCGCTACCGGATCGGCCTCGTTTGCGCAACAATTGGAGGAGGAAAATACTATGCCGTCGTTCTGGGAAAACATTCGAATGCCAGACCTGGATCGGGAATCGGGCGCCAACATCGCTGAAGGCGGCGATATGGCCGCTTACGTGAGTTTCCCGGCCCCCAGCGCCGGAACCAACCTGCCGGCGGTCATCGTCGTGCAAGAAGCCTTTGGCGTGAACCAGCACATCCAGCGCGTGGCCGACGGATTCGCCGCGGCCGGTTACGTTGCCGTCGCGCCGGCGCTGTTCCATCGCAACGAGCGCAACCCCAACCCCATGCTCGGCTACACCCCCGATGACTTTGACGCCGCCATCAATACCTATATGCCCGAACTTACCGGCCAGGGCATCATCGAAGACATCAAGGCTACCGTTGACTACCTGCAACGCACCTACCCGCGCACCCGGGGCCAGAAAATTGGCATCGTGGGCTACTGCATGGGCGGCCGCGTGGTGTACCTGGCGGCCAGCGGCTGCTCCGGGCTGAGCGCCGGCGCGGTGTACTACGGCGGCGGCATTATGAACGCCTACGCCGACGGCGTTACCCCCATTGACGGCACCGCCAACATCAGCATCCCGCTGAGCGGCAGCTTTGGCGAAACGGACGGCAACCCGACGCCGGACGACGTAACCAAGATTGAGGCCGCCCTGGACGCGGCGGGCAAGTCCTACGACTTCAAGATGTACCCCGGCGCGGGCCACGGCTTCAACTGCAACGACCGGGACAGCTACAACCAGGCCGCCGCCGAAGACGCCCAGGCCCGCACCCTGGCCTTCTTTGAGCAGCACCTGAAGTAGCACGCAAACCCGGCGCCAACAGCGGGCGCCACCAGAATACAGCGGGGGCGATCGTGTGGCTGCCCCCGCTCGTCAAATGCACTATTCCTTGGGATGCGCTGGTTGCATACTAGACATCCCCGACTGTACGTCTTAAACTATTGTCACATCCTGTGTTAGCTCGTTCACTGAACACGCTATAGTAGGTGGAGGGTACAATGACTACTTTGAGAAAGGAGATCGGCGCCTACGAGGCTATGCTCGATGACCTTGAGCTCGAGCATATGGACGAGTGGGTTGTGGTACACGACGAAAAGCTGGTTGGTTCTTACGAAACGTTCCAGGATGCCGCCGATGACGCGATAGCGCGTTTTGGACGCGGGCCGTACCTTATCAGACTGGTCGGGGAACCGCCGATAATCATGCCGCCTTACGTATGGTATCGAACCAAGAATGCCAACAGCTGACTGTGGATTCGAAAATCACCCGGCTCAATTAGTAGTCCGGGGGGCAACCCTGCTGGTCGAGATTGGTTTTATTAACCCAGGCTACAGGCCGAATGAAAATGCCCAGCCTGATTTGCAGCCGGAGCAGTATCGCGCGCTCGTGGATACCGGCGCACGTACGACGTGCATTGATTCAGAGATCGCCATAGCGTTGAATTTGCCGATAGTTGACCAAGAGGACGTGGCCGGGGCACTTGGCCCCGGCAGGATGAACGTATATTTGGCCCAGATTGCGGTGCCCGGCTTGCGTGCTGCTCTTTCGGGCCGTTTTTTCGGGGCTCATCTACACGCTGGCGGACAGCCCTATTCCGCTCTTATCGGCCGCGACTTTCTCCGCTATTTCAAGTTGGCCTATGATGGGCGCACGGGCGCGGTTACGCTGAGCAACGATTGACGGACGCTGCGTAGTGGGGCGCAGTGCCGTCGTCCCCTTGCTTCCGGCGTTCAGCCGCCGAGGGGGGATATGCCTTGTACCAGGCGGATGATGTCGTTGGCGCTGATGGCTATTACCAGGGCCAGCAGGGCTACGAAGCCGATTAGGTGCACTAGGCCCTCTTTCTCTGAGGGCACTCGTTTGCCGCCGCGTATCCACTCGATGAATACGAACAGCAGGCGGCCGCCGTCCAGCATGGGGATGGGGAGGATGTTTAGTACGGCCAAGTTGATGCTGAGCAGGATGGCTACGAACAGCCAGCCCTCCAGTCCGCCCTGACGGGTTACTTCGCCGGTGATGTGGGCGATGCCGATGGGGCCGCTGAGTTCGGGGCCGGGGCCATCGCCGAACCAGCCGCGTATCTCCCGGCCCAGCAGGGTTACCACTTCCCAGGTTCGGGCGGCGGCCATTGGTACGGCGGTCCACGGGGGTTCGGAGCGGCGTATTTCCTGCTGGTCAACTACGGTGAAAGCGACGCCGGCGGAACCCTGGCCGGGGGGCGGGTCGCGACGGGGGATTATTTCTATGGTGCGCGGCTGGCCGTCCCGCTCGATGGCCCACTGCATCTCGGAGCCGGCGCCCAGGCGTACTTCTCGGACCAGGGCCTCGGGCGAATCAAGGGGGCGGCCGGCTACGGCTTGCACCCGGTCGCCGGGCAGCAGTCCGGCGGCCTGGGCTGGCGAGTCGGGGACGACTTCGGTTATCTCTACGGTGCCGCCGACCAGTTCGGTATGGGGCACCATCAGCATGATGGTAAAGGCGACGATGGGGAACAGGGCGTTCATTGCGGAGCCGGCGGCCAGCACGATGGCGCGCTGGGCCAGGCTGCGGCGGGCCAGGCTGCGGGGCGCGGCGGGGTTGTTCTCGCCGGACAGCCGCACGAAACCGCCCAATGGCAGCCAGTTGACCGAGTACAGCATATCGGCCAGCACGATGCGGTCATCGTGTATTTCCTTGACCCGTCCCTCGTGGCGCAGATAGCGGTCGGACTGCACGTCGTCCAGCGATATGCGGCGGCGGCCGGCGTTGGGCGTATCCGATGCCGTAGCGCCGAGGCCGGCGAATCGTCCCAAAGATTTCAGCAGATTGCCGGGGCCGGACGGCCGGCGCACTTCTACGTACTCGGCTACCAGCTGGCCAGCGGCGGTTTCATCGGACAGGATGCGGACGATTTGGCCGGGCTGGATGCCGGGCCGGGTTGGGCTGACGTCGGTTGGGGTGATGTACAGGGTTTCGGGGGTGAGCAGCGTTTCGGTGCGGCCGGTGTAGATGCCAAAGGCGCGGGGCGGGTAGCCGACGCCGAATTCCAGCACCTTGATGCCGAAAGCTTTGGCCGACCAGAAATGGCCCAGCTCGTGGACGACTACCAGCAGGAGCAGCATCGGCACGAATGCCGCCAGCGCGATGAGGACGGTTTCCATTGGGGGTTGCAGCTCAGACGGGGGCCGGTGGTGGGGTTACCGGGTTGGGACTACCGGGCCAGAGTGGCGGCGATTTCGCCGGCGCGGGCGCTGGCCCAGTGGTCTGCCTCGAGGATGGCGTCCAAATCGGGGGCGGTCTGGTTTTGGAGTTCGTTCAGCACTTTTGCCACCACCCGGTAGATGTCGGTAAAGCCGATGCCGCCTTTCAGGAACACTGCCACCGCCACCTCGTCGGCGGCGCTCAGCGCGGCGGGGGCGGTGCCGCCAGCGCGTCCGGCGGCAATGGCCAGGTCAAAGCAGGGGTAGCGCTCCGGCTGGAGGGGCTCAAAGTCCAGCGACCACGCCGCGCCGATGTCCAGGCGGGGGATGTCGGCGTTGGGCAGGCGCTGGGGGTAGAACAGGGCGTATTGGATGGGCAGGCGCATACTGGGCGGCCCCATCTGCGCTTTCACCGAACCGTCGTCAAACTCTACCATGGAATGGATGGTGCTTTGGGGGTGCACGACGACGGCGATGTCATCCCAGGGAACCGAGAACAGCCAGTGGGATTCGATGACCTCAAAGGCTTTGTTCATCAGGGTGGCGGAGTCGATGGTGATTTTTTTGCCCATTCGCCAGGTGGGGTGCTGCAACGCCTGCGCCGGCGTGACCGATGCCAGTTCGTCCAGGGGGGTGCGCCGGAAAGGGCCGCCGCTGGCGGTAATCAGCAGGCGGCGGATGTGGTTGTCCTCACCGCGCAGGCATTGCCAGATGGCGCTGGGTTCGCTGTCAACGGGGAGAATCGCCGCGCCGTGTTTGCGCTCGGCGGCTTTCAGGGCCTGGCCGGCCATCACCACCGGCTCCTTGTTGGAGAGGGCGACCTGCTTGCCGGCGCGCAGGGCGTTCAGGGTGGGCCGGAGTCCTACTGCGCCCATCAGGGCAACCATCACCTGGTCAACTTCGGGCAGGGCGGCCATTTCGTCCATGGGCAGCAGGGCAACGCCGGGGGGCAGCGCGTCCGGCGGGTTGTTGCACCAGACGTAGCGGGGGTTGAACTCAGCGGCCTGTTGCAGTAAGAGGCCGGTGTTATCGCCAGCGGCCAGCCCGACCACCTCAAACTCGCTGCGGAAAGTCCGCACGACGTCCAGTGTCTGGCGGCCAATTGAGCCAGTGGAGCCCAGTATTACGATGCGTCGCATGATAAACCGTTGCAGTGCGTCAGGAAGTTGCGGCGGCGGTGGCCGCCAGGATGTACACCACGGTTAATGATGGCAGCAAGCTGTCCAGCCGGTCCAGCATCCCCCCGTGGCCGGGGAAAAGATTGCCGGAGTCTTTGACGTTCGCCAAGCGTTTTATTTTGGATTCGAGCAGGTCGCCCAGCGGTGAAACGGAACCTAAAATAACACCAATACCTACCAGTTGCCAAATCTGCAACTGCAACGGAAACAGTACGCCCAGGAGCACCGTCGCAATCAGGGCCGCCGCCAGCCCGCCGGCGGTGCCCTCCCACGTTTTGCCGGGGCTGACTACCGGCGTCATTTGATGCCGGCCGATGAGCCGGCCGACGGCGTAGGCCGCGGTATCCGAAGCGTACACCGTGAGGATGCCCAGCAGCAGCCACCAGCGGCCGTCGTTGGCAAAGCGGGCGACGTGCCGGGCCAGGCTATCACCGGCAACGGCGGGCAGTATCCAGACGCCGGCGCCGTCCGGGGCGGCATCATCCGGCGGGGGCAAGGGCAGCGGCACCAGCGATTCCTCAACGTCGTCGGAGTCGATTTCGGGCAGTACCCACTGGCTTTGCGTTTCGCCGGGCGCGGCGGCCGGCAGCGTGATGTACGGGCCGTCAATACCGCGCAGGGCTACGGCGCAGGCCAGCGCGCCGCCGACGTACACGGGGGCGGCAATCAGATACAAGGCGGCGATGGCCGGGCGCCGGCCGTGCCACGCGGCAATCATCCACAGCAGGGCGGCGATGCCGCCGGCGGCGCAGATGGCCAGGGCCGCCAGTCCAAAATCGGATGGGGAGCCGGCCAGTGCGCCGGCCAGCACTAAGGCTACCGCCCACGTTCCGCCCAGCAGCGCCGGCAGTCCGGTGGACAGTCCGGTGGGCAATCCGTCGGGCGGCCCGGCGGCGGCGTCAGCGTCAGCGGGGGAATGGGCCGGGGGGAGCAGGCGGTAGGTTTCGCGGACGGCGATGGCGGCGGCGGCGGCGGCGATCAGGGTTAGCCAGGGCGGGCCGAACCAGACGGCGGCCAAGACGGCCGGCGCGCCCACCAGAGCGGTAAGAACCCGCCGGAGCAACAACGCCTACTCCCGGCTGGATTGGTCAGACTTGTTCAGCGCGCCGAAACGACGCTGCCGCTTGCGATAGGCGTCCAGGGCCCGGTCCAGCTCGGCCTCATCCAGGTCGGGCCAGAGCGTGGGGGTGTGGTAGTACTCGCTATAAGCGGCTTGCCAGAGCAGGAAATTGCTGATGCGCTGCTCGCCGCCGGTGCGGATTATCAAGTCCGGGTCGGGGCAGCCCGCAGTGTACAGGTAGCGGCTGAACAGGGCCTCGTCCACCTGCTCCGGCGTGATGCCGTCGGCGATGATACAGCGCACGGCCCGGAGAATCTCGTCGCGCCCGCCGTAGTTAAAGGCGATGTTGAGGGTTACGCCGGAGTTGTCGCTGGTGTACTGCTGCGCCTGGGCTACGGCCTCGCGGAGCATGGGGTTGAGGGGGTCGGGATCGCCCAGGTGCACCAGCCGGACGCCGGCCTTGTGGAGTTCCCGCGTCTGCGGTTCAATCTCCTCGGCCAGGATGTCCATAAGTGCATCCACTTCCATAGCGGGGCGGTTCCAGTTCTCGGTAGAGAAAGCGTAGAGCGTAACCACGGACACGCCGCGCCGGTCCAGGGCGGCCACCACGCGCCGGATGTTGCCGACGCCTTTGCGATGGCCGGCTTGCCGTTCCAGCCGGCGCTGTTCGGCCCAGCGCCCGTTGCCGTCCATGATGATGGCAACGTGGCGGGGAACCGGGCCGGCGCCCCGGGCGACGCCGGCGTTATGCGGGGGGCTGTTGGGGTTGGACAACTTACTCGGCCGGCCGGTTGCGCAGCTGTTCCTCCAGCTGCCGCACCCGTTCGATGGCGGCATCACGCTGGGCCGTGACCGTATCCCGTTCTGCGGCGGTAGCATCCCGTTCTGCGACGACGGTATCCCGCTCGTCGGCCAGTTCGTCGGGCGTAAGCAGGTATCTGCGGGATACGGGGTCGTAGATGCGAAAGCGGCCGTTGTCCCAGCACAAATCCAGCCCCAGCACGGCGCTGTGGCCCCAGATGAGGCCGTCGGGTTCGGTGTGCAGGGGTATGTCCTGGTATTCGTCGCCGACCAGCGTATCGCCTTTAAGGGGGGCGTCGTAGCGCCGGCCGCCGGTGGGGTCGAAACGCCAGTATTCGGTTACGCCGAACGCGGAGTATGAGATGCGCTTTAGGGTGTAATCCTTGCGCGCGGTGCTGTCGGAGGCTACTTCAATCACAAAGTCCGGCGGCTTGCCGACTTCGCTGATGATGTAGCCGCTGCGCTCCGTCATAGCGTTGGCGTCCACGCCAAAAGAGACCAGCAGGTCCGGCACCAGGAACGCACCCCGGTGCTGTGACACCAAGTACACGCCGCTGATGACCAGCGTGGTAGCCGGATGCCCGAAATGCCGGGCCAGCGCGCTGCCGACGCCGGGGTAGTGGAGGTGTAGAAAGTTTTGTAAGTCCATTCTGGCTGGCGGTTCGGGAAACGGTACTCCGGGTATAAACTCGTACTCGGAGGCAAAGCCGTGTGGGGGGAGAGTTTCAACCGGGCGGCTGGGTTCCGCGGCGGGTTTGGTAGTCATGGCAGTCCTCGCCGGTTAGCGTTTGCAGACGGGGCGGGGGCGGTTATACCTGCATAATCTCGCCCTCTTTGGCCGCCGCTACTTCGTCGATGGTTTTGACGTGGGTATCGGTGGTTTTCTGGAGGGCGTCCTGGCTGCGGCGGTTTTCGTCTTGCGAGATGCTTTTGTCGCGTTCCATACGGCGCAGCGAGTCCACGCCGTCGCGACGGACGTTGCGGACGGCTACTTTGCTGTCCTCGGCTTTGCGCTTGAGCAGCCGCACCATCTCCTGGCGCCGTTCCTGGGTGAGGGGCGGGATGGGGATGGTGATTACGCTGCCGTCGTTGGACGGGTTGAAGCCCAGGTCGGATTGAGTTAGGCTGCGTTCAATATCCCGCAGCGACTGCTTGTCCCAGGGCTGCACCATAATGGCGCGGGCGTCCGGTGCGGAGATGGCGGCAATCTGCTTGAGGGGGGTGGGAGTTCCGTAGTAGTCGATGGCCATGTC
Source organism: uncultured Dehalococcoidia bacterium (assembly GCA_958296385.1). Lineage (GTDB taxonomy): Bacteria > Chloroflexota > Dehalococcoidia > Lucifugimonadales > UBA3495 > Bin87. The sequence continues at coordinate 2,446,910 of OY282494.1, forward strand.
CTCAATCAGGGCCGGCGTGGCCCGGCCGGTGCGCAGGGTGCTGATGTCCCGGCGCATTGCCTCAATGGACTGTCCCATCTTGCGCTGGGCCTCGGCCAGCACGTCGGCGATGGTTCGTTCGGGTTGGCTGCTGCTCTCGCCTTTACCACTGCGATCCGGCATTTTGTTCACCTCCGTTAATCGTGGTGCCTACGGCATCGCCCCGCAGGATATGGCTCATGGCGCCCTGCTCAAAGATGTCAAACACGATGATGGGCATATCGTTGTCCATACACAGCGTCATCGCGGTAGAGTCCATTACTTCCAGCCGCCGGTTCACCGCATCCAGGTACTCCAGGTTGCCGAAACGCACGGCGTCCGGGTTGGTGCGCGGGTCGGAGTCATAAACGCCGTCCACGCCGTTTTTGGCCATCAGCAGCACGTCGGCGCCAATCTCCAGCGCGCGCAGGGCAGAGGCGGTGTCGGTTGACATATACGGGTTGCCGGCGCCGGCGCAGAACAGGACAACCCGCCCTTTCTCCAGATGGCGAACCGCCCGGCGGCGGATGTACGGCTCGGCGACGGCCTGTATCGTGAGGGCGGATTGGGTGCGGGTGGTGACGCCCCGGCGTTCCAGGGCGTCTTGCAGGGCCAGGCCGTTGATGACGGTTGCCACCATACCGGCGTAGTCGGCGGTGGAGCGTTCCATGCCGTGCCGTTCGGCGGCGGCGCCGCGCCAGATGTTGCCGCCGCCCACGACTACGGCGAGCTGGACGCCGTGGGCGCGCACGTCGGTAATCTGGTCGGCGACATAACCGACGGCGGCCGGGTCGATGCAATCGCGCCCCGCGCCTTGTAAAGATTCGCCGCTGACCTTGAGCAGGACGCGGCGATAGACGGTTTCGTTTTCAACGCTGCCGGTAACCAATGGCCACGCCCTTTCACTGACACATCCCGTGATTGACTACGCCTTTTGCCGGTTGGTTACTCGCCCAGGGCCAGCCGCCGGAAGTGTACGATGCGGACGTTTTCGCCGGTTTGCGCGGCGGTTTCGCGCACTAAATCGGCCAGCGTGCGGGAGCCGTCTTTGATGAAAGGCTGTTCCAGCAGGCACACTTGTGCCGCCGGGCGGTCGTCGTCAGCGGCCTGGTCATCCGCGCTGAGATAGACCGGGGACATGGCGGCCACCTGCATGGCGATGTCGTGGGCCAGGGCCCGGAACTCGTCGGTGCGGGCCACAAAGTCGGTTTCGCAGCCCAGCTGCACCAGGGCGCCCACGCGGCCGCCGGTGTGGATGTAGGATTCAACCAGCCCTTGCGAGGTTTCCCGGTCGGCGCGCTTGGCGGCCTGCTCAAATCCTTTCTGGCGCAGCGCGGCCATGGCCTGGCCCAAGTCGCCGTCGCTGGCTTCCAGGGCTTGCTTGCAATCGCTGATGCCGGCTCCGGTTTGCTCGCGCAGGTTTTTGATAAGTTCGACGGTTACGGCAGGCAAGTTGGGAGCCTCCTGATTAGTGCGTAAGGTGTGGTAGGGCCCGGCGTCCGGTTCCCGCGTCGTGCTGCGACGGCTAGGAGGCCAGGGGCCGGGATGACATCATGTTTTCCAGGTCCTGGAGCGTCACCGTGGTGGAGAACCGGGCGGCGGCGGCTTCGTCGGTGTCCTCCGGGCCGGCGTCGGGCCCGGCGGCGGCTTCCGCGGCGGCCAGCAGCAGGGCCTCGCGCTGGGCCTGTCCTTCCTCGATGGCGGAGGCCATGCGCCCGGTAATCAGGCGGATGGAACGCACCGCGTCGTCGTTGCCGGGGACGGCGTGGGTGACCTGGCCGGGGTCGCAGTCGGTGTCAACGATGGCAAAGATGGGGATGTTGAGGCGGCGGGCCTCGGCGATGCAGATGTCCTCTTTGCCGATGTCAATGACGAACAGGGCCGCCGGGAGCCGGTCCATCTCACGCAGGCCGGTGAAATACTTTTCCAGCTTGTCCAGCGTGTGGCTCAGGCGGACGGTTTCCTTTTTGGGCAGGCGGGCCAGGTAGCCGGTGTCCCGCTGCTCTTGCAGGCGTTTCATGTAGTCGATGCGCGCCTGGATGGTCTGGAAATTGGTGAGGGTGCCGCCCAGCCAGCGCTGGTTGACGTACCAATGCCCCACGCGGTCGGCCTCGGATGCGATGACGTCCTGGGCCTGCTTTTTGGTGCCGACGAACAGCACCTTGCCGCCGGATGCGGAGACTTCCACCATCGCGCGGTAGGCGTCGTTGATGAGGCCCATGGTCTGCTGGAGGTCGATGATGTGGATGCCGTTGCGCTGGGTAAAGATGTAGCGGCGCATCCGGGGGTTCCACCGCCGGGTCTGGTGTCCAAAGTGGACGCCGGCCTCCAGCAGGGATTTCATGGTGATGGGCTCTAGCTGAGGCTGAGGCTGGGGCTGAGGTTGAGGCTCTGCCGGTGCCGGTGCCGGACGTTCGGGGGCTTGTACCATAAACTGTTCCGCCTTTGCTCCAGGTTGGTTGGCCGGTCGGGATTGAACAAACGCCGGTGCCGACGCCAAAACGAGAATCATGCAATCAATTGTACGCCGGCAGTATAGCACAAGCCCAAAGCCAGCGGCAACGCTATCGGCGCGCGCCCGGAATGACGATTGGGGGGTTCAGCTGTCCTCTGATGTTATGCGGCCGTCGGCCATTTGGAGGCGGCGGTCGGCCATGTCGGCCAGCATCAGGTCGTGGGTGGCGGTTACTACGGTTACGCCCCGGCTGGCGCCGATTTCGCGCATTATGCCGCCGATGCTTTCGGCGGTTACGCTGTCCAGCTCTCCGGTGGGCTCGTCGGCGAACAGCACCGAGGGGCCGGCGACCAATGCGCGGGCGATGGCGACGCGCTGCTGCTCGCCGCCGGACAGTTCGTAGGGGCGGTGGCCGGCCCTGCCTTGCAAGCCTACCAGTTCCAGGGCCTGGTTGGCCCGGCGGCGCCGGTCGCGCCAGGATACCCCGCCGATGTGCAGGGGCAGCTCTACGTTCTCGAAGGCCGACAGCAGCGGAATCAATCCAAAGGATTGGAATATGAAGCCGATTTTCTCCCGCCGCAGTCCGACCAGCTCTTTCTCCGGCATCTGGGACAGTTCCCGTCCCTCGAACCAGACTTTGCCGGCGCTGGGGCGGTCCAGGCCGGCCAGCAGGTTGAGCAGGGTGGTTTTGCCGGAACCGGAGCGGCCGACCAGCGCGACGAATTCGCCCCGGCCAATCTGCACGGTTACGCCGTCCACGGCGCGCACGGCGCTGTCGCCCTGGCCGAAATCCCGCGCTACCGATTCGGTGGCCAGCGCCGCCGTGCCGTTGGCTGCCGGTGATGTTGTCTGACTTGCCATCGTGCTGCCGCCGTTATCCGGCATCGCCGGCATCCCCGTCGCTGCGGTTGCGGCTGCGGTGCGGCGCGGTGGCCGGGCGCAGGGTGATGCCGCCGCCGTCCTCGGCAATGCCGGCGCTGGCCAGTCCGTCCATTGAGAGCTGCTCCACGAATTCCCGGGGCAGCTGCAAGCGGCCGGCCCGGTCAACGACCAGGTACTCCCGCTCCTGGCCGGAATCGCCCCGGTAGGATGAGGTGAGATAGGACTCGGAACCGATGCGGCCATCGCGGATGCGCACCACCCGGTCAACCCAGTTGGCGATGCCGGCGTAGTGGGTGACGATGATTACGGTGACGCCGAAACGCCGGTTGATGCGTTGCAGCATCCGGAACACGTCCTCGGCCATGTTGGTGTCCAGTTCGCCGGTGGGTTCGTCGGCCAGCAGCAGGGGCGGGTTGTTGGCCAGGGCTACCGCAATGGCCACGCGCTGCTGCTCGCCGCCGGACAGTTCCGACGGATAGCGGCGGGCCTTGTCGGACATTTGCAGGGCGGCCAGCAGTTCGGCGGCCCGTTCCCGGCGCGGCTGCTTGCCGGCGCCGGCGATAGCCTGGGGCAGCTCAATGTTGTCGCGCACGTTCAGATACGGCACCAGATTGCGGCCCGTGGCCTGCCAGACGAACCCGACTTCGCGACGGCGGTAGGCAACCAACTCGCGGTCGCTGATGTCCAGCAAGTCGCGCGCGCCGACGCGGATGCGGCCGGCCGACGGGCGTTCCAGTCCGGCCAGAATGTTCAGCAGGGTGGTCTTGCCGGAGCCGCTGGCGCCGACGATGCCGATTAGCTCGCCGGGGGCAACCTCCAGGTCAACGCCGCGCAGGGCGACAACCTCCAGGTCGGCCGGCTTGTAAATCTTGAAAAGGTCGTTGGCCTCTACGTAAGCCGTCGTTGCGTCGTCCGGTTCGGGTTGCCGGCCGTCGGACATTGCCAGGGCGAGGGCCGCCGATTCGTCGGCCCCGGGCCGGCCATTGGCCGGCGGCCGGGGTTCGCCGATGCTGGCGCCGGCGGCAACGGCTGCCGTAGCGACGGCAGCGCCGCTGGGAACGGCGTTCGCCGGCATCGGCGCCGGTTCGTCGGCCGCCGGCGGTTCAGGACTGGACGGGGCGGCCCCGTTATCCCGTCGCTCCGGCGGCATAAACTGCCGGACGTAGTCGTCGTTGTTTGACCGATTGCGATTTTCTGTTGTCATCGACCCACTTCAATTGATAGTCAATTCATAAACGCCCCGGCCGCTGCGGACAAGGGCTGGCTGTGACACAAACTGCGGACATTATAACCGATAACCGACAGCCGCCAACATAACCGATAACCGCCAACGGCAATCCGGCCTGGGGTACCCGATTGTCATTCCGGCGCGTCAAAAGGAAATTCCACCTCCCAGGCCAGCCCCTGGCCGGGGGCGTATTGGCCGGTTCTGATGCGGGCAATGTCATACTCCGGGAGCGGCGCCACTATGAGGCACCTCCCGTCAACGGTGATGCCGCCGTGATTAAAGTCCAGGTTGTCATAGCCGTACTGCTGGCGATGGTTGGGGAGAGCGGCGATGTCGTCGGGTATCAGGTGCAGAAAGAACACGCCCTCCATGTCGGCGGGGGCGCACGGTTCTTTGGCGTACAGCAGCGTGTTCTTGCTGAGATGCAGGTCAAAGTGAGAGCGGACGGCCGGTTCTGCGGATACGGGCAGCGCGTGGGCGGGCTGAAACGAGTCGGCGAAGTTATCAATCAGGGCGACATGATAATGTCCATCAGTAATGACGTGCTCAACCGGAACCGGCGTTCCATCCAGTTGCAATTCCTTCCCTATTGAGTTCCAGCCATGAACCACGAAAATGCTATTTGGGATATTGGGGAGAGCGGCGAGCAGACTGACTAGCTCCGGAGAACACTGACTGAAGTAGGTCGGACATGATGCCGCTCCATAGTAGTAGTTGCCCGGTCTTTCATCTTGATAGAACTGTATTGGAAGGACGGCGTGCTGCATTACGTACACCAGGTCTCCTGCTGCCGCCTGTTCATCCAGAAAGGCGAGAACGGATTTGATGTTTTGCTGGGTGCTGTACGGACTGTTCTGCCGCAGGTCGCTCACGCCGGCAAAGGCGATTGCGCCGGCGGCGAGGACGGCCAGCGCCGGAATCAGCCATGCCCGGCGCAGGCGCACGGCCAGACGGTCAACCAGCAAGTGGATGGCAACGCCGGCGGTCAGGAAAACTATCGGCCCAAGATAGATGCCGTTGCGCGCTTTGCCAACCGGATATACTCCCAGCACGGCGGCGGCGATGGCAATTGTGATGCAAAGTAAAAATAAAACTGCGATGGCCCGGTCTTGAATCGTTATCTGAATCTTGCGGAGAGATACTGCTACCAGTAGAATTGCGAATGTGGCAAGCGTTGCTATCGCAATGGTCTCCGACAAATGATGCGTCAATAAACTCCAAATCCGGCCAATCGCAAACTCAAAAATTGAGAATATATGGAAGTTTCCCTGATAGTAATATGGTGATAAATAGCCATCCCGGCCCCAGCTATAATTTCCCCAATGGTAGGGCAAAGTTAGCGCGGCGGTTGCGACGCACCCCGCCAGAAAGCCGGCCGCCGGCCAGACCAGGGGGATGCGCTGCCGGAGCCGGTTACGAATCCGACTCAAGTGCGAATCCGGTTGCGGCCCGGCCAAAGTTGCGGGGGATAGCAGGATGGCGGCGCCCATTGCGGCGACGCCGAACATGACAAGATTGTACTGGAGCAGTGGTGCGATGAACAGCGCGGCGCAAAGCGGGGCTTTTCGTCCATCCCGCAGATACCAGAGCAAGGCGGCGATTATCAGCACGGCCAGCAGTGCGTCAACGGAGTATTCCCGCGCATCCTGGGCGTGTTCGATGGCGGCAATGGAAAGCGTGGCCAGCAGGGCCGCCAGCAACGCCGCCCACCGGCTCACGCCGAGGCGCGGCAGCACAAAGAGCAGCACGGCAACGGTCAAGACGCTGGCCGCCGCCGGCAGGAGGCGGATGCTGAAAGCGGATGCCGCCACTTTCTGCACCGCCCACAGCGCGACGGGATAGATTATGGGCGCGGAGTTAAAGTGACGAGTATTGGGGAGTACCTCCCGGAGGGCGCCCGCCGAATTGTTGGCGGCAACCGCTTCGTCATACTCCACGGAATCCGCCGACAGGTTATAAAAACGCAGCGCCGCCGCCACAATCAGCAGGCACACAAATGCGACCAGGGCCAGCCGTTCCGGGGTAATGCGGGTTGGGATGCTCATGCGCGTGCTATGCCGGGGGATGGCGGGGTGGGGGGTTTTACCCGCCTTCTCCGGCGCGCAGTACTCTTTGGACTTCCAGGCGGCTGGTTACTATGGCCAGCCAGATTACGGTTACGATGCTTACGATTCCCAGCACGGCGTAGGCCAGGGCCAGCATTCGCCAGTCGGTTTGGAAGGTTAGCGGGGGGGTGGCGCGGACGCCGCCTTCGGCTACTTCCAGCACGGGCAGCAGGGCGGCGCCGATTTGCGCGCCGGCCCACGTGCCGACGGCTACGCCGGCGATGACTACGATGGCCAGGTTGAACCAGACGACACCGTGCAGCTGTCCCCGGCTGCTGCCCAATGTCCGCAGCAAGGCGAACTCGGTTTGCCGCTCGCGGGTGTCCAGCCAGCAGAACAGTGCGATGCCGGATGCGCTGGCCAGGGCCAGGGCCAGGAACATTATCACCAGCAGGCCGCCCCAACCGGCGTTGGCCAGCGGCTGCGTTCCGCGAATCATGGCCTCCTGCTCGGCGATTAGTGTCTGGCCGGCGTTCAGTCCGAGGCTTTCCAGCGTGGTTTCGGCGGCGGCGGCTTGGGCCAGGGCTGATGGCAAATCGCCGGGCGGGATGTCCCGGGCCAGCCAGACTTCGCCGGCGCCGCTGAAAACGCGGCGGCCGTGACGGTTGGAGTAGTCGATGAACTCGCGGAGGTTGGCGATTACGAAAGGCTGCTCGCGGGGATTTACCGTCGGGAAAAACTCGGTTACGCCCATCACCTTGATGGGCAGCGCAAAGGTGGACATTCCTAATGTGACGGTGTCGCCGACGCTGGCGCCGGTGGCGTCCAGGATGCCCGGACTGACTACGGCCGGCAGCGGCGGGGCCGGGCCGCCCGGACGCAGGCCCGGCGCGCCCACGCCGCCCGGCGACCAGCTGAACACCGTCGAACCGCTGCTGCCCGGCCGGTGTACGCTCCGGCTGGTTTCCAGCGAGTACAGGCCGGGGCGGACGTAATCCTCGATGACGCTCCAGCCCTCGGCAGAGTTGAGGCCGTCAACGGTTACCGGGCCTTGGGGCGTTTGGGCGGTCAAGCCCTCGAGGAACAGCACGCCGGGGCGGTCGGTGGCGGTGCGCCCGATGATTTGCAGATTAATCAGCGTGTACGGCGGCTGGTCCAGCCGGGGCAGGGTTTCGTCGTCGCTGCGCCGCCCGCCGCGCCCGGCGCGAAATGCCAGATTGCCGTTCAGCTCAACCCAATCGTAGCTGCTGATGTCGCCCAGCGGGATGTCGTAATGGCGTCCGGCGCTGTCGCGGACGCGGGCCAGTACGCCGATGAGCCGGTTTTGCAGGCCGCCGGCTTGCGCCCACAGCGTCAAGTCGGTAGTTCCCTCCGGCAGGGGGAGGCCAACGGGCGCCTGCGGGTTGGGGGCCAGCATTCCCATCAGTTCGGGCAGGGTGCTGCCATCGCCAAAGTCATCCCGCCACCAGGCTACGTCGGTTAGACGCTCCGGCTCTACGGCCAGCACCGATACGCGCTGGGAGCCGAAAGCATCGGTGAGCAGGCTGCCCTCGGTGCGCATTACCTCCGCCGACATTGGGATGGCGTCCGATACGCCGGCAACGACCTGCGAACTGCGGGCGCCGTCGTGCAGGATGCGGACGTCGGCGCCGACGTCGTAGCGCACGCGGTCATCCTGGCTGCGGGACAGGGTGGCAGAGAACGCGCTGCCGACCACTCCCAGGGCGGTGGCCAGCATCAGCAGGGCAACCAGGCTGCCGGGGGCGATGGGGTCGCGGGCTACCCGGCGCAGTCCTTGCACCAGCCAGCCCGGGCCAACGGCGCCGACGACCCGCGAGGCCAGCCCCGCCGCCAGCGGGAACAGCCGCATCACCAGCAGTCCCAGGGCAATCAGGCCCAGCGCCGGCCCCAGCAGCAGCGCGAAATCTACTTCCAGCTCGCGCCCGCCCAGGCTGCGGGTTAGCACCGTGCCCCGGTTGGAGATTTGCCACCACAGGAAAGCAATCACCACCAGCGCCAGCAGGTCGAGATAGTAGCGGTGGATGAACGGCGTGCGCGCGGGGCGTGCGCCGGCCTGCCGGAACTCGACGATGCCCTTGCCGGCCGCCGCCAGCGTGGCCAGCGACAGCACGACGACGGCCAGCAGCGCGCCGGCGGCGCCCATGCCAAAGGCTTGCCACGACAGCGACACCGGGGCGCCGGCCCAGGCGGCGTCAAAGACCAGCCCGCCCAGCGCGCGGGCCAGCAGGGGGGCCAGCAGCGTGCCGGCAATCAGGGCCGGGCCGGCCAGCAGCAATCCTTCGACTAGCGTCAGGATGCCGATTTGCCACGTGGTAGCGCCCCGGCTTTTCAGCATTGCAATCTCGGCGGAGCGGGCGCGGATTACCATTCCGGCCGTTAGAGTGAGGTAGTAGGCGAGGATGCCGGCCACGAGGAACACCATCAGGAACAGCGGAATACGCGCCAGCAGCAGCTGCTCCTCGTAGGTGTCCAGGATGCGGGCCAGGCCGGTGGAGGTGCTGCCGTTGGGCAGGTTGTTGGCGACTTCCCGGCGGGCCTGCCGCAGGGCTTGTTGCAGGTCGTCAACCCGCCGGGCGCGCACGCCCAGCCGGTCAACTTGCAGGAACCACGCCGAGCTGGTGTACAGCCCCGGGTAGCGCCGCCCCACCTGCTGCCGGATGGCCTCCTCGGAGGCGAACAGCGGCACCAGCGTCCAGTTGTCGTCGTGGTAGGTGAGGAGCTTAGCGCGCCGGAACCAGTACTCATCGGCGGGGTTCACCGGCTCAATTACGCCCACCACCGCCACGTCGGTAGCCGCCTGGCCATCGCCGCCGGTGGCCGGGATAATCTGAAAGCGCTCGCCTAATTCCAGACCCAGAAACTCCAGCCCCGGCGCGTCCACGGCGACCTCGATGACCACGCCGTCCGTAGCGCCGGTACTGTCATCGTAGCCGGGGTCGTCGGGAACCGATGGCCAGCGGCCGGCGAGCAGGCGGCCTTTGTCGTCCTGTAATCCCGATAGATGCTGGAGGCGGCCCCGGGGCCGGCGGTCGTTGGGCAAGTCCAGGTTGGGCCGGCCGGAGAAGTAGAACGTGGCCGTTTCAACCTGCATTGACGCTGCGCTGATGGCCTCGGACAGCGGCGGCAGCACCCGCTCGGCGACAAACCGCTGGCTGGTCTGATAGCGGTCGCTGGACGCCGTGGCAATGCGGGGGTCGTCCAAATCGTTGAACACCCGCACCCAAACGTTGACGTCGCTGGAATCGGCCTCGGACAAGGCCCGGCGCAGCGCAGTCTCCGCCAGCAAGTCGTTAAACACCGCCGCGCTGGACAGCAGCACCACCGCCAGCGTAACCCCCAGCAGCACCGTAAGCTCAATGCGAAACGACGACATCAGCCGCCGCCGCGCCAGCACGTAGCCAAGATTGAGGATGGCAGTCATCGTCGCAATCTACCGGATGGGCGGGCGCTGCTGGTGCCAGGGGGTGGTTTGCTGGTAGGCTTGGGCGATTTGCAGCAGGGTTGGTTCGGACAGGCGGGGGCCGATTAGCTGGAGGCCGACGGGTAGGGGGGTATTGGTATCGGTGTCGGCATCGGCGGGGGTGAAGCCGGCGGGGATGGAGATGGCGGGGAGGCCGGCTATGTTGACGGGGAGGGTGTAGATGTCCACGAGGTACATTCGGATGGGGTCGTCGGCGCGCTCGCCCAGGGGGAAGGCTACTATGGGGGATACCGGGGCTACCAGCGCATCTACGTTGGCGAATACGCGGTCGAAGTCCTGGCGGATTAGGGTGCGTACTTGCTGGGCTTTGTGGTAGTAGGCGTCGTAGTAGCCGGAGGACAGGGCGAATGCGCCGAGCATGATGCGCCGTTTGACCTCAGGGCCAAAGCCGTGCTGCCGGGTGCGCTCCATCGCCGCCCACATATCGCCGTCGCCCTGGTGGGAGTAGCCGTATTTCACGCCGTCGTAGCGGGCCAGGTTGGCGGAACATTCCGACGGGGCGATGATGTAGTAGCAGGCCAGGGCGTACTCGGTGCTGGGCAGGGAAACCTCCCGGATGTCGGCGCCCATAGCGGCGAGCTGGTCGATGGCGGCGGTTACTACGGAGCGGACGCCGGCGTCCATACCGTCGGCGAAATACTCGGCGGGCACGCCCAGCCGCAGCCCGGCGATTTCGCCATCAAGGGTAGCGGCAAGTCCGGCGGCGTAGTCGGGAACCGCAGCGGGCAGCGAGGTGGCGTCGCGGGGGTCGTGGCCGGCGATGGCTTGCAGTATCAGGGCGCAGTCGGCGGCGTCGCGGGCCAGGGGGCCAATCTGGTCCAGCGACGATGCGTAGGCTACCAGACCGTAGCGGCTGACGCGGCCGTAGGTGGGCTTGAGGCCGGTGATGCCGCAGAATGAGGCGGGCTGCCGGATGCTGCCGCCGGTGTCGGTGCCGAGGGCAAAGGCGGCCAGGCCGCCGGCCACCGCCGCCGCCGAGCCGCCGCTGCTGCCGCCGGGGACGCGGGCGGTATCCCAGGGATTGCGGGTGGGAAAGAACGCCGAGTTCTCGGTGGACGAACCCATGCCAAACTCGTCCAGGTTGCCCTTGCCCAGCAGCACGGCATCCTGCGCGCGCAGGCGGGCAACGGCGGTGGCATCGTACACCGGCGTGTAATCGGCCAGCATCGCCGAGGCGCAGGTGGTGCGGACGCCGGCGGTGCTGAGCAGGTCTTTAATTTGCATCGGGATGCCGGTCAGCGGGGCGGCGTTGCCGGCGGCGATGCGCCGGTCGGCAGCGGCGGCCTGCTCACGGGCGGCGTCGGCGGTTACGGTGATGTACGCGGACAGCCGGCCATCAACGGCGGCGATGCGCTCCAGGTAGGCATCGGTTAGTTCCGCGCTGCTGATAGCGCGGCGGGCCAGCAGGTCAGACGCTGCGGCTACCGATAACTGCCAGAGTTCGCCGGGATGTTGCGGTTCGCTCACGGGGTTACTTGTCCAAGAGGATTACTCATCCGGGCGGCTATTCGTCCAGCACGGCGCGCACCTGAAAGAAATCGCCGCGCCGGCGGGGGGCGTTGCGCAGGGTGTCCTCGGCGGGCAGGCAGTCATCGGTTTGGTCAGCGCGCATCACGCTGTCCAAATCGGCGACGTGGGCCGTGGGGGTTACGCCGGCGGTGTCCAGGGTTTGCAAGACGTCAAACTGGGCCAGTATCTGGGACAGCTGGCGGGTGAAAACGGCGATTTCGTCGTCGGAAAGGGAGATGCGGGCCAAGGCGGCGATGTGCTCTACCTGCGTGCGGTCGATGGGCATGGTGGTTCAGCTCATCTCGGAGCCGCCGGAGACGCTGATGCTGAGGCCGGTCATGTAGTCGGATTCGGCGGAGGCGAGGAAGGCGGCGGCGCGGGCGATGTCGTCGCCCTGGGCGATGCGGCCCATGGGGACGCGCAGCTCGCGCTCGCGCACCATCAGGGCGCGGTGTTCCTCGCCGGAGGTGCCCTCGGGGGCGAGGGCGGCGGCGATGAAGTCAACCCGCTCGGTGTCCACCAGGCCGGGGCAGATGGCGTTGACGTTGACTTTGTAGGGCGCCATCTCGTGGGCCAGCGATTGAGTGAATCCGATGACGGCGAACTTGCTGGCGCAGTAGGCGCCGTAGCGGGCGATGCCGCGCTTGCCGGCGCCGGAGGAGATGTTGATGAGCTTGCCGGGGCCGCCGCGCGCCACCATGTGCCGGCACACGGCCCGGCTGACCAGATAGGTGCCGCGGACGTTGACGCGCATCACTTCGTCAAAGGCGTCCTCCTCCAGCTCTACGATCAGCACCCGGTCGCGGCCGGGGCGGGAGCCGGCGTTGTTGACCAGAATGTCAATCTGGCCGTATTCGTTCAGCACGTCGCTGACCATGCTGTCAACCTGAGCGCTGTCGGCGACGTCGTAGTAGAGGCCGGAGCTGCGGCGGCCCATGGCCTGAATCTCTTTCACCACGCTGGGCAAACCCTCCCAGCCCTCCCGCCGGTCCTCGGTGCGGATGGCGTCGAGGGATGCTGCGACGTCGGTGACGACGACGTCGGCGCCTTCGGCAGCCAGGCGGGTGGCGATGGCGCGGCCGATGCCGTGGCGCCCGCCGGCGCCGGTAACGAGGGCTACTTTGCCGTTGAGGTCGTACATGGGCGGTCTCCTGTTAGCGTGGTTTGCTGGCGTGTTGGGGGTGTTGATTTTAACAGATTTGGGCGGTGTGCGGGCGGCCAATCCGGTTATTCCGCCATACAAACTGTCATTCTGAGCGCAGCGAAGAATCTCGATGGCGTAGCAGCGGCGTTGTCCCCAAAGTGTGCGCTACGTCGCCGAGATTCTTCGCTGCGCTCAGAATGACATTGGGGGGAGGAACTCAGAATGACATTAGGGAATAGGGGTTTTACCGGCGGCCGGGCCAGTTTATCTCGTGGTCGTGGTGGTGCAGGGCGTAGGCGCTGCCGGCTTTGTGGACTACCAGCTGATGGCCGAATACGTCGGTTAGCACGGACTCGATGAGAACTTCCTCCGGCGGGCCGTAGGCGATGAGGTGGCTGTTGATGAGGGCTACGTCGCTGGCGCGGGCGGATACGCAGGTCAGGTCGTGGGTGCTCATTATGACCGTTGTGCCGCGGGCGCGCAGCTCGTCCAGGATGTCCAGAAAGCGATGCTGGGCTGTGGGGTCGAGGCCGTTCATGGGTTCGTCCAGCAGCAGTACGGAGGGGTTGGCGGCGATGGCGCGGGCCAGCAGGGCGCGCCGGCGCTGGCCGCCGGACAGCTCGCCGACGGAGCGGCGGCGCAGGTGGCTGAGGTCAACGGTGTCCAGCGCGGCGGCGGCGGCGGCCCGGCTGGACTTGCTGTGCCAGCGGAACAGTCCCCGCTGCGGCGTCAGGCCCATCAGCGCCACGTCCCAAACCGTCGCCGGAAAGTTCCAGTCCACCTGCTCCAGCTGGGGTACGAATCCAATATCTTTACGCATACCGACGCTGTGCTGGCCGTGCACCTTAATCTCGCCGCGCTGGGGCTTGACCAGGCCGACGACGGATTTGAGCAGGGTGGATTTGCCGCTGCCGTTGGGGCCGACGACGCCGGCCAGGCTGCCGGTTTCCACCGAGAACGACACGCCGCGCAGGGCGGTAGTTTGGCCGTAGCGGACGGTCAGGTTGTCAAAGGCAACCGCCTGGAGCGCGTGGCCGTTGTGGGTATGCGTCTGGCCGTCGCGGGAGTGAACGTGGCTGTGGGCGCCGCCGGAGTGCATGGGCTAGGCCTGCCGATACCAGTCGTCGCCGGCCGGCGGCCAGGGGTTGGCGCCGTCAAACACCTGGGACAGCTGGGTGAAAGCGCCCTTGAAAGTGGCCGGGTGCAGCCAGATGCTGTTGAACCCCAGGTTGGTGTAGTTGTCGGTGCGGCGGGAGGTGGTAAAGCGGATGTCCTGCGTCTGCAAGTGGGCATCGGTGGCCAGCGAGTCGGCAATCTGGTAAATGGTGAGGTAGATGCCGGCGCCGTAGCGGGCCAGGAACCGCCCGGAGGGGGAATCGTCGCTGGTGGGCTGCGCCAGCTCGATGAACGTATCGCCGCCGGCCAGCGGCAGGACGGCAATCTCCAAATCGGTAAAGCTGATGGCAAACCGCCGGGTGGGGCGCAGGTCAAACATCCGGCTCCAATGGTCAATGGCGGCGTCCAGGTCCGGCACGATAATCGCCACCTGGCGCAGCTGGAGGGTGCCGGGCTGGTGCGTGGCTGATTGCCAGTCCGGGCCGGCGGCGGGCCAGGGATTGCCGGGGTCGGTTACCTCCACGATTTCCAGGAACGCGCCGTTGCAGGATGCGGGATGCAGAAAGGCGGAACGGGCGCCGTCGCGCTGCGTTTCGGCAGTGATACGCACGCCCATCGCCCGCAGGCGGGGAATCAGCCGGTCGTACTCGGCAGTCTCAAATATGATGAGATAGGGCGCCTCGCCCCTGCGCCGGAGGAACCGGGCGCCGGCCGATGGGGTAGCAAACCGCTGTCCGGATGGGGTCAGCAGCTCAACGAAAGTGCCGTTGCCAGCCGGCAGCACGGCGTTGTCCAGCCCGAACTGCGGCAGCCCACCCGTGCGGCACGGCTCCATACCGAGGATGCGACCGTACAGGGCCGCAGCCTCCGGCAGGTCGTTGACCATCATTGCGATTTGGCGGAGCTTGTGGAGCATAATGGGCATCCAGTATAAGGATTGCGGGGTAGATGGCAATAGCCGGGGCGTCACTCGCAGCGTTCCGTTTTAGGTGGTTTAATCAGCCCGCCGCCGGCCATTCTGCCATTCCCCCTAATGTCATTCTGAGCGCAGCGAAGAATCTCGACAGCGTAGCGACGGCGTTGCCCCCAAAGTGTGCCCTACGTCATCGAGATTCTTCGCTGCGCTCAGAATGACATTGGGGAAAAAGGCGCTCAGAATTACCGGGAGGTGTTCAGATGCCCACTACCATAATCGGCGTTGATTTCAGCGGGGCGCGGGGTGACCGCAACACCTGGGTTGCGCAGGGCGTGCTATCCGACGGCGGCGCGCTTTGGCTGCACAGCGCGCGTTCCACCCCGCGCGCTGACTTGTACCGGCTACTGGCGAGCATCCCGACGCCGGCTGTTGCCGCTCTGGATTTTCCTTTTGGAGTGCCCCGGCAATTTGCCAACTATCTGTCGGATGAACGGCCGGCCGGTTTTGCGCCGGCGGCAATGCCCGAGGTGTGGCGCATTGTTTCGGGTATGGGCAAGGATGGGTTTATTGCCGCGCGGAATCGGTTTGTGGGCCGGTTTGGCGAGCCGAAACGGGCCGGTGACCAAAAGTATTTTTCCGAAAGTTATTCGCCGCTGCACGCGGTGAATCCGAATATGCTGCCGATGACTTGCCTGGGCATTGATATGCTGCATCGCTGGCACGATGCGTTGCCCAATCGCTGGCACGTGCCGCCGCTGGCGCCGCCGGGCCGCCCGGACGATGCCGTTACTCTGTTGGAAACGATGCCGGGCGCGTTTCTCAGGGCTATCGGCTTGCCTTATAGAGGATATAAAAAGGGGCGCAACGCGCGGCAACTGCGCCAAACCATCCTGGACGGCCTTGCGGAATCATCCGGCGTACCGCTGGCGAATTTGGACGCCCGGCGTGGGGATTGCATGGCCAACGATGATTGTCTGGACTCGGTGGTTGCCGCCGTTGCCGCCGCAGCGTGGGCGCTGGACTCCGGGCGTTTCCGGCGGCCCGATGCCGATGAACTGGCCGATGCTCAACTGGAGGGATGGATTTACGTTCCGCGCCGGGCGGATTGACCGGCGGTTGTCTTGCCCCCGTCCTCTGGCGGCGGTACTATGGCCGCAGCACGGATGCAAACTAGACGCTAAGGCAGGTGAGGCAATGGCTATTTACCGACTTTTTACCGGCGACGACGGGCAATCCCACATTGAGGAAACCGCGCTGGCCGACCATCCGGAGCTGGGGGAGGCGCAGGCCGCACAGTCCATCACGTTTCGCGAATGGCCGCCGGGACATTTCATCGACTGGCATCCGGCGCCGCGCCGGCAGTACATCATATCGCTGCGGGGCGAGATTGAGATTGGCCTGGGCGACGGCACCACCATGCGCTACGGCCCCGGCGACGCCCGCCTGGTCGAAGACACCACCGGACAAGGCCACACCACCCGCGTAATAGGCAGCCAACCCAGCCTGACCGCCGTCATACCGCTGGCCTGAGATTAGCCAATTTCGCGCCAGCGGATGGCCCGGTTAGTTAGTATGACTGCACGCACCAGGGCGGCCAACTTGCACCGGGCCTTGATTGGCATGGCGCTGGTTTTGCTGATTGGGTTGGCGCTGTCGGCCTGCGGAACTGAGGCGGCGGCTGAGCGGACGGTTGCCGATAATCAAGAACGCCCCATTGATGCAGCCGTTGATCGGGGCGGCGGAGAAGTGGACGTCCAGTGATGCGGCGCCGGCCGGCTATAGACCATCCGGATGCCTGCGGCGATGGCTGCATCCCAGTCGCTCTCCAGATGCGTCGGCTGGATTGCACTCTGCTGCCAGGCTTGGTCAATCACATTTTCCCAACCGCCAAACGACCCCAGAGCTACGCCGTTTTCATCCCGAATTACCTGCAATTCCGTGGCCCCGGTTCGCGTTCTAGTACATAATCCGTCAAATATCTACTCCGGCCTGAGGTAGGCGGGCGGGCGTTGGCAGTTAGTATGGAATTGCTTTACGATTTAGAAACCTGGCTGGAGTAGGGGATGGGCGCCGCCAATCTGCTGGTGCTTTTCCAAAACCGGGGGCTGTTAAGCCAAACCGACTGAAACGGAACGCTGCCTGCTGGCAAGCCGTTGTTTCCGGTTTTCGGGCGCAGCAGGGGCGGCGCGAAATGCGGCATCATCTGCTCTCCAAACCGGCGTAGGGACTTTTACGCCCGGCGCTTATCAATGTCGCTCACCGGCTTACTGCGGGATGGTAAATACGATGCGCCCGTCGGCGTCGTGGCCGTGATTGGCCAGCGCCGCCAGCGTCCGATTGCTTTGCTGGATCTCTGCGCGCAACGCCGCCATATCGTCGGCCATCCGGTCAAACTTCGAGTCAACCCGATCGGCCAGCGCGTCAATTTTCGCGTCAAACTTTATGTCCATCGCATCAAACTTCGCGTCAACCCGATCGGCCAACGCGTCAATTTTCGCGTCAAACTTTATGTCCATAGCGTCAAACTTCCTGTCCATCGCATCAAACTTCGCGTCAACCCTATCGGACAGCGCGTCAATTTTCGCGTCAACCTTATCGTCCAGCGCGTCAACTTTCGCGTCAACTCCGTCAACCCTTTTGTCCAGTCCGTCAAACCTTACATTCAGGTTGTTAACGTTGTTGGACAGGGTGCCCAACATAAAGGTGCCTCTGACCAGTAGCACGATCAGCGTGATGCCGACACCGGCTACGGTGGCGATGGCAATGGCGGTTGGGGCGTCCATAAAGTTCTCCTAGCGTAACGGCGGATGCTTTGTGTCGGGTCTGCCGTAGGCATAGGCTACATTTGCCTTTTATCCGCTGTCAAGGATGCGGGTTCGCGAGGCGAGGCAGCGTTTCGTTTCAGGTGGTTTGGTCAAGTCATGATAGGTCATCCTTGGGGAGTGGGTTTGGGGTTGGCTGTATCGGGCGGGTGTCGTAATCGGGCTATCGGTATCGGGCGGTTGGTTTGGTTGGTTTGGTGTTGGTGTCGGAGATTCAAGTCGTTGTCAGCCCTACGGCCGGAGGTTGGTACGCAACTATTTTGGACCTTCATTTTACGTGTCCTGCCCTAATGAGAGGCAGCACGCGGGCTGAAGCTCGATACCCTGCGGAGGCAGCCCACGCCGTGTAAGCGGGGATGGGACTACCCTTGCCGATTGCGATTTTTTGCTGACTGGCCGTTTTGACTTGAATCTCCGACGATGGTGCTAGCGGTGTCCCCGATTCCCAGGTGCGCCCTCTATATGAGAAACGGCTGGTAGCGGGGTTGGTTGATTTGCCCGATAGATGTATCCTACACGAACTGGTGTGCGGTTGCAAGAGGTTGGCGTCGCTGATTTTTGGATTGGCGGGGGATTTTGACGGGAGGGTGTGCGCTGGGGGAGTAAGGGGGGACGCTGGGGGAAATGATTTCCCCCAGACCCCCTCGGTGTAGCATTGGGGGCAAGGGGCTGCTACGGCATCGGGATTTTGCGCGGCGCTCAGAATGACATTGGGGGTTCGGAATTGGGGGGTTGGATAGGGGGGTTGTGGTTGCGTGGGGGTGGTGGGGCTGATAATCTGGGTTGGCTATGTTTTCTCTTTTTAAGCGCAATCGGGATGATGTTAACCGCAAGCAGACTGATGCCGGCGTTAAGCGCAGCCGGGAGGGTTGGTTTGGGCGGATTCGCAGTTTGCTGAGCTCGTCCAGCCTGGATGATTCGGTTTGGGATGAGATTGAGGAGGTGCTGGTTTCGGCCGACGTGGGCGTGGCTACTACTCTGACGGTGCTGGACGAGCTGCGGGCGGAGGTGCGCTCCGGGCGGGTTTCTGATGGCGACGGGGCGTTCCGGCGGCTTAAGGATTTGCTGGCCGCGGAGCTGGCGGCGGAGTCGGATGCTGACGCCTGGCTGGATGACGACGGTATCGCTCCGCCTTACGTCATTTTAATGTGCGGGGTCAATGGCGTGGGCAAGACGACCAGCATCGCCAAGCTGGCGCATCATTTTACCGGCGCCGGTAAAAAGGTGGTGCTGGGCGCCGCCGATACTTTTCGCGCCGCCGCCGAGGAGCAGCTGGAGATTCTGGGGGAACGGGTTGGCGTGGATGTAATCAGTCATCAGCCCGGCGCCGACCCTGGGGCGGTGGCTTACGATGCGTGGCAGGCCGCCCGGGCCCGGGGCGCGGACGTCCTGATTGTAGACACCGCCGGGCGGCTGCACACGCGGCACAATCTGATGGACGAGCTGCGCAAGGTGCGGCGGGTTATCAACGGGCTGGACGCGGCGGCGCCGCATCAGGTGCTGCTGACGCTGGATGCTACGACCGGACACAACGGGTTGACGCAGGCGCAGGCTTTCACCAGCGCGGTGGGCTGCACCGGCATCTTTCTCGCCAAGCTGGACGGCACGGCGCGGGGCGGCATCGTGCTGTCAATCCGGCGGGAGCTGGGCGTGCCTATCCTCTTTATCGGCACGGGCGAGGGGCTGGACGACATCGCGCCGTTTGACCCGGACGAATTCGTTGACGCACTGCTGGCGCCGGCGGCCTGAATTTTCGCCGGTTTATTAGATGTATAGATGGTGCAGGATGTCCTCGTCTGGCTGATTGCGCTGCGGGTGCTGGCGCTGGCGGCGTTTCCGCTGGCCAACCCGGCGCTGGGGCGGCTGGCGGACCGGGGGTGGACGGTTTCGGCCGCGCTGGGGCTGCTGCTGCTGGCGTGGGCAACGTGGCTGGGGGGCAGCGTTGGCGTCTTGCCAAACTCGCCGGCGGGCATCGCCATCGTGCTGGCGGCGCTGCTGGCGGGTTCGGGGTGGCTGGCGTACCGTCAGCGGGCGGAACTGGCCGACTTTTTCCGACGGCGCTGGACGGTGGTGGTCGTCGCCGAGCTTACGTTTCTGGCGATGTTCGCTTTCTGGGCGCTGGTGGTGAGCGAGGCGCCGGCAATCAGTCATACGGAAAAGCCGATGGACTTCGGCATCCTGAACGCCATCGTGCAGGCCGACGGGTTTCCTCCGGAGGACCATTGGCTGTCCGGGCATGGCATCGCCTACTACTACGGCGGGCATTTCAGCTACGCGATGCTGACGACGCTGACCGGGGTTGCCAGCGACGTGGCGTACAATCTGGCGATGGCAACCGTGCCGGCGCTGCTCGCTACCGGGCTGCTGGGGCTGGTGTATAACCTGCTCCGCAGCTCCGGCGCGCGGGTGCGGCCGGCGCTCCTGGTGGGCAGCGCGGCGGCGGCGGCAATCGGCTTGCTGGGCAATCTGACCGGGCTGCTGGAGCTGGCTAACGCGCGGGGATGGGGCGGCGCCGGGGTGTGGGAGTGGATCGGCGTCAAGGGGCTGGACGCTCCGGCGGGGGCCAGCGGCTGGCTGCCCGGCGATTTCTGGTGGTGGTGGCGCGGCTCGCGGGTCATTGATACGCTGGGAATGGACGGCGCATCATTGGACTACACCATCACGGAGATGCCGTTTTTCAGCTTTCTGCTGGGGGACTTGCACGCACACGTGACGGCGCTGCCGTTCCTGATGCTGGCGTTGGCGCTGGCGCTGGCGGTGCTGGTCGCGCCGGAACCGCCGGGGCTGGACTGGATACGGCGGCGTCCGTGGGAATCCGGCCTGCTGGCGCTGGCGGTGGGGGCGCTGGCCTTTGTGAACGCCTGGGATTTTCCCGTCTATATCGGCATCGTGGCACTGGCGGCAATCGCCCGGTGGTTCGCCTGGTTCACAATGCCTACCGGAGCGGCAGCTGCGGATGATGCGCCGCTGGGTTCGGCGCTGGGGCGCGCGGCAGGGCGGGCGGGGCTGCTGGCAATCGGGCTGGCGGCGGCGGGACTGGTGCTCTATCAGCCGTTCTATTTATCCTTTGACAGCCAGGCGGGAGGCATCCTGCCGGTGTTGGGGCCGGCGACGCGTCCGGTGCATTTTCTGCTGGTGATGGGGGTGCCGGCGCTGCTGGCGGCCGGGCTGGTGGCGCGGGTCTGCATCGACGTGGGCTGGCCGGCGCTGCGGCTGCGGGGCGTGGCGGTGACGATGCTGGCGGTCAGCGCGGCGCCGTTTCTGGCCTGGCTGGTGTTCGTTGGGCTGCGTCTGTCCATCGCTCCGGATGCCGTTGATTTGGTGGACGGCGTGGTTATCAAGAGGCTGATGCTGGCGGCGCCGCTGTCGCTGGTGGGCGGCGTGGCCGGATACTGCGCGCTGGCATTGCTGGCGGCCCGGCGGCCCAA
Source organism: uncultured Dehalococcoidia bacterium (assembly GCA_958296385.1). Classification (GTDB taxonomy): domain Bacteria; phylum Chloroflexota; class Dehalococcoidia; order Lucifugimonadales; family UBA3495; genus Bin87. The sequence goes on from OY282494.1 coordinate 2,467,975, forward strand.
TCAGTGGCTGGTGTTTGCGCTGCTGCTGGCGGCGGCGGGGTTTTACCTGCTGGCGGGGGCGGAGCTGTTTCACATCGCCGACCAGTTTGGCAACCGGATGAACACGGTTTTCAAGGTGTACTATCAGGCGTGGCTGCTGCTGGGGATTGCCGGCGCGGTGGGCAGCTATTATATTGTCGCTGCGCCACTGCCGCGCCGCCGGCCGGACTTGCGGCGGGCGCTGCTGCGGGCCGTTGGCATCGCCTACGCGGCGCTGGCGTCGCTGCTGCTGCTGGCGTCGGCGTACTATCCGGCGGGGGCGATAGTGGAGCGAACCGGCTGGGGGCAGCCCGGCGAGAATTGGGACGACAACACGCTGTCCGGCCTGGCGTATCTGCAAGTCGCCGCGCCGGGCGAATACGAGGCCATCAGATGGCTGGCGACGGTAGAGGAGCCGGGGCGCATCGTGGAGGCAGTTGGCGATGACTACACCGACTACGGACGCATAGCGTCGGCTACGGGCCGGGCGACGATACTGAACTGGCCGGGCCACGAGCGGCAATGGCGGGGCGATGACCGGGAGTTTGCCGGGCGCGCCGATGACGTGGCCGCCATCTACGGCAGCGACGACGGCGCAGCGGCGCGAAACCTGCTGGCCCGCTACGACGTGCGCTGGGTGATTGTCGGGCCACGGGAGCAGTCAACCTACGGCAGCGGAGTTCAACAGCGTATGATGGGGTGGACGGACGCCGGGTGGCTTACTGAGGTATTCTCATCCGGCGGTGTCCGCATCTACGAGTTTAGCAACTGATTATTGAGGAGGCGCAACATGGAATTCAGCGACGTCAAGAGTTTCTTTCAGACGAATCACCGGGGGGTGATAACGACGTTCCGGCAGGACGGAACCGGGCAGAGCAGCATCGTGGTTTGCGGGGCATCGCCTTTTGACGGCGATGAGGCGCCGATATTCGTGACGGTGCGGGGTACGTCGTACAAGGTTCGCAACCTGCGGCGCAACGCCCGCTGCAACGTGATGGCAGTAGCCGAGGACTGGCGGCAGTTTGCAGTAGTAGAGGGCACGGCCACGCTCACCGACTACCACAACACCGAGGCCGAGGCGATGCGGGTGAAACTGCGCGATGCGTTTATGGCCTGCGGCGACAACGAACACCCGGACTGGGAGGAATACGACCGGGCAATGGTGCAGCAGGACGCCGTGATAGTGGTGGTGCAGCCGGAACGAGTGTACGGACTGATACGGTAGGGGGCGGGCCGCCGTCATTCCCCCGGTCGTTCCGGTTTGACAGGGTAGGCAGGGCAACGCTACCTTTAAACCGGGAGCTATCGTCGATTAAGGCAGGGACGGTTCGCAATGCAAATCATCCATACCGAAGCGAAAACCTTTCTGGAAGCTTACGCTGAGGCGCAACGGCGCAAGGCGCTGCCGGAGGGTGAGGGGCTGGTTCACAAAGTGGTCAACGCGCGCTACCGCAAGGGGTACGACATTGTAGTGATTGAGCCGTGGCTGCTCGCGGACATGATAACCGGGCAAATCCCGGCGATCCCCCAGCTGAAAAAATCCCCTAAAAATCCGCTGGGGCTTATCCGCTGATGGCCACGCTGCCCGATAAGCCCAATGGCGATAGTGCGGAGAGAGAGACGGCAAACGCCCTGAACTCTATTGCTTCCGCCATGACGGGGATGCTTGACCAAGGACGGGAACGCAACGCAATACAGACTGAGATTGCGTTGCGTACTTTGGAACTATCACAAAATGCTGACCAGCTTCAGCATGACTTATCCCTCAAAGAAATTGAATACACCAACCAGCAACAAGCAAGGCGATACGGGTTGGGACGCCTTATCGTTATCATAGCGGGAATCGCTTTGTTAGCCGTTATGTCCCTTATTGGGCTGGTAGTGGGCATGGTGTTTTACGGCAGCGAAATGCAGTCGCAGAACGCCCTTACTATGCTTGGCTATGGCTTTGCCGCTATCGGCGGCGGCGGCGTCCTGCTGCTCTTTGTGGTTGCTGCGAATGTTGTTTATCGCTGGTGGCGGGTAACGTGAGGTTGCGGATTTTGCCTGGGCTGCCCTTGCCTAGAGCAGTCCAATTTGGGTAACTTCCGGCGTTGGGCCATCCTCGGCTGCGGGTTCTGCGTCGTCTTGCACCCCGGCTTTTTCCGGTTTGGCCAGCATTGCCAGCAGACCGGGTTCGTCCAGGACTGGCACGCCGAGGCGTTCGGCGGTGGCTAGTTTGGCGCCGGGGGAGGCGCCGGCTACCAGCCAGTTGGTTTTGCGGGAAACGGATGATGACGTTGCCGCGCCCAGCGCTTTTACTTTGGCCTCGGCTTCGCGTCGGGTCATGCCCTCCAGGGTGCCGGTGATGACAAAGGTTTGGCCTTGCCAGGGCAGGGCGGATGCGTCCACCGGCGCCAGTTCGTGCCACAGTTTGACCCCGGCCTGGCGCAGGCCGTCGATGGTGTGCCGGTTGCTTGCGGCGGCAAAGTAGTTGATGATGCTTTCGGCGATGCGGGGGCCGATGCCGTCAATTTCGGTGAGTTCGTCAATGCCGGCGGCGGCTATTTTGTCGATGCTGTCGTAGCGGGCGGCCAGCAGTTCGGCTACCTCTGCGCCGACGTGGAGGATGCCCAGGGCGAACAGGATGCGGGCCAGGGGGCGCTGCTTGCTGGCCTCAATGTTGGTGAGGATGCGCGTGGCCAGGCGGTCGCCCATCCGGTCCAGCGCGGTTAGCTGGACGGCGGTTAGCCCGTAGAGGTCGGATACGTCCGCGACTAATTCGCGGTCAATCAGGATGCGGCACCATTGCTCGCCCAGGCCGTCGATGTCCATTGCGTTGCGACTGACGAAGTGCTTTAGCGACTCAAAGAACTGGGCCGGACAGGCGGCGTTGGGGCAGCGGTGCATGGCGTCGTCGTCCGCTTTGACGATGGCGGTTTTGCATTCCGGGCAGTTGTCCGGCATCCGGAAAACGGGCGGCCTTTCCCGGCCGGGGGCGTCCGCGTCCACCGGGCCGATGATTTGGGGGATGACGTCGCCGGCGCGTTCAATTATTACCGTATCGCCGATGCGAATGTCCTTGCGGTGGATGTCCTCCTCGTTGTGGAGGGAGGCGTGCTGGACGGTGGCGCCGCTGACGACGACCGGCTCCAGGATGGCCTGGGGGTTGAGGCTGCCGGTGCGTCCCACGCTGATGATGATGTCCTTTAAAAGGGTGGTGGCGCGTTCGGCGGGAAACTTGTAGGCGATGGCCCAGCGGGGTTCCCGTCCGGCCACGCCCAGCGCGTTTTGCTGGGCGATGCTGTCCACCTTGATAACCAGCCCGTCGGCCTCGTAGTTCCACTCGTGACGCCGTTCCAGCATCTCATTATAGAAAGCGCAGACTTCATCTATGGTGTCAAGGATACGGTTCATCGGGTTGACGCGGAACCCGTAGGATTTCAGGACGGCCAGGGCGGCCCAGTGGCTGGCGGGCAGGGGCGCGGCGCCGGTATCGTTGAGGCTGTACGCCCACATCTGCATATTGCGCCGCTGCGTAACTTTGGGGTCAAGCTGGCGGATGGTGCCGGCGCCGGTGTTGCGCGGGTTGGCGTACAGCGGCGCGCCGCTGCGCTCCCGTTCCTCGTTCATCCGCCGGAAACTGTCCAGCGGCAGATAGACTTCGCCGCGCACTTCCAGGTCGGCCGGCGGGTGGCCGGACAGCGTGAGGGGGATGCTGCGGACGGTGCGGAGATTGCGGGTGACGTCCTCGCCGGTATGCCCGTTGCCCCGCGTCGCGCCCAGCGCCAGCCGCCCGCTGCGATAGGCCAGCCGCACCGCCAGGCCGTCAATCTTGAGCTCGGCCACCATCCGGAACGACTGGCCGTCCAGCAGGTCGGTGACCCGGCGATGCCACGCCTCCAGTCCGGCGCGGTCAAAAGCGTTGCCCAGGCTGAACATGGGATGAGGATGCTCAACCTGGGTAAATCCGTCGGATGGTTCGCCGGCAATGCGCTGAGTAGGCGAATCAGGATTGCGGCAGCCGGGGTAAGCATCCTCCAGCCGCCGCAATTCCTGCAACAGCGTGTCGTACTGCCCATCGCCAATTACCGGCGCATCATCGTTGTAATAACGGTCAGCGTGGTAACGCAGCTGGAGCCGCAACTGACGGGCGCGGGCAAAAGGCTCGCGGGCCAGCGGAACGCCGGGGGCAAGGCCGGTGTAATAAAGAGCGGTAGATTGCGTGGTCATCATCTCTATGCTGCCATCAAGAATGAGAGTTGCCGGCCAGTATAGGCCCGGCATAGGGGACGCTGCATAGATGCCGGCACGCAACGAGGGCCCGGTTGTTGACGGGGCTAGAACCGGATTTGAGCGCAATGAGGTAGTCGCAACTGGCCCGGCAGTCATCTTTTGCGGCGGTGCGGCGTATGGTATGCTCAATGGCGTGCCGGTTTGATGCTGGCGTTTGCTACGCCATCTCAACGAACTGTCGCTTATACCTATCCCAGGAGGCCCGGCTTTGTATCAAACCGTTAGTGAGGCAACGCTTAGTGCGCTGGCTCAGATTGATTCTCCCAGCATTTGCAACGCCATTGAGGGGTTCAATTTCCGGCCTAAGAACGCCGGCTTTATGCTCCCCGAAATCAAGGCCGTTTTTCAGGATTTCAAGCCGGTCGTCGGTTATGCCGTCACGGGCGTCATCTCGGCGAATCGGCCGGAGGGGCATAGTGTGGCGCGGGAGGATTGGTGGGATTTGATTGCGTCGGTGCCGGAACCCCGGTTTATTGTGCTGCACGACGTTGACAACCCGCCGCTGGGGGCTTATTGGGGCGAGGTGCAGTCTAATATCCACAAGGCCCTGGGCTCGGTGGCGGTGGCTACCGATGGCACCGTGCGCGATTTGGACGAGGTGCGTGCGCTGGGGTTCCAGTTCTTTGCCAAAGCGGTGTCCGTTTCCCACGCCTACGTGCATATGGTTGACCTGGGCATTCCGGTGGAGGTGGGCGGGCTGACCGTCCGCACCGGCGATTTGCTGCACGGCGACAAGCACGGCGTTACCAACATTCCCTTTGAGCTGGCCGACCGTATTCCCGATATGGTCAGCACCATCGCCGACTACGAGCAGCAGACTATCGGCCTCTGCCAGTCGCCCGATTTCAGCCTGGACGCGCTGAAAGAGATTGCCAAAATTACCCGACCCTACTAACCCTTGCTGAACGGACTGTGCTGAAAGAAATCCCATGCTGAATAAACTTTTGCCTCTCACCCTGACCGCCGCGCTGCTGGCGCTGCTGGCCACCGGCTGCGCCCTGCTGGAGAACCCGGCCCTTGGGGGTTCGGATGCCCCGGCTAATCCGACGCCGGCGGCCGCCACGTCGGCCGCTGCGGATGCGCCCACCACCGTTGCGGATGCCGCTGCGATGTCGTCCGAGCCAACCGCGGCGGCGCCGGCGATGCCGGACAATCCGCTCACGCCCGAAGTGCTGGTGGCGGGCGGCCGGTCAATCAAGCAGTGGGGCCAGCCGCCGCCGCAAACGATTGACACTACGTCGCCCTATCAGGCGATTATCAACACGTCGGCCGGGTCGCTGACGGTGGAACTGTTCACATCCGATGCGCCGGTAACGGTGAACAACTTTGTCTTTCTGGCCCGCGAGGGGTTTTACGACAACGTGATTTTCCATCGCACGATACCGGGCTTTATGATACAGGGGGGCGATCCTACCGGCACCGGCGCCGGCGGCCCCGGCTACCGCTTTGCCAACGAGCCGGTGCAGCGTCCGTACAGCCGGGGCGTGATTGCGATGGCCAACGCGGGGCGGGATACCAACGGCAGCCAGTTCTTTTTGATGCACGCCGATTACCCGCTGCCGCCCGATTACACCATATTCGGCCAGACGGTTTCGGGGGTGGAAACCATCGACGCCATCGCTACCGCGCCCACGCAGACCGGCGGCGAGGGCTCAACCCCGGTCAGTCCGGTAGTTATCCAGTCGGTCGAGATAACCGGCCCCTGATTTGCAAAACGCCGTCGGGTTAGTGAGTTTGCGCCATGCCATTTGAAACGCTGCTGTACGAGGAACGGGACGGCATCGGGTACTTGACCCTGAACCGCCCGGACAAGCTGAACGCCCTCAGCCAGACGCTGATGGCCGAGTTCCGCGAGGCCCTGGACGGCATTGAGGCTAACCCGGACGTGCGGGTTGTCATCCTCACCGGCGCCGGCCGGGCCTTTTCAGCCGGCTTTGACATTGAATCGGAGGCCGCCGAGAGCGCAACCGGGGCGCCGTTATCAGTGGACGGCCGGCGCTCCCGCCTCAAGGCCAGCATTGACACGTTCCTGATGGTGTGGAACCTCAGCAAGCCCGTCATTGCGGCGGTGAACGGCTACGCGCTGGGCGGCGCCTGCGAACTGGTGCAGGTCTGCGACGTCAAAATCGCCTCGGAGCGGGCGATGCTGGGCGAACCGGAGATACGGCTGGGCTACGGCGCGCCGTTCCTGATGACGCCCTACTCGGTCAACCTGGCGATGGCCAAAGAGATGATGCTGACCGGCGACATCATTGACGCCCACGAGGCGGCCCGCATCGGCATGGTCAACCGCGTGGTGGCCCACGATGCGCTGCTGGCCGAGTGTGAGCGGGTGGCCGTCAAGATGCGCAACATCCCCGCCATCGGCATCAAGACCACCAAACTTGCCGTCAACCGGGCGCTGGAGTCGGCGGGGTTTATCGCCGCCCTCCAGCACAACCTGGAGCTGATGACGCAGTTTGACACCGCCGAAACGCCGGAGCAGGCCGAGTTCAGCCGGGTGCGGGCCGAAAGCGGGCTGCGCGCCGCCCTGGAATGGAGCCGCAGCCGCTTTCCGGACTAAACTAATCCGCTTGACGCCGCCGCACTAGCCGCCGCGCTGCACCTCAACGCCGGCCAGCTTTTCGACGAAGTGCAGTATGGCGGCATGGTCGGATTCCTGCTCGCCGTCGTTGACCAGCGAACCGAGCATCTGCTGCACCAGGGCCGTTACGGGCAGCGGCACGCTGAGCTCGCCGGCCGTTTGCAGCACGTTGCGCAGGTCTTTCTGATGCAGGCGGATGCGGAAACCGGCCTGGAAGTTGCGGTTCAGCATCATCGGGCCTTTGGCCTCCATGACGGCGCTGCCGGCCAGCCCGCCGCGAATGGCGTTGAACACCCGCTCCGGGTCCACGCCGGCCTTTTGCGCCAGCACCAGCGCCTCGCTCAGCGCCTCAATGTTGGCGGCGACGATAATCTGATTGGCCAGCTTGGTGATGTTGCCGGCGCCCACGTCGCCGGTAAGCACCACGTTGCCGCCCACGACTTGCAGCAGCGGCGCGCAGGCGTCAAACACCGACTGCTTGCCGCCCACCATAATTGCCAGCGTGCCGGCGATGGCGCCGGGTTCGCCGCCGCTCACCGGAGCGTCCAGAAACTCAACGCCCTTGTCGGAGCAGGCGGCGCCAATCTTTTGCGACATTGACGGCGCGATGCTGCTCATGTCAATTATCACCGAACCCGGCGCCGCGCCCTCCAGCACGCCATCCGGCCCCAGAATCGCCCGCTCCGAGTCTGCCGAATCGGGCAGCATCGTAATCGTCTTGGCGTTGCCGTCGGCAGCGCCCCGGGGCGATGAGGCCGCCGCTGCGCCCTCCGTCGCCAGCTCCTCCACCGGCTCGCCCACAATGTCGTACACGGTCAGCGCATAGCCGGCCGCCATCAAGTTCCGGGCCATCGGCTTGCCCATAATCCCCAGCCCCACAAATCCAATCTGCTCAGCCATTGTAAATCCTCCATCGGTAATCGCTCATACAAAGATTGCGAAACGCCCTTTTGCTATCGCCATTTTATCCCCTACTGTCATTCTGAGCGCAGCGAAGAATCTCGAAAGCGTAGCAACGGCGTTTCCCCCAAAGTGTACGCTACGTCATCGAGATTCTTCGCTGCGCTCAGAATGACATTGGAGGATGGGATGTGGGGATACGTTCAGACGGCCAGTCGTGCGGCAATGTATCATACCCGATGTCAGGCCGCCAACGGTTGCAGTATCAGGGCGGAATCAACCGACGCCGGAACTTGGCCCAGACTGCCGGCCGCCAGATTGGAGAGCGTAGTTTCCAGCGTTTGCGGCGCATTTGCCATCCCGATAACCAGCCGGACGGCGGCTGCGGATGCCACGCCAGCAGCGGCCAGCGCGCCCCCGATGTCCGTCCAATCGCCGGCGCTGTCGGCCCCCAATACCACCACCGCGCGCCGGCCGGACAGGTCGGCAAGCACCCCATCCGTACTCCCGTCGGAGATACGTCCGGCCGACGTGCAGACGGCGTCCAGCGGCGATACGCCCGCCGCGGCCAACGCCGCTTGGTAGAACCCCGGAGCGGATACGATTGACACGGCGGCGGCCTCCTCTTGCAAGCGATGCAGCAAATTGGGCGCGGATTCGGCCGGATTGCCCAGCGTAACCACCATTGACCACAGCCCGGCGCGGGCGTCCCGGCCCAGCCGGTTCGCCAGCTCATTGAGGTTGTCGTCGCGCAGCGGCAGCTCCACGCCGCGCAGCCAGAGACGGGCCAGCGCCAGGGCATCATCCGAACCGGCTACGTAGTCGGCGTTGGCCAGCAGTTCGCGGGTTTGCGCCGGGACTTGGGCCGGGCCGCCGGTGCCCAGCCCGGCGACGGTTACGGCGCGCTGCGCGGAGCTAAACGCCGCCACGAACTTGCGGGTTTCCGACACCTGCCGGGCGTGATTGCCCTCATGCCCGGCCACGCGCTCGATAAGCTCCAGCAGCGACAGACTGGGAAAGTTATTCTCCGGATTGGGCGGCGTTGCCGGGCGGCTCAGCTGTGCCTCCGACAGGCCGGCAATCAGTTTGCGAAACCGCTGGTAGTTGGCCTCCAGCCGGGCGGTGTCGGCGGCGACCCGGCTGGCCCGCGCGTCAAAAGCGGGCAGCATCTCCCGCTGGCCGGCGGCAATCTCCTCCAGGGCCTCGACAAAGTTCTCGGTGAGCAAGTGCTGCATCACCTCCCAAACCGACCACCGCGAACCGAGAAACGCCTCGGCGTCGTCCAAATCCGCTAACGCTTGGAGCAAAGCGGCGTGGCCGTCGTCCAGCCGCCGCAACGCCCGCGTCTGCCGTTCTGCTATCGTGATGCCGTCATTGCCGGCATCGGCCGGCATATCGTGTGAAACCATCAGCTCGCCCCGTTCGACCATCTATGGATTGACCGCAGATTATCGCACATCGCAAGCATCGTATATCATTAGCTATGCCCACATCCGATATGCCCACATCCGATGACAGCCTGATACGACGGTTCCGAGCCGGCCAGATTGTTTCCGCCGCAACGGTACTCCGCGCGCTGGACGAGTTGCAGCGGGCCGCCCCGGACGCCGGCCAGACGGCCAGCCGGTACATCCCGTCAACCCTGCCCGCCGCCGGTGAAACCGTTGCGCCGGCATCCGATGAGTGCGAATCCTTTTGGCAAAGCGCTCTGGAAACGGCGGGCGCGCCAGTGTTGAGTTCCAAAACCGGCGTGGCGGCGTTCCGGGCCGGGAACGCGGGACTGGCCGTTTTGCCCACGCTGCCGCTGCGCTCCGGCGGTTCCGCAGACGGCATAGACGCTGCGCCGCTCCAAGAGCTGTTGGCGTCGGAATACACCGTTGGCGTGGCGTTGCTGCGGCTGGGGCGGTACGCCATTGGCGTGTATCAGGGCAAACGCCTGCTGGTATCCAAAACCGACACCCGCTACGTCAAAGGACGGCATCACGCCGGCGGCACATCGCAGCGGCGGTTCCAGCGGGTGCGCGAGCAGCAGATACACCGGCTCTACGTCAAAGCGTCGGGCATCCTAACCGAGCAGTGGCGGCCATTCCAGGGGCAGCTGGACTACGCAGCCCTGGGCGGCGAAGCCGCCACCATCGCCGGATTCGTCAAAGAATGCCGCCTGCTGCAAACCCTCTCCCCCATCACCCTGCCCCGCCGGCTGGACGTGCGCGAGCCCAACCGGGCCGCCCTGCAACAAGCCGGCGCAATGCTCTACGAATGCCAGGTGTACCCGCTGAGCTGGGCTGACTGAGCCGACTTTGGGAATGGTAGAATGACCAGGCCATCTAAATCGGCGCAGACGCCCCTACGCTCTCGGGCCGCTTGAACTTGAATCGGATTGGGTTACTTACATCTCCACCGCCCGGAACTTGCTGGCGGGAGAGTGGTTTGTTCAGATTTACGGATGGCCTTATCTGCACTGGCCGCCGCTGTAGCCCATGATTGATGCTGGCCGGCGCCGGCTAATGACAATTAAGGTGGGGCGGCGGCCAGCAGGGTTCCCACGGCGCGATTTACCAGGTTGGCGGCCATTGGCGCTTTGTAGGCGTTGTCGGGCAGGGGGCGGGGGTTGGGTATGGCTTGGGCGCCGGCCTGCTCTGCCGATATTTGGCTGACGCGGCGGTTGTGGAGGTAGGCTTCGGTGGCGGCGGCCCGGTAGGGTATGGGGGCGACGCCGCCCAGGACTATTGATGCTTGCTGCACGGTTGCGCCGGCGAGGGTTAGCGCGGCGGCTACGCTGACCAGGGCAAAGTCGCCGGATTCGCGCTCGCGGGCTTTCAGGTAGATACTCCGCTGGCCATCCGACGGAGGGGGCAGCGTTACGGCGGTGAGCAGTTCGCCGGGTTGCAGGATGTTCTCCCGCATCAGGTCAACGTCCGGGCCGGTGAAGTAATCTGCGATGGGCACGGTGCGGATGCCGCCGGCGGTGGCGATGTCAACCGATGCGCCCAGGGCGGCCAGGGCTACGGCGGTATCCGACGGATGCACGATGAAACAGCGGTCGCCGCCGGTTATGCAGAGGTACTTGCCGACTCCGGGGACGGCGTAGCAGCGGTCGCCGCCCCGCTTGAGGCAGACGGTTAGCGGATGGCGGTAGTACCAGCAGCGGGGGCGCTGGTTGAGGTTGCCGCCCAGGGTGCCCAGGTTGCGAACCTGCGGCGTGGCCAGCCCGGCGGCGGCCTGTGCCAACGCAGCGTAACGCGTCCGGATGGCAGCATCGGCGGCGATGTCGGCGATGGTAGTAAGCGCGCCGATGCGCCGGCCGCCGTCAGCCGTATCGCTGATGCCGTGCAGTGCGCCGTCGGCTATGCTGTCCAGCGCAACCAGCGTATCCGGCGCGGCGGTGCCGTTGCGGATTTCGGACAGCAAATCGGTGCCGCCGGCGATGGCCGCCGCTGCGCCGCCGTCCGACGCCAGCAACGTACTCGCTTCAGCCAGGGATGTGGGACGGAGTAAGCGGAAAGTCATGTGGTCACGCTGCTACCTGACTGTTGGGCCAGGGCGTTGAGAATCTGGTCGGGTGTTATTGGAAGGCCGACGAATCGGATGCCGATGGCATCATACAGGGCGTTGGCAATGGCCGGCGCCACGCCCACCGAGGGCACTTCGCCCAACGCCTTTGCGCCCATTGGCCCTACCGGGTCAATGACGTCGGCAAAGATGACGCGGATGTCGGGGTAGTCCTGTATGGTGGGGCTTTTATGCTCCAGGTAGCTGCCGTTGAGCGTTACGCCGGTGGGGGTGTCGGTTACCAGCTCCTCGCTGAGGGCAAACCCCAGCATCTGGGAGATGGCGCCCTCAACCTGATTCAGCGCGGTGCGCGGGTTGATGATGCGCCCGGAGTCGTGGGCGGCGACGTAGCGGGCGATGCGAACCCGGCCGGTGGCAGTGTCCACCTCAACCGCGCAGAAATGCGCCCCGAACGAGTTGACGATGTAATCAGGGCTGCCCGGCGTTACGGTTGCCTCGGCGGTTAGCGACGCGGAGCCGGCATCTTGGGCCAGCCGGGCAAAGGATACTCTACGCTGGGCATCGCCGGCTACGAACACGGCGCCGTCGGCGATGCTCAATGCGTCTCGGGGCGCTGCCAGATGATTAGTCGCTGCGTCAAGGATGCGTTCCCGCAGCGCGGCCGCCGCTTGCAGCACCGCCGTGCCGGTGGAGAAAGTGGCCGTTGAACCGGCGGTTATCGGAGCATCGGGCGTGCTGTCGGTGTCGGCGAACCGGGGCAGGATGTCGTCGTAGCCTACGGACAGGGCCTCGGCGGCCATCTGGGCCAGCACCGTTACCGCGCCCTCGCCGACGTCAATCAAGCCGCTCACCAGCTGCACTTTACCATCGTCATTAATGGACAGGCGGGCCGCCGAATCGGAACCGACGCCGCCCCGGTAGAGCATCATGCTCATACCCCGACCCCGCTTGAGGAACGGGTTTTGCGGGTCGTCGCGCCGGTATGATTCGTGCCAGCCAAACTCGGCCGCGCCCCGCCGCAAACATTCGGCCAGCCCGTTGCTGGAGAAAGGGATGCCGCCCTCCACCGGCTGCCCGTCCACAATCTCGTCGGGCGGCGTGAGACGGGGCCCGTCCTGTCCCTCCGGCGGCACGTGGTTGCGCTGGCGAAACTCCAGCGGGCCCATCCCGACGGCGGCGGCGGCCCGGTCGATGAGGGTTTCCAGGGCAAAATGACCTTGCGGCGCGCCCAAAGCCCGGTAGCTGCCCGACACGGGCTTGTTGGTCGTGGCCGGCCGCGCGTCAAACCGGACGTTGGGGCACTTATAAAGGTAAAGCATCCCCTGCCCGGTGCGGCGGGCCACGCCGGGGGCGGACGCCTGATAGGCGCCGGAGTCCATGATGGCGTCGCCGTGAATGGCGGTAATGTCGCCGTTGCTGCGGACGCCCAGACGCAGCCTGATGCGCCCGCCGTGGCGAGTCCGTCCGGCGACGAACTCCTCCTCCCGGCTGTACTCGATACGCACGGGACGGCCAGCGCGCCGGGCCAGCAGAGCCGCCAGAACCGCCAGGCGGGATTCATCCTTGTTGCCGTAGCCGCCGCCCATGTAGGGGCCGATAACCCGTACCAGCGCCGGGTCAATGCCGAGGACGTGGGCCAGGGCCGCCCGGTCCACGTGGACGCCGCGCGTGGATTTCCAGACGGTGAGCCGCTGCCCCTCCCAGGCCGCCAGCGCCGCGCGGGGTTCCAGCGGCGTAGCCGAGTGAGTGGGCAGAGCGTAGGTTTCCTCAAGCACAATGTCGGCGTCAGCGAACCCGGCGGCGATGTCCCCGCGTTGCAAGGACAAGGGCTGGGGAATGGCCAGGTTGCCGCCGGGATGGATGGCCGGGGCGTCGGGTTCCAGCGCTGCCACCGGGTCGGTGACAAAGGGCAGCGGAGCGTACTCCACGCGCACCAGAGCGGCGGCCCGGCGGGCGGTGTCCAGGTCATCAGCTGCCACGGCGGCCACCTCATCGCCAGCGAACCGAACCCGCGTGTCCAGAACCGGCAAGTCCGGGGCCAGGCGCGCGGCGGGAGCATCAGCAGGCGTTAGCGCCGCCCGCACGCCGGGCAAAGCGAGGGCCGGCCCGACGTCAACGGAAAGCACGTCGGCGTGCGGATGCGGGCTGCGGACGATAACGCCGTGCAGCAGGCCGGGCAGCGCAATGTCAGCCGAGTAATCGGCAACGCCGGTCAGCTTATCGGCCAACTCCCGCCGGGGCACGCTGCGGCCGACGATGGAGAAAGATGGGGATGGAGTGCTAGTCATAATGCTTCATCAAGCTCTTTGGTTCTGGAATTGCGATAGTCGTTCTACTTCCGCAGTGGTTCTTAGTTCCTCTATAATCAGTTGGCAGATTTTGATACCGGGGGTTAAGCGGCAGACAAAGTTGCCGACGTTGGCGATTTCCAGCCGGATTTGTCCGGCGAATCCGGCATGTATTGTTGGGGCGGATTGATGAATGGATACACCCCACCGGGCCAGGGAACTCTTACCTTCAACGCGCGCCGCTAAGTCCAAAGGCAATGCAACTCGTTCCTGGGTGAAAGCCAAGGCGAAATGGTGGGGCCTTAACTCCAGATATTCACCAGTCCGCAGGGTGACTGTTCGCCCGTATCGTTGGGTTGCCTCCTCCGGATCTGCGGTTCCAACCATAACGGAGGTTTCAGTGCCCTCAACCGGGGCGTAAATCGTGAACTTGTCGTCTAACAGCAAATCTACCGCTGACGTGGAAAACATATCACGCGTAGGCTGGGGGTCGATGACTAATTTCCCGGATGCCAGAGCATCCCTGATGTCCAGGTTGCTGTAAATCATTACCACCAGCCCTTGAGTATCGCATCCTGGTGTTCTTTGGGAACGAAAATGTTATGCCCCGACGACAGGGTTTCGTGAGGAATTTGAAGCAGCCAGCGACCGTCGTCGAAATCGGCGACGATGAGTGCCTTGAGCCATTTCTCGGTTTCGTTGACCGAGTAATCCGGCATCCAGCCTCCGTAGATTTGGTCGCCGATGTTGAACTTTACGAACCGCTCGTCGTACATCATTCCGGGGCCGACGTAGGTGAGCTGGATTTTGACGCCTTCCGGTTTCTCCCGGTTGGTTCCCCATTCAATTTTGGTGCCTGCCATTACGGTTCTCCAGCGGTGTGGTGTGGTAAGCAATATAATGACGGGCTGCCTAATCGTCAATGCTGCGGCGGTCACTGCCGGCGGTTGCGGCGGGTTGCCGGCGTGGTTGGGCTGGGGTAGGATACTGGTGTTATGACGGATTTGCCTACTGTTGCCATCACTTTTACGGTCAACGGCGTGGCGCGTACTCTGGAGGCGGCGCACCACTGGTCGCTGCTGGACGTGCTGCGGGACGCGCTGGGGCTGACCGGCTCCAAGCGGGGCTGCGACCGGGGCGAGTGCGGCTCTTGCACCGTTTTGCTGGACGGCAAGCCGTTCAACGCCTGCCAGGTGCTGGCCGCGCGCATTGACGGCGCCTCTGTGTTGACTATTGAGGGTCTGGCGTCCGGCGGGCGGCTGTCCGGGGTGCAGCAGGCGTTTCTCGATGAAGATGGCGGGCAGTGCGGTTTCTGCACGCCGGGGTTTGTGATGGCGTCTTACGCCTTGCTGTCATCCAACCCATCGCCTACCGATGCGGAGATTCGCGAGGCGCTGTCGGGCAACCTGTGCCGGTGCAACGCCTACGGGCGCATCCTGGCGTCGGTGCGGGCCGCGGCCCATCGGAACGAGTAACCGCGCCGGCCGCCCACCGCCGGCCGCCGGGTCTCTGCCCGACGCCGGGGCTTTTGATTTGTTATTATGGATGCGCCGGTGGGCCGCGCGCCGCCGGATTCGTTCTGTCCAATCCCATCTGTCCAATCCCAGGAGACTTCTGAATTATGGCTACCGTTTTGGAGCGTATTGACCCCGCCGTTGCCGACGCCATCGCCAGCGAACATCGCCGCCAGCGCAACTCTATCGTCCTTATCGCCTCGGAGAACTATGCGAGCAAGGCGGTTGTTGAGGCGCAGGCGCAGCTGATGGGGAATAAGTACGCCGAGGGCTACCCCGGGCGGCGCTACTACGGCGGCTGCGAGTACGTGGACGTGGTGGAAACGCTGGCCATTGACCGGGCCAAAGCGCTGTTCGGCGCCGAACACGCCAACGTGCAGGCCCACAGCGGCGCGCAGGCCAACATGGGCGCCTACTTCGCCGTGCTGGAGCCGGGCGACACGGTGCTGGGGATGCAGCTGGACATGGGCGGCCATCTGACCCACGGCGCCGGCGTCAACTTCTCCGGCAATCTGTACAACTTCGTGGCTTACGGCGTTGACCGGGATACCGAGACCATTGACTACGATGCGGTGGAGCGGCTGGCCGGCGAGCATCGCCCCAAGCTGATTGTCGCCGGATGCAGCAGCTACTCCCGCACGCTGGACTTCCCGCGTTTTCGCGCCATCGCCGACGGGGTGGGCGCGCTGCTGATGGTGGACATGGCGCACATCTCCGGCCTCATCGCCGGCGGCGCGCATCCTTCGCCCTTTCCCCACGCGCAGATTGTAACGTCAACCACGCAAAAAACCCTGCGCGGCCCACGGGGCGGGATGATTCTGGCTGACGGGGATTTGGGACGCAAGATTGACTTTGCCGTCTTTCCTTATATGCAGGGCGGCCCGTTCATGCACATCATCGCCGCCAAAGCGGTCTGTTTCGGTGAGGCGCTGCAACCGGATTTCTCCCGCTATGCCCACCAGGTGGTGGCCAACGCGCAGGTGATGGCGCAGGAATTGTCCGAGGCCGGCGTGCGGCTGGTTGCCGGCGGCACGGACAATCATTTGATGCTGGTTGACCTGACCCCGCTGGGCATCACCGGCCGCCAGGCGGAGCGGGCGATGGAGTCGGTGGGCATCGTGGCCAACAAGAACGCCATCCCCTACGACCAACTGCCGCCGCGCACCGCCTCCGGCCTGCGGCTGGGGACGCCGGCGATAACCAGCCGGGGCATGGGCGAGGACGACACCCGGCAGGTAGCCCGCCTCATCGTGCGCACGCTGTCCGGTATCGGCGATGCTGCGGCGCTGACCGCGGTTAGCGACGAAGTGCAGCAGCTGGGCAACAAGTTCCCGGTGCCGGGGCTGGACGACGAATAGCGGTCAAGGGCCGGCGCGCCGGGTGCCCACAAACAGATGGCCGCCAATCTCGCCGTCGTAGCCCTCCGTCTCCAGATATTCGGCGTCAAACCCGGCGGCCTCCAGCAGCGTCAGCCAAGTTGACTTGGGGAACAGGCCGCTGGTGTGCCGGTCTTGCTCAACGGTTATCTCGCCGTCCCGGTTGATGATAAACAGGAACACCGACTCAATGGTAGTGTCCGCCGGGTTGGGGTCGGCGGTGTACTCAATAAACGTAACGTCGCGCTGGCGGTCGTGCCGGGTCCAGTCGATGACGCGCGGCCCGCGGAAAGAATCCCGCAGGCAGTCGGGGGCCAGCAGCAGCAGGCCGCCGGGGTTGAGATGATGGACGGCGGTAGCAATCGCCGCGCGCAGGTCGGCTTCGTCCAGCATATAGTTGACGGCATCGTAGATAGCAACCACGTCAAAACGCCGGTCAAGCCGTATCGTGCGCATATCGCCCAGATGATGCACCGTAGTGGGGTTCAGGTTGCGGGAAAGTTCCAGCATACGGGGCGATAAATCCACCGCCTCGGCATCAAAATGCGCCGTCAGATGGGACAGCAAATGACCGCCCCCGCAGCCCAATTCCAGCAGCCGGGGGCGCCGTCCGTCGCTGAAACACGCCGGTTCCAGCCGCTCCAGAATCACGTTCCGCCAGAGAAAAGCATCGGGAATATACTCCTCAGGCGGGCTGATAATTGGCCACAGATCGGCCAGGTCGTCGTACAGTCGCATGGGCAGAACGGGTAATCAGAAAGCGGGTAATCAGATGGACGGCAGACGCTATTCGTCCTGCAACTCGTTCAGGAGCGACTGGATTAGCAAAACCCCTCTGGCCCCGGAGCTGGTATGAGCGATAAAGCCGTCCCGATCCAGAAACGCGTAGCTAGGAACGCCGCTCACGCCGTAGGCCGAGGCCAGCAGCGCCTGTTCGTCATATATGTTAGGGAACGACAGCCCGTTGCCCGCGACAAAAGCGCTGGTGTCGGCCTCCGTAGTGTTAAACTGCGACACGCCAACAACATTAATGCCGGCAGCCTCCAACTCGTCGGCGTAAAGCGACTGGACAGCGGGCAACTCCCGCTGGCAGTGCGGTCACCAGGGCGCCCAAAACACCACCAGCGTAGGCGTCCCCAAAGTATCCGCCAAGTCAAACTCCCCCCCATCCAGCAAAACCGCCTGAAACAGCGGCGCCGGCTGGCGCTCGCCCTCAACCGCGCGGGTAGGCAGCGGCCGGGGGGTGTAGGTGGGCCGGAGCGTAGCGGCAGGTTGGAGCGCAGCAGTAGGCGCCGGCGGCTCGGTTGCGACGGCGGCGGCGTCCGGGCTGGCGGTGGGCGCGATGCTGGGGATTAGAGCCTGCACGGTAGATTCGTAGCTGACAGTCGCCGGCTGCGCCGCCGGATTGGCGCAGCCGATTACGGCCAACGCCAACAACGCAACCAGCGCCGACGCTAAAATCGCCGGCCGCCGGCGGGAGTGCCGGGCCGGGTTGCGGGTATGGTGGTGGCTGGGGATTGGGGCGTCCATATCGGTAAAACAGCGCTTTATTGGGGCAGTGGGCGTTGCGTGAGCATATCTGCTTGCATCGTACAGCGCAATACAGTGTAACACCTCGCGCGTGCCAACTTTCGCCGGGAATTGCGGCGTCGGGAAAATGCGGGCACGGTATGGATGCTGCGATGACACGCTTGCCTTGACATCCGACTACCCCTGTAACAGAATAATGCCAACCCAATATTGACAGGAACGAAAGCATGACAACAGCACTGAGCGGTTCAAGAACTACCGTGAATGTTAATGGCACTGCCGTTGAGATGTACTCCGGCGGCAGCGGCCCGCCCCTGGTGTTCTTCCACGGCGCCGGCGGTTCCTCCGGCTGGCAGCCGTATCACGAGGACCTGGCCGCCGAGTACACCGTGTACGTCCCCAGCCAGCCCGGTTTCAACGGCACCGAGGCCCCCGGCTGGGTCAAGACCATCGCCGACGTGGCCCACTTCAACCATATGTTCATCGCGGCCCTGGGCTTGCAGGACATCGTGCTGATGGGCTCCTCCATGGGCGGGTGGGTGTCCGCTGAGATGGCCGCTATGGACGACCACAACATTGACGCCCTGATTCTGATTGACGCTGCCGGCATCAAGCCCCGCGACGGCGAGATTGCGGAAATCTTTATGGTCTCCGCCGACACCCGGTTGCAGCAGCGTTTCCACGACCCCAGCCAGGTTGAGAACTACGCAAACTACACGCGGGAACTGTCGCCGGAGGAGCAGCTGGTCGTGCACTCCAACGCCATCACCGCGTCCCAGCTCTGCTGGCGCCCCTACCTGCACAACCCCAGCCTGCCCCACTACCTGGCCCGCGTCAACTCGCCCACCCTAATCGTCTGGGGCCGCGAGGACGCCATCATCCCCGTCGAGTGCGGCCACCTGTTCCAGCAGGCCATCAACGGCAGCCAGCTCTATATCATTGATAACTGCGGCCATTCTCCGGCCATCGAAAAGCGCGGCGAGTTCGTTTCCGCCGTAACCGGCTTCCTCAACAGCAACAGCTTCTGATTCTGACGGGCCGAATCCCCGAACCGAACGCCCGCCGCCCGCAAACCCGCCGGCCCGCCGCCGCGCAACGACGCCACCGGCCCACGCACGCCAACGAGAAGGAGCAAACCATTATGGCGCACGACCTCGAAGTATTCTGGTTCTCGGAACAGCCCTACGGCCACGTCACCGAAGACGACCTGGCCCCTTACGAATCGGGCCGGATGCACTTCCCCAACACTTACTTTGACCCGGAGAAGGCCCACACCCTCTACTCCAACTACCACGACCAGTACCAGCTGGCCGACGAAGTGGGCTTTGACGGCATCATGTCCAACGAGCATCACAGTTCCTACTGGTGCATGAAGCCGTCGGTCAACGTTGACGCCGCCGTCATCACCCAGCGCACCAAAAAGGCCAAAATCGCCATGCTGGGCAACGTCATCGCCGTCAACGACCCCGTGAAAATGGCCGAGGAGATTGCCATGCTCGACTGCATCAGCGGCGGGCGCATCATCTCCGGTTTCGTGCGCGGCACCGCCGTGGAAACCCTCCACGCCGGCTATCCCCCCACCGAGAACCGCCCCCGCTTTGAGGAGGCCCACGACCTCATCGTCAAGTGCTGGACGGAACCCGGCCCCTTCCGCTGGGACGGCGAATACTGGCCCCATCGCATGGTCAACCCCTGGGTCGTCCCCATCCAGAAGCCCCATCCCCCGGTCTGGTTCCCCGGCACCGGCAGCCCCGAATCCGTAATCTGGGCCGCCAAACACCGCTACCCCTACATGAACCTCGGCTCCCTGCTCGACCTCACCAAGCAGCTGAAAGGCATCTACCACGAAACCGCCGCCGCGGAAGGTTACCAGGCCGGCCCGGAGCACTTCGGCTACCTCATCCGCTGCCTGGTCGCCGACACCGACGAGAAAGCGCAGGAGATTGGCCGCACTTTCCTGTGGACGGAGAACCACCGCAACCGTGGCCCCGTCGAGTTCAACGACCCGCCCGGCTACCAGTCCCGCGAGGCCCTGCGCATCAAGATGTCCCGCCCCCTGATTGGCACCGGCACCATGGGCCGCCGGATGTCCTACGAGGAGCTGCAAGACGCCTACAACATCATCGTCGGCAGCCCGGAAACGGTAACCGAAAAGCTCCGCCACATCCGCCGCGACCTGGAACCCGGCTACATCCTGATTTACGGCAACGAAGGCCATATGCCCCACCAGGACGTAATGCGCTCCGTAGAGCTGCTCGGCACCAAGGTAATACCCGCCCTGAAAGAAGGGTAAGCGCCTGAACGGCCCCCACATTTTAGCGCCGGCCGCTGTGCGTGGCTGGCGCTTTTTTTCACGCCGGAATAGCGGCAATTTGCGAGGTGCCAGCAGCATGAATGATAGCAATAGCCTTACCCAAATTTACGATGAGCTGCGCCGGCGCGCCGTCGCCCAGTTCGGCGCAGCCCGCGCCGCCGAACTGGAATCATTCCTGCGGGCGGCGGCCGAGCAGGTTTCCGACGTCAACCGCGCCGACGTACACCCCGACCTGGAGCCGCTGCGCTAGGCCCATTCGTCTCCTCTCACCGTCAAACGAGGTTTAACGATGCCCGAACTCTACGAGCTAACGCTGTCCGCAGCCGCCGCGCAGATTCGCGCCGGCGCCCTTTCCCCGGTTGCCCTGGCCGAGTCCCTGCTGTCCCGCATTGACGCGCTGGACGCCGACTTGCGCGCCTGGGTCACCATCGACCGGGATGCCGTCCTGTCAACGGCCCGGCAGCGTGAATCCGCCGTCCACAGCGGCGAACCCCTCGGCCCCCTCCACGGCGTCCCCGTTGGCCTCAAAGACATCTTTTACACCGCCGGTATGCTCACCGCCTGCGGTTCCAAAGTGTACGCCGACTTCGTACCGGACTTTGACGCCGCCTCGGTTGCCAAAATCAAAGCGGCCGGCGGCATCATCCTCGGCAAGGCGGTCACCACCGAGTTTGCCACCTCCGACCCCTCGCCCACGCGCAACCCCTGGAACCCGGCGCACACCCCTGGCGGTTCCAGCAGCGGCTCGTCGGCGGCGGTGGCTGCCCGCATGGTTCCCGCCGCCCTCGGCTCCCAAACCGGCGGCTCCACCTGCCGCCCCGCCGCCTACAACGGCATCGTCGGCCTCAAACCCACCTACGGCCGCATCAGCCGCTATGGTGTCGTCCCCGTCAGCTGGTCGCTTGACCACGTCGGCATCCTCACCCGCACCGTCGCCGACGCCGCCCGGCTGCTATCCGTACTGAGCGGCTCCGACGACAACGACCCCGGCAGCCTGCAACACCCCGTACCCGACTTCGCCGCGCAGCTGGCCGAGCACGACCGCCCCCCGCGCATCGGCCTGGTGCGCCAGTACTATCAGGACTACGCTACGCCGGAGATCTGGGCCCACACCGAGTCGGTAGCCAGTCAACTGGCCGCCGCCGGCGCCGAAATCGTAGAGCTGCCGCTGCCCGACAGTTTCGCCCGGGTGCACAGCCTCCAGCGCATCGTGATGAACGTAGAGTGCGCCGCATTCCACCAGGCCAATCACCGCATCCGCGCCGCCGACTACGCCCCCCGAATCCGCGCCGGCATCGAGATGGGCCTGATTATGCCCACCGCCGCCTACCTGCAAGCCCAGCGCCTCCGCCGCCAATTCCAAACCGACTTCAACAACCTGACCGCCCGCGCCGACGTCATAATGACGCCAACCACACCGGCCCCCGCCCCCCCAGACCTCAACACCACCGGCGACGCCGCATTCCAGGTGCCCTGGACCGCCGCCGGCCTGCCCACCATAACCATCCCCACCGGCCTGAGCGCGCAAGGTATGCCAATGGCAGTACAACTCGGCGGCCCCTGGGCGCAAGAGGGCAAAGTTCTGGGCGCCGCCCAATGGTGCGAACGGGTAGCCGGCCTCAACCAGGCTCCCCCCATTTCTTGACGTCCCTTAACGATGACGTCCCTTAACGATATGATAGCATCAACACGCCGGTAAGGAGGAGGGAATATGACGACCGCTGAACCAGACTATCTTTTCCTGGGATTCGATCCGGGCGGTCATAACACTTTCGGGTGGAGCGTATGTAGAGAGGTCAATTACAGTCTGGAGTGCCTTGACTCCGGCTTGGCAAATGACGCTCGCGACGCCATTGACCAAGTGCGCGAGTTAATCGCCGCCTACGATAACGTGCACGTCTGGGCCGCGGGTATTAACGCCCCCCTGCTCTGGAATGAGCGCGGCACCCGGAACGTTGACGACAGAGTCCGCCATGCGATGGTGGTCGCCGGCTTCCCGGCGCGTCAGGTGGGTGGCACGGTTCAGGCTGTGAACGGCCTGCGCGGTGCGTGCGTAGTGCAAGGTACATTGCTGGCCCGGCATCTCAGCGAGGATGCCGATTGGGATTTGACGATTACGGAGTCCCATTCCAGAGCATTTCATCACTTGCTCACCAGTACCGGAGAATCTGAGTTGTCAGTAAGGGAATCTATAGTCACCAACGGACTGGACGAACACCAACTGGACGCCACTCGTTGCGCCCTAGCCGCCTGGGGAGCAATGCGAAACCTGCCCTTGCCCCAGCGCACCTGGCAAAACCTCTACGAGGGCGAACCCACCCTAATCTACCCGCACCAAATCCCCGTCAGCTACTGGATGCCCCTACCCGCCTAACCCGCCAACCGATACCCCCCAACTCCTGCGCAAGCAAACACAACCCCCCACAGGAGGCGCAAAGATGATGGCACCTAGAATAATCGCAGGTCAAGTCGCTGACATTAATGAGGATGCGGGTCAATGGCTGATTGTCGATATGGGCTTTTCCAGTACGAAACGCTCATGTGGTGTTGGGAATGACGCTGGAGAACCTTATGTGGTCACGTTCAGCGGCCTAGTAACATTGGCGACCCAGGAAGTCCAGAGGGCCGATTCACGGCCCCTGAACTTGCTACTTGAAGCCCCACTCTCAGTGGCATTTCAGCAAAATGGCAACCCTACTCGTCGGATATGTGATACCTACGATGGCCAACACCGAGATTGGTATGTGAATGCCGGGGCCACAACGCTTATTGCCGCTAGCTATTTGTTGCGGGCTCTGCACGCCTGTCAAATACAACGCGACGTGCGGTTGTTCGAAGGTTTTGTTTCATTCGGGCGTCACCAGGGCAGAACTAGAAATAATGCAGAGCGGATCGCAGCGCACAGAGCGGACGTATTGGCCCTCAGAAATGCCGTTTGGTATGGGGCTAATGCTCAGATCTTCGATCCAGGGGAGCTCGTACAACATCCCAACCGCATTGAGTCGGCATTCCATTTCTTGGATGAGGATTTGATACCTCCCGTAATTCGCATTAACCCCGCCCCTTGATTCGTACTAGTTGGAAAGCCGATAAATCCCGGATTCCTGCGATAGCAAGTACAATTCCCCCTCGCCGTCCTCCCCAAACGACATAATCCGCAGCCCCGTATCGGCCAGTTCCCGGTGTTCCGTCACGACGCCCCCGGCGTAGCGCAGCCCATACACCTTGCCGGAGCAAAAATCGCCGTACACGTAGGCGCCGTTCAGCCAGGGGATGCTGCCGCCCCGGTACACGTACCCGCCAATCACCGAGCAGGGTTCGCCGTCCAGCGCGTACTCCCACACCGGCGGCGTCATCCCGGCGCCGTCGCAGCCGTCCCGCGGCTGGAAACAATGGCCGCCCTCCAGCACGTTCCACCCATAATTGCCGCCCCTTTCAATGAGGTCAATCTCCTCCCAGCGATTCTGCCCCACGTCGCCAGCCCATATATCGCCGGTAACGCTGTCAAACGTAAATCGCCAGGGATTGCGCAGCCCGTAGGCCCAGATTTCGCCGCGCCCGCCGCCGCCGGCAAAAGGGTTGTCCGGCGGAATGACGTAGGGCAACTCCGCCGTAGCATCAGCTACGTCAATCCGCAAAATCGCCCCCAGCAGCGTTGCCGTATTCTGCCCGTGTCCCTGCGGATCGCCTCCCGACCCGCCGTCGCCCAGCCCGATGTACAGGTAGCCGTCCGGCCCAAAAGCCAGCATCCCCCCGTTGTGATTCGGGTAAGGCTGCCCAACGGACAGTATCACCAGCTCGCTGTCCGGGTCGATTGCGGCTGCGTCCGGCGCCAGGTCAAAGCGCGCCACCACCGACCGGCGCGGCTTGGACGCCGAATAGTACAGGTACAGATGCCCCGCATCGTTCGGGTCAAGCGCCATCCCCAGCAGCCCCTCCTCCGAACCCCGGCTGCTCACCCGCCCGGTAATGTCCAGCAGCTCCGCTGCGGCCGCGTCCGGCTGCCATCCGTCAAACCCCCAAACCCGCCCGTCCCGCTCGGATACCAACACCCGCCCCGCCGGCGTCTGAACCAGATTGGTAGGCTCATCAAACCGCCGGCCCGTCAGCGCCGGTTCCAACCGCAGCATCCCCAGCGGCGGCGCGGCAGTTGGCGATGGCGATGGCGATATTGTTGCTGATTGAATCACCGTCGGCGATGCTGCCGTTGTCGGCGCCGGCGCCGCTGCCGGTGCCAGGAACGTCGGTGCTGGGAACGTCGCTGATGTCGGCGCCGCCGTTGCGAACGATGGTGCCGCCGTCGGTGTCGGTGTCGGCTCCGCCGTCATCGCTGGCATCGGCCCGGCGTCAACGCAGCCCGCCGCCAGCGCCATCAGCAAAACGATTAGAATGGTTGCGATTACTGCCACGTCCCCACCATACTACAATCACCCAAACAAAATTGGAGCAGCCTGATGAGCGCAATTGAAATCTGGGGCGAAATGGTGCGTTTGGAACACGCGCAGTCCGACCGGATGCGGGGTGTGCGCCCCGACGACCACTGGACGCAATGCGCGCCGCAGTTCAAGGCCGACCCCCACCGCAGCGGCGATACGCTGGTTGACGCGCTGCGTGCACACCTGCGGCCCGCTGATACCCTGCTTGACGTAGGCGCCGGCGGCGGCCGGCTGGCCCTCCCGCTGGCCCTGGCCTGCCAGTCCGTAACCGCCGTAGAACCGTCCCCCAGTATGTGCGCCGTCCTGCGCGCAACCGCCCGCGAATACAACATCGCCAACGTCTCCATCATCCCGGCCGGCTGGCCCGAAGCCGACGTTGCGCCGGCCGACGTAACGCTGTGCAGCCACGTAGTCTATGTCGTCGAGGACATCGCGCCATTCGTCCACAAGCTGCACAGCCACGCCCGCCGCCTGGCGCTGGCCGTCCTGTTCCAATCGCCGCCCCAATCGCAAATCTACCCGCTATGGGAGCAGGTGCACGGCGAAAAGCGCCACCCCCTCCCCAGCCTCCCGGAGTTCCTCCCCGTCTTGCACGAACTCGGCATCCAGCCGCAGGTAACCGAACTGGCAGCCCAACCCCCGCGCGGCTACGACAGCGCCGCCGATGCGATAGAATCCATCGCCAGCCGCCTCTACGTAACCCCCAACACCGACGCCATGGCCCGGCTGGAACAGGCATTAGCAGATTCCCTCCACGAAACCGGCGGCGTCTGGCAAGTCCGGGGAACCCAACCCCTGCGCCCCTGCCTAGTAGCGTGGCCAACCGCCGCCTAACCCCGACACACAACGAGGGGGTCTGGGGGAAATCATTTCCCCCAGCGTCACCCCCAAAGAATTGCGCCGCCGCCGTCAAAATCCCCCGCCAAATCCAAAAAATCAATGACACCGCCCTCTTTACAATCCGAATGTTCGTTCGCCATAATACATCCATAGGGCAAATCAAGCAACCCCCGCTACCATGCCGCCATCCAACCGCGCCCCCCCCCGCTGCCCAACCGCCGCCGCCATTTGACAAATGCTTGCGCCGTTCCTAGACTGGCTTGCGTTGTGAATGCGACTACCTCCATACCAGCCACGCCGTTGACGCTGCCGGCCGCCGATCCCGGCCCGTTCCGTCCGTCCGTCGGCTTTACTTGAGTAGGCCGCCGCGGGGCCCGGAACGGCCGGCGGTTCCTGCGCGTGGCGATTTTGCGCTGATTTTTCGGCGCAGCTCCCCGCATCCTTGTACCTCCCGCCTCCTTGCCCCAGGTATTCCGTTGGAGTGCCCTGTCCCGCTTTTTTAGGGGCGTCTCCAGTTGCCAATCGGAGCAATCTCGGCAGGAGGTTTTTTTTTCATGCCGTTCCGAATCGTTTTCCTGTTTCTGTCCATCCTCGTTCTGGCGTTGCCGCTGGCCTTGTCCGGCTGCGGCGGCCCATCTGACGCCGACGACCGGCCCACCCTCAAAGTCGGCGGCATCCCCGACCAGGACACCGCCCGTCTGGCCCGCCGCTATCAGGTGTTCGCCGACTATCTGGCCGCTGAGCTGGACGTCAACGTGCAGTACGTCCCCAGCGTCAACTACTCCGCCGTCGTAACCGCTTTCGTCCAGGATGAGCTGCAACTGGCCTTCTTCGGCGCACTCACCGGCGTCCAGGCCCGCCTGCGCGACCCCGGCGCCGCCGCCATCGCCCAGCGCGAACACGACGCCCGGTTCCACTCCAAGTTCATCGCCCGCCCCGACTTGAACCTTACCTCCCTGGACGACCTCGCCGCCCAGTCATCCAACCTGACCATCACCTTCGGCAGCGAAAGCTCCACGTCGGGCCATCTGATGCCGCGCCACTTCCTGACTGAGGCCGGCATTGACCCCGATACCGATTTCCGCAGCGTCCCCAACTTCTCCGGCTCCCACGATTTAACCTGGGAACTGGTGCAAAGCGGTTCCTTTGACGTAGGCGCTCTCAGCGCGGACGTCTGGCGCCGCGCCGTGTCGGAGGGCCGCGCCGACCCCGCCCGCGTCACCGAGTTCTACACCACGCCCGACTATTACGATTACAACTGGACGGTGCGTTCCAACCTGGACGAAGCCTACGGCGCCGGTTTCACCGAGCAAATCCGGGCCGCCCTGCTCAATCTCAACACTGCCGAGCATAGCGAGATTCTGGAGCTGTTCAGCACCGATAAGTTCATCGCCACCGAGAACGCCAACTACGCAACCGTTGAGGACATCGGCCGGCGTCTGGGGCTAATCCGGTGAGCGACGCCGCCGGCGCCCCTCCCCCGCTGGTGGCGACGGATGGCGTGTCCAAAGCCTACGCCGGCGCCCCCGCCCCGGCGCTGGCGCCGCTGAGCATCGCCGTTGCCCCCGGCGAAATCGTCGCCCTGGCCGGCCCCAGCGGCAGCGGCAAAACCACCCTGCTGAACCTGCTGGCCGGCATCATCCAACCCGACGCCGGCCAGGTCGCCATCGCCGGCCGCCCCCTGTCCCAGCTGCGCTCCGGCCGCGAACTTTCCGAACTGGTGGGCCTCATTCACCAGCAATACGACCTCGTGCCCCACCTGCCCGTCATCCACAACGTGCTGGCCGGGCGGCTGGGGCAATGGGGCCTGCTGCGTTCCGTCGCATCGCTGGTCTGGCCGCAGGAACGGCAAACGGCCCTGGCGGTTTTGGCCCAAATGGGCATCGCCGACAAAATCAACGAACGCACGTCGCACCTGTCCGGCGGCGAGCAGCAGCGCGTCGCCATCGCCCGCCTGATGGTGCAGTCCCCCCGCCTCATCCTCGCCGACGAGCCGGTAGCGTCATTAGACCCGGCCCGCGCCGACGAGATGCTCAGCCTGCTGACCGCTCTGGCCTCCGCCTCCGGCAAGACCCTAATCGTCAGCCTCCATTCGCCCCACCTGATACGCCAGTATTGCACCCGCGTAATCGGCCTGAACCGGGGGCGGCTGGAGTTTGACGTCCCCACCTCCGCCGCCACCGCCGACCTGCTTGACCGCCTGTACGACCTGGAGCAGCTCCCGCCCGAGGTCATAGTGTGAGATTTCTGCAAAGCAGCCGCCTGTTGACCGTGCTGCTGGCCGCCGCTGGCGCGTGGAGCCTGACCGCCATCGACTGGAACGGCCCCTGGCTCCACACCGGCGGGGCCGCCTCGTTCCTGCGCTTCCTGCTCGCCCTGTTCCCCCCCGACTTGTCGGCCGATTTCCTGCTGATTGCGCTAACCGCCAGCGGGCAAACCCTCGCCTACGCCGTAGCCGGCATGACCGTCGCCATCCTGATTGGCGTCCCCTTGGGCATCATCGCCTCCGGCGTCGCCTTTACCCCCGGCTCCCGACTGCGCCGGCCGTCAGTTGCCGCCACCCGGTTCCTGCTGGGGGGTATGCGGGCCGTTCACGAACTAGTCTGGGCCGTGCTGTTCGTCGCCGCCATCGGCCTCTCGCCCCTTGCCGCCATTTTTGCCCTGGGCTTGCCCTACGCCGGCATCCTGGGCCGCATTTACGCCGACTTGCTGCAAGACGTGCCGCCCGAACCCATCGCCGCCCTGCGCACGACCGGCGCCTCGCCCCTGCGCTTGTTTTCCTACGGCTACTGGCCCATGGCCCTGCCGGATTTAATCGGCTACACCTTTTACCGCCTGGAGTGCGCCATCCGCGCCGCCGCCATCATGAGTTTCGTCGGCATCCCCGGCCTGGGCTACCAAATCCAACTGTCCCTCCACGACCTGCTGTTTGACCAGGTGTGGACGCTGCTGCTGTTCCTCGTGGCAATCATCGTCGCCGTTGACCTGTGGAGCAGCCGCATCCGCCGGAGCCTGCTGTCATGATTAACCCGGCGTCCGCATTGCGCAGCTACCGCGCCCAGCGCCGTCCGCTGACTTTCGCCAAAGCGTCGCTGTACGGATTCGTCCTGTTGGCCGCCCTGTCCTGGGGATTCATCCTGCTGGACGGCGACAGTGGTTTCGTTGACCTTTTCGCCGTCAAGACGTGGCGCAGCGCCGGCCGCTTTCTGGCCGAACTGTTCGGCGTCGGCGCCCCCGGCACGCCGGCCTTTTTGCAGCCGGCCCGCTGGCTGGAAACCGGCCAACTGGCCTACCGCACGCTGGCGATGAGCGTACTGGCCATCGGATTCGCCGGCGCCGGCGCCCTGCTCACGATGCTGCCCGCCGCCCGCAACGTAAGCTCCGGCGAGCTGGGCGGCGCCCCATCCCGACTGGGCCGCCCCCTCTATTTCGCCGTCCGCATCCTGTTCACGCTAACCCGCGCCATCCCCGAACTGGTGTGGGCCATGATTATCGTATTCTTTCTATCGCCGGGCGTGCTGCTGGGCGCCATCGCCCTGGGCATCCACAACTACGGCATCGTCGGCCGCCTCACCGCCGAAGTCGTCGAGAACCTGGACCCGGCGCCCGCCCGGGCCCTCCGCGCCGCCGGCGCCAGCAACACCCAAATGTTCCTCTACGGCATCCTCCCCCGCGCCCTCCCCCAATTCACCACCTACCTCCTCTACCGCTGGGAAGTAGTAATCCGCACCACCGTAGTAGTCGGCTTCGTCAGCGCCGGCGGCCTGGGCCGCGAATTCCGCCAACGCCTCAGCTGGTTCCACTACGACGAAGTATTCCTCCTCATAATGTGGTACCTCCTGCTAGTAATAGCCGTCGACCTCATCAGCGCCCTAATCCGCCGCCGCCTCCGCTACGCCTGATTGCCCCCGGCCATTATGAGCCCTCCCCCCAATGTCATTCTGAGCGCAGCGAAGAATCTCGATGGCGTAGCAGCGGCGTTGCCCCCAAAGTTTGCGCTACTCGTCGAGATTCTTCGCTGCGCTCAGAATGACATTGGGGTAACGGACGTAATGACAGTGGGAAAGATGGTAAAATCCCGCCAACACGCCATCAGCAGACACAATACCGCCCGGAGGAACGCTATGCCAATCGCCAGACTTTACACCGGAGACGACGGACAATCTCACATCGAGCATCTGGAACTTGACACCCACCCCGAACTAGCCGCCCTGCAATCCACCACCGGCATCATATTCCGACGCGTCGAGCCGGGCTACTTCAGCGACTGGCACCGCGCCCCCCGCCGCCAGTTCGTAATAACGCTGGAGGGCGAAGTTGAAATCGGCCTCGGCGATGGCACCCTCCACCGTTTCGGCCCCGGCCAGGCCATGCTCGCCGAAGACCTCACCGGCCACGGCCACACCACCCGCGCCGTAGGCCACACCCCCCGCCTAACCGCCACCATCCCCCTGGACGGCTAGGCATTGCAGATTATTGCCCGCGACGAAAAGACCGCACCGGAGGCCATTGCTATGGAGAAAGGAACCTTACAGCCGGAGCAAATTCGCCTGTACACCGAGCCGGTGGCCGCGACTTTGCGCTACGTCAAAATCCAAAAAGACCCTTTCCCAACGCCGCAGGAAGCGCAAGTCTGGTTCCAGCTGAACGGAATCCGCAGAACCGCCTTCGTCCCCCTGGACATCGTAGATGAGGAGCATGAGGCAGTCACCGCCACGCTGCTCGGAGAGTACAAAGGCAAAATCATCGTGTCGTTTCCACCGACAAACTTCGGACAGACCCGGTTCTCCGCCAACGAAGCCGACCTGGAAAAAATCGCCATAGCAGACTAACCTGCCGGAGCATAGAATGGTACTGTCCGACATCGCCGTGGCAGCGTTCCGTTTCAAGTGCTTTAACCATCCCACCGTCTGACATTCTGCCATTCCTAATGTCATTCTGAGCGCAGAGCGCAGAATCTCGGCGCAACGGCAACGCCGGCGTTCCGCTATTTGAACGCCGGCATTTACTTAAACGCCGGCATCACCTCTTGCGTCAGCAGTTTCAGGCTGCGCTGGACGGCTTCTTTGGGCAGGAATCCCCCCGGATTCAGCTCGGCGGTGATTCCGCTTACCCCCAGCATTTCCTTGAACTCGTGCAGCCGGTCAATCACCTGCTCCGGGCTGCCGAACACCACCCGCGTTTCCAGCAGGTCTTCGTAGGTTGAGTTCACCAGACGCTCGTAGCGGGCCTGCCGCCCCGCCGACAGGTCGGCCCCCTGCCGTCCGCGCGAGTACTCAAACAACTCCCGCTGCCGCTGGAAAAACGCCTCAATGCTCTCTTTCGGTTCCTCAATGGCCTCCGCCTCGCTGGGCGCAATGTACATCGGCACGCGCACGTTAATATCGCCGCCGTCGCCGTCGTGGGCCGCCGCCCGCCATTCCTGCTTATATTCTTGCAGGTTGGTTTTCAGGTCTTCAACGTCCATCGTGCGCAGCCCCAGGAATATGGGGTAGCCCAGCCGTCCGATACGCCCGAAACTGTCTTCGCTGCTGGCGGCAATCCGCACTTTGGGATGCGGGTCCTGGTAGGGCAGCGGCGAGATGCTGGCGTTGGTGATGGTGTTGTACTTGCCCTCGTAAGAGAAAGTCTCCCCCGACCACGCCAGCAGAATGATGTCCAGTGCCTCCTGAAACCGCTCCTTGCTCTCGCCGTAGTCGATGCCCATGATGTCGTAGGCGCGGACGTTGCCGCTGCGCCCGACGCCAAACTCAAACCGCCCCTCGCTGATTTGGTCAACGGTAGCCGCTTCCTCAGCAATTCGCAGCGGATGAATCAGCGGCAGCACTTGAACCGCCATACCGACGCGCAGATTCCTGGTGCGGGTGGCGATGGAGCTGGCGATGACGATAGGCGCCGACAGCACGGAGCGGTTGGGATTGAAGTGCATCTCCCCCAGCCAAACCGTATCCAGCCCCATCCGCTCGGCCAGGTCAACCTCCTCCATAGCCTCGCGCAAAGCGGCCTGATGAGTAGGCGCCTGTCCAATGTTAAAGTTCAAGTTGATGCCAAAGTCCATTAGGAAACCTCTCCACCGGCCAGCCAGCCAGACGGACACACAACAGCCCATCGCCCCCGGCCGCCGGTTCGCCAAAATCAGATAGCGGTTACGGTTACAGTCACGGTCAACATATAGTAAGCGCCGGGCCGGGTCAAGCAAACCCACACCGCGCCAACGCCCCCCGTCCGCACATCAAAAAAGCCCGCCAACAAGACGGGCCCAACAAACCTGGCTCCCCCGGTAGGATTCGAACCTACGACCTAGCGGTTAACAGCCGCCCGCTCTACCGCTGAGCTACGGGGGAAAACAGTCAACCGGCCAATGCCAAAAACACCAACCGTCCAACAATTCTAACACCCCCCACCCAACCCGGCAACCCGGCAGCCCAACGGGGCAGCGTTACGTTTTAGCGGGAGGACTGCTGGATCTGGACGGCGGTGGTGGAGGAAAAGGATGGCAGTCGTTGGCTGGACTTTGAGGTGGGCGACCGCAGCGAAAAGCCGCTCCTGCGGCGGTACGAGCGGCTGCCGGAGGCGGAGCGGTATTGCAGCGACGGGTATGCGGTGTACGGCTGGCTGCCGACAAACCGGCACGAGGTGGGCAAGTACGGGCCGGTGAACTGGAACGAGGGGCTGCACTCGTGGCTGCGGGGTAAGCTGAACCGGCTGGTGCGGCGGACGAAAGGGTACACCAAAAGCGTGGCAATGCTGGTGTATTCGCTGGCATTGGTCTGCTGGAACCGACGGGCCAAATCCAACTTCAGCTCAAGTTGAGAATACCGTCCTGCTGGGGGGATGGCGCCGGCGGGGGGGTGTGGTGAAATTGTGGTTGTTTTGTGCCTGCTTTACTTGGCCTTGTTTGGAGGGTTTGACGATGTTGGCCCGGTTTGGACGCACTTCGTTTAACAGTCGGATAGGTCGGGGGGGGGGGGGGCAGAATGATGGCGCGCCGTAGCACCCACACCCGCGTTGGCATCGGCGTTGGGCTGGGCGGGGTTGTGGGGCTTTTGCTGGTGCTGGCGGGACTGGCTTGGTTTGGCGTTGCCGGGGACGCATTGGCTCAAAGCACTATTGATTACGACACCGATGACGATGGGCTGATTGACGTTACTACGCTGGCCCAGCTGGACGCTATTCGCCACGACCTGAACGGCGACCCCGGCACCGGAGCGGCGCTTACCGCTTACAACGCCGCTTTTCCGAGCCGCGTAGCCGGCGCTACCGGACGGATGGGCTGCCCCACCTCCGGCGGCTGCACCGGCTACGAGCTGCTGAACGACCTGGACTTTAATACCGACGGCAGCAGCGATAACAGCGCGGACGCGCCCTACGCCAACTGGACGCCCATCGGAACTTACACGGGCACTTTTGAGGGCCGGGGCTATACCATTTCCAACCTGAACACCAGCGCAATGGATGACGTGGGACTGTTCGCGGAATTGGGCGCTGGCGGCACTATTGCCACAGTGGGGCTGATTAATCCCACTGTACGCCGTGTAGTTATTGGCAACCCGGGCTTCTCGGGAGTCAGCATCACCACTCTGGGCCCTCTGGCCGGCAAGAACCAGGGCACAATCAACGCCTCCTTTGTCAGTGGCGGTTCCGTTGCCACTGAGCATCGGAACGCACGCAGCGGCGGACTGGTGGGGTGAGAACAGGGGCACGATACGCGCCTCCTGGTCCACCGCCGTCGTCGACAACACCAGCAATCATGGTCAGCCTCATTCCGGCGGGCTGGTGGGCAACAACGCGGACGACGACGCCAGCATCATCGCCAGCTACGCCGCCGGCAACGTTGACAGTTTCGCTCAGACAAGTGCAAACACGCACTGCCTGGTAGGCCGGAACTCCGAAGGCACTACGGCTACCACCGGCACCGTAACCAACAGCTACTGGGACTCCACCCTTTGCGGCCGCTCCGGCGGCGGCGA
Source organism: uncultured Dehalococcoidia bacterium (assembly GCA_958296385.1). Taxonomy (GTDB): domain Bacteria; phylum Chloroflexota; class Dehalococcoidia; order Lucifugimonadales; family UBA3495; genus Bin87. Next base: position 2,501,533 of record OY282494.1, read on the forward strand.
GGGCAAGACCACCAGCCAGTTGCAGACGCCCACCGAGTACGGAACGCACCGGCATCTACTCCGCCTGGAACGTGAACGTTGACGGCATATCCGGCAACGACAACCCCTGGCACTTCGGCACCGCCGCCCAATATCCTATCCTGTATAACGGCTTCAGCGACGCCTCCGGCATCGACTGGCAACGCAACCCGAACCTGGCCCGCAAGGACTACGACAGCGACGACGACAACCTGATTGAGGTTAGTACGCTGGACAGTCTCAACGGCATCCGCTATGACCTGGACGGGAAAGGCTTCGTCGCAGCAAAGAATGACCGCGTCAACTACGCGGCGGCGTTCCCCGGCCTGACCAAAGGGATGGGCTGCCGCACCACCTGCGCCGGCTACGAGCTGGTGAGCGACCTGGACTTTGACACCGACGGCGATGACACGGCCGACGCGCCCTACGCCAGCTGGTCGCCCCTCGGCAATTACACGTCCACCTTTAACGGCAACGGCCATACCATCGCCAACCTGTCCGCATCGGCCACCGGCAATGATGCCAGAGGGGGACTGTTTGCGGAATTGGGCAGCGGCGGCGCCATCTCCGCAGTGGGACTGGTTAACCCCACGGTAAGCTCTTCGGGCACTGCTAACCGCACCGGCGGACTGGTGGGCGAAAACGCTGGCACAGTCAGCGCCGTTTTTGTCAGTGGCGGCACTGTTACCTCCAACAGTGCGGACGCTTTCACCGGCGGGCTGGTCGGCCGGAACAACGGCACAATAAGGGCCGCCTATGCCACCGCCAGCGTCTCCAACAGCAACCGGCCCTACAGTGACGTCGGCGGGCTGGTGGGCAACAATCAAAACGGCGCCGTCATTGCCAGCTACGCGGCCGGCTCCGTTAACGGCGGCGGCACCAGCACTGAACTCGGCTGTCTGGTGGGCAAAAACACCGGCGGAGGCTTGAACGGCACCATGACCAACAGCTATTGGGACTCTACCCTCTGCACCCGCACCGGCGGCGGCGGCGCGGGCCATTCCACCACCGACCTGCAAACCCCCACCTAGTACGGAACTACCGGCATCTACTCCCTCTGGAACCTGAACCTGGACGGCGTGGCCGGGGGCGATGACCCCTGGTACTTCGGCGGCGCATCCGACTACCCCATCCCGCAATACGGCCGGGACGCCGCCGGCATCTACCGGCTCAGAAACCCGGGCGCGGCCACCAAAGACGACGACGACGACAACAATCTGATTGACGTCAAGACGCTGGCTCAGCTGGACGCCATCCGCTACGACCTGGACGGCGATGGCGCGGTGGCCGCCGGTAACGCCATCGCCTACGGCCAGGCGTTCCCCGGCCTGACGACGGGGATGGGCTGCCCCGACGCCTGCACGGGCTACGAACTGCGGGAAAACCTGGACTTTGACACCGACGGCAGCGGCACCGTGGACGCCGACGACGAATATGCCAGCTGGGCGCCCATCAGCGATAATACTACGGCGTACAGCGGCGTCTTTGAGGGCAACGGCCGTACCATCGCCAACTTGACCATCAACGACACCAACGCCGTGGGAATCAGTTGGGTGGGGCTGTTCGGCAACGCCGGCGGGGCCATCTCCGGCGTGGGCCTGCCCGACGTCAGCGTGGCCACGGCCCATATCATCGGTCTGAATGCCGGCGCGCTGGCGGGCCGCGTGTCCAGCGGGGGGGCGGTAACTGCCAGCTGGGCCACGGGCAGCCTGACGGCCAGCGCCACTACCGCCGCGCCCAGATATATCGGCGGCCTGGTGGGTAATGCCAGCGGCCCGGTACGGGCCAGCTATGCCGGGGTGTCGGTAACCGGCTCCGGTAATGAGACCAGGGCCGGCGGCCTGGTTGGGGTGCTCTTTGGCCAGCCGTTAACGGCCAGTTACGCCACCGGCGCAGTATCCGGCGGCGCCGGCGGCACGGCTGACAACGGCGGGCTGGTCGGCACTGCCGACGGCAGCGCGGCCGTCATCACGGCGTCTTACTCAACAGGTAGGGTCACCGGCCGGCACTCCAGTAACACCGGGCTGGTCGGCATCTTTGAGAATAACGGATCGGCCGTCAACAGCTATTGGGACGTCGACACCAGCGGCGTTGCCGACGACGCCGACGACCCCCCCACCGCTCCGGAGGGCAAGAGCACCAGCGACTTGCAGACGCCGACCGCCTACGGCAGCAGCGGCATTTACTCGGACTGGAACGTGGACGTTGACGGCGAGGCCGGGGGCGACGACCCCTGGCACTTCGGCGGCGCCGGCGAATACCCGGCGCTGCAATACGGGGGCCTGGAACTTTACCGGCAGGGGCGCGCTTTCGCTTTCAACCCCGTCGCGGTGACCGTAACCGAGGGTGCTGCGGCCGGTTCCACTTACACCGTTGCGCTGAGCAACCGGCCATCGGGCACGGTAACCGTCGCCATCGCCGACGCCAACGACAAAGTAACCGCAACGCCGGCATCTCTAACCTTCAACGCCGGCAACTGGAACACGGCGCAGACGGTAACGGTAAAAGCAGTGTCCGACACCACCCTGGATGACAACACCTACACGCTGACGCACACGCCCACCGGAACCGGCTACAGCGCCGGGGACGCGGCCAGCCTGTCCGTAACCATCCTGGACACCACCGCGCCGGGCATCACCTTTGTGCCAACCAGCCTGTCCATCGCGGAGGGCACCGACGGCACCGAGTACACGGTGGTACTGGACGCCGCACCCCAGGCGGAGACCACCGTCGCCATCACCAGCGACATCGCCGGCGTTACCGTTGATATGGCGAGCATAACTTTCTCCACTACCAACCACGACACCCCTCAAACGATAACGGTTGACACGGAGACGGACAGCGACGATGAGCACGCTGCGTCCGGGCTGACGCACACCCCCACCATCCGGGGCGTGGCCAGCACGCCGCGCTGCTGCCGCTGCTGCTGTACGAGCCCGGCAACTCAACCACAACCCCAATCGAGTTCAGCGCGCCGCCGCCCGGCGGCTCCGGCACCTACACCTTTGGCCCCCCGGGGGAAACGGTAACGTACACGATAAGCAGCGAGGCCGGCGTCCCCGAGGGGATAACGATCAAGACGAGGGAGGCCCAGGGGGCCAGCGTGGCCACCACGACGACCATCACGCTCAGCGTGCCAGCCGACCCCGGCGCGCGCTCCGGCTACACTCTGGACGGGACTACACTGGTGGACATCAGCGCAACGTCGGTGCCGCCGGGCGGCCTGGAAATCTGCCTGCCGCTGCCGGCGCCCGGCAGCAATCCGCCAGTGCTGATGCACTACACGGCGGGCAGCTGGCGAACCGTAGGAACGACCGTGCGCGGCACCCAAGTCTGCGGCACGGTAAGCAGCCTCTCGCCGTTCATAACCGGCCGCGCCGCCGCACCCACAACGCCAACGCCAACAGTAGCGCCGCCCGATGAGGAGGATGACGACGAACAGACCGGCGCCGGGAGCGGCGGCAGTTCCGGCGGCGGCGGCGGTGGCGGCAGCAGCTTCGGAGCCGGCGGCACAACGCCCAAGCCGACGCCAACCCCGGCGCCCACGCCCACGCCCACGCCCACGCCCACGCCAACGCCAACGCCAACGCCGGCCACACCGACCCCGGCGCCAACCGCGATGCCGACGGCAGTACCGGCCACGCCGGCCCCAGCCCCAGCCCGTCCCACGCCAACGCCGGCGCCGACAGCGGCCCCAACGCTGGCCCCGGCCCCGCCGACGGCTACACCGCCAACCCAACCGCCCCCGGTAGCGGCCATCGTTCCGCAGCCGGCCGTAATCGGAGACATTACGTTCAGCATCAACAACCCGCCGCCGGGCAGCGCGCTGATGGTAGAGTTCCCCGTAACCAACCCCGGCGCCGTAACCGCCGAGTACCAACTAACCCTGGAAATAGCCGGCGAAGTCGTACAGCGCCAAACGCTAACCATCCCACCCGGCGAAACCCAAACCTTGCAGCTGCCCATCGTAGCCCCGGACGCCCGCGCCGAGGTAACCGTGCGGGTGGACGAGCAATCCCAAATCGCAATACTGACGCCGGCAATGGCTGCGCCTACGCCCGCTGCCGGAGGCGAAACCGTCGTCACAACGCCGGCCGCTGAGCCGGCCGGCGGCGGCGCGCCCTGGCTGATAATCGGCATTATCGCCGTAATCGCCCTGGCCATCATCGGCGGCGGCATCGCCCTGCTGGTGCGCAGGCGGGGGTGATACCGGCTGCCACATCAGCATCGCTCACCATCACATCGGGCGTCACACCATATAGCAGCAGGGGGAAATTGAACGAGTGACGCCTGCCAGGTTGACATCTTTCGGGCATTTTGAGTATTCTCGGCTGTGCAGTGTGCCCGCGATTGGCTGTACGTCAGGAATAGCCGGGCCGGGAATCTCCAATTACGAGGAAGGTACATGGTAAAGCAGGGTGTGATACCGGACGAATTGACGAAACCTTATTGGGACGCCGCCAACGAGGAGCGCCTGGTGATTCAGAACTGCTCGGCTTGCGGCCGTTTGCAGCATCCCCCCGCCCGGGCCTGCGCGCTGTGCGGCTCCGGCGCTAATCTGGAATGGAAAGAAACCGTCGGGCGCGGCACCATCTACAACTACGGCGTGGTGTACGACTGCCCGGTGGCCTCCCTCAAAGAGGACTTGCCTTTTAACCTGGCCGTCATCATGCTCGAGGAGGACCCGGGCATCCTGTTCTACTCCCACCTGCCCGGCACTCCGGTGGACGACGTGCCGGTGGGCGCCACCGTCGAGGTGGTTTTTGAGGCGACGGCCAACGGCCAGAAAGTACCCGAGTGGCAGGTGCCGGGCTAACGCCGTCATCTATATGATGGCCCGATATTGACGGCCCGATTATGGATGGCCCGAACTACGGACTGGCCCGGCATTTGCACTGGCCCGCTATTTGCTCAGAGCGCGCAATCAGGAGTGAACCATGACCACCACCACCCCTAACGCCCCCGATTCCATGTACCGCTCCCGCGAAGGGATGGGTGTATGGGAACATCGCGGCAAGGTTGCCGCCGTCGGTATCGGACACTCGCCAACCGCCCGCCGCTGGGACGGCCGGCCCGAAACCTCGGTCGGCGCCAACAGCATCATCGCCCTGCGTCAGGCCATCGCCGACGCCGGCGTGCCCCCCGACCAGGTGGACGGCATCGTGCTGGTGCCCGTTACCACCACCGGCGCCTACTGGCCGTCCGACACCCCCGTGCCGCAGGACGTAGTCAACGCGTTCAATCCCACCGACGACCCGCTGGACGGCATCGGCCAGCTCAGCGCCGAATGGCTGCTCAAAAATATGCCCGAACTCACCAACGTCAAGTTCACGATGAACGCCCCCGGCTGTATGTCGGCGGCCATCACGGTGGCGGCCCAGGCCGTCGGCGACGGCTTGACCAGCACTTGCCTGGTGCTGAAAGGCTGGCACAACCTGGAGGGGCGCTACAATCACGGCGGCATCAGCGCCGCCGACGCCGTGCCGGGCACCTTTGCCATCAGCCCCGGCCGCACCCTGTGGGGCGCCCCCGGCTGCTACGGCACCGCCTTGCAGTTTGCCGAGTACTGCCGCAAGTACGGCAAGCACCACGACATGATGGCGCCCTTTATGCAGAACTCCCGGCGCAACGGCCTGCTGTTCCCGGAGGGCTACTGGGCCCAGCACCGCCCCGAACAGCTCCTGCCGGAGGACTACCTGACCTCCCGCTGGATTGCCAAGCCGGCCAACCTGTTTGACAACGACATCCCAATCATGGCCTCCGCCGCCTACCTGTTCACCACCGCCGACCGGGCCCAGGACATGGCGCAAAAGCCCGTCTATATCCTCGGCCACGCCTCCAGCCGGGGTACTGCCCGCAGCATTACGCCTACCCTGGAGGAAATCCAGGCCGAAACCGGCAGCACCGGGCGCAAGATTTACGAAAGCGCCGGCATCACCGCCGACGACCTCTCCTTTGAGAATATGTACGACGGCTTTGCCCAATTCCACCAGTTCCACATCGAGGGACTGGGCTACCGGGGTATGAAGTTCGGCGATGCGCTGGACTTTTACCAGACCGACATCAGCATTGAGGGGCCCAATCCCATCCTGCCCAGCGGCGGCAACATCGGCAGCGGCCGCAGCCGCTTTTGGATGCACACCGACTGCATCCAGCAGATTCAGGGACGGGCCGGCGCCCGCGCCCTCACCGGCGTCAAACCCGAAATCGGCGTTTCCGGCGGCCCCATGCCAATGGGCGGCAACTTCACCGTATGGAGCGCCACCCCCAACTAACCCAACAGCCCAACGACACCCCAAACACCCGATGCGGAATGCAGCCGGCAACCAGGTCGGCTGTATTCCTTGACGCCAGCCGCCCGCCGGATGCAAGAATCCGGCGCCGGCCGACAAGGAGACGTACACCGCTTTGGCGATACTGATTAGCTTTGACATTGACGGCACCCTGGAAGTTGGCGACCCCCCCGGCGCCTTGACTATGGATATGGTCAGGCGGGTGCGGGACAAGGGTTTCCTCATCGGCAGCTGCTCCGACCGCCCCCCCAGCAGCCAGCGCACCATCTGGGAGCAGCACAACATCCCCGTAGATTTCGCAGTCCCCAAGCATATGCTTGCCGAAGTGAAAGCCCAGTTTGACGCGGAATCCTACTACCACATCGGCGACCGCGAGGATTTGGACAAGCGGTACGCGCTGGAGGCCGGCTTCGAGTTCCTCTGGCCCGACGAAGCCGCCGCCCTCCCCTGGTTCATCTCCGACGACTGACGGCCCACGATTGACCGGGCCCGACAGCCAACCGATGCGCGGCCCGGTATCCGTCGCTGACGCAGCCGGCCGGATGGTAACTAACCACGATGCTTGAACTCAGGACGGTAACCAGCGACGAATTCATCCCGTGGCTCCACGCCGAGTCGCGGGCTTACGGCAATCGTCTGGACAACGACCCGGAGGTGCTGCGCCCGCATTTTGACCTGGCCCGTTCCATCGCCATCTTTGAGGATGGCAGCGTAGTCGGCGGCGCCCACTCGCACAGCATCGCAATGTCCATCCCCGGCGGCGCGGCACGCATCGCCGGCGTCGCCAACATCGCCGTCCAGCCCACCCACCGGCGCCAGGGCGTGTTGACCCAAATGATGCGCCATCAAATCCACGACATCCACGCGCGCGGCGAGCCAATGGCCGCCCTGTTCGCCTCGGAGAGCGCCATCTACGGACGGTTCGGCTACGGCATCGGCTCCCTGCGCGAGCAGTGGGCCATCGACCGCCACCACAACCGCTACGCCCGGCGCCACGAACCCGGCGGCCGCCTGCGGTTCGTTGACCCCGCTGATATTACTCGTGAACTGCCCGAAGTCTGCCGCCGGAGCACCGTGGGCCGGCCGGGCCTGATTGAGAAACCCTTGCATCATTGGGAGCAGGAATCCCGCGCGCCGGAGCATCAGCAGGGCGGCCGGGGCGGCCTGTTCTACGTCGCTTACGACGACGACGCCGGCCGGACGCAAGGCTACGCCAAATATCGCACCACCGGCAGCACTCTGGTCGTCAACGAGCTGATGGCCGTCACCCGCGACGCCAACGCCGCCCTGTGGCGGTTCTGCTTTGACGTTGACCTGATTACCCGCACCGAGGCCGAGAAACGCCCCGTTGACGACCCCATGCCCTGGCTGCTGGCCGACCCCCGCCGGTTGCAGCGCTCCACGCGGGACGGTATGTGGCTGCGCCTGGTTGACGCCCCCGCCGCCTTGCAGCTGCGCACCTACCAAACCGACGACCGCCTGACGCTGCAAATCAGCGACGACCTGTGCGACTGGAACAACGGATGCTTTGACCTGGCAGGTTCCCCCGACGGCGCCGCCTGCCGCCCGTCCCAATCTACCCCCGACCTGTCGCTAACCATCGCCGGCCTGGCCTCCGCCTACCTGGGCGCCGCCGGTTTCACCACCCTGTCCCAGGCCGGCCTGGTCAACGAACAAACCCCCGGCGCCCTGCACCGCGCCGACAAAATGTTCGCCGTCCCGCAGCAACCCTGGACACCCCACAACTTTTAGGAATACCAGGCCCAAGTCAAAATCCCGCCAACAAATTGACCGCTTACCGGCGCAGTGCTAAAATCGGGATGTTGCGCGTATTCCCCGGCGCGGCGTTTGTCGCCGGTGCCGTTATTCATCCATCATTAAGGAGGGCTGGTTTTGCCTCGCTACGATTATCGATGTAAGGAGTGCGAGTCGGAGTTTGAGCTGCTGCAAAAGTTCAGCGAAGCCGGTTCCGGGGAATGTCCTTCCTGCGGCGGCGACGGCCAGCGCGTGTTTCACGCCGTCCCCGTCATTTACAAGGGCAGCGGCTTTTACACCACCGACTACGGACGCCCCAAGCGCCCATCCGAGGCCAAAGAAGCCGCCGCCGAGTCATCATCCAACGGCAGCAGCGACTCGTCATCCGGCGATAGCAAGAGCGGCGATTCGTCATCGTCCACCCCGGCGGCAGCGCCGGCCGCCAGCGGCAGCGACTCGGCCTAGCCCGTCGTCGCCCGCCCCGGCAGCGCTCGCATACCCAAAAGGCCGCCCGCCCGGTACGGCCTTTTCCCATTCGCCCCATGCGCGCCCTGCTGCAACGGGTAACGTCCGCCTCGGTGAGCATTGACGGCCGGACGGTGGGCGCCATCGGCCCCGGCCTGGTGGCCCTGCTGGGCGTTGCCGACGGCGATGACGAATCCGATGCCCGCTACATCGTTGATAAGGTGGTGAACCTCCGCATTTTTGCCGATGACGCCGGGCGTTTCAACCTGTCCGCTCGGGACGTGAACGCCGCGCTGCTGGCCGTATCGCAGTTCACCCTCTACGCCGACACCCGGCGGGGCCGCCGCCCCGATTTCACCAAAGCCGCCGCGCCCGATGACGCCAATCGCCTGTACGAGCGGGCGGTTGCAATGTTCCGTGAGGCCGGCCTGACCGTGGCCACCGGCCAGTTCCAGGCGTATATGCAAGTCAACATCGCCAACGACGGCCCGGTTACCCTACTGGTGGACAGCGCCGACCGGAACCGACCCCGGCGGGGATAGCGCTTACCGTCCGTCAGCCAGCAGCAGCGCGTTCAGCAGCACCTGGGCGCCGTTGGCGCAGTCGGCCGGCGTCGTGTACTCGGCCGGCGCGTGGCTGATGCCGCCCACGCTGGGCACAAACACCATCGCCGCCGGCGTAATTGCTGCGATGGCCTGCGCGTCGTGGCCCGCGCCGCTGGGCAGGTTGATATGCTCCAGGCCGGCCAGCTGCGCCGCATCGGCGATGAGCTGCTGCATATTGCCGGCGATTGGCACCGACGGCGTGTTGCGCTGGGCGGTTACCGCTATCGCCACGTTCTCGGCGTGGGCAATCTCCTCTGCCGTGCGCCGCAGTTCCACCTCGGCGGCGGCCAGCGATTCCATCCGCTCGTCGCGAAACTCCACCCCCATTTGCACCCGTCCGGGGATGACGTTGCCAGCGTTAGGATGCACCTCCATACTGCCGACGGTGCCGACGCGCACCACCTCCATTTCGCCGGCGATGCGGCGCACCGCCAGGGCCAGCCGGGCCGCCGACGACATCGCATCCCGCCGCATCGCCATCGGCGTAGTGCCGGCGTGATTCGCCTCGCCCACGATGTCCACGTGGTACATTGAGCGCCCCGTGATGCCGGTAACCACGCCGATGGGAAACCCGCCCCGGTGCAGCAGCGGCCCCTGCTCAATGTGCAGTTCCAGATAGCAGGCCAGCTCGTCCGGCCGGCGCCGGGCCTCGGCGATGCGGGAGATGTTGCCGCCCACGTCGGGCAGCCGCGCCGTCAGCGTAGCGCCGTCGTCGGCCACCGCCGCAAAGTCCTCCGACTCCCACAGCCCGGCCACCGCCCGGCTGCCCAGCAGCCAGCGATGAAAACTCGTCCCCTCCTCGTTGGTGAACACCATCACCTCAACCGGATGCCGCAAAGTCTGCCCGGCGTCGGCCACCGCCTGCACCACCTCAATCGCCGCAATGACGCCCAGCGCGCCATCATACTGCCCGCCGGCCGGCACCGTGTCGGTATGCGAACCCAGCACGATAGCCGGCGCAGACGCCTCCCCTCCCTCAACTCGCCCGATGATATTACCGGCCGCGTCAACCCGCACCGCCATACCCGCCGCCGCCATCAGCCCAACGACGTAATCCCGCCCGGCAACGTCCGGCGCCGAGAACGCCACCCGCTGCATCCCCGCCTCAGTAATCCCAATCTGCCCCAACGCCGCCAGATGGTCATTCAGGCGGGATGCGTTAATCGCAATGGAATCGGACGGAATTGACTGCGTACTCATAGCTGCTCCAAATCAGACGTCCGGGCCCCGCGAGGGGCTTTCGATGTACTGGCCCAGTTTCAGCGAGCTAACCACGTCGTTCCAGACCCCGCGCGCGGTGGCGCCGTCCTCCGGCCAAAAGTCCATCGTAATCAGCGCCTGCACTCCCCCGCCTCTGGCCAGGCATATTCGGGTGTGGGCGGGCCGCTTTTCGCCCGGGTCCATAAACTCCGTTTCCAGCCACGCCATTTCCAGGCCCGGAAACTGTATGGCAAAAGTCTGCCCCCGGCGCGTCTGTTCCCGGCTCCGGTCGCGCGTAACGTCGTCAATCATCTGCGCCAGCGGCAGCCCCTTCCAGTCGATTGGCTGCCCGCGCTCGTTAAATCCGGGCAGGTAAAAGTGCGATACCTCCAGCCGGATGTTGTCGTTTGGCGGCTTGCCGTCGTACATTTGAAACGATCGGCGGTTGCCTTTTGGCGGCGACAGTTCCCAATCTCCGGGAAACTCAAACCGCACCGCCCCCCGGTCGGCGACAAAGATCTTGTAGCCTTCCTTCTGCGTCTTCCAGCCGTGGTTCGGCTGCATCCGTATCTCGCGCTTTTCCCATTCGCTGCTCATAGCCACTCACCCGCTGCCAGTATCGCCGCCAGTATAACCGACTTGCCATTCCGATTTAAAGACTGGTCCTACTGAGCGCAGCAAAGAACCTCTGACGCAGCAACGACGCGGTTCACCCGTTCCCGCTGCCCAAATCCCGCCGCGACAGCAGCGCCAGCGTCAGCCCCCAGAACAGCCCGGTGTACGCCAGCACTACCGGCACGAAGTACCAGGCGTTGGTCGTTTCGTCAAACCGCCCGGCCAGCCCCGACGTTGCGCCCCGCAGCGTCCAGCGCAGGTACTCCCAGATGTCTATGCCGTAGAGTTCGCCGGCGATTAGCGCCGCCACCGGGTAGGCGGTGGATTCGCCAATCAGGATGGCGGACGACACGGCCAGCCCGAACGTCGTCGAGCGCCCCAATACGCACAGCAGCGCGGTCAGGCTCATGTAGGCGATGGGCGCCAGCACGTTGCCGAAAAACAGCAGCGCCGTCTCGCCCCAGCCCACCGTTTCGCCCGTAAAAGGCACTATCGCCGACGCTATCCCGTACTCGCCGGCCAGCAGCCCCGTTGCGGTGGACAGAATCCACGACACAATCCAGACGACCGCCAGCACGATGCTCACCAGCAGCAGTTTCGCCGACGCCGCCTGCCAGCGCGGATTGCCCCGCGCCGCCAGCGCCCGCAGCGTCCCCCAGCCGTACTCCCCGCTGAACACGATGGCCGTCAGAAAGATGCCCAGGAACGGCCCCACCACCGTCAGCGCCAGAAAGATGAGAAACGGAAAGGCCGCCGGCGCTACGGGGGAATCGTCAAATTCATTCCGCAGCAGCACCGCCCCCACCAGTATCAGCACCACCGCCAGCGCAATCATCCCCATAATCGCCCGGAACGCCATCCGCCGGTGCAGGCGGAACCATTCCCAACGCAGCGCGCTGATTACCGGGGCGATACTGCCCGATACAATCGTGCCCGGTGCAATCATTGTCATTGCTACGCCTCTATTGAGCTGCCCGGCCCGGTTCCGGCTCGGCGGTAACTTCCAGAAACCCGGCCTCCAGCGCCCCGCCCACGGAACGCAGCTCGGATACATAGACGCCGCCGTTGGCCAGCTCCCGGCTGATTTCCCACTCCCGGCCCGGCGCAGCGGCGATTTCCAGGCCGTCATTAGACTGTGCCACAACGTCCCACCCGGCGGCCCGGAGCAGCGTTGCCGCCGCCCCATCGTCGGTAGTCCGCACGAACACCTGCGCCGGCGCTCCCATCTCGGCAACCGGCCCGGAGTAGCGCAGCTGGCCCCGCGCCATCACGCCCACCCGGTCGCAAACCTGCTCCACCTCGTTGAGCAGATGGCTGGCCAGAATTATCGTCCGCCCGTCGGCCTGCGCCAGGCTGCGGATGAGCTGCCGCACCTCAATAATGCCGGACGGGTCCAGCCCGTTGGTCGGTTCGTCCAGAATCAGCAGCGACGGGTTGCCCAGCAAAGCGGCGGCGATGCCCAGCCGTTGTTTCATCCCGGTAGAGCAGGCGCCAAACTTGCGCCCCGACGCATCCCCCGCCAGCCCAACGGTGTCCAGCAGCTCGTCAATCTCACCGGAACCGCCGCCCGTTGCGTAGATGCCTTGCAGACACCGCAGGTTGTCCCGACCGGACAGGTAAGGCCAGAAAGTAGGCCGCTCAATCAGCGCGCCGGTGCGATGCAAGGCAGCCTGCTGCCCCGATGCCCCGGCCTGCCCCAAAAGCGTTATCTCCCCGGCGGTGGGCCGCAGAAAGCCGGCCAGCATTGACAGCAGCGTCGTCTTGCCGGAGCCGTTCGGCCCCAGCAGCCCGTACACCCCGCCGGCCGGAATCGCCAGCGTAACGTCGTCAACGGCGCAAACCCGCCCAAACCGCTTGGTCAGGCCGGACACGGCAACGGCGGCGCTATTGCTATCAATCGTCATACTGCATCCCCATCACGCCAGCACCGCAAAGCCGTAGCCGCCGCCGTTGAGCGCCCCCTCCGCAAACCTGGACAGCCGCAAGGGACTGATGTCCATAGTTTCGGCGCGCCCCCGGCCCACCAGCTCGGCCATCAAAACCCCCACCATCGGCGACAGCTTGAAACCATGCCCGCTGAACCCGCCGCACAGGTACAGGCCGTCAATGCCGTCCACCCGGTCCAGCACCGGATGCGCGTCCGGCGTGTCGGTGTACAGACCGGCGTAGCCGGCCGCCAATTCAGCGTCCGCCAGCGCCGGAATCCGCCGGGCCACCCGCTGCCACACGTCGGCGATGAACGCTTGACTGGCCCGCTGCGCGTACACCTCCGGGTCATCCACCACGTCGGAATGATTCCCGTTGCCCACCAGCGTCAAATCCTGCCCCTCCGGCCGGAAATAGATGCGATTGGAGATGTCGGCGCCGCCGGGATGATGCGGCACCACGTCCAGCGGCCGGCGAAAGTGCAGCACCTCGTGACGCGTCGCCACCATCGGAACGTCAATGCCGTGTCCGGCGAGAAACCGGGCGTTCCAAGGCCCGGCAGCCACCACCGCCACGTTAGTAGCGATGCGGTCGCCGTCAGCCGTGCGCACCCCCTCCACCCGCGTGCCGTCGCCGTTAGTTTCAATCGCCGCCGCCGGACATTGCAGCCGGATAGTCACGCCCTCAGCCCGCGCCCGCGTCGCGTAAGCATAGGCCGTGCCGGAGGCATCAGCGTGCCCGGAGTACGGCTCATAGGCAATCCCGGCGGCATCATCCACCGCAAACCCCGGCGCCAACTCCGCAGCGTCAGCCGCCCGGATAATATCGGTAATAACGCCAACCGACTGCTGCATTGCGATATTAGCGCGAAAAGATTCCACGTCGTCCGCACCGGCAAACACCAGGTATCCCGTCCGCGTAAAACCGCACTCGCCCCCGATGATGTCGTCAAAGTTGCGAAAAATCTGCAAACTGCGCCAGGCCAGCTCCGCGTTCACCGCCGTAGAGTAGTGCATCCGCACAGCGGCGCTGCTGCGCCCGGTAGAGCCGCTGCCCAGCGTATCCCGCTCCAGCAGCACAACCCGGCGCAACCCATGCGCCCCGGCAGTAAGGGCCAGGTTGCAAGCAATACTGCAACCCATAACCCCGCCCCCAATAACAACCGCATCAGCCAACTCAACAGCGCTCATAACACCCCCATTATACCCCCTGCAACCCGGATTAGCCCGCTGCGGGACACTTCACCCCCGGTTCCGGGCCCGCCGCACCGGAAATGACGCCCCCCGCTGTTTGCGAACCCAGCGCAGAAACCCGGCCAGACGCGGATCCGATTGCAGCAGCTCCACGCTATACAGTTCCTCCGCAAGCGTAGCGACGGAAAACGTAGCGTGAACTTGACGATGGCAAGTAGAACACAACGCCGCCGTCGGCCCATGATTCCCGCCCCGGGCCCGCGGCACCAGATGATGCACCGTCACCCGTTCCACCAACCGCCCGCACAAAGCACAGTGCCCATCCAGCACGGCCCGCGCAACGGGCGCGGCATCGCTGACGGGCGTTTCGCTCCGGGATACGTCCGTCCGGCCCCGCGCGCGCGTCCGTCCGGCCCGTCTAGCCATCCGTATCCAAATCCGGCCGTTCCTGAAACCGCCAGCCCGGCAAATCCACCTGCCAAACCGCATCCTCCAGCAGCATCGGAATAACCAGCCCCGACATCATCCGACTGCGCTGAACCACCGTTTCGTCAGTCACCCCAAACGGCAGAAACACAAAAGCGTGAATATCATCAACGTAACGCGTCGGCGCCGCCGCCAAATCCGAAAGGTCTTCCAAGGGCCAAAGCCGCAGCACCGTAGTACGAAAATCATCCAGCAGCGAGGCCCGCATCGGATGGCTGGCATCATAAGCCGCCCGGTAAGCCACCTGCATATCAATGCTGTTGCGAGTAGCCCAAACCCCCAGCCGCATCCCCCGCGTCTCCTTAGACAACATCGACCAGGCCAAATCCATATCGCCATCGCGTATCGACTCAGCAAAAAGCCCCGCCCGCTGACCAACCTGGTCCGGCTCCTGACTGCGGCGCTGTCCGGGGATTCGCATGATAATCACCAAGATTCAGCTAGAACGCGAAACACATCCCGGACAATCGCAATAGCCGTCTTGCCGGTTACGGTAATGATGGAGACCGTGGACTATACCGTCTTCCCGGTCAAAGAAATCCGATATTGCGTCAAAAAACTCGGGGTCATCATGCTCAAATTTTCGCCATAGTGCGTATGAGACCAAGTCTGCGTACTGAATGAGGCGGGTTGCCCTGGAATCTACGAACAGCGGGACATCTACCAGATTGCGGGTAACTCCCCAGCGATGCCCGAAAGTCCTGAACTCGGTAGCCAGAGTTTGCAATCGCGTTTCCTGTGAGGATTTATCCAGAATGATCAGGCCGCGTTGGTTCTTCCTTTTTCGGCGCAAGCGTGCCAGAAATTGGTCGAACCTGCTGCAAACCTGCGCGAATGCGTACTCGGTAGGGTCAGTAGGCTCATTCGCGCAAAGTGCGGACTTATCCACTACAACGCCAAACAGTTCCCACTCACCGCGCAAAGCCCGAGCGGTTAGCAGGGCGTCAACTATGACAGAACGCTGTTCCTCCCTGCCTAATTCCCGCCACAATCCCCTACCACTTCTAATGGGATTTCCATGAAACTCGAGGCGGCTTGGATCCATACCGCCTAATCGTCTTGCCAATGTTTCTGCCAGCCGGTCTAGCCCGGTTTGGAGCCAATATGCTTGGCGCTCGAATATGGCAATGCCGGCAAGAACGATATGCCGGTCGTTCTGATTACCGACTGAACCGGAATCGTCCAAGTAGAGCAGGTACATAATAAAAAGACGGCCGGGCAAGAACCATGTCTTGGCGAACCGGATTAATAACCAGTCCTCCCAACCGTGTTGTCACGATAGCACCGCCGTGCCGGGTTGTCAACCCCTTTAACCCCAGCGTCCTGCCGCCAGCCCCGTTCAGTACCCCACCGCGTACCCGTCGTACCTCGGGTCGGCGGCGCCGTGCAGCGCCCCGGTGTCCGGGTCTATTTGCAGCGCCATCTCCCGCCCGGTAACTCCGTCCCAAGCGTCCAGCACGTGCACCGGGTGGCCCATCGCCCGCAGACGCCGTACCGTCGTTGCGTCAAACCGGGATTCCATCAGCAGCCGGTTCTCCGCACGGTGTGGAACCGTCGATTCCGTGCCGTCCTGAACATCCTTCCAGCGCGGCGCCTCCACCGCTTCCTGGAGCGTCATCCCGTGGTCAACCAGATTGGCAATCACCTGCATATTGCTTTGCACCTGGCAGTCGGCGCCGGGTGTGCCCAGCGCGTACATCAGCTGCCGGCCGGCGCCGCTGCCCGCCTGGCCATTGCCGCCGGCCCGCCCCTCGCGGAACACCATCACCGGATTCATCGTGTGCCGCACCCGCTTGCCCGGTTGCAGGCAATCCACGTGCGCCGGGTCCAGGTGCCAGTAGGTCATCCGGTTGTTGAGCAGTATGCCAGTGTCGCCCGCTACCAGCGACGAACCCCAGCCGCTCTGGATGCTCTGCAACTGGCAAACCGCGTTGCCCTCCCCATCCGCCACCACGAAACACGTAGTGTCTTCCTCTTCGGTGCGCGGGCCCCGCCGTCCGGCCCCGGACGCCACCGCCCGGCGCGGCGCCGTCTGGTGACGCCACGGATCGCCGGCGGCAACGTTCCAGCCCGCCCGCTCCGGGTCAATCGCGGCGGCCCGCTCGGCGGCGTACTCTGCGGACAGCATCCCGGCCAGCGGCACGTCGATATAATCCGGGTCGGCAACGTAGGCTTCCCGGTCCGCAAAGGCCATCTTTTTGGCCTCCACCATCAGATGGATTGACTCCGGCGCGCCAAACCCCAGCGCCGCGATGTCGTGCCGGTCGATGATGTTCAGTTCCTGCAACAGGATGTGGCCGCTGGAATTGGGCGGCGCCTCGTACACGGTATAGCCGCGATACCGGGTGGAGATGGGTTCCTGCCAGCGCGCCCGGCAGTCGTTCAAGTCGGCCATCGTCAGCAGCCCGTTCTGCTCGTCGCTGAACCGCACGATGGCCTCGCCGATGGCGCCCCGGTAAAAAGCATCCCGCCCCTGCTCGGCAATCGTCGAGAGCGTCCGGGCCAAGTCGGTTTGCACCAGAATGTCCCCCGGCTGGAGCGGCAGGCCGGTTCCCCCCCGCGTGAATATCGCCTTGCTGGTGCTGAACTCCCGCAGCAGCGCGTCGCCGGCGATTGCCCCCGCCAGGTAGTAGCTCACCGGAAACCCCGCGCTGGCCAGCGCGATGGCCGGGGCCAGCACGTCGGCCAGCGGCAGCCGCCCGCCGGCGTCGTGCACGTCCAGCCACGCGTTGAGCAGCCCCGGCACCGACACGCTCATAATCCCTTTCATCGGTATGCCGTCGCGGTAGCGGTCCAGCGTAGCGGCGTAAGGCGCCGCGCCCGTCCCGTTGCAAACCCGCAGGCTGTCGCTCTCCGCCATATACGACATAATGAACCCGTCGCCGCCGATGCCCGACATCAAAGGCTCCACCACGTTCAGCGCCGCCGCCGTCCCAATGGCAGCGTCCACGGCGTTGCCGCCCCGTTGCAAAATTGAGATGCCGGCCTGCGCCGCCAGCGGGTGGCCGGCGCAAACCATGCCGTTGCGCCCCATCACCACCGGGCGATGCGCGGAGAACTGAATACCATGCGGCGTAGCAGACATAACGGAATACCCTCCCCAAGCGTGGCCGGCCAAACTGCGCCTATCTTACCACCAAACACCCCGCCCCATCGTACCCGTCCGGTCACTAATCCGCTAGCGCCCGTTGCCAACTCCCGGCGGCGTGCGGACGGTGCTCAGCAGCTCCCGGGCCACGCCGCCCCGGGCAAAAAAAGCCTCGTGTTCGGCGGTAAAGTACCCGCCGTTGTTCCGCAGCGTAATCAGCAGCGTGTCCGTGCCAATGCTCAGCGTGGAATCCGGCTCGTGTTGCAGCGTGTCCAGGTTGACCACCCCGCACAAGTCAACCGCCGCAAAAATGGTGTCGCAGACGGTAGCCTCCCGAAAGTCGGTGTTCTCCAGGATGGCCTGATTAAAGTTGACGTTGCTCAAGTTGGTGTAGGCCAGGGTTGCCTCCGAAAGCCGCGTCCTGTAGAAAGTCGAGTTGGACAGATTGGCGTCCTTGACGTCGGCCCAGGCGAGATTAGCCGCAGAGAAATCGGAGAAGTAGCAGTAGCTCCCCCGCAGCACCGCCTGCCCCAAATCGGCGTCGCGCAGATTGACCTGATTCATGTCGGCCCGCGTCAGATTGGCGCCTTGCAGTTGCGCCCGCGCCATATTGCACTCCCGGATGGCCGCCCCTTGCAGATTGGCCCCCCGCAAGTCGGCGTTCTGGAAGTTCGCCCCGGTGAGGTCGCAAAGATGCAGGTCGGCCCCCCGCAGGTCGGCGTTGCTGAAATCCGAGCCGCTGAAGTCCAGATTGTCCAGGCTGCTCCAGGTCAGGTTTGCCCCGCTCAGCTGCGAGTTCCGAAAGGACAGCCCGGAGGAATCTTTCATCGCCCGCCATTCGTTCCAGCGAACCACGTCGGTACGCAGCTGTTTCAGCTGCCGTCTCGTCCGAACCCCCCGCCAAAATGCCATGTCCGTCCTCTCCGGTCACTGCCGCGTCGCCGCGCTGGGGACGGCATCATCGTTTTCGCCCCGGCGCCGGCAAGTCGCATACCCGCCGCCGCCAGCGGGCATCGCAAGACGTTAAAGTTGGCCCGCGCCGTCGGGACGGACGGGCGGGCCGGTTCGTTTTCTAATGGCCGCCGCAGCCGCCGCCGCCACACCCGCAGCCCCCACCGCCGCCGCCGCAACCGCCGCCACCACCACCGCCGCATCCACAGCCCCCGCTGCCGCAACCGCCGCCGGAGTACATCGGGTTGTTGATGACAAACCCAACGCGGCCGCCAAACTCCTCAACGTAGTCAATGGTGGCCTCTTCCAGGAACGGCGCGCTGTCCGAGTCCATCAGAAACTCGACGCCGCTCATCCGCAGCACCGTATCGTCGGTCTGATGCTCCTTCTCCATAGTGAGCATATACTGCAAGCCTTGGCCGGCCGGCATCGCCACCACGCGCAGCGCAGAGCCGGTTTCATCCTCGCCTTCCATCACTTCCTTGAGTTTCTCGATAGCCAGAGACGTAACGTTCATTTTGAGTGCTCCTCATGGCATTTGCACAGCGGAACCGCAAACCGCAGCCCCACAAAAGGCAACACCCCAAGCCTAACACGCCCCCCAACAACCCGTCAATTGACCGCTGCCATACCGGGTGAACCTTGCGCTGTCATCTTGCCCTCCGCTGTCATTCTGAGCGCAGCGCCGCTGTTGCGAGAACTGCTGCCCACTGGTTAGTAGGGGTGGTGGTCGGCGATAAGGCCGTGGCGCGGGTCGCTGGCCTCCAGCCCGGCCCGATGCCAGGCCGCCTCTGGTCAACCCCGGCTGCAATCTAAATTCAGCGCAAGGCGTACCGCAATCCGGAAAATTATCGCTTATACAATTCGTCAAATAATATGCTTGACAAGACGTAATGCACGTGCTATTTTTATGAGAACACCCATAGAGGAGGTTCTGAAATGGTATTGTCCAACGCTGACAACAGCAAACAGCACGGTCTGTGCGTCCCGGCGCATCGGTTCCGCCAGGGCGGGCGAGATGTGTACGCTTTCGCCCTTGACCTGCGTACTCTCGATGCGCTACTCCCCGACCGGATCGATGACCGAGTGGTCCGAGATGCTAACCGGCAGCTAACGCCGAGCCACGCCCGTGGCATCCAGACCTACTTGCAAGACCGGGACAACTGGCTATTGGGAACGTTGATGCTGGGGATAGACCCCGGCGTGGTCGAATTCCAGCCTTACATCGCAGACGGCGATGCGCCTATGACCGTTGGCGAATTGCGCATCAGCGGTGATTACGTCAGCGCGATGAAAATGTTTGACGGTCAGCATCGGCGTCGCGCTATTAAGGACGCAATCCGGCAGCTTGAGTCGGACGAACGGCACTCCGACAAGTTGGCCTATTTGGGGAAAGCATCGGTGCCAATTATGCTGTACGCCGAAGCGGATACCAGCGCGTTACGGCAGATGTTCGCCGATGCCGCACAGACCAAAACCATTGAGCGCAACACCGTAGCTCGTTTCGATTTGCGAGACGCGTTCAACTTGGCGGCGCTTTGGCTGGAAGAGCATAGCGACCTGTTTGTAGGGCGCGTCGAAATGGAACGAGCGTCCGTACCCAGAACCAGCACGAACATTATCGCCATCAACCAACTGGCGGCAGCGTTGAAGACCCTGGTGGTCGGCTACAAAGGCCGCGTCAGCAAGGACCTCAATGAGAGTTATATGCTCAACCTTGAGGAGTTGTACGAGCTTTGCTGGGTTTGGGCCGATGATTTTATGCCGGCGGCGCGCGAAGAATACGACGGGCTGATGGCCGGAGAAATCGACAATTCCGAGATCCCGGAGCACCGCAAATCTACGCTGGCTTACAACGCCAACGTCATCCGACTGTTCGCTGGTTGTTATCACGAGTGGGTCAAAGATTCCTCGGATTGGAATCCGCTGGCTGAGTTCATTCGTGAAGAATCCCTGCAACCAGGCAGCTTTGAGGGGGCCATCCTGGTAGATGCCGGGTTGATTGTCCCCGGCAGTATCACTCCGCTCGCTCGCTCACAAGCCATGACAACCGCAGTCGACTACATCGTCCGACAAGCCGGAAAATCTCGCAGTTAGCGCAATTGTGCGACCAACCCGATTCCCCAACCGTGGAGGTACCAATAATGGCACCAGCAATTTCCATCTCCCCCAACCGATACAGTGCTCAAGTACCAGCGCACCGTTTCCAGCAGGGCGGTCGCGATGTGTACTACTTCGCGCTTGACATGGCAACTCTGGACGGGCTTCTGCCGCAACGCATTGATGACACCGTAGTGCGTGAAGCCAACCGTCGCCTGACACCCAGCCACGCCCGCAACATACAGGACTACCTGGAAACCAGCCCTAACTGGCTGCTGGGGGCGATGCTGCTGGGCATTGCCCCGGACGCCCTGGAGTTCGAGCCTTACGAAACCGAACTGTACGGCAAAGATTTTGGCGAGCTCCGCATTCGCACCAATCGCGCCAATACAATGCGGATATTTGATGGCCAGCACCGCCGCCGCGCTATACAGGATACCCTCGACCGTATGAGCAACGACGAACGGAACGCCGATAAACTATCGGAATTGCAGCAGTCCGCAGTTCCGATAGTGCTGTACGCCGAAGAGGACATCAAGGCACTGCGGCAGATGTTCTCGGATGCGTCAAAGACCAAACGCATCGAGGGCAATGTAGTAACCCGTTTCGACCAGCGCGATGCTTTCAACCGTGCAGCGATGCATCTGTACGATGCGAGCAGTCTGTTCAAGGGGAGGGTCGAAATCGAACGAACCACAGTAGCCCGGAGCGGCCGGTCTTTGCTGGCCATTAACCAGTTGGCGCAGACTTTGAAGACAATGGCGGTTGGGCACGACAGACGCGTTAGCAGGGAACGCAACTACGAGTATATGCAGGACATCGACAGCCTCTACCAGCATTGCCTGGTCTGGAGCGACAAGTTTATGCCGGCAACCCGCCAAGAATATGCCGGGTTGGTGTCGGGCGAGATCGCTAACGAGGATATTCCTTACTGGCGCACCGTATCGCTGGCCTACAGCGCTACTTTTATCCAGATTCTGGCCGGGAGCTATCATGTCTGGTGCACGGACAACGCCGACTGGGAGCCGTTAGCCGAGTTCATTCAAACCGCGGTACTCGAGCCGGGAGGTGGTCGCGGCACCCTGCTGGTGGACGCCGGCGCAATGGCCCCGGGCGATACATCTCTGATTTCCCGCCGTCAGGAAGTGGCCGGGGCAATCAGGTACATCGTCCAGAAAGCCAAAGAGGCAAATCTTTAGTCCGCATCCCGGTTGTTTCACCGCGCCGGATTACAGGGTGGCCGGTCATCCAACTGGCCACCCCGCTATCACGAATGGGGGGATTTATGAACGGTTACAATCGCAACGAATGGGAAGATCACATCCGTATGGAGGCGGCCAGCCGGGCTATCAATAAGACGATTCGGCTGGTCGGGCGAGGGGTGAATATCCCGTTTCCGTTGGCCGGTACTCCGACTGAAAACCGGGAGGCGATGATAGAAATTCTGCGGTATCGTTTGCGCTAGGCACGTCGGTGGTTAGATGGCGGCCTATTTGCCGCTAATCCCCGCTTATCGCTTGTGCTAAACTACCCCCACATCGCATCTGCATGGAGCGCTCGTTATGACTACTACCAGCAAAGACCCTATCCTCGTTGTTGTTCAGCTTACGGGGGGGAATGATTATTTGAATACGGTTGTTCCTTTTGCCGACGGGCGGTATCACGACAGCCGGCCTACGGTGGGCGTGCCGGCTGCTGACGTGCTGCCGGTTGACGGGCGGCTGGGGCTGGGGTTTAATCCGGCGCTGGCTGAGGTTAAAGACCTTTACGATGCCGGCAAGGTGGCCGTTATCAATGGCATCGGCTATCCTGCGCCCAACCGCTCGCACTTCCGCAGTATGGACATCTGGCACACTTGCGAGCCGGAGAAAGTCGGCACCGAGGGCTGGCTGGGGCGGGTCATCCGCGACCTGGACCCCCACGCCGACAACGTGCTGACCGGCGTCAACTTCGGGCGCGGCCTCCCCCGGGCCATGGCCCTCACCGGCGTGCCGGTGGCGTCGGTGGCCATCCTGGAAACCTACGGCGTGCTGACCGGCATCCAGGGCGAGCCGGAACGCTCCAAAGCCCTGGACATTTTTGCCCGGATGTACTCGCCAACCGTCGGGCTGGGCGCCACGATGGACTACCTGGGGCAGACCGGCCGGGACGCCCTGAAAGGCGCCGACATCCTGAAAGCCGCCCCCGATATGTACACGTCCGGCGTGGAGTACGCCGATACGTCTATTGCCCAGAACTTGCAGGGCATTGCCAAAGTGCTGACGGCCAACCTGGGCGCCCGCGTTTTTTACACGCAGCAGGGCGGCTACGATACCCACGCCAGCGAGGCGGCCGTGCATCCCAAACTGCTGGGCGATTTCAGCCGCGCCGTGAGCGATTTCTACGCCGACCTGCGGGAGCATGACGTCGCCGACCACGTGGTGATATTCGCCTTTACCGAGTTCGGCCGGCGGGTCAAGGACAACGGCAGCGGCACCGACCACGGCAGCGGCGGCGTGGCCTTTGCCATCGGCGACCCGGTGCGCGGCGGGATGTACGGCGAATACCCGTCGCTGGCCGAGGGCGATTTGGTAGAGGGCGACCTGGCCTTCAACACCGACTTCCGCGGCATCTACGGCACACTGGTGGAGCAGTGGCTGGGCCTGGACGCCAAACCCATCGTCGGCGGCAGCTTCGAGCAGGTAGAATTCGTGTAGCCCGGCGCCGCCCGGAGCGGAGTTGAATGATGACACCGCAAACGCCTCCGATGGCGTACCCGTCGCTACTGCCCGGAACTACCATCGGAGACGCAGTGGGCATTTTCAACGCGCCGTTCACCGTCTATAGCCCTAACCTGGAACAGTCGCGCTCTCTAATCGGCTTGGTAGATACCGGGGCGCTGCACACCGTCGTGCCGGCGGCCATCCTGGAGGCGCTGGATGTTCCAATCTACGGAACCCGGCAGTACCGGCTGGCCGACGGCGCCACCATCGCAATGCCGCTGGGCTCCGCCCCCATCGAGCTGCAAGGCGAAACCTTCGCCGTGCCGATACTGTTTGGAACCGACGAACGTAATATCCTGATTGGAGCAACCACGCTGGAAATTTTCGGATGGGCCGCCGACCCCAAAAACCAGCGGTTTATCCCTGCCGACCTTACTTTGTGAGGTGACGCTGATGACCGCATCGCCGCGCATCGCCGAATTGCCGCACATCACCGAGGACGCCATCCGGGCCAGGACGACGGCGCAGTCGTTTGAGCGCGGCGTGGATTACTATTGCCAGGGCATGGTGGAGTCGGTGACGCGGCGCGGCAATCAGCTGTTCGCATCGGTGCAGGGCAGCGAGTGGAAACCCTACCGGACTGGCGCCACCATCGCCGACGGCGATTTCACCGCATCCTGCACCTGCCCCTACGATTGGGAGGGCTACTGCAAGCACATCGTCGCCACAATGCTAACCCACATCAACCCCAACAACGGCCACTCCAACCCCATCGCCACCGCACCCCCCATCGCCGAACTGCTGGACGGGCTGGACGCCGCCGCACTGCGAGAACTGGCCCATAGGCTGATTGAGGCCAACCCGGTGCTGGTGGATATAGTGGACGAGTTCTGCGGAGAGGGGCCGGGCCAAGACTACCCCGGAACGCGCAGCACGTAAAGCCTCATGCACAGCCCAGATAGAGGAGGAAACACGATGCCCAGCGTAGCATTTTGGCGCCCCCGTCTGCGCGGGGCGCGTTTTGACGGCGGCGAGATTCCGTTGCAGGTTCTGCCCGACTTGGCCGCATTGCGGGAAATGGTAATCGACGTGGCCAAATGGCGGTATCTGCAAGATAACCCGGAACGCCAAAGAGCGCCGCGCGGGTTTGCTGACAAAATTGACTTGAATCTGGCCGGTATCGACAGCGGCAGCGCAGAGCCAGTCATAAATATGACTACGACTGAGCCAGCGCTGCCGGGCATAGGATTGCCATATCAAAAGTTCTTATCCCTGGCCAGGGATGACATCGCTGCCTTGATCGCAGCTGAGTCAGAAAACGGCAGCGCGCCAATCGCCGAACATCTCCCCAACAAATTTTTGGCGTATTTTAACCGCATTGGGCGCAGCCTGCGCGATGACGAGTCAATGGAGTTTCCGATGTCCAACGGTTCGCCTCCGGCCAAGTTGACCAAAGAAACGCGCCAACGACTGCTGCAACGCTCAAATATCGTGGAATTCACGGAGGAAGTGACCCTGCGCGGGACTGTTCCTGAGGCTGACCAGATGCGGATGAGTTTTGAGCTGCAACAGGTTCACGGTGGAAAGGTAGCCGGGCCTATGCCCGAACAGCATCGCGACACCATCATCTCGGCGTTTGACGGGTATAAGGACAATGCCCGGATACTGGTTCACGGCATTGGCCGCTATGACCGCCAGAACCGATTGTACGGCCTGGAATCGGTCGAGCAGGTCACCTTGCTTGACCCGCTGGACGTTCCGGCGCGCCTGGACGAGTTTCGCGCTATGCAGGACGGTTGGCTTGACGGCGCCGGGCTGGCCCCCTCACATTCCGGTCTGGATTGGCTGGCCGCCGGCTTTCAGCGTCATTTTCCCGATAACCTGCCGCTACCCCATCTTTACCCGACGCCGGAGGGGGGTATTGAAGCGGAGTGGTCGCTGGGCGCACATTCTGTCATCTTTGAGTTTCATCTTGATACCCACGAGGGGGACTGGCTCCGGTTCGCAAAAGAGGATGATGACGACGAGGATTCGCAAACCTTGAATCTCGATGATGCTAACGATTGGCAGTGGTTTGCCGGAGAAATCCGCCGCCTGAGCGGGGCCGAGAGTCCGGAATGAACGCAGAAACATTGCTGCATCGGGTAATCAAGCCTGCTTGGTGGTTACAAAGCGGGGCAATTTCATCACAAGCCTTCCGGCCTGGACCGGAAGACGAGAAGCAGATGTCGGTTTATGATGGCGATCAAATCACGGCGGCAGCCGCCTGGCGGCATTACATTAATGACCCGGCCAAACCGGCGCCAAGCGGTGTGCTGGCCATTACGCAGGAAGAATGCCGACGGCAGGATTTGCCAGTCCGTCCCGACCCGGATACTTTCCCGGCGCACGTCCTGATTGATTTTCGGGAGTTCGGTACGAACCGGACTAAAAGGAAATCGGAAAGATTGCGCGATGCCGCAGTAAATCGCGGCTGGCAGTTCCAGCCCTGAATCCCCGGCAGCGCCCCCTTATGCCCGGCCTAACCGCCCTCCGAGCCTTGCCATCGCTGGCGGCGATACGGTACTAATCGCATCACCTTTTAGCCCGCAGGAATAGCCGACGGGCAACGTCGCATCTCCAAGTTGCACGATATTCGCAGGCCGTAGTATCCTATACGGTAGCCGTCCCAAGTTGACGCTGCTGTATTTATGATTCCCAGCTCTAACGGCAATCATCCTACCCCCGCGCGCGCCGGTTCCGCTGTTTATGTGGATACGGAGAACTTGCGGGATAATGACCGGGCGCAGGATGTTATTGCGCAGGTGGTTGCGGGTTGGCCGGGGGGTTGCCCGCCGGTGGCCAGCCTGTCGCTGTACGTGCGTGCCGACAAGGTGGCGCTGTGGCGCATTTGGGCGGAGGCCACCTACCCGACGCTGCGCGTGCGGGTGCGCGGCGTCCAGCATTTCAGCAACAGCAAGGCCAAAAACTCCGCAGATTTGGCCATCACCGCCGACGCCGTGGCCGACCTGGTTACCGGCGATGCCGCCACCGTCGCCGTCATCAGCAACGACAGCGACTTTGGCGCGCTGTTCGTCAAGGTGCGCGAGCTGGCGGACGTCGCCGGCGGCGCACCGGCGCCTTTTCTATGGATAACCGCGCCCGACGCCGGCGGCCTGTCGCCCGAAATGGAGCGATTCGTACCGGCGCAATACCGCTGGGATTTGTCCGACGACGACACTGCGCCGGCCCCGGCCGCCGTGATTCCAACGACCAGCAAGCCGGCGATTGAAGCGCTGCCCGATGCGATTCATCCGGCCCGGCTGGCGGCGCTGGCGACGCCCGCTGCGCCCACCACCACCGCTGCGCCCACCACCCCCGCCGTCCGCGACGCCAACCCCGGCGGCGATGCCATCGCCGAGGAGCTGATACGCCGTCTGCCCATCGGCAAGTTCAAGGTTGCCGACGCGCAAAGCGTTATCCGGGCGCGCTGGCCCAAAATGTCCATCGCCAGAGACACCGCCCAACTTGGACAGCATCTGCTCAAAGAGGTTTGGCCCATGCTGGAAAAGCGCGGCGTTACGATGCCCCGCAAGAGTTCGCCCCGCACCTACGAAATCACGCAAGCCGCCAAAGATTCCATCGCGCCGCCGGCGCCAGTCCGGCCCGCTGGCAAGGGCAAAACCCCCGCCGAACCTACCCCGGCGCAGCTGGCCGCCGCCGTTGCCGCCGGCATCAGCGACGACATATTCAGCGCATCCGAGGCGCAAGCGGTCATCAAAGCGCGCTGGCCGGAGCATCCGGCGTCCAACGATATACCGCAGCGGTTCGGCGTCTGGTTCAAGAACGGCCTCTGGCCGGTGATGGAAAATCACAACGTGACCATCGCCAAAGAAAAGCCCCGCCGCTACGAGATGCCCCCCGACGCGCGCAACCGCCTCATCGCCCAGGCCGAGCAGTAGCTGCCATCGGAATGACAGATCGGAGAAATGGCAGTGGCCTGGTGACCGGGCAGGGGTTGACATCCCGGCTCATCTGTAAGAACATAGGTTCGCCATCGCTGCCGGGCTACCGATTTTTACCCGGCGGCGGCAGGGAGTGTTCACTGTGCTTATCAAGCGTACCCCGGACCGTTACGACAAACTGCAAATCCTGGGCGGTATGGCGGCTGCCGACGACATCCTCACCGGCGGCAAGGCCGACGGACACGGCCATACCGTCAACGCCAAGTTCGCCGCCGGCACCGTGGGCCGCGGCCCCAACCGCATCGCCTACTCCGACCCCGGCAAAAACCCCGCCCCCGGCATCTACAAGGCCAGTATGCCCAACGGCAAGAAAATCAACCTGATGCGGGTGATGTTCACCGACTTTTGCAAGATGGACTGCGCCTATTGCCCCAACAGCATTTACGTGCCGCGCAAGCGCTACGCTTTCAAGCGGGATGAGCTGGCCGATACCTTTATGGAGCTGCACGGGCGCCTGGCCGTGGACGGCCTGTTCCTCAGCTCCGGCATCGCCGGGGATGGCACCAAAACTACCCAGCATCTGGTTGAAACCGTGGAAATCATCCGCAAAAAGCACGGGTTCAAGGGCTACATCCATATGAAAGTGATGCCCGGCGCCAGCCGCGAGCTGGTCGAAAAGGCGCACCGCCTGGGCAGCCGTCTGTCGGTGAATATCGAAACCCCGGAACCCGATATGATGCGCCGCATCAGCCCGCACAAGGACTTGCAGCAGGACATTCTCGACCCGATGGCCTGGATTAACGACCTGACCCGGGAGAGCAGCGGAGGCGCCGTGGGTCAGGCGACGCAGTTTGTGGTGGGCGCCGCCGACGAGTCCGACCGGCAGATTTACCGCCGGGTTGACCAGATGTACGCCGACTGGAACCTGAAACGGGTCTATTATCCGCCGTTCCGTCCGGCGCGGCACACGCCAATGGAGGAAAAGCCGCCGGTACACTCCGGCCGGGAGCATCGCCTTTACCAGATGGACTGGCTGCGGCGGGTCTATCAGTTTCCCACCACCGAGATTGACCTGGCCTTTGACCAAAGCGGCTTTCTGTCGCTGGAGCAGGACCCCAAGACGGTCATCGCGATGGAGAACCTGGACGCGTTCCCGATGGACTTGAACGCCGTCAGCAAAGACCAGCTGCTGCGCATCCCCGGCATCGGCCCGGTATCCGCCGGCCGCATCATCGAGAACCGCCGCCAGCACAGCATCGACAACTGGCGGGACTTGCAGGCGATGGGCGTCGTCCGCAAGCGCGCCTGGCCCTACGTAGTATTCCCCGGCCAGCGCCCGCCGTCCGGCAAACAGCTGCGGCTGGATATGTTCGGCGAGGCGCAAGACCGGCGGGCTGCCGAATCCGCCGGCGCCGCCCTGCCACCGCCCATATCGTCCAAACTGGCCTCCATAATGGAACAACCGGCCGCCTACACCACTACCCCAGACCACGCCTGCATCCCCGGCAGCAAAGGCGCAATGTGCGCCGGCTGCCCCATCAACCCGGCGTCTTTATCAGCAAATTATAAAAATTGAACAAATGTTGCAATCCGGGCATTGGCTATGCTACGGTAGCGCCGCTGGACGGAAAACCGCCAATGACGACGGAACGTAACAACCTGCTGGCCTCTATAGCCGGCACAATCAAGGACTACCGCGCCGGCGAAATCGCCGAGCCTACGCCGGCGCACGTTGACCGCTGGATTAGCCAGTTCGACGATGTGGTGCAGATTCCTATGCTCCGTGAACTGGACTCCGTGTTCAAACGTACCTACGTATCAATGCCCAGGATGCAGCAATTTCTCGCCGGAGTAGCAGACAGTTTCCCTTGCGAGTTTTGGCAAGCGGCGCATATCCTCAGCATTCAGCAAAACGGCGGGAGCCAAGCCGAAATTCGCGAATTATTTGGTCACGTCTTGCGAGAGCGCTGTGGTGCCACTGTAGAATACACGGGCTCTGCCGATGGTGATTTTGTTTATCTTGATGATGCCATTTTCACTGGAGAGCGTGTGCTATATGATCTTCGGACTTGGTTCCAGTATCAAGCTCCGGCAAAAGCAAACCTTCATATAATGGTAATAGCAGTTCACACGCTAGGCTCATATTGGATTGAAAAGAATCTGGAATCCAGCAAATCTGGAAAGCAAATCGCCGTGACAACTTGGCGTGGTTCGACATTCGAGAATCGGTTGGTATATCGGAACCAATCAGATGTGCTTTGGCCTACGGATGGAATCTATCCTGATGGCGGTTTTCAACCTCGCCAGCCTGGATATAAGGGCCCAATTTTTGCTAGCGAGCAAGGGCGCCAGCTACTTGAGCGGGAATTCTTGACCGCTGGACTCAAGATACGGGGTTTCGCCAATAAGCCCAGCCCCGCACTCAAACCCTTGGGCTTTTCCCAATTCAGATTCAGCCCCGGCTTCGGTTCCCTGCTCGTAACCTACCGGAACTGTCCCAACAACTGCCCGTTAGCCCTCTGGTACGGTGACCCGTCATATCCAGACCATCACCCTTTGAGCAAATGGTATCCGTTGTTTCCACGCAAAACTTACGAAGTAGGGCGACTATTATGACTACCGCAAGCACCGCCGTCGCCAACTGCCAGATTCGGACATACTGCCGGTCCAGCGCAGCCGTCTTTCTGAAAACCAGAGAGCAGTACGGCGGTCTGTCCAACATGGCCGGCGGTTTTCCTTTGTGCGTGAACGGCGTCGCGATTCGTTCGTCCGAGGCGCTGTATCAAGCGTGCCGCTTTCCCTATCTGCCGGACGTGCAACGGCTGATAATCGAGCAAATAAGCCCGATGTCGGCAAAGATGAAAGGCAAGCCGTACCGCCGGGATTCCCGGCCGGATTGGGATAATGTCCGGATCAAAATTATGCGCTGGTGCCTGAGGGTGAAACTTGCCCAGAACTGGGAAACGTTCAGCAAGGCCCTGCTGGAGACCGGCGACCTGCCTATAGTGGAGCATTCCCGCCGCGACGATTTCTGGGGGGCCAAGCCCGTAGATGGCCAAACCCTTACCGGCGTGAACGCCCTGGGGCGGTTGCTCATGCAACTGCGGGAGTGGGTAAAACAAGAGCCGAAGGAAACCTTGCTGCGTGTTGAACCCCTGCCTATCGGAGATTTCCTACTCTACGACGACCCAATTGAAGCCATAAACCCGAACCTTGCAGGTAGATATTTGACTCCCGAAGAGCCAAACCAATACACCCAGATGAACGCCTTTCCATTTGTGGTAGCGGAGCGTTCCAGTGAGTACACAACGATTGATGCTACCGCAGAAGACCTAATCAATATCAACAAGGCCGCCGCCAACGACCTGGAAACATTGCCGCACATCGGCCCGAAACTATCCCAGGCAATCATATCCCACCGGGAGGAGAACGGGCCGTTTCAGACTGAACACGACATCGCCCAAGTGCGCGGCATCAGCAAGAGAACCTATCAGAGAATTGCCGACAGGATAACCGCCGGCCACCTTGCTAAAGTGGATGTCTCGTCAAAAACGCCCGGTATCGTGGCGTCGCCGAATTCCCAGGCGCTCTTATCTAAAAGCTTTAAATAGGGGCCATTGCTATTTCAATTTGGGTGACCGAATTTAAACAACCGCGCCTGGCGCAAGTTCGTATCCCCATTCCCGCCATCCCCGCTGTGGTATCATTGCCCCCGCTGATTACCCTCATTTGCCGATGGAGGCCCGCTTTCCCGTGAAGAGCTATTATTTTTCTGAGTTTCCTTACCACGAGTACCCCGACGAAGAGGGCGACAAGTATCCCTCTTTGCGGCTCACGTTTCCCAACACGTGGTTCAACCCTGGTACGGCCAACGGGCTGTTCAAGCGGTATTTTGACGAGTGCGTTTATGCTGACGAGCTGGGGTTTGACGGCATTATGCTCAACGAGCATCACAACACGCCGTCTTGCATGAACGCGGCTACCAACCTGTCGGCGGCGGTGCTGGCGCGCATTACGCATCAGGCCAAGATTCTGCTGCTGGGCAACATCCTGCCTATCCACGACAACCCGGTGCGGCTGGCCGAGGAACTGGCGATGATTGACGTCATCTCCGGCGGGCGGCTCATCTCCGGGTTCGTGCGCGGCACCGGCGTTGAAACCGTATCGACCAACAACAATCCCGCCGCCAACCGGGAGCGGTTCGAGGAATGCCACGACCTGGTCATCAAGACTTGGACGACTCCCGGCCCGTTTCGCTGGGAGGGCAAGCACTACAACTTTCGCGTGGTGAATCCGTGGATGGTTCCCATCCAGCAGCCGCACCCGCCCATCTGGGTGCCCGGCACGTCGTCGCCGGAGACGGCGCAGTGGTCCGGCGAACACGGCTACACTTACGTGGCTTTCCTGACCGACCTGGACGTTACCGAGGAGCTGTTCGGGATGTACCGGGAGGCCGCCGAGGGCGCGGGGCGGGAGGCCGTTCCCGACAACTTCGGCTATCTGCTGTGCTGCTACGTGGGCGAAACGCAGGAGGCGGCGGACGAGCAGGCCAAGCATTTCATCTGGCGGATGGGGCCAACCCTGCGCGGCCCCCGCGAGTACATGGCGCCGGTGGGGTATCGCTCCTCCGCAGCATCCGCCATCGCCGTGCGGCGCACCGGCCTGAAACCGCTGGGGCAGCAGACTTTTGAGGAACTGAAAGACAACTACCACATCGTTTGCGGCACGCCGGACACGGTGCTGGAAAAGCTGGAGTTCCTGCACCGGCGCCTGGGCATGGAGCATCTGGTTTTCTACGGACAGGAATCCCGGATGGGCCACGAGGCTACGATGAAAAACATCGAGCTGTACGGCAAAGAAGTGCTGCCAATCATCAAGGACTGGTAGCCGGGACTGGCAGCCGGGAACGTCAATCGGGAACGACATCCGACGGCGGCCGTCCATAAAAAAGCCCCCGCGCCCGGAGGCGGCGGGGGTTGGGGTGAGGCCGGATTTACCGGCTATGCCCCGGCGCCAACCCGCTCTCCGGCGTGGATGGAATCGACGGCGCCTTTGGCTACCGGCCCGCGTACCAGCAGGGTTGGCGCCGGCGAGGTGAGAACCACCTGGTCGGCCACGCTGCCGAGTATCGCGCGTCCTACGCCCCGCCGTCCGTGCGTGGTCATCACCACCAGCGCGTTGCCCAGCTCGCCGGCCAGGTTGACGATGGCCTCGGACGCCATGCCCCGGTAGTTCGCTATTCCCACGTCGCGCAGGCCAAAGGTGGCTTCCATATCGGCGGCCCGGCCTTGCAGGTAATCCACCGACAGGTCGGATACCTTGTCGGACAGTTCCGACGGGCCGCCAAGCCGGACGCCGGCCTCGCCGTCCATCCGGCCCCATTCGGTGTGGGTCTCAAAGTAGTCGGAACCCTGCGTGCTCTGGCACAGGGTGAGCTTCGCGCCCGTCAGCGCGGCCAGGCCGGCGGCGTGATGCAAAGCGTGCTGCGCGAAACGGGAGCCGTCCAGCGGCACGATGATGTTGTCGAAACGGTCACCCAGCAGCAGGCGCCCCTCGCTGTTGCACCGCACCACCAGCGTGGGGTTTTTGACGGCGCGCACCACCCGCGCGGTAACGCTGCCCACCATCATCCGGGTCAGCCCGCTGCGCCCGTGCGTGGACATGACGATAAGGCCGTCGGGATGGCTGGCCGCCGTCCTGGTGATGGCATCAACCGGAGCGCCCTCCGTAGGGGCGACGTGGATTTCGGAAGCGACGCCCATGTCCTGCAAGGCCCGCTTTTTGGTCGAGAGATAGGCGAAAACCCGGTCGTGTTCGGCGGCGGCCAGTGAGCCGCTGTGCCGCCCGTGGCTAACGTCCACCTGCCACTGGGGGGCAGACTGGAAACCGCGCACCAGCGTAACTTCCGCGCCGGTAGCCTGAGCAATCAGATGAGCGGCCGGCAGCGACTGCTCCGACAACTCCGAACCGTCGAGCGGGGCGATAATATGCTTGTACAGCGCCATAGTATTACCTCCTTTGCCTCGTTCTCAATGTAGTCAACCGATGCACAACGGGCCGCCAAAGCGCCTCGCGTTGAAAAGCGGATAGTCTATATCATACTTAATAATATACCACCAAAACGCCAAACGGTCAACCCTACCTAGTCCCGTGTAAAAATAGTGACGCCAACAGCAAGCGCAAGCAAAGATGACGGATTCCGTCGCTTTGATAAAAGCAGACCATTTTACGAAAACCGTCACAGCTGGAAGCGCAGGACGCGACACCGGTATCCAAACCCCGGTATCAGGCAGCGAAACTCCGCCGTGGAACACCGCCCAGCCGCAGCATAGCAGCAACGACCAAGCCAATCGGCGGGACGCAAACCACGACGCCTACTGGTCTTCCCCAAGCGCGGCACGACCGTTCCGAATCGCCAAAACCCAGCTCCGGCCCGCCGGTAAATTAACGCGACGCCCACCGGCTCTGGCAATCACCCGCGCCACCGGCTACGCCGCCCGCAACATCCCGGCCAGCGACGCATCCGCGCCTTGCGTCATCAGCTGCGCCAGCGCCATCGCGCTGAACATCACCACCGACAGCAGGAAGTGCAACTCCATCCGCGCGGCGCCGCGGCAGGTATGGTCCTTTACCCAACCATTCTCAAATCACCAGGCAAAGAAACGTTCTACCGCCCATCGCTTGGGGTACAGACACTGCCACTCCGGCGACGCCCGGCTAATTGACCCGCCCAGCGTGTACAGGTCGTCGTCAAAAGCTTCCCAAACCTCATCATCGCAAACAGTGTAGCCTTTGAAAGGCTCACTACGGCGATGACAGCCTCCGGCCGGACAACGGAACCCGTGGCACCGGGTTGCCAAGTCAGTGCCGATAAACCCCATTGCCTGGCCGCTCAGGCACCTAGGCTCGCCCTGGAGCGTGTACACGCTGGTTGGGTCCCGGCCCGCCCGGTCTATTCGTGGAATCAGCGCCGCCGCGCCCAGCCGGTGGATGAGTTGTACGTTGGCTTTGGCGTCGTAGCCTTTATCGGCCAGGACCACATCGGGCTCAAACCAGTCATAGGATTCCGCCGCCCACGGCAGCAACTCACGCAACAACGGACTGTCGTGGCGATTAGCCGGCGACTCGCCAAGCGCAACCGGAAACTGGGTCGGCACGTCCACCAGCACGTGAGCCTTCCAGCCATAAATCATCGCCATGCCGTCAGGCGCGGTAGAACGCGGGTCGTGCACCTTGCCCCACGCGGCCTCGTTGTCCCGCGTTTCCTCGTTTAGCGGATTGCAGTAAGCCGGAACGCCGGTAGAGTCAATGGCGACGACTTTCCCGAAATCGGGGCGAATCTCCTGGACGCCGTTCAAAAGGCCAACGAGCATGGCGTGCAACACCCACGGGTTGGCCGCCAGTGCGCCAAACACGCGGGAAACAGTAGGACGGCTGGGTATCTCGAGGTCGCGGGGCCAACCGCAAGCCGCACGCAGAGCCGGGTCATTTCGCAACCGGTCCACAGCGCCTTGGCGACCTTTGACGCCGACGACATAGGCGGTAAGGAAGACCTTGACCAAGGGAATCCTGGGATAGCGCGGGCGGCCTTTGCCAAAGATGTCGCCCGACCCAAGGTCAGGGCCAAACAGCCGTGCGCAAGGCGTGTAGTCCACCAGCGTCAGTGCCTGGCCCAAATGGGCCAAGTCAGCATAGTGTTGCGGGAAGACCGCGTTGCGAGTATTATCGCAAACGACCATCAGGGACGCTCCTACAGCCAAGAAGGGATCCGAACGACCCGGCGCTGGCCCGCAAAGCCGCCCGACGGCCCGCAACCAAGCGCCACCGTGCAGCCGTACACTGGAGGACGCTAATGCCCGGCTTCCTGCACGTTTTGGATAACGAAACCTTCACCGTAGCCGACCATCTGCGCCGCAACTTGCGCGCCGACGACGGGTTCAATTTCGTCTCCGCCTACTTCACCATCTACGGCTACGAACTGCTGGCTGAGGAACCGGAAAGCGTCGGCGCAGTGCGTTGCCTGTTTGGGGACCCAACCTCCACAGAACAGGTGGACCCCGGAGTACAGGAACCCAAGTCCTTCGAGTTGACCGAGCAAGGCTTGATGCCCAACCTCACGCTGCAACAACGGCAACCGGCGCAGCGGTGCGCGGCTTGGGTTGCCCGCGACCGCGTGGCTATCCGCTCCGTCAGGCAGTCCAACTTCCTTCACGGCAAGCTGTACCTCACTGATGGGCCGGACGGCGGCGGCATAGTCAGCAGCTCCAGCTTCACCAGGCGCGGGCTGTGTAGAGGGCGATTGAAACGCCATACAGATTAGGCAGGAGACCATAATGCCCAGAATTTTCGACAATCTCAGTCCTGATACCAAGCTGGCCCCGGCGCTGCAAGAAACGCTGTCCGTCTCCAACCGGGCAGACTTCTGCGTTGGCTACTTCAACTTGCGGGGTTGGAGCGACCTTGCTCCTTACGTTGACCGCTGGAATCCGGAGGACGGGCCGTGCCGCATATTAATTGGAATGCAGCGTCTGCCGGATTCGGAACTAAGAGAGTCTCTGGCGTTGCGCAGTGGCCCGCCAGGTATGGACAACGCTACCGCACACCGATTGCGGGTACAGTTGGCGGAGCAATTGCGCCAGCAGTTGACCTACGGGTTCCCTACTAACGCTGATGAAGCAACGCTGCATCGCCTGATTGAACAGCTCACAGCCAGGCGAGTCATCGTCAAGCTTTTCCTGCGCCACCCGTTGCACGCCAAGCTCTACCTGCTGTTCCGGGATGACCCCAACAACCCCATCACAGGCTATCTGGGCAGCAGCAACCTGACCCTGGCCGGCCTGTCACAGCAGGGCGAACTCAACGTTGACGTACTGGACCACGACGCCACCGGCAAACTGCAGCAGTGGTTTGAAGATCGCTGGAACGACCGCTTTTGCATTGACATCACCGACGAGCTGCTGCAAATCATCCAGGAGAGCTGGGCGCGTCAGGACCTGGTGCCGCCCTACCACGTCTATCTCAAAATGGCGTACCATCTTTCCAACGAGGCCCGCGCTGGCATCGAGGAGTTCAAAATCCCCGGTATTTTCGGCAACCGCCTGTTTGAATTCCAAACCGCCGCCGTCAAAATTGCGGCGCATCATCTGAACCGGCGCAACGGCGTGCTGATTGGCGACGTGGTTGGATTGGGCAAAACACTGATTGCAACCGCGGTAGCCCGTATCTTTGAGGACGACCTGGGCACCCAAACGCTCATCATCTGCCCCAGGAACCTCGTTAGTATGTGGGAAGAGTACCGCGACGAATACGGACTGCGCGCCCGGGTTCTGTCAATCAGCCGGGTACTCGGCGAGCTGCCCAACCTGCGCCGCTACCACCAGGTCATCATTGACGAGAGCCACAACTTGCGCAACCGCGACGGCAAGCGGTACCGGGCAATTCGCGAGTACATCAGCGAGAACGAAAGCAAGTGCATCCTGCTGTCGGCCACGCCCTACAACAAAACCTACCACGACCTGTCCAACCAACTCCGGCTGTTCATCAGCGAGGAGCAGGACTTGGGAATCCGGCCCGAACAAATGCTGCGCAACACGGGCGCAGCGGAGTTCCGGCGTCAGCACCAGGTCAACCCGCGCAGCCTGGCCGCATTTGAGCAGAGTGGATACCCCGACGACTGGCGCGACCTGATGCGCCTGTACATGGTTCGCCGCACCCGCAGCTTTGTCCAGGAGCATTACGCTGCGACTGACCCCGATACGGGCCGCAAGTTCCTCACTTTCGAGGACGGCAACCGCTCGTATTTCCCAGCGCGGGTTCCCAAAACCGTCGGTTTTCCGGTCAACGATGCTGACCCTGACGACCAGTACGCCCGGATGTATGCGCCGGCAACCGTGGACGTGATTGAGAACCTGCACCTGCCGCGCTACGGCCTCGGCAACTACGTGCTGGACAATCCAGCCACGCCGCCGACGGCTGCCGAAGACCGCCAAATCCAGAACCTGGCCCGGGCCGGCAAGCGGCTGATGGGCTTCTGCCGCACCAATCTGTTCAAAAGGCTGGAAAGCAGCGGCGCCGCTTTCGTCCAGTCCGTAGAACGCCACGCCCTCCGCAACTACATATTCCTCCACGCTCTACATAACGAACTGCCGCTCCCGGTCGGCACCCAGGACGCCGAGATGCTCGACTCCCGTTTTACCGACGAGGACGTTGACGAAGCGCAAGGCGCGTCCGCCGACCCGGATGACGATGCTGAACGAGATACGGGCGATGCTACTCGCAACGCCGACAACGCATCCCATTGGACACCGGAGGCGTTTGAGCAGCGCGCGGCGCATATTTATGCGCAATACGATACCCGGTTCCGGAGCCGGTTCACCTGGATGCGGCATAACTTGTTCCACCCCGACTTGGAAACCGAACTGCAAAACGACGCCGCTGCGCTGCTTGCCCTGTTGCAGCGCAACGGGCCGTGGCAACCGGCCCAAGACGCTAAGCTGGACGCACTGCAAACCCTCATCACTGAATCCTACCCCGACCGGAAAATCATCGTGTTTTCCCAATTCGCCGACACCGTGCGGTATTTGGAAAACGAACTGAAAGGCCGGGGCGTAAGCGCCCTGGCCGGCGTCACCGGCGATTCTCTCGACCCAACGGCAATCGCCTGGCGTTTCAGCCCGGCCAGCAACGATAAACGGGAATACACTGCGCCGGATGCGGAACTGCGGGTGCTGGTCGCAACCGACGTGCTGAGCGAAGGCCAAAACCTGCAAGACTGCGCCATTGTGGTTAATTATGACCTGCCCTGGGCCATCATCCGTCTAATCCAGCGCGCCGGCCGCGTGGACCGAATCGGCCAGACCGCCGCGGAAATCCTCTGCCACTCTTTCATACCGTCCGACGGCGTGGAGCGCATCATCAATCTGCGGGGCCGGGTGCGGAACCGGCTGCGCGAGAACGCTGAGGTCATCGGCACCGACGAGGCATTCTTTGAGGACGACCAGGATGACCAGCCCATCATCAACCTTTACAACGAGCAGGCCGGCATACTGGACGGCGAGGCGGATGCTGAAATTGACCTCACTTCCCACGCTTACCAGATTTGGAAAAACGCCATTGCCAACGACGCAAGTCTGGAACGCGCCGTTACTACTCTCCCCGACGTGGTATTCTCGTCGCGCCAGCACCACGGCGACTTGCGCCAGCCGGAGGGTACGCTGGTTTATCTGCGGAACACCGACGACAACGACGCGCTGGCCTACGTTGGGCGCGATGGGCAAAGCATCACCGAATCGCCCATCGCAATCCTGACCGCCGCACAGTGCCACCCGGACACGCCGGCGCACCCCCGGCATGAGGAACATCACGAACTGGTAGCCGCCGGCGTCAGGCTCATCGCGCAGCGGGAGCGCAGTATCGGCGGGCAGTTGGGCCGGCCCAGCAGCGCGCGCCACCGGGCCTACAACCGCCTCAATGAATACGCCGCACGCATCAAAGGCCAGCTGTTTGACACCGACGACCTGCGACAAGCCATCAACGACATCTACCGCTACCCCTTGCGCCAGGCCGCTGTGGACACCCTCAACCGCCAAATGCGCAGCGGCATTGACGACCCCGGCCTGGCCGACTTGGTAATCCGGATGCGAAACGACGACCGGCTCTGCATAATGGACGGGGACAGCGACGAAACC
This sequence comes from uncultured Dehalococcoidia bacterium, assembly GCA_958296385.1. Taxonomy (GTDB): domain Bacteria; phylum Chloroflexota; class Dehalococcoidia; order Lucifugimonadales; family UBA3495; genus Bin87. Next base: position 2,540,561 of record OY282494.1, read on the forward strand.
CCGGAACCCCGCATCATCTGCTCAATGGGCCTTTTCGACCACGACAACGAGGAAACGCCGGATGGCTGCTGACATTCTAACTCTCCGCCCGTACCTACAGGACTTTGACCTCACCGGGCTGATGGTCGAGGGGCTGGGCTGGAACCACCATCAAGGCGCCCCGGTTGCCGTTGCCGCCGACGGGGAGACCTATGACTTGCACCCCGTCGCGGAGAAAGCCGGCTTTGCCGTCTATCGTTGCAGCCCCCAGGCGGACGGCGCCATTCCGCTCCAGAACGTACGGCGCCAGATTGAAAATCGGGTAGCCCAGGCCAATTACGAGCATCTGATTATCTTTGTGGATGCCGCCGAAACCCGGCAAATCTGGCAGTGGGTCAAGCGCGAATCCGGCAAACCGCCCGCCATCCGCGAATTGTCTTACGACCAGGGCAAAACCGGAACCGCTCTGCTGCAACACTTGCGCGGCATTGAGTTCACCCTGGCCGAGGAAGCCAGCCTCGGAATCACCGACGTCACTGCAAAGTTCCGGCAATCGCTGGACGTTGAGCGCGTCACCAGGCGTTTCTACGACGGGTTCCGCAAAGAGCTGACCGCTTTCCAGAAGTTCATCGCCGGATTCACCGAGCAGGGCGACCGGGACTGGTACGCCTCGCTGATGCTGAACCGGATGATGTTCGTCTATTTCATCCAGAAGCAGGGTTTCCTCGACGGCGATGAGCACTACCTACGCAATCGCTTGCAGCAGGTTCAGCAACAGGACGGCCCCGACCGTTTCCAGCGGTTCTATCGCGGTTTCCTGCTGCGCCTGTTTCACGAAGGGCTGGGCCGGCCCGCCGCCAACCGGCCCGCCGAACTCGTCGACCTGCTGGGCAAGGTGCCTTATCTCAACGGGGGCATCTTTGACCCCCACACGCTGGAAAAGGAAAACCCGGACGTCAACATCCCGGATGCCGCGTTCCAGCAGATTTTCAAGTTCTTTGACCAGTACCAGTGGCACCTGGACGACCGTCCTCGGGGCAACGACAACGAAATCAACCCCGACGTACTCGGCTACATCTTTGAGAAGTACGTCAATCAAAAGCAAATGGGCGCCTATTACACCAAGGAGGACATCACCGGCTACATCGCCCGCAACACCGTGCTGCCCCGCCTGCTGGAAATGGCGCAAACCGAATGTCCCATCGCTTTCGGCCCCGATGGCGGCGTGTGGCGTCTGCTCCAGGATGACCCCGACAACTACATATACCCATCGGTTGGCCACGGCGTGGCCTGGGACTATACTCCCGAAAGTGTCGCCGGCCGGGAGGAACCCCTGGCCCTGCCGGAGCATATCGACGCCGGCTTGGACGACACCGCCCAACGCGCCGACTGGAACCAGCCCGCGCCGGCCGAGTACGGCCTGCCTACCGAAACCTGGCGCGAGCTAATCGCCCGACGCCAGCGCTACGCGGATGTCCGCGCGCAACTGGCCGCCGGCGACGTGCAGAGCGTCAACGACCTCATCACCCTCAACCTGGACAGTGAACGGTTCGTCCGGGATGTCATCGTCAACAGCGAAGGCCCGGAACTGCTGCGCGCCATCTGGAACGCCCTGACCCGAATCTCCGTCCTCGACCCGGCCTGCGGCTCCGGCGCCTTTCTATTCGCCGCCCTCAACATCCTGGAACCGCTGTACTCCGCCACCTTGCAGGCAATGCGCGGCTTCCTGGCCGACTTGGAAACTGCGCAGCGCCCGCGTCTGCCCAACGCGCTCCAGGACTTCCGGAACATCCTCAACACTGCCGGCCAGCACCACAGCGAGCGGTACTACATCCTCAAGTCCATCATCGTCAACAATCTCTACGGCGTGGACATTATGGAGGAAGCCGTCGAAATCTGCCGCCTGCGTCTGTTCCTCAAACTGGCCGCCCAACTCGAAACCTACGACCAGATTGAACCCCTCCCCGACATCGACTTCAACATCCAGGCCGGCAACAGCCTGGTCGGTTTCACCTCCGCCGCCTCCGTCCGCAAGGCTATGGAAATGGACGTCAAAGGCCAGCGCCGGATGATGAGCGCTAGCGACGAAGCTGCCTTGACTAGCATTGAGGCCAAAGCAGCGGAAATTGCCCGCGAGTACCACTACTTCCAGCAAATTCAGACCGAATACGGGATGGGCTACGCCGAGCTTGCCGAATCCAAGCAGAGCCTGCAATCCAAACTGAACAACCTGCGCGACGAACTGGACGCCCTGCTCGCCAGAGAATACGGGGTGGACGCAGACCAGGCCACAGCATTTCAACAATGGCAAGCCAGCCACCAACCCTTTCACTGGTTCGTTGAGTTCCACAGCATTATCCACTATGGCGGGTTCGACGTGGTGACTGGCAATCCGCCCTACGTGCAACGCAGAAACATAAGCCAGCAATATACCCCCAGGGGATTGCTCACCGCTGCCACTCCGGACATTTACGCGATGGTCATGGAACGGGGTATCAGCATACTCCGCAATAACGGATGGACGGGAATGATTGTTCCGTTGAGCATAACGTTCAACGACCAATTCGCCGCATTGCGCCAGCATTTGTACGGACAGTGCAGCAACAACTGGTTTGCATCTTTCGGCAGGATTCCGTCCGCCCTATTCAGCTACGACACGCGGGTACGGAACACGATACACCTGGGGCAAAAGTCACCCGCCAGTGCCAAGCAGAACTTCACCACCCGCCTGCACCGATGGTTCGATAAACGTCGGCCGACCTTACTCGGCGAAGTCCAGTATGCCGAGTTCCACCCGGCCGCGTTCAACGGAAAGATTCCCAAAATTGGAAGTGCCCGATTGCTGCAAGCACTGGAAAATCTTGCATCAGACCACATCGGATCCTTCGGACAAGATCTCCTGAATATAGGTGAACCCCTTTACTTCAGGACCAACGCCTACAACTACCTTGCCTTTGCTCAACAACCGCCGCCGACTTACGACGAAAACGGAAATCGCTTGCCGGCTACCAACTGCCATACTATACACTTCGCCAATCAGCAGGAACGGGACATAGCTATGACTCTGGCCAACGGGAAATTGATGTTCCTATGGTGGGCTGGACTCGGTAGCGATTTCAATCTGCCGCAGAAGCTGGTTGCAGACGCACCCTTCAGGAGCGCGTACCTCAGCGACGAACAGCGCCAAAACATCATCGACGCGTTACCAGAGCTTGAGCAGGCTATGAAAACCAACTTGGTCTTTAAGTTGAACGCCGGCAAAAAGGTAGGCAACTACAACCTAGCGAAATGCCGCCAGGTCACGGACAAGACCGACAGGATATGGCTTGAAGCACTAGGCATGGGCAACGTTTGGAACGATATTGAGACGGAACATTCGCTTGTTGTCAGAACCTCGTTTGCTGATGAATAGCCCTGAGAATCGTGGGCGCCCACATTGTGCTCGCGAGGGCCGGAGCAGCCTGGATACCACTGGTGCAACTGATTGGCAAGTCATAACTAGCAAAGGACAAAATCAAAATGACCTTGCTCGCCGAAATCGTCAAAACCGAGGTTACGCCTGGCGATAATGCCGCTGACATCGCCCGCGGCGTCAAGGCCCCGCTGGCCGACCGCATCCGGGCCGCCAACGCCGCGATGGCCCGGCTGCAAGCGCAAGGCGAGTTCCACGCGATGCACCACGCCGCGCGCAACGCCGCCTTGTCGGCCGCGCAGTCCTGGATTCAAAAAGCCTGGCCCAAACGTTCCCACTGGTTCGCGGATGGCCGCGACATCACGCCGGAAAACATCGTCCCCAAGCTGGTGGAGGTGGCCACGGCAGAGCAGCGCGACCTGTTCCGCCTCGCCCGTTACACCTGGTCACTGCCCTACTCCAAAGGCTACGGCCGGCGATTGCGATTCCTGATAATTGACGCCGGCCATGATAAGCTCATGGGCGTGCTGGGCTTACAGTCGGCCCCCATCAACTTCCCGCCCCGGGACCGCAAAGTCACTTACCCGGAGGGCCGGAAAGTCGCCCTGGTCAACCAGACGATGGATGCCTATACGCTGGGCGCGGTGCCGCCCTACAACCGTCTGCTGGGCGGCAAGCTGGTAGTCTGCGCCGCCGCCAGCCGGGAAATCGTGGACGCCTACGGTAAAAAGTATTCCGGTGCAACCACCTGGATGGAGCAGGGGGTAATACCGGCGCACCTGGTAATGCTAACCACCACCAGCGCCTTCGGACGCAGCAGCATTTACAACCGGGTGACGTACCGGGATGCCGGCGCCGGCCGGACGCGGCAGCTGGCGGCGCCGTTAGGCTACACCAAAGGCTACGGCAACTTCCACCTGCACGAGGTCTATCCCGACATCAAAAAGTTCCTCATCCAGGCCGGCTACAACGCCAACCAGGGCTACGGCCGCGGTCCCAAACCCGTGTGGCAAAACATCAGCAAAACGCTCACCATGCTGGGCATGGAGCACCAGGGACTAAAGCACGGCATCCCCCGCCAGGCCTGGGCCATCCCCCTGGCCCACAACGCCTGGGATTACCTCAGCGGCCAGGACAAAGAACCCGAATACTACGACGTCCCCTTCGAGCAGCTGGCCGCCTGGTGGATGGAACGGTGGCTACTGCCGCGCGCCCAACGCATCACGGATTGGCGTGATTGGAGCAGAGAATCAGTGCTACAATCAGTTACAGTGGACACGATGACGCCCTGAACCGGGACGGATACCGGGGTGAAGAAAATGCAATTCACGCCTAACGAAGCCATCGATCACCTCAAAGAATCCCTCGCGTCTTACCTGGAATCGCAATACCGCATCTCGCACCCGCTCGTTTTCGAGGAACGGGCCGCGCTGCTCAGGCAACGTGGCGTGATAGCGCAAGATCCTTTTATAGAGGCGACGCCGGCCTTTGCGACCGCACAATACTTGCGGGAGCTGGAGCAGCAGTACCCTGATGTCGTGCCCTATCGGTTGTCCGAATTGGTGGAACACGGACTCCCGTTGGACCGCTTCCCGCTGTACACTCACCAAGAGGAAGCCATCCTAGCCAGCTTTGGCGAATCCGGCAATTTACTGGTTGCCACCGGCACGGGCTCCGGCAAGACAGAGGCGTTCGTCCTGCCTATTCTGGCCAGGATTCTCAAAGAAGCTCGCACCTGGCAAGCGCCTGCAAGCGCACCCAGCGCGGGGCGATACGATCCCGATGAGGGAACTTGGCAGCATTCCCGCCGGCACGAAACACGCCCGGCCGGGCTCAGAGCAATCATCCTCTACCCAATGAACGCGCTGGTCCATGACCAAATGTCGCGGCTGCGACGCATCCTGGCATTGGGCGGTTCCCCGGATTGGCAACGGCAGCATCTCAACGGCAACCTAATCCATTTCGGTATGTACACCAGCATGACCCAGCCTACCCGAGGGCCGGGAGACCCCTCAAAACGTCAACAGTTTGAAGAGCATCTATTGCATCTGAACGAAGAATGGGAAAGTCTGAACGCTCAATTGCAGGAAACCGGCAACTGGCCGGCCGTGGGTGGCCCGGAAATGCTGTGCCGGTGGGACATACAAGCCGCGCCGCCGGACATCCTGGTAACAAATTACGCCATGCTGGAGTATATGCTCATCCGGCCAATAGAAAACCCCATCTTTGAAGCCACGAAGCAGTGGCTGGAAGGCGGCGACGACCGCGTCATTACGCTAGTCCTGGACGAAGCGCACACCTACACGGGCGCAAAGGGAACGGAAGTGGCCCACCTGGTTCGTCGTCTCAAGGAAAGGCTAGGGATAGCGCCTGATTCCGGGAAGTTCCGGGCAATCGCAACCAGCGCGTCAATACCCGCAGCGCCAGGCGCTGAAAAACAGCTAACTCGGTTCACATCAGACCTGTTCGGAGAGCCGGCAGACAGTTTCACAGTAATCAGCGCAAGCACGTCCGACAGTTCCCCCGGAACCCGTAATCCAGGCCCCCGCTCGTTGGAAGCGTTCCGGGAATTCCACGACGCTTTTAGTCAGAGCGCCCCATGGCCCGGTATAGCCGGACTTGCACAATCCCTAGACTTGAGCGCTCCAAACAGTGACGAAGACCCGCAGGTAGCCCTTTACCAACTGCTGGAGGACAACGAAGACATTAAATGGGTACGGGCCAGAACGGCCCGAAACGCCACCAGACTCTCGGAACTTGCGAGTGAGTGCTGGCCACACCATAGCGACGCGGCAGAACGAGAACGCGCCACCGCCGGTCTGTTGGCTGCCGGAAGTTTCGCGCGTCCTACGGCGTTGCCGGACACCCCATCCATCTTGTCGATGAGAATCCACGCTTTTTTCCGCGGCGTGCCGGGGTTCTGGGCGTGCTTAAACCCCAACTGCCCGGAAATACCTGCGGCCCACCAGGGAGACCGGCCGGCTGGAAAAATATACACTGACCCACGACCTTGGTGCTCCGAACAATGCGGCTCACGGGTTCTCGAACTATTCTCGTGCCGTAAGTGCGGACTGCTTTTTGCCGGCGGTATCCCGGACAACGGGACCGGGAGCCTTTGGCCGTGGAGCGACGATTTTAGCGGTGATTTTTCGGACCACCATACGCGCGACCTCAGAAACTTCCGAATTCTCGGCCTGGAACAACCATACGACGACTATCCCGTCGAGTGTCGCTCAATCAAAACTACGCTGGTTACAAACGAACAGGATGCTTACGCTCGTCCCACCTTCGCCGTACCACCGTCCACCGACAATGCTGGAAACGAGGTCAGTCCATTCCCAAACCAATGCCCAAGATGTCAGAATTATCGTACTCCAAACGGCGAACGCGAGGTGGTTGAACCGCTGAGGACCAGAGGGCCACGGTCCATCTCCGTAGTCGTCGAGGATACGCTGCGCGTACAGCCGGCCACTGTCGGGGCTGATAACAATTGGCGACGCAAGGCCCTGGTATTTTCCGACTCGCGACAAGACGCAGCTCTGCTCGCCGCGGACCTGCGAAATGACCATAGACACGATCTGTTTCGGCAAGCCCTCTATCGTGTTCTGCATACGTGCCCGGCTTGCAACGGGGCCGGCCGTATTACGAAAGAAGCGCCCTACCGAATCGGCCGCGAACTCTCGGCCACCGAGGCCGTGTGCCAAGCGTGCAATGAAACAGGGTACACAACCCATCCATCCCCTATCGGATACCCAGAGTTGCGTAACAAGGTAATAGAACTCCTGATAGACAGAGCAATCAACCCCACCGACGGCCAGTTACGTGACCCGTTCAAGCGACTGAGCGATGAGCAGGGCGCGGTATATCAAGAGGCAAGCCTGGCCTTCGATCTCGCAGCGCGCCGCGAAATCGCACAAGAGGATTTTGGATTGGAACCCTTGGGCCTGGCCATGTGGTCAATACCCCTACCGGAAAATACCGGCCAGTTCGAGCCGCTCACACAGGATGAGACAAGCTCCTTCCTACGCATTGTTGCCCGAATCTTGGCAACAGAGAACATTCTGCTTCCGCCGGAACCGGCGAAGCCTTGGGAATGGCCGTTTGACGACGACCGTATCCAGCCCTACGAAAAGCAAAGGATGATTCCCGGTTACAGACGCATCAGCGAGACCGTCATACCGTACAATCTACGACCCCACCGGAAACTGGGTCGCTACGTCGGGGCAGTTGCCCAAACACTTTCAGACCAGGGCCGTATCGCTGACGTCGAACAGTGGCTGAAAGAACTGCATTGGCTATTGTGGAAGGCCTTGAAAGGGTTAAAAGTCCTAACCAACGCAGGACGACGCATCGGCAAAGAGGTGCCACAAGGCATCCGCATTGATGGATTCGAGTTACACCCGGTTGGCGATACCGTGTTTCGGTGTCGCTCGTGCCGACACGTGATGGGCGAGGTCCTGCTTGGAGTGTGCTACCGATGCGGTCAACAGGCTGAACAAGTTCCGCCGTCATCAATTCAGAACTTCTTCCGTCGCTCAGCAGCGTTCGCCACTCCCGGCTCCGACTACCCGGACCCGTATCAAGTACAGGCGATTGAACACACGGCCGCCGTCGACCGCGTAGAAGCCCGCAACATTGAGCGATGGTTCCAAGATTTGTTCCGTGAGTCGGAACAGCCGGAAGACCACCGAATCAACGTTCTCTCAGTCACTACCACCATGGAGATGGGAATCGATATTGGGAGCTTGTTGAGCGTCGGAATGCGCAACGTCGCGCCCACCGTCGCCAACTACCAGCAACGGGCTGGTCGCGCCGGTCGTCGTGGCAGTGCCGTGGCTACCGTAGTAACGTATGCGTTAGATCGCAATCATGATCAGTACTACTTCCACAGGCCCAAGGAAATTGCGTCAGAACCGCCGCGTGTTCCTACCTTGTACCTTTCGAATGAGGTGATTGCCAGACGGCACGTGCGCTCCCTTGTTTTGGGAGAATTCTTTCTGCAACGGATTTCGAACGAGGCAAACAGCAGCCTTTTCAATGCCTGGGGAACTGCGGAAGTGTTCCGGGAAGGTGCCGGACGAACAGCATTGACGGACCACATTCGGACAAACCAGGATGCATTGCTAAACCGGGCCCGGGAGATCGTGGCTCAAGACTTGGCAACAGACCTGCGGAAGTGGCTGGAGGAATTACCGCAGGAAGTCGACGCCGTAGCCCACAATGTTAACGCCAACGACGACCTACTGGTATCGTTGATTCAGGCGGGCCTTATTCCCAAGTACGCTTTCCCTGTGGACGTAGTCAAGCTGTCCATACCTGCTGATGACGATCAGGAGGACACCTACGAATCCCAGGATTTCTACTCTGGCATCGCCAGGGACTTGCGTATAGCCCTCACGGAATACGCACCCGGCGCTGAAATCATACGAGGGAAATTCCCGGAGACCTACATCTACCGAGTGGCCGGGGTTTATGACCCGTCGGACAGTCAGCCCAATTACAGGCCCGCCGGCCAACTACACGAGTGTCGTCGCTGCCGGGCCACAACACTGACGACGTCCAATGATGTCGGCTCCCTTGACAGTTGCCCGGAGTGCGGTACCGACGATGTCCTGACCGTGCCGTACCTCAGACCGCCAGGGTTCACAGTAGACGCGGCCATTCCCGACTCTGGAAAAGTAAAGTACCAATCAGGTGGGCGTGAGCGTGTCGGCTTCACACCATCCGCTCAACTCTTGGTCGGCACCAGCGCAATCACCAGTGGATTACCCAACTCGCAATTCGCTCCCGAACTTTACTCATTCGTGCATACAGGGGACCTGTTCTTGCGCAACATGGGACGAAATCGTGAGCGCCCCGGGTTCCTACTGTGCCCTGACTGCGGCCGCCTTCTCGACCCGGATCAACCTGGTAGGCATACCTACCCTGCCCACGTTCCACCACATCGGGGACGCCGGATGGGCCACAGAGCCGGCGATGATTGTCCCAACACAAACGACTTTGGCAATCAGGTAGTACTGGGTCACCGGTTTGCTTCAGAGGTGGTTCTTCTTGCCATCGCTATGCCCGCTTTCCTTGACGCTCCCATAATGGATCCCTCTGGCAAAGCTTTGTGGTATTCGTTCGGAACGCTGATGAAGGAATCAGCCACGAAAGTGCTGCAAATCAGTCCCGATGAAATTCGGGTCGGAGTTCGACCAATACGGGATGCGCTGGGCCGGATTCAGGGAGAGGTTTTCATCTATGACGATGTACCTGGCGGCGCTGGCTACGCTCGCGCGATATATGACAACCTCCAAGAGGTGGCTGAACTGGCGCTGGAGATGGGACACAATTGCAACAACGATGATTGCAGTGGCGCTTGCTACCACTGCTTGCTGGGTTATTCGAACCAGTACGTTCACAACCTTCTGGATCGGAACCTAGGCGTCACTATCCTGGATTACCTGTTGAATGGACGACGACCAGCGCTGCCTAGCGGACTCACCAAGTCCGCGATTAATGGGCTGACTGAATATACGCAATCCGACTGGATCGTGGCAGACCCTAGTCAGACCCCGCAACCGTTCGACGTTGTTCTCTCATCAGCACATAACTCACGTGTCGGCGTACAAGTAGTTCATCCACTATCAGCCAGGCCAACACGCGCGGAACGCCAGCAACTGCAACACAGCACCGGGGTCACAGCACTAACCTACACAAGTTTTGACCTACTGCGAAGGCCCTTCTGGGTAGCTAATGACTTGCTCAGCACCCAAGCGTAGTTCATCCCATATCCAAGTGTCACCAAGTCGACCCGCGATGCCTTCGAACAACTTGCCGACGGGCGGGAACGCGCCCGCACGGTGTCAAGGCCGCTGGAGAAAACAGTTGGACCAACTCGGCACTAGATGCTTGGCGTGCAATAGCAATTAGGGTATGTCGTCAAATCACTTTGGCCTACAGTGCCAGGGCCCGTATCTGGCAGATTGCCAGGTATGACGCCGCATTCTTGGCATACCGCGTCGCCACTCCCCGCCATTCCTTGAACTTGCAAAACCCGTTCTCCACCAAATGACGCGCCTGGTACAAATCCGCGTCATAGTCCAGAGGCTCCCGCCGATTCCGCTTTGGCGGTAGCACCGGCGTCATCCCCGCCGCACGCGCCGCCCCTATTCTTTACGACCCGGCCTCGGCAAATCGTATGGCCGCCAGCATCCGCGCCAATGGCGACCGGCAGGCTACCCGCGCCGCCGTCCAGAACATTGCCAGCGAAGTTCGGCTCAATCTGCCAGCATAGCAGACATCCGACGCGCGCTAACCGAGCCCGGCCTGCTGACCAACGGCCGGAACGCGGGACACCGCGGCGGCACGCACTGGCTGATAACTCGTCCCGACGGCAACAGCCGATTAGTCACTACCGACCGGAAAGCCTACGCATACTACGGCGCCAACGTCGCATGGTTCGGGCCAAGCAACCGGTGGTGGCCGGGCTAAAACGAGCATAGCGTCAAGGCCGCCAGGGACACTTCTCCATAGCGCATACCCAGTGCAAGTCGGCACAATGGTTCTACCAGAGGTCGCCGATACCAAAACCGCTGGCAACAGAGCGAGTCATGCCCAAACGCCAAACGCAGCCGCTCAGCTCATCCCGGCAACGCATCCTGGAGTACCTGCGGGCTACCGCGCCCAGCACTCTTACCCACCGACTATCCGTGAAATTCAACTCAATTGCAGCCTGAGCAGCACATCAGTGGCGCACTATCACATCAAGCAGCTGGAACGCGGGGGGCTACATTACCCGGCGACGCGGCATCGCCCGTGGTATCACCCTCAACGACTAAATACCAGCAACCCTGACTGTTGGCAACAATCGACTGCGGAAACGCCGGGTCTTACTGCCACTCATCTAGCAGGCTCGCCATGTGCGAAACCAGGCCGGCAGTTCGGCTCGTGACAATCAATTTCGCACACCGCCACGCACGTGAGCAAAGCAAGCCCACAATCCCTACCGAAAAACCAGGACTTGGTCGAAAAACTCCAGAAATGCTGGCCATCTACCGGGCGCAACGGCTGGCTGGCTAATCAGTGCCACACTGGGTTGCCACGCCAAAGCGACGAATTACGTCACCAAATAGACCGCCGTGATCCAGCAGATTCCTACGGATTTTGTAAAACAATCAGCCGGCTGCCTAGGTGCCGCCTATTTTTGCACGGGCCTAAACCCTACCACCCACCAATCGTAGCGTTGCGTTGTAGGTGGTTTGGTTGCAGGATGGGTGCGAATACTTGGCCCGAAGTCGGCGGTAGGGGAGTTGCTATGGGATTGCTTTATGATTTGGAAACCCGGCTGGAGCAGCAGATGCCTGTCCAGTTGCAGCGGTCGTTGCAGCAGGCTTTGGACGACTACCAGCCCCTCTGCCCGGACTGCGGCCGGGCGATGCACCGGCAGCATTGGTACGCCCGCACTATCACCACCGGCTACGGCGCAATCCGGCTGCGGATGCCGGTGCTTCGCTGCGGCGTGTGCCACCGGATGGCCAGCGGCGCCGACCTGCTGGGCGCGGAGGAACGTCATCAAAGGTACTCAAAAAAACCCGCGATTTAGGCATCAAACTGGCGGCGCAGGGGCTGAGCTACGTCCAGAGCGGCCAGTGGACCAGAACGCAGTACGGGGCCACGGAATTGCAGGTAATCCGAGATGAAAGCGGCGTGGCTCTGGGGTCGTTTGGCAGCTGGGAAAATGTGATTGACCGGGCCTGGCAGCAGGGAGTAATCCAGCCGGCGCACCTGGTGAGCGACAGCGACGGCGCCATCGCCGCAGGCATCCAGATGGTCTATGGCCGGCAAGCGCCGCATCAGCTTTGCCACTTCCACCTGCTGCGGGAGTACCGGCGGAACATTGAGGAGGACGGCTGGTGGGCGGTGCGGCGGCGGCGGGAGTCGTCCAGCCTGATGTAGGCCGAGTTTCACGCGGCGCGGGTGATAGCGTTGACCGGAGGCTAGGGGACGTACTGGTGTCGGAGAGCTCTGCGTGAGGGGCTGCGTCATTTGGACACGGGGCAAACCGATTCAATACAACTTCCCGGCTGGAACGGCACAACCGGGAGCTGCGGCACCGGGAAAGAAAGAATGGGCACGGTCTGGACAGCCCACAACCTGCTGGCACTGCTCCAAAATCGCGGCCTCCTAAACCAAACTGCCTGAAACGGAACGCGGGCAATCGGCGGTACTGTGCTGACAGGTTGGGCAATCGTTGTTATAATCTCCGCCGGAGGAGGTGCCCATGCGAGCTATTGATTACACTGCCCCTACATCCCTTAGCGAAGCCGTTTCCATTATGGCGGCGCACGGTGACCGCGCCCGGCCCCTGGCCGGCGGCACTGACGTACTGGTTCAACTGCGCGGCGGACGGCGTGAAGCCGACGTCCTGTTGGACACCAAAAAGATTCCCGAACTGAACGGCATCAAGCTGGACGACAACGGCCTGCAACTTGGCGCGGCCGTGGCCTGTTATCAGGTGTACCAGAATGAAGCGGTTGCCGCTGCGTATCCCGGCCTAATCGACGCTGCCAGTCTCATCGGCAGCATACAAATCCAGGGCCGGGCATCCATCGGAGGCAACCTCTGCAACGCCGCTCCGTCCGGGGACAGCATCCCGCCGGTGATTACGCTGGGCGGCGAGGCGCATATTAACGGCCCCAACGGCTGGCGCACGGTCGCTGCCGAGGATTTCTGCACCGGCCCCGGGCGCAACGTGTTGCAGGACGGCGAGCTGCTGGTTGCTATCCAGCTGCCCGCACCGGCGGCAAACTCGGGCACGGCGTATCTGCGGTTTATTCCGCGCAACGAAATGGACATCGCAGTTGCGGGTGTGTCCTCCACGGTAACGCTGGATGCCTCCGGGCAGACCATCCAGTCGGCGCGCATCGCGCTGGCGTCGGTGGGGCCAACGCCCATACTGGCGACGGCGGCGGGCGACAGTCTGGCCGGCCAGGCGGTGTCGGACGAGGCCATTGCGGAAGCGGGCCGTCTGGCCAGCGAAGCGGCCACGCCCATCACCGATATGCGCGGCACCATCCGGCAGCGTCACCATCTGGTTGACGTGCTGACCCGCCGCACGCTGAACATCGCCATCCGGCGCGCCCGAGGGGAGGAATAAAATGCCCGGACTCGTCCACGTTACTACAACCATCAACGGCAACCAGGCCGATTTCCTGTGTGAGCCGCGCCAAAGTTTGCTGGAATGTCTGCGCGACGTCGTGGGTATGACCGGCACCAAAGAAGGCTGCAACGACGGCAACTGCGGCGCCTGCACGGTGAAACTGGACGGACGCATTGTGACGTCCTGCCTGGTGCTGGGCGTTGAAGCCCAGGGCGGCGAGGTGGATACCATTGAAGGCGTTGCCTCGGCCGAGGGGCTGCACCCGGTGCAGCAGGCGTTCCTGGAGAACGCCGCCTTGCAGTGCGGCATCTGCACGCCCGGATTCATCGTAGCGGCCAAAGACCTGCTGGAAACCGAACCGGACGCCGACGAAGCGCGCATCCGGCACTGGCTGGCCGGCAACCTGTGTCGCTGCACCGGCTACGACAAAATCGTCCGCGCCGTAATCGACGCCGGAGAACGGATGCAGGCGTAGCCGCAGCTATCGCAAAAACGCAACATCGCATTGGCAGGGGCAACCGTAAAAGTTGCCCCTGTTTTTAATTAAGATATGGATGACGACCGCCGCCGGCGCGATGCCGGCCCGGTAACGGATGCCGGGCGCATCAGCAGCCTGGACCTGATACGGGGCGTGGCCGTGCTGGGCATACTGCTGATGAACGCGGTTGCTTTCAAGTATGGACTGGCCCCTTACTTGAACCTCAGCGCCGGCGGCTCGGATACCGCGCCGGACTGGGCCATCGGCATCGCCGGCGAGATATTCGTTGACCAGAAGTTTATGGGGCTGTTCTCGCTGCTTTTCGGCGCGGGGATATTGCTGTTCATCGAGCGGGCGGAAACGCGGGCCGGGCGGCCGGCGCTGCTGAACCTCTGGCGCAACGCCCTGCTGCTGGGCATCGGCATCCTGCACGCGCTGCTGTGGGACGGCGACGTGCTGATGATATACGCCGTTGCCGCCCTGTTTCTCATTGCCCTGCGCCGGCTATCCACCCGCTGGCTAATCGCCACCGGCACAGTTGTTTTCCTGCTTTCCGTACCCCTTGCTTTCCTGACGCAGTACGTTTCGGATGCTACCGATGCGCCCCTGTACGGCATCTGGGAGTCGGCGGACGGCGCGGCGCCGGACATTGGCAACCCGCTGCAAGGGCTTACGCTGGCCGGGTACTTTATGCGCGGGCTGGGGATGATTTTGATTGGCGCCGGCCTCTACCGGCTGGGCTTTACGCAGGGCAATATGCCAGCCCGAACCTACCGGATGGTGGCCGTCATTGGCCTGAGCATCGGGCTGCCTTTGGCGATTGCCGGCGTCATCGTGACCGCGCTGGGAGACTACGCCAGGACGGTGGCTTTCGTGGGGCAGATTCCCAACACCCTGGGCACGATACCCGCCGCCCTGGGGTATATGAGCCTGATAATCCTGTGGCAGCAGCGGGGCGGCGGCTGGCTGAAACGACGGCTGACCGCCGCCGGCCGGATGGCGTTGACTAATTATCTATCCCAAACGGTCATGGGCATCTTGATACTTGCCGTGCTGCTGGAGGATGTTAGCGTCAGCCGGACGGGGATTCTGGCGTTCTGTTTGGCGGTGTGGGCGCTGCAACTGTGGTGGTCGGAGGCGTGGATGAATCGCTGCCGGTTTGGGCCGGCAGAATGGCTGTGGCGGGTGGCAACCTACCGGCGGGGGCAGAGGCTGCGGCGGGGGTGATGGGCGGGTGTTGGGTTAGGCCGTAGGGCAGAAACTCAGCGGGAGCGGAACAGGACGTGGGCTGCGAAAGATTTGCGCTGCGTTGGCTCCGAGGCTTCGAATCCGATAATTACGACTTCGGCGCGGTCGATCAAACGTATCGTGTCAAAGCGGGTAAATTCAGCGTCGGGGTCGTAGTCGGCGCGATGCCGCTCGTCCTGTAGGATTATGAAAGCGCTGCCAAAACTTCGTATTGCCGGGGCAAACTCGTTTAACCTGCCTTGGATGCGATTTTTGGCGGGGCCGTGGTCCAGCGCACGGTAGGTTTGCGTCCATGCCGGCAAGCTGCGGAACTGCGCCGACACGCCAATCAGGGTATCGGCATTACTCTTGGCCAAGGCATGGAATACAGCATAGTAGGCGGCGCTGACGGCTTTGCGTAATTGCATCTGCTGCGGCCGGCCGCGCCGCTCGCCGTATTCGGGGGCCGTCGCCAGCAGCCGGGCAATGGCAATTACTTGCGCCCAATTCATAGCGCAGTTCTACCGGAAAATCCGGGCTCTTTCCTCGTCAGTCCACGGGGCAATTTCCGCCTTGTCGATGTACGAGTCGGTGGGAATGCTGATTACGCCCAGCGCGAGCAACTCCGGGCGCAGCTCCCAATAGAAGCCGTTCATCCAGTGCGGGTCGAGCAAGTCCCCATCGCCATCAAATACCATGTAAATTTGCAGGTACTCATCGCCCCAATGGTCTAATCGGGGCACCACACGTATCTCATCGAACGCGATCTGGTCGCCGAACTTTTCATCGAGGTGCCTGCGATAGATGGCGGCTACCTGTTCCTTGACGGAATCGTACTTGGCCATGATGCGGTCTCCGGCGTTGCGCGCGGCGATGCGGGTTGTATTGTGCTTGCCCGGTGGGGTTGTGCTGTAATGATGCTAGCCGGCGGCATCGGTGATGTCAAATTGCGCTATGTCCCCTCAACGAAACCGCCATTGGGCTGTTTAGCCGGGCCGCAATGCAGCGTGCGGGTTTAGCGGGGGCGGAACAGGACGTGGGCGGCGAGGGCTTTGCGCTGTGTTGGTTCTGCGGCTTCGAACCCGATGATTGCAGATTCGGCTTGGCTAATCAGGCTGATTGTTTCGGAACGGGTAAATTGAGCAGTCGGATTGTAGTCGGCTTGGTATCGTTGGTTTTGCGAGTCAACGAAAGCATTGCCGAAGTCTTGGATATTTGTGACGAAGATGGTCAATCCACGATTGATTTGTCCTCTGGCAAAACCATGTTCCAACGCCCGGTAGGTCTGTGTCCACGCTGGCAGAGTGTGGAAGTGCGGCGAAGCGCCGATGAGCGTATCTGCGTTGCTGCCGGCCAAGGCGTGGAACATGGCGTAATAGGCGGCGCTGATGGCTTTGCGCAGTTGCGCCTGCTGCGGCCGGCCGCGCCGCTCGCCGTAGTCGGGCGCGGCGGCCAGCATCCGGGCAATCGCAATCAGTTGTTCCCAGTTCATTGTGCGGTTTCAGCGGAACAGCGCGGCTCTTTCCCGGTCAGTCCACGGGTCAATTTCGGCCTTGTCGATGAACGACTGCGACGGAATGCTGGTCACCCCCAGCTCAATCAGCTGCGGTCTTACCTTTCGGTAGAGGCTGTTGAGCCAGCTCGGGTCCAGCAGGCCGCCATCGCCGTCAACGACGGAGTAGATGTGCAGATATTCCTCGCCCCATTCATCCAGTCGGGGCACCACAACTATCGGGTCAAACGCCAGCCGGTCGCCGAACTTGTCCTCGAGGTGCCTGCGATAGATGGCGGCTACCTGTTCCTTGACGGAATCGTATTTGGCCATGATGCGGTCTCCGGCGTTGCGCGCGGCGATATGGGGTGTGCCGTTGGGCCGTGCTGTAATGATGCTAGCCGGCGGTATTGGGGATGTCAAATTGCGCTATGCCCCCTCAACGAAACCGCCATTGGGTTGTTTAGCCGGGCCGCAATGCAGCGCGCGGCTTTAGCGGGGGCGGAATAGGACGTGGGCGGCGAAAGCTTTGCGCTGTGTTGGTTCTGTGGCTTCGAATCCTCTGATTGAGACCTCGGCACGGTCGATCAAAAACACCGCGTCGGAGCGGGTAAATTCGGCGTCGGGGTCGTAGTCGGCACGATGCCGCTCTTCTTGCAGGAATATGAAAGCGCTGCCAAAACTCCGAACAGCCGGGGCAAATTCGTTCAATCCGCTTTGGATGCGATTTTTGGCGGGGCCGTGGTCCAGCGCACGGTAGGTTTGCGTCCATGCCGGCAGACCGCGAAACGGCGGCGATACGCCAATCAGGGTGTCGGCGTTGCTTTTGGCTAGGGCGTGGAACAGCGCATAGTAGGTGGCGCTGACGGCTTTGCGTAATTGAATCTGCTGCGGCCGGCCGCGCCGCTCGCCGTAGTCGGGGGCCGTCGCCAGCAGCCGGGCAATGGCAATCAGTTGTGCCCAATTCATCGCGTGGTTCTACCGGAAAAGCCGGGCTCTTTCCTCGTCAGTCCACGGGGCAATTTCAGCTTTGTCGATGTACGAGTCGACGGGAATGCTGGTTACGCCCAGCACGAGTAGCTCCGGGCGTAGTTCCCAATAGAGGCTGTTGATCCAGCTTGGGTCGAGTACGTCGTAGTTGCCAGCCGCGGTGCCAGCGACGATGACGTAGATGTGCAGGTACTCATCGCCCCACTGATCCAGTCTGGGGATGACGCGTATGTCGTCAAATACGAGCCGGTCGCCGTATTCGGCCTCGAGGTGCTTGCGATATAGCGACGCAACCTTCTTTTTGACCAATTCCGATGCAGCCATGCGGCAGTCTCCAAGATGCGCCTTTGGGTAAATGACGGGGTTGAAGTGGCGCGGTGAGATTGGATTAATGCTAACAGCCGATGCTTGCCGCGTCAAAATTGCGGTGCGTCCGTCACCGCAGGATTATGCGTTATACTCTCTGCAACGAAAATCGCCTTGAGGTGAATGAATTGACGACAGCGAATCAAGTGCTTTCCGAGGTTGAGTACGATGTGGTTGGCAAGCGGCCGGTGCGCCCTGATGGGGTGGACAAGGTTACCGGGCGTGCGCAGTATGGCGCTGACCTGAACCTGGCCGGTCTGCTGCACGGGCGGGTTTTGCGCAGTCCTCACGGGCACGCGCGCATCAGATCTGTTGACGCCAGCCGGGCTGTTGCCCTGCCGGGGGTGCGCGCGGTGGTTACTGCCGATGACTTGCCTTTTGCATCAATGAGCAAGGCCGACCTGGGCAACGATTACAACCGTTTCAAGTTTCTGAGCGACAACTTCCTGGCCAGCGACAAGGTTCTGTATCGGGGCCACGCGGTGGCCGCCGTTGCCGCCGACAACGCTCACATCGCCGAGGCCGCTCTGTCCCTCATTGACGTTGATTATGAGGCGCTGCCGCCCGTCATTGACGTGCGGGCCGCGATGCAGGATGATGCGCCGCTGCTGCACGACGACCTGGTCCATACCTCTGCGATGGGCGAGCTTTCCGCCCGGCCCAGCAACGTTGCTTCGTATATGAAGTTTGAGAAGGGCGACGCCGCAGCCGGGTTTGCCCGGGCGGACGCCGTGGTGGAGCGCGAGTTCACCACCGCATCGGTTCACCAGGGCTACATTGAGCCGCACAACGCTACCGCTCACTGGCGAGCCGACGGGCAAATCAACATCTGGTGCAGCACGCAGGGGGCGTTTGTGGTGCGCGCCAACACTGCCGACGTGCTGCGCGTGGACGTGTCTAACGTCAGGGTGACGCCGATGGAGATTGGCGGCGGGTTTGGCGGCAAGGTGTCGTTCTACATCGAGCCGGTGGCCGCTTTGCTGTCGCGCAAAGCCGGCTTGCCGGTCAAGATCCTGATGAGCCGCACCGAGGTGTTTGAGGGCAGCGGCCCGGCGCCCGGCACCTGGATGCGCGTCAAAATGGGCGCTACCCGCGACGGCAAAATAACCGCCGCCGCGCTGGAGCTGGCCTTTGAGGCCGGCGCTTACCCCGGCTCGCCGGTGATGCAGGGCGCCACCTGCGGGCTGGCCTGCTACAACCTGGAAAACGCTACCGTTGAAGGCTACGACGTGATGGTCAACAAGCCCAAGACGTCCGCCTACCGCGCGCCCGGCTCGCCGCAGGCCGCTTTTGGCGTGGAGCAGGTGGTGGACGAACTGTGCCTCAATCTGGGGCTTGACCCCATCGCGTTCCGGCTCAACAACGCATCGGTGGAAGGCACCCGCAAGGTGGAGGGGCCGGTATTCCAGCGCATCGGACTGGTGGAATGTCTGGAGGCGGCGCGCAATCACGACCACTATCGCACGCCGCTGGAGGGCCCCAACCGGGGCCGGGGGATGGCGGCCGGTTTCTGGATGAACCGGGGGTTCCATTCCAGCGTCAATATGACGGTGAACCCGGACGGCACCGTGAACCTGATTGAAGGTTCGGTGGACATCGGCGGCTCCCGCGCGTCCATCGCGCAGCAGGCCGCCGAAACGCTGGGCATCGCCTACGAGGACATCAAGCCGCAGGTGGTGGACACCGATTCCATCGGCTACACGATGGTCACCGGCGGCAGCCGCACCACCTTTGCCACCGGCTGGGCCGCTATCCTGGCCGCCGAGGACGTCAAGCAGCAGATGGTGGAGCGCGCAGCGTCCATCTGGGACGTGCCGGCCGACGAAGTGGAGTACGATGGCGGCGTAATCGGGCATAAGTCGGAGGAGCTGAGTTTCACTTTCCGGGAACTGGCCCGGCAGCTTTACACGACCGGCGGCGGCATCACCGGCACCGCCAGCCTGGACCCCACCGGCGAGGGCAACTCCTTTGGCGTCCATCTGGTGGACGTGGAGGTTGACCCGGACACCGGCAAGACCACCGTCCTGCGCTACACCGCCATCCAGGACGCCGGCAAGGCGGTGCATCCCAGCTACGTGGAAGGGCAAATCCAGGGCGGCGCCGTGCAGGGCATCGGCTGGGCGCTCAACGAGGAATACTACTTCAACGACAGCGCGCAGATGGTGAACGCCAGTTTCCTGGACTACCGGATGCCCACCGCGCTGGACTTGCCGATGATCGACACGGTAATCGTGGAGGTTGCCAACCCCGGCCACCCCTACGGCGTGCGCGGCGTGGGCGAAGTGCCAATAGTGCCCCCACTGCCCGCCGTAGCCAACGCCATAACCGCCGCAACAGGCAACCGCATGACCAACCTGCCCATAACGCCGGGCAGCATACTCGAAGCCGAGTGGAACGGGGGGTAGAGGTTTCTATAATTCGGCAAAACGGATGCCAGGTTGGACATTGCGCTTTCGACCTGGCATCCTCAAACAATGTGCGACAATGGTGTCGGATAGCTAGCGCACCGGCGTTGCGCTGCCACATTTATGGAGGTTGCTCAAATGACTACCGGATACGTTGAGAGATCGGTTGAACTGCAAATCGCTGCCATTGTGCAGCGTGCGTTGGAGGAGCGCTTTGGGGAGTTTATGACCTTTGGCCCCATCAGGGTCAAGGAGAAAGATGACCTGGATGGCGAACTGTACCTCCACATCTACATCGTCTGCGACGGGGACTACGACCGGCTGGACTACTATTGGACCGGGATACTTGACGGTCACATCGAGCCGGAGCTCCGGGCAATCGGAGTAACGCAGCGTTCCGTCCATTCGTTCGTGGACATCAGCGAATGGCCGTGGCTCGGTAAGGCGCAGGGCTTTGATTGCTGACGACCTACTGGACATCGCCCGCCGCCTGGGACAAGGCGATGCCGGCCAACCGCCCAACCAGACCGACCTGCGTCGGGCTATCAGCAGTGTCTATTACGCTCTGTTTCACGCCATCGCGCAAAGCAACGCTGACACCCTGGTCGGGGATGAGCCACGGCTCCGTGACCAAGTGGCCTGGCGTCAAGCCTACCGCGCTCTGGAACACAGCTATGCCAAACGGCGCTGTCAGCAGGCACAGCTCAGTCCGCGGTTCTCCCCACCCGTTCAAGGCTTGGCTAGACATTTCGTCCATATCCAAAACCGTCGCCATCAAGCCGATTACGACCCTATTGAAACTTTCGGCCGACATGATGTCTTATCCTCTATCACCGAGGCTGATGGCCATATCCGTGCTTTCCGGGCCGTACCGGCTTGGGAACGCCGTGCCTTTGCGGTGTACATACTGATGCGTGAACGCCAGGACTGAATCGCCAGCAGCTATGTTTGCCCAACGTTTGCATCGGGCGGCTGTTTTTGCCGCTGTTTTAGCCCTGCTCATCCTGGCCGGATGTTCCGGTGGCGGCGCGTCGCAGTATGGGGGTGTTGCTGGTGGAGGTTCTGCCGGCGGCGATGTTTCCATGCCGGCCGTAACCGTGCCGGCTTTGTCCGCGGCCGGGCAGGCTGGGGAGCGGGCGTTTAATGCCAACTGCGTGCTGTGCCATGGGGTCAACGCTGCTGGCACTAATCAGGGGCCGCCTTTGGTGCATCGGATTTACGAACCGGGGCACCATCAGGATTTTGCCTTTCGCAACGCGGTGCGGAATGGGGTGCCGGCGCATCATTGGCAGTTTGGCGATATGCCGGCGCTGCCCAATGTGTCGGCGGATGACTTGGAGCGGATAATTTGTTACGTGCGGGAGTTGCAGCAGGCCAACGGCATTTTTGAGGGGGAGCCGTGTCCGGGGTAGAGCCGCGCTCCGGTAGGGCTGATTGGGTAAAAGCGGCCGCTTTGCGCTATCATAGGGCTATTCGTTTCCAGGGCTACTCATTCCTAACAGCAGGAGGACTATCGTGGCCAGGGTTTTTGTGCCGACGATGCTGCAATCCGCTACCGGCGGCGTTAAAGAGGTGGAGGTTGACGCGGGCAACGTGCGCCAGGTGATTGAACGTCTCGAGGAGCGGTTCCCTGGTATTGCCGACCGTCTGCTCGAGGATGACGATATTCGCCCCAACCTGGCGGTGGCCGTCAACGGCGAAGTGGCGCGGATGGGGCTGCTGGAGCGTGTCCGTGCGGATACTGAAATCCATTTTGTTCCCGCCATTGGCGGCGGCTAGGAATGGCCTTTTGGTTCTCTGCTGAGAGTGACCGCGCGGATGGGACAACACCGGGGGTTAGCGTTTATAATCGCCCCCGCCAGCCCGACGCCGAAACGGAGCCTCTAAATGGTTGCTAAACTGAAGCCCCTTGCGCCGGTCCACCATCCGGATGACGACTGGTCGATATTCTATCCGGAAACGGACGGTATGCCCTTGCCTGACGGAGAACATCAAGCCCCGCTGTATCGCGAGGTCGTTTATACCCTGGAGAACTACCTCAAACGCCATCCGCACATCGCGGTCAACGGCAATACGTTCATCTATTACGAGATGAACAACCCCCGCCGTTCCGTGTCGCCCGACTGCTACGTTGCGCTTGGCGTGGACGTGGACGCCATTATGGAGCAGAACTCCTACGTCATCTGGCGGGTGGG
The DNA here is from genome assembly GCA_958296385.1 of uncultured Dehalococcoidia bacterium. GTDB lineage: Bacteria > Chloroflexota > Dehalococcoidia > Lucifugimonadales > UBA3495 > Bin87. The sequence continues at coordinate 2,563,249 of OY282494.1, forward strand.
CAAGCAGCCGGATTTTGTGCTGGAAATCGCCTCGGAGTCCACTGCTCGCTACGACGAAAGGGGCAAGCGCCGGCTGTACGCGGGTATAGGCATCGGCGAGTACTGGCGCTACGACGCCACCGGCGGCCGGTTCTATCGCCGCCCGCTGGTGGGTGAGCGGCTGGTGAACGGCGAGTATCAGGAATTTCCGCTGCACGAGGAACCCGACGGGATGATTTGGGCGCACAGCCCTACGCTGGAGCTGGACTTGTGCTGGGAAAACGGACGGCTGCGCTTTTACGACCCGGTGGCCCAAGTCTGGCTGCGCAGCTATCCGGAGGAGCAAGAGCGGGCTGATTTTGCCGAGGCGCGGGCCGATTCTGCCGAGGGACTTGCCGCATCTGAACAGGCCGGGCGGCTGGTGGCTGAGGCGCGGGCCAGTTCCGCTGAGGCGCGCATCCGGGAACTGGAGGCGCAGCTGCGGCGGCAGGGTATTGACCCCGCCGGTTAGCCGCGCCAATTGACCCGGCGTTGCCGTCGGGCTAGAATGGTGGCACTTTCAAGTTGGCGTATCTGTACTTATGACCAATTCCACAACCCGGCCCGGCGACGAACCTGACGCAACCGCGCGAAACATTGCGTACAATCGGTCGGCAACGCCGGCTGCCGCAATGCAGCAACCTCCGGCCGGCGAACGGGTGATTTCGGCCGGCGGGCTGGTGTTCCGGGAGATTGGCAATCACGTTGAGACGCTGTTGTGCGCGCGGACGCGGCCCGGTTTCCAGGGGGATGATGCGCCGCTGAGCTGGCGGCTGCCCAAGGGGACACCGGAGCCGGGGGAAAGCGTGGAGCAAACTGCTCAGCGCGAAGTACAGGAGGAGACCGGCGTGCAGGTCAACGTGCTGGCGCCGATTACCAGCATCCGGTACTTTTTTGTTGGGCATAACGATGGCGTGCGTTATGACAAGACCGTTTATTTTTACCTGATGGAGCCGCTGGGGGGCAGCACCGCTGACCACGACGCCGAGTTTGACGTGGTGGAGTGGTGGGAGTACGGCCAGGCGCTGGAACTGCTGGAATACGACAACGAGCGCAGCGTGCTGCAAGAGGCGGCGGCGCTGATTGAATCCTACCGGGCGAGCCCGCAGCCATGACCACCGCTACCGTCCTCAAGGGGGTGCGCATCCTGCTGCGGGGCAAGCGGATGCAGGATGCTGAGCTGGATTACATCTGGCGCAGCGACCCGGAGATTGCGCGGCTGGACGCCTCTTATCCGCTCACGATGAAGTACGAACGGTACTTGAAGCTGTTTGAGGACCAGATTCGCTGGCCGACCCCCGGCTCGCATCATTTTGCAATTGAGGCGGCCGGCGGCAAGTTCATCGGCAACTGTATGTATTACGATTTGGACAGCCTGTCCAAAGAGGCGGAGCTGGGCATTGTCATCGGCGATCGGGATTACTGGAGCGGCGGCTACGGGTACGACGCGGTGGTTACGCTGCTGCACCATATGTTTGACGACCTGCGGTTGCAGCGGGTGTACCTGCATACCCTGGACTGGAATCACCGGGCGCGGAAGTGCTTTGAGCGTTCCGGGTTCAATGCGGTGCGCGAAGTGCGGCGGATGTCCCACACTTTCATCCTGATGGAAGTGCTGCGGGAGGATTGGGACAGCGCCGCGGCGGAACGCCTGGCGCAGCGGCAGCGGTATCTGGACGAGCGGGGCGGCGTCCCCGTATGCGGCGATGACGCAGTTGGCGCGGGCGCAGTCTGAGCGGCGGCGCGTTATCAGCCGCCGGGCCGGTGGAGACGCTGGAGTCAGTTTATAATGCGGCGGCGGCCCGGGCTGCTGCGATGGTGACGTCCCCGGTGTACAGCGCGCGCCCGATGATGGCCGCCTCAGCCCCGGTTGCGACCAATCGGGCCACGTGTTCCGCAGCTCCCACGCCGCCGGCCGACAGGACTTGCAAGCCGCTGGCCCGCACCAGCGCGGCGGTGGCATCGTAGTTGGGTTCCTCCAGCGTGCCGTCGCGGGAGATGTCGGTGTAGAGCAGACGCGCCACGCCTAATTGGGCCATGCGGCCGGCCAACTCGGTGGCGGTTATTGCGGATGTTTCAGTCCAACCCCGGATGGCTACCAGACCGTCGCGGGCGTCCAGGGCTACGATGACGCGTTCGCTGCCAAAGCGCCGGCACAAATCCTCTACCAGCTCCGGGTTGGAAACGGCGGCGGTGCCGATTACCACGCGGGCGGCGCCGGCGTCGAGCAGGGTTGCTGCGGTGTCGGCGGTGCGGATGCCGCCGCCTACTTGCACGGGGATGCTCAACCGGCCGGCGATGGCGGCGATGGCGGCCAGGTTGGCCGGGTTGCCGGTGTGTGCGCCGTCCAGGTCAACGATGTGCAGGCGCTGGCCGCCCTCCGCCTGCCACCGCTCGGCGATGGCCAGCGGGTCGTCGGAGAAAACCGTTTCCCGTTCGTAGTCGCCCTGATAAAGGCGCACTACGTTGCCGCCGCGCAGGTCAATTGCCGGTATGACTTCCATAATCCGAGGGATTGCCCCTATCTGAAATTGCCGCTACCCGAAATTGCCTCTATCCGAACCGGAGCGCCGGGCTAAACCGGAACGCCGGCGGCTTGCTGGACGAAGTTGGCGTAGATGCGCAGGCCGTTGGCGCCGCTTTTCTCCGGGTGGAATTGGGTTGCCACCACGTTGGCGCGGGCGTAAATGCTGCAAAACGCAACGCCGTAGTCGGTTACGCCGGCCACGTGTTCCCGCTGCGCCGGGTCAGCGTAGTAGCTGTGGACGAAGTAGAAGTGGCTGTCTTGCGGGATGCCGGCCCAGAGGGGGTTGTCGGTTTGGAAGCTTACGGTGTTCCAGCCCATGTGCGGCACTTTCAGGCCGGCGGGCAGGCGGCGCACTCGTCCCGGCACCAGGCCGATGCAGTCGGCGTCGCCCTCGTCGGTGGCCTCCAGCAGGAGCTGCAAGCCGAGGCACACGCCCAGGAAGGGCCGGCCGCTGGCGATGTAGTCCAGCAGGGGATCGACCAGGCCCCGGGCTTGCAGGGCTGCCATCGCCGCCGGGCCGGAGCCGACGCCGGGGAGGATTACCGCGTCCGCCGAGGCGAGGCGGGATGGGTCGGCGGTTACGCTGGGGGTTACGCCGGCTTTCTCTACCGCGCGGGCCACGCTGCGGAGGTTGCCGGATTCGTAGTCGATGACGACGATGTTTATGTCGGATGGCGGCGGGTTGGGCATGGCGGGTTCAGGCCCGCTCGCCGGTGGCGCGCTCAATGGGAATCTCCCGGTCGTGATAGCGGGCCAGCACGAACAGCAAATCGCCCAGCCGGTTCAGGTAGGCCAGGATGAGATTGTTGGTCAGGCCGCCGACCTCGGCCAGCGCAACTACGCGGCGCTCGGCGGTTCGGATGACGGTGCGCGCCGAATCCATTGCCGACGATGACGCCGTGCCGCCGGGCAGGATAAACACGTTGGGCATCTGGAAATGGGTTTCCAGCTCGTCGATTATCTCCTCGAGGCGGTCAACCATCGCCTCGGTAACCGGGGTGAAATGCTGGTGAAAGAGGTCGTACTTGTCGGGGTCGGTGGCCAGCTCAGCGGCAACGGTGAACAACTCGCGCTGCAAGTCGCGCAGGATGTCCTTAACCTTGTCGTCATCGGTCAGGGCGCGGGCCAGCCCCATCAGGCTGACGGCCTCATCGGTAATGCCGTAAGCCTCGGTGTGGGGGTTGGCCTTGGAAACGCGGCCGCCGTAAAGCAGGCTGGTTTCGCCCTGGTCGCCATACTTGGTATAAACCCGCTTGCGGCGCGGCGAGGATGATGCTGATGATGTGCTCATAATGCGGTACTCCCGTCGCCGGGTTGCGGCGCCGGACTATTTTAGCACCGCAACGGCGGCGGCGCTATGCCGGGGGGGATCATGACTGCCCGGTTACAAGTTGACTTCCTCAAAGCGCAAATCGCCGCCAGCGAGGTAAAACTCAACGTACTTCAAGGGGTAGGCAAGGTTTTGGTTAGTTTGGTCAAAGCGTTGTTTTGCCCTGGCAAATTCCCGGAGGGCTCTTGATGCTGCTCTGGTAGCGGGCCGTTTGGCGATTAGCACGGGCTGGATGTCGCAGGGGCGGTTGGGGATGTAGTATTGGGCAATCCAGTCAATGTAGCGCTGGATTTGGGCTGTGTTATCGGATGTGGCCGTTACTGCTTTGAGTTCTATCGGGATCAGTATTCGTTGGCCGCTGGCGATAATGGATGCCATGACGTCAATCCTTTGCATACCAACGCCGCAGGATACTTCATTGCCCAGCCACTCAACTTCGCCGGCGCCAATGAGACTATCGTCCAGGCTGGCGTTGCTGCCGCGACCGATGTTTTGCATAATATACGCTTGCAGATGGGCCTCAAATGATTGCCCGGCCCGGTATTTTGCAATCAACCGGGGCAAAAGATTTATCTCTACTTGGCGTCCCCGGTAATCCGGCGGGTTTGCGTTCTCGGTGGTTATCCTCTGATTTGCCAGGTCAAAAGCAAAAGATTTTCCGTTAAAGTCCAGCGAGTTCCTGTTGTTTTTGTTCCGGATAAGTTGGGTAAGGCGTTCGGCCTCGTATGACGTTATCATCGTGTTGCCGCGATTGCCCTTGAGCTTGCGGTAAATCAAACTCCACAGCATCTGGCTAGGGGATGCGATGTTTTGGATTTCGTCCAGGGCCTCCCACTCGGTTACGCCCTCGGCATAGACCGTATCCGGCTCAATCAGGATACGAAAAGTTAGCGACTTTCCCAGACGGGATTTAAGGTATTGCTGGTCGTCGTTATCGTCGAGGAAAATTAAGTCGTGGGCGGCTTTGAATATGCCGAAAAACTTGCCCTCGGCTATGGAGAATCGCTGGCTCTGTTGCAAGTAAAAGATGATGCCGTCCCCTTGCCGGATTCGGCAGCCGTCGGCAATCATCGATACTAGATTGTTCTCCGTAGTGTGCCAAAGGCCGGTAGTGGCGGAATCATTGAAATCAACCCGATTACCCCCGGCGCCGGTGCCGGCGAAAAGGTATTGCAAGTGCAGGGGGAAAGTCGTTGCATCAACGATAAAGACGTGGGTAGTCATGACCGTCTCCGGCCAAGTTTCTGGAATAGCACGATGTATTCGTGCTTGAAAATGTAGAAGCCGTTGGCCAGTGCGCGGTAGCGCCAGAGGTGTTCCTGGTTTCGTTTGGCCCGGTTGTTGACCATGTTTTTGACGATGATGCTTTTCAGGCGCAGCTTTTTTGATTCCAGCATCCGGGCGGTGAGCAGGCTTTGCAGGGGCACCCACTCGCTGTTCTGGTAGATGTCGCCGATGACTACGGCCAGATGTCTGCCCGGTTCCAGAAATTCGGACAGCGAGCGGTACACTTCGAGGAATCGTTCCAGAAAATGTTCTACGTCCGGGCAGTTGCTTAAGTCGGCCGGGTCGCTGCTGAAGTTGATGATGTTGTGGTAGGGCGGGTGCATTATCAGAAACTGGACGCCGGATTTGCCCATACCGTCCAGTCGCTTTTGCACCTCCCGCGCCACGGCGTCGGACGAGCTGTCGCCGACGATAATCGGTTGTTCATCAAAAGGACTGGCGTCCAGATTGGGGCCGGGCGCAGCGCCGTTGTCAAACAAAACCATCCGGTCTTGCCGGATGTGCTGCTCGGCCTGGACGGCTACGGTCGGCGAGAGTTCTACTCCGATGTAGCGGCGGCCCAGGCGGTTGGCTTCAATTGCGGTGGTGCCGCTGCCGGCGAAAGGGTCAAGCACGACGTCGCCGGCTTTGGTGAAACGGCGCAGCAGCTGGTTGGGTATCTGCGGGATAAAGTTGCCGTGATAGCCGGCCTGATGCGCCCCGCTGGAATCGCGGGCGTCCAGCAGCCACAGGCTGTCGGTAAGCAGGTCGTCGTACTGCTGCCAGTTGGACAGGTCGAGGTCGTTCACCCGGTTGGAGCGGCGGTTTGATGCGGTCATCTTGCAACGAATCCGGCGCGGCGTAATTTGTCGGTCGGGCTGCCGCACTGCGCCCGCCATGTAGCCATGCAATCTTTACGCCTGTCAACACGGCGGCGGCCGGTCATCCGGCAAGCCGTCATCCCGGCCCGGCGGCGGTCCTGTCCTTGCGCCGGTTGGCTGGCGCCGTTAGGATAGGCGCATTGGGATTGGGCGGTTATTGCTATGCACCATTGGGCTGTTGGCGGCGATATTTACATTGGCTGGCCTGACCACGGGGTCGCGGAACGCCGCTATACTATCGTGGAGCTGGACTTGTTTGGCAAGGTGCTGCGGGGGCGGGTTACCGACGGCGAACGGCAAGGCGGGTTTATGGTCATCTTTGACTGCCCCGACGTCATTCTGGAGCAACTGGCGGAGCAGGCAACCGGCGCCGTCGGTTTCCGCGTCATCGTATCCAACCTGCGAACCAGCATTGACGGCGCCGTCGTGCGCAGCTTTGACTACGAGTGGTATCCGACGCCGGAATACGCGGAGCGCCCGCACGCGCTGGCAACCGCTCTGGCCGGCCTGTACGAAAGCATCGCCCCCGGCCAGACCGAATCGGATTGACGCTATCGGATTGATGCTATTAGATTGACGTTATCTGATTGACGTCGTTGGATTGACGCTGTATGGGCGTTGCCTTAAAATCGGCAAACGGCTTTATCGCCCCAATTCGTAACTGTATCTACGGGAGTCGTAACTTACAGGAGTCATAGCCCACAATGGAAGGCGACAGCATACGCAATTCGTTCATCAACTTCTTTGAGGAATCGGGCCATCTCCATATGCCCTCGGCCTCCCTCATCCCCGCCGGCGACCCTACGCTGCTCTTTACGTCGGCGGGAATGGTGCCGTTCAAGCCCTTTTTTATGGGCGAGCAGACGCCGCCGCAGCGCCGTTTGACCAGCTGCCAGAAGTCGTTTCGCACCACCGACATTGACGAGGTGGGCGACCACAAGCACCTGACTTTTTTTGAGATGCTGGGCAATTTCAGCATCGGCGATTACTTTAAAAAGGACGCGGTGGCCTTTGCCTGGGATTTGTGCACCGGCCTGTTCGGGCTGGAGCCGGAGCGCCTTTACGTGACCATCCACCTGGACGACGATGAGGCGTATGAGCTGTGGCGCAGCGATATTGGCGTGCCGCCGGAGCGGATTTACCGCTACGGCAACAGCGATAATTGGTGGGGGCCGGCCGGCCTGGAGGGGCCAACCGGCCCCTGCTCCGAGCTGCATTACGACGGCGGCGCCGAGAAAGGCATCGGCCAGCATCCCGAAACCGACAGCCTGATGCCGCCGGACGAGCTTACCGTGCTGCTCCGGCGGGAGGCGGACGGCGGGCCGGCTGCCGCGCCCGGCGGCTGCCATCCCAACTGCGACTGCGAGCGGTTCGTGGAGCTGTGGAATCTGGTCTTTATGCAGTTCTACCAGGATTTGGAGGGGGCGCGCACGCCTTTGCCGGCGCCCAGCGTGGATACCGGGATGGGGCTGGAGCGGGCCGCCGCCGTACTGCAACGCAAGCCCAACGTGTACGAAACCGACCTGTTTCGCCCCATCGTGGACGCCGTGTGCGACTTGGCCGGCGTCCAGTACGGCGCGGAATCCGGGGCGGATTACGCCATCCGCGTGGTGGCGGAACACGCGCGGGCCGCTGCCTTTCTCATCAGCGATGGCGTGGTGCCGTCCAACAGCGAGCGGGGCTACGTGCTGCGCCGCATCATCCGCCGGGCCATCCGCTACGGGCGCCAGCTGGGGCTGGACCGGCCGTTTATGACCGACGTCAGCAGCGCCGTGCTGGCCCGTTTTGCGGCGGCGTACCCGGCGCTGGCCGAGAACCGGGAGTTCATCCAGCGGGTCATCAGCCTGGAGGAGACGCAATTTCTGGACAACATCCGGCACGGTATGCCCCTGCTGGAGGGCATCCTGGATTACCTGAATAATCCTGACGCCAGCAATCCGGACGCCGGCGCGCCGGCCCTGCTGGAAACCGCCGCCGTTGCCGCCGACGACCTGGCCGCCGCCCGCGCCGCCAGCATCATCCCCGGCGCCATCGCTTTTACGCTTTACGACACCTACGGCTTTCCGCCGGAGCTGGTGGACGAAATCGGGCGGCGCGAGTACGGGCTGGCGGTGGATATGGACGGTTTCAACAGCGAGATGGAGGCCAAGCGCCAGCGGGACCGGGCCGGCCATCAGATAACCGGCAGCATGGAAATCGTAACCGCCTACGAGAACCTGGGCGCCGGCAATACGCCTTTCACCGGCTACGACCTGACCAGCATTGAATCCCGCATCGTCGGCATCCTGCTGGACGGCGCGGCGGTGGGACACGCGGCCAGCGGCCAGCAGGTTGAAATCATCCTGTCCGAAACCTGCTTTTACGCGGAGGGCGGCGGGCAGGTTGGCGATCGGGGCGTCATCACCGGGCCCAACGGCCGGCTGATTGTAGAGGACACGCAAAGCCCGGTTGCCGGCCTGATTGTGCATCGCGGCGCCGTTGCCGATGGCCACTTTACGCTGGGCGATGCCGTAACCGCCGCGGTGGAATCGGAACGCCGTCTGGACGCGTCTCGCAACCACAGCGGAACGCACCTGCTCCACGCCGCGCTGCGCTCCGTCCTGGGCCCCCACGTCCGGCAGGCCGGCTCCCTGTGCGCTCCCGGACGGCTGCGCTTTGACTTCAACCACGTTGGCCCGCTGGCCGCCGACGAGCAGCTGGCCGTGCAGTCGCTGGCGAACCGGCAGATTCGCGCCAACCTGAGCGTGGCCGCCGAGGAAACCACCTACACCGACGCGGTGCGCGACGGCGCGCTGGCCTTTTTCGGCGACCGCTACGGCGACGTCGTCCGCGTGGTGCGGATGGCCGGCCACGACGACCCGGAACCGTTCAGCTTTGAGGTGTGCGGCGGCACGCACGTCCACGCCACCGGCGAAGTTGGCACGCTGGTGGTGCTGGGCGAATCCAGCATCGGCGGCGGTATGCGGCGCATTGAGGCGATGACCGGACGGGCCGCCGAGGAGCTGTTCGTGCAGCAGTCGGCTACCCTCCAGGCCATATCCCAAAGATTGCAAGCGCCGGTGCCCGAGCTGGAGGCCCGGCTGGACGCGTACATGGCCGACGCCGACGCGCTGCGCCGCCGGCTGGCGGAGGCGGAACGCGCCGGCCTGCGTTACGAAGCGGAAACGCTGCTCAGCCGGGTGCGCGACGTTGACGGCGTGCGGCTGATCGCCAGCGTAACGTCGGCGCACAACCCGGAGGCGATGCGGGAGATGGGCGATTATCTCAAGGACAAGCTGGAAAGCGTGGTCGTAGCCCTGGGCGCAGTGGTCAACGATGCGCCGGTGATTATCACGATGGTAACGCCGGACTTGGTGCGCCGGGGGCTGAACGCCGGCACCATCGCGCGGGAGGCGGCCCAGCTGATGGGCGGCGGCGGCGGCGGCCGGCCGGAGATGGCCCAGGCCGGCGGCAAGCAGTCCGACCGCCTCGGCGCCGCTTTGGACAGCGTGGCCGGCCTGGTGCGCCAGGGGTTGAACGGCTGACTGCGCCATCGGATGACGACCGCGCGCGCCTCGCCGAATCGGGCCGCTTGCTGGGCCTGGACGTCGGCGACGTTCGCATTGGGCTGGCGGTAAGCATCCCGCCGGGGACGCTGATACTGCCGGCCGGCCATCTGCAACGACACAGCCGGCGCCGCGATGCGGCTGCCATCTTGCAAGCCGCCGTCCAGCGTGATGCGGTTGCCATCGTAGTCGGTATGCCTTACGACACGCGGGGGCAAGCCGGCGAGCAGGCCCGCAAAACTGCGTCCTTTGTGCGGGCTTTGGAGCGCATCGTCAACATCCCGGTCTGGACGGTTGACGAGTCCTTTACGTCATCGGCGGCCGCCGCTGAGCTGTCGGATGCGGGCCGCAGCCCCGGACGAGAGCGGGGCGCGGTGGACTCCGGGGCGGCCGTTGCCATCTTGCGCCGCTTTCTGGCTGGAGGGTGAATCCGGCCAGAAAAGCCGTCCGAAAAAATCCGTCAAAAATGGCGAAAACTTGTTCTAACCGTTGATTGACGTTTTGCGAACCGTCGTTCTATAATTTGCCCAAGTTTAGAACTCAGGTTTTGGAGAGCGACTATGAATGGGATAAACTCCGTTGCCCCCAGCCCGTTTTTGCCTGCGGAAACCGGCTTTGACCACTACGAGGATACCGGCTGCGAGGTGGCCGAAACGTGCCTGGGCTGCCCGCTGCCGCGCTGCAAGTTTGACGACATGGCCTGGTACGCCAAGTACCGCCGGATGGCCCGCGACTTGCAGATGATAGCCGTTATTCAGGATGAGCAGCTTACCGTTGCCGAGGCCGCCGCCCGGTTCTCGGTGACCAAGCGGACGGTGTTTCGCGTTCTGAAACGCTGCCGGGATGCGATGCGGGAACTGTCCGCAACCGAAATGGCGGCGTTCTCCCGGCTGGCCGTCTGATGATGCCCGTATTCAGGGGCGCTTATCCCCGGGGCAGGCCCAAGCCCCGGCCGGCCACGATGCCCCGCTGCACTTCCGACGTGCCGCCGGCAATCTTGTGGGAGAAGCTAATCATCCAGTTCTCCGGCAAGCGGCCTTTCAGCGGGGCGCGCTTTTCGCCCCGGCCCAGGGCGCCGGGCAGGCCCGCCAGTTCCAGCGCGCTGTTGGCCGAGCGGTGCAGGGTTTCGCTGCCAAAGGCTTTGCTCATGGACGCCTCTTTGTTCGGCACCAGCCCCTCGCTCTGCATCCACGCCACCTTGTAGGCCATCAGCCGCGCCACCTCGCACTCCACGTAGCGGTCGGCCAGCAGGTGGCGCGCCCAGGGCTGGGCGGTAACCGCCGCGCCGTTGCGGAATACGCCGCCGGCGTACTCGCGGGTATCGTCCAGCAGCCGCCGGGCGATGGCCGAGTAGTCAATGCCGGAGCGCTCAAAGTCCAGCAGCGTCACCGCAACGTACCAGCCCCGGTTCTCCTCGCCCACCAGATTGCTGCTGGGAACCCGCACGTTGTCGAATATGACCTGGTTGAACTCGTGGCCGCCGGTCATATTGATGACGGGCCGGACTTCAACGCCGGGCGATTTCATGTCCACCAGGATGAAACTGATGCCCCGGTGCCGGGGCGCGTCCGGGTCGGTGCGGGCCAGGCACATAATCCAGTCGGAGCGATGGGCCAGCGTGGTCCAGATTTTGGCGCCGTTGATGACGTACTCATCGCCGTCGCGCACCGCCCGCGTGCTCAGCGACGCCAGGTCGGAGCCGGACTCCGGTTCGCTGTACCCCTGGCACCACTGCACTTCGCCCCGCGCGATGGCCGGCAGATGCGTTTGCTTTTGCTCCTCGCTGCCGTGAATCATCAGCGTAGGCCCCAGCATCCGCACGCCGAAAATATCCCGGCCCGGCGCGCGCAGATAGGCCAGTTCCTCGTTGTAGATAGCGGAGCGCACCGGCGAGGCGTCCTGGCCGCCGTATTCCTGCGGCCAGTGCATGGTCAGCCAGCCCCGCTCGGCCAGCCGGCCGCGCATCTGCATCGTAAAGTCCCAATCGTACTCCTCCGGCCAGCGGCCGCCGCCCTCCCAATCGGACGGCAGCTCATCCACAATGAATTGACGCAAATCGCGGCGAAACGCATCATCGCCCGGAGTGAATCGGTACTCCACAGGAGCCTCCTGTCAGCCGGAAATCGCAGGACTTGGGATACGAGCAGAGCGCGGAGCAGACGCGTTCAGGCGCCCACGGCCACGCAAGTGACGGTACGCACCACGCCGACCACGGTGTGAATCTTCTCGGTAACCAGCCCGCCAACCACCGACATATCCTCGCCGGAGATGACGGCGATGATGTCGTAAGGCCCGGTAACCACGTCCACCGACTCGATGCCATCCAGGTCGCGCAGCGTGTTAGCCACGTCCCGCGTGCGACCCACGGCGGTTTCAACCAGCAAAAAAGCCTTCGTTGCCATAACGTTGCGCCTCCTCTGTACGGAGCATTGCGTGTAAAAAAATCCAAAGCCAGCGCCGCAGCCGCCATCAACAAACCGGGCAACGCAGCGCAGGCAATTCTAAAACTACCCTGCCCGCCGTGTCAATTAAACCGCCCGGCATCGGGACTAGATGGGGTTCGCAATCTTGCCGGCTAAATGGTTGCCCGGCAAAATCCGCTGTCGCAAAGTTAGCGCCATAGGCGGGGGTGGCGCGTTGCAAGGATGCTGGCTTGGCCTGCGTAGCAACCGCCAAGAGGGGTATATTAGGGGCCTCGTTTGCTCACTGAGCCATTCGTAGATACAAGTCAGCAGGACTTTGACCGCATCCTTCGAGCAGGGGTTGAACGTCGTCCGCATTGCCTTTTACGCCTGTCTGCACAAACAGGCCGGGGGTGCCGATCTTTTTCCATTTCGGCATTTCCTCCGCAGGAGGTCTGTCTATACTCACCAACTGCTTCTGCCTATTTTTGACAGCAAAGATGGGACACCGAGAAGTTGTGAGTGAACCGCTGTCCACAAGCCAGTGAGCAACGACCTCCATGTGATCTCGAATGTGATTTACTTCACGCTCGTCTCCGTCAGGGAACCGAATCGCGTTAATGGATGGTCTTTTCTTTTTGTCAGTAATATCCAGATAGGTCTTCATTGAGACCCAGCCGGAGGAGAGGTTATAGTGGGTTGAATCTTCAAGAACTTTCTCGAACAGTGCCGTTAGGGTCTTGGCACAATCGCAAGGCGATCTGTTCTGATAGTAAATGTCAACTCGAAATGCCTCGTAATGGTCAGTTAGAACAGGACTGCGAAAAACATGGTGCTGCCATATTTTTCCGTTGGTCAGTATTACGTTCGGAACGCCAGCCTCAAAAGCATAATCCCGTATGCTGATGACGTCGTTGCCTTCCTCTATCCTCCTATTAACGCCTTTGGCTTCGAGGAGAGTAAAGGGTTTATCTTCTTGAGCTTGGCGGGGGCGAGTACAAGGCCACAAGGCATAATCTACCATGCGTGCGCCTTTACCTCTGTTGACCGGGTATTCTACGTCCACCATTGCAAAATCAGCAACGTCCCAACCCATGGCACGTAGCACCGGCGCAACTAAGGCTTCGCGGGTACGGGCTTCGTTGAACCTGTCGTAATCAGGTTGCTTGTTAATATTTTCCCGCACCGTTTCAATGATTTTGGCTAGCTGTCCCGTATCAACGTTCATCGTGCTCACCTCTCTAAAATCACAACCGGCCGACGAGTTTCCTCGCCGGCCGGTTTGGTTTCCGCTGTGGTCAAGCAGCCGTCCGCTTTACAGCAGTACGGGCTCCTTTTCCTTTACATAGACTTGGATTCGGCCCCGGGTGTGGTCGAGGACGGCTATTTGGCCGTTTTCGGTTACTCGGACGGAGCAGGGGTTGGCGAAGGCTTTTTCGTAGGCTCCGCCGTCGTGGGTTATGGCCATGGTGCGCTGGCGTATCATGTCCGGGTTGGAGTTGAGTTTGCTCTTGCCCCATCCCGAAATCTGGTGGTCGCCTTTGAGCTGGGCGCGGAACCGGCCGTCGGGGGCCAGGATTTGCACCCGGTCGTTCTCGCGGTCGCAGACGTAGATGTCGCCATCGTCGTCAACGCAGACGGCGTTGGGGCGCTTGAACTGGCCGGGGCCGCTGCCGCTCATGCCGAAGGTGGCCTGCCACTCGCCGGCCTGGTTGAACTGCTGGATGCGGTCGTTGCGCCAGTCGGCTACGTAGATGAGGCCGTTCTTGTCCAGGCAGATGCCCCAGGGCAGGTTGAGCTGGCCGTTGCCGGAGCCGAATTCGCCGAACTGGCTCTTGAAGGAACCGTCCAGGCCGTAGTTCTGCACCCGGTGGTTTTTGCTGTCCACCAGCCACATGGTATCGCCGACGATGGCGATGCCGGAGGGGGCGTTGAACTGGCCGGGGCCGTCGCCGGATTCGCCCCAGTGGCGCAGGTATTCGCCGTCGCCGTCGTAGATGGTGATGCGGTTCAGCCATTCGTCGGCGACGTACAGGTTGCCCGCGCTGTCCAGGGCGCAGGAAGTGGGCCAGTACATATCGCCCGGCGCTTCGCCGAACTTGCTGAACTCGCCTACGAACTGCTCGTCCAGCGTGGCGATGGTCGCGTGTACGCCGTCGGGCCGGTTTTCGTAGGAACGGTTGAGGACATAGACCTTGCCTTCATCGTCGATAGCCATGTCAACCGGATTGCGGAACCCGGTGCCGTTGAACTCGTTGCGGCCAACGGAATGGCTATAGTTGAAGGCGACGTCAACGAGTCCGAACAAATGGGTACTCATAGACTTCCCTCACGGATTGCGTGTCAGATGTGCGTTTTCAGGCGTTAAATGCCACGGCGGGCCGGCGAACCGGGGTTGTCCCGCCGTGGCTATTGCGGTCGGGTTGGGGCGGCCTAGAGGAAGGGAACCTTCTCAAAGACGCCGCGATTGATGGGGTTGGAGTCGAGGCCCATCCAGTCTTCCAGGATGGTGGCGTACACCTGTCGGAAGTCCATGCTGGACTTGAGGTTGCCGCCCTCTTCCTGCTGGCTGGGTTCCAGGGAGGGATAGACGCCGTAGATGCCGCCCTTGACGTTCTCGCCCAGGGCAAAGGCTACGGAGCCGGCGCCGTGGTCGGTGCCGGAGCCGTTGTCGCCGACGCGCCGGCCGAACTCGGAGAACATGAACAGCACCACGTTGTCGCTGGCGTTGTGCTCTCGCAGGTCGGTTACGAAGGTGTCAACGTTGGCGGACACGTCCGTCCACAGGCCGCTGTGCAGCTGGGCCTGGTTGGCGTGGGTGTCAAAGCCGTTGTAGGGGCTGGTGGTGAACAGCACGCGGGTGCCCAGGTCGGCCAGGTGCGTCTGCGCGATGTTCTTCATGTACTGGCCGACGGCGCTGCTGGAGTACTCCACGTTGGAGGTGTACTTGGGCGTGGCAGTGGCCAGGATGTCGGCGCCGATGCGGGCGTAGGTGCCGGTGGAGCGCAGGTAGTCGCTCACAAAGCCGCCGCCAACGGTGGGCGCGTAAATCTTGCTGAACAGGTCCAGGGCCTCGGCGCGCTGGTCTTCGCCCTCAATGCCGGTGAGCAGGCCGTAGGTTTCCAGGTTGCCGACGGAGGCAACGGGGACGCCTTCCTTGGCCAGGGCGCGGGGGAGGCCGCGACCGAAGTTGACGCCGGTAACGCCCTGTCCCTCGTTGTTGGGGTCAAGTTCCTTGATGACCTGGCCCAGCCAACCCTCGGTGCCGATGGAATCGGGCTCGCAGGTGTGCCAGATGTCCATGCTGCGGAAGTGGCTGTAAGAGGGGTTGGCGTAGCCGATGCCGAGGAATACGGCGAGCTTGCCCTCGTCCCAATACTTCTTCAGGGGCAGCATGGTGGGGTGCATCCCGATTTCGCCGTTCAGGTCGATGACGGAATCGGCGGGGACGCCCAGGTTGGGGCGAAAGTCGCGGTAATGACCGTCGTTGTAAGGGATAACGGTGTTCAGGCCGTCGTTCCCGCCGGAGAGGGAAAGAACTACCAGAACGTTGTCCTTGTTGGTAGAGACCATTTGTTGCTCCTCCAGTGGTGTCGGTGGGCGGTTGCCCGTAGTGGTGGCCGGGCCGGCGCGGCGCGGGGCAGTGGTCTGTTGCCGCCGGCGCAGCGCGGCCCGTGGTGTTGCCGGGTTTGATGCCGTTGGTTACTCGAACTGGAACTCGGACGTGGAGGCGATAATCTGGAACATCTCGCCGGAACGACGGGTGAACTCGGCCCGCTCGGCGTCGCTGCCGTGGGTGAGCGCTCCGCCGCGACCGGCGTGGGAAACCAGCTGCTCGCGGGTGTCTGCGGTGAGGTTGAGGCAGCCCACCAGGTCGGCGCAGGAATCGACAAACTGCTCCGGGGAGAGGCTGTCGCCCTGGGACATGAGCCGGGAAATCATGCTCCGGACGCCGGGCAGGTCAGTGCGGCCCAGGTAGTCGGCGGCGAAGTTGATGCGCTCCACCAGGGTGCCGGAGTCAATCCACTCGTGGCCGGTGTGCCAGCCCTCAACGGTGGGCGGGTTCATCAAGTCCATGCCCATGTACTTGGGCTCCTGGCTGAGCTCAAACATACCGGGCTTGATTTCTTCCCGGTGGTCGCCAACCATGCGCAGGGTGCCGGCCACCATCTCGGCGGGGTTCTTCACCTTGGCGTAGCGGGCGTTCTTGAACCCGTCGGAGTTAAAGAGGACGCGCAGCATGGCGGTGATGTTGTAGCCGCTGTCAAAGTACGCCTGCTCCAGGGCCACGAGGGTGTCCTCATCCTTGGGGGGAGTCTGCCGCCAGCTGGGAACGGGAACTTCGTCGGCGACGAAGTAGTTGTAGAGATGGCGGGAGATAAAGCGGGCGGTGGCCTGCTGGTCGGCAATCATGTCAAGGATGTCGTCGCCGTTCCAGTTGCCACTCTGGCCCAGGAAAGTCTTCTCGGAGTCGTCGTGGTCGGCCGGGTCGAACCGGAACTCCCAGGGGCTGCGGCCATAGGGGAATGGGGGGTACGGCGGGGCGATGTTCCAGCCGGTAAAGGCGCGGGCGGTGGCTTTCACGTCGTCTTCGGAGTAGTTGAACGCATCGTTCATGCCGACGCCCATGGAGAACAGCTCGAGCAGTTCTCGGCCGTAGTTCTCGTTGATGGCGGTCTTGTGGCTCTCGCAGTTGTCCAGGTAATAGACCATGGCGGGGCTGGTGGAGAGTTCCATCAGCAGTTCCCGGAAGTTGCCCATGCCCTGGTCCCGGAACATCTGGATCATCCGGCCCATTTCTTCCCCGGAGTCAATCTTGGAGTGGCCGGCGCAGAAAATCATGTGCCAGAAAAGGGCCATTTTTTCCTTGAGCTGGTACTCGGTGTTGACCATGCGATACACCCAGTTCTGGATGTTGATTTCGATGGCGCCGGGGTGGTTGTAGGTGGGATGGTAGCGGAGCATGAGGTCGTCGGCGACGCCGGATTCGGGCGCCGGATTGAGCAGCTCCTCCACCACTGTGTCGTAACCCCTCGCAGCGGCGGCTTCGACTTCGTCGCGGCTGGCGTTGAAACCGGCCCGGCGCAGCAGATGAGCCATCAGTGCGATGTCGTTGCTTCCTGCCATTGTTTCCTCCTTGGTGTACTGTTGGGATTCCGCTTACCGTCAGGCAGTAAGTATTTGATGCCTGAACTATACCCCAAACGGGGCGATTTCCGCAATACGGACGCGGCGTGACGGCAGTGCGCGGGCCGCCGAACTGCGGAACTGTTATCAGTTTATAATCGTATTGCCACAAGCCAACATTGTCAACCAGGCCGCCGTCATTGGCAGCGTTGCGTTTTGGGTGGATTTAATCAGCCCACCGCCGGCCATTCTGCCATTCCCCCTAATGTCATTCTGAGCGCAGCGAAGAATCTCGATGACGTAGGGCACACTTTGGGGGCAACGCCGTCGCTACGCTGTCGAGATTCTTCGCTGCGCTCAGAATGACATTGGGGGGAGAGGGTCGGAATGACATTGGGGGAAACTAAACCACCTACAACGGAACGCTGCCGCCGTCATTTTTCGCTGCACTCACGATGGCAGGCCGGGCCGTTGGCGGTGTGCGGGGGTATGTTATCATCAGTGCAAATGCAGTTGCTATCGGGCTTGCCCTGTCCTCCGGCTGGAACCCGGTTGGAATCCTTTGGAACCCGGAGGCGGGGAAGGTGAGTGTATGCCAGTAATTACGATTAACGGGCCGATTGGCGCCGGTTCCATTGAGGTGGGGCAGAAGGTGGCCGGCGATTTGCGGCTCAACTACGTTGACCGGATGGTGTTTGCGGAGGCCGCCCGGATTATCGGTTCGCCGGTGTCTAACCTGATTGCCAAAGAGCAGCGGGTGGAGCGGTTTGGCGATCGGGTGGCCGCGCTGTTCGGGCGCGTTCTGGAGCGGGCGGCGGTTTCCGGCGATTACGACTTGGGCGTCGGGATTGAGTCGCTGCCGGAGACTTACCACGAGTTGGCCGGCGAATCCACGTCGCGGGTGCAGCGGGTGAACGACCAGGTGTTCATTGACACCACGCAGGAAGTGGTGCGGACTCTGGCGCAGGCCGGCCACGTGGTTATCATCGGACGGGGGGCCAACATCATTCTGGGCGATACGCCGGGCGCGCTGCACGTGGCTATCCTGGCGCCGATGGAAAAGCGGATTGCCACCATAATGGAGCGGGAGCATCTGGGGGCGGACGAGGCCAGGACGTACCTGGAGGGGCTGGAGGAGGCGCGGGTGCGATTTTTCCGCAAGTTCTTTAAGGTATCGCCCCACGATGCCACGCTGTACCATATTATGCTGGACATGGGCCACATGACGGCGGACACCGCCGCCAAAATCATCGTCCACGCGGCCGGCGATTTGGAACACTGAACGTCCGGGATGCGTCCGGGAAATGTCCGGGAATCATCCGGGAACCGCCCGGTTGCGCAGACCGCAATACAGCAAGGGCAATACGACAATCAATCAGCGACAATCAATCAAAACGACAGTCAATCAAAAGGAGGTTAGCGATATGTTTATCCGAATGGTATGGGGGAAGCTGCGCGCCGGTTCCTGGGAGGAATTTGAGCGGCATTACCACGAGCGGGTGGCCACCGGCACCGCGCCCAAGGGCCTGCGGGAACGGCAGCTAATCCGCAGCACCGAGGACCCGGACGAGGGCATCAGCGTCAGCGTGTGGGACACCCTGGGCGACTTGCGCAGCTACGAAACCAGCGACTTTCGCGCCAACATCGCCCGCGAGGTGGAGCATCTCTATCGCGGCGAGTACTGGGTCAAGCACTTTGAGGTTGCCTCTACTGATTAGCCGGCTCTGCTGAGCGGGGCATCCAGCCGGGGCAGCCGGCTCAGGAATGAGAACGCCGGGGTGATGACTATTCGCCCCGGCGTTGCTATGGCAGCACACCGTTTCAGGTGGTTTAGCTCTCCTACTGTCATTCTGAGCGCAGCGAAGAATCTCGCCGGCGTAGCAACGGCGTTTTCCCCAAAGTGTGCCCTACGTCATCGAGATTCTTCGCTGCGCTCAGAATGACATTGTTGGGGGAGTGGCACGCAGAATGACAGTAGGGATGGCAGAAACCGCCGGGCGTGTTGGCGTTAGCGGCTGGCGCTGGCTCCGGCGACGCGGTTGATGCCGGCGCGGGCGCAGTCCTCGTCCTCTTGCGCGGTGCCGCCGCTGCCGCCGACGGCGCCGATTAGCTCGCCGTTCATGTAGATGGGCAACGCGCCCTGGCCGGGGACGAATTCGCCCCGCTCCACTTCCATCACGGCGCGCATAATGGGCGTGGTGGAGCGTTCGGTGAGGTCGCCGCTGGGTTCGCCAAAGCAGGCGGAGGCGCGGGCCTTGCCCCGGGAAACGTAGGGCGTGCGCCAGGCGGAGCCGTCCATCTTGCACATGGTAATCAGGTCGCCGCGGGCGTCCACGACGGAGAAACTGAAGGCTTTGCCGACGTCCTGGGCGGCGGCTTTGGCGCCGGCCAGCACGGCTTCGGCCTGTTCAAGGGTAATGTTGGGCATAATTGGCACTCCTTGGCAAGTTGAGGCGGTTTCCCGCCTGCGCTATTATAGCAGGCGGGCGGCTGTCTAATGAGATACCGTCAGGATGCCGGCCGGAACGCCGGCCGCTGCAAGGATACGGATGGAGCGGGGTGTCAGCATTGACTGAAATTCTGGGCATTGCCCTCGTAATTGGCATCATTGTCCTGGTGGGCTACGTAGTCATCAAAGTCCTGCGCGGCTGCCTGGGCAAGGGGTGCCTGCTGGTCGGCGCGGCGGTCGTCATCGCCGCCATCGTCTATTATCTGGTCACCCGGTGATAAGCGCCGGCGGTTCGGTCTGCCGGCGGTTCGGTCTGGAGGATTGCAATGCAGTTTGGATTTTATCTGCCCAATCACGGCCCCAACGCGCAGCCCGGCCCGCTGGCCCGGATTGCGCAGGCCGGCGACCGCCTGGGCTACTATTGTATGGTGGCCGGCGATCATATTCTGGTGCCAAGCCGGATTGACTCGCCCTATCCTTATACGGTGGGCGGCCAGTTTCCCACCGGCGAAAGCGGCGAGTACTTTGAGCAGCTGACGCTGCTGACCTATCTGGCCGGCGTAACGGAACGCATCCGGATGGTGCCCAGCGTGATGATTGTGCCGTACCGCCCGGCGATACTGGCGGCCAAAATACTGGCGACGCTGGACGTGCTGTCGCAGGGGCGCCTGATTCTGGGCGTGGGCGTGGGCTGGATGGAGGAGGAATTTGAGGCCCTGGGCACGCCGCCCTTTGCGGAACGGGGCGCGGTGACCGACGAATATCTGCGGGCCTACAAAGAGCTGTGGACCAGCCCGAACCCGGAGTTTGCGGGCCAGTACGTCCAGTTCTCGGACATCCAGTTTTTGCCCAAGCCGGTACAAAAGCCGCATCCGCCCATCTGGGTCGGCGGGCAGAGCCGGCCGGCCATCCGGCGGGCCGCTACGCTGGGCGATGGCTGGCATCCGGTGGGGGCAATCCCGGCGGCCACGCTGGAACCGGAGGAACTGGCCGGCAATCTGGTAGAACTGCACCGCTACGCCGAGCAGGCGGGGCGGGATCCGGCGTCAATACAGGTATCAATGAAAGCGCCGCTGTACGACGCGGCTACGATGGAATCCGGGCCACGGCGCCGGTTCTCCGGTTCCAACGACGCCATCCTGGAGGACGTGCAAACCTACTCGGACATCGGCGTATCGCACATCATCTTTGACATCCGGGGGCGGGACTTGAGCCAGGCGATGGAACGGCTGGACTGGTTCGCCAGCGACATCATGGGTTCGGTTGGATAAGGCAACTTGGGTAAAGCGGCGGCTGTGCTATAATCCGGCTGTACGGTTGGCCAATGGTTCGGACACGGTTTCCGCCATGCCGGTCAGATGCAGAGTCATGCCTAGCAGAGCCATGCCGATTAAAGGAGGGATATTGCCTTGACTACTCCAAACGAACGCCTCCAGGCCGGCCGCGATATGCGTGGGTTTATGTCGGGCGGGGATGTTAGCCACTACGCCCTACCCGGAGTTGACCAGCTGGCGCCGGACCTGAAACGGATTATTGACGAGGCCCTTTTCGGCACCATCTGGACGCGGCCGGGGCTTGACCTGAAACAGCGCTGCATCTGCACCATATCAGCACTGATGACGCAGGGGGAGATGAACCTGCTGCGCCGCCACATCGTGCGCGCCCTGAACGTGGGGCTGACGCCCAACCAGGTCGTGGAAATCTTGATCCAGTCCACCTTTTACGTCGGCGTGCCGGCCGTTGAGTCGGCCCTGCGGCTGACCAAAGACATCTTTGAGGAGATGGGCATTGAGTTTGAGCCGACGCTGGAATACGACCCCAACCGGCATCCCGACGAGCTGCACGCGCTGGGCGAGGAGCTGCACCGGCATTATATCGGCAGCGTGCTGTCCACTACCTTTGAGCCCGGCTCGCCCGAGGCGCAGCTGGAACGCATCGTTGACGAGTACCATTGGGGCGCCATCCACAGCCGTTCCATCCTGAGCGATAAAGAGCGTTCCATAAGCGCGCTGTCCACGCTGACCACGATGGGGGTGTACGACGCGCAGATGCGGCGGCGCATCCGGGGCGCGCTGGGCGTGGGGCTTACGCCGCAGGAAGTGATGGAAGTGTTCATCCATCTATCAATGTACGGCGGCTACATCAACGCGCGCACCGCCATGCGCATCGCCCGCTCCGTCTTTAACGAGTTGGGGGTTAGCTGATGCGGCTGCGACTGGACGACGGCGCCGAGCTGTTCTACACCATTGACGACTTTACCGACCCGTGGACGCAGCCGGAAACGGTGGTGCTGCATCACGGGATGGCCAAGAATCACAAGCTATGGTTCGGCTGGGTGCCGATTTTGGCCCGGCATTACCGGGTCATCCGGTTTGATATGCGGGGAATGGGCCAGTCCGACGTACCAGAACCCGGCTACCCCTGGTCGGTGGACAACTTTGCCCGCGACCTGGCGGAGTTTGCGGACAAGCTGGGGCTGGAGAAGTTTCACCTCATCGGCGAAACGGTGGGCGGCAGCATATCCATGCGCTACGCCACGATGCACCAGGAACGGCTGCGGTCGCTGACGGCCTGCACCTCGCCCACCAGCTTTAACGACGCGCACCACGCGGAGTCGGCAGTGCAGATTGAGAACGACGGCATCGGAGCGTGGGTCGAAAGCAGCATCGGCCGGCGTCTTGACCCGCAGATTGTGGACCCGGCTTATACCCGCTGGTACGCCGAACAGATGAAAGCGACGACGCCCCATGTGGTAGCCGGTTTTCAGGCCCAGGCGTCCGGCGATTTGCGCCCTCTATTAAAGGAAGTGCAGACGCCCGTACTGATTATCGCGGCAGCCGCGCTGCGGGAGGAAGTGCTGGGCGATTTCCGGGCGGCGGCCGACGTATTCCCCAATGGCCGGGCCGTGGTATTCCCCGGCGTTTCCGGCTTCGTACAGCACATCCTGCCCGTACCGTGTGCGCGGGTCTGGCTGGATTTCGCCCATAGTTTGACCTGAAACGAAACGCGGATGCGCCCGTTCTCGCTCTAATCGGGAGGGCGCAATTTTATTTTATGGTGGACCGCGCAACCGACAACCCCGATTCCCGAACCGCTCAACGCCTGGCCGATGGGGCCGACGACGGCGGGGCCGGGGATGACGGCGCCCGGTGTCAGCAAGACCCGGATACGCCGTCCCATCTCTCCTCCCGGCTGCTGTCCCGGGGCGAGATGCAGCTGCTGCCCCGCCGGGTCAGCCGGTGGCTGAACCTGCCGACCTTTGTAGAGGTATATGACGTCCGGGTTTTCCGGATGAAAAAGAACTACCTCTGGCAAGCCGGGGTAGCGGCGATAGTGATGCTGGGCGTCCTGCTGCTGGTTGATTCGGTAGCCGATGCGGTGCTGGCGGCGGGGCTGGGTTCCAGCGCGGTAATCGCTTTTGTGCATCCCCATTCCAAAAGTGCGGCCTTGCGCCGTCTGGTGGGCGGGCATCTGCACGGCCTGGTCATTGGCGTGGTGGCGTCATGGCTGCTGTTTCACTCCGGCTGGCCGGTGTCCATCACGATGTCCAACTGGGCCGCCGACGTGGTCGCAGCAATTGCCCTGGGAGTGGTGATACTGGTCATGTCGGTAACCGACACCGAACACCCCCCGGCCGCAGCCACCGGCCTGGGCTTCACGCTGGAAAGCCTGGATTGGACGGTCATCATCCTGTTCGCCGCCGGCGTACTGCTGCTGGCCATCAGCAAAGTGCTGTTCCGCGGCGCACTGCGCGATTTGAACTAGACCGAAACACTGTTTTGCCAATGTCATTCTGAGCGCAGCGAAGAATCTCGATAGCGTAGCAAGGGCGTTTCCGGCAAAGCGTGCCCTACGTCATCGAGATTCTTCGCTGCGCTCAGAATGACATTGGGGATAAAATTGACGAGGATTAGACTTATGCCCGATTCCATTTCCCGCACGCTGGCCCGGTGGGCCGTGAATCTCAACGCGGCCGACTTGACGCCGGCGGTTGTTGACAAGATGCAGACGTCGCTGCTGCATTCGGTGGTGGTGGCCATCATCGGGGCGGACACGCATCACGGCAAGGCCGCCGTGGGGCTGGCGCTGGCGGAGGAAAGCTCGGCGCACGGGGCCAGCATCCTAGCGCACAGCGGGCGCGCGACGCGGTGTGGTGCGGCCTTTGCCAACAGCAAGCTGATGCACGCCACCAATCAGGCCGATTCCTACCGGATGCTGACGCACCCCGGCCCCTGCATCATACCCGCCGCGCTGGCCACCGCCGAGCTGGGGGGCGCGTCCGGGATGGATTTGCTCACCGCAATGGCCGCCGGGTACGAAGTGGAATCCCGCATCGCCGGGGATTTTATCGCCTCCACGCAGGCGCGCGGGTTCCGCTCCAGTCCCATCTACGGCACGCTGGGCGCCGCCGTAGCCACCGGCAAGCTGCTGGGATTGACCGAGGATCAGATGGTCACCGCCATCGCGCTGGCCTGCACCTTTACGGCCGGCACCAACGAGGGGCCGCGCTCCGGCGGGCGGGAGATGATGTTCCACGAACCGCAGTCCACCCGCAGCGGCATCATGGCCGCCCTGCTGGCGCGGGAGGACGTGCGCGGCTCGGAGGAGGCGCTGGAAGGCCCGGCCGGGTTCTACAACGCTTTCACCGGCAACAACCGGGGCGAACTGTCCTACGTGTTCACCGGCCCCCAGCAGGTTGACTTCGGGCCGGTTACCGCCGGGCTGGGCCAGCGCTGGGAACTGCTGCATACCGTGCTGAAAATGTACCCAACGGCCGGCTACAACTGTCCAATAATTGATCTGATGACCGACATCCGACGGGCCCACCAACTGCCCATTGACGACATCGAAAGCATCACCATTGATATGAACTGGCTGGAAACCTTGTACCCGTCGCCGGCGTTCCCTAACCCGTCGCGAGGGCAGGCGGTGGTGGGCAGCACCCACTACTTCGCCGCCTACGTAGCCGTCAACGGCAGCTACCCGCCCCTGCGCACGCGCATCGACCCCGGCGATGACGCCGACGCCGCCAACGCCGAAAACCACGCCGCGGTACTCCAATTGATGCACAAAGTGCACACCGTAGGCCATAAAGACCGCCCCGCCTTCTCCCCCCGCATCACCATCGCAACGGCCGGCGACAACGTGTATCAAGGCGAATACCAGGGCAACGAACTGGAATGGGGGCTGGACACCGAGGTGCAAAGACTGCGCCCCCTGTTTGCCGACATCAACTGGCCGGATGATCGGCTGGAGGCAGTAGCAGCGGCGACGCGGGCCATCCCGGACGCCGGGAGCATAGCGGAACTGCTGCAAGCCGCCACACCCTGATGCCGATGGCGGCGCGTATCCGGCAGCGATGGCGCGGCGCTGCGGAAACGTGGCGCACGGGCATTATTCTGGGCGTGGCTACCGCCGCAATTTTTTGGTGCGTCTGGTACTTTACGAAAATACCCTGCACGCCGGATAATGCAGCCATCAGCCCGTGCAACCCCGGCATTTTTGCCAAGTTTATCAACGCTGAAATAATGGCCCTTGCCGGCGGCGCCGGCATCGCAGTCGCCACGCTCAAAGGAGGCTATGATACGTATATGCTGAAAAATATGTTGAACGAGGAACGAGCCGCCAGGCTGAAAGCTGAGGAAGCCAACCGGCAGACCCAGGAAGAGCTCCGGGGGTTGATTGCCGAGATGCGCGAAGAAATGCGCGAAGAACGCCAGCGGTATGCCGAGGAGCACCGCCAGCGGGCCGAAGAGCACCGTCAGCGCGCCGAAGAACGCAACCTAGCCATCGCCGTTCAGCAAGCGATGCTGGATGCCATTGTCCGGCTGGCCCAGGGTCGCAATGGCAACACTGGGCAATCAAACGGCGAATAATCTCCCTGATGCCGACGCCGACGCGTATCCGGCAGCGATGGAGCGCCGTTGCGGAAACCTGGCGCACGGGTATTATTCTGGGCGTGGCTACCGCCGCAATCTTTTGGTGCGTCTGGTACTTTACGAAAATACCCTGCACGCCGGATAATGCAGCCAGCGGCCTGTGCAACCCCGGCATCTTTGCCCGGTTTGTCAACGCTGAAATAATGGCCCTTGCCGGCGGCGCCGGCATCGCAGTCGCCACGCTCAAAGGAGGCTACGATACGTATATGCTGAAAAATATGCTGAACGAGGAACGAGCCGCCAGGCTGAAAGCTGAGGAAGCCCACCGGCAGATACAGGAAATGCACCGGCAGGAGCACGCACGGGCCGAAGAGGCCCGTGCGCAGGCTGACGAAGAACGCCGGCAAGAACGTATGCGGGCTGAGGAAGCGCGCGCACGGGCTGAAGAAGCAATGGCGAAAGACAGCGAAGCTATCCGGGAGTTTATTGCCGAGTTGCGCAACGAGATGCGTGAAGAACGGCAGCAGCGGGCCGAAGAGCGCAACCAGTCCATCGCTGTTCAGCAGGCGATGCTGGATGCTATTGTCCGGCTGGCTCAGGGGCGCAACGGCAATCCTGGACAATCTAACGGGGAGTAATCTCTGAAACTTGAGGAGTAGTTTTATGTTGCCTGGACTGGAAGGTAAGGCTGCGCTGGTTACTGGCGGCAGCCGGGGTATTGGCAAGGCTATCGCTTATGCGCTGGCGTCTGAGGGTTGCGCGGTGGCTATTTGCGCGCGGGGCGAGGAGGCTTTGCGCGCGGCGGCGGCGGAAATCAGCGACGCTACCGGGGCCAACGTCATCTCGATACGGGCGGATATGACCGCGCCGGATGAGATTGTCAGCCTGGTTGAGCAGGCGGCGGCGGGTTTGGGGCGGCTGGATATTCTGGTGAACAACGCCGTCAACAGCACCAGCGACCGGGCCAGCCGCATCCCCGACGACGTCATCCTGAATCACATCACCACCAAGATTATGGGCTACATCCGCTGTGCGCGGGAGTGTGTGCCGCATATGGCGGCGGCGGGCGGCGGGCGCATCATCAACATCGGCGGTATGGCGGCCCGCAATTCCAGCCCCACCAACCCCGGCTCCGGGGTAACCAACTCGGCGATGTCCAACTATGCCAAGGCCCTGGCGGACGACGTGGCCGCCGACGGTATTCTAGTCAACTGCATCCACCCCGGCAGCACCCGCACGGAGCGCTACATGGGGCTGGTGGCCGAGCGCGCCGCCCGCAACAACCGCACGTCCGAGGCCGAACTTTCGGAGTCGGTAGCCGATATTCCCATCGGACGGATGATTGAGCCGGAGGACATCGCCAACCTGGCCGCGTTCCTCTGCTCCGACCTGGCGTCAGCGATTACAGGACAGACCATCGCGGTGGACGGCGGCGGCGGCAAGGGCGTCCATTTCTAGCGTCAACCCGGCGCCACTCAAAACCCCTTCCTCTAACCGATGTTAATAGGAAGGGGTTCAAGAAGTGTGGCTTTGGAGTGACGGGGCGTTTAGGTCAGTCCCATTTCGCGCATTGCGCTGGCGAAGTCGGCGTCCAGGATGTACACGTCCTCCTCTCGCGAGTACGTCAGCGGGCGGGGCAAATCCACGTTGCGCCGCTTGCGGAGGCGGTTGAGGCTGTGCCCCTGGCTGGACAACGAGCCGGACAGTTCCCGTTGGGATTTGTTCAGCGTGTGCATCAGCTGGGTGCGCCGCTGGGTGTGATTGGGGGAGCGGGACACCCGCAGCATGGCCTGCCGCGCGGTGTCGGACAGCGTGCGCCAGAAAGAATTGACGTAGCTGATATTCCAACTGGCCGTAGGCTCAGCGGGCGGCTCGGGCGCCGGCGCGGGAGCGGGTGACAGCGCCGGCATGGGCGGGTCATTCTCGATTTCCGGAACCGCCGGCTCCTCAACGGACGCCATCGGCGGCGGCTCCGGCCGGCTGGCGACGCCATCGCCGCCCGCCATGCGTGCGATGGTAGCGACTACTTCCTCTATGTCACCCTCTATGGAGATAGTTACATTAGCCAAAACGTTACTCCTGTCGGCAGAACTCTGGTCAACCGGGATGAATCTTACCCTGTTGTTGCATTGCGGAGAGTATATTACAGATTGACGCAATAGGCTACCGGCATTTGACGGGGTGATAGCATCGGTTAGCCGGACAAGGCCGACAGCAGGGCGGCTTCCAGCACCTGGGGCGGTACGTACTGCTCAAAGCGGGCGGCGATGCGTCCATCGGCGCCGACGATGAAAGTCCAGGGTTCGGACACCAGCCCCCATTCGCGTACCGCCGGCACCAGGGGTTTGTTCGGTTGGGACGGGTCAATCAGATGCGGGTCTTGGTACACCTCAACGTGGACGAAGTTGGCCCGGCCGGAGTAGCGGGCCGCCAGCTGGGAGAGTTCCTCTACCTGCGGGCCGCAGGTTGCGGTTACGCAGTAGGCCGGCGTGGAGAACGTTATCACGGCGGGAATCCCGGCGCGCACGGCGTCGGCAACCGACAGCCGGTAGAGGGCCGGATCCGGATTCGGGCTGCTGCTGATGGTATGCAGGTCGTCGGTGTTGGCCGTGCTGGGCGTGGCGGAAAGGGGGGCCGGGTCGCCGATAAAAGGGGCCGCGTGTTCGGCGGCCACCGAAACGACGGTTCCGATGGTAAGCGACTCGGCGGGCTGGCCGGCGTCGGCGGCGTAATCAAAGGTGGCGTGAATCTCCCAGATGCCGGGCGATTCGTCGGTAGCGGTTCCGGCCTCGTCAAAGGCAACGTCGGCAACAAAAATGCCCCGACGTCCCTCCGGCGGCCACAGTTCGTAGCGGGCGTCGGCGCGGTGGCGAACCTGGCCGGTGGGCGCGTCCGGCTCGTAGAACACGGCGCGCACGGCCACCGAATCGGGGCGCACCGGCATATAATCCCGGTCCACCAGGCCGAAAGACACTCGGTTGTCGCCCACGGCCAGGTCGCTGTTGGACACCACCAGGCTGACCGGCGGGCCGCCGGCGGGCTGCTCCAGCACCGCGCCGCCCGGCGCCGGCGCCGCGCAGGCCATCGCTAACATGAGCAGCAGCGCCGGCAAGATGGTAAAGTAGGCAGCAAGTTTCATGCTTTGAGGTTGCCACGATGCGCCGGCGTTGGCAAGGGGCGACAGCGAATCTGCGCCGGGAGCGGGCCGGCGCCGTGAATAAGGCTGATATGTAGTCTATAATCATCCTGCCTATTTTGATACTTGATGCTGCGATGAGGTTGCCATGCGATTCGGTTCCTTTGTTTTTCCGGTCAGCCACCGTCCGGACGACGATTCGGCGGTGATTGACAGCACGCTTGATGAGATTCTGCTTGCCGAGGCAATCGGGATGCACTCGGTATGGCTCACCGAGCATCATTTTGACGGGGCCGCCGCCCACGCTGATCCGGTGGTGCTGGGGGCCGCCATCGCCGCCCGCACCAGCCGTCTCAAAATCGGGTTTGCCGTGGTGGAGTTGGCCTTTCACCACCCGGTGCGGCTGGCGGTGCAAACGTCGCTGCTGGACAACCTGAGCCACGGGCGGCTGATTGTCGGCCTGGGGCGCGGCTCGGCGTACAACCACTACGAGTACCTGGGGTTTGGCATCACGATGGAGGAGGGCATCGCCCGGCTGGACGAGGCGGAGCGGCTGCTGGTGGCCGCCTGGACGGGGCAAGACCTGTCCCATCGGGGCGAACACTGGAACGTGGAGTTTCCGATGCTGCGCCCCCGCCCGTACCAAAAGCCGCACCCGCCGCTGATTCGCGCCTGCATCAGCGAGGCATCAGTAGTCAACATGGCCAAAATCGGGCGCCCGATAATGATCGGCATACAAACGCTGGACACGCTGCAACACCGCCTGCGACGTTACCGGGAGACGATGCTGGAATCCGGCGGCACCGAACAAGACGCCGAGGCCGCGCTGGAGCAGTGCTGGGCATCGCGCGACCTGTTCGTAGCCGACAGCTACGACGAGGCCCGTGAAATAGCAGAGGCCGGCTTCGAGCGCGAACGCACCCACTTCCGTCAAGCCCGCGAAATGTACAACCCCGGCGGATTCCCACCCCCTGACCCCAACCGCCCCCTGCCCGCCGGCGAAAGCCTGGAACACGCATTCATAATGGGCACGCCAACCCAGGTAGCCGAACAAGTAGCCGCCATGCGCGACATCGGGGTGCGCAACCTGATGCTAAAGCTGAACGTAGGCGAGATGGACACAAACCAAGTGCAAAAATCCATGAGTCTGTTTGGGGAGCAGGTAATGCCGCATTTCGCGTAGCCCAGACTGCGTATCCTTGACAGCGAATAAAGGGCGAATGTAGCCTGTGGTTGCGGCTGGTAGCCTTGCGGCATCCGCCGTTGCGCCGGGAGATTACCTATGGACGCCCCCATCGCCATTGCCATCGCCATTGCCACCGGAGCCGGTGTCGGCATCACACTGATAGTGCTGCTGGTCAGAGGCAGCTTTATGCTGGGCAGTATGTCTAACAAGGTTGACAACGTGGACGAAAAAATCGGCGCCCTCGACAAAAAGGTTGACGGGCTGGCCGGCGAGATAGCCACGTTGCGCTCGGAAGTCCAGCAAAGCAACCGGGTACTGGCGGCGCTGGCCAATCATGCCCACGACACCGACGGACGAATCATCTTTACAGTTCCGCAGTAAGGCAGTAAGTCGGTGGGCCAGATTGATAAGCACCGAGCGCAAAAATCCATGCGCCTGTTCGGTGAGCAGGTGGCACCGTATTTCGCGTAACCCCGACTGCGCCCGGAAAACCATTGCTGCCGGTTTTCGGGTGAATATCCTTGACAGCGAATAAAGGGCGAATGTAGCCTACGGTTGCGGCCGGTAGCCTTGAGGCATCCGCCGTTACGCCGGGAGATTACTTATGGACGCCCCTATCGCCATTGCCATCGCCACCGTAGCCGGTGTCAGCATCACCCTGATAGTGATGCTGGTCAGAGGCAGCTTTATGCTGGGCAGCCTGTCTAACAAAGTGGACAACCTGGACATAAGGGTTGTCGCCCTGGACAACAAGGTTGACCGGCTGGACGAAAAGGTTGACCGGCTGGACGAAAAAATTGACGCTAAGATTGACGCGCTGGACGAAAAGGTTGACGCTAAGATTGACGCGCTGGACAGAAAATTTGACGCGAAGTTTGACGCGTTGGACAGAAAGTTTGACGCGAAAATTGACGCGCTGGCCGATAGAGTTGACTCGAAGTTTGACCGGATGGCCGACGATATGGCCGCGTTGCGCGCGGAAATTCAGCAAAGCAACCGGACGCTGGCAGCGCTGGCCAATCATGGCCACGACGCTGACGGGCGCATCGTCTTTACAATTCCGCAGTAAGCCGGCTGCTGTCCTGGGGGCGCCGACGTGCGTAATCCGATACTCAAATTGGGCAGGGGCAATGTTTGTGGTTACGCCGTCTGGTGACTTGGGAATTGTGGAACTCTGTTTTGAGCGTTGTCATTGCTGAGCGTCCCCGATTGGAATGGCCAAGGTCAAGACGCAGTAACCGATGCTCCACAACACGATTTATGCTGGAGGTAATTTTATGACTGCTAGCCGCGATTTGCCGAGCCGGGATGAGGTGCTGGGGTATTTGAGGGATGACGTGAACTGGGGGCGGTGGGGGGTTGATGACCAGATGGGGGCGGTCAATATGGTTGACGATGCCAAGCGGCTGCGGGCGGCCGGGCTGGTCAGGAGCGGGCGGGCGGTTTCGCTGAGCCGGGAGTTTCCGGTGACGCCGGCGCCTAACAATCCTACGCCGGCCATCCACTATATGCGCAAGGGGCCGCGGGAGCCGGGCGGCGGTATGTCCACCGACTACTACGGCATCTCGTATCACGGCACCGCCACCACGCACCTGGACGCGCTGTGCCACGTGTGGGACCACAACGGGATGTGGAACGGCAAGGACCCTAACGAGATGATTCAGTTTGACGGCGCCAAGTACGGCTCGGTGGAACACTGGAAGGAGGGTATCATCACGCGGGGCGTGCTGCTGGACGTGCCGCGACACCGGGGCAGCGACTACGTGACTCAGGATACGCCCGTCCACGGCTGGGAGCTGCAAGACATTTGCGATGCTCAGGGCGTGCAGATGGAGCCGGGCGACGCGCTGATTGTGTACAGCGGCCGGGAGAAGTGGAACGCCGACGGCAATCCGGTCTGGGGCGGCGACCCGACTTTGCGCCCCGGCCTGCACGCCTCGTGCCTGAAGTTTATCCGGCAGAGCGATTGCTGCGTGCTGGTGTGGGACATGATGGACCATACTCCCAACGGGTATGACTTGCCCTGGTCGGTGCACGGCAGCATCTTTGCCTACGGCATCGGCCTGCTGGACAACGCCCTGCTGC
Source organism: uncultured Dehalococcoidia bacterium (assembly GCA_958296385.1). Taxonomy (GTDB): domain Bacteria; phylum Chloroflexota; class Dehalococcoidia; order Lucifugimonadales; family UBA3495; genus Bin87. Next base: position 2,595,080 of record OY282494.1, read on the forward strand.
AACCGCTGGCCGAAGCCTGCGCGGAGGCGGGGCGCTACGAGTTCATGCTCACCATCAACCCGCTGCGCGTCGTTGGCGGCACCGGCTCCCCGGTCAACCCGGTGGCGATACTGTAAGTTCCGCTACGGCGGCGGCCGGTATGCCTACCCTCCTGGGACGGGTGCAGGCGCTGGTCGCCGCCGGCCGCTGAGACAAAAGCCGCCACGGCGAGTTCCGGCGCAATACCCGAGATTGCGCCGATGCTGATGGAGGCGGTGGACGTTGTGCCGGTGGTTAAGCCCTGGCGTCCCTCGGAGCAGGAGGCGGAATGGAAGGCCAAACGGCCGGCCACCGCGCAGCCGGCTAACTGAGCTCTGCGTCCCGCTTGTCCGAGGCGATAGTGTAATGTAAGATGGCGATGGCCCTCATCCCCATCTCCCTGAGGGGGGGAGGCTTGGGCATCAGGGCAACAACCGCAACGGAGATTTAGAAATGTCCAGAGACAGCTTTCCCCAAGAAGTCATCCAGCAGTTGAAGTGGTACGTATATCGACTCATCGACCCGCGCAACGGCGAAACTTTCTACGTGGGCAAAGGACAGGGAAATCGAATTTTCGATCATGTCAAAGTCAAAGGGGTTATCGGTAGTGGTTCTGGCGAAGTTTCAGACCCCAAAATAGCGCGCATAAAGGACATTCGTGCTGCCGGTCTTGAGGTGTCGCACGTAATTCATCGGCATGGGTTGGCTTCTTCATCAGTTGCAGAGCAAGTGGAAGCGGCGCTGATCGATGCTTACCCGGGCTTGACCAACCAGCAGGCGGGGAAAGGTTCCAGGGATTACGGCTGCCGGCACGCAGAAGAAATTATTGCGGAGTTCGAGGCCGAGGAGTTTGAAGTTAAGGAGCCGTTGATGGTCATTACCATCAACAACAACTACTACGACAGAAACTCAGTTTATGACGCGGTGCGTTCTGCATGGAAGGTCAACCCCCAAAGAGCTCAAGAGCACAAACTAGTTCTCGCCAGCCGCGAAGGAATAATATTCGGAGCCTTTCGCCCAGACCAACCGTGGATCGCAGCTACTCCGGCCAATTTTCCTGGGCTTGTGGGCCAATGGGACCAAGGCAGGTGGGGATTCAACGGGAAAGAAGCTGAAGAAGAGGTTTGGAACTATTACTTTAGGAAACGAGTGCCGGAGCGTTATCGGAAGAAGGGCGCCCAAAACCCCGTTAAGTACTGCAATCCCAACGACACATAACCCTGGCTAAAGCCGAACTTCGCCGCCTCAGACCGTCGTTCCATACGTGGGCGCAGGTTCTACCCTCGTTTGTCGGACACTATTCGTCCCTCTTTCAGCACCAGTTGGAGTTGGCGCAGGTTGTTGATGTTGTCCAGGGGGTTGGCGGATACGGCTATTAAGTCGGCCAGTTTGCCGGGTTCTATGGTGCCCAGGGTGTCGCTTACGCCGCAGAGGGCGGCGGCTTGGCGGGTGGCGGCTTGCAGGGTTTGCCAGGGGGTGGCGCCGTCGCGCACCCATAGTCCCATTTCCAGCAGGGCGGCCTCGCGCAGGGGGCGGATGTCGGAGCCCAGGGCCATTGGTACGCCGGCGTCCAGCGCGCGGCGGAACCATTGGGCGTGTTCGCCGGCGGCGGCATCGGCCCGGCATTGCAACTCGGCGGCGATGTTGCGCTCGGCCAGCCAGCGCTGCTCGTATTCGTTCTGCGCCTGTCCCTCGGTTAGATGCGAGATGGCCAGGGTGGGGACGTACCAGGTCTGCGATTCGGCCAGCATTGAGATGCACTCGTCGTCCATAATGTAGCCGTGTTCCACGGTGTGCGCGCCGAGGCGAACCGCCGACTTGACCGCATCCGGGTTGGCGGCGTGGGCCATCACGGGGAACTCGCGCTGGCGGGCGATGGCGAAGGCGGCGGCCAGTTCGTCCTCCAATAGGAACGAATGCCAGTGCCGGTCCCAATCGGGGCCCATAATGCCGCCGGTGAGGTTGAGCTTGATGTGGTCAACGCCGTGCTTGATTTGCTCGCGGATGGCCTGCACGAAACCGTAAGGGCCGTCGCACTCCCGGGCCTGGCCGGATGTCAGGAAGTGGCCTCCGGTGGTGGTTAGAAAGTAGCCGGAGGCGAACACTCTGGGGCCGACGACACCGCCGGCGGCAAAGGCATTTTTCCAGGCTACGTCCATAAAGTGGGCCGCGCCGCCGCAGCGCACCGAGGTTACGCCGCCCTCGGTGAGGGCCAGCGACAGTTGGCGGCCAAAGTTGGCCGTTTCCTGCGCTGCGGTCATGCCCGGCGGCACCGGGTACTCCGGGTGTACGTGTACATCCCACAGCCCCGGCAGCAGAAAAGCGCCGCGCAAATCTACGACCTGCGTACCCGGCTTTGCCGGCTCCGGGCGGGCATCGTCAATCTCGACGATGCGGCCGTCGTCAATGACAACGCGGGCGTCGGCGATTACGCCGGGGTGAACGCAGTCGATAAGGTTGGCGTTGGTGAGGATTAGCGACAAAGTGGCATCTCCGGGGCAATGTGGGGCGCAGATAGCTGGCCGGGAACGGGCGGGCGTCATTATACATACGCCAATCGCACCCGGCTATGCTGCTATTCCCAGGGGCAGCGGGCCGTTTTAGCGGTTTAGTGAACCCGCCATCATTCTCCGCTGCGCTCAGAATCGCAGCGGGGGCGCGCGGGGCGGGCGCAGTGCGGCGGAGTTGGGCAATCGTTTCATCAGGTAACCTCCTGGTATCGGGCGGGTGTCGTATCGGGCTATCGGTATCGGGCAGTGGGTTTGGTTGGTTTGGTGTTGGTGTCGGAGATTCAAGTCGTTGTCAGCCCTACGGCCGGAGGTTGGTACGCAACTATTTTGGACCTTCATTTTACGTGTCCTACCCTTTTTAGGGGGCTGCACGCGGGCTGAAGCTCGATACCCAGCGGAGGCAGCCCGCGCCGTGGAAGCGGGGTCGGGACTACCCTTGCCGATTGCGATTTTTGCTGACTGGCCGTTTTTGACTTGAATCTCCGGCGGTTGTGCTAGCGGTGTAGTGTCCCCGATTCCCCAAGAGCGTCCTCTGGCTGGGAGCGGGGGTTGGTTGATTTGCCCGATGGATGCATATTACACGAACGGGTGTACCGTTTGGCAATAGGGGGGTGTCATTGATTTTTTGGATTTGGGGGGTGACGCTGGGGGAAATCATTTCCCCCAGACCCCCTCGGTGTGTGTCTTTGGGGGCAAGGGGGCTGCGGCGGCGTCGGGATTCAGCGTTGCGATTAGAATGACGGCGGGGGTAAAGTGCTATCATTAGCCGGCGTTTTGCGCGGGCCGGTGTGCATCGGTGCGCGCGCGCGATACATCTTAATTGGAGAGCTTTATGGCCATCCTGCGCCCGTTTCGCGGCTGCCGATTCAATCCTGACGTCGTTGGCGACTTGTCCGCCGTCGTTTGCCCGCCCTACGATATGATTGGGGCGGAGCTGAAAGCTGAGCTGCAACAGCGCAGCGAGTACAATGCGGTGCATCTGGAGGGCGGGGAGCAGCCTGACCCGGTTGACCCGCAGGCGGGTTACCGGCAGGCGGCCCGGCTTTTTGAGCAGTGGCTGGGCGACGGCGCGCTGCGGCAGGATGACCGGCCCGGCTTTTATCTGATGCGCCACGCCTATGAGTTTGGCGGCGCGCGCTATCAGCATTTGGGGTTTTTTGCCGACGTGCTGGTGGAGGATTACGACGCTGGCGCCGTCTTTCCTCACGAGTTCACGCGGGAGCCGGCCGTGCTGGATCGCGTGGCTTTGCTGGACGCTTGCCAGGCTCAGTTCAGTCCGATAATGTCGCTGTACCAGGACGCCGACGGCGCGTTGCAGTCCTTATTTAAGGGAGTGCTGGCCCGGCAGGCCGACGTTTCGGCAACTACCCCGGCCGGCGGCAACGCCGATCTGTGGCGCATCGCCGACGCCGCGACGCAGGATGCAATCAGCGATGCCTTTGCCAGCCGGCCGGTCTTTCTGGCCGACGGGCATCATCGCTACGAGGCGGCGCTGCGCTACCGGCGCAATCAGCCCGCCGATGTTCAGAACGACCCGGCGGCGGCGTCTAACTACGTGATGATGACGCTGGTGGAGTTTGACGACCCCGGCCTGCTGCTGCTGCCGTATCACCGCGTGGTGGGCGGGCTTTCCGCAGCGCAACTGGCCGACGTGCGCCAGCGGATGGACGCGCTGTTTGACGCCCGGCCTTTGTTCGACGCGGGCAATCCGTCCGATGCCGGCAGTCCGTCTGATGTGGTGGCCGAAGTGGCCCGGCTGGGCAGCGACCGCCATTGCTTTGCGATGTACGATGCCGACGGCGCGGCCAGCATCCATACGCTGAAACCGGGCGTGGACTGGACGGGCTGGGGTGCGCTGGCCGTTTCGGAGGCGTGGCTGCTGCAAGAACGTATCCTTGCGCCCGCCCTGGGCGACGCGCTGGGGCGGCACGTTGATTACAGCCCGGACCACGACGCGATTGTGGCGCAGGTTAAGGGAGGGGCGCAGCAGTTGGCCATCCTGCTCAAGCCATTTCCGCTGGAACCGTTCCGGGAAATAGTCAGCGCCGGCCAGCGGCTGCCGCCCAAGTCCACGTTCTTTTACCCCAAACTGCCTACCGGCCTGGTCATCAACCGGCTGTCGGGCGCCATCTGAACGCCCTCCCGTCGTAATTTTGCAATACCCTCTGCCATTGTCTCCCTATGTCATTCTGAGCGTAGCGAAGAATCTCGATGGCGTAGGGCAGACTTTGAGGGTAACGCCGCTGCTACGCTGCCGAGATTCTTCGCTACGCTCAGAATGACATTAGAGAATGTCCAGCGTGTATGCCGGATTCGCTAGGCATAGCGTCTGATTTCGTAAAATCCCTGCTATAATGTACGGCGTTGTGTCAAAATCAGGCATACCGTTTGCCTGCCTTTCAGGAGTCCTTACGATGACCTTAACCAAGATTGCCCAGCAGAACCTGCGTACTCCGGGGCCGACGCCTATTCCGGATGACATCGTTTCTGAGATGTCGCTGCCGATGATTAATCACCGGGGGCCGGAGTTTAGAGAGCTGATTGAGGCCACTACTGCCGGCCTGAAGCAGGTCTTTATGACCAGCGACGACCTGTATATCCTCACCGCCAGCGGCACGGGGGCTTTGGAGGCCGCCGTCGTTAATACGCTGTCGCCGGGCGACCGGGTTATCGCCTGCACCGCCGGCGCTTTTGGCGACCGTTTCGTGCAGGTTGCCCAAACCTACGGCGCCGACGTGCTGCGGATGGACTTTGAGTGGGGCGATGCTATCGACCCGGCGGCGATTCGCGCCGAACTGCACAAGGACGCCTCAATTAAGGCGGTGCTGGTGACCCATAACGAAACCTCTACCGGCGTAACTCACGACCTGGAATCCATAGCGCGGGTGGTCAAGGGTGAGTTTGGCAAGCTGCTGCTGGTGGACGCGGTGAGTAGCCTGGGCTGCCTGCCGCTGCCGGTGGACGGGTGGGATTGCGACGTTGTTGCCACCGGCTCGCAGAAGGGGTTTATGATACCGCCCGGCCTGGCTTTTATCAGCATCAGCGCCCGCGGGTGGGAGGCTTACCAGGACGCCAGGATGCCCCGGTTTTACTTTGACCTGATGGCCGCCGAGCGGTCGCTAGCGCGCGGACAAACGCCGTGGACGCCCAACGTGGCCCTGCTGTACGGCCTGCGCCTGGGGCTGGACCGCATCCTCAGCGAGGGGCTGGAATCGGTGTACGGGCGGCACGCCAGCATCGGCGAGTACTGCCGGGCCGGGGTGAAAGCGCTGGGACTAGAGCTGCTGGCCACCGACGAATCGCGGGCATCCAACACCGTAACGGCCATCAAGATGCCGGAGGAGATTGACGGCGGCAAGTTTATGGCGATGATGCGGGAGGACGAGGGCGTGGTGCTGGCCGGCGGGCAGGGCAAGCTGACCGGCCACTGCTTCCGCATCGGGCATCTGGGCTGGGTATCGCAGGAAGACATTACCGAAGTTCTGGACGCGCTGGGGCGGGTGCTGCCCAAAGTCGGTTTCAAGGGCTAGAATAGCTGCTGATATTTGCCGTGATGCCGTCCGGCTGGCCCGCGCCGGCCGGGCGGCATCACGAATTGGGGGCAACGATGTCCACTCGTTCGCAATTGCAGCAGGCGATGGCGGCGCTGCGGCTGTCGCTGGCGGAAATGCGCCACAAGGAAGAGCAGCTGGACGCGACAATCGGCCAGTTCCGAACGCAGCTGCGCCGCTTACCCCGCCAGACCATCTACGGCCGGGCGCCGCTGGAAATGGCGCTGTCGGCCATGGGCGAAATAGAGGAACGGCTGCAAGACGCCGAAGCAAACCGCCGCCGCCTGCTGATGATAAAAAAGGCCGCCCAGGACGAACTGGCCGCCCTGGAATCGGTGCAGCAGGTGGACGAGGCCCGCAAACTGCTGGGCCAACTTAAACAGCAAGCCAGAGGGAATGAGCCATCCTGCGAGACGGCAGCGGAAATCCGGCGGCTGGAACAATTCATAGCCCAACACAGCCGGCGGGCCGAACAAACCATAACCGCCAACTTTGAAGAACGGCGGGAACGGTGAGCGGCGGGAACGGGGGTAGTGATACACTGGCCTTATGGACAAGATTACGCTGCAAAACTACCGTTGCTTTGGGGCCGAACAGACGGCGCGCCTGGCGCCGCTGACGCTGCTGGTCGGGCCTAACAACACTGGCAAGACGTCGTTTTTGGCCCTGATACGCGCGCTTTGGGACGTGGCGTTTCGGGAAGTCGTGCCGAATTTCCGGGAGGAACCCTATGACTTGGGTTCGTTTGAGGACATCGTGCACCGGCGCGGGACGCGGGGTGCGCCGGCCGAACAGTTCACCGCCGGGTTTGAGTACACGCCGCCGCGTGGTGTGTACAACGGTACTATACGAATAGATACGATTTTTGAAAACCGTCTGACAGCACCTTTTCCGGTACTGCGACGCTTTGCGATGGATGATACGAACATCGAAATATCCGACCGGGAATCCAATGGTCAAATAATACGTTTTCGTATAGGGCAGGACGAATGGGACTACGTCCCATATGCAGACCCAGCTTTGTACAACGCCGATAGGCTGTTTCGATTATGGTATCTGTTTTTGTCATCTGAGACCATATCCGGTCTAGGCGATATAGAGACTAGCCCGGAGAAAGACGGTCGTGATACGACAGCGATAAAGACATTACGAGATGCAGTGCGATCTCAGCAATTTTACTTTGAGCGTCCTTTTGCCAGCGCTCCTGTACGCTCGCGCCCTCAGCGCACTTACGACCCGATACGGCCGTCATCGGACGCCGTGGGGGAATATATCCCCAGCTATCTGGCCGGCTTGGCCCGTCGCGATGCTGATGAATGGCAAAGGCTGAAAGGCGCTTTGGAAAGGTTCGGTCGCAGTTCCGGGTTGTTCGATGAGATTGAGGTGAAATCATTTGGCAAATCGGACAGTGACCCGTCCCAACTACAAGTTCGGAAATTCGGAAAGCGCCGCAAAGGCCCCTGGCATAACCTGATTGACATGGGTTATGGCATCAGCCAGGCACTGCCAATACTCGTTGAATTGCTAAAATACAACGAGTTTCCAATCTCAGGAGTAGAATCTTCGCCGATGCTGCTATTGCAGCAACCCGAAGTTCACCTGCACCCCAGCGCGCAGGCGGCATTAGGCAGCCTATGTTGCTCCGTTGTCGCTGAATCCTTTGCCATCTCGAACGGCCAGCAACTGGTGATTGAAACGCATAGCGATTACATCATCGACCGGGTGCGGATGGATGTTCGCGATGGAACCGACGGTCTCAAGCCGGAGGACGTTTCTATTCTCTACTTTGAGCCGGGCGACTTGGACGTGAAAATTCACTCAATCAGTATAGACGAGGAAGGCAACGTGCTGGATGCGCCCCGCTCTTACGGAGAGTTTTTTATGGCGGAGACACGGCGGTCGATTGGGTTGTGACCGATGTGCGTTATCGTTGATAACAACGTCAGGGGTCTCGTATTCGGGAAGCCAGACGAACAAACGCCGGCTGGAAAATACTTACTTGATTGGTTAGACACCGGCCGCAGCAAATTGGTTGTAGGCGGTGAACTGAGGCGTGAACTCGGTGACTATCGCCGGTTTGAAGCTTGGCTTAAAACTGCTGTCAAATTTGGCCGAGCTCGACAGATTGACGACACGCAAGTTGACAATGAGACGGATGACTTGAAATCGCAAAACATCTGCGGCTCTGACGACGAGCACGTCTTGGCTCTAGCCCGAATCAGCGGGGCGCGCCTCCTTGCCACCAATGACGGCCCTCTTGAGCGGGATTTCAAAGACCATCGTATCATCTATAACCCGCGCGGTAAGATATACCCTGATGAAGGTTATCGGGGATTTCTAAGCAACCGTAACAATCGTAGCCTTTGCGGGGTTTGCGGGAATCGCTAATTCGGGTGTCGCTCCAATCGAGTAACGGATTTAACCGGGTGATACGCTACCGTCGCCCATCGCCGGTATGGTATATTGAGCGGGCATTTTTGCTGATTTGTGGCCTGTGGGATAGGAGCGGTTATTATGTCCGGCGATTCGTCTGCCAGCGTTGGGGTTACTTTGGTTTCCGGGGGGACTATTACTTCGCCTTTGGGCTTTGCGGCCGGCGGCGTTTTTATCGGGCTTAAGACGCGGGGGGAGGACAAGCTGGATTTGGCTTTGCTGGTTTCTGATGCGCTTTGCTCGGTGGGGGGGGTGTTCACTACTTCGGCGATTCGGTCGGCTACGGTTGACCTGGACCGGGAGCGGGTGGCGCGGGGGCGGGCGCGGGCGCTGATTGTGAATGCCGGGATTGCCAATACTTGCGTGGGGGCGCAGGGGTACAAGGATGCCGAGGAGATGACCCGTTTGGCGGCCGATGCTTTGGGCGTTGCCGCTGAGGACGTGCTGGTTTGCAGTACGGGCGTTATCGGGGTGGAGCTGCCGATGTCGCTGATACGCTCCGGCGTATCTGAAATTGCGCCGGACGACGACGGCGGCAATCAGCTGGCCCGCGCGATGATGACTACGGACACGCATCCGAAAGAAACCGCCGTGTCTTTTACGGCGTCAACCGGGCAGACTATTACCATCGGCGGCGTGGCCAAAGGGTCGGGGATGATTCACCCCAATATGGCTACGATGCTGTCGTTTGCCGCTACCGACGCTGCCGTTGACGCCGGGTTTTTGCAAACTACCGTTAAGGCGGTGGCGGACGAAACTTACAATATGCTTACGGTGGACGGGGACAGCAGCACCAACGATACGTTCCTGGCCTTTGCCAACGGGCGGGCGGGCAATCCGGTTATTGACGAACGTTCGCCGGACGCCGCGGCTTTCCGGGCCGCGCTGCACCGGGTTTGCACCGACTTGACGCGGATGCTGGCGCGCGACGGCGAGGGCGCGTCCCGTCTGATTACGGTTCAGGTGGACGGCGCGCGCAGTGACGCCGACGCGCGCAAAGCGGCCAAGACGATCGCCGGCAGCAATCTGGTAAAGTCGGCGGTGTACGGGGCTGACCCTAACTGGGGGCGGCTGATGATGGCGCTGGGGCGCAGCGGCGCGGAGGCGGTGGAGGAACGGGTTGACCTGTTTGTGAACGGGGTTTGCATTATGGAGGCCGGCACGCCGATACCGTTCCATCGGGATGCCGTCGTCGCTATGATGTCGGGTGAGCAGGTGGATTTTCGGGTCAGCCTGAACCTGGCGGACGGAGCGGCTACCGCTTTTGGCTGCGACCTCACCGAGCAGTACGTCATCATCAACAGCGCCTACACTACCTAGCCAGCCGGCCGTAGCCCGCCATCATCCGGGCGACTGCCTGGGCCGAGTATCGCCACAGTGTCGCAACCCAACGCCGCGCCGCCCGTCGTCGTCAAAATTGGCGGCAGCACTCTGGGGGGCAACGATACGTCGCTGCAAGATTTGGTTGCGCTGCACCGGGCCGGCCGGGCGGTGGTCGTCGTGCATGGCGGCGGCAACGTCATCAGCGAGTGGATGCGGCGGCAGAACCTGGCGCCCAACTTTGTCAACGGCCTGCGCGTAACCGATGCGCCGTCGCTGGAGATAGTGGTAGCGGTGCTGGGCGGGCTGGTGAACAAGGAACTGGCGGCCCTGCTGCAAAATCTGGGGGCGCTTACAATCGGAATCAGCGGGATGGACGGGTGCCTGCTGCAAGCGCGGGTGGCAAAGCCCGAGCTGGGCTACGTGGGCGAGATTGACCGGGTGAATCCGGCGCCGGTGCAGGCCATACTCGCGGCCGGGTTTATCCCGCTGGTTTCGCCAATCGCGGTGGACGTAACCGACGGCAGCGAACACGCCGGGCAGCCGCTGAACGTCAACGGCGATACGGCGGCGGGGGCATTGGCCCACGCGCTGGAGGCCGAGCGGGTCATCTTTCTGACGGACGTGGCCGGGGTGATGGACAACGGGGGGCGGGTGATACCGCGCCTGGACGCCCGCAGCGCCGCCAGCCTGCGCGCGGCCGGCGTGGCGCGGGGCGGGATGCTGCCCAAGCTGGACGCGTGCCTGGCCGCCATCGCCGGGCGCGCCGGGGCCAGCGCTCATATCATTGACGGGCGGGAACCTGGCGCACTGATGCAATGCGTCAACGGGCAGGCTACCGGCACCCGCATTACGGCGTAAATCCGGGGGACGTCCCGTTATTGTGTCGTGAATAAAAATCCCCTCTCCCGCTGCGGAGAGAGGGGTTGCGGATAGTGGGTGGGGTGCCCGGTTAGGCCGCAATCAAGTCCTTTTGGATGGCTTCGGACATGATGCCGGGGTGGGCGTCCAGGTGGGTTACGACGTCGGCGGTGGCGGCTTGGAGCAAGTCGGCGTCCAGGCCGGCGGCGGCGTCGGAGTAGCCGGCGTCGGCCAGCAGCGCGGCGGTCTGCTCGCGCACCTGCTCCAGGGACCAGGACAGCTGGGCCTGGCTTTCGGTCATGCCGTCGGGGTAGTCAACGTGGGAGCCGCCGGCGCCGAGCTTGTCGTAGCCGCCCCGGTGCCAGTGGCCGCGGGGGCCGTGGGGGTCGAAGCGGATGATTTCCACGCCGTTGACGTCAACGCCAAAGGTGGGGCCGCCAAACTTGGCCTTGAGGCAGCGCAGGGGCCAGAGGTAAAGGGTAACGTCGCCGGACTTGGTAAGCGGGCGCACCATAACCTTGCCCAGATAGGACTCGCCGTCAATCATAGTAGCCATCGGTAATTCCTCCGTAATGCGGTTGTAGCGGGGCGTTGGTTGATTGTCGGATTGCATATTAACACAAAATTGGCGGGTTCGGGGCAGCCGGGGAATCCGGCAGCCGCTACGCCACCACCGCTAAGGATACCGGCACTCCGTTGCATGGGCATGGGATTTTGCAACAAAGATTACCGAGCTACCCATCGGGACCTAGCAGCAAACCGCAACGCAAATTTGTATTGTTCGCCAGGGACGTCCACCGCAGACATCGGCAATACTATGTCTGCATGGTATGGATTGCTCCCATTCACCGCCAATGTCGGACTGACTATCGCCCTGCACTCCCCTGACGCAGCGTGTTCAGCATCTATTGCCGCCCATCCGTAAAAACTATGCCCCTCTCCCCGTGCGGCAGCCACGCGCTCACCATTATCGCCTCTGCCTCGGGAGCTACCGACAGCCGATCCACCGACAAAGTCCTGACGCCATCCGCTTCACGAAATACTAATGCCGGCACCCCATCGTTGGAGCGGCACCATTTTGCTTGACGGCTACTAAAGATGCCGCGCCCCAAAAGTTCCCAATCCGGCACCGGACAACCCGCAGCGCCAGCGCCGAAATTGTAGGCAATCATTGCTCGGTTGCAGTCCAGAGTTCCGACAGAGATTGCCAAACGAAAGCGTCCGGAATCTTTCGGGCGCTAGAATACGCGGCGCGGCTATCCGCATCGTTGATTGTCACGATGCACCTAGCATCTCCACCAGAGCCGCACATCACCATCACCGCGTTGCCGAACCCGCCTCGGGCGTCAATAGCGATGTAACCCCCAGGCATGGGGTACACCATAAAGCGCCGTGGCCATTTCTCGTACATTGCCTCTAGAACGCGTCGTGCCTGCTCAAAAGCAACGGGGGATGGTTCAGGCAGATCTTCCTCAAAGGCCGCTTCGGATACCTCATCAAGCTCTGCCAAAGCCAGATGCAAAAGGTCGTACTGAGATTCATCCCCTGCGTCTACTTCAAAGGCGGCTTGCCAGTCAGCATCCGAGGTGCCCCCGGCATCGGACGCCGGAACGTTGACGGCATATTCGAACTCATCCAGCAGAATGGGAACAGACCGTAATCCTGTTAGGTAAAATCTCTCTGTAACATCAACGCCGGGGTCCCAATTATCCACCAGGGCGGCGAACACAACGTCATGTTCTTCCGTGTGTATATCAGCCCACGCGTCCTCAGCCGGCCACATACTAACAATGCCCGGCGGGGAAAATTTTCGGATACAGGCGATACACGTGCTGGGCAAGTCGTCCACCCGCATATCCGCAAAATCGTCGGTCATGTATCCAAGCCAATCCGCTTGCAGGTCGTCATCCGGACCTCCGGTCTGATGACCCTGCAACGCCACGCTCGAACCACCGGACGGTGCCAAGCCCATTGAACTAACCCCCCTTGAAGCTTTCGTGATAGAACTGGATTGCTAAGCGGTCGAAGTCAGCCAGGTCTTCCCGCCAGGATTCCACAACGGAGCGCACAAAATCAGTCTGCTCAGACGGCCCGGACTCCGGTACGTTGTGATGAATATGAGCGCTGAAACGCAACATAGATACCGCACCGGCAGCCTCATTCACCGCCTCGCCCACGTATAGAGTGATTCCGCGGCCTGCAAGATTGTAGGAAACCCGGGCCTGTACGCGCGGCAACTCTGCAGCGAAAGGCAGCCTTCGTCTTAGCCTCTCTAAAATGGTGGACGACTCTCCCTGACTGATTGGCGGAATGCGTATAAAGCCTCGAGGCGCTATAGCTACTGCTTCGTAGCCCAAACGGAGCGCCACCGACGAAATATAGCGCATTGCCATGGCCGAACCGACGAAGTTGTCCAAATCCAAGAGCTGACCCGTCTGAGCAAAGGTAACACGGTTGCGGGTGGCCGTTATGACAACCCCATTGTCGTAAGCTACCCTCGTCAACCTAGGCTCGACCGTAACCGGACCTTCAATCTTCCAATCCGCACCTACGATGTCGTTATAGCGCAAGAAATCGGGATTAATGGAGACTGGGTCAAGGCTGAAGGACCTCAACGACACGCTCACGCCGGTATGAACGACAACAACAGAATCACTTCGGTTCTCTTGGGTCACATCGTATCCTCCTGTCGGTCAAATCCACAAAAGCCGCCTGGAGGCTGCAACGCTCACCAGAAACGCGGTTGTCGTCAGCGGCAATCACATCGGGCAGTATCAGGATTCACAGCCATACGGTGCTACCGTGCAATGCCATTAGACGGCAAGCCAGAAACGGAGCGCACGGTCTCTGACTGTACAGGCGTTCCAGCTGCATCTAATTGCTTTGCTCGGGGAACCTGCACCTCCAATGACACACGACCGTCCAGACCATTTTAGCATGGCGCTGGCGGCATTCTAGGCGTGCTGTCTATGGTTGTCAAACAGCAATGCCGGCAGGATTCCGTAGGTGCGACAGATTCTCACCGCAGGCAGCATAGTTGACATCGCTGGCGATAATGTTGAGGCCGCGGCCAGTTGGCAGCATCGGCTTGGCTTCCGGGGGCGGCATAAGCGCCTGTTGGCGCGAGGCGGGGACTGCTGCTGCTACGGAGCATAGGCCAGGACGGTTTGGGCCGGACGCTCTCTGATATAGAAAAGGAAAGACCTGGCCTGGTTGCCGCCGTCATCCCGCCCAATTGCGGCGTTATGGGGGTATAATGGTTGGGCGCTGTGCTGCTGGTGGTTGTTGGCGGTGCGGCGAAGACACTTACCGGGAGCAGATGACTTATGCCCAGCAACGCTGAATATATCGCCATCGAGCAGAAATACTACGCCCAGACCGTGCGCCGCCGGCCGGTGGTTATCGTGCGGGGCGAGGGCTCGCGAGTGTGGGACGCCGATGGCAAGGAGTACATTGACTTTGTGGCCGGCTGGGCCGTGGACAATCTGGGCCACTGCCCGCCGGTGGTGGTGGACGCCATCGCAAAGCAGGCGGCTACGCTCATCCAGACCTCCAATCAGTTTTACACGCTGCCGCAGCTGGACATCGCCGAGCTGCTGATTGAGAACTCGTGCATGGACCGGGTGTTTTTCTGCAACAGCGGCGCGGAGGCGGTGGAGGGGGCGCTCAAGATTGCCCGGCGCTACGGCAAGCTGCACAAGGACGGGGCTTACGAGGTCATTACCGCCCTCAACTCGTTCCACGGGCGCACGATGAACGCCGTTGCCGCTACCGGCCAGCCGCATTACCACGAGCTGTTTGAGCCCATTCCGGAGGGTTTCACCTACGTTGATTTTAACGACGTGGAGGCGGTGATGAACGCCACTACCGACAACACGGTTGCGGTGATGATTGAGCCGGTGCAGGGGGAGGGCGGCGTGAATATACCCGACGCCGACTATTTTCAGCGGCTGCGGGCGTGGTGCGACCAGAACAACATCCTGCTGATTCTGGACGAAGTGCAAACCGGGATGGGGCGGCTGGGCAGTCTGTTCGGGTATCAGGAATACGACGTGGAGCCGGATGTGATGATCCTGGCCAAAGGGCTGGGGTTCGGCGTGCCAATCGGCGCGTTTCTGGCGAAAGAGCACGCGATGGCGCTGACCTACGGCGATCACGGCAGCACTTTCGGGGGCAACGCGCTGACGACGGCCGCCGCCGCCGCCGGCACGCGCTATCTGCTGGACAACGACATCCTGGGCCACGTCAAGCGGATGGAAGTGGTGCTGCAAGACCGGCTGGACGGGCTCAAGGCGCGCTACGGGTTCGTGAACGAAATCCGGTGCAAGGGGCTGCTGGCCGCCGTTGCTTTTGACAGCGACATTATGCCGCAGGTGATGGACGCCGCCGAAGCCGCCGGCGTGCTGCTCAACGGCGTGCGCCCCAACGCGGTGCGCATTATGCCCGCCCTGAACATTACCGAGGCCGAGATTGACGAGGGCGTGGGGCGGCTGAGCGAGGCGTTGGGCAACGTGTAAAGGTCAAGCCTGAAATCCTTGCCGGGCAATCGGACGCCGTGCGTCGCGTTGCTTGACGATGGCTGAGTTTTTCAACGTACTGCCGCCGGCGGAGGCGTTGGGCCGGTTGCTGGCCCGGCTGCCGCCGGCGGCGTCCGTTGGGGCGGAGTCGTGCTGCGCGTGGGATGCGCTGGGGCGGGTTGCTGCCGCAGACATCGTTGCGCCGGAGTCGCTGCCGGCTTTTGCCCGTTCTACTATGGACGGTTACAGCGTGCGGGCGGCGGACACTTTTGGGGCTACCGACGGGCTGCCGGCCTGGTTTGAGGTAGTTGGAGAGGTGCCGATGGGCATGGCGGCGGGGGTGTCGCTGGGGGTGGGGGAGGCGGCAATCGCGCACACCGGGGGGATGCTGGCCGGCAACGCCGACGCGGTGGTGATGGTGGAGCAAACGCAGCGCGTTGACGACCGGACTATCGAGGTGATGCGTCCGGTTGCGCCGGGGGAGAACGTTGCCCAACCGGGTGAGGACGTGGGCGCCGGAGAGGTTGTGCTGCCGGCGGGGCACGTCATCAGGGCGCAGGACATCGGGGCGCTGGCGGCGGTTGGAATTGGCAAGGTATTGGTGGCACGACGGCCGCGGGTGGCTATCCTAGCGATGGGCGATGAGGTGGTGCATCCGCAGCAAAGGCCGGGGGCGGCGCAGGTTCGGGACGTGAACTCGTACACCGTAGCGGCGCAGGTGGCCAGCGCCGGGGGGGCGCCGGTTCGCCTGGGGCTGGTGGGGGATGATTACGAGATGCAGCTGGCGGCGGCCCGGGACGGGCTGGCCCGGTCGGATATGCTGGTGCTGTCGGCGGGCAGCTCGGTGAGCGTGCGGGACCGGACGGTTGACATCGTGGCAGAGCTGGGGGAGCCGGGGGTGCTGGCGCACGGGCTGTCGCTGCGGCCGGGCAAGCCGGCCATCGTGGGGCTGTGCGACGGCAAGCCGGCCATCGGGCTGCCGGGCAATCCGGTGTCGGCAATGGTGGTGTGCGACCTGCTGGTGCGGCCGGCGGTGTATCGTCTGGCCGGCTGTTTAGTCCCGCCGGCGGCGTCGGAAACGACGGCTATATTGGGCCAGGACGTGCCGTCGGCGCCGGGGCGGGAGGATTTTGTGCCGGTGGCACTGCGTCCGGCAGAGGGAGGGGATGGCGGGGGAAACTATCCAATCGCCCAGCCGGTTTGGGGGAAAAGCGGGCTGATATTTACGCTGGTGCGGGCCGATGGGCTGCTGCACGTGCCGGCCGATTCATCCGGAATCTACGCCGGGGAAAGCGTCCGGGTACAGCGATTTTAGTTGCAGTATAGGCAAGGCTGGTTCTACGATGACTATTCCAGGCGGTTCAGCGCACGCACAGCGGAGGCGGTATTTTTTGCAGGACGTGCCGCTGGAGGATGCGGTGCGGCGGTGGTTTGAGGCGCTGGACGGGGCCGGTGCGCTGGCGCCGCTGGCGGCGGAATCAATCCCGCTGCACGCGCCGGACGTGGTGGGGCGGGTTACGGCCGGGCCGGTTTGGGCGGCGGTGTCGTCGCCGCATTATGACGCCGCCGCTATGGACGGGATTGCGGTGCGGGCGGCGGACACGGTGGGGGCTACGGAAACGGCGCCGCGGGCGCTGGCGGTGGGGGCGCAGGCGGTTTGGGTGGATACGGGCGACCCGATGCCGCCCGGCACGGATGCGGTGGTGATGATTGAGCGGGTGCAGCGGGACGGCGCCGATGCGTCTAGCGTGCGGGTGTTGGAGGCGGTGGCGCCGTGGCAGCACGTGCGGCCTTTGGGCGAGGACATCGTGGCTACGGAACTGGTGCTGCCGGAGAACCATCGCATCGCGCCGGCGGATTTGGGGGCGTGCGCCGCCGCCGGGTTGACGTCGGTTCCGGTGCGCCGGCGGCCGGTGGTGGGAATCATACCGACGGGCAACGAGCTGACGCCGATTCAGGCGCCGCGCCGGCCGGGGGACATACCGGAGTTCAACTCGCTGATACTGGCCGGGCTGGTGCGCGAATGGGGGGGCGCGCCGCTGGTGGGGGAGCCGATGCCGGACGACGCCGATGCGATACGGGCGGCGGCGGTGGAGTGTCTGGCGGTCTGCGATGTGGTGGTTATTAACGCCGGCTCGTCGGCCGGCAACGCTGACTACACGGCGGCGGTCATAGAATCGTTGGGTGCGCTGCAAGTGCACGGCATCGCCATCCGTCCGGGCCACCCGGTGGCGCTGGGCGTGACGGGCGGCAAGGCGGCGCTGGGGCTGCCGGGGTATCCGGTGTCGGCGGCGCTGACGGCGGAACTGCTGCTGCGCCCGGTGCTGGAGCGGCTGCTGGGGGTGGCAATGCCGGCGCGCCCCCGGATAGCGGCGCGGCTGACGCGCAAAGTGCTGTCGCCAATCGGAGAGGATGAGTTTTTGCGGGTCAAGCTGGGGCGGGTTGGCGAAAGGATGACGGCAACCCCGGTGCAGCGGGGCGCCGGCGTGGTGATGTCGCTGGTGCGGGCCGATGGCATCGTGCGGATTCCCCGGCGGCTGGAGGGGCTGGACGCCGGGGCCAGTGTGGAGGTTGAGCTGCTGCGCGATGCCGGCGAGGTGGAGAACACGCTGGTGGCAATCGGCAGCCACGACCTGACGCTGGACTTGATGCAAAGCTACCTGCGCCGCCAGCATCCGGCGGTGAATCTGGCGTCGGCGCACGTGGGCAGCCTGGGCGGGCTGGCCGCGCTGCGGAGGGGCGAGGCGCATCTGGCCGGCTGCCATCTGCTGGACGCCGCAACCGGGGAGTACAACACGGCCTACGTGCGGCGCTACCTGCCGGACACGCCGGCGGCTATCGTCAGGCTGGCCGGGCGCACGCAGGGGCTGATGGTGGCTGCGGGCAACCCGCTGGGCATCGCCGGGCTGGGGGATTTGGCGCGCGACGACGTTACCTTTGTTAACCGGCAGCGCGGTTCCGGCACGCGGGTGCTGCTGGATTACCACCTGGCCCGGCAGGGCGTTGAGGCGGCGGCGGTGTCGGGATACGAGCGGGAGGAATACAGCCATCTGGCGGTAGCGGCGGCGGTGGCCGGCGGTTCTGCCCAAGCCGGGCTGGGGATACTGTCCGCAGCCCGGGCCCTGGGCCTGGATTTCATACCCCTGTTTGACGAGGAGTACGATTTGGTTATCCCCAAAGAGCACTACGAAAGCGCGCAGCTGAGGCCGCTGCTGGATTTGCTGGGGGATGCCGGCTTTCAGGCCGCAGCGCACGACCTGGGCGGCTACGACGTAGCGCGTATGGGCGAACTGCGGGGGGAGATTGCCTAGCATCCGCTTTTGGTCAAGTCATGATTTTGTCATCCTTTGGAGTGGGTTGCGGTTGGCTGGTATCGGGCGTTTATCGGGCGGTTGGTTTGGTGTTGGTGTCGGAGATTCAAGTCGTTGTCAGCCCTACGGCCGGAGGTGGGTACGCAACTATTTTGTACCTTCATTTTACGTGGCCTATCCCTAATGAGAGGACAGCACGCGGGCTGAAGCTCGAGACCCTGCGGAGGCAGCCCGCGCCGTGAAAGCGGGGTCGGGACTACCCTTGCCGATTGCGATTTTTTGCTGACTGGCCGTTTTTGACTTGAATCTCCGGCGGTTGTGCTAGCGGTGTGATGGCTCCGGTTCCCCAGGGGACGTTCCTGGCCGGGAACGGCTGGGGGCCGGGGGTTGGTTGATTGCCCGATGGATGTATCTTACACGAACGGGTGTACCGTTTGGCAATAGGGGGGGTGTCGCTGATTTTGGGGATTTGGGGGGGGACGCTGGGGGAAATGATTTCCCCCAGACCCCCTCGTTGTAAAGGGGGTGCTGCGGCGTTGGGGTGGGCGTTCAGATGCTAGAATTGATGTCGTGCATCGGGTTCGTTCTGACGGGTAAGCATAGCAGCACACGGGATGCCGGAATCGGGGGGTAGGATGGCGATAGGCCGTGATCGTAAGTATCGGAAATTGTATGAGCATCTTGCCAGCATTGAGGGTTCGGAGTGGAGGGCGTCTTTTGGCGAGATTGAGCGTATCATCGGGGCACCTCTGCCCGAGTCTGCCCGCAATCGGTACTGGTGGGCGAACGTGGGCAAGGTAAGCCGACGTGTTCAATCTGATGCTTGGCGCTGCGCCGGATGGGAGGTGGCTGACGTGAACATGGGTGCGGAGACGGTGGTGTTTCGGAGGCGGGGCGTCTGATGTGGGTGGTTAGTTCAATTTGGGGGCGTTTGGCGGCCGGGGTGGGCCGGGTTCGGTTGGGGTGGGTGGAGTGGTTTTTTTTGGGCCTGCTGGTTGTTGCGGGGGGGATGCGGCTTTGGGGGTTGGAGGGGCGGGTGATGCATTATGATGAGGCGATTCATCTGCATTTTGCCTGGAAGTTGGCGCAGGGGGTGGGGTTTGCTCATTCGCCCTGGATGCACGGGCCGCTGCAAATTGAGCTGGTGGCAGGGGCGATTCGGTTCGTTGGCGATACCGATTATGTTGCCCGGCTGCCTTATGCGCTGTTCGGGGCGGCACTGGTGGGATTGCCTTACTTTTTGCGGGCTCAGATTGGGGAGCGGGGGGCGGTTGGCGCGGGGGTGATTCTGGCGTTCTCGCCGACGCTGCTGTATTTCAGTCGCTTTGGACGCAACGACATCCTGATGGCGGTTTGGGGGGTGCTGCTGCTGATTTTGATGTGGCGGTACGTCGTCAGCAGTCGCAGCCGGTATCTGTACTGGTCGGCGCTGGTCGTGGCATTGATGCTGGCGACTAAGGAAACGGCCTATTTCATCATCCTGTTTCTGGGGGTTGCCGCGCTGGTTTTGGGGTTTGGGCAAATCAAGGCAATCTTGCGGCGGCCCCGGCGGCTGCCGGAACTTAACGGGGCGGCGGGGTTTTTGGTGTTTCTGGCGGCTTTGACGCTGCCGCAGGCGGCGGCGGCGGTGTCGGTTTTGCAAGGGCCGCTGGGGTTGACGCTGGCGGCGCCGGACGCCGGGTCAACGGGGGAAACGGGGGCGCCGGTCTGGGGGGAGCCTTTCGTGACGCTGCCCGTTGCCGTCCTGCCGGTATGGGCGGGACTGCTGGCGGCGGCGGGGTTGACTGCTGCGATTGTGCTGGCGGCGTGGTGGGGGTGGAATCGTCGGGCGGGCGTGAGCGGGTTGCTGCTGCCGGCGTCGGTAGCGGTTGCGGTGGGTGCGGCAATTCTGGCCGTCGTGCTGGCGGTACTGCGGCCAATTCCGGGGCTGGACGTGCCGCTGCCGGTGAACGGGGCGGCGATGTTGGGGCTGCTGGTGGTGGTCGTGCTGCTGCTGCGGCTGGAGGGGCTTTCGGTGCGGCGGGTTGCGCTGCTGCTGGGGCCGCCGATGCTGCTGGCCGGGGTGGGGCTGTGGCTGTTCTCAGCTGACGCGCCGCTGTCGGAAAGCGTGCTGCCGGGGGCGGTTTCCGCGGCAGCCGACCTGGAGGCCGGGCGCATCGCCGTCAACTATCTGGTTCCGATAATGACGCTGGCGGGGCTGCTGGTGGTGGGTGCCGTGCTGGGGACGGCGTGGGGCGGCGGCGTCTGGCTGGCGGCGGCGGCCATCTTTTACGCAGTCTGGACGGCGTTGTACACCACGCTGTACAGCAACGCCGCCGGACTGTTCACCGGGTCGTGGCAAAGCCTGGGCTACTGGATGGCGCAGCACGGGGAGGCGCGGGGGAATCAGCCCTGGTATTACTACGGGGTTGGCCTGACGGTGTACGAGCTGCTGGCGCTGGTGTTCGGGCTGATAGCGGTGATTTGGCTCATCCGGCGGCGGGAACGGTTCGGGCTGCTGCTGGCCGGGTGGGTGATTGCCACGCTGCTGGTGTACACGATTGCGGGGGAAAAGATGCCGTGGCTGCTGGTGAACATCACCGTGCCGCTGGCGCTGGCGGCGGGGATGTTCCTGGGCCATCTATCCGACAGCGTGTTTGCCCGGACGGATGCGGAACGTTCCTGGAACCGGCGCAGTGGGTGGTTGGCGGTTTTGGCGCCGCTGTGGGTGGTTGGCGCGGTGTGGGTGGCTTGGCTGGCTACCGGGGCGACGGGGGCCAACATTGCGGCGTGGCTGGCGGGGCTCCTGCTGCTGCCCGGCGCGGCGCTAATCGCCTGGATGCTGCGGGGGCAGCGCCGGGCCGGGGCGGCGGCGGCGCTGGGGCTGGCGGGCCTGCTGCTGGCCTTTGGAATCGTGGCAGCGGTTAGAGCAGCTTACACCTACGACGATTCCAGCATCGAGATACTGGCCTACGCGCAGGGTTCGGCGGATTTGGCCGAAACCTATCGGGAGCTGGGCCAATCCGTTACTGCGGATGCGGATGGGGATGCGTCCGGCGGGCCGGCGGTCAAGGTGGACTATGATATGTGGTATCCTTTCCAGTGGTACGTGAGGAATGAAACCGAGGCGGGCGCATTGCAGTTTGACACTTTTTGCGCCGGCGATAATCAGGACGGCTCGGATGCCTGCCGGAGGGTGGGCGACGACCCGGCGCCGCTGGTGTATCTGGCGGAAAGCGCGCATCCTTTAAGTGACGATGGTGCGGAAACGTACGCCAAGTCGGGGCCGCGGCGCAACCTGCTGTGGTATCCTGAAACGTACCGGCGTCCCGGAGAAAGCCGGGAGAAAACTGCGTTCTGGCAGCAGCTGTCGTCGGACGTTAACTTCTTTACGCAGACGGCGGCCAATCCCGGAAAGTTGCGCCAGGCGCTGGGCTACATCGTGGCCCGGCAGCAGGACAGCGACTGGTACAAGGCCGAGTACTATCAATATAATCGGAAATGACGGGATGAGCCGGATAATCGGAAATAACGGGGTGAGCCGGGCTGCCATGAGCGCGCAATGACCTACTTTCTGGGCAACTGGCGGTTTTGGGCGGGGGCGCTGGTTAGCGTCGTCATACTGGGGCTGCTGGTCATATCGGTTGACCGGGCGCAGCTGTGGGCGGCGCTGGCGTCGGCCAACTATCTGTATCTGGCGCCGGCGATTGCGCTGTACTTTGTGGGGCAGTGGCTGCGGGCGTGGCGGTGGCGCTACCTGCTGGCGCCGATCGCCGATGTTTCGACCAGCCGGCTGTTTGCCGTGGTGAACATCGGGTACATGGCAAACAACGTGCTGCCGGCGCGGCTGGGGGAGCTGGTGCGGGCGGTGTATCTGGCGCAGCGGGAGGAGAAAGTGAGCGCGCCGGCGGCCATTGCCACGCTGAGCGTGGAACGGCTTTACGACGGGCTGACCCTGCTGGCGATTGGGGCGGTGTCCATTCCGATACTGCTGGCGGCCGGGCTGTTTGCGGACGCCAGCGATGCGTACCGGACGACGGCGATACTGCTGGCGGCGGGGGTAGCGTTCACGTTTGTAGTTGCGCTGGGGGCGCTGACGGCGCTGGCGGTGAACCGGCGGGCGGTGGGGCTGCTGCTGGCGCTGACCCGCATACTGCCGACACGCTTTCGCAGGCTGTCGCGCCGGGTTATATTCAGCTTTGTCGAGGGGCTGGCGTCGCTCAACTCGCCGGGCAAGCACGCGATGCTGTTTGCCCGCTCGTTCCCGGTGTGGCTGGCGGAGGCCGGGGTGTATCTGATAATCGCCTACTCGTTCAATCTGGACGAGCACTTTACGACGGTGGGAATACTGACGATAGCGATGCTGCTGACGCTGGTAACGTCCAACCTGATAACGGCGATACCGGCCACGGTTGGAGGGATTGGGGCGTTTGAGGCGGTGGCAACTTTTACGCTGATTGGGATGGGGATTGCGGAGGAAACGGCGGCGGCGTACTCGGTGGCAATACACCTGCTGGCGCTGTGGCTGCCGGTGAACGTGGTGGGGTTCGGGCTGCTGCTGTGGCACAACGTGTCGCTGCGGGGGCTGACTACTTTGCCGGAAACGGAGCTGGCGGAGCCGGCAGAGGCGGCGGATGACCGGGCGGATGCGGAGGCGGATTCCCGCCGGCGCCGGAATGATGCGCCGGCGCGGGGGAATGATGCGGCAATGGGCAGCGTGACGGCTGCGCCGGACGACTGACGATGCGCGTTGGGATTATCGGCGGCGGCGCGGCCGGGCTGGCGGCGGGCTATGAGCTGACCAGGCGGGGGCATTTTGCCGAGGTGTTTGAGGCGGCGCCGTTTCTGGGCGGGCAGGCGTCAACGTTCCCGGTGGGCGGCGGGCAGCTGGAGCGCGGCTATCACCATCTGTTCGTCAGCGACACCGATATGGCGCAGCTGATTGAGGAGCTGGGGCTGGGCGACTCGCTGGAATGGCTGGAGTCGAAAGTGGGGCTGTTCTACGGCGGGCGCATCTGGGATTTTGCGACGCCGCTGGACTTGCTGCGGTTCACGCCGCTGCCGCTGACGCAGCGCATCCGTTTGGGTCTGCGAACGTTTCTGCTGCAAAAGACGCGCAACTGGCGCAAGTTTGAGGACGTGACCGCCGCCGAATGGACGCGGCGGCACATGGGGGAGGCGGCTTACCGGGTCATCTGGGAGCCGATGCTGCGGGGCAAGTTTGGGGATTACTACGACCAGGTGAGTATGGCGTGGCTGTGGGGCAAGATTTACCTGCGGGTGTCGTCGCGCAAGCGGATGGAGAAAGAGCGGCTGGGCTACCCGATGTGCAGCTTTGGCACGGTGTTTGACGTGTGCGGCGAGCGGATTGCGGAGCAGGGGGGGCGGGTGCACGTCGGCGCGGCGGTGCGGCGGATAATCGCATCAGATGGGGTGGCTACGGGGCTGGAGGTGTCGTTAGACGGGGGGGAGGCGCAGACTTATGAGTACGATGCCATCATTGCGACTACGCCGTCTTACGTGTTCACGCGGCTGGCGCCGGAACTGCCGGATGATTACCGGGCCCGGCTGGAATCGGCGCGCTATCTGTCGGCGGTGCTGATGATACTGGTGCTGGACCGGCCGCTGTCGTCAAAGTACTGGCTGAACGTGGCTGACCGCTCGCTGCCTTTTGTGGGCATCATTGAGCATACCAACATGATTGACCGCAACCTGTACGGCGGGCGGCACATCGTGTATCTGACCAACTACCCGGACCGCAGCAGCGAGCTGTACCGCAAGGAACCGGCTGATTTGCTGGAGGAATTCATTCCCCATCTGCAAAGCATCAACCCGGATTTCTCCCGGGACTGGATTGTGGAGTACCACCATCACCGGGTGGACGGGGCGCAGCCGATAATCGGGGTGGGCTACGGGGCGCAGATACCCGACCACCGTACGCCGGTGCAGCATCTGTATCTGGCCAACACTACGCAAATCTACCCGGAGGATCGGGGCACCAACTACTCGGTGCGGATGGGGCGGCAGGTGGCGCGGATGGCGCTGGAGGATGGCGGGGCGAGCTAAACGCCGTTCACGAAATTAACGGCGTTCCAGTTAACGGCGTTCCAGGTACATGGGCATACCGTTTTTGGGGCGCAGGGAAATGAGGGGGAGCATACTGGCCCGGTGGCGGGGGTCGTGGTGGACGCGCCATCTTTGGCCCAGGGTGGCCAGTATCAGCTTGGCCTCCATCCGGGCGAAAGCCTCGCCAATGCACTGGCGGGGGCCGCCGCCGAAGGGGTAGTAGGCGAAACGGGGCAGGCTCTCGCGGAACTCCGGCGTCCAGCGGTCGGGCTGAAACTCCAGCGGTTCGGGAAACCAGCGGGCATCGCGCTGCACGATTAGCTGGGGGGCGGCCAGCAGTGCGCCGGGGGGTATCTCGTAGCCGTTCAGTTGCAGCGGCTGGAACGCCATCCTGGACCAGAACCAAATGGGGGGGTAAAGGCGCAGGGATTCGGTGAGAATCCGGTCGGTAAAGTCCAGACTGGGCAAGTCGTCCAGCGAGGGCGGGCGGTTGCCGAGGACGGCGTCCAGCTCGGCGTGGAAGCGGCGCTGGATTTCCGGGTTCATTGACAGGAGATACCAGGTCCAGGTGAGGCAGACGGCGGTGGTTTCGTGGCCGGCGGCGAACAGGGTTATGGTTTGGTCGCGCACTTGCTGGTCGGTAAGCAGTTGTGAATCGCCCGAATCATCCTCCAACCTGGACAGCAGCAGGAGGGAGAGGAGGTCGTCATCTTGCGTGGGCGCGGCCCGGCGTTGGGCGATGAGGTTAAAGATGATGGCGTCGAGGCGGGCGCGGGCGCGTTTGAAGCGCAGGGTGTAGGGCGCGGGGAGGGCGTGGAGCAGTTTGCGCAGGCGGGGCGGCTGGTTGACGCGGGTTACGAGGTAGTTGTTGATTAGCTCAAAGGCGGCGCCGATGCGACGGGCGTCGTCGGGGAGTTCGAGGCCGAACAGGGTTTTGACTACGATGCGCAGGGTTAGCGCGCTCATTTCCTGGGCCATGTCAACGGCTTGCCCGTCCTGCCAGCGGCGGGGGTGCTGCGCGGCAAACTGCTGCATCACCGCGCCGTAGCCCTGGATGCGGCTGCGATGGAAAGGGGGCTGGATGAGGCGGCGCTGGCGCAGATGGTCCGTGCCGTTGGCGGTAACCAAGCCGTCGCCCATGGCATAGCGCAGCACCTCGGAGTTGGGGCTGCGGCCTACTTGCTGGTGGTGCGTGATGACGATGTCGCGCACCAAGTCGGGATGATTCACCAGCAGCAGCAGCGCCGGTTTCACCGACATGGTAACCAAATCGCCGTAAGCGGCGGCCTCCTGCATAAAGCCGATGGGGTCGCGGAGGTAGCGCAAAGTCTGGCCGATAACCGGCAGCTCGCGGGGGCCGGGCGGCAGCCGGCTGCGGTCAACCGACGGCCGGGGCGGGTACACAACGGTGGTAGTCATAGCTTAGCCTTTCCAACGCCATTATACGGTATGGAGGGGTGGGCAATGCGGGCCGTCGTTACGGTACGGCAACAATCCGTTTTGGGCGGTCAGGTGCGTTCCATGCGGTCGGGGGCGGTCATTCCCATCAGGGTCAGGGTGCGGTGGAAGGCTATTTGGGCGGCGGCTACGAGTTTGAGGCGGGCCAGGGTCAGGGCGTTGTCGTCGGGGTTGGCGGAGATGACGCGGCAGTTCTCGTAGAAGTGGTGGAACGCCGTTGCCAGTTCCATTGCGTAGTGAGGGAGGTGGTGCGGCTCCAGGTTTTCGGCTACCTGCACGATTAGTTCGGGGAGGCGCAGCATGGTGCGGATTAGCGTTAGTTCGTGGGGGCTGTCGAGGAGGCGCACGTCGCCGGCGGCGTAGTCGATGGCCCGGTCGGCGGCCAGTTTGAGGATGCTGGCGTTGCGGGCGTGGGCGTACTGGACGTAGTACACCGGGTTCTCGGAGGATTCTTTGGTGGCCAGTTCCAGGTCAAACTCCATCTGCGTGGAGGCGGCGCGGGCCAGAAAGAAATAGCGGCAGGCGTCGAGTCCCACTTCGTCCACCAGCTCGCGGAGGGTTACGAAATCGCCGGTGCGCTTGGAGGCGCGGACGGTTTCGGCGCCGCGCTTGAGGGTGACCATCTGGGAGATAAGGACGGTGAGGTTCTCGGGTGCGATGTCCATGGCGGCGACGGCGGCTTTCATACGGGGGACGTGGCCCTGGTGGTCGGCGCCCCAGATGTCAATGACGCGTTCGAAGCTGCGCCCGTAGAACTTGTTGAAGTGGTAGGCGATGTCGGAGGCGAAGTAGGTGGGTTCGCCGGAGGAACGGACGACGACGTTATCGCGGTCATCGCCGAGGGCGGTGGAGTTGAACCAGAGGGCGCCGCTGCGTTCGGCGAGATGGCCGCCCTGCCGGAGGCGGGCCATGGCCCGGTCGTAATCTGCGTCGCGGAACAGCTGGCGTTCGCTGAACCAGTTGTCAAAACGGACGCCGATGGCGTCAAGGTCGTCGCGGATGAGGGCAACCATCTTTTCCCGGGCCACGTCGCCGATGGCGCGTATTGCGGCCGGGTCGTCCATGTCCAGGTACCGGCGGCCGTCGGCGGCGATGATGTCGGCGGCGATGCCGGCGATGTAATCGCCATGGTAGCCGTTGTCGGGCAAGTCGGCGGGCTGGCCCAGGGCCTGGCGGTAGCGGGCCCACACGGAGCGGTAGAACGCCTCCATCTGGGAGCCGGCGTCGTTGACGTAGTACTCGCGGGTAACGGCGTAGCCGGCGGCGTGCAGGGCGTTGGCGAGGGCGCTGCCGAGGACGGCGCCGCGGGCGTGTCCGACGTGGACGGGGCCGGTGGGGTTGACGCTGACGAACTCCACCATGATTTTGCGGGCGGCGCCGAAGTCGGATGCGCCAAAGGAATCGCCGGCAGCGCGGACGGCCTCAACCTGGTCTTGCAGCCAGTGGTCGTTGAGGCGGAAGTTGATGAAACCGGGGGCGGCCGGCGTGACGCTGGCAATCTCCGGGCCGGTGGGGACGCGCGCGGCGATGACCTCGGCCAGATGCAGAGGGTTGGAGCGGGCGGCGCGGGCCAGACGCAGGGGCAGATTGGTGGCAAAATCGCCGTGTTCCGGATTGTTGGGCCGCTCCACTTCAATGGAGGGCACGGAATCAACGTTCAGCGCGCCATCCTGATGGGCCCGCTCCAGGGCGTTGGATATGGCGGCGCTGATGGTGTCTCTAACTAGCATGGCGGTCAATCCCGGGGCTGGTTTGGGCTTACAAACATCGTAGCACACGGGCCGCCGGATGGGGTGTTTGGCGCTGACTAGCCTTCGGCTAATTGGAAGGGGTAGCCCAGGGCGCTGTCCGGGGCGACGTTGGCGGTGAGGTAGCCCTCGGCGCTGCGGGAGAGGCCGTTGGCGCCGCGCAGCTCGTTGCCCAGGGCCGCCAGCTGCGCTGCTTTGTCCGCAACGTCGGATACGCCAAAGGCCAAGTGGTAGGGGCCGGGGCCAAAGGTGGTGAGGTACTGGCCCATGGGGGAATCCATGTCCAGCGGCTCGGTGAACTCAACGTTAGTTGGGCCTACCTTGTAAATGGCGTTTTTCATCCCGCGGGCCTCGTACACCTGAACTTTCTCCGGGGTCAGGCCGAAGTTGTCCTGGATATACTGGGCCATTGCGTCGGCATCGTGGACCAGGATGCGGACGTGATGGATATAATCAAACATCTTTCCTCCAACTTGGATTAGACAGGCGGTAAGCGTAATGACCAGCGAGAATCAATCAGATTGGAACCAGTCAACATCAAGGCGGCGCATCCTGCTGGTGGGGGGGGATGAGTTTCGGGCGGCGGGGCGGGAGATGGATTGGCGTTTGCTGGCGCTGACGGGGGTGGGGCGCCCGCGTGTTGCCATCATACCAACGGCGGCGGCGTTCGAGAACCCGCAGCGGGCGGCCAGCAACGGGGTAAATCATTTTGCCAGCCTGGGGGCGGAGGCTATCGGGGTGGCGGTTACGGAACGGGCCGACGCCGATAATCCGGGGCTGGCCGGCCAGGTTGCCGATGCGGACGTCATCTATTTTACGGGGGGTAATCCGGAGCATCTGCTGGCAACGCTGGCCGGGTCGGTGTTTCTGGAGGCGGTGCTGGCGGCTGTTGACGGAGGGGCGATACTGGCCGGTTCCAGCGCGGGGGCGATGGCGCTGGGCGCAAGGATGCGGCGGCCGTCGGCACGGGGGGCGACGACGGCGGCGCTGGGGCTAATTCCGGGGGTGATGACGCTGCCGCACCACGAACGCAGCGACCCGGCGACGGTGGCATCCGAGCTGGCCGGCGGCGACACGGGCGGGCTGACGGTGCTGGGCATCGACGGGGCTACCGGGGTGCTGCTGGAACCGGGGCGGGCAACGGCGCTGGGGGCGGGGAACGTGGCCGTCTATCGCGCCGGCGGGTGGCAGCGGTATTCTAACGGGGCGATTATTCCGGGGTTGAGCGTGGACGGGGGCTAGGCGCGGCGGGAGCGTAGTTCGTTCCATACGGCGTTGGGGGATACGCCGGCGGCGGCCATCAGGGTCAGGGTGTGGTAGAGGAGGTCGGCGATTTCGCCGGGGAGGCTGCCGGTGTCGCCGGTAGCGGCGGCGAGGGCGGTTTCGCCGGCTTCCTCAATGACCTTTTGGGCTACGCGGGCGGTGCCCTCGCTGAGCAGTTGGGCGGTGTAGCTGTCGGCGGGTTGGGCGTGCTGGCGGTCTTTGATGACGGCAAAGAGTTCGTCAAGGATGCGGGGGCCGCCGTCGGAGGGGTCGTATTCGTCGGGCAAGCCGTCCATTTTAGTGTAAAAGCAGGACACCGACCCGGTGTGGCAGGCCGGGCCGTCGGGGTCAACTTTGAGCAGGATGGTGTCGGAATCGCAGTCCACGTACCACTCGCGGAGATTGAGGTAGTTGCCGGACACTTCGCCCTTGTGCCACAAGTCCTCCTGGCTGCGGCTGTAAAACCACACCTGGGTGCCCTCAACGGTGCGTTTCAGGGAGCCGGGGTTCATATAGCCCAGCATCAGCACCTGGCCGGTGTTGATGTCCTGGGCAATGGCCGGCACCAGGCCCTTGTCGTCCAGTTTTACGTTGGTCATAAGTTCCTCCGATTTGCTAACGTCATTCTCAGCGGCGCGGGGAATGACCGGGGGCGGGTGTAAGTCACAGCGATTGCAGGATGGCGGGCAGTTGCAGCAGGGTTTGGATTTCGCCGTCGGGGGTGGGCAGGTCGGGATTGAGGGGGGCGCCGGCACGGTTGATCCAGATGGCGGCCATGCCGGCGCCGTGGGCGCCCAGCACGTCCTCAAACTGCTTGTCGCCGACGTAGGCGCATTGGGACGGGTGAACTTTCAAGCGGGTGAGGGCGGCGTCAAAGAGGCGGCGGTCGGGTTTGTAGCAGCGCAGGGCTTCGGAGGATATGACGGCGGCAAAGTCGGCCGGGATGCGGGCGACGACGGGGTTGAGGTAGGAATCGTCGGCGTTGGAGATTACGGCCAGGCGGCGGTTTTGTCCGATTTGGGCCAGGGCCGGGGGCGAATCGGAAAAGAGGGGGCGTTCGCCCAGATTGGCAATGGACTGCTGCGCGGCGGCCATAGCATCGCCAGCGAGATTCAGGCGGGCAAAGGCGGTGGCAAAAGCGCCGGCCCAGCCGTCAAGGTAGGATATGAAAGGGGCGCCGGGGGTGGTGCGCTGCTCCCGGAAACTGCCGGCGCCGTAATCCCAGGCGTGGCGCAGGGCCTCCGGGGTGGTGTCCAGCTGCTGCGCGGCGATGATTTCGGCAAAAGTTTGACGCCAATGCTCCGGGCTGTCCTGCGCTATCGTGTTGAACATATCAAAAATTACGGTGGTGACAGCGCTCATGGGCGGCCTCGCGGGGGTTGGCAGGGCGTTTCAGATTCGCATTGGGATGTCGCGGGCGGCCAGGTACTGCTTGGCCTCGGCGATGGAATAAGTGCCGAAATGAAAAATGCTGGCGGCAAGCACGGCGTCGGCGGCGCCGGCGATAAAGGCGTCGTAAAGATGCTCGAGGTTGCCCGCGCCGCCGCTGGCGATAACTGGGACGGATACGGCGTGGGAGATGGCCTGGGTCAGGGCCAGGTCGTAGCCGTTGAGCTGGCCGTCCTCGTCCATGCTGGTGAGGAGGATTTCGCCGCAGCCCAGAGCGACGGCGTGTTGGGCCCAGCGCATGGCGTCCATGCCGGTGGGGTTGCGGCCGCCGTGGGTGAAAACCTGCCAGCGGGAGTAGGGATGCAGGGCCAGCGCGGCGTTGGCGGGGGTGGGATACTGCTCGCCGGGAACGACGCGGCGGGCGTCAATGGCGACGACGATACACTGGCTGCCGAACTGGTCGGCGCCCTGGGCGACGAGCTGCGGGGTGTTGATGGCGGCGGTGTTGATGGAAACCTTGTCGGCGCCGGCGTTGAGCAGACGGCGCACGTCGTCGATGGAACGAATCCCGCCGCCGACGGTGAGGGGGATGAACACCTGCTCGGAAACGCGCTGCACCACGTTGACCATAGTAGCGCGGGAGTCGCTGCTGGCGGTGATGTCCAGGAACACCAGCTCATCGCCGCCGGCGGCGTCATAACGGGCGGCCAGCTCAGCCGGGTCGCCGGCGTCGCGCAGATTGACGAAACTGGCGCCCTTAACGACACGGCCCTCGTCAACGTCAAGGCAGGGGATGATACGGCGCGTCAGCAAAACAGCAGTCCACAAAAAAGCAATCGCAAAGGCAGTGGCAAAATCGCCAACCAGTATAGCATCCGGGCCGGATGTTGACAGCGGCTGGGGACGGGGCTAGGCTAACGCTGGTCGGGCGATGGCCCGGGTTTATGGAGGGCGTGATGTCTTTTTGTGATGATATTGAACGGGAATCGGCGGCGCAGCGGGAGGCGATGGCGGAGCATCCTTTTGTGCGGGGCATCGGTGACGGCACGCTGCCGCTAGAGCGTTTCCGGCATTTCATCACGCAGGATTACGTGTATCTGGTGGACTTTGCCCGCTGCCTGGCGATGGGGGTGGTGAAAGCGCCCGATTTGGAGACGATGGGCTGGTTTGGCCGGGCGGTGGATTACATCCTGAATACGGAGATGGACTTGCACCGCTCGTACTGCGCCACTTTCGGCATCACCGAGGCGGAGCTGGACGCGACGCGGCACGCGCCGACGACGTATTCGTACACCAGCTATCTGCTGCGAGTGGCGCATCAGGGGACGTTTGGCGAGCTGGCGGCGGCGCTGCTGCCGTGCATCTGGGGGTACTGGCAGGTGGGCGAGCGGCTGGCCGACCGGGGGCTGCCGGAGGATGCGCCGGGCTACGTGGAGTGGATACGGATGTACGCGGCGCCGGAGCAGCGGGCGGTGGCCGAGGAATGCCGGGCCATCTGCGACCGCGCGGCGGCAACGGCGGGGCCGGCGGAACTGGCCGCGATGAAAGAGGCGTACATCACCTGCACGCGCTACGAGCAGGCGTTTTGGGAGATGGGCTGGACGCTGGAGGACTGGCCGGTTTAGGGCGATGTTCCGGGTTCCGGCGGCGCAGGATTGGCGGCGCAAGACTGGTCGGGGTGGGCAGATTCGAACTGCCGATCTCCTGCTCCCAAAGCAGGCGCCTTGCCGCTAGGCCACACCCCGACGGCGCCGGCTGGCTACTGACTACGCGCAACGCGTCAGCGTCAAGTACCCCCGTGGAGATTCGAACTCCAGTCTCTGGCTCCGGAGGCCAGCACTCTATCCACTGAGCTACGGGGGCACCTTAAATCGTAACATAACCGGGGCGGGGCCGCCAAACGAATCCGGGGCGAAAGATGGGGGACTTTGACCCCGTATCAAAACAGGGGTTGCTGGGGTTCGGGGGTGGGGGTGGGGTTGATGCGGCTGATGGCTTCGTACCAGTCCTCCAGCCCGTGAAAGGTGCGGTGGTTGAAGTTGCGCAGGAAGGGGTGTTCCAGGCCGTCGTCTGTCGGGTCGGCGTACATCAGCACCGGGCGGGCCGGCTCGGCGGTGTGCGAGGCGTACAGCAGCTCGGAGTACATCCCGGTGGACAGCCGCCCGCCCATGGTGATGCGGTAGGCGGCAACGCATTGGGCCTGCTCCACCATCGTCAGGTCGCGGTGGCGAATCTGATTTTCCAGGTCGTCCCACACTTCCAGCGCCTCGCCGGGGTCAAGGGACATGGGGTAGGTGGGTGGGCGGCCCTGGCTCAGGGTGCCGGCCAGTTCCAGCGGCCAGCGGGCCTCATCCTCGTACACCGTAATCCGGTCAACGGAATCCGCGTAGGCGGTGCGCGCTTTGTCAAAGACTTCGGGCGTCCCCTCGTCCAGCGTGAGGGGGTCAAAGACGATGAACCGGCGGTGCAGTTCGGCGCGGATGCCGTCAATCAGCGCACGCAGGCCGGTGTCGTAGCGCACGGCGGTGATGGGGAAGCTGGCATAGACGAGGGGGTACTGGCGACGGCGAAAGATGAGGCGGTACAGCATTTCGGCGGGGTGCTTCAGGCCGACGACGTAGTGGGGGATGGCGCGCATTTCGTAGAGGTTGCGGGCCAGCAGGTCGGCCATGGCGATTTCGGCGGTGCGCCAGGCCAGGATTTCCCGCAGCCGCAGCCGGAAGTTGGTATGCTGCGCGGCGTCCCGGCGCTGCAAAGCGGCGTGAATGTCCAGCATATCGTCCACCAGCGTGATGATGCAGTCGGGCCGCCAGCGCCGGATGGTGGGGACGTCAATGAGCGAGAACTGCCGCCCGCTGGTGTAGTAGGTGAGATGGGCGTCGATGAGGCTGTGGCGGGGGTCGATAGCCTCCAGCCGCTCGGCGATTTCCAGCCCGGCCCGCTGCCAAGCCGCCAGCTGATAACGGGGGCGGAACGACGCCAGCGAACTGGCCAAATCGTCGCCCTGCTCAGCAATGACATCCTCAACACTGGCCACCAAAACAGCGCGGGGGTCAACCGCCGGCGCCTCAGGAACATCCCCATGAGCCGCCAGCCGCCCCAGCAAATTAGCCACCACAACCCCCTTATCCACCCCGGAAGTACCAGCCAACAAAGCGCGCATGGGGACAGGATGGGGGCAAGCGGGGGAGATGTCAAGGGGGGGATGGATGGTAGCGTTGCGTTTCAGGTGGTTTGGTTTATGAGTCCCCGGTTTTGGAGCAGTGCCAGCAGGTTGTGGGGTATCAATACCGTGCCCATCTTTTCCCAGCCGCCAAACGACCCCAGAGCCACGCCGTTTTCATCATCGTAAAGCAATCCTATAGCAACATCCCTCTCGTTGACGGCAAAGCCGGCATTTGCAGCCATCCTGCAACCAAACCACCCAAACCGAAACGCTGCCTTTGCGTTGCCGCCGCTATTGACCTTAGCCGGCTGGTGTAGTATTGTGCTGGCACAACCGAATAGTTCCGGCGGGAGCTTGGGTAGCCAGGCTGAGAGGGTGGCCGCAAAGCCATCGACCGCAATACCTGATCCGGGTAATGCCGGCGTAGGGATATGCAGCGCATCTTTCGTACCGCCAGAATTGAACAGCCTGGCGGTTTTGCTTTCTCCAACGCCGCCGGCCCACATCACAACCCGGAGGCAAAATGCTGGATACCGGAGTAGGCATTGCAACGGTCGTGCTGGTCTGCGCAACCTTTCTGTTCCTCGGCGTCACCTACATCGGGCGCCGCCGCCAAAGCGTGGAGGATTACACCGTCTCACGCAACCACGCCCCGGCCAACGTGGGCATCGCCACCCTGGTGGCGTCCATGTTCGGCACCTGGGTGCTGCTCAGCCCCGGCGAAACCGGCGCCAACTTTGGCATCATCTCCCTCGTCGGCTACGCCCTGGGCATCGCCGCCATACCCGTAATGTTCATGTTCGTCGGCCCCCGCATCCGCCAGCTGATGCCTAACGGCCACTCCATAACCGAGTACGTCAAACACCGCTTTGGCCTGATTCCATTCGTCGCCATCTCGGTGGTAATCATCTTCGTAATCGGCATATTCATTACCGCCGAGATGACCGCCATCACCGCCGCCGTCAGCATCCTGACCGGCTCGCCGGCGTGGGCTACCGCCGTTGCGGTGGGCGTGGTGGTGGTGGCCTACACCGCATACGGCGGCCTGCGCGTGTCCATCTACACCGACCGCATCCAGTTCTGGGTGCTGATTCCGGTGCTGCTGCTGCTGGTCATCGTCGCGGCGGTTATAGTTACCGGCGATGGCGTCTGGGATGTGGCCGGCCAGGCCGGGCTGCTGTCGGTTTCCACGCCGGGCAGCTACTACTTTGGCATCGTGCTTATCATCGGCATCGTAGCGTCCAACGCGTTCCACCCCGGAATGTGGCAGCGGGTGTACACCGTAGAGAGCCAGCGCGCGCTCAACCGCAGCCTGCTGGGCGCGGCGGCCCTGGCGATACCGATTACGTTCCTGATGGGAATGGCCGGCATCGCGGCAGTAGGCAACGGCTCCGTCGGCCCCTTCGAGTACCCCGCAGTTGCCGCCGCCCTGTTCACCCTGGCCTCCGACGTGTTCCCCCTGTGGATGCACTTCCTGATGCTGGTCTGTGCCCTGATGCTGGCCATGAGCACGCTGGACACCCTGATGAACGGCCTCGCCAGCGGCATCGCGGCCGACCTGGCCGGCGCCGGCATGGGGCGCAGCATCCTGATGCTGCTGGCCCGCTCCGTAACGGTAATCGTCGCAATCCCGGCCGTCATCGTCGGCGCGCAGGGCTTCAGCGTGCTGTACGTATTCCTGATTGCCGACCTGCTGGGCGCCGCCATCGCCGTGCCGATGCTGGTGGGGCTGTACTCCCGCCGGATGCCGGGCTGGGCCGTGCTGCTGTCCGGCGGCGCCGGCATCATCATCGGCGCCCTGTTCTACCCCAAACCCGACTTGATTTCGCCCTGGGCCATCGCCGCCCCCTTCGGCGGGCAAATGTTCTTCGCCTTCGCCTCGGCAGTGGTAGTGTCATCGGCAATCGCCGCCGCAGTCATCCTGCTGCGCCGCCTGGCCGCCCCCCAGCAGCAGTACGACTTCCGCATCCTCAACACCGGCGTACAGCTGATTGACGAGCCGTCAGCCGCCGACGACTAGCCGCGCACAACGCAGCACAACCAAAGGGGCGGGCTTGTAACACCCGCCCCTTATTGCATTGGCCCGTCATTCGGAAGGGCAAGTTGCCTCACTTAAACACGGCCAGGCACTTGGTAGAGTTAAAGATGTAGGTTTCGCACCAGTCCACAATGTCGGCCCGGTAGCCCAGTTCGTCCATAGCCCCGGCGAGGCACATCCAGTTGAGCAATTCCTGCTGCCCGGCATCCTCAATCTGCGCCGTAGCTATTCGCCCCCAAGCCTGATAGTCGCCGGCTTTCAGCTCCGCGAACCGGGCCCGGTCAGACTCAATATCGGGGTACAGCCAATGGTGCTTTTCAGTCAGGAAAGCGTGCGACCACGATGACGACGCGATGAGCGCCACCCGCCACGGCGATTCTTGCAGCGCTTGCGCCGCCGCCGCGCCCACCTGCAAACACCGCTTGGGCGATGGGCCCGGCGGGTCCGGATCCGGCGAATGCTCAAAGCTGCCGCCCCGATTGCGGATAACCCGGCTGCCGTAGCAGTTCACCAGAAACGGCACCACCGGATAGTCAAACCCCTTGCGGTCGTAGTCCAGGTACAGCAGCGTGTTCAGGATGGCGTGGCCCAGCCCCGGCTCGTGCAGCGGCTGGTAGGCGTAAGCCATGTCAACGCCCCGGTCAATCAGTCCCGACACCAGCGCGCGGGCGCCGTTCTTGTGGCCGGAGTAGCGGAACCTCGCATCCGCCGTTTCGCCCCACACGTTGCGCCGGGTAGAGCCGTCGCTGCTGGCAAAAGGCCGGCAGTCAAAGTCATCGTAGGCCAGCACGCAGAAAGGCGGAATGATGTCCTCCCGAAAGTTCTCGTACTGGTCATCGCCCCAGATGACGACAAAATCGGGATTAAAAGCGTCCAGCTCCGCCCGCAGCCGGCGAAACCCGGCAACCAAACGCTCACGCAGCCGCACCGCCGCGGTGAACCCCTCATCCTCCCCATACTCAACCCGCATCGGTTCCGGCCAGTTCAGAGGATTCTTCATCGCAGCGGGCACCAACTCATTGGTACGCAGCGTCCGCTTGAGCGACGATTCGCCGTCCTCATCAGGACGGATTAGCGACGGCGAGTGCGTCAACCCCAATCCAAGCAGTTCAGCCATCATACCCTCCTGTGGATTTGTCTCCGGGATAGATCTCCGGAGATGTGTCTCCAGCCGGTGCGTTACATGGACTGGCGGCTACTTGAAAATAGCCAGGCACTTGTTGGAGTTGAACACGTAGGTTTCCACGTAGTCCAGGATTTCGGGCTTGTACTTCAGAGTGTCCATCGCCCCGGCGAGGCACATCCAGTTGAGCATCTCCTGCTGCCCGGCATCCTCAACCTGGGCGGTAGATATGCGCCCCCATGCCTGATAATCGCCGGCTTTCAGTTCCTCAAACCGCGCCCGGTCCGAGTCCACGTCGGGCCACAGCCAGTGGTGCTTTTCCACCAGAAAGCCGTGCGACCACGATGAGGATGCGATGACAGCAACACGCCACGGCGATTCTTGCAGGGCCTGCGCCGCCGCCGCGCCCACCTCCATGCACCGCTTGGGCGATGGGCCGGGAGGGTCCGGGTCCGGCGAGTATTCAGTGCTGCCGCCCCGGTTGCGGATGACCCGGCTGCCGTAGCAGTTCACCAGAAAAGGCACCACCGGATAATCAAAGCCCTGCCGGTCGTAGTCCAGGTAAAGCAGCGTGTTCAGGATGGCGTGGCCCAAACCCGGTTCGTGCAAAGGCCGGTAGGCGTAAGCCATGTCAACGCCCCGGTCAATCATACCGGACACCAGCGCGCGGGCGCCGTCCTTGTGCCCTTGATAGTTAAACACCTTGTCCCCGGGCTCACCCCAAACATTGCGCCGCTCCGACCCGTCCCGCCCGACAAACGGACGGCACTCGAAGTCATCATAGGCCAGCACACAGAAAGGCGGGATGATGTCCTCCCGAAAGTTCTCATACTGATCGTCGCCCCAGATGACCACAAAGTCAGGGTTAAAGGCGTCCAGCTCGGCGCGGATGCGGCGAAAGCCGGCAACCAGCCGGGCCCGGTGTTCCAGCGACGACGCATAGCCCTCATCCTCGCCATACTCCACGCGCATGGCTTCAGGCCAGTTGCTGGGATTCTGCAACTCCGCCGGCACCCGGTCATTGGTACGCAGCGTCCGCTTGAGCGGGATAAGCTTGTCCTCGTCAGGCGCAATCAGGGGCGGATAATGGGTAAGGCCAAGGCCCAGAATTTCTGCCATATCGTCACCATCCGTAGCCGGAGTGTCAGCGGGATAATACAGCCGCCATTGTGCGTTCACCACCCCAACCTGTCAACCGAAAAGCAGCGCCCATTCGCCAGCGCGGGATAGCACGCTATCAGATATAGATGTGAACGGTAACTGCCAGATGCGAGGCTAAACTATTCCGCCGGAGAATCCGGCTCAGAAACTCCGGCTTGCTCTTTGACCCGATTACGCAGATAGCGCCTCTCGGGCTCCGCCAGATCGCGTCCAATCTTTGACCTGCCGGCGCCGATCAATCGGGAATCATGTCCAGGAGCTAGTAAATCTCTGATCGAGAGAACGGCAATACTGTTCCGCTCCGCCTGGCTTAGCGGTGCCAAAAATCCGTCAACGACGTTGTCTAAAATCGCCGATACTTCCGGGCTGATTTGGGAAACGTCGCTATCATCAGCCGTCCAATGGGCGATGGTTGAATTGAAACTTAAAATCGCCTCAATGTCGGCTTTGCTCCATTCGGTGGTGGTGTCGGCCTCTTGCATAAGAAGCAGGGACTGATTCCCCCGGCTGGGTTCGATGCCGATCAGATGCACGCGAACCCCAAAGCTCTGCGCTATCTGTACGCCGATTCTGAGGTCTTCGTCTCCGGCGAGCAGAACTGCGTCGGAGATTGCATGATTGCGCGCCAGTTCAATAAGGTCGGTTACAATCAGCGAATCAACGCCTTTTTGCCGTCCGTCACGTACTACGCCAAGTCGCAGCTTTACGTCGTCCATATAAGCCAAAAATTCTTGCGCCGGCGAAGGCCGTCCACCCAGCATACCGTCGTACCAATAGATACGAAGGAGGCGAATGTTATCCGCTTGTTTGCTTGCAGTTAAGCGCAACTTTGCAACAGCTTCCGGCAGGTTCAATTGACCCGCTCTACGGGGCTGCCTGGAGCCAGTAAGAGCCCTCAATCCGCCACTGTACAGATAGCCGGCATCCACAAATACCGCAACGGACATCAGCACACCGTCCCTTAAAAAATAACGGGGGGCCCGCGGGTCCCCCCTATCTAGTCCACGCTCCAACACTATCTACTATCCGGGAGTCGCTGGACAATGCCATATTACCAGTCGGGCAACGGCGTGTCAACCGAAATTCAGCCCCCTCTACCTCAGCTGCACCACTGTCACGCCGGCGGCGTCGCTGCCTTCGCCGGGGGTGGTGGTGGATACCAGGGGGTGGCCGGTTAGGTATTCGCGGACGGCGCGGCGCAGGGCTCCGGTGCCTTTGCCGTGTACTATTTTTAGCGATGTCATCCCCTCCAGTGCGGCGTCGTCCAGCAGGGAATCGATGACGGACAGGGCCTCGTCCACCCGGTAGCCGTGCAGGTTGACTTCCGGGCTGAGCGTGCGCTTGTTGGCGGGGCGCCGGTACACCACGCCGGCCTGCTCGGCCGCCGGATGCACCCGGTCGGCGGGGCGATCCAGCTGGTACACCGGGATGCGCGCCCGCATACTGCCGATGACTACCTCAACTTCCCGCTGGCTGTTGGGCGCGGACACTATCTCAACGGGACGGGATACGCCCCGAATAAACACCCGGTCGCCCACCCGCAAATCCTCGTACCAGGGCGGCGCCGCCACCGGAATGGGCTGCCAGTCGGGAGCGGCGACCTCCCGCCGGGCCTGGGTGAGACGCTGCCGTTCCTGGCGCAATTCTGATTCGGAATCATCCCGCCCGGCGGTATCCTGCCCGGCGGCATCCCGTCCGGCAGCGGCCCGCGTTTCCTGGCGCTGGGCGGCGCGCTCGGCGTTGCGTATCCGGCTCACCACGTCGGCAATCTGTCCCGTCAAATCCCGGCGCGCTTCCTCCACCAGTTCGGCTTTGGTTTCCTCCACCGCCGCCAGTCGTTCCGCCGCCGCCTGCTCGTGCGCGCGGGCGGCCGCCAGCGTCTGCTCCACTTCCTGGCGCAGTTCGGACACCGTTACCCGTTCCTCTTGCAATTCCTGCAACAGCCGGTCGGTTGCAACGTGGGCGGGTATGAGGTGCGATTGGGCGCCGCTGATTACCGAGTCGGGCAGCCCCAGCCGGGCGGCGATGGTGAGGGCGTAGCTGCGGCCCGGCACGCCGTGCGTGAGCTGGTAGGTGGGTTCCAGCGAGCGGGGGTTCAGGTCAACGCTGGCGTTGGCCATGCCGGGCTGTTCCTGGGCCAGGCGGGCCACGTTGCGATGATGCGTGGTGGCCACCACCATAACGTTGCGGTTGCGAAACTCGGCCAGCAGCGCCGCCGCCAGCGCCGAACCCTCCTCCGGGTCCGTGGCCGAACCCAGCTCGTCAATCAGCACCAGCGAGCGGGGCGATGCCTCGGCCATGATGAGGCGCAGGTTGCGGATGTGGCTGCTGAACGTGGACAGCGACTCAAAGATGCTCTGCTGGTCGCCGATGTCGGCGTAGATGCCGTCCAGCAGGGGTAGTTCGGCGGCGTCGGCCGGCACTTGCAGCCCGGCGTGGGCCATCATTGACAGCAGGCCCACCGTCTTGAGCGCCACCGTCTTGCCGCCGGCGTTGGGGCCGGTAATCAGCAGGACGCACTGGCCGTCGCCGATGGAAATAGCGGTAGGCACCACGTCGCCGGTGAGCAGCGGGTGCCGGGCGCCGGTCAGCCGGAGCCGGCGCGGTTCGCCGGGGCCGCTGACGTCGGGGGTAATCGCCCGCAGCGATGCGGCGTAGCGGCCTTTGGCGGCGGCCAGGTCCAGGCGGCCCAGCAGGTGCAGCGCCAGGTTGACGTCCTCGGCGCAGCGGCCCACCAGCGACGACAGGCGGCGCAGCACCCGTTCCTCCTCCCGCTGCTCGGCCAGACGAGTCTCCCGCCAGCGATTGCCCAGGTCGATGGCCGGCATCGGTTCGATAAACACGGTAGCGCCGCTGTCGGATACGTCGTGAACGATGCCGGGCGCCTGCCCCTTGAACTCGGTCTTGATGAGCAGCACCATCCGCCCGTTGCGCTCGGTGACCAGATTTTCCTGCGTAACCCCCGCCCGCTGGTAGCGGCGCAAAGAGCGCTGCATGATGTCGTTCAGCGACGAGAACGCGCTGCGGGAATCACGCCGCAGCCGGGCCAGCTCCGGAGATGCCGAGTCCAGCACCTCGCCGGCCGGGCTGATGGCCTGGCGAATTGTGCTTTCCAGGTCGGGCAAGTCGGGGAAATTCTGAGCGAGGGAGGCCAGCAGGGGCAGGTCATCCCGCTGTCCCAGGGCCTCACGGTTCCAGCGGGCCGCCGCCGCCAGCGCGCCAAAATTGCGCAGCTCCTCGCCGCGCAGGACGCCGCCCAGCAAAGCCCGCTGCACGGCGGGGCGCAAATCCTCAGCGGGGCCAAGCTCCAAAGCCCCGGTAGTATCCAGCAAACGGCGGGCCTCGGCCGATTCCTGCTGCCGCATCGCCACATCCCGCCCATCGGCCGAGGGCGCCAACGCCAAAGCCGCCTCCGCGCCGATTACAGTCCGCGTAGTAGCCGCCAGCCGCTGCCGAATCTGGTCAAACTCCAGCAACCCCAAAGCCCGCTGAAACCCGTCAACCGGCGGGGCCGTCATATCATCCAATGCTGTCATAGCTAGAGATTATAACCGCACCGGCGCAATACGCATCACCTTCAACGCCGATTTCCGGCTGTCCTGTCCCCGTCATTGTTCAGCAGGCAGTAGAATCTCAACCCGTGCAACGCACACTGCGCGGGACAATGCCGGAACCGCGCCATTTAGGGTATTATATGGGCCTGAATCCTAGTCCGTTTCACCGTCTGCCGCGCTGAGAGCTATGAGAGTGCTCCAAGTCATTCACGGGTACCCCATGCGCTACAATGCCGGGGCTGAGGTGTACACTCAGGGGCTTTGTCTGGCTTTGGCGGGGCGGCATGAGGTGCACGTTTTTACTCGGCAGGAGAATGCTTTTTTGCCGGAGTATGCGGTGCGGCGGGAGGCTGATCCGGTTGATGCTCGGGTTGCGCTGCACGTGATTAATATGGCGCGCGGGCGGGATGGGTATAGCCATCAGGCCGTGGATGCGGCTTTTCGGGGGTTGCTGGACTCGCTTTGCCCGGATGTTGTGCATATCGGGCATCTGAATCATCTTTCGACATCGCTGGTTTTTGCGGCTGCGGAGCGGGGTATTCCGGTCGTTTTTACGCTGCACGATTACTGGCTGATGTGTCCGCGGGGGCAGTTTATTCAGATGTATGAGGATGCGGGGCAGCAGCCCTGGCCGGTTTGCGATGGGCAGGTTGACCGCAAGTGCGCCGTGCGCTGCTACCGCCGCTATTTTGGCGATGATGACGCGGCGTTTGAGTCGGATGCCGCCTACTGGACGGGCTGGGTGAACCGGCGGATGGCTCACGTCCGAGAGGTTTGCGATGCGGTGGACGTGTTTCTGGCGCCGGCCCGCTATCTGCTGGGGCGGTTCCGGGATGACTTTGGGATTCCGGCAGACAAGCTGGTTTATCTGGACTACGGTTTTCACCGGGAACGAATGGCGGGGCGGGCGCGGAATCCGGGCGAGGATTTTACTTTCGGTTACATCGGCACGCACATCCCGGCCAAGGGCGTGCATCATCTGATACAGGCTTTTGGCGAGCTGGCCGGCCGGCCCCGGCTGCGTATCTGGGGGCGGGATCGCGGCGCGGAAACCGCCGGATTAAAGCGCATGGCCCAAGCGCTGGACGGCGACGCCGGCCGCCGCGTGGAGTGGATGGGCGAGTACCGCAATCAGGACATCGTGTCCGACGTTTTCAACCGTTGCGACGCCATCGTGGTGCCGTCCATCTGGGCGGAGAACTCGCCGCTGGTCATCCACGAGGCGCAGCAGGCGGGGGTGCCGGTGATTACCGCCGATTATGGCGGCATGGCCGAGTACGTCGGCCATGAGGAGAACGGGCTGCTGTTCAGCCACCGCAGCCCGTCGTCGCTGGCCGCGCAGATGCAGCGACTGGCCGACGCTCCCGAATGGGCGCAGGCGCTGGGACGCCGGGGCTATCTGCAATCGGACGACGGCAGCGTGCCGGACATGGCCGAACACGCACTGGCCGTCGCGGGGATTTACGCTAATCTGTTATCCAAAAGGGGGAGCTTATGACCCCGGCAAGCACATCAGCCGCAACCGATACGTCCGCCGCAAACAAGCCGGCATCAGGCCAGGGTGCTTTTGCCGGCCCGTGGCGCATTACGTTTGACACCAACCCCGACGATTGCAACCTGCGCTGCATTATGTGCGAGGACCACTCGCCGTACAGCAGCACGCAGCGCGACCGCCGCGCCGCCGGGCTGCCCAAGCGCCGTATGGACATCGGCCTAATCCGGCGGGTCATTGCCGACGCCGCCGGCAGCGGCCTGCGGGAAATCATCCCGTCCACCATGGGCGAGCCGCTGCTCTATCGCCACATCGACGAAATCATTGACCTGTGCGGCGAATACGGCGTCAAGCTGAATCTGACCACCAACGGCACCTTTCCCAGCCGGGGCGCGCGGGCTTGGGCGGAGCGTATCGTGCCGGTGGGTTCCGACGTCAAAATATCCTGGAACGGGGCGACGAAAGCGACGCAGGAACGGGTGATGCTGGGTTCCAACTGGGAGCGGGTGGTGGAGAACGTGGGGACGTTTGTTGACGTGCGGGACGCGCACGCGGCGGCCGGCGGCAATAGGTGCCGGGTTACTTTCCAGCTGACTTTTATGGAAACCAATCAAGTCGAGCTGCCGGACGTGGTGGAGTTGGCCGCTCAGCTGGGCGTTGACCGCGTAAAGGGGCATCATCTGTGGGTGCATACTCCGGAGATGCGCGGCCAGTCGATGCGACGCAGCCCGGAGGCCGTCGCCGGGTGGAATGCAACGGTGGCGGCGGCTTACGCGGCCGCAGAACGCCGGCGGCTGCCCGACGGACGCCGGGTGCTGCTGGAGGGCATCTTTCCGCTGGATGATGCCGACGGCGGCGATATTGCTCAGGGCGGCGAGTGTCCCTTTCTGGGGCAAGAGGCGTGGGTGGCGTCCGACGGGCGGTTCAACCCCTGCTGCGCCCCCGACGTACTCCGCAAAACGCTGGGCGATTTTGGCAACCTCAACGAGCAGAGCCTGCGCGCAATCTGGCAAAGCGCCGGCTATCAGGATTTGCGCGCCGGCTACATGGCCAAGCCCCTCTGCCAGGGCTGCAATATGCGGCGTCCGCAATGAGTCCGTCTGCAACAAATCCGGCGGGCAGCTGGCGGGAATACGCCATCGCTATTGACGGCACCCATCATCTGCATCGGGGTCGTCCGGCCTACGACCGGCGCTTTGCGGAGGTGCTGAAGTTTCACGAACCCGGCCTGGCTCCGGTCAGCGATGCCGGCGGGGCCTATCACATCAAGCCAGACGGCGGGGCCGCTTACGACGGGCGCCACCGGCGTACTTTCGGATTTTACGAGGGCTGCGCCGCCGTCCAATCGGCAGACGGCTGGCATCACATCCGGCCCGACGGCGCGCCGCTTTACGCCCAACGCTACGGCTGGTGCGGCAACTTTCAGCAGGGGCGCTGTCCGGTTCGGGATGCCGCCGGCCGCTACTTTCACATCCGGCCCGACGGAACGCCGGCTTATGCGGAACGCTACCGCTACGCCGGCGATTACCGGGATGGCTGCGC
Source organism: uncultured Dehalococcoidia bacterium (assembly GCA_958296385.1). GTDB lineage: Bacteria > Chloroflexota > Dehalococcoidia > Lucifugimonadales > UBA3495 > Bin87. The sequence continues at coordinate 2,639,580 of OY282494.1, forward strand.
CGTCGTGCAGAACGACGCCGGCGGCCATACGCATATTGATGCTGATGGCGTGCAACTGCACGGCCGATGGTTCCGCGATTTGGACGTGTTTCACAAGGGCTACGCCCGCGCCGCCGACGCCGGGGGCTGGCACCACGTGGACGCGGCGGGGCAGCCGTTGTACGGCGGGCGGTTCCGGATGGTGGAACCCTTTTACAACGGGCAGGCGCGGGTGGAGGGACACGACGGTGCGCTGGCGGTCATTGACGAATCGGGCCGCGAAATCGTGCGGCTCCGGGAACCGATGACTTCCTCTTTAATGGCGCTGTCCGGTTTAATGGCGCTGTCCGGCGATATGGTGGGAGTGTGGAAAACGCAGGCCATCCGCGGGGCGGTTGAGCTGGGGATTTTTGACATCCTGCCGGCCGCATCCGATGCCGTCGATGCGATATTGGGCCTGGCGCCGTCGCATGGGGCGCGGCTGCTGCGGGCGCTGCGGGAGCTGGGGCTGGTTCAGCTTGATGCCGCCGGGATTTACCACGCCACCGGCAAGGGCGCGCATCTGCAAACCGGCCACGATTTGTCGCTGGCCGCCGCCGCTCAGCATTGGGGCGAACTTTCCAATCAGGCATGGCGCGGGCTGGCCCACTCGTTGCGCACCGGGCAGCCGGCGTCTGCGGACGGCAGCGGCAACTTTTTCGACCGGCTGTCCCGGCAACCGGACGAACTGGCGGCTAGTCACCGGATGTACGCCGCCTACGCCCGGCACGATTACGCTGCCCTGCCTGCAATCTGGGATTTCAGCATCCACGATGCCGTGCTGGACGCCGGCGGCAGCACCGGCGAACTGGCCTTCGCCCTGCTGCGGGCCAACCCGTCAATGCAAGCCGCCGTGCTGGACCGGCCGGAGGTTGAAAGCCGGTTTGACCCGCCGGCTGACGTCAAAGGCCGCTGCCGGTTCGTGGCCGGCGATTTATTCCGGGAATGGCCGGCGCAATGCGATGCGGTGATACTGGCCCGCGTGCTGCACGACTGGCCCGATGACGACGCCCGCTGGATTCTGGCCCGTGCCAGAGAATCTATGCCCGCTGGCGGCAGTCTTTACGTAGTTGAGATGCTGTTAGATGACGACACCGGCGCCGGCGGGCTGCTCGACCTGAATATGCTGGTGATGACCGGCGGGCGGGAACGCACGGCGGCGCAGTTCCGGCAACTGCTCGCCGACGCCGGATTCCATCTGTTCGAGATACGCCCTACCGGAACGGTGAACGCCCTGCTGTGCGCGCAGGCAGAATGACCAAGCCCGATGGCGCCGCCCGCACGTTGGCGCTGCTGGACAGGACGCCGGCCGATTCCGCCGTTGCCATCGTGCTGCGCCACGCGGAACGAGAGGTAATCCCGCCGGGCGCTTTCGGCAACGACGTACCGTTGACCCGGCGGGGCCAAGATTCCGCGCATCGCCTCGGTGCCGGCTTGTCGCATCGGATGGCGGCAACCGTGCAGACTAGCCCGCTGCTGCGCTGTACGCAGACTGCCGACGCCATCATCGCCGGCGCCGGATGGACGATTGACGCAATCCCCAATCAACTGCTGGGCAGCCCCGGCCCTTTCGTAACGCAGCCAGACTTGGCCGGGCAACTCATTCTGGACATCGGCATCGCGGCGGCGGTGCGCCGGCAACTGGCGGGGGGTGAACCGCCCGACGGTATGCGCGCCGCCGCTGCTGGGGTGCGGCTGGTGCTGGGCCAACTGGCCAAGGCACTGGCCGCGCCGGGCAGCATCAGCCTGTTCGTTACCCACGACGCCGTGCTTGCGGTGCTGGTGGGCAGTCTGTACGGCTTGACACCGCCGGGTTTTGGCTGGCCCGATTACCTGGACGGCCTGGTGATGTGGCCGGAATCAGGCCGGCTGCGGTTTCTCTGGCGCGGATTGGACGAGGGTTCGCACCCAATCGGCGGTTAGACGCACCGCCGCTTGGGGCGATACCTGGGGCGCGTGGCCCAGGATGCGGCGCGCTTTGTCGGTGCTGAACGCCTCTCGCTGTCCATCCTCGCCAGGACGGTAGCCGACGTATTCGATGGGCACGTCAGCGCCGGCGGCCTCAAGGCACCATCCGGCCAGCTCGGCGACGGTATGCTCCGCGCCGCTCCCCACAAAGAACTTCTCGCCAACGACCAACTCGTCCGGCGCCTCGATGACCCGCACCCACGCCGCGATGACGTCATCTATAAACGACAAATCCCGCGTCTGCCGCCCGCCCTCAACCACTAACGGCAGGCCGTGCAGAGCGTTCCAAAGCCACTTAAAGATGAACACTTCCCGGCGCATCTGCGGCCCAATGACCACGCCCGTGCTCAGCACCACCGCCGGGACGCCGTAGGCCCGGTGCCACGCCCACATCGCCAGTTCCGCCGCCGCTTTGGAGAACCCGTAGGGGTTGTGCGGCGTCAACGGGTGGCTTTCGTCGATGGGCAGCTGCGACGGCCTCCCTATCTCGTTGCCGGAGCCGGCGAACAGCACTTTTCCGACGCCGCCGGCGCGACGCACCGCCTCCAGCAGGGCCAGCGTGCCGTCAATGTTCTGCATTGCAGTATAGCGGGGCGAAGCAAAAGCCATCGGAGTATCAGCCTGCGCCGCCAGATGCGCCACCACCGAATGCCCTGCCACATCCCCCGGCTGCAAGTCCTGAAGGCTCTGCCAAAGATAACGAAAATCCGGATGCTCCAACTCCCAACGCAGCAACCCCGCGTGCAGCGGCGGCACAACATCCAGCCCGGTAACCCGGTGGCCACGATTCAGCAGTTCCCGAACCAGCCGAGAACCCCCAAACCCGGCGGCCCCGGTGACCAGCGCCGTTGCCGGAGGGCTTTCCACCGGGCCATCTTGATGTTGGTTATCCTGTAGCTGCAAGGGTAACAAGCCTCCCGGCGAATGTATTTACGGGGGTAAGATTGAGCCCGACAGCGCCCAGCATACCACCGGACGCGTGATTATAACTACACTAGCCCTGGCCATTATGAGCGCACGTCAGGGGGTGATAGCGCCGGCAAAAGCCCGTTATACTACGGCACACCGCACCCCGCCGGGTTCCAGAGGTTCAGTATGACTACCACAACCATCACCGCCGTCAAGAAGCCGCCACCGCCACCGTTACCGTCCGCACCGGCCCCGGCCCGTTTCCGGTTCCCGGACCCGCCTGAACGTGAGATTGATGAGTCAATGACTAACCACCGACAAATGACCTATACGGGCCACTGCCACCACTTGGCCCGGTATCTCGGCAATGAGGCTACCACCCTGGTCACCGCGGACCGTTGGATTGCGCGTGGGCCGCGCCCCGGCACTACCGGCCTGCGTCTGCCTGATTTGCTCGTGGCTTTTGACGTTGACCCGCAGGCTTACCATGCCACCCGGGGTTATCTAATCACGGAGCAGGGCAAGCCGCCGGACTTTGTGCTGGAAATAGCCTCGCCAAGCACGGGCAAGGTGGACGTTGAGGAGAAGCCGGCTGATTATGCGGGGCTGGGCATCCTGGAGTACTGGCGCTTTGACGAGACGGGGGATTCTCACGGAGTGCGGCTGGCCGGCGACCGTTTGGTGAATGGCCGGTATGAGCCTATCCCTATTGAGGAACTGCTGGATGGGTCTTTGCAGGGGTACAGCCCCGTGCTGAACGTGTACCTCCGGTGGGAGCCAGTGCAGGGGGAGCAGGGTATGTTGGGCTGGTATGACCCGGAAACGGGGCAGCACATCCCGACGTTTGACGAGGAGAGGGAGGGGCGCATCATGGAGAGGGAAGGCCGCATCATGGAACGGGAGGGGCGCCTCCGGGCCGAAGCCAGGGTTCGCGAATTGGAGGAGGAAAACCGGCGACTGCGTGGCGGCTAGCCCCCGGCGCTGCTCAAACCGTGTCCCATCAGGTTCCAGAGGTTCAGTATGACTACCACAACCATCACCGTCGTCAAAACGCCGCCACCGGCACCGTTACCGTCCGCACCGGCGCCGGCCCGTTTCCAGTTTCCGGACCCGCCTGAACGTGAGATTGATGAGGCAATGACTAACTACCGACAAATGACCTATACGGGCCAATGCCACCATCTCGTCCGGTATCTCGGCAATGAGGATACTACCCTGGTCACTGCGGACCTTTGGATTGCGCGGGGGCCGCGCCCTGGCACTAGCGGCCTGCGCCGGCCTGATTTGCTCGTCGCTTTTGACGTTGACCCGCAGGCTTACCATGCCACCCGGGGTTATCTAATCTCGGAGCAGGGCAAGCCGCCGGACTTTGTGCTGGAAATAGCCTCGCCAAGCACGGCCAAGGTGGACGTTGAGGAGAAGCCGGCTGATTACGCGGGGCTGGGCATCCTGGAGTACTGGCGCTTTGATGAGACGGGGGATTCTCACGGAGTGCGGCTGGCCGGCGACCGTTTGGTGGATGGGCGGTATGAGCCTATTCCGATTGAGGAATTGCCGGATGGCTCGTTGCAGGGGTACAGCCCCGTGCTGAACGTGTACCTGCGGTGGGAGCCCGTGCAGGGGGAGCAGGGTATGCTGGGCTGGTATGACCCGGAAACCGGGCAGCACATCCCGACGTTTGACGAGAGGCAGGAAGCCCAACTCCGAGCCGAGGCCCGCACCGAACAGGAGCGAGCCGCCCGACTCCAGGCTGAATCCCGGGCTGAACAGGAACAGGCCGCCCGACTCCAGGCTGAAACTCGCGCCGAGCAGGAGCGGTCTGCCCGCCTCCAGGCCGAGGCTCGCTCCGCGCAGGCTGAGGCGGAGGTGCGGGCTTTGCGGGAGCGGCTGCGGTTGCAGGGGGGTGGCTGACCCGGCCGGGGGGTGGGGGCCGTGCTTTAGTCTGGCAGCTGACCTGTAAAGGCTGAGTCAGCTGGCCGGGGTGGGGGCCGGGGGGGTTGTTTTGCTTGAAGTGGGTTTTGGGGGGGTGTTTGTTTGGGGGTGGGTTTGTGGTATTATGCGCTATTGTGATGTTTGCTGTTAATTTTTGCCGCTCGGCTCCCTTTGGGGGTTGGAGGGTTTGCTTATGGTAGCCGGTTGGGGACGCGCTTTGCCGGCGCTGGGTCTGGGTCTGGGTCTGGTGGGTGTGAAAGTCGGGGGGGGGGGGGGGGGGGGTAGTGTGATGCCCCGCCTGGGCCAGCGCCAGGGCTATCGCCGTCGCTTTGGGCGCGGCCGGTTTGTGCTGGCCGGGTTGGTTGCGCTTTTGCTGCTGCTGGCGGGGCTGGCTCTGTTTGGCGGCGCCGGGGATGTGTTGGCGCAAAGCACCACCGACTACGATACCAACGACAACAACCTCATCGACATCACCACCCTGGACCAGCTTAACGCCATCCGGCACGACCCGGACGGCGACGGCGACCCGACTTCCGGGGGAGCTACGGCTTACAACGACGCCTTTCCATCTCGCGAATCCGGCGCTACCGGGCGCATGGGCTGCCCCAATACCTGCGCCGGCTACGAGCTGCGGGCTGACCTGGACTTTGACACTACCGGCAACGACGACATCGCCGACTCGCCTTATGCCAGCTGGACGCCCATCGCGGGTTACACAAACACGTTCCGGGGCAACGGGCATACCATATCTAACCTGACCATCAACGCAACCGGCAGCTCGGGCGTCTTGTACGCCGGGTTGTTCGCCAGTATCAGCAGCGCCGTCTCCGGCGTGGGCTTGCCTAACGCCAAGATAACGTCATCCCACACCGGCAACTTCCTGCTGATGGGGCCGCTGGCCGGCAACGTGGCTACCGGCGGGACGGTAACCTCCAGCTGGGCCACCGGCAGCGTTACTTCCACCGCTACCGGCAGCGGCTTCAAGTTCATCGGCGGGCTGGTGGGTCATAACGAAGGCCCGGTGCGGGCCAGCTATTCCGGGGCATCGGTAACGGCAACGACTACGGCCACGGCGGTGAGAGTCGGCGGGCTGACCGGAGGGCTGAACCTCGCTAGTGGCACGGTGACCGCCAGCTATGCCACCGGCGCGGTATCCGGCGGCAGTGGCAACGGCTCCCACGTGGGCGGCCTGGTCGGTCAGTTCCGCTCCGACGACCCCAGCATCATCGCGTCTTACGCCACCGGAGCCGTTACCGGCGACGCCGGCGCCAAGGGCGGGCTGGTCGGCAGCGCGGGCAGCGGCACCATCACCGACAGCTATTGGGATGTTACCGCCAGCGGCGTTGCCGATGATGCCGACAGCCCGGCCGGCGAGGGCAAGACTACCAGCGAGTTGAAAACGCCCATCGCCTACGGCACCGGCGCCAGCATCTACGCCAACTGGAACGTGAACGCGGACGGCGATACTACCACCGGCGCAATGACGACCGGCAACGACGACCCCTGGCACTTTGGCACGGCCAGCCAGTACCCCATCCTGCAATTCGACCGGGATGCCGCCGCCATCGACCGGCAGTACGGCAACGCCGCCGTGAACTACGACGCCAATAACAACAATCTGATTGACGTTGCGACGCTGGCCCGGCTGGACGCCATCCGCTACGATTTGGACGGCGACGGGGTGACGGCAACCGGGGCGGACGCCGTTAAATACGCCAGTGCGTTCCCCGGCCTGACCGCCGGGATGGGCTGCATGAGTGCCTGCATTGGTTACGAGGTGCGGGACGACCTGGACTTTGACACGGGCACGGCCGGCAATCGTGGCGATGATACTTATGCCAACGGCACTCTGGGCTGGGAACCCATCGGCAACGCTACTACCACGTTCACCGCTATCTTTGACGGCAACAGCGACGACTACACCATCTCCAATCTGTACATCAACCGCCCTACTGGGGACGGGGTGGGGCTGTTTGGGCGGACTAACGGCGCTACCCTGCGGAACATCGCCCTGGAGGACGTGGCGGTAACCGCCGCCAGTCGGACTGGCGCGCTGGTGGGCCAGGCCGACGGCGGCACTATCAGCAGCAGCCACTCCACAGGCGGCACGGTTACGGTAAGCGGCGACGTGGCCGGCGGGCTGGCGGGGCAGGTTAATGGCGCCGGCGCCATCAGCGGCAGCTACTCTACCGTCAACGTTGTCGCGTCGGGGGGCGAGGCCGGCGGGCTGGTTGGGCTGCTGATGAGGGAAAGAGTCCTGGTGAACGTCGCTAACGTCAGGTTTGATACCGGCAGCGTTAGCGGCAGTTATGCTACCGGCACGGTTGGGGGGACGACTAACGTGGGCGGGCTGGTGGGCCGCGTCTATCTGGGCAGCATATCCGACAGCCACGCTACCGGCGCCGTCAGCTCGGCCAGCGCCGGTGCCAAAGTGGGCGGGCTGGTGGGCTATTTGCAGATCGAAGCCGAAACCGCCAGCGCGCCACCAGTGCAGGCAGCCGGCAGCATTAACGCCAGCTACGCCAACGGCGCGGTCAGCGTTACCGGCGCCAACGTCCACGCCGGCGGGCTGGTGGGAGAAAACTACGCCGGTCTGATCAAGGATGAATTCACCCAAAGCCGGGCCACCGCCAGCATCCGGGCCAGCTACGCTACCGGCGCAGTGGGGGGCACCGGCGCGGCCAACCGGCTGGGCGGGCTGGTCGGCTACAACAACGCCAACCGCACCGAGCCGAGACCGGGATTCGCCCCGCGCGGCACTGCCACCGCTGAAATCATCGCCAGCTACTCCAACGGCCGGGTAACCGGCGCCGGCGCCGGCACCCAAAAGGGCGGCCTGGTGGGCGGAAGCCGGGGCCGACAAAGCACCCCCGGAGCCAGCGGGTACAGCGATACCGTCATTACCGACAGCTATTGGGATGTTACGGCCAGCACGGTTGCCGATGATGCTGACAGCTCGACCGGGGTGGGCAAGACGCTCAGCGAGTTGCAGACGCCCACCGCTTACGGCACGGCTACCAGCACGCCGCCCAGCATTTACGCCAGCTGGAACCTGAACCTGGACGCCAGCGCCGGCAACGACGACCCCTGGGACTTTGGCACTAACAGCCAGTATCCCGTCCTCAAGCACAACCGCGACGCCGACGCCATCGCCCGGCAAAGGGCCGCCAACCAGGTCATCGACTACGATGCCAACAGCAACAACTTGATTGACGTTAAGACGCTGGATCAGCTGAACGCCATCCGGCACGACCTGGACGGCAACGGCGATGCGACGCACGCTGATTACGTTGCCGCTTTTCCCAACGCCGTAACCGGGATGGGCTGCCCGGATACCTGTGCCGGCTACGAGCTGCTGAATGACCTGGACTTTGACACTGACGACGATAACGACGTGGACAGCAACGACGACTACCCCAACTGGACGCCCATCGGCACCGCCGTCGCGCCGTTCACCACCACCTTTGACGGCAACAACAACGTCATCTCCAACCTGACCATCACCAGCAACAGCAACCGCGTGGGGCTGTTCGGGCAATCCGAGGGCACGCTCTCCGGCATAGGACTGGAAAACGTCAACGTTACCGGGAGCGCCCAATTTGGCTACATCGGCACGCTGGCCGGCCGCAACCTGGGGACGGTGATTTCCAGCTGGGCCACCGGCACCGTGGAGGGCAGTAACCGGGGCGCCCAAACCGGAGGGCTGGTGGGGCGTTCCTTCAATAGCTCCATACGCGCCAGCTATGCCGACGTGGCGGTAACCGTAGCCTCCTCAGCCCAGCAGGCAAGTTTCGGCGGCCTGGTGGGGCGGGCCTACGGAACACGGATAATCGCCAGCTACGCCACCGGCAGCGTCAGCGGCGGCTTTTCCAACAGCTCTAACGCCGGCGGTCTGGTGGGCAATCTGGTCGTCAATTCCTCCATAGAGGAGTCTTATGCTACGGGGCGGGTTACGGTCGGCGTGGGGGTCCTCATCGGCGGTCTGGCGGGGCGCCTCGAGAACAGCTCAACCCCCCGCAGCTATTGGGACTCCATCGCCAGCGGCCGGGGCGGGAGCGGGAGCAAAACCACTTACGAGCTGCGCGGCCCCACCGCCTACGGTACTGCGACCAGCACGCCGCCCAGCATTTACGCCAGCTGGAACGTGAACGTTGACGGCAATGCCGCTACCGGAGATTCGACCGGCCGGGACGACCCCTGGGACTTTGGGACTGACACGCAGTATCCGGTACTGAAATTTGACGGGATGGACGTGGCGGCGCAGCAGGGCCGGCAGCCCAACATCTCTAACGACAGCAGCCTGTCGGCCCTGGCCGTGTCGGAGGTTACGCCGCTGGTGCCGGCTTTTGCCACGGGCACCGACACTTACACCGCAATGCTGCCAGTCGGCTCAGCCGCCCGGACGGTTACGGTGACGGCGACGACGACGGACATGACTCTGGCCGCCAGTGTGACTTACAGCGCCGTCGCCGGCGGCGGCAGCGCGGTTACGGCCGACGCGGACCCGGGCACGGCCGGCCATCAGGTTGTGCTGGGCGGCCCCAGCACGGTCATTACGGTTACCGGGCGGGCCCAGGACGGCTCGAGGTCGTCCTACACCGTCACCATCACCGGCATCCCGGAGAACGACTACGACACCAACAATAACGACCTGATTGACGTCATTTCGCTGGATCAGCTGAACGCGATGCGCTACGACCTGAACGGCGACGGCACGGCGGAGAGCAACGGGGTTTTGTACGCCAACGCCTACCCGCTGCCCGCCGCCCGGATGGGCTGCCCCAATGGCTGTACCGGCTACGAACTGCGGAACGACCTGGACTTTGACACCATCAACGACGATAACGAGGCCGACGCGCCCTACGACAACTGGGTGCCCATCGGAACTGACGGGGCGCAGTTCAGCGGGGCGTTCCAGGGCAACGGGCATAGCATCTCCAACCTGAACGTCAACGCCGGTGCGAACGTCGTCACCCTGGGCCTGTTCGGCACGGTCAGCGGCGCCATCTCCGGCGTGGGCCTGCCCAACGCCCGGATAGCCGGGGCCCGGGCGCAAGCTACCGCCATCGGCACGCTGGCCGGCACGCTGGGGGGCGGCGGAACGGCAACGTCCGTCTGGGCTACGGGCAGCGTAGCTTCCAGCGACGCCGGCGGCGGCACTAAATACATCGGCGGGCTGGTGGGCTATCAAGCCGGCACGGTGCTGGCCAGCTATTCCGGGGCGACGGTAACCGTAGATAACGCGGCCACGTCGGTGTACGCCGGCGGCCTGACCGGACTGGTGCAGGGCTCAGTTATCGCCAGCTACGCTACCGGCGCGGTGTCGGGCGGCACCGGCGCCGGCGCTCACGTGGGCGGGCTGGCCGGACGGGTGAACGCCGCCGGGTCCCGCATCACGGCGTCTTACGCTACGGGAACGGTAACATCCGGCGGCGCCAACGTGGGCGGGCTGACCGGCAGTGTGACCAACAGCGTCAACGTCGGCAGCAGCTATTGGGACACCATCACCAGCGGCATTGCGGACGACGCCGACAACACCGCCCCGGAGGGCAAAACCACTTACGAACTGCGGATGCCCACCGCCTACGGCAGTTCCAGCGCCGACCTCTACGCGTTCTGGAACCTAGACCTTGACAACGCGGACAACGACAACACCCTGACTACCGGCCGAGACGACCCCTGGGAGTTTGGCACGAACGCCCAATATCCCATCCTGAAGTACGGCGGCCTGGCGTCCAGCACCCAGCGGGCCATCCTGCCGTCGCCGTCCTCCACCGACAGCACGCTGTCCGCGCTCAGCGTGACCGGGGTTGCGCTGCGGCCGGTGGTGTTTGACGCGGCAACGCTGGCCTACACCGCAGCGCTGGGGGCCGACTCTGACCTCAGCAGCGTTACCATCACGGCTACGCCCACCGACATGGCCAGCGTGTCCATCAGCGCGGTCATCGGCTCCGGCGCCGCCGTTACCAGCGACGCCGACACCGTTGCCGCCGGCTATCAGGTTGCCCTGGGCAGCCCCACCACGACCGTTACGATTACCGTTGCCGCAGCGGACGGCTCCCGCACCACGTACACCGTCACCATCACGGTTCCCCCCGCCGACTACGACGCCGACAACGACAATCTGATTGACGTCAGGACGCTGGACCAGCTGAACGCCATCCGCTACGACCTGGGCGGCAACGGCGTGGCGGACGACAGCACCGATCAGGCTACGTACAGCATGGCCTTCCCCCGGGCCGCCGCCGGGATGGGCTGCCCGTCCACCGGCTGCACCGGCTACGAGCTGCTGAACGACCTGAGCTTTGACACCAACGGCGACGGCGTCATCAGCTTCCTGGACGGCGCCTACGAGCACTGGGAGCCCATCGGCAAGTCCGGTGCGCCGTACACGGCTACCTTTAAGGGCAACGGCCATACCATTGACCGGCTGAACATCGTCGCTGAGGACGTCGGGCAGGTGGGGCTGTTCGGCGCGGTTGGTGTCGCTAGGGACAGCGGCAACAATATCACCATGACGGGGGCCATTTCCGGGGTGGGCCTGCCCAATGCCAACGTAAGCACCCAAAGCACCGCCACCAACGTGGTGGGCACGCTGGTCGGATACCTCGACGGCGGGTCGGTAACCTCCAGCTGGGCGGCCGGCAAAGTGGAGGAGAAAAGCGAGGACAACAGTGGCAAACAGGTCGGCGGGCTGGTGGGCATTGCCAGCGGCGCGGTGCGGGACAGTTATGCCCGGGTGTCGGTGATGACCGACGCAAGAATCTCGGACGTGCACGCCGGCGGCCTGGTGGGGCAGCTGAACGGCGGCACGATAACCGCCAGTTATGCCACCGGCGCGGTATCCGGCGGCATCCAAAACGGCTCTTACGTCGGCGGCCTGGTCGGATGGGTGTCCAACACGGCCAGCATCACGGCCTCTTATGCTACGGGGCAGGTTAGTATTAACACCGGCGTCAACGGCGGCGGGCTGGCCGGCAATATGGCCGGCAGCATCATGAACAGCTATTGGGATGTTACCACCAGCGGCGTTGCCGATGATGCTGACAGCCCGGCCGGGGAGGGCAAAACCACCATCGAGTTGCAGACGCCCACCGCCTACGGCGCCACCGGCATTTACTCCGCCTGGAACGTGAACGTGGATGGCGTTAGCGGCATTGACGACCCCTGGTATTTTGGCACGTCCTCGGAATACCCCATCCTGAAACACCAGCGCAGCGTCATTAACATTGACTGGCAGCGCAACCCGACGCTGACGAAAAAGAATTACGACGACGATGGCGACAATCTCATTGACATCACTACGCTGGCCCAGCTGGACGCCATGCGCTATGACCTGTCTGCGGGCGGCGAGGGCAGCATTGCGGAGGCCAACCGGATTAAGTACGCGGCGGCTTTCCCCGGCCTGACTCCGGGGATGGGCTGCGACGACGGCTGCACGGGCTACGAACTGCGGCGGAACCTGGACTTTGACACCGACAACACCGGCGCGGTGGACAGCAGCGACGCTTACCCCAACTGGACGCCCATCGGGAGCTCCGGCTCGCCCTACGGCGGCGAATTCAAGGGCAACAACTTCACCATATCCAACCTGACCATCAACGCCCCGGCCAGCATCCGCGAGATGGGGCTGTTCGGCGGGGCCGGCGGGGCCATCTCCGGAGTGGGCCTGCCCAACGTCAAAATTACCGGCGCCGCTGTCGCCCTCAATGCCGGCGCGCTGGCCGGCGTCCTTTCGGGGTCGGTAACGTCCAGCTGGGCCACCGGAACGCTGGAAGCCCGCAATAGCGGGCTCGGCGGCTTCAAATATGTCGGCGGGCTGGTGGGCTGGATGGTCTCTAGCGGCGACTACGTGCGCGCCAGCTGGGCCAACGTGGCGGTAACCGCCCCCACGTCCTTTGTCTCCGCCGGCGGCCTGATTGGTTTGCTCGATTCCGGCGACGTAATCGCCAGCTACGCCCTCGGCGCGGTATCCGGCGGCGAAGGCGGCCCCTCTCGCACCGGCGGGCTGGTCGGCGCTGTGACCGGCAACGGCTCCACCATCACGGCCTCTTACGCCACCGGGCCGGTTACCGGCCAAGATGGCAGCAGCGTGAGCGGCCTGTTCAACACGTTGATCAACACCCCCACCATCGCCAACAGCTATTGGGACTCCATCCGCAGCGGCATCGCCGACGACTCTGACGACGACGCGCCGGAGGGGAGAGCGACTTACCAGCTGCGCGGCCCCACGGCCTACGGCGCCAGCACGACTACCGACCTTTACTTCGCCTGGAACGTGGACGTTGACAACGCCGACGGCGATAACGACCTGACCACCGGCACCGACGACCCCTGGGACTTTGGCACCAACCTGCTATACCCCGTGTTGCAGTACGACGGGATGGACGCCGCCGGGCAGAAAGCCGTGCAGCCCACCATCTCTACCGACAGCACGCTGTCCGGGCTCAGCGTGGCCCCGGCGAGGCTGGTGGAGACCTTTGCCGCCGGCACCGACAGCTACACGGCTACGCTGCCCGCCATGTCAACCGCCCTGTCGGTTACCGTGACCGCGACGACGACGGCCATGACCGCCCGTGGCGTGTCGTACAGCGCCGTCGCCGGCGGCGGCAGCCCCGTCACCGCCGACGCCGACACCGGCGCCGACGGACACCAGGTAACGCTCGTCGGCCCCATGACCGACATCACCATTACCGTCATGGCCGAGGACGGCTCGACGCAAAGCTACACGGTGTCCATAACGGTGCCGGAGAACGACTACGATGACAACGACAACGGCCTGATTGACGTCCGGACGGTGGAGCAGCTGAACGCCATTCGCTACGACCTGAACGGCGATGGCACGACGAACGCCGGCGATGCGGCCGCCTACGCCGCCGCCTACCCCTACCCGATGGCCGGGATGGGCTGCCAGGCCGTTGACCACGACAACGACGCCAATACCGCCAACCAGCCCGTCTGCACCGGCTACGAACTGCGGCAGAACCTGGACTTTGACACTACCGGCGATGATGACACTGCCGACGCGCCCTACGAGAACTGGGTGCCCATCGGGGCCGGCAGCACGCAGTACAGCGGGGAATTCAAGGGCAACAACTTCACCATTGCCAACCTGACCATCGACGCCCCGGCCAGCATCGACGAGGTGGGGCTGTTCGGCGGGCCCGTCGGCGCCATCTCCGGGGTGGGCCTGGAAAACGTCAAAATTACCGGCGCCGCTGTCGCCCTCAAGGCCGGCGCGCTGGCCGGGGTCAGCCAGGGGTCGGTAACCTCCAGCTGGGCCACCGGCACGCTGGCCGCCAGCGATGGCAGCAACAGCATCAAACAGCTCGGCGGGCTGGTGGGCCGGCTGGTTAACAGCGACGTAATCGCCAGCTGGGCCAACGTGTCGGTAAGCGCCCCCGACAGCGCCATCGGCATCTACGTCGGCGGCCTGGTTGGGATCGTTAACAACAGCGACGTAATCGCCAGCTACGCCACCGGCGCGGTATCCGGCGGCGGCGCAGGCTCTCGCATCGGCGGCCTGGCCGGCTTTATGGAGGGCGGCGGTTCCACCATCACGGCCTCTTACGCCACCGGGCCGGTAACCGGCGGCAACGGCAGCACCCAGAGCGGCCTGCTCTCCGCGTTTGTGGGCACCATCACCAACAGCTATTGGGACGCCATCCGCAGCGGCATCCCCGACGACGCTGACGACGCGGCGCCGGAGGGGAAAACGACTTACGAGCTGCGCAGCCCCACCGCCTACGGCGCCAGCACGAGTACCGGCCTTTACGTCGCCTGGAACGTGGACGTTGACAACGCGGACGGCGACAACAACCTGGCCACCGGCGGCGATGACCCGTGGGACTTTGGCACCAACCTGGAATACCCCGTGCTGAAGTACGACGGGGCGGACGCCGCCGGGCAGAAAACCGGCCAGCCCACCCCCTCCACCGACGGCACGCTGTCCGGGCTCAGCGTGGCCCCGGCGATGCTGACGACGACCTTTGCCGCCGGCACCGCCAGCTACACGGCAACGCTGCCCCCCGGCGCAACCCCCCTGACGGCTACCGTGACCGCGACGACGACGGCCGCGACCGCCCGTGGCGTGTCGTACAGCGCCGTCGCCGGCAGCGGCAGCCCCGTCACCGCCGACGCCGACACCAGCGCCGACGGCCACCAGGTAACGCTCGTCGGCCCCCTGACCGTCATCACCATTACCGTCATGGCCGAGGACGGCTCGCCCCAAACCTACACCGTGTCCATAACGGTGCCGACCCACGACTACGATACCAACAACAACGGCCTGATTGACGTCACCACGCTGGAGCGGCTGAACGCCATTCGCTACGACTTGAACGGCGATGGCACGGCGAACGCCGGCGATGCGGCCGCCTACGCCGCCGCCTACCCCTACCCGATGGCCGGGATGGGCTGCCCCTCGGCAACCTGCACCGGCTACGAACTGCGGAACGCGCTGGACTTCAACACCGGCGAGGCCAACATCCGCACCGACGATACTTATTACAACGACGGCGAGGGGTGGGCGCCCATCGGAGGGGTTACCGGCCGGTTTGCTACCGCCCCGTCGGAGACGTACACGGGCGCTTTCAACGGCAACGGATTCGCCATTTCCAACCTGCAAATTGACCGCACCGGCAGCGACAGTTCCGACGCCGACTCTTACATCGGCCTGTTTGGAGACGCATCGGGCCGCATTGAGCAGGTTGCGCTGGTTAACGCGGAGGTCAAAGGCGAGACCGTCGTTGGCACGCTGGTCGGCCGGCTGGCCAGCGGCGGCAGCATCGTCGCCTCCTACGTCCAGGGCGGCCTGGTCGAAGGCCACAGCTATATTGGCGGGCTGGTGGGCATTAACCAACCCAACGCCAGCATCACCGCCAGCTATACCGACATCCGGGTCAACAACACGTACACGGGCAGCATCTTTGGCGGCACCGGCTATGCTACCGGCGGCATCGCCGGCATCCACGCCGGCCGCATTATCGCCAGCTACGCCATGGGTTCGGTAGAGCGCCAGCCCCTCACCGGCACCCGGGCCTCCACCGGCGGCCTGTCGGGATTCACCGGCAGCAATTCCCCCGCGCAGGCAACCACCAACAGCTATTGGGATACCGTCCGCACCGGGCAGGCTACCGAATTCGGCTTCCCACGCACCACCGCCGGCGGCAAAGCGACTTACGAACTCCGCACGCCCACCAACGCCGGCGGCTATGCCGGCATCTACGCCAACTGGAATCTGAACATTGACGGCGATACCGGCACCGGCACGCCGACCACCGGGCTGGACAACCCCTGGGACTTTGGCACCGGGATGCAGTACCCGGCCCTGCGCTACGGCGGACATTCGGCGGCGGCCCAGTTCGCCCGCCAGCCGGATATTGGCACCAACGACGAGCTTTCGTCGCTCACGGTGGCCCCGGCTACGCTGGCGCCGGACTTTAGCGCGAGCGTCATTGAGTACACCGCAACGCTGCCGGACTCCAACCCCGCCGCGCTCACCGTTGCCGGGGTTACGGCTACCACCACCGACGTATCCATCAGCGCGGTCATCGGCAGCGGGGCCGCCGTTACCACCGACGCCGACGCCGTTGCCGCCGGCTATCAGGTTACCCTGGGCAGCCCCAACACGGTGATTACCGTTACCGCCACCGCCCCGGACGGCTCCACCACCACCTACACCGTCACCATCAGCATACCCGCCAACGACTACGATGCCGACGACGACGGGCTGATTGACATTACCACCCTGGCGCAGCTGAACGCCGTCCGCTACGACCTGGACGGCGATGGGGCGGTGAGCTCCGGCGATGCCGCCAACTACGCCAGCGCCTTCTACTACCCGGCCGCCGGGATGGGCTGCGCGGCCGTTGACCACGACAACGACGCCAACACTGCCGACCAGCCCGTCTGCACCGGCTACGAGCTGATGGCCGACCTGGACTTTGACACCGACGACAGCGGCGGCGTGGACAGCAGCGACACTTACCCCAACTGGGCGCCCATCGGCAGTGTTAGCTCGTCGTTCACCGGCGATTTCGAGGGCAACGGACATACCATCGCCAACCTGACCATCAACAACACGTCGGGCTCGGGCGCCCTGCGGCTGGGGCTGTTTGGCAATATCGGCGGCAGCGTTTCCGGGGTGGGCCTGCCGGACGCCAGCATCAGCTCGTCGTATAGCGGCACTCTCCTGATGGGGCCGCTGGCCGGCAACGTGATCGGCAATGGGACGGTAACTTCCAGCTGGGCCACCGGCAGCGTGGAATCCACCGACACCGGCGGCGCCAAGTTCATCGGCGGGCTGTTGGGCCATAGCGAGCGGCCGGTGCGGGCCAGCTATTCCGGGGCATCGGTAACTGCACCCAATACGGCCACGGGAGTGAGCGCCGGCGGCCTGGCCGGAGCGCTGTTCAGCACTAGCACAGTCACCGCCAGCTATGCCACCGGCGCGGTATCCGGCGGCACGGGCAGTGGCTCCCATGTCGGCGGCCTGGTCGGCCAGTTCCGCTCCAGCACCGCCAGCATCATCGCGTCTTACGCTACGGGAGCGGTAACCGGCGGCGGCACCGGCGCCAACGTGGGCGGCTTGGTCGGCAGTGCGGGCACCGCCACCATCACCAACAGCTATTGGGATGTTACCGCCAGCGGTGTTGCCGATGATGCTAACAGCCCGGCCGGGGTGGGCCAGACTACTACTGCCCTGCAAACACCCACCGGCACCACCGGCATCTACTCCGGCTGGGACGTGAACGTTGACGGGGAAAGCGGCAACGACGACCCCTGGCACTTTGGCACGGCCAGCCAGTACCCCATCCTGCAATTCGACCGGGACGTCATCGCCATCGAACGGCAGTACAGCAACGTTGGCAAGGATTACGACGACGACAACGACAATCTGATTGACGTTACGACGCTGGCCCAGCTGGACGCTATCCGCTATGACTTGAACGGCGATGGCGCCGGGTGGGCCAAGGGGAGCGCCAGCGCCCGGTACGCAACGGCGTTCCCCGGCCTGTCCGCCGGCATGGGCTGCCCGGACGGGTGCGCGGGCTACGAGCTGCTGGCCGACCTGGACTTTGACAGCAACGACGACGGCGAGGTGAACAGCAGCGACGCGTATCCCAACTGGACGCCCATCGGCACCGCCGCCGCGCCGTACACCGCTACTTTCAACGGCAACCACCGCACCATCGCCAACCTCACGGTCAACGCGGCCGCCAGCGTTGGGCGGGTGGGGCTGTTTGGCGAGGCCAGCGGCGCCATCTCCCGCGTGGGCCTGCCCGACGTCAGCATTAGCGCGGCCGCCGCCGGACTCCTGGCCGGCGCGCTGGTCGGCTTCCTGGACGAGGATGGGACGGTAACCTCCAGCTGGGCCACGGGCAGCGTGACGGCCACCGATACCGGCAGCGACGCCCAATCCATCGGCGGGCTGGTGGGCGAGACCAGCGGCGCGGTGCGGGGCAGCTATGCCGGCGTGTCGGTAACCGCCCCCAATACTGCTACGAACGTGCGCGCCGGCGGCCTGGTCGGATACTCCGCCGTGGTGACGGCCAGCTATGCCACCGGCGCGGTAGCCGGCGGCGCCGGCAACGACTCTGACACCGGCGGCCTGGTCGGTCTGTCGGGCGCCACCGGCGCCGGCTCAGCCGTCGCAACGGCGTCTTATGCAACGGGAGCGGTTACGTCCGGCATTGGCGCCAACGTGGGCGGGCTGGCCGGGCGTTCGGTATTCATGTCGATCCCTACGGTCAACAGCTATTGGGACACCGAAAAGAGCGGCATCGCCGCCGGGGCCAGCAGCTACGGCGTGGGCAAGACTACCAGCGAACTGCAAACCCCCACCGCCTACGGCGACATCTACGCCATGTGGAACGTGGACGTTACCGACACTGGCAACATCGACGACCCCTGGGACTTTGGCCTCAACTCGCAGTACCCGGCATTGAAGTACGACGGCATGGACGTGCTGCGGCAGGGCCGGAACACCATCCTGTTCTCCACCGACGCGCTGGACGTGACGGAGGAGGACAGCGCCGGCGCAAATTACACCGTGCGGCTGGGCGGCGCGCCCAAAGCGGGGACGACGGTAACCGTAGCCATCACCAGCCCCGCCGACGACGACGTAACCATCGCCACCGACGGCACTTTCAGCGACAGCGCAACGCTGCGCTTTACCGACGCTGACTACACGACGGGGCAGACGGTAACCGTCAAGGCGGGCGGCGATGCCAACCTGGCCAACGAAAGCCTCACCCTGACGCACACCGCCAGCGGCGCCGGCAGCGGCTTTGCGGACGCTACGGCCGACCTGACCGTAACCGTCATCGACAACGACACCGGCGCCATCCTGCTGCGGCAAAGCGGCAGCGACATCACCGCGCTAACCATCACCGAGGAGGCCAGCAGCGACACTGAGTACCAGGTGTCCCTGGACCAGCCCCCGCTGGCCAGCGTAAGCATCACCATCACCAGCAGCGATGCCGACGCCGTTAGAATCCACGACGGCAGCAGCACTTTCACTGACTCCGACTTCGGCAGCAGCCACACGCTGACTTTTGCCGCCGGCACCACTACGGCGCAGACGGTAACCATCCGGGCGCCGCATGACAGCGACGGCAACGAAGGCAGCGCCACGCTCACCCACACCGCCGCCGGCACGGGCCACGGCTACAACAACGCCAGCACTACCCTGTCCGTAACCGTCACCGACGACGACACGCCGGCCGTCCTGCTGTGGGAGGCGGCGGCCGAGACCGCCAGCTCCACGCTGACCGTAGCCGAGGAGGGCAGCGGCAGCTACCGCGTGCGCCTGCAAACCCAACCCACCGCCGACGTAACCGTAACCGTAACCGCATCCGGCGACTTGACCATCGACGACAGCACCGGCAACGACTTTGCCACTACCAAAACGCTGACCTTTACCGGCGGCAGCGGCGGCAACTGGGAAACGGCGCAGACGATACGGGTCAGAGCGGCGGCCGACGTCAACCTGGCTAACGAAACCCTCACGATTACCCACGCCGTCACCAGCACTGACCCCGCCTACACCGGCCTCAGCGACGTATCCCTGACCGTAACCGTTGAGGACGACGACACCAACGCCGCCGCCATCATCCTGAAGCAGAACGGCACCGCTACCAGCACGCTGTCCCTAATCGAGGGCGCCGCCGCCGCCGAGTACACCGTAGAGCTGAGCCACGAGCCGTCCCACGACGTGGAGGTAACCGTAACCGCCGCCGGCGACGTAACCATCGACGGCCCCGACGTCCCCACCACGCTCACCGTCAGCGAAACGCTGACCTTTACCGCCGGCAGCTATGGGCCGCAAATCATCCGGGCGCAAGCCGCCTCCGACAGCGACCTGTTCGACGACACCCTCACCATTACCCACGCCGCCGCCGACGCAACGAGCGGCATGGCCAGCGGCTACGCCGGCGTCAGCAAAGACCTGGCCGTAACCGTTGCGGACGACGACCAGGGCGAAATCCGCGTAACCTCGGGCGGCTCGGTAGTCGAGCTGGGCGTAACCGAGGAACACAGCGGCACCGTAACTTATGACGTGGAGCTGGTGCAGACCCCGCTGGCCAACGTAACCGTAACCGTAGCCGTCCCCAGCGACTACACCGACGTCCTGGAAATCGACGGCCCCGACGCCGGCCTAACGTTCAGCAGCAGCGAAACGATAAACTTCACCCCCACGGACCATGGGAAAAAGACGATAACCCTGCGGGCGAAAGCCGACGACGACGACGACGGCGCCACTTTCTCCCTGACGCACACCGCCGCCGACGCAACGTCCACGGCCAGCGGCTATGACGGCGTGACCAAAGACCAGCTCGTCAGGGTAACCGACAACGACGTACCCGGCATCACGCTGTCCGTAACCACCGCACTGGCCGTACGCGAGGAAAACGCCAGCCCCGTAACCTACACCGTCGTGCTGGACACCAAGCCCGGAGCCGACGTAATCGTAACCGTAACCGCCGGCACCAACCTGGAAATCGACGACAGCGCCGGCGACGATTTTGGCGGCAGCGAAACGCTCACTTTCACGTCCATGGACTGGAACACGGCGCAAACCATCCGGGTCAACGCGCTGGCCGACGACAACGTGGTCCACGAAACCACGGCGATTACCCACGTCGTCACCAGCACGGACACCGCCTACAACGCCGTCGGCGACGAATCCCTCGCCGTCAACGTAACCGACAGCGACACCGCCGCCATCGTGCTGGCCACCACCACCCTGATGATTACCGAGGGCGGCAGCGACACCTACACCGTCAAGCTGAGCAACGAACCGTCCGCCGAAGTAACCGTAACCATCACCAGCCCCGCCGACGACGACGTAACCATCGCCACCGACGGCAGCACTTTCAGCGACAGCGAAACGCTCACCTTTGATGCGGACTGGAATACCGGCAAGACGGTAACGGTCCAAACGGCCGAGGACGACGACGACCTGGGCAACGACACCGCCATCCTGACCCACACCGCCAGCGGCGTCGGCAGCGGCTACGAAAGCGCCAGCACCACCGCCCTGACGGTAACCGTGGAGGACAACGACAGCGGCGACATCCTGCTGCGGCAAAGTGGCGCCGACATAGCCACGCTAACCATCGACGAGGAGGCCAGCGACACTACTTACCAGGTGTCCCTGGCCCAGGCCCCGCTGGCCGACGTAAGCATCACCATTACCAGCAGCGATGCCGACGCCGTTAGAATCCACGACGGCGGCAGTACTTCCACCGACGCCGATTTCGGCAGCAGCCGCACGCTGACTTTTGACGCCGGCGTCACTACGGCGCAGGATGTAACCATCCGGGCGCCGCATGACCACGACGGCATCCCCGGAAGCTCCACCCTCACCCATGCCGCCGTCGGCACGGGCCACGGCTACAACAACGCCCGCGCTACCCTGGACGTAACCGTCAACGACAACGACACGCCGGCCGTGCTGCTGTGGGAGGCAACGGACGATAGCGCCAGCTCCACGCTGACCGTAGCCGAGGAGGGCAGCGCCAGCTACCGCGTGCGCCTGCAAACCCAACCCTCCGCCGACGTAACCATCGACGTAACCGCCGCCGGCGACTTGACTATTGACGACGGCGACGGCACTTTCGGAACCACCGAAGAGCTGACTTTCACGTCCGGCAGCTCCGGCAACTGGAATACGCCGCAGACCATCACGGTAAGAGCGGCGGCCGACAACAACCTGGCCGACGAAACCCCGGCGATTACCCACGCCGTCACCAGCACGGATACCAACTACGGCAGCCTCAGCGACGTATCCCTGACCGTAACCGTTAAGGATAACGACACCGGCAGCATCGTGCTGACCGACAGCAGCAACGACCCGCTAACCGCGCTAACCATTGACGAGGGCGCGGCCCCCATCACCTACAAAGTAGCCCTGAGCCATAAGCCGTTGGCCGACGTAACCGTCACCTTTAACCGGACCAGCGGCAACGTGACCATCGACACCAACAACGACAATACTTTCGCCGCCACCGGCGAAACGCTGACCTTTACTACCACCAACTGGAATGTGGCGCAGCCGGTACGGGTGCAGGCGGGGGACGACTTCAACCTGGCCGACGACAGCGGCAGCATCAACCACGTCGCCAGCAACGCCGCAACGGGCGTGGCCAGCGGCTACGCCGGCATCAGCAAAGCCCTGTCGCTAACCGAAACCGACACCGACACGCCCACCATCAAGCTGACCCATGCCACCACCGGCAACGCCATCACCGAGCTGACCGTAACTGAGGGCAACGACGTTGAATATAAGGTGGAGCTGAGCCATCAGCCCCTGCACCCGGTAACCGTAACCGTCACCAGCAACGATAGCGACGCCGCAATCATTGAGGGCCCTGACTCCGGCAGCGACTTCAGCGACAGCGAAACGGTGCTGTTCACCGTCAGCAACTGGAATACGGCGCAGACGGTAACCGTCCGGGCGCCGCAGGACAACGACGACGATAACGAAAGCCCCACCCTGACGCACACTCCCACCGACACCACGTCCGGCTCGGAAAGCGGCTACGCGGGCATCACCGCCGTAACCCTGCCCGTAACCGTTATGGACGACGACCTGCCCGGCATCCTGCTGTGGGAGGCCGCGGCCGATACCGCCAGCTCCACGCTGACCGTAGCCGAGGAGGGCAGCGCCAGCTACCGCGTGCGCCTGCAAACCCAACCCTCCGCCGCCGTAACCGTAACGATAACCGCCGGAACCAACCTGGAAATCGACGACAACAATGACAATGACTTTGGCACCACCGAAACGCTGACTTTCACGGTCATGAACTGGAACACGGCGCAAACCGTCCGGGTGAACGCGCTGGCCGACGACAACCTGGCCGACGAAACCCCGGCGCTTACCCACGACATCGCCAGCATCTCGGACACCGCCTACAACGCCGTCAGCAACGTAACCCTGACCGTAACCGTTAAGGACAACGACGACGCCGCCATCATCATCAAGCAAAGCGGCTCGGAGATAACCGCGCTGTCCCTCACCGAGGCCGCCGCCGCCAGCAGCTACACCGTAGAGCTGAGCAATCAGCCGTCGGCTAACGTGACCGTGCTCGTTACCGCAACCGACGACGTAACCATCGACGACAACAGCGGCACCGATTTTGACACCACCGAAACGCTAACCTTTACCGCCAACACCTGGGACGATCCGCAGACCATCCGGGCGCGCGCGGCCACCGACCCCGACCTGTCCGACGACGACACCACCATTACCCACGTCGCCTCGGACGCAACGGTGGGCAGCGTCAGCGGCTACGCCGGCGTCAGAAAGACCCTGGACGTAACCGAAACCGACTCCACCACGCCCACCGTCGTCCTGACCGATTCCGGCGGCGACGCCATAACCACGCTGGACGTAACCGAGGACGCCGGCAACGTCACTTACAATGTCGGGCTGAGCAACCCGCCGCTGGCCGCCGTAACCGTAGTCATCACCAGCGGCGATGCCGACGCCGTGCAAATTGACGATGGCGGCACTTTTGGCACCAGCCGCACGCTGAATTTCGCCATTGGGGCCACTGCGGCGCAGCCGGTAACCGTCAAGGCGCCCCACGACAACGACGACGATAACGAAAGCGTCACCATCAGCCACAACCCCGACGGCGCCGGCAGCGGCGGCTACGAGACCATCGCCAGCCAGGACCTGACCGTAGCCGTTGACGACGACGACGACCCGGCCATCGCGCTGTACCACGCCACCGATCTTACCGCCACCACCACGCTAACCGTAACCGAGGAGGCTACCGCCACCTACCGGGTGCGCTTGGCCAGCCAGCCCACGCAGAGCGTAACCGTAACCATCACCCCGTCCGCCGGCCTGCAAGTTGACGACGGCGGCGGCACTTTCGCCAACAGTGGAACGCTGACTTTCCCGGCCTCTGATTGGGATGACCTGCAAACGGTAACCGTGCAGGCCGCCGAGGACGTCGACCTCACCGATACCACCATCACGATTGCCCACAGCACCGACAGCACCGACACCGACTACGCCCGCGCCGCCGGCCTGAGCGCAACCCTCACCGTAACCGTTGAGGACAACGACACCGCCAGCATCATCCTGTCCGAAACCGGCACGCTGGCCCTCACCGAGCAGGCCGCCGCCGTCAACTACACCGTAAAGCTGAGCCACCAGCCGGCGGCCAGCGTAACCGTAACCGTAACCTCCGCCGGCGCCGTAACCATTGACGACAATACCGGCACCGATTTCAGCACCAGCGAAACGCTGACCTTTACCGGCGGCGGCAGCGGCAACTGGAACACGCCGCAAACCATCCGGGTGCAAGCCGGGGACGACAGCAACCTGGAGGCCGAAACCAGCACGATTACCCACGCCATCGCCAGCACCGGCGACGCCAACTACAACGCCCTCGAGGACGTATCCCTGTCCGTATCCATCGCCGACAACGACACCGGCGATATTGAGCTGACGCAAAGCGGCTCGGCCATAGCCGCCAACACGCTGGCCATCAACGAGGAGGCCAGCAACACTACCTACAGCGTAGGGCTGAGCGAGGCGCCGCTGGCCCAGGTAACCGTAACCATAACCAGCGGCGACGCCGACGCCTTGCAAATCCACGACGGCGGCTCCGATTTCAACGACGCCGATTTCAGCGGCAGCCGCACGCTCACCTTTGCCTCCGGGGTCACGACGGCGCAGGAGGTAACCATCCGCGCGCCCCATGACGGCAACTCCATCAGCGAAAGGGTCACCATCACCCACGTCGCCGGCGGCACGAACAACGGCTACGTCGGCGTCAGCAAGTCCCTGACCGTGAACGTCGCCGACAACGACACGCCGGGCATCGCCCTGGTAATAAGCGAGCTAACCGTAACCGAGGAGAACACCTCTGGCGGCACCTACGACGTAGCCTTGCAAACCCAACCCAACGCCGACGTAACCGTAACCGTAACCGCGCCCGACGGCCTGACTATCGACGGCCCCGCCGCCGGTACTAATTTCACCAGCAGCGTTACGCTGGACTTCACTACCATCAACTGGGAAACGGGGCAGACTATCGCGGTCAGAGCGGCGGCCGACGACAACCTCTCCCACGACACCCATCAGATTAGCCACGTCGCTGCCGACGCCACGAGCACCGCCAGCCTCTACGCCGGCCTCAGCAAAGACCTGGCCGTAACCGTTGAGGACAACGACAACCCAACCATCATCGTAGCCACCAGCACCCTGACGGTTATGGAAGGCGACACGGAAACCTACACCGTCCGGCTCAGCCACCAGCCGGCCCACGGCGTAACCGTAACCATCGCCAGCGGCGCATCCGATGGCGTAGAAATCGACGGCCCCGACAACGGCGCAACGTTCAGCAACAGCGAAACGCTGTTCTTTACGAACTCCGCCTCCAGCTGGCAGACGCCGCAAACGGTAACGGTGCGGGGCCTCAGCGACGCCGACCTGTCCGACAGCACGGGCAACACGCTAACGCACACCGCCAGCAATACGGTGTCCAGCCAGGACAGCCTGTTCACCTCCGCGCCCGCCGTCACGCTGACCTTTACCGTTGACGACGACGACACCGGCGACATCCTGCTCACGCAAAACAGCGCGGCCATAACCTCGCTGACCATCAACGAGGAACACGCCACCGACACCACCTATCAGGTAGCGCTCAGCGAGGCGCCGCTGGCCGACGTAACCATAACCGTCACCACCGACGACAACGACGCCGTGACCATCGACGGCCCCGACGGCAATTCCGATTTCACCAACAGCGAAGCGTTGCTGACTTTCAACTCGACGAACTATGCAACGCCGCAAACGGTTACCATCAAGGCGCCGGCGGACAACGACCCGGACAACGAAAGCGTCACGCTGACCCACACCGCCAGCGGCGGCACGAACAACGGCTACGGCGGCGTCAGCAAAGACCTGTCCATAACCGTAAGCGACGACGACTCGCCCAACATCGCGCTGTCAGTTTCCGCGCTAACCGTAGCCGAGGAAAACACCAGCCCCGCAACCTACACGGTGGTACTGGCTACCCAGCCCACTGCCGACGTAACCGTAACCGTAACCGCATCGGGCGATTTGGAAATCGACAACAACACCGGAAACGACTTCGGTTCCAGCGAAACGCTGACCTTTACCGGCGGCGCTACCGGCAACTGGGAGACGGCGCAGACCATCCGGGTGAACGCAACGGGGGACAACGACCTCAAGGACGACACCCCCACGATTACCCACAACCCGTCCAGCACGGACAACGACTACAACGTCCTCGACAACAAAACCCTGAACGTAACGATTACCGACGACGACACCGGCAGCATCGTCCTGGAGCAAGGCGGCTCGGCCCTGACCACGCTGGCCCTCAGCGAGGGCGGCTCCACCGTCAACTACACCGTAGAACTGAGCCACCAGCCCACCGCCAACGTGGACGTCACCCTGACCGCAACCGACGACGTAACCATCGACAACGCCAGCGGCAACGACTTTGACACCACCGAAACGCTGCGTTTCACTCCCGGTAACTGGCAGACGGCGCAGACAATCCGGGCGCGCGCGGCCAACGACAACGACCTGGGCAACGACACCACCACCATTACCCACGTTGCCGCCGATGCCGCAACGGGCGTAACCAGCGACTACGCCAGCGTCAGCAACACCCTGGACGTAACCGTAACCGACACCACCACGCCCACCGTCGTCCTGACCGATTCCGGCGGCGACACCATAACCGCGCTGGCCGTCGACGAGGAGGGCAGCAACGTCACCTACGACGTGGCGTTGAGCAACCGGCCTCTGGATTCGGTAACCGTAACCGTCACCAGCGGCAACGTCGCCGTAACCGTCGACGATGGCGATGGCACTTTCGGCAGCAGCGATGCGCTGACTTTCACCACCACGAACTGGTCAACGGCGCAACCGATAACCGTCAAGGCGCTGGCCGACGACAACTCCACCAACGAAAGCGTCACCCTCACCCACGCCGCCGCCGACGCAACGAGCGGCATGACCAGCGGCTACGCCGGCATCAGCGACGTAACCCTGACCGTGAACGTTGACGACGACGACGACCCGGAAATCCTGCTGTGGCACCCCACCGACGACACCGCCACTACCTCCCTAACCGTAACCGAGGAGGGCACCCAATCCTATCGCATACGCCTGAACACTGAACCCAGGGCGGCGGTGAACGTAACCGTCAGCGCGAGGGCCGGCCTGGAAATCGATAACGGCAGCGGCACCTACGGCAGCAGCCGCACGCTGAACTTCTCAACGACTAACTGGAACTCGCCGCAAACGGTAACGATACGCGCCACGGCCGACGACGACCTGGCTGTCGGCAGCGGCACCCTGTCCCACGCCGCCCGCAACGCCGGCAGCACGGCCAGCGACTACCACGGCCTCAGCAAGTCCCTGCCCGTAACGATTACGGACAACGACACGCCAACCATCATCATCTCCGAAACCGGCACCCTGTCGGTGGACGAGGGCGGCAACACCACCTACACCGTCTGGCTGAGCAACCGCCCGGCCGCCGGCGTAACCATCACCATCACCAGCAGCGCAACCGACGACGTGGAAATCGCAACCGACGGCACTTTCGGCGACAGCGCGACGCTGCGTTTCTCGACCGGGGACTGGAACAGTAGGAAAACGGTAAGGGTGCAGGGCTTGCCCGACAACGACCTGTCTAACGACCTCAACAACACCCTGACCCACGCCGCCAGCAACACGACGGCCGCCGACAGCCTGTTCGCCAGCGCCGCCGACGCCGAGCTGTCCGTAACGGTAACCGACACCACCACGCCGAGTATCGTGCTGACCCAAAGCGGCGCGGCCATCAGCGGCGCGCTGGGCATCAACGAGGAGGGCGGCAACGTCACTTACGGCGTGGGCCTGAGCAACGCGCCGCTGGCTCCCGTAACCGTCACCATCACCAGCGGCAACGCCGCCGTGGAAATCCACGATGGCAGCAGCGCTTACAACGACGCCAATTTCAGCAGCAGCCGCACGCTGACTTTCGCCACCGGGGCCACCGCGGCGCAGATGGTAACGCTCCGGGCGCCCAACGACCCCGGCCCCGACCACGAAACCGTCACGCTAACCCACGCCGGCAGCGGCTCGCTCAGCGGCTACGAAAGCGTCAGCGACGCAACCCTCACCGTGAACGTTACTGACAACGACACGCCCGCCCTCCTGCTAACTCCAACCGTGCTGACCGTAACCGAGGAGGACAGCGCCGGCGAGAGCTACACCGTAAGCCTGACCACCCAACCCTCGGCTGACGTAACCGTAGCCGTAACCGCGCCCGCCGGCCTGACCATCGACGGCCCCGACGACGCTACCGATTTCACCAGTAGCGAAACGCTGACTTTCACCAACGCGAACTACGCGGCAAAGACGATAACGGTAAAAGCGGATGCGGACGATAACCTCATCGCCAACAACTTCACGATTACCCACAACCCATCCAGCACGGATAGCAACTACAACGCCCTCCCCAACTCATCCCTGTCCGTAACGGTTACGGACGACGACACCGGCAGCCTAATCCTGTCCGAAACCTCCCGCACCGTAATTGAGGGCGAAACCACCGGCCAGACCTACACCGTCAAGCTGAGCCACCGGCCCAATGCGGCAGTAACCGTAACCATCACCAGCACCGGCAAAGCCGCCGCAACCCCGGCATCCCTGACCTTTAACACCAGCACCTGGGATAGGGAGCAGACGGTAACCGTCAAAGCGGTAGCCGACGTCAACATTATCGACGACATCGACACGCTAACGCACACGCCCAGCGCCGGCGGCTACCTGGCCACCGCAGCCGCTACGGTATCCGTAATCGCGCGGGACACCACCGCGCCGGTCATCACTTTGACCCCGGCCAGCCTGCCGTCCCTGAATGAGAACTCCACCGACGACTACACCGTGCGACTGGCGTCTGAGCCGGCGGCTACTACCACCGTCGCCATCGCCAGCAGCAACGCCGGCGTCACCGTTTCACCGAACTCCCTGAGCTTCACCACTGCCAACTTTGGCACTGCCCGGCCGGTAACGGTAACCAGTACCACCGACAGCGACGCGGTGCACAACGCGTTCGGGATAACGCACACGCCCACCATCCGGGGCATCGCCAGCCCGGCCACGCCGCTGCCCCTGCTGTTCCTGGAGCCGGTTCCCCCCGGCGGCGGCGCCACGACGACTCCCATCGAATTCCTGGCGCCGACGCCCGGCAACACCGCAAGGTACGCCGTTGACGCCTCAACGACGCACACGATAACCACCGACGCCGGCGTCCCCGAGGGCGTAATCATCCGGTCAGTAGGCGGCGTGGGCCTGGCCTCGAGCACCACCATAACCATCGGCATCGCGGCGCCCGCCCCCCCAATCACACATCCCGGCTACACCCTGGACCCGGATACACTGGTGGACATCACCGTAACGCCGGTGCCAACAGTCGGCCTGCAAGTCTGCCTGCCCCTGCCCCAGGCCGGCGGCCCCGGCGGCCCCCGGATGCTGCACTACGATGGCAGCCGCTGGCGGCTCGTGTCGGGCTCCCGGCAAATCGGCAGCCAAGTCTGCGGCACCGCAACCGACTTCTCCCCCTACATCGCCGGCCGCCTCGCCCAACCCATCGCTGAGCCGTTGCCTCCGTCCGATGGCGGTGGCGGCGGCGGTGGCGGCGCTGGCGGTGGCAGCTTCGGCGGCGGTGCACCGGCCCCGACAGCCACGCCGGCCCCAACGCCTACGCCCACGCCAACTCCGGCCGCACCGGCGCCAACCCCGACGCCGGTAACGCCCACGCCGGCCCCCGAGCGGCCCACGCCCACGCCGGCCCCCACACCCACGCCAGCGCCGCCGCCGGCCGCATCCCCCACGCCAACGCCGGCCGCCCCGCCAACAGCGGCCCCGCCGCCGCCGCCCCCGGTAGCCGCCGCTATCCAGCAGCCGGCCATCATCGGAGATATAACCTTCAGCAACGACAGCCCCGAACCGGGCAGCGGAATACTGGTAAGGTTCCCCGTAACCAACCCCGGAACCATCACCGCGGAGTACCAGCTAATCCTCGAAGTAGCCGGCGAAACCGTCCAGCGCCAAACGGTAACCATCCCGCCCGGCGCAACCCAGGATTTGCGCCTGCCCATCATCGCCCCGGACGCCCGCGCTGCGGTAATCGTCAGGGTGGACGAGCAATCCCGGACGGTAATCCTGACGCCAGCCCGCCCAGCAACCGGAACGGGAACCGGCACCGGCGCCGGAACCGCCGCGCCTGTCGACGAACCGGCCGGCGGCGCGCCCTGGCTGCTAATCGGCATAATCGCCGTAATCGCACTGGCCATCATCGGCGGCGGCATCGCCCTGCTGATGCGTAGGCGCGGCTGATAGCGGCCGACATCAGACGGCAAATCGCCGGGCCTGGTTCGTAATCAGGCCCGGCGATTCCTCTTTAACAGGCCGCACACAGCGGCATAACAGCGTTGACAGCCGACGGCCTTGCCGATAGACTGATTTGCGTTTTCTGATAGCCTTATCCCGGTTGCCAATGCACACGTCAAATGCAGTTCGTACCGTCTAAAAACCGCGTACAACCCGCCGGCAGCCCGGCTGTATCGGATGGCTGCGCCCTCCGGTTGTCGGGGTTGTGCAAGTCCTTTCGCGATGTTGCGGCGGTTGATAGCGTGGACCTGGACTTGGCCCACGGCGAGATTCTCTGCCTGCTGGGCCCCAGCGGCTGCGGCAAGACTACCACGCTGCGCCTGATTGCCGGGTTTGACCAGCCTGACGCTGGCACCGTCCGTATTCGCGACCGGATGGTGTGCGGCTCCGGGGTGAACGTGGCCCCGGAGAAACGGCGGGTGGGCATGGTTTTCCAGGAGGGCGCGCTGTTCCCCCATCTCACGGTGGCGCAAAACCTGGCCTTCGGACTGAAAAAGGGACGCCAGCGCAAGCAGCAGGTGGCCGAGGCCCTGCATCTGGTCAACCTATCTGATTGCGCCGCCCGCTATCCCCACCAGCTTTCCGGCGGCCAGCAGCAGCGCGTCGCCCTGGCCCGCGCCCTGGCCCCGGCGCCGGACTTGATGCTGATGGACGAACCCTTCTCCGGCCTTGAACCCGGCCTGCGTGGGCAGCTGCGCGCGGAAGTGCGGGCCATATTAAAGGAACGCGGCGCCACCGTGGTCTGCGTAACCCACGACCAGGATGAGGCGATGCAGTTGGCCGACCGGGTGGCCGTGATGAACCAGGGCCGCATCGAGCAGCTGGGCTCGCCGGAGCAGGTGTTCAGCCACCCCAACACCCGGTTTGCCGCCGAGTTCTTTGGCACCGCCGACTTTCTACCCGCCTGGCAGGACGGCGCTTATCTGGCCAGCGAGGTCGGACGGGTGCCCTGGTCTGCATCGTGGGCGACGCCCCCCCGTCAAAATGGCGAGCTGCTGGTAATGCTGCGCCCCGACTGCCTTGACCTGGAATCCGATCCGGAGAGCAACGGGGCCGAAAGCAACGGCGCAGTCGTCCGGCGGGAGTTTCTCGGCGGGTTCAACCTGTACTCAGTAGAGCTGGACTCCGGGAACCGGGTACAGGTAATACAGTCGCACTTGACGCGTTTTGATGCGGGTATGCGGGTCAGAACGTTCCTGCGCGCCGGCCACCAGCTGCTGCCGTTCCGCGACGGGCGCGCGCTGTAAGCAGGCCGCGCGGCGGTGTGGCGCCGGTTCCGTTGGGGTATAATCTGGCAACAACCTTGCGTCCCCAACGCGTCCCCACTGGATATGCCATGCCACGCCCCCGCCAATCCACCGCCGCCACCACCACCGCAGCATCGGCCCGCACGCCGCCGCCCAACGGCTCCGAGCGCCTGTCGCCCGTAACCGAGAACTACCTGCTGTCCCTCTACAAAATGTGGGAAGTCGCGGAATCGCCCACCCTGACCCAACTCACCGAGGCGCTGCGCCAGCTGCCGCCTACCGAGGGCTTGGGAACGTCGGTGCCGTCGGTTGCCGGGATGCTGCGCCGGATGGAGAAGCAGGGACTGGTCGCCGTCGGCAGCGACAAGCGCATCCGGATGACCGACCGGGGCAAGCAGGAGGGCGAGAACATCGCCCGCCGGCACCGCCTGGCCGAGTGGCTGGTCGTGCGCCTGCTGGGAATGGAACTCCACCAGGCCCATATCGAGGCCCACCAGCTGGAACACGGAATGTCCTCCGCCCTGGTAACCCGTCTGGTCGAGCAGCTGGACAATCCGACACATTCGCCCTTCGGCTGGCCCATCCCCGGCAGCGGCGCAGCGTCGGCAACGCCGGGCGCCGTCACGCTGGACAACGCCGCCAGCGGCGCACCCTACGTGGTTGACCGGGTGCCGGAGGAGAACAGCGAACTGCTGCGGTTCCTGGACGGCGCGCGGCTGGTGCCGGGCTGCCGGATGACGCTGCTGGAAGTGATGCCCTACCTGGGCGTGCTGCGGGTGGAAACGGGCGTTGACCAGGTATCTATCGGCTACGACGTGGCCAAACAGATTGTAGTACGACCCGCCGAGGCCGAGTGACTTCGGGAGACCGCTTCGGGTTAATCCCCCGCGCTCCGTTGGAGTGGCTGTTTGAGGGACAAGCCCGCCCGCCCGTAGTCGTGTGGGCGCCGGCCGCCGTAGTTGCCGCCCTCCTGCTGACCGCCCCGCTGTACCTGGCCATCCGCACGCTGGGCGCCGGCCCGGACGCCGCCGACCTGATATTCCGCGCCCGCACCCTCTGGGTGGTTGTGCGAACCATAGCGCTGATGGCAACCGTAATGGCCGGCTGCATCGCCATCGCCGCGCCGCTGGCCTGGCTTACCGTCCGCACCGACTTGCCGGGGCGCGGTTTCTGGCGCGTCGCCACCATGCTGCCGCTGGCGCTACCGTCCTACATCGTCGGCTTCACCGTCGCCGTCGGCCTGGGGCCGCGCGGCATCCTGCAAGGCTGGCTGGAGGCCGCCTTTGGAATAGAGAGCATCCCCAGCATCTACGGTTTCCCCGGCGCCGCCTTTACCCTCATCATCATCAGCTTTCCCTACGTACTGCTCCCCGTCCGCGCCGCCCTCTGGAATCTGGACGTTTCGCTGGAGGAATCCGCCCGCGCTTTGGGACGGGATCGCTGGCAGACTTTCCGCAGCGTTACGCTGCCGATGCTGCGGCCGGCGATTCTGGCCGGCGGCTTGCTGACCGCCCTGTACGCGCTCAGCGACTTCGGCGCGGTGGCCATTATGCGCTACGAAACCTTCACCTGGAGCATATTCGTCCAGTACGGCGCCGCGCTGAACCGCACGCTGGCCGCCGCCTGGTCGCTGGCGCTCATCGTGCTGGCCCTGGGCGTGGTCTGGGGTGAGAACGCCGCCCGCAACACCGGCGGCGGCCGCTACTACCGCAGTCGGGGCGGGGCGACGCAGCGGACGGCGCCGGTTCCTCTGGGACGCTGGCGCTGGCCCGCCCTGGCCTACTGCGCCAGCATCGTCCTGCTGGCGCTGGGCCTGCCCCTGGCCGTGCTGCTCTACTGGACGATACGCGGCGTCACCGCCGGCGAGCCGCTGGAACTGCTCTGGCGCGCGGCGGCCAACTCCATGGGCGTATCGGCGCTGGCGGCCATCCTCACCGTGATTTGCGGCGCCCCCATCGCGGTGCTGGCGGTGCGCTACCCCGGCCGGTTCAGCCGCTGGCTGGAGCGTCTGGGCTTCGTCGGTTTCGCGCTGCCCGGCATCGTCATTGCCCTCGGCCTGGTGTACCTCGGCGTCAACTACGCGCCCTGGCTGTACCAGTCGCTGGCCATGCTCGCCATCGCTTATGTAACGTTATTCCTGCCCGCCGCCGTCGGCTCCCTGCGCGCGTCGCTGGTGCAGGTGCGCCCGGAGTTCGAGGACGCCGCCCGCAGCCTGGGCCGGCGCCCCTGGCAAGTGCTGCTCACCATCACCCTGCCGTTAGTCCGCCCCGGCATCCTGACCGGCGCCGCCCTGGTATTCCTGCTCACGATGAAAGAGCTGCCGGCCACCCTCATATTAAGCCCCATCGGATTCACCACGCTGGCCTCATCCATCTGGGCCGCCGCCGAGGAAGCCTACTTCGCCCGCGCCGCCGCCCCCGCCCTGCTGCTGGTAGCAATCTCCTCCATCCCCCTAGCCTGCATAACCGCCCGCGAGGAACGCCGCCAGGAATAACCCAACCGGACAGCGTTGCTGGAATGACCGTGCGGGATAAGCACGGGTTAGTTGCCGGCCGCAAAGGGGAACTCTGCTTCCCAGAGGTGCCCCTGTCCAGGGGCGTACTGGCCGGTTTTGATTGCGGAAATGTCGTATTCCGGGAGCGGTATGCTCGCCAGGCATTTGCCGCTGAATATCGTGCCGTGCCCGGAGAAGGCGAAGTCAAGGTTGTCAAAGCCGTATCGCTTGCGGTCGTCGGGGAGAGTATTCGGATCAGTGGGGATGACGTGCAGAAAGAACCGCGCTTCCGTGTCGGCGCGGACGCACGGCGCTTTGGCGTAGGTCAGCGTGTTCTCGCTGAGATAGACGTCAAAGGTGGCGCGGATTACGGGTTCTCCGGATACGAACGTCTCGTAGTCGGAGCGGGCCGTCGCAACGCCGAACTCTTTAATCGCTTTGCCGTTGGCAATCAGAAAGACGCTGAGTCTTCCGCCGCTATAGACCTGCTCAGCCGAAACTTGCTCGCCCAGCTGTCCTATCCCCACTAGCGGGCTGATGGCGTCCGTCTGAACCCGATGCGTTGTGCCGTTCTTTTCGTAGGACACATAGGCGCGCAGGAACTTGCCCGTGTCTGCGCCGGTTGGGGTGTACCGGTATTTGCGAGCATCAGCGATGTCCGTCCAGGTGGCGTCGTCGGGCGTATTAGGGACGCCGGGCCGGGCGTCGGCCCGCTGCCAGCGCCAGCGACTTGCCGGGTTGTCGTCAACCCGGTGCGGCTCGTCGTTAACCAGGTAGGCGATAAAGTTGGCGCCCTCTCTACGCCACTGCGCCTCGTTCGCGCCAGCAGCCCCGGCATTGTCGGGCGGTATCGTCCCTATTAAGTCGGATGGGTACACCAGAAAGATTCTATTTGGGACATTGGGGAGCGAGTCGACCAAGTTGACCATCTCCCGGTTACACGGTTCATAGGTGTCCCAACATTCTGTCTTTCCATAGAGGTAGTTGCCCGGTTTTGCATCTTGGTAGAACTGCATAGCAGCGACGGCACGGCTGGTTACGAAAACAACGTCGTCGTCTGCAACGCGTTCATCCAGAAAAGAAATAACGGCCTTAGCGTTTTCCCGCGTCTTATAGGGACTGTCTAGCCGGATGTCGACCACTCCGGCCAGCGCAATTGCGCCGGCGGCGGCAACAGCCAACGCCGGAACCGTCCAAGCCCGCCGCAACAGTCCGGC
Source organism: uncultured Dehalococcoidia bacterium (assembly GCA_958296385.1). Classification (GTDB taxonomy): domain Bacteria; phylum Chloroflexota; class Dehalococcoidia; order Lucifugimonadales; family UBA3495; genus Bin87. The sequence continues at coordinate 2,675,310 of OY282494.1, forward strand.
CAGGCTAACCGCCGTCCAATGGATGGCAACGCCGGCGGCCAGAAAGATGACCGGCCCCAGATAGAGGTTGGGCCGAAACTTGCCCAGCGGATAAACCGTCAGCAGGGCGGCGATGATGGCGATGCCCACGGCCAGCAGGGCCAGCGTTGCAATAGCGTCCAGTCGCTGCCGCCGCCATAGCGATACCAGCAGCATCAGCGCAAACGCCCCCACCGCCGCCACCGCAACGGCCGGCGGCAGGTGCCAGTTCAACATCATCCAGGTGCGCGAAACCGCAAATCCCAGAATGTCGGCAACGTCAAACCCGCCTTGATAGTAGAAGCGCTCATAGCCGTCCCAACCCCCGGCCCGCCACTGGTAAATCACCGTAACCGCGCCACTGATAACGCACCCCGCCAGCAAACACCCCGCCGGCCAGACCAGTGCGATGCGCTGTCCGAACCAATTACGAATCCGGCTGCGGTACGAATCCGATTCCGATTCTGGCCCGGCCAAAGTCGGGGCGGGCAAAATCAGAGCGGCGCCCATCACGGCGATGCCGAACAGGACCAAACCGTACTGGAGCAGCGGCGCCACGAACAGCGCCGCACAGAGCAGCCCCTTGCGCCCGTCCCGCAAATACCACAGCAGCCCGACTATTAGCAGCGTAGCCAGCAGTGCATCAATGGAATACTCCCGCGCATCCTGGGCGTGCTTTATCGCGGCAACCGAAAGCGTCGCCAGCAGAGCCGCCAGAAACGCCGCCCACCGGCTCACCCCAAAGCGCGGCAGCAGAAAGAGCATCACCCCCACCGTCAACACGCTGGCTATCGCCGGCAAGATGCGGATGCTGAAAGCCGAGACATCCACCTTCTGCACCGCCCACAGCGCCAGTGGGTACAGTATCGGCGATGAGTTCCGCGCGCGGGTATTGGAGACTACCTCCGCGAGTGAGCCCTTGGAATTAGCGGCGGCAACCGCCTCGTCATACCATACGGAGTTCCCCGTCAGGTCGTAAAACCGCAGCCCCGCCGCCACCAGCAGCAGGCACACCAACGCCGCCAGCGCCAGCCGTTCCCGGGTAATTCGGATGGAGAAAGATGGGATGGGGATGCTCATTCGCGTTCTATCAAGGGAATGTCCGTTTTGGGCCTAGCCATTCTACCATTCCCCCCGGTCATTCTGCGCTGCGCTCCGGCGATAAATCATGCCTGGCGCGGCACGGCAAACCCGGGTTAACGGGCCGGCGTAAATTGCGCTATGTCGGCTATTGACAAAATGATTAGGCTATACTAATTTATAGTAGGCATATCAGCGATACCAGAGATTACGGTATGCTGATATGAAAACAATCGGGGGGTTGCTATAGCGGCAGTAGCCCTCCGATAACCCGCCCAATCCCGGGCAACCGGCCTTGTCGGACCCTCCTCCCGGCAAGGCCGGAATCAGCAGGCCGCCGAACCGTCAAACGGGAGAATCCAATGGAGAATCCAATAATGAATAGCATATCGCCCCGCAGCCTCCGGGCTGTCCGGTTGCCGGTCGTACTGGCGCTGTCGCTGTTGGCGCTGTCGCTGATTGGATGCAGTGGAGCCGGTTCGCCGCCGGCGCCGGCGCCCGCCCCAACGTCGGTTCCGCCCACGCCCGCGGCGGAACGGGAGCCCACCATGCCGGCGCCCACCAGCACCCCGGTTCCGCCCACGCCCACGGCGGAACGGGAGCGCACCCTCATCGTGTACTCCGGCCGTTCGCAAACCCTCGTTGACCCGCTGCTGGAATCCTTTGGCGCGCAGACCGGCGTCACCGTTCGGGTCAAGTATGCCGGCAGCGCGGCCACGGCGGCGACGCTGCTGGAGGAGGGCGACAAAACCCCGGCCGACGTGGTGTTTATGCAAGACCCCGGCTCGCTGGGCATCCTGGCCGACGCCGGGATGTTTGCCCCGCTGCCGTCGGCAACGCTGGACAAGGTTGACCCCAGGTTCCGTTCTCCGGCCGGCCTGTGGGTCGGCACGTCGGGCCGCGCCCGCACCGTCGTCTATAACACCGACGCCATCAACCCGGCAACCGACCTCCCGCCGTCCATCCTGGACTTCACCAAGCCGGAGTGGAATGGCCGGGTCGGTTGGGCGCCGCGCAACGGTTCCTTTCAGGCTTTCGTAACCGGCCTGCGCGCGCAGCTGGGCGAGGACGCCGCCCGCGCGTGGCTGGTGGGAATGCGGGACAACGGCGCAGTGGAATACCCCAAGAACACCCCCATCGTGGCCGCCACCGCCGCCGGCGAGGTGGACGTGGGCTTCGTGAACCACTATTACCTGGAACGGTTCCTGGCCGAGCAGGGGCCCGGTTTCGGCGCGCGCAACTACTTCATCGGCAACGGCGACCCCGGCGCGCTGGTGCTGGTGGCCGGCGTGGGCATCCTGTCCGCATCGGATAACCGGGATGTCGCCGCGGAGTTCGTGGACTTCATGCTGTCGGCCACGGCCCAACAATACTTCGCCTCGGAAATCAGAGAGTACCCGGTAGCGGCCGGCATAGCCCCCGCCGGCGAGCTGCCCCCCCTGGAATCCCTGAACCCGCCCAACGTTGACCTGGGCAGTCTGAGCGACCTGGAGGGCACCCTGAAACTGCTGCAAGAAACCGGCGTACTCCCGTAACGTCCGGCAACGGCGCGGGCGCACGCAACTACGGATAAAGCGCCGATGACGTCCGCAGTGAATACGCCCGCTGTCGTAAATAAGTGTTGACACAGCATCCGCTTAAGAATATCCTGACGGCAGGATGCTATGCGAGCGGATACCGGGTTTGCGGATACCGGATTGGGGGAGCTGATGTTTCTGTGCGTGTGCAAGGCGGTACGGGTTTCCGAGGCGGTCGCGGCGGCCAAAGCCGGCATCGATTCGCCGGAATCAATACGGGATTTTTTCGGCTTTGACGACGACGAATGCTGCGGCCGCTGCGCCGTTCACATCGAGTCGGTAGCCGCCCGCGTCCAGGTCGAGTTGAGCAAATCCGACAGCATCGTGAGCCCATCCCTGGCGCTGGGCCGCGTCTAGTCCGGCGCTAGCGTCCGGCGCATCGCATCCCCGTAGGGCCAGCGGCGGCGTGTTACCATTAAAGTAGCCGCCAAATGACCCGAGGAGGAACCTGCGATGAAAGCCAAAGCCGGGGTTGTTGACCACCTGAACAACCTGCTGACCATTGAACTTACCGCCATCAACCAGTATTTTGTCCAGGCCGAGATGTGCAAAAACTGGGGCTTTGAGCGCCTCTACCAGCGGTTCCACGCCACCAGCATGGAGGAGATGGAGGACGCCCAGCACCTAATCCGGCACATCCTCTACCTGGAGGGCGTCCCCAACCTGCAACGCCTCAACCAGGTAATGGTAGGCGAAACCGTGCCGGAAGACCTGGAACTGAACCTGCAAGCCGAACTAAACGCAGTCAACGCCCTGGTCAACGCCATCACCCACTGCGAACAAGTGCAAGACTACACCACCCGCGGCATCCTCCAAGAGATGATTCGCTCCGAGGAGGAGCACGTCGACTGGCTGGAAACCCAACTCGAAACCATAAAAATCATCGGCCTGGAACTCTACCTCAACCAGCAAATACACGCAGATTGATTACCGCACCACTGAGGCTTTGCACGCCGGCGCCGGAAACGCGCCGGCGTTTGCATTTTGCGAATCGCCGGCTTGACGTGGTGCCGCCCGCAATCCCAGACGTGCGGTCTGGCAGTTCCTGCGCCGGCCGACCTTTGCTAGGCTCCCTTCTGCTCCGCTATGGCGTCCAACTCGGCGTTAATTCGTTTCCATTTCCACGGGATGGGCTTTCCATGATGGGATAGCCCGTTATAAGTCCGGCCTTGCGGCCTGATTTGGATGATGGGCTTCCGAAAGCTGTCAGCCATGTCCGTTTCTATTTTGACTCCAGGGGCATTGTGCGTGTCCTGACCAATCAGGACGACTACAACGCCACACGAGCGTATGGCGTTCCGCGCTTTGGCTTTCCACTCATCATTGGGATACGATTCACGGAGCGAACAATTGCGAATGCGATGATTGGTTTCGGTTTTGGCCTGCCCGAAAAAATCGGCCCTGAGCTTGTTGTCTTTGTCGAACTCGAAACTCACAAAGATGTTGAGCGTAGCCATTGGTTCTCCTTTCGGTTTCCGCAAAGCGAACCGCCGCTTTGGTGACATTTGCCGGTGGACAGCGGCCCGTTGGGGGTGGTAGTTGTTGGGGGGGTGGTTTGTGGTGACTAATCGTAATCATAGCGGAGAAACGCCGGCGCCGGCGGCCCGGCCCGGCGATATTGCGCCGATTTCCGAGCGGCAGCTGGCTTTGTTGTGGGAGCGGCGGGCCAGCCGGAGCCGGGCGCTGCGCACGGACCAGGGCGCGCGGGTTCGGGTGCTGTATCCGGGCCGCCCCGGCGTTACGGCTGGGCCCGATTTCCGCGATGCCGTGCTGCTGGTGGAGGGCGCCGGCCTGGTGCAGGGCGATGTCGAAGTGCACCTGCGCCAGCGCGATTGGCTGGCCCACGGCCACCAGCGCGACCCCAACTACAACGGCGTGGCCCTGCACGTCGCCCTGGAACCCGACGCAACGCCGGCGGTTACCGTCAGCGGCGTCATCCCGCCGGTAGTAGCCCTGCGCGCGCTGGTCGATGCCGCAAACGATGACGCCGCTGAACCATCCGACGCAACCCGATGCCAACTGTGGCGGATGCTGGCCACTCACGGCTACCGTCAACCGCAGTCGGCATCGGAAATGCGAACTTTGCTGAACCGGGCCGGCGATGACCGTTTCCTATCCCGCAGCCGGCTGGCCGCAGACTGGCTCGCCGGGCATCCAATCGACCAGCTGCTCTGGGAGGCAATCTGCCAGGCGTTGGGCTACCGGCACAATCAGCACCCGATGCTGCTGCTGGCGGCCAGTATGCCCATCGCAGCGTTATGTCCGGCCGTGCGACGGTTTCCATCCGAACAGCGACCGCCGGCCCTGGCAGCATGGCTCACCGCCTGGGCCGGATTCGGCACGGATTACCGCTGGATGGAACGCTGGCCGCCGCCGGCCGGATTGGGCCTGCCGCTGGAAACCGGGCAGTGGCGGCTGTTTCGGGTACGCCCGGCGAACCACCCCCGCCGCCGGCTGTTGGGCGCCGCCGCCATCGTCGCGCGGCACTGCGCTGGCGGGCTGGCCGCCGGACTGTACCGCCGCGCGCTGTCCGGTCGGCCCAAAGAACTAACCGACGCATTGGCCGTGCCGGATGCGTCAGATGGCCTAACCGCCCCCATCGGCGCCGGCCGGGCCCGGGACATCGCCGTCAACGCCGTGCTGCCGAATCTGCACGCGTGGCGTCTGGCCAGCAATGACCCGCGCGGCGCCGGCGCGCTGCTGGAACTCTACCGGGCCTACGGCGCGCTGCCGGCCAACGAAATCACCCGGCAGATGACGCAATCGTTGCAGCCGCACGATTGGGGCCGTCCAGCCAGCAATGCCCGCCGCCAGCAGGGACTGCTGCACCTGCAACGCCTGCTGGCCGGCCAATCCCGCCCGGAGCCGATTTAGCCGGAACCGCTTTACCGGATCTGCTTCATCCGGGACTACTTCAGCGGAACGGCCAGCGAGATGCGGGCCTCCTCGCCGGTGTTGCGGATGATGTGGCCGTGTCCGGTCAGGTCTTCGGCAACCAGCACGTCGCCGGGGCCAAACTGCCGCTTGGAACCGTCGGCAACCTCAATCTCCGCGCCGCCCGACATAAACACCACGTACTGATGACGCGGCGCAGTGTGGTAATCCTGCCACCAGCCCGCCGGACGCTGCCCAACGGTAATATCGCCGGGGCCAACGTCATTGGCAATCTCGGCAAACTCATCCGCCGTAACATCCTGAAAATGCGACTCCCCATCATCGCCAGCGTAAATGCGAACAATCATACTCTCCCCCGTATCCGAATGACTGCGAACCCGGCCTTGACCGGCTAACCCTCGGCCAGCGGCACGGCCAGGGACACGCGGAACTCGTCGCCGATGCTGCGGGCGATGTGGCCGTGTCCGGTCAGGTCTTCGGCAACCAGCACGTCGCCGGGGAACATCCGCACCGTAGTGCCGTCCGCCACCTCAAACTCGGCAATGCCGTTCATGTTGACCACGTACTGCCGGCGCGGCGCATTGTGGTAGTCGGAAAAGCTGGGCGACTCCCGCCGGTTCACGTTGATGTCGCCGGGGCCAACGTTATTGGCAATGTCGGCAAACTGGTCCGCCGTCAAATGCTCAAAATGGCTCTCCCCGTCGCTCCCGGTATAAACCCGTACAATCTGTCCCATAATATGCCTCCCATTAGGCGTGGCGTGGATGTAAATGCAGATGCGGTTTCTCCGCCGATGCCCATTATGCCACAAGTACCGCCCCAACCGGCGCCGACGATTGCCTGCGATTAGCAGGTTGGCGCTTACGGCTCGGGCAGTCCGAGAAAGTCACCGGAAACGACAAACAAGTACTCGCCCCAGCAGGCAACGCTGCCGTCGGCCTTGATACCGCAAGCGTGGATTGTTCCGGCGCTGATTTGACGAAAATTTCCTCCCGGCGGGTTGGCTTGTCCCAATTCATTACTACCCCAACAGGCAACGCTGCCGTCAGTCTTCACCCCGCAAGTGTAATCATTCGAGGAGCTAACTTGACTAAAACTCCCTTCCGGCGGATTAGCCTGTCCAAACTCATCACTGCCCCAGCAGGAAACGCTGGCGTTGGTCTGCTGGAACCGATGGGTCAAATCCAACTTCAGCGCAAGTTGAGAATACCGCCTGGGGGGTGGGGTTGCTTTTTTGGGGGTGGTGTGTATGATTGGTTTGTTTGACGCTGTGCTGGAGGTGGCTGGGTTTGCGGCTGCCGGAAGGCTTGGCGATTGATTGAGCTGATGCTGCTGATTCAGATGCGGCGGCGGATGCGATTCGGGGTGTATTTACAGTGACGTTGCTAGGTTCGTTCCGCGCTTTGCTATCATCTCCCCCCCCCCCCCCCCCCCCCCGCACTTGACCCGGTAAAAAGGCGTCTTATTGCGACGGCGGCGCTGCTGGCCGTCGTTTTGGCGGGGATTGGGGTTGCGCTCATGATGGATGGGCGGTCGGCGTCGGCGCAGTCGGCGCCTTGTACTGCGACCAGCCCGGCGCTGAGTACGTGGCTTAGTACGACACCGGCGCCGTCGACTACTACGACGGCCGCGCTGATTGCCGACTGCAACACGCTGCTGGGCCTGGAGGGCACCCTGGCCGGCACCACCCTGGATAGCATGGGCCAGCCCGTGGATAGCATGGGCAACGCCGCGGATAGGCTGGGTTGGGACCAAGTAGTGTCTTTGGATATGTGGCGGGGCATAACGGTAGAGGCTTCGCCGACGCCCGCCACCGGCGCTTACCGGGTTACCAAAGTGAATTTGGAATGGAGGTCGAGCACCAACTCGGCGAGGCAGCGTCTGCAAGGGCAGATTCCGGCGGCGCTGGCGAATTTGCCGGGGTTGAAGGAGCTGGATCTGTCAAGGAACCAGCTGACGGGGGGCATACCCACGGAATTGAGTACGCTGGCCCATTTGGAAACGCTGAATTTGGATCGGAACACCGGTCTCACCGGGGGGATACCGGCGGAGCTGGGCAGCCTGACCGCGCTTAAGGAACTGGACTTGACGTTTATCCCGCTGACGGGCAGCATACCCGTCGAGCTGGGGAACCTGTCTAACCTGGAGCGGCTGGCATTGGTGCAAAATTCGCGTGTTTCCCAACGACTTTCCGGCACCCTGCCCACCCAATTAGGTAACTTGGGCAACCTGAAGCACCTGCTTATAATCAACACCGACATCACCGGAAACATCCCCGTCGAGCTGGGCAACCTGTCGAATCTGGTGACCTTGCAGCTTTGTAATAATGATCTCACCGGGACGATTCCGAAAGAGCTGGGGCGGCTGTCTAATCTGGAGAACCTCTGTCTGCGGGGCAACCGGCTGACGGGGAGTATTCCGAAAGAGCTGGGGAGCCTGTCGAACCTGGAAACGCTGTCGCTGAACGAGAACCGGCTGACGGGGAGCATCCCCAAGGAGCTGGGGAGCCTGTCGAACCTGGAACGGCTGTATCTGTACGACAACCGGCTGACGGGGAGCATCCCCAAGGAGCTGGGGCAGCTGTCCAGGCTGGTGTATCTGTTTCTGAGGGATAACAGGCTGTCCGGGGCAATTCCGCCGGAAGTGACTGGGCTGACCGGCCTCGCAGGTTTGGGTCTCACAGGCAACTCACTGGAAAGCCGGGTTGCGCTAACGCTGTCCAGGACCGAAATCGGCGAGGGGGACGGGGCGACGGACGTGGTGGTGACGGTTAATCCGGCCGGCAGTGATACATGGGGGGCGAACCGTATCGGGGGGAACGTTGCCAGCGGGGTGACAATCCGGGCGGCGGCCAGCGGTGGGGCGAACGTCGTTACTTTTGCGGTGAATGAACCGGCGGCCTTCGATATACCCAGGGCGGCGACGACGACGGAGCGCAGCGTTACCCTGCGGATAACGCCCAATGACAACACCGTAATCAATGCTGACGAGACGATTACGGTAACGGTAAGCGGCACGGGGGCGCCGGGCGCGGCGAACACCGCGCTGAGAGCGGCGGCCGATTACGAGATTACGCTTACGGATGACGACCAGCCGGTGGTTGCCGACCCGACGCCGACGCCGACGCCAGCACCGACGCAGGCTCCGGCGCCGGCTCCGACTCCGGTGAATGATGATGACGATGACGATGATGACCCGCCGCTGACGCCAACGGCTACGGCAACACCGACGATGCCGGCCGCAACGCCGGCACCGACGACGCCGGCCGCGACGCCGGAGCGGGAGCCGGCCGCTACGGTGGCACCGACGGCGCCGGCCGCAACGCCTACTCCGACGGCGGCGCCTACTGTGGGGGCACCGACGGCGCCGGCGGCAAGGCGCACGGCGGCGCCGGCAGTTACGGCAACGCCGCCGCCGCCCATGCCAACAGCGGCGCCGCCGGCGGATTCGCCTACGCCAACGCCGGCAGCGCCACCAACGGCGGCGCCACCGACGGAGCCGCCGCCGGCCGCGTCCGTCATCCAGTCGCCGGCGGTGATTGGTGAGATTACGTTCAGCAACCCCAGCCCGGCGCCGGGGAGTTCGGTGCTGGTGGAGGTTGCGGTGAGCAACCCCGGAACCGGGCCGGCCGGGTACCTGCTGGAAATCACCGTAGCCGGCGAGGTAGTGCAGCGGCAGACGGTGACGGTGGAGGCCGGGGAAACGGAGCAAGTGCGGCTGCCGGTGGTGTCCCCGGACGTGCCAGCTGAGGTGGTGGTTCGGGTACGGGATCAGTCGCAAACGGTGACGCTGACGCCGGCTACGGACGGGAGCGGCGGGGGAGGCGGAACCGGCGGCGGAGGGGCGACGGGCGACGTGGAAACGGTCGGGGGGCCGCCGTGGCTGCTGATGGGGGTTCTGGCGGGGGCAGCGGCGGTAGTCCTGGGAGGGTTCGTCGTCCTGCTCCGGAGGCGGGGGCGGGCCGGCTGACGCCGGGCGGCATTGGCTGACCCCCGCCGTAATTCCCCTGCCCCCAACGGCGTTGCCCCCAAGCGTGCACCCACCGTTGCGCCCCGTGCGGTGACGTGGCAAACTCGCATATCCATCAGCCATCCATCCGCAGCGCCAACCGGCCCGCTGCAACGAGGACTTTATGACCCAGCAGTTACCCCCTGAGGTTCTGAACCTCATCGACGCCGCCCTCACCGAGGACCAGGTGTTCAACGACCCCACGACGCAGACCCTGGTGCCCGACGCCATCGTCGGCAGCGGTATGCTGCGGGCCAAGGCCGACGGCGTGCTGGCCGGCGGCCCCGTTGCCGCCGCCGTGTTCCGCCGCATCGACCCGTCCCTTGACGTCGCGCTACTGCTGGATGATGGCGCACCGCTGGCCCCCGGACAGGACATCGCCAGCGTGTCCGGCCCGGCCGCCTCCATCCTGCGGGCCGAGCGCACCGCCCTCAACTTTATGCAGCGCATGAGCGGCATCGCCACCGCCACCAGCCACTACGTGCAGGCCATCGCCGGCACCGGCGCCCGCATCGTGGACACCCGCAAAACCGCACCCGGCCATCGCTACCTGGACAAGTACAGCGTCCGCATGGGCGGCGGCCACAACCACCGCCTCAACCTCGCCGACGGCATCCTCATTAAAGACAACCACATCGAAGCCAGAGCCTGGCTCGAGGAACGCCTCGGCGACGTAGTACGCCGCGCCATATCCCAGGCATCCCACACCATCCGCGTTGAGGTGGAAGTGGAATCCCTCGAGCAGGTGCAGGAGGCCGTGAACGCCGGCGCTCACATCATAATGCTGGACAATATGCCCGTCCCCCTAATGCAGCAAGCCGTCAACATCATCGCCGGCCGCGCCTCCGTAGAGGCATCCGGCGGCATCACCCTGCAAACCGTCCGCGCCGTAGCCGAAACCGGCGTCAACCTAATCAGCATCGGTAACCTAACCCACTCCCCAGACGCCCTGGACATATCCCTCGACCTGGAATTCCCTAGATAAACAGCGCACCCGCACCCCGGCCTCACTCCCCCAGCGGCGGTTTCTCCCCGCCAAACAGCTGCGGCCGGGCCGCAATCTCCGCCTTGATACCGACGCCGTTCCCGTCCCGAACGCTAACGTCCAGCACGTTCCCAATCTCCGCGGCAACGGTTCGCACGTACCCCAACCCCACGATGCCATCGCCATCCGCCCCCGGCAGCCGGGCCACCGACGTAACCAGCCCCATCGCCTTACCCGCACCATCCACCAACTGCGCCCCGGCCAACCCGTCCGGGCCATCAGAGCCACCATCATCAGAACCGCCGTCAATCTGAAAGCGCAGCGCAACCAGATACTTCTGCACCTTTTCGTAGGTATCCAGCCGGGCGATGACTTCCTGCCCGATGTAACACCCCTTATGAAAGTCGATGGCCCCGATAAGGCCCGCCTCCAGCGGATTGTAGGTATCGCTCATCTCGGCGCCGTAGCGGGGCCGCCGCCGGGCAATGCGCAGCGCCTCGGCGGTAGCATCGCTGATACGGACGGCGCCGGCCGATTCCAAAGCCGCCACCGTCGTTGCCGCATCATCTCCGTCGGCCAGCAGATAAAACTCCGCACCATCACCGTCCGGGTGTGCCGGCGGAACAATCAGCCGGATTGGAACAGCGTCATCGCCCCCGGAAATAGTGCAGATTCCGGGGACGGTCAAATCGTCAACAACCGGCAGCGCGCGCCGCAGGACATCCCCGGCCGCCGGCCCGGTCACCGTGAACATCGCCAGCGCCCCGGACACGTCCTCCACCTCCAGGTCTTCCATTATGGTGTACTTGTCCAGAAACTCGATAACCGCCGCCTGCTGGCCGGGGCTGGTCAGCAGCAGCTGGCAATCCCCGCAGTGCGCAACGTACACCAGGTCAACAATCCGCCCCCGGTCGCTGGTCAGCACGGTAACGTCCACGCTGCCCGGCGCCGCATCCGGGTCAATCAGATTAGTGGACAGCCGGTTCAGCAAGTCGCGCGCATCCACGCCAACCAGCCGCAGCCGGCCGGCCGGAGATGCAAAGACGGCGGCCCCGTCAACGGCGGCCCGGTATTCATCGGCCCGGTATCCGGCATCGGCAAAGGCGGTCATAGTCAGCCTCACGTCACATTTGATAGGGGCAGGTTTTACCCCGCCCCTGCCTTGCTGCGGAATAGCGCCGCCGCGCGCCCGTCGCCCGGAGCGACGGTCAAGCTACACGGCAAAAGACGTGCCGCACCCGCAGGCTTTCTTGGCGTTGGGATTCTCAAAAACAAACCCCTTGCCGTTCAGCCCATCGGAGAAATCCAGCTGCGTCCCCACCAGGTAGATGTAAGACTTCTTGTCCACCATCACCTTAACGCCGAACTGCTCCACAATCCTGTCCGACTCCCGTTCCTGGTCCGTGATGGTCAGGTCGTAAGTCAAACCGGAGCACCCGCCGCCCTTGACGGCAACCCGCAGCCCCACGTTGTCGATGAGACCTTCCTTGTCCGCAAAATACCGGATTTTCTCGGCAGCCTTCTCCGAGATCTCAACGGTAAGCTCAACGCCATTCTGAGTAATAGGCATAAAAAATAACCTCCAGAGGGGAAGTCGATGATACCCCAATTCTACGCACCCAACCCCACCAACGTCAACCGCACAACCCCGCTGCTTTCAGCCTGACAACGGGTAGTGGTGGGGCTTGCGGTAGGGTTTCGTAATTTTCTGCTGATAGCGTTCCGTTTTAGGTGGCTTGGTTGTAGAATGGTGCAGATACGTGGTTAGGAGTCAGCAGAAGGGGTGCTGTATGGGACTGCTTTACGATTTGGAAACCCGGTTGGAGCAGCAGATGCCCGTCCGGTTGCAGCAATCGTTGCATCAGGCTTTGGATGACTACCAGCCGCTCTGCCCGGACTGCGGCCTGGCGATGCACCGGCATCATCGCTATGCACGCACTATTACCACCCGCTACGGCGCAATCCGGTTGCGGATGCCGGTGTTCCGCTGCGGCGCGTGCCACCGGATGACCAGCGGCGCCGACCTGCTGGGCGCAGCGGAACGCTATCAAAGGTACTCAAAAAAACCCGCGATTTAGCCATCAAACTGGCGGCGCCGGGGTTGAGCTACGCCCAGAGCGGACGATGGTTCAGGTTCGTCAAATTTATTTTATGGCGCAAGGCGATTTCTGAGACCTATCGGTCATGCCCCAATCCCTGTCCCCTGATTACCGATTTTGCCCCCGTTGCGGTGGGCCGTTGGCTCCGGTTGACCGGGGTGGGTTGCCTCGGCCCGGTTGTGCGGCTTGCGGGTTTGTGCATTTTCGCAACCCGGCGGTGGGGGTGGCGGTGGTTGTGCTTGACGATGCCGGGCGCATCCTGCTGGGGCGGCGCTCGGCCGGCGGGAACGTGGGGCAGTGGTGCATCCCCTGCGGCTACGTGGAATGGGGCGAGGACATCCGCGACGCCGCCCGGCGGGAGTTTGCCGAGGAAACCGGGCTGGCGGTGGAGATTGGCGCGGTGTGCGCCGTCCATTCCAACTTTCACAACCCGTCCGCGCTGACGGTGGGCGTGTGGTTCTACGGCACAATCGCCGGCGGCAGCCCCCAGGCATCCGACGACCTGGACCGGATTGACTGGTTCCCCCTCAACGCGCCGCCGGAACCGCTGGCCTTTCCTACCGATAGGATTGTGCTGGCCGACTTGGCCCGTGGGGCCTAGATTGCCAAGCTGATTACGCTACCGGGGCAGGCAATTCGTGCTGTTCCCACTCCGCGCCGTGGATATGCTCCCGCAGCCTTTGGTTTTCCTCATCGGTCAGCTTGGCCCCGCCGAGGTGGGCGATGAATTCGCAGGCGCGGTTGACGGTTCCCCGGCCTGACATCACCCGTCCGTTGGGGTTCATCAAGACACCGTGCCACATTGGGGTATTGACGCCCCAATCGATGAGATTGAGGCGGTCGCACAGCTCATCCTCGGCTACGCCCTCGCACTTCTCACGCATCAGCATGAATCCGCGGACCAACGAGAGCTGGCCAATCGGTTTGCCGATCAAGGTTTCGTCCCTGATGTCAATGCGGGTCTGGTCGCCCGTGGCTGTACCATCGGATAAAGACCTGCGCCAGAGGTCAACACTGTCCAACAATCGTTCCCAAACTCGCCGAATTTGCTCCTTCGCCAACTCTCGCTGCGGTTCGGACATCCCCTGAGGTGTTCCTTGTGCGACGATTTTCAGCCCGTTCACAATGGCCAGGTTGCAGTCATAGAACGTGGCCAAGGTGGTGAATTCACTGGACGATTTGTTCAAGTTGTTGGCGTCAATCCTGACCAAACTGGCCGGGATTACGCCATCCTCACCCAGCAGTTCTCTGGTAATGACGGCCATTGCGTCATCGTCGTCGGTTATAAGATTGTCCGCTTTGGTCGTGGGTTTCGCATAGCGGTTGATTTTGTTGAAAATGCGCCGCGAGCCCGCTGCATCAAATCGCACCAGAATGACCGCGACTTGGTCATTGGCCAATTCGATGTTACTGGTGACTCCCTCAATCGGGCGATTGTTGTCGTCGGTGCCAGCGATGGCGTATTGGAATGCTTTGGTACGATGCTGTCCATCAAGCGGCACGAGAATCTCATTGCCGTTCAGCGTCAGAAAGCCCATGTCTCGAGCGGCACTTTGGTAGAGTTGCGGAACCGGATTCCTGCCGCCGCCGATATTTGGCAGCGGCTCAAAGGCCATCTTGTCGTGATTTATCACCGCTAATACGAGAGCGCCCGAAAACCGATGCTCGTCTGACGCAAAGTATGGGGCAATCTCCCTGCGAACACGAGCAAGGTTAAGCTCTTGTTGGTATCGGTCCTCGATAGACAGTTTCTCCCACCCCGGCAGTTCACGAGGCAAGCGGACTGTCTTGACGAACTCGCCAATACTCATCGTGGAGAGGTAGTATTCGGTAGCGCCGAATTGTCCACGCAGGGCCGGGATGGTTGTAGGCATAATGCATCTTCCTTTTTCAGTGCTGTAGTGCCACATTAGCGGGCGTCCGCAGTACCCCAACCGCTCACCGTGCCAGGTTTTGCAGTTGGGATTTGGTACAGTCATTCAGTCCAATGTGTGACACCTCAATAATTTCGGGGAACGCCTTGAAAAAACGTTCTAGTGTTGGATTATGCGTCTCATCCGATGTTCGTACATCCGGCGACGTATATCGCCAGCCATACCCACGTAAAGGCACACCCCATCGTCCAGCCAGAAAGCATAGAGGCCGCAGACGCCTATGGCGTCTGCCTGAGATTCGGAGGCGGTTCTTTCAGCTCAACCCATTCGGCATCAGTATAAATCGGCGAACTATTCTTGGCAATCGGCGCGTGTCATACCTAGCTCAATCAGCGGCCAATAATCCTCAATCCAAGACTGACGGCCAGGCTTCATCCGGATGATTTCGTCGCAGCTGATGCCAATCCGCAGTTCAACGAACATCCCCGGCGGTGTTGCCTCCCGATAACCAAGCCCCCGCAATTTGCGCAGTTCGGTTTCAATCGGGGGTCAACTTGTACTCGCTGGTGCACTGAGGCTTGGCTATTCCTTTGGCAGCCATCAACGCCATCAACGAGCTCAGCACGCCATCGCCCAACGAGATTACGGTTATTTCCGGCTCTCAGTGCATATTGCATCGTAATCGCAACCCCGTATCGGCCCTATCCTTTGCTCATGCGATTTAGAATGCGACAATTGGCCTACACCCTAAAGACAGCCCATCCGCAAATCGGCAGGATATAATGACCAAACACGCCGTAATCATCCAGCATCACCCCGTCGAAACCCTGGGCGGCAATTTTACCGCCGTCCTGCAAGACGCCGGCTTTGTCCTTACTACCGTGCCGGTTTTCGCCGGCACTCTCGGTTTTGACCCTCCTGACCTTGCTGAGGTTGACTTGGTGGTTGCTTTGGGCGGGCCGATGTCGGCTAATGATGATTGGGCGGTTTTGCGGCTGGAGGCGGCTTATTTGCGGGCGGCGGCTACGGGGGCGGTGGGCGGTGCGCCGGTTACGCCGGTGGTGGGGGTTTGCCTGGGCGCGCAGCTGCTGTCCCGCGCGCTGGGCGGCGCCGTGGCCCCTACGGGCGGCTATCAGTTTGGGCTGCGCAAGCTTGACGTTACCGCCGCCGGGGATACTGACGCCGTCTTTCGCGCAATCGGAATCCCGCTGGCGCCTACTCTGCACGGGGAGCAGTTCACGGTGCCGCCGGGCGCGACGCTGCTGGCGCAGGGGACGATGCTGCGGCGAGATGGCGGCTACGTCCGCATCCCGATGGCCTTTCGCTACGGGCTGTCCTACGCCTTTCAGTTTGAGCCGCAACTGACTCTGGCCGAATTACAGGTCTGGAATCGGGAGCTGGCCGGCGATTACGACTTAATGGGCGCGCGTTTTGACCCTGCTGAGGAGGCCGCCCGCAATCTGCGCGAGTTCGCCCGATTCGCCCCATTTCACGAGGCGCAGATGGCCCGGCTGCTGCGGGCGCTGCTGGCGCAGGCCGGTTTGCCGTCCGGTATCCCGGATGGTACAAACGCCTGATGGTCTGCTAATCTGCCTGATGGTCTGATAATTCGCCTGATGGTCTGATAATCCAATAGAGGTACGGCGCAATGCAGCACTTGTTCTATCCGGGCGACAATCTGGACGGGCTGCGCCGGCTAGCGGAGCTGGGCGTCGTGGCGGATTTGGTCTATATCGACCCGCCTTTTGCCACCAACAACGAGTTTCTGATTGACGACGGCCGGGCCAACGCCGTCAGCGCATCGGGCCGTCCGGCCTACTCGGATACGGTGCGCGGGGACGACTATCTGGACGGCCTGCGCTGGCGGCTGTGCGCCATTCGCGACGTGATGGCGCCGGCCGGGTCGGTGTACGTCCATATTGACGTCAAGATGGAGCATCATGTCCGGCTGCTGCTGGATGGGGTGTTCGGGGCGCAAAACTTTCGCAACGCCATCACGCGCATCAAGTGCAACCCCAAAAACTTTGACCGCTACTCCTACGGCAACATCAAGGACAGCATCCTTTTTTACTCGATGTCGCCGCACCGGATTACGTGGCATCCGCAGAGAGAGCCGCTGCGCGACGACGACATCGCCCGACTGTACCCGCTCACCGACGACGCCGGCCGCCGCTACGCGACTACGCCGCTGCACGCGCCCGGCGTTACCACCGGCGGGGCCACCGGCCAGCCCTGGCGGGGGATGCCGCCGCCGCCGGGCCGCCACTGGCGCTACCCTCCGGCCCGGCTGGACGCGCTGGACGCCGCCGGCCTGATTGAGTGGAGCAGCGCCGGCAACCCGCGCAAAATCCGCTACGCCAGCGCTGCGACGGGCAAACTGCCGCAGGACGTCTGGCTGTACAAAGACCCGCAGCGTCCGGCCTACCCCACGCAGAAAAACGCCCGGCTGCTGGAACGCATCATCCGCACCTCGTCCAACCCCGGCGATACCGTGCTGGACTGCTACGCCGGCAGCGGCGGCACACTGCTAACGGCGGCGCGCCTGGGCCGGCGGTTCATCGGAATGGACAACTCGCCGGCGGCGCAGCGGGTTATCGAGGAACGACTGCGGGCCGGCGGTTTGACACCCGGCACGGCGGCGATTAACCTGCTACCCGTCAAACGACGCATCAATCGACCGACGCATCGACCGACGCATCAATCAACGCAACTACGCAGCTCAATTGGAGGTATCTGAATATGGCTTACGACGGAATGATTGCCGAACAGGTTTGGGTTGAGGGGCATAACGGCGACGGCATCAACGCTTACGTGGCCCGCCCGCTGGGGTCGGGGCCGTTTCCCGCGGTGATGCTGTTCCACCATATGCCCGGCTGGGACGCCGCTACCAAGGAGATGGCGCGCAAGTTCGCGCACAACGGCTACATCGCCATCTCGCCCAACCTGCACTACCGGGAGGGCAGCGACGACCCCGTTGCCAACAGCAACAGCATCCGCGAGAAGGGCGGGATGCCCGACGACCGCACGCTGGGCGACGCCGCCGGCGCCATCGGCTACCTGCGCCACCTGGACGTCCACAACGGCAAGGTAGGCATCATCGGGTTCTGCTCCGGCGGGCGGCAGGTGTTCCTGGCGGCCTGCAAGCTGTCGGGCATCGACGCGGCGGTGGACTGCTGGGGCGGCGGAGTAACCCCCCGCGACAGCGAGCCGCCCACCGAGGCCATGCCCCACGCGCCCATCGAGTTCGTGAACGACCTCAGCTGTCCGCTAATGGGCCTGTTCGGAGAGGACGACGCCCGCCCGTCCATCGCCGAAGTAGAGGCCACCGACGCCGCCATCAAAGCAGCCGGCAAGTCGTGGGAATACCACACCTACCCCAACGCCGGCCACGGCTTCTTCGCCGTCGACCGCCCCAGCTACGCCGTAGAAGCCGCCAACCAGGGCTGGGAAAGAGTGTTCGAGTTCTACGGCCGGCACTTGTCATAACTGGCCGCTGGCGTACCTCTCTGGTACAATCAGTCGGGGCGGGCAATAACGCTCGCCCCGATTGACACAACAGGCAAGTCTATCCGGCGCTCTTTCGTACCGGATAGGTTAGTTTGCCGGTAAGGAGGAGAGGTGAACCAAGAGACCATCGTCAAAGAAATTCCAACGGTCAACTACCATCTCTGGAAATCGTGCAACATGAGCTGCGGCTTCTGTTTCGCAACCTTTGATGACCTCCCACCGCAATTTGTAACGTATCTGAAAAAGGATGACGCCATTCTGTTAGTTGACTCGCTGTGCCAACACGGTTTCAGCAAAATCAACTTTGCCGGTGGCGAGCCCACCCTGTGCCGGTGGCTCCCTGACCTGATACGCCGCACGAAATTGCGCGGAGTGACTACATCCATTGTCACCAACGGCTCCCGAATCACGGAGAAGTGGCTGGATGACTTGGATGGAACCCTCGACATTCTTGCTTTGAGCATTGACAGTGCGAACCTGGAAACATCGCGCCTGATCGGCCGTAAGACCCAGGACGGCCCGATGTCAGCGGATGATTACCGCCGCATAGCCGATGCCGTAAAGCAACGAGGCATACGCTTGAAAGTCAACACCGTCGTTAGCCGCGCTAACTGCGCTGAGGACATTACAGCGTTCATCAAAGCAATTCACCCGGAGCGCTGGAAAGTTTTCCAAGCATTGCCAGTGCGTGGTCAGAACGACCAGCGCATTGCGGATTTCATCGTCTCAGACGATGAGTTCTCCCGGTATCTGGAACGCAACAAGCCAACGGTTTTGCAGGCTGGCATCAAGGTAGTGCCGGAAAGCAACGAGTTGATGACGGGCAGCTACATCATGGTTGACCCAATGGGGCGTTTTTTCGACAACACAAAAGGCGAGCATACTTACAGCTCGCCAATACTTGATGTCGGAGTTGCCGGGGCTCTGCGGGAAGTCGAGAGCTACCCGGAACGCTTTGACCGGAGAGGCGGGTTGTACAGCATCTGATTGCTACCGGCAATCAACAAAGTCGAGGCGGTATGAGCATAGCTCATCCGCCTCCTACCGGCCGCTGACCAGGTGTCCGCTGATTGCATATAGACTTCATAGCCGTAGCGTGATGGGGGTTGCCCACTGATTATGCCGGGTTGATTTGATTGGCGGGCGTCAGCGAGATTCCAGCAACACTTCGCACCGCCCGGATACGGCGTACCGTCTATTGGAGGCTTTTGTGGGCCAGGTGTTTTTCCAACGGCGATACACGCATCTCTGCGTACTACTCCTCCACTAATTCGTCCCGGCGTGTATCAACCGCTGACATTTCTGCTGGATTTCAGGCTTGTCTTCCCAGCGATTGGTAGGCCCACCCTTGGCGACGTAACAGGTTGAAGGTGTCCAGCACCGGAGGGTTATCCTGCTCGCAGTTGGCGATGGCTTCTGCCAGTAGTCCTTGCGGGTTTCTGGCGTCCCAGAAAGGATGCACTACCAGAACTTGCTCCTTGCCTATCGTAAAGCCGGGCAGCCGACCTGAATCACGCGGTTGTGCCGCCGGGAACGAGATGCAGAACGTGTTCCTGAGTTTGACAGCCTGTTCAAACCACTGTGCCAGGTCGGGCGATGAGAAATCGTCGTCCAGACCGCAGGCGAATGCTTCTGATTCCAGCGACCGCAGCAGCGAAATGCCCAACCGCCAATCCAGCAACCCGTGGTAGGGCATATTCCGGTAGTTCCGGAGACAGCTGTAGCACGACGAATCGCAGGACGCTTGGTGTTCTTCATTCAAGATGGTCCCGGCAAAACTCCCGGGCGCAGGGTAGGCGGAGATAATGGACGCTAGCAGGTCTGCCCAGTTGTCGTTAACCCATTGGGTGAACCCAGCGCCATTCGCCAGGTGGTCCCCGATGATAATTTCACCGGCTCTGATTTCTCCATCCAGTTCGACTTGGCGTACATTGCTGATGTCAAACTCGTCGGGGTCGATGTCAAGCTGTTGGGCAGCGACCGCTTTGATTATGAACGCCGCCGAGTAGTATGCCGCTTTGATGCCGGCCGCCCCCACCGGATCCAGCAGCAACCCATGATGGATAGCCGCCGGGCGGATGCGTAGGACGTCCGTCGTTTTAGGCGCTACTATTGCAATGGATTCTTCCGCACTTGTCCCCGATGTAAAGTTGACTCCTTTTTGGAATCGCGCATCAATCCACTGGTTCTCCAAGCGCGCGCCGTTCCTTGTGGCCGTCGCACCGGTCCGGCCGGTAAAAAGCCTCCCGGACCGGTCATTGACCCGGTACAATCGCCCAGACTTGGAAAAGGCCGTCGCGCTGTTGGTGTCCCCCACTGGCGAACAGGATTGCTCATCCGACTCTGATAGAGTAGCGACTCCGGTTGGCAGGAATTCGGTGTCCTCTTGTGAGTCAGCGCCCCAACCAAGGTTAGTCCGGAATGCCACAGGAACAGCTATTTGGAATTTGCGGAAAGCCGGATTGCCGTCGGGCCCCCGGCCGCACTGCGGGCAATGCGTGTTCGAGGATTCAACTTCACTTGCTGTAGTATAGTGGCACTGCCCACAACGTTGCATCCACCGTAGCGAAGGTAGCGGATTACCAGGACTTGCGGACAATCTATTCTGCCGGTACAGGAGCGGCGTTGTGAACCCGATGGCTTGATGGACACGCTTGTCTTTGGTTCGCCGGGAACCGGGGGCGAATTCTGTGACGGCCAAATCAAGGTCGCGGTCGATGGTAAGGGGCTCCCTGTTGCGCAGACCATGATACAGGAGCCGCACGCGGGACGGCATCCCGTACATAGGCAGCACGGCGTATTCGGCCAGTTGCTCGGCTAGACCATCGCCCGTGATTTCGGGGTTATCGCACGCTTCGTCGATTTTGTCGCACAACTCGTGCCGTGCGTAATCTACCAAGTCGTTTGGCACAATGCTTGTCGTCAGCCCGGCACACAGCGCATTTGCAATGTCCTCTACTTCCGGTGATTTTTCCAACCACTTGCGAACCTCATCTTGCCGGTCTTTTTGAGCAATCCAATCGGATGCCAAGCCTAGTTCACCGTGGCTGTCCGGTGGGAGGTCGACTTCCCACCAACGAACTCCGGCAGCATAGAAAGCCCGCCGCAAGCACTCTTTCGCCATCAGCCGTTGCGCGATTTCTAGGCGGCCCATGGACAGGAACGGCACCGGGGGCGGTTCGCCGGTGATGCGGTCCAGGTTTTGGTAGTAAAACTCGTCGTGGCTGCGCCCGCGGCAGATGGTCAGCACAGTCGCGAACGGTTGACCGCGCCGGCCAGCGCGTCCGGATCGTTGCTGGTAGTTGAAACGCTGCGGCGGCATATTGCCCTGGACTACCCCCTGCAAGCTGCCAATGTCAACGCCGACTTCCAATGTCGTGGTGACGCTGAGCATATCGATTTCGTCGACCTCTCGCACAAGGGGATGTCGAGGGTCATCCCGCAGGTCAACGGTGATGTTGCGGAACAGCCTTTGCCGTTCCGCCGGGTCGTCGGTCTGGGCGGTTAGTTCCTCGGCGTGCAGGCGCATCGGTTGCCGCAACTCAGCCGCCTCTTTCGCGTAGTAGTTGCGCTTGTGCAGGTCGGTGCAGGTGGCGTCTGGCACGGCGCTCAGCTCCCGCTGGCAGAACGCGCTGGTACAAACGCCGGGGTTGTGCAGGTGAGGGCGCCGGCAGCTAGGGCAGTGCCACACCGGGTCATCCGGTAGCGCAACGCGAACTTGCAAGTGCCTGGGGGCAATTTTGAAATGGTAATGCCGGCCGGTATTACATATCGCTTCCCGGACAGTTTCCAGCAACGTGTCCTTGTTGACCCCGTGGACGGTTGCGCATTTCTCGACAAAATGTCGTAAAGCGGCAAGCGCTGCTCCCCAATCCGGCCAATCTGGCGTCAGGTATTCGTTTTGGTCTTCTTTAGGATAGCGGAAGTAGTCCCCCAGCATCCGTAGGGTACCGTTCAGGATACTGGTTAGATTTTCCGGTTGTATATTGCAGACGGCAGCAAAGCGTTCCATTTCGGCATTGGGAAGTTCCAGCATAGCGTAGCCTAGTCCGCTGGATTCGAATCCGAAGTAAGACCGGGCGAACAGTACCGAGCAAATTTCGCCGGTGACCTTCTCCACGAGTTTGGCCTTCCCACGTTCCCGCCCGTCCGGGGACAGGTCCGGTTTCCAGCCGCCTTCGGCGCTGTCAAAATTAAACAAGGTTGTCCACCGACGATATTCGCCATCATACCTGATCTCTTGGTAGAATATGTCTTGGCCGGCTGGATTGACGCCGAGTGCTTTCAACCTCTGGATTAGGGAGCCAGTCCCATGAGTTACTTCGTCGCTTTCAAAGAGGAGACGCAATGGAACGATGCGGCTGGCACCACGGCTGGAAATCCCGGCCAGTTTTGCGCGGGCTTCTACTGCGAGTTGCTGCGATGCCTCGCGTATTCCATGAGGCAAGCTGGCGAAAACATTGTCGTCAGTGTTCGCCAGATTAATCATCTCCCGGTAAGATTCTTGCAGTTCAGGACGGGCGTTAGCCAAGCCAGCGGCGTCTGGTGATACCGGGTTCCCGGTAGCTTGCAAGTCTGCCAGCAGGGCGGGCTCACTGATTGCCGATTTCCGCAACTCGTCGTACATTGCCTCCCGCACCAGGTCGGTATAATGTGTCCTTTCAATCCCGTTGGCAAGCTCCGCCGCGCCCTGCCGGCTGTCGGAGAAAACTACGAGCTTTCTGGCGTCCACCGGGAGGAAATGGAACATTTCTTTGGCCAGAATCTGGGTGACGCGCGCAAAGCCGGTACGGAAGCCACGCACCGGAGATTTGCGGTAGAGTCGGTGCCGGTAGTCCACCGCGCACAGCGGGCATACAGCGGGCAGAGCGCCAGTCTCTTTTGCATCCGGCTGGGTAAGCACGAATGCGTAGCCGGAGACGGGCTCTGTATTGCCCAGCTTTACCAACCCGGTTGCCGGATTCATGCTGGCTGCCATCCACCGGGCAGGGACAGTACTGCCGTCAAGGGCTGGCTGTTGCCGTCGGCGGGTCGAGTCAGGATTCAGTTGTTTGCTGCCGGATGGCCAGAATACCGCGAATTCCGAATATCTCCGGCGTTCCACAAAGCGGGCCGGTTGGCGGTCTGGCAAGCCTTCAATATCAGCGTCCGTAATCAGCAATTCCCAGCCTTGGTTATCCGGTCGTGAGAACCTGCTGCCGCCGAACATCGTTGTGCCGCACTGTTCGCAGTACAGGAGGTCCAGTACCCGGTGCGGCTCGTCGGCGTTGTTGCAAAGGATGCGTGTGTTGGTGAAGAGTTGGCCTGCAGTGCGACCTCCACTCATTTCTGCTGGATCGACCCCACAGCCGGGCTGGGTGCAGGCCCAGAGGCCCTCGATGTTCTTGAAGAACCAGTGCATCCGGAACGAAGGCAAGCTGGCACTATCGCCGCACAGCTCCCGTACCGCCAGCAGTCCCTGCGTAGCAGCGGATACCGTGTCTGCATCACAATCGTTGCCAAACAACCGGCGTCCAAAATCCGAGAGGCTGGTAGCCCTGGTCGTTTCGCCGTACGTGCAGGCAGCCAGCATACGCGCTCCCGCTTGCCAACCAGCCGATTGCAATATGTCTTCCAAGTTGCCGGCGAGTCCGGTGGACTGTTGTAGCTCTGCGGTAGCCGATTCCCGGTCTATTTCCAACTTTCGCGCTATGGCTACGAACGGTTCCGCAGGAAGGAACTTCTTGTCGTCGTGGTGCGGGACATCTGCTTGTTTTCCGGGAATTACTTCGGAGCTACTCCAAGCAGAGCCGAAGAATTCAGACAGGAAGCTCAGGCTTTCGTTATCGTCCGGCTCCAGCGATGCACTGGAACCCATAACCCGTAGCTTTGGGCTGTCCGGCGCCAGGCCAAGCCGGAGCAAAAGCAATTTTATCAGGTAAGCGACTTCCGTTCCGGCAGTGCCACGGTGTAAATGCAATTCGTCAACGACCAGGTGGAAAACACTGCCGTCTTTTTCCAGCCATTTCCTGGTCTTTTCAAAAATCCCGGCGTCAGCATCGCGCATCAGCATGACGCTGAGCATACTGAAATTCGTGATGAGGATGTCGGGAGGGTGGTCCTGCATATCCCAGCGGGAGCGCATTTCGGCGCCATCCAGGCGCGGAAAGAAGTAGCGGGTTTCCGGGTTGCCGGTCTCTTGGGCGTGTTGTTCTGCGGCGCTCGCCGCTCCATCGGCTTCCTGCAATCGGCGAGCTAATCTGTCAATCCGATTCCGGTCAGGGTTTTGCTCGCCGCGCACTTGCGTGGGGGCATTTTGTTCGTGCCCGGGGATAGGCGTGTCTGCGTTATAACGCCCAAAGTAAAACCGGTTGCCGGTAAGGGTGCGGTCAAACCAATCGCGCGCTTCCGGCGAGTCCAGCGCGGCGCGCAGGCGACCTAACTGGTCTTCCACCAGAGCGTTCATCGGATAGAGGATGAGGCCGCGGATAGCAGCGTCACGGTTTTCGTGGCCGCGCTGTGGCACTCGCTGGCTTTTGCGGGCGGAAACGCATTCTTGCCTCCAACCGCTGTTGCTCCACCAGTCATCCTGGTGATCTTGCTCCAGCCCTGGACTGCTCCATCCAGCGGATTCCCGGACCAGGTACGCTAGTAGCGGCAGCAGGAATGCCTCAGTTTTGCCTGACCCGGTGCCGGCGGTTACAACTGCGTTGTTGCCAGACAGCACTGCCCGGAGCATCTCTGCCTGGTGGTCGTAGAGGTAGTAATCTCCAAATAGGCCGCACGATGCCAGTTCTTGGAATGCGTCGATTTCCGATGGGCTCAGCCCGGGTAATTCTGCATTCGTCAAGTCCCGGATTTTCTTTCTCGACGACCGGTACTGTGGCACCGGCTCGATCCATGGTTCCTGGCAAATCTTGCCGGGTTCTCTCAAAAGCCGTTCGCGCTCTATTTCCAGCCCGGGGTACTGAGTCCCGAAGGCGGTTTTCACATAATCGATGTAGCTGTTGCGAACTTTATTAAAAGCGCCGATGGGATCCATGGGATGCGTTCCTTTCTGCCTGTTGTCCGACCTTTCCGGCGATTTTGTTGAAAAGGCTGGGAGGGACGCCCTCGAAAGCATAATGCCTGTCGCCATCGCCAGATGGTAGCGTATCTG
Source organism: uncultured Dehalococcoidia bacterium (assembly GCA_958296385.1). GTDB lineage: Bacteria > Chloroflexota > Dehalococcoidia > Lucifugimonadales > UBA3495 > Bin87. The sequence goes on from OY282494.1 coordinate 2,700,491, forward strand.
CCAGTCGCGGAGAATGTCCGGAGCATAGTCCCAATGCTCTGGATAGCAGTGCGGGTAGTGGTGCGCTGTATGGAATGAGGACTGTGCGGGACTCCGGTTCGTACCGCAGAACGTTCCGTGACGACAGTGCCAGCATAGCGTACCGTCCCCAGTCCGGATCGCACTCCGCGGATGCTCCGCCTTGCCACAGCCGGTAATGCCAGCTAGTTGTGGTTGGGTTCTGATAACGGCTTAATCGCCGCGGCGCGCGGGTCGCGCCGGCGGGGTAGAATCGCAGCCGTTCGACATCGAAATCCTCGCGACGCCAGTTCAATTCCGGTTCGTCCGTCCATGCCAACCCTTGCCGGTATTCCCGCAGCGAAACGGACGCCTGCGCCAGTAGCCGGGCTGGTGGGGAGGCAAGGTAACGTAGGCCAGTCGTTTCCGTAACTGATTGAATGGCCGCGGCGTTGCCGGCGCGCAATTCAACACGAGCGGGTGCGTAGGGGCTGGCGTCTGCTTGCGCGCGCGCTGATTTCTATACTGGCGGCGTTTGCCGCCTGCGCCAGTTGTGTGACAGTGCCCGGGGCCCGGGCGCCGCACAGAATCGCCCTCACTTGCCCTCTTCCTGGGAGAGCAGCCAGGGCCGGAGGCGCGGTGACGACCTGTATTCCGCTTGGGCTGGCGTGAACGTCTAGGTGTCCCAAGCAGCTCAACACGCGCAGCGCTTACCAGCGGTGTCCGGTAGCATTCTCACTATTCTGATGCTGCCCTGCTGTGACGGCCCTGCGGTGAACTTCATCAAAGCACCGCTTGAATCCCGCCCAAGATACCTGCCGTTCGGCAGAAAGGGCAAACAGGAGGATGTCGCCGTTATCGTACATTACCGGCCGCCTCCAGTAGCCGCTCCCATTTCGCTCTCTCGCCCGGCGCGTCCGGTAGTATGATGCGCTTGCGCCGGTGCCAGATGGCTTGCTTCCAGTCTTGGACTTTCCGGCGGGTTGGTGTAAAGGTTGCATCCGGCAGTGACGTCCCCAGTTCTCCGCCGACAAATATTGCTGCCAATCGCTTGTGGTTGCGCTTCCGTATTACCCACGTGGGCGTCCACTCACCGGGGAATGGCTCCGACGGCCATGTTGCGATTTGGCCAGGTTGCTGGCCTATGAGCAGGCCCTGCAAATTGCCCAACTCGTACTCCAAGTCCTCGAACAGTTCAGCTGCGGAAACAGTCATTTGTGGACGATCGCCATAGACGTGTGCGCCGGTGATAACGGTCTTGTTAGCGGTACTGTGGGAGCTGGCGCCCGCGCTGTCCAGAAACAACTCCGGCTGTGCCGTAGGCAGGCTGAAGTCGCCACTGAGGAACAGGGATTGACGGCCCAGCACCGATTGCCCGTCGCGGATTTCAAGGGTAATCCGGGGGCCGGTTGGCAGGTCATCAGGGAGGATAAAAGTCCCATCGCTATTCGCGGCGGGCAGAGGTGTCTCGCCGTGATAAACCCTGGTGCCAGCCGGGCCTCCGGTAACAACGATTGCGGGAGGGGCAAAGTTGAAAAAACTGTTCCTGCCGCCGTGGCGAATTCCGCCGGCCAAGCCGATGCGTGCCCGTGGCGGGAAGGCCAGGGACGGAAATTCGCCTTTCAATGCCGCGTCGTCATCGGCTGAAGCGACGCTTGCCAGTCGCCAGGACTCTGGCAACCCTTGGGCTATCTCAATTTCTTGGAACCCGCGGCACTGTCTGGTAACCCAATGTTCAAGTTTGGGCCAAGCGTCCTCAGGATAGCAAAGGTAGAAAGGTTGGCCTTGCGGCAAAGCCGGCGTGTCAACGAGCCCGCTGATGCCTTCCGGCATACCGTTGGTAAAAATTCTTACCGGACGCCCTTGCAGGTTCAACCGCCAACCGGTTGACCCGTCTCGCATGGTCATCCCGTTGCGCCAGTCAAGTTGAGCGGCGTCTAAGGTCTGCCCGGTATCATTATGCTCGAGCGGCAATGACCACTGGTTGACATCTTCTTCTGCCAGGAACTCTCCATCCAGTAGCAAGCCATCTTCTGGGAACTCATGGTTCATCTTGCACCGCAGGGATGCCTTGACGATGCCCGCTATCCGGTCTAGGTCAATGCACACGCGGAGCCCAGCGCTTCTTTGCCCCTGCTCCGTATGACCTGGGATGGTTGCGGTAGTTGTTCCGTCCCATGCCATTAGTTCGTCGGCAACAGCCTCGATTAGGGCGGTGCATAGTTCGAGTCCGTGCTCGCCTGCTGCCATCTGGACAGTTCTGGCGCGTAGCATCCTCAGGGCAGTGGGGTTGCGTAGAGCCATTGCGAGCTCGCCGGCTGAGTGTAGCGCTGCCGGGTCTAATCCGGCGCTGTCAAAAACCCGGGGCAGTGCCCGCCGGTCCTGCTCGGCCAGGATTGACTGGGAAAGCGGGTATCCGATGTGGATGTTGCCGCCGATGCTGCGGGATTGGAAAATGCCCAAATCACCGTGCTTGTCAGATACCGTCCAGTCCTCCAGGTCGTCCCATAATTGTCTCATACGGTGGAACGATGGGACTTGCCCGGTCTCGCTGCTGTGCGTGCCTCCCAGTAGTCCCCTAAGCCTGGGATGGTAGGCGTGGGGCGCGAAATCACCGTCGATGTCGCTGGCTAGTACGAAGAAGCACAGGTAGGCGATGTAAGGCGGGAAATCCACGCCGCTGGCGCGCCAGTTGTAGAATGACTGCCAGGCCCTTTGGCATACGCCGGCACGAATGGGTGCGGTCGGAGTTCCCGCGATTGCGTTCCGGAAAATAAGGGCTTGCGGCGTCGCCTGTATCATCTCCTGTCCCATCTCGTCAACGATGGCTTGGTTGACGTACAGGTAGACGTTCCGGCCGGCCATATCAGGATTGAAGAAGCGCGACGCTAACGCGTCATTCCATTGCTGGTAAGCGTCCATAATCAACGTCCCTGCTGAGTCAGGTCCACGTTTTCGTCTCTACTCTGGGCGTAGGCGCAATTTACAGCAATTTGGCACCGTCCGCAATGGGGCGCCTGCGGTTTGCAAACCGTAGCTGCGAAGTCAAGCAAGCCGTAATTGTGTTCCCGGAATCGCTCACGCGGCAGCAGTGCTTTTGCGATTTCCCAGACTGCACCAGCGCGACGTATGTCGCTAGCGGTAGGGCTTCCCGTAATTCGCGACAGGACTCGTACTATGCTGAGGTCGACAATGGGCACACGCTGGCCGAAAGCAAAGCAGGCTACTGCGTGCGCTGTGTATAAACCGACGTAGGGCAGCCGCAACAGTTGTTCCGGTTGCGAGGGCAACGCGCTGTTCTGCACTAGCGCTGTTGCGAGTTCGATGAGCGCTACGGTCCGCTGGTTTCCGAAACCCAGCACTGAAATTATCCCACGCAGCTCTGCCGGGTCGGCTATGGACAGTTCGTATGCGTCTGGGTATCGATTTACCAGAGCCGGCCATATCTTAGCGACCTTCCCGGCGCGTGTTTGTTTGAGCAGGATTTCCGCGAGCAAGATGCCAAAGGGGGTTGTCCTCTTGTCTCGCCATGGGAAAGAGCGGCCTTGCTCAGCATATAGCCGGACGAAAAAGTCATCGGCTATTCCCAATCTGGGCATTTGGTGAGGCGTTGCCATCTCTGGCGGCGTTGCGCGAGTCATAACGAACCCGCCTCGTTGGTATGGGCCAACGCCAGCGTGCTTACCCGTAGCCCAAGGTTTGGATGATTGACTTGGCAATGCCTTTCGCCATGGATGGCGGCACGGCATCCGATACCAGGCGTACTTGCTCCGTGAACGTACCGAGCAACTGGTACGAGTGGGGAAAGCCTTGTAACAGCATGGCTTCATAGATGGACAGCCTACGATGGCAGCCAGGATGTATGTGTACTTCGTTATGCCCGTAAGCGACGGTGTAACTCGGAGCGTCCCAAGCCAGCACTTTGAAGCTCAATCCCCCGCTGTTTCCAGGCGATAGGCTCCCGTTGGTGAATTTCGGCGACCGGGGAACCATTGCTATGTGATTAGGGTGGCAGGGAATAACATCAGGCTCCAATCCCTGCGCGCAATAGACAGGCTCCGGCAGGCCGGCGATCGCGCTCTCGACACTGGGTGGAGTACTGTGTCCTTCCGGCAGCGTCAGTCTGGCTGCCGGATACCTTTTCGCGTTGATACCAACCATAATCAACCGCTTGCGATGCTGTGGAACTCCAAACTTGCCGGCGTCCAGGACGCCGTCGTACACATTGAAACCCGCGGCGGCGGCAGTTTTTGCGACTTCTGCAAGCAGGGGCTTGTGCTTGCTGTGGTTTAGACCGGGTACGTTTTCGAGCACGAAGAACTCGAGGCCGCGACGATCCGCGAAGATTTTGATGATACTTGCGTAGTTGCGGAGGAGTTTGCGTCTGGGGTCGCTGTCGCTCTGATGAACGTTGGACGAAGAAAATCCCTGGCAAGGCGGACCTCCGATTATCCCCGCCAACTGTGCGCCTCCGGTGGTATTGTCCCACAGGTCCAGGATGGCCTCCGGCGCCACTTTGCCCAGGTCCAGCGTTGCGGTTGTGGCGTCCGGGTGATTACGGCCGTAGGTCGCTATGGCGGCAGGGTTGATGTCGATAGCAAGGAGGGGGTTGAACCCGGCACTCTCGAAGCCGCAGTCCAGTCCGCCGGAACCTGAGAACAGGCTAAGTACCGGCCACTGGCCGGCGCATTTCAAGGAGCTGGAAATCCCTTCCGGTGCTTTGGCTTCGGCTTTGTGCAAAATTACCTCCTTAATCATATGATAATCATACGATACGGCATTCCGTCGCAGTAGGTCTTGTTTTTTTACAAGCGCCGACGGGTGAAAATCCAAGTCTAAACACCTCTATTGGAGATAGCCAGCACCAGCGGAGGGGCATGATGGACCTGGACACCCAGATAATAGCAGTCATTTGCTGGATTGATGATGCTTTGCAGAGCCTCTTTCGGGGACAGGGGGGCCGCCAGCGCGGTCCGCAACCGGCATTGTACGACGCTAAGGCGTTGACCATGGCAGCCGTGGGGATTACAGGGCTTCAGCCGGGGCAATAGGATCTGCTGGTACTTTCGCCGGCACTACTGCCACTGCTTTCCGGCCCGAGCGGGAGTCGGCCGCAACATTTTCTTGGGCCAGGCCGCCAACCTCCGGTGGCGCAAGGAGCGGCTCTGGAAAATGCTCCTGGACTCCACCCTGATCCTCCGATGGTTGCCCAGATTTTTGCGCCGCGAGTGTGGCAGCCTCACCGTCATGCGCCGCATCCTGGCGTAGTCATCGGCTTTGATGCAGGCCGACACGCGGCTAGGGTATTCTTATATGTGCGTGCATTGAATTGGCAGCGCCCGCCCCGGACGTACCAGCAGGCCAGCGCAATGGAATACACCAGCATCACAATGCTTTTCGTATAGCCTTTCGTCCGTCGCACCGGATGGTTCAGCTTACCCCGCAGCCACGAATGCAACCTCTCGTTCCAGTTCGCCGGCCCGTACTTCCCCGCCTCGTGCCGGTTCGTCGGCAGCCAGCCGTACACCGGATACCCGTCGCTGCAACCCCGCATCCGGCAGCCTCTCGTACAGCCGCAGGAAGGGTTTTTCGTTGCGGCCGCCCACCTCAAAGTCCATCCGGTGCCGTCCAAATCCAGCAGTCCTCCCGCTGATCTCCACGCCGCACTCCCCCCGCTTTGACCGCCGGCCCCGACCGGCGATAGTCCCCTTCCGGCAGATAGGAACGGCGGCAGTCGTCGCACTTAAACCGTTGCCGGCCTTTGCTATGACCAGCTTTGGCCATCCAGTTGGAGCCACAATCCGTGCAGCGGACATCGTGGCGATAAGCGCGCGGGCGAACCATCATCCTACCTCACGCAACCAGCAATCAACCCCACTATATCCAATGTCAGCATAGATTAGGAGTACCCCGGTTCGCGTTCTAGTCCATAACCCGTCCAGCTCCAAGTAGCGGAACACCGGCGTCCGCAACCGGATTGTGCCGTAGCTGGTGGTGATAGTGCGGGCGTACCAATGATGCCGGTGCATCGCCAGGCCGCAGCCCGGGCAGAGCGGCTGGCAATCGTCCAAGGCCTGCTGCAACCAGACGGGCATCTGCCGCTCCAACCGGGTTTCCAAATCATAAAGCACTCCCGTAACAACGCCCCTCCCGCCGATTTCAGACCCAGGTAATTGCACCCACCCTACAACCAAACCACCTAAATACCTTTGCCCCCAAGCACCCGCTACTCCGTCAAAATCCCCCGCCAAATCCAAAAATCAGCGACCCCAACCTCTTGCAACCGTACATCGGTTCGTGTAAGATACATCCATCGGGCAAATCAACAACCAATCCCCGCCTCAGCCGTTCTCCACCGGAGAGCGCCCCTGAGGAACCGGGGCCATCACACTATCACAACACCGCATCAAACGTCGCCGGAGATTCCAGTCACCACGGCCACCCCCGTCAGCATCCAAACCGCAATCGGCCAGGCCGACCCATCGACGCTTTCACGGCGTGGGCGGTACTCCGCAGGGTATCGAGCTTCAGCCCGCGTGCTGCTCCCCCAAAGGGCAGGACACGTAAAATGAAGGTCCGTAATAGTTGCGTAAAAACCTTCCGGCCGTAAGGGCTGACACCGACTGGAATTTCCGGCGATAACCAACAACCGAACCACCCAAACCAAACCGAACCCACCGCCCGATAGCCAATCGCCCGATACCACGCCCGCCCGATACCGGCCAACCACAAACCCACTCCCAAAGGATGACCGGTTATGACTTGACCAAACCACCTGCAACGCAACGCAACCCCCTTTGCCCCCCGTACTTGACAGCATTACCCCCGTGCCATACCGTTGCCCAAACCGTTGCCACTCGCCGAGGTGGTAGCAATAAGGAGGTTTCGTTATGGCGCAGATTGCCGGCTTGGGCCACGTAGGCATTTATGCTACCGACCTGATAAAAATGCGCGATTTCTACACCCGCGTGCTGGGCTTGGAGATTGCCGACCAGGACCTGGAGGAACTTCGTATGGTGTTCCTCGGCTCCGACCCGGTGCGGGAGCATCACGATTTGCTCTTGATGGAGGGGCGCGTCACTGCCGACGACGCCAAAGTCATCCAGCAGATTTCCTTCCGCGTGCCCTCCATCCAGGACCTGCGCGATTTCAAGGCGCGCATTGACGCGGAGAACCTGGCCATCGACCGCATCGTCAGCCACGGCAACGCTTTCGGTATCTACTTCTTTGACCCGGAGGGCAACCGCGTCAAGCTGTACTACAAGACCGGGTTCCCGGTTGCTCAGCCCCACGTCGACCCGCTGGACTTGTCCCGCACCGATGCGGAATTGCTGGCGGACGCCCGCGCGCTCATGCACTCCAAGCGGTAATAGCGACCCGCACGGACACCGCCGCCGCCGGACCCCCCCGGCCGCGGCGGTGTTGCCATTTCTTTGCCCGCCAACTTGTCCCCCCGCCAAAGCCCGAACCCTAACCCCGCAAAATCAATGCCCGAAAGCACCGAAAATCGCGCCGCCGCCGGCGCACCCCGGCCGGCCGGCCCGGTCGCCTACGACGAACTGCCCCCCCGCTACCATCGCTGGAAGTGGCAGGTGCTGGTCGCATTCTGCGTGTTCTACCTGTTCGTCTATACCGGCCGGTTCAATTTCTGGCCCACTTCGCCCCTCATCAAAGAGGACTTGGGGCTGACGAACATTGAAATTGGCATCATCAACGCCATGCTGCTTTGGGGTTTTATGCTGGGGGATTTGGTGCACGGGCGGCTGGCCGAGGCTTACGGCCTGCGCCTGTGGGTGCTGGTCGGCGCCATCCTCACCACCGTGTTCAATTGGGCCGCCTCCTTCGGAACGTCAACCGTTGGCATCGCCATTCCGTGGGCCATCAACGGATTCGTCAACGCGGCGTGCTGGGCGCCGGCCATCAGCCTGATTAGCCAGTGGTGGCCCCGGCGGGAGCGCGGCATCGCCATGGGCGTCATCGGCACCACTACCGGCGGCGCAATGCTCGTAATGTGGTGGCTCAGCAGTTTCGTCGCCGCCCAATGGGGCTGGCAAGCCGCCTTCCGCTACCCCCCGCTCCTCATCCTGGCGCTGGGCATCGCCTTCTACTTCATCACCCGCGACCGCCCCAACGACGTAAATCTGCCCGAGTACATCGAGGATGACCAGGTATCCGCCGAACCGGAATCAGTCAGCGCCGCCGAGCTTAAAGGACTGGGCCCCTACAAGCTGCTGCTGTCCAACTCCCGGTTCCAGCTGGCCTGCCACGTTAAAGGACTTGAGAACGTTGCGCGCTACGGCCTCACCACGTGGGTGCCGCTCTACTACTTTGAGGCCGGCGGGCTGGACATCCGGCAAACCGTACTCGTTACGGTGCTGCTGCCCCTGGGCTACCTGCTGGCGCCCCCCATATCCGGTTTCATCTCCGACCGCCTGCTCAACAGCCGCCGCCGGCCGCTGGTCATCGCCTCGTGCGTGCTGTCGGCGGCGGCGCTAGTCGTCATCGCCCTGGCCCCCCCGCAAAACGTCTGGCTCGGCGCCGCCCTGATGCTCTGGGGCGGCATCGGCATGGGCGTCTCCACCATCTCCGTCATCGCCGTTGATATATCCGGACGCCGAATGTCCGGCACCGCCGCCGGCGTCCTCGACGCCCACGGCTACCTCTACGCCGGCGCCCAGGCCCTGCTGTTCAGCGTAGTCCTCGACATCGCCAGCAGCCCCTGGCCCCTCGTATTCCTCGCCATGGCCGCCACCCGAATAATATCGGCCGCGATGATTAGCCGGGTGCGGGTTTAGGCCCGGAACCCCACTACCATTCTAAACCCCAATGTCATTCTGAGCGCAGCGAAGAATCTCGATAGCGTAGCGACGGCGTTGCCGGCAAGATGTGCGTTGCCTCGCCGAGATTCTTCGCTGCGCTCAGAATGACATTAGGGGAAATATCTCAGAATACATCAGGGCGTGAATCAATGGATCGGAGAAGTTCCATGCTGCGGTGGCTGTACCGCCTCTATATCGCCGCCCTGATCGCCGGCGTGATTGCCACGGCGGTGCTGGCGTTAGTCCGCCCGGCCACCGTCGCCGTCCACACCGCCGGCTTTGCGATGCAGGTTTTGCCCGTGCCAATCAAACCCCAGCCCTGGCTGTCCCTCCCGCCAACCCATTTCGTGGACGTTCACCAGTCCGCCGACGGCATCCCCACCCGCAGCGACGTGTACGTGATTGACGACGGCCAGCCCCGCGCCGGCTTGCTGGTAGTACTCGGCGCCAACGCCACCGGCGCCGACGACCCCGACATCATCAACCTGGGAATGGCCCTGGCCCGAACCGGATTTGCCGCCACCTTTTACTGGTCGTCCCAGCTTGGCGACGACGCCAACATCGCCACGTCGGAAATCGAGTCGCTGATACTGGCCTTTGAGCGTATGTCCCGCCAGCCCTACGTGGACGCCAGCCGCATGGGAATGGCCGGCTTCTCCGTAGGCGCCTCGCTGTCGCTGGTGGCCGCCACCGACCCCCGCATCGCCAGCCGCGTCGCCTTCGTCAACGCCTTTGGCGGCTACTACGACGCCGGCGATTTGCTGATTCAGATTGCGTCCGGCAGCGCGATGAACGACCAGGACGCTGGCGACTGGCGCGTTGACCGGCTCACCGAGGAGATATTCAGCAAAGCCTTTGGCGGTTACTTTGACGCCGGCGACCTGCTGCTTGAGATTGCGTCCGGCAGCGCAGCCGATGACGATGCGGCCAGCGAATGGCCCGTTGACCGGCTCACCCGTCAAGTATTCGTCAACGAGATAACCGACAGCATCCCCGACCCGGCCCGGCGTGCCGAGATACGCGCCGCCGCCCACGCCGGCGCCGAACTGCCCGCACCCGACGGCTCCCCGCTGGAGGCAACGGTAATGGCCCTGCTCGGCGGCGAACTCACCATCGCCGAGGCCCGCCAATGGTACGCCCACCTGCCGGAGACCTACCGCCGCCAAATCGCCGCCGTATCCCCATCGGCCCACCTCGCCAACATCCACCCCAACACCCACGTCCTGCTGATGCACGACCGGGGTGACCGGCTGATACCCGTCGGCGAATCCCGCCGTTTCGCCGAAGCCCTGCGCCAGCAGGAGAACGTGCGCTACAAATACACCGAAACCGACATCTTTGACCACGTGCGCCCCGATTCGGACCGGGATTTGCCGACAATCGCCGGCGGCGCAGTTCAGATATTCCGCCACGTGTACGGCATCATCAACGTGGCCGGATAGACTGCGATGGATAGACTGCCGGCAAGTTCGGGAGCGCCTAGTTGCGGTTTTTCAGCCGCTCCAGCTGCTGCACCGTGCCCGGCAATTTCCAGTCCACGTAAAGCAGCACGTGTTCCTTGATGGCCTCCTCGTGAACCCGGCACGAAAAGCAGGCCCGGTCAATGCACAGCCCGTGCCGGGGACGCAGCGCCTCCCGCAGCTCCACCAACTGCCCGGGCAAATCGGCATCCTCAATCTGCCCCCCGCGCGCCAGCTCCAGCAGCTCGTCCAGCTGCGCCGACAGCCGCTCCAGCAACTCGTTATAACGCTGCAACCCCTGCTCAACAAAATTGCGCGGCTCCCCAGCCGTCAAGTAGGGAATCAACTGCATATCAGGAACATCGGCCATAGCGCGCCTCAGTAATGCCGGTGGGCAAAGTCAAAACTGCGCCCACTGTAACACACCGGACGGCCGCCGGTTTATCGATCGCCGGACGCCGGGCCGGGTTGACTGGTGCCGGCGTCGGCGGCGATGGCCGCTTGCATTGCGGTGATGGCTACTTCAATCTGCTCAGCGTCCGGCTGGCGGGTGGTGATGCGTTGCAGCCAGAGGCCGGGCGCGGCCAGCATTACGCCAAACCACGCCGTCCGATGCGCGCCGGCGAACCGGATGATTTCGTAACTCACCGCCGCCACTACCGGAATCAGCGCAATGCGCGACAGGATGCGCCATTCCAGGTCGGGGCGCCCCAGCAGGGCGAACACCAGCACCGACACCACCGCCACCGTGAGCAGAAACGCCGTGCCGCAGCGCGGGTGCGGCGTCGGATGCCGGCGCACAAAATCAACGGTCAGCGGCTCCCCGGCCTCGTAAGTATGCACCGCCATATGCTCCGCGCCGTGATAAGCGTACACCCGCCGGATGTCTTTCATCACCGAGATGCCGGCCACGTAGCCCACCAGAATAGCCAGCCGGATAACGCCCTCAATCAGATTGCTCACCACCGACGATGCGATAAAAGGGTCAATAGCCCGCACCGCCAGCAGGGGCAAAATCAAAAAGATGCCCACCCCGAACACCAGCGCAATCGCCATCGTAACGCCCATCGTCCAGCTGCTGATTGGCGTGCCGGCCGGGTCATTATTCCGTCCGCCGGCATCACCCCCGCCGGCATCCCCCCCAGCGTCCTTATCCCCGGCAGCAGCGTCGGATGCAGCCGATTCGTCGGCGGCGATGATGGCGGAACGCTGCAAGGATTTCATCCCCAGCCAGAGCGTTTCGGCCAGGATAAGCACGCCCCGCAGGAACGGAACCCGGCGCACCCGCCCGGAGAATCGCGCGCTGACCGGCTCGGTTGAGCAGATAATATCGCCATCCGGACGGCGCACGGCAAGGCTGTAATGCCGCACGCCGCGAATCATCACGCCCTCAATAACCGCCTGCCCGCCGTAAAGCGGACGCGGGCCGGACGCATCGGGATTAGGCCGTTCGTTAGCCATACTTCAAGCGCGGGGCAATCATCTGGCGATGCTCACAGCGCGGCCAGCTTGTGCCACGCATCCCGGAAACCGTCAACGCAAAACGCCTCCGGCTGGAGCCACCACGCCCCCTCAAACTCCTCCTCCAAACGCCCCGCATCCTGCACCTCGCCCCGCAGCAGCAGGTAAGTAGCCGGCGCCCCGCCCAGCACAAAAGTGGTGATGACCAGACATTGCCAGTCCCAATCCAGCGTATCCGGGTCGTAAAACCGCACCGCCTGCGTGCGCTCCTGCGAGTGAAACTTGATGCGAACTTCCCGCCCGTCGGCCGGAATCCCCGCAATCACCTCGTCCTCGTTAGGACTGCGGCGGGCAATAAAGCAATCCCATCCATTCTCCGACAGCCGGTCTGCCAGATGGATGCGCCCATACTCGCGCACGGTTTTAGGCACGTAACGGGCCATACGGATTTGCCTCGCGCTGGGGTTGCGTGCCCAGTGTCAGATTGCGTGCCCAGTGTCAGATTGATAGCAAAACGGGAGCCGGCGGCTCCCGTTGCCAGATTACGACTGCGGCGGACGGGGTTGTTAGTCCGGCCGGGATTACTCGTCCCACCGGAACTGTTCGTCCAGTCGGAACTATTCGTCCCGCCGAAGTTACTCGTCCAGATTAAACCGGCGGCGCATCCGCTCGATGCGGCCCTGCGTGTCAACGATGCGCTGCTCGCCGGTGTAGAAAGGATGGCAGCGCCCGCAGACTTCAACGCGCAGCGCGGGCTTGGTGGCGCCGGTCTGGAACACGTTGCCGCAGGAGCAGGTAACCGTTGCGCTGAAGTAGCGGGGATGTATCTCGGCTTTCATCGTGTTGCGTCCTCTGCCTATGCTGCCACGGGCGCGGCGTCGGCGGCGGCCACCGGGTACACGCTGACCCGGCGCTTGCCCCTGGCCGCCCACTCAAAAGTCACCTGCCCGTCAACCTTGGCGAACAGGGTATAATCCCGCCCCAGGCCAACGTTGGTGCCGGGCCGGATGCGGGTGCCGCGCTGACGGACGATGATAGAGCCGCAGGTAACCCGCTCGCCCCCGTACCGCTTCACGCCCAGGCGTTTTGCATTGCTGTCGCGGCCGTTGTTGGTACTGCCGCCGGCCTTCTTGTGGGCCATGTCTAGCCTCCGGTCTCAATGTCCTGAATCAGGACGCGGGTATAGTTCTGACGATGCCCCCGCTTGCGGCGGTATCGGGTTTTGGCCTTGTACTTATAGACGATGATTTTGCGGTCTTTGTAATGAGACTGCACCTGAGCGGTAACGTGCGCGCCGGGCACACAAGGCGCCCCAAACCGGACTTCCCCGTCCCGCGACACCGCCAGCACATCGTCAAACTGAGTAGTAGCCCCCTCGTCAACGGTCAGCAACTCAACGTCAAGCACATCGCCGGGCGAAACCCGGTACTGCTTGCCGCCAGTTTTCACAATCGCATAATCCATAAAAACCACCCCCCAAACGGCCTACCATTCTAAAACCACCCCACCCCGAATGTCAACACGAACAACGATCAGGTATTCCTAACTTGCGCGGTGGTTATGTATAGTTAGGCTAAACTTGGTTTTGGGAGGTGAGGCTATGGCGCGCGCCCGTGTTTATCGCCACGACGTCCGTTGCCCGGACTGCGGCTCCAACCGGATGCGTCGGGACGGCTGTTCCCGGAACGGCCACCAGACTTACCAGTGCGGCGACTGCCCGCGTCGCCATACGCCCGAGGGCGCTTACCGTCGGCCCGGCAATCCGAGAACGTGCTTTGGAGATGTATGCCGAGTGCGGCAACCTGAGCGCGGTGGGGCGGCTGTTTCAGGTGAGCGGCCAGGCGGTGAGCGTGTGGGTCAAAAAAAGGGGAAGTACGTCCTGAACCAATTTCGGGAGGCCCAGCGCCGCCGCACTGAGGGAGCGCCCGGACGGCAGCCGGCGGCGGTGATTGCCTGGGATGAGATGTGGACTTACCGGGGCGTGCGGCGCAGGGGTAAGCGGGAGGACTGCTGGATCTGGACGGAGGTGGTGGCGGAAAAAAATGGCAGTCGGTGGCTGGACTTTGAGGTGGAGGAGCGCAGCGAGGCGCCGTTCCTGCGGCTGTACGAAAGGATGCCGGAGGCAGCGCGGTATTGCAGCGACGGCTATCCGGTGTACGGCTGGCTGCCGGCAAACCGGCACGAGGTGGGTAAGTATGGGCCGGTGAACTGGAGCGAGGGTCTGCACTCGTGGCTGCGGGGTAAGCTGAACCGGCTGGTGCGACGGACGAAAGGCTATACCAAAAGCGTGGCGATGCTGGTGTACTCGCTGGCGTTGGTTTGCTGGTATCGATGGGCCAAATTCAACTTCAGCGCAAGTTGAGAATACCCTGGTCACAGGTATTCTCAGCTTGCGTTGAAATTAGATTCGCCCCAGCGATACCAGCAAACCAACGCCAGCGCATACACCAGCATTGCCACATTTTTAGTGTAGCCTTTTGTCCGCAGCACCGGTTCACCTTCCCACGCAGCCACGAATGCAGCCCTCGTTCCAGTTCACCGGCCCATACTTGCCCACCTCGTGCCGGTTCGCCGGCAGCCAGCCGTACACCGCATACCTATCGCTACAATGCCGCTCCGCCTCCGGCAGCCTCTCGTACAGCCGCAGGAAAGGCGCCGCGCTGCGGTTCCCCACCTCAAAGTCCACCCACCGACGGCCATCCTTTTCCGCGACCACCGCCGTCCAAATCCAGCAGTCCTACCGCTTATCCCCGCGCCGCACCCCCCGATACGTCTACATCTCATCCCAGGCAATCACCGCCGCCGGCTGCCGTCCGGCGGCTCCATCAGTGCGGCGACGCTGGGCCGCCCGGAACTGGTTCAGGACGTACTCCCCCTTTTTTGACCCGCACGCTCACCGCCTGGCCGCTCACCTGAAACAGCCGCCCCACCGCGCTCAGATTGCCGCACTCCGCGTACGTCTCCAAAGCCCGTTCTTTGATTGCCGGGCCGGGACGACGGTAAGCGCCCTCGGGCGTATGGCGACGCTTGCAGTCCCCGCACTTGTAAATCTGGTGGCCGTTCCGGGAACAGCCGTCCCGACGCATCCAGTTAGAGCCGCAATCCGGGCAGCGGACATCGTGACGATAAACACGGGCGCGCACCATAGCCTCACCTCCCAAAACTGATTTTAGCCTAACTATACATAACCACCGCACAAGTTGAGAATACCGCATTCTGCAAATGGTAGATGCGGGATGGTAGCTTGGCGTATAATTGGCCGAAGGAGAAGCTGCCGATGGTCACTATCAATACAACCGACGACCTGCTGCACGCGCTGGCCAAGAACCCGGAGTGGAAAGCGGCCGTGCGGCGTGAAATCCTCACTGAGGAACTAATCAACCTGCCCGCCCGGTTCGACCAATTCGTTGCGAAAACCGAGCAGTTCATGGCGAAGACTGACCAATTCATTGCGAAAACCGAACAGTTCATGACGGAAACTGGTCAGTTCGTTGTGAAAACCGAGCAGTTTATCGTCGAGCAACGCCAGTTCAACGAAGAGCAGCTTCAATTCAACGACAAGGTGGGCGGCTTTATGACCCGGACTGACCGGGCGATTGACCGGCTGCGGGGGGACATCTCCACTATGCGAGAGACCCATGCCCGCGACGCAACGACCAGGGAGGCCAGCGGCGTTGCCTGGGTTATGGGCCTCCGGCCGGTTCGTACTCTTACCTACGATGACCTGCTGGAAATGCACATAACTGCGGATACTTCCGGCATTGCAACCAATGAACTGCACAGCTTCCGCCGCGCAGATTTGGTAATCGAGGCCGCCGATGATGACGGGAATACTCACTACATCGCTGTGGAAGTGTCTTACACGGCGGACGAGCGCGATACCAGTCGCGCAATCCGCAACGCCGGCTACCTGACCCGGTTCACCGGGCATCCCGCGCACGCCGCCATCGCCAGCATCCGCAACGACCGCACTATTCAAGCGGACATCGACAGCGGGCAGGTGTACTGGTACGAACTGGATGACCGGGAGCCGCGGCTGGAAGACTAGTCGCAGCAACTCTCGCGTCGTTGATTGATTGTGGTACTCAATCAATTCCATTATTTGGAAACTTTGTCCCATCTTCGCCCCACTGTACCCCGTAGGCGCGCATCATGGCGGTGATGTTGGCGCGGGTATTCCTGACATACACTGGCATTGGATATAATGCAGTTCAAGGTCGGTTGCAGGAGGTAGGATGATGGCACGCGCCCGTGCTTATCGTCACGATGTCCGCTGCCCGGACTGCGGCTCCAACCGGATGGCCAAAGCCGGCCACAGCAAAGATCGGCAACGGTTTAAGTGCGGCGACTGCGGCCGTTCCTAATCTGCCGGAAGGGGCGTATCGCCGTCCGGGGTCGGTGGTCAAAGAGCCGGGGGTATGTACCTGGACGGTAGCAGTGTGAGCGGGGAGAGGCGCGCACCGGGTATAGCATTCCGGCGGTGCCGGGGTGGATCAAAGAGGGGGCCAAGCGCTGACCGGGTTGCGGGAATGGCAGCCGGCGGCGGTGATTGCCTGGGATGAGATGTGGACTTACCGGGGAGTGCGGCGTGTAGATAAGCGGGCGGACTGCCGGATTTGGACGGCGGTGGTGGAGGAAAAAGACGGCAGTCGGTGGGTGGACTTTGAGGTGGGCGACCGCAGCGAGGCGCCTTTCTTGCGGCTGTACGAAAGGCTGTCAAAGGCGGAGCGGCGTTGTAGTAACGGCTATGCGGTGTACCGGATGGCTGCCGACGAACCGGCACGAGGTGGGCAAGTGCGGGCCGGTGAACTGGAACGAGGGTCTGAATTCGTCGCTGCGTGGCAATCTGAACCGGCTGGTGCGACGGACGAAAGGCTACACCAAAAGCGTGGTGATGCTGGTGTATTCGCCGGCGTTGGTCTGCTGGAATCGCCGGGGAAAGGTCGACTTCAGCGCAAGTTGAGAACACCTGCTATCCGAACGGGTTGACATACAATGTAGCAGTGCGGTATTTTCTAAGCCATCTATCAATAGAATCGCTAATGGGAGGACATGATGACGAGCGCTAACGGATTCGCTATCACAATCACATTTCCATCCGGAGAATCGGATGGGTTGCGAGTGATTGAAAAATTGGGATGGTCCGGGGCGGGTGTGGGTTTTCCCAGGACTGTTCCTTCGGAAATTCGAGACAACGATGTCCTGCAAAAGCCCGGCGTCTATATCTTGTGGGAATATGGCGTGGAGTTCCCGCGGGTCTATATTGGACAGTCAGAAAACCCATCTGTGAGGATTTACCACCATTCCCGGGGCGATGATAAGGAGTTTTGGACAAGGGCTGTTGTGTTCAGTGGTGGCTTGGACGTAGCACATACCAGGTACATTGAGGCGAGATTAGTAGAGATTGCCGAGGCGGTAAAGCGTTGCAACAGAGGCGCAGACGTTACTCCCCAGGAGCCCACTTTGGGAGCTGCAGACAAAATGCACGCCGAGAATTTCCTGGAAAATATGTTGCTATGCCTGCCGATTGTTGGGGCCACTTTTTTTGAACGACCCAATGTCCCGCCTCAGGTACGCGGCTCGCGAACTCCGGCAGTAAGCGAAACTCCTTCGTCAAGTGATCAAGAGGGGTTGGTATTGACGGGCAGATTTGGTGTAGATGCCAGAGGTTACAACGGCGCAGAATTTGTCGTGCTTGCCGGATCCAAAGCATCCAAGACTGAACATAATTCTATCTCAGCTGTACCGCGCGTTGCTGAGCAGCGCCGAGAGCTGCTGCGATTGGGTGTTCTGGAAGATGATGGCGAAACGCTTGTGTTCACGCAAGACTATGCGTTCAATTCTCCTTCAAGAGCTTCCTCGGTGTGTTTGGGGCGAAACAGCAACGGGTGGGCGGAGTGGAAAAACGAGAAGGGGATTCCACTTAAGGAAATAAAATAACTTACGGGGTGGAGTTTTCGCCATCTGCGTAGGGCGGAAACTCCGCCCCATCCTCGCCCCACTGTACCCCGTGGGCGCGCATCATGGCGGTGGTGTTGGCGCGGGTTATTGCGCGCAGGGTGTTGGTTATTGTGCCGGTGGTTTTGCGGGTGGGCTTGGGTGGGGCTGGGGTTAGTTCGGTTGGGGTTGGGGTTAGGAGACCCCAGGCGGGGGGCAGCGTTTCGGGGCGCACTATGTTTGGCGGCGCCATTATGTAGTGGTAATCGGCGATGCTTAGAAAGCGTGGGTCGTGGAACTTTGTTGATACTGTTGCCAGTCGTTGACGGAGACGTTTCTGCTCTAGTTCCAGGCGGGACTGGTCGTTGTTGGCGGGTTGGTAGGTTGGGGTGTTGGCCAGGGCGATGCGGCGGGACAGGGCGTTGGCGCGTTTTTGCAGTCGGGCGATGTCGGCGTTGGTGTGGTTGTCGCGGGCGAAATCGGAACGGGAGGCTTTGACCTCGACGGCGTAAATCGCGTTGCCGGGGCCAACGCCTACCACGTCAACTACGGAACCCCAGGGGCCTTGCAGTCTGACTTCGAATCCGATGCACCGGCAGCCGGCCTGGCGGTAGAGCCATTCCCAGGCGGCCCATTTTAGCCGGTAGGTGAGCTCCGACTCGCTGCCCAGCTTGAAACGCGGCGCGGCGTCCAGCATCGCCCCGCCGTTATTGCTCCCGCAGCTCGCTTACGATGCGGCGCAGTTGGGCTTGTTCGGCATCGCCGGTGGTCTGAATGGAGAAGTGCATCTCGTCAACCAGCCCGCCGTAGCGTTCCTGGAACTTGCCGGGGATTTCGTCGTACTCGCCGATGATGGCAAAGGCGTCCAGCATCTCATCCGATACCAGATTGCCCATCTCATCCCATCTGCCTTCCAGCGACATCCGGTGCAGCTGGCGGCCGATGTCCTCAAAGCCATGACATTCCAGGACGGGAAAGTAGGTTCGGGTGGACGAGTAGAACGCGATGCGGCGGCGGGTTTCGGCGTCCATCTCTTGTATCGCCGCGCGGTTGGGGCCGGTGACGATAAAGCCGCCGCCGACTACGGAGATGTCATCCGGATTGCGTCCGGCGCGGCGGGCGCCCTCGGCGATGTTCGGGCGCACCACCTGCCGGATGTACTCCGGGGAGGTGAGGCTGTGCAGCATCAGGCCATCGCTGGATTCGCCGGCCACCAGGCAGTTGTAGCCGTTCACCGCCGCCGTGAACACCTCCGGATGGGGGTACTCGCTGGGGCCGGGGCTGAAAAAGGGCGTCATCAGGGAGAACTGGTAGAAATCGCCGGCGTACTCCAGGTTGCTGCCGGTGTCCCAGCAGTTCCAGATGGCGTGCAGCGATTGGACGTACTCGCGCAGCCGGGGCCCGGGCGAGCCGGCCCAGCGGGTGGAGAACCGGCGCTCAATATGCCCCTTGACCTGCGTACCCAGGCCGAGGCGGAACCGCCCGCCGCTGGCGTCCTGCAAGTCGCGCGCGGTGTAGGCGACGACCATTGGGGAACGGGGAAAGGCGATGGCGACGTGGGTTTCCAGCGTGATGCGGCTGGTGCTGGTGGCAGCCACCGCCAACGGCAAAAACGGGTCGTGAGACGTTTCGTTAGTAGAAACGCCATCGTAGCCCATAGATTCGGCCCAAGCCGCCTCAGCAGCCACCGCGTTTAAGTCGCGGGATTTTAGAGAATAGGCAACTCGCATTTGGGGAAGTCTCCTTGTTGTGAGATATTAATGCGCTTTAAAACAACGCCAACGAGCATCTCAAAGTTCTGGTTAGCCATCTCCAAAAGTTTCGCAGACATCCGATGACGGAACCCGTGGCAATAGGATAAAGGTAGCCGTCCGGCGCGCGGGAGTCAAAGGGCGATTATGCGGTTAGCTGCTCCGCAGTACCGCTTTCTATTCCCGGCGTGCTGGTTGGTTCCAGAAACCACAGGTTGGAGACGTGGAGCATGGCTTGGCCCAGACGGAATACCGCACCGGCCAACTGTTCGGGCTGAGTGCAGCGCAGGGTTAGTTCGCCTTTATGATGTTCTACGCCCAGCGCGGAGCGGCAGATCTGGTCTAGCAGATACTTTTGCCTGGGTGAAAGTTCGCCGCTAACCGATTGCTGCCAGAGCCAGCCCAGCGTTTCGCAACCGTCGGTTAATATGTACTGCCCGTTGCGTTCCGTCAGAAATATCACCGGCATCGTGCCATCCCGGAACATAAACGGGGTGAACAGACGTATGCTTCCGTCCGGCATTGGATTGCCGTCAAACTCAAACAACGCCGGCAACCCGTCGCATAGTAACCTCTGCAAGTTGGCGTTTGGCATAGTCAACATACCTCTCATACCTCCGGCAGAATCATGATACCACGATGTTCAATTCGAAATTCCAAGCAGAATTGCCGCCATACTGCGACAGGGCTATACCACGGCTCTGTTATGTCATCAGGAATATAAGACGCAGCATCACCGTGTGCTTCCGTCCAGTAATGCTTATGTTTCATTCCCATTGACTCGTTAGTCAGCGGGTTAGTATGCGGGTGTCCAAAGTTGATGGCGTAAATTCGACCGACTTCGCGGTGAACGACAGTGTAAGTCAGGCTGCTGCTTTGTGGCCGATACCAACCCGCCACAAAGAGAGGATGGCCGGCAGCGGAGAGAACGGCGGCTCTAAACCGCATAGCCCCGTAGTGCCCGGTGTCGGCCGTCCATACAATATCGCCGTCAATCCGTTTGCCGGCATCGGATAATATGTCGTCAAACGCTTGTTGGGACAGCATTAGCGTGTGCCTGGCAGCCCCGCCGCTTACCCCTCTGCCGGTGCGTGTTGCTGGTAGAGTTGGTCGGTTTTGGCGGCCATTATGAAGTCGTTGCGGTGGAGGTTGCGGATTTTGTGGGTCCACCAGGTTACGGTTACCCGGCCCCACTCGGTGGTTAGTCTGGGGTGGTGGCCTTCGGATTCGGCCAGTTCGCCCAGGGCGGTGGTGAAGTTCAGGGCGTTGACGAAGTTGTTGAACTTGAACTGCCGGTCCAGCTTGGGGATGCCGGTTTCGTCAATCATCGTCCAGTCGGCGATGGACGGTTGCAGTTCGGCTACTTCGGCGTCGGTGACGTGGGGGGAATCCCGGCGGCAGGCGGTGCATCGTTCGCTGTACAGTTCGGACATGGTACGACTCCATCGGTCTGGCAATGCGGTCAGTCAATGCTGATTCTGATTGCAGTATCGCATTGCATCGCATCGCATCGGTTTGGTGCGCTCATTCTAGCATACCGGGTTGCCGGCGGCGGCGGGGTGGTTGAGGGTTGTTTGCTGCTGGGGTATAGTTTCGGGGTGGCAATCGCTGCAATTTGGCGGCCGGCGGAGGTTTCGATGATTAATGGAGCTATCAGCAACTCCTGGCGCAATCAGCTGGGCGATGTCGGGCTGGGTGATTTGATTGAGCGGGCGCGCGGCTGCGGCGCCGGGCATATTGAGCTGCGTCAGACTTGTCTGGCCGAGGCTGAGTCCGGCGCGGGGGATGACTGGCGGCCTGAGCTTAACGCGCTGTCCGATATTGTGGCGCGGTTTCCCGATTTGACTTTTGACCTGGCGGTGGCCTTGCCCTGTCTGACCACCGACGTTGACCCGCAGGGCGGGCTGTATCAGTCGCAGCTGGAGGCGGCCCGGCTGGTGGGCGGCGGTCAGCCGCACTTGCGAACCGTTGACCCGGCGGCCGACGACACGCCGTGGGAAACGCCGGCCGACGTTGCGCCGCAGGTCAATCGGATTGTGCCGCTGGCCCGGGAGGCGGCCCGGCAGGGCGTCATTTTCTCGATGGAGAACTCCGGCCAGCCCTTGCGCGCGATGCAGCTATTGGTGCAGGAGGCCCGGTCGCAGATGGCCGCTGACGAGGGGCAATATCTGGGATTGTGTCCTGACCCGGCGAATCAGCTGCGGCGTCATCCGGAGAGCCGCCCGCTGGATGAGTTGGCCGCTTTGCCCGCCGATTACATCAAGATTGTCCACTTCAAGCAGGCCCGCGACGGCGTGGCGCTGGAAAGCGTGGCGGACGGCGATTTGGACTGCCGGGCCATGGCCCGCATCTTGCAAGGCAAAGCCTACGCCGGGCCGGCGGTGATGGAGATTCCGTCATCGGATGGCGTGTTTGATAACCTGGCGGCCAGCTTTGCCTATCTGGACGGCTAAATCCGGCGACCGCCGGCCCGCGCTATGAACGACCACAGCGATTACACCGTATCCATCCACTATGACCGGCGGCTGTTCCGGCAGGACATCGCCGGCTCGCAGGCCCACGCGGCGATGCTGGCCGGGCAGGGGATAATCTCGCAGCAGGATGCCGACGACATCATCGCCGGCCTTGATGCGGTGCAGGACGAAATCGCCGGGGGGACGTTTCCCTGGGACGCGGGGCTGGAAGACCTGCACATGAACATTGAGCGGCGGCTTACCGACCTCATCGGGCCGGCGGCCGGGCGGCTGCACACGGGGCGCTCGCGCAACGACCAGATTGCGCTGGATATGCGGCTGTACACCCGCGAGGTCATCGCCGATACCATCGCCGGTTTGCGGGGCGTGCAGGCCGCGCTGGTGGGGCGGGCGGAGCGTTATCCGGCCACGGTTATGCCCGGCTACACGCATCTGCAACGGGCGCAGCCGGTGCTTTTTGCCCATCATATGCTGGCCTATTTTGAGATGTTGCAGCGCGACATCGGGCGCTTTGCCGATTGTGCGGAGCGGCTGGACGTGATGCCGCTGGGCAGTGGCGCGCTGGCCGGGGTTCCTTATCCTACCGACCGGCGCGCCGTTGCCGATGCGCTGGGGTTCGCCGACATCAGCGCCAACAGTATGGACGCCGTATCCGATCGGGATTTTCTGGTCGAGTATCATTCCGCCGCCGCAATCGCGATGATGCACGTATCCCGTCTGGCCGAGGAAATCGTCATCTGGTCCAGCCGGGAGTTTGAGTTCGTGCGGCTGGCCAATGAGTTCACCACCGGCAGCAGCATCATGCCGCAGAAGCGCAATCCCGACTTTGCGGAAATTGCACGGGGCAAGACGGGCCGGGTTTATGGGCATTTGATGGGCATTTTGACGGTGCTGAAAGGGCTGCCGCTGACCTACAACCGGGATTTGCAAGAGGATAAGGAGGGGTTTTTTGACACGGCGGACACGGTGCTGGCGACGCTGCGGGTGTTTGCGGATATGCTGGGCGGGATGGAGCTGAACGCCGGGCGGGTGGAGGCGCTGGCCGGGGAGAGCTATATGCTGGCTACCGATTTGGCCGACTACCTGGTGGGCAAGGGCGTGCCGTTCCGGGAGGCCCACGGCATTATGCGCCGCCTGTGCCTGTATTGCGAAACGTCGGGGCGAGGTCTGAGCGACTTGCCCATTGACGCCTACCGCAATTTTGCGCCGCAGTTTGATGCGGACGTGTACGACATCACGGCGGCGGCATCGGTTGTCGCGCGGGATAACCCCGGCGGGACGGCGCCGGGGCGGGTTGCGGACGGCCTGGCCCGGGCCCGGGGCATACTGGCGGAGGCGGGCTACTGATGTCCAGCAACGCAGCGCACGTTCAGATTGCGCCCTCGGTGCTGGCTGCCGATTTTGGGCGGCTGGCGCAGCAGGCGCGGGAAGCCGAGGCCGCCGGCGCCGATTTGCTGCACGTTGACATTATGGACGGCCGCTTTGTCCCCAACATATCTTTCGGCGAGGTGGTGGTGGACGCCATTCGCAGCGCTACCGACTTGCCGTTGAACCTGCATCTGATGGTTCACGAGCCGGATCGTCTGCTGCCGGGGCTGGTCAAGGAAACGACGGATCAAGTGCTGGTGCACGCTGAGGCTTGCGCGCATCTGCATCGCACGGTGGGCTTGATTAAGGAACGGGGCAATCAGGTTGGGGTTGCCATCAACCCGGCCACGCCTATTGCGGCGGTGGAGGAGGTGCTGGCCGATTTGGACATCGTGCTGGTGATGACCGTCAATCCGGGTTTCGGCGGGCAGTCGTTTATTCCCGCCGCATTGAGCAAGCTGCGCCGGCTGTACGGCATCATCCGGGAGCGCGGCTACGCGACGCAGCTGGAGGTTGACGGCGGCATCAAGGCTGACGCCACGGCGCGGGATTCGGTGGCGGCCGGGGCGCAGATTCTGGTGGCCGGCACGGCGATATTCAACCGGGAGCAATCGGTAGAGGCCGCCATCGACGCCCTGCGGGGCAACCTGGCGGGAGTGACGCCGGGCGAGGCGTAACCGTTAGGTCAAGCAACCGCCGGGCCGGGCCGGGCCGGGCCGGGTCAAGCCGGCGGCGGCCCGGATTACTCGGCGGCGCGGGCGCGGGCTTTCTTGGGGCGGGGGGGCTTGTACATCGTGCGCAGGCAGCGGGAGCAGATTTTCACCCGCGTGGGCTTGCCGTCGATGGCCAGGGTCTGCTTATGCACGTTGGCCTTCCACCGGGTTTTGGTTTTCCGGTTGGAGTGGCTGACGTTGTTGCCGGTCATACCGGCCTTTCCACAAATTTGGCACTGCATAATGTCAGTCTCGCGCGTTGGTTTGCGGGATTATAGCACACTGAACGGCCGGCGAACGGCTTGTTTTGTCATGCCGTTGTCATATTGTTGCGCCCCGGTTTGCCCTGCGGCATAATGCCGGGGTAACGCACTGGCGGCCGGCGGACGCATCGCCGGTACGACGCAGGGAGGATGGACGATGCCGCAAGCAGGAATACCGTCGGAGCAGGAAGTGCTGGGGTGGTTTGACAGCCTTTCCAACTGGGGGCGCTGGGGCGCTGACGACGAGTTGGGCACGCCCAATCTGATTACGCCGGATAAGACGCGGGCGGCCCTGGCCACCGTTGAGGAGGGCTACTGCGTGTCGCTGTCCCGGGATATATCGTGGGACCCGGCGCCCGACGTGCCGGCCCCGCCGGTGCACTACATGATTGAAAGCGGCGAGGGCTGGGCCACCGGCGACAAGGTATCGTCCCGCGCCTCGGCGGTGGCGATGGACTACATCGGGATGATTTTTCACGGGGTGGCGGTGACGCACGTTGACAGCCTGGCCCATTTCTTTTGGAACGGGCAGACTTACAACGGCAAGCCCGCGCATCTGGTATCCACCAGCCTGGGCGCTACCGTGTGTTCGGTGGAGCAGGCGCACCGGGGGTTTATGACGCGGGGCGTGCTGGTGGACGTGCCTTTTGTCCGGGGCATCGACTGGGTGGAGCGCGGCACGGGCGTGATGCCGGATGACATTCTGGCGGCTGAGGAACGCTGCGGGTTCCGCATTGAGGCGGGCGACGTGCTGCTGGTGCGGACGGGGCAGCTGCACCGCCGCAACGTGGAGGGGCCGGTGCCGCGGGAGGCCGGTTCTACGGCGTGCCAGGCGGCCTGCCTGCCCCTGTTCAAAGAGCGGGACATCGCCGTGCTGGGCTCCGACACCGGCAACGACGTAGGCCCGCCGCAGTACGGCGGCCAGCTCACCAATCCGGTGCATCAGGTATCCATCTGCGCCATGGGGCTGTGGATACTGGACAACGCCAACCTGGAGGACGTGGCGCAGGAATGTCGGCAGCGCAACCGCTGGACGTTCGCCGTCAGCATCAATCCGCTGCGGATGCGGAACACCACCGGCTCGCCCGTGAACCCGGTAGCGATATTCTGACGGGGCCAATTCATCGGATAGGGGCAATTCATCTGACCGGGGCAATTCATCTGACCGGGGCAGTCCGTCGGATAGGCCAATGCGTCGGATAGGCCAATCCGGTCAACGAGGCCGGTCGGAACGAAATCGCTCAAATTGTGACGCCCCGGTCGTTGACACAGCCGGCTTGGGCAATGTATTACTGATTAGCCCTGCGGGGGCAGCCCTGCTGGGAATGAACACGGAGGGGAAGTGATGACGACTCAGATACAGATTTACTGCGTGAAGTGCAAGGCCAAGACCGACTCGAGCGACGTGCAAAGCGTGACGATGAAGAACGGACGCCCGGCGGCGCAGGGCATCTGCGTGGTCTGCGGAACCAAGAAGTTCCGCATCGGAGCCATGACCACGGCATAACCGGCCGGGGGCGTGCTTTATCCCGGAATGGCGGGCGGCAATCAGGGCTAGCGGCTCAGCCAGCGCAGCAGGCGTCCGCTGAGGCCGCTGTTCAGGCGGGTAAGGTATGCCTCCCAAGCCAGCTGCTGGCTGCCGACGCTTAGCGACGGGTAGGCGTGCATCGTACTTGCGATGTCTCCCAGCGTGATGCCGTGCTGGATTGCGTAGGCCCAGCCTTGCATCAGCTCGGCGGCCCGCGGGCCAACGACGGTTGCGCCCAGCACCTTACCGTTGGGGCGGTGCATTACCTTGATGAACCCGGCGGTAGTTCCCTCGATTACCGCCCGGTCAACTTGGGCCAGGGGCCAGCGGGCAACCCGCACCTTGTCCCCGCAGCGGTTGCGCGCCGTCGTTTCCGTATGGCCCACCTGGGCAACTTCCGGGTCGGTGAACGTGGCCCAGGGCACGTTGGCCGGCCGGGCGCGGGAACGGCCCGGCAGCAGGGCGTTGCGGACGGCCATTGCGCCCTGGTAGCCGGCGTAGTGGGTGAACTGATAGCCGCCGATGCAATCCCCGGCGGCGTAGATGTGCTTGACGCTGGTGCGGAGATGGTTGTTGACCGTGATGCCGGCGGCGGTGCCGGCGATGCCGGCGGCGTCCAGGGCCAGCCCGGATACGTTGGGGCGCCGGCCTGCGGCAACCAGCAGCGCAGCGCCGGATATGGCCGTATCCCCGGCGGTTACCGTTATGGCGCCGCTGGCGGCATCGTGGGACACCGATTGAACCGGAGCGGCGAGTTGCAAGTCAACGCCGTCGTTGGCCAGCGATGCGGCGACCAGGGCGGCGGCCTCCGGGTCGTCGTTGGGCAGGATGCTCGGCATCGCCTCGACCAGCGTTACTTGCGACCCCAGCCGCTGGCACGCTTGGGCCAGTTCGCAGCCGATGGGGCCGCCGCCGATTACGATTATACGGGGCGGCAGCGCCGTCAGATTCCAGAACGTTTCGTAGGTGAGATACGGCACGGCGTCAAGGCCCGGAATCGGCGGGATGAACGGGGATGCTCCGGTGCAGATGACGAACTGGCGGGCGGTGATGGCAGCGCGGCCGGCGGCGATTGTCCGGCTATCGATGAACTCTGCGCGCGCTTCAATTACGTCGATGCCCTCGGCACGCAGGGCGGCCGGGGTTTCGCCGGCGTAAATCTGAGCAATGACGGCGCGGATGCGGGACGTTACGGCGGGGAAATCTGCGGCGGGTTCCGGGGCGCGGGGGGTTAGGCCGAGGCTGGGGGCGTTGCGGATGGCGTGGGCCGTGTTTGCGGCGTGGAGCAGGGTTTTGCTGGGGACGCAGCCGGTCCAGGTGCAGTCGCCGCCTAGTCGGTTGGCCTCAATGAGGGCAGCGCTTTTGCCGAGGCGGTTGGCAAAGCGGGCCGCCGTGAGGCCGGCCGAGCCGCCGCCGATAATCGCCAGGTCGTAGCGGGTGGTCAAGGCGGACGGCGGCGGTTAGCGCGCTCCCTTGAGCTGGTCGGGCAGCCAGGTTGCCAGCTCCGGGAATGCGATAATCAGGCCGATGACTACGGCCATGCAGGCCATGAACGGCAGTACGCCGATGTACACGTCGTTGATGGTGCCGACGGCGGGCGGCGGGCCGGGGCCGTCCCTGGCCTGCCGGGCCACGTCCACCCGCGCGCCTTGCAGCACGTACAGGCTCAACCCCTGGGGCGGGCTGATTTGCGCCGCCTCCAGCAGGATAATCATGATGATGCCGAACCACAGCAGGTCAATCTCGGCGGCCCGCAGCACCGGCGAAAGGATGGGCAGCGTGGTCAGCATCATTGAGTAGGCTTCCATAAAGGTGCCGAGCAGCAGGTAAAAGGCGACGAGAAACAGCACCAGATGGACGGGGCTGAGCTGGAAACCGGCCACCCATTCGGCCATGTCAATGGAGATGCGGAGGTAGGCGAAGGCGAATTGCAGGGTGAACGCCGCCATCAGGATGAACATAATCATGGCCGACGAACGGGCCGCGGAGATGCCGGCGTCCTTGGCCATTATTACGATAAAGCGGCAGTAATCGCGGAAACTCTGGCCGTTGAACCGTGGGGCGTCATTCCACTCTTGCAGCACGGCCCGCACTTCGGGGGACATCCGGGCGGCGATGCCGGCGCGCAGCAGGAATGATGCCAGATTGCCGTCGAACAGGCGGGCGAAGTTGTAGATTATCGCCAGCGCCAACGCGCCGCTCACGCCAAAGCCGGCGGCCTCGGACGGCGTAGCCCAGCCGAAGTAGATGCTGCCCAGCACGATGAACACCAGGGCCAGCACCGGAATCATCAGCAGGGTGAACAGCAGCCGCTCAATCCAGCCCTCCCACGTCCAGAACCGGATGCGGGACTGGCGGGGGGCGATGGCCGGCCAGATGACGGAGAGTATGCCAATCATCAGCATAAAGACCAGGGCCAGCAGGATGCCGGGGATAAAGCCGGCGAGGAACAGGCGGCCGATGGATTCGCCGACGGTGAGGCCGTAAAGGACGAGCAGGATGCTGGGGGGTATGAGGATGCCCAACGTGCCGCCGGCGGCCAGCGAACCGACGACCAGCCGCTCCTGGTAGCCCTGGGCGCGGAAGGACGGCAGGGCGACGCGGCTGACGGTGGCGGCGGTGGCGATGCTGGAACCGGCGCAGGCGGCGAAAACGGCGCACGAGGCAATGTTGGTGTGCATCAGGCCGCCGGGTATAAAGTCCACCCAGCGGGACAGGGAGCGGTACATGAGGTCGGCAAAGCCGCTGCGCAGCACGATTTCGCCCATCAGGATGAACAGGGGGATGGCAACCAGGTTGACGTTGGTATTGGTCTCCCAGGCCCGGTTGCCCATGATGTTCCAGACCGGATTGTTCGAGAACAGCTCCAGCAGGATGAGGGCCAGCGAGCCCAGCGCGCCCGCCACGTACATACCCGCGAAAAACATCACGGCCATGAGAATGAAAGAGACGGCAATCAGCATTGCAGCAGCGCTCGGGGCGGGCGTGTTCGTGTTGAGGGCATAGTAATACCCCGTCGTCACTGCACAACGGACGGGGCCAAAGTTGATACCGGGGTGGGTTAAGACGCCCGGTATCATAGCCTACCCGCCGGCTGGTGTCCATAAGGCGATTGGCCAGGTGATTTGGTCAAGTCATGATGGGTTCTCCTTTGGGAGTGGGTTGCGGTTGGCTGGTATCGGGCGTTTATCGGGCGGTGGTTCGGTTGGTTTGGTTGGTTGTCGGAGATTCAAGTCGTTGTCAGCCCTACGGCCGGAGGTGGGTACGCAACTATTTTGGACCTTCATTTTACGTGTCCTACCTTTTTAGGGGCTGCACGCGGGCTGAAGCTCGATACCCAGCGGAGGCAGCCCACGCCGTGGAAGCGGGGATGGGACTACCCTTGCCGATTGCGGTTTTTGCTGACTGGCCGTTTTTGACTTGAATCTCCGACGATTGTGCTAGCGGTGTGATGGCCCCGGTTTCCAGCGGGCGCTCTCCGGAGAGCGGGCTGAATTGGGGGTTGCTTGATTTGCCCGATGAATGTATCTTACACGAACGGGTGTACCGTTTGGCAATAGGGGGAGTGTCATTGATTTTTTGGATTTGGCGGGGGATTTTGACGGGGGGTGACGCTGGGGGAAATGATTTCCCCCAGACCCCCTCGTTGTGTTTTGGGGGGCAAAGGGGCGGGCGGCGGGCGGTGCTATAATCGGGCAAATTGGAATGGATTACCGGAGGGTTGATGATGGCGGCAGATTTGTCGGGGCTGTTGGACGAAGGGGAACTTACGCTGCTGGAGGGCGGGCTGGAACGCACGGAGGGGCCGCTGTGGCACCCCGGCGGCTATCTGACTTTTGTTGACCTGGGCCGGGAGCAGCTGCTGAAGTGGGACCCGCAAACCGGGACGACTACCGTGCTGCGGGAGAATACCGGCGAGGGCAACGGCTGCACTTTTGACCGCCAGGGCAATTTGCTGATGTGCGAGGGCGCCGACCACCGCCGCGTTACCAGCATGGACGCCAGCGGCGCCGTGTCGGTCATCGCGGAACGTTGGGACGGCAAACGCTTTAACAAGCCCAACGACGTCATCTGCCGCACCGATGGGACGGTATTCTTTACCGACCCGCACTTGCGGTTTCCCGAGGAACTGCGGGAGATTCCTTTCGCCGGCATCTATCGGATTGACACTGCGGGCAACGTACATCTGGCCACCGACGAGTGCGAATACGCCAACGGGCTGGCGCTTTCGCCGGATGAGTCGCTGCTCTACGTGGCCATCAGCCGGGCGGAGATGGCGGACTTTGACCGGGAGGAACGGGGCGAGTTCTGCCCGAACCGGCGCATCCGGGTGTTTGACGTGGCCGCAGACGGCACGCTCAGCGGCAACCGCATCCTGATTGAGATGGGCTCCGCAGAGGCCGGCGTGCCGGACGGTATGAAAGTGGATGCGTCCGGCCGGGTCTGGTGCACCGGCTCCGGCGGCGTGTGGGCTGTTGAACCTAACGGCGAACTGGCCGGCGTGCTGCCTACTCCGGAGGTAACCCGCAACATCGCCTTTGGCGGCGACGATATGCGAACCCTGTTCCTGACATCCGGCCACTCGCTGTACAGCATACGGGTAAAGACGCCGGGGATACGGGCGTTTTAAAGTGGGCCTGGTCATATCGGCCATTGTCATTCTGCGCGCCCCTACCCCTGTCATATGAGCATCCCCCCCAATGTCATTCTGAGCGCAAGCGAAGAATCTCGACGGCGTAGCAACGGCGTTGTCCCTCAAAGTCTGCGCTACCCCATCGAGATTCTTCGCTGCGCTCAGAATGACATTAGGGGTGGGGGTGCGCTCAGAATGACATTAGGTGGGTTGCAAGGGGCTGCGTGGGGCCGGATATGGTATTCTGGGGCTGATGTTTTTGCTGGGGCTGTAAAAGGAGGATTTGATGACTACTGCTGCTAATGTCGTGGGCAACGGCGCGCACACTTACGAGTTTGACCGGAATTGGGCGCAGGCGCCCGATGGCATCCCGATGCCGGCCGCCGCCGTGTTTGGCGACGACGAGGACAACGTTTATTGCTTCAACCGCAATCCCGAACACCCCATCATGGTCTTTGACCGGGAGGGCAAGTTCGTCAAGTCGTGGGGCGCCGGGATGTTTGAGTTTCCCCACGCCATCATCATCGACCAGTGGGGGTACGTTTGGCTGGTTGACCGCAACATGGGGCAGATTTTCAAGCTCACCAAGGACGGCGAGCTGGTGATGACCATTGGCGATTACGGCTATCGCTCCGAAACCGGCGCCAACAACGAGTCGTTTGACTCCAACTCGTGGCCGCAGGTGGTGCGGGGCGCCGAACCGTTCAATATGCCGGCGGGCATCGCGCTGAACGACGCCGGCGAAATCTACATCGCCGACGGGTACGCCAACGCGCGGGTGCACAAGTTCACCCCGACGGGGGAGCTGGTGTTCTCGTGGGGCGAGCCCGGCGCCGGCCCCGGCCAGTTCAACCTGCCGCACGGGGCGTGGATTAACCGCCAGGGCAACCTGCTCATCGCCGACCGGGAGAACGACCGGGTGCAGGTGTTCCAGCAGGATGGGACGCACGTAACCGACTGGCCGAGCAAGCTCATCGGCCCGGCGGTCATCTGCGTTGACGATGACGACGTGGCTTACGTAGCCGAACACAACGGCGGTATGCTGAGCATTCTGGACGCCGACGGGCAGCGGCTGGCGCAGTGGGGCGATCTGACGCACCGCAGCTGCCACGGCGTGTGGGTTGACAGCCGGAAAGACCTTTACGTGGTGGAGCCTTACGAGGGCAGCACCGGGCGCACCGTAGTCAAGTACACCCGCAAAGGCTAATCGCCCGGAGGCGAACGACGCCAAGCGGGAACGGGCCGGAACCGGCCGAGGAGAACAACGATGGCAGAGTACATACCGTCAACCGCCGATTGGGTGCGGGAGCAGGTGGAGCTTTACGAGGGCAGCGGCGGCAGCGCGGGAACGACGCTGCGGGACACCGGCTTGCCCGTGATTATCGTTACGAACCGGGGCAACAAGACCGGCGCCATCCGCAAGACGCCGCTGATGCGCGTTAAGGACGGCGCTAATTACGTGCTGGTGGGTTCCCGGGGCGGCGCGCCGACTAACCCGGTGTGGGTGTATAACCTGCGGGCCGACGGCAGCGTGGAGATTCGGGACGAGGCCGAGGTGTTCTCAATGCAGGTTCGGGAGGTTAGCGACCCGGCCGAGCGGGCCCGGGTCTGGGATTTGGCGGTTGCGGCGTTTCCGTCCTACGAGGACTACAAGAACCGCACATCCCGCACCATCCCGGTGTTTATCGCGGAACCGGCCTGACGGCTTACAGCGCGGCCAGCAAGTCCACCGCGCCGGGCGGCGCAGCCAGCTGGTAGAACTCGGTTCCCATCAGCATATTCACCACGTCCGGCGGCAGTTGTCCGAACGGGCCGGAATCGTGCAGCTGGGTGCGGTGGCAGGCCAGCGATTCCAGCTTGACGTCAACCCAGGGCAGGACGTCAACGGTGGTGGTTACGTCGTCGTCGGGCGTGCCCAGCTCGTCGATGGCTTCGGCGGCGAAAGGCGGTGTGATGTCGCGGTCGGCCATTTCCTGCCACCAGCGGCGGAACACGTTGCGGGGAAAGCAGACGTAGTACAGCAGCGGCGTTGCGCCGTCGGGGTCGGCGGCGCGCGCGACGGCGGCGGTAGCGTGGGCCGACATGGTGATGTGGTCGGGATGCCCGTAGCCGCCGGTAGGGTCGTGAGTCAGGACGACGTGGGGGTTGGTCTCCCGGATGATGCCGGCCAGATGGTTGACGACGGCAGCGGCGGCGGCGTTGCAGTAGGCGTTGGGGTGGCGGTTGTCGTCAGTGCCGTCCATACCGCTGTCCCGGTAATCAAGGAACCGGATGTCGGAGATGCCGGTAACGGCCATGGCGTTTTGGAGTTCCTGCTGGCGAACCTGCCAGAGGTTCTCCGGAGTGGCCAGGGCCGGGTCGCTGATTTCGCCCACGTCGCCGTTGGTAGCGCAAACGAGGGTAACCCGCGCGCCGCCGGCCGCCAGTTTCGCCAGCAACCCGCCGGAGGCAAACCCCTCATCGTCCGGATGCGCAAAGCACGCCAGCACCGAAAGGCGGGAGATGTCGGGGGTGGATGGGGAGCTCATTTGAGTACGTTCCTTAACCGGCGTCCGGGTTCGGTTCCAGCAGCAGGTTGCCGTAGGGGTCCACGGCGCCGGCCCAGCCGGGGGGTATTACTATGGTGGTGTCCAGCTGGAGCAGCAGGGCCGGGCCGGCGATTTGATTGCCGGGTTGCAGGATGCTGCGGTCGTAGAGGGTGGTTTCGGTGGCGCCGGCGGCGAATACTACTTGCGTTGTGCCGATGACGGCGGGGGAGGCGTCGCTGCCGGCGGATTCGGCCGGCTCTTGTTGCGGTTTGGCTACGGGCAGCTCCAGCTTCAGGCGCAGGTTCACTACCTCGATGGGCAGATTACGGTCGGCGTAGCCGAAACGCTGCAAGTGGGCGGCGTAAAACTCGCTGGCGATGCTGCGGGTTAAGTCGCTGCGGCCGGTTAGCGACGGGCAATCTACGGTCAGCTCAAAGGATTGTCCGACGTAGCGGACGTCCAGAAAGCGGCGGGCGTCCATCGCGGCGGCGGGCAGTCCCTCATCCAGCAGCTCCGTGCGGGCCAGCCGCTCCATCCCGTGAAACTCCTCATCCAGCCGGGTCTTGTCCAAGTCAGCGCCTTTCAGCATCACCGTGCGGGAATAGTCCTTAACCACGTCGGCGATGGCAACGCCCAGGGCGGAGAGGATGCCGGGGTGGGACGGCACCAGCACACGGGGGATGCTCAGCTCGGCAGCCAGCTCGCAGGCGTGCATGGGGCCGGCGCCGCCGAAAGGCACCAGGGTGAACTCGCGGGGGTCGTAGCCGCGCTCCAGCGAGATGGCGCGGATGGCGCGCTCCATGTTGGAGTTGACCACGCGGATGATGCCCAGGGCGGTATCGGTAACCGAGGCGCCCACGCCGGCGGCGACGTCGTGCAACAGCGTTTCCGCCCGCTCCCGGTCCAGGGCCATGCGCCCGCCCAGGAACCCGTCGGGGCGCAGCCGCCCTAGGGTGAGGTTGGCGTCGGTAACGGTGATACTCTCGCCCCGTCCGTAGCACGCCGGGCCCGGCTCGGCGCCGGCCGACTGCGGGCCAACCACCAGAGCGCCGCCGGAGTCCACGCGGGCGATGGAACCACCGCCGGCGCCCACCGTGTGAATCTCAATCATCGGCACGCTCACCGGATAGCCGCCCAGGTTGGCGGAGGTGGTTTCTTTAATGCGGCCCGGACAGAGGGAAACGTCGGTTGAGGTGCCGCCCATGTCCAGGGTGATGATGTCGGGATAGCCGGCCTGCACGCCGGTATAGAACGCGCCCACCACGCCGCCGGCCGGGCCGCTCAGGATGGTGCGGACGGGCTGCTCGGCGGCCAGACGCGCGGTGATGCTGCCGCCCGACGACTGCATGATGCGCAGGTCGCGCCCCAACAGCGCTTCCAGCTGCGTCAAGTACCGGGACATTACCGGGCCGACGTAGGAATTGACGACTACGGTGCTGGTGCGTTCGTATTCCCGGAATTCGGGCAGGATTTTGGAGGATATGGAGATGAACGGGGCGCCGGGCAGTTCGGCCAGCCGGGCCGCCAGAGCCTCCTCGTGGGCGGGGTTCAGGAACGAGAACAGAAACGACACCGCAATGCCGTCCACTTCGGCGTCGGCCAGCAGCGCGGCCACCGCCTGCACCGATTCCGGGGTTAAGTCCTCCAGTATGTCGCCAGTGTAGTCCACCCGTTCCGGCAGCCCGAACCGCAGCTCCCAGGGCGCCAGCGGCGGGGGGCGTTCCATCGCCAGGTCATACAGGTCGGCGCGGTTTTGCCGTCCGATTTCGAGGACGTCCTCAAACCCCAGCGTGGTAACCAGGGCAGTGCGCCCGCCCTTGCCCTCCAGCAGGGCGTTGGTGGCAACGGTGCTGCCGTGGACGAAATCGGCCGCCGGGATGTCCACCCCGATTTCCGCAACGCCGCGGGTGATGCCCTGCGACGGGTCGGCCGGCGTGGACGGGAGCTTGTGCACCGTGAGGCGTCCGGACTGCAACACGGCAATGTCGGTAAAGGTGCCGCCGACATCAATGCCGACTATTGTGCTGGACATGGGGGATTATCGCTCCGTTGATTCTGATTGGCCGCTGCCGGCGGGGTAATGCCGGTGACGGCTTCGAGGCGGCGCAGGCGCCGGTCAATACGGTCGTATTCGGCGTGGACGCGTTGCAGCTCGGCCTCGGCACGCTCGGCACGCTCCTGATCGAGCCGCTGGCGTTCCTGCTTAATCCATTCCAATTCCTGCTCGGCGCGCGTGCGTTCCTGCTCAACCTGCGTGTGCGCCTGCGCGCGTTCCTGCTCAGCGAGTTGCTGAGCCTCCTCACGTTGCTGCCGGTATTTCTGATTTTCCTCTTGCAGCTTTTTGAGTTGTGCTTCGGCTTTGTCGGCCCGTTCCCGCTGTTTTGCGGTCCGGTCGTCCCTCAAAATTCTTAGTACCAAGGCGAAACCTTCCCAGAAATTGCCGGATAGTGTTGTGGCGATTGGCGTCAGTATAGACGATTCAGCGTAGCGGATTGCCACCGCTTGCAATGCGCCATTGCAATTGCCGTGATGGTGTAGATGACAAAGGCCAGCACGTAGCAGATGGGCGGGCGGCACAACGCGCAGATGGAGCGGCGGCGTTGCGGTTACGCCCCGGCTTCGTCCAAGTCGGCGTCGGCTGCTGGCGACGGGTTAAGGCCGATGGCAGCCTCAAGACGCCGGAGACGCTGGGCGATTTCACCGTCGTATTCGGCGCGGACGCGTTGCAATTCGGCCTCGGCACGCTCACGTTCCTGGGCGCGCACCTGCTCGACCCGTGCGTGCCCCTGCTCGCGTTCCTGCTCGACCCGTGCGCGCCCCTGCTCGCGTTCCTGCTCGTATTGCTGCCGGTATTTCTCTTTTTCCTCTTGCAGCTTTTTGATTTGTCCTTCGGCTTTGTCGGCCCGTTCCCGCTGTTTTGCGGTCCGGTCGTCTCTCAAAATTCCTAGTACCAAGGCGAAACCTCCCAAGAAATTTCCGGATAGCGTCGTGGCGATTGGCGCCAGTATAGACGATTCATCGTAGCGGATGGCCGCCGCTTGCATTGCCGCCGTCACAATTGCCGTGATGGTGTAGATGAGAAAGGCCAGCAGGTACAGTTTGTAGGCTTCCCACATTGTTTGACAAGTCCTTTTGCGATGCAGACGGATGGCGCGCGGTGCTCAGGTTACGCTCCGGCTTCGTCCAAAGCAATCCGCAGGCGCTTGTTGATGCGGCCTTTGCTTTCGTGTCCGACGACTTTGATGCGCCCGACTTCCCTGGTGTTGTGGACGTGGGTGCCGCCGTCGGCTTGCAAGTCCAGCCCGGAGATGTCGATGGTGCGTACCTCTTTGATGGCCGGGGGCAGCAGGTTAATCTTGGTGCGGATGAGGTCGGGGTGGGCGTCGGCGTCGGCGCGGGACAGGGCATCTACTATAATAGCGCGTTCCGAGGCCACTTCGCGGTTGATTAGTTCCTCGACTTCGCTGGCGAATTCGGCGGACATATTCTCCAGCTCAAAGTCCATGCGGGCGGCGCCGGGGCGCATATCGCCGCCGGTTACCAGGGCGCCGTAGTCGCGCCAGACCACGCCGCACAGGATGTGCAAAGCGGTGTGCGTGCGCATCAGTTGGTAGCGTCGTTCCCAATCGATGGCGCCGCGCACCGCCGCGCCGACGGATGGCGTCCGGTCGCCGTCCAGCGTGTGCGCCACCGCGCCGCCGGAGCGGGCTACTTTGGTTACCCGATAAGTCGTGCCATCCGCGTCGGACAGCGTCCCCACGTCGCAGGGCTGGCCGCCGCCGCCGGCATAGAAAGCCGTTTTATCCAGCACGACCACGCCATCCTGCGGCGTGTCGGTGACCACGGCGTCAAACTCGCGGATATAAGCATCGGTAAGAAACAGCAGTTCGGTCATGTTGGCTCCGTTAGCGTGGGCTGCGTTATCAGTAGCGTTGCGGCGGGTGGCAATCGGAAAGCCGCCGCCGCTATTATAGCAACGCCGCGCCCCGGCGGGCCGGTTGGAATACGCCATTGGGAGGCAAGCCATGTGCCGCAGCATCAAAACGTTGCGTGGGTTGGAAACGCCGGCGGCCGCCGACGAGATGCGGGCGGCGGCGTTGCAGTACGTTCGCAAAGTCAGCGGCTATCGCACGCCGTCGCGGGCCAACGCGCCGGCATTTGACCGGGCAGTGGATGCAATCGCCCAGGCCACGGCGGAGCTGCTGGAATCGCTGGCCGTAAGGCGGTAGCGGGATGGCGATGTTGCCGGTATTCTCAACTTACGCTGAAATTGAATTTGGCACAGCGCTGCCAACAAGCCAACGCCAGCGAATGCACCAGCATCGCCACGTTTTTGGTGTAGTATTTCGTCCGTCGCACCAGCCGGTTCAGCTTGCTACACAGCCACGAGTGCAGCCCTCATTCCAGTTCACCGGCCCGTACTTGCCCACCTCGTGCCGGTCTGCCGGCAGCCAGCCGTACACCGGATAGCCGTCGCTGCAATACCGCTCTGCCTCCGGCATCCTTTCGTACAGCCGCAGGAACGGCGCCTCGCTGCGCTCCTCCACCTCAAAGTCCAGCAACCGACTGCCATCTTTTTCCGCCACCACCTCCGTCCAGATCCAGCAGTCCTCCCGCTTATCCCCGCGCCGCACGCCCCGGTAAGTCCACATCTCATCCCAGGCAATCACCGCCGCCGGCTGCCACTCCCCGCGCCCGACAGCCGCTGCCGTCCCTGTTCCCGCAACCCGGTCAATGCCTGGTCCGCCCTTTTTGAGCTACCCCAACACCGCCGGAACGCTGTACCCGGTGTGCCGACTCACCGCGCTCACGCTGCTGCCGTCCTGGTACATCCGCACCACCGCCTCTTTGAGCGCCGGCCCCGGACGATGATACGCCCCTTCCGGCAGATAGGTACGGCCGCAGTCGCCGCACTTTGCTGTGGCCGGCTTTGGCCATCCAGTTGGAGCCGCAGTCCGGACAGCGGACATCGTGGCGATAAGCGCGCAGGCGAACCATCATCCTACCTCCGGCAACCGAGTACAATCCCCATTATATCCAATCCCAGCATACATTAGGAATACCCGATCGTTGGTATTCTCAACTTGCGCTGAGGTTGAGTTTGGCCCATTGCTGCCAGCACACCACCGCCAGCGACTACCCCGCCATCGCCACGCTTTTCGTGCAGCCTTTCGTCCGTCGCACCAGCCGGTTCAGATTCCCACACCACACCGAGTGCAGACTCTTATTCCAGTTCACCGGCCCGTACTTGCCCATCTCGTGCCGGTTCGTCGGCAGCCAGTCGTACACCGCATAGCCGTCGCTGCAATGCCGTTCCGCAAACCGATTAACTGAGGGTGCCGCAGTTTTTGCGCCTTTACATAGCATGGCGTACAATGCCGGCCAGAATCGGGGGATACGCCGCATAGCCACGCTCTCGCAGCAGCTTGGTTCTTTTGGATATTATGCTTGACTTGATTGATGAATTGCATTTTGGCGTTAGTATGGCTTTGCCGGCTGACCGTACTGTGGAGCAGGCGCGGTTGGTGGAGGAGCTGGGGTTTGAGTTTTTGGGCGCCGGGGAGCATTTTATGCGGGGGCGGCCGCCGGGGGCTACTCATGCCGCTTTGCCTTTGCTGGCGGTGGCGGCTGGCGCTACGGAGCGGATACGCTTGCTTACCTCGGTTGCGCTGGCGCCTTTTTACCATCCCTTGATGCTGGCCCGGATGACGGCTACGCTGGATATTGCGTCCGGCGGGCGGCTTACTTTGGGTGTGGGCGTGGGCGGCGAGTTTCCGATGGAGTATGAGAATGCCGGCATCGAGATTGGACGGCGGGGGCAGCGCACTAACGAGTGCCTGGAGGGGCTGCGCCGGCTGTGGACTGAGGATTCGGTGACGATGTCGGGCCGGCATTACACGCTGGACCGGGCGGCCATCAATCCCAAGCCGGCGCAGGACCCGCATCCGCCGGTGTGGGTTGCCGGGCGGCGCGCGGCGGCGATGCGCCGGGCGGTGCGGTACGGCGATGGCTGGCTGCCTTATTTTTACAGCCCGGACCGCTACCGGGAAAGCGTGGCGCAAATCACCGCCATCGCCGACGCGGAACAGCGGGATATGTCCAACTTCCAATGGGCGTTCTTTCCGTACATCTCGCTGGGGCAGTCGGAGGAACAGGCGGCCCGCACCGCCGCCGAGTCGCTGGGCAATCAGTACCTGTACGGCGGCGAGTTCATCAACATCGTGCGGCGCTACTGCCTGCTGGGTACGCCCCGCACCTGCATCGAGCGGCTGCAAGAGTACATTGACGCCGGCGCCCGCTACATCGTATTCAGCATCGCCGCGCCCCGGGCCGACCGGCGGCGCCACCTTGAAGTAATCGCCAAAGACATCGTGCCGTATTTCCGGGGGCACTGAATTGGCGTCACCCGGTTATTACGGGCGCGCCCTAACCGTCGTTCAGCTTCCCAACCGTCATTCCCATCCCCCCTAATGTCATTCTGAGCGCAGCGAAGAATCTCGATGACGTAGCAACGGCGTTGCCCCCAAAGTGTGCGTTACCCCGTCGAGATTCTTCGCTGCGCTCAGAATGACATTGGGGGGAGTGAATGGCATTGGGGGGAGCGAATGACGGTTGGGAGTGAAACAGTTGAGGGAGAATTGGAATGGCCGGGGCGCCGGCGGGGTTTTGCGATTTTCCGATTTTTTTGCCGTTTGCGCTGTGCCGCAGTTCCGGGCAATGATGTATAATAGCTGGGATGATTAGCGCGCAGGCTCGACCCAGGTTAGCTCCTGTCGTTTGGCAGCGGAGGAAATGAGACTAATGAGCACCATCCAACTGCTCGACAACAAGTTTGACGGCACGCCGGCTACGGTTTCGCCGGTTTCAATACAGCCCCGCGGCAACCGGACGCGGCGGGTGATGATGGTTCAGCCGGCCTCGGCGGGCGGCAACTTTGAGTACATCGCCATCCCGCGCCAGGGTATGCTGTTCCTTTCGGGCGCGCTGGCCCAGTGGGATGGGCCTTACGTGTACGAACGGGACATCTGGTTTGAGGACCGCCTGGGCCGTATGGACCCGGACAAAGACCTGGACGGCGTTGACATCCTGATGATTACGG
Source organism: uncultured Dehalococcoidia bacterium (assembly GCA_958296385.1). Lineage (GTDB taxonomy): Bacteria > Chloroflexota > Dehalococcoidia > Lucifugimonadales > UBA3495 > Bin87. The sequence continues at coordinate 2,740,522 of OY282494.1, forward strand.
CGCTGATTAACGAGGCGCCCCGGGGCTATCAGCTGGCCCGGGAAGCCCGCAGTTTCCATCCCAATCTGGTCATTATGGGCGGCGGCCCGCAGATGAGCCCGCTGCCGGAAGAGGCCATCGCGCGGGGCGGCTTTGACGTCATCGTGAACCGGGAGGGCGAGGACATCATCGGCCAGCTGTGCGACATCCTGCTGACCTGGCGGGATGACCGCAAGTACGCCTACCTGGAGCGGGTGGCCGGCATCTCGTATATGCAGGACGGCCACCTGGTGCAAACCCGCCGCAAAGGGCTGGTGAATCCCGACTTTGTGGAGCTGCCCGACTTCCGCTCCATCCGGGGCCTGTCGCCGTCCAATCCCATGGCCGGCGGCGTGCTGGAAACGGTGCGGGGCTGCACCGAGAATTGCTCGTACTGCCAGGTGATCCAGCAGTTTCTCGGCTACCGGCTCATCAGCCGGGAAACCGAGTACAAGCGGCTGGCGCAGCTGGAGGAGCTGGCCTCGGACGGGCTAATCCACACCGGGCGCAACGGCAAGTTCAACGTGTTCATCTCCGACGACCTGCACACGCCGCCCCTGCGCGCCGTCAAGTTCCGCAACGAGCGGCTGGAACGGTTGCAGGGCTGGCGGGGCCGCACCGATTCAATGAACATGATTTGCCAGGCCCGCGCCGAAATCGGCCAGGACGACGAGTTGGCCGATGCCCTGCTGGACGCCAACATCAAGATGCTGTACCTGGGCGTGGAATCCAACAACGCCGAAAGCCTGGCGGCGGTGCGCAAGCGGCAGGAACCGGGCCAGATGGAACGCGACCTGGTGCATCTGAACGACAAGGGATTCTCCGTAGTGGCCATGACCATCATCGGCCTGCCCTACGACACCGAGGAATCCATCATGACGCTGGCCGACTGGGTTACGCAGCACAGCCGTTACCAGACGGCCAACCTGCTGACCCCGCTGCCGGCAACCTCCAACTGGGAGCTCAAGCCGCTGAACGGCGACGGCGAACTGTTGCAGGAAGGGGAAATGCGCCCCTACGAGCTTTACACCGGACGCCAGTTCGTCCACGAGGACGAGCGGTGGACGATGGCGCAAAGCCGCGAACTGTTTGACCGCTACAACGAACGGCTGACGTCCATTGACGCGCTGTACGGCCGCATATTCCGCATCCTGGGCAACTACCGGCTGCGGCAGGCGCGCAGTATGGAGGACTTGACGGAAACCGCCGAAACAATGCGTATCTGGTCCCACGAAGTACAGCAGGCCGGCAAGGAATTCGGCGAGAACCTGCACCAGCGGGTAACCGAGCTGGCCGACACTTTCCGGGCCGTGAGCCAACCCCTGTCCAACGCGCGGGCCGAGCTGGTGGACAACCTGCGCGCCCGCATCAGCGAGATGTCGGAATCCCTGCGCGCTTACGCCGAAATAGCGGACAGCGGCAGCAAGGACATGGCCGCCAGCATCTCGGTGCGGGTCAACGAGGTTACCGAACTGCTGAACACCGCGCTGGACTCGGCCGGCCAGCGACGCAATAACAACCAAGTGAGCTGATATGTCCGGTAACGCTGCGCCCGGCAGCCGCGTGGCGGTTACGGGCCTGGGGATGATAAGCCCGCTGGGGCTGAATACAGCAGACACTTGGGACGGCATCGCCAACGGAAAGTCGGGTATCGACTACATCACCGGCTTTGACGCCGCGGCTTTCGATACCCGGTTCGCCGCCGAAGTAAAAGGGTTCGAGCCGGAGCGCTACCTGGACCGCAAAGACGCGCGGCGGATGGACCGTTTCGCCCAATTCGCCGCCGTCGCCGCGCAGGAAGCCTGCCGGCAAGCCGACCTGGAACCCCGCACGATGGACCGTTACAGCGTCCACGTGGTGGTAGGCAGCGGCATCGGCGGCATCGGCACGCTCACCGAGCAGCACAAGGTTTTGCTGGAACGCGGGCCCCGGCGGGTTACGCCCTTTCTGATTCCGATGATGCTGGCCGACATGGGTTCGGCCCAAGTGTCAATGGTCACCGGCGCAATGGGCGCAAACTACTGCATCACGTCGTCGTGCAGCAGCGGCGCCGACGCCATCGGCATCGGCTGGGATATGATTCGCCACGGACGGGCCGAAGTCGTGCTGGCCGGCGGGGCCGAGGCGCCCATTGCTCCGCTCAGCGTGGCCGGGTTCAACGCCCTGCGCGCGCTGTCCCGCCGCAACGACGACCCCCAGGGCGCCAGCCAGCCTTTCAACAAACGCCGGGATGGGTTCGTGCTGGCCGAGGGCGCCGCGATGCTGGTGCTGGAAAGCTGGGAACACGCGGCGGCCCGGGGCGCCGAACCCCTCGCCGAACTGCGGGGCTACGCCGCCACCAGCGACTCGCACCATCTCACCGAACCCAATCCCACCGGCCAAAGCGCGGCCCAGGCGGTTACCGACGCGCTGGCCGCCGCCGGCCTGTCCCCCGGCGACGTCAACTATCTGAACGCCCACGGCACGTCAACCCCGCTGAACGACTGGCACGAAACCAAGGCGCTGAAACTGGCCCTGGGCGACGACGCCTATCGCATCCCCGTCAGCAGCACCAAGAGCATGACCGGCCATCTGCTGGGCGCCGGCGGCGCGCTGGAGGCGGCACTGTGCGCCGTTGCCCTGAAACGGGGCCTGATGCCCCCCACCATCAACCTGGACGACCCCGATGACGAGTGCGACCTGGACTACGTTCCCCTCACGGCGCGGGCGGCCGAGTTAAAGGTAGTGATGAGCAATTCCTTTGGCTTTGGCGGGCATAACTCGGTGATTATCCTGACCAACCCCGACTTAGACTTGGGCAACCCGGTTTGACGCCGCCGCCGCGCCGCTGGATACTGCCGCCCCGCACCGAGGGCCACCGCCTGCCCGCTGATTTGCCCCTGCCGGTAGTCCAACTGCTGCTGGCGCGCGGCATTGCCGATACAGCGGCGCTGGATAAGTTCCTGAATCCGCCGGGCGTACCCCACGACCCGCTGCTGCTGGCCGGCGTCCCGGAGGCGCTGCCCCGTCTGGCCGCCGCCGCGCAAAAGGGCGAAACGGTAGCGGTGTTCGGAGATTTTGACGTTGACGGCATCACCGGCACCGCCATTCTGACTGAAACATTGGGCAAGCTGGGCGCGCGGGTCATTCCCTATCTGCCCCATCCGGTTGCCGAGGGACACGGAATGACCGCCGGCGCGGTGGAGCGTCTAATCGCCCAGGGCGCATCCCTGATTGTTACCGTGGACTGCGGCATCAGCAACGCCGATGAAGTGGCGCTGGCCGCCGACGCCGGGGCTGAGGTCATCATCACTGACCACCACGTGCCGCCGGAACGCCGGCCGCCGGCGGTGGCTACCGTCAATCCGCGCGTGGCGGGCAATCGGTATCCGTTCGTGGAATTGTGCGGCGCCGGCATCGCCTACAAACTGGCCGCCGGCCTGCTGGACTACGCCGGAGCCGCTCCGGATGACTCGCTGCTGGAACTGGCGGCCCTGGGGACGGTAGCCGACCTGGTGCCGCTGCGGGGCGAGAACCGCCACATCGTGCAGCGCGGGCTGGCCGCTTTATCCGAAACGCGGCGGCCCGGACTGCAAGCCCTGCTGAACCGGTGCCGGCTCCGGCGCCGGGCCATCCGAGCAGAGGACGTTGCCTTTCAGATTGCGCCCCGTCTCAACGCCGCCGGCAGGATGGCCCACCCGGAAACCGCGCTGCAACTGCTGCTGACCAACGACCCGGACGAAGCGGAATCCCTGGCCGGCCAGCTGGAGGATTACAACAACCGGCGCAAAGACTTGTCCACGCGGGCCTGCGCCGTGGCCATGGAACAGGTGGCCGCCGCCGGGCCGCTGCCGTCCATCATCATATCCTTTGACGGCATCTACACCCCCGGCATCAACGGGCTGGTGGCCGGGCGGCTGGCGGAGCGGTTCAACCGGCCGGCGGTGGCCCTGGCCCGCGCCGACGACGGGCATCTGGTGGCCAGCGCGCGCAGCCGCACCGGGTTCAGCCTGATTGCCGCCATCACCGAGTGCGACGACCTGCTGGTGCGCTACGGCGGGCACGACGCGGCGGCCGGTTTCACCGTGCGCAACGCGGATTTCAACGCCGTATCCGAACGCCTCCACGCCATCGCCGACGCCGAAACCGGCCTGTTCGGCCCGGAACCCACGCTGGAAGTACACGCCGAAGGCCGCCCGGAAACCCTGCTCGACCCACTAACGGCCCAATGGATACAGCGGCTGGAACCCTACGGCAAAGACAACCCCACCCCCCGCTTTCTATCCCGCCGCGCCCGCGTGCTGAATTGGGAATACGTCGGACGAGAGCAGCAACACCTCAAATTGCAGATAAGCGCCGGCAACGGCAGCGGCGCCGTAGATGCCCTCTACTGGAACCACCCCGGCGAATGGGGCGGGTACAGCGCCGTGGACCTGGTATTCCAACTAGTCAACGACCGCTACCGGGGCGAAAACCGAACCTACCTGCGGATCGACGACTGGCGGCCGGCGGGGTAGTGAGTTTCGCTACTGCTGAATCAGGCCGGCGCACCGCATCCGGTATCGTTACCGCCTCTGGCCGCCCCTCATCCGCCGGCGCCTGCCCCTATCCTGCCGGCGGGATTCCGCTCTTTTCTCCGCTAGTAAGGTTTCCAGATCCTCTACCGTCAGCCGCTTCGCTGCCACGTTGCGGAATCTGTCGAACCGCATCTTTTCCGCTACTCCTTGGCTAAAACTTTTCTTTGGCCAATTTGCAATCAACATCGCAATCCCCCTATCATTCCTGCCCAAACGATAAGCACCGCCTCAACGGTCAGCCACGCCATTACGATGCTAAACCCCAGGCCGAACGGATTCTCGCCTTATTAAATATACGACCAGCGGCCGGGCCTCTGAAAATCCAACGCCAAGCGCAGCGGACGCTATGCCGGGCGTTGCCGTAGAGCTCGCGCTGCTATTCGCCGGTTCCCGGGCCGCTCCGTAACGGCCCTGCTACGCTCAATAGGACGGATGGTTAGTAGGGCCGGCGCATCGTATTCGGTATCGTTACCGCCTCCGGCCGCCCCTCAGCCGCCGGCGCCTGCCCCTATCCTGCTGGCGGGATTCCGCTTTTTTCTCCGCTAGTAAGGTTTCCAGATCCTCCACCGTCAGCCGCCTCGCTGCCATATTGCGGAACTCATCGTCCCGCAACCTTTCCGCTACTTCTTGGCTCAAGCTTTTCGTTGGCCATTTCGCAATCAACATTGCAATCCCTCCTTTCATTCCCCCCAAAACGATAGGCACCACCTCAACGGTCAGCCACGCCATTACGATGCTGAACCCCTGGTCGAACGGGTTCTCGCCGATTAATTGTATGACCAGCGGCCGGGCCTCTGAAAATCCGACGGCAAGCGCATCGGTTAGCAGTACCCGCGCCAGCCAGAATGCGGCCCAGATTACGCAGGTGGCAATCCGCGCCATTCGGGTGAGCGGAACGCCGGCCAGGGACGATAGTATTGAATCATCGTCCCTCATTCATTGCCTCAATATACCACAATCGGCCGCCGCCGCTTTGCTGGCGTTGCGCTAGTCCTCAATCACCGCCTGTTGCCGGTTGGCGTGTTTGGGCGGTTGCGGGGGCGGCGGACGAGGCGGGCGCGGTAGATTAGCAGCGGCACGGTTACCAGCATTATGGCCAGCGATACCAGCTGCGCTTCGTTGAAACCCAGCACGTAGGTGTTGCTTTCCACGCGCAGGAATGAGATGAAGAACCGCCCCACCGCGTAGCCGGCGAAGAACAGGGCAAACAGCATCCCGCGCGGCTGTATCCGGTCGCGCAGCAGCCACAGGACGCCGGCCAGGGCCAGGCAGAACAGCAGCTCGTAGGCTACTGCCGGGTGGGTTGACGCCGTGCCGCCGTGGGCGCAGAAACGGTACAGGCTGTCGGGGTCGGTGTAGGTTACCGCCCAGGGCAGCCCCGAAAACGTGGCGCAGTGCTCGCCGTTGATGACGTCGCCGATGCGTCCGATGGCCAGGGCGATGAGCAGCGCCGGCGCCGCGATGTCGGCCAGATGGGGGACGGAGGGCAGCTCGGCAAAGGGCCGGTGCATCCCCGTCCAGCGCAACCCGGCGTTGTCGCAAAGGCCGTTGAACCAGGGGGCGTTGCGAATCAGGATGTACGATGCGCCGCCGGCGAACCCGCCCAGATACGCGCCCAGAATGGCGATGCCGCCGCTCCAGAAAAAGACGATGCGCTCCGGATTGTACTGGTAGAAATCATCCCAAAAGTCAATCACGTGCAGCGCGCGCGCGCCAACCAGGCCGCCGATGATGCACCAGGTGGCCACGGACAGGATGCCATCGCCGTTCAGTCCGTCGCGCCGCCCCCATCGCCAGGTCAGATAGACGGCGACGGCGACGGCGACAAAGGTCAAAAAGCCGTGCCAGGACAGGGTAAAGCCGGGCCTGCGTATGATGTCAGGGTCAAAAGGTATGCCGATGACGGCGAGAATATCCATCGTTGCGTAGTATCTCCCTAATCGGTGAGCCGGCCTCAGCCGGATGATGACGGCGCTGATGTTGACGGCATTGATGTTGACGGGGCAATCGTCCGCACAAGGTACGCTGTTGCGCCCCGGTTCCGCAAGGCAACCGCAACCGTTCTCCGCTCGCTTTCCGAGGATGGCCGGCAAAACAGCGCCGGCCCGGCCCCCGACAGGCGGGGCGGGTGCTGCGCCAACGATGCCACCGTTTCCCATACGCCGGCCAGGCCGGGAAAGATTCCCAGCGCCGCCCGCTCAAACGCGTTGCGGCAGTCGGCGGAGGTCAACGGCCCGCCGGCGGCGCTGACGCCGGCAATCCGCTGCGTATGGCGTCCGTCCGAAAAATCAGCCGGCGTCAACGCGCGATACAGCGTCGGCGTCTTGGCGGCGATGGTATCGGCCGGCGCCACCAGCAGGATTTCAATAGCCGGCAAGTCCGGCAGTGCGGCGAGCTCATCGCCCCGTCCGGTGCCTAGCGCCGTGCCGCCGGTGAGCAGAAAAGGCACGTCGGAACCCAGCCCGGCCGCTACTGCCGCCAACTCGTCCGGCGGCAAGTCCAGCCCCCAGAGCCGGTTCAGACCCCGCAGGGCCGCCGCCGCATCCGCCGACCCACCGCCCAGACCGGCGGCGCTCGGGATGCGTTTGGCGATGCGGATGCGGGCCTCAGGCGCAACGCCGGCGTGCCGGGCCAGGGCAACGGCGGCTTGCCACACGATGTTGTTCTCGCCGGACAGGTCGGGGTCATCGCACTCTACGGTTAGCGCCCCGGCCGCCTCCAGCGTCAGCGTATCGGACAAGTCAACCGTTTGCAGGATGGTAGCGACGTCGTGATAGCCGTCGTCGCGCCGGCCGATGACTTCCAGCGTCAGGTTAATCTTGGCGTAGGCCGGGATTTGCAGCGGGCCGGATTGCATCAGAGCATCATCCGATACGACTGCGGGGGGCGTCATCGGGCCAGACTGCGTTCAGCATGGCCCATTCGTCAATGGTGAGCGTGGCCGGCCGCCTTTGCGCGTCAATGCCGGCGTCAGCGAGGATGGCGGCAACTAGCCCGGCGTCGGCGCCGGTGCCCTGCATCAGCGAGTTGCGCAGCTGCTTGCGCGGGGCGGCGAAACCGGCGCGGGCCAGGGCAAAAAACGCCGCAGCGTCGGCAACCGCAGCCGCCGGCGCCGGCCGCACCGCCAGCTTGACCACCGTAGATGACACTTTGGGCGGCGGCCTAAACGATTTGGGGCGAACTTGCGCTACCACCGAGGGGACGGCGTAGAACTGCGTCGCTACCGACAGCAGCGTCATTGCGCCGGGGGCGGCGGCCATCGCAGCGGCAACCTCCCGCTGCACCATCACCACCAGCAGGGACGGCGGCGTTGGCGATTCCAGGAACCGGCGGATGATGGGCGCCGCCGCGTAGTAGGGCAGGTTGGCCACCACCTTGTAGCAAGTATCAGGCCCAACCAGCCCGGCGATGTCAACGCGGCGCGCGTCGCCGTGTACGACGTTCAGGTTGGCGGGGTTGCCTAATCGCTGGCCCAACTGTCCGGCCAGCGCCGGGTCAAGCTCGACGGCAATCACCCGGCCGGCGCGTTCCACCAGCCGCCGGGTGAGAATACCGGCGCCGGGGCCAACTTCCAGAACGACGTCGGATGGGACAGCAGCGGCGGCGGCTACGATGCGGTTGGCTACCCGGCCATCGGTGAGGAAGTGCTGCCCCAGGGACTTGCGCGGCCGGCGGCCGGCGGGCGGCGCAGTCGGGGTATCGGGCAAGGCGTCGGGCACAGTATCAGGCAAGGCATCAGGCATAGACAGGCAGCCGCCGGAAAAGTGGTCGAGCACCTCCCGTTGACAGCGGCCTGGGGGCGTATCGTCGGCAGTGGCTCGGGCCAGGCACTCCCACGGCGCCCGCGGGACATCGCTTACCGTTGCTTCCTTCCGGACCTGGCGGGGTTTGCGAGCCTGCGCCGCGTGGGACCCGGCCGTCAGCGCCATTCCCTGGGACATTGGCCCTTGCGCCTTGCCGAGGGGAGGGATTCCACCCCGCTATGGCGGGTTGCGGGTATAGGGCACCGCCAGCTCCCCGTGTAGCACGACCACCCCTCAATGTTAGACCCCAGCCGGGATGGTGTCAATAAACAATCGGGCCCCGTTACGGAAACGGGGCCCGATTTGCTTGCCATTCTTGGAGGCCGCGATTTAGTCTCCGTGATAAATGGACAGCAGCATCCGCTCCACGTGGGACGGGAAGGATGTGTCGTAGTTCACCCAGTCCTGGTACTGCTCCAGCTCCAGCGTTTGCGGCAGGGTGTCGTACAGTGGATACGCGCCATAGGCCCCGCCGGCCTGCGTGATGGCCTCGGCCACGGCGGCGCTGACGGCATCGTACAGGTCGTTGTAGTAATCCACGTTCTCGTACAGGTCAATGGGGTCGGTTCCCTGAGAATGGGCGTTGATGGCGTGCTTGAGGTCCCACTCGCTGATGGTGTTGAGGATGTAGCGGGTGCCGACAAAGTTTTTGTCGTGAACCCAGTTTTTATGCGTGAGCGCCCGCGGCTCGTACATATCGGAAGTGACGACAATCTGCTCCTCCGGCATATAGACGACCGTGGTAGCTTCGCCGTCGCCGGGGCCCATGTAGTGCAGCTCGACGACCTTATCGCCAACCATAATCGCTTGGTACGTGTCAAAGGTTTCGTCCACTTCGGGAACGTCGCCCACCTCAGCCACCATAAAGAGGTCAAAAGCCTGCTGGCAGTTCTGCTGGCAAACGATGGTGGCATCCGGGAAAACGCCGGTGCCGCCAACGTGGTCGTAATGCTCGTGAGTCAACGCGATGATGCTGACCGGAGTATCCGTGATTTTGGCAATCTCCGCCTTGAGGGACTGCGCCCGGGGGAAGTTGTACACGTCGGTAGTCAGCACGGCGTCATCGGAAATAACCACCAGGCTGCTGCCGAAAAACCCGAAGTAGTGATACACGCCGTCGGCAAGTTCAGTCATCGTCGCCGGCGGCATCTGGGCAGCCGGCTGCTCCTCGGCCGTCGGTTCGGGCATCGGCGTGTCGGTAGCCGCCGGCGGAACGGGCGTAGCCGTCGGCGGGGGTTCCGTCGGCAAGGCCGTAGCCTGCGGAGCCACCGCCACCGCCACCGCAGCCGCCGCCGGGGCCGCCGCCGGTTCCGGCTGTGGCTGCGACGTGCAGCCCGCCACCGCCAGCGCAATCAAGACGGCGCAACACCCGGCCGCCGCCAACTTAAACTTTCCGTTCATCCTATCCTCTCCTCAAAGCAACCTAACCACGCAGCAGCAAAGCACCGCCAACAGCAAAACATCATAACACACCACAGCAGCGCGATGGCGGGCCGTTCTGTCACTCCCTTTGTCATTCTGAGCGCCTCCCGGCTTGAATAGCCGGGGGGGATTCGGTAGAATTGGCAGTTACGATGCTGGTTGGCGCGGTTCGTTTTGCAGCGGTGCGGCGCTTACCGGGTTGCTTATCCTATCTGGAGGAAAGGTGATTGGATGTACTAGGCACTCATTTGCTGCTGGAGCTGCGGGATTGCGACCCGCAGCTGCTTGACGATTTGGCGTATATCCGGCGGGAGCTGCTGCGCGCCGCCGACACGGTTGACGCTCAGGTGGTGGGCGAATCCTTCCACCAGTTCACCCCCCAGGGGGTTACCGGCATCCTGTCCATCGCCGAGTCGCACATCTCCATCCACACGTGGCCGGAGCACGCGTATGCGGCGGCGGACATCTTTACCTGCGGCAACCAGACCATGCCGGAGCGCGCCGCCGCTTACATCGTGGCCGCGCTGCGCTGTCAGAACCCGGAAATCACGCAGATTCAGCGCGGCTTGAACGGCGCTTTCGTCGCCGACCCGCAAGCGGCGCAGCTCGTCCGCTAGACGGCTTTCCCGGAGTCGGGAATACCCGAATCTTATCGGTTTGGTGTTGTTTTGGCCAGTTACCCAATGGATGAAATCACCGGCAAGTGGGTTATTGAAACCGTAATGCCGGACTTGGCGATAATGCTCAAGGTTGACGACGTGCTCTATTCGGGGCATACCGGGTTCCAGCGGGTAGAGGTTGTCCATTCCCAGGTGTACGGGCGCAGCCTGCTGCTGGACGGCAAGACCCAGTCCACCGAGCGGGACGAGCATATCTACCACGAAACGCTGGTGCATCCGGCGCTGCTGATGCACCCCAACCCGCAGCGCGTCTTTATCGGCGGCGGCGGCGAGGGCGGCACCCTGCGCGAGGCCCTGGCCCACCGCAGCGTGGAAAAAGTGACGATGGTCGATTTGGACCGGCAAGTGGTGAACCTGTGCCGGGAGCATCTGCCGCAGCACCATCAGGGCGCCTTTGACGACCCGCGCACCGAGCTGATTATCGGCGACGCCCGTCAATATCTCGCCGACACCGACCAGCAGTACGACGTGATGATAATGGACCTGGTTGACCCCCTGGAGGGCGGCCCGGCATATTTGCTGTACACTGCGGAGTATTACAGCATCGCCCGGGCCCGACTGAAACCGGGCGGCATACTGGTGACGCAATCCGGCCCGGCGGGATACCTGAGCCTGCACGAGTGCTTTACCACCATCTACAACACGCTGGACAGCGCCTTTGCCCACGCCGCTCCGTACCAGGCCCACGTGCCATCGTTCATCACACTGTGGGGCTTTACGATAGCATCCGACGCGCCGCTGCCCAAGCTAACGCCGGCCGCCGTAGATGCCGCCATCGCCAGCAAAATAACCAAACCCCTGCGCCACTACGACGGCGAAACCCACGCCGCAATGTTCACCCTCCCCCGCCACATCCGAGAGGGCATAGCCAACGAAACCCGCATCAACCGCGACGATGCGCCGGTGTTTATGGTTTAGGCCGGGCCGTCCGGGCCGGGTGGCGGCGCGTATCCGGGAACCCATTGTGTCTGGCTGACTATACTTTTCAGCCGGCCTTTCGTCTTGCGTCCGGTAATGTCGCAGTGACCGGGGCCGCCACTTTCGGGAGATCGGATAATCCCCAGACCGTTCTCCCTCAGCACACCTACGCTTACAGTGCACTGGTAAGGCTGGTCGCCCTCTTTAGCTACGTCGTCGGGCGTGGTTTCCGACCACAGGGACACCGAAACTAGCCCATTTCGTCCGTCCTGCAAGAACGCTTGGGTTGTGGGACGGCGGCGGCCCAAGTTGTCATCGCACACCTGCTCACGACGCTCTACCCGTCTGATGACCGTTTCATCGTTGCCGATGGTAAGGTCATCCTGAGGGTCGTTCACTGGGCACCACCCTGCTGATGCGGGGAAAGACGAGACGCCAGACCCATCAGTTTCTTCTGGTTGCCATCCACAGGTTCCTCATATTCCTCGGTGGAGCTGTGGAAGTAGTATTCGCCGGGTTCAGTAGGGTCAACCTCAATCTCCAAGTCCACGCCGTTTTTGTGCCATTCGGCCTGGACGCCGCCGCGCCAAGTTGGAACTATGGATGGCGGCGGGGCGGCGTCATCCAGGATAGACGTCAGCAGGCGGAACAGGTTGGCAGCGGCGACGGGGTCAGTACGCTTGGCGTCGTCGTTCCAGTTGTCGTCGTCCCACGGCAAATCCAGCATCCGCAGGATAGTGGGCTCCAACCAGTTCGGCAGCGGATGAACGGGCGTCATCATGGGGCGACTCTCCCACGTCGGGCTCGGGTCAGCCAAGTGCATTGCCGAGGTAGTGCGCCCCCAAAAGTTGATTAGCCCCGCGGGAACATTTTCAGCGCCAATGCTGTTCGAGGCGGTAAGCATAGCCATCGCTAGCGGCTCCTTTTCAATTGGGTATTGCAATCAATTTTCATTGATAATTTTTTTGTTGGACGATTTTACCACCGGACGAAATCCTTTGGCAACATAGGGAAGGACCCTCTATTAGAATCCTCTGTATGGACCCTGATAAAGGGCCCCTATAGTGTAACACCATCATCCACCCTGCCACCCTGCGCCGCCGCCAGTTCGGGAAAGTCGGCCAGCGGCCTAACCTCTCCGGCGTGCTCCCATCGCTCCACCAGCGCGCGTATGGCGTCGGGAACGCGGCGGGTGTGGCCGGTGTCGGCGTGGTAGCCGACGTAGATTGCCTCGATGGTGGTCATCGGCGCATCGTCGGGGCCGCCTGCTTCGGGAAAGATGCCCGCTTCCAGCGTCAGGCTGGTGTTGCCGATGCGGGGGATGCGGGCGCGCAAGTCCAGCATCTGGTCAACCCGCACCGGCGCTTTGTACTCAATGGTAGCCTTCACCACCGCGCTGTCAAAGTAGCCGGCGGCGGCGATGCGATAGATGCTGAACCCCAGGTTGCGAAAGTACTCGGCCTGCGCCACTTCCAGCCAGCCCAGGTAGCTGCCGTTGAACGCAATGCCCTGCGCGTCGCATTCCTGCCACCGCACGCGGACGGGAAAACCGAACCGGAAATCGCTACGCTGCATCGTCATCGTCGTTCCCGCCCAGGCCGGCCAGATACGCGCGGTCGGCGTTGGTCAGGCGCGCGGCGTCCAGCAAGTCGGGGCGCTGGCGCCGGGTGCGTTCCAGCGACTGCCGCCGCCGCCAGCGTTCAATCTCGGCGTGATTGCCGGAGCGCAAAATCTCCGGCGCCGCCATCCCGCGAAACTCGGCGGGCCGGGTGTACAGCGGATGTTGCAGCAGCCCGGACGTAATGCTGTCCTCCTGCACGTTCTCCGCCGAACCAACCACGCCCGGCACAAAACGGGATACGGCGTCAATGATAACCAGAGCCGCCAGCTCGCCGCCGGTAAGGACGTAATCGCCGATGGAAACCTCGTGAGTAACCAGCCCGGCGCGGATGCGCTCGTCCACGCCGGCATAGTGGCCGCAGATGATGATAAGGCCGGGCGCAGCGGCGAACTCGTCAACAATGGACTGGTCAAGCAAGCGGCCCTGCGGCGAAGTAAGAACAACCGGCGTTGCCCCCCGCTCAGCATCGGGAACAGCCGCCAGCGCATCATCCACAGCCGCAAACACCGGCTCCGGCTTCAGCACCATACCGGGGCCGCCGCCAAACTGGTAATCGTCGGCCGTGCCGTGCCGGTCAGTAGTAAAGCGGCGAATGTCGGTGGCGGTGATCGACAGCAAGCCGTTCTGAATAGCGCGCCCGATGATGCTGTACCCGGCAAGCGCGCGCAAAGCCTCGGGGAACAGAGTCAGTACCTGAAAGCGCATTGGGCCGGTTTTTTGCAGGTGGAGACGCCGCCGCTATTGCGGAGCAACCCCCGTCGGAGTGTGATCGTGGTTGGCGATGACGTCCTGAAAGGCGTCAATCCTGGTTTCCATCCGTAGCAGCGACTGCTGCATTTCGACAAGTCGGGCATTGCTGGCTTCAATTTTCTCCGTCAGCCGACGTTCCATAGCAGCTAAATTTTTCCGCAGGCCGATAACGTCGCTCCTGACTCCGATGACATCGCCTCTGACATCGGTGATTTCGCTGATAACCCAGCTAATGCCAACGCCTCCCAGCGTCAACATAGCAACGATGACCAGAATGGCGCCGCTGTTTTGACGCAGGCAATGTAGCATGGCGTTCATTTTTACTCGCCCCGCTGTCTCCGCAGCAGCATCGTGCCGGTGGCTATGGCCAGTGGTACGTAGAGGGCGTAGGCAATCCCCCATACTACGTCCAGGGAGATGTCCGAGGCGGCGTTGCCGGTCAAATCGCCGAACCAGCTGCGGAAGAACAGCAGCGTTACGAACAGGAACCCGTAGAACAGTATCCGGTTTGTCCAGATTTGCGCCGTCGTTCCGGCGGTTTTGCGCTGGCCCAGGTAGGCGAAAATCAGCCCCAGCAGGATGCCGGCGGCCGATACCGGGTCCAGTACCAGCCACACCGGACTGTAGCCCAGCGTCGCGATGTCCCAGGCCAGCGGCTCAATCACCGAGTACAGTATTGCCGCCGCCGCCGCCAGTATGAGGTAGATTCCAACGATGCGATTGACGACGTTCATCAGATAGCTGCTCCCGGCATACTGGCCACGGCGGACGACAAGGCAAACGGCGCGGCTACGCCGGCATCAGCTCCATAACCGGCAATCGGTTTTGGTACGCCTCGCCGCCTTTCATAATCAGCAGCAGCTTGCTGCGGTCGCGCAGGATGGAGATGTTGCGCAGCGGGTCGCCGTCCACCACCAGCACGTCGGCCAGCTTGCCGGCGGCCAGCGTCCCCACGTCGTCGCCCAGGCCGCAGCACTCGGCGGCGTGGCCGGTGGCCGCCTGGATGGCCAGCATATTGCTCATCCCCTTCTCCACCATCAGCTCCAATTCGCGGGCGTTGTCGCCGTGGACAAACCCCCCGGCGTCGGTGCCGGCCACGATGCGGACGCCCTCCTTGATGGCCAGTTCCACGCTTTTGATGTGAATGTCCATCAAAGCCTCTGCCCGCACCTTGATGTGGGGCGCGCTGACGGTGCTGTGGAAGTCGTACACCTCAAAGGTAGGCGTAAAGAAAGTTCCCTGATCGGCCATCATTTTGAGCCAGTCCGGGTTGGCGGCCAAATAGCAGCCGTGCTCGACGGAACCGGCGCCGGCCTTAATGGAGATGGGCAGTCCGGTGCCGCCGACGGCGTGGCAGAGGGTGCCCCGGCCCAGAGCGGCGGCCTCGTCCACCAGCGCTTTGGCCTCGTCCAGCGCGTAAGCCTGGTCCAGCGGGCCGTTGCCGGGGCGGCCGGAGGCCCCGCCGGTGGTGGCAAACTTAATCTGGTCGGCGCCGCAGCGCACCAGCTCCCGCACCTTCGCCCGCACGCCATCCACCCCGTCGGCCACGCCGTGCGGCGAAAGCGGGTCGTGTCCCAGCAGCAGCTTGCGGTGCCCGCTGGGGCTAACCTTGTCCTCAATGCCGCCGGTGGGCGACATTATATTAATGGAGATAACCAGACGCGGCCCCTTGATAAGCCCCTGCTCCACGGCCATCTTGAACCCGGCGTCCAGCCCGCCGGCATCGCGCACGGTGGTATAGCCGGCGGCCAGCGTATCCTCAATGACCTGCGCCGTCTTGAGATTGCCCAGCGACAGCGGCTCGTCCATCCCCCAACGCCCGGTCAGCCCATAGCCGCCGGACGCCAGATGGTCGTGCACGTCAATCAGGCCGGGCATGACGGTATGACCCGCAGCATCCAGCACCTCCGCGCCCTCCGGCACGCTAACCGCCGCCCGTGGCCCCACCTCCAGAATACGGTCGCCGTCAATCAGCACCGTCGCGTTTTCCAGCGGCGGCCCGCCGGACCCGTCAATCAAATTACCGCCAACAATAGCCAGCATAGCGCACCTCGCAAAGGGTTGAACCAGTCAAAACAAAACGCCGCCCGCAGCACAAAGCCGCCGCAAAACCGAACCCCGGAATCAGCCCCGATGCTAATAAGGCCGCCGGCGCTTGTCAAGGATGGGGAATGGCGGGGTAGCGTTGCGTTTTAGGTGGTTGGGTTTCCCCAATGTCATTCTGAGCGCAGCGAAGAATCTCGACAGCGTAGCAACGGCGTTGCCCCCAAAGTGTGCCCTACGTCATCGAGATTCTTCGCTGCGCTCAGAATGACATTAGGAATGGCCGGCGGTAGGCTGATTGCGCAGTTGTCAAATACCGGGCGGTGGCGCCGTGAGCAGCGCGCGCGGCCGGCCTAATCAGGCGGGCCGGTCGCTTTGGCGGCGGTGACGGTGGGTTCTTTGCACCACTGCCGGCGCAGGATGTCCAGCTGGGCAACGGCGTCGTCGTCCAGGTTCAGTACCTCGGTGAGCAGCCGCCGGTCCAGCTCCTGCCGGACGGGGTCGTTCCAGGCTTCGTTGGCGGCTTTCAGCTCTCGCTCTTTGATGTCGTCAAAGATTTTTACCGCAGCCTGGAGTTGCGCCGCGTTGAGTTTCGTAACGTCCAGTACGGGAATGTCCGGGATATGGGTAACGGTCGTTCCGCCGCGTCCATCCTGTCCACGGTCCGACTCCAGCCAATAGGCCGCCATGCCTGGCGTGCTGTTCAGCCACACGCACAACGCCTTTTCCAGCTCCGGCGAGTCCAGCATTACGGTCGGCCACATGGCCCCGCCCAGCGACTTTTGCGGCGTGTAGGCGGCTGCGGTAGAGTTCGCGTTGAACTGAAACCTGATGTTGATGTGGAGATGCGCAGCGTTACCCCGAAAGAACGCAGCGGCAGTTGCGTCTTGCTCGGCCTTCGTTTCACCGTGAGAGTCCGGACGGGTGAGCAGCGATTTCTGCGGGTCTTTGCCCTGGCGCAGCTCTATCTTAAGCGGGTAGTGGTTCCAGAGCATCGGGTACTCGTGGTCAGTGCGGCAGCCGTCGTATCTGACGAAAGGGCCGCGCGCCACGATGTCCCGGTGCAGTGGGCCTACTTCGGCTATGGCCCCGATTTTGCTGACGGGTACGGCAATTTCGCTGCCGCTTTGGGGCAGGTTCAGGACGCCTTGCGCCAGTTGGTGGAGCCTGGCGGCCAGTGTCAGGTTGGCGATGCGGACGTTGCTCCACCGGCGGTTACGCGGGGCGGCCTCCCGGCTGACGACTCCGACAACTTCGTTGCCGATGCGTATGTCCTGTCGGGAACCGGATTCAGCGGCTTTCGGGATGGCCAACTTGATGGCACGCGCCGTTTCCTGTGCTTCCAGTTTCGTGGCCGGGGCAGCTTTAAGATTGACGAAATGTGCGTAGCCGCCGGGTTTTTCCCCGGTATTGATGCGCCGGGCGATAACCATGCAGTCGGCGAAGTCGCTGTCCGCGGAAAAAGCGGAGTCTTTCTTGCGGGGTTGCGCGATGGACACCACTACGATTTGGTCATAGTTGTCGCAGAGCAGATTGCGCAGGCGCTGCCAGCTGTACGCCTGCTTTTTGCTGGCATCGTAGCTGCCGCCCATCATCGCGGTGGTCGGCAGTATCAGGGCGATGCGGCCGCCGCGTTGCACCATGTTGTTGGCAATGGCCGTGAACGTAGTACCCAGCCCGGCGTTGCCGTCGCTGATCGTGTCCTTCCCCAGGCTGCGCTCCAGGCGTTTCATTGCCTGCTGTTCCGCGTCGGTAGTGCCGAAGGCCGCGAAAGCCGGGTTTTTCGGTTCCACGTTGTCGGTGCTCCCGAAAGGGGCGTGCTTGGTTGGCTTGGTGAACGGCGGGTTCATCGCAATCAGGCTTTGGCTGTACGGCGCCATCGGTACGTAGGTGCCCTTTCTTTCGCCACGGGCGCCCAGGGCGGCCTGCTCGTCCGGCGGCAGTACCGCTTGCACCGAGCTCCCCTTGAGGTTCAGCAAAGTTATTGAGCCCAGATCGACAATCGGTTTCCCCCTGCTGTTGGTCAACTTCACCGGGTTTCCCTTGTCGTCGGTTACCAGTCGTCCGTTTTCGGTTTTGCGCTGGCCGCCAAACGGAAACAGGATGCAGCGGGTGCCTTCGTAAGGAACGGTTGGCACGGCTGATGAAAGCAGGGATGCGGTGAGGTGGACGGCCGCCGGCATTATGTCGCAAGCGGTCAGGCACTCCTGCATCATGTAGGCGTGGAGGTCGTCCGGATTGCCGTGGTGCAAGCGGTGCAAATCACGCACCCGCTGGTAGCTGGCCAGCATAATGCCTCCGCTGCCGCAGGCGTAGTCGGCGATTTTGTACCCTTTCAGTGTTTCCGGATTTGCCCAGTCCAGGTCTTCGGGTATCGCCAGGTGGGCCAGCAGCGTGGTGGCCTCGGGCGTAGTGTAATAGGTCTTGAGGGTTTTGCGGTCGGCAATCAGCTTCTGGAACAGTGTTCCGGCGATGTCGTTGTGGCGCACCGCCTCAATAATCCCGTCGGCGGTGCCGGCCATTTGCTCCAGCACGCTGTTGGCGGTGCTGGCCGGAATCTGGAGGAGCATTTCCTTTGCCACGTGAAAGATGGGCCAGAAGTTGACGTTCAGGATGTGGTCAAAGCCGGCGATGACGGCGTCTTTGGTAAGGCGTCTGCCGGTCGTCCCTTCGCGGATTTGAGCCAATCCCTTGATGCCTTCGTAACCGTCCAGGTTTTGCTGGTAAGCCAGGGCGTTGATGATGATGGTGGCGGCCATGTTGGCAGTTTGCCGGCGCGCTTCACGGTTGGCCTGGTTCTGCCTGGCATCTGCCGATTCCCCGATGGGCCAGGGCTGGCGCAGCTTTTCAGCAATTTGGCTGCCGATTGCGGTGTTCAGTGCGGCTGCGTCCATTATGGCGTTGGCGGCAATCGCAGTGCCGTCGGCCAGCGTTTCGGCCGCTTGGCGTATCAGGTCGGCCGGTTCTGCGGCGGGCCGCACGAACTCAACGAGGTTGCGGATGTTTCCGGTTATGAACCCTGATTTCGGGAACCGGGTGTACTCATCCGGTGTTCCGTTGTAGGCGGCGTAGCGCAGCGTTGCGCCATCGCGCAGCATGGCCTCTGCCTGGTCGCCGTTGGCAGCGTCCTGGAGTTCTTTGGGGCTGTGCACGCCGATGACCGTGTGGATAGTCTGTCCGCCAAGCGCCGGCTGCAATGCCTGCCCAAGTTTGTTGAGGCAGTCGCCTTCTACCCTGGCGACGCTGTACTCGTTTTCAATTACGACCGGCGGTTCCGGCCCAGCCCGTGTGATTAGAATGTCGGGACGCCGGCCGGAGGTGGCCAGGCTGCCGTCGTTCTCCTCAGCTATCGTCCATCGGGCGCCGGCAATGCACTCCCTGATGATGGTAGCGATGCGTCCGTTGAGCTGGTCTTCCCTGATGGTCATAACTGTGGCGCTCCTGATTGGCCGGTGATGGTTGGCGGGATGGTACGACAGACAAATCGGATGGAGCAATGGGCCAGTGTCACTTTCAGGTCTGTTGTGAGGTTTGGATATTGGCGGTACGGTTTTCCATAGTAGGCAGCGCAGTGCATTGACGACTTGGCAACCGCCGCATCCAGCCTCTGCTGTCCCTCCGGCAGCCTAAATGCCCACGATGCGCCGTTGTTCTGCGGGCGGCGCATCGTGGGCTGCGCTATAATGGCGGGGATGAACCAGTCCGGCAGTACATTCTCCAAGCTGGCGAGCCGGCTCACGGCCCTATCTGCGGCGGCGCTGTTGTCGGTGGCTGCGGTGGGGTGCTTTGTTGGCGGTTGGTTTGGGGGCGGTTTGCCTCAGATTGCCTACGTTTCCAGTCCCGGCGGCGCGGCGGGGGTATGGGTTCACGATCCGGCCGCGGCGGACAGCGTGCGTATGTCCGGGCGCAATGCCATCGCCGGGCATCCCCGCTGGTCTCCGGGGCAGGCGTTTCTGGCGTGGGTTTCCGCCGAGGCCGACGACATCCGGCTGATGCTTTACGATGCCCTCGCCGGCGATACTACTATGCTGGTGGGCGACCTGGATCCGGAGCAGCCCCCGGTCTGGTCGCCGGACGGCGCGCACATCGCCTACGTGTCCGATGCCGACGGCGATTACGACATCTACATGATTGACCTGGAAACCCGCACGCCCACCCGCCTTACGTTCAGCGCCGAACGCGAGCGCATCGGCGATTGGTCGCCCGATGGCCGGTGGCTGGTGTTCACCGAATCGGGCCGCGATGGCCTGCTGCTGCGCAACCCCGACGGCGTGAACCGCATCTCGCTTACCGACGGCGCCGACAGCGCGGCCGTCTGGTCGCCCAAGGGCGATCGCATCGCCTTTCTGCGCGATACCGGCGATGGCCGCGACGTGTACGTGCTGCGCCCCACCGACTCCGGCGATTGGACGCGCGACACCGAGGAGCTGGCCGTTTCGGGAATGCTCGGCGATGAGTTCTCCCCGTCGTGGTCCGCCGACGGGCGGCGCATCGCCTTTGTCCATCGCGGCGCGGAACCCTCCGAGATTTACAGCGTGCTGGTCGATGGCAAAGACCAAAAGCAGCTCACCCACAACCGCGTCGATGACTTGTCGCCCGTCTGGGCCAGCACGGGCGATATGATTGTATTCGTGTCCTATGCCTACGGCAACGCCGAAATCCTCTACATGAACGGCGATGGCGCCGACCAGCTCCGCATCACCGCCAACGACCACCCCGATACGTCCCCTGATTGGTAAGCCGGGGACTGGTAGGCCGGACGCACGGACGATAAGAGCAACACCATGTCCCAATCTCCAAACAGCGACACCCCAAACATCAACCCCGCCTCCGTCGGCCCGCTGCTGGCCCAGCTGGGCGCGCCGCTGCTGGCCGTCTCAACCCACGCCAACGGCGTTGACAACGCTCAAATTGCGGTTACGGCGTCCGCTGCCTCCATCGTCCTGCATCGCCCCCGCGTCATCGTCCAGATTTACCACACCAACTACACCCATCAGTTGATTGCCGAGAGCGGCGTAATGGCGCTGAACTTTCTGTCCCCGGAGCAGCTGCCCCTGATTTGGCAGCTGGGGATGCACTCCGGCCGCGATGGCGATAAGCTGGTGGACATCCCCTACGAGAGGGGCGTCACCGGCAGCCCAATCCTTACCGGCGGGTTTGGCTACCTGGACTGCCGGGTGGTCAACGCAATGGACGGCGGCGATATGACGGCCTTTCTAGCCGAAGTAGTGGCCGGCGCAACCCACGGCGGCCAACCCCTGCGCTGGCGCGACGCCCGCCCCCGTCTGCCGCAGCAATGGGCCGACGAATGGGACCGCAAAATTGCCGGCGAGATGGCCGTTTCCGAGATTGCAATGGATACGGTCAACCCGGCGGCCTGGGCCAACCGGACGTTTAAAGGAAGCTGATATGACAACACCCGACCCCGGCATCGCTACCGACCCGGCGATAACTGACCCGGCGATATTAGACGTGGTAGCGGAGATTCACGACACGCCGCAGCAGGCAACGCTGGCGGTGGCCGGCGCCGGCAACTACGCCCTGGCCTGGCTGCTGGGCGTGGGCGGCGCCTCCCGCACCGTGCTGGAAACGCGGGTGCCCTACGGCTACCGCGCAATGACCGATTTCCTCGGCGGCTACGCCCCGGAGCAAACGGTTTCGGCCGACACCGCCCGCCGTATGGCCCGCGCCGCGTGGCAGCGGGGGATGCTGCTGCGGGAGAACCCCATGCCCATCGTCGGCGTAGCCGGCACCGCCACCATCGCCACCGACCGGACGAAACGCGGCGAACACCGCGCCTACGTTGCCACCTGGGACGATGACGGCGTGTGCGTTGATTCGCTAACGCTGGATAAAGGACTGCGCGAACGCGCCGGCGAGGAGGACGTAGTAAGCCGCCTGGTAATCGCCGCCATCGCCCGCGCCTGCGGCGTGGACGCCGAGATTGACCTGCGCTTGGCCTCCACCGAACGCGTGATTACCGAGTCAACGCCCCACGAGCACCCCATCCGGCGCCTGCTGTCCGGCGACGTGTCGTGGGTTACCGTGCATCCCGACGGGCGAATGGCCGCCGACGCCGACCCGCCGGCGGCCCTGCTGCCCGGCTCGTTCAACCCGCTGCACGAGGGACATACCGCGCTGGCCGATGCCGCCGCAACCGCCCTGGGCGTCCCGGTAGCCTACGAACTGGCGGTAGTCAACGTGGACAAGCCCCCGCTAACCTTTGACGAAATCAGCCGGCGCGCGGCGCAATTCAACGGCGCCGGCACGCTGGTGCTAACGTCAGCGGAAACCTTTCAGAAAAAAACTAAACTATTCCCCGGCTGCGGTTTCGCCATCGGCTGGGACACCGCAACCCGCCTCATCGAACCCCGCTACTACGACAACTCAGAGCCGGCCATGCTAACCGCCCTCGCCGAAATGTGGGCGGCCGGCTGCCGCTTCGCCGTAGCCGGCCGCACCGACAACGCCGGCAACTTCCGCACCCTCGCCAACGTCAACCTCCCCGCCGGCTTCCACCCCCTATTCACCAACATCCCCGAAACCAACTTCCGCGCCGACGTATCATCTACGGAACTGCGGAAAAGCGGTTTGCGTTGATTAGGGACTTACCCCAATGTCATTCTGAGCGCAGCGAAGAATCTCGACGACGTAGCAACGGCGTTGCCCCCAAAGCGTTCACTACGATAGCGAGATTCTTCGCTGCGCTCAGAATGACATTGGGGTGCTTGGTACCATTGGTGGTGCTCGGATTGACCAAATGAGGTCTGTCTGATACGTTATATCCAGTCGGCAGGGCCGCTAGCTGGGCCCGTTGAAGCTACGCTTCAGCCGACTGCTTTTTTATGTATATCCCGGTAGTGGCGGCGTTGCCCTCAAAATGTTCGCTACGTCGTCGAGATTCTTCGCTGCGCTCAGAATGACATTGGGGGGATCAGTCAGAATGACATTGGGGGGATCAGTCAGAATGACATTGGGGGATCAGAATGGTAGGTTTAGGCCCCTATGGTGACCGTTACAAAATTGACACCGTAGCGGCCCGTTGCTAGGATAATTCCGTCAATCCATCCATCCGAACCGTTGCGGCCACCTGACTAACCATGCCAACCCCCATCCTGCTGCAAGCCTTCAACCCCGCCACCTACGCCGGCAACTGGCTGGCGGTGGCGCTTGCTGTCGTTATTGCGGTGGCGGCTATTGGCGCGATGTTTGCCGGGTCGCAGCTGCTGTCGGCGCGGCGGCGGTCGGCGGTCAAGCTGACTACCTACGAGTGTGGCATCCCGCCTACGCCGTTCTCGTGGTCTAACATCAACATCCGCTTTTACATCTT
Organism: uncultured Dehalococcoidia bacterium; assembly: GCA_958296385.1. Lineage (GTDB taxonomy): Bacteria > Chloroflexota > Dehalococcoidia > Lucifugimonadales > UBA3495 > Bin87. The sequence continues at coordinate 2,763,663 of OY282494.1, forward strand.
TGCCATCCTGTTCCTGATTTTTGACGTTGAGGCGGTGTTCCTGTTCCCGTGGGCGGTGGTGTTCCTGCAAGAGAAAGCCGCCGGCAATCCCATACCCTTTTACGCGATGCTACTGTTCCTGGCGATGCTGTTTTTCGCCGTCATCTACGGCTGGCGCAAGGGGGTGCTGGATTGGCAGAAATGACGAATCAGACCGGCGATGACGCCGCCTCTCCATTGGCCTTGCCGCCCCAGCCCACCGAGATAATCCTCGGCGCCGGCAACCGGCCCGGCCCCAGCCTGCTGAATCAGGCCACCGATGGACGCGTGCCCGGCGTCATCACGGCCACCACCGAGCAGCTGTTCGCCATGGCCCGCAAGTCGTCGCTGTGGACTTTGAGCTTTGGGCTGGCCTGCTGCGCCATCGAGATGATTTCCACCTACATGGCGCATCACGACTTTGACCGATTCGGCGTCGTAACCTGGCCGTCGCCCCGTCAGTCCGACGTGATGATTGTCTCCGGCACGGTGGTTAAAAAGATGGCCGAGCCCATCCGCCTGCTTTACGAGCAGATGCCGGAGCCGAAGTGGGTTATCGCCATGGGCAGCTGCGCCACCAACGGCGGCCCCTATTACCGTTCCTATTCGGTGGTGATGGGCGTTGACCACATCATCCCGGTGGACGTGTACGTGCCGGGCTGCCCGCCCCGCCCGGAGGCCCTGCTCTACGGCATCCTGAAACTCCAGGAAAAAATTATGTCCGATGCTGGTGAACGTGGCGGAACCACCCCGGAATAACCCCCCGGATAACGCCCCGGCGCCGGCCCGCGCGGAGCAACCGGAAACGGCCCCGGAGCCGGAGCCGAACCCCGTTGACGCCTTGCCATCCCGCCACCGGGACACGCTGGAGCGGGCCCTGGCGGTAACCGATGCCTGGCAGCCGGCCGCCGGCGTGCTGGGCGACTTGCCCCAGGTAACCGTCCCCGCCGCACACATCGTTGCAGTCTGCCGGGCCTGCCGGGATGACGCCGCCCTGGATTGCCAACTGCTGCTGTGCCTCGCCTGCGTGGACTACGAGGAACGGTTCGAGCTGGTGTACTTTTTGCAGTCGCTAAAGCAGGAACGAACGCTGGTCGTCAAAGCCGGCGTACCCTACGATGCCCCGTCGCTGCCGTCGGTTGCCGGCGTCTGGCCTGCCGCCGACTGGTACGAACGGGAGGCCCACGACCTGTTCGGCATCGTATTCCAGGGCCACCCGGATTTATCGCCCCTGCTGCTGTACCCGGAGTTTGAGGGATTCCCCGGCCGCAAATCCTACTCGTTCTTTGAGTACCGGGAATTTTAAGGCGTATCTCATAGATGTTAGAGGATGCTATGCCGACGCAAACCGCAACGCAAATAGGCGATGCTCCGGTGAGATTCACGGCTTGCCTGGCCGGCGCTGACAAGCCTTTCGCCGGCGGTATGGACGCCGTAAAGTTTGTCGTGCGAACCGCCGCCGACGGCAAAGATTGGGTTGCCGCCGTTGCCGGCTTGGAATTGCAGGACGCCGACGGCAACCCAATCTTTGCCGCCCTGGACGGTCTGGAACTGGCCGGCAGCGGCAGCACGCCGGCCGCCGCGCAAAACGCTCTTATCCGGGTGATGCGCGGCTGGCTGGAACGCCAGGACACCGCCGGCAGTCTGGCCGAATCGCTGGGAATGGAGCACGTTGACGAGGAAACCGATATAATCTTGCAGCTGGCCGACCCCACTGACGCCAGCCTGCCCCGCGCCGCCCTGCTGCCCGGACACGCCATCCCCGGCGCCTACGGAGTTTCGGAATCATCCTGGGATATTGACCGTCCGGTGAGCGTATGGACGTATCGCGGGTGAACACGGGTGAACAATGGACCGCATCGTGTATCAGATTGAGGAAACCCGCGCCGGTTCCGGCTGGTCAGCCCACTGCCCGGAGCTGGAAGTTACGGCCTTTGGCGATACCCGGGACGATGCCCGAACATCCCTGCGGCGGCAGGTCAGCGACTATCTGGAGGACTGCGAGGCGCTGGGCGCACTGGAGGACGTATTAGAGGAAGCCGGGTTCTACGACAACGGCGACGGCTGGATGAGCAGCCTGGTCGAACCGCCGCAGCCCAACTTCCGCTTCTTTGGAACCCCTTTCCCCGCTAACGACGACCCGCCACGCTGACGAACAATGTCAACACAACCTACAATATCCCCCGCTAACGCCGCGGCGCGGGCCGACTCGCAGCCGGTGGAGATGCTGCTCAACATGGGGCCGCAGCATCCATCTACGCACGGCGTGTTTCGCATGGTGCTGTGGGTGGACGGCGAAAAGATTATCGACGTTGAGCCGCACATCGGCTACCTGCATCGCGGTTCCGAAAAGCTGTGCGAGGGCGAGCAGTACCATCAGATTGTCACCCTGTTTGACCGGATGGACTACATCGGCAACTTCAACAACGAACTGGCCTACTGCATGGCCGTTGAGTCGCTGATGGGCGTGGCCGTGCCGGAGCGGGCGGAGTACATCCGCGTCATCCTGTGCGAGCTGAACCGCATCGCCAGCCACCTGCTTTACGTCGGCACAATGGGCCTGGACGCCGGGGCGATGACCCCGGTGATGTTCTCCTTTCGCGGGCGGGAAAGAGTACAAGCCCTGTTTGAGGCGGTGTCCGGCGCCCGGATGATGCACAACTACTTCCGCGTCGGCGGCCTGAAAGAGGACGTGCCGGACAACTTCCGGCAACTGGTCGACGAGTTGATGCCCCTGCTGCGGGAGGACGTGGAGCAGAGCGACCGCATCCTTACGTTCAACGAGATATTCCTGTCCCGCCTGAAAGACGTCAGCCCCATCAGCGCCGACGAAGCCATCGCCCTGGGCCTGACCGGCCCCCTGCTGCGCGCCTGCGGCTACGAGTACGACGTCCGCAAGGCCCAGCCCTATTCCGTCTATGACCGTTTCAACTTTGACGTCCCGGTGGGGCTGGACGGCGACTGCTGGGATAGGCATTGGGTGCGGGTGCAGGAGATGTACGAGTCGCTGCGCATCGTAGAGCAGGCAATGGCGCAGCTGCCCGACGGCCCGGTTGCCTCCCCCCTGGGCCGCCGTCTCATCCGGCCGCCGGCCGGCGAAGTGTACGTCCGGGCCGAGAACCCCCGGGGCGAAATCGGCGTGTACCTGGTCAGCGACGGCACCGACAAGCCCTACCGCCTCAAGGTCAGGCCGCCGTCCTTCTGCAACCTGTCCGCGCTGCGCCGCCTGCTCCGCGACACCTGGCTGGCCGACAGCGTGGTGGTGCTCGGTTCGCTGGACATCGTGCTGGGCGAGGTTGACCGATGAGCTTTCTGATCGACCTAGGCTGGAGCGCGCTGGGCCTGGCCGTGATGTTCCTCGCGCTGTCGGTAATAGTGCTGTCAATGGTATGGCTGGAACGCAAGACGCTGGGCCGGTTGCAGCGGCGCTACGGCCCCACCCGCACCGGAATGTTCGGCCTGATGCAGCCCATCGCCGACGCCGTAAAGCTCATCATCAAAGAGGACATCATCCCCGAGGATTCCGAGAAGGCCATATTCTGGATTGCGCCGGTCATCGTCGTAGTGTCCGCGTTCATCATCTGGGTAACCATCCCCGGCGGCGACAACGCCGTGGTGCGCAACCTGCCCCTGGGCCTGTTCTACATTGTCGCCTTTGCCGTCATCGGCATCCTGGGGCTGGTGCTGGCCGGCTGGGGTTCCGCCAACAAGTACGGCATCATGGGCGGCCTGCGTTCCGCGGCGCAGCTGATTTCCTACGAGATTCCGGTAGTGCTGGTGGCGGCGGCCGTCGCCATCCTGGCCCAGTCGCTGGACATGAGGGAGATTGTAAGCCAGCAAGCCACGCTGCCCTACATCGCCCTGATGCCGCTGGGATTCGTCGTCTTTTTCATCGCCGGCCTCGCCGAAGTAGGACGCACGCCCTTTGACATTTACCACGCCGAAAGCGAAGTAGTGGGCGGGCCATTCGTGGAATACAGCGGGGCGCACTGGTCGGTATTTTTTCTGGCCGAGTACATCAACACCTTTGCCATCGCCGCCCTCACCGCGCTGCTGTTCCTGGGCGGCTGGGGCGGCCCGGCGCTGCCCGACGTAGTGTGGTTCCTGCTCAAAACCTACGCCGTAGTGCTGGTCGTATTCTGGGTGCGCGGCACCTTCCCCCGCCTGCGCATCGACCAGCTGATGTCCTTCGCCTGGAAAGTAATGGTTCCCCTCTCGTTCTACACCGTAATCAGCGCGGCAGTGTACCGTTTCTACGAATGGCCCTGGTGGAGCCTGACCCTGATGTCCGCCGCCGGCCTGGCCGTAGCCGGGTGGATAATCTACCGCCGGATGACCGCCCCCGTCCGCCGGGTAGCCGAAGTGCGGGCCCGCGTAGCAGCAATGCGCCGCAGCTCGTAGCAAACTGCGCAACCCGGCCGGCCGGCGCATCCGGGCCAGAATACTGGTATCATAGGTTGCAACTTTCGGAGACGATGCCGCATGGCCACCCAAACGCGTAAAATAACCGCCCAGGAATTCTGGGCAATGCCGGAAGACCCCGGCCATCGCTATGAGCTGGTTGACGGGGAATTGGTAGATATGGATGGAGCGCCAATACATGGCATGGTAACGGGGCACCTTCACCTGCTGCTGGGCAATCACATCATTGCAACCGGGCTGCCGCTGGTCGTAGGCGTGAGTACCGGCTTTCAGATGTCCCCCTACACGCTGCGGTTCCCGGATGTTCACGTTACCACTTGGGAGCGTATGGCCGCGTATGATGCGGATGCCGGCGGGTTCCCCCGTTTCGCCCCGGACGTGGCCATCGAGGTAGTATCGCCCAGCAACACGCCGGCCGCGCTGGCCCGCAAAACCGACGAATACTTCGCCAACGGAGCCCGCGCCGTCTGGATTGCAAACCCCGTCAACCGCACAATGGCCATCCGCCGCCCCGGTGCGCCGGAGCAGGTTTTTGGCCCCGGCGATACACTGTCCGGCGAACCGGAAATCCCCGGCTTCGCCTGCCCCGTCGCTGACATTTTCGCCGTCCTGGACTACCAGCCGTCCGACCAAACGGCCCCCGGCCGCTAGGTTGCAACTTTCGGAGACGATGCCGCATGGCCACCCAAACGCGTAAAATAACCGCCCAGGAATTTTGGGCAATGCCGGAAGACCCCGGCCATCGCTATGAACTGGTTGACGGGGAATTGGTAGATATGGATGGAGCGCCAATACATGGCCGGGTAACGGTACACCTCGGTACGTTGCTGGACAATCACATCAGCGCAACCGGACTGCCGCTGGACGTGGGTGTGAACACCGGATTTCAGATGTCCCCCTACACGCTGCGGTTCCCGGATGTTCACGTAACCACCTGGGAGCGTATGGCCGCGTATGATGAGGATGCCGGCGGCTTTCCGCATTTCGCCCCGGACGTGGCCATCGAGGTAGTATCGCCCAGCAACACGCCGGCCGCGCTGGCCCGCAAAACCGGCGAATACTTCGCCAACGGCGCAAGCGCCGTCTGGATTGCAAACCCCGCTAACCGCACAATGGCCATCCGCCGCCCCGGTGCGCCGGAGCAGTTTTTTGGCCCCGGCGATACACTGTCCGGCGAACCGGAAATCCCCGGCTTCGCCTGCCCCGTCGCCGACATTTTCGCCGTCCTGGACCGCCGGCCGTCCGGCCAAACGCTCCCCGGCCGCTAGGTTGCAACTTTCGGAGACGATGCCGCATGGCCACCCAAACGCGTAAAATAACCGCCCAGGAATTCTGGGCAATGCCGGAAGACCCCGGCCATCGCTATGAGCTGGTTGACGGGGAATTGGTAGATATGGATGGAGCGCCAATACATGGACGGGTAACGGGACATCTTCACCTGCTGCTGGGCAATCACATCATTGCAACCGGGCTGCCGCTGGACGCAGGCGTGAACACCGGATTTCAGATGTCCCCCTACACGCTGCGGTTCCCGGATGTTCACGTAACAACATGGGAGCGTATGGCCGCGTATGATGAGGATGCCGGCGGCTTTCCCCGTTTCGCCCCAGACGTGGCCATTGAAGTGGTATCGCCCAGCAACACGCCGGCCGCGCTGGCCCGCAAAACCGGCGAATACTTCGCCAACGGCGCAAGCGCCGTCTGGATTGCAAACCCCGCTAACCGCACAATGGCCATCCGCCGCCCCGGTGTGCCGGAGCAGGTTTTTGGCCCCGGCGATACACTGTCCGGCGAACCGGAAATCCCCGGCTTCGCCTGCCACGTCGCCGACATTTTCGCCGTCCTCGACCGCAGTCGGAGGCAATAATGACAACCGCAACCCTAACTGCCACCGCGACTCCAACAGAATTGGCCCCAACCGACATCGACTGGTACGACCTGATGCCCAACGACGGCAAGCGGTACGAACTGGTTGACGGCGAGCTAAAGGAACTGCCACCAATGCGAATGTCTCATACGACCGTTGCCGGTACGATTACCTTTTTGTTCGGCCAGCACATCAGAAGTCAAGGACTGCCCTTTGTATTCGGCCCGGGCGCGGCCTTTCGGTTGGGGATGTCCGGGGCCAACTTCAGGGTTCCGGACGTTAGCGTAACTCCGCGGGAGCGGATTTCCGGCAATCTTGACAACGAACCAGGTATAGCCGCGGGTTTCCCGGACATTGCCGTTGAAGTCGTTTCGCGCACTGATACCTACGAGGAGGTAGTGGCCAAGGCCCTGCTCTATCTGGAGCGAGGCGTTGCCGTCGTTTTGCTGGTTGACTTGTATAATCGGGAGGTTGTCATCCGGCGTTCCGGCGGCGCGATTCATACTTTGACCGGGGATGATACGCTTACGCTGGACCCGGTACTGCCCGGATTTTCGTGCTCGGTGTCCGAAATTTTTTCCGATCTGGACCAGATGGCGGCAATGGAAGGAGGGGATGATTAGCTATGCTGGAAAGCATTAAAGGTATGATGCTCACGCTGGCGTCCACGGTGGCGGGGTTCCGCCGGCCGGTTACGCAGCAGTATCCCAAGCAGGCCACGCCCGTTCGCCCCCGCTTTATGGGCTTTCCCGCGCTTACGTGGGATGGCGCCGTTAGCGAACCCTACTGCACCGGCTGCATGGTCTGCATCCGCAACTGCCCCACGCAGTGTATGTCGGCCAGCATGATGGACAACCCCAAGCACGCTGACGGCGAGAGCAAGCGGCGCAAGATTGTTGACTATTTTGAAATCAACCTCAACCGTTGTATATTGTGCGGGATTTGCGTTGAATACTGCAATTTTGACGCCATCGTGATGAGCCACGAGCACGAGATGAGCACCTACCAGCGCAACGGCGACCGGGTGGATTTGCCCGCGCTGCTGGACATCGGCAAGAAGTACCAGGACGTTACCGACTGGGTTCCACCCACCGTGCTGGCCAAACAGAAAGCGGACGCCGCCAAAGCCGCCGCCGCCGCATCAGCAACCTCAACCGAATCCTAACCCGCCCAATCCGGACTGTCCCAATCAAACCGGGGGAACCGTGCCCAGAGAAGACGAACGCTATCGCAACCTGTCGTCCCGCCATCCGGAATACTGCACTTGCGTGGAGTGTGTGGAGAAGCGGAACAAAGGCGGCGACTTGCCCAACCCGGTGCGCGCCGTCGGCGGCTTGATGGGCAAGCTGACGGGCAAAGGCGCCGGCAAACTTGGCAAGAGCAAAGGCAAAAAGCGGGGCAAATCCGGCGGCTCCGGCAACGCCAAAGGACGCTCGCAAGTCGTCAGCGAGCCCGTCCGCAAGCACAAGAAAGACTGCCAGTGCGCCACGTGCACGCTGCTCAAGTCCATCTAGTCGGCAAGCCGCCGCAAGCCCGTCCGGCCCGTCCGCTCATCCATCCCGCCATGCCTGCACCGGAGCCCAACCCCTGCTATCCGAGCCGCCGGCCGGGCGGCTCCAGGTTTGACGCCGGCGGCCGGCGGGCCGAAAACTCGGACGGCTGACGGTGCAACTGGCCCTTTTCATACTGGTGTCCGCGCTCACGCTGGGCGGCGCGCTGGGCGTGGTGGCTACCCGCAACGTGGTGCACGCCGCCCTCTTTCTGCTGCTCTCGCTGTTGGGCGTGGCCGGCGTGTACCTGCTGCTGTTCGCCGAATTCCTGGCCCTGGTGCAGGTGCTCATCTACGGCGGCGCCGTCACCATCGTGGTGCTGTTCGCCGTGATGCTCACGCGCTCCTCCGAGTACCCTCGGATTAGCGACAACCGGCAATGGCCGCTGGCGCTGCTGGTGGCATTGGCAGTTGCCGCCGTGCTGGGTACGGCGTTCTGGGTTGCCCCGCAGGTGGACGCACAGCCCCAGGCCCCGGTGTTCACCGGACTGGCCGCGTCCCTGTTCACCAAGTGGGCGCTGCCCTTTGAGATTGCCTCCCTGGTGCTGCTGGTAGCGCTGATTGGCGCAATCATCATCGCCCGCACGCCGGCGGCATCAGATGCCGACGAACCGGCGGCGGACGGAGGGCGGTAACCGCGCGATGGTGCCGCTGCTGTACTTTCAACTCTTGGGGGCCGCGCTGTTTGGCATCGGCCTGTACGGCGTGCTGGCCCGGCGCAGCGCCGTCCTGATTGTGCTGTCTATCGAGTTGATGCTCAACGCCGTGAACATCAACCTGATTGCGGCGGCGTCTTACCTCAACGGAACCGGCCGCTTTGAGGCTTTCGACGGGCAGATTATCGCCATATTCGTCATCACCGTAGCCGCCGCCGAAGTCGGGCTGGCGTTCGCGATTATCCTGCGAATGTACCGCAACCGCGGCACCGTCAACGTGGACGAAATCAACGTGCTGCGCGGCTAAGCGCATCGTCAACCGCACTTGCCATCATCCTGACTTAACCGTTTGACTTAACCTGATTATGCCCCTCGCCTTTCTCATACCCGTATTCTCGTTTGCGGCCTGCCCGCTGATAATCCTCTTTCAGCGCTGGCTGCCGCTGCGGGGGGCGCCGCTGGCAATTCTGGCCATCGCCGGCGGGTTCGCCGTGTGGGTCTGGACGCTGTTCGGATTCCTGGGCGCCAGCGAGTCCAACCCGGCCTGCGCCGTGAACGGCATCACCCACGCCCTCACCTGCCATTTCAGCACCGACTGGTTTGAGGCCGGACTGCCCGGCGTTGCCGCTACCGTTGACCAGGCCATCCACCTGGATTGGGGCATCCTGATTGACCCGCTGACCATAGTGCTGCTGGGCCTAATCACGTTCGTAGCGTTGGGCGTGCAGCTGTACTCGCTGGCCTATATGAAAGGCGACCCCCGTTTCGGCTGGTACTTCGCCTGGCAGGCCCTGTTCGTAGCCGCCATGCTGACGCTGGCGCTGGCCGACAATTTCCTGCTGCTGTACATCGCCTGGGAGTTGGTGGGCCTGTGTTCCTATCTGCTGATTGGATTCTGGTTTGAGCAGCCGGGGCCGCGCGAGGCCGCCAAGAAAGCCTTTGTCGTTACGCGCATCGGCGACGTGGGCCTGCTGGTGGGCATCCTGCTGCTGTGGGTGAACGTGGGCAGTTTCAGCATGACCGAGGCGTTTGCGGCGGCCCAGTCGGGCGCGCTGTCCAGCGGCGTTACCACGGCGGCGGCCCTGCTGCTGCTGCTGGGCGCAATGGGCAAGTCGGCGCAATTCCCCTTCCACGTCTGGCTGCCCGATGCAATGGAAGGCCCCACCCCGGTCAGCGCGCTGATCCACGCCGCAACTATGGTCATCGCCGGCGTGTACCTGGTGGCCAGAGCCTACCCCATCTTTGCCGCCTCGCCGGAAGCCCTGCTGATTGTCGCCAGCATCGGATTGATAACCGCCCTGGGCGCGGCCACCGTTGCGCTGGTGTCAACCGACCTGAAACGCATCCTGGCCTACTCCACCATATCGCATCTGGGCCTGATGATGCTGTCGCTGGGCGCGTTGGGCTGGACGGCGGCGGTGTTTCACCTGATGGCCCACGGGTTCGCCAAAGCGCTGCTGTTCCTGGGCGCCGGCAGCGTAATGCACGGCGTCGGCGCCCACGGCGACGTTGACATCCGGCGGGTGGGCGGCCTGCGCCGGGCCATGCCCATCACGGCGGTAGTATTCTCCATCGGCGCCCTGTCCCTGGGCGGCATCCCCATCCTGTCCGGGTTCTGGAGCAAGGATGAAATCCTGCTGGCCGTATCCGGCAACCTCCCCGTCGTGTTCATCGTCCTGACGATATTGACCGCCGCCTTGAGCGCCCTGTACATGGCCCGCGCCATGTTCGTCGTGTTCTTTGGCCCGGAGGGCGAGGACTCGGCCCACGCCCACGAATCGCCGGCGTTGATGCTGGTAGTAATGGGCGCGCTGGCGGTGCTGGCCGTCGGGTTCGGCTGGATTGCCTTTGACTGGCCGGGCAGCTTTGGCGGTTTCGGCGGCTTTGTATTCTACGACCACGCCGAGGGGTTCCACTTCAACATCGTGCTGGCCGGCATCTCCGGTGTACTGGCGATAGCCGCCTTCGTCGGAGCGTGGCTGGTGTACGCTCGCCGGTCAATCTCGGTGGCATCATGGCGCGCCCGGCTGGCCCCGCTGCTGAAAGTAGTCGAGAACAAATACTACGTCGACGAGTTCTACCAGTGGGCCATCGACCGGGTGATACTCACCACGTCGGCGGCGGTGGCGTGGTTCGACCGGGCGATGGTGAACGACGTTGCGGTCAACGGCCCCGCCGATGTGGTGCGGCGGGCCGGATTCGCCCTGCGGCTGCACGTAACCGGACACGTCTATTCCTACGCGCTGGCGGTGGCCCTGGGCGTCATCGCGCTGGCCGTTTTCTGGTGGCTGCGGTCGGCATAGCCGGCCCTTTGGTGTCTGTCGCGCATGATGGCTAACTTCGACCAGGTATCGCTGCTGCTGCTGGTATTAGTGCCGCTGGCCGGGGCGGTGCTGACGATGTTTCTGCCCGCCAGCCGTCCCCGCGATGCGTGGCAGTTCGCGATATTCGTATCCGTCATCTCGCTGGCCCTGTCCATCGCCGTGTTCCTGCGCTACGACTACGGCGTCGGCGGCGTGCAGTTCGTCCGGCAGTACGACTGGATTGGCCATCCCGTCAACATCGGCCTGGACTTTGGCGTGAACGGAATCGGCGCCCCGCTGGTGCTGCTCAACGGCATCGTGCTGCTGGGCGCGGTGCTGATCAGCCAGACCATCCGCACCCGCACGCGGGATTTCTTCGTGTTGCTGCTGGCCTTGGGCGCCGGCGTGTACGGCGTCTTTATCGTGCGCGATTTGTTCTTCCTGTTCTTCTTCTACGAGCTGGCCGTGCTGCCCATGTACCTGCTCATCGGCGTGTGGGGCAGCAGCACCGACTTTACGACTTTCCTGCGCACCAAAGAGTACGGCGCGATGAAGTTGATGCTGATGCTGGTAGCGGGCAGCGTCCTCATCTGGATTGGTATTCTGGCCGCCTACGTAGCATCGTCGCAAGCCGGCTCCCCCACGTTCAACATCGACGAACTGTCCCGATTGCAGCAGGACGGGGCCCTCCCCCGTTCAATGCAGCTGTGGGTGTTCCCCCTGTTCGCCGTCGGCTTTGGCACGCTGGCCGGCCTCTGGCCTTTCCACACCTGGTCGCCCGACGGCCACGTAGCCGCCCCCACCGGCGTAAGTATGCTCCACGCCGGCGTGCTGATGAAGTTAGGCGCTTTCGGCATCATCCAGGTTGGCATGATACTAACCCCGCAGGGCGCCGAAGTCTGGATGCCCGTGCTGATTGGACTGGGCACGGTGAACGTCATCTACGGCGCAATCTCGGCCCTGTCCCAGCGGGATTTAAAGTACGTCATCGGCTACTCCAGCGTAAGCCACATGGGATACGTAATGATGGGCATTGCCACCCTGCACCCCGTAGGGCTGGCCGGCGCCGTGCTGCAAATGTTCTCCCACGGCATTATGACGGCGCTGATGTTCGCCATGGTAGGCGCCATCTACGAACGCTCGCACATCCGCGATTCAATGATACTGAACGGCCTGGTCAAGCGGATGGGCGTTACGACGTTCTTCTTTGCGGCGGCGGGCCTGGCCTCCCTGGGCCTGCCGGGGATGAGCGGTTTCATCGCCGAATTCATGGTATTCACCGGCGCATTCCGCACCTACTGGCCGCTGGCCGTGCTGGGCGTAATCGGCGCGGCAATCACCGCAGTGTACATCCTGCGCCTGCTGGCCCGCTCCTTCTTCGGCGAAAGCGACCCGCAATGGGACAACCTCACCGACGCCAGCACAATAGAGAAAGGCGTAGGCGCCGCCTTCGTAATCATCCTGATCGCCGTAGGTGTCTGGCCCGCCCCCCTACTCCGCGTAATCAACACCGGCGTAGCCAGCGCCCTGTCCGTATTCTAACCCCCACCGATACCGCCCGATTAAAGACGCAGCTCAATGACTACCGGATTAACCGCCAATCTGTACCTGCTTACGCCGGAGTTTGCGCTTACGGCGCTGGCGTTTCTGGTGTTCACTGTTGACTTGTTCCTGCCGGAGCGGAGCAAGGAATGGCTGGCCGGGCTGTCGGCCCTGGGGCTGGTGGGCGTAATCATCCTGTCGCTGCTGATGCTGCCGGGGCAGACTGCCGAGCTTTACGGCGGCTTGCTGGTGGTGGACGGGTTCGGGCTGTTCTTTAAGATTTTCTTTCTGGCCATCGGCATCGGCATCATCGCCCTGTCGGTAGAGTACGGCAAGGCCCGCTTGCAGCATCGCGGCGAGTTTTACGGGCTGCTGCTGTTCTCCATCCTGGGCATGAATCTGATGGCGATGTCGCGGGAGCTGCTCACGGCCTACATCTCTCTGGAGCTGCTGTCGTTCAGCCTGTTCGTGCTGGTAGCCTACGGCCTGCGGGAGGCCCGCTCCAACGAGGCCGGCATCAAGTACATCATCATCGGCGCGCTGTCGTCGGCGGTGATGCTGTACGGGTTGAGCAACGTGTACGCCGCGCTGGGCACTACGTCATTCGCCGGCATCGCCGCCGAGCTGTCGTCGCCGGATACCGTCAGCCCGGTGCTGTGGGTTGGCATTGCGCTGCTGGTCGTCGGATTAGGGTTCAAGCTGTCGGCGGCGCCGTTCCATATGTGGGCGCCCGACACCTACGAGGGCGCGCCGCTGCCGGTTACGGCTTACCTGGCCATCGGCTCCAAAGCGGCGGCCTTTGCCCTGACCCTGCGCCTGTTTGCCGAGGCGATACTGCCGGCCGCCGACCGCTGGGGCGAGTGGCAGCTGGTGATTGCGGCGCTGGCCGCCCTGACCATGCTGGTGGGCAACCTGGTGGCGCTGGCGCAAAGCAACCTGAAACGGCTGATGGCGTACAGCAGCATCGGACACGTGGGCTACGCGCTGGCCGGCGTCGCCGTGCTGGGCAGCGACTTCGCGCTGGCCGCCAAAGCCGTCATTTTCTACCTGGTGGTGTACGCCGTAACCAACCTGGTGGTATTCGCCGGCATCGCCGCCTACTACAACCGGGAGGGCAAAGACGACATCGCTGACCTGGCGGGCCTGGCCGACCGGCAGCCCTTTGTAGCGGCAACCATCGCCATCGGACTGTTCTCGCTGGCCGGACTGCCCATATTCGCCGGGTTCACCGCCAAGTTCTACCTGTTCGTAGCGGTAGCCGACGGCGGTTTCCTCTGGCTGGCCGGCGTCGCCATATTCGCCAGCCTGATTTCGCTGTACTACTACCTCCAGGTACTGCGCCAAATGTACATCCAACCCGCCCACGCCGCCGCCGACAATGCTGACGATGACGCCGCTGCCGCCGCTGTCGCCCCCGCCGATAGCGATGACGCCGCCGCTGCTCACGGCCACAACCATGGCCACAATGCGCCGCCCCCGGACATTGCGCCGCTGCCCCGCCCGTCAATCCTGCTAACCGCCACAATGGGCATCGGCCTGCTGGCCGTAACCTGGCTGGGAGTCTATCCCGCCCCCCTGCTGGCCCTGATTGAGGTAGCAAGCGCTGCCATCGTGCCCTATTAGCATCTGACTACTTACCCCAATGTCATTCTGAGCGCAGCGAAGAATCTCGATGACGTAGCAGCGGCGTTGCCACCAAGGTGTGCGCTACGCATCGGACTACTTTTACCCCAATGTCATTCTGAGCGCAGCGAAGAATCTCGATAACGTAGCAACGGCGTTGCCCCCAAAGTGTGCGCTACGCTGTCGAGATTCTTCGCTGCGCTCAGAATGACATTGGGGGTAAAGGGCCCGCCCCTTCTGTCAATGTGAGGGCCCTTACAATAAGGGTGACGCCTCACGGGGACGGCAGGGCCGCCGGCCCAAAGCGCAGTTTCGCAATTTTTCTACCACGCAAGAGAGGTGAGAACGCAATGATTATCGCAGTAATTGGCAATAGCGACCCGCCGCCGCACATTTACGCGCTGGCTGAGGAAGTGGGCCGGGAGATGGCCCGGCGGGGCGTTACGCCCGTTTGCGGCGGGCTGACCGGCGTGATGGAGGCCGTCTGCAAGGGCGCCAAGTCCGGCGGCGGCACCACCATCGGCATCCTGCCCGGCGGCTCGCCCGACACCGCCAACGCCCACGTGGACATCCCCATCGCTACCAACATGGGCTACGCCCGGAACGTGGCCGTCGTCAGCACCGGCCGCGCCGTCATCGCCGTCGGCGGCGCTTTCGGCACCCTCTCCGAAATCGCCTACGCCCTCAGCTACGGCATCCCCGTCATCGCCCTGCACAGCTGGCCCCTAACCGTGCGCGGCGATGGCATCCCGGTTGGCGATGAATACACCATCGCCGATGACCCGGTGGACGCCGTCAACAAGGCCATCCACGCTGCCGAGAACCGCACCGAAGCCACGCAAACCGTCGCTTTTTCCGTCCCCATCGCCGGAGGTATCTGATGCCCAACGCAACTATAACCGCCATCACCGGACGGGAAGCCCTGGACTCGCGGGGCAACCCGACGGTGGAAGCCGAAGTTGTCCTGAGCGACGGCAGCGTTGGCCTGGCGCTGGCGCCGTCCGGGGCCAGCACCGGCAGCTACGAGGCGCTGGAACTGCGCGATGGCGACGCCGCCCGCTACGGCGGCAACGGCACGCTAACCGCCGCCGCCAACGTCAACAACCGCATCGCCCCCGCCCTGAACGGCGTATCCCCCCTTGACCAATCCGCCCTGGACGCCCGGCTCATTGAACTTGATGGCACCGACGACAAGAGCAATCTCGGCGCCAACGCAGTGCTGGCGGTGTCCATTGCATCGGCCCGGGCCGCCGCCGCATCCGCCGCCGGCGGCTCGCTGTGGCGGCATCTGGCCGGCAACGGCCCGGTTTCCCTGCCCGTGCCTTTGCTGAACATCCTCAACGGCGGCCGCCACGCCTCCAACTCCGCCGACGTGCAAGAGTTTATGGTTGCCCCGGCCGGCTTTGACCGATTCGCCGACGCCCTGCGCGCCGGCGTGGAGATTTACCAGTCGCTGAAGTCCATCCTGCGCGCCGGCGGCCACAACCTGAATGTGGGCGACGAGGGCGGTTTCGCGCCCACGCTGCCCTCCAACCGCGACGCCATCGAGGTAGTGCTGCAAGCGATTGAGGCCGCCGGCTACGCACCGGGCCGCCAGGTTCACATCGCCCTTGACGTAGCTGCGTCCGAGCTGTGGAACGCCGCCACCGGCCGCTACGACCTGGAACGGGAGGGCCGCTCGCTAACCGCCGCCGAGTTGGTTGACCTGTACGCCCAATGGCGCGCCGAATACCCCATCATCAGCGTCGAGGACGGCCTGTTCGAGGACGATTGGGACGGCTGGACGGCCCTAACCGCCAGGCTGGGTTCGCAGGCGCAGCTGGTGGGCGACGACCTACTGGTAACCAACATCGGCCGCTTGCAGCGCGGCATCGCCCAGGCCGCCGGCAACGCCATCCTGCTGAAGCCCAACCAGATTGGCACGCTGTCGGAAACGGCGGCGGCGTTGGCCATGGCCCGCAGCGCCGGCTGGACGGCGGTAATGAGCCACCGCTCCGGCGAAACGGAGGACACCACCATCGCCGACCTGTCCGTAGCCTGGAACGTCGGCCAAATCAAAACCGGCGCCCCCGCCCGCTCCGAACGCGTCGCCAAATACAACCGCCTGCTGCGAATCGAAGCCGAACTAGGTGCCAACGCACACTACGCCGGAATGGAGCCGTACCAGGCATTAGGCCGGGGAGGATGAACGGTGGTATAACTCAACAGGGGTAACGGAATATGGGAACGACACTGCTGGACTTGATAACGAGGCTGCCGCCTGAGCTGCTGAACGGCGCGGTGCTGGCCCTCGTCATAGTGCTAATCAACGGACTAAGCCTGCAGCTTATCTGGTTCGCATTCCGGGTAGAATTGCTGTCCCCGGGTAACGCCCGGTACTTCACGCTGGCAATATTTGCCACGACTGTAATCTGCGTGCTGGTTTTGATAATCAGTCAAGTGGTTCTATATTTTCTGGGCGCGTTTGGCAGCGCGACGGTCTTCTGATATAGCGCGGGTCAGCAGCCAGACGTAGCGAACGCCGGCAACTAGCGCGGCGCAGAGTGACAAGCTGTACAGCACAACCCCACCGAGGGCAATCACGCCCTGCTCGTATTGCACCCCCAGATAGGCAATCAGCATACCCAGCAGCATGGCAACGCCGAAAGCCGGGAAAACCCACCACGTCGGCATATAACCACCGGGCGAAGTGCGGGCGTCCGCCGTTGCCGGGCTTTCGCTTGCGGTTGGGCTTGGGCTGTTCTGCACGTCCGGCGTTGCCATAATCGCACCATCCTCTACCCAAACTATACCAGCCGGATGCGCCGGCTACAAATCTTTGCCCTGATGCCCGTCATCATACCCGGCCATTTTGTACTATAATGGCGGCGGGCTGCCGCTTTTGAGGGCGGCGCCGCGCCGCAGGGTTGGAGGTATTATGCCCATCATTCAGCGTCCCTATGTTCCGCCGGAGGATAAGCCGCCGCAAGAGGAGGCGTTTCTCAATCCGGGCGATGTTGCGCCGCTCAACGTGAATACGGCGGCGGCCGCCGCCCCCGCGCCGGCCGAGGCGCCGGGCGTCCTGGACCCCATCACTTTCTACTCCGATTCGTTCCACATTTTCAGCAGCATCTATTCCGCCGTCCTGTTCTTTGGCGAGCAGCTGGAGGAGCGGGAACCCATCCTGCGGGCCCGCATCAAAGTCAGCCCGCAGATGCTCAAAGCCATTGCGCTGCTGGCCAGCAAGCACGTCAAGGAATACGAGGACGCCGTCGGCCCGATTACCCTCCCCGAGCAGGTGTACGCCGCCTGGGAGGTTGACCACGATGGCCACGGCCACTAGCCGCCCGCCCAATTGACCCGATGACTACTCCCAACAACCCGGCAAACGCCAACGAGCGCCGCCACGACCTGCGCCCGGCGGACGACCCCGGCGGTGACGGCCGACCGCTGGCCGAGGATTTATCCCTGCCGGTAGTCGTAGAACCCAACGGCAACACGGCCGACACCGGCCCGGCCTGGGCGTGGCACATCACGTCGGCCAGCCAGCCCAACGCCGCTACGTTTCACATCAACCACAGCGACGTAACCCGCTCTTTCGCCGGCGTGCTAACCCCGGCCGACACCCCGCCGGATGCGCCCTTTGTCATCACGCAGGACATCCCCATCGTAATCATTGACAGCCTGGACAAGTATTGGGCCGGAGAATCCCGGCGGGCGCTGCCGCTGCACGGGCTGCGCGTGCCGGTGGAGGGCGATACCGTAGCCGAGGCCAAGTCCAAGCTGGCGTCCGATTTAGCGGCCCAAATCCGACTGCTGCTGCTGCTTTCCCGGGGCGGCACCGAGCTGGCCCCGCAGCTACAAGCGAACCTGGCCATGCTGGGCCAGTTCTTTGCGCCCCGTGAATCCGGCTAACCATGTCCTGCTAACGGCGTTCCGTCGCCCCGTCCCGTCCCGTCAACCAGCCCAGCGCCTTTGACCAGACGCTTTCGGTTGCCGTTGCCGGCTCCTCCTCAACCGGGCTGCCGACTACCACCATCGTGCCGGAAATCAGGTCGTACAGCGACCGGCGGCGTTCCCGGTCAATCAGCACAATCAGGACGGACAGGATGTCCAGTATGCGTAAAAATCGGATATAGCCGTTGGCGATTTGCAGGACGCTCCGCACCGCCTTTTGCCAGTTTCGCATCCGGCGGCCCGTTCTGGCGTCCACGATATGGGCGTACACCACCATATGCCCCAGCGAGCGGCTGAACGAGAAATAGAACACGGCGTAGGCCCCGTTCGCCAGCATGAACGGCACGTAGTACGTGTCAATGATGTCGATATGGATGCCCAGCCCGGCGTCAAAGCCGGTGATGTAGCGGATAAAGTGCCAGAAGCTCAAGTCCGGCCCGCTCAAAATCGTGAACAGTATCCGCAGAAATATCAGCATAAAGGAGCTGGGGATGCTCCCGTAAAGGGTGGATATGCCCCGCTCCGTAATGCTGAGCGGGCGCAGTTCCGGTGCGCCGGACGGCAAGGTTATCCCACTCCCGGAGAATCACGAAACCGCGCTAATCACGGAACCGCCAGCATAGCGCGGGCGGCGTCCACCACGTCGTCCAGCGCAATCATCGCGGCGTCCGGCGCCGTGCGGCGGCGCGCCTCCACCATACCCTGGCGCAGGTTGCGGGGACTGACCACCAGACGCAGCGGCAGGCCGATGAGGTCAGCGTCGTTGAACTTCACCCCGGCGGCGGCGTCCTCCCGGTCGTCAAACAGCGTTTCGATACCGGCGGCCCACAGCCGGTCGTACAAATCGCCGGCCGCCTCAGCAACGCCGGCATCCGACATATTCAGTCCCACCAGATAGACCTGATAGGGCGCGATTGGCGGCGGAAAGATGATGCCGTTGTCGTCGTGATTCTGCTCGATAGCGGCGGCCAGCACCCGGCTGACCCCGATGCCGTAGCAGCCCATCGTAACCGGCTGCTGCCGCCCGTCCGCGTCCAGGTAATTAGCGCCCAGGGCCTCGCTGAAAAAGGTGCCCAGCTTGAAAATATGCCCCACCTCAACGCCCCGTGTTGACTCCAGCGCCGTTTCGCAGCGGACGCAGCGCTGGCCGGGCTGGGCCAGCGCGATGTCGGCAATCAAGTCGGCGTCAAAATCCCGGGGATAATTGGCGTTGCGATAGTGCGTGTCGGCCTGGTTGGCCCCGACTACAAAGTTGCCGCCGCCGGAGATTGACGGGTCGGCGATGCGGCGCAATCCGGTTATGCCAATCGCCGACGCGGAGCCGGCCACCAGTCCCGCCGCCGCCACTTCATCGTCGTCGGCCAGACGCAAATCATTGCAGTGCAGGGCGTTTTTGAGCTTGACCTCGTTCACTTCCAAATCGCCCCGGATGGTAACGAACACCACTTCCCCGTCGGCGGCGTAGAACACCGCTTTCAGGGTTTGCGACTCCGGCACGCCGAGAAACTCGGCCAAGCCGGCGATGGTCTTGACGCCCGGCGTGCTCACCGCCTCCAGCGGCAACGGTTCCGGCGTTTCCTGTACCGGATACAAACCCTCCGCTTTCTCGGCGTTGGCGGCATAGCCACAGCCGGGGCAGGTGATAATCGTATCCTCGCCGGCGCCGGTGGGCAGCAGGAACTCGTGCGAATCCTTGCCGCCGATAGCCCCGCTGTCGGCCTCGGCCATCACCACCGGGATGCTGCACCGGCGAAACACGTTGCGATACGCCTGCGCCATCGCCTGATAGGAATTGTCCAGCCCGGCGTCGTCGGCGTCAAAAGAATAGGCGTCCTTCATCGTGAACTCGCGCACCCGCACCAGCCCGGCCCGCGGACGCGGCTCATCGCGAAACTTGGTCTGCATCTGATACAGGATAACCGGCAAATCCCGATAGCTCTGCACGTTGCCCTTGACGATGTTGGTAACCACTTCCTCGTGAGTAGGCGCCAGGGCCAGCGGCCGCCCCCGCCGGTCTTCCAGCGAGAACATATTGTCGCCAAAAGCCGCCGCCCGCCCGGTCTGCTCCCAGAGTTCCAAAGGCTGCAAAGCCGGCATCCGCAGCTCCTGGCTGCCGGCGGCGTCCATCTCCTCCCGCACAATCTGCTCAATTTTGAGCAGCGCGCGCCACGCCAGCGGCAAATAAGCATAAACGCCGGCCGCCACTTGCTGGATAAGCCCGGCCCGCAGCATCAGCCGGTGGCTGGCCGTCTCCGCCTCCGGCGGGTCATCACGCAAAGTTCGGGTAACTAGCTTGGTAATACGCATAGCTCAAATAATAACATCCGCCGCCCACGGATTGAGCACTCTGACGCCGCAATTGCGAAAATCGCTAACATTGCGGGTAGCTACGGCCATACCCTGCGCCCGGGCGATGGCCGCAATTTGGCAATCGGCCCGGTCAATAGGCCGGCCCAGCGCGCGACGGCTGGCGAATATATCAGCGTAAGCGCGGGCGGCGGCCCGGTCAAAAGGGAGAATACGGCCGGCAAAATAACCAAAGAGAAAATCCGCTCGCACAGTCAGGTCGTCGCGTCGCCGTCCCGCCGGCATAATAGCAAAGCCATAGCGCATTTCCGCCTCGGTTATGGCCGTGGTGAACAAGTCCGTAGCAACCTGACTGCGCCACCAGGCTCGCACCACCGGATGCGTTCGGGGGGAAATTATTTCAGACGCCACGTTGGCATCGACAACTATCGCCATCAGTCAAGCCAGTAAAACCTTACCACGTGGTCCGGATGCTCGCTTCTGCGCCGGACTTCCACCCCGACGTTCAGGTCTTTGAACAGATTGCTGATAGCCTCGCCCAAGTATCTCGGCTGGGGCAGGCAGGCCGGCTTGGACAGGGCGAAGCTCAGGACATTCTGCGCATCCTGCGCCAGCGAACATTCGCTGACTAACGCCCGGCTGCGCAACCCTTCGGCAAACTCGTCGCCAAGGCTGATTACCCTGGCGGCGTTCTCCTCCTCGTCATCTCCGAAAACAGCCTGTACCGAACTGTACGGCATATAATCGACATCCGTAATACCGAGGTCTGCGGCGCGCTCGTGGATGCCCGCGTTCGTCTTTTCCGGCGGTGGCAATTCCATACCATGCTCCACCAGGGCAAAGCGCAGGACGCTCAGCGCCTCTTCCTCAATAGAACATTCGTTGCCGGCCGCCCGGGCCCGCAGACGCACCGCCGTCTCGTTGTCAAGGTCGTACAAGTTCAGCCTTATCATAAGCCACCTCCGGCGGCAGGATAGGCAAAGTATAGCACGACGGCATCGCCGTCAAAGACGGGCAACGGCTAGGGAACTACAAACTCCGCTTGCCAAGTGTTGCCCTCGTCGGGTACGTACTGCCCGGTGCTTATGCTGCTGATGGCGTAGTCCGGCAGCCGTATGGTTGCCATGCACCGGCCGTCGCGCATCGCGCCTGCCCACCGAAAATCCAGGTTGTCAAACCCATATTGGCGACGCTCTCCGGGCAAGTCGTCCAAGTTGGCGGGAGTCAGATGCAGAAAGAACACATCCTCCGTGTCCGCCGGTTCGCACGTCTCCTTAACATAGGTCAATTCGCTGCCAACAAGATACACGTCAAAAGTGGCGCGGACGACCGGCCCGCCGGACGTGCCCATCGTGATGGAACGGTACTTCTCCTCAAATTCGTCTGCTTCGTCACCGGCATTAATTAAAATGGGAAACCGCGAACTCCACTCCGCCGTCCAAATGTTGCCCAAGTCGGGTACGAACTGCCCGGTGCGGATGCTGCTGATTGTATAGTCCGGCAGCCCTATGGTTGCCAGACACCGGCCATCGTGCCGTTCGCCGGCCCAGTCAAAGTCCAGGTTGTCAAACCCATATTCGCGACGCTCTCCGGACAGGTCAGCCACGTTGGCGGGAATCAGATGCAGAAAGAATCTGACCTCCGTATTCGGCCGGTCGCACGGCTCCTTAACGTAGGTCAATTCGTTGCCGATAAGATACGCGTCAAAAATGGCCCGGACGACCGGCTCGCCGGCCGTGCCCGTCATGATTGAACGGTATCTTTCCTCAAAGTCGGCCGCTTCGGCCCGGCCCATAAAATACTGCAAAAGCGCCAACCCGATACTGCATAAAATTATCAAAGCGCACATCATCAACCAGGGTTCCCACAGTCCCCTCCTGGCCAGCCGGGCTCTCACAAAGTTCGGGCTATCATTCCTGGTGGTGGTGGATTCCCGTCCCCCCGGCAGTTTTATGCCCTTGACTAGCGCATCAATCCGGCGGCGCGCCGGGGCCTGCGCCAGCAGCAGCTCCAGAGCGTAACAAATGCAGACGATGGCGAGTAGGTATTCCCCAACCTCAGGCTGCCTGCTCGACTGAATGGGGTTGTACTTGTGTACATACGCGGTGGCCAGGAGGAGTCCCATTGTTGTAACGACGGTGCCACTGAATTGTTTGGCTTGCCTGAAAAGCAGAGCGTAGATGACAAGGAGTATTATCAGATTGCTCCCTTGGCTGAAATTAAAGTCCAAGCTGAAAATAGAATCCAAAAGGTGCGGTGGGCGGCTTGGAATAACATAGTAGGCCATTGCTGTCAAGAAGCCCAGCGTCAGCAGAATTGACGGCAGTGGGATCCCATAGAGCGCATCTTTCCGGCAACAGATAGCGGCGCAAGACATTGTACACAGCAACAGTGCCAAAATCCTGACGACCGCATTCGCTATAGGCGTTACGATGTTGTGAGCATTGAATTCGCCATGATCATTCAAGCCCATCAAAAAATCGGGCGTTCCAAACCCAAGTATGCGCTGCCCCCAGCTGATTTCCTCGCCGGCGGCGAACAGAAACGCAATCCCGGCCAGAATATAGACGCTGCGCCGGACCAGACTCCGCTCCGACAGAGCCGTGACGAGCAGCAACAGGCCCGTCATAAAAAACAGGATTGCGGTCAGATACTCTGCCCAGCCGTCTTCCCGTGCCAGCACACGATAAAGTTGCACGTCAACGGCAGCCAGACAGCCAAAGGCAAATACGTTCAGGCACAGAAACAGCCACCCAAAGACGGCAACCCTGCTTTCCAAACCCCTTTTCTCGGTGGGTGGGTAGTTATCAGATTGGATACCGGGAGCATCCTCCGGTTCGGTTTGTGCTGACGCCGCCATTGTATCCTTTACCCCATCGGGTTGACGCCGGTCATTCCGAGCCGATATTGGCCCAGGTTGTCGTAGGCGCAAGGGGGCTAGATTATAGCACGACGGGCTGGCCTTGCCGGCAAAGATGGGCCATGGCTAGGGAACCGCAAACTCAGCGTTCCAAATCTGTCCCTCATCCGGGACGTACTGCCCGGTGCGGATGCTGCTGATAGCGTAACCCGGTAGCCGTATAGTTGCCATACACCGGCCGTAGCGTATCGCGCCTGCCCACCGAAAATCCAGGTTGTCAAACCCATATTGGCGACGCTCGCCGGGCAAGTCGTCCACGTTGGCGGGAGTCAGATGCAGAAAGAACACATCCTCCGTGTCCGCCGATTCGCACGGATTCTTAACGTAGGTCAATTCGCTGCCAATCAGATACACGTCAAAAGTGGCCCGGACGACCGGCTCGCCGGCCATGCCCGTCGTGATTGAACGGTACTTTTCCTCAAATTCATCATTGGAAACCGCGAACTCCGCTGTCCAAATGTTGCCACCGTCGCGTACGAACTGCCCGGTGCGGATGCTGCTGATGGCGTAGTCCGGCAGCGGTATGGTTGCCATGCACCGGCCATCGCTCATCGCGCCGTACAATTTCCATCTAAAGTCCCGGTTGTCAAACCCATATTCGCGACTATATTCGGGCTGGTCATCCCTGTTGGCAGGAATCAGATGCAGAAAGAATGTGTCCTCCGTATTCGCCCGGTCGCACGGCTCCTTAAAATAGGTCAATTCGTTACCTATAAGATACGCGTCAAAAATGGCCCGGACGACCGGCTCGCCGGCCGCGCCCGTCGTGATTGAACGGTATCTTTCCTCAAAGTCGGCGGCTTCGGCTCGGGCGTCAAAATACTGCCAGAACATCAGCCCGGTACTGCATACGATTGCCAAAGCGCACACTGTCAGCCAGGGTTCCCGCAGTCCTTTTCCGATTCTGGCCGGCACAGCTTTTGCCAAGTTCGGGCTATCATTGCTGACAGCGGCGGATTGCCGTCGCTCTCGCAGATTCAGGCCCGCGACTAGTAAATCAATCCGGCGGCGCGCCGGAGCCTGCGCCAACAGCAGCTCCAAAGCATAGCAAAGGCCGAGGATGCCGAGCAGATATTCCACTACTTCAGGCTGTTGCCCGGTACCGCTGCTCCTGTTCACAACCCAGCTAGCCAGTAAAATTGCCGCTGTTGCAACGACGGCGCCACTGCACCGTTTGGATTGCCCGGAAAGCAGAGCCCAAATAACAAAGAGCAGCAGCAGGTTTCTCCCTCTTGCGAAAATAAAGTCGCTGTTAAAAAGAAAACTATAGTCTAACTCGCCGAACCCCCTCGTATTGTAAGCTACCGACGCCAGGAAACCGAACACCAGCAGGATGGATGGCAGCGGAATCCCGACCAGCGTATCCTTCCGGCAGAAAAAGGCGGCACAAGTCACTGTACACAACAACAGTGCCAAATTCCTGACGACCACATTTACTGTATATGATTCGATGTTGTGAGCATTGAATTCGCCCTGTTCATTCCAGCCCAGCAAAAAATCGGGCGTTCCAAACCCAAGTATGCGCTGCCCCCAGCTGATTTCCTCGCCGGCGACGAACAGCAGCGCAATACCCCCCAGGATATAGACGCCGCGCCGGAATAAACTCCGTTCCAGCCGGGCCGTAACGAACAGCAACGGGGCCGCCAGCAGAAACCAGACTGCGGTGAGATACTCGATCCAATAGTCTTCCCGCAGCAGCTCATCGTAGCGGTACGGGTCCGCAACGGCAAGGCAGCTCACGCCAAATACGTTCAGGCATAAAAAAAGCAAGCCAAAGACGGCAACCCTGCTTTCCAGACCCCTTTTCTCGGGGGGGGGGGGGGGGGGGGGGGGGGGTAGGACTACATTATCAGGTTGGACACCGGGAGCATCCTCCGGTTCGGTTTGTGCTGCCGCCGCCATCGTATCCTTTACCCCATCGGGTTGACGCCGGTCATCCCCAGCCGGTATTGGCCCAGGTTGTCGTAGGCGCTGGTGTTGACCATGAAGTGCTGCGCGGCGGCGTTGATGTCCCGCAGGCATCGCTGCAACACCCGGTCGTTGTAGATGGCGTTGCCGCCGCCGTAGCGAAAGGCCGTCGTCGTCACCTGGCACGCCACGTCGGTAGCGTAGGCGCAGGCCCCTCGCAGCCGCAGTTGACGCTCCAAATCGGGGCGTTCGTGGCGCAAGCAAAACTCCCAGGCATCCTCCAACGCCTCCCGGCACAGGGCGCGGGCGGCCCGCAGCTGCTGGTCGCACTTGCCCAGGTCGTGCTGCAACGCGCCCCGTTGCGCAATCGGCGAAGTCAGATACCCCCGCTGGTAAGACCCGGCCTGCAACGCGATTTCGTCCAGCGCGCGGCGAGCCACCCCCAGGGCAAAAGCGGCGTGGTCGGTAGTGACGAAACCCGGCCGCCCCAGCCAGAACAGCGCCCCGCCGCGCTTGGGGACGGCAGTAAGCAGGTCAAAAGCGAACTCAGCGGGCAGAAAGTAGTCGTCAAGGACAAAATCCCGGCTGCCGGTGCCTTTCAGCCCCATCACCTGCCAGTTGTCCAAAAACCGCACGTCGGCAACCGGCGCAGTCAGCACCATATGCTCCGGCCCCGGCTCCCCATCCCGGACAATGCGAAAACCGGCCAGAATCCAGGATGAATGTCCGGAACCGCTGGCAAAAGGCCAACGCCCGCTGATACGCCAGCCGCCATCCACCGGCGTAGCCAGCCCCCGGGGAATCACCGCGCCCGACATGATGGGCAGACGGCCGCCGGCGAATATCTCAGCGACGGCACAATCAGGCAGAAACGCCCCACTCCAGGCGGTGCTGGTGCCGTTGATAAAAGCGCACCAACCCGCCGACGGATTGACGTAGCAAAGTTCGTCAACCAGTTCCAGATACAGCAGCGGGTCAACCTCCGGCCCGCCCAACTCCCGCGGCGCTTTCAGCGACAGCAAACCCTCCCGGTACAAGGCAACCACCGACGGCCAGGCCAGCGTCCCACCCGCATCATTAGCCTCAGCATCCCCCTCCAGCACAGGCCGGACACGCCCAACAGCATCCAGCAAACACCGCCGCAAAGCATCCCGCTCCGCCGGCAGCAACGGAATACCGCCCGATTCCAAAGCGGCAACGTCAAAAGGAGCAATGCTTTCAGGAGCACTAACAGTCGTCATACGGCAGCCTCGTTGCGTTTCAGCCTCTCGATTTCATCGTCGGCAATGCCCAACTGCTCCCGCAATATCCGCAAAGCAATACGACGATCCTCAGCGTTGCCGCCGAGCAGTTCAATCGCAGTCTGATACCGCAGCCGGGCAAACTCCGGGTCGCGCGCCGCGCGGCCTTTCACATAATCGTCAAATCTGATTAGCGACATCGTTCCTGCCCCCTTATCCATAGCGTTCGCGCAGACGCCTTGCGTTGGCAAAAGGAACAACCCTTTCCGATATAGTAATAGTCGTCATACAGCAGCCTCTTCATCTCAAAGCCTCTATAATTCTCACCACGCCGTAGCTGGCAATAACCGGGCCGATGACATACGTGAACCACTTAACGTACCTCTCAAACACCGAACCCAGTTCCAAGCGCTCACGGTTGGGACTTGGCGGGTTAACGTTAAAAAAGAGGTCCTGAACCAGCGTCGCCACTGCCGCGGCAGTTAGAATAGCGCCAACCAGCATAACGATGGTGATGGTCAGGCTTCCTGTTAGGCCGCCTCGCTGCTGCTCGGCGGCGGTTAGCAGCACGATGACAAAGACAACTACCGCTACCAGGGACAGTGCCACGTAAAGGAATATCAGACTTCGCAAAATCCTCCCCGGAAATCCCCGAATTCTCATGGCGCAACTTCCTCATCTTCGGATGTCCGGTCGCTGCTCGGTCTGGGGTACAAAAACGATACCAGAATCGGAGCCGTGAGAGCTGCAATCGCCCCCGACCACAGCATCACCCCCAGGCTGTCCATGCCGAGAGTCTTGCCGCTGCCCAGCACTCCATATTCGGACAAAGCGGCAAACAGGGCTAGCATGAGGGACAATAGATAAACCATTCGCACGATAAAAACAGCAGTCCCCATTTTGCGCCTCCTTTCGTTCCGCCTGCTTCCATTCTATCAGCCCGTCGCCGGCGCCGGCGTGTTCTCAATCTCCTCCATCAGCGCGGTCAGCATTTCCGCCTCCGGCACTACCCGCACTTTTTCGCCTTTGCGGAATATAATCGCCCGGCCGGCGCCGGCGGCGATGCCTACGTCGGCGTCTTTGGCCTCGCCGGGGCCGTTCACCTCGCAGCCCATCACGGCCACCTTGATGTTCTTGTCGCTGCGTTTCAGCAGCGCGTCCACGTCGTTGGCCAGTTTCACCACGTCCACGTCGGCGCGGCCGCAGCTGGGGCAGGCTACCAGGGTGGTGCCTTTGTCCCGCAGGTTCAGCGACTTCAGAATCTCGTAGCCTGCGGTAACTTCCTCCACGCTGTCCCCGCTCAGCGATACCCGGATAGTATCTCCGATACCCTCGTAGAGCAGCACGCCCAGGCCCACGGCGGTGCGGATGGAACCCGATTGCACCGTGCCGGCCTCAGTAATGCCCAGATGCAGCGGGTACGGCGTCATCTCCGACAGCCGGCGATACGCCTCAACCGTAGTCGGCACATCAAACGCCTTCATCGAAATCTTGATTTGGTCAAAATCCTGCGCCTCCAGCAGGCTGATTTCCCACAGGGCGGTGGCCACCATATGGTCAACCACGCTGTAATCGCCCGATTGCGCCTCGCCGGCTTTGGGCAGCCGGTTCACCAGGTCCATGTGCCGGGAGAACCCCCGCGTCTGGCCGATGCCGCCCACCGGGGGCAGGCTGCCAAAGTTGACGCCGATGCGGATGGGAATATCCCGTTCCTGCGCCGCCTTGACTACCTCCCGCACCTGGTCGGCGTTGCGCAGGTTGCCCGGATTCAGACGCAGGCAATCCACCCCGCCGGCGGCACATTCCAGTGCCAGCTGATAATGAAAGTGGATGTCGGCGATCAGCGGAATCCGAATCCGCTTTTTGATTTCCGCCATCGCTTTGGCGGCCTCCATGTCCGGCACTGCCGAGCGGATTATCTCGCAGCCCGCCTCCTCCAGCTCGTGAATCTGCCGCACGGTAGCCGGCACGTCCCGCGTGTCGGTCTTGGTCATCGACTGCACGGTCACGTCGGCGCCGCCGCCAACTTTCACGCCGCCAACGTACACGGGCTTGGTAACTCGCCGTTTCGTAGTAGTCATCGCAACACCGCCGCTTACAGGTATGGATTGTGTGGGAAAACGGGCAACCCGATGGGCAAAATAACGGCACAATCATACACGACACCGCCGGCGGGCCGCTACCGCTACCGCCCCGGCTGCCGCGCCAGCAGCGCAAACCACCCGGCGGCGATGGCGGCGGTGGCCGCTCCGATGCGAAACACGTCCCGATAGGCCAGCAGGAACGCCGCGCCCGCCGTTGCGCCGCCGCCGCTCCCGCCGGCGTAGTAGTCGTTCAGGACGGCGAATATCGCTCCCACCACTGCCACGCACAGCACCGTTCCCGACGCCTGCGCCAGCGACATCGCCCCCGACGCCGTGCCGTAGCGTTCCGCCGGCACACTGCCCAGCATCAATGCGTAGGCCGCCGACTGGAACCACCCGACGCCCAGCCCGACTACCGCAATCGCCGCCGCCGGATGCCAGATTGCCGATTGCCCGTCCAGCTGCGACATCGCCAGCAGCCCCACCGCGACGCCGGCCAGCCCCACCGCTCCCACCGGACGCACGCCCCAGCGGTCGCACAGCCACCCGCCGGCCGGCGAGGACACGATGTTGCTGGCCGACATCGTAGCCAGCATTATCCCCAGCGTCACCGGCCCCCGCCCCAGCGAGTCGGTGACGTAAAACGGAAAGATGAACCAGATGGCAAACTGCGAGAAATGGCCCAGGAACATCGCGACGGTTGCCGTCTGAAAGCCTTTCAGCCGCACCAGCGCGCCGGGCAGCATCGGCGATTCGGCCCGCCGTTCCACCCGGATGAGCGCCCCCAGCAGCAGCGGCGCGGCCACCAGCAGCGCAATCACCGCCGGCGTTGCCCACCCGATGGCCTGCCCCAGCCGCAGCCCAATCATCAGGCACAGCAGCAGCGACAGCGCCAGCGCCGCCCCCAGCAAGTCAAACCGCTGCCCCCGGCTCCGGCCTGGTCCGTCCTCCAATCCCGTCGCCGCCAAACCCGTCGCCGCCAACCGCCCCGGCACGGCCACTATCCCCACGGCCAGCGCCAGCGCCGTCAGCGGAATCCGCCCGGCGTACACCGCCGGCCAGTCAAACACCGCCACCAGCGGCCCGGCCGCCAGCGTGGACGCCACCATCCCCAGCGCCAGGCAAGCCGACGTAAAGCCCATCGACAGGCCCCGCCGGTGTGCCGGAAACACGGCGGCGGCGATGGCCGGCGCCGTGCTGTACAGGCACCCCGTCCCCAGCGCCTGCAACACCCGAAAGCCCACCATTACCTCCAGCGTGGGCGACAGCGACAGGCACACCATCGCCGCCAGGTAGGTAACCGTGCCAAAGATGTACACCATCCGCAGCCCGAAGCGGTCCGCAAACGCCCCCGCCCCCAGCGCCAGCCCGGCCCGCGTGGCGATGAACACCACGATAACCCACTGCACCGCGGCCAAATCGGTGTCAAACGCATCCCGGATCGCCGGCAAAGCCACGTTCACCGAGAAATCCAGCGACGCCAGCACCATCCCCAGCGCCGCCGCAGAGCCCATAAAAATAAGACGCCAACGCGGCCAGGAGGCCACCACAGCGCCAGCAGCATCTCGTGAGGCGGACATCCCCCGCAGTATAACCAAAATACGCGCCAAGCATAATAGGCCCCTTGCCCCCTTTCCGTCGTTCTGAACGCCGGATGCGTATTCCGGGCCGGGCGCCGTATCCCGGTAGGTTACAATTTAAGTATGTTCGGCTGGCTTTGGGCGATGATTCACGCGGTTGGGGCGCTGTTGCTGCGTTCCCATTTTGTGGTGTGGGGCGACAGTATGGCCCCCGCGCTGCATCATGGCGACGTCGTCCACTGCATCCCGGCCCGACTGTCGCTGGCCCGCATCCGGCGCGGCTCCCTGGTCGTGGCAATCTCTCCGGGGCGCGCCGAGCGTATCGTAATCAAAAGGGTCGCCGCCCTCCCCGGCGAGCGGGTGCAAATCCGGGATGACGGTTTTATTGCCATAGCGGAACCATCCGCAGTCCCCTCTGATTCCGGCTGGACTTGTGCCGCATCCGAATATTTCCTGATTGGCGATAACTTGGCGCAAAGTTCCGATAGCCGACGGTACGGCCCGGTAGGCGCCGGCGATATAATCGGTTGCGTTTGGCTGACCGTTCCGGCCCACCGCTGGCGACGCAAAGGCGCCCGCCAATACCGTTAAACCGCCCTATGCATCCCGCTTTCCCCGATAACAAACTTTGACTGATTACAAATGTCGTTTGAAGCAGCGCTAATCAAAGCGGCGCGCTGGGCCACCCGCAACCGGCGCCTTTTGCGGATACGGCCCATCCGGTCCCTGCTGCATCTGCGGCGGGAGATTCAGCGCACGGCCCAACGACGGCGCGGCCTGCGCGTCTTTCTGGCCATCCTGGCCGTCGTAACCCGCAACGACGCCCAGCAGATGATTGCCGGCGTAGCCTACTACGGCGTCCTTACCCTGGTGCCAATCTCTTTCGGCGTCCTGCAAATCCTCCAGGTCCTGCTCGGCTCCGACCGCACCAGCCAATGGTTCGGCCAGCTGGCCGCCTCCATCCTGCCCCGGTACATCGACCTGCCCCTGATACTGTCGCTGCGCGTCTCCACCGGCGCCGGCCTCACCGCGGCCCTGGCCATCATCGGATTAACGTGGGGCTCCATAAAGCTGTTCGGCTCCGCCGGCGCGGTAGTCAACCGGATGTGGGGCATTGAGCCGACGCAGCTCGGCGGCATCGCCCGCCTGCGCGAGTACCTGTTTATGAGCGGAATCGCAATAATCCTGCTGATTTCCAGCGTGCTGAGCTACCTGGCCACCCCGCAGTCGCTGCCCGAACTGCTGAACAACCTGCGCGTATCCGACCCATCAGACACCTTGTATGCCCAGGGCTGGTGGTCAGATTTGCTGGCCGCATTGCTGGCCTTGTCGCTGTCGTCCGGCGCGTTCCTGCTGGTGTACCGCTACGTGCCGGAGTGGTCGGTGCGCTGGAAGTGGGCCGCCATCGCCGGCGTCCTGGCCGGCATCGGATTCCAGCTGGCCAACGAGGGTTTCGCCTTCTTTCTGGCCTACCTCGCCCCGCCCCACCTGTCCTACGGCCCCCTGGCCGGCGTGCTGGTATTCCTGATGTGGATGTTCGCCTCGGCCATGATTCTGGCCATCGGCGCCGCTTTCACCGCCTACGCCCAAAGCGTGTACGACGGCAACGGCCCCAAAATCCAGACCGGCTGGTTCCTGCGCGGCGAGGGCGACTCCGGCTCCTTCACCCGCCACTAGCGACGCCGGCCCGCATCCCGCCGCCGGCCGGCCAACCGCCGGCCGTTACAGCTTCCAGAAACTGCCCACCTGACACACGATGTCCACCTTGTTGATGGACTCCGCCGGCCAGCCCACCATATTGAGCCAGTCCTCAAAGTGCGCCTGCTCCACGGCCTCGCACTCCGTTACGAGCTTGCCATTCTCCAAATCCCCGTACACCTTCAGGATGGTAGTACGCCGGTCCGGACGCCACTTCCGCACGGCGTCAAGTTTGCCCCGGAAATCCGCTTCGGTGATGCCGGGTACGTTGTGGACAGCGATAAATCGGGCCATAGTGCGTTGCTCCAAGCGTAAGTCCGGGATAAATCCCGGATGATGCCGGAATAAATCCGGCGGCTAGTCGGCGGCGGGCGGTACGAAAGGATAGGGAATGGGTGGCCCATCCCGCAGCGGCAGCGCCACCGTAGCCGTGCCGGGCATACTCTCGATGCCGTCCTGCGTCTTCATCCCGATTTCCAGCTCCACGAAGCCAATCTGCTCTTTCTCGTACTTGCTGGTAACCCGCCCCCACATAATCAGAATGTCCCCCGGAACCAGCATCGCCCGGTGTTCAAACCGCGCCTTCCACGGCCACCCGTTGGGCAGCGTCCAGTCCTTCAGATACTGCGGCACCACGCTCTGTTTCCACGACCCGTGCACCAGAATGCTCGGATTGCGGTCGTGGTTCAGCCCAAAGTCCAAATCGTAATGGATCCGGTGGAAGTTCTCGATGGCCGCGCTCCACCGGAAAAGATGCGTTGGCGTGGGCTTATAGACGTACTTGGGCAGCTCGTCGCCCTCGTTCACGTCCTCATAGTAGATTTGAGCCTTCCGGCGCAGCCCGTCCGCGTCCGGACGCTCGTTGCGCCGCCAGATTTCCTCCGGCTCCATATTCAGCAACTCTTCAAGCGGGGTACTCATCCTGGTATCTCCTGCTGGCGGCCCCAACGCCGCCCGGATGCGGAATGTTCAGATGCGAAATGTCCAACTGAATAACGTTCAATTGAGCGGAATGTCCAATTGAATGGATAATGTTCAATGATGGCCGGCGCCGGCGTCCCTGCTACCGCCGAATCGTTGACGCCCGCGTGATGCACAGCGTAACGTCATCCTGATTCCAGTAGCGGGTTTCCCGGGTGATGATGAGAAACGGCGTGCCGTCCCGCCCCAGCCGCTCGCGAATATCCGAGTAGCGGTTCTGGAAAAAGATAGTATCGCCGATGCTCGGATAAGCGTACACCTCCAGCTCGTTGCCGGCGTTCAGCACGCGCACCAGATTAGTCGGCACCGGCGGCAGTTCGCCGGGCCGGGCCACCGAACCGATGCCGTCCGATTCCGGGTTCTCCTCAAAAGCGGCCGTTATCGGGTCGCCCTGGTCGGGCCGGATGCGGCTGGCCAGATAACTGACCATAATCGGAGGGGCAATCAGCTCGCCATAGCGGGTGGACTTGGCGAACTCATCATCCCAATAGCGCGGGTCCGGGTCCATCAGGGCCTGCGTGAACCGGCGCATATACTCGCCATCCACCACCCCCCAGGACTCCACCACCTCCCCGCTAACGCCAATCATAGCCTGCACCGCCGGCGTCAAAGCGGGCGGATGTGTCTGCTGCTGCTGCTGAGTCATACTGCGCTGCTCCGGAATCAGTCTGGCAAATCAAACAGCGGCCCAACACCCCAGCCAGCGCCGCCGCAACCCCCCAAATGTAGCGCAGCCCAGCCCGATAGTCAATCCGAAACGCGTCACCCCACCGCCTGCTATTCTAAAATCAGCCCGGCAAAGGGAATGATAGAATTGCCGGGACCAAAACGGGTTCCCCCCTGAACAACCTCGCATGAGCATCCCCACCCCCTCAATCCCCATCCGCATTACCCCGCAGCGGCTGGCCCTGGCGGCCTTTGTCTGCCTGCTGCTGGTGGCGGCGGGGCTGCGCTTCTATGGCTTGCCGGGGCATTATCTGTGGAGTGATGAGGCGGTTGCCGCTAATATTGCCGACGGTGCCCTCACCGAGGTAATCCTCGACACGCGCCGCTATAACTCATCGCCCATCCTGTACCCCCTGGCGTTATGGGTGGTGCAGAAAGTGGACGTCTCCATATTCAGCGTCCGCGTCCTGCCGGCCACGGCCAGCGTTCTGACCGTGGCCGTGATGCTCTTTCTGCTGCCCCGCCTCGGGGTCAGCCGGTGGGCCGCCTTTCTGGCCGCCCTGCTCACCACGCTTTCCGTTGAAGCAATCCGGACCGCCCAGGATGTGCGCGAATACTCCATTGACGCCTTGCTGGCCGTGCTGCTAATAGCCGGTTTGCTGTGGTATCTGCGGGACGGGCGCAAATCCCTGCTCTGCGTTGCGCTGTTCCTCGCCCCGCTACTCCAGTACGGTTTGGTTCTGTTCGGCGTCGCCGTAATGGGCGCCGCTATAGTTCTACCCTCCCCCTCGACTTTGGGGACGCCGGAACGGGATTCGCAACGGAGTTGGATTCGTAATTGGTTAAGGCAGCGCGTCGCCCTGGTCTGGCCGGCGGCCTGCTTTATGGCGGGGAGCGCCATCAGCTACGTAGTCACCGTCCGCTATCAGTGGCAGGAAGGCGGATTCGGCTCGGCTGGCTATTTGCAGTCCCTTTACTATCAGGGAGAAATCGCTGCGTCCGCTATATTTGAGTTTGCAGTTGACGGCATTTGGAGTTTATTGACGTATCATCTGCCGGAGGAAGTGGCGATAGCCGCGATTCCCGCGTTCGCGATTCTCCTGATTGCAGTAGTCGCCAGCAAGTTTCAGGGACATTTTCAATCCAGCCCTATCGCGGTTTTATTTTCGCTTTGCATCGTAATTTCCGTCGGCGCTGCTGTGCTGGGAATATATCCCATTGGCAGCATTCGCGCAGTCATCTATCTGGGGCCGATTATTTTCCTGGCGGCCGGCGTCGCCGCCCATACGACGGCTGGCAGTCTGGCCGCGCTCACCCGCCAGCAGTGGCTGACGCCGACGCTCACCATCGCCGCCGCCGCCGCAATACTGCTGGCGGCCCGCGCGGATGCCCTGCATCGGGAATCCTACTGGCCGCTCTACTCGCCCCGGGACAACGGCGGTGCAATTGTTGCCCTGCTGCAAGAGCGCGCATCAGCCGAGGATGTGATTTATTTCGGCCACCGTATGCGACAGGTTATGAATTTCCACCAAAGAAGCCAAATCGGGGAGGTTGTGCTGGATGTAAAGGCAATCTGTCGTCGGCCTCGGCCCGAAACGTGTTTCCCGGAAATGATTGCCGCCGTCACCCCGCCGGCCGACCTGAGCAAACTCTGGCTGATCTCCGAACATCCCTGGCACACTAGCGGATCTGAGTTGCGCGTGCTGCTGGCGCTGGCGGAGCACGTCACAATCGAGCATATCGTTTCCGGCGGAAGCCCTAATCTTTATCTGATTCAGGATACGGCAGCCTTGATTAAAATCGCCGCCGCTACCGATATGTTGCGCAACATCAAGCCGGTCTTGCCTGATCAGCCGCCAATTCGCTCCACCTTTGACATCTATCACAGCGCGGATTTGCTGATTTATCACAAGGAGCCGTGCCGCGCCGAGGACGTTCAGGAACCCTTTTTCCTGCATATCTACCCGGCAGAGACCGGCGATTTACCCCCCCACCGCCGGCAGCACGGCTTCGATCACCTCGACTTCGTCTTCCCCGACTACAGCCTTCCACTGCACGAGGGCTGCTTCGCCCTGCGCGCCCTACCCGATTACCCCATCCTCCGCATCAACACCGGCCAATACAACGCCGCCGGCCCCCTCTGGGCAGTCAATATCAACCTGGACGAATAGTCCGGCCGGCATCGTCGGCACACCTTGTAACGACAATGCGGCAGCCCCCGTCTGCTACTCTGCCCCAAGTTGACGTAAACCAGCCCGCCCCTTAAACTCCGCAGGGTAATCCGGCACGGCCCCGGGCATATCGGCCCACCGCCCATCAACCTACCCCAACGGAGAAAAATACGGCTATGAAGTTGCAGATTATGTCTCCCGCCGCCGCCCGCGTGGATTTCAAGGTGCCCCCGGCGCCCCGTCTGGAATCCCTTGCTGGCAAGACCATCGGCCTGTACAACAACATGACCGGCGGTGCTGATGTTGCCGTGAACCGCGTTGCCGAGCATCTGGAACGCCGTTTCTCCGACGTCAAGTTTGAGCGCTACGGCGGCAGCCTCCGCGATGGCCGCCCGGCCCTGAGCCGTGGCACGCACATTGACGACGACGAAGCCGCCCGCATCGCCAACGAAGTTGACGCCATGGTCGGCGCCGCCGCCCATTGAGGCGGCTGCACGTCGTGGCTTGCCCACGACATGGTTGCTATGGAGAAGGCCGGCATCCCCGCCGTGGGCATCGCCGCCCGCAGTTTTGCCCGTGCCTGGCAGTCCTGCGTCGACGGCTGGGGGCAGCCCGCCGCCGCTTTCGTCACCATCCCCCACGCCTGCACCGGCCAGCAGCCCGACTACATCTGCAAAATGGTCGATGAGCAGATTGACGACATCATCCTCGGCCTGACCCGTCTGGCCGCCTCCCCCGACCGCTCCGGCATGAGCAGCGCCGCATCCGAGCTTTTCACCGTCACCCTGGACGACTCCCCCTGGGGTCTGGACGGCGTGAACCGTTTCATGGAGGAACGCGACTGGAGCGACGGCCTCCCCGTAATCCCGCCCACGCCGGCGGCGGTCGAGGCCATGCTCAAAGGCACCCGCCGCGACCCGCAGGACGTCGTTATGGTAATGGAACCCGGCTTTGGCCTGGCCACCGTCGAGAAAATCGCCGTCAACGCCGTCATGGCCGGCTGCGCCCCGGAGCAGCTCCCCGTACTGCTCGCCGCCATCGAGTGCATCGCCCAGCCGGAGATGAACCACCGCGATATGCAGGTCTCCGGCCACACCGAAGCCCCTCTGATACTGGTCAACGGCCCCGTCGCGCAAAAAGCCGGCATCAACTCTGGCACCTCCGCAATGGGGCCAGGCGTCGTCAACAAGCCCAACACCGCCATTGGCCGCGCCCTCCGCCTCTGCCTCATCAACATCGGCTACTGCAAGGCCGGCGCCGGCGACCCCAACTTTATCGGCCTCCCCACCAAGTTCGGTATGTGCATCGCCGAGAACGAAGCCGTATCCCCCTGGCCGGCCTACCACGTTGACCAGGGCTACCGCCCCGACGACAGCGCCGTTACCGTCGTAACCGTCACCGGCCCCACCGACATCCTCGACGCCGCCTCCCGCAGCCACCACGACACCCTGGCGAACATTGCCGCCATGATGTTCTACCGTCACGCCGGCGGCGGCAGCTGGATACGCGGACGCCAGACCGCCCAGGTCGGCCACACCAACCAGCACGTGCCCTACCAGGGCCCCTACCACCCCATCATGCTCAGCCCCTCCCGCGCCGTCATCCTCGCCGAGGCCGGTTACAGCAAGCAGGACACCCAGCAGTGGCTCCACGAGAATTGCCGCGCCAGCCTGCAAGACGCCATCGGCAACCGCCCCATCCCCACCGACGCCAGCGGCAACTGGCAGGCCCACCCCGAATTGCAGCATCTCGCCAACGACCCCGACGCTACCATCCCGGCCCTGGAAAGCCCCGAACAATACCTGCTGTTCGTCACCGGCGGCTCCACCCACTACGCCAACTTCTTCTACGGCACCTACGGCATCGCCACCCGCCCCGTAGAGGATGTGACGTAGAGGTAGCGTTTCGCTTTTAGGTGGTTTAATCAGCCCTCCCACCTAATGTCATTCTGAGCGCAGCGAAGAATCTCGAAAGCGTAGCAACGGCGTTGCCCCCAAAGTGTGCCCTACGTCATCGAGATTCTTCGCTACGCTCAGAATGACATTAGGGAAATTAAACCAACCGAAACGGAACGCTACCGGCCGTAAAGGACATCTAGGAGAACACTTATGCCCCGGATACCCGCAGACCAGTACGTATCCCAAGTCCGCAAACCCGACGACATCGACCAGTTCTGGGAGGACGTACTGGCCGCCACCGCCCGCATCCCCCTGGCGCCGGAGTCCCGCTACGACCCCCTGCGCTCATCCGCTGACGTTGAGGTTCACGAGATATTCTTCACCAGCCTTGACGATGTACGCATCGCCGGCTGGTACGCTTTGCCCCGCGAGCGCAGCGGCCCCTTGCCCGGCCTGCTGCAAGTCCCCGGCTACAACATGGAGCCGCCCGTACCCAAGCCCTGGGCGCGCAAAGGCTACGCCGCCCTCAGCGTTGCCCCCCGCGGCAAGCTCCGCAGCAACCGCCAGTTCAACCCCGGCTACCCCGGCCTCCTCACCTACGGCATCGTTGACCGCAACACCTACTCCTACCGGGGCTTTTACATGGACGCCTGCCGGGGCGTTGACTTTCTGATTGGCCGCGATGAAGTTGACGCCCACCGCATCGGCGTAACCGGCCACAGTCAGGGCGGCGGCCTCACCGTATCCACCGCGGCCCTGCGCCCCGAAATCAAAGCCGCCGCCGCCGGCGCCCCCTACCTCTGCGGCTACATCGACGCCATCGAACTAACCGACGCCTACCCCTATCAGGAAATCAACGACTACCTCCGCCAAAACCCCCACCGTCGCCAGCAAGTCACCGACACCCTGGCCTACTTTGACGGCATCAACCTGGCCCATCGCATCAACTGCCCCATCATCGTCAGCGTAGGCTTGCAGGACAGCACCTGCCCCCCCGAAACCGGCTACGCCATGTTCAACGCCATTGCCACCCCCCACAAGCAAATCTACGGCTACGACGGCCACGGCCACGACGCCAACAACCACCACCACGCCGCCATCATCGACCAATTCATGGCCCAACACCTCCAACCCTAACCCGTTCCACCCCTTGCTATCCCCCTAATGTCATTCTGAGCGCAGCGAAGAATCTCGATGACGTAGCAACGGCGTTGTCCCCAAAATGTGCCCTACGCTGCCGAGATTCTTCGCTGCGCTCAGAATGACATTGGGGATAATGACAGCGAGGATGGGGTATGCCCAGAATGACCGGCAATCAGAAGTGAGAACGTAATATGACCACCCCATCCAGCGCCATGCCCTCCGATTTCAACGCCTACTGGCAGCAAACCCTGCAAGAGCTGGCCCGACTGCCGGCCGCCCCCGAAGTAGCCGAGCTCCCCCTGCGTTCCACCGACTTTGCCACCGCCTACGGCGTCCGCCTCACGTCCATCGGCCCCTACCGCATCTTCGGCTATCTGAGCATCCCCAAAGATGCTGACGCTGACGCCGACACTGACGCCGCCGGCGCCGGCCCGTTCCCCGCCCGCTACTATCTGCCCCGCTACGGCAGCGTTGCCGACCTCGTTCCCCAGGGACAGGCCAACGGGCAGCGCCGCCAGCACGTCACCTTTGCCGTCTGCGTCCGCGGCCAGCGCCTCGCCGACCAGCCCTACGCCGCCGCCTTCCCCGGCCTCCTCACCGACGGCATTGACGACCCCCAATCCTACATCTACCGGGGCATCCTCGCCGACTGCCGTCGCGGACTGGAATACCTGCTCACCCGCCCCGAAGTTGACCCCACCCGCATCGCCGCCATCGGCCCCGACCTGGCCCTGGCCACGGCGGCCCTCTCCCCCGAAATCACCCACGCCGTATGCACCCCCGCCATATTCTGCAACACCCCCGAACTGGCCGCCCGCACCACCGCCTACCCCCTCGAGGAAATCAACGACTACCTCCGCCAGCACCCGGAGCGGCAAGATGCGGCCCACCGCACCCTGTCCTACTTTGACCTCCGCTGGTTCGCCCCGCAGGTCGCCGCCAGCACCCTGCTAATCGCCGGCGCCGACGGCGCCCCCCTTGACGCCGCCGCCCTGGAACCCCTGGCCCAGTCCATCCCCGGCGGCTGCGAACTGCACAAATCCGAACACTCCGGTTTCAAAGACGGCGTGCACAGCGAGCAATGGCTAACCCGCCAATTCGGACTCCCCGAACCCAGCCTCCCACCCCACTGGCAGCAGTAACGCCGGCCGGCATTATCCCGGTTTCGTGAATGAACGGAGGGACAGCATGAAAGCATCTTACCTGGGCGCGATGGGCTACTCCCAGCGGCACACTTTCCCCACCACCTGGCCTATTCCCCCGTCCTGCCACGAACCCGCTACGTCGGTGCGCAGCTACCAGGAGGGTATGGACGAGTGCCAGTTTGCCGAGGAAATGGGCTTTGACTGGATTAGTTTCTCCGAGCATCATTACTCCGGACGCATCGCCACCGGCGCCCCGGCAGTGATGGCCGCCGCCGTTGCCGAACGCTGCCGCCGCGTCAAAATCGCCATGCTCGGCCAGCTGCTCCCCCTCAACAACCCCGTCCGCTGCGCCGAGGAACTCGGCCTGCTGGACAACCTCACCAACGGCCGCCTCATCATCGGCTTCCTCCGCGGCACCCCCAACGAAGACCAAACCTACGGCGTCAACCCCGCCGAGGGACGCGGCCGCCTCTTTGAGGGCATGGACTTAATCCGGAAAGCCCTCACCGAACCAGAGCCGTTCTCGTGGGAAGGCCGCTATCACCAGTACCGCACCGTCGCCGTCTGGCCGCCCCCCGTCCAGCAGCCCCTCCCCCCCGTAATCGTCGCCACCCGCAGCGACGACACCGTCCGCTACGCCGCCGAGAACCGCCTCGGCCTCGGCGTATCATTCGTCCCGCCGGAGCGCATGGCCGAGATTACCGCCAAGTACTTCCAATGGTGTGCCGAAGCCGGCTGGCAGCCCGAACCCGACCAAATCGTATTCCGCGGCAGCATCTACCTAACCGAAACCGACCAACAAGCCCAGGACTGGCTAGCCCAACGCACCACCGGCAACACCGCCGTCCCCGGCGGCATCGCCATGCCCCCCAGCGTAGCCCGCGCCGTAGATGCCGCCCGCCAAATCGACGGCTCCAGCCTCCGCGCCGGCGTAGCCGGCAGCCCGCAAGGCGACGTAGTAGGCGTATCCGGCCGCCTCAACTTCATGGGCAGCCCCGACACCGTAGTAAAGCAAATCAAACAATTCCACGACCAATGCGGCGCCGGCGTAATCGACCTATTCTTCCAACAACCCGGCGTACCCCACCAGGAAGTAATGCAAGAAATAAACCTATTCGCCCAAGAAGTCCTCCCCCGCATCCGCGAGTTCTAGGCAACACACCCCCCTCTACGGCAAAATCCAATCAGGAGACTTATGATGGTTCCGCACGATTCCTACGTTGCCGATAACTTCCACGAAGTCCAGGCTGCCCTTAAAGACTGCGACTTGGACGCCATAGCATACGGTACAAACCAAAGTAATCCTGCCCTGTCACAGGCGTTTTTTGAGGCGGCCCGGAAAGCCAAACCGGGTTGCGGAGAGCCCCGTTTCAGAGCGCTCAACCTTGTAGGTACAGCTTACTCTTTCATACCCTCCCTGGATAAACCCAACGCTCCTTCTGGGCCTGCGGTGTCCAAGCGGGCACAGCGCTCGGCAATTCCAGACGATTTTACGGAGGCCGAGATTAAGGTATTGGCCGGCGCAGTTGAACACGTCAACAACCCCATCCTCAAAGCGCGGTTAGCGGATGTAGTATGGGCCTGCCAAAAACCCCGGGCCATAACCTACGCTTTGACTGCCATAGACAACTACACGAAAACCTCCCTTGAAGTGGATAATTGGTTCCGTGACGGGCATAAGCGTTGGCACCGAGCCATCATTCTAGCGCGCATGATTGGGAAAGAGGCCGGGGATCGTCTCGACCGCATTGCAGACAAAATTGTCCAAGCGTTGCAGTCGGCCACTTCCGATGATCAGTTTTTCGCCTGTAGCTTGGCGGACACCTTAAAATCAAACGGTCTTGGCAAAACCCACTCGGCTACGGTCGCCGCCAAATTGGAATCTCTGGCCCACGAGTTAAACGCGATTGGTAATTTTCACCTCAGTAGCATATTCTACAACGCGGCCTCCGATTGGTTCAAATGGTCTGGTAACGTTGACAAGTCCGTTGACATGACGGTGGCGGAAGCAGAGGCTTTCGTCGGCGACGCGAACGCCCGGCTCTCGTCCGAAGGTTCAAATTACACGGTGGCAGCCAGTTTCCAGGAACGAGCGGTTCAAGTTTATCGAAGCATCTGCCACGATCACCGGCCCCGTCACCAAGTTGACCAGCGAATCCAGAATATCAGACTGCTGATTAACGACTATGGGAAGCGAGCCAGCACAGAGTTGACCGCGATCAACGGCCCCGAAATTGACCCGACCGAACTCGTTAAACGAGCCCGCTATCAGGTTAGCGGGAAACCCTTGCCCGATGCGCTAAAAGCGTTTGCCAACTTGCACCAGACCAGTGCGGCAGAACTGCGTAATGGCGCAATTGATAGCCTTTCCGACTTACCGTTGCGTGCCATCACACCGAAAGTTTTTTCAAGCCATGGACGAGTAGTCGCTAAGACTCCCGGTATTAGTAGTTCCAAACCGTCCGAAGATGACGAAGCGGAAATCAACGCTGAAGATAACAAGGCCCAAATCGACGCTGAAATGATTAGTCTGGACTTCAGGCTTCTTGTCGACGCTGTAGTCACTGGGTACATAATGCCTGCTCTTGATACGTTGAACTTGGAACACCATTTGCAAACGGTCGACTTCGTTGAACTAGCCCGGAGGTCGCCGGTAGTCCCGCCCGGCCGGGAAACGCTTTTCGGCAAAGCGCTGTCCTTTGGGTTCAACTACGATTTTGGCGTTTCCGTGCATCTGCTGGCGCCTCAAATCGAGCACATGGTACGCACTCACCTCAATGCTGCGGGCGTGAACACAACGAACCTGGATTCTTCACACGGTATAGAAACCCAGAACAGCTTGAACTCGCTCATCAACAAGCCAGAGGCGTCAACAATCTTTGGAGACGATTTGGCCTTTGAGATTAGGGCCTTGTTCTGCGATCAGTTCGGCCCCAATCTTCGGAACAACGTAGCGCACGGCCTTTTAGATGACCATCACTCATCCTCGCCCGGCGTAATATACGCTTGGTGGTTGGCGTTT
Source organism: uncultured Dehalococcoidia bacterium (assembly GCA_958296385.1). Taxonomy (GTDB): domain Bacteria; phylum Chloroflexota; class Dehalococcoidia; order Lucifugimonadales; family UBA3495; genus Bin87. The sequence goes on from OY282494.1 coordinate 2,806,343, forward strand.
AAAATGGTGTTCAATACCTATTGGAATTCGCCCAGCGTTGACGCTGAGGAGGAAACCTTGACTGACGCCCACTAAAACTTTGACTGCACACCCCAACCAGAGAGTACCGGATGACATCGCAAAAACGCATTGAAATCGCCGGCGCCAGCGTCCCCTACCGGGAATCCGGCAGCGGCCCCCCGGTAGTAATCCTCGACCCCGGCCGGTTAGGCATGGCCGAGTTGCAGGATGCCCTGTCCCCCGCCCATCGTGTAGTGCGCCTGCAACCGTCCGCCATCCCCCCCGCCGCCAGCCTGACCGATTCCGAACTTGGCGTACTGCTGTCCCAGGCATCGGATTCAATCATCGGCGCCCCCTACACCCTGCTGGCCGCGTCCGCCGCCGCCGGCATCGCCCTGCATCAAGCCCAGGAAGCTCCCGACAACATAACCGCACTGGTCATGCTGTCCCCCCGCCTGCCGCTGCCGCACCCGGAATCCGACGACACTTACGACGACTTCCGCCTGCTGAACGAAACTGCCTGCGCTGCCCTGGTCGTAATCGGTTCCAAAGACGCATCCATACCGTCCCACGCCGCCCAAACCTACCGCACCCAAATGCTCAACTGCCACGTCGCCATCGTGTACGACGCCGGCCACAACATCATGGCCGACCGCCCCGCTGCGCTAACCGACGTCGTAGCCGACTTTATCGAGCGTGGCGAAACGTTCGTAGTAGGCCGTCAATCCGGCATCATCCACCCCTGAACCGCATCGCCAACCGAACCACGCCGCCAACCGGAGCTGCCGCCATGCCCTACCTGACTTTGCCCGGCGTAGATTTGTGGTACGAGGACACCGGCGGCCCCGGCACGCCCGTTGTTTTGCTCCACGCCGCATCCGGCGCCTGCCCGTGCTGGGAGCAGCAGCTCCCCGCGTTCACCGCCGCCGGCTACCGCTGCATCGCCTACGACCGCCGCACCTGGGGACGCTCCCGCCGCACCGACCCGGCCCAACAGCCCGGATTCGTCGGCGACGACTTGCACGCCCTCGTTGAGCATCTCAACTTGCCGCCTTTCCACCTCGTCGCCACCGCCGCCGGCGGCATCGCCGCCCTGGATTACGCCCTGTCCCACCCGGCGCAAGTACGCAGCCTGGTCGCCGCCAACACCATCGGCGGCGTGCAAGACCCGGAATATCTGACGGTACAGCAGCGGCTCCGCCCCGACGCCATCCAAAACCTGCCCGTAGAACTCCGCGAACTTGGCCCATCCTATCGCGGCACGAACCCGCAGGGCGCCGCCCGCTGGCTGGAAATTGAGCAGGCCAGCCGTCCCCACGGCGCCATCCCGTCGCAGCCCCTCCGACAGCCCATCACCTACGCCCGCCTGTCCACAATGCGCGTCCCAACCCTGATTCTCTCCGGCGCCGCCGACCTGCTGTCCCCGCCGGCGCTGATGCGAATGCTCGCCGCCCACATCCCCACCAGCCGTTTCGCATCCCTCAGCGACGCCGGCCACGCCGGTTTCTGGGAACGCCCCGCAGTCTGGAACGGCCTGGTTCTGGAGTTTATCGGCCAACACTAGCCGGCCAACCTGCCCATCACGCTGTATAATCAACCCGACTCCAATCGCATCGGAGGTATTCCCATGCCCGAATCCAACGAAGTACCTGCGGAAGTAGCCATGTCCGAATTCAAGCTGATGGCCGACCGGGCCGGGCTCGGTATGTCCCAGCAGGAACTGGACGAACTCAAGCCCATCTACGATTTGCACGCCGCCTACGCCCGTATGCTCCACACCGTCAGCTTTGGCGCCGAGGAAATGGTCGTCGAGTTCCATCCCGACTGGCCCGAAACCTGATCCATCAAAGTCAGTCCATCCGGGCAGCGATACCAACAGGGAGGCGATACCAATGGCCGCTACCGACACCCCATTGCACTTTTTGACCATCCATCAGGCCGGCGAACTCATGCGTAAAGGCGAACTCTCCCCGGTTGAACTCACCCGGGCTTGCCTTGACCGCATTGCCGACACCGACGACCGGCTCCATTCGTTCATCCTGCTGCTGGCCGACGACGCCCTGGCCCAGGCCCGCATCGCCGAGGCCGAGATGCTGCGCGGCGATTACAAAGGCCATCTCCACGGCATCCCCTTTGCCCTCAAAGACCTCTACGACACCGCTGGCGTCCGCACCACCTCCGGCTCCCGCGTTGACATCGACCGCGTGCCCACCCAGGACGCCACCACCACCGCCCGCCTCAAAGCCGCCGGCGGCATCCTGCTCGGCAAGCTGGCCATGCACGAGTTCGCCCTCGGCGGCCCCGACTGGACTACCCCCTTTGAGCCCGCCCGCAACCCCTGGAACCTCGCCCACATCACCGGCGGCTCCAGCAGCGGCTCCGGCTCGGCGGTCGCCTCCGGCCAGTGCCTCGCCGCCCTCGGCTCCTGCACCGGCGGCTCCATCCGCGGCCCCGCCTCCCTCTGCGGCATCGTCGGCCTCAAAGCCACCTACGGACGCGTCAGCCGCGCCGGCGTCGTCACCCTCAGCTGGTCGCAAGACCACGCCGGCCCCATGACCTGGACGGTTGAGGACACCGCCTATATGCTGCAAGCCATCGCCGGCCACGACCCCAAAGACCCCACCTCCAGCCGCGCCCCCGTACCCGATTACTCCCGCTCCCTTAAAGAGGACATCAAGGGCGTCAAGATTGGCCTGCCCCGGCGCTACTTCTTTGACGACGACCCCAGCGTGAACCCGGAAGTAGTCGCTACGGTCGAGCAAGCCGTCGCCGAGCTGCAATCATTGGGCGCATCCGTCCAGGAAGTATCCCTCCCCAGCCTGGACTACGTCCGCGCCGCCAACACCGTCATCATGGTCTGCGAAGCCTACGCCTACCACGAACCCAACCTCAAAACGCGCCCGCAAGACTTCGGCGAGATTGTCCGCGGCCGGTTCCGCATCGGCGGTATGCTCACCGCATCCGACTACCTGCAAGCCCAGCGCGTGCGTTCCTGGGCCCGCCGCGAGTTCGCCGACGTCCTCAAAACGGTAGATTACCTCGTAACCCCCACCATGACCCAGCCCGCCCCCGCCTTCGCCGGCTACGACCCAACGGCCACCATCCGGGGCCGCAGCTTCACCGCCCCCTTCAACGTAACCGGCCTCCCCGCCATCTCAATCCCCTGCGGCTTCACCGCCAGCGGCCTCCCCGTCGGAATGCAAATCGCCGGCAAACCCTTCGACGAACCCGGCGTAATCCAAACCGCCTACACCTACCAGCAGCACGCCCGCTGGCACGAAACCCGCCCCCCAATGTAACCCCCAACCCCAACACCCCGCCGTCATCCCAGCCCCCAACATCATTCGGAGCCCTCGCCCTACCCTTAACGTCGTTCGGATCCCCCACTCTACCCCAATGTCATTCTGAGCGCAGCGAAGAATCTCGATAGCGTAGCAACGGCGTTCCCCCCAAAGTGTCGCTACGTCATCGAGATTCTTCGCTGCGCTCAGAATGACATTGGGGGGATAACATGGGGGATGGAATGACAGCAGGCCAAATGGCCCACCATCAGCGGTAGCCGTCCCCGGAGTAATCCCACGACCGTATCCGTTCCGGCGTAACCCTGATGTACGCCGCTCCGGGGCGCGGTTCCGCCGGCAGGTCAGCCTCCGCAACGCCCCGCCGTCGGGCCGCTGCCCGTGCGTAGTGCAAAACATCCCCCGGCTCCGCGTGCACCGCCGCCGTCCCCTGCACCATCACCCCCCGAATATCCGCCATCGTGCTGCCACTCTCAATCAGCAGGCTGACCTTCGGATTGCGCGCGATATTGTCCAGCTTGTGCGTATCCGCCCGCACCCCCATCAGGATTTCATCCCCCAGCCGGAAATACCCCAGCGGCACCGAATGAGGAAACCCGTCGGAGTCCAGCGTAGTCAAAACCACCCACCCCGGCTTGCTGTCCAGATAATCGTAGATTTCCTGCTGCGTCAATCGGCGCGGCATAGATAGCACCCCCTCCGGCAAAATCCCCAGACGATTAGCGGCCCCGCACGACTAAAAAGCCCGCGGTGGGAACACCCGGCGATACACCCCCGGCGAGCCGGCCGCGTGCCCGTAGCGCCCCCCGATGTACTCGTGCATCGTGTCCTGCTTGCGCTGATTCTCCCAGGCCACCGTTTCCGGCACCTTTTCGTGCTCAAACTCGTACATCGTCAAATACTTCGGCCCGCCCTCCACCACGTGATACCGCCGCACGTGCAAGCACCCGCTGATTTCCAAATTGGCCGGCGTCCGCACGTTGTCGTAATAGTAATTGTACTTGTCCTCCAAATCCGCCGGCACGTCCATCCGCCCAATCTGCAAAGCCGGCGCCATCCCCCGCCCCAAGATGTTAGGGTCATTCTCCGCCGGATAGATTTGCGTAGCCGCCAGCCGCACCGTACCCCGGCCCACCACGTTAGGCGACATCCGACGCGTCCATTCAGTAGGATTGGCAAGCATCCGCCGGTACTCCGGAGTTTGCAGTGCCGCCACCGATTCCAGCTCGTACACCGCCAGATAGCGCGGCCCGCCCCGCAGCGCCTCATAGCGCGCCGCATCCAGAAACCCCGGCGCACGCAACCGCTCCGGCACGTGTTCCTCGTTGTACCAAGCATTAAACTCGGCATCGTTCTCCGTATCCACATCCGCATAAACCACCAGCAAAGCAGCCCCTTTCCTCTCAACCATCATTACACCTCCCTCTCAATCGCCGCCATTAAACCACACTTTGCCCCGCAATAGGACAGCCGGGGCTTGTAGTCCCGTGTAAAATAGGCGGTGCCCAGACAGCCAGCTGATTGTTCTACGAAATACGTAGAAATCTGCTGGATTACGGCGGTTCGTTTGGTGACGTAGTTCGTCGCTTTTGCGTGGCAACCCAGCGTTGCACTGATTAGTAAGCTGGCCGCTCCGTTGACCGCTACCGGCCAGCAAAGTGAAAATTTCTGTGGGCTCACCTTCGCATTATGCAGCGACGATGCCCATTGAGCAGACTATGTGCACGCCACCAGTTGGTGGCCGCCGGGTTTCGCCGCTGTCATTCGGTTTGGGCAGTTCGGATGCCATTGCTGACAGGGCGTTGAGCAGTTGCCGGCCGATGGTGCCGTCGCGCATCAGTGCGCTAATCCGTTCGTTGATGCTGATGGGCAGTTCGGCGGCGGCGGCTTACCCGTCCAGACGCAGTTGGCCCAGCTGAGTATTGACGTACCGCACTATCCGGTCGGCGCGGCGGTGCGGTTCCGGATTGGCCGGCGGCGCCAGTTTATCAAGCAGGGCCGCCACCGCCGCACTGACGCGGATGTTGGTATCCGACGGCAGCGGAACCGCCGGCGTGTCCGGTTCACATTCTACCTGCCGCACCAGTTCAGCGAGGGCAAGCTCGGCAACGCTGCCCTCAGAGTTGACGGCGTAGCCCTGTCTGACGTCGTTGCGGGCAAGCAGCGTGATGGTTGCGCCGGCGTTGGGCTGATTGCCGGCCGTCATTGCAGCGCGCAGGCCGTCGGGCATCAGCAACAGCCGCTGCCACAGTTCGGGCTGCTCCCGGCGGATACGGTTCAGCAGGGCGTTGGCCTGCTGCGCCAGCGCCAGACTGTCGGTGACGTCATCCTGCTCCTCCGGCATTTCGCCGTCGTAGATGGAGTAGATGGATTCGGGGTTGACCCGTTCGCCGTTCTCCAAAACTACGTTGTCCAGGCCAATCAGGTCGTGAAACGCCTGCACCCGGCTCCCGACGGTTTCCCGGATGCTGATTTTGTCCTCCACGGCGGGGTCAGGCATCATATTGTGCAGGTAGATTTCGGCGTGTTCGGTGGTGATGCGGTCCACCCGCCCGTGGCGCTGGATGAGCGTTACCGGGTTCCAGTGCAGGTCGTAGCTGACGACCCGGTTGCAGTCTTGCAGGTTTTGCCCCTCGGCGATGACGTCGGTGGCAATCAGGATGCGGGTTTGCTCGCCATCCGGCAGGCTCGGCTGGTCGTTGCTGCGGGGCGAGAACCGGGCTACCTTGTCGGCGCTGCGGCGGTCGCCGCCCATCAGCAAGTCAACGTTGACGCCGAGGTTATCGGCCTTGAGCTGGCGGGACAGGTAGTTGGCGGTCACTTTGGACTCCGTGAATATCAGCAGCTTTTCGCCGGCCACGCCGGGCAACTTGACGAAGCTCTTGATCTCGTGGAGTTTGGCGTCGTCGCTGGCGTCACCGTCGGGGTCGGCTTTGATGCCTTGCAGCGCGTCGGCAACGGCGTTCAGGATGCAGTCGTCGGCATCCAGGTCGTCCAGCCACGCCGAGCAGTCAAAGTCGCTGGCGGCGTAGGATTGCTCCTTGATCGTGATGCGCGCCTCATCCCGGTCCAGCTCGTCGGTGTCCGGCTCCTCATCGTTGGGCTGGTCGATGGTCAGGATTTCCTCGCTGTCCGTAACGCCGTCGTCTTTGTTGACGCCGCCGTTGAGTATCTGATTGCGGAAGTTGCGGTTGCTGTCAATCAGCACCGCCAGCGTGCTGCGAAAAGCGGGGATGGATGATTCCAGCCGTTTCCACAGGTTGGTGGTCATAATGCCGGCCAGGTTGCCCCGGTTGCTGCGCACGATGTTGGCGTACTCCGGCTGCTCTCTGGCGTCCTCGTTCAGGTACTTGGCCGGACGGTAGCGCGCCGCCTGGTACTGTTTCAGCAAGTCGGCGATGCGCTGGATGCCGCCGGCCTTGCGGTACACGTGGTCCAGGCTGTACTCCCGGTTGGACAGCCTGGCCTGCGGAAAGCGGATGGGCCGCCCGTTCAGGGCGCTGTCCGGGTAGTTGCGCCGGATGTCCTGCCGCCGCCGCCGTATCAGCACGTGCTGGAGCACGCTGGCAACCTGCGCCGGGTCAGCCCGGCCGATGTCCGATGGGAAGTAGTCGAACAGGCTTCCGGACACGCCGGGCAGCCCGTGCCCGTGCCGGCTGGGGTCGAGGAACAGCACCAGCTGGTTCAGGATGTCCGTAGGCGCCAGGTTTTGCGGCGTGGCCGACAGCAGGATGACCTTGTGCCGCCTGGCGCCTTTCAGCAGGTTCAGCAGCACGCGGCGGCGCTGGCTGTTGTTGCGGAACCCGTGGGCCTCGTCAATCAGCACCGGCCCGGCGTGGCGCAGCATCTTTTGCAGGCTGCGGTCATCAGCGACGCTGGCCTCGGTGAGCCGCCCCCGGCTCAGCACGTCGGCGTCGTGCAGGCCAAATCGGTTGCAGGCGCGCTCCCACATCTGCCGCAGGCTGGCGGGGCAAATTATCAGCGGATCGCCGGCATCCCGCTCGGCGATATACAAACGGCGCAGGATTTCCGCGCCGACGTAAGTCTTGCCCATCCCCATTCTGAGCGGCATGGTAGCCATCCGCAAACTTATGAGGACTATATCCGGCCAGAATCTCCGCACGGGTAGGCGAGTCAGTCCGGCCAATCAGAATACGCACCCTGCCCGGCCGCACCCCCAGCAAATCCGCAACCTGCGCAAAGCCGGAAAGACAAAAATAACCAACAGCAATATCCACACTATGCGGCCGGTCATTAGCCTCAGCAAGTACAGAGCGCAAATGCTCCGCTAACTGCGGGGCGCTATGGGCGTGGAGGATGGTCATAGGATACTCATTCAGATTGCCGTGTCGTCCGTCTCCGGGACTGGCCTTGGTGGTTGAGGTCTCCATCTGGCCATATTGGCTAGATCAAATGCGTATTGTTCCTGCTTCTCCTGATTCTCCATCGCCGAATCCGGCAACACGATGTCGGCGTGCTACGGATTGTCGAGCAAAGGCGACTGTTCTACACCGCAACCTGCCTTCCGTACCTGTTCCGCGCCGACCACTGCCCATCCATAAAAATTGCGCGCCAGGCTGCGTTGCACTCCAACCAAGCGCGCTTTTGCAGCGGCTTCATCCGGCGTTGTGCGATTAAGCAGGTCAACCGAAATTTTGCACTCGCCAACTCGTTCAAAAAAACCTGATACGGTATCACCCCGGTATTGGCCGCTTTGCGTCACTGGGAGTCCGAGAATACGCACCGTCCCAACTCCTCCCATTCGCTTACCGGGCCAAGACCACTGGCAGCATCCGAATCCGCCGATGTCATAGGGCCGGTTTCGTATCCAGCGCGGTCAGCGCTTCGCGGATAAAGCCGTCGGGCAATTCGCGCGCCGTTGAATACCGGGCCCGTCGGTACTCGCCGTCAATGGTGACCATGCAGAGCGCGCCACCGTCGGAATCGCACGTCACTACCGCTCCACGATCGTTAAGGCCACGAGTATCAATGGCAATGCGGTCACCGGACACCGGATATACGACGAAGCGCCGTGGAAAGTCGTGGTACATCGCTTGCAACAGGCGTTCAGCGTTGGCAAAGGCCGTCTCAGACGGCACTTCCAGCCCGTCCTCCTCCGCATCCGCAGGCACTTCGTCAAGTTCCTGCAAAGCATCCGCCAAATCGTCAGGCAGCGCTACTTTACCCCAAACAGCCAATTTGACCACACCCCCTTACCGGCTTGCAGCGATTGTACCATACACACCCGCCCCTTGCGGTCGCTACCCGGATTCGCTAAGCCGTGGCATATTCCGCTCATTGGCCTCGGCGAGAACGGAACGCAAATGCTCGTTGAACTGCGGGGCGCTGTGGGCGTGGAGGATGGCCAATTACGGCAGTCTCCGAGTCGGTTGATATTGAGAGGCGCTACATCTGTTCAGCTGGTGGCTTTCCCAACATCGGTCGCACAGGTCTTGACCGCAAGGTTGGTGGATAACAGTCCACTGCCCCCCTCTGCCGCATCTTTGGCATCTGTCTAGCATGGTCGTACCCCTTTGTGACGGCGCGTTTACTTCGGCGGTTCGTTGCTTATCGACGGCGTCGACGGTTTCCTGCTGCGTATCACCATACGGTATGACTGTGCGGATTTCCCGTATCAGTTTGGTTCGCCATTCGCCTGTTAACTCGATGTAGGCAAGGCCGAGCAAGTTTGTCGGAATCGTAACGCCGGGTTCAACTAGGATTGCCATCCGGCCTTTGTATTGTTGCAATGCCATGCCTGTTTCCATGTAAGCGTTGAGGCGAGCTCTTTTCTCCCCCTCGAATTCCTCATCTGCCGTCAATACGGCAATGAAAAAATCGTTTGCGGCCATGGTTGACAGGAGTTTTTCGGGCAAAGTTTGCCCTTGATTGGGTTGCTCCATCATACGCACGGGGGTAATACCTATCATACGGCAAGTTTCCTCGACTTGCGGTACGTACCCGTTGGGATCGCTCCCGTGTGCGATGAATGCTGTTGGGTCGGTTTTGGATGGATGCGCCATGCCGACATTCTCATCTAGCAGGGCGCGGCCATCATCCGTAAGGTTATAGGCATATATGCCTAGGGGGGTGATGTGGCTACTAGGATCCCAGAAAGGGTCGGGGTGGCTAATCAGTCCATATCTGTGGAGAGTCACGGTATCCTGTCTCTCCTGGCTAGTCATATCGAAATTGAAGGACCGATAGTGATTATGAGCTGCATCCGTAGCATCGGGATCTCCTGCTTCGTAATCCGCCAGTTGTTGGAGTAGTTCAATCAAGCGACGCATTTGCGTATCAGGGATTTGAAACATTTTGTCTAGTCTCCTTGAAGTGTTGGAGTCGCGGAGCATTTGCCCCGGCGTCTGCTAGCGGTTGCCTACCAGTTTCGCAAAGCCATTATACACTATATCCCCCTACCCGGAGCGCCCCAACCACTCTGCAATCGCGTCCTGTTCGGTTTCGGTTACGCCGTAAGTATCGTAGATTATAGCATCAATCCGATGCTCCAGGTCGGCTATGTTGCCGGCTTGCTTTTCGCGGTTTGCTACCAGTTGCGCCAGTTCGGGCATCTCAGCTGCATCCGGGAAAATTATCGGCAGTTCGCGCAGCCCGGACAGCGTTACCTGCCTGAAATCATCCTTCACTGCCTCCCCCTCTCCGCAAGCGGCGGTCCTACCATCCGCAGCTGCCACGCCCCGTGCCACGCCGCAGGTTCAACCCTTTCCGACGGTAACCACCCCGGCGCGCTACACGCCGTCGCCCCGGCCCCAGCCGATTCCCACGGCGCTGCCCGACGCTGCGCCGTCGATCGCTTCCTGCGGGGTGCCCCTAATCTCGCCGCCGCCGTTTCGGAGCGGCAACCCCATCCCCTAAGTCTCCGGCCCCCCCTCGTCCTCTTTCCCCTCCCGCCGCGTAGCGCGGCTGCGGATTTGCTGCACCACGTTAGTCACCAGGTTCGCTATTTCGCTGCCGAAGTTGACTATGCCGGCGATCCGGGCCGTCGTTTCCAGCATTATCCGCGACGTCATCTCAAAGTTCCGGCTGCCGCGTTTCAGCGACGGGAAAACTTTCAGCAGCATCACCAGCGCCGTTATTGACAGCGCGAATACTGCTATCGCCATCAGGATGATGGCTATGTCGCGAATCAGTTCCACTATTTCCGGTACGCTCATTTTCGCTCAACTACCTTGTAAATCGTCGTGCCTTGATTACTGAATACCCTTTCCAGCATCCCCCGCTCGGCCATCGCCGCAAACTTGGCGATACCGGCGGGGCGATAATAGATGCGCTCCAAATCTCCCACCACGATATATGCTACCCCATATTGCGCCAGCCGGCGCAGCGCCCCCTCCGCATCCGGCGTGTTGTACACCCGCGCAACGTCGGACGCCCGCTGCTGCACCGCATCCCGGTCGTTGCGCTGCTGCGTCTGATGCCACGGCCAGCCGATTACCGTCGGCAGGCCAGTGTACACCGCGATGCGCCCGTTCCAGCGATACTGGTCGCCATGGGCCTCCAGCGCTACCGGAGCGCCGGCCACGTTGTCTTGCAGCCATCGGATGGCCTCCGCGTCCCACTTCAGCTCGATGGGCGTATCCCGCTCCCAGTGCACCGCCGCCGGCATCCACGCCGTCCCGTCCAGCGTCAGCGGTGTATCGCCAAAGCGGTCGTTGACGCGCACCGGCGTGGCCAGCGCCGGATAGACCAGCGCCCCGGCTGCCACGATTACCACGACCACGCCGCCGGCCAGCCGGACGCCGCGCCGCCACGATGCCGGCCAGCCCCCTGACGCCGTCCAGCCGCGCCAGAACCCGTACCCGGCAACGACGGCGTAAAGCAGCCACGCTACCAGATAATACTTGAACAGCGTGTTCATCCGCGCGATGTCGCCCTCCACCCGCACGATTTCCACCCCGATGCCGATACCCAGCGCCAGCGCCAGCAGCGCCAGCGCCAGCACGTCCGGCCGCCGCGCCGCCGTCTCCGGCCCCGACAGCGCCGCCAGCAATGCCCCGCCGGTCAGCGCCAATGCGAGAGTAAGCAGCCCGGCGGTGGCCAACCCGGCGGCCAGCAGGTACACCCCCGCCAGCCCGACGGCGCCCAGCATCGCCAGCGTCCATTGCCCCGATGCCGCCGCTGACGCCCGCCCCGGCCGGATGCGCGGCCAGACTTTCGGCAAAGTTGCCGTCAACAGCGCCGCCGCCCCCAGCAGCAGCAGCCCGTGAATCAGCAGATAGTTGGCAATTGGCGTCCGCCAGCGCGTCGGTTCAATCCCGGTGCCAAACGTTTCGGTGGCGGCGTGAAACGGGATAAATGCGACGTAGCTAACCGCCAGCGCCAACGCCGCCAGCCCGATGCCCCGGCACAGCCGCCGCCGGGCCGTCCCCGGCCCCAGCCACGCTCCGGCGAGGCACAGCCCGGCCATCAGCATAGCGTAGGCTGGATACTCCCACGAGTTAATCGCCCACAGCGACCCCACCGTCAGGCCCAGCCCGGCGGCGCAAACCCAGGGCCAGGGCCGCCGCCATACCTTGCCCCCGGCCAGCCCCAGCAGCAGGCTCAGCCCCAGCGCCAGCCCCAGCGCGGCAAAGGGCATCGCCATCATGTGCGCGTGCAAGTCGGCAAACAGGAACGTAAAGAACGGAAACTCGGTGATGTGAAACCCGCTTTCCACCCAATGCCGCGTTTCAATCCACGGCGTCAACCGGGAGGGCTCAAAGTCGTCGAGGACGGGTATGGCCCGGCTGCTGCGCCAGAAGTCAAAGTTCGCCAGCGTAACCCCCACGCCGTCCATCCGGGATTTCGCCAGCTGCGCCAGCTGCACCACGCCGTCCAGATTGCCGGCGATGACCGCCATTCCCGCCGCCGCAACGCCCGCGCCCGCCGCCGCTCCCGGCACCCAACGCCGCCAGCGCTTTGATGATTGCTTGTCCGATGGCCTGTCCGATTGCTGATTCGCCGCCGGCTTATCCGACGCCCGCCCGCCCTCGCCTCTGGCCGCCGCAACCAGGTTGTACGCCAGCGAACCGACCCCGGTTGCCGTCAGCGCAAACAGCAGCGGCACCGCCAGGTTGAACGCCGTCGTAATCGGAATCGCCGTAATCCGCAGCGGCAGCGACAGGATGAAGTACCCCCAATAGTAGTAGTTCAGGTAGCCGCCGGAGAACCACGGGTCGTAGGGCGGCAGCGTTGACGAGCGGGCTACCGCCGTGAAGTAGGCCAGTTCCATCGGCTTTTCGCCCCCCCGCCAGGGGTGCCACAAGTCGGGATTCGCCGCCCGGATGAGCAGGAATCCCAGATAGGCCAGCAGGAATAACGCCTCCATCGTGGCCGCCATCCGCCAGTGCCCGCGCAGCCACGCCAGCAGGGGCCGCCATTGCCGCCACAGCACGAACCCCGACGGGATGGCCGCAATCAACAGCCCCAGCCACGCCGTGCCCGCCGAGAATTGCACCAGCCCGCTGCTTACCAGAATCCACGCGGCCCAGGCCGCCAGCAGCAGCCCCAGCGGGCGCGCGAACAGGATGCCCCGGTCCGGCAGTGGCCGCAGCAGCCACCACGTAAGCGGAAACGCCGCCAGCCCAATCAGCTGCACCGCCAGCAGCCACGCCAGCCCCGGAAACCGGGCCGGCCAGCCGTCGCGGTTGAACACGTCGGCCCATGTCCCCCCGGCCCGCTGCGCCGCCAAGTCCTCCGGGGACAGCAGCAGCGCCGGCGTTGTTTCGTCCGGCGATATGCCGGCGTTGATTCGCCCCCTCATCTCATCGGCCGGCAGCCCGTCAACGTTGCGGAATACCAGCACCTGCGGATGGTCATACGCGATAACGTTCTCGTCGGCGTAGCCCAGGTTGATAACGAAACCGCCCGGCTGCCCGTCGTCGGCCTCCGGCCCGGCCAGCGGCGGCGGCGGCAATCCCGCCCGCCCGTAGGGGTCATCCCGCAGCGACACCCCCGCCAGCGACGGGTAAGACGTGAAACCCCGCTCCAGCCGGTAGCCCAACTCCCCGGCGAACAGCTGCCGGTAAAACGCCGCACTCTGCGGGTAGCGTTCCGGCAGACGCGACACCGCGCCGTAAGCCCGGTTGGAGTAAAACACCAGATAATCGCCGGACGCCAGCCGCCCGGCCAGTTCGGGAATCTTGGTAGGGTCGTCATCAGGATGATACGCCGGGAAAGTCCAAACGTCATAGCGGCCAAAATTAGGTATGCGCTCATCCCAAAGCGAGCCGCCGTTGATGATTTGCGACCCGTAGGGAACGTTGCCGTTTATCCATTCCGACGCCGCCACCGCCGGATGCGGACGCGCATAAACGCCGGCAAAAGCCACCGCATACAAAACCGCCCCCAAAACCACTGCCACCAAAACGGCAACGCTGACCGGCAGCGCCCACCGATTGACCGCCGCCATCGCCAGCCCTGCGCTGCGATTCCGGATGCCGGATGGGGTGGCAGAGACAACACTCCCGGTTGATGGCATCGGATGGCCGGCCAGCGGCGGCGTAGCGTGCCACTCCTCCGAGAACGGCGCATCCGAGAACGGCGCATCATCCCCCGCCAGCGGTTCGTCAAAGATGATGTCGTCCCCCACCGTCGGCGGCGTAGCGTGCCATTCCTCCGAAAACGGCGCATCCTCAAATGTCACGTCATCCGGCGCAAGTTCCGATTCAATCCGCGTGCCGGCCGAACGCTGTTGCCGCCGCCGCCGTCCCCATTCAACAAACGCAACCAGCATCCGGGCCGTCATCAACAGATAGAACGGCGTCAGCGGGAATACGTAGCGCAGGAATTTGACCTCAAACAGCTCCAGGAACACAAAGGCCGGCACGGCCCACGCCAGCAGCAGCAGGTCGGCCCGCTGCGCTGCGCCGCCGCGCCACGCCAGCCACGCCGCAGCCGGCGCCGCCAGCCAGAACGCAATGCCCAGCGGCAGCCCCACGCCCCAAACCGCCAGCTGCCGCATCTGATACGCCAGCGCCGGCGTGTCAATGTACTGCCGCGCGAAGGGGAATAGCCATGCGTCCCGGGCCATCGCCGTCTGCTGCTGGAGGTTGCCGGTGAAAGTCGCAAAATCAATCAGGGCATAGGGCGTAGCGACGGCAAAAACCGCCAGCGCCGCCGCCCCGGCCGCCAGCGCCAGCGGCAGCGCCCGGACGGCCGCCCCCACCGTCAAGTCGGCCCAGCGTCCCCCGGCCCGGTCTTTTGCCACCCACAGCAGCGACAGCGCCAGCGGCGCCAGAATCGGCGCCACCGACACCTTGAACGCCATCGCCAGTCCCACCAGCACGCCCAGCAATGCGGCATCCCGCAGCCGCCCCCGCTCAATAAACCGCAGCATCATCCAAAGCGACGCCAGCGACGCCAGCACGGTGAACGGTTCCGGGCGGTAAAAGTGGGCGTGCTGGATGTGCGTTACCGCAAAGGCCGCCAGCGTTGCCGCCAGCAGCCCCGTCCAGCGCCCGTACATTCGCCGGCCGACGACGTACAGCAGAGCCACCGAACCCACGTCGGCCAGCGCCGCCAGCGTCCGCCCGGCAAACCGCAAGTCCAGCGCCCCCCAGTCGGTGAACAGCTCGGCCACCGACCGGATGGCCACCAGCGCGTAGATTAGCACGCTGCCCAGAGGGAACCAGTGCGGGTTGAGCGGGCTGCGCTCCGCCGACCAGAAAGCGCCCCATCCGGGCAGGCCCGTTTCCATTGCCGGCCATTCCGCCAGCCAAAGCTCCGGCCCCGGCGGCCCCGTCAGCGTCCGGAACATATCGTCGGCGCGCAGGTAAAACGACCGCTCGTCCGGGTGAAACCCGTAGCCCGCGTCCCAGTCTATCCCGTAAAACCGCAGCGCTAATGCCGCCAGCAGCGCCGCCGCCAGCAGCAAGTCGGGCCCCCGCCGGCGGCGCAGGGAGGCCGGAATACCCGCTAAAACCCGGCGCAAGTCCGTCAGCCGCCGTCCGCGCCCACCAAACAGCACAGGTCGGCGGTGCGGCAGGAATAACCCCACTCGTTGTCGTACCAGCCCATCACTTTCACCATACTGTTGTCCAGCACCATCGTGCTCAGCCCGTCAAAAATGCAGCTGTGCGTGTTGCCCCGGATGTCCGAGCTGACGATTGGATCCTCGGTGTACTCCAGTATGCCGTTGAGCGGCCCGGCGGCGGCGGCCTGAAACGCCTCGTTCACCTCATCCCGGCTGACGTCCCGCCGCAAGTCGGCCACAAAGTCGGTAACCGAACCTACCGACGTGGGTATCCGGTAGGCGATGCCGTGCAGCTTGCCCGCCAGCTCCGGCAGCACCACCCCCACCGAGCGCGCCGCCCCGGTACTCGTCGGTATGATGTTCTGCCCCGCCGCCCGGGCCCGCCGCAAATCCCGGTGATTCCGGTCCAGGATGCTCTGGTCGTTGGTGTAAGCGTGGATGGTGGACATCAGCCCCCGCTCCACGCCAAAAGCATCGTGCAGCACCTTAACCATCGGCGCAAAGCAGTTGGTGGTGCAAGACGCGTTAGAGATGATGTGATGCTCCCGCCCGTCGTACACGTCATCGTTGACGCCCAGCACAATCGTAGCATCAGCCCCCCGCGCCGGCGCCGAGATGATGACCTTGCCCGCGCCGCCGCTGTCAATGTGCGCCGCCGCCTTTGCCGCGTCCGTGAACCGCCCGGTGCTCTCCACCACAACGTCCACGCCCATTTCAGACCAGGGAATGTTCGCCGGCTCATCCTCCTGAAACATTCGCACGGCCCGGCCGTCAATGACGATGTTGCCGTTGTCGGTACTCACGGCGCCGGCGTAAGGCCCATAGGTGCTGTCGTACTTGAATAGATGCGCCGCCGTCGCCGCCTCGCCCCGTCCGTTCACCGCCACCAAATCCAGCCGGCCCTGATAAGCCGGCGACAAAGCCGCCCGTGCCACCAGCCGCCCAATCCGGCCAAAGCCGTTGATTCCGATGCGCGTCGCCATCCCGGTGTGCCTCCCGTCAGCAGTAGCAAATATGAAAGGCCAAACAATACCAACAGCCGGCCCAACCCAACGCAGCAACCTCAGGACAAGCCCCCGGATTGGTTCCCCGGCGACGGCGATTATACCACCGGCAAAGGCAACGTGGGGCAACACTTTACCCGGTCATTCTGGCGCGGCGCTCAGCAGGACAGCACGCTTGATCCGGCAGCCCCGGCTGCCGCAGCGCGGCGATAACCCTTTCCGCAGCTGCGTCGCAATAATCCCGGCTAATGTCCATCCCAACACCGCTCCGCCCCTCCAGCGCCGCCGCAACCATCGTTGAGCCGCTGCCCAGATAAGGGTCCAGCACCAACCCCTCCGGCGGGCAAAGCAGACGTATAATCTCCCGTACCACCCGCACCGGGAATATGGCCGGATGGCCGTTGCCCGGCAAGCTTTCCACGGGGCTTTCGATAACATCCCGTTTCATCTTTTCCCCGTAAATGCGGATGATGGTAAAGCCGTGCCGTGCAATGTGCATTTTGCGCCCGCCGTCCTGCCCGCCGTAGGCCGGGGCGTGAATCCCCCGAATTTTCATCCGAAAACTCCGGATGCGCCCCTCCCAAACGTCCGCAATCGCATCGTCCAGCGCCTGATGCGCGGCATGGCGTTCGGCTGCCGTCAATTCCGACCCGTCAATCAGGCCCCGATAGCGGCTGCCCAGCCTGGCGGTAGGCTTGCGCCGGGGCGTTTCTGCGCCGGGCTGAAACGCCGCCCGGTCGTAGTAATAGTCACTGCCCCGCGCAAAATGAAAGAACGGTTCGGTGCTCACCGTCAGCCGCCGGCTAAACTGGTGCGGCGTCGGATTCCGCTTGACCCACGTTATGTCGTTGACCAGCCGCAGGTTAAACTCATCCAGCGCCCTGACCGCAAACCGATACGGAATCAGCTGCAAACTGCCGTCCCTTATCTTGTCGCCCATGTTGTACACGATGCTGCCCGTCGGTTTCACCACCCGCACCAGCTGGGCGAAAGTCTCCATAATGTTGTCGAGATATTCGTCAACGGACGCCTCATTGCCCAACCCCGGCGCAGCATACTCCCGCTGCCCAAAGTACGGCGGCGAGGTAACCACCAAATCCACCGAACCGGCGTCCAGCGTCGGCAGCCGCTGGCGGTTGTCGGCGCAGACAACCCGGTACTGCGCGCTGCCGGCGTCAAGAATACGCCCGTCAGCCGGCAACGACCGTTCCCGATTTTCGGGATAGTCAGGCATAACGACCCGTCTGATTTTTGCGGATTCTGCGCCCGGCGTCCGTCGTTCAGTCCAATGTCGCCCGCACTTTCTCCGGCGCGCAGGCTTGCATCACGGCTTGCGTAGATGCGATTTCCGGGCGGGCGGCGATGACCCTTACCAGTGCCACGTCCAGCCCCTCGGCCAGCTGGCCAAAGGCGGCGGCGGCCCCCTCCGGCTTGCCGTAATACCCCACCGCCAGCAGCGCGTCCGACGGGTAGGCGTCGGCCACCTCGTCCATGTCGCCCCCCCGCGTGCGGATGGCGTCGGCGCCGGCCAGTTCCTCGGTGTAGCCCATCCGCTCAAAGTGGGCGCGGTAGCCAAACGCCCGCTCCCGCTCCGTCGGCACGGCGCCGCCCAGCGGGTAGCCCAGGCAGTTCTTGGCAAACGCCCGCCGCGCCACGTCCTCGTCGTCGTCAACGCAGATGCGGATGTACTCAACCACCTTGACCTCCGACGGGTCGCGGCCCACCCGTTCCGCGCCCTCGGCGATGCGTTCCCGGCTCCAGGCGATTTGCGCCGGCGTGCACCAGTTCAGGCAAACGCCGTCGGCCACCTCGCCGGCCAGCCGCAGCATCTCCGGCCCCAGCGTCCCCAGGTACACCGGCGTATTGGGCGCCGGCCGGATGGCCAGCCGGATGTTCTGATAATTGATGTGTTCGCCCTGATAACTCACCCGCTCGCCCCGCACCAGCCCGCGCACGGTAGTCAGGTAATCCCGCATCAGATTGAGGGCCGACACCCGCGGAAACCCCAAGTCCCGCCGGTTGGCCGGACGATACGCGCTGCCGGCGCCAATGCCCATGATGAACTTGCCGCCCGTTTGTTGGCTGACCGTGCCGCCGGACATTGCAAACCCCACGGGCGTGCGGTACATCACCGGCGACACGCCGATGCCGGTAGTCAGGCCCCCCGGCACCACCTCCGCGCTGGCCTCCCACCGCCGCGCACACACCTGAAACGAATCGGTGCCGATATTCTCCGGCGTCCAGATGCTCTCGTACCCCAGCTGCGCCGCCTCCCGCGACAAGTTCACCTGGTCAGCCCAACCCATCCCCAAAGTGTGGTCCAGTCCAACTCCAATCTCCATAAAACCCCTCCGGCGGCAAGCATCCGCAAGCAAAAATCAACCACCGGATTGTACCACGCACCCGCCCCGGCCATTGGGATGCCGGCCGGATGTCCCGTCGGATGCCGGCCTGATGCCCCGCCGGTGCTATAATCAGCCCCGGTTTGCGAGGGAGGACTAGGCAGTTGGCCACACGTCTGGGCGCCCGCGCGACGGAAACCTTTGGGTCTTTCCGCTTGCGCGATTTCACGCTGGTCTGGGTTTCGGGCAACATCGCCATGGCCGGGCGCCAGATGGAGGTCATCGCCGTGCTCTGGCTGGTGCTGGAGCTCACCGGCGACCCCCTGCTGGTCGGCCTGGCCGGCGCCGCCCCCCTCAGCCTGGCCTTCATCTCCGTATTCGCCGGCGCCGTCGTCGACCGCCTCCCTCGCCATCTGCTGATGGCCGCCAGCCACGTCGTCGCCGCAGCGCTGGCCTTCGTCCTGATGTTCCTGCTGCTGTCCGACGGCCTGAAAGTCTGGATGATTTTCGTCGTCATCATCGGCGGCGGTATGTTCCGCACCATTGATTTGCCCGTAACCAACGCGCTGATTATTGACACCGTGCCGCGCCGCCGCCTCAACAACGCCGTTGCGATGCTCGGATTGGGGCAAAACCTGATGCAGTTCGTCGGCCCCATCGCCGCCGGTTTCCTGTTCACCCCGCTAACGCCCGCCGGCCTGTTCGGATTCATCGGCGCCCTGTACCTCGCCGGCGCCGCCCTGGCCCTGCTGGTGCGCACGCGCAACACCGCCGCCGGCCGCACCACGCCCCGCGAAATCATCATCGGAGTAGCCGACGGACTCCGCCACGTCTGGCAGCGCAAAGAGCTGTTCATGTCCCTGCTGATTGCCGCCATGTACAACGTAACCGGCTTCCCCTTCTCCACCGCCCTGATGCCCATTTTCGCCAAAGAAACCCTGAACTCCGGCCCGGAGGTGCTAGGATTGCTCAACGGCGCAATGGGCGCCGGCGCCGTCATCGGCGCATTGGTAGTAGCCGGATTGGGCAACGCCATCGGCCCCGGTTCCCACCGGCAAGGCTGGTGGCTGGTCTGGGCCGTCAACGGCGGCTGGCACGCCTCAATGATACTGTTCGCCATTAGCGTAATAACCCTCCCCGCCCTGCTCCCTTTCACCGCAGTGCTGGCCATACTGCTGGCCATCAAAGTGCTAACCGGCATCGGCCGCGCCGGCTCACTGGTACTGGTAATGACCGTCCTGATGGGCAACTCCAACCCCGAATACCGGGGCCGCATGGGCGGAATGAGGGTACTCTCCATCCAGGCCCACTTCCCGGCCAGCGCGCTAAACGGCTGGATGGTAACCCAAGTCGGCGCCCCCCTGACCGCCCTGACGCTAGGCATCGGCGGCTCAATAGCAGTATTCCTCTGCCTGCTGTCCCGCCGCCTCCGCGAAGCCTGACCACCGTATCGTATCACGCACCCGGCCGGTGCTATAATCGGCGCCGGTTTGCGAGGCTGGTTTGCGAGGGAGGACTAGGCAGTTGGACACACGTCTGAGCACCCGCGTGACGGAAACCTTTGGGTCTTTCCGCTTGCGCGATTTTAGGCTGGTCTGGGTTTCCAGCAACATCGCCATGGCCGGGCTCCGGATGGAGCTCATCGCCGTGCTCTGGCTGGTGCTGGAACTCACCGGCAACCCCCTGCTGGTCGGGCTGGCCGGCTCCGCCCACTTCGGCCTGGCGTTCGTCTCCCTGTTCACCAGCGCCATCATCGACCGCCGCCCCCGCCATCTGCTGATGGCCGCCAGCCACACCGTCGCGGCAGCCATGGCCTTCCTTCTGATGTTCCTGCTGCTGTTCGACGGACTGCAAGTCTGGATGATATTCGTCATCGTCATCGGCGGCGGTATGTTCCGCACCATCGAATGGCCCGTCGCCGACGCGCTGATTATTGACAGCGTGCCGCCCGACCGCCTCAACAACGCCGTTGCGCTGCTCGGATTCGGGCAAAACCTGATGCAGTTCGTCGGCCCCGTCGCCGCCGGTTTCCTGTTCACCCCGCTAACGCCGGCCGGCCTGTTCGGATTTATCGGCGCCCTGTACCTCGTCGGCGCCGCCCTGGCCCTGCAAGTGCGCGCGCGCAACAGCACCGCCGGCCGCCTCGCCACGCCCCGCGAAACCATCATCCAGGTAGCCAGCGGAATGCGCCACGTCTGGCATCGCAAAGAGCTGTTTATGGCGCTGCTGATTTCGGTGCTATACCACATAACCGGCTTCCCCTTCACCAACGCCCTGATGCCCATTTTCGTCAAAGATACGCTGAACTCCGGCCCTGAGGTGCTAGGATTGCTCAACGGCGCAATGGGCGCCGGCGCCGTAATCGGCGCATTGGTCGTAGCCGGATTAGGCAGCGCCCTCGGCCCCGGCTCCCACCGGCGGGGCTGGTGGCTGGTCTGGGCCGTCAACGGCTGGCACACCTCAATGATACTATTCGCCATCAGCATAATAACCCTCCCCGGCCTACTCCCCTTCACGGCAGTGCTGGCAATACTACTGGCCATAAAAGTCCTGACCGGCATCGGCCGCGCCGCCTCCCT
Organism: uncultured Dehalococcoidia bacterium; assembly: GCA_958296385.1. Classification (GTDB taxonomy): domain Bacteria; phylum Chloroflexota; class Dehalococcoidia; order Lucifugimonadales; family UBA3495; genus Bin87. The sequence goes on from OY282494.1 coordinate 2,827,541, forward strand.
GGTACTGGTAACAACCGTACTAATGGGCAACTCCGACCCCGAATACCGGGGCCGCATGGGAGGAATGCGCGTACTCTCCATCCAGGCCCTCCTCCCCGCCAGCGCGCTAAACGGCTGGATGGTAACCCAAGCCGGCGCCCCCCTAACCGCCCTAACCCTGGGCATAGGCGGCTCAATAGCAGCATTCCTATGCCTGTTGTCCCGCCGCCTCCGCGAAGCCTAACCACCTGCTATACTGGTGAATATCCGGCGGGGAGGAACGGTAAAATGACCACTGCTAATGAGCTGGAACCGAAAATTCGCAACGCTGGCATCACAGCCGACCCCAATGTCCACGATGATGCCGAAGACGACATCCCCGAATCTGTGAGCTACCGCATCACCAGCTTTGGCGTAGATTTCGACGTTGCCGGGTTAGTGCGTCGCATCAATGACGGCGACATATTCGTTCCCGATTTCCAGCGCGGATTCGTATGGACGCAAAAGCAAGCATCACAATTCATTGAATCCCTGCTGCTGGGCCTCCCTGTTCCGGGCATATTCCTCACTACGGAGCCGGAAACGGAAAAACTGATGGTCATAGACGGCAACCAACGGCTGAGAACACTGCAATTTTTTTACGGTGGTGAAATCACCGGCCTTGCCGGCGTCGCGGGAAAAGCAACCAAGTTCGCATTGCAAGGCGTTGACGAGGCCTTCGAGGGGAAAACATATCCTGAACTACGCCAGCCCGACCGACGCCGCCTCGACAACTCTTTGCTTCATGCTACCACTACCCGGCAGCTGTTCCCAGAAGAGGGTATGAGTAGCGTATTCCATATTTTCCAGCGTCTCAACAGCGCCGGCCAACAACTAACGCCGCAGGAAATCCGGCAGGCAATATATCGTGGCCCACTACTGGACAACATCAGGGAACTCAACCGGAATCAGGATTGGCGAGACATATTCGGGCCGCCGCATCCCCGGCAAAAAGACCAGGAGTTGATATTGCGCTTTTGGGCGCTGTATCTGCAATCCGGGGGATATAAACGCCCGATGCTGGGTTTCCTCAACGATTTCGCTGAATCCAATCGCAACCCTGACAATGCGTTTCTGCAAAACGGCGCAAATCTATTTGCTGAAACTATGCAAATGTTTAACGCTGCTTTGGGCCGGAAAGCCTTTCGTACCGAAAACGGTCGTCAATTGAACGCTGCCGTCTTTGACTCTATGTCCGTAGCGTTGGCCTGCCGTATGCAACAGGCCGTGTTCCCGAAAATTAAAGCCGTCAAAGACGTGCATCACTCCTTGCTTCAGGACGCAGAATACCTTGCCAGCGTTTCCGGCGGCACGGCCCGCGAGGATTCTGTCCGTACCCGTATGGGCAAGGCCGCTGCTCTTTTTGGGAGCATATAATGCAAAACACCTCTCTCCAAAATCAGTTGCAGCAGATAAACGACCTTTTATCAGTACCAATAACCGATCCCGCCGTGCAAGGTCATTGGGGACGCTATACTTGCATCGTAGCGGCCGGTTTTGTAGAAAACGCCCTCCAAGCGGTTTATAAAGACTATGTGGATAAATCCGCTAATCCTGACGTCGCCGGCTATACTAGCAGGCATATAGAGCGCATTACTAATCCGAATGCTGACCGTTTTATCGTAACTGCCCGGTCATTTAATCGGGATTGGGGCAGAGAATTGCGCAATTTCATTAGGCTTCAGAATCGCAACGTTGCCTTAGATACGATAATGGAAAACCGTAATAAAATCGCGCACGGTGCCCCGTCGACAATCTCGGTAGATAACGTAAAGCAATACCTCCCCAAATGTGTTGAGGTAATCGACTTCATCGAAAGTCAATGCCTGGCCTCGCTCAATCCCCCCGCTAACTAATCACGATATTCCAGCCATCACGGAGGAAACCAATGACTACGCCAACCATCCCCACCGAATCCGAAGTTCTGGCCTGGTTTGATTCGCTGAGCAATTGGGGCCGTTGGGGTGCCGATGATGAGTTGGGCACGCTGAATCTCATTACCGAGGCCAAGCGCAAGCAGGCTGTTGCCACCGTCACCGAGGGCATTACCGTTACCTGCTCCCGCCTGCTGGTGCCTGAAATCGCCCCCGACGTCACCAGCATCCCGCCCCTGCACTACATGGTCTCCACCGGCGAATCCGCCCCGGCGGAGGGCGGCGGCGGCGCCAGCGACTTCATTGGCGTATCCTTTCACGGCCTCACCGTCACCCACCTGGACAGCCTCTGCCACCAGTTTTGGAACGGCAAGATGTACAACGGCAAGGACGCACGCCTCGTCAACAACGCCCAGAAAGCCGGCGCCGGCGCCATCGATGCCGTGCGCAACGGCGTCGTAACGCGCGGCGTCCTGCTGGACATCGCCGCCGTCAAGGGCAAGGACTGGCTGGAGGCCGGCGAGCCGGTGTTCACCGCCGACCTGGAGGCCGCCGAAGCCGCCCAGAGTGTGCGCGTCACCGAGGGCGATGCCCTGCTGGTCCGGTTGGGCTGGTACCGGCGCCGTCAGCAAGTCGGCCCGCCCAGCGCCGCCGATGGACGCCCCGGCCTGCACGCCGAAACCCTGCCCTGGCTGCGGGAGCGCGGCATCTCCATCGCCGCCTGCGACGCCTCGTGGGACGTTGCCCCCAGCGAGTACCCCTACGTCGGCCTGCCCATTCACAAAGTAGGCATCGTCGGCATGGGCCTCTGGCTCATCGACGCCGCCAACTTCGACGAAGTCGCCCCCGTCTGCCGCCGCCTCAACCGCTGGGAGTTCATGTTCACCGTCGCCCCCCTGCGCTGGCACAACGCCACCGGCTCCCCCGTCAACCCCATCGCAACCTTCTAACCCGCCAACCGAACCGCCGTCGCTGCTGGCGCACAACGAGCAATAATTCGCCCCGCTCCCCAAACAAACGGGGAGCGGGGCAAGTTTCGGCCCGTCGCTAACGGTTAGCGGCGTCCGCCGCCACCACCACCGCCGCCGAGGAACCGCCGGTCGGAGGGGTTGCCGCGTCCGGCGTCCCGGTTCGGCGGACGCCGCCCGCCCCGGTCCCGATCGCCGGGCTCGCTGCCCAGCATCGAGTTGCGATCCCGGTCACCGTCGCGCCCCCGCTCACCACCGCCACCGCCGCCGTAGCCGCCCCGGCCCCGGTCACCGCCGCCGCTGCCACCACCGCCGCCGCGCGGCCCCCGATCCCGGTCACCGTAGCCACCACGACCACCGCCTCCGCCGCCACCGCCGCCGCTGCGTCCCCGGTCACCGCCGCCGCCACCACCGCCGCCGTAGCCGCCACGCCCGCCGCGGTCACCACCACCGCCACCGCCGCCGTAACCACCGCGTCCGCCGCGGTCACCACCCCGGTCACCGCCGCGATCGCCGCCGCCGCCGTAACCGCCCCGACCACCCCGGTCACCACCACGATCGCCGCCCCGGTCACCGTAGCCTCCGCGTCCGCCGCGGTCACCGCCCCGGTCGCCAAAGCCGCTGCGTTCCGGGCGGGGCGGCGCCGGTTCGGTGTCGCCCATCAGCGCCCGCCGCGACATATTGATGCGGCCCATGTGGTCAATCTCGTGAATCATCACCGTGATTTCCTGGCCCATCCCGATGTCGTCGTTGGCCAGGTCGCCCAGCTCTTCGTTCCGCACCAGCCCGTCTTTGCCGCCCGGCGTCAGCTCGACGAACACGCCGAAGTTAGTCGTGCGGGTAATCTTGCCGGTGATGATGTCGCCCACCTCCGGGCTGCGGGTCAGCCCGTCCACCCGGCTGGACGCCAGTTCAATCATCGCCTGGTCGTTGGAACCAATCGTCACCGAACCGTCGTCCGACACGTCAATTGAGCAGCCCGTTTCTTCCTGGATGCCGCGTATGACCCGGCCTCCCGGCCCGATGAGCGCGCCGATTTTATCTACCGGAATCTGCATCCGCACCAGCTTGGGCGCGTACCGGCTCATCTGCACGCGCGGCTCGGTGATGGCCTCCGCCATCCGATCCAGGATGTGCAGCCGGCCCACCCGCGCCTGTTCCAGCGCCTCGCTGAGCAATTCCTGCGTCAGGCCGTCAATCTTGACGTCCATCTGCAAGGCGTTGATGCCGGCCTCGGTGCCGGCAACCTTGAAGTCCATGTCGCCCAGAAAGTCCTCAATCCCCTGGATGTCGCTCAGGATGGCGTACTGCCCGTCGGCGTCATCGGTAATCAGCCCCATGGCGATGCCGGCCACCGGCGCCCGCAGCGGCACGCCCGCGTCCATCAGCGCCAGCGACGACCCGCACACGCTGCCCATTGACGTTGACCCGTTGGACGCCAGCACTTCGCTGACCACCCGCAGCGTGTAGGGGAACTCGTCATCCGGTGGCAGCGCGGCCAGGATGGCCCGTTCCGCCAATGCCCCGTGGCCAATCTCCCGGCGGCCCGGCGAACCTACCCGGCGCGCCTCGCCCACGCTGTACGGCGGGAAGTTGTAGTGGTGCATAAACTGCTTGGTGTTGTCCGGCCCCACCGTGTCCAGCGTCTGCTTCATCGTCAGCGACGCCAGCGTAGCCACCGACAGCACCTGCGTTTGACCCCGCGTGAACAGCCCGCTGCCGTGCGCCCGGGGCAGTTCCCCCACGCTGCACGTTATCGGACGGATTTCGTCCAGACCCCGACCGTCGGGCCGCACTTTCCGGTCCAAAATCCGGCTGCGTACCTGTCCCTTGACCAGATTCTTGAACGCACCGGCAACGGCGCCGGCCGAGTAGTCATCGGACAGCTGCGCCGCAATCTCCGACTCCACCGCGTCCAGGCTGGCGTCCCGCTCACTCTTGAACGAGTTGCCCTCCAGCACCTCGGCAATCCGCCCGTTCACCAGCGCGTCAACCCGCGTTTCACATTCCTGCGCCGCCGAGTAATCCTCGGAGACAACGATTTTCTCCTTGCCCCGCTCGGCCACCAGCTGGTCAATCAGCTCAATGGTCTGCACGTTGCTCTCGTGGGCCAGCCGGATGCCCTCCAGAATGACCTCCTCCGCAACCTCCACGGAGCCGGACTCCACCATCATAATGGCGTCCCGGTTGCTGGCCACGACCATGTTCAGCCGCGCCGCCGCCGCGTCCTTGTACCCGGCGTTGATGCGGTAATCGTCGCCGCCGTCCCAGGTGATGCGGCAGGCGCCGATTGGCCCGGCAAAGGGTATCTGGCTGAGCGACAGCGCCGCCGACGCCGCTACCATCCCCAGCGTTTCCGGCGGGTGGTTCTCGTCCACCGACAGCGTGGTGATGATAACCTGCACTTCGTTATGCAGGCTCTTGGGAAACAGCGGCCGGATGCTGCGGTCGGTAAGCCGCGCCGACAGAATAGCCTCGGTGCCCGGCCGCCCTTCCCGTCGGAAAAAGCTGCCCGGAATCTTGCCTACCGAGTAAAGCCGCTCCTCAAACTCAACGGTCAGCGGCAAAAAGTCAATGCCCTCCCGGGCTTGTTCGGACATCACGGCGGTGGCCAGTACGATGGTATCGCCGCAGGTCAGGGTAACCGCGCCGTGGGCTTGCTGCGCCAGCCGCCCCGTTTCCATCACAATCGGCTGCCCGCCTATATCGCCGTCCACGGCAAAGGGGTTCATCAGTGCGCTAATAGCGTCAGTAGTCGTCATAACAGGAGTATTTTCTACCTCTCTCGTTCCGTTTCGTGTCTCTTGCGTTGCGGATTTCGGCCCGCCGTTCCCGCCTTCTCAGCGGTTCCCCGTCCGGCTCTCTCTGCCCCTCCTCCGGTATCGGGTTTGTTACGTTTAGTGTTTGCCGTCAGTAGATTGCCCGTCCATAAATCAACGTCGGGCGCCACGACCTTTTTTTGGGCCGGACTATGGGCCTTACGCCGGCAGATTGCGTTCAGATTGCAGCGCTACGTGCGCTAATCCCGTCAGCGCCGGCGGATTGCTTTTTTTCAGAGATAACGACCGCCCGTGTAGTGCCCGCCGGCGTTGCGGATTTGACCCGAACCGGCCCTGCCCCGGCGTTTTCCCGCCCGGCGCAAACGCCGCTCAACGCCCCGTTCCGAGCAGATTGCAACCATCCGGACGCCAGGCCGCCGCCGACTTTACCGGCGCAGGCCCAGCCGCCCGATTAAACTCTGATAGCGTCCCACGTCCTCCCGGCTCAGAAAATTGAGCAGCCGCCGCCGCTTGGACACCATCGTAACCAGCCCCCGCCGGGAGTGCACGTCCTTGCGGTGTGTGCGGAGATGGTCCGTAACCTGCCGGATGCGCTCGGTAAGCATTGCTACCTGCAACTCGGTAGAGCCGGTATCCAGTTCGTGGGTGCGATATTCCGCGATGATTCGTTGCTTAACGTCAGCGTCCAACATTACCCGTTGTCAACCCTTTCCCTTTCCATTCGTTCCCAATTCATCCAGTCAATCTGCATTCATCGCCAACCAGCCTAACACACCCCGCCCCAATAGGCAACCAACCAATCGTCACCATCTGAGGGGGTCTGGGGGAAATCATTTCCCCCAGCGGCACCCCCCTGCCTCCAAATCCCCGCCAAATCCCAAAAATCAATGACACCGCCCACTTGCCAACTGCACGTTCGTTCGCCATAATAACCATATCGGGCAAATCGGTCAAACCCCACCGCTAGCACAACCGCCGGAGATTCAAGTCACCACGGCCACCCCGTCAGCATCCAAATCGCAATCGGCCAGGCCGACCCATCGACGCATCCACGGCGTGGGCGGTACTCCGCAGGGTATCGAGCTTCAGCCCGCGCGCTGCTCCCCCAAAGGGCAGGACACGTAAAATGAAGGTCCGTAATAGTTGCGTAAAAACCTTCCGGCCGTAAGGGCTGACAACGACTTGAATCTCCGACAACCAACACCAAATCCAAACCGAACCACCCGATACCGATAGTCCGATACCACACCCGCCCGATACAACGGAGAATCCATCATGCCACCGTACAGCCGCGCACCCCCCGTTATCCTCCGCTCATTGCGCGCCCTCCCGTCATACCGGCCCACCCCGCAAGCGGGTATAATTGTGCTGCTTGTCGACAGGAGGTTCCACGATGACCCAGCAGAACGTTACCCAAACCGAACGGCTGTGGACTTACGACGCGGTTCGCAAAGGGCAGTCCGGCGGCGAAACCCGCGTTGTCATCTCCGATGCCGACGTTGGCGAATACGCCGCCTGCGCCCAGAACCCCGACCCCCGCTACCGGATGCCCAACGCCGGCCCCAATGCCGGCCCCGGCGCCGCGCCCCTGATGGCCATGCCCACCATGGCCCTTACCTACGCCCCCCTGCTGCGCGAGGAAATCGCCGCCGCCAACGGCTTTGTCGCCCAGGAGCGGTCAACCGCCGCCCGCCGCCAAACGCCTTTCGCCAAGTGCGAACTGCGCTGGTATCGCCCGGTTCACGCCGGCGAAACCATCACTGCCACCCGCCGCGTTCACGACAAATACGAACGCCGGGGCAGCAAGTTCGTCACTTTTCGCGTCTCCGCCTTTGACGCCGCCGGCGCCGTCGTCGCCAGCTACGATTACACCTGCATCTTTGAATACGCCAGCGGCCAGCGCGCCGCACCCGCCGGCAACCCCGCCGCCGCCATACGACCGGACACCGACGCCGTGCCGAACCCGGCCCAATTCCTCACGTGGCACGATGCCAAAGTAGGAACCCCCTTGCCCCGCACCCTGGCCGTCGGCGAAACCACCGAGAACATCCTGCGCAAAAACGCCCAGCGTCTGGCCGGACGCCCCAGCCCCAGCAACATCCACACCGACGAGGAATTCGCCCGCCAAAACATCTTTGGCGGCGCCGTCAACGCCGGCCCGGCCACCCTGTCCTACGTCGACCGCTTTCTCGGCCTCAACTTTTCGCCCCTGGCCCTTTACAACGGCGGCAGCCTGCTGATGCGGGCCATCACCCCGTTCCGCGCCGGCGACGTCGTAACCTTCCGGGGCGAAATCACCGGCGCCGGCGGCAATCTCTACGGCCAGCGCAAAGCCCAATGCCGCATCCGGGGCGTCAACCAGCGCGACGAACTCGTCTGCCTCGCCGACGCCACGCTAACCCTGGGGTAACCGACAATGAGCATAACTGATGACGCCGCCGCCAGCGCCGCTATGGAACAGCGCGTGCGCGCCGCCCTGTCCCATCTGTCCATCGCCGGTTGGGAATGGATTGCCATTGACCCCCAATTTGGCGATACCGCCGACTTTTGCGCCGAGTACGGCTACGACCTGCCCCACTCTGCCAACACCATCGTCGTCGCCAGCAAGCGCGGCCCCGCCGCCTACGCCGCCTGCATCGTCCGCGCCAGCGACCGCCTCGACGTCAACCGACGCGTCCGCCGGCTCATGGGCGTCTCCCGCGCCTCCTTCGCCGACCCCGACGAAACCCGCACCGTAACCGGCATGATGATTGGCGGCGTAACCGCCCTCGCCCTCCCCGACAACCTCCCCATCTACGCCGACCGGCGCCTCCTCGAAATGGACTACGTCATACTAGGCGCCGGCAGCCGCTCCGCCAAACTGGCAATGCCCCCCGCCGAACTAAACAAAATCCCCAACCTCCAATTCATCGACGGCCTCTCCATCGCCGCCGATGCTGCCGATGCTGCCGATGCTGCCGAATGACCGCGCCCGGCAGTGACACTAGCCCGTTGACCCGCCAGCCGGTTCCCCCCTACAATCCGCCCTACGCCTAATCCTCTCATGTAATCCTCTGATGAGATACCCCATTCAGGAGACACCCCATGACTTCCCCCGACGCCTACGCCCATCCCGAATACCTGACCGACCCCGATTGGGTTGCCGCCCATCTGGACGACCCCAACGTAGTCGTCCTCGACTGCAACAACAACGACGCCTGGCAGCGCGGCCACATCCCCGGCGCCGTAATAGTTCCCGACAACTGGGCCAAAGACCCCGACACCGGCCGCCGCCACGTAATGACCCCGGCCCAGTTCAAGGCCATGGCCGAGGGCATGGGCATCGGCGACGCTACCACCGTCGTCACCTACGACCACGCCCAGGGCCTCACGTCGGCGCGGATGTGGTGGGTGTTCAACTACTACGGCCACCGCAGCGTTATGGTGCTCAACGGCGGCTGGCGGCGCTGGGTTGCCGCCGGCCAAACCGTAAGTTTCGACCGCCCCAAGCCCGCCGCCGCCGTAACTTTCACCCCCCAGGCCGACGCGTCCTACATCGTCACCGGCGATGCGCTCAAGGCCGCCTGCACCCTGGACAACGTAGTAGTGTGGGACGTCCGCAGCGACGCCGAGTGGGACGGCACGGCGCAGAACTACCCCAATCAACGCCCCGGACACGTCCCCGGCGCCGCCCACCTGGAATGGTTCCATCTGATGGACCGGCACACCCATATGTTCAAGCCCGCCGCCGAAATCCGCCGCATCCTCGCCGAACACGGCATCACCCCCGACAAAACCGCCTATTCCTATTGACAGGCCGGCATCCGTGCGGCGCACGGCAACTTCGTACTCCGCCTCGTCGGTTTCGAGAACGCCCGCAACTACGACGCCTCCATGGGCGAATGGGCCAACCGGGAGGACACGCCCCTAACGGTATAAGACTGCCCATCGGTGTGAGCGGATAAATTGGCGCAAACGCGGCGGGTTTCAGTCCGGCGGGTCGTTGACGGCGATTCCGTCGAGGTCAGGTACTCCGGCCTGTTCAGCTTTCTCCGCCGCCCCTTCCCGGTGCGCCTGTATGCCATTGACGCCCCGGAACTGGCCCAGCCTTTCGGCGCAGAATCCCGGGCCCAACTGGCCTCTCTGCTCGGCCGCGGCCGCATCCGCCTGGCCGTCGTCAACCGCGACCGCTACGGCCGGCAAGTCGGCCTGCTCTACCGCCGCCGCCGGGGACGCCAGGAACTAGTCAACCTGACAATGGTGCAATCCGGTATGGCCTACTGGTACCAACGCTACGGCGGCCGGGAACTCGGCTTCCCCGAAGCCCAGGCCCACGCCAAACGCCGCCGCCTCGGAGTCTGGCAAGGCGGCAACCAGCGCCAGCGCCCCTGGGATTACCGCGCCGACCAACGGCGCGGCCGCCGCCGGGGTTTCCCCCTGCGCCGCCTGCTCTGGTGGACGGCGGCGGTACTCGTGATAGCAGCGGCGGCCGCGTTCTACGCCTTTTGGAACGGCTGGCTGGAGTAGCCGGCGCAGTACGTTCAGGGCGCAGTTTGCCGCAGCGGGCTGCTGGTCACCCGGCTTACCGACGTCACCCCCCGGATGCCCTCTATCCGGGAGAATACCCGGTTCAATTCGGTAAGCCCGGTAATGTGTATCGTCAGTTCCATGCTAACGGTAGCGTCCGCGTTCTCCCGCGTCACCACCCACGCAATGTTGATTTTGTCCTCCGACACCTTGGTAGTAACGTCCCGCAGCAGCCCTACCCGGTCGATGGCCTCGATGCGCAAGCGCACCGGGTAAAGCTCCTGCTTTTGCCCCCACGACACCGGCACCAGCCGCTCCTTTTCGTCCTCGTTCCGCACGTTGATACATTCGGCTTTATGGACGCTAACCCCCCGTGAGCGGGTAACAAACCCGAGGATGGCATCCCCTTGTATCGGACTGCAACAAGCCGCAATTCGCGTCAGCAAGTCGCCCACGCCCAGCACCGTGATACCCGACGACGGGCTGTCCAGCGGCACCTTGCCGGTCATGCGCGGCATCCAGTGGTCGTCTTCGGCGCCGCCTCGCAGCTGCGTCAGCCGGTGCGACAGTGCGGAGTCGCTCAGCTCGCCGGAGCCCAGCGCGGCCAGCAGGTCTTCCATCGTTTCGTACCGGCACAACGCCAGCACTTCCCGGTCGCCCAGCTTCAGCCCCATCCGGTGCATCTCCCGCCGCAGCAGCTCCCGCCCCCGCGTCACGTTGGCGCTGCGGGCCTGCCGGTTGAACCACGACCGAATCTTCTGCCGCGCGCTGTTCGTCGCCACGTACCCCCGCGACGGATTCAGCCAGTCCGGGGACGGCCCCCGCCCCGTCTTGCCCGCCACCACCTCAACCGTATCTCCGTTCTGCAAAGGCGAGTCCAGCGACACCAGCCGTCCGTTGACCTTGGCCCCGGAGATGCGATGCCCCAAATCGGTGTGAATCTTGTAGGCAAAATCTATGGGCGTAGCCCCGGCCGCCAGCTCCATAATGTCGCCTTTCGGCGTGTACACAAAAACCTGGTCGTGGAACAAATCCTCCCGCACCGACTCCAGAAACTCGTTGGTGTCCGGCGTTTCCCGCTGCCATTCCAGCAGCTGCCGCAGCCAGGTCATCCGCTCCTCAAACCGCTCGCTGCTGCCGTTCGCCCCCGCCCGTTCCTTGTAGCGCCAGTGCGCCGCCACGCCGTACTCGGCGATGCGGTGCATCTCCGCAGTCTTAATCTGCACCTCCAGCGGATGCCCGCCGTCGCAAATCACGGTGGTATGCAGCGACTGGTACAGGTTCTTTTTCGGCGTGGCGATATAGTCGTCAAACTGCCCGGGCATCGGGTTCCACATCCGGTGCGCAATCCCCAGCGCCTTGTAGCAGTCGGCAACGTCATCCACAATCACCCGCAGCGCGTACAGGTCATAAATATCGCCGAGTTCTTTCCCCTCAGCGGCATATTTCTCAATCTTGTTATGGATGGAGTAAATCCCCTTGGGCCGCCCGCTAACCTCTGCGTTCAGCCCGTTGACGGCCAACTCGTCGCTCAGATGGACGGCTACCTGGGCAACGTAGGTTTCCCGCTCCGAACGCCGCACCGCCAGCATCCGCGACAGCTCCCGATACCGGGCCTCGTTCAGATGACGAAACGCCAAATCATCCAGCTGCCATTTCAACTCCCAGATGCCCAGCCGATGGGCCAGCGGCGAATAAACGTCCAGAGTTTCCTGAGCGATGCGCCGTCGTTTGTCCTCCGGCAGCGCGTCCAGCGTCCGCATATTGTGCAGCCGGTCGGCCAGCTTAATCAGCACCACGCGGATGTCCTCCGCCATTGACACCAGCATTTTGCGCAGGCTTTCGGCGTACAGATTCTCCACGTCGTTATCGGCGGCCAGCGGGTGCGGCCGAGGACGGTAATCAACCCTGGTCAGCTTGGTGACGCCGTCCACCAGACGGGCTACGTCTTTGCCAAAGCGCCGTTCCAGTTCGTCCAGCGTAACGCCGCAATCCTCAACGACGTCGTGCAGCAAAGCGGCGATGATGGTATCCGGGTCCAGGTGCAAGTCGGCCAGTATCACGGCGGCCGCCAGCGGATGGACGATGTACGGCTCCCCCGACAGCCGCCGCTGTCCGTCGTGGCTCCGGGCCGCAAACTCGTAAGCGTCCTGTATCTTGCCCAGCTGGCCCGGCTCGTCAACGTACTCCGACACCCGGCCAATAAGATCGGTAGATTCGCTGGCAACGGCAACCATCGCCACCCTCCTGGCGCAGCCGCCCTACCCCTGGCGCGTGCGGCGCGGCTAACCTGTTCACTGATACCCTGTTGCAAGGATGATAACCACTAGCGCCAGCAATGTCTAGCGCACCCAACCCCAACCCTCGCCCCTTTCCACCCATCACAGACATCGCAACGCCATACAAAATCCTGCCGCCATACTGCTAGAATAGGACGGGTGGATTAGGATGGGCAATCAGGCTAACCCGACTTGGCGTTGCTAACGCCCGGAGATTATGAACGACCGCAGTTGGCTGCGTGAACTTGTTGAGGCTGCGCTGATTGGGGTGGCGGTTTTTGTCGCCATCCAGTTTGCGCTGGTCAACTTCCGCGTTGAGGGCTCCAGTATGCGCCCCACCCTGCTGCCTGGCCACTACCTGATGGTGGACAAGCTGGTGTACTTCCAGCTGGACACCGCCCGCGCGGGCCGCATCATCCCCTTCTGGCAGCCCCGGGCCCCGGACCAAATCTACGTAATGCGCCCCCCGGCCCGCGGCGACGTCATCGTGTTTGACTACCCCGGAGACCCCCAGCGCCAGTTCGTCAAACGCATCATCGGCGAACCCGGCGATACCGTAGCCATCACCGACGGCGAAGTAAGCATCAACGGCGCCACCCTCCACGAACCCTACCTCGACGCCATCGGCCGCACCGATATGCACCCGATACGGCTGCAAACCGACGAGTACTTCGTCCTCGGCGACAACCGCACCGGCAGCCAGGATTCCCGGCACTGGGGCCCGCTGGCCGCCGGCCACATCATCGGCAAAGTATGGGCAATCTACTGGCCCCAATCCGCCTGGGGCTTCCCGGAGTAAGCGGCAACCCCACAATGTCATTCTGAGCGCAGCGAAGAATCTCGATGAGGTAGTGCAGACGGTTTGGCGCAAGCATCCGCAGCCGGCTAGTCATCCGCCGCGATAACCGGCCCCACCATAACGTCGTCGCCGTCAACGCGGATTGCGAACTTGCGCAGAGCCTCCGTAGCCGGCGGGGTAACCGGCCTGCCGCTGGCAACGTCAAAGACGGCGCCGTGCAGCGGGCAAACAATCTCGCCCTCCTCCAGGTCGCCCTCCGACAGGTTGGCGTAGGCGTGGCTGCAAATGTCATCGCAGGCGTGCAGGTCGCCATCCAGGTTCACCAGCAAAACCTCATCCGCCCCCACCGTAACCGATACCATATCGCCGGGCGGGATGTCGCTGAGTGAGGCAACTTTCACAAATTCGTCGGCCATTGGGGATGCTCCTTGATTGATGCCGGTTGGCAAGTTTCGCAGTCGGGCGTTTCCAGCGCCGGCATAACGCCGGCAATACATTATATGACAAAACAGCCAAAACGGAACTTGCCGATAACGGAACTTGCCAATAGATGGGGCTGACTGCGAAACGCTGAGCTATCCCGAAATGGCCGGCGTTCCCCCCGGTGTTATACTCCCCGCAATCAACCTGCAATGGAGTGACTGTACAGTATGGAAACGGTAGGATTTATCGGATTGGGCAACATGGGCGGCGGTATGTCCGCCAACATCCAGCGCGCCGGCTACCCCATGGTCGTCTATGACCTGCGCGAGGAAGCGGCCCTGCCCCTCCTGGAGGGCGGCGCCCGCCTCGCCAACACCCCCGCCGAAGTTGCCGCCGCCAGCGACGTAACTTTTACCTCTCTGCCCGGCCCCTACGAAGTTGAAACCGTATCGCTGGGCGCATCCGGCGTGCTGGAGGGCATCCGTCCCGGCGCGGTGTACATTGACTTGTCGTCCAGCCGCCCCACGCTAATCCGGGAGATTGAACCCCGATTCCGGGCCAAGGGCGCCCACGTCCTGGACGCCCCGGTAAGCGGCGGCAAGACCGGCGCGGCGTCCGGCAATCTGGCCGTGATGGTTGGCGGCGACCGGGAGATATTCGACCGCATCAAGCCCGTACTGGACGCCTTTGGCGACAAGGTGTTTTACGCCGGCGAAATCGGCGCCGGCAGCGTGGCCAAGCTGGTGCACAACATGATTGGACACAGCGTCCGCCAGGCCATCGCCGAGGGCTTGACCCTGGGCGTCAAGGCCGGCGTTGACCCCGAACCCCTGTGGGAATGTGTGCGGCGCGGCGCGCTGGGCCGTATGTCATTCCTGCACGAGGGATTGGTACGCACGATGTTCCAGGGCGAGTACGAGCCGGCCAGCTTTGCCCTCAATCTGGCCCACAAGGACATCTCCCTGGCCACCGAACTGGCCCGCGAGTACGACGTGCCGATGCCCATGTCCACCCTGGCGCAGCAAATCTCGCTAACGGCGATGAACCGGGGCTGGGGCAACGCCGACAGCAGCAGCACCGTGCGCCTGCAAGAGGAACAAGCCGGCGTAGAAGTCCGCGCCCCCCAAGTCGACCCCGACCGCGCCGCCCGCTTCATCACCACCCACCCCAACGCCGAGTAAGCCCGCCGCCGCCGCAGTCAAAAAACCCGGCCCGCCCCCAAACGCAGCGCACCCGGCGGTATCAGCCCCGCCAGCGCTGCCGGGCTGTAAGAATCTGATTCATCGGATTGTTCCAGCCACGACAGCGCTTGCGCCGCCACGCTCGCCGGCAGCCCTTTCGCCTGCACCAGCGCCCGGAAATCGCCCAAGCCGCCGGGACGGATGAGATGCGTCAAGGCCGTTAGCCAAGCCCGGCTTGCGTCGGAACCGGCATCTAATCCGCCGCCGTCAAATCCGTCCGGCAAAAATTCGGGCAGCCCACCGGACGCGTCCGGCGCCAGCGTTTGCCAGCCGCCGGCCATACCCGATGCCGGCGGCCCCTTGCGGCGCAGCGTTTGCAGCCCCAACCGCTGCAACAGCCACCCCTGCGCAACGTTGCCGACGGTAGTCAAACCGGCCCGTTCACCCGCCCGCTGCGCCGACGTGAAATCAACCTGCGCGGTAATATCCTGCCGCCCGGCATCCCACAGTGGCGCATCGGTTTGGACGTGATTACGATACGTCACCAGCGAACCATCCGGACGCTGTGCCGAATCGTAAAGGTCGGCGGCCGCCCGTCCGTAGTCAATAGTGATAACAAACCCCGACGACAGCGCCCCAGCCACCGACTGCGCCCAATCATCGTACCGGATGCACAGCTCAGCAGTCTGCCCCTCAACCAGCGCAACGCCGGCCTCCGACAGCCGCCCGGCCAGCGCCGGCGTTGACGGCTCCCCCGCCCGCTCCACCAGAGCGCCCTCATAGCCATCGGCAACATCCGGCGCAATGTCCACGTACAACTCCCGCAAACGCCCACCCTCCATCCGCACCCGGTGCACCGGCAAAGCATCCAGCAATTCGTTAGATATGACACATCCAACACCCGCCCGCACCGGCAAACGCAAAGCATCCCCAGTAACCCGCCGCACATTGCCCAAACCCGACTCCCACCCCGCGCCGCGCCGGACGTCAACGGCAACATACCGGACAGCCCTGGCAAACCCATCGGGCAAGTAAGCGGCGGCGGCCAGAATATCCCGGCACAGCAGCCCGTCCCCCGCGCCGGGTTCAACCACCACAAACGGCACGGGCCGCCCCAGCAGCGCCCAGCAGCGAAACAAAGCCACCGCCAGCAGCGCGCCAAAAGCCGGATGCACCTGCGGACTGGTGTAGTAATCGTCCAGCGGCGAATAGTCGGCCCGCGTGTAATAACCGCCGGAGCCGTACAGGGCCAGGCCCATATACTCCGCAAAAGTAACCGGCCCACGCCGCGCAATCCGCCGCCGAATAACCCGCTCCGCCAGCGTAGGCGCTAACGGCGGGCCAGCGGTATTCATCCGAGCATCCCGCCCTGCCATACCGAGAGGATACGCCGTTCAGAGGATACGCCGTTCAGCGGTACAGCGGCTTAAAGAAGCTGTGCAGAAAGTTGTTGCGGTGCGCCCACGAGTGCGCCCGTTTCAGCACGGCGTCGGGTATGGTCTCGGCCCGGCGATGCGTGATGCGGAGGGTTTCGTGGTCCGACAACTCCGGCGGGGCGTCGGCAGTGTACAGCAGTTCGCACTCGGCGGCCTCGGCGTAAAGCTTAAGGCTGTCAAAACCCTTAACCCGACGGCCCGGCGTCTGATAGACGTAAAACTCGGTGCTGCCCACCAGCTCGTCAAAGTGGTCGTTGCCGTTGCCCCGGCCGCCCCCCTGCCGCAGCCGGTCACGCCCAATGCCGTAGTTGCTCAACCGCCGGTTCTGCATCGCAATATGCCTCCGGTTACCGTTCCCATCAGGCCCGGTTCCCGCCCCGTTTATGGCCGTCCCCTTTATGGGTAGATAGCCCAGCCCACCCGGTCGGTTTTGGCGTGGAAAAAGTGGCCGTCGGTGGACGTAACGAACACCTCGGTAAGGTCGGCGCCGCCAAAGCAGACGTTGGTCGGACGCGTGGCCGCCACCGGATGCGTTTCCAGCACCCGGCCGGTTGGGGAGAACACGTACAGCATCGGCCCCGGGCCGGCGGTAGGCCAGCCGGCGGTGGCGATGATATTCCCGTCAGCGTCCAGGCACATCCCGTCAATCCCCCGATGCACCTGGCTGGCATCCCGCCCGAAAGTATGCAGCGTAGTGTAATCGCCCAGCGTGCCGTCGCCCGTGATGGGATAAGCCCGCAACTCCCGGTCAATGTCAATGCGGTCGCTGTTACTTTCCGCAACATAAAGCGTGCTGCCGTCCGGCGATACCAGAATGCCGTTGGGCATGGTGGTGTCGGTAGTAGAGCGCACTGTGCGATAAGACCCGTCATCCTGCGGCACGGCGCACAGCACGGAGCGATGGTCCAGCTGCTCAACCTCGTCCGGATCGATATTGCCGGCGTTCCACGGATTGGTGAACCAGATGCGTCCGTTGGCGTCGATGGCCAGGTCGTTGGGCGTATTCAGCGGCGCCCCGTCCAGATTATCAGCCACCGTCACCATACTGCCGTCGGGGTCAAACCGGACGATGGCCCGCCCGTTCTGGCAGCAGCCAAACAGCCGCCCCTGTGCGTCAAAAGCCAGCCCGTTGGTGCGGTTGGTATTCTCCCGATAAACGGAAAACTCGCCCGACTTGGGGTTATAGCCGTAAATGCGGCTGGCGTGAATGTGCGTGAACAGCAGCAGCTCCCCATTCCAGGCGGGGCCCTCGGTGATACCGCCGGGCGGGTCATCAAATCGGTTCA
This sequence comes from uncultured Dehalococcoidia bacterium, assembly GCA_958296385.1. Taxonomy (GTDB): domain Bacteria; phylum Chloroflexota; class Dehalococcoidia; order Lucifugimonadales; family UBA3495; genus Bin87. The sequence continues at coordinate 2,845,091 of OY282494.1, forward strand.
TCAAACTGAAACGCCAACTCATAACGACAATCTCCTCAAAATGCCAAAGTCAACTGCGCAACTCCGGATATTACCCGGCGGATTGTAACAGGCCCGCCGCAACCCGACAAACCGGGCCGGCTGTCGGCCCGTCCTACCCCTGCCGCCGGTTTTGCGTGCGCACCGGCAAGCCGTAAATATCGATAAACCCTTTGGCCGCGTTGTGGTCAAACTCGTCAGCCCGGTCGTAGGTAGCCAGGCCGTAGTCGTAGAGAGGCCGTTCCGCACGGCGGCCGGCTACCACGCACGTGCCTTTGTGCAGCCGCAGCCGCACCTCGCCGGTTACGTGCTGCTGCGTGGCTGCAACGTAGGCGTCCAAATCGCGCCGGTGCGCCGTGTACCACAGGCCGTTGTACACCAGCTCCGCGTATTCCTGCGCCACCCGTTCCTTGAACCGGCTCTGCTCCCGCGACAGGGTCATCGTCTCCAGACCCCGATGGGCGGCGTGCAGCGCAACGGCGGCCGGCGATTCGTACACCTCCCGGCTCTTGATACCCACCAGCCGGTTCTCCACGTGGTCAATCCGCCCCACGCCGTGCGCGCCGGCCAGACGGTTCAGATGGGCAATCAAGTCCACGCCGCCCATGCTTTCGCCATCGACGGCGGTCGGCACGCCCTCGTCAAAACGGATTTCAACGTAGGCCGGCGCATCGGGCGCGGCGGCGGGGTTGATCGTCCACTCGTAGGCGTCTTCGGGCGGCTCCGCCCAGGGGTCTTCCAGCTCACCCGCCTCGGCGCTGCGCCCCCACAGGTTCTCATCGGTGCTGAACTTGCTGTTAGATGGTGCGATGGGCAGATTACGCTCCCGCGCGTACTCCACCTCATCCTGCCGGTTCATCCCCCAATCGCGGATAGGCGCAATGACTTCCACCCCCTGAGTCAACGCCGCCACGCCCACCTCAATGCGCACCTGGTCGTTGCCCTTGCCAGTGCAGCCGTGAGCGATAGCCTCAGCCCCATGCGCTGCCGCCACCTCCGCCAGATACCGCGCAATGAGAGGACGCCCCAAAGCGGTAGCCAAAGGATACTGCCCCTCGTAGATAGCGCCGGCCCGCAGCGCCGGCCACAAAAACTCGTTCACCAGCGTATCCCGGCCATCCACCGTAACCGCCTCAACAGCGCCCACGTCATAGGCCCGCTGCCGGATAGTTTCCAAATCCACCATCCCCAGGTCGATGGTGCAGGTAATAATGTCGGCGTCGTAATTTTCCTTAAGCCACGGCACCGCCACCGAGGTATCAAGGCCGCCCGAATAGGCGAGAACAATCTTCTTGCGGGGCATCGGCTAAATGTTAGCTCCTGTAAGGTGAGTTGCGGATTGATTTCAGACAGCAAAGGCCAGCCCGTCAGTGCGCGTCGGGCGGCGACTTGCTGCCATTGTTAAGTTCCTCCAACCGCTGGATAAGGGCCTTGGTAGCGTTCTCATACTCAATACGCAAGCGATTGAGCTCAGTTGAGGCATGGTCAGCCCGCGCCCGCTCCGATTCGGCCCGCTCCCTTTCCGACTTGGCCCGCTCGCGCTCCCCATCAGCCCGCGCCCGTTCCAATACGGCCTGCTCCGCTGCCGACTTGGCCCGTTCCCGCTCATCGTCAGCCCGCGCCCGTTCCAATGCGGCCCGTTCCGATTCTGACTTGGCCCGGTCTGATTCTGATTTGGCCCGTTCCGATTCTGACTTGGCCCGTTCCCGTTCATCGTCGGCCCGCGCACGCTCCGATTCGGCCCGTTCCCGTTCCGATTCGGTGTGCTTGCGTTCCTGCGCAAGGCGGCTGTCTCTGAGAAAACCGATTACCATAATTAGACCTCCCAGGGTTATTCCGGACAAGTTAGCGGCGAGAATGCCGGCCGGATGCCCCATAGGGAATTGCGCTTCCAACAGCTGCAATCCCGTTGAAACCAGAACGCCGGCAACCATTATAACGTAGGCCAGCAAATAGAATTTTACGTTTTCCCACACGTGAATACACCTACCGGCCCCATCCGCAGCCGATTGACGCCGGGGCGGATATGGCGTCCGCAGCTATTCTACCAGCATAGCGAAGGTGACTTGCACTGATGTATGGTGGCCAGCGCCGTCAGTGTGCCTCGGGTGGCGGCTTGCTGCCGTTGTTGAGTTCCTCCAACCGCTGGATGAGAGCTTTGGTAGCGTTCTCGTAATCCACACGCAGGCGATTGAGATCAGCTATGGCCTGGTCGGCCCGCTCCCGTTCCCGGTCGGCCCGCTCCCGTTCCTGCACTAGACGGCTGTCTCTGAGAAAACCAATTACCATGATTAGACCTCCTAGGGTTATTCCGGACAAGTTAGCGACGAGAACCCCTGCCGGATGCCCCATGGGAAATTGTGTTTCCAACAACTGCAAGCCCGTTGAGGCCAAAACGCCAGCGACTACTATGACGTAGGCCAGCAAGTAAAATTTTACATTCTGCCACAAGTGGATACATTCCCCAGACGGTTGACGCCGATGCTGATATGGTGCCAGCAATCATTTTATCAGCACCGCGCGGCAACCTGCCACCCGGCAGCGTTACGCAATTAGCTACCGCTACGCTGCCGGGTGCGGCCCCCGCCTACTGCACGTCGCGGCGCACGTGGGTTAGGTTGCCGAAGGGGTCTTCGGTTTGCAGCCTTTGGTGGGCTGCTTCGTCGCCCTTCAGGTACCAGTCGAACCAGGCGCGGGCGTACCAGTCGCGGATTAGGTGGGGCAGATAGACTTCGCCGGCGTCGGGTATGGTGGCCCAGTCCATCTGATAGTAGGCTTCGCCGGGCGCTCCGGGCGGGGCGAACGCGGCCTCTCCGGTGGGTTTGCGGTTGCGTATCGGCGTCTGCGCAAAGGGGATTTCGCCGTCGTGGTAGGCCAGCCAGGAGTAATCACGGGCAAAGTCGTCAACGATGGTGCCGTGGTCGGCGTCGCGGACGATGGCCAGGATGCGGTCGCCGGTGCCCCGCCGGTACGCGCTGAGGGCAACCGGCTGCGGATTCTCCATCCGTTCCGGCAGGGCGCGTTCCGGTTCCAGCGGAAAGGCCAGCGTCGGGTCGCCGCCGGCCGCCGCCAGCGTGGCCTGGAACAGCGATACGAACACGAACTGCACGAAGTCGTCCTCATCGCCAATCATGTTCAGCACGGGCTTATGGCTGCCCACCGGCAGGCCCTCGGCGGTTTCGCCGGCGCCGTACATCTCCTCCGGCGTCCAGGTGAACGGCGGGGCGTTGTTGATGCCCAGCGCGGCTTGCACGCCCGGTAGATGATTCGCCCCCAGCTGCGCCGTCATCGAGCCCAGCGAGTGGCCGGAAAGCCCGGCCGACGCCCCGTCAACGCGCCCGGCCAGCCGGCCGCACAATCCGTCGGCGGCCGTCGTCGCCCCCATCGCGGTCAGCGCGGCGCGGCAGTCGGCGGCGTCCTCGCCCAGCAGGCGGACGGTTTGCAGCACCAGGCCCACGTCGGCCACGCGCTGCCGGAACAGGTTGCGCATCATCGTAGTGGCCCGCTCCACGCCGCCGGGAATGACCTGCGCCGTCGTCGGGTCAAAGCTGCCCACCGCGTCAAATCCGGCCGAGGCGTCAAAGCCGAACATGGACATATAAAACTGCGGTATGACTTTGGACTCGGTCAGCAGCGTCCGGTACGCATCCTGCAATTCCTGCGGAGTAGCCCCCTGCACGAAAGGCGATGCGGGGTCGTGAAAGACCATCGGCAGCGTGCCGTCGGAGATGAAAGTCGGCGCGGCGACGATGTAACCGTGCGAGGCCAGAAACTCGGCGTAGTTGCGCCACATACTGTGGTGGCCGCCCAGCCCGTGCGCGACGACGATGACGGGGAACTTGCCGTCGGCCGGCGTAGCATCCCGCCAGGAGTTCAGCGGCTGCGTCATACTGCGGCGGGTAATTTCTCCGACGACGGCGTTCTGCCGTTCCGGTGCAGCCTCCGACAGCGGCAGCCCGTCATCGGCGTAGATGGTTTGCAGATTAAAGAACCCCCCGCCGCCGCCGGTAGCGGAGTACAGCGCATCATCCCGCAGAAAGAAATCCAGCCGGTCGGCCCGCTCCCCGTCGGCGGACGGGTAAGGCGAGCGCTGGCCGTCCAGCCGTCCGGCGGCGGTGTCCGGCGTTGCCGGATACCACAGCTGGAAAATCACCGTGCGCGTCTGGCCGGCGGCCTCTACCTTGCGCAGCAGTTCCCGGTAGCCTGGGCTGGCGTAGGCGGTGTTCCAGGGGTCAAACCGCTGCCGGTTGTCCACCGCAAAAGTGGTCGCCGTGCCAACGGCGTAATCGCCATAGGCGGCCTCCGGCGGGAAAGCGTCCAGTGTGTGCGGATTCGTCATATGGGCCATATCGGAAGGCTCCGGTTGGGACATTGCGGCAGTTGGTTCCGGCATCGCGGCGGTGGGTTCCGGCGCAATGTCGGATGATGGGCTGTCCGCAGCCGGCGGCGGTTCGGTCAGGGCCAGCGGCGGCGCAGTCAGCGGCGGGCCGCCGACGCAGGCCGCAGCAAGGACGGCCAGCATCGTCGCAGCGGCCAGGGGCAGCAGTATGGCTGATTTGAACAATTGAACTTCTCCCGTGTGTCGGTTGAGTCACATGACTAGTCAAGTATGGTGAAAAGTGTATCAGGCTACCGGCGATACTTTGACGTGGGGTGCGCCCTTGAAGTGGGGCATCACCTCGGTGGCGAACAGCTCGATGGAACGCATCACTTTGGCATGGGGCAATCCGGCGAACCCGAAGTTGCCGAACACGTGGTTGATGCCCGCCTCCTGGCACTGCTTCAGCCGTTCAATCACCACCTCCGGCGTGCCGCGCAGGGGCGGCAGCCCGGCGTGGCCGGGGTCGTCGCGCCGCTCCCGATCCTGCTGGCGATTGGCCCAGTGTTCGTATCCTTTGGCAATGTTGCCGTCCTTGTCCATCGGCATCCCGATGGGCGCGCCGCCGCTGCCGATGGAACGCAGCACGCGGGACGAGAAATCCTCCAGGCCAATCGGGTCGCGCTCCGCCTCCTCCATAGTAGGCGCCACGTAAATTGACTTGGACATGGGCGGGTCAAGATGAGCATGAGGATGCCCGTAGTAGTCCATCCGCTCCCGCCACTGCCGGATGACGTCGGGCGCCTGCCCCAGAATGTCGGTTGGCCCGCCGGTAATGACCTGGATTTGACGGCTGGCGGCAAAGTCAATGCTGGCCGGGCTGGTGCTGACGGCCTGAAACAGCGGCGGATGCGGCGTCTGCACCGGCTTGGGCAGCACCCAAACGTCATCAACGCTGGTGTATTCCCCGTGATAAGTGAGCGTTTCCTCCGTCCACGCCTTTAAGATGACGTCAACCGCCTCCTGAAAGCGCGCCCGGCTGGTGTCAATATCCACGCCCACGCCGTCAAATTCCTGCCGCTGATAGCCGGCGCCGATGCCAAAGTTGAACCGCCCGCCGCTGATGACGTCCAGCATCGCCACCTCCTCGGCCACCAGCACCGGGTTGTGCAGCGGCAGCACGATAACGGCGGTGCCGATGCGGATATTCCGCGTGCGCCCGGCCACGCTGCCCAGAAAAGACCAAATCCCGGAAAGCAGCCCATGCCGGGAGAACCGATGCTCCCCCAGCCAAGCCTCGTCAATGCCGGCCTCATCCGCAAACGCAATCTGCTCCAGCGCATCGTTCAGCGCCTGGCGGGGTGTAAAGTCCTCGTGATACGGCACAATGGTAAAGATTCCAAACTGCATAACGGCCTCCGCTGCGGCTCCGGTAGTTTCAGGATTGGGCGTTCTGGCGTCGTGATGGCCCGGTTCCGGATTGCGGCAACTTTACTACACGGGCCGCCGGCGGGAAAGGGCATAATGTCACTCCGGAGAATAACCAAGTTCACTCCGGAGAATGACCGCCCTAAACCTCAAAAATCAGCACCCACATCGGCCCGTTGCCCACGTCGTAAATCCGCAGCGGCTCCAAGCCCCCGCTGTCCGGGTTGACACGGTATGACGCCAGCCGGCCCGATTCCAGCCCGGCGACGTACAGATAGCTGCCCGACGGGTCAAGGCTGAAAGCCCGCGGAATCGGTTCGGTGGGTGTCCATCCGATTGGCGTCAAACTGCCGTCGGCATCGCTCACCGCAAACCCGGCGATGCTGTTGTGACCCCGGTTGGGCGCGTAGAGGAACCGGCCCGACGGCGTAACCTGGATTTGCGAGCACGAGTTTTGCCCGTCGTACCCGTCGGGCAGCGTAGGCACGGTCTGAAAGGGCGCCAGCGTGCCATCGTCGGGGTTAAAGCGGTAAGCCGTTACGCTGCACCCCTGTTCGTTGGACGAATAAACCACGTTCCGATTGGGGTTAAAGCAGATGTGCCGCGGCCCCTCGGCGTCATTTGGAATTACCCGGTCGGGCTCATTCGGCGTCAACCCACCCGACGCCGCATCAAACCGGAACTGAAAGATTGCGTTCAATCCCGTCTGCGACCCCTCGGCAATATGCGGCACAAAAGCGTAGCGGTTAGACGGGTCAGTCTGGACATAATGGGCGCCAATGCCCGTCTCCCGCCATTCGGTAGGCGTGTCGTTCAGCATCCCGCCCCCGTCAAACCCATGCACGCCCACGCGGGACTGATAATAGTAAGCCGACAGCAAGTGCTTGCCCGTCTTATCCACCGACAGATGCACCGGATCGCCATCCAGCCGCACGCTGTTTTGCCGGATGAGCGCCCCGGAATCAGCATCAACCCGAAACCCGGTCAGTCCAAACTCTCCCGGACGGCGTCGCCCCGCAAAAACAAACCGCCCCTGCGGGTCAACCGCCAGCGGCGCCGGCATCCCATCCAGCGCAAAATCCGCCAAATGCCGCAACTCGCCCGTATCCGGCGCCACCGCATACTGCACAATGCGGTCATCCCGCTGGAGAGAAACATACATAAAAACGCTCATCCAACAACTCCAAGCCAAACAGCTAACCCCCATCCTACCACCCCCGGCCATTCTCATCCCCCTCCAACACCACTCCGAGCGCAGCTAAGAATCCCGATAGCGCAGCAAATGTTGGGGGGATGATAGCAACAGCAAAAGCCCGTTATAATGCGCTGCACCGTGCCCCGCCAAACCCCAGAGGTTCAGCATGACCACCACCACCATCACCACCACCGCAAACACCGCCGCCATCGCCGTCAAAACGCCGCCGGCAGCCGCGCCGGCCCGTTTCCGGTTCCCCGACCCACCCGAACGTGAGCTTGATGAGGCAATGACTAATTACCAGTATGTGCACTTGGTGGGCAGCCCCCTGCATCTCAGCCGGCACCTGGGCAGCCGGGATACCACCCTGGTGGGCGCCGACTTTTGGCTGGCCCGCGGGCCACGCCCCGGCACTACCGGCCTGCGCTGCCCCGATTTGCTCATCGCCTTTGACGTTGACCCGGCGGCTTACTTTGCCACCGGGGGTTATCTGATAACGGAGCAGGGCAAGCCGCCGGATTTTGTGCTGGAGGTGGCGTCGAAAAGCACCGCCCGCGTGGATGTGGATCAGAAACCGGCCGACTACGCTGGGTTAGGCATCCCGGAGTACTGGCGCTTTGACAAAACGGGGGAGTTTCACGACACGCGGCTGGCCGGCGGCCGTTTGGTGGATGGGCGGTATGAGCCTATTCCGATTGAGGAACTGCCGGATGGGTCTTTGCAAGGATATAGCGCGGTGTTGAACCTGTACCTGCGGGCGGAGCAGGACGGGTTGGGGTGGTACGACCCGGAAACGGGGCAGCACATCCCGACGTTTGACGACAAGCATGAAGCCCAACTCCGAGCCGAGGCCCGTGTTGAGCAGGCTGAAGCCCACATTGAGCAGGCTGAGGCCCGTGCGGAGCAGGAGCGCGCCGCCCGCCTCCAGGCTGAGGCGCAGGTGCTTGCGTTGCAGGAGGAGTTGCGGCAGCTCCGCGACGGTTAACTCCCGCTAATCTGCCGCCGCCGCCGTCAGGTTGACGGCCGCCTTTGTGCTAAAATGTTGCGCTGTGTGCGGCGTGGCTTTGATTGGATAATGCGCTGCGCTGCATTGTTACTGCTTTGGAGGTTTTGCCGATGTTGGGCCGGTTTGGACGCGCTCCGTTGCACAGGTTTAACAGCATGAATACTCGGGGGGGGGGGGGGGTAGAATGATGGGCCGCCGCCGCATCCGCATCTCCATCGCCCTGGCCGGCGCTGCTCTGGCCCTGTTTGTCGTGCTGGGTGGGCTGGCTGGTGCGCTGCTGCCTGAATCCACCCGGCCTCGGCTAACTCGAACCGCGTCACCGCTGTCAGCATTACCAGCGCCCCCGCTGCGGGTGATATTTACAGAACCACCGAAACCATCACCGTGCGGGTGACCTTCGCTGAATCTGTCACCAGTATCGTCGCTGGCAATCTGCGACTTGGCATTGGCCCCAACATCCGCAGCGCCACCCCGGACAGCATCAGCCCAAACAGCACGGACGTTGACTTCTCTTATGAGATCTTTGGCGCTGACTCGGACTCCGACGGCATCACTGTGGCCACCAACGCCCTCTCCGGCACTTTTACGCACCAACACGACAGCACTAATGACGTCAGCGCCAACCTTGCCCTCCCCAACACGCTGGCTACTGCGCAGGCCGGGCACAAGGTCAACGCTCCTACTACCGATTACGACGCCGATGACGACAACCTCATCGACATCACCACGCTAGACCAGCTCAACGCCATCCGGTATGACCTGGACGGCAACGGCGATCCCACGGCCACCACCACTTACAACGTCGCTTTTCCGGGCCGCAATGCCGGCGCCACCGGACGGATGGGCTGCCCCGACGCCTGCGCCGGCTACGAGCTGCTGAACGACCTGGACTTTGACACCGACGGCGATGACGTCGCCGACGCGCCCTACGCCAGCTTGTCGCCCCTCGGCAATTACACGTCCACCTTTAACGGCAACGGCCATACCATCGCCAACCTGTCCGCATCGGCCACCGGCACTAATACCAGAGGGGGACTGTTTGCGGAATTGGGCAGCGGCGGCGCCATCTCCGCAGTGGGACTGGTCAACCCCACGGTAAGCTCTACGGGCAATCTTAGCCGCACCGGCGGACTGGTGGGCGAAAGCAATGGCACAATCAGCGCCGTTTTTGTCAGTGGCGGCACTGTTACCTCCAACGGTGAGGACGCTTTCACCGGCGGGGTGGTCGGCCGGAACAACGGCACAATAAGGGCCGCCTATGCCACCGCCAGCGTCTCCAACAGCAACCGGGAATACAGTGACGCCGGCGGGCTGGTGGGCAACAATCAAAACGGCACCGTCATTGCCAGCTACGCGGCCGGCTCCGTTACCGGCGGCGGCAACGGCACTGAACTCGGCTGTCTGGTGGGCAAAAACACCGGCGGAGGCTTGAACGGCACCATAACCAACAGCTATTGGGACTCTACCCTCTGCACCCACACCGGCGGCGGCGGCGCGGGCCATTCCACCACCGACCTGCAAACCCCCACCGGCTACACCGGCATCTACTCCCTCTGGAACCTGAACCTGGACGGCGTAACCGGGGGCGATGACCCCTGGTACTTCGGCGGCGCATCCGACTACCCCGTCCTGCAATACGGCCTGAACGCCGTGGCCACCTACCGGCTCAGAAACCCCGGCGCGGCCACCAAAGACTACGACGACGACAACAACAATCTGATTGACGTCAAGACGCTGGCCCAGCTGGACGCCATCCGCTATGACCTGAACGGCGACGGGGCCGTGATTGGGGCGGGCGCCGTCGCCTACGGGGAGGCGTTCCCCGGCCTGACGACGGGGATGGGCTGCCCCGACGCCTGCATGGGCTACGAACTGCTGCAAAACCTGGACTTTGACAACGACAACAGCGGCGCCGTGGACAGCGACGACGACTACCCTAATTGGGTGCCCATCGGAACTACCGCCGTGCCGTACACCGCTGCGTTCGACGGCAACAACCACACCATCTCCAACCTGACCATCGCCGCCGAGAGCCTCGGCACGGTGGGTCTGTTTGGCACGGTTCGCGGCGCCATCTCCGGCATCGGCCTGCCCGACGCTACCCTGACCGGGGGGGCGGCCAATGTCGCGATTGGCGCGCTGGTCGGCTCGCTGGAGACGGCCGGCACGGTAACGTCCAGCTGGACCACGGGCAGCGTGAGTTCCACCTTCACCGGCGCCGACGAAAAATCGGCCGGCGGGCTGGTGGGCTATAACCAGGGCGCGGTGCGGGCCAGCTATTCCGAGGCAACGGTGAACGTGACCAATACGGCCACGACGGTGCGGGCCGGCGGCCTGGTAGGGCGGCTGCACGGCGGCACGGTAACCGCCAGCTATGCCACCGGCGATGTAACCGGCGGCACCGGCAACACCACTTACGTCGGCGGCCTGGCGGGTTATCTCTCCGGCACGTCGCCCACCATCACGGCGTCCTACTCGACGGGAACGCCGCAGGCCGGCGGCACCGCCAACATCGGCGGGCTGACCGGCAATACTGCCAGCGGCGTAACCGCCAGCTACTGGGACACCACCACCACCAGCCGCACCAGCGGCGGCGCCGGCACGGGCCAAACCACCGCGCAGCTGCAAGCGCCCATCGCCTACGGAACTACCGGCATCTACTCCACCTGGAACGCGGACATTGACAACGCCGATAACGACAACGACCTTACTACCGGAACCGACGACCCCTGGAACTTCGGCACCGCCAGCGAGTATCCGGCGCTGCAATACGACGGCCTGGAACTTTACCGGCAGGAACGCGCTTTCGCTTTCAACCCCGCCGGGGTGACCGTAACCGAGGGCGACGCCGCCGGCGCAACCTACACCGTTGCGCTGAGCCGCCAGCCCTCCGGCACGGTAACCGTCGCCATCGCTAATACCGACGGCAAAGCAACCACAACCCCGGCCTCCCTGACGTTCAACGCCGGCAACTGGAACACGCCGCAGAGGGTAACGGTCAAGCCGGTGTCCGACGCCGACCTTGCCGACAACACCGACACCATAACGCACACGCCCACCGGAACCGGCTACGGCGCCGGCGACGCGGCCAGCCTGTCCGTAAGCGTCCTCGACACCACCGCACCGGGCATCACCTTTGCGCCAATGAGCCTGTCCATCGCGGAGGGCACCGACGGCACCGAGTACACGGTGATATTGGATGACCCGCCCGCGGATGACACCACCATCGCCATCACCACCGACATCGCCGGCGTCACCGTTGACTTGCCGAGCATCACCTTTACGACCGGCCTCTACAACGTCGCCCAGACGATAACGGTTGACACGGAGGCCGACACCGCCACTGACCACGTAGCGTCCAGTCTGACGCACACCCCCACCATCCGGGGCATTGCCAGCGCCGCCGAGCTGCTGCCCGTGCTGCTGCACGAACCCGGCAACTCAACCTCAACCCCAATCGAGTTCAGAGCGCCGCCCCCCGGCCAGTCCTTCACCTACACCTTTGGCTCCCCGGGCGAGACGGTGACGTACACGATAGACAGCGCGGCCGGCGTCCCCGCGGGCGTAACGGCCCGGACGACGGAGCTCCAGGGGTCGAGCGTGGACGCAACCTTCAGGTTCAGCGTGCCAGCTCACCCCGGCGGGCGCTCCGGCTACACCCTGGACCGGGATACGCTGGTGGACATCAGCTTAACGCGGACGGGAACAACCACGCCGCTAACGCTGCCCGGCAGTCTGGAAATCTGCCTGCCCCTGCCGGCCCACGGCAGCAACCCGCCCCTGCTGATGCACTACACGTCAGGCAGCTGGCGGACGGTAGGAACCACCGTGCGCGGCAGCCAAGTCTGCGGCACGGTAAGCAGCCTCTCCCCATTCATCACCGGCCGCCTAACCGCCAGCACCCAACCCACCACCCCGCCGCCGCCGCCCGACGAGGGGGATGAGGACGACGACGAGGAACCGACGACCGGCACCGGCACTCCCAGCGGCGGCGGCTCCGGCGGCGGCGGTGGCGGCGGCGGTGGCAGCTTCGGAGGCGGCACAACGCCCAAGCCAACGCCAACCCCGACCCCCAGGGCGACGCCAACGCCAACGCCGGCCGCACCTACTCCGGCGCCAACCGCGATGCCGACAGCAGTACCGGCCACGCCAACCCCAGCCCGTCCCACGCCAACGCCGGCGCCAACACCTGTGCCGACAGTAGCCCCAACGCTGGCCCCGGCCCCGCCGACGGCCACACCGCCAACACAACCGCCCCCGGTAGCGGCCCTAGTTCCGCAGCCGCCGGTAATCGGAGACATTACGTTCAGCAACGCTAACCCGCAACCCGGCAGCGGCCTGACGGTAGAGTTCCCGGTAACCAACCCCGGAGCGGTAGCCACCGAGTACCAACTGGCGCTGGAAGTAGCCGGCGAGGTAGTCCAACGCCAAACGCTAACCGTCGCACCCGGCGCAACGCAGGATTTGCAGCTGCCCATCGTAGCCCCGGATAGCCAGTCCGAGGTAACCGTTCGGGTAGATGAGCAATCCAAGACGGCAACCCTCACGCCGGCCGCATCCGAAACCGGAACGACGGCTGTTGGTGAGCAGGATGCTGGCGGTGGAGCGCCCTGGCTGATAATCGGCATTATCGCCGTAGTAGCCCTGGCCATCATCGGCGGCGCCATCGCCCTGCTGCGGCGGCGGCGCGGCTGATAGCGGCGGCGGCCAGATCGCAAATAGCCGGGGCTGATTACGAACCAGGCCCGGCTATTCTCTGCTAAAAAGTCTGACTAATCCCGCCGGTTTTCGTCTCGTCTGGCCAGGCCCAGGGCCTCGTAGTCAAACCCCAGCGCGTCCATAGTCTGCGGGTCATAAATACGCCGCCCATCCACAATCAGCGGCGACGCCATTGCGGCCCGCAGGCGGGTCAGGTTGGCGCTGCGGTAGTCGTCCCACTCGGTAATTACCAGCAAGGCTTGGCTGCCGGTGGCGGCCTGGTACATATCGGGGCAGTAGCGCAGGTTGGGGTGCGGGCCGAAAGTTTGCTGGAAACTGGCGATGGCCACCGGGTCGTGGCCGGTTACGCGGGCGCCGGCATCCAGCAGCAGCCGCACTACTTCCAGGCTGGGCGCGCTGCGCACGTCGTCGGTGCCGGGCTTGAACGACAGGCCCCAGACGGTTACCGGCCGGCCGTGCATCGGGTCGAGGCGGCGCCGGGCTTTGGCTACTATCCGGGCCGGCCGGCGCTGGTTTATCCGCTGCACCTCGGCCAGCAGCGCGGCGTCAACGCCGGCGCCGGTGGACAGGTGGTAGAACGCCTGCATATCTTTGGGCAGGCAGCTGCCGCCGTAACCGGCGCCGGGATTGAAAAACGACCGCCCGATGCGCGAATCGCTGCCCACGCCCTCCAGCAGCTGCCCCAGGTTGGCGCCGGTGGCCTCGCTCACGTCGGACAGCAGGTTGGCGTAGGATATTTTCAGCGCCAGAAACGCGTTGGACGCGTACTTGATTAGCTCGGCGGTGCCCGGGTCAGTCCACACTTTCGGGCAGTCAAACGAACCGTAAAGGTCATCAATCAATCGCTGGCTGCGTGCTCCGGCGGCGCCGATGATGATGCGGTCGGGATTGAAAAAATCGCGGACGGCGTTGCCCTCGCGCAGAAACTCCGGGATGCAGGCCAGGTCAAACTCGGCGTCCGGCCCGGCCCGGTTGCGGATGATGCGGGCAATCTGCCGGTGCGTGCCGATGGGGACGGTGCTTTTCTCGACCAGCAGCCGGTAGCCGGGCAGCTCGTCGGCGATTTCCGCGGCGGCGCTTTCCATCTGCGACAAATCGGCCACGCCGTCCGCGCCCTCCGGGGTGCCCACGCAGATGAGAACCACCGTAGCAACCTGCATCGCCTCCCGCAGATTGCCGGTGAAACGCAGCCGCCCCTGGCCAACGCCCTGGGCCACCAACTCCTGCAAGCCGGGCTCGTAGAACGGAACTTTGCCGCCGGCCAGCTGCTCCAACCGGCGGGGGTCGTTCTCGACGCAGACCACTTCGTGGCCCAGCGCACAAAAGCCGGCCGCAGTGACCAGCCCCACCGGGCCGCTGCCAATTATCCCCAAAATCATCGGGGTATCACGTCAACCCTTTCCGGCCCGGCGCGCCGGAATAAAGAAGCCGATTCCCCAACTGAGGTGCATCGCCGCCAGCACGATGGGCATGATGATGGCCGACGGCTCCCGGCGGCGCAGCCCGCTGGCCGCCGAACCCAGCGCCAGCACGGCCAGGTACAGCAGCGGCAGCGCCAATGCCCACCAGAGCATCCCCATTACGGCGACGCCCACCGATGCCGCCAGCCCCAGCGCCAGCAGCGGGGCGGCCAGGTGCCGCAGCCGCAGCGAACCCGGATGCGTCAGCAGCATCGCCGACTTCCACCGGCCAAAGTTGAAATACTGCTGCGCCAGCGACGCCATGTTGCTGCGGGGGCGATACTCCGCCGCCAGCTCCGGGTCAAACCACACCGTTTCGCCTTGCGCGCGCAGCCGCCAGTTGAACTCGTAATCCTGATTCCGTTTCAGCCGGGTATCAAACCCGCCGCTGGCCGCCAGGGTTTCCCGACGCCACGCGCCCAGGTACACCGTGTCGGTTGGCCCCGGAGCGTTGCTCACCCGGTAGAGCGCGCAGCCCGAACCCAGCCGCGAGTTCATCGCCAGCGCCACCGACCTGCTGAAAAACGTCGTCCCAACCGACCGCTGCCGTCCGCCCACGTTGGCGGCGCCGGTGCGGTCCAGCATCGCCACGGCCCGCCCGACGTACCCCGGCGGCAGCGTAGCGTGGGCATCGCAGCGCACGATGACATCGCCGGACGCCTCCCTGATGGTGCGGTTGAGCCCGGTAGGCACGATGCCCTCCGGGTTAGGCACGATGCGAACATCGGGATACGACGCCTGAATTACTCCCGCCATCGCCGGAGAATCCGAGCCGTCAGCCACGATGACCTCGCTTATCCCCGGATAATCCTGCGCCAGCACCGAGTCCAGCGTAGCCGCTATCGTCGCCTCCTCGTTGCGCGCCGGTATGATTACCGAAACGTTGCCGGGGCCGGCCGGCGCGCCGGGCAAGGGCGCCGGTTCGGATGCGTTATCCTTTACGTTCGCCCCGCTGCCGCGCGCGCCGGCATCCGTCCAAACCCGGCGATACTCGGCGATGTAGCGTTCGGCAACGGTGCGGTCGTCGTACTCGGCGGCAACCTTGCGGCGCCCGGCGGCCCCGTACCGGCGGCGCAGCTCGGCATCCGCCAGCAAACCCTCAATCGCCGCCGCCAACTTACCAGCGTCACGCGGCGGCACCACAACCCCGTTCCCGCCGTCCTCCACAATCTCCGCAACCCCCGGCACCGTAGTCGCCACCACCGGCTTACCCATCGCCGCCGCCTCAATCAGCACGCGCGGCACGCCCTCCGGGTAGTAAGTCGGGTGCGCCACCACGTCGGATATGGCAAAGATGGACTGAACGTCGCTGCGATAGCCAAGATGCTTGACCGAACCCCCGTCAACCCACGACGCTAAATCCGCTCCGGATACCGAATCCCGATTGCCCGGATCCGGCTCGCCGGCAATGATAAAACACGCGTCCGGCTGCCGGCTGCGTACCAGGCGCGCCGCCGCTGCGTACTCCGCAACGCCCTTGTCGTACAGCAAGCGCGACGCCATGCTGACCACCGGCGCCCCCGGCGCTATCCCCAGCTCTGCCCGCACCTGCTCCCGGCCCGCCGCGGAAACCAGCTCCGGATTGAACGCCGCCAGGTCGATGCCAGACCCGCCCTTGATAACCCGCGCCTTGCGCCGCAGCGAACTCGCCCCCAGCAGAGTGTCGCAGTCGTGTTCGGTCTGGAAAGTCAGGCAGTCGCTCAGCGACGCGGCCAGGCGATACAGCAGCATTGCGTATGACCGCAGGAACTGGCGGCTGCGCCCCGCCCGTGAGAAAGCATACCCCAGGCCGGTAACCCCGCCGAAAACCGCCGGCACGCCGGCCAGCCGGGCCGCAACCGCGCCGTACACATTCGGCTTGATGGTAAAATGATGCACCAAATCCGGCCGGAGCCGCCGGTAGATTCGCGCCAGCGCGATTACCTGCCCGGCGGCGGTCAACAGGTTCAGCCCCCGACGGTTCACGTGCCACGGAATGAACACCGCGCCCATCTGCTCGATGTCGGCCACAAACCGTCCGGGCGGCGCCACCGCGTACACGGTGACGCCCAAATCCAGCAGCCGGCGCATAATCGGCGCACGAAACCGCAACAGGTTGGCATCACTATTGGCGACTATGGCCACCGACCGGGGAAAGTCGTCCATTTCGGGCTCTAATCTTGCAGGCTGCTGAAACATTGCCAAAATCTTGGCTTTCACTTTATCACTGTTACTAAATGCGTGCCACTAGTTGAGCTGCCATCCTTACGGCAATATCCCACCGCCGCCGGCCGCCCCCTTAAGCAGTTTGCGGAACAGGGTTTCCCACTGGTCGAGCACGCTCTCGGTCGAGAATTCGGCGCAAACCCGACGATACCCGGCATCGCCCAGGCCGTTCCGCTCCCGTTCGGAAAGCCGCATCATTCGCTCCATCCCCGCCGCCAGCGCCTGATGGTCGCCCGGCGGCACGACGATACCCGTTTCGCCATCGGAAACCAGCTCCGGAACGGCGCCCACGGCAGTGGCCACCACCGGCCGCCGCGACGCCATCGCCTCCAACACTACCACCGGCATACCCTCCCACGCCGAGGACAGCGCCAGCGCATCGCAGGCCGCAAACAGCTCCGGCATATCCCGCCGCAACCCCAGCAGCGCAACCCGCCCCGACAACCCCAGCCGCCCAATCAATGCCCGCACCTCATCCTCCAACGGCCCCGCCCCGGCGATAACAAGCTGCGCCTCCGCCCGCCGCCGCGCTACCTCAGCAAAGGCGCGCAGCAGATTCGGATAATCTTTCTGAACATCAAGCCGTCCCGCCGCCAGCCATAGAAACCGCCCCTCCGCGATGCCCAGGCTCCGGCGCATACGCTCACGGCTCTCAATCGGCTCAAACCGGGCAATGTCAATGGCGTTGGGTATGACGTGCGTATGGGACGGCTTGATGACTCCCCGGCGGCAGAGCTCGTTTCCGATGCTATGCGACTGCACGGTCACCGCATCCGCCAGCCAATCCGTAAGGCCCAGCAGCCGGCCTCTTATCGCCCCATCCCGTTCGTTACGAACCGACGACACCGACGATGCCGACGACAGCAGCGACAGCAGCCGCGCCGTCATCATACCGTGAAACATAAACCCAACCAGCAAGTCCGGTCGGGCCTGCCGGACAACCGCCGCCGCCCGGAACAGGCTTGCATATTTTCGGATGCCATTGGGCGAGTTAAGAGTCACAGCGAGCATCCCCGGCCCGCGCAGTTCCGAGCGTAGGGATGCCTCCGAGAAAGGCAGATACGAAACCACCGTCACCCGCCAGCCTCGCCCGGCCAAGCCGTTGGCCAGTCCAACCAGCTGGTTCTCAGCGCCGCCCCGTTCCAGGCCGCTGATGATGAACATTACGTGGTCGGACATCCGCTCAACGCCCCGCCGGCTACCCATCGACCGGCGCGCCGGCCGGTTCACCCGGCGTTTGACGCGCGGCTACGATGCGCTGGAGGCTGAACACCAGCCCGATGACAAAGAAGTGACTCCAGTCAACCCGGAATGGGCCGGTCGAAGCAAAAAGGGTGGCGATGGTATAAGCGGCCAACGCCCCGACCACGGCCAGGCCGAGGAAATAGAGGTTCCAATCCCGCGTGCGCAGGATGTAACGACCGGAGTAAATCAACGACCACAGTACCAGCGCGTAGAACAGCAGCAGCAGAATCAGGCCGGGAAATCCGTAAGCCGTCAGGATGTACAGAAAATGATTGTGCGGGTCGTAGGCATATAGCAGGTCCAACAGGATGGGGTCCACTCCTTCACTCACGTGCGCCGCGGTGGGAGCATATACGCCGGTCCCCAGCGGGTAGTCAAGAGAGTAGCGCAATGCCGTGTTCGCCAGGTGGATTCGGCTTTGAGCCGACTCGCCGGAAATATTGAAAATGCGGCTGTTCCAGGCCAGCCGGGATTCGGAAAAGTGGAGCGCAATGCGCGCCGCTATTATTCTCCGCTGCCGGTTGCGGCTCGTCAGGGTGTCAAAGTCCTGCCATTGGCGCCATACGTCTTTGGCGTGGTCCCACACCCGGAACTGGTAGCCGGTGATGCCGGACGGGTTGTCCGGTTCGCGCCAGGCCAGCATCAGGCTGCCGTTCCGGGTGGTCATTCCGGCAATCTCAATCTCGGGGCCATAGCCGTATTCGTTTTGCGCCCGCAGCTGCGTCGGATGCTCCATATTGGGAATCAAGTCAGGCACATCGTCAATCGTGCGCTGGCGGATGCCCGGGCTGTTGCCGGCGTTGGCCCCGGAGGACTCCGGCGGCGCGGCGGCCAGCGCCGGGCCTCGGCTGCTCAAATCCGGCTCGAACCCCAACCATCGCAGCCACTTGGTGCCGTCTTTCTTTCGTATCCGGAACTGGTTGCCGGTAATACTGGCCGGGTCGTCCGGTTCGCGCCAGGTCAAGGTCAGGCTGCCGTCGCTCTCCGACCTGGCCGCAATCGCGCGTAGCCCGGCCAACCTATTTTGGTAATCCCGCGTAACCAGAGAGTTTAGGGTACGCAGTTGCACCACGTACTCTTCCGACCGGGGCAGCCCCCCAAAGGTATGGCCGATGACGGCGTGGCCGCCATCGCCGGCGAGCGCGCCGGTGCCATCGGAAAGTTCGTCAAAGATTCCGGTGACCGCTATCACCGTAGGGGTGAAGTCGCGCCACTCGCTCCATTCGGCTTGCCCGATCCGGCGGAAGCGCAGTTGGTAGCCGTCGACATCGGCCCAGGCGACGGCGAGGTAGTCGTATGGATCATCGCCCGGGTCGTTGAGCAGGTTGTAGGCCGGGTCGTCGGGCGGTACCCAGGTCAGGGTCAGGCTGCCGTCGTCATCGGCCCGCCCGCCCGCCGGGCTGGGCGAGCTGTACCCGTACTCGCTGCGGGTCCGCAACCGCGTCTGATACCGGCCTCCCGGCTCCAGCCCGGTAATGGCGTGGTTGAGAGTATAGCCGGTGACGTCGCCAACAAAGAGGTCGTAGATAATCGGCGACCGGTTGCTCAGGTAAAAACATTGCCCCGTGGTACAGAAGTCCTGCCACGGCCCCCACTGCGCCACATCGTCCGGTTTCAACCGGAAATGATAAGCTGAGCCAATGGTGTGGCCATCGGGTTCAGGCCAAACCAGCGTGGTGCTGCCGTCGACCTCCAGAGTCACCACGGAGGCCCGTATTGCCGCCGCCGCGCCGTCCGCCGCACGAACCTGCGCGGTAAATCGTTGCGACGGCGGCACCTCCTCGAGCGTATGGCCGACGGCCGGCTCATCAATACCGGCAAAGACGTTAAACCCGGGGCCTCTGAATAAATCGCGGATACTGTCGGGAATGTCGGCGACATTGTACGTGGGATTGAAAATCGCAATCAGCCAGAACGCCATCAGCGGAACAATGATAACCAGACGCAGCCACGAACGCGGCAATCTCAGCGACAGCAAAGCAACGCTGACGCTGCCCACCAGCACGCCCAGAACGGCGGCGCGCCCGGAGCTGTCCACCAGCAGCGTTACCATAGTCATCAACATGACAAACAGGGCCAAGCTGTAGGCCGTTCTGGAGGCTATTCCCCGCCGGAACGGGTTGCACAGCAGCGCGGCCAGGGCCATGGGGATACCGGCCGCCAGTTGATAATTAAAGGTGCTTATGCCCACGGCAAGCCCGGCTATCCGGCCGTAAGTAAGAATAACCTCCAGGTTTTTATCCCTGACCTCGGCAATAGACAGCCAGATCGTTATGAATGGCTCGCCAATCAGGACTATGGCGGCGCCGAACAGCGCCGACACAAAGGTTGCAAAGATTATCGCCAGCGCCATCAGCTGCGCCCGCGTCACGCCGGTCACCGCCAGATACACCGCAAACAGCACGCCGATGCCCAAGACCATCTGCCCCAGCCGCGTCGCATCCAGCGTGCCGGTGAACAGATAAACCGCCAGCGCCCACACCACCAGCAGCGCCGACACCGCGATTACCGGAATCACGGGCCGAAAGTCCGCAACCAGAGTCGGGATTATCGCGGAGCGTTCCTCAATCCGCACCACCCTCCACAGCACGCAACCCGCCGCCAGCAAAACCGCTGCGCCGGCCAGCCATACGTTTGGCCCGCCCAGCGGCAGCGGGGTGCTGGCAAACCAAATCTGCCCGAAAATGGCCGCCAGCAGCAGGACGAATATCAGCCCCGTCAGCGGGGTATGCCGGAGATACGATAGCAGGCGCAAAGTTTCACAGCGATATGATGGTCAAGCCCGACCGTAACGGGCGCTCAGATGGGGCGGGCACGATACTCGGCCGGCCGCAGCCGCTGCCCTGCTGGGTCGACGGTCAGTCTGAAAATCTCCAGCGTGGTTGCGCCCAGCAGGTATTCGTCGTCGGGGCCAAAAATGACCGGGCAAGGCCATTCGCGGCCGTCAATGCCAAACCGGGCCATACCATACCCATATTCCACTACCCGCCCGTCGGCAAGCGCATAGCCCGCCTGCTCCAGTGGCGCCATACTGAGCTGCCGCAGCAGGGATTCAGGCATCATAGAATGTGCGGCCCCGGTATCCACCGTCGCCGATACCGGCACCAAATCCCCGCCGCCCGGATGTCCCACGCCAATCGTAACCGCAAATATTCCCATGTCGCCCCCGTCTAATGCCACCATTATTCTAGCATACCAACTAAACGCATCCCCCGCCGGCCATTCCAAGCCATGAAAAGCCCCTAGTCCTGCGCCGCCGCCGGTTCACCGGACGCGTTACGCTCAACCGCAATTCTCTCGATGCTGAACGCCAGCCCAATTATAAAGAAGTGGCTCCAGCCCAATATAAACGGCCCAACGGGAACAAACATGGTGACGGTAGTATAGGCCGCCAGCGCTCCGGCTGCGGCGGCGGTGAGGAATACCGGCATCCCGTCCGGCGCGCCTTTGCTAAACTTTGCGGAGCGAATTAGCGACCGCACCACCAGCGCGTAGAACAGGATGAGCAGAATCAGGCCGGGAAACCCGAATAGCACCAGCACGTGCAGAAACTGGTTGTGCGGCCATTCCCCCAACACCTCAGCCTTTGTTTCGGGATACAGTCCGGCGCTGACGTGCGCATCGGTTGGCGCATATACGCCGGTTCCCAGGGGGTAATCCAAAGAGTAGCGCAACGCCGTAACTATCAGTAGTAGCCGGATTTGGGCCGACGGGTTGGCAATCAGAAAGATGCGGTCGCTTACTCCCACGATGCCGTCGGGCCAGTAACCGACCGCGCGGATGATGTCGGTCCGGTCGCCGGTGTTTGATTCGGGAACGAAGTCCTGCCACATCCGCCACTGGGTTTCCGGGACGCCGCGCAATCGGAACTGGTAACCGATGACTCCGGCCGGTTCGTCGGGCGGGCGCCAGGTCAGGGTCAGGCTGCCGTCGTCCGCGCCCCAGCTGGCCGTCGCGCTGGGCGTGCCGTACCCCTCCGCACTGCGGGCGCGCACCTGCGCCTCGTACCATACTCCCGGCGTCAGCCAGCCAATAGTGTAGCGTAAAGTGTTGCCGTCGTCAGCCGCGCCGACCGCCAGGCCGTGGATGGGCAGGCCATCGCCATCGCCGCTGTGCGCGTCAACTTGCTGCGCCGCCGGCCGCCCCGCAGCAACACCGCCGTCAGCGCCGGCAAGGTCGTTGACGGTGTACACCGGGTTGAAAAACGCCAGCACCCACAGCGCCAGCAGCGGAACGGCTATCGCCAGCCGGCACCGCGCCGACGGCATCCCGATGGACGGCAAGGCAACCACGACGCTGCCCACCAGCACGCCCAGAATGGCCGAGCGGGAGGCATTCATCACCAGCGCCGTTACCATGGTTATCAGGATGACGAACAAAATTGCGCGATACGCCCGTCGGGACATCCGGCCTGTCCCCAAGGCCGGCAGGTACAGCAGGGCGGCCCAGGCCAGCGGAATCCCCACCGCAACTTGATAAGAGAACGTGGCGGTATGCGACGTAAGCCCGGCAATCCGCCCCGAAGTCAAGATTAGGTTCAGGTTATGTTGGGCCGGCGTGGCCAGATACAGCCAGATTGTCCGAAAGGGATCGCCGATGACTACTACCGCAAGCCCGAACAGCGCCGACACAAAAGTTGCGCCGATTATCGCCAGCGTCATCGTCCGGGCCCGCGGCGCGCCGGTCACCGCCAGATACATCGCAAACAGCACGCCGATACCCAGCGCCATCTGCCCCAGCCGCGTCGCATCCAGCGTGCCGGTGGACAGATAAACCGCCAGCGCCCACATCACCAGCAGCGCCGACACCGCAATTACCGGAATTACCGGCCGAAAGTCCGCAACCAGAGTCGGAATTACAGCAGAGCGTTCCTCAATCCGTACTACCCTCCACAACGCACAACCCGCCGCCAGCAGAACCGCTGCCCCGGCCAGCCATATATTCGGCCCGCCCAGCGGCAGCGGCGTGCTGGCAAACCAGATGCTGGCAAAAACCGCCGCCAGCAGCAGCACGAACAGCAGCCCCGTTAGCGGGGTTTGCCGGAGATAAGATAGCAGGCGCAAAGTTTCACAGCCAGCTGATGGTCAAACCCGACCGCGGCAGGTGGTCAGATGGGGCGGGCATGATACTCCACCGGCAAAAGCCGCTGGCCTGACGGGTCAACGGTCAGTCTGAAAATCTCCAGCGTGGTTGCCCCCAGCAGGTATTCGTCGTCGGGGCCAAAAATGACCGGGCAAGGCCATTCGCGGCCGTCAATGCCAAACCGGGCCATACCATACCCATATTCCACCACCTGCCCGTCGGCAAGCGCATAGCCAGCCTGCTCCCGTGGCGTCATACTGAGCTGCCGCAACAGGGATTCGGGCATCATAGAATGTGCGGCCCCGGTATCCACCGTCGCCGATACCGGAACCAAATCCCCGCCGCCCGGGTGCCCCACGCCAATCATAACCGCAAACGTTCCCATGTCCCCTATGCCTGGTGCCGTCGCTATTCTAGCACACCAACTAAACGCATCCCCGCGATAAACACGGGCGCGCGCTACAGCCTCACCTCCGAAAACCGAGTCTAGATTAACTATAAATAATCACCGCACAAACTGAGAATACCCGGCAAATGCCGTTCCGATAGACGCCGCCCCGTCATCGTCAAAATCGGGTGCTAAGCGGGCGCCGGTCACGAAACGGGCGGGCGATGTTGGGCCCAGGGCCGGGCTTCCTCAAAGGCGGCCATGGCGCGCAGGACTTTGGCCTCGGCGCCGGACGGGCCGACGATGTGCAGGCCGACCGGCAGGCCCGCCGCCGAGAACCCGCAAGGCACGCTGGCGGCGGTTTGCCCGCTCATGTTGATGGGGAAAGTGAAAGGCAGATAGCCCCACCAGGGTTCCACGGCGCGGCCGGCGATGCTGGTGGGATGCTGCCCGATGGGGAAAGCCGTAACCGCCATCGCCGGCGTCAGCAGTAGGTCGTAGTCGTTAAAGAAATCGGCAAACCGCCGCTTGTGCCGGTCAACGTAGGCCAGCGCGCGGGAAAGGTCGGCGGCCGTCAGCTGCGACGCCATGTCAAAAGTGGCCTGCACGTAGTGAGTCAGCTCGTCCCGCCGTTCCGGGTAGAGATTCTGGTAAGACGTATAAGACGCCGTACCGAACACGGCGGCGAACGCCGGGAAAGGGTCGCCCTCGATTTCAGGAGCGGCCTCGACCACGTGCGCGCCCATCTGCTGGAAAACCTGCGCGGCGGCCTGGGTAATTTGAGCAACCTCCGGGTCAACGGCGGCGTAGCCCAAATCCGGACTCCACGCCACGCGCCAGCCTTGAACGCCGCCCTCCAGCCCGGCCAGGTAGTCGGGCGGGTCGTCGGTCAGCGTGTTGGCATCGCGGGAATCGGGGCCGGCCAGCGCCTGGAGCAGCAAGGCGGTATCGCGCACGGTGCGGCTCAGCGGGCCGGACTGGGAGAAGTGATTGACCGCCGGGCCGCCGTAGCCGCCGTAGCGCGGCACCCGCCCCTGCGTGGGCTTGATGCCGGTGATGCCGCTGAAACTGGACGGGATGCGGATGCTGCCGCCGCCGTCGCTGCCGGTGGCCAGAGTACACAGCCCGGCGGCCAGAGCCGCAGCCGCGCCCCCACTGCTGCCGCCCGCCGTGTAGTCAAGATGCCACGGATTGCGGCAAGGTTCGCTAACCAGATTCTCAGTCGTACCCGACTGGCCAAACTCCGGCGTGTTGGTTTTCCCCAGAATGATAGCGCCGGCCGCCTTGACCCGCTCCACCACGATGGAATCCAGATCCGGCACACGCTCCCGAAATACCGCTGAGCCCATAGTAGTAGTCAACCCGCTGGTGAGTTCCAAATCCTTGATGGAAATGGGCACGCCGTGCAGCGGGCCAAGAGTATCACCGTTGCGCACGGCAGCATCGGCAGCCTGAGCATCCCGCCGCGCCTGCTCCGGGCACAAGGCCAGGTAAGCGCTCAACTGCGGGTTGAACTGCGCGATGCGCTGATAGAACAGATCAGTAAGTTCAACAGCGGAAATCTCCCGTTCGGCAATCATACGCTGCACAACGGCAGCCGGAGCAAACGCCAACTCGTTATCCATAACCAACTCCTATTTCAACAACAACCACATCGTGCGTAACACATCTGAGAAACTGCGCTTGGATACGAAACAAGGCGGCTCCAATGCGGCCTCATCATCCAAAACCTGGGCAATCTCCGGGGTAAGCACAACGCCAAGCTCCGCCAGTTCCTTCTTGATGCGTGCGCGCTCCGCAAGAACGCCCTCCCGGTAACCCACTTCCCACCGAGCCCGTCTCAAGCCTTCCTGCCGGCCTAGTTCCATGGCCTTTCGTTCGACAGATTCTTTTGCGGCAAAAAACACTTTGACCCCTTCCTTTGCCGCAGTGAGGCGGCACGGCAGTGCGGAAAGTAGCGACAACGACCGGGGGGAACCGGGCGCGCCTATTTGGTTTTCTCGCGCAGGGCTTGGGCGATTTCCGGAGTAAGCGTAACGCCAAGCTCCACCAGTTCCTCTTTGATGCGCTTGCGCTCCAAATCGCGGCCTCGCGCCTCGGCCTTTTTCTCAACGGCTTCTTTTGCGGCAAAGTACATTCTTAAACCTCCGTAAAGCGCCAGCGCCGTGGGGAACAGCAGCAGCGTCGCCACTATTATAACCCCATCGTCCCGGCTAGTCAGCATCCCCAGGTAACCCAGCAGCGGCAAGCCGCCGCAGGCGCACCCGGAGAGCAGTATGGCCAGCAGCATACTGGCGCTAATTGATACCGACCCGTCAAAAAACCGCCACACCGGGCGATTGCTGCTGTCATCCATTGCGTTGTCCTGCGTATTGCCCTGGCATAAAGTTGCGAATCCTCGCCTTGCCGCCGTTATTTCCGGCACGGTTAATGAATAACAGCAGATAAGACCGAATTTTGCAACCATCGTTTGTCACTAGAAAATTGCGAACCCGGTCTTGCTGCCTTTCCGTCGGCTGCCTGTTATCGGGAAAGAAAGGGCACGGTATGAACATCCCATAGCCTTACCATACTGCTCCAAAATCAGTGCCTCATAAACCAACCCACCCAAAACGAAACGCTATCTATCCGGCCTACCATCCCCCCAACGGGCCGCCCTTGCCCCGTGCTATAATGCCTATCCGTCCGCAGTAGCCGGCCATGCTGATGCAATGCGCCGCTCCGGATGGATGGATGTCCACGGTTTGCGGAGAGGTGCCAGAGTGGACGAATGGGCGCGACTGGAAATCGCGTAGGGGTTAACGCCTCTCGCGGGTTCGAATCCCGCCCTCTCCGCCATATCGCGTTGCGCCGAGCGCAGCTTTACCCCCGGCTCGCCCCCGTCAGGTACTGGTGCATTTCGCAGGCGAACCATAGCGCCAGGCTGCCGGTGCGGTCGTCGTGGCCGCTCAGGGCGCTGCGGTTCAGGTACGCCCGCGTGTCCGGCATTACGCCCGTGCTGATGCAGCCGTCAACTACGCCCCCGGAGTCGTCAATCCGTTCGCCCAGCGCGCGCCAGCAGGATGCCAGGCCGTCGGCGTAGCCGGCGCCCGTGCTGTCGTCGGATGGCAGCCACCCCTCGCGCAGTCCCCGGGCCAGCGCGTAGCCCACCATGCACGTTGACGTCAGCTCGCCCCACGCTCCCGGCACGTCAATCAGCTCCCCGAAAGTTCCCCAGGGCTGCTGGCGGCGCAGCAGGGCGGCCAGATGGCTGCGGTGCCGCTGTTCCAATTCCGGGCGTGATGGGTGATTTGCCGGCAGATAGGTCAGCGCCTCGGCGTAGCCCAGCGCGGCGAAACCATTGCCCCGGCTCCAGTAAAAGGGCGCCGTGCGGTCGTGATGGAAAAGCCCGTTGTCCTGCTGCACGTCGCCGCCGTCAAGCAGGAAAGTCGCCAGCAAATCGGCATACCCGCCGTCGCCGGTGATGCGAAATGCCCGCCCCAGCATCGCCCCGCACATAAACATATCCTCCACCCGAAACTGCGGGTCGCAGGGCGCCGGCGCCATGCCGGGGCCACGAGCGACAAAGCGGTCGGCGGCATCCAGAAACAGCCGGCGGTACGACGCATCGCCGGTGACGTCGGCCAGCCGGGCCGCCCAGACCACGCCGGCCAGCGCCGCCCCGCCGGCGTTGGCCAGATGCGTCTCCGGGTCGGCGACGATTGGCGCCACCAGACTGGCAATATCGGCGGCCGGGTTCGGCGCCGTATCGTCCAGCGCAAACCGGCGCAGCCGCCCGCTGATGCCCACGCCCTGCGTGTAGTTGACCGGATTGAGGGCGTGTCCATAACGACCTGCCAGGATGCGCGCCAGTTCCAGCGGCGTGCGCTCCCGCCGGGCGTGCAGCGCGATGCTGCCCGCCGCTGCCGGCACGTCGGCGCCTTTGCCCGTGAGCGCCCACAGCGCGCCCAATGCGCTGCTGAGCCCCGTCCAGTGCGTAGTCAAACGCAGTCCGGGGATAGTTCCCGGCGCATCGTCGGCCGGACGGCCCACCGCCGCCAGCAGCGAGTCGTCGTCCGCCCCCGGAATCGCATCCAGCGCGGCGGCCGCCGGCGAACTGATGGCGGCGGCGTTGGCCTCCCACCGGGCCGGGCCGTCGTCGTCATCCGACAGCGCCACCTCCACCAGCAAGTCGGGCGCCTGATAGGTAATCCAGCGCCACAGATAGCGGCGTTCCGGGGCGGTTTCGTCAAAGTAAAACCCATCTTGCGGCGGGTAGCCGGCCGACAGATTCACCCGCTGCGGCGCCAGCGGTTCCCAATCGCCGCCGGCCAGCGCGTCCGGGTTGGCCGCAACCACCGCCGACAGCGCAACCCCGTTGGCCATCGCCGCCGCAGATTGGGCGAACCGATCCAAAGCCGCCAGCAGCCGGGGCGTGTCCGCCGGATTCCCCCGCAGCCCGCCCACCAGCAAAACCGCCGGCCGGTGATTCGCCCCGGACGCCGGCCCGGATGATGCCATAGACCGGGTATCCAGCAGGGCCAGAATCGGGCGGAGCGCCGGGGTCAATCCGATGGCCGCCGTCTGCCAGTAGGCGGGGCTGCGCTTGCGCACCAGGTTCACCAGCGCGGCGTTAATATCGGTAGGGTGCATCGTCGTCATAGCAACTCTCTCGGCAATTAGGATGTAGATGTAACGGATGGTAGCGGCGGCCATTATATCCGCCGGACGCCGGCGGCGCGCATTTAATTTCCGCCCCCCCCATTAAAAGGATGACCGGGAGGGCAGGACAACCCGGCAAAAGGTGTGCTATTCTGTGCCCCGACACCAACCTTACGGGCGGATTGCCGATGATTACTTTCAACTGCACCATTCAGGAGGGGATGATTCCCCCGGAGCTGCGCCCCCGGCTGGCCGCGGAGCTGGCCCGCATCTGCGCGTCCGTCTTGGGCGAGCCGCCCGACGACGTGTCGGTAGATTGGACGGAAATCCCCCACGGATTCGGCTTTCGCGGCGGCAAACTGTCCACTACGTCGGCGGTGCGCGGCCGCATCCCCCCCGGCTGCCCGCAGGAAACCCGCGTCCGGCTGATGCAGGAAATCCAGGATACCTGGATGGCCCTCACCGGCTGCACCACCGACGAACTCGTCGTTTCCGCCCGCGACCGCCGCCCGGAATGACCCGGCCTTGACGCCAATCCGACCCCCATTAAAAGGAGTATCAAAATGCCGCACTACCGTTGCATCATCCCGCAGGATTCCGTTTCCTTTGAGCAGCGCCAGCAAATCGCCCTGGCCTTTACCGACATCCACTGCGGCTCCACCGGCGCCCCCCGCAGCTTTGTGTCGGTAACCTTTATCGAAACGCCCCCCGGCGCAGCCTCCGAGTTCGCCTCCCCTTACTACCTGGACGGCGCCAACCGGGCCGGCCGCTCCGAGGAAGTCAAGCAGCAGCTCTTGTCCGATTTGACCGGCGCGTTCTGCCAGATTGCCAACGTGCCCCCGGACGACATCGCCGGCCGCATCACCGAGAACCCGGCGTCCTGGACCATGGAAGGCGGATTCGTCCTGCCGGAACCCGGACAGGAAGGCCCCGAGTGGTACGCCGCCGCCGCCGCATCCGCCGCCGACTAACCCCGCCGGCATCCCATCGGCAACCTTGCTATACTGTAACGGCAGCCCGCATCCCTTTGCATTATCAGGGACGGGTGAGGGGTTCCGATGGTCACTTTTCTGAAAAAAATCGTGGGCGATACGCCCGAACGCGCCGCCGAACGGCTGCGCGGCAACCTCGTGCCGCAGGTCAACGCCCTGGAGGATTCGGTACGCCGACTTGACGATGCCGCCCTGCGGGGCCAAACCGCCGAGTTTCGCCGCCGCATCGCCGACGGCGCCGCGCTCAGCGACCTGCTGCCCGAGGCTTTTGCGGTGGTGCGCGAGGCCGCCCGCCGCACGCTGGGCCAGCGTCATTACGACGTCCAGCTCATCGGCGGCGCGGTGCTCAACGACGGCAAAATCGCCGAGATGAAAACCGGCGAGGGCAAAACGCTGGTCGCTACCCTGCCCGCCTATCTCAACGCCCTCACCGGCGACGGCGTGCACGTCGTAACCGTCAACGACTATCTCGCCCGCCGCGACCCCGTCTGGATGGGCCCCGTCTATCATCTATTGGGCCTCACCGTCGGCTGCCTCCAGCACGACGCCGCCTACCTCTATGACCCCGAACTTACCAACGTAGGCAAGGGCGGCTTTGAGCATCTGGCCCCGGCCCGCCGCGCCGACGCTTACCAGGCCGACATCCTCTACGGCACCAACAACGAGTTTGGCTTTGACTACCTGCGCGACAACATGGCCACCGACGCCATCTCGCAGGTGCAGGCCGGCCGCCGCCATTTCGCCATCGTTGACGAAGTGGACAACATCCTGATTGACGAAGCCCGCACGCCGCTAATCATCAGCGGCCCGGCGCAGCAGCCCGTTGACCACTACTACACCTGCGCGCGCGTGGCGCCCCGCCTGCGCGAGTACGACGACTACACCATTGACGAGCGCACGCAGGCCATCTCCCTCACGCAGGAAGGCATCGCGCGGATGGAGCGCCAGTTAAAGGTAAGCAACCTTTACGACCCGGAGAATTTCCACCTGGTGCAGTACGTCGAGAACGCCGTCGTCGCGCAGGTGCAAAAGGTCAAGGATAAGGATTACGTCGTCAGCGACGGACAGGTTGTCATCGTTGACGAGTTCACCGGCCGCCTCCAGTATGGCCGCCGCTGGTCCGACGGCCTGCATCAGGCGGTGGAGGCCAAAGAGGGGCTGAAAATCCAGCGCGAAAGCGTCACTTACGCCACCATCACCCTGCAAAACTACTTTCGGATGTACCGCAAGCTGTCCGGCATGACCGGCACCGCCGTAACCGAAGCCGACGAGTTCTACAAGATTTACGGCCTGGAAGTCGTTGCCGTGCCGACGAATCTGCCCATGATTCGTCACGAAGCCGCCGACTTGATATTTGCTACCGATGAGGGCAAGTGGCGCGCGGTGGTGGAGAACATCAAGACTCGTTCCGCATCCGGCCAGCCCGTGCTGGTCGGCACCACGTCCATTGAAACCTCCGAGGAGCTGAGCGAGCGGCTGCGCAAGCACGGCATCAGCCATCAGGTGCTGAACGCCCGCAACCACGAGCATGAGGCAACTATCGTAGCGCAGGCCGGCCGGGCCGGCGCCGTCACCGTATCCACCAACATGGCCGGCCGGGGCACCGACATCGTGCTGGGCGGCGCCGACACCGGACGCGATGGCTGGGCCGACGAACATCGCCAGGTCGTCAATCTCGGCGGCCTCCACGTCATCGGCACCGAGCATCACGAAGCGCGCCGCGTGGACAACCAGCTCCGGGGCCGCGCCGGACGCCAGGGCGACCCCGGCAGCAGCCAGTTTTTCGTCGCTCTGGAGGACGAACTGATGCAGCGTTTCGGCGGCGACCGCATCAAAAACGTGATGAGCTGGAGCGGCCTCAACGACGACGAACCCCTGGAGAACAAGCTAATCACCAAGTCCATCAGCAGCGCGCAGGTCAAGGTTGAGGGCTACCATTTTGACGTCCGCAAGCACCTGCTCAACTTTGACGACGTGCTGAACCAGCAGCGCGGCGTCATCTACGACCAGCGCTCCCGCATCCTGGCCGGAGAGGGGCTGCGCGAACGTCTGCTGGAAATGCTCCGCTCCGAGTTTGACCAGCTGGCCGCCAATCACCTGCAATCCCGCCATTCCGACGATTGGGACGCGGCGGGGATGCTGGCCGGCCTGAGCCAAATCTGCCCGCTGCCGCCGCAGCTGGACACCGTTGACAAAGTGCTGGCCACCCGGCGGGATGAAATAACCGACATCCTGCACGAACACGCCGCCGCCCTTTACGAGGCCAAAGCGCAGGACATGGGCGCCCAGCCGATGCAAACTTTGGCCCGCCTGCTGCTGCTCAAGTCCATTGACACCCACTGGGTGAACCACCTCACCCACATGGAGAACCTGCGCACCGGCGTCGGCCTGCACGCCGTCGGCCAGCGCGACCCCCTCACCGTGTACCGCTCCGAAGGCCAGCGCGCCTTCACCGAACTAACCCGCCAGATGCAGCGCGAAGTAACCCACACCCTGTTCCACGTAACGCTAGGCCCGGAGCCGGCCCCCCCGTCCAACGGCGCCGCTATGTCTGATGACGAAAACCCCGGCGATGCGCTGGCCGCCAGCGCCGTCAACGGCAATAGCAGCGCCCGCCCCGGACGCCGGGCCGCCGCGCGCGCCCCGGTCAGCCCGATGGCGGCCGTGAACGGACAGCGCACCGCCACAATGCCCCGTGGCGGACGCAAAATCGGCCGCAACGCCCAATGCCCCTGCGGCAGCGGCCTGAAATACAAACGCTGCTGCGGCAGCCGGGCCTAGCGACACCCCAACGCCGCCGCCGCCCGCCCGCCTACTTATCCCGACGAAACAGCCGCCGCACGATAGTCAACGGTTGCGACGCCGCCGGCGCCTCCTCCATCGCAATGGGCGTATTGCGCCCCGACGCCCACCCCTCCGGGTCGCGCTCAAAAGCCACACGGCAGCCGGGCGCGCAAAAATAATAAGATTGCCCGCCGTACTCACTGCTGCCGCCATTCGGCGCGTCAGTATCAACCTGCATCAGGCAAATCGGGTCAGTAGCAGTCGCCATAATAGCCGCCTTTTTGAGATATTGATTGCCACCCCCATAGTAGCCGAATCCAGCAAATTGCGAAACTCCAAATCCAAAAAAATCAATGACACCATCACCTTGCAACCGCACATCAGTTCGTGTAAGATACATCCATCGGGCAAATCAAGCAACCCCCGCTACCAGCCGTTCTCAGTAAGAGGCATCCCTGGCGAGCGGGGCCATCACACCAAACCGCTAGCACCATCGCATCGTCGGAGATTCAAGTCAAAACGGCCAGTCAGCAAAAAACCGCAATCGGCAAGGGTAGTCCCATCCCCGCTTACACGGCGTGGGCTGCCTCCGCAGGGTATCGAGCTTCAGCCCGCGTGCTGCCTCTCATTAGGGCAGGCCACGTAAAATGAAGGTCCAAAATAGTTGCGTACCAACCTCCGGCCGTAGGGCTGACAACGACTTGAATCTCCGACACCAAACCAAACCAACCGAACCGCCCGATACCGATAGCCCGATACAACACCCACCCGATACCAACCGGAGAATCCATCATGCCACCGTCCAACCGCGCGCCCCCCACCGTCGTTCTGCGCTGCGCCCAGAGCGGCCCAACCCCCAAACAAAATCCCGCAATTCCCCGCTTTTTGCCGCCGCCGGATGCTTGACATCTATTGCGGATTGGTATAATCTCTATTCAAGGTGCTGGGGTTGCTGGGAAATCCCACTCACCGCAACCCGATGGTTCCGTACCGTCGTCATTGCAGGAGGTATAAAGTGGTTTCGCTCATAACGCTGAACCATCAGTGGCATTTCCCCTGTAAGCGCCCTGTCGGTGGCGCATTGGCGAAGTGATGTTTCATTCGCCGCACCGACAGGGAATCAAAAGCATCGGGCGAGCCGTTGGTAAGTTCAATCAGCCATACGCCCGACCCGGCGCAGCAGGCGCCCTTGGGACGGCAGGCATATCGGTCATAAGACCGGCCAGCGGGCGGCCAACGCCGATGATAACCGGCCAGGATACCGTAACGGGGTCCTGGCCTTTCCTTTGACCCCTGCCCGGTTAGACGCCAGCCCCGTCAGACTCCGGCCCCGGCCCCCGCTACGGAAACCCCGTCGTCCGCAACGGCGGCAGCCCCGCCCCCGCCCGCGCCGCCCGGTACTGCTCCGGCGTGTTCACGTCCCAAAGCAGTTCCTCCAAACCCAGCTCCACCCGCTGCGTGCTTTCCTGATGCCGCAGCGCCACCGCCCGCATCCCCTGCGTCGCCTCGTCAATCGCCAGCAGTTCCGGCAGCAAAACCCGGCTGACCGCAATCGGATGCCCCCCCTTGCCCTCGCACGTGGGAATCGTAATCAGCCGGCCATTCCCCGCCCGGTCGTTATTCAAGTGATGCGACTCCAGCACCCGCTTTATGATTGACGCGCTGCGGGGCTGGTCAACGTTCAGCAGCAGGATTGTCCCTCGCTCGCCGGCGCCGGCGTCAATCGCCCGCAGGCCGGCGATGATTGACGTAGTTTTCCCCGCTGCGTAGTCCGGGTTCGGCACGCAGCGGATTTGCCCGGCCTCGTAGATGTCCCGGTTGGAGCCAATCCGCGCCTGGAGTTCGTCCCCGCGATGCCCCAGCACGATTACCACCTCGTCGGCGCCGGCCTCCCGCAGGGCGGTTGCCTGGTGCATGATGAGCGGCCGGCCGTGCCAGTCCAGCAGCGCTTTCAGCGTGCCCATCCGGCGCGACACGCCGGCGGCCAGCAGCACCGCAGAAGTAAATACCGACGGCCCGGACACCGTACCGTAACCCGCGCTATTCCGCCGGCCGGCCCAGCGCCCGGTTCGCCCGCCGCTCCGCCCGCTCCAGATACCAGTCGTCCATCGTCATCGGGCTGCCCTTGCCGCCCCGCCGCGCCATAATAATCTCCCCCATTATGCTCACCGCCAGCTCCTCCGGCTCCAGCGCCCCGATGTCCAGCCCGATGGGGGAATACACCTGCGCCAGCCGCTCCCGCGGCACCCCCTCTTGCAGCAGCCGCTGGTAAATCATCAGCGTCTTGCGCCGGCTGCCCAGCAGCCCGATGTACCGCGCCCGCGTCGTCAGCGCCGATTCCAGCGCCACGTCGTCAAACCAGTGCCCCCGCGATGCTACCACGATGAAACTGTTGACGTTGATGTCCAGATGTTCGGCCCAGTTGGTGTACGGCGTTACGATGGTGTCCTCGGCGTAGGGGAACCGCCCGGCGTTGGCAAAATCCTCCCGGTCGTCCACCACATACACCCGGTAGCCCAGCCGGTGCGCCAGGTCAGCCGTCGCTTTGCCCACGTGTCCGCCGCCCACCATCACCAGCGTCGGCGGCGTGGTGAACCCCTCCACGAACAGCTCGGTTGCGTCGTCAATGCTCACCGACTCGTTGGCGCCCACTGCCGCAACCCGCGCGGCCGCCTCCAGCGCCAGCTCGTCCAGCGCCGCCGTGCCGATGCCGCCGGCCACCGAACCATCCGAGCGCAGCAGCAGCTTGGCCCCCAGCGCGGCCGTATCCCCATCAGACCGCACGATTGTCGCCAGCGCGGCCGGCTCGCCCCCGTCGTAAGCCCCCAGCAGCTCGTGGCCGATGTCCGAGAAGTCGTCGGCCTCCCGGAACGGTTCCAGATAAAAGTACATCGTCCCGCCGCAAACCAGCCCGTCCCGCGCGGCGATGTCCTCGTTAAGGTAATAATCCTTGAACTCCGGCCCGCCCTGATTCCGCAGTATTTCCTGCGCCGCAAACCAGATGTCCCCCTCAACGCACCCGCCGCCCAGCGTGCCCACCGCCGTGCCGTCCTGCCGCACCAGCAGCATCGCCCCCGCCTTCTGCGGCGTTGACCCCTTAGTCCTGACCACCGTAGCCAGCACACAAGGGTTGCCCGAATCTACTTGATTAACCGCTTCCTGAATTACGTCGCGCACACCAGCACCTGCCTGATTCCTGCCAAAACCCAACTCAAATCAACCCAACGCACCCCCGCACCAGCAGCGGCCAACGCCGGATAACGCCGCAATTATACCCCGGATTTAACGCCCACACCAAACCGCCCCCAACCGACCGCTCTAACCCCAATGTCATTGCACCCCAACCGACCACTCTAACCCCCAATGTCATTCTGAGCGATAGCGAAGAATCTCGATGACGTAGCGCACACTTTGAGGGCAACGCCGTTGCCACCCCGTCGAGATTCTTCGCTGGCGCTCAGAATGACATAAGGGCAATAGGTCAGAATTACATTGAGGCAACAGGATTGATGGTACGATGTGAACTCACGCCGCCAGCCGGCTGCGGATTACCGGCGCGGACTAATCGGCACGGATTAGCGGAGGAACAATATGTCGCAAGTCAACACGGTTCTCGGCCCGGTGGATTCGTCCGACCTGGGCTTTACCCTCAGCCACGAGCATATCACCCTGGGCGCGGCGGGTACGGCGGCCGCCTATCCCGGCTTTCAAGACCTGGACGCCATCGCCGATGCCGCCACTGCCGCCCTGTCCGCAGCCTACGCCGGCGGCGTCCGCACCATCATTGACGTCACCACCCTTGACTTGGGCCGCGACGTCGCAATGATGCAGGACGTCAGCCGTCGCTCCGGCGTCCACGTCATCCCCTGCACCGGCAATCATCTGGCCATCCCCCGCATTTTTTGGGGTGCCCCCGTTGACAAGGTGGCGGCGTTGTTCATCAAGGAAATCACGGACGGCATCGGGGATACCGGCGTCAAGGCCGGCATCATCAAGGTTGCCAGCGACCGGGGCGGCGTTACCGAGAACGAGGAGATTGTCCTCCGCGCCGCCGCCCGCGCCAGCAACGCTACCGGCGCCCGCATCAGCACCCACACCTGGTCGCCCGACCGCGTGGGCGAGGCCCAAGTACGCATCCTGAAAGAGGAGGGCGTTGACCTCAACCGCGTCTATATCGGCCACAGCAACGACGACACCGACGTTGCCTATCTAACCGGCCTGCTGGACGAGGGCGTCTGGCTTGGCCTCGACCGCTACCCCGGCGGCCGCACCCCCGAAACGCCCCGCTGGGAGCAGCGCACCGCCGTAGTCAAACAGCTCATCGACGCCGGCTGGGCCCACCGCCTCATGCTGTCCCACGACCACTCAACCCCCGTAGTCCAGCCCTCCCCGGAACTGCGCCAGGAACGGGAAGCGTTCAACCCCGACGGCTACCTGTTCATCACCCGCAACGTACTCCCCCGCCTCCTCGAACTAGGCGCCACCGACGCCGACGTACAAACCATAATGGTAGCAAACCCCCGCCGCTTTTTCGAGGATTGACCCATCACCCCCCCGCCATCCGCTGCCATCCCGCCATACCATTCACGCACTATCACAAGTACAGGTGACTTACTATGAACATCGGCTTTTCTCTCTCCAACAATCAGGGTCTTACCGACGTGCAGGACGTGGTGCGTACTGCCGTGCGCGCTGAGGAACTTGGCTACGATTCGGTGTGGGCCAGCGACCACGTGTTCAACGTCAGCTACGTGTACGAACGCCTGGGCAGCCGCCCCTATTACGACCCGCTGACCATTCTGGCCTTTGCCGCCGCTCAAACCGAGCGGGTGCTGCTGGGCACCAGCGTGCTGGTGCTGCCCTACCATAACCCCATGCGCCTGGCCAAGCAGGCCGCCACCCTTGACCAGCTCTCCAACGGCCGCCTGGCCCTGGGCGTTGGCGTGGGCGTGATTGACACCGAACTTGAGGCCATGGGCGTCCCCTTTGCCGAACGGGGCGCCTACACCGATGAGGCCATCGCGATAATGCAAACCCTCTGGTGCGACGACGACCCCCGCCACGACGGGCGGTTCTTTCAGTTCTCCGACATGGCCTTTTCACCCCGGCCCGTGCGTCCCGATGGCATCCCCCTGCTGATTGGCGGCACCAGCCGGGCGGCCATCCGGCGGGCGGCCCGCCACGGCGCCGGCTGGCACCCCACCGCAATGCCCCCGGAGGATTTAGCCCAGGGCATCCGCTACCTCCACGAACAAGCCGAGAACGCCGGCCGCGACCCGGCAAGCATCCCCGTATCGGTAAGCGTCCCCCTGCAAGGCGGCCGCCCCGGCCGTTTCACCCTGGGCGCCAACCCCGACGAAATGCGCGCCAACGCCCAGGCCCTGGCCGACGTCGGCGTATCCCGCATCGTAGTATCCCCCTACTCGGGCGATCCCGGCGAGGTATTCCCGGCAATGGAAACCATCGCCGCCGCAGTAATGCCGGCCGTGGCGTGAGATTTCACCGGAGCTTGCAAGATGCCAACATCCGACAATCCCACCGCATCCAACCCCACCGTCGCCCCCTACGGTTCCTGGCGCTCGCCCATCACCGCCGACGCCATCGTCGCTGAGGCGGTGGGCCTGGGGCAGGTTGCCATCGATGGCGATGCCGTGCTTTGGACAGAATCCCGTCCCTCCGAGGGCGGGCGCAGCGTCATTATGCGGATGACGCCCGACGGCTCGGTTGTCGAAGTGAACCCCCGCCCTTACAACGCGCGCACCCGCGTCCACGAGTACGGCGGCGGGGCGTGGCTGGCCGCCGACGGCGCCGTCTGGTTCTCCAACTTTGACGACCAGCGCATCTACCGGGTGTATGCCGGCGGCCGGCCGGGCGCAATCACGCCTAACGCCCCCCTGCGCTACGCCGACGCCGTGCTGGACAGTCTGCGCCATCGTCTAATCTGCGTCCGCGAGGACCACACCGACCCCGACCGCATCGTCAACACCATCGCCGCCATCCCCTCCAACGGCATCGGCGCGCAAACCGTGCTGGCCTCCGGCTGGGATTTCGTCGCCGCGCCCCGGCTCAGTCCCAACGGCGGCACGCTGGCCTGGCTGTCCTGGAACCACCCCGATATGCCCTGGGACGGCACGCAGCTCTGGACGGCAGACGTCCGCAGCGACGGCGCGCTGGGCCAGGCCACCCCCGTTGCCGGCGGCGCCGGGGTATCCGTGTTCCAGCCCGAATGGTCGCCCGATGGCATCCTGCACTACGTATCCGACCAAACCGGCTGGTGGAATCTCTACCGGCACGGCCCAAACGGCCCCGAGGCGCTGCATCCCGACGACGCCGAGTACGCCCGCCCCCAATGGATATTCGGCGCCCGCACCTACGGATTCGCCGGCAACGGCAGCATCGTCTGCGCCGTCAACCGGCGCGGCCAGTGGTCGCTAAACCTCCTGAACCCGGACGACGAGCAACTCTCTGAGCTGGACGTGCCGGCCAGCGAGATGGGGCGGGGCGACCTGGCCGTATCGGGCCGCACTGCGGTAGTTCTGGCCGGTGCCGCCGAACGCCCGCTGTCGGTGCTGCGCGTTGACCTGAGCAACGGCTATTGGGACACGCTGCGCCAGTCATCCGCCGCCAGCGTTGACCCCGACAGCCTTTCGCCGGCGCAAACCATCGAGTTCCCCTCCAACGAGGGCCGCCCGGCCTACGCCCTCTACTACGCCCCGCGCAACGCCGAATTCGTCGCCCCGGACGGCGCGCAACCGCCCCTGCTGGTAATCAGCCACGGCGGGCCCACCGGGGCCGCCGCCGGCGCGTTGGACTTGTCCATCCAGTATTGGACGACGCGGGGCTTTGCGGTGGTGGACGTGAACTACGGCGGCAGCGTGGGCTACGGGCGGGAGTACCGGCAGCTGCTCAACGGCAACTGGGGCGTGGTGGACGTGGACGACTGCGCCAACGCCGCCCTGCATCTGGTGCATCAAGGACTGGCCGACGGCTCCCGGCTGGCGATACGGGGCGTCAGCGCCGGAGGCTATACCACCCTGGCCGCCCTCACCTTTCGCAACGTGTTCTCCGCCGGCGCCAGCTACTACGGCATCTCCGATTTGGAGGCCCTGGCCACCGACACCCACAAGTTCGAGTCGCGCTACCTCGACCGGCTGATTGCTCCCTACCCGGAGGGCGCCGACACCTACCGCCGCCGCTCCCCCATCCACCACGTGGCCAGCCTGTCCTGCCCCATCATCCTGCTGCAAGGACTGGACGACCGCATCGTACCCCCCAACCAGGCCGAAATGATGTTCAACGCCGTACAAAGCAAAGGCATCCCCTGCGCCTACCTACCCTTCCCCGGCGAACAGCACGGCTTCCGCCGCGCCGAAAACATCAAACGCGCCCTGGAAGCCGAACTGTACTTCTACTCACAAGTATTCGGCTTCCAGCTTGCCGATACAATAGAGCCGGTGGAAATTGCAAACCTGTAGGCAATCAAGGCACCCACAGCAACGATGGTAAAATAGTTAGATGGTAACGACAACGCAGATTGCCCCGGCATTGCTGGTAAAGCGCATCACCGCCGAGCTTCAGGCCAACCCTGACGCCCACCGCCTGCTGCTGCGCGTACTGC
The DNA here is from genome assembly GCA_958296385.1 of uncultured Dehalococcoidia bacterium. Lineage (GTDB taxonomy): Bacteria > Chloroflexota > Dehalococcoidia > Lucifugimonadales > UBA3495 > Bin87. The sequence continues at coordinate 2,884,190 of OY282494.1, forward strand.
TAACCAACGAGTTCCAGGGCCGGCCCGCCGGCCTGGATAGCATCGCGCAAGACATCGCAGAGCTGAACGCCGCCGTAAAGCCCAGAAAGATAAACTCCTTTAGGGCCGCCAGTTTGGAACGTCGTCTGGATCGCCATATCCGGTTACTGGTAGAACGGTCACTGCCACTGCGAAATCTCTCGATAGCCCAAAATCCGGTGCAAGGCCGGCAGGGCGAGTTTGCCGACCTGCTTGAGGCCATCTGTAATTGCGGCCTAACCAGCAATGAGCAGGATGCCCATATCGAAGGTACCGAATTTATCATTCACGCCTGGCGCAGCAGCGATGGCGCTCCGGTTTGGGTTCCCGTTGTAACAGCCATCAAAATCAATGCCCAAGACATCCAACGGGCCCGGGAATGCGCCGACATTCTGGTCGCCGTTTTAAGGATACCGGCAATCCCCGTAGTGGCCGGGTATCGTATCGACCTGCCCGACCTGGACCGGGCCATCGCCGCCGGGGTCAGGTACGTGCCGGCTGATGAGGATTCCGTACCGTAATGATGGTACAATAGCCGCATGGTAATAGAAGCACAAATTGACCCGCAATCGCTGGTCGCCCGCATCGTAGCCGAGCTTCAGGCCAACCCCGAAGCCCAACGGATGCTGTTGCAGGTCCTGCTAACCAACGAATTCATGGGTATGCCCGCCCGCCTGGACCGCATCGAGAAAGACATAGCGGAGATTAAGGGCGACGTAGCAGGGCTTAAAAACAATGTAGCCTTCCTTAGGGGCAGCGAATTGGAAAATCGCCTGCACCGCAAAGTCCGGCCCTTGCTGAGCCAGTCGCTGCAACTGCGGGAACCCAGCATAATGCAAAGTCAGTTGCAGGAACCGCAGGCCGAGTTTGCTGCCGAGATCCGAAACGCGCTGAATAGCGGTCTGATCAGCGATGCGCAGGATAACCGGATTATAACCACCGACTTCATCCTCCGCGCATTGCGCCGCAGCGATAGCGCTCCGCTTTTGATTGCCGTTGAAGCATCCAACAAAATCGATGCCCACGACATCCAGCGGGCCCGGGAATCCGCCGATATTCTGGCGGTCGTTTTCGGGATTGAGACGCTGCCCGTTGTGGCCGGGTACAGCATCGACCCGCCCGACCGGGAGCGGGCCGTCGCCGCCGGAGTCTATTATCTGGAAGCCCGGGAGGATTTCTAGCCCCCGCGCCCTCAGTAAGCCGCCCGCAGCACTTCCATAATCGGCCCGGCGTCGCGCACCGGCTTGGGGTTGGTGCTCAGGCTGCGGTCGTGGAGCGTGGCGGTGGCGATGTACTCCAGGCCGTCCTCAGGTACGCCTACCTCCCGGAGCGTGCGGGGCAGTTCCAGCTCCCGGCACAGCCCATCCACGGCGTCAGCGGCGGCCAGCCCCGCCTCCTCGTCGCTCATCCCGCTGCTGGCCACCCCGATGGCCTCGGCGATGAGACGCTGCCGGTCGGCGCAGGCGTCCAGGTTGTAGCGCATCGTGTGCGGCAGCAAAATCGCATTCGCCTCGCCGTGCGGCACGTCATACAGCCCGCCCACGTGGTGGCAAGTCGCCGTGTTCAGCCCCAACCCGCCAAAGGACGCCAGCGACGCCATCGCACAGGCCGTTTTCGTATTCAGCAGGTTGTCAATGTCCCCATCCTGGCACCGCGGCAGGTTCTCGAACAGCAGGCGAATCGCGTGCAGCGCCATACCGTCGCCGATGGGGTTGCGCCCGGTGGAGTACACGGTTTCGATGGCGATGCGCAGCTGGCCGATGGCGGTGGAAACCAGAATCCGCAAAGGAGTAGTGGCCAAAGCCTGCCCGTCGATGATGACGGTGCGATGGGTGACGCCGTCGCCGGCCAGGATGAGCTTGCGCCCCAGCCGGTGGTCGGTAATGCCGCCCCCGCCGCGACTGAACTCGGCGCAGCCCATCGTCGTCGGCACGCTCAGGATTGGCACCTTTGGCGATGGCGTGGGCGGCACGGTAATCTTGTCCGGCGGCTCAAAGATAATCTCGTAGTCGTGAATGTCGCCGCCCTCGGCCAGCAGGGTGGCGATTGCCTTGGTGGTGTCGTGAGTGCTGCCGCCGCCCACGCTGATGAAAACCTCGGGCTGTGCCTCGCGGGCCATAGCGGCCCCCGCCTCAACGGTTTCCACCGGCGAGTGCGGCGCCACGCCGGAATACGTGCCGACGTAGCGCGCGCCCAAAGCCTCCTGCACCCGCGGCACGACGTCGCACGCCCGCAGGATGGTTGGCCCGCAGGTAATCAGCGCCCGGCTGGCCCCCAGCCGGTCCAGCTCGGCGGGCAGGGCGTCAATCGCGGTTTCGGCGCAGATGATGTCCTGATGCAAAGGGTTATAGCGATATTGCAGCGCGTTCCCGACCATGTTGTTATCTCCTGTATTCCTAATCTCTTGATAGATAGATGGTTGGAGTGATGGGCATTGCCCGCTTATTGTCCCAATCCCCGCTGCATCCCGCGCAGGTAGCCGGCCTGTCCGCCGTGCTGGTTGACCTCCCAGATGAGCAGACGGAACATATCGGCCAGGGCAATATTCTCGCCCCGGCGGTTGGTCATCATCGTGTTGACCAGCGATGTATCGTCGTGCTGGGCCAGAAACTCCAGCAGGTTGCTGCGGGCGGCGTCGGCGTACTCCATCAGCAGCGCCTTGTCGGGGCAAGTCCAGTTCGCCAGGTCGTCAGCGGAGTAGCCAAAGCCCACGTTCATCGGCTCCGGGGCAAACCCCAGCCGCTCCGCCCACTCGCGCTCGTACAGCTGCGGCGCCTGTTTCGCCAGCGACTGCACCCACATATCCAGCGCGCGCCCGTAGTGCCAGACGATGAACCCGATGGAGTGGCACTGCTCGTTGGGCGCAAACTCAACCTCGGCCTGCGTCAGCCCGTCCACGTAGCGCACCAGCCACTCCCAGTTGTTGTCAAAACTTTGTCGGATAAACTCTTGCAGCGCCATCGTTACCTCTTTCACGCACGTAACAGTGTTCGGATGTTTGTATCGTCGTAGTTACTGCGTACTCCGGATTACGTACTCCACACCGGCGGCCGCTTTTCCAGAAAGGCGGTGATGCCCTCGTGCGCGTCGTCGGCCAGCAGATTATCCACCATCACCCGGCTGGCAAACTGATAGGCGTCAGGGCGGTTCATTTCAACCTGCTGGTAGAACGCGGCCTTGCCCAACGCCAGCGTGTGCGCGGACGCCGCCGCAATCTGTCGCGCCAATGCCATCGTCTGCGTTTCCAACCCGTCGGACGGCGCGATGCGGCTAATCAGGCCAAACTCCAAAGCTTCCTGCGCCGAGATAGGCTGCCCCGTAAGCAGCATCTCCATCGCCTTTTTGGGCATCACCGAGCGGGCCACCGCCACGCCCGGCGTGGTGCAGAACAGGCCAATCTGAACCCCCGGCGTAGCAAAAGCCGCCGTATCCGCCGCCACCGCAATATCGCAAGTAGCCACCAGCTGGCACCCGGCCGCCGTAGCCAACCCCTGCACCTGCGCGATAACCGGCTTGGGCAGCAGCCGAATCGCCTCCATAACCCGCGTACACGCCGCAAAAACGGCGGTGTAATCCTCGGCATCGCGATTGACCAACTCGTTAAGGTCATGCCCCGAGCTGAACACCGGCCCCTCAGAACGTATCACGACGACGCGGGCCGCAGCATCATCAGCAATATCAGCCAGCCGCTCCTCCAAAGCCGCCAAAGCGCGCGCCGAAAGCGCATTGCGCCGCTGCGGATTGTTAAGCGTGAGCACCGCAACGCCATCAGCGGCATAGTTGTACAAAACCGGCAAAGACGCCCCCTCCTCCGGAGCCGCCGCCCGAACCTGCGCCGCCTCAACAGCCGCCACCGCAACAGTATCGCCAGCCGGAGAAAAGAACTCCACCATATAACCCTCCACACCGGGGGAAGTATGCACAACAGTGCCACGTTGACCCGCCTTAAGCCCATGCTCTGGCAAGTCGGTCGTCAGCACAATCAGGTCATGTTCGCCAATCATAGTCATCTCCGAGTTGAGTACGCATTTGGCCTGGAGCGATATTCTACCAGCGATGAACCACCCACGACGTCGATGATACGTACTAACGCTTCATTGATGTGAACATCGGTTAGAGTCAGTTCATCGCCAGGCACGAAATAGACCGGCTGAGGCTTGCCGCCGTCAATAGCGATATTGGCGGCGTAAAGATAGGTGCGGTCGTGAGCATCCCGCATCGGATTCAAGCGTCCGGTTAAGTTGGGAATATGTCCGATGGCGTCGGGGAAAATCACCGCGCCGCCATCGGGTAGCGGCTCAAGTTCCGCAATTAAGGCGTTTTCAGCGGGTATCCAATCGCGCTGTATGCCTGCCCGGTAGCCGGCGGCGGCTATAAGCACCGTCATCGGCAATTCAGTTGCGTGCAATTCAACGCTTGCCGTGCCATCCTGCCCTGTTATTGCTTGACACCGGGTATCGTCTGGGAACAATGCCAGCACGTTGGCGTTTGCTACGGGCTGCCCTGCTGAGCTCACGGTGACGTTCACAGTCGCCGGCCGGTGTTCCGGGGCGGCAGCCGGTATCGTAACCCGAAACTCTGCATCATCAATCAGGTCAAATATCGGGAGCCGTCCGCATAGTTTCTGAGTCTCCCGGCGGATGATGGTAATGCCGTCCCCTCGCCGTTCCATAATATACTGCCGTTCACCGGAACCGGCGACATCAAGCACCGGGATTCGGCTGAGTATTGACGTCAAAGTCTCATTGCGGGTTGCCTGCCGCTCGCCGATGCTGTCAATAGTAAGGTTGTTGGGCAGCCCGCCCGGAGAGTTGATTTCCACGCGGTCATCAAACATTGCAATTCTGATACGACTGGCCTGGATTGAATAGTCACGGTGGACGACGGCGTTGACGATGGCCTCAAACAACGCTTGTTCGCTGTACTGCGGCAGACTCGTCCGCGCCGGTGTTTTGCTGGACGATACCTGCATATTGCGTTTCACAAAGGCCAATGTGTACTTAATCTGCTCCGGGATAGGGCCATGAATGTCCTGCGCGTCGGTTTGCCCTGATGCCCGGTCGATTCCCCGGTAGCGCGTAGCGGTGATGTAAGCGTTACTCAGCCATTGCGCGGGTTGTCTGCTGCAAAGCAACAAACCGGCGACCGTGGCCCGCGTTACGTCGTAAGCGTCAAGGGCCAGCAAGCCCATCCGCATCAACCCTACCTCCGGCGCGGCGGCCCCGGTAGGGCTGAGCAAGGGCCGCCACAAAGTTTCGTCCAGCGATCCAAACCCGGTACCCGGCACCGGATGCTCATCGTACCAGACGAAACGGGCCTGCCCCCGCCTTTGCGCCAGACGCAAATGCTCATCGCTGTTCAACAGCCTTTTTGAGCTGCCCACCCGCTGGAAAACGCCGCCCGGACTGCTATGCGCCGCGTAGCCTTCCGGTATCTGCGTCAACAGCACCGCGCCGCCATCGTCCAGCGCAATGCGGTGTGTACTGACGTTGATGCGGGGTTTGATGGAATCCTGGCTGATTTCTACCAGCAGGCGTTCCAGATTATCCAGCTGCGCGCGGGTGAGCGGCTGCCCGGCTCCGTCATCCGTAACCCCGCACAGCAATACCCCGCCGCCGGCATTGGCGAAAGCGCCGATTTCATCGGCCAGGTCATCCCGGCGCGGGCCGGTAGGACGGTCGCCGGCGAATTCAATCCGCTTGAATTCCCAGAAACTATCCTCACCCAAACGCAGTCGGCTTTGGATTTCATCCGATGTGAACGGCATAGATTTTACCCTGTACCGGCTTGCAATCCCCGCTTTACCGCCTGCATTACGCAGGGTTAAGAGTAGCCATTGGTGGCCCTCCTACCCCCGGGGCAGGCCGAGGCCGCGGCTGGCGATTATGTTGCGTTGTACTTCGCTGGTGCCGGCGGCTATGGTGTGGGAGAAGGCGCGCAGCCAGTGTTCCTGTATGTCGGCTTCCAGCGGCGTCCATTTCTCGTCGCGCAGGCCGCCGTACATCCCCATCACTTCCAGGCAGGCCGCCGTCGTGCGCTGCACCGTTTCGCTGCCGAACACTTTGGACATTGACGCTTCCTTGTTCGGCACCAGCCCCTCGCCCTGCATCCAGGCCACGTTGTAGGCGATGAGGCGGGCAACTTCGGTCTCGATGTAGCGGTCGGCCAGCAGGTTGCGCACCCACGGCTCCCGGCTCAGCGGCTGGCCGTTGCGCTGGATGCCGTCGGCCCACTGGCGCGTGTCATCCAGATGCCGGCGGGCGGCGGCGGAGTAGTCGATGCCGGAGCGCTCGAAGTCCAGCAGCGTAACGGCCACGTACCAGCCCCGGTTTTCCTCGCCGACGATGTTGCGGGCCGGCACCCGCACGTTGTCAAAGATAACCTGGTTAAACTCGTGGCGGCCGCCCATATTGATGATGGGCCGCACCTCGATGCCGGGGGTTTTCATGTCCACCAGAAAGAAACTGATGCCCCGGTGCTTGGGCGCGTCGGTATCGGTGCGGGTCAGCAGCATAATCCAGTCGCCCCGATGGCCCATGGACGTCCAGATTTTGCTGCCGTTGATGACGAACTCGTCGCCGTCGCGGATGGCGCGGGTGCTGAGGGAGGCCAGGTCGGAACCGGATTCCGGCTCGCTGTAGCCCTGGCACCACTGCACTTCGCCCTTGGCGACGGCCGGCAGATGCTCGGCTTTCTGCTCGTCGGTGCCGTGAATCATCAGCGTGGCCCCCATCATACGGACGCCGAAGTTGTCCCGTCCGGGCGCCCGGTGGTAGGTCATCGCCTCGTTGAAAATGGCGGTGCGCACCGGCGAGGCAGCCTGCCCGCCGTACTCCTCCGGCCAGTGCATCGTAAGCCAGCCCCGGTCGGCCAGCTTGCGGCGCACGTCCAGCGTGCGCTGCCAGTTGTCCTCGCCGGCGCCCCGTTCGCCCAGCTCCCACTCCGGAACATACTCGTCGGCGATAAACTGTTGCAGGGCGCTTTGGAAATTGGCGTCCTCGGTACTGAACTGGAACTCCATGTTGAGTCTCCTGTGCGGGAAGTGGCGGCGGTCTTGTTGCGGTTAATTATTCTATCGTGCGTGATGGTCAGATTTGGCTGTACCCGCTGCCGGGGCCACGGGTATCGTCAACGCCCCAGCCGCGCCCCTCGCTAATCCAGCCAAACTCGAGGAGGATTTGCTGACTGTAACACACCCGGCCAGTGACTTTGTCGGCGGGTTCGGAGGCCAGCAGCAAAGTCGCTTGGGCCAGCAGCTCCGGCGGCTCGCCGCGCGGGTCGTCCATACCCTCCACCAGATGATGAAAGACGGTGCCGGGGGTTGGCACCACCAGCGAGGGGGCGACGGCGGTAACGGCGATGCCATGCTCATAGATTTCCTGCGCCAGCCCCTGCGAGAACCGCTCCAGAGCGGCCTTCTCCGCCCCGTAGCAGGTGCCGTTGTTGGTCGGCGTAGTATAAGGCCCGCGCCCCGGCCCCACGGCGGCGCCGGACGAAATGTTGACGATGCTGCCCGACTGCCGGGGTATCATGTCGGTCAAGACCAGCTGGCTGAGAATGAACGGGGCGTGAAAGTTCACCGCCCAGGAACGCAGCCAGCGGTTGAGAGGAAAATCCTTGACCGGCAGATAGTAGGTCAAAGCGGCGTTGTTCACCAGTACGTCCACCGGGCCGTAAATGCGGCGGGCCTCCTCCACCAGCATCGCGCAGTCCTCCGGCAGCGATATATTAGCCGCAACCGCCGTAGCCTCCCCCCCGGCCGCCTTGATGTCGGCAATGGTTTTGGCCAGCGAGCCTTCCAGTGGATGGTCCCCCTCGTTCACCGTGCGGGCCGCGCAAACAACGCGCGCCCCCTCAGCGGCAAACAAACGGCTAACCTCAGCGCCAATACCACGACTGGCGCCGGTAACAATAGCAGTCTTTCCTTCCAATCTGGGCATTTACAATCCATCCTTATGCAGTGGGGTAATTAGTCAGGGCGCATCTCAGCGACGCCCAACAGATGCGCCGGGCTCAAAATCGTCGGCCAGCCAACGGACGAAATTATTTGAGTGGAGCAAGTAGGTCTTTTTAGTCGACTCGCGCATTGGAGACGCCGCAACGATACGTTCATACCGCCGGAGAGCCTCCCGCACTTCCCGAAGTGTCGTTGGGCTTACCTTGGGCATCATCTTATCGTTGCGCGATGGCGTGGGTTCGGTGAAAGGCCGGCCTTCCCGCTCAGTAGCCAGGCGGCGCTCGTTCCACGCCTCCCACAGCCGGTCTCTTTCCTCACGAACGCTGTCGGCTTGCGATTTTGCGAATACCATTGGTATTCCCTCCACTATTCCGATTGCCAGGGGGAATGAGATGCCGGTTTAGCCGGAGCCTTGACTTCGCGTTTCCTTGCGCGATGGCGTGGGTTCAGTGAAAGGCCGGCCTTCCCGCTCGGCTGCCAAGCGTCGCTCATTCCACGCCTCCCACTCAACCCGCTCTTCTGACCGGCCCTCTTCGCGAACGCGGTCGGTGTACAACTTTGCGAGTACCATTGGTATTCCCTCCACTATTCCGATTGCCAGGGGGAACGCGATGCCGACGGTTACGGCGGCGGCGATTATGATGATTGTAGCAGTTTCCTGCCACACCAGCGGCGGGTTGTCGGCGGTTACGACCCGCGCATAGCTGAGCAGTCCAGTTAGCAGGGCCCAAATGGCGTAGAACGTGGCCAGGAAGCGCCCGGCGTGGTGTGTCAGGATGCTGAAAGGCGGGCTGCGGTCATCGGCGTTATTGTTCCGGGAAACCATACTATCCGTCCAATAACGCCTCGTTCATCGCAAAGCTCTCGGCCACTTGCAACGAGCGGAGTTCCGTTTTAGCCGGAGTCCGCACTTTGCGTTCCGTTGCGCGATGGCGTGGGTTCCGTGAAAGGCCGGCCTTCCCGTTCGGCTGCCAAACGCCGCTCGTTCCAAGCTTCCCATTCAACCCGCTCTTCCGACCGTCCCTCTTGCCGGCCCTCCTGTCGCCCCTCCGACCTGGCCTCTTCACGGACTCGGTCGGTGTACAATTTTGCGAGTACCATTGGTATTCCCTCCACTATTCCGATTGCTAGGGGGAATGCGATGCCGACGGTTATGGCGGCGGCTATGATGATGATTGTAGCAGTTTCCTGCCACACCAGCGGCGGGTTGTCGGCGGTTACGATGCGGGCGTAGCTGAGCAGTCCGGTTAGCAGGGCCCAAACGGCGTAGAACGTGGCCAGGAAACGGCCGGCGTGGTGCGTCAGGATGCTGAAAGGCGGGCTGCGGTCATCGGCGTTATTGTTCCGGGAAACCATACTATCCGTCCAATAACGCCTCGTTCATCGCAAAGCTCTCGGCCGCTTGCAACGAGCGACGTTCCGTTTTAGCCGGAGTCCGCACTTTGCGTTCCATTGCGCGATGGCGTGGGTTCCGTGAAAGGCCGGCCTTCCCGCTCGGCTGCCAAACGCCGCTCATTCCAAGCCTCCCACAGCCGGTCCCTTTCTACCCGCCCCTCTGACCGGGCCTCTTCGCGAACGCGGTCGGTGTACAGTTTTGCTAGTACCATTGGTATTCCCTCCACTATTCCGATTGCCAGGGGGAACGCGATGCCGACGGTTACGGCGGCGGCGATTATGATGATTGTAGCAGTTTCCTGCCACACTAGCGGCGGGTTGTCGGCGGTTACGACCTGCGCGTAGCTGAGCAATCCCGCCAGCAAGATCCAGGTGGCGTAGAACGTGGCCAGGAAGCGGCCGGCGTGGTGTGTCAGGATGCTGAACGGGGGGCTGCGGCCGGCGGCGTTATTGTTCCGGGCAGCCATCTTACCCGTCCGGCAGGTCGGCTAGCAGGGCCTCGTTCATCGTGAAGCTTTCGGCGGTGGTGGGGAAGGTGCCGGTGCGCACGTCGTTGGCGTATTGGCGGAATGCGGCGGTGGCGTCGTCGGCCAGGTTGGCGTAGCGGCGGGCGTGTTTGGGGACGAAATCGGCGAACAAGCCCAGCATATCGTGGAACACCTGCACCTGGCCGTCGCAGTCCGGGCCGGCGCCGATGCCGATGGTGGGGATGGTGAGCCGCTCCGTGATGACTTTGGCCAGCGGGCTGGGCACACATTCCAGCACTACGGCGTAGGCGCCGGCGTCCTGCACGGCGATGGCGTCGTCCCAGACGCGGCGGGCGGCGGCTTTGGTGCGCCCCTGCACCCGGTAGCCGCCAAAGGCGTTCACCGACTGCGGCGTGAGGCCGATGTGCCCCATCACCGGGATGCCGGCGTCCACGATGCGGCGCACGGTGCCGGCGATGGCAACGCCGCCTTCCAGTTTGACCGTGTGCGCGCCGCCTTCCTGCATCAGCCGCCCGGCGTTCCGCATCGCCTCGTTAGCGTCAACCTGATACGCCATAAAAGGCAAGTCGGCAACCACCAGCGCAGCGCCGGCGCCCCGGCTCACCATCCCGGCGTGGCGCACCATGTCGTCCATCGTAACCGGAATGGTGGACTCGTAGCCCAGCACCACCATGCCCAGGCTGTCGCCCACCAGCAGGATGGGGATGCCGGCAGCGTCGGCGATGCGGGCGGCGGTGTAGTCGTAAGCGGTAACCATCGGGATTTTCTCCCCGGCCCGCTTCATCTCAGCCAGCTTTCGTATTGTAGTAGCCATATTAAGGCGATTGTATCAGGACGGGGCAAAGCCGGCGACTGTATCGGCCAGCAGCGTTCCGTTCCAGGCGGTTTGGTTATTGCATCATCGGTCATCCTTGGGGAGTGGGTTTCGTGGTTGGCGGCATCGGGCTATCGGTATCGGGCGGTGGGTTCGGTTCGGTTTGATTGGTGTTGGTTGTTGTCGGAGATTCCAGTCGGTGTCAGCCCTTACGGCCGGAAGGTTTTTACGCAACTATTACGGACCTTCATTTTACGTGTCCTGCACTTTGGGGGAGCAGCACGCGGGCTGAAGCTCGATACCCTGCGGAGTACCGCCCACGCCGTGGATGCGTCGATGGGTCGGCCTGGCCGATTGCGGTTTGGATGCTGACGGGGGTGGCCGTGGTGACTGGAATCTCCGGCGACGTTTGACGCGGTGTTGTGATAGTGTGTAGGCCCCGGTTCCTCAGGGGACGCTCTCCGTCGAGAACGGCTGAGGCGGGGATTGGTTGTTGATTTGCCCGATGGATGTATCTTACACGAACTGGTGTGCGGTTGCAAGGGGCGGGCGTCGCTGATTTTTGGGATTTGGCGGGGGGGCGTATCCTAAGGGGGTTGCCGCTGGGGGAAATGATTTCCCCCAGACCCCCTCGGTGTATCGTTGAGGGCTAGGGCGCTGTGCGCGGCCGCGGCGGCCGGGGTTCGAAAAATCGTACTTATGGGATGCTCCTATAAACGTTCCAGCCGGGCACCGTTAACCAAGTCTTTCGCCGGCTGGCTCTCGAAATCGTGGACGATGACCCGGACGGTGTTTTGGACGCGCTTGAGCGCATCGGTTGCTGACCTTTCATCTTTCATCCAGCGGTTGGGGCGGGCTGCCGAGTTGCGCCTTTTCAGGCCGCTGAGGGTTAAACTGTTGCCTTTGGCGCCGTTGCAGGGGCTGCACAGCAGGATGCGGTTGTCAATGGTGTTGGGGCCGCCCTCGGATTTGGGGCGGATATGGTCAAGCTCGGTGAATTCGTGTTCCAGGACGCGCCCGCAGCCGACGCAGATGACGTTGCCGTTGCCAGACTGCTGTGCGTACCGGAGTACCACTTTAATCTGCGCGTGGGTTAGCTTTTGCCAGTCGGCGCGGGCTACCTGCGGGGTGAGATGCAGGTCGGGGACGGTTTCCGTGCCGCCATCGGTGCGGGGGGGGGCACGGTTTCGTATAGCACGGCGGCGTCCGGGTCGCGGATGAGCTGGCGGTTGTCGTTGAGCCGCTGGACGACGACAGCATAGGCGCCGTCCCAGATGTCGATGCCGACCCACTGGCGGCCCAACCGCTCGGCGGCAACGGGGGTGGTGGCACAGCCGCAGAACGGGTCCAGCACCATGTCGCCCTCGTTGCTGCTGGCTTTGATGATGCGCTCGTAAAGGGCTAACGGCTTTTGCGTGGGATAGCCGGTGCGCTCTTTATCCATCGTATTCAACGATGGCATCAATATCACGTCGTCAGGGGTCTTGCCGGCCGGCGGTGTTTTACCAGCCTTAGCATACCGCCATTGCGTCATGCCGCTCTCATAGGGTTCAAGGATAGCATCCCTGTTGAACACTGGCTTTTGTTTGCCGTACCACAAAACCGTATCGTGTGCCTTAGCAAATTGCCTCTTGCCCCGCGATGCGTTTTTATACCACCACACGATTTCATTCTGAAAGTTCTTTTTACCAAAGATGCCGTCCAGCAGCATCTTGGCGTAGGCGTGCGCCGTGTGGTCGATGTGGAGGTACAACGAGCCAGTGGGCTTCAGCACCCGGTGGCACTCAATGAGCCGCACGCCAAGCCAGCATAGGAACGCCGCCATATCCTGCCCCGACGTTACCCGCGCCGCCGCAATCGCCGCGTGGACGCCCGGCCAGTCGTCTTTGATGGCGTCCACCCATTCCTCATGCACGTCCCGCTCCCAATTCCAACGGTCGGTGAACTTGGCGCCGGCGGCCAGGCTGTCCGGCGTGGCATGGAAATCCCGGCTTTTGTTGAATGGCGGGTCGGTGGCGATGAGGTCAACGCTTGCGCTGTTCATTCCACGCAGGACGTCCAGGTTGTCGCAGTGGTAGAGGGTGCGGGTTTGGAAATTGGCGGTGGTCATTTTGTTCTGGCTCTTTGTCGTTGCGATTTCGTTATTCGTTACCGTCACCGATGCTGGGCTACCCGCAGCAGACGCAGTTAGCGCGTATGAGGTCAAACACCCGGAGCGTTATCGTCCAATGCCGCAGGTTTGGCAAAACACGGTGTACATCGTCCCACTGGTCATAGTGTAGGTCAAGGGGCAGCGGTCACTCCTCCATTATTGGCAAATGGCTACGCGCCAAATATCGCACAATGGTCTTGACGCCAATCCGTCATTGGCGGGCTCGTAGAACGGTATTGCACTGGATGGAGAGCAGGGAAAGACCGCAACTACTTCCGGCCGCATCCGGGATTAAAGGGCAAGCGGCCGGCGGAGCGGGCTGGCGCGGCGATACCGTTCGCCAAATCAGCGGAACCCGGCGATTGCATCGGCCAGTTCAGCCAGGCGTTGCGGGGATACCCCCTTGCCCTGCGCCAGGGGCAGCGTGGCAATTGTCAGCTCCCGGTACAGCGGCGCCAGGTGGGGGGCGTGGTGGGTTAGTGCGGCCAGGTGTGCTGCTGTGGTGGCGGCGTCGCCGCGCACGGCGGGGCCGGTTGCGGCGGCCAGCGTGCCGGCGTTGGCGATGGCCTCCACCGTTGCCCGCACTAACGGCATAACTGCGCTGGCCCCGTCGTCGGCGTGCAGGCCCAGCGGTTCCCACAGGCTGATGGCGGCGTGCAGCAGCGTTGCCACGTAGCCGCAGCCCAGCACCGCGCTGGCGTGGTACAGCGGCCGCAGCTCATCGGAGATTGCGATGGCCCGCCCGCCCAGCGCGGCCGCCAGATTCGGCAGATACGATTCCAGCCAGCCGTTGGCGGCGATGGCAAACGTCACCCCGTCCAGACGCCGGGCCGCGTCGGCCGGCTCGCTGAGGCCGGCAAAGGTCTGGAAGGGGTGCAGCGCGCCCACTGCTGCGCCGGCGTCCGCCGCCGATTCCAGCAGCTCTACCGACGCCGCCCCGCAGCAGTGGGCCACGCCCTGCCCGCTGCGCCAGTCCACGCCGGATGCAACGCCGGCAATCGCCCCGTCGGGCGTGGTGATGAACACCAGGTCGCAAGCATCGGCAACCGGCTGCGCCGCGTCCATTGCGATGCAGCCGGGGATGCGGGCGGCCAGCCAGTCGGCGCTCTCCCGGCGGCGGCTGGCGGCGGCGGTTACGGGGCGCCCCGCCGCGTCCAGCGCCAGGGCCAGCCCCCGCCCCAGCGTGCCAATGCCGATAAAGCCAATCTTGACGTCGCCGTCCGTCTTGATGTCGCTGTCCGTCTTGATATTGCTATCCGCTGCCATCGTCAACACCTCGTCTTGCCAACTCGCCCACCGCCGGCGCTCCGGCCAGGCCGGTTGCGGATTGGATGGCGTCCAGAACCGCCAGCGCGGTTACGTGCGTTGCGGCGGCGACAATGGCCATCAGGTCAACCGGCGCCGGGTGGCGGCCCGTGGCCAGGCAGAACAGCGTATCGCCGTCGTTGGGCGTGTGGCACGGGCGTATCGCCAGCGCCAGCCCGTCGTGTGCCGACGATGCCACGAAGTTGGCCTGCATCTTGTCCAGTGCGGCGTCGGTAGCCACGGCGCCGATGGTAGTGTTGACCAGCGGCGCAGCAGCGGCGGCGCCGGCTGCCGTGCCGTCCAGCATGATTGCCACCGGGTCGGCCAGCGACCCATCCGGCCGGCGCGGCCCGGCGAGCAGCTGGCCGGTGCGATGGTCAAAGACGCCGCCCCAGGCGTTGACGGCGACCGCCGCGCCCACCGTTATGCCGTCGGCCAGCGTGCAAACCGCCGAACCGATGCCGCCCTTGATGGCGCCAGCCGCCCCCAGCCCCTTGGCCACCGTAGCGCCGGCGCCGGCGCCGATGCTGCCCACCGGCATCGGGTTCACGGATGCGGCGGATGCGGCGGCGTACCCGGCGGCGGCATCGGGCCGCACGGACGCCGCGCCAACGCCCAAATCGTAAAGGATTGCCGCCGGCACGATTGGCACGTAAGCGTGGTGCGTCGCAAAACCGATGCCCCGTTCCTCCAGCCAGCGCTGCGCTCCGGACGCCGCCGCCAGCCCGAAAGCGCTGCCGCCGCTGAGCAGCACGGCGTGCACCCGCGCCACCCGATTAACCGGATTGAGCAGGTCGGTTTCGCGGGTTCCCGGCGAGCCGCCGCGCACGGCAACGCCGCCAACCGCCCCCTCCCGGCACAGCAGCACGGTGCAGCCGGTAGCGGCGTCAAAATCCGTCCAATGCCCCGCCGCAACGCCCGGCACGCCGGTAATCGTCCGCCCGGCGGCATTGTCGTCAGAGATGGACATAAGAGGAATATGCGCCCGGCATTGCAGCGTTCACGCGTCGGCGTCCAGCCCGGCCAGCAGCCGTTCGGCCCGTTCCAATAGCAACTGCTGGCGTTCCGGGTTCACGCTGCGGCTTTCCAGATACATTCGCAAGGCCGCCAGCGGCTGCAAGTCGGACGCCTCGGCCGGCGCCCGCCGCCGCTGCTGGTCCGTCGTCTCGCGGGCGATGCTGGCGATGTAGTGTGCCGCTGACAGCGCCTGCCGCAGCTCTGCATCCCGCACTTGTGCCGACTGCGCGGCGGACAGTTTCAGCCGCAGGCGCACGACGGCGCCGGATACGTTCCGTCGCTCAATGGCCCGCACCACAAAGCCCGTCGGGTTGTCCTCGTGCTCCGGCACCGCGGCGTCAACGGTTACGAAAGGACGGACGTTGACCGGCTGGAATCGGAAATCCGTCATCCGCTGGCCCCGGGGCGCGTTGGGGTCAATGTCCACGATGCAGAACCCTTTTTCGTCCGCCTCCTCGGAGAAGTCAACCCGTTGCAGGCTGCCGGAATACACCACCATCGGGCTGGCGGGGCGCAGTATCTGATGCTTGTGGATATGCCCCAGCGCGGCGTATTCCAGCTGCGGCTGCCCGATGGCGCTGATGTTCAGCACGTGGTCGCTGCCCAGCATCATTGAGCGTTCGGTGCCGACGGTGGCGCCGTTGACGGTAACGTGGCCGGCGAGGATGGCCGGCACGTCCGGGTTAAGCGCCTGCGCCTGCCCCAGCACGGCGTTGGTCATCCGCTCCTCCGTCGCCCGCCGGATGTCCTCAATGGACAGCCCCCGCGTCCCCGGGCTGGCCAGCATCGCCCCCCGGCTGGGCCACGGCACCGCCAGCACCTGCACCGGCCCGCCCGGCGTGCTGACGGTATGATTGCCCAGACGCGCTGCCACGGTAACGTTGGGCACGTCCAGCGTAGAGAATATCTCCACCGAGTTAGCCCGGCTGGACGCCGCCGGCAGGTCGTGATTGCCGGCCAGCAGAAAGGTGGGGATGCCGGCGGCCGACAGCCGGCGCAGCCGCAGCGCAAACGCCCGCTGGTGCGTCTGCGACGGGTCGCGCCCCTTGTAAGCATCGCCGGCCAGCAAAACCAGGTCAACGGCGTTGGACAGCGCAAACTCCACCAGCTCGTCAAAAGCGGCCAGAAAATCGCCCAGCCGGGTGGACAGCCCGGTATCCGGGTCAATCCGGCCAAAGTTCTCAACACCGATGTGCAAGTCGGAAAAGTGCAGCAGGCGCATAATCTGGTAACGGTTTCGGCAGCCGGCAACAGCCCGCCGGGGTTCGTACACTATACACGTTAAAATGGAATGTTAGCCAAAAGCCCGCTATAATAAGCTGCGCCGTGTCCCGCCAGGTTCCGGAGTTCAGTATGACCACTACTACCACCAGCGCCGCCAAAACGCCGCCGCCTCCGGGCCGTTTCCGGTTCCCGGAGCCGCCCCCACGTGAGCCGGATGAATCAATGACTAGCCACAGACAAGTTCACCTGGTGGGCGGCGGAATGCACCTCATCAAGCACCTGGGCAATCCCGAAACTACTCTCGTGGGCGCTGACCTTTGGATGGCGCACGGCCCGCGCCCCGGCGCCCGGGGCCTGCGCCGGCCCGATTTGCTCATCGCCTTTGACGTTGACCCGCAGGCTTACGAGGACACCGGGGGTTATCTGATAACGGAGCAGGGCAAGCCGCCGGACTTTGTGCTGGAGGTGGCGTCGGTGAGCACCGCCGACGTGGACGTGGAACAAAAGCCCGGCGAATACGCCGCGCTGGGCATCCTGGAATACTGGCGTTTTGACGAAACGGGGGAGTTTCACGGCGACCGGCTGGCCGGTGACCGTTTGGTGAATGGCCAGTATGAGCCCATCCCCATTGAGGAATTGCCGGACGGTTCTTTGCAGGGGTATAGCCCCGTGCTGAACCTGTACATCCGGTGGGAGCCCGTCCCGGAGGCACGGGGACGGTTGGGCTGGTACGACCCGGAAACGGGGCAGCACATCCCGACGTTTGACGATGAGCGGGAGGGGCGTCTCATGGAGCGGGAGGGCCGCCTCATTGAGCAGGAGGGCCGACTCCGGGCCGAGGCCCGCGCTGCTGCCGCCGAGGCGCGGAATCGGGAGTTGGAGGCGGAGTTGCGGCGATTGCGTGGCGGTTAGCGGTTAGTTGAGAGCAGCGTTTCGTTGCCGGCGGTTTATTAGCCTGTGGGGGAATGGACGCTCAAAATGGCCCAAAGCAGCGGATTCAAGGGCTTGACAGGTATCAACGGATGCTATACTCTCTATTGTAAGCGCTGGGGTGGCCGGGACATCCCACCCGCGATTACCAGATAACCGCCAGGTTGCTCTGCACAGGAGGTGCGAAGTGGTTTCGCTGATTACGCTGAACCATAGATGGCAATTTCCGATTACACGCCCTGTCGGTGGCGCCGTTGCGCTCTGACTGGCAACCGGCCAGCCGAGCCGCCCCAAGACAAACCGCGTAACCGACAGGGCATCCAGCAGGCATCGGGTTCTCCGACTGCCGCCAGCGCGTAGCGGTGCCAGCCAGACGCAGAACCAGCCGGCCCGGACGAAGGCCCGCCCCGATGCCGGACAACAAGCCAGGTATCCGACTGTTTATCGGCGCCTGGCTTTCTCTATGCCTCCGGGCCAATCCCGCTATCGCTCCGCCTTGCCCCGGGGCGGCCGGGAGTTCTACGACATCACCGTTGTCGGCGCGGACAAGATGAAACTGGCCGTGTCAGGCTGCCCCCGCAACTGCGCCGAGTCCAGCACCAAAGACCTGGGCGCCACCGCCATTGATGGCGGCAAGTGGGAGGTGTACGTCGTCGTCGTCGGCTCCCGCGTCCGCAAGGGCGATACGCGGTGCACCGTCGACTCCCACGATGCGGTGCTGCGGTACATGGGGCGGTTTATGCAGTATTACCGGGAGAACGCCAAGTACCTGGAGCGCACCTACGACTTTGCCTAACGCATCGGCATCGCCCGCCGGCGCGAGATTCCGGTTGACGACAGCGCGGGGATTTGCGCCCGGCTGGAATCCGAAGCGCCCATCCACCCCAACGAGTTCGTAACCGCGAACGACGCCGGCGAGATACTGCTGACGTTGTGAACCAATTTACTGGTGTATGATGGGGCAAATCGCAAACCCGTTTCACCAACGCCCGGAGGTATGAGCAGATGCAGGCAGTCAGGATTTACACGGGAGAGGACGGCGAGTCGCACATCGAGGACATGGAGCTGCCCTTTGAGCAGGTTGGCCACGCTATGCGGACGGCCACGCAAGGCGCAACCGGCGTCCAGTTCAGCAAACTTGGCCCCGGCCAGCTGGTGGAGTTTCACACCGCCCCCCGCCGCCAGTACGTCATCACCCTGCAAGGCCAGGTGGAGATTGGCCTCGGCGACGGCAGCAAGCGCATATTCAACGTAGTCGACATTGAGCTGTGCGAGGACCTCACCGGCCGGGGGCACACCACCCGCAGCGTCGGCAGCATCGACCGCGTCAGCGTACAAATCCCCCTGGCCGACCAGACGCCCGGCGGCGGATTCGGCGTAGCCTGACCTGACCGGACGCCGGGTTGCGCCGGCGTCCGCTGCTCTCCGAACGAACACCGCAGGAGGATACTATGCCCATCGCCCAACTCCCCGGCAATCTGGAGATGTACTACGACGACGATAATTTCACCGACCCGTGGCGCGACCCGGACACGGTGGAGACCGTCGTGCTGCACCACGGCAACGCCAAAAACGGGCGGTTGTGGTACGCCTGGCCGCCGCTGCTGGCCCGCCAGTACCGGGTCATCCGGGTCGATGCGCGGGGCTTTGGCCGCTCCACCGTGCCGGCCCCCGGCTACGACTGGTCGCTGGAGGGATTCGCCGCCGACTTGCGCAACCTGCTGGACTATCTGGCGCTGGACAAAGTACATCTGATTGGCGAAACCATCGGCGGCACCATCGCCTTGCAGTTTGCCCACCAGCACCCCGAACGCCTGCACACGGTAACCACCTGCACCTCGCCCTACAACTTCACCGGCGTAGAAACCTACCAGAACTACTACCGTCTGGTAACCGAGGAGGGCGTTGAGGCGTGGGCCCGGGCCACCGGCGGCCGCCGCGTCAGCGCCGACCGCGCGCCGGAGCATCACGAGTGGTACATCCAGCAGATGGGCCAAACCGCCCGCCACGTAGTGCTGGAAACGCTGGCCTACCTGGGAACGCAAAACCTCTCCGACAAACTCCCCACCATCCAAACGCCAGCGCTGGCAATGGTAGGCGAACTAAGCGAAGGCGACATCCCCGACCGGGCCCAAGGCCAGGCCGACCTAATGCCCAACTGCACCCTGGCCCGCGTCCCCGGCGCCAGCGGCTACGTACAACACTCCGCCCCGGAGCAATGCGTACAAACCTGGCAACAATTCATCGGCACAACACACCAGCCGGACTGATTGACATTAGGGGGGCGCAGAATTTCTCCGAGCGGCGGTAGCAGAATTGGTTTTGACCCGCCGGGGTGGTTGCCATATAATCGGTTGGGTTGCGCCGTTGCAGACAATTTGGCCGGCGCCGGAGGTATTACCGTGGCCCTTGAATCTGTCCGAGTCGGCTTGATTGGCGCCGGCCGCAACACCCGCGATCGACACATTCCCGGTTTCAATAGCACGCCCGGCGTGGAGATTGGCGCCGTGGCCAACCGCAGCCGGGAGTCCGGCCAGCGCGTGGCCGACGCTTACAACATTCCCACCGTGTACGACAGCTGGGAGGAACTGCTGGAGGATGAGAGCCTGGATGCGGTGTGCATCGGCACCTGGCCTTATATGCACCGCACGCTGACGCTGGCGTCGCTGGCGGCCGGCAAGCACGTGCTTTGCGAGGCGCGGATGGCGATGAACGCCGGCGAGGCCCACGAAATGCTGGCGGCGTCGCAGGCGTCCCCCGGCATCGTGGCGCAAATCGTGCCGTCGCCGATGACCTTTGGCATCGACGACCTGCTGATCCGGCTGGTGTCGGAGGGCTTTCTCGGCGATTTGGTGTCGGTGGAGGTGCAATCGCTTACCGGGTTTGCCGACCCGGAGTCAACGATGCACTGGCGGCAGGATCGGGACTTGAGCGGGTTCAACATCCTGAACATGGGCATCTGGTACGAGGCGATGATTCGCTGGGTGGGGCGCGCCACCGAGGTGATGGCGATGTCCAAGATTAGCGTGCCGCACCGGAGGGACGACGACGGCAATTGGCGGTCGGTGACGATTCCCGACACGGTGGACATTCTGGCCCGGCTGGCCAACGGGGCCAACGCGCACCTGCGGTTCAGCGCCTGCGCCGGCCTGTCCCCCGGCAACTCGGTGTGGCTCTACGGCACTGAGGGGACCATCCACGTGGACAACGGACTGCGGGTGTACGGCGGCAAGCGAGGCGACAGCGAGTTGCAGGAAATCGCCAACCCGCCGGAGAACCGCTACGGGTGGTCGGTAGAGCAGGAGTTCATCGCCTCAGTGCGCGACGGGGCGCCCGTGCTGCGGACGCCGTTCAACATCGGCGTGCACTACATGGAGTTCACCGAGGCGGTCACCGCCAGCGCGCAAAGCGGGGAATCCATCGCCCTGCCGCTGTAAAGCCGGCGAACCTACGGGATGATGCGGACGGGGGCGGCGATACGGGCTGCCCCCGTTGCGTGTCGCTGCGTAGGCAATCCTTAACTTCCGGGGTGAAAGGCAGCGTCACCAGGCCGGTTGCCTCGTCAAGTATGCCAAAGCGTCGTATCGCCTCGGCAAGCCGCTTATCGAATTCTTTGCGCTCCTTGGCGCGGGCTCTGGCCAGCATTTTTGCGCGCGTTGCCCTTCTGATTTCTTCCGTTGTCCTGAACATCTCGCGCACTCCGTACAGTGGTATCACGCTGGCTAACCGGCGGAACTACGCAAACGAAAGGCAATCCTTGCAGTTGCCCCCGTTGCGTATCAGGCATCAGTCTGCTGATTGTCGTTCAGGAAATCCTCGACTTCCTGGGTGAAAGGCAGCAGTAGCACGCCGGTTGCTTCATCGCGTATGCCAAAGCGTCGCCTTGCCTCTGCATACCGGCTGTCGCGTGCCTTGCTCCCCTCGGTACGCCCCTCGGCAATCCCTTCGGTGCGCCCCTCAGCGATCCCCTCGGTGCGCCCCCGCGCGTGCCCTCTTGCCATGATTCTGGCGCGCGTTGCTTCTCTGATTTCTGCCGCTGTCCTGAACATTTCGCGTACTCCGTCAAACAGTCCGGCCAATGGTATCACAAAGGCCCAGTACAGCCGGGTTACGGCGGTTTCAAAGTACAGGTATGCCTTGACTTCCGACCCGGCGAATTCGCCCAGAATTACCAGGCTGACGGCGGCTACCAGCGTAAAGCCGCCGACTTGCCACCAGATGCCGCGGGCGGACAGTTCGTTGGGCAATTCTGACGCTCTCATTGTAGCATTACGGGCAGCATCCGGGCGGCCGGCGGCGGCCTCCGGCTACCTGTCCACCAGGCAGGCGATTACCTGGGGGGCTGCTGTGGCGGCGCGCTCTGATAGCTCGGCGTCGGTTAGCGTTACTATGGGGTGTTCAATTACGGCCAGGCCGTAGTCCGGGTCGCCGCGCATCCGCGACATGGCGTGGGCCTGGCTGATGAAGGGGCGGGTGGTTAGGACGGTTGAAGGGATGCCCAGCAGTTCGGTTTCCATTGCGTCGTGCACACTGCACGCAGTGCAGGAGCCTCATTCGGCGGTGGCGTGTATTGCGACATCTATGCTGGCCGCCGTCTTTTGCAAGTCCTCGATGCGCGCCGGCCACTGCCAGCCGCCCTTGTTGTGTTCTACGGTGCCGGCGATGTCGTAGCGCTCGCCGATGATGGCCGCGATGCGCCGCAGCAGTTCCTCAGAGTGGGGCTTGTTGTTGGCGAACAGCCCGATGACTTTGCCGTCCAAAGTAGCCGGCCGCTGCGCCAGCCGGGACGGAGCCGCCGGCGCATCATCCCGCGGGTCCAGCGTGATAATCGGTGTGCCTTGCGTTACCATTGTGCAACCTCCTGGTTCAATCTGTCTATGCTTGGTCTGTGCCTTGCTTGCCTTACCATAACACGCCGGGGCTGGAGCGCTGGCGGCCGGGGGCGGCTACCACCCGCGTTACCGAGCGGCTGCTGCCCCAGGTGTTGATTAGGCTTACGAATGCGCCGGCGCGGCCGCCGCCGGGCAGTACGGTGATGCGGTTGGCGTCGGCTACTACCGGAACCATTCGGGTGTCGTCGTCGGATGCTTCCAGGCGGCGCCAGCGGGCCCATTCCGATGCCGGCAGGTGGGTGCTTTCGTGCAGAAACTCGGCTACTTGCTGGCGTGTCCAGCCGGATTCTGCTACGTGCAGCATTGCTTCGGGGCTGATTACGCAGATTACTTCGGTGGAGTTGGGGCCGAAGGCCAGCATTGCGTGGGCAACGGTGGTGAGCAGGTCGGCCGGGTTGCGGTCGCCGTGCAGGGTTACTTGCAGGGGGGCGAGGGTGGCGTAGGCGGTTACGATGGTGGCGTCGTCGCCGTAGCCCCGCTCGGCGGCCAGCGACGGCCAGGGGCTGACGTCCAGATCCTCCGGGAAGCAGAAGCTAATCTTGCCGGGATGCCCGAAGGTGCTGTTGTCCATTACCACCGGCGCGGAGCCGTAGAAGTTGGATTTAAAGAGGTTCACCGCCCGTCCGATGGCGGCGTTGGCGCGGCTGCCGTTGCCCATCATCTCCACGCCGGCGGACATACCGATGGCGCTGGCGTGGGGGCCGCTGACTACGGTGAGGACGGTGGCGCCGTTGGTGGAGGTGCTGCTGGCGTGGAGGTTGAAACTGCGCTCCGCGATGGCCGAGATTGACGCCATCACCACCGGAAAATGCTCCGGCCGGCAGCCGGCCATCACCGCGTTGACCGCCGCTTTGCCGGCGGTGAAACGCTTTTGCCGGATGACCTCGGTTCCCAGCGCGTGGCCGGCGTCAACCCCGCAGTAATCCAGCATCGCCTGCACCCGCTCCGGCGTGGGCGGGATGACCGGCAGGCCGTCGGTCAGGCCGTTGTCCAAATAGTAATCCTGCGCCTCATTCCAGTCGGCAAACTGCAAAGGGCTGGCGTTGTGCGTAGTCATAAAGTCAAAACTCCAGAGGGAGGGGGGGATGGTTGGCCGGCTACCCCGTTCCGCCGCGCCGGTAGTCGGGGGCTACTACCAGCAGTCTGGTTACTACCAGCCGGTCGCTGAGGCGGGCGAGGATGCGGGGGCGGTCTTGCTCGATGCTGTCCAGGCGGGAGGTGGTTATGATGGTGGGCAGTTGTTCGGCGTAGCGGTAGTCGATAATCTGAAAGAGCTTTTCCTCGGCGAAAGCGTTGGTGCGTTCGGCGCCGATGTCGTCCAGCACCAGCAGATTTACCGTTTTGATGTGCTCCAGCAGGTCGTCGTGGGTGATTGGGCTGTCGGGCGCAAAGGCGGCGCGCAGGCGGTCGAGCAGGTCGGCGGCGGATGCGAAAAACACCTCATCGCCGGCGTCCTGGCGGGCGGCGGCGGCGGCTACGGCCAGGTGCGTTTTGCCGGCGCCGGCCGAACCCACCAGAAACAGCCAGTTGGTGGGCAGATTAGTCCAGTTCTGCATAAACGCTTTGGTCGTGGACAGGCTGGCCCTTTCGTCGTCGTTCAGCCGGCCGTTGCCCGCCGGGTTGAAAGCGTCAAAAGTCATGCGGCGGCGCATATTGGGCGGGATGGCGCCGACCTGCCGGGCGGCGACGACGCCGGTTTGCCCCAGGTAATAGAGCCGGCCGGTTCCGTCGGGAGATTCCAGCCGGGTGCGCAGGAATTCGTCCAGCCGGTTCGGGGCGCCGCGCAGGGTGATGACGGTGGGCAGGCGGGCCGAATGGCGCCAGGCCAGCAGCTGGAACAGCCGCTCCTGCCCCCAGGGGGTGGCCGGGCGCGTGGGCAGGTCATCCAGCACCAGCAGCTGGGCATCGCGAGACTGCTCAAAGCGGTCAACAAAGCCCAACTCGGCGTCATCGTCAAACCCGCCGCGCAGGTAGTCCAGCAAGTCGGCGGCGGTGATGAACAGCGCGGGATGGCCGGCCTCAATGCGCCGGTTGGCGATGGCGGCGGCGAGGTAGGTTTTGCCGCTGCCGCTGGGGCCGGCGAAAGTTAGCCAGCCCTGGGGGTCGGCGGCGTAGCGGGCGGCGGCGGCCAGCGCGAGGGCAAACGCCTGATGGTTGGCCGGATGGTCGGTTGGCCCGCTGGGGTTGGCGTTGGCGAAAGTTGACTGGCGCAGCGGGCCCAGATTGCTGTACCGCTCCAGCGCCTCCAGACTGCGGGCCTGGTCAACGCCGGACTGCCGGCACTGGCAGGGGAAAGCCTGTCCAAAGTCGGGCTGCCCGACGGGGACGCGCCGGGTCAGCCAGCCGGCGCCGTTGCAGACCGGGCAGGGCTCAGCCTCCGGACTCTCCCGGCGCGCCGTCTCCGGGTTCCCAGGGTAGGCGTCCGAAAAGGCGTCGGTATTGTTCCATGTATTCCGTGCTGCTATCCGGCGCAGTATCGCGCCCAGGCTTTCCATGCTCATTTGCAGTCATTGTACCGTTGGGCAGCCCCTCGCGCACCAGGCGGCGCAGGATGGTATTGACGTAACTCCAGCTGCGGGCGTCGTGCCGGGCGGCGGTGGCAAAGGCGTATTCAATCCAGCGGGCCGGGTACTCCCGCTCGGCGGCGCGCAGCTGCTCGGCAACCTGATGCCCGTAAGGGCCGATGTGCCGTTCGTAGAGGGCAAAGATGTTGTCCGCGCGGGCGGGCGGCGCCGGCTTTTGGGGGCGCTGCGGCGGGGGCGCCGGGGTATGATGCTCAACCAGTGCATCGGGCGGCAGGGGTTGCAGCCCGGCGCTTTGCAGATAGCGCCGGCAGTCGGCGTCGGCGATGAAAATGCGCGTTGCGGCGGCCGGCCGCACCGCCGTCAAGACGCCCCGGGCGATGCTGGCGGCCAGTGCCCGGCGGATGGCGTAGTCGCTGCCGCCGCTATCTTGATGCGTTTGCAATGCCGGGTCGTCAAGCAGTTCATCCAGATTTAAGGACGGCGGTATCCCGCGCCGGATGGGTTGGCCGGCCAGCAGGGCCGCCGTGCGCAGGATTACTTTCAGCTCGGCAAGGTCGTCAATCTCGGCCAGCGTTGGGCCGAGCAGATTGGCCGGTATCGGTATGCGCCGGACGCCGGATTTGGGGCCGGATTTAAGGTCGGATTGAGTCATACAGGATGGCCGGAACCGGGCGGCAGCTAGGCGATTGACTCCTGATATTGGGCCAGCTGGTCAAAGCGCATCAGCGAATCGCGGAAGTACAGATGGAGGCTGCCGGTGGGGCCGTGGCGGTGTTTGGCGACGATTAGTTCGGCGATGTTGCGGGGGTACGGGCGGCCCGGCGCGTGCTGTTCCCATTCCTCCTCGGTGTAGTTTTTGTCCTCGCGGTAGAGGAACATCACCACGTCGGCGTCCTGCTCAATGCTGCCGCTGTCGCGCAGGTCGGAGAGCTGGGGGCGATGGCCGGGGCGGTTCTCGACGACGCGGCTGAGCTGGGAGCAGGTGAATACCGGCACGTTGAGGTCGCGGGCGATGCCTTTGAGGGAGCGGGAGATTTCGCTGATTTCCTGCACCCGGTTCTCGCCGCCGCCCCGCCGCCGGTTGGTGCCTTCAATGAGCTGCAAGTAGTCCACCACCAGAAAATCCAGGCCGTGTTCCAGCTTGAGCCGCTGCGCCTTGCTCCGCATTTCAATGACCGACTGGAAAGGCGTATCGTCCACGTACACGGGCAGGCCGGACAGCACGCCGATGGCGTCCACGATGGCGTTCTCCTCCTGCTGGGTGTACAGGCCCAGGCGCAGGCGGTGGGAATCAACTTCGGATTCGGCGGCGAGGATGCGCATTGCCACCTGCTCGCGGCTCATCTCCAGGCTGAAAATCCCGCAGACGGCGCCGCTTTTGGCGGCGTTGATGCAGACGTTGAGGGCCAGGCTGCTTTTGCCCAGGCTGGGGCGCGCGCCAACAATCAGCAAGTCGGAACGCTGCCACCCCCCCAGCAGGCTGTCCAGGTCGGTGTAGCCGCTGAGCAGGGGCGCCTGGTCGGTCAGGGCGTCGTCGGCAACGTCGCCTTGCAGGTAGATGTCAAAGACGGAGCTGAGGGGCACAAAGCCCCGGTCAGTCTCGTTGGGCTGGATGCTGAACAGGACGTCCACCGACTGGCGGATGGCCTCGTCGGCGTCGGCGCTGTCCTCAAAGCCCAGCTCGGCGATGCGGTTGCCGGCGTCAATCAAGCGGCGCTTGGTAGCGGTGTCGGCCACGATGCCGGCGTAGTATTCCACGTTGACCGACGTGGGGGTGCCGGAGATGAGCTGGCCGAGATAGGCCGGGCCGCCCACGTCCTCCAGCCGGTCCTGGCGGGAGAGTTCCCGGGCCACGGTGATGGGGTCAATCGCGTCCTGCTGGGTGAACAGGGCGATGCAGGCTTCGTAGCAGTAGCGATGGCGGGCCCGGTGAAAATCCTCCGGCTTGATGATGGGCAAAACCCGGTGCAGCGCCTCGCCGTCAATCAGCAGCCCACCCAGCACCGCCGCCTCAGCGTTGTGGTCGTGGGGTATCTGGCGTTCGTTAAACGGAGCAACCGTCACAGTTGACTATTCCTCGATGGTGGCCACGACGTTGACGGTAGCGGAAATCTCGCTGGACAAGGGCAGGACGACTTCGTACTCGCCGGGTTCGCGGATGGGCTCAACCGAGTTGGTGATGCGGCGGTCGATGGTGCGTTCCAGCAGTTCGCCCAGGGCGTCGGCGATGCGGATGCCGCTGATGGCGCCGTAGTAGCGGCCGGTGGGCGTGACGCGGCCGGGAATGGTAACGGTCATGTTGTCCAGCGCCTCGGCCAGCTCCTCCATAACCTGGGTCTCCCGGGCCCGCTGCGAATCGCCGGCTTCCTTGACCTTGGCCAGCCGCTTGAGGGTTTCGTCGGTAGCGATTTCGGCCAGGCCCTTGGGCAGCAGGTAGTTGCGGGCGTAGCCGCGCGACACGCGCTTGACCTCGCCGGCCCGGGCCTGGTCGGGGACATCGCTCAAAAACAGCATCATCATAATGGCAGCCTCTCAATTTCAGTGCGCCGCCGCAATGACAGTGCGGGCGGCCCGGTGCGCGCCGGGAGTAAGACGCCGCCCAGCCAGTGGGCAACGCCGCGCAGCGCAGCCATTATAGACCATCCGGCAAGGCGGCATAAACCGGGCGGCATTACCTGGTTAAGCAGCATCACGGGGTTAGGGCGATTGCAAACGGGCGGTTTGCCCTTGCCGCCGGTGTCTAATAGACATATTATGTCGTGTGGCATTTGGCTGCGTAACATTTTGTGAGGAGAATTGAACATGGCGCTTACTTTGGCAGACAGCAACCGGATTATGGCGGCGGCAATCGCCCAGGCCGAGGAACTTAACATCAAGGTCAGCGTGGCCGTGGTTGACGCCGGCGGCCGGCTGATTGGCTTGCAGCGTATGGACGGCGCAATCTGGGCCTCGGCATACGGCTGCCAGGGCAAGGCGGTGGCATCGTCCGCCTTTGGCCGGCCCAGCGGCGAGATGCAGGCGCGGGCCGATGCTCCCACGCCGGCCGGCATCCGCCAGCGAGCCGGCGGCGAGATGATTATGGGCCAGGGCGCGGTGCCTATCATCAGCGACGGCGCGGTAGTTGGCGCCTGCGGCGTGGGCGGCGGCACCAGCGAGGAGGACGAGCAGTGCGCCGCCGCCGGCGCGGCCGCGCTGTAATCTCCGGCTTTCCCGCGCACAAATCGCATCGTACAAATCCAGTCGCATAAATCCAGTCGCACAAATCCCGCAGCGGTCAAGGCGTTAGCGCCAGCACTGCTGCGGGGGAGCCGCTCCCGCCGGCCAGTTTGAGGCGGCCGGTGATGATGGTGGCTCCGGTGGGCGGGAGTTGATGCAGGTTGTTGACGCACTCCAGGACTAGCCGGGGCTGCGCCAGGGCCAGCCGGCTGATGGACAGGGTTTGGTCGGTTCCGGGGTCGATGCCGGGGGCGTCGGTGCCGAGGCCGGCGGCGGCCCGGTCGTGCAGCAGTCTGGCGGCGGCGTCCGGGCCAAAGCCGGGCGTGTGCATGATGCCGTTGGCGTCGGCGTTGATAAACCGCTCCGGGTGGGGCCAGCGTTCCTGCCAGCCCGTGTACAGCAGCGCCAACGCGCCGGCCGGGATTGTACCGTTGCGCCGTTCCCACGCGGCCAGGTCGTCAAGGGACAATGCGTAGTCCGGGTTGGCGGCGGCCTGATTGCTGACGTCGATGACTACGCCGGGCGTCACCAGTGCGGCGGCCGGCAGCGACTCCGGGCCGTCCCCGTCCGGGTAAAAGGCGGAGGGGGACGACAGATGCGTGCCGCTGTGTTCGCCCATGCTGAACCGGCGCAGGTAATAGCCGCCGCCGGCGATAGCGGCAACCGTCTCAAACCGTATGCCGGGGTCGCCGGGCCACACCGGGTTGCCGGGGTGGACCTCGTGGCTGAGGTCAACAACCCGGCGGTAGGTGATGGTATGCGTTGCAGTTTGCATATTCCGGTGCGTCCGGCGTGATTTGGGCCAGTCGGCGTTGGGCCGGAATCAGGCGGCGGCGCGCTGGGGCGGCATGGCGTTGCCGGCCGGCGTAAAGTCCGCCGCCGCCACTGCCTTTAACTGTTGCATCTCGCCGATGTGCCGGTCAACCCAGAGCATGGCGTCGGCGAAACTGCGGGCGGCGCCCAGCTCGGTGAGCTGCCCCAGGGGGTTGCGCCCGTAGATGACGTAGCAGATGGCGGGAATCTCGGCGTGAATCAGGTAGCAGCGGTAGTAGATGCGCCGCCCCTGCGCCGGAATGGGAACCGATGCGACAGCGGATGTTGCCCCGACGATGCTCTTGACCCCGACGATGCTCTTGACGTTGTTCATCGTGTTGACGTTGTTCAGCATAATAGCGCCTCCAAGTGGCGGGCCGGCTGGATGCCGGCCGGTGTGATGTACAAATGTTCTACCATGCGCTATCATTCCGTCAATAGCGGGCCGGTCACTCGAAAAAATTGCGCCGCCGGATTGCCCATTTACCCCAATGTCATTCTGAGCGCAGCGAAGAATCTCGACGGGGCAGCGCAGACTTTGGGGGCAACGCCGCTGCTACGCTATCGAGATTCTTCGCTGCGCTCAGAATGACATTGGGGGTAAAGGGGACGCTCAGAATGACATTATGGTAAAGGGGATGCTCGGAATAACAGCGGGGCGCGGCAGTGACCGCCGGCCTATGGTGTTGCTATCCGGCAGTGGGTATAATGCGAATCAGGATTTTGCCAGAATGACGATGACCTCTCAGGTGTACTACCGCAAGTGGCGGCCCAGCCGTTTTACTGACCTGGCGGGGCAGGAGCACGTTACGAACACGCTGCGCCAGGCCATTACGCAGGGCCGGGCCAGCCACAGCTACCTGTTTTGCGGGCCGCGCGGCACCGGCAAAACGACCACCGCCCGCGTGCTGGCCAAAGCCGTCAACTGCGCCAGCCCGCAGGACGGCGACCCCTGCAACGAGTGCAACCCCTGCATCTCCATTAATCAGGGGCGCAACGTGGACATCATTGAGCTGGACGCGGCCAGCAACCGGGGCATCGACGAAATCCGGGATATTCGCGACCGGGTGCACTTTCTGCCCGCTGAGAGCGCGCGCAAGGTGTACATAATAGATGAAGCGCATATGCTCACGGCGCAGGCGTCCAACGCCTTTCTCAAAACGCTGGAGGAACCGCCGCCGCACGTCATCTTTATCCTCTGCACCACCGAGGCGCACAACATCCTGCCCACCATCATATCCCGCTGCCAGCGGTACGATTTCCGGCGGCTGCCCGGCCAGGTCATTTACGACCGGCTGGCCCACATCACGGATCGCGAGGCGGTGGCCATTGAACCGGATGCGCTGCGGCTGGTGGCCCGCAACGCCGGCGGCTCGCTGCGCGATGCGGAGAACCTGCTGGAGCAGCTGGTCGTGTCATCCTCATCGGGCGCCATCAACGTGCACGACGTGGAGGAACTGCTGGGCCTGGGCCGGGGTGAGGGCTACCTGAGTCTGGCGCAAAAGCTGCTGGCCGGCGATACTCCGGGGGCGCTTACTGCTATTAATGACGCCGTTTGGGAGGGCGCCGACCCCCGGCAGATGCACCGGCAGACGCTGGAACTGCTGCGCTCCGCCCTGCTGATTTCGTGGAACGCCGGCGATACGCTGGACTTGCCGGACGACGTGATGGCCGCCCTGCGCGCCGCCGTTGCCGTGGCCGAGCAGCCGCACATCCTGCGGGTGGTGCGCATCTGGGCCGAGGCCAACCTGCGCTACGACGCGCCGGCATCGCTGCCGCTGGAAGTTGCCGCCGCTGAGATTGGCCGCCCGGAGCCGGTGGCCGCCGCGCCGGTTGCCGCGTCCGGCCCGCCGCCGGCCCGAGCGCAGCGGGCCGAACCGGCCCGGCGCAATCAACCGCCGCCGCCGCCGCGCCCGGATTACCAACCGCGCCCGGCCGAGCCGCCCCGTCAGACGGAACGCCCGCCGGCGACGGAACGGCAGTCCGGTGAACGGCAGCCCGTTGCCGAACGCCAGCCGGTGACGGAACGCCAGCCCGTCGGGGAAAGGGCTGCGCCGGCCGCCGCCGGCGGGTTGCAGGGGCAGTGGGAGCAGGCGGTGCGGGAGTTGAGCCGCACTAAGGGCAACAAGTACAGCCTGGGCGCGCTGCTGCGGGATTGCCGCCCCGACAGCGTGCGGCTGTCGGATGACGGCGCCGCGCTGGTGCTGCCCTTTCGCAACGCCGCCAACCTGGACCGGATGAACGAGGAACTGGCCGACCCCAAAGTCCGCAATACTATCGAAGCGGCAATCGAGCAGTCGTTCGGCACCCGCTACCCCTTTCAGGTTGCCCTGGCCGGGGCCGGCAGCAACGGCGGCGGCGCCGCGCGTCCCGCCCGCGGGTCGGTGCAGGAAAGCCATCTGGTGCGCACCGCAATGGGGCTGGGCGCCCGTATCATAGAAGACGACCAACAGGAGGCGCCGTACTAACTATGGTGAACCGCAGGATGATGCGACAGGCCCAGCAGTTGCAAAACCGCCTGGCCAAAGCGCAGGAAGAGCTGGAACAACTCACCGCGGAAGGCTCCGCCGGCGGCGGCGTGGTGCGCGTCACCATGAACGGCAAGCAGGAAGTCTCCGCAGTGGTCATCGACCCGGAGGCGGCGCCGGCTTTGGAGCAGGATGACATCGACCTGCTGCAAGATTTAGTCGCCGCCGCCGTCAACGACGCCTCGGCCCGCACGCAACAGATGGCCGCTGAAAAGATGAACTCCGTCACCGGCGGGCTGAACATTCCGGGCCTTACTTGACCGAACCGGGCCCCGGTTCGCAATCCAAAAGGGAGATTTCCGATTTTATGGACCATAACGAGATTGTCCGGCAGGCGCAAGATGCCGGGGTACAGCTGGTTTCATTCCTCTATTGCGACAATGGGGGAATCATCCGGGGCAAGACGGGCCACGTGTCCGGGCTGGCCGGGCGGCTTGAGGCGGGCATCGGGCTGACGCTGGCGATGCAGGCGATGAGCGATATGGACCAGTTGCAGATTGTGGACGGGATGGGGCCGGTGGGCGAGGTGCGGATGATACCGGACACCGATACGTTCACCATCCTGCCCTACGCCCCGCAGCGCGCGCTGATGCTGGCCGACTTGATTACCATTGCCCGCCAGCCCTGGGCCGCCTGCCCGCGCGATTTCCTGAAACGGATGCTGGCCCAGGCCAAATCAGCCGGCCTGACTATCCAGGCCGCTTTGGAACCGGAGTGGTATCTGGCCCGCAAAGAAGGCGATACCTACGTGCCTTGCGACGAAAGCCTGGACAACTCCACCATTGGCGCAACCATCTCCCGCGAGGTCATTGACGACCTGGTGCTGGCGCTGGAAACGCAGGGCCTGCACGTGGAGCAGTACTACCCGGAGTTGGGGCACGGCCAGCAGGAATTGAGCATCCGGCACGCCGGAGCATTGCGCGCCGCCGACAATCACATCCTCTATCGGGAAACCGTGCGCAACGTGGCGTGGCAGCATGGGCTGTACGCCTCTTTCGCCCCCAAACCCTTTCCCGACCAGGCGGGCAACGGCTGCCACATCCACTTCAGCGCGTGGGACATGGACGGTCAGCAAAACCTGTTCTTTGACCCGGATGACGGGCAGAATCTCAGCACGCTGGCCTACCAGTTCATCGGCGGAATAATGGCCCATCTGCCGGCGCTGGTGGCGCTGACCTGTCCGAGCATGAACAGCTACCGCCGGCTTTCGCCCGGCTCGTGGAGTACGGCTTTCACCTGCTACGGCCCGGACAACCGGGAGGCCGCGTTGCGGATACCGTCCCGGTTCTGGGGCGAGGAGATGGCCTCGACGAACCTGGAGTTCCGGCCGGTGGATTCCAGCTCCAATCCGTACATCGCTTTGGGCGGCCTGCTGGCCGCCGGGCTGGACGGCGTGGCGCGCGACTTGCGGCCCGGCGCCGGGCAGTGGATTGAAGTTGACCCGGTGCGGCTAACCCCGGAGGAACTGGCCGCGCGGGACATCCGACGGCTGCCCACCACCCTGCTGGAATCCATACACGCCCTGGAAGCCGACACCGTGCTAACCGACGCAATGGGGCCGCTGCTGGCCGACTCCTACCTCACCATCCGGCGGGCCGATTGGGAACTGTTCTCCCAGCACGACGCCGAGTACGAAATCAAAAACCACTTCTACAAATACTGACGCCCGCCGCCGCGCATCCCCCGCACGGTCATTCTAACCGTCCCCGATTTTTACATTAGGGGATAGTCAGAATGACAATAGGCGATAGAATGGTATTAAGGGAGTGCAGATTGCGCGCAGACGCCCCGGCCCGGTTTGCAGGCAAGGCCCATCAGGATGATTACGCCAGGTCAACCTACCCCCGGCTCCACCCGTTCGCTGGGCCAGCTGGTTGCTGAGCTGAACCGGCTGCCCGGCGTTGGCCCCAAGAGCGCCCAGCGCATCGCCTATCACATCGCCCAGATTCCGGCGGAGGAGGCCAGGGGGCTGGCGGAGGCTATCAT
The DNA here is from genome assembly GCA_958296385.1 of uncultured Dehalococcoidia bacterium. Classification (GTDB taxonomy): domain Bacteria; phylum Chloroflexota; class Dehalococcoidia; order Lucifugimonadales; family UBA3495; genus Bin87. The sequence goes on from OY282494.1 coordinate 2,917,450, forward strand.
TGCGGTTAAAGACGTGCTGCTGTTCTGCGCGGAGTGCCGCAATCTTACCGATGCCTCGCCCTGCGATATTTGCGCCAACCCGCAGCGCAACCGCGACCAAATCTGCGTGGTGGAAGACCCCCGCGACCTGGTGGCGCTGGAACGCACCCGCGCTTATCGCGGCCTCTATCACGTGCTGCACGGCGTGCTTTCCCCCCTCAACGGCGTTGGCCCGGAGGACATCCACCTGCCCCAGCTGTTCGCCCGCTTGGACGGGGCCAGCGACCCCTTGCAGGAGGTGATTATCGCCACCAACCCTACTCTGGAGGGCGATGCCACCGCCGACTTTATCCAGCGCCGCCTGTCCGGGTCGGGCGTTACCATCACGCATCTGGCCCGTGGGCTGCCGGTGGGCGGCACGCTGGAGTTTGCCGACGATACTACGCTCACCCGGGCGCTGTCCGGGCGCAGCCCGCTGGAATGAATGAGCGATGACGCAGCCCCGCACTTACCGCGCCGTTGGCCTCACCCTCCGCAAACGACTTGCCGGCGAGGCCGACGTCATAGCTACCATGCTCACCCGCGAGCATGGCAAGCTGGACGTGCTGGCCCGCGGCGCCCGGCGTCTGACCAGCAAGCTGATGGGCCACTTTGAACCGCTGACGCTGCTGCGCGTCGCCGTTGCCCGGGGCCGCGCTCTGGACGTCATCAGCGAGGCCGAAGTGATAACCGCTTTCCAGTCGGTAAAGACCGGCTACCAGACTACCGCCCGCGCCCTGTACGTGGCCGAACTGGTTGACGGGTTCAGCGCCGAATCCAACGCTAACCCGGCGCTGTTTGACCTTACCCTCCAGACCCTGAACGCCATCGCAGAGCAGCCCATGTCGGATTTGCCGCTGCGTCACTTTGACTTGCGACTGCTTGACCTGTCGGGTTTTCTGCCGGAGCTGTACTGCTGCATTGACTGCGGCGCGGAGCTGGAACCGGAGCGGCACCGCTACGCGGCCGGCGCCGGCGGCACGCTGTGTCCCGACTGCGCGCCGCCGGATACGCTAATCCGCCCCCTGTCGCTGCCGGCGCTGAAAGTTTTGCGGCTGCTGCACCGCACCGCGCAGCCCGCCGGCCTGCCGTCGCTGAACATCCCGGCGGCGGTGCAAAACGAAGTCCACAGCGCGTTGAGCGCAACCCTCCAGTACTGGCTCGACCGCCCGGTACAGTCCCAGCGTTTTCTGGACGCCACCAAATCAGCCTGAAATCCGTTGCCGTTTCCGTTGGCCCGCCGTCTGCAAAAAGCGTAAAAAGACTAGCGTAAAAAGCACCCGCAAAAATCACCGGGGTTACGCAATTCATCCCGTCCATCCGTGCCAATCCGTCCGCGCCGCTAGTTTCCGACAGAGGCAGCTATGTTCAGCAAGGTACTGGTCGCCAACCGGGGCGAAATCGCCGCCCGCATCATCCGCACCTGCCAGCGTTTGGGCGTTTCTACTGTTGCCGTGTATTCCGACGCCGACGCCGGGGCTTTACATACCCGGATGGCCGACGAATCGGTGCGTATCGGCAGCGCCGCCGCAGCGGAATCATACCTGAATATCGACTCCGTGCTGTCCGCGTGTCGGGATACCGGGGCGCAGGCGATACACCCCGGCTACGGGTTCCTGTCCGAGAATCCGGAGCTGGCCCGGCGCTGCAAATCCGATGGCATCGTGTTCATCGGCCCCGGCGAGGAAGTGCTGAACCAGATGGCCGACAAACTTTCGGCCCGGCGGGTGGCCCGCAAGTCGGGCCTGCCCATCATGCCCGGCAGCGAGGAACCCGTCGGCGACGACGAGGCTATCACGCGGGCGTGGGAGCTGGGCTTTCCCATCATGGTGAAAGCGGCGGCCGGCGGCGGCGGCATCGGCATCCACATCGTGAACAACATGGCCGAGCTGGAACCCATCATCCAGCGCACCCGCCTCACCGCGCAGGCCGCCTTTGCCGACGCCAGCCTGTTCTACGAGCGCTACCTCCAGGGCGCATCGCACATTGAAGTGCAGCTCATCGCCGACCAGTACGGCAACGTGCTGCATCTTTACGAGCGGGATTGCTCCATCCAGCGGCGCAACCAGAAACTGATTGAGGAAACGCCGGCCTCGGCCAAACTGCCCGCCGAAGTGCGGGGGCAAATCGGCCGCCTGTCCAGCCAGCTGGGGCGCGAAGTAGGCTACACCAACGCCGGCACGGTGGAGTTTCTGGTAACGCCCGACGGCCATTTTTACTTTCTGGAGATGAACCCCCGCCTGCAAGTGGAGCATGGCGTGTCCGAGCTGCTCACCGGCCGGGACATCGTGGAACTCCAGCTGCAAGCCGCCGCCGGCGCGCCTTTTGACCTGCGCCAGCGCGACATACGGGCCAACGGCCACGCCATCGAAGCCCGCGTCTATCCCGAAGACCCGGACACCTGCCTGCCCAACGTGGGCGTGGTAACCGACTTGCGGCTGCCGGAGGGCGAACACGTCCGGGTAGATACCGCCCTTTCCGTCGGCTACGAAGTGTCGCTGCACTACGAGCCGCTGCTGGCCAAGGTGATGGCGTGGGGAACCGACCGCACCGCCGCCATCGCCACCCTGGACGCTGCCCTGGCCGACTTTCACCTGGCGGGCGTTACCACCAACATACCGCTGCTGCGGGACGTGCTGGCCAGCCCGGAGTTCACGTCGGGGAATTACAACACCAGCAGCCTGCCCGACATTCTGGCGCGGCGACAGAGCCGGGGCCGCGGGGCCGCCGTCCCGGCCCAATCGTCCAAAGGCCGGCCGAGCAGCTACGACCCGGAACTGGCACAGAACCCCCGGGCCCTGGCCGCCGCCATCGGGGCCGCGGTCGTCGCCGCGCAGAACGCCCAGCAAAACAACGGCGCCGAACGCAGCGCCAGCCGCTCCCGGTGGCGCACCATGGGCCGCCGGGAGCTGTTCCGCTCCCGCCTGGGCAGCGCATCCTGGTAGATTGCCCATTGCCATTGCGGGCAAAACGTGGCAACCTCACTGCCACACTCCCGGCAGCGCAGGTAGCAGCGTGACGACGATAAGGGTTCGCATTGGCGAACAATGGTACACCGTTGAAGTGGGCGACTTGGCCCAGTCGCCGGTAGAAGTAACCGTTGACGGCGAAACTTTCCGGATTGACATTGAGGTTGACAGCGGCCCGGCGCCGCCCCGACGGGGCCGTCCCGCCGGCGGCCTCACCGTACCCGACGCCCCCGCAGCAGCAACGCCGGCGCCGGGGGCCGCCGACGCTATTGACGACGACATCCTGCGCTCGCCAATGCCGGGCCGGGTAATGTCGGTGCGGGTGCGGCCCGGCGACGCCGTATCCGCCGGCGATGAGGTCTGCGTAGTAGAGGCGATGAAGATGGAACAAAGCATCCTGGCCCACCGGGACGGCATCGTCAAAACCGTATTCGTCCAACCCCTGGACTCCGTGAACGCCAACGACCCGCTGGTTGAACTGGAATAGCCGATTTGCGGTAGAATGGAACGGCAGCCGGGCGCCGCAAGCAAATCAACCCGGCGTCGCAAGGAGACCTATCATGTCAGAAACCGGGCCAAAAAACGGACTTCATCCCGTCGAGGTGGTCGTCGAAGTGAAGTCTATGGAAATGAACCTGGACCACAGCGGCGCGTTCCGATTCCTGCTGGAGGACGGCTCTATGGTGCTGGCCGATTTCACCCCACTTCAATGGAGCGTCGTCGAAAGTAAGCACAACCGGGGTCGGTACAAGGTCAAAATAGTCGGCACGGGCGATTACGCAGACGGGCAGCTGCAACGAATTGTCGACATTGACATCATAAATACGGATCGGGTACGGCCCCCGAGAGACCCGAACGCGCCGGATCTGTGGGACAAAATCGATGCGATCGGCAAATCCACTGACTGGAGCGGCGTACCGACGGACGGCGCGAAAAATATGCACTACTACCTGTATGGCCGTCGCCGGATCGAAGATTGATGCCGGCCATCTTTGTAGATGCCTGTTTCTGGATTGCGTTGCTGCATAGACGGGATGCGCTGCATGATACGGCAAGGCAATTACGACGGAGATTTCGCCGGCGCAAAAAGGTAACTACCGAAATGGTTCTCGTCGAGGTGCTGGACTTTTTTGCGGGATTTGGGGAAGCGCAACGCCGGGACGCATTGGATTTGATACAGACCATCGTGGATGACGATGATACTGACATCCGTCCTCAGACCACCAATCAATTTTGGGATGCCGTCGCTTTCTACGCCGCCCGCCCCGACCAGGAATGGGGACTGGTCGATTGCTCCAGTTTCCAGATGATGGCATCTTTGGGCATACGGGAAGTTCTGACTAATGACCATCACTTTACGCAGGCCGGTTTCACCATCCTGATGCAGTAGGGCCGTTTTATGCCGCAAGAAGTTATCTACATCAAGGGCGCGCGCGAGCACAACCTTAAGAATGTTGACGTTACCATCCCCCGCGACCGGCTGGTGGTTATTACCGGGGTGTCCGGCTCCGGCAAGAGCAGCCTGGCTTTTGACACCATCTATGCCGAGGGGCAGCGCCGCTACGTGGAGTCGCTGTCGGCTTACGCCCGCCAGTTTCTGGGGCGGATGGACAAGCCGGACGTGGATTATATCGAGGGCCTTTCGCCGGCCATATCCATTGACCAGAAGGGCGTATCGCACAACCCGCGTTCTACCGTTGGCACGGTTACCGAGATTTACGACTACCTGCGGCTGCTGTACGCCCGTGTGGGCAAGCCGCACTGCCCCAAGTGCGGCAATCCGGTGGCCCGGCAAACCGTCCAGCAGATTGTTGACGCCATCCTGAACCTGCCCGAATCGTCCCGCATCACCCTGCTGGCGCCCAAGGTGCGGCGCAAAAAGGGGGAGCATCGGGAGGTGTTTGAGGCGGCCCGGCGCGGCGGTTTCGTCCGCGTCCGCGTCAACGGCGACGTGCTGCTGGTGGAGGATACCGACACGCTGGCCCTGGACAAGCAGAAGTGGCACTACATTGATATTGTCGTTGACCGCCTGATCATCCGTCCCGACACCGAGGGCAGCCGGGTAACCGAGTCGGTGGAAACGGCCCTGCGCGAGGGCGAGGGCGTGCTTACCGTCGCCCGCGAGGGCGCTGACGACCTGGTGTTCAGCGAGCAGTTTGCCTGCGTAGCCTGCGGCGTCAGCCTGCCGGAGATTGAGCCGCGCACGTTCAGTTTCAACAGTCCCCACGGGGCGTGCGTCGTCTGCGCCGGCCTGGGCTACCAGCTGGAGGTTGACCCGTCGCTGGTCATTCAGAACCGTTCGCTGTCCCTGCTGGATGGCGCCATCGTGCCGTGGGCCCGCTCCGGCGCCGCCAACGCCTGGTACGCCAGCACGATGGAGGCCGTGGCCAGGGAGTTTGACTTCTCCGCCCATGCGCCCATCCGGGAACTTACCGACGAGCAGGTTAACGTCATTCTCTACGGCGCCGGCAAGCGCCAGGTGCAGGTTCACTACCGCACCACCCGGGGGCGTACTTTCGTCCGGCCCACCACCTACAAGGGCGTCATCCCCACCTTGCAAAGCCAGTATCAGCATACCAAGTCGGACTATACCCGCAACGAGGTTGAGCGCTATATGTCGCCGCGGGCCTGCCGGGCCTGCGGCGGCGCGCGGCTGCGGCCGGAGGCCCTGGGCGTGCTGGTGTGCGGGCGCAACATAATGGAGACAACCGGCCTCACCATCGGTGCCGGCCTGCAATGGGTGCGCAGCATCAAGCCCGGCGCCGAACCGACGGCCAGCGGCCCTGGCGCTAATGGACATAGCCCTAACGGACAGCACGGCGGCAACGGCCATCAGCCCGCCGATGCTTTGCCCGCCGCCGACGTCTTGCCGTCTGCAAACGCGAATGGCAGCGGAAACAGCGCTAATGGCAAGGGTCGTCGTCCCCGCAAAAATGACGTCCGCCCAGATGGGCCGTCCACGCTCACCGCGCGGGAAATGACCATCGCCGACCAGATTCTCAAAGAAATTGAGGGGCGCCTGCATTTCCTCGACAGCATCGGCCTGGATTACGTAACGATGAGCCGCACCGCCCGCACGCTGTCCGGCGGCGAGGCGCAGCGGGTGCGGCTGGCTACGCAGATTGGCAGCGGGCTGACCGGCGTGCTGTACGTTTGCGACGAGCCTACCGTTGGCCTGCACCCCCACGACGACCACCGGCTGATTGGCACGCTGTCCCGCCTGCGGGATATGGGCAACACCGTCATCGTAGTGGAGCATGACGACGCGATGATGCGGGCGGCCGACCACATCGTTGACCTGGGGCCGGGCGCCGGCGAACACGGCGGCAACATCGTAGCCACCGGCGACGTGGCGGCGGTGATGGCCAACGAGGCATCCCTCACCGGCGCCTACCTCAGCGGGCGCAAGCGCATCCCCGTTCCGGAGGAGCGCCGGCCGGGCAACGGCCTGTCCATCTCCGTAACCGGCGCCCGCGAGAACAACCTGAAAGGCATTGACGTTGAGTTTCCCCTGGGCCTGCTGGGCTGCGTCACCGGCGTGTCCGGCAGCGGCAAAAGCACCCTGGTGTACGACATCCTGTACAAACGGCTGGCCCAGGCCGTCGCGCAGGGCCGCGACCGCCCCGGCGAACACGACGAGGTTACCGGCATTGAGCATATTGACAAGGTAGTCAACATCGACCAGTCTCCCATCGGGCGCACGCCGCGCAGCAACCCGGCCACCTACACCGGCGCGTTCACGCCCATCCGCGAGCTGTTCGCCGCCCTGCCGGAGGCCCGCATCCGGGGCTACAAGCCGGGGCGCTTTTCGTTCAACGTCAAGGGCGGCCGCTGCGAAGCCTGCCAGGGCGAGGGCTACATCCAGATTGAGATGCAGTTCCTGCCCGACGTTACCGTGCCGTGCGAGGTTTGCCAGGGCAGCCGCTACAACCGGGAGGCGCTGGAGGTGACCCTGCGCGACCAGTCCATCGCCGACGTGCTGGCGATGACGGTGGAAACGGCGCTGGATTTCTTTTGGAACTTCTCCCGGATTCGCAACCGGCTGCAAACGCTGCGGGACGTGGGCCTGGGCTACATCAGATTGGGCCAGCCGGCAACCACGCTGTCCGGCGGCGAGGCGCAGCGGGTCAAGCTGGCCACCGAGTTATCCCGCCGGGCTACCGGGCGCACCCTCTACCTGCTGGACGAACCCACCACCGGCCTGTCCTTTGAGGACTGCGCCGCCCTGCTGCGCGTGCTGCACCGGCTGGTCGATCAGGGCAACTCGGTACTCTTGATTGAACACAACCTGGACTTAATCAAGAACTCCGACTGGATTATCGACCTGGGTCCCGGCGCCGGCGATAAAGGCGGCGAACTGCTGGCCTGCGGAACGCCGGAGGCCATCGCCCAAGCCGAGCAGAGCCACACGGGCCGCTACCTGCGCCAAACGTTAGCCCAAGCGGAAACGGCGCCGCTGGCCGACGCCGTAGCCGGCTGATGCCCCAATCCTTTGCCGTTCCAATTCTTTGACGCCCTGATTTATTGACGCCCTGATTTATTGACGCTCCAGTGCCGGCCTTTCCGGGAGGTTGACCCTATGACTGCCCAACGCCGCCAGTATCCGGTAATCCGCGAACCCGACGTTATGGTGCCGATGCGCGACGGCGTGCGGCTGGCTACCGACGTGGTTCGCCCCGATGCTCCCGGACGCTTTCCGGTGCTGATTAATCGCGGCCCCTACGGCAAGGACAGCTATCTGGACAACCCCGACCATTCCATCTGGTTCTTTCCCCGCAACGGCTACGTGCTGCTCAGCCAGGACGTGCGGGGGCGCTTTGGCTCGGAGGGCGAGTACAACCCGCTGTTTCAGGAGGCGCAGGACGGCTACGACATCGTGGAGTGGGCGGCCCGCCAGCCCTGGTCTAACGGGCGCGTGGCAACTACCGGGCAAAGCTATCTGGGCGCCACGCAGTACACGCTGGCCGGCGGCCATCCGCTGCCGCCCCATCTGCAAACGCTGGTGCCGGTGTCCGCGTCCGCCGACTTTCACCAGTCCTGGGTCTATCACACCGGCGGCGTGATGGAGTGGGGCTGGACGGTGCCTTACGCCATCCTGAAAGGCCGCAACACCCTGGCCCGCGCCGGGCGGGATGACCTGCTGGCCCGGATGGATGATTACGTCATCGCGCCGGGCAACTTCGGGCAGCCCCTGTCCGACGAGTGGTATCGCCATCTGCCCCTGTGCGACTGGATTGACCGGCTGCGGGAGGCGGCGCCCTACTTTCACGAATACTTTGACCAGGAACTGGACGGCCCCTACTGGTGGCCCATCAACATGATACGCCAGGCCGCCAACGTAACCGTGCCGATGTTTCACATCACGTCCTGGTACGACATCTTTCTGGAGGGCGCGCTCAATTCGTACAACGCCATCCGGCAGCACGGCGGCAGCGAACTGGCCCGCCGCAATCAAAAGCTGCTGGTGGGCCCCTGGGGCCATCTGCGGCCTTTCACGCAGCCCACTACCGGCGGCGCCGGCAACATTGACTTCGGCCCGGCGGCCGCCATCGAGCTGCACGACTATATGATGCGGTGGTACGACTACTGGCTACAAGATATTGACACCGGCATTATGGACGATGCGCCGGTCAAGCTGTTTGTGATGGGCGATAACCGCTGGCGGGATGAGCAGGAATGGCCGCTGGCCCGCACGCACTACACCCGCTGGTATCTCCACTCCGGCGGCGCCGCCAACACCCGCAGCGGCGACGGCTCCCTCTCCACCGTGCCCCCGGAAACCGACGCGCCGGCCGACGAGTTCACCTATGACCCGGCCAACCCGGCGCCCACGATGGGCGGCAACACGCTGATTATTGACTACGGCGTGTTTGACCAGCGGCCCGTGGAAGACCGCCCCGACGTGCTGGTTTATACGTCGGAACCGCTGCCGTCGGACGTTGAAATCACCGGCCCGATAACGGTCACCCTGTACGCCGCCACCACTGCGCCGGATACGGATTTCACTGCCAAGCTGGTTGACGTGCGGCCCGACGGGTTCGCCCACAACTTGCAGGACGGCGTCATCCGCGCCCGCTACCGCACATCGGTGCGCGAGCCGTCGCCCATCAATCCGGGCCGGGTCTATCGCTACGAGATTGACTTGTGGGCCACCAGCCACGTGGTCAAGGCCGGCCATCGCATACGGGTGGATATATCCAGCAGCAACTTTCCCCGCTTTGACCGCAACCCCAACACCGGCGCCGCCCTGGGCGTGGACGCCCGCTTGCAAGCGGCCCGCCAAACCGTGCATCATTCCGCGCAACACCCCTCGCACATAACCCTGCCCATCATCCCGCGCTGATAATACTGCTACTGCGGAGGGTTCAGAATGGACATCAATAATACAATGTCTGACATTCCGATGTACGACAGTCTGGTGTACGACCGCCCGGATTTGGGCCAGTTCAAGGTGCACCGCTCCAGTATGACGTCGCCGGACATCTACGATTTGGAGATGCGACGCATCTTTGACCGCTGCTGGCTGTATCTGGGCCACGAGTCGGAGATTCCCAATGCCGGGGATTACGCCCGGCGGGTGGTGGCGGAGCGGCCGCTGTTCTTTGCCCGCAATCGGGAGGGCGAGCTGCGGGTGTTTCACAACACTTGCCCGCACCGGGGCGCGCTCATCTGCCGCAGCGACCGGGGCAACGCGCCGGTGTTCCAGTGCTTTTACCACGCCTGGAGTTTCAATACCTCCGGCGAACTAATCGGCCTGCCCGACGCCGACGGCTACGGCCCGGACTTTGACCGGGCCGAGATGTCCCTGCGCGCGCCCCGCTATGACATCTACCGGGGGTTCATCTTTGTGTGCTTTGACGAGGAAACCGTGCCGCTGCGGGAGTATCTGGCCGGCGCCGCCGAATATCTGGACTTAGTCTGCGACCAGAGTATTGACGGTATGCAGGTCATTCCCGGTTCCAACCGTTACAGTATCAAGGCCAACTGGAAACTGCTGGGCGAAAACAGCGTTGACGGCTACCACGTCATCCCCACCCACCAGACTTACTTTGATTATATGGACGGGCAGGGCGCCGAGACGACGGGCAGCCGCAAGGGGTTTGGCCGCGCGCTGGGCAACGGCCACGGCGCTATGGAGAACGACGCCATCTTTGGCCGCCCCATCGCCATGTGGCATCCCTACTTTGGTGAGGACGCCCGACCGCAGATGCAGCGCGTCAAGGATGACCTCATCGCCCGCTTTGGCCGCACCAAGGCGCTGCGGATGGCGGAAAAGAGCCGCAACCTGCTGATATTCCCCAACCTGATTATCAACGACATAATGGCCGTAACCATCCGCGTGTTCCAGCCGACCGGCCCCGCCGGGATGGACGTTACCGCCTGGGAACTGGCGCCGGCCGGCGAAAGCGGCAACCTGCTGCGCCGCCGCCTGGAGTCATTCCTGGCCTTTCTGGGCCCCGGCGGATTGGCCACTCCCGACGACGTAGAGGCCCTGGAATCGTGCCAGCAGGGGTTCCGCGCCGGCGGGGTTGAATGGTCGGACTTGTCCCGCGGCATGACCCGCTCCCCCCGGGGCAGCGACGAGTTGCAGATGCGCTCATTCTGGCGACGCTGGCAGTCGCTGGTTGCCGACCTGCCCTACGTAGAACAGTACGAACACGGCCTCACCCCCGGCGCAATCCCCGAAGTAGATCCCTCCCCGGAACTGGCCCCCTCCGCCGACGACTAACCGGCCGCTGACGACTGACCGGCCACCGACGAGGAACCGCCCAACATGGCGCCCGAACTTACCCCATCATTCCCCCCGCCGGCTACCGTAGAGTCGCTGCTCCTGCAATACGAAGTAGAGCAGCTGCTGTACCGCGAGGCCCGCATCCTTGATGACTGGAACCTTGATGCCTGGCTGACGCTGTACACCGCCGACGCGCGCTACATCGTGCCCACCACCGACTTGCCCGACGCCAACCCGGACACCGATTTGGTGTTTATCGACGACGACTACCAGCGGATGGCAGGACGCGTTGGCCGGCTGAAAAGCCGCCACGCCCACCGGGAATACCCGGCATCCCGCACCCGTCGTTTCATCAGCAACGTAATGGTAACCGATGTTGACGGCAATGAAATCAGCGCCACCGCCTCCGTAGCGGTGTGGCGATTCCGCGCCGGCGAATCCGCCCCCTACGTCGGATACTATGACGTCCGGATGCGCCGCGTAGCCGGCCAACTCAAACTATGCTACAAACGCGCCGTGTTGGACCAGGAAGCCCTATCGGACCATGGGGCGTTGAGTATCATTTTCTAATCGCAATCTCCCGGCCTGTGGTGTGGTAGCATTACTGAGAATTAGCGGCAGTGCCGATTGTGTGAGGCTTTGGCGATGACTATTGCAAACCGGATTTTTGACGACGCGCAGCGCGATTTGCTCCAGGCGGCCCTCAACCGCATCGTGCCGGCGGATGGCGAAATGCCGGCCGCTGGCGACTTGGGCATCGCGGAGTTCATCGAAGGGGTAGCCGCCGAGCGCAGCACAGCCCGCCGGTTGTTTCTGGACGGCCTGGTGCAAATCCGGCTGGCCGCCGCGGAACGGGGCGGTGCTTTCTCCGCACTGCCGGCGGCGGCCCAAACCGAAACGCTGGAGGCCGTTGCCGCCGCCGCGCCGGAGTTCTTTCAGCAGCTGGTAACGCAAACTTATCGCGGCTACTACACCAACCAAACGGTGTTTGACCTGCTCCAGTACCGCGCGCCCAACCGCGCCGACTACGCCCCGCTGCCCTTTGACGAATCCCTGCTGGAACCCGTGCGCCAGCGGGGGCCCATCTGGGTGCGGACGTCCGGTTAGTCCGTCAATCATCAGTCCAGGCTCGCATCCATGCGCTGAGCTCCCGCGCCCCCGCCCAGCCATGCATCATAGGCGGGTTCGTCGCTGAGCATTACCATCGCCGTGTCCGCCGCCGTATCGTAGGTCGGGCTGCCGTACAGATACCAGCCCAACTTAAGCAGCGTGTTCACCTCGTTGTCAAAGTCTCCCAGACTTAACCGAGCGGCTACCGTCTTGATTTTCATTTGTCCTATCCTTTGCGGAAAGTGTTGGCGCGGGCAGTGTCGGCCGCCCGCGAGTGTAATTGTTCAGGCGGCCAGCGGCAGGGCCAGCTGCGTGGGCGATGCGCTCCGGTCGTCGCTGTAATCCCCGCCGTAGGCCATCTCCATAACCTCGGTGAACCCCGGCAGGGTTGCGGGTTGCAGTCCTTTAATGGACGGCATACGGGGCAGTTCCCAGCGCAGGCGGGCATCGTCCACCAGGTTCAGCACGGCGTGGGTGTAATCGCGGGGGGCGTGTTCGCTGCGGTACAGGCGGGCGTAGCCGGGCGCCAGGTGGGGGTACGACTCCCGGATTAGCGGCATAAACCATTCCCGGCTGCCGGGGCGCAGGAACAGCAGGTTCCCGGACAGGAATTGCGCCCGATGCTCGGCGGCGGCCTTGACCAAAGCGTTGATGCTGTCGGCGGCGTCGGACAGGCCGGGCAGCAGCGGAGCGGCCAGCACGCCGGCGCTGATGCCATGCTCCACCAGATACTGCATCGCCTCCAGCCGGGCCATCGGGTGCGGCGCGCCCGGCTCCGTCTCCCGCCACACCGTTTCGTCAATGGTGCCAACGCTGAACACCACCTGCACGCCGGCCACTTCGCCAAGCCGCCGCAGCACGTCAACATCCCGCCGGATTAGCGTCCCCTTGGTGGTAATCGACGCCGGATTGCGGAAGTCGGCCAGCACCTGGAGAATCTGCCGGGTCAGCTGATACTGCGCCTCGGCCGGCTCGTAAGGGTCGGATGCCGTGCCGATGGCGATGGCCTCGCCGGCCCACTTGGAGCGCGACAATTCCTGCCGCAGCACCTCCGGCGCGTTGACCTTGGCGAATATCTGCCGGTCAAAGTCGGCGCCGGCGTCCATCCCCCAATACTGGTGCGTGGAACGGGCGTAGCAGTAGCGGCAGGCGTGCCGGCAGCCGCGATACGGGTTAATCGTCCACTGAAAGGGAAAATCCGGCGCGTTGACGTGGTTGATGATGGACTTGCATTGGATTTCGGTAACTTCGGCGGCGGCCATGGGTCAGTCCTCCGGTCGGCGTCCTGTCGCCCGCAGGAGGGCAACAAACGAATGTTCTAGCCAGTTACCACCAGTTTAGGGCAGATGTTCCAACCTGTCAACACCAACGCGTCACTCCGGAAAATCGGGGAATTACCAGCTGGTAACGCGCGGAACTAATGACGCTCAAGGCAATGAGGATTCCTGCGCTTGTCCCGTTGTGCTGATGCCGTTTGGCCGGCGGGTGCAACAGTAACAGCAGGGACGAACCACCTCATGGAGCAGCCGGGCATTGTTCGAGCCGGAGCTTTGGCGATACTCGCGAATCTTGGTTATGAGAACGTAACCGGCGAGTGCAAAGCCGGTGGCAAAGAGGATGGCGGCGACTATGGTTAAAAGGATGGCTAACATCAACATAGGGGCCTCGCAGCCTACGGCAATGGCGTACTAGCGGGGGCTGGCCCTGGTAGGCATAATCGCAGTGTACAAGGCGGTACGCCGGCGCGCAAGGATGGGTCTAGTCCGGCAGCGTTGCGTTTTAGGCGGTTCAATCAGCCCACCGTCTGCCACTCTGGGCGCAGCGATGAATCCCAATGCCGCAGCAGCACCCTCGCCCCCAGGGTACGCCGGCCGCCCCGTCAAATCCAAAAAATCAGCGACACCAATCACTTGCAATCGCACTTTCGTTCGTGTAGGATACATCTATCGGGCAAATCAACCAACCAATCCCCCCTTAGCCGTCCTCGCTCGAGAACATCCCCTGAGGAACCGGGGCCATCACACTGCTAGCACAACCGCTGGAGATTCAAGTCAAAACGGCCAGTCAGCATCAAATCGCAATCGGCAAGGGTAGTCCCATCCCCGCTTCCACGGCGCGGGCTGCCTCCGCAGGGTATCGAGCTTCAGCCCGCGTGCTGTCCGAAAAGGCAGGCCACGTAAAATGAAGGTCCAAAATAGTTGCGTACCAACCTCCGGCCGTAGGGCTGACAACGACTTGAATCTCCGACAACCAACACCAAATCAAACCGAACCCACCGCCCGATAAACGCCCGATACCAGTCAACCACAAACCCTCTCCCAAAGGATGACCCATCATGACTTGACCAAACCACCCTGAAACGGAACGCTGCCTCTATTCCCCCCGGCTTGCCAACCCCCGTTTTACTACCCGCCGTTTGCCGCGCAGTCGTATCTTTCCAGGCAGGATGCTGCTACGGTTGGCACGTCCTCATCCAGCAGGTAGCCTTGTTTGGCCAGCGATTCTGCGGCTGCTTTGGCCTGTGCTGCGTAGTCGTCCCGGCTGGCGTAGCGTTCGGCCAGCGCGGGGCGAGGGTCGTTGCTGGCCTGGCGTTGCGCTGCGGTGGCGGCGAACCAGTGGGTGGAACCCTGCATTGACATCAGCTGCTCCGGCGCGCCCGTGTCCGGGTGGCGCAGGTTCCAGCCGGTATGCGTCCCCACCGGCACCGTCAAATCGGGCAGCCTGATGCCGGCCCGGTCGTTGCCGTCGGCGTCGGCGGCCGGCGCCAGATGCGCGTACTCCCGTCCCTCAATTGCGGGATACCGTCCGATGCCTTGCGGAGCGTTGGTCCCCAGGTCAACCTCGCGGATGCGCCACAGTCTGGCCGCATCCGGACTGGCCCGGCCCGGCACATTGCCCGCCGCCTCCAGATAGGCGTCCTGGCTGATTGCCGTGCCGTCGTCCAATCGGGGGTGCTGGCTGGCCGGCGGCTCTACGCCGTCCGATACCCAGCGGTCCAGATTGACCAGCGCCGCCCGCAGCAGAGGGATGTAATCCACCGCGTTGTACGGATGCCGCCCGGTTGACCCGTCCGGGCCAACGCCGTCCATCAAGTCCGGCGCGCCGGGCAGATGCTGCGTGCCGGCGAACAGATAGTGCCGGGTCTCCGGCGCCGGTTCTAGGTCGTAGCGGCCCGTGCCGTCAATGTGCGCCAGGCACGCATCGCCCCGCCAGTACTCGGCGGCGGAATTGGTGTAGATAATCTTGGGCGCGGCGTCCAACTGCCGCAGACGATTCAGCAGCCCGTCGGTGCGCTCGGTCAGCGGGTCGGTCAGCTCGTTGTCGGCAAAGGGAAACTGATGCCCGAACCCCGGCGCCGACTGGCACGACGGTTGCGCAAACCGATGGTTGAACTCGCCCCGGCGCGCGCCGGCAACGTGGGGCAGCAAGCCGTCAAACGCCGGCTGCCCGTCCTCGTCCACGTTCAACCCGCAATACACCATCGTGCGCAGCAGCCGCCCGGTCTGCGACACGCCGTGTCCGTATATCCGCTCAAAGCCTTGCGATGGATTATTTGCCGACGGATGCCGCATCCAGGTTGCCGCCTCGCGGATGGCCAGCATACCGCAGCCCACGACCACCGGCCGCGCCGCCGTATAGATGGCGTAGTAGATTTTGCCCGGCTCAAACCCGGACGCCATGTAGATGTGCTCGTCGCTGTCCATAATGCCGTCGGCGGTATCCCTGGCGAACCGCCATTCGGAGCGTGGTATCGTGCGGTGCGGGCCGTCCTCCCATTCCTGCACCAGCAGAACTGCGCCGGCGTCGTCAAGATTGGCAACCGGATAGGGGCGATGGGCCCGGTTGGCCAGCAGGCGCGTCGTTTCGCGGACGTTGGGGCGGATTTCCACGCTGCACTGTCCGGTAACCGGCTGGCCGTCAATGCGAATCTCCGGCGCGTCCAGCCCCATCAGGGCGTCGCTGCGGTACACGTCCCACTGCCAGCCGATGGACAGGATGGCGTAGCCGTGGCGCATCAGAAAGCCGTCGCCAACGGGAATGGCGTCCGAGTCAATGTCCGGCGTCGGCCCGCGATTGAAAAAGGTAACGGTGCGGCGGCGGCCCCGGTTCACCGCCTCGACGATGAGCCGCCCGTTGCCCCGGTCTTGCTCCACCGGCGCCACCAGCGTGAAATCCGCCGCAAACCGCACCCGCCCCGCCGCATCCACCGGCGCATACTCCAGGTCAACAATGCTGGCGTTGGCCGGATTAGCCGGATTGACGGCAAAGACCACCACGCCGTCAATCCGCTCATAAGCCCCCGCAGCGCCAAACGACTGCCCCTCCGCCAGCGGCTCCCGCCTCCGGATACTCACACTCTCAACCGGCATAACCAACCTCCGCCGCGCCGCCGGCAAACCGGCAGCCCGCAATCTGTTGCCCGAAACTATGCCGGGATGTTAGCAACCCCCCGCCAACCGGTCAAACCCCGCCAACCCCTCTCTCTCAAAATGCCCGTGGGGAATGGTATGCTAATCCCGCTATGACTGGCAGCAAGAACTATCTACGGCAGTACGCTGCCCCGGCGGTGGGATGGCTGCGGGGGCGGCGAGCGTTTTTTACGCGGCCGGCGTCGCTGCCGCTTATCCTGTTGCTGCTGGCGATGTCCACGGTGTTTCTGCTGGGCAACGACCGGGGGCATTTTTACCGGAGCGGGTACAATGACTGGGAGTCGTCAAAGAACCTGACGCTTGCGGAGAATTTGTCTCCTCGGCACTACTTCCTGGGATTTATGCGCCAGGCTTTGGATGAGGATGGAAACCGCACCTATGCCGAACTGTACAACCGATTTCCGAAAGGCGCCTATGTTTTAATCAAGCTGGTCATTTTGCCCTTTGGAGATAACTTCTCAGCAGAAATCTACGCCGCCCGGATGTTGATGCTGCTGTTATTTGCAGCAGCAGCAGTCTTGGCCTATCTGTCATTGGCCCGGCTGTTGGACAATCGTTGGATTGCGTTGACGGCGACGGCGCTGGCGTTCTCGTCGTATTACTTCTTATACACTGCGGACGCGATTAGTAACGAAGCATCGCCAGACCTTTTTGCCGTGATGCTGGCCTTTCACGGTATGGTCGTCTTCGTGCAGGAGGGGCGGTTCCGGCAGCTGCTGGTCAAGGCGTGCCTGGCGCTGCTGCTGGGCTGGCACGTCTATGCGTTCTTGCTACCCTTTATTATTTTTGGCCTGGCCATTGAACTGTTCAAGGCACGCGCCGGCATTGCAGCGGGTTTGACGGCGCAACTCAAGCGTTGCGGGGCGGCGCTGCTGTCCAGTCGTTATGTGACGCTGGGCGTGGTTACGCTGTGCTTTGGGGTTGCGATATTGGCTTTCAACCTGGCCGGCGAATACTTTGCTCTGGACGGGGCAGTGCCGTTAGACCAACTGCCATCAGTCGAGTCAGCGACTAAGCGGCTGGGAGCGGATGCGGCGTTTAACGCTGATTACGCCGAGCGTTTGGCCTGGGGAAACTTTCTGGAAAGCCAGTTCTACCGCATCGGCACAATGCTGTATCCGTTCTTGCTGAGCTCCATCGCCATTGACGACAGTTTCGGACTGGTCAAAGCGCGCGGCTACCTGGGCGTTTTTACCGGAGTATTGGCGTTAGCCGCTTACGGTATCGGGCTGGCCTTTTCCCCAATCAAGCACAAGATGCTGCTGGCAACCCTTTCCGTTGCGGGCTTTTGCTGGGCTTTGCCGCTACGCCATTCCGTTTTCGTACATGATTGGGAAACTATATTTTACATTGGTGTTCCGTTGGTATTTTTCGCTTTGATTATGTTGTACTTGCGCAAACTGTTGAGTCAACGAGTCATTGTTGCCGTGGCGGTAGCCGCGCTGCTGCTGTTTGTTTTGTCCAACGCCGCGATGTCCCGCATCGGACATGATGAAGTTGAGGCCGCAGCGGAGGCCGAGATGATGCAGGACTTTAGGGCTATTCGCGCTATGGTGGGCGCGGGCGTTGTTTATATTCCTACGGAAGCCGGGGGGTGGCAGGGCCAGCCTGACGAGTTTGGCGGCGCGCCGTGGGCGCTGCTTTACTTCCTCGCCGGCAGCACGGTCATATACGAGGACAAACACCGGGCCAACTTTGTCGTTGACCGGCAGCGCGAACCCGGCCCGGCGCTGCTGACGCCGGACAACCGGCGGGTTTTTCTGTACGACCGCGCGCTTTACGACTGGCAGTTCTGAGCGAGCGAATACCGTTGTTATAATCCCCCTCGGAATGACCGGGGAAATGGTATGCTTATCCCGCTATGACTGGCAGCGAGAACTATTTACGGCAGTACGCTGCCCCGGCGGTGGGATGGCTGCGGGGCCGGCTGGCGTTTTTCACGCAGCCGGCGGCGTTGCCGCTCATCCTGCTGCTGCTGGCGATGTCCACGGTATTTATGTTCGGCAACGACCGGGGGCATTTTTACCGGGACGGCAACCATGACTGGAACTCTTCGCAGAGCCTGGCTTTCGCAGAGAATCTTTCCTTCCAACGCGGCTTGCTGGTGTTCCATTATCAGTCTTTAGATGATGACGGAAACCTCATCTATACCGAACTGTACAACCGATTTCCGAAAGGCGGCTATGCTTTAATCAAGCTGGCCATTCTGCCCTTTGGGGATAACCTGGGAGCGAAAATCTATGCCGCCAGGGTGTTGATGCTGCTGTTATTTGCCGCCGCCGCATCGCTGGCCTATCTGGCCCTGGCCCGGCTGGTGGGCAACCGCTGGGTTGCGCTGACGGCGACGGCGCTGGCGTTCTCTTCGTATTACATCCTGTATTACAGCGACAAGATTTCTAACGAAGTAACGATTGACCTTTTCGCCGTGATGCTGGCC
The DNA here is from genome assembly GCA_958296385.1 of uncultured Dehalococcoidia bacterium. GTDB lineage: Bacteria > Chloroflexota > Dehalococcoidia > Lucifugimonadales > UBA3495 > Bin87. The sequence continues at coordinate 2,936,146 of OY282494.1, forward strand.
TTTCACGGGATGGTCGTATTCGCGCAGGAGGGGCGGTTCCGGCAACTGCTGGTCAAGGCGTGCCTGGCGCTGCTGCTGGGCTGGCACGTTTATGCGTTCCTGCTGCCCTTTATTATTTTTGGCCTGGCCGGTGAACTGTACAAGGCGCGCGCCGGTAGCCCTCCGAGTTTGGCCGGTCAAATAAAACGTTGCGGGGCGGCGCTGCTGTCCAGTCGTTATGTGGCGCTGGGCGTGGTTACGCTGTGCTTTGGCGTCGCGGTGCTGGCTTTCAGCCTGGCCGGCGAGTACTTTGCGCTGGATGGGGAAACGCCGCCAGACCAACTGCCCTCAGTCCGGTCGGTGGCTAAGCGACTGGGAGCTGATGCGGGGTTTAACGCTAACAACGCCGAGCGTCTGACCTGGGGAAACTTTCTGGAAACCCAGTTTTACCGCATAGGCACAATGTTTTATCCGTTCTTTCTGAGCCCTTTTGACAACAGCTGGGGGGTAGTTGGCAAAGCGCGCGACTACCTGGCCGTTTTTACCGGAGCATTGGCGTTAATCGCTTGCGGTATCGGGCTGGTTTTCGCCCGAGTCAAGCACAAAACGCTGCTGGCAACCCTGGCGATTGCGGGATTTTGCTGGGCTTTGCCGCTGCGCCATTCCGTTATCTTCCATGAGTTTGAGGCGGTATTTTACGTCGGCATTCCGTTGGTATTTTTCGCTTTTATAGTATTGTACTTGTGCAAACTGTCGAGCCGGCAGTCTATTGCCGCCGTGACTGTGGCCATAGCCGCTCTGCTCCTGTTTGCTCTGTCCAGCGCCGAGATGTCCCGCATCGGACATGGTGGTAGCGCGGCCACCGCCGAGGCCGAGATGTTGCAGGACTTTAAGGTTATTCGCGATATAGTGGGCGAGGGCATTGTTTATCTGCCACTGGAAGCGGATCCGTGGTCGAGGCAGTCTGACCAGTTTGGCGGCGCGCCGTGGGCGCTGCCCTACTTCCTCGCCGGCAGCACCATCATAATCTACGTGGACCGGAACCTTGCCAACTTTGTCATTGAGCGCGAGCGGGAACCCGGCCCGGCTCTGCTGACGCCGGACAACCGGCGGGTTTTCCTGTACGACCGCGCGCTTTACGATGCGCAGTATAACCCGGCAATCGTCGCCAGCCCGCTAATCGCGTCCGACTGGAATGTTTATCTCAAGGATGACAGATATAGAAGACTACTCATATACAACAACGAGAAATGTGAGAACACGGGTACATCGTTCTTTCTGCATATTGTTCCCCATAATGCAGATGACCTGCCGGAACAGCGCCAACAGTACGGTTTCGACAACCTGGACTTTCGTTTCCGCGATTTTGCCGTGCGCAACGATGACCGATGCATTGCCGCGCGGGAACTGCCGGAGTATGACATCGCCGCCATCAGAACCGGGCAGTACACGGCGGGCGAGCCGCTTTGGGAGGGCGAATATCGCTTTGAGCGGTAGCAGCCGTAACGCCGGAATCCCCTGCTATAATCCCCCTATGGTTGCCGATGGTGAAATGATTTCCCGGCGGGGGCGCGGCGGCAGGCGGCGGGGCGCTGATGCTCCCGACCCGGCTACCGACGGCTCGGCCGATGCCGAGCGGCGCGAGCGGCAGTCGGCGTTGCGGCGGTTGCTGCGGCGGGATTTTCCGGAGCGGCGGCGGGATGCGTTGCTGCCCATCTTGCACCTGTTGCAGGGCGAACACGGCTACCTGCCCGAATGGGCGCTGCAAGTGGTGGGCTGGCATCTGCGCGTGCCGGCGTCGGAGGTGTACGGCGCCGCCACGTCCTACTCCGAACTCCGCACCGCTGCGCCCGCCGCCCACGCCGTAACCGTCTGCACCGGCCTGGCCTGCTGGCTGGCCGGCGGCGAGGAACTGCTGGCGGCAACCCGCACGCTGCTATCCAATCGTCACGATTGCAGCGTTGACGCCACCGCCTGCGCCTTTCTGTGCGGCGTCGCGCCGGCGGCCGGCATAGACGGGCAGTGGCAGGGGCGTGTTGATGCGCGCCGCCTGCTGGCCTCCTTGTCAGAGGATGCCTTGTCGGAGGATGCCGAATGAGCGCCGGCCTAACCCGCGTCACCGTGCAGTGGGGGCATTGCAGCCAGGCCGTCGGCGCCGCTGTCATTCACCGCCGGCTGGCCGATGCGACAGCCGGCCGCGCTGACGTCGCATTGATAGCCGCCGGCTGCGATGGGGCGTGTTTCGCCGCTACGCAAGTGACGGTTCAACGACCGGATGGGGCGATGCGGTTTTTTGATTCACTTGGCCCCGACGACTCACTGTCCCCAATCATGGCAGCGATTGACGGTGGGGACGATGGCGCCGATTCGGAACGGCCCTCGCCGGCTCTGGAGGCGTTTTTCGCCCCGCAGCACGTCGCCGTCACTGAGGGCTTGGGCGTCATTGACCCCGGTTCGCTGGACGAATATCTGGCCGGCGGCGGCTACGCCGGGCTGTCCGCCGCGCTGGATATGTCGCCGGACGACGTAACACAGCTGGTGCTGGACGCCGGCTTGCTGGGGCGTGGCGGCGCTTACTTTCCGGCGGCGCGCAAGTGGGCGGCGGCCCGCCGGGTCAACGCCCCCCAACGCCATCTGGTGGTCAACGCCGAGGAGGGTGAACCCGGCGTTTTCAAAGACCGCCATCTTATGGAGGGCAACCCCCATCGCATCATTGAGGGCGCGCTGATTGCCGCCTGGGCCGCCGGCGCCGCCAGCGTAGTCATCTATATCAACGCCGAGGCCGGATTGTCCGCACAGCGAATGTTCGATGCCCTGAACGCCGCCAACACCGCCGGGATTGCCGGCGATAATATCCTGAACAGCGGGTTCTCGTGCGCCGTCCACGTCCGGCGAGGGGCTGGCGGCTATGTTTGCGGCGAGGAAACTACCCTGCTGAACACCGTCGAGGGGCGCCGCCGGGAACCCCGATTGCGCCCGCCTTTCCCCACCGATGCGGGCCTTTATGGAGAGCCTACCGTCATCAACAACGCCGAAACGCTGGCGAACGTGCCGGCTATCATCACCGGCGGCGTGCGCCGGTTCGCCGGCGTTGGACTCAACGAGGCCCGGGGCACCCGCCTGGTTTCGCTCAGCGGCGCAGTGCGGCGGCCGGGGATGGCGGAGGTGCCGATGGGAACCACCGTGCGGCAGGTTATTGACCTGGTGGGGGGCGGCGTTGCGTCCGGCCGGCCGCTGGGATTTGCCGCAGTAGGCGGCCCGTCCAGCGGCATCCTGCCCGCCGCCGCGCTGGACGCGCCCCTGCGCCCCGGTATGCTCCACGCCAGCGGCGTCGTGATGGGCGCCGGCGGCATCGTCGTTTTTGACAACCAGGCATCGCCGGTACAGGTTGCCGCACGACTGGCCGACTACAACGCCGCCGAGTCCTGCGGCAAGTGCACGCCCTGCCGGGAGGGCACGCCCCGCATCGCCGCCGCCCTGCGCCGCCTCGCCAGCGGCCAACCCACCCCCACCGACACAACCGACCTGCCCGACCTGGCCGAAATCGTAAGCGCCGCCTCCCTCTGCGGCCTGGGCCAAATGGCCGGCAACCCCGTAACCACCCTGCTCCACTTCTACGGCAGCAGATTGGACGATGCCGGCTGAGCGCACAGCAAAAGCAGGGCTGCCTGTCTTATCATCATCTGGTAGAATGGCGGTGTTGGAGGGCGTTGCCCGGCGTTGCGTCCGCAGAACGGTAGAGGAATTAGGAACGTGTTTGAGATTAGCATTACGACGGTAATCAGCGTGATAGCGGTGGCTATTCCGATACTGGCGATAGTTGGGGGCGGCGTGTATCGGCTGGGCCAAATCAGCGCCGATCTGGAAAGCCTGTCCAAGGAACAAATAGAACTGGGGGGGAACGTCGAACGCACAGTTGCAGGGCTCCGCCAGGACATTAACAGCAGCAATGGGCAACTGCGGACAGAGATTCACGGTGCTCGGTCGGAACTGATGATAGAGATTCACGGCGTTCGCGATGAACTGCGGGCGGAATTCCGGACGGAGATTCACGGCGTTCGCGATGAACTGCGGTCCGAATTCCGGACGGAGATTCACGGTGTTCGCGATGAATTGCGGGCGGAACTCCGGTCGGAAATTGGCGGTGTCAAGGTGGAGATTGGCGGCGTTCGGGATGAGATGCGGATGACTCGGACGGAGCTGCTTAATGAAATCCGACGGGGTAATCAGCAGATACTGGTTGCGCTGGCCACTCATCGGCATGATGAGGGCGGCGCGGCCGTTTTCGCAGCGCCTTTGGGCGCGGAAACCGCTGATGTCAACGCCTAGCCAACGCCCGCTTGGTTCAAGTCCATGACCTCGCCATCGCCTGACGACTACGGCCCCGGCCTGATGGCTCCTTATCGCGTCCTTGACCTTACTGACAGCCGGGGGGTGCTTTGCGGTAAGATGCTGGCCGACTTGGGCGCCGACGTCATCCAGGTTGAGCCGCCCGGCGGCAGCGCTGCCCGGCGCATTGGGCCGTTTGCTCAGGATGAACCGGGGGCGGAGCGCAGCCTTTACTGGTGGGCTTACTGCGCCAACAAGCGCGGCATCACTCTGGACTACACTGCCGCCGATGGCGCCGCTTTGCTGCGTCGTTTGGTGGAGCGGGCCGACTTTCTGATTGAATCCGGCGACCCCGGTCATCTGGCGTCTTGCGGGCTGGCTTGGGGCGACTTGCAGGCCGTCAACCCCCGGCTGGTTATGGTCTCCATTACCGCTTTCGGGCAGGATGGGCCTTATGCCGATTACGCGGCGTCCGACATCGTGGGTATGGCGCTGGGCGGGTTTATGCACCTGACCGGCGACGGCGACCGCCCGCCGCTGCGGGTGAGTATGCCGCAGTTTTACCAGCACGGCAGCGCGGCCGGCGCCGCCGGCGCCCTGATTGCCCACACCCACCGCGCGCTGACCGGCGCCGGGCAGCACGTGGACGTTTCGTGCCAGCAGGCCGTGGCCCGCACCCTGGCCCACGCTCCACAGTACTGGGACCTGGAGCGCACCGTGCTGCGCCGGATGGGGGCTTACCGGGAATCGGCTGGCGGCACCTACACCCGCATCAACTGGCCTTGCAAGGATGGGTTCGTCAACTTTCAGCCCGGCGGCGGCACCGCCGGCGCGGCGCGCAGCGTCCGCGCGCTGCTGGCCTGGATGGACGAGGAGGGCATGGGCAGCGCAGCGCTGAACGCCATCAATTGGGAGGAGCTGGGCTACGGCACGGCGCGCGCCGAGATTATGGAGCAGACCGTTGCCGCCGTCGCGCCTTTCTTTATGACGCACACCCGCAACGAGCTGGCCGACGGCGCACTGGAGCGGCGCATCCTGCTGTTCCCCGTCGCCACGCCCAGCGACATATTGCAGCACCGCCAGCTGGCCGCCCGCGACTACTACGACCACGTCCGCCACCCCGACACCGGCGCAACCATCACCTACCCCGGCCACTTCGTTAAAGACCTCACCGACCCCACACGAGTCGGCGTCCGCCGCCCTCCACCCCGCGTCGGCGAGCACAACCGGGAAATCCTGAGCGGCGAGCTGGGGCTGAGCAGCCGGGATTTGGCCCGCCTGGCCGAACTGGGCGTAATCTAACCGCCGGCTGCCCTCACGAACCTGATGACCGGGGGTAAGTTCGGCATGGCAAGATGGGGCTGGCTATGGGCCGCCCCGCTGCGTCACGCCCTGTTTGTGTTGTTCATCGCCGGCATCCTGGCCTACGGCGCCGGGTTCGCCGGCTATATGCTGGTCAAGTTTGACCTCATCAACATCATCCGCGACGCGAGCAACGATGATGCTTTCTACTATTTTCAGATAGCCTACCATCTGGCCGAGGGGAAGTTTTCCACCTTTGACGGCGGCATCACCCGTACCAACGGCTACCATCCCGTTTGGATGTTTGCCGTCACGCCGTTTTACTGGGTGTTTGACAAGGAAACGGCGCTGTTAGGCATCAAGGCTTTCGAGATTATGCTCGTTGCCGGGGCCGTTGCCTGTATCGCCGGGGCGGCCCGGCTGGCGCGGTTGCCCTGGGTTTTGCTTTTTGCCGTGCTGCCGCTGCTCTACGGGCAGCGTGCCTTGTTTAGTGGGCTGGAGGCCGCCGCCGCGCTGTTTATGCTGGGGCTGTTTATGCTGTCCCTGATGCTCTATGCGCGCAACCCGGCCCGGTGGACTTGGCCGCTGGCCATCGTCGCATTCCTCCTGCCCTGGGTGCGGCTGGAGTACATCGCCATATCGCTGGCGGTGACGGTGGCGTTGTGCGTCATTGAATGGTCGTGGCGGGAGCGGCCGGCAGGGGCGTGGTGGCGCAGCTTGATGCTTTCTGCCCCCTCCCAAGCGTTAGTTCTAGTCGGCGGCGCAATCGCCGGCATACTGGTCTATTTCCTCTACAACCGGCTGGTGTTTGGCGGCATTGTGCCGGTGAGCGGCGTTACCAAAGCCGGCTGGTCGCAGATTTGGTGGACGCAGACGGGCGGATACGGTTTGATGCAGAACTTCCGGGACGTGTTGCAGGTTCCGGTGTTCGACTTTGAGCTGCTGGTTGCGCTGGCGGTTTGCGTCATCATGCTGGCGGTCTGGTGGCTGGCCCGCCGCTCTGGGGATGAGCGGGATTGGCTGCTGCTGGTTTTTCTGGTAGGGGTGTTCGGGCTAGCCGCCGGCCATATCGCCAAGTTCGCGCAAACCGTGCTCACCGTGCATCCGCTCATCCAGGGGAGTTTTCTCTGGTACTTCGTACCGGCGTACCTGATGATGGCGCTGCTTACTCCCGTAATCTGCTACGTCGCCATTTACTTCGTGCGCCGTTGCATCGGCCCCAGATGGCGCCGCACGGCCGGCCTGCTGAGCGTGGGCATCATCGCGGCCGGCGCGGTTTTCCTGCTGGCCAGAACGGATTTTGCCGATCCATTCTGGTTTGTTGGGCATAACAGTGAGTTGACCAAGAGTAATGACGAGTGGGCTGCTGCCTTTTATGGCGGTGTGCAGATTATAAACCGGGTGCTTTCCGAGGACAGTGTAGTTGGGTCGTGGGATGCCGGCGTCGTCGGGTACTTCGCGCGCTTTCCGGTGGTGAACTTGGATGGCCTGGTCAATTCCTACGACTATCTGCACGATACCAGCCCAGCGGAGGATGGCTATGCCGTCTGGAAAGATAAGTTTATTCCATTGTACCGAGAGTTTGGAATAACTGATTTTGCCAATCTTACGACCCAGCACTTTGAGGGCGACGTACTTTTGGAAACCGCGCCGTCCTCTCAGGGGCGGCATTTCAACATCTTTCCCGCCGAACCGCTGGACAACGCTGACACTACGGAATGGTTCTGGCAGCGGATGGAGCCGCATTTCGCGTACCAGTCCGATGGCGTCGGGCTGATTGTGGATGGCCGGCTGGCGCAGGCGTTTGCCAGAAACTGCGCGCCGGGCGAGCTGGCGGTATGGGAATGGGGCGGGCCGGGCAGCATAGCCGGCACGAATTGGCATCGGAACGAATCGGGGTTGTGCGTGGCGGCGCTGCTGCTGCCGCACGGCGCAACGCCGCCGGTGCGGGTTGCGGCGCTGCCGGCCGGCGATTACCTAGCGGAGCTGATTGGCAACAGCCCGCCGGCAATCCGCTCCGATTACGCGGTCTATCTCGAGAACAACCGGCTCATCTACGTAAAGGAACAGTGCAGTGACGCCGGCGTTGCCCATCACTTCTTTTTGCACGTGGCCCCGGTTCGCCAGGGCGACTTGCCGTCCCTGCGTCGGCCCGCCGGATTTGACAACCTGGACTTCGGTTTCGCCGAGTACGGCCAGCAATTGGGGGGAACCTGCATCATCGTCCGGGAGCTGCCGGATTACGACATCGCCGAAATCAGAACCGGCCAGTATGAGTGGGTGGACGGCGATTTCAAGCACGTCTGGGAGGGTAAAATTCTGCCGGAATGAGGCGGTCGTGCCCATTCGTCTCCGGTCATTCTGAGTGTAGCGATGTTTCCTCTTGCCCGGGCGCAAATGGGAACTCCGTTTCCCAGAGGTTGTTGAAACTGTCGTCCACCAGCACGTACTGGCCGGTTCTGATTTTGGAGATGCCGTATTCCGGGAGCGGTACTCTCGCCAGGCATTTGCCATCGAATAGCCGGCTTGTCATGCTGCGCCCGTCGTTGTCAAATCGGAAGTCCCGGTTGTCAAAACCGTGCTGCTTGCGGTCGTCGGGGAGGTCGTTCACGTCGTCGGGAATCAGATGCAGAAAGAACACCGCCTCGGTGTCGGCGGGGACACATGGCGACTTGGCGTAGGCCAGCGTGTTCTTGCTGAGATAGACGTCAAAGGTGGCGCGGACTACGGGTTCGCCGGATACGAACCTCTCGTAGTCGGCGCGAGCCGTTGCAACGACGGACTCTTTAATTGCATTGCCGTTGGCAATCAGAAAGACATTGTGCCGTCCGCTGCCGTAGATATGCTCAACCGAAACTTGCTCGCCCAGCCGTCCAAACCCCACTAGCGGGCTGATAGCCTCCGTCTGCGCCCGGTGCGTCGTGCCGTTCTTTTCGTAGGACACGCGGGCGCGCAGGAACTTGCCCGTGTCGGCGCCGGTTGGGGTGTACCAGGGTTGGCGCGCGCCGGCGATGTCCGTCCAGGCAGCGTCGTCGGGCGTATTGGCGGCGCCGGGTGCGGCGTCGGCCCGCTGCCAGCGCCAGTGACTTGCCGGCTTGTCGTTCGCCCGGTGCGCCTCGTCGTTAACCAGATATGCGGTGAACTTGACGCCCTCTCTACGCCACTGCGCCTCGTTCGCGTCAACAATCCCGGCATCGTCGGGCGGCGCCGTCCGTATTGATCTGGGTTGGTACACCAGAAAGACTTTGTTGGGGACATTGGGGAGCGAGTCGACTACGTTGACCATCTCGCGATTACATGGCTCATAGGTGCCCCGGCACCCTACCTTCGAATAGAAGTAGTTGTAAGGTTTTGCATCTAGATAGAACCTCATAACTGGGATGGCAGTGTTGGTTACGAAAACAAAGTCGTCCTCTGCAATGCGTTCTTCCAGAAAAGAGATAACAGCCTTAGTGTTTTCGCGTGTCTGATAGGGACTGTCGAGCCGGATGTCGCTCACTCCGGCCAGCGCAATTGCGCCGGCGGCGGCGATGGCCAACGCCGGAATCAGCCATGTCCGGCGCAGTAATCCGGCCAGATTAGCAGCCGTCGCATGGACGGCAACTCCGGCCGCCAGGAAAATAATCGGTCCAAGATAGATGACTTGACGAATGTCTCCAAGCGGATATATGCCCAGCAAGGCAGCGCCGGCGGAAACTGCAATACAAAGCAAAAATATAACTGCGATGGCGCGGTCCGGGATTTTTGCTGGCAGCTTTCTGAGAAATACTGCGACCAATAGGAACGTGAATACCGGAATCGCCGCCAGCGCAACAGCTTCCGGCAAATGATACGTCAATAAACGCCAAATCCCGTCAAGCGCAAACTCAAAGATAGCGGACGCATCGAACTCGCCCTGATAGTAGTACGCTGCTAAGTAACCATCCGCGCCCAAAATACCCCTTTCTTTCCAGTTATAGCGCAGCGTGGCCGCGTAGCTAACGGCGCACCCCGCCAGAAAGCACGCCGCCGGCCAGACCAGTGCGATGCGTTGATTGAACCAATTACGAACCCGGCTGCGGTGCGAATCCCGTTCTGGCCCGGCCAAACTCGGGGGGGGGGGGGTAGAATCAGAGCGGCGCCCATTACGGCAACGCCGAACAGCACCAAACCGTACTGGAGCAAGGGTGCAACCAACAGCGCCGCGCAGAGCAATCCCTTACGCCCGTCCCGCAGATACCACAGCATCCCGGCTAGCATCAGCACGGCCAGCAAAGCATCAATGGAATACTCCCGCGCATCCTGGGCGTGCTCTATCGCGGCAACCGAAAGCGTGGCCAGTAGGGCTGCTATAAACGCGGCCCACCGGCTCACCCCAACGCGCGGCAGCAGAAAGAGCATGGCCCCAACGGTCAAAACGCTGGCCATCGCTGGCAGAATGCGGATGCTGAAAGCCGAGACATCCACCTTCTGCACCACCCACAACGCCAATGGGTACAGTATCGGCGATGAGTTTTGGGTGTGGGTGTTGGAGACTACCTCTGCAAGGGAACCGCTGGAATTAGCAGCGGCAACCGCCTCGTCATACCGCAGGGAGTGCTCCGGCAGGTCATAAAAACGCAGCCCCGCCGCCACCACCAGCAGGCACGCCAACGCCGCCAGGGCCAGCCTCTTTTGTGATGGGATGGGGATGCTCATACGCGTTCCAGCAAAGGAATGTCCGACTTGGAAATGGCAATTCTACCATGCCCCGCCGCTGCGATTGCCCGGCGCAAATCGGGGTCAAATCGGGGGTTGGCATTGACAACTTATGCGCCTATGGTGTATCAATCGAACACTGCAAGCGCAACACGGCCCCTGCGCCGGCACCTTGTTAATGGAGGAGGATACGATGCCAGATATTTACTACGCCAGGCCGAGCAATTTCCTGTCCGACCCGCGCGACAAGACGGTCATAACCGGGGAGTCGGAGGACGAGGTTCTCGCAAACATGTACGAATACCTGAAGAGCGAGGAGGCGAGGGAACGCTACCCCAACATTGAGGACCCGACGGAGCTGGAGAACAACATCCGCACCTGCATCTTCAAGAAGGGCACCAAAGCAATCCACAACCGCCCTCCGGATGCCGAACCCGTAAAGTAGCCGCCCGATTCCGGCCCGGCGCTGCTCCCCTGCTCCCATCGGAGCGGGGGATTTTCTTTGCCATCCCGCCGTTGCCGGCGCGCGGTTCGGTTGCGTCGGTTTGGCGGCACGGTTATACTCGCCTATCATGGCCATCAATCCCGACGATTTCCCCTTTCCGGAGTACAGCGAGCTGCCGTTGTTTCCCCTCAACAACGTGGTGCTGTTCCCCGATATGCCCTTGCCGCTGCACATTTTTGAGGAGCGGTACAAGGCGATGATTGGGGCGTGCGCCGAGCGCAACGCGCCCTTTGGCGTGGTGCTGATTAAGGAAGGCAGCGAGGTGGGCGAACCGGCCACGCCCCACACCGTAGGCACCACCGCCCGCATCGCCCAGGTGCAGCGCCTGCAAGAGGGCCGCCTCAACATCCTCACCCGCGGCGAAACCCGGTTTGAGGTGATTGATACGATTCAGACGACGCCCCATCTGGTCGGATTGGTGCGGTTTCTGGAGTACGAGGCCGGCGATGTTGCGGCGGCGACGGTGGCCGGCGTCCGCGAGCAGTACGTAGTTCTGCAACGGCACTTGACGGCAATGGCCGGCGGGTGGGATCGCGAGATTGCCGCCCCCGACGACGCCATCGACCTGGCGCGCACCGCCATCGCGACGCTGGCCGTCAGCCTGCCCCTGCCCCCAGACGTGCGGCAAGACCTGCTGGAAACGCCCACCGCCGGCGCGCAGCTCGAAAAGCTGCTGACCCTGATGCAGCAGGCCAACCGCATCGTCAGCGAGCAGGTCGAGCAGAACACCCCGTTCAAGGGGCCCAGGCTGAACTAGCCGCTGGCTAGTCTAGCCGCCGGCCGAATAGATGCGGCGGGCGCCGGCTTCGGGTATCAGCCCGGCGAACAGCTCCGGGTGAATCATCTCGGCCAGTATTTCCAGGCCGGTTACCAGCCTCGGCCCGGAGCGGCTGGTGTAGTTGCTGGCGTCAATGGCAAACACCCGGTCGTTCCGCACGGCGGGCAGGCTATCCCACCCATCCTTTGCCGTCAGCAGCGGCAGGTCTTCCAGCGCGCGGGGCACCTCAAAGCCGCAGGGCATCAGCACGATGACCTCTGGCTGGCTTTCCAGCACGGCGTCCCATTCCAGCGGGAACGAACCCGACTCTTTATCGCCAAAGCAGTTTGACCCGCCGGCCAGCTCCACCATCTCCGGCACCCAATGGCCGCCGCACATCAGCGGGTCGCTCCATTCCAGATGCAGCACCCGGGGCCGGTGGTCGGCCAGAGCGGCCCGCTCGGTTACGGCGTCAATGCGGCCCTGCATCCGGGCGGTTACGGCATCGGCGATGCTTTCCGAGCCGGTGGCCCGCCCCACGCGCCGCACGTCCTCCAGCACGTCGCCCAGATACTGCGGGTCCAGCGACAGCACTTCCGGCTGCTTGCTCATGTTGGCGGTGGACTCAGCGACCTGCTGAGACGAAACCGCTCAAACCTCGCAGATAGCCTGCGTCAACAGCAAATCCGGGTCGGCCGCATCCAAAATATCCTGATCGATATGATAGATGCCCAACCCCTGCGCCAGCCGCTCCGAGATGATCCGGCTGATTTCGCCGCTACTGGGGCTAGTGCCCTCAAAAACGCTGCGCACCACCCACGGCTTGGACTTGGCCTCCGCCGGATAGTCGCACTCGTGAGTAACCCCGTACAGCCGGTCATCCAGCCCCAGAGCATAAACAATCTCGGTAGCCGACGGTAAAAAAGAGCAAATTCGCATAAACGCTGCCATCCTGATGAGCAAATAAGGCGCCAGCCCAACAGCCCAATTGTAGCACGCAATCAGCCGCGCCTACGCACCAGCAGGGCGATGCCGCCGCCGATTATGGCCAGGGCGATTACGGCGATAATGCCAATCAGCAGCCACGGCGCGCCGCCGCCGGCCGGCTCAGCGGCCTGCGTTGCGGTTCCGGTTTCGGAAACGGCCGGCGTCAAGGTTGCCGTCCTGGACTGCTCATCCACCCGGACGGTTACCTCGGATTGGCTGTCCGGGGCTACGATGGGCAGCCGCAAATCCTGCGTTTCGCCGGGCGCAACCGTAACCGTCTGGCGCTGGACTACCTCGCCGGCGATTTCCAGCACCAGCTGGTACTCGGCGATGACGGCTCCGGGGTTGGTTACCGGGAACTCTACCATCAGCGCACTGCCGGGCGCTGGGTTGGGGTTGCTGAATGTGATTTCGCCTATTACGGCCGGCTGCGGAACGATGGCCGCTACCGGGGGCGGTTGCGTTGGCGGCATCGCCGTCGGCGGGGCGGGCGGCGTCGGCGTAGGGGCCAGCGTTGGCATGGGTGTGGGCGCCGGTGTAGGCGTCGGCCGGACGGGGGCCGTCGTCGGTGTTGGCGTTGGCGCCGGGGTGGGCGTTGCGGGAACCGGCGTCGGCTTGGGGGCCGGGGTGGGCTTTGGCGCCGGCGTGCCGCCTCCAAAGCTGCCGCCGCCGCCGCCGGAACCGCCGCTGGGAGTACCGCCTCCGGTGCTGCCGTTGCCGTCGTCGTCCTCCTCATCAGGCGGCGGGGGTGTGCCGCCGGTGGTTACTACGGCGCGGCCGGCGATGAATGGCGAGAAGTCGGTTGCGGTGCCGCAGACTTGGCTGCCGATTTGCCGCGAGCCGGGCACCGTTCGCCAGCTATCTGACTGGTAGTGCATCAGCTGCGGGCCCCCGCTGCCGCCCCGGGGCAGGGGCAGGCAGACTTGCAGGCCGACCGCTGGCACCGGCGTTATGTCGATGTCCACCAGTGTATCGCCATCCAGGACATAGCCGGAGCGGGTGGCGTCGGCCGGGGCGCCGGTGGGCATGGTTAGCGTTATGGTAGTGCTTGAGGCCAGGCCCACGCCGCCTACTGACCGGATGGTTACGCCCTCGGGGACGCCGGCCTCAGTGGTTATCGTGTGCGTCGTTGAGCCGTCAACGGCGTAGGTTGCGATGTTGCCGGGTGGGGGCGCCAGGAATTCGATGGGGGTTGTCGTGGCGCCGCCGCCGGGGGGAACCGGCTCCAGGAACAGCAGGGGCAGCGGTGTGGCACTGCTGGCAACGCCCCTGATGGTGGGCGTGTGCGTTATCCCGAACGCATTGTGCACCGCGTCGCTGTCGGTGGTTGTGGTTACCGTTACGGGCTGGGCAGTGCCAAAGTCGGCAGTGGTAAATCTCAGGGAGTTCGGGCTGACCGTGACGCCGGGGTTGCTGCTGGCGATGGCGACGGTGGTAGTAGCCGCCGGCTCAGACGCCAGGGCTACGGTATAGGTGTAGATGGAGTTCTCATTCAGGGACGCCAGGTTGGTCGGCAACAGGGTGATGACCGGCGCGGTGGTGTCCTGCACGGTTACGAATACGCCGGCGGTTGCGCCGGTGGTGTAGCCGCCGGTGGCGCTGGCGGTGTGCGTTAGCTGGTCGTTGCCGTCGATAAGGTTGGCGTCGGCTACCGCTTTGACGGTTACCGTCTGCTCCGTGTTCCAGGTGCTGGCGTTGAAGGTCAGGGTGGGCCGTGTTGTGGTGGCCAGGCCGGTGGTGTTGGCGATGGTTACGGTTACCGCCGCATTGGGCTGGTGGCTCAGCTTGACGGTGTAGGTTTGGCCGGTGGTTTCGCCCTCGATTACGGTGCGGGAGGTTTCGGACAGGATTAGGCTGCCGGTGTCGTTGTCGTCAACGGTTACGGACAGGGAGGCGGTTTTGCCGTGGTAGTTGCTGTCAGAGCTGGCCGCGAGGTGGGTAATCGTGAAGTCATTGTCCTCCAGGTCAACGTCCGCATCCGCTTTTACCGTTACCTGCTGCGCGATGTTCCAGCTGGCAGCGGGGATCGTCAGCGTTTCGCTCTTGGTGAAATCGGAATCGCCGTCGGTGCCGTCGATGGTCAGGCCGGCGGGCGCGGTTACGGTTACGGTTACCGTCTGCGTGGGCTGGGTGGCCAGCCGGACGCTGTACGTTTCGCCGCTGGCGTCCGCCTCGGGCACGGTCAGCATGGTTGGGCTGACCAGCAGGTTGGGCGTGTCGTCGTCGGTTACGGTTACGGTCAGGGATGCGGTCTTGCCGGCGTAGCCGCTGGGCGTGGCCGTGGCATCGGCGGCGGTGTGCGTCAGGATGACGCGTTCGTTCTCGGGGTCGTTGTCCTCCGGCGCAAAGAGCCAGACCGTCTGCGCCGTAGTGGTCGCGGCGGCGAAAGTCAGCGTTGCGCTGCTGCCGTAAGTGACGTTGTCGGTGGATACGGTCACGGCGCCAGCGTCGTCGGTGCCGATGGTCAGGGTTACGTCGGCCTCCGGCGGGTTGCTGGGGGACACGGTATAGGTGACGTAGCTGCCCTCGTTCAGGTTCGGCGTGGTTTGGGGCACCACGATGCTGGCCGGGGTGGTGTCGGTTACGGTTACGTCCAAGTCAACATCGGCGGCGCTGCTGAACAGGCTGTCCACGCCCGACGTTGTATCGGTAGCGGCATGGGTCAGCGTGTTGCCGGTGTCGTGAGACAGGTCGTTGTCGGTTAGGCCCCTGACCCTTACCGTTTGCGGCGAGTTCCAGTTGCCGGTTGAGAAACGCAGCGTTTCGCTGTCGCTGAAACTGCCGTCGGTTGCGATGGTTACGTCGTCGGTGGCGCTGCTGGTGATGGTTATGGTTACGCCGGCGGCGGGGCGGTGGCTCAGCATGACGGTGTAGGTGGTATTGCCGCCCTCGTCCACCGACAGGGTGCCGGTTTCGGAGATGACGATGGTTGGCGTGTCGTTGTCGTCAATGGTTACGGGCAGGGACTTGTTGACGCCGGCGTAGGCGCTGGCGGCGGAGCCCGCGTTGGAGGCGGCGTGGGTAATCATGCCGCCGGTTTCGTCGGCCAGGTCGTTGTCCTCCGTGGCGCGTATCGTTACCGTTTGCAGCGTGTTCCAGCTAGTCATTGAGAAACTCAGCGTCCGGCTGCTGCCGTAGGCGCCGCTGCCGTTGTCGATTTCCAAGCCGGACGACGCGCTGATGCTGACGCTTACGTCCGCCGTGGGCAGGGTGTTCAGGCGCACGCGGTAGGTAGCGGTGTCCTCCTCGGTTACGGGCAGCGTGGTGATGGCGGCGTCGTTGGCGCCGTGCCACAGCACGATGTCCGGAGCGTCGTTGTCCTCAACGGTTACGGACAGGGACGTGCTGACGTCGGCATAGCCGCCGCCGGTGGCCGAGTGGGCCAGCATGGCCGTTTCGTCCATTGAGTTGTCGTCGTTCCCCGGCGCCTCTATCGTTACCGTCTGCGCCGTTTGCCAGTTGGTAGTGGTGAACGCTATCGTTTCGCTGGCGGAGAACACGGCGCCGGCGTCGGGGCCGTCAATCATCAGGCCGGTAGCGGCGACGGTAACCGTCACTGCGCCCGTCGGCACGTGGCTCAGCGCTACGCCGTAAGTGACGTTGCTGCCCTGCTCATCCACCGTCAGCGCGGTTATGGCCACGCTGTTTTGCGTCAGCAGGAAGCTGGGCGTGGTGGTGTCGGTTACGGTTACGTTTAGGGAGTTGCTGACGCCGGCGTAGCCGCTGGCCGCGCCCCCGGCGTCGGCGGCGGCGTGGGTAATCGTAGTGTCGTCGTTGGACAGGTCGCTGTCGTCGGCTGCGCGCGCCCGTATCCGCTGCGCCGTCTGCCAGTTGCCGGGAGTGAAGGTCAGCGTTTCGGTGGGGCCAAAGTCGTTGCCGCTGGCGTTGTCAATGGTTACGTCGTCGTCGTTGGTTGCGGTTACGGTGACGCGCACGTCAGCCGCCGGCTGGTGGCTCAGCTCTACGGTGTAGAATTCGGCGGCGGCGCCCTCGTCCAGGGTTAACGTGGTTAGCGTCGTGCCGCTTTGCTCCAGGACGATGCTGCCGGTGTCGTTGTCGGTAATCGTTACGGGCAGGTCTTTGCTGATGCCGGCATAGGCGCTGGGCGTTGACCCCGCATCGGCGGCGGCGTGGCTGATCCTGGCGGTGTCGTTGGCCAGGTCGTTGTCCTCCGTCGCTTTCACCCGGATGGTCTGCGCCGTGTTCCAGTTGGTGGTATTAAAGGTCAGCGTTTCGCTGGAACCGAAGTCGGCGCCGGTGCCGTCGTCAATTTCCAAACCGGAGTTCGCCGGAACGCTGACGGTTACGGTTACGCCGGCATCGGGTTGGGTGGCCAGGAGCACGCGGTAGCCAGCGTCGCCCTCCTCGACTACGGTTAGCGTGGTGGTGGCCGTATCGCCCGCGGCGGGGTAAAAGACGATGTCCGGGTCGTCGTCGTCGTCAATGGTTACGGACAGGGACTTGCTGATGCTGCCGTAGCCGCCGCCGGTGGCCGCGTGGGCCAGCGTGGCAGTTCCGTCCATTGAGTCGGCGTCGTGCGCCGGCGCCTGGATGGTTACCGCCTGCACCGTTGACCAGTTTGAGGCGTCAAAGGTCAGCGTTTCGCTGGTGGAGAACGAAGTATCGCCGACGGCGCCGTCGGGGCCGTCAATGGACACCCCCGTTGCGGTTACGGTCACCGTCACCGTGCCCGTCGGCGCATGGCTCAGCGACACGTCATAGGTGACGTTGCTGCCCTCCTCCACTACCGTCAGAGCGGTTTGGGCCACGCCGTTTTGCGTCAGGTTGATGGTCGGCGTGTCGGTGTTCGTAACCCTTACGTCCCGCGCGACGGCGGGGGCGTCGCTGAACAGGCTGACGCTGCCGGACGTTGCATCGGCGGCGGTATGCGTCAGGGTGTTGCCCGTGCTGGCGGACAGGGCGTTGTCGGTTAGTCCCTTGACCGTTACCGTTTGCGTCGCATTCCAGCTGGAGCGGGCGGTGGTAAAGCGCAGCGTTTCGCTGTTGCTATACGTAGTACCGCCGTCGGTGGAGATTTCCACGTCGTCGTTTAGGCCGCTGGCGACGGTTACGGTTACGCCGGCGGCCGGCTCGTTGCTGAGCTTGACGGTGTAGGTGACGGTACTGCCCTCCGCAACCATCAAGGTGCTGGTGGCTACGATGATGGTTGGGTTGTCGTTGTCGGTTACGGTTACGGGCAGGTCGGCAGTCTTGCCGGAGTAGCCGCTGTCCGTGCTGGCGGCGCGGTGGGCTATCGTGATGGTGTCGTTGGCCAGGTTGTCGTCGGCCGACGCTATTACCCTTATCGTCGTCGTGGACGTATCCCAGTTGCTGGCGTCAAAAGTCAGCGTTTCGGGCGCCAAAGTCGGTGCCGGTGTCGTCGTCGATGGTCAGGCCGGCGGGCGCCGTTGCGGTTACGGTTACGCTGGCGGTGGGCTGCGTGGCCAGCTGAACGGTGTAGCTGCCGCCGCTGTCGTCATCCTCGGCGATGGTCAGCGCGGACACGGACAGCAGGATGTTGGCCGTGTTGTTGTCGGTTACGGTTACGGCCAGGTCTTTGCTCGCGCCGTCAAAGCCGCTGGCCGTAGCCGTGGCATCGGTGGCGGCGTGGCTCAGGTTGAAACTTTCGCCGATGCCGTCGCTGTCGTCCGGCGCCCGCACGGTTACCGTTTGCGCCGTGTTGTAGTCCATCGGGGTGAAAGTCAGCGTCTGGCTGCTGCCGAAAGTGCCGCCGGCTTTGTTGATTTCTACGGCGTCGGTGTAGTCGATTGGCGTGCTGGGGACGGTTATGGTTACGGTTACGTTGGCCAGCGGCGCCGTGTTCAGCGTCACGTCGTAAGTGACGCTGCTGCCCTCCTCGGTTACGCCCAGCGCGGTTATGCCCACGCCGTTTTGGGCCAGGACGATGCTGCCCTTATCGTCGTCGCTAATCGCTACGGGCAGGGCGGCGCTGACGCCGGCAAAGCCGCTGCCGGCGCCGGTTGCGGTGTGCGTCAGGGTAGCCGTGTCGTCGATCAGGTTGGCGTCGTCGGCCGCCTTGACCGTTATCGTCTGCGCCGTGAACCAGTTGGTAGTCGAGAAGTTCAGCGTTTCGTCGCTGCCGAAAGTGCCGTCGCCGTCGTCAATGGTAACGGCGGTGTTGTCGCTGGCGATGGCTACGGTTACCGCCGCCGTGGGCCGGCCGCCCAGCCGCACGGTGTAAATGGCGCCGCTGGCGTCGGCCTCGTCCACTGCCACTGCGTCGGTGTTGAAAAGGATGGTGTTCCGCCCCTGCTTCAGGATGTCCAGGCCGCCGTATTGCAGTACCGGGTATTGGGAATCGTAGCCGAAGTCCCAGGGGTCGTCGTCGCCGGCTACGCCGTCAAGGTTCAAGTTCCAGTTGGCGTAGATGCTGGTGGTGGTGCTGACGCCGTAGGCGGTGGGCGTTTGCAGCTCACTCGTGGTTTTGCCGGCGCCGGCGCCGGTTCCCGTGATGCCGCTGCTGCTGGTGTCCCAATAGCTGGCGGTTATCGTGGCATCGGCGGGCGCGTTGCCGGCCAGACCGCCGATATTGGCGCCGGCGCCGGCGGTAACCATGCCCGTTGCGTAGGACGCCGTTATGGTGGGCGAAGTGCCGCTTTCCAACTGGCCGGCCAGGCCGCCAGCGTAGGAGGCAGCGCCGTAACCGCCGGTTACCGTGCCGGTGGCGTAGCTGGCCGTTATCGAGCCGTAGGGCAGCTTCCCCACCAGCCCGCCGGCGTTAACCATCGTGGCCGTATTAGCGGTGGACGCGGTTACCGTCACGTCGGCGTAGCTGGCCCGGATGGGGGCGAAGTTAACGCCCACCAGCCCGCCGACGGATTTCTCGTTGCCGTCGCTATTGGTGGACGTTACGCTGCCCGTGGCCCAGCTGGCCGTTACCGAACCCTCACTCTGGGCGTACAGCGTGCCAATGATGGCGCCGGCTTTGAGCCCGTTGCTGGCGCCGGTGATGCTGACGTTGGGCAGGCCCAGGCCGGAGACGCGGGCGGTGCCCCCGCTGAACAGCCCGACGTTGTGGATGCCCGCGGAGGCGTTGATATGCAGGTTGGATATGACATTGCCGTTGCCCTGGAAGGTGGCGTTGTAGCGGAAGGGACCCCAGCCGGCGCCCCCGTTGTAATACGCGTCGTCGGTGCGATCGCCGGGCGTGCCGGTGTCAAAGTCCAGGTTGGCCCGCAGTTCGTAGCCGATGCAGGTATCCGGGCAACCCATCCCGATGGACAGGCCGGGGAACGCCGCCGCGTACTTGGCGCTGGCATTGCCCTTGGCCACCACGCCATCGCCGTCCCCGTCGTAGCGCATGGCGTCCAGCTGGGCCAGGGTAGTAATGTCAATCAGGTTGTTGTCGTTGGCGTCGTAGTCCTTGCCGGTACTGCCGCGCTGCCGATCGATGGCGATAACGTCCCGGTCGAATTGCAGGATGGGGTATTGATTGTTACCGCCGAATTGCCAGGGGTCGTCATTGCCGCCAACGCCGTCCACGTCCACGTTCCAGGCGGAGTAGATGCCGGTTCCGTAGGCGGTGGGCGTTTGCAGGGCCGAGGTAGTCTGGCCCGTGCCGGCCCCCGTTCCCGTGATGCCGCTGGCGTCGGTGTCCCAATAGCTGGCGGTGATGGTGGCCCCGCTGGGCAGGTTGCCGGCCAGCCCGCCGGCGTTGCCGCCCGTGCCGGACGTTGCCCCTCCCGTAGCATAAGACGCCGTGATGGTGGGCCCGCCGCCGCCGCTCAGCCGGCCCACCAGGCCGCCAGCGTAGGAGTTGGCGCCGTAGCCGCCGGCGGTCGGGCCGGTGGCGTAGCTGGCCGTCACTGTGCCGTTGGCCAGTTGCCCCAACAGGCCGCCAGCGCGCACCTCAGTAGCCGTAGTGATGGTGGATGCCGTTACCGACACCCCGGCATAGCTGGCCCGGATGCTGCCGGCGGTTACGCCCACCAGCCCGCCGATGTGTTTGAGGCCGCTGCCGGCATTGCTCGCAGTTACGCTGCCGGTGGCCCAGCTGGAAGTTACCGTGCCGCTGCTGTCGCCGACCAGGACGCCGGCGCTCAGCCCGTCGGCGGCCCCGACTACGCTGGCATCGGGCAGGCCCACGCCGGTTATGGCGCCGGTAAGCGCGGCGAACAAGCCCACCCGGCCAACAGTAGAGCCGGCGCTGATGGCCAGGTTGGACAGGGTATGCCCGTTGCCCTGTAAAACGCCGGTGTACGTTCCCCCGATGGGCATCCAGCCTGCGCCGCCGTTGTAATAGTCGTCGTCGGTACGGGCGGCTTGGCCGGTGTTAAAGTCCAGGTCGGCCAGCAGTTCGTAGCCGGCGCAGGTTCCGGCGCAGCCCATTCCGGCGGCGGGATAGAGGTAGGCGGCGGCATACGCGACAGCGCCGGCGGCGTTGTCCGCTACCCCATCGCCGTCCAAATCCCAGCGGATGGCGTCCAGCTGCGCCAGCGTAGTGACGTCAATCAGGTTGTTGTCGTCGTCATCGTAGTCGTTCGTGGGAACGGCGATGGTGACGGTATAGCTCTGGGCAACGCCGTTCTGCGGGGTTACGGTGATGGTGATGACCGTATTGGGGCCGCCGAGGATTACCTGATGGCCGGCCCTGTCCGCATCCGCATCGGCGATAACGGCATCCGCCGTGCCGGCCACCGCGCTATACGACACCGTAGCGGTGGGATTGGTCGACGTGGCCGCCACGGTGACGGCGGCGGCGGTTGAGCCGTCGGGCAGCGTTGCGGTGTAGGCCAGGGTTGCCGTGTCAAAGGCGGACGACAGCGTAGCCCCGGTCAGAATCAGCGACGTCAAAGTTCCCACGGTGGGCTGTAGGTTCACCTGCATGGCGGTGTCCAGCCCGCCGTACTTCAGGACGGGATATTCGTCGTTCTCGCCAAAATCCCAGGGGTCATCGCCGCCGGTAGCAAAGTCATCGTCGGTATCGGCGTTGTCAATATCCACGTTCCAGGCGGCGTAAATGCTGGTGGTGGTGCTGGTACCATAAGCCGTAGGTGTGCGCAGCTCGTTGGTCGTCTTGCCCTCCCCGGCGCTGGTGAGCGGCGTGGTATCCGCGATGCCGCTGGTGTCGGTGTCCCAATAGCTGTAAGTTATCGTGGCCCCCATCATCCCGGTGGGCAGGTTGCCGGCCAGCCCGCCCACGTTGGCGCCGGAGCCGGCCGCAACCGTCCCAATGGCGTAAGACGCCGTTATCGCGGGCGCAGTGCCGCTTTCCAACTGGCCGGCCAGCCCGCCGGCGTAGGAGGTGGCGCCGTAGCCGCCGGTTACCGCGCCGGTAGCGTAGCTGGCCGTTATCGAGCCGTGGGGCAGCTTACCCACCAGGCCGCCGGCGTTAACCTTCGTGGCGGTTGCGTCCGTGGCTGCGGTTACTGCTACGTCGGCGTAGCTGGCCCGGATGGGGGCGAAGTTAATGCCCACCAGCCCGCCGACGGATTTCTCGTTGCCGTCGCTATTGGTGGACGTTACGCGGCCGGTGGCCCAGCTGGACGTTACCGAACCCTCGGCCCACAGCGTGCCAATCAGGGCGCCGGCTTTGAGTCCGTTGCTGGCGCCGGTAATGCTGACGCCGGACAGTCCAATCCCGGAGAACTGGCCGCTGCTGGGGCCGAACAGTCCGGCGTGGTGGACGCCGGGGCTGGCGTTGACGTGCAGGTTGGATATGGTATGGCCGTTGCCCTGCAAAGTGGAGTTGTAATTCCTGATGGGTATCCAGCCGGCGCCGCCGTTGTAAAACGCGTCGTCGGTGCGATCGCCGGCCGTGCCGCTGTCAAAGTCCAGGCTGTTCCGCAGCTCGTAGCCGGTGCACCCGTCCGGGCAGCCCATGCCGGCAGACAGGCCGGGGAAAGCCATCGCGTAGTGGCCGCTGTGACTCCCCTTGGCCACGATGCCGTCGCCATTCCCGTCGTAGCGCATGGCGTCCAGCTGGGCCAGGGTGGTGACGTCAATCAGGTTGTTATTGTTGCCGTCGTAGTCCTTGCCGGTACTGCCGCGCTGCCGGTCAATGGCCACGGCGTCCCGGTCGTATTGCAGGACGGGGTATTGATTGCTGGCGCCGAAGTTCCAGGGGTCGTCATTGCCGCCAACGCCATCCACGTTCACGTTCCAGGCGGAGTAGATGCCGGCATTTCCGTAGGCGGTGGGCGTTTGCAGGGCCGAGGTGGTTTGGCCCGTGCCGGCGCCCGTTCCCGTGATGCCGCTGGCGTCGGTGTCCCAGTAGCTGTTGGGCGCCGTGCCGCCGGAGACTAACGTCCCCACCAGCCCGCCTACGTTGGCGCTGGCGCCGGACGTAACCGCTCCCGTCGAATAAGACGCCGTGATGCTGGGTGTGGGGCCGTTGGCCCAGCCCACCAGCCCGCCGGTGTGCGAGCCGGCGCCAGCGCCGCCGGCCACCGCGCCGGTGGCGTAGCTGGCCGTGATCGCGTTGTTGTACAACTGCCCCGCCAAGCCGCCGGCGCTCACCGCCGTGGCCGCATTGGACGCCGTTACCGACACCCCGGCATAGCTGCCCTGCACCGTGCCCCCGCTGATCCCCACCAGCCCGCCGACCCGCTTGACCCCGCTGCCGGCGCTGCTGGACGTTACGCTGCCCGTGGCCCAGCTGGCCCTTACCGTCCCCACGTTGTCCCCCGCCAGCGCGCCAATGCTCAGCGCGTCGGCGGCCCCGGACACGCTGGCATCCGGCAGCCCCACACCGGAGAGCACGCCCCCGCTGCCCAATACCGCGAACAGCCCCACGTTAGCCGCGTCGCTGCCCGCGTCGATGGCCAAGTTGGCTATGCTATGCCCGTTGCCCTGGAACGTACTGGCGTAAGTTCCCCCGATGGGCGTCCAGCCGGCGCCGCCGTTGTAATAAGCGTCGTCGCTGCGGGTAGCCTGGCCGGTGTTAAAGTCCAGGTCATTCAGCAGTTCGTATCCGGCGCAGGTGGTATCGCAGCCCATGCCGGCGGCGGCGTAGAGGAAAGCGGCGGCGTAGGCGGCGTTGTCGGTTGCGCTGTCCGCTACCCCATTGCCGTTCAGGTCGTAGCGGATGGCGTTGAGCTGGGCCAGGCTGGTGACGTCAATCAAGTTGTCGTCGTCGGTATCGTAGTCGTTCTCCGGAATGTTGGCGATGGTGATTACGTAGTCCTGCGGGGTGCCGTTCAGAGGGGTTACGGTAATGGTGATGACGGTGCTGGGGCCGCCGAGGATTACCTGATGGCCGGCGGCGCCGGCATCGGCGTCCGTGGTGACGGGGGCGGCGCTGCCGGCCACCGCGCTGATGGACGCCGTGGCGCCCCCGGCCGGCGTAGCGGCCACGGTTACCACGACGGGGCTGGAACCGACGGGCACCGTTCCGTCGTAAGTGAGGGTTACTGTGTCAAAGGCCGGCGACAGCGCAGCCCCGGTCAGGGTGAGCCCCGACAGGGCGCCCAGGCTGGGCTGGATGTTCAGCTGCGCCGTGCGGTCCAGCCCGCCGTACTGCAATACCGGGTACTCGTCGTTGGCGCCAAAGTCCCAGGGGTCGTCACCGCCGGTCGTAACGTCGTCGTCGGTATCGGCGTTGTCCACGTCCACGTTCCAGGCGGCGTAAATGCTGGTAGTGGTGCTGAGGCCGTAGGCGGTGGGCGTGCGCAGTTCGGTAGTGGTTTTGCCCTCCCCGGCGCTGGTGGACGGGTCGTTGTCGGCGATGCCGCTGGTGCCGGTGTCCCAATAGCTGTAGGTGATGACGGCCCCGCTGGGCAGGTTCCCGGCCAGCCCGCCGACATTGGCGCTGGCGCCGGACGACGGGGCGCCCGTCGCGTAAGACGCCGTGATGGTGGGCGCGGCGCCGGTCAGCTGCCCCACCAGCCCGCCGACGAAAGAGGTATTGCTCGTGCCGCCGGATACCGCGCCGGTAGCGTAGCTGGCTGTCACCGCGCCGCCGTTCAGCAACCCAACCAAGCCGCCGGCCCGAATCCGCGTGGCCGCGTCCGCCGCGGTTACCGACACCCCGGCATAGCTGGCCCGCACGGCGCCGGAGCCATAACCCACCAGCCCCCCGACGTATTTAGTCGTCGCGTCGGCGCTGCCGGAGGTTACGCTGCCCGTTGCCCAGACGGACGTTACCGTTCCGGACGGCCGCAGCGTACCCACCAGCGCGCCCATCGCCAGACTGTCCCGCGCACTGGACACGCTGGCGCCGGGCAGTCCGATGCCGGTGACGGCGCCGGAAAGCGTGCCAAACAGCCCGATGGTTATGACGTCCGCGCCGGTGTTGACGTACAGGTTGGACAGGGTATGGTTGTTGCCGACGAGCGTACCGCTGAACGGCACAGTGTCGGTTCCGATGGGCGTCCAGCCGGCGCCGCCGTTGTAAAACTCATCGTCGGTGCGATCGCCGGCCGTGCCGCTGTCAAAGTCCAGATTGGCCCGCAGTTCGTAGCCGATGCAAGTATCCGGGCAGCCCATCCCGACGGCCAGGCCGGGGAACGCCGCCGCGTACTCGCCGCTGGCGCTGCCCTTGGCCACCGCGCCATCCCCGTCCAGATCGTAGCGGACGGCATCCAGCTGGGCCAGCGTCGTAATGTCAATCAGGTTGTCATCGTCGTCGTCGTAATCCTTGCCGGTACTGCCCCGCTGCCGGTCCACGGCGATGACGTCCCGGTCGTATTGCAGGATGGGATATTCATCGTTGCCGCCGAACTGCCAGGGGTTGTCGTTGCCGCTAACGCCGTCAACGTCAACGTTCCAGCCGATGTAGATGCCGGTGTAGCCGGTGGGCATTTTCAGCACGCTGGTCCTCTGGCCGCCGCTGATGCCGCTGGTGTCGGCGTCCCAATAGTTGTTGGACAGCGTAGCTCCGCTTTGCGACCCCCCGATTGCGCCGCCGATGTTGACGCTGGCGCCGGTGGAACCGGGCGTGCCCGTCGAGTAAGACGCCGCTATTGTGGAGGCGGCCATGGCCCGGCCCACCAGACCGCCGATATATGAGGTGGCGTTGGTGCCGCCGGTTACCGCGCCGGTGGCGTAGCTGGCGATGGCCGTTCCGGAGTTCACCCGTCCGGCCAGCCCCCCGGCGTGAATCGCCGTGGCCGCAGCGCTGGCCGTTACCGTCGCCCCGGAGTAGATGGCCCGCACCGCCCCGTCAACGTGGCCCACCAGCCCGCCGATATACTTGGCGTCGGCGCTGCTGCTGGTGGACGCCACGCTGCCGGTGGCCCAACTGGAGGTTACCGTCCCGCCGCTGTCGCCCACCAGCGCGCCGATGCTGATTGTGTCGGCGGCTCCGGCTACGCTGGCGTCCGGCAGCCCAATGCCGCTGATGGCGCCGGCGCTGCTCAACGCCCCAAACAGCCCCACCCGACTAACGCCGGCGGCCGCGTTGACGGTCAGTTTGGCAATCGTATGCCCGTTGCCCTGGAACGTACTGGTGTAAGTTCCCCCGATGGGCGTCCAGTTGGCATACGCGCTGCTGCCGGAAAAGTCCAGGTCGGCCATCAACTCGTAGCCGGCGCAGGTAGTATCGCAGCCCAACCCGGCGGCGGGATAAAGGTAGGCGGCGGCATACGCGACAGCGCCGGCGGCGTTGTCCGCTACCCCGTTGCCGTCCAAATCGTAGCGGATGGCGTTGAGCTGCGCCAGCGTGGTTACGTCAATTAGGTTGTCGTCGTCGGTATCGTAATCATTCTCCGGGATGCCGGCGATGGTGATGACGTAGCTTTGCGCAGCGCCGTTCAGCGGGGTTACGATGACGGTTATGGTTGTGGTGGCCCCCCGCAGGATTACCTGATGGCCGTCGGTATTGGCGTCGGCGTCAGCGGTAACCGAGCCGGCGCTGCCAGCCACCGCGCTATAAGACGCCGTGGCCCCGCCGGCCGCCGCCGCCTCCACCGTCACCACCACCGGGCTGGCATCGGGGGGCAGCGTTCCGGTGTAGGCCAGCGTTGCCGCGTCAAAGCCCGGCACCAGCGTCGCCCCGGTCAAAGTCAGCGACGTCAGCGTTCCGACGGTGGGCTGGAGGTTCACCTGCGCAGTGGTGTCCAACCCGCCGTACTTCAAGACCGGGTACTCGTCGCTGGCGCCAAACTCCCAGGGGTCATCGCCGCCGGTCGTAACGTCGTCGTCGGTATCGGCGTTGTCAATATCCACGTTCCAGGCGGCGTAGATGTCGGTGGTGGTGCTGGTTCCGTAGGCGGTGGGCGTGCGCAGCTCACCCGTGGTTTTGCCGGCGCCGGCGCCGGTTCCCGTGATGCCGCTGGTGGTGGTGTCCCAGTAGCTGTAAGTTATGACGGCGTCGGTGGGATTATTGCCGGCCAGCCCGCCGGTGTTGGCGCCCGTGCCGGCCGTAACCGCGCCCGTCGCGTAAGACGCCGTTATGGTGAGCGCTCCCTCCAGCCGGCCCACCAGGCCGCCGACGTTAGAGGCGCTGCTCGTTCCGCCGGATACCGCGCCGGTGGCATAGCTGGCCGTCACCGGGGCCCTGGCCAGATGCCCCACCAGCCCGCCGGCGTTAACCGTCGTGGCCGTATTAGCGGTGGACGCGGTTACCGTCACGTCGGCGTAACTGGCCCGGATGGGGGCGAAGCTAACGCCCACCAGCCCGCCGATGGATTTCCCGCTGCCGTTGGCACTGCTGGCCGTTACGCTGCCGGTGGCCCAGCTGGACGTTACCGACCCCTGGGCGTACAGCTCGCCAACGATGGCGCCGGCTCTGAGCCAATTGTAGGCGCCGGTAATGCTGACGTTGGGCAGGCCCAAGCCGGAGATGCGGGCGGTGCCGGGGCCGAACAGCCCGGCGCGGTGGACGTTTGCGTCGGCGTTGATATGCAGGTTGGCGATGGTATATCCGTTGCCCTGCAAAGTGGAGTTGTAATTCCTAATGGGTATCCAGCCGGCGCCGCCGTTGTAAAACGCGTCGTCGGTGCGGTCGCCGGCCGTGCCGGTGTCAAAGTCCAGGCTGTTCCGCAGCTCGTAGCCGGTGCACCCGTCCGGGCAGCCCATCCCGACGGCCAGGCCGGGGAACGCCGCCGCGTAGTGGCCGCTGTGACTCCCCTTGGCCACGATGCCGTCGCCGTTCCCGTCGTAACGCATGGCGTCCAGCTGGGCCAGCGTCCGGACGTCAATCAGGTTGTTGTTATCGTCGTCGTAATCCTTGCCAACGCTACCCCGCTGCCGGTCAATGGCGACGACGCCCCGGTCGTATTGCAGGATGGGATATTGATTGTTGGCGCCAAAGTGCCAGGGGTCGTCATTGCCGCCAACGCCGTCAACGTCCACGTTCCAGCCGGCGTAGATGCCGGTGTAGCCGGTGGGCGTTTGCAGGCCGCGGGTCGTCTGTCCGCCGCTGATGCCGCTGGTTTGGGCGTCCCAATAGCTGTTGACTAGCACCCCGCTGGCCGCGCTCCCGGCCACGCCGCCGGTGTTGGCGCCCGTGCCGGACGTAACCGCTCCCGTCGAATAAGACGCCGTTATGCTGGGCGATGGGCCGTTGGTCCAGCCCACCAGCCCGCCGGTGTGCGAGCCGGCGCCAGCGCCGCCAGCGACCGCGCCGGTGGCGTAGCTGGCCGTGATCGCGTTGTTGTACAACTGCCCCGCCAGCCCGCCGGCGCTCACCGCCGTGGCCGCATTGGACGCCGTTACCGACACCCCGGCATAACTGCCCCGCACCGTACCCCCGCTGATCCCCACCAGCCCGCCGACCCGCTTGACCCCGCTGCCAGCGCTGCTGGCCGTTACGCTGCCCGAGGCCCAGCTGGTCGTTACCGTGCCCACGTTATCCCCCGCCAGCGTGCCAATGCTCAGCGCGTCGGCGGCCCCGGACAAGCTGGCCTCCGGCAGCCCCACCCCGGAGATTACGCCGCCGCTGCTCAACGCCCGGAACAGCCCCACGTTAGCCGCGTCGCTGCCCGCGTTGATGACCAAGTTGGCAATCGTATGCCCGTTGCCCTGGAACGTACTCGCGTAAGTTCCCCCGATGGGCGTCCAGCCGGCGCCGCCGTTGTAATAGTCGTCGTCGGTGCGGGTAGCCCGGCCGGTGTTAAAGTCCAGGTCGGCCAGCAGCTCGTAGCCGGCGCAGGTTCCGGCGCAGCCCAGCCCGGCGGCGGGATAGAGGTAGGCGGCGGCGTAGGCCGCGTTGTCGGTTGCGTTGTCTGCTACCCCATCGCCGTTCAAGTCGTAGCGTACGGCGTTGAGCTGCGCCAGCGTAGTTACGTCAATCAGATTGTCGTCGTCGTCATCGTAGTCGTTCTCCGGTATGCCGGCGATGGTGATGACGTAGCTCTGGGCCGTGCCGTTCAGCGGGGTGACGATGACGGTTATGGTTGTGGTGGCGCCCCGCAGGATTACCTGATGGCCGGCCGTGTCCGCATCGGCGTCGGCGGTAACCGGGCCGGCGCTGCCGGCCACCGCGCTATAAGACGCCGTGGCCCCGCCGGCCGCCGCTGCCTCCACCGTCACCACCACCGGGCTGGCATCGGCGGGCAGCGTTCCGGTGTAGGCCAGCGTTGCCGCGTCAAAGCCCGGCGTCAGCATCGCCCCGGTCAGCGTCAGCGACGTCAGCGTTCCGACGGTGGGCTGGAGGTTCACCTGCGCAGTGCGGTCCAGCCCGCCGTACTGCAATACCGGGTACTCGTCGCTGGCGCCAAAGTCCCAGGGATCGTCGTCGTTGCTGGGGTCTCCGTCCACGTCCACGTTCCAGGCGGCGTAAATGCTGGTAGTGGTGCTGGTGCCGTAGGCGGTGGGCGTGCGCAGCTCGTTGGCCGTCTTGCCCTCCCCGGCGCCGGCACTCGCGATGCCGCTGGTGCCGGTGTCCCAATAGCTGTAGGTGATGACGGCCCCGGCGGGATTATTGCCGGCCAGCCCGCCGGTGTTGGCGCCGGCGCCGGCCGCAACCGTCCCGATGGCGTAAGACGCCGTGATGCTGGGCGCGGTGCCGCTCAGCTGCCCCACCAGGCCGCCCCGGAAAGCGCTGCCGCCGGTGCCGCCGGATACCGCGCCGGTCGCATAGCTGGCCGTCACCGCGCCGCCGTTCAGCACCCCAACCAGGCCGCCGGCGCGCACCGACGTGGCGGCAGCATCGGCAACGGCCGCTGCTCCGGAATAGCTGGCCCGCACCGTCCCATAGGCAAAACCCACCAGCCCGCCGACGTTCTTGGCCGCGCTGCCGGCGTTGCTGGAGGTCACGCTGCCCGTGGCCCAGCCGGACGTTACCGTGCCGGACGCTTGCAATGTGCCCACCAGCGCGCCGATGGCGGTACTGTCCCGGGCCCCGGTTACGCTGGCGTTGGGCAGTCCGATGCCGGTGACGGCCCCGGAAAGCGTGCCAAACAGCCCGACGGTTACGACGTCCGTGCCGGCGTTGACGTGCAGGTTGGACAAGGTATGCCCGTTGCCGACGAGCGTACCGCTGAACGGCGCGCCATCGGTGCCGATGGGCGTCCAGCCGGCGCCGCCGTTGTAAAACTCATCGTCGGTGCGGTCGCCGGCCGTGCCCGTGTCAAAGTCCAGATTGGCCCGCAGTTCGTAGCCGGCGCATCCATCCGGGCAGCCCATCCCGACGGCCAGGCCGGGGAACGCCGCCGCGTACTCGCCGCTGGCATTGCCCTTGGCCACGGCACCATCGCCGTCCAGATCGTAGCGCATGGCGTCCAGCTGGGCCAGCGTCGTAATGTCAATCAGATTGTTATTGTTGCCGTCGTAGTCCTTGCCGGTACTGCCCCGCTGCCGGTCCACGGCGATAACGCCCCGATCGTATTGCAGGATGGGGTATTGATTGTTGGCACCAAAGTGCCAGGGGTCGTCGTTGCCGCCAACGCCGTCCACGTTCACGTTCCAGCCGGAGTAGATGCCAGTGTAGCCGGTGGGCGTTTGCAATGCGCTGGTAGTCTGGCCGCCGGAGATGCCGCTGGTGTCGCTGTCCCAGTAGCTGTTGACCACCGTTGACGGGCTGGCTACGCCTCCGGCCAGCCCGCCCACGCTGGCGCTGGCCCCGCCCGTAACCGTGCCCGTCGAGTAAGACGCCGTTATGGTGGACGCCGTTACGCCGGCCAGCTGTCCCGCGAGGCCGCCGGCGTAAGAGGTAGCGCCGCTCCCGCCGGTTACGCTGCCGGTAGCGTAGCTGGCCGTTATCGTAGCCTGATACAGCCGCCCTACCAGGCCGCCGGCCCGCACCGTCGTGGCTGCGGTGGTATCGGCGGTTACCATCACGTCGGCGTAGCTGGCCCGCAGCGCGCCGCCGTTGTAGCCCACCAGCCCGCCGACGGACTTTTCGCTGCTGCCCGTGCTGCTGGATGTTACGCTGCCCGTAGCCCAGCCGGACGTTACCGTTCCGCTCTGCCCCAGCGCGCCGGCCAGCGCGCCGATGGCGATGTTGTCGCTGGCCCCGGCTACGCTGGCGTCGGGCAGCCCCACTCCGGTGATGGCGCCGGTAATGGTGCCAAACAGGCCCACGGTTACGACGGTCGTATCAGCGTTGACGTGCAGGTTGGACAGGGTATGCCCGTTGCCCTGGAACGTACTGGTGTAAGTTCCCCCGATGGGCGTCCAGCCGGCGCCGCCGTTGTAATAGGTGTCGTCGGTGCGGGTAGCCCGGCCGGTGTTAAAGTCCAGGTCGGCCATCAACTCGTAGCCGGCGCAGGTGGTATTGCAGCCCAGGCCGGCGGCGGGCAGGGGGTAGCCGGTGGCGTACCGCCCGCCGTTGGCCACGTCGTCCGCCACGCCGTCCCCGTTCAAGTCGTAGCGGACGGCGTTGAGCTGCGCCAGGCTGGTGATGTCGATGCGGTCGTTGTCGTTGGCGTCGTAATCGTACTGCGGCACGGTAATGGTGACGGTGTAGTCCTGCGGGAGGCCGTCCTCGGCGGCGACGGTAACGGTGATGACCGTGCTGGGGCCGCCCAGGGTAACCTGGTAGCCGGCGGTGTCCGGGTCGGCGTCAACCGTAACGGCGGCGCCGGCGCCGATTGCCGCGCTGATGGACACCGTGCCGTCGGCATGGGTCGTCGGGGCGGCAACGGTGGTCACGCCGAGGGTCGAGTCGTCGGGCAGCGTTGCGGCGTAGGTATAAGTGCCCGCGTCAAAGGGCGCCGGCGCCAGCGTAATCGCGGACGCCGTCAGCCCCGACAGGGTGTTAACGGAGGAGATGACCGGCTGGCGGCCGAACTGCGCGTCGGTGTCCAGGCCGCCGTACTTCAGTACCGGGTATTGCCGATTCGTGCCATACTCCCAGGGGTCGTCGCCCCCCGTTACGCCGTCCACGTCCACGTTCCAATTCAGGTAGATGGCGGACGTGCTGGCCGTGGGCGTCCGCAGTTCGTAAGTCTTTTTGCCCTCGCCGGGGCTGGTGGACGGGTCGCTGTCGGCAATCTCGCTGGCGGTAGTGTCCCAATAGCTGTTGACCACCGATGACGGGCTGGCCACGCTGCCGGCCAGCCCGCCGATGCCGGCGCTGGCGCCGCCGGTAACCGTTCCCGTCGAGTAAGACGCCGTTATGGTGGACGCCGTTACGCCGGCCAGCTGTCCCGCGAGGCCGCCGGCATAAGAGCCGGCCCCCGTACCGCCGGACACTGCGCCGGTAGCGTAGCTGGCCGTTATCGCCGCCTGATACAGCCGCCCTATCAGGCCGCCGGCCCGCACCATCGTAGCTGCGGTGGTATCGGCGGCCACCGTCACGTCGGCGTAGCTGGCCCGCACCGCGCCGCCGTTGTAGCCCACCAGCCCGCCGACGGATTTTTCGCTGCTGCCCGTGCTGCTGGAGGTTACGCTGCCCGTAGCCCAGCCGGACGTTACCGTTCCGCTCTGCCCCAGCGAGCCCACCAGCGCGCCGATGGCGATGTTGTCACTGGCTCCGGCTACGCTGGCGTCGGGCAGTCCAATGCCGGTGATAGCGCCGCTGGCCGTGCCGAACAAGCCCACGGTGGCAACGTCCGCGCCGGCGTTGACGTGCAGGGTGGACAGGGTATGCCCGTTGCCCTGGAACGCGCCGGTGTACGGCGCGCCGCCGGTTCCGATAGGCGTCCAGCCGGCCCCATCGTTGTAATAGGCGTCGTCGCTGCGGATGGCCCCCCCGGTGTTAAACTCCAGGCCGTTCCGAAGCTCGTAGCCGGCGCAGGTGGTATCGCAGCCCAGGCCGGCGGCAGGATAGAGGAAAGCGGCCGCGTAGGCCGCGTTGTTGGTTGCACTGTCCGCCACCCCATCGCCGTTCAAGTCGTAGCGGATGGCGTTGAGCTGCGCCAGCGTGGTTACGTCAATGAGGTTGTTGTCGTCGTCATCGTAGTCGTTCTCCGGAATGTTGGCGATGGTGATGACGTAGTCCTGCGGGGTGCCGTTCAGCGGGGTTACGATGACGGTTATGGTTGTGGTCGCGCCCCGCAGGATTACTTGATGGCCGGCCGTGTCCGCATCCGCGTCGGCGGTAACCGGGCCGGCGCTGCCGGCCACCGCGCTGATGGACGCCGTGGCGCCCCCAGCCGGCGTAGCGTCCACGGTTACCACGACGGGGCTCGAACCGACGGGCAGCGTTCCGTCATAGATGAGGGTTGCCGTCGCAAAAGCCGGCGACAGCCTGGCCCCGGACAGCGTGAGCCCGGACAGGGCGCCCAGGCTGGGCTGGATGTTCAGCTGCGCCGTGCGGTCCAGCCCGCCGTACTGCAATACCGGGTACTCGTCGTTGGCGCCAAAATCCCAGGGGTCGTCGTTGCCATCGGCGTCCCCGGTGCCGGCATCCCCGTCAACGTCCACGTTCCAGGCGGCGTAAATGCTGGTGGTGGTGCTGACGCCGTAGGCGGTGGGCGTGCGCAGTTCGGTAGTGGTTTTGCCCTCCCCGGCGCTGGTGGACGGGTCGTTGTCGGCGATGCCGCTGGTGCCGGTGTCCCAATAGCCGTAGGTTATGACGGCCCCGCTGGGCAGATTGCCGGCCAGCCCGCCCACGTTGGCGCTGGCGCCGGAGGTTGCCGCACCCGTGGCGTAAGACGCCGTGATGGTGGGCGCGGCGCCGGCCAGATGACCCACCAGGCCGCCGACGTAGGTAGTGGCGCTCGTGCCGCCGGACACTGCGCCGTTGGCGTAGCTGGCCGTCACCCCGCCGTTGCTCAGCTGTCCCGCCAGCCCGCCGGCCAGAATCCGCGTGGCCGCGTCCGCCGCGGTTACCGATACCCCGGCATAGCTGGCCCGGATCTGGCCCCCGCTCAGCCCCACCAGCCCGCCGGCGTATTTCTGGTCGGCGGTGGCGCTGCTGGCCGTTACGCTGCCGGTGGCCCAGCTGGACGTGATGCTCCCGGAGTCGAACATCACCCCGACGATTGCGCCGATGCGGGCCTGGCTGTGCGCCGAGGCAACGCTGGCGTTGGGCAGGCCCAGGCCGGAGACGCCGCCGCTGATAATTGTGCCGAACAGCCCGGCCGCCGCCTGGCTGGGCGTGGCCACGTTCAGGTTGGCGATGGTATGCCCGTTGCCCTGGAACGTACTCAGATAATCCGGGCCGATGGGCGTCCAGCCGGCCCCGCCGTTGTAAAACTCATCGTCGGTGCGATCGCCGGCCGTGCCGGTGTCAAAGTCCAGGTTGGCCCGCAGCTCGTAGCCGGCGCAGGTATCCGGGCAGCCCATCCCGGCGCTCAGGCCGGGGAACGCCGTCGCGTATTTGGCGGCGCCCGCCCCGGTTACTGATACCCCATCGCCGTCCAGATCGTAGCGCATGGCGTCCAGCTGGGCCAGCGTCGTAACGTCAATCAGGTTGCCCTCGTCGTCGTCGTAGTCCTTGCCGGTACTGCCGCGCTGCCGGTCGATGGCCACGGCGTCCCGGTCGTATTGCAGGATGGGATATTGTGCGTTCGTGCCAAAATCCCACGGGTCGTCGTTGCCGCCAACGCCGTCCACGTTCACGTTCCATGCGGAGTAGATGCCGGTGTAGCCGGTGGGCGTTTTCAGCCCGCCGGTCGTCTGGCCGCCGGCGATGCCGCTGGTTTCGGCGTCCCAATAGCTGTTGACTAGCACCCCGCTGGCCGCGCTCCCGGCCACGCCGCCGGTGTTGGCGCCCGTGCCGGACGTAACCGCTCCCGTCGAATAAGACGCCGTGATGCTCGGCGACGGGCCGTTGGCCCAGCCCACCAGCCCGCCGGTGCGCGCGCCGGCGCCAGCGCCGCCAGCCACCGCGCCGGTGGCGTAGCTGGCCGTGATCGCGTTGTTGTACAACTGCCCCGCCAGCCCGCCGGCGCTCACTGCCGTGGCCGCATTGGACGCCGTTACCGATACCCCGGCATAGCTGCCCCGCACCCTGCCCCCGCTGATCCCCACCAGCCCGCCGACTCGCTTGACCCCGCTGCCGGCGCTGCTGGCCGTTACGCTGCCCGTGGCCCAGCTGGCCGTTACCGTGCCCACGTTGTCCCCCGCCAGCGCGCCAATGCTCAGCGCGTCGGCGGCCCCGGCCACGCTGACGTCCGGCAGCCCCACCCCGGAGATGACGCCGCCGCTGCTCAACGCCCGGAACAGCCCCACGTTAGCCACGTCGCTGCCCGCGTTGATGACCAAGTTGGCTATGCTATGCCCGTTGCCCTGGAACGTGCTGCTGTACGACGTAGAGTCGGTTCCGATGGGCGTCCAGCCGGCCCCGTCGTTGTAATAGGCGTCGTCGGTGCGGGTAGCCTGGCCGGTGTTAAAGTCCAGGTCGGCCCGCAGTTCGTAGCCGGCGCAGGTGGGCACGGCGGGCAGGGGGCCGGCGCCGTCCGGGTCAACGGACTGGCAGCCCATTCCGGCGGCGGGCAGCGGGTAGCCGATGGCGTGCCGGCCGTTGTTCGCGGCGTCGTCCGCCGCCCCGTTGCCGTCCAAATCCCAGCGGATGGCGTCCAGCTGCGCCAGCGTGGTTACGTCAATCAGGCCGTCGTCGTCGTCATCGTAGTCGTACTCCGGCACGGTGATGGTTACGGTGTAGTCCTGCGGCAGGCCGTCCTGGGCGGCGACGGTGATGGTGATTACCGTGCTGGGGGCGCCCAGGGTGACC
The DNA here is from genome assembly GCA_958296385.1 of uncultured Dehalococcoidia bacterium. Classification (GTDB taxonomy): domain Bacteria; phylum Chloroflexota; class Dehalococcoidia; order Lucifugimonadales; family UBA3495; genus Bin87. Next base: position 2,971,648 of record OY282494.1, read on the forward strand.
TGGTAACCGTCGGTGTCGGGGTTGGCGTCGTCGGTAACGGCGGCGCCGGCGCCGATTACCGCGCTGATGGACACGGTGGCGCCCGCGTGGGTCGTCGGCGTGTTCACGGTTACCACGCCGAGGGTAAAGTCGTCGGTCGACGTTGCGGCGTAGGCGTAAGTGCCCGCGTCAAAGACCGGCGCCAGCGTAACCCCGGACACCGCAAGCTCGGGCACCGTAAGCCCGGACAGGGTGTTCACGGAGGATAGGGTCGGCTGGCGGGCAAACTGCGCGGCGGTGTCCAGTCCGCCGTATTTCAGCACCGGATATTGGTCGCTGGCGCCGAAATCCCAGGGGTCGTCGGCGTTGCTGTCTCCGTCAACGTCCAAGTCCCAATTGAGGTAGATGGTGGACGTGGTGGCCGTGGGCGTCCGCAGTTCGTAGGTCTTTTTGCCCTCGCCGGGGCTGGTGGACGGGTCGGCGTCTGCGATGCCGCTGCCGGTGACGTCCCAAAAGCTGCTGGGCGTCGTAGCTCCGGCCGATACGCCTCCGGCCAGGCCGCCGGCGTTGGCGCTGGCGTCGGACGTAACGGCTCCCCTGGCGTAAGACGCCGTTATGCTGGGCGCGGCGCCGGTCAGCTGGCCCACCAGGCCGCCCACGTAGGAGCCGCTGCCCGTGCCGCCGGACACTGCGCCGGTGGCGTAGCTGGCGATTACCGCGTGTTCGCCAGCGACCCAATCAGGCCGCCGGCCCGCAGCGCCGTGGCCGTAGTGGTTGCCGTTACCGTTACGTCGGCATAGCTGGCCCGCACCGCGCCGGCGTTGTAACCCACCAGGCCGCCGACGAATTTTGCGGCGCTGCCGGGATTGCTGGCCGTTACGCGGCCCGTTGCCCAGCCCGACGTTACCGTTCCGGCCCCCTGCAACGTGCCCACCAGCGCGCCCATTGCCAGATTATCCCGCGCCCCGGCTACTTTGGCGTTGCGCAGGCCCACGCCGGTGATGGCGCCGCTGGCCGTGCCAAACAGCCCCACGGTAACGACGTCCGCACCGGCGTTGACGTTCAGGTTAGCTATGTCATTGCCGTTGCCCTGGAACTTACCGCTGAACGGCGCGGCGTCGGTTCCGATGGGCGTCCAGTTGGCATAAGGCCCGTCGGCAACGCCGTCGCTGCCGGTAGTGTCAAAGTCCAGGTCGAGCAGCAACTCGTAGCCGGCGCATCCGTCGGGGCAGCCCATGTCGGCGGCGCGGATGGGGTAGGCGGCGGCATACGCGATGCGGTTGGCGGCATCGTCCAACGCCCCGTCGCCGTTCAAGTCGTAGCGGATGGCGTCCAGCTGGGCCAGGCTGGTCACGTCGATGAGGTTGTTGTCGTCGGTATCGTAGTCGGTCTCCGGGACGGCGACGGTTACGACGTATCGCTGGGCCGCGCCGCTATAAGGGACGACGGTTACGGCGATGACGGTGCTGGGCCCGCGGAGGACGACCTGATGGCCGGGGGTGTCGGGGTAGGCATCGGCGATAACTGCGCTGCCGGCGCCGGCCACGGCGCTGATGGACACTTCGGCATCGGCACGGGCCGCCGTGGCCACGACGGTTGCCGTGGGCGATGTTGCGTCGGCGGGCAGCGTTGCATCGTAGGCAAAGGTACTCCGGGCCAGCGGGGCCGACAGCATGGCCGGGGATAGGGTGAGCGCCGTCAGCCGGCCGTACTGCAAGACGGGATATTGGGTGTTGCCGCCAAAGTACCAGGGGTCGTCGGGGTTGCCGTCTCCGTCAATGTCCCGGTTCCAGTTGGCGTAGCTGCCGCTGCCGTAGGCGGTAGGCCCTTGTAGCTCGCCGGTGGTTTTGCCCTCCCCGGCGCTGGTGGACGGGTCAGCGTCGGCGATGCCGCTGGTGTCGGTGTCCCAATAGCTGTTGGCTATGGTGGCATCGGATGGCAGATTGCCGGCCAGCCCGCCCACGTTGACGCTGCTCGCGGTGGAAGTAGCCGTTCCCGTTGCGTAAGACGCCGTTATGCTGGGCGTGGTGCCGCTTTCCAACTGGCCGGCCAGTCCGCCGGCGTAGGAGGCCGCGCCGCCGCCGCCGGTTACCGTGCCGGTGGCGTAGCTGGCCGTTATCGAGCCGTAGGGCAGCTTACCCACCAGCCCGCCGGCGTTAACCGTCGTGGCGGTTGCGTCCGTGGACGCGGTTACCGTCACGTCGGCGTAACTGGCCCGGATGGGGGCGAAGTTAATGCCCACCAGCCCGCCGACGGATTTCTCGTTGCCGTCGCTATTGGTGGACGTTACGCTGCCCGTAGCCCAGCTGGACGTTACCAGACCACCCTGGGCGTACAGCGTGCCAATCAGGGCGCCGGCTTTGAGCCCGTTGCTGGCGCCGGTGATGCTGACGTTGGGCAGCCCCACGCCGGAGACGCGGGGGGTGCCCTGGCCGAACAGCCCGACGTGGTGGACGCTGGGGCTGGCGTTGATATACAGGTTGGACAGGGTATGGCCGTTGCCCTGGAGCACGCCACTGTAGCGGAGGGGTATCCAGCCGGCGCTGCCGTTGGAGAACTCATCGTCGGTGCGGTCGCCGGCCGTGCCGCCGTCAAAGTCCAGGCTGACGACTAGCTCGTAGCCGGCGCACCCGTCGGGGCAGCCCATTTTGCTGGACACGCCGGGGAAAACGGCCAGGTAGCTAAGAGCGTCGGCCCCCGTGTTGGATATTCCGTCGCCGTCGCTGTCGTAGCGCAGGGCGTTCAGCTTGGCCAGCGAGTCAATGTCAATCAGGTTGTCGTTGTCAAAGTCGTAATCCACGGCGGTTGCGCCGGGGCTGCGCTGCTGCTGGACGCCCCGCGCATCGCGGTCGTATTGCAGGATGGGATACTGCGCGTTGGTGCCAAAGTTCCAGGGGTTGTCGGCCCCGCCGGTGTCCAGGTTCACGTTCCAGCCGGTGTAGATGCCGGTGTAGCCGGTGGGGGATTTCAGGCCGCTGGTGGCTACGCCCTCCGGCGCGGCGTTGCCGCCGTCGTCGGGTACGCCGGTGGTGGTAATATCCCAATAGCTGTTGGTGATGGTTGCACTGCTGGAAATAGCGCCAAACAGCCCGCGCGTCGCGGACGTGGATCCCGTAACCGCGCCAGTGGCGTAGCAGGCGTTCACCGCAACTTGCCCGACTGATCCGGCCAGCCCGCCGACGTTTGCGCCGGCCCGGTTGGCCGCTACCGCCCCGGTCGCATAAGAGGCGGCCAGTGTGCCCGGATTGTCGTTGTTGCCGCCCACAACGCCGGCCAGGCCGCCAACGGAATCTGCAAGAGTGCTGGTGGAGGTAGAGTTCGCGGTTACGTTAACCGCCGCGTAGCTGGCGGAAACGCTGCTGCCAAAGCGGGTAGTGCCCACCAGTCCACCCACCCAGCTGACCGCCGTGCCGCTGGCAGTGGTCGTAATCGTGCCGGTGGCATAGCTGTCCCGCACCGTGCCGTCGAGAAAGCCGACCAGCCCGCCGACCTGATGCAGAGAGGGTTGGATGCTGGTGTAACTGGTCGTGATGGCCACGCCGGTCAGCCCCACGCCCTCAATAGCGCCGGCGACCGAGCCGAACAGTCCCACCCGGCCCGTGTTGGTAGCGTTGATGGTCATATTGGCGATGGTGTAGTTGTTGCCCTCAAAGTTGCCGGTGTACGGCGCAATGGGCGTCCAGTTGGGGTAGGCGTCGGCGCCGGTTACGGCGCCATCGCCGCTGGTGTCAAAGTCCAGGTCCGCCACCAGTTCGTAGCCGGTGCAGGTGGCGGCACAGCCCATCCTGGCCGGCGGGCGGGGGTAGCCGACGGCGTGCAAGGCGCTGTTGGCGGCGTCGTCCACCACGCCATCGCCGTTCAAGTCGTAGCGGATGGCGTTGAGCTGGGCCAGGTTGCTGACGTCAATGAGATTGTCGTTGTCGATGTCGTAGTCCGTCGCGGCGGTGGGGATGGTGACCACGTAGCTCCGGGCCGGGCCGCTATTGGGGGTGACGGTAATGGTGATGACCGTGCTGGGGCTGCCGAGGGCGACCTGATAGCCGGCGGCGCCCGCGTCCCCATCGTGGGTAACGGCGGGGCCGCCGCCGATGGTAGCGCTGATGGACACCGTGTCGCTGTCCCGGTCTGCCCTGGTAGCCACGGTGACCGTGGGGGCGGTTGAGCCGGCGGGCAGCGTTGCGGTGTAGGCCAGGGTATCCGGGTGAAAGGCCGGCAGCGCGGCCGGCAGCACGGTGAGCGTGTTCAGCGTGCCGGTGGTGGGCTGGCGGTCAAACTGCGAGAATGTATCCAGCCCGCCGAACTGCAAGGCCGGATATTGGGCGTTGGTGCCAAAGTGCCAGGGGTCGTCGTTGCCGCTACTGTCCCCGGTGCCGGTATCGCCGTCAACGTTCACGTCCCAGCCAAAGTAGGTGTCGGTAGCGTAGCGGGTGGCGTAGTCGGTGGGCATCTGCAACTCGCCGGTAGTTTTGCCCTCGCCGGCGCTGGCGTCCAGGTCAGCGTCGGCGATGCCGCTGCTGTCGGTATCCCAATAGCTGTTGGCTATCGTGGCCCCGCCGGGCAGATTGCCGGCCAGCCCGCCGGCGTTGACGCCGCTTGCGGTGGAAGCAGCCGTACCCGTTGCGTAAGACGCCGCGATGCTGTGCGCCGCGCCGCTCAGCTGGCCCACCAGGCCGCCGGCGTAAGAGGTGGCGCCGCCGCCGCCGGCTACCGCGCCGGTAGCGTAGCCGGCCGTCACCGCACCGCCGTTCAGCCGCCCCACCAGGCCGCCGGCCGAAACCGTCGTAGCCGTAGTAGCCTGGGATGCGGTTACCCTCACGTCGGCGTAGCTGGCCCGCACGGGCGCAGCCGCCCGGCCCACCAGGCCGCCCACGGATTTGGCGCCGCTGCCGGTACTGGTGGAAGTTACGCGGCCGGTGGCCCAGCTGGCCGTTACCAACCCCCCGGCGGACAGTTCGCCAATCAGGGCGCCGGCCCGGAGCGTGTCGCTGGCGCCGGTAACACTGGCGTTGGCCAGCCCAACGCCGGAGATGGTCGGGCCGCCGGTGCCGAACAGCCCAACGTGCTGGATGCTCGCGGCGGCGTTGCTGGTCAGGTTTGAAATCGTATGGTTGTTGCCCTGGAACACGCCCCCGTAGTTGCGGATGGGCGTCCAATTGGCATAGGGCCCGTCGGCCACGTCGTCATCGCCTTGCGTGTCAAAGTCCAGGTCGTTCCGCAGTTCGTAGCCGGTGCAGGCGCCAGGACAGCCCATGCGTCCGGCGGCGGCGGTTTGGCGGGACGGATAGGCGGCGGCGTATTCGGCGTGGCCCGCGTCGCCGTCGCCGTTCCCGTCGTGGCGCATGGCGTTCAGCTGGGCCAGGTTGCTAATGTCAATCAGATTGTCGTCGTCGGTGTCGTAGTCAATGAAAGGCCGGTATTTCAGGGCCGGATATTCGGAGCCGGTTCCGAAGTCCCAGGGGTCGTCGCCGCCGGCCGCCCCGTTCAGGTTCAGGTTCCAGCCGGCGTAAATGCCGGTGTAGTCGATGGGGGATTTCAGGTCGGCAGTAGCCTGGCCCGTGCCGGCGCCGCCGGTGTGCGCGCAGAGGGTCGAGTCGTAGTAGCTGTTATGGACGTTGCCGCCATCGGACAGGCAGCGCGTGCCGGCGCCGCCGCTAACGGCGCTGGCGGCGTAGCTGGCGGTGATAGTGCCGGCATCGTTGCGGCCCGCCAGCCCGCCGGCGCCGCCGCTGCCCGCGCCGCTGTTGACGGCGGTAGTGGCATAGGATGCCCGCAGCGCGCCGTTGTTCCGGCCCACCAGCCCGCCGGTAACCGCGCCGCTGCCGCTGCCGGCAACGGAGCCGCCGGTGGCATAGGCGGCTGAAATCGTGCCCCGGTTCCGGCCCGCCAGCGCGCCGGATTCCTGCGCGCCGCCCGTACCGCGCACGGTGGGATTAATCAGCCCCACTGCGGTGATGCGCCCGCCGCTGCCCAGTTCTGCGAACAGCCCCAGCCGCGCGCTGGCGGCGGCCGAGCTGACGTTCAGGTTAGAGATGGTATGGGCGTTGCCCCGGAACGTGGACGTGTAAGTTCCGATGGGCGTCCAGTTGGCATAGGGCGCATCGGCCCGGTCGTCATTGCCGGTAGTATCAAAATCCAGGCTGGCCCCCAGCTCGTAGCCGGCGCAAGCGTTGGGGCAGCCCATCTGCCGGGTCAGTCCGGGGAAAGCCGCCAGATAACTGACGGCCCCCGCCCCGCGCACTGGTATCCCGTCACCGTTCCCGTCATAGCGAATGGCGTCCAGCTGGGCCAGGTTGTTAACGTCAATCAGATCGTTGTTGTTGGCGTCATAGTCCACGGCAGCCGCGCTGGGGCTGCGCAGCCGCTGGATGGCCACGGCATCGCGGCCGTATTGCAGGATGGGATATTAAGCGGCGGTGCCAAAGTGCCAGGGGTTGTCGCCGCCGGTCGTAACGTTGTCGTCGGTATCGGCGTTGTCCACGTCCACGTTCCAGTTGGCGTAGATGCCGGTGTAATCGGTGGGCATCTGCAACTGCGCGGTGGTTCTCCCGGTTGCCCCGAGGCCGGGGTCTCTTGAGTTGAGCAGGTCTGACGTCGTACCGGAGGTTTCGGTATTCCAGTAGCTATTGGTGATGCGTTTGTTGGAATCCCATTGCCCTAGTACCAGACCGGCCCGTCGCAGGCCGGTTATCGCGCCGGTAGCGTAGCTGGAGTCGACGATAGAACTGGTATTGATTACCCCCACCAGGCCGGACGCGCCATGAAAATTGTTGTCGGATGAGCCGCCGCGGGTCGTGACCGCGGCCGTCGAATAGCTGGCGATAATGCTCGCGGTGGTTCCCCCCACCAGTCCGGCTGCGGACGAGCTCCCGCTGACCCGCCCGCTGGACCAGCTGGCGTAAACCGTAGCAGCGCTATTGCCAATCAGAATTGCGGCGCGCGCCCCGCCGGTAACGTTAGCGTCGGGCAAGCCCAGGCTGGTGACGGAGCCGGACGAGCCCATATTGGCGAACAGGGCGACGTCATTATTGCCCGGCCGGTTGATGGTCAGGTGGGAGATGGTATGGCCCTTGCCGTCGAACGCGACGTTGTACCCGCCGATGGGTTCCCAGTTGGTGTAGGCGTGGCCATCGGCGCTGGTAACGCTGCCGTCGCCGTTAGTATCAAAGTCCAGGTCGTTCAGCAGCTCGTAGCCGGAGCAGGTTCCGGGGCAGCCCATCAGCCCGGGGACGATGCCGTCGCGGTTGGGAAAAGCGGCGTTGTAAGCGACGGCTGGCAGTCCCAAAACAGGGGCGCCATCGCCATCCAAGTCATGGCGAATCGCGTCCAGCTGGGCCAGCGTCCTGATGTCAATCAGATTATCGTTATCAATGTCATAATCGATGACACTGACACTCTGTGCCGCCACGTCGCCGGGGCCGCCAAACAGAGCCAGCCCGGCCAGCAGCAGCAAAACCGCCCCAACCCCAACCCCGGCCAGCGCAAAGCAAAAGCCGCTGCTGATACGGCGGCGGGCCGGCATCATACCGCGTGCCCTCGCGTGCCCCCCCCCCCCCCCCCTTGCGAACCTTTGTACTACGCAGTACAGCCCTACCCCAGCCGGCTACCATAGGAACACCATCCGGCCCAAAGCAGGCAAAGCGCAGCAGCAATTATCGCACAACATAACGATTGAGAATTGTACCACAAAAGCAGCGGGCGCAAGCCAGGCCGGAGGTTAGCTACCCCCCCGCAACCGCCGGTTTTCCTCCTCCAAAGCCCGAACCCGTGCCTCCGCCTGTTCGGAGCGGGCCTCCGCCCGGAGGCGGGCGGTGCGCTCCTGCTCGGCGCGCGCCTCGGCCGTGTCGGCGCGGGCTTCAGCCTGTAGGAGGGCTTCCTGCTTGTCGCGGATGGTTGGGATATGCTGCCCCGTTTCCGGGTCGTACCAGCCCAACTGCCCCCGCTCCTCATCCCCCGGCACGCGCTCCCACCGCAGGTACAGGTTCAGCGCCGCGCTGTACCCCTGCAAAGACCCATCCGGCAGTTCCTCAATGGGGATGGGCTCGTACTGCCCGTCCACCAGCCGGTCGCCGGCCAGCCTGGTGCGGTGAAACTCCCCCGTTTCGTCAAAGCGCCAGTACTCCGGAATACCCAGCGCCGCATACTCCACCCGTTTCTCCCCAACGTCCACGCGCGCCGTGCTTTCCGATGCCACCTCCAGCACAAAGTCCGGCGGCTTGCCCTGCTCCGATATTAGATAGCCCCCGGTGGCATCGTAAGCGGCCGGGTCCACGTCAAAGGCGATGAGCAAATCCGGCCGGCGCAGGCCCCTGGTGCCGGGGCGCGGCCCCTGGGCAACCCAAAGGTCAGCGGCCACCAGCGTGGTATCAGAATTGCCAAAGTAAAAGTCGAGGTAGTGGCTGCTGCCCGTTTTGTGCAGTTGTTTGAAGCTGGTCATCTCATCGGGCTCACGTTGGGGCGGCTCCGGAAACCGGAAACGGCCCGGGGCCGGTGCGGATGGTGGCAGTGGCGGCGTTTTGGTGGCGGTGATGGTTGTGGTGGTAGTCATGCTGAACCTCTGCGGCCAGACGGGACGGGGTGGGTGGGGCTTATTATAGCGGGGTTTTGCGGCTGCCATCACCCATCCCCCGCGCTCAAAATGGCATTGGGAGATTCCGGCGATTTCCGGTTTAGTCCGGCGGCAGGGGTTGGTTCGGCGACGGCGGCAGGGGATTTTTTTGCCCCCCGTAATTCTAAGCAACGCAAAGAATGACGGGGGGCGCAGATGATAGCGGTTGGAATCAGGCGCGGCGGCGCACCAGCAGGGCGATGCCGCCGCCGATGATGACCAGGGCGATTACGGCGATTATGCCGATTAGCAACCAGGGCGCGCCGCCGCCGGTTTGCTCAACGGCCGGCGTTCCGGCGACGGTTTGGCCTCCGGCAGCGGGCGTAGGCGCAGCCATCGCCGGCGTCAGTATTGCGATTTGGGATTGCCCGTCCACCCGCACGGTTACCTCGGCGCGGGCGTCCGGGGCTACGATGGGCAGCTGCAAGTTTTGGGTTTGGCCGGGTGGGATGGTTAGCGTTTGGCGCTGTACGACCTCGCCGGCGATTTCCAGCGTTAGTTGGTACTCGGCGGTTACGGCGCCGGGGTTGGTTACGGGGAACTCTACCATCAGCGCGCTGCCCGGCGGCGGGTTGTTGATGCTGAACGTAATGTCTCCGATTACTGCCGGCTGCGGAACGATGGCCGCTACCGGGGGCGGTTGCGTTGGCGGGGCGGCGGTTGGCGGCGGCGTTGTTGGGGCCACTGCCGGCGGCGCTGGCGTGGGTGTGGGTGCGGGCGCCGGTGTTGGCGTGGGTTGGGGTGCCGGCGTTGCGGTCGGCGTCGGCGTTGGGGCCGGTGTGGGCTTGGGGGCCGGCGTTGGCGCGGGCCTGGGGGCGGGCGTGCCGCCGCCGAAGCTGCCGCCGCCTCCGCCTCCGCCTCCGCCGTTGCCGGTTTCGGGGGTTCCGCCGGTGTTGCCGTTGCCGCCGTCGGTCGGGCCGCCGGTCGTCGGGCCGCCGCCGGTGGTTGCGATGGGGCGGCCGGTTATGAATGGGGAGAAGTCGGTTACGGTGCCGCAGACTTTGCCGTTTTGTACTGTGCTGGGCACGGTTTGCCAGCTGCTGCCGTCGTAGCGCATTAGCTGTGGGGCGGTGCTGCCGCCGCCCTGGGGTATTGGCAGGCAGATGCGCAGGCCGCCCGGCGGTGGCGGCACCGGATTGATGTCCACTAATGTATCCGCGTCCAGGGTGTAGCCGCTGCGCGTGCGTGGGATGGTGGTGGTCGCTGCGCTGAACGTGATGGTTAGGTCGGCGTTCACGCCTTGCACGGTGCGGACGGTTATGCCCTCGGGGATGTCGGCCGCGCCGATTATCGTCAGCGTCTTGGTGGCGATGGTGTACTCTGCGGTGTTGCCGCGGAGTGGCGGGGCGATTAGCACCGGGCTGGTCGTTGCGCCGCCGGCTTCCCGGAGCAGTACGGGCAGCGTGGTTACGTCGCTGGCGATGCCCAGGATGCTCGGCGTGTGCACCAGCTCGGTCGCATCGTGCGCGCCGTCGGCGTTTGCATAGGTGACGGTTACCGTCTGGGGGGCGTTGGCGGCCGTGAAATTCAGGGTTTCCGGGCTGACGGTCACGGCCGTGTTGCCGCTGGCCAGGGTGATGGCGACAACGGTCGTCGTCGCCGGCGCAGCGTCCAGTCGCACGTTGTACGTATCGGAGTTGCCCACCTGTATGTTCAACCCGGTCTCGCTCAGGGTGATGCCCGGCACGGTGGTGTCCTGGACGGTTACGGTTAGATCCTCCGCTGCGCTGGCCTGGTAGCCGCCGGTTTCGCTGGGCGTGTGCGTTAGCGTGTCGATGGCGTTGGCAAGGTCGGCGGCGTCGGCTACCGCTTTGACGGTTACCGTTTGCGGCGCGTTCCAGGTGCTGGCGTCAAAGCTGAGGGCGGTCGGGGTTACGGTGGTTTTGGTTGCGTCGTTGCTGATCGATACGGTTACCGTGTCCGACGGCTGGTTGCTCAGCCGGACGGTGTAGGTGGCGCCGGCGGTATCGCCCTCGGTTACCGCGATGGCGGTTGGGGACAGGGTGATGGCGCCGGTGTCGTCGTCTCTAATCGTTGCGGGCAGGGATTGGCTCAGGGTGTTGTAGTTGCTGTCCGCGCTGGCGGCAACGTGGGTGATGGTGAGCCCGGTTTCGTCGGTCAGGTCGTCGTCCCCCACCGCTTTTACCGTTATCGTCGTCGTGGACGTATCCCAGTTGCTGGCGTCAAAAGTCAGCGTTTCGCTGGTGGTGAACGCGGTTGCGGCGTCGGGGCCGTCGATGGTCAGGCCGGCGGGCGCGGTTACGGTTACCATTACGGGCGCGCTGGGCGCGGTAGTCAGCCGCACGGTGTACGACTCGCCGGTGGGGTCGTCCTCATCTACGGTTAGCGAGGGTTCGGACAGCTGGATGTTGGGCGTGTCCTTGTCGATGACTTTCACGGTCAGGGTTGCGGTGATGTCGGCGTAGCCGCTGGTCATACCCGACGTTGCGTCGGCGGCGGCGTGGCCCAGGGCGACGTTTTCGTTGTCGTCGTCGCTGTCAATCTGCGTCTGGATGGTTACCGGCTGCGTCGTTGAGTAGTTCGTCGGGGTGAAAGTCAGCGTCTGGCTGCTGCCGAAAGTGCCGCCGGTTTTGTTGATTTGTACCGCATCGGTGTAGTCGATTGGGGCACTGGGGACGGTGATGGTTACGGTTACGTCTTGCAGGGGCTGGTCGCTCAGGGCCACGTCGTAAATGACGGTGGGGGTGCCGGCCTCGTTGATGTTCAGTTCGGTAATCTCGTTGCCGCCGCTGGTCAGCTGGATGGTGGGCGTGATGGTGTCCTCAATTGCTACGGGCAGGGCTGCCGTGACGCCGGCAAAGCCGCTGCCGTCGCCGGCGGCGGTGTGCGTCAAAGTTGCCGTGCCGTCGGCCAGGTCGTCGTCGCGGGCCGCTTTGACGGTTACCGGCTGCGCCGTATTCCAGTTGGTAGTCGAGAAGTTCAGCGTTTCGTCGCTGCCGAAAACGCCGTCGCCGTCGTCAATGGTTACGTCGGTGTTGTCGCTGGCGATGGTTACGGTTACCGCCGCGTTGGGCCGGCCGCCCAGCCGCACCATGTAGGCAGCGCTGGCGCCCTCGTCAATCTCCACCTCGGCGATGGAGAAAAGGATGGTATCCCGCCCCTGCGTCAGCACGTCCAGCCCGTCGTATTTCAGTACCGGGTACTGGACGTCGTAGCCGAAGTGCCAGGGGTCGTCGTTGCCGTCAGCGTCCCCGGTGCCGGCATTGCCGTCAACGTCCACGTTCCAGTTGGCGTAGATGCCGCTGCCGTAGGCGGTGGGCGTTTGCAGCCCGCTGGTAGTCTGGCCGCCGGCGCCGGTGATGCCGCTGGTGTCGGTGTCCCAATAGCTGTCGGTTACCGTGCCGCCGCTGGGGTTGCCGGCCAGCCCGCCGGCGTTGACGCCCGTGCCGCCCGTAACCGTTCCCGTCGCATACGACGCCGTGATGGTGGGCGTGCCGAGGGTAGTGAGCAGGCCGCCGGCCAGCCCGCCGAGGTATGCGCCGCCGCCGGTGCCGCCGGACACATCCCCCATCGCATAGCTGGCCGTTACCGCGCCGCCGTTCAGCCGCCCCACCAGCCCGCCGGCGATCACAAACTGCGCCGCCGTGCTGTCGGCCGTTACCGACACGTCGGCGTAGCTGGCCCGCACCGCGCCGCTGGCAAAGCCGGCCAGCCCGCCGAGACGCTTGAACCCGGCGGCGGCGGTACTGCCGGCAGTTACGCTGCCCGTGGCCCAGCTGGCCGTTATCGTGCCCTCGTTCTCGCCCACCAGCGCGCCGGCGTCGAGTATGCCCGCCGCTCCGGTGATGCTGGCATCAGGCAGGCCAACGCCGGAGATGACGCCGTCGCTGCCCAGCGCGTTGAACAATCCGATGTCAGCGACGGTTGCGGCGGCGTTGATGGTCAGGTTGGCGATGGTGTGGTTGTTGCCGTCAAAGGTGGACGTGTAAGTTCCGATGGGTGTCCAGTTGGCATAGGGCGCGTCGGCAACGTCATCATCGTCGTCGGTGTCAAAGTCCAGGTTGGCCGTCAATTCGTAGCCGGCGCAGGTTGCGGGGCAGTCCATCCCCCGGCTCAGGCCGGGGAAGGCGGCGGCGTATTTGGCGGCGTCCGCCCCGGTTGCTGATACCCCGTCGCCGTTCAAGTCGTAGCGGATGGCGTCCAGCTGGGCCAGCGTTGCAACGTCAATCAGGTTGTTGCCGTTGGCGTAGTTCACGGCGGTACTGCCCCGCTGCCGGTCGATGGCCACGGCATCCCGCCCGTATTGCAGGATGGGGTATTCGCTGGCGGTGCCGAAGTACCAGGGGTCGTCGAGGCCGGAGCTGTCTCCGGTGCTGGTATCAGCGTCAACGTCCACGTTCCAGTCGGAGTAGATGCCGCTGGTTCCGTAGGCGGTGGGCGTTTGCAATGCCGAGGTGGTTCGGCCGGAGCCGATGCCGGTCGAGATCCCGCTGGTCTGGGTGTCCCAATAGCTGATGGTTACGGTGGCGCTGGCGGGCCGGGTGGCGACCAGGCCGCCGGTGTTGGCGAGGGCGCCGGAGGTAACCGCTCCCGTAGCGTAAGACGCCGTTATGGAGCTGGAGGACGAATTACTCATCGCTCCCGCCAGGCCGCCGGTGTGGGAGGCGCTGGTGGCGCCGCCGGCTACCGCGCCGGTAGCGTAGCTGGCCGTCACCGTGCCGCCGAACAGATACCCGGCCAGGCCGCCGGCGTGAACCGTTGGGGCGGTATTGGCGGCGGTTACCGTTACGTCGGCGTAGCTGGCGCGCACCGCGCCGGCGTTATAGCCCACCAGCCCGCCGACGGACTTAAGGGCGCTGCCCGTGCTGCTGGAAGTTACGCTGCCCGTAGCCCAGCCGGACGTTACCGTTCCGGTCGACTGCAGCGTGCCGGCCAGCGCGCCGATGGCGGTACTGTCTCTGGCCCCGGCTACGCTGGCGTTGGGCAGGCCCACGCCGGAGATGGCGCCGCTGGCCGTGCCAAACAGGCCCACGGTGGCAACGTCCGCGCCGGTGTTAACGTTCAGGTTGGAGATGATATGCCCGTTGCCCTGGAACGTGCCGCTGTACGGCGTTCCGTCGGTGCCGATGGGCGTCCAGTTGTCGTAGGGCGGGTCGGCAACGTCATCATCGCCGTCGGTGTCAAAGTCCAGGTCGGCCAGCAGCTCGTAGCCGGTGCAGGTGGCCTGGTCGGGGGTGTTGCTGTCGCTGTCGTGGTCGGTAAGCTGGCAGCCCATCCCGGCGGCGGGATACAGATAGGCGCTGGCGTAGGCCAGGGTGCCGCTGGCGCTGTCCACCCCGCCATCGCCGTTCAGGTCGTAGCGGATGGCGTCCAGCTGCTCCAGCGTAGTGACGTCAATCAGGCCGTCGTCGTCGGCATCGTAGTCCTCCTCCGGCACGGCAATAGTTACGACGTAGTTGCGCTCTGTGCCTCTCTGGGGGGTGACGATGACGGTTATGGTTGTGGTGGCGCCCCGCAGGATTACCTGATGGCCCGTCGTGTCCCCGTCGGCGTCGGCGGTAACGGGGCTGGCGCCGCCGGCCACCGTGCGGTAAGACGCGGTGGCGCCGCCGGCCGGCGTGGCCGCTATGGTGACCGTTGCGTTGGTGGCGCCGGGGGGCAGCGTGGCGGTGTAGGCCAGCGTTTCCGGGTCAAAGGGCGTCGTCAGCATCGCCCCGTTCAAAGTCAGCCCGGACAGGGTGCCGATGGTGGGCTGCCGGTTGAACTGCGCGGTGGTGTCCGTTGACAGGACGCCGTACTGCAACGCCGGGTACTTGTCGTCGGCGCCAAAGTCCCAGGGGTCGTCGTTGCCGGTAGTAAAGTCATCGTCGGCATCGGCGTTGTCAACGTCCACGTCCCATGCGGAGTAGATGCCGCTGCCGTAGGCGGTGGGCGTTTGCAGGTTGGCGGTGGTTTGGCCGGCGCCGGCGCTGGTGGACGGGTCAGCATCGGCGATGCCGCTGGTGTCGGTGTCCCAATAGCTGTCGGCTATGGTGGCATCGGCGGGATTATTGCCGGCCAGCCCGCCGGCGTTGACGCTGCTTGCGGTGGAAGTAGCCGTTCCCGTTGCGTAAGACGCCGTTATGGTGGGCGTGCCGGAGGTGGGCAGCTGGCCCACCAGCCCGCCAACGTAAGAGGCGGCGCTCGTGCCGCCGGACACTGCGCCGGTGGCATAGCTGGCCGTAACCGTGCCGGCGCCGGTCGCTACGATGGTGCCTATACTCCCGACCAGGCCGCCGGCTCTAACCTGCGTGGCCGCGTCGCTGGCCGTTACCGACACGTCGGCGTAGCTGGCCCGCACTGTGCCATAGGAAAAACCCACCACCCGCCGGCGTTCTTGGCTGCGCTGCCGGCGTTGGTGGAGGCCACGCTGCCCGTTGCCCAGACGGATGTTACCGTTCCGGACGCCCCCAGCGTGCCCGTCAGCGCGCCGATGGCGGTATTGTCCGCCGCCCCGGTTACGCTGGCGTTGGGCAGGCCGATGCCGGTGACGGCGCCGGAAAGCGTGCCAAACAGCCCGACGGTTATGACGTCTGTGCCGGAGTTGACGTGCAGGTTGGACAGGGTATGGCCGTTGCCCTGGAGCGTACTGCTGATCGGTGCGCGGTCGGTGCCGATGGGCACCCAGCCGGCGCCGCCGTTGTAATAGTCATCGTTGGTGCGGTCGCCGTCATTGCCGGTGTCAAAGTCCAGGTTGGCCGTCAGTTCGTAGCCGGCGCACCCGTCGGGGCAGCCCATGGCGGTGGACACGCCGGGGAAAGCCGCCAGGTAGGTCACGGCGCCGGCGCCGGCGCTGGATAGTCCATCGCCATCCAAGTCGTAGCGCATGGCGTTCAGCTGGGCCAGCGAGTTGACGTCAATCAGGTTGTTGTTGTTGCCGTCGTAATCTATGGAGGTGGCGCCGGGGCTGCGCTGCCGCTGGATGCCCCGGGCATCGTAGCCGTATTGCAGGATGGGATACTGCGCGTTGGTGCCAAAGCTCCAGGGGTCGTCGTTAGCGGACGTGCCGCCAACGTCCACGTTCCAGCCGGAGTAGATGCCGGTGGTGCCGTAGGCGGTGGGCGATCGCAGGTTGCTTCTGCTGACGCCCTCCGGGGCGTCGGTGCCGGCGTCGTCAAAGAAGCCGCTAGCGTCGGTATCCCAATAGCTGTTGCTGATAGTTGCGCCGCCGTCAAAAGTGTTAATCAGCCCGCGCGTAGCGCTGTTGGAGGTGCCGCTAACCGAGGCGTAGGCATAGGTGGCGCTCACCGTCACGTTGCCAGTGACATGGCCGACCAGCCCGGCCCCGCCGGTGGCGGCCACCGTTCCATGCGCATAAGCGGCCGCCAGCGTGCTCGGACTGCCGGAGCTGCCTTCAACCCTTCCCACCAGGCCGCCGACGTTATCCAGAATGGTACTCAGGGTGGATGAATTCACGGTCACTGCGACCGTGGAGTAGCTGGCGGTAATGGTGGTGCCGTCGCCGGCGCGGCCCACCAGGCCGCCCACGCGTGCGTAATGGCGGCCGCGGACTGAGGAGCCGGAGGGGACGGTGATGCTAATGGCGCCGGCGGCCGAGCTGCTGCGCACGCTGCCGTCGAGGTAGCCGACCAGCGCGCCAACCTCGTAAGCGTTTTGTGGGCTATTGCTCGCGCCGGTGTAGCGGCCCGTTATGTCCACGCCGGTCAGCGCCACGCTCTCAATAGCCCCGCTGGCCGCGCCGAACAGCCCCGCCTGCACCGCTGCTTCGTTGGCCGTGGAGCGGACGGTCAGCTGGTCGATGACGTAGTTGTTGCCCCGGAATGTAGCGGTGTACGGCGCGCCGGTCGTGCCGATGGGCGTCCAGGTGGGATATTCGTCGCCGCTGCCTACGCCGGGGGTGCCGTCGGTGTCAAAGTCCAGGTCGGCCATCAGCTCGTAGCCGGTGCAGGTGGTGGTGCAGACGGCCCCGCCGGCGGGGTAGGGGAAAGCGGCGGCGTAGGTGGCCTGGTTGGTTGCGCTGTCCGCCGCGCCATCGCCGTTCAAGTCGTAGCGGATGGCGTTGAGTTGGGCCAGCGTGGTGACTTCAATCAGGCCGTTGCCGTTGCTATCGTAGTTGTTGTTGGGCACGTTTTCGATGGTGATGTCGTAATCGGTGGTGGAGCCGTCCGGGGCGGTGCCGGTTACGGTGATGACCATGGTGGGGCCAAAGAGGGCGACCTGATGGCCGGGGGCGACGGTATCCGCGTCGTCGGTAATGGCGTCGGCCGGGCTGGCCTGCGCGCTGATGGACACGACGGTGCTAGTAGCCGGCGTTGCCCTGACGGTAATCGTGTCGGGGTTGGACAAGGGCAGCGCGGCCGTGTATTCCGTAGTGCCGGCGGCAAAAGGCGGCGACAGCGCAAAGGGAGCGTCCACGGCGAGCGCGGTCAGGCTGCTGTCGGTGCCGATGCTGGGCTGCGCGCTGAACTGCCGCGCCGTGTCCAGCCCGCCGTACCACAGCGCCGGGTACTCGGTGCTGCTGCCAAAGGTCCAGGGGTCGTCAATCCCGGTGGTAATGTCGTTGTCCCCGTCGAGGTTGTCAAAGTCCCGGTTCCAGTTCCTCGCGTTGTAAAGTTCGGGCGTCGTGCTAGCGCCGTAGGTAGTGGGGTCGCGCAGCTCGTAGGTCTTTTTGCCCTCCGGCGCGTCGGTATCCGCGTCGTCGTCGATGCCGCTGGTGATGGAGTCCCAATAGCTTTCGATGATGGTGGCTCCGCTGGGTACGTTGCCGACCAGCCCGCCGATGTTGCCGCCGGCGGCGGTAACCGTTCCTGTTGCGTAAGACGCCGTGATGCTGGGCGTACCCGACAGGCCGCCGGCCAGGCCGCCAACGTAAGAGGCCGCGCTCGTGCCGCCGGACACTGCGCCGGTGGCGTAGCTGGCCTCCACCGCGCCGGCGCCCGGCACATCGGGGGTGCCCGTATTCCCCACCAGGCCGCCGACGAAAATCTGCGTGGCCGCCGCGTCGGCCGTTACCGACACGTCGGCGTAGCTGGCCCGCACCGCGCCCACGTTATTGCCCACCAGACCGCCGATGCGCTTGACGTGGCTCGTAGCGCTGCTGGAAGTCACGCTGCCCGTGGCCCAGCTGGCGGTTACCGACCCCTGCGGTTGCAGTTCGCCCACCAGGACGCCGGCGAACAGTTCGTTATGGGCGCCGGTAACGCTGGCGTTCGGCAGCCCGACGCCGGAGACCGGGCCGTTGATGACGCCGAACAGCCCGACTTGCAGGGTGGCCGCCGGCGCGTTGATATGCAGGTTGGACAGGGTATGCCCGTTGCCACGGAACGTGCCGGTGAACCGCGCAGTGCCGGTCCCGATGGGCGTCCAGCCGGCGCCGGCGTTGTAATAGTCATCGTTGGTGCGGTCGCCGTCATTGCCGGTGTCAAAGTCCAGGTTGGCCAGCAGCTCGTAGCCGATACACCCGTCGGGGCAGCCCATCCCGGTGGTCAGGCCGGGGAAAGCCGCCGCGTAGTTGAACCGGCTGGCGCCCGTTACGGCCCCATCGCCATCGCCGTCGTAGCGCATGGCGTTCAGCTGGGCCAGCATCGTAACGTCAATCAGATTGTTGTTATTGGCGTCGTAATCCTTGCGGGCCAGGCTGGGGTTTCTCTGCCAGTCGATGCCGGCGGCGTCGCGGTCGTATTGCAGGATGGGGTATTGATTGTTGGCGCCAAAGTGCCAGGGGTCGTCGGCCCCGGTGGTCATGGCGCCCGTGCTGGTATCGCCGTCAACGTTGATGTTCCAGTTGGCGTAGATGCTGGCGCCGGTTCCGTAGGCGGTGGGCGTTTGCAGCGCGGTGGTGGCCTGGCCCGCGCCGCCGCCGCCGCCGCCGGTGCAGACGGTGGAATCCCAATAGCTGTTGGTTACGGTGCCCTGCTCCCCATTGGCAAGTCCCATCCGGGCGGTGGTGCTGGACAGGCAGGCTTGCGTGCCGCCGGTAACGGAGCTGGCCGCGGCGTAGCTGGCGATGATGGCGCCGGTGGCAACGTAGGTGCCGCCGGTGAGCTCGTTGACGCCAACCAGCCCGCCGGTGCTGGGGGCGCCGGTGCCGGTGGCAGAGACGGCGGCGGTGGAATAAGAGGCGTTGATGGTGCCCAGGTTGACGCCCGCCAGCCCGCCGACGAAGGCGTCGGCGCCGCTGGAGGCAACCGTGCCGCCGATTACGTAGGACGCGCGCACCGTGCCGCCGTTGTTAAATCCCACCAATCCGCCGGCGAACCCATCATCCGTCGATGAGCTCACCGAGGGGTCAATCAGTCCTACTCCGGTGATGGTGGTGTTGCTGGTGCTGATGCCGAACAGACCCACCGGATCGGTGCCGGATATAGTCAGGTTGGAGATGGTATGGCCGTTGCCCTGGAGGGTGGAGCTGAACGCGGTGCCGGCGTTATACGAGCCAATGGACAGCCAGTTGGCGTAGGGCGCGTCGGCCGTGTTATCGCCGTCGGTGTCAAAGTCCAGGTCGGCCACCAACTCGTAGCCGGCGCAGCCGGTCGAGCAGCCCATCCGCCCGGTTTGAGCCTGCTGGCGGTGCGGAAAGGCGGTGTTGTAATTGGTAGTAGCGTTGCCGGTGGAATCCGGGTCACCGTTGCCGTTCAAGTCGTAACGGATGGCGTTAAGCTGGGCCACCGTGGTGATGTCAATGAGATTGTCGTCATCAGCATCGTAATCGATTTGGTTAACTTTATGCCCGGCCTGGGGAGTACTCAGGATGTTTCCGAGGCTACGGTCGAGACCGGTCTCGGAGCTTCCGTGCTGATAAGTGCCAGAGAGGCCGGTATTGGGCACGGCGATGCCGTCGGTGTCCCGGTCGGCGGCGACGACCGTATAAGAGAAGTCAACGATTGTGCTGTTTGGGGTGCTATCGGTCGGCGGGGCGTTGCGGGTCATGCCGCCAATGTAGATTTCCAAGTAGCCGCTGCTGATGCTCGTGACAGCCTCGTCAAAGGTCAGCCGCACGGTGATGGTATCGCCGGTGAAGTAAGTGCCATCAGGGCCGGGGTCGCTGATGATGCTGATAGCGGTGATGCTGTTGTTGTGCGCCGAGGCCGGCCGCACCTCCGGCAGGAGCCAGCCGGCCAGGCCCGCCAGCACGACAAACAGGGCCAGGGCAACCCCGGCCAGAGCAATGGGGATGATGCTGCGACGGCGGCGCGGCGGCAGTGTCATTCTGCCCTCCCCCGAACATTCGTACTACGCAGCAAACTTCCCCCCAAACCCGCTACCATAGGAAAGTCCTCCGGCCCGCAGCAGGCCCAGCGCAAGCGTCGCAATGATGGCAATCAGCGCCCAGCATAACGGCGGGAATTATAGCACAAACCCGGCAGCAATCCAGCCCATCCTAACCTAACCACCCCCCCGCAGCCGCAGCCGCTCCTGCAACTCGCGAACCTGCGCCTCGGCCTGGAGGCGGGCAGCCTGTTCCTGGAGGCGGGCCGCCTGTTCCTGGAGGCGGGCCGCCTGTTCCTGGAGGCGGGCCGCCTGTTCCTGCTCCGCGCGGGCCTCGGCCCGTTCAGCCCGGGATTCAGCCTGGAGGCGGCCGGCCCGTTCGTGGTCAAAAGTTGCAATGTGTCGTCCGGTGGATGGGTCGTACCAGCCCAGCCAACCCTGCTCCGCCCGGAGGTGCAAATTCAGCACCGCACTGTACCCCTGCAAAGAACCGTCGGGCAGTTCCGCAATGGGGATGGGCTCATACCGGCCATTCACCAAACGGTCTCCGGCCAGTCGGTCGCCGTGAAAATCCCCCGTCTCGTCAAAGCGCCAGTACTCCGGAATACCCAACGCCGCGTAATCGCCCGGCTTCTCCTCAACGTCCACCTTGGCCGTGCTTTTCGATGCCACTTCCAGCACAAAATCCGGCGGCTTGCCCTGCTCCGTTATCAGATAACCCCCGGTTGCAAAGTACGCCTCCGGGTCAACGTCAAAAGCGACGAGCAAATCAGGCCGGCGCAGGCCGGCAGTGCCGGGGCGCGGCCCGCGCGCAACCCAAAAGTCCGCAGTGACCAGGGTGGTATCCCGGTTGCCGAGATATTGGACGAGGTGGTGGCACTGGCCCGTATAGGTCATTTGTCGGTAGTTAGTCATTGACTCATCAATCTCACGTTCGGGCGGCTCCGGAAACCGGAAACGGGCCGGGGCCGGCGGTGGCGCCAGTGGGGTTTTGGCGGCGGGGGCGGTGATGGTATTTGCGATGGTAGTGGTAGTGGTCATGCTGAACCTCTGGAACCTGGCGGGACAGGGTTTGAGCGGTGCCGGGGGCTAGCCGTTACGCAGCCGTCTGTTTTCCTCCTCCAACTCGTGAATCCGGGCTTCGGCGCTATCAGCGCGGGCATCGGCTTGTTCAGAGCGGGCTTCAGCCTGGAGGCGGGCATTGCGCTCGATGAGGCGGCCCTCCCGTTCGTTGAGGCGGCCCTCCCGTTCGCCGCGGAAGGTTGGGATGTGCTGCCCGGTTTCCGGGTCGTACCACCCCAACCGGCCCTGCTCCCCCTGCACGGGCTCCCACCGGAGATACAGGTTCAGCATCGCGCTGTACCCCTGCAAAGAGCCGTCGGGCAATTCCGCAATGGGGATGGGCTCATACCGGCCATCCACCAGCCGGTCGCCGGCCAGCTTGTCGCCGTGAAACTCACCCGTCTCGTCAAAGCGCCAGTACTCCGGTATGCCTAACGCCGCGTAGTCCACCCGTTTCGCCCCGACGTCCACGCTGGCCGTGCTCTCCGATGCTACCTCCAGCACAAAGTCCGGCGGCTTACCCTGCTCCGAGATTAGGTATCCCCGGGCAGCCTTGTAAGCGGCGGGATTGACGTTAAAGGCGATGAACAAATCGGGCCGGCGCAGGCCCAGAGTGCCGGAGCGGGGCGCGCGGGCAACCCAGCGATCGGCCTCCACCAGGGTGGTATCCTCATTGCCGAGGTAGTGGACGAGGTGATGGCTGCTGCCTGTACGGTGCAGTTGGTCGTAGTTAGTCATTGCCTCATCAATCTCACGTTCGGGCGGGTCTGGAAACCGGAAATGTGCCGGCGCGGATGCGGGCGGCGTTTTGACGGCGGGGGCCGTAATGGGGTTTGCGGTGATAGTGGTCATGCTGAACCTCCGGAACCTGGCGGGGCACGGTGCGGCGTATTATAGCGGGCTTTTGCCGGGGGATGGGGTGGTTTGCGTGGCTTGGCGGTGGTGGGTATTATGCTGGGGTTGGTTTGTGAATCTGTTTTGGCGGCTTTGGGCGGCTTATCAACGGCGCAGTTTTGGAGGTTTTTATGACTGTTATGGTTACCGGCGGCACCGGGTTTATCGGCAACCGCATCATTCGCAAGCTGGTGGAGCGGGGGGAGGATGTGCTTTGCTTTGACCTGGCTCCGCCCCGGGCTAACTTGCAGCCGCTGCTGGACCGCATCTCCATTTATCGGGGCGATGTCACCCGTCTGGACCATCTGATGGAGGCGGTGAACCGGCATCAGGTGGATCGCATCATCCATATGGCCGCGCTGCTGCCGCCGGATACTGAGGACCGTCCGGCTACCGGGATGGCGGTCAACATTGACGGCACCAACAACGTGTTTGAGGCGGCCCGCTGGGGCAACGGGGGCAGCGTGCGGCGGGTGGTGTACGCCAGCAGCATCGCCGTTTATGGCGTGCAGGATACTTTTGGCGACCGGCCACTTACCGAGGACGACCTGGCGGCGCCCATCAACGTGTACGGGATGACCAAGGCGGTCAACGACTTCGCCGCCGCGCGCTACCGGACGCTGCACGGGCTGGACATCCGGGGCGTCCGCATCTGCACGGTGTTCGGCCACGGGCGGGTTACCGGAATGACGGGCATGATCGGCGGCCTGATGATGTCGCTGCCCGCCGTGGGCCAGCCGGTGGCAATGGACTTTGACCCGCGCGAAGCATCGCCGATGATTCACGCCGAGGACGCCGCCGAGATTTTCGTGCGGGTGGCCCTGGCGGACGCGCTGCATCACAACGTCTATATCAGCGGCGGCGAACTCGCCACCATCGCCGATGTCGCCGACATGGTGCGCGCGTACATCCCCGACGCCAGCATCAGCACCGGCGCCCGCCCGGTGCCCCACGTCTATCTGGTGGACAACAGCCGGATGATGGCCGACGTAGGCTACGAACTGCCCCCGCTGCGGCTGCGCGTCCTGGACCACATCAACGACGCCCGCGCCGAGGCCGGGCTGGAGCCGATTGGGGGCTAGACCGCCGGCCGGCGCGCATTTGCTACAATAGGCGCCGTGAGCGTTATGACTGAAACTACGCCCGCGCAAGCGGAGCAAATCGTCGCTTTCTGCCGGGGCCACCGGGTGCGGCGGCTGACCTGGCTGCAAGAGCCGGTGCGCGCCGGCCCCGATGCCGGCGCGGCGGCGCTGATGATTGAGTTCGACTGCGCCAACCTGCCGTCACTGGCCCGGCTGGCGGCAATGGAGGACGAAATCAGCCGTATCCTGGGCCGCAGAACCGACTTGCATCTCTACCTGCGGGAGCTGCACTTGGGCCAGGGGCCGGGCGAGGCGGGCATCGCTTACGATCGGGCGGATTATCTGGACATTGCGCTGCCCCAGGACAAAATCGCCGAGTTTTGCCGCCGCCACAAAATCAAGCGGCTGTACCGCCATAAGCGCCCGCTGCGAGATTCGGTTATCGCTGATAACGACGTAGATTTCACCGTCGAGTTTTTGCCCGACTGCGGGGCCAGCCTGTTGGAGCGGTTCAATATGGAGGAAAAGCTGGGTGACATCCTCGGCTGCGCCGCCGGGCTGCATCCGATTGGCGACGTGTTCCCGGTAGAGAACTGGCGCGAACGCTGGCCGGCCGAGTTGCAGTATGAGCACGCGGAATGACCGCAGCCGGGCTGATGATATTATCAGACACGCGCGCGAAGCCGTAGCGATGATGGGCGCCTCCACTCTGCCGGAATTGGAACAAAACCGGATGCTACAGTTGGCCCTGCTGCATCTGATTGTAATCGTCGGCGAGGCGGCGCATCATCTCCCCGCTGCCACATTGCGGCAATCCCCGTCGGTTCCGTGGCGCAATATAGTCGGTATGCGTAATCACCTGGTACACGGATACAATAGCGTCAGATTAGAGGAAGTCCACCGCACGATAAGATATGATATGCCGTCGCTTATCGCCGCACTTTCGGGAACTGCCGACCGCTACTGAGGAGGCCAATTATTATGAGCGTTGCTATTGGGTATGTGCCGGGGGCTTTTGGGCAGGGGGGGGATGACCCGTCTTTTTTGCGCACGCTGGTTGCGCTGGGCGACCGCTACGAGTACGACTCCATCTGGCTCAGCGACCGTATTTGCAGCGAGCGGTTCAGTCTGGAGCCCATGGTTGCCCTGTCGCTGGTGGCGGGGTATTCGGAGCGGCTGAAGTTTGGCACCAGCGTGCTGGCGCTGCCGCTGCGCAATCCGGTGGTGCTGGCCAAGCAGGTTGCCACCCTGGACTGGCTGTCGCAGGGGCGGTTCTTTCCCGCCGTCGGCCTGGGCCAGGAAGACCCGGACGAGTACGAGGCTTGCGGCGTCCCCAAAGCCGACCGCGCCCGCCGCACCGACGAGGCCGTCGCGCTGATGCGCCGTCTGTGGGAGGAGGAATACGTAACCCACGAGGGCGAGTTTTTCACCACGCACAACGTGTCGGTAACGCCGCGCACGTTCCTCAAGCCCTCGCCGCCGGTCTGGATTGGCGGCCGCAGTTCGGCGGCGGCCCGGCGGGTGGGCCGCGTCGGCGATGGCTGGCTGGTGTCCAGCGCCACGCCCGACGAAGTGCGCTCCGGACGCGAAATCGTCTTTGAGACGGCCCAGCAGTACGACCGGGAAATTGAGGAGGACCACGTCGGCGTTCTCGTCGGATACTACATCTGCGACGACCGGCGGGATGGCGAAACCAAGTCCGAACCCTTCGTTACCCGCCACCGCCCGGACGCCCACTTCACCGAGTACTCCGCCATCGGCACGTCGGAGCAGATTGGCGATTTCATCCAGGAATACGTTGACGCCGGCGGTTTCAAGTTTGTCATCCGCCCGCTGTGCGCCGGCGCCGAGTCAATGGAACAGCTGGAGCGAGCCGGCGAGGAAATCCTCCCCCGCTTTCATGGGACGGGGGCCTAGCCGGGCCGGAGTCGATCCGGCTGGCCGATGGAGATTCTGATGGCCACTGCAAAGCCAAAGCTGCGTACCGGAACACGGATGTCGCTGGACGAATTCCTGGCCCTGGGCGAAACCGAGGGCTGCTGGGAACTGGACGACGGAGCGCTTTACATCATGCCATCGGCCAGCCGCGACCACAGCTTTGTGCAAAACCAGTTGACCTGGCATCTGGTGAGCTATCTGGACGGCTTTGCGGAACCGCCCGCCGAGCTGTACACCGATCTGACCGTCATCCTGTCCCGCGCTCTCCAACGGGCTCCGGAGCCTGATTTAGTCATCGTGCTCCGCGGACGAAGTGACGTCTCCGGTTCCATTCATATTGAAGGGGCGCCGGATATTGTGGTGGAAATCCTGTCGTCAGACCGGACGCGGGACTTGGTGCGCAAGCGTCAAATATACGCCGCGGCCGGTATTCCCGAATACTGGATTTTTGACCCGCTGCACGACCGGGTTATTCCCCTGGAGTTGCGGGGGAATGAGTACGTAGAGCGGCCTGCGCTGGGGCCGGATGATACGCTGACGACGCCGCTGTTGCCCGGCCTGGCCATACCGCTGGCCGACATTTTTCGCCACCGCCGCCGCCCGCCCCGGAATGAATAGCGTCTTGATGATTAGCGACTTGATACGCCGGCGACTTGTCCGGGGTGCGCCGGCATACTATGATTGACCAACCTCGCCGGCGCCGCCGTTAGCCGCCGCCGGCCATCCACCCGGCCCACTTACCCGGCCCACTTACAAGGAGCAACCGAACTATGAAAGCAGCCCAACTTGTCGCCCCCAAGCGTTGGGAGTTCACCGACGTTGACACGCCCGCGCCGGCGGATGGCCAGGTGCTGGTCAAGATGGAGCGGGTCAGCGTGTGCGGCTCCGACATCCGCCACACCTACGGCCCGGTGCTGGACGAATCCGAGTACCCCCTGGCCCCCTGTCGCGGCGCCCACGAACTGGCCGGCGTCATCGTGGACAGCAAGACCGACGAATACCGGGCGGGCCAGCGCGTCATCGTGATACCCTTCCCCGGCACCGGCGGGCTGTGCGAGTACGTGCTGTCGGCGCCGGGCCGCATCGCCGTGCTGCCCCACTACGGCGCGCTGGACGAGTGGGTAATGTGCCAGCCGCCCGGCACCGTGCTGTACTCCTGCCGGCAGCTGGGCAGCCCCTTGCAGCAGAACATCCTCATCTTTGGCCAGGGCAGCATCGGGCTGAGCTTTACCATGATCCTCTCCCGCATGGGCGCCCGCAACGTCATCGTCGTTGACCCCCTGGACTACCGGCTGGAAAAGTCCAAAGAGATGGGCTCCACGCACCAGATTAACCCCGACAAGCAGGACGTCACCGAGGCGGTAATGGAGATTACCAAGGGCGCCGGGCCGGATACCTGCGTAGAGGCCGCCGGCTACCCCGACTCGCTGAACGACTGTTTCCGGCAGGTGCGTCAGTTCGGGCAGGTAATTGTGTTCGGCGTGCAAACCGACCACATGGTGCCCATCGAGCATAACCTCTGGATGGACAAGCAGCCGCGCATCATCCCCACCACCGGCGCCCGCAGCGGCGACCCCATCAGCCAGATTCAGGACATGGTTGACCTGCGGGCCCGCGGCTGGGCCGACCCGGCCGAGCTGATTACCCACCGCGTCGGGTTCTCCGAAATCCAATCGGCCTATGATATGTACGAGCAGCGCCTCGACAACGTCATCAAGGTCGTAATGGACATCAACTCCTAGCCCGCGCGCACGGGCCAATCAGGGCAATCCGGGCGCGGGGATGGGGCGGTATGACGGCTGCATACGGACAACCGCCCCGCCCCGCCAACACCGCTGCCTCCGACGCTGCCGCCGACGCCCCGGCCTTAACCGCCGGGGCGCGGGTGCTGCTGGCGCGGGAGAACCTCTGCCTGGCCATGGCCCTCTTTGCCGCCTCGCACCAGGGGCTGATTACCACCGCATTTGTGCCGGCCCGCGCCGACATCTACCTGCAAAACGGCGACGTAGTGGACTACGCCGTTCCCCTGGAACTTACCGACAACGCGGCCCTGGTCCGCTGCGCCGGCAACCAAATCCGGGGCGCCTTTGCCCTCTGCGTTTTGCAGACGCAGCGGGAGCTGGCCAGCGGGTTCCCGGATTTGCTGGCGGACGCCAACGAGGACGCAAACGAATTTGACGCCGACTTGCGGGCGGCCGGCGCCGCCGTCTATCTAATCGCCCGCAGCGTAGAGCGTGACCTGATTGCGCCCCGGTGGGACATCCCCCCGGACTACCGCCGGCTGCACGCAGTGCCGGCCTTTGACTTCGCGCTGGACGCCACCCGGCTGGACGGGCAGGCCGTGCGCTGGGAGCACTTCGGCGGCCTGCCCCGGTTTCTGGACTTGACCCTCTACCTGGCCCGGCGGCTGGACGAATCGGAGCCGGTCACCGGCCCCGGCGAGTACGGCATTACGGGCGATTTGGCCGGTATGCTGTCGTCCGATGCGGCGTCCGACGGGCCGCCCGTGATACAACCCGGCTTTGGCAGCGGCGCCGGACGGCTGCGCCGGCCCGATGATGCTCTGTCCAGTGATGCTCTGTCCGGTAATCCGCTGTCCGGTAATCCACTATCCGATGCCGCTACGCTATCCGGATGGGTTGCGCCGACGGCTCCGCCGGAACCCCGGTTCGGCATCGCATCCCCGGCTGCGGAGTCCGGGCCGGTGGGCGATTTCGTAACCGACGCCTGCGCCACCGACGCCGGCGCAATGACGCTGGCCAGCGCCCTGTACACGTCCTATGCCGCCTGGTGCCTGGACAACGGCTATCTGTCGGTAAGCCAGCGCAAGTTCGGCCTGGAGCTCACGGCGCAGGGCTATCAGCGCAAACGCCGGGGCAAAGGCCGCCACTGGTGGGTTGGCCTGCAACCCCGGGATTGAGGCGCTGCGGAATGAGGCTACCCACTCCCCTAATGTCATTCTGAGCGTAGCGAAGAATCTCGGCAGCGTAGCAGCGGCGTTTGTCGCCAAAGT
This sequence comes from uncultured Dehalococcoidia bacterium, assembly GCA_958296385.1. Taxonomy (GTDB): domain Bacteria; phylum Chloroflexota; class Dehalococcoidia; order Lucifugimonadales; family UBA3495; genus Bin87. The sequence continues at coordinate 2,999,390 of OY282494.1, forward strand.
GCGCGCTACGTCATCGAGATTCTTCGCTGCGCTCAGAATGGCATTGGGGGTAAGGAATGGCAGTAGGGGTAGCAATGACGCGGGTAGCCGGCACGGAATGGCGGTGGTATGGCCGGTTTGCGCCGGTAAAAAATCGGCTTTTTTGTTACACCCACGTAACATCTGCGTAAAACCGGCGTAACACGCTGGCGGCATACTGCACGCATCAAAGGGTCGTACCCCATCAACCAGCCAGCCGGAGAGATACTAGAATGATTGCCATTGCCGCCGCCGCCGCTTTCGTTGGACTGTTCGCACTGTGGGTCGTAGTCCCCCGCTTCATCCTCCGTCGCCGCGAGAACCAGGCCCCCGCAGTCATTCCGATGCGCCAGGACGACTACGCTCCCATGGCCGCCGACTAGCCGCCATCCGGCATACCCCCCGCGCCATCGCCCGGAGCATTGCTCCGGGCTTTCGCTTGCCTTGCGCCGGTTTTTAGAATTGGGCGGTTTTTACACGGGCGTAATATTTCCGTAACAATTTTGTAACATTTGCGCGGCGCAACTGGCGCATAATGGTAAAACTATCGGGTGCATTTCACCAAACCGTCAGGAGAGATACTGATATGCTTGCCCTTGCCGCCGCCGCTTTTGCTGGCCTGTTCTCACTGTGGGTTGTGGTTCCCAACTACCTGCGCCGCCGCGCCGCCAGGCGCAAGGCTGACCCGGCTGCGATGCGCGACGAGGAGCACGCCTCAATGGCCACCGACTAACCCCCGGCCGGCATACGCGCTGCGCTACGGCCCGGAGCACCGCTCCGGGCTTTCGCGTGCCCGGCGACGATTGCCCGGCGCTGCCGGCGGCGCTGACGATGCTTGCCTTACGACGATGCTTGCCTTACGACGGATGATTGACCCGCGGCGCGGCCCGCACCGTTACAAGGCTGTTACATTTGCGAAAAACCGGCGTAACAACTTGGCGGCATACTAGCCCCATCGCAAATCGCAGTTCCTTGCATCGTAATGGAATCGTAATGGATTGGAGGCATAATCAAATGGAAATCATCGCTGCCGCAGCCGCTTTCGTTGTCCTGTTTGCCCTGTGGGTCGTCGTCCCCCGGTTTTGCATCCAGCGCAAGCAAAAGGCCAACAACCCGGCCCCCCGGCAGCGGTTCTCCACCGAACTGCCCTCCGACCTCCCGGCCCCGCAGGCGGCGGACTAAACCCGCCCGCCCGCTGCTTTGCAGATTAGCCCGGGGCTGCGTTCCCCGGGCTTTTTGCTATTCGCCGTTAGCACCGGAGACGCCGGCCGCGCGCTCCCGTTCCCGCCATTCCGCGCTGCGGGCGTCCCAATAGGATTGCCATTCCTGGCGGGTTTCGTCCTCGGTGGCGCCACCCCAGTAGCCGGGCGATACCAGCTCCGCCGCCGACTCAACGCGAATCAGAGCGACGGCGCGCACCCGGTCGGCCAGCCGTTGCAGCGACGCCGGGCCGCCCCGCATCCGCTCCAGCACCGCATCGTACACGGCGCCATCCCCGTGGACGGCGGCCTTGCCCTTGAATCGGTAGCCTTTGCGCAGGAACACGTCAACTACGTTCAGCTCGATGGACGGGTTGGCGGCCAGGTTGCCCATCGTCCCCGGCGAGGCCAGGTCGGTGAACAGAATGTGGTCGTCGTCCCAAACCTGCGCCGTGCCTTTGGGCGACAGGTTCGGCGTGCCGTCGGGGCACACCGTAGCGGCAAAAATCAGCCGCTGCCCGGCGATGACCTCCTGCATATGACTGGTCAGTATTCCCATAACCCGGCAATCCTCCTGGCCGTCGTTTTGGCCGGCCGTCGTTTCAGTCTATGGCGATTGACATTGTACCGGGCCATAGTTAGCATTGCATCAATCGGCTGTCATCAGAGCCCGCCGGATGGGCCCGCCCGCCGGCGCTGCATCCGGTTACATCAAGGAGGCCACGATTATGTTCGTGCGGCGCGACCTTACCGATACCGTTGAAACCCGTGAAGGCAATATGCACTTCGTCAAGCAGGGCGCCGGCTACCCGCTGGTTATGCTCCACCCCCTGGGCACGTCCACCTGGGCCTGGAGTTCCGTCATTGACGCTTTCAGCCAGCATTACACCTGCTACGCCTTTGATATGCTGGGGCATGGCGAGTCGGACAAGCCCACCCGTCATTTTAACATCCCGGATTACGCGCAGGCTTTGGATGACGCCTGCCAGATTCTGAACATCCACCGGGGCCATTACGTGGGCAACTCGGTGGGGGCGGTGCTGGCTACCGAGATGGCGGCCTCGTTCCCCGACCGGCTGGACAAGCTGGTGCTGGTGGGCGCCCCGGTCTGGGACGCCCGCACCGCCCCGGAGCGCATCGCCGAGTCCGCCGCCGGCTACGACGCCGACGGTATGCCCGTGCTGCGTACCGTAGAACAGGCCAAAGAATCCACCACCTTTGCCGAACCCCGGCAAGAATGGGTGGACGCCACCAACGACACCCGCGCGCAGGCCGGCGCCTGGGTCAAAAAGCTGCACGAGTCCCTGGCCTGGTACGACATCATGGCCCGCCTGCCCCGCGTCAGCGCGCGGGAAACGCTGGTGCTCTACGGCGAAGTTGACCGCCTGCGCGACGGTGAGGAACTGCTGCACAACAACATCGTCCGGGCCCGCAAACACGTCATGCCCGGCGTGGGCCACATCCCGCAGATTGAAGCCCCGGAGGAGTTCGTGGACGCCGTACTGTCATTCCTGAAACCGGCGGGCTGACCTGAAACCGACGGGCTGATGCGATATTGCAGCGTAAATCAACGCGGCCGCCTCTTGGATACGCCGGTTTTATCGGCTAACATAGGGGGCGGCATCCGCTCAACTCAACCGCCCGAACTTTACCGCCATCCGAACCTTACCTTATGAATGACCGTCCCGCCCGTCTCACCGTCTAGCTGCCATGTCAACCATATTCGTCGGAACTCGCAATCGCAGTCACCAGCTGCTGCGCACCGCGCAGGTGCGCGACCGTGCCGGCACGTCCAACATCGTGGCGGTTGGCATGGGTACGGCCGGCTGCCGGCGGGTCGTGCTGTTCTTGCAGCGCATGGCCGAACTGGCGGCCGTCAACCGCGTCCAGTCTGCCGTGTTCTACGACTGCAACGAAGTCACCATCAACCACATCAGCCGCTATCTGGTCAAGTTTATGGGCAAGAAACGCGGCAGCCTGGGCGTGCAGGCCCTGTTTCCGGGGTACGTGCCGGTACCCAACGGCTTTACGCGCAACCCACAGCACTTCCGGGAGTTCTGGGGCCCCTGCGAGCGGGACATGGACAACGTAATCGAGCGGGTATCGGCCCAAGCGTCCCGCGCCGGCCGCAACCCGGCGCTGATTATCGAGTTCATGGGATTCGGCGGACACGCGGTGCTCGGCGGCCTGCTGCACCGGAAACTGCGGGAGACCTTTCCCTCGTCGGTAATCCTGCCGGTGCTGATGCTGCCCAACGACCACGTTTGCCAGGAATGGACGCGGCGCTACATCTGGGAGCAGTACGAGGAATTGCTGGCCGGCTCCAACTGCCTGGTAACCACCCAAACCGCCAGCAGCATCGGCGAAGACGACATCCGCCTGGCCACCGGCCTGGCCGGCGCGGAACTGGCCGAGTTTGAGGATGACGAAGCGGTCGAAAGCCCCCTGGCCTCGGTCTGCCGGCGCCTGACTCCGTCCTCCGGCGGCTGGCTGGGCATGGCCACCGCCAAGCGGCGCGTACCCATGCTGAGCAAGTTCAACTGGTCCAGCTTCCCCCCCTGGTGGCGCAAGTACGCCGCGCTGGGGCCGGACGACGAGATGTCCATGTCCCTGGGCCACGCCGTATGGTCCACCCTGGACCCGGCGGCGCAAATGGCCGCCGGCGTCAGTCACGCCGTCAACGCGCCCCAGGAGGTAGTGGTGTCGCTGCCCATCCATCCGGATCTGCTGGAGGAGATGGCATCGGAGGCGGCGGAGGCGCTGGAGCGCAGCACGCTGTTCGCCCGCTATCCCAACATGGACGTGGCGTTCAACACCGCCCGCTTCAACGGGGGGATTAAGCAGGAACCGTATATGCACCTGACCCGCCTTTACCCGATACAGGGTGAATTGGGGCCGGTGATGGACGTTATGCACCCCAACCGGCCGGCGGGGGAACGGCGGCCCGGCGGCACGTTTGAAACCGGGTTCGGCTCGTACTACCACATGGACGGGGGCTCCGCGCGGTCGCTGGCGCCGGCCGGAGCAGCAGCCGGCACATCCGGCAACGCCTGCTAATCGTAGCCCCGCACGCACGAATACCGTATAATGAAAGCATCGGACGGCATCAGCTTGACGATAACGGACGCGGGCCGGGCAAAATCCGTCGCAATACGCCGCAAGTACACGGAATATCCGGGGAAGTCGCCAGCAGCCTCATTTGACAAAGCCCAATCCACGCTGATATGATTTGCCACGACTGCACCCTCACGATATGTATCAGTACAAAGTTGCGGCTGACTGGAACAATTATTGATTAATCACTAAATAAATGCTGACGAGGTTCCGAATAAAGTGGTTATGTCTATATCCCTACGAACCACTACCTCCGGCAGATTCGATTACTGAACCCCGGGAGGAGGTAAAAGACCAATCATGCCACCAAAAGCACGCACTTTCAGGGTTCGCACCGAGGCCGTCCATCCGGTGGCCGCTACCGATGACCGTTACGATGGCGGCAAGCCCCCGCCCATCCTCTCGGTTTCCGTGGGAACGGCCGGCTACAAGCGCAGCTGGAACTGGGCCAAAAGGATGGGCCAGGCCGGGGTGCTGGGCCGCGTCCAGGGAATGTTCATCTACGACTGCAACCAGGCCACCATCGAGGACATCGAGTCCACCGTTGACCAGATGCGCCGGGTGCCCCGCGGCGGCGACCTGCCCGTTATCCTGCCGGAGTTCTTTCCCAAAGTTGACGGCTTCCTCCGCGACCCCAACGCCTACAAGGATTTCTACGGCCTGATTGACCGGGACCTGGACCGGATGGTTGACCTGCTCCAGCAGCGCTCCGAAACGGTCAGCGCGCCCCCGCAAATCATCATCGAGTGGCTGGGGTTCGGCGGACACGCCAAGCTGGGCGGCCTGCTGCACCAAAAGCTCGTCGAGCAGTTCCCCGAAGCCCTGTTCCTCCCCATCGTCCTGCTCCCCCGCGAGCACGCGCTGGAAGAGAATATGCGCAAGGAAACCTGGGGCGCCTACGAAGGCACCATGTGCCAGATGGACCCCAAGTCCGGCCTGCTGGTCAACAGCTACCCCGCCCTGCTCACCGACAACCGGATGTCCCGCAACTACGCCGCAATGGACGACAAGCTGGCCATCGGGCTGGCCTCCATTGAGTCGGCCATGGATTATCAGTCCGACAGCGGCTCCCTGGCCGAAACCATCGCCAGTTTCGGGCAGTATTCCAACGGCTGGCTGGGGATGCGCGTATTGAGCCGCCGGGTTGACGTGGCCGAAGTGCGCCCGCCCAGCCGCCGGTTCCGGCTGCCCTTTGGCAACCGCGAGATGGCCGTCATCAAGGGCAAGGACAACCACTTGACCTGGAGCATCAAAGCCGCCCTGTGGGACATGGTGGATACCAAGCGCAAGGACTTGCAGATGGCCGACCACTCGCCCATCGACGACGAATCGGTGATGCGGCTGGTGATAACCATTCCGGCCAACAGCGAGGGCGTCAAGGAGATTGAGGACGACGTGCGCGACCAGCTGGACCGTGAAGGCTACGAGGAAGCGTTCCCCAACCTCACCTACTCCTTTGCCCCGGCCCGGTTCCCCGTATCCAGCAGCGACCACCATATGTTCATCAGCATGGTGTACCCCCTCCGCAGCCCGGAGATTCCCAGCATCGAGCGCATCATGGGCAAGTCGGACGGCGGGCGCCGGTTCGGGGAAGACGAAAGTCTGGACCAGATTGGGTTCGGCACCGGCCACTTCATGCCCCAAAACGGCAGCCGTCGGGAAGACCCCGGACAGCACAGCTACCTCTCCCGGGGACGCCTGCGCCGCATCGAGCGGGACCAGGAACGGGAGAACAGCCGCAGCGTCACCGCCGACGACCAGTACGGCAATTCCTACAACGGCACCGAGAACGGCTACGGCGCCAACTACCGGCGCTAAACCCGGACGCCGCCAACCGCGCGCTCATCAAAACGGCGCCGGGCTTGCGCTAATCGCAGGCCCGGCGCCGTTCTTTTGCGCCGTCCGGATGTGTCGGCAAAGGCGTCAGTTATCCGCCGCCGCCGCTTTGCGCGCTTTATCTTTGCGGGCTTTATCCTTAAAGTGCGGAATGACGTACTTGCCGAACAGCCGCAGGGATTCCATCACTTCGGCATGGCTCACCGGCCCTACCTGGAACAACGGCATGATTTCGTCAACGCCCATCCGCTCGTAGCTTTCAATGTACTCAATGCAGTCGTCGGGGTTGCCGATGCAAAAGCGGCCGCCGTCCTCAATGAGCGAACGCGAGGTCACTTCGTCGGCGCGGGCGGTGTCGGCCTGCACCGCCCGCTGGTAGTGCCACTGGTAATCCGCCGGCACTTTCGCCGGGTCGTACCCCTGCCACACGTAAGAATCCCGGATGCGCTGCTGCACCCGATACCAGTCAATAATCTCCGCACCCCGCTGAAAAGCTTTGTCCCGATCCTCCATACACAGCGCAACGGTGTTGCCGGCCACGCGGGGATGCACCACCCTGGTAGCCGGTTCCGGGCTGGCGATGGCCTCGCGGTAAATCCTGATTAGCCCCTCGGCCCGTTCCAGCCCCACGCTGGTTTGGGCCAGGCAGCCCAGGCCCTGCCGCCCCACTTTCTCGGCAGTGGATTCCTGGCTCACCGCCTGCCAGATGGGGGGATGCGGCTTCTGCACCGGCTTGGGAATCACCTCCCGGGGCGGGATGCTGTAATGCTTGCCCTCGTAAGCGAACAGCTCATCCGTCCAGGCGCCGGGGATGATTTGCAGGTATTCCTCCACCATCTCCGACACGTCGGCAAGGTCGGCGCCGTAGGGCAGCATCTGGTAAGGGTAACCGGAGCGCCCAATGCCAAAGTCAACGCGCCCGCCGGAGATGACGTCCAGCGTGGCCAGACGTGAGGCCACGTTCAGCGGATGATGCAGCGGCGCCAGCACGACGGCGATGCCCAGCCGCATCTGCGCCGTGCGCTGGCTGATGGCCGCCAGCGTAATATCCGGCGCGCTGGAGTGCGACCACTCGGAGCGAAAATGATGCTCCACAAACCAAACGCTGGTCATACCCTGCGCCTCCGCAAACTCAACCTGCTCCAGCATCTCCTGAAACTTGCGGCTTTCGCTCCGGTCATCCCAGGGCTTGGGAACCTGAATCTGGTAAAAAAGGCCAAGGTCCATAAGGGCGCGCTCCTGCTCCTGATACTGCTACCGCTGATGCGGCAAACACTTGCGGCGGATGGCGCATTGTAGCAGATTAGTCATACAGCGGATCGCGCCCGCCCCGGTCCGACCAGTAGGCCATCCAGCGCGCCATCGGGTCAATCCTGATGCCGCTGCGCTGCCAGTTGACGGCAATGCGCACCGTATCCCGATGGCTTTCGGCGGCGTCCATAAACCCCGGCGCAATGTCAATGCCCCGGTTATTCGTTCCCGTGGCGCTGGTGAGATAGCGGCTGCTGCCGTGCTGGCCGGCCAGTTCCTGCAAGACTTCCATCGGGATATAGAACACGCTGTCCCTTTCCGTTTCCCACCAGATTCGCACCAGCAGCAGGTCGGACGTGAACTCAAACTCGCTGATGTCGCTTTCCGCCGACGCCGTATCCGCAGTCCACTTCGCCTTGACTTTTCCGTTGCGGGTAACGGTCTTGATTTCCAGAGGCTGGCCGAAAATCAGGACATCCCGCATCGGTGAGTTAGCCGCCGGCAGGTCAATGTGCATATCGCCCAGGGTGTGCCGCAGGTAGGCAATGATTATCTTTTCCCGAACCACGCCTACTTCCTGGCCCACCGACTCGTAGGTCAATCCCGTCTTGCGCTGCTGTACGCGCCGCGCTTCGGCGTCCGCTACCTCAAAGGCGCGCGGTAGGTTTTGCCGCAGCAATTCTACGTAATCCGCGTTACGAAACAGGGTTATAAGCGTTGGATTCATCCGGCGCCTCCGCAATAATGCGCCCCTTGCTGTCGGCGTAGGCGAACAGGTTTGGCACTCCCGCCAGGCGGCGCCGGGCCAGTTCGCAGTATTCCGCCGACAGTTCGTAGCCCACGAAACGGCGGCCGGTTTGCAGGGCGGCGATGGCGGTGCTGCCGCTCCCCATAAAAGGGTCCAGCACCACCTCGCCGGCGTAGGTGTACAGCTCAATGCAGCGGCGCGGCAGCTCCACCGGAAAGGGCGCCGGATGGCCCACCCGTCGGGCCGACTCCGCCGGAAACTGCCACACGCTGCGCGTCCAGTCCAGAAAATCATCGCGGCTGATGGTGGACTCCCGGCCGGCCACTTTGGGGCGCCGGTAGGTGTCCTTGCACAGCACCAGGATGTACTCGTGGACGTCGCGCAGGGTCGGATTGGCGGCCGATTTCCAGCTGCCCCAGGCCGTGGACGAGGCGGCGCTGGCGGCCTTGTCCCAGATTATCTCGCCCCGCATCAGAAACCCGATGCGCTGCAAATCCTCAATGATGTAGCGATGCAGCGGCAGATAAGGACGCCGCCCCAGGTTGGCGATGTTGAAACAGACGCGCCCGCCGGGCACCAGCACCCGGTACACCTCCCGCATCGCCCGCCGCAGAAACGCCCGGTACTGCGCCAGCGTCAAGTCGTCGTCGTACTCTTTCCCGACGTTATAGGGCGGCGAGGTAACCATCAGATGGACGCTGCAATCCGGCAGCAGTCGCATCCGGCGGGTTGACGACTCCGGAAAAATGCAGTTGGCAACCCCCGGCGGCAGCGGATTCTCTACGTACTCAACCGCCCGCTCATCCGGCTGCCCATCGTAAAGCCGCGCACCGTAAAACCGCGACGCGTCATGCCCCCGCCGCCCCGGAGCGCCAAACGCGCTAGTGTGGGTTCCAGACCCTGATTCTCGGGGGGGGGGGGGGGGGGGGGGGGGGAATTAATATTAATATCGGCAGCCAAAACGCGCGGCATTATCGCGCCGGACCAAAACTATGGCAAGGGCGGCCCCCATATCATAGAGTGCCCTCCCCCCAATGTCATTCTGAGCGCAGCGAAGAATCTCGATAGCGTAGCAACGCCTTTGCCCCCAAAGCCTGCGCCGCCCCGTCAAAATCCCCCGCCAATTCCAAAAATCAGCGACGCCAACCTCTTGCAACCGCACATCGGTTCGTGTAAGATACATCTATCGGGCATCTCAACCAACCAATCCCCCCTCAGCCGTCCTCGCTCGAGAACATCCGCTGAGGAACCGGGGCCACCACACCGCTAGCACAACCGCCGGAGATTCAAGTCAAAACGGCCAGTCAGCAAAAAATCGCAATCGGCAAGGGTAGTCCCGACCCCGCTTTCACGGCGCGGGCTGCCTCCGCAGGGTCTCGAGCTTCAGCCCGCGTGCTGTCCTCCCATTAGGGACAGGCCACGTAAAATGAAGGTACAAAATAGTTGCGTACCAACCTCCGGCCGTAGGGCTGACAATGACTTGAATCTCCGACAACCAACACCAAACCAAACCGAACCCACCGCCCGATAGCTAATCGCCCGATACCAGCCAACCGCAAACTCTCTCCCCCAGGATGAGCCATCATGACTTGACCATACCATACCACCGGAAACGAAACGCCGCCCCGGGGATGCCCCGGTCATTCCGCATCCCCTGGCTGCCCCCGCCCCGGCGTTAGTTGCGGGCGTATTTATCTACCGCCTTGTCGCCGGTCAGCGCCAGGAATATGTCGCCCTGCGCGTCGCACCAGATGCCGTGCGCGGAGCGGCTGTCCCAGCGGGCCAGTACGCTGCCGTCCCGGTCAAAGATGCTGACCTGCGGGCCGTGCGAATCGTCCAGCGGCGGCAGCTGGCTGACTACGAAATCGCCCTCCGGCGTTTCCGCAATGTCCGTGGGCCGGCAGGTATCCGTCCACATCGTCAGGAAGTTGCCCATCGTGTCAAACACCTGGATGCGGCTGTTCTCCCGGTCGCACACGTACACCCGGTCATCGCGCGTCACCAGCAGGCTGTGCGGCAGGTGAAACTCGTAGGGATGCTCCTTGCCCGGCTTGCCCCACGAATACTTGTGATTGCCGTCGTTGTCAAAACGATGGATGCGGGCGTTGCGGTAGCCGTCGGCCACGAACAAATCGCCGCTGGGCGACGGCACCAGCTCGGCCGGATAGTTGAACGGCCCGGCCGCCCGCGGCACCAGCGCCCCGGCAACCTCGCACCCCGTATCCGAGTGCACGCCGTGGCGGCCCAGCATCTGAATGGGCTTGCCGTCCAGCGTGTACACGATGCAAACCGACGTATCCCGGTCGGTCAGATAAACCACGTCGTCCTCAATGTAAAACCCGTGCGCGTACACAAACGAGCCGTTGCCCCAGCCGCTCTTGAACGACCCGTCGCTGCGGTCAAAAATCGCCACCGGCGGGTCGGCCCGGTGAAAGACGTAGATGTCGCCGGCCGAGTCGCTGGCCAGCGCGCTGACGGCGCCCATCGGGTGAGCGTCAGGCATCCGGGCCCAGTCTGCGGTGAGGGTGTAAGTATGCTTTCCGGTTCCAACGGTAGTCATCGGTGAGCCTCCTGGCGATGCGATACGATGCGGTGCGGCGCTGCGGTTACGCCATCAGTTTGCGCACGGTGGAGATGACGCGCTCCGCGTTGGGCACGTACAAATTCTCCAGCGGGCGGCTGTACGGCACCGGCGTATGCGGCGGCGTAACCCGCGACGGCGGCGCGTCCAGGTAGTCAAAAGCTTCCTCCGCAACGCGGGCGCAGATGTCGGACGAGATGCTGCAAACCGGCGTGTCCTCATCAACAACGACGATGCGGTGGGTCTTGCGCACCGACTCCAGCACGTGGTCGTAGTCAATCGGCGACACGCTGAGCAGGTCAATCACCTCAGCGTTGATACCCTCTTTGGCCAGTTCCTCAGCCGCCTCAGTCGCCACCCACGTCATCCGGCTGATGCCCACCAGCGTGATGTCGGCGCCGGGGCGCACCGTCCGCGCCTTGCCCAGCGGAATGGCGTACATATCCTCCGGCACCGGGCCGGTATCGCCGTACAGCCCCTTGTGCTCAAAGAATATCACCGGGTCATCGTCGCGGATGGCCGATATGAGCAGCCCTTTGGCCGTGTACGCGTCCGACGGGCAGACGCCTTTCAGCCCCGGTATGTGGCTGAACAGGGAGTAAAACGACTCGGAGTGCTGCGCCGCGCTGCCGAACCCGGCGCCGATGCGGGTCAGCATCACGAACGGCACCTTGACCTGCCCGCCAAACATATAGCGCATCTTGGCGGCGTTGTTGAGCAGCTGGTCCATACAGACGCCGATGAAGTCAACGAACATCAGCTCCGCCACCGCGCGCATCCCGGTGGACGCGGCGCCGATGGCAGTGCCGACAAAAGCGGCCTCCGACAGCGGCGTATCCAGCACGCGCTCGTTGCCAAATTCCTGAATCAGCCCCCGCGTAGTACGAAAAGCGCCGCCCCAGGCATCCACGATGCCCAGATGCTCCCGACCGGCGCCGCCGGCAATCTCCTCGCCCATAATAATGACGGTTTCATCCCGCCGCATTTCCTGCAGCAGCGCCTCGTTGATGGCCTCGCGGGTCTGAATGATGCGGGTTTCGCCCGGCGGCGGCAGCATCGGAACTTCGGTAATGGTAGTCATAGTTTCAGCCTCCCAAAGGGGGTAAGGGTTACTGCGCTCCGCTCCGGCCGGCCCGTTCAGACCGTCATATTGGCGCCGCGCCGCATCATCTCGATGGGGTAGTCCACGTACACGTCCTCGTAGATTTCGTGGGGCTGCGGCAGCGGGCTGGCGTCGGCGAAAGCAACGGCGTCGTCAATCAGCTGCCGGGCCTCGGCGTCAATCTGGTCCAGCTCGGCCGCCGTGATGACGCTGCCCTGCGCCGCCATGTGATTGCGGAAAGTCAGCAGCGGGTCGCGGGCGCGCCAGTAGTCCTCCTCCTCTTTGGTGCGGTAAGTGAGGGGGTTGTCAAACACGGTGTGGCCGTAGTAACGGTAGGTGCGCGCCTCCAGCAGCGAGGGGCCGCCGCCCGTCCGGGCCCGGAACACCGCCTCGCCAGCCGCCTCGTACACCGCCAGCACGTCCATACCGTCCACGTGGATGCCGGGCATATCGTAAGACGCCGCCCGGTCCGCCACGTTAGCGGTGGACAGAGCATACTCCACCGGCGTGGACTCAGCGTAGCCGTTGTTCTCGCAGCAGAAAATGACGGGCAGTTTCCACACCGACGCCAGGTTCATGCACTCGTGCAGCACGCCCTGATTAGCGCCGCCGTCGCCAAAAAAGGCCACGGCCACCCGCCCCAGCTTGCGGATTTTGGAAGTAAGACCGGCGCCCACGGCCAGCGGCACGCTGCCGGCCACAATGCCGTTAGTCCCCAGCATCCCCTTGCTCATATCGGCAATGTGCATCGAGCCGCCCTTGCCCTTGTTGGGGCCGTCGATGCGCCCAAACAGCTCCGCCATCATCAGCGTCGGGTCAACGCCCTTGGCGATGCAGTGGCCATGCCCCCGGTGCGTGCTGCCGATGTAATCGTCATCGGTAAGATGAGCGCAAACGCCGGTCGGCACCGCCTCCTGCCCCACCGAGGAATGAACCGACGAGGACATCCCCCGCTGCCCGGTCTCCGGCACCCCCCGCTCCTCAAAATGGCGGATGGTAGTCATAGTGCGATAAAGCCGCAGCAGGGTATCGCGATCCTCCAAAGCCATAACAACACACTCCTTGCAAGTAAGACGCACTCGTAAAATGTCCCGGCACGATGCCGGCACGATAGACGACCGGATTTAGCGAAAAACCGGCGCAGCAAACGCCGGCGCCGAGAATGGCCCCATAGTAGCACGGGGCGGGTTGCTGTCAAGGCAAAACGCGTTGACGGCGCGCGCGGCGGTTGCTAGTATCCGCGCAAGTCAAGTTAGCGCAGCAGTGTTACAGGATGGACGGATGGACGTTGGAATGGCGGACCTAAAGTGGCGATTCCGCGCGATGTCACCGGCGGAAGTCAATCAGGGAACGGTAGTGCGGGAGTTCTTTGAGGACGAACCCATCAACACCCGGCTGGTGCGCGAGGCGATACAGAACTCGCTGGACGCGGCGTTGGGCAAAACGCGGGACGCCGCCGGAGCCGGGCCGGTGCGCGTGCGTTTTGCGCTGGGCGGCATCAACAACCCCTTGCCCATGGCAAAAGCAGCCCGCTACTGCAACGGCATCGCCCCCCATCTGGCCGAGATTGACGAACTGGACGCTGGGCTGCGGGAGCAGGCCGGCAGCGGCAATCCGGCCGCCAGCGGTATGCCCTACATCGTCGTTGAGGATGCCGGCACCCAGGGGTTGGGCGGCGATTGGACGGAGTACGACACCACCGACCCGGACAATCATTTTTACTGGTTTTTCCGCAACATCGGGCTTTCCGGCAAAGGCGATTCGGACAACGGCTCGTGGGGCTTGGGCAAGTGGGTCTTTCCCGACGCCTCGCACGTCAGCGCCTACCTGGCGGTTACCCGCCGTCCGGATGGCGAAACGCTGCTGATGGGCCAAACGGTGCTGACCAAGCACACTATCAACGGCCAGCGCTACGACCCCGTTGGCTATTTTGGAGTGCAGAACCACGACGACCTGACACTGCCCTTGCAGCTGTCAAATCCGGAACAGCGCCCTTTTATCGAGCAGTGCATCGCCGATTTTGACCTGCAATTTCGCAACGAGTCGGGGCTGTCCCTCATCGTGCCCTTTCCCCGTGTCGGCAGCGGTAAAGCCGCCGCTGCGGATGATGCGGATGCGGACGACGCGGTTGGCGTTGACCTGAACGAACTAATCGCCGCCGTAGTCCACAACTACTTTTATCCGATAATCGCCGGCAAGCTGGAAGTCATCATTGACGCCGGCAACGACGACGCCGGCAATGGCACAAATCCGACGGTGGTCAGCGCCGACACTATCAGCGGCGTTGTTGACCGGCTGGATTTGCCGGCGACCGGCGAGCGCAGCATCGGCAGCTACCGGCGGCTCTTTGCCATGTGCCGGGACAGCATCAATCGCCGGCCCACTGATTACGAAGTTCTGCCGGCTCTGCCATCAAGCGATCGAACTCGGTATGACGAAAGTCAACTCACCGCCTGGCGCGAGCGCTATCAGGCCGGCGAAGTGCTGGCTTTCCGCATTGGCACGGACGTTGACCGGCGGGGCGAGGGCAAGAAAGCGACGGGGCTGCGGCTGTACCTGCAACAGGACGCCACGTTGACCGAGGGGCATGATTATTACGTGCGCGGCACGCTTTCCATCTACGGCCATATGGATTTCATCCGGCCGCATCGGGAAGCCTGCGCCTTAATGGTGGTGGACGAAACGGAACCCCTGGCGGCGATGCTGCGCGATTCGGAACCGCCGGCGCATACGTACTGGCGTCCGGACAGCAGCCGGGCTTTCAACCGCTGGGTCGCCGCACGCCATCGCATCCAGGCGGTACGCAACACGCCGGGCAACCTGCTGCGGCTGCTGGAAATGCCTACCGATACAGTGCAAAAGGACGCTTTCACCGACATTTTCTTTTGGGACGGCAACCGCCCCCGTCCGACAAATACTAGGATTCGCGAGAGTACGGGCGGCTACAACACCGACCGGGGAAAATCAGATGGCCACCGGCCACCGGATTTTGACATTACTCGAACCGGCAACGGGTTCCGGGTGACCATCGCCAGCGGCTCGACCGACCCGCCAACCCGGGCATTTCTACAAGTGGCATACGAGACTACCGGGGGGAATCCGTTGTCCAGATATGTCCCCTCGGATTTTCGCCTGCACGGACGACGACGGGGCGAGGCGCTTCCTTTACAGATGGGGGGCTGCCGGGTTGAACCGGGTAAGGACGGAAACGAGCTGTTTTTGCAGATTGATAACCCGGAAGACTTTGTGATCGAGGTTTCCGGTTTTCACCCGTTGCGCGATGTATTCGTCAAGGTGGAAAGAGTGGACGATACCGCCAATGCGGATGACAGCCCATGATACGACGCTTTAACTACACGCGACGCAAGCGCATTGAGCATCAGAAAGTAACCATCGCGTTGCAGGAAACCGGCGCCGGCAGTCCGCCCACCTTTACGGCGACGCTGGATTTGGCGGAGTTGGAACTGCCGCCGGATGCCCGGCTGGTTATCACGGCCCGGCGCGGGCGCGCCGCAATGCGGTTTGACTGGGGCACGGCCGGCGCCCCAACGCCGCCGCCGGACTGCCGCCTCAGCGCCGAGCTGGACAACCCGTCCTTTCGGGTGATGGCGCAAGACGACACCGGCCGGATACTGGCCATGGCCGACCGCATCAACCCGCAGCGGGCGGGCGGGCAAGATTCAATGCTGTACCTCAAAGAGGAGGAGTTGGGGCAGGAAGTATGGCGGCTGGATTTCAGCGGGGCCGGCAAACCGACGCTGCTGGTCAATCGTGAAATCGCCGGCATCAGCGCCGCAATGCGACACGACGACGCACTGCGCGGCTTGGTGCTGCCGGAGGTACTGCGGGCCGTGCTGTCCCGCGCCCTTATCGTGGATGAGGCCGCTCCCGATGATACGGAAGGCGACTGGTCTAACTGGCTGGATTTTGTCGCCAGCTTTCATTCTACGGCAGACTACCCCGGAATTGACTCCGCAGGACATCGTGACAAAAGTGAGGTTAGCAACTGGATTGACGCGGCGGTTGATACTTTCACCCGTGAGCGCTTTCGCGCCAGTGAACTTTATTCCAAAGCGAGGGAGCGATGAGCGAACCAGCGGTAGCAGTATGCGAATTAACTGCCGACGGAATCCGGGAGGCCAAAGCATATCTGGCGGCGCTGCGTAATGACGCCAAAGCGCCTTTCCCCGACGGCCTGCTAACCGAACCGCATTACGCCCGGCCCGTTGCGCCGGCCGTGTTCGTAGCGCCCCGCAGTTTCGCCAACCGCCGGGAGGCCGGCGAATATCTCAGCGCGCGATTGGAACCGCTGGGCATGGCCCGCATCGCCGGCAACGCGCCGCTGTGGTCGTGGCTGGGGATGTTCTATTTTGACGAGGCAGTAGGCCGCTACGCCGACGGCCGCCGGCGCGTTTCCGCATCGGATGTGGCCTATGTGATTGACCCGTTGAGCGCGCGACGTGGCGACAGCCAGAGTCACCGGAACCGGCTGCTGGCCGCCTGGGATATTTACACCCGACACGGCGCGGAACGGGCCCGGGGTTTGCTGTCTCAGCGGGTTTCGGGTATGGAGCAACTGGCCGAGCGTCTGCTGGGCAAGATGGAAGCCTATCGTTCACCGGGCGTTATGGCCCTGGCCAACCGCCTATACACCGACCCGGCAACCGGGCAGCAGAAACCGGGGATTGCCGGCGGCGGCAGCGGCGGCAATCAACGACCCCCCGGCGGCATAGTACGCCTGCTCGACGTGCTGGACCAGCTGTACATGACCTACGACGTGTACGGCATGACAGCAGAGCGGCTGCTGGCCCTGCTGCCGCCGGAGTTTGACCGCTTTCGGCCGGCTTGACGGAATTACTCGGCGGCGGCGCCTATCCCCGTTGTTGTGCGCAGCTTTTTATTTTTTGCGGCGATTCTGCCATGCGTTGTATTCATACGAATCTCCGAGGCGTTTGGCGGTTTTGGCGTAACGGATTCCTTTCCGAGTGTCGCCCAGCATGAAAGCGCAGCGGGCGGCGTCGCGGAAGGCCAGGGTGTAATCCGGCCTGACGGCAATCACCGATTCCAATTGTTCCAAAGCCGCGGCGGGGCGCGACAGGTTCATCAGGACGTAGCCGGTGGCGTATTGGAGGTGCGGGGTGGGCTGGGGCAGTCGCTCCGCAGCGCGTTGGAGTTCGACAAGGGCCTCGTCGAAGGCTCTGATGTTTGCCAAGATAATTCCAGGCTCTACGGCCGGATTGTCCCAATTGGGCAGGAGGGCTGACGCTATTTTGCACTCGGTAATGCCTTCGTCCACCAAGTCCCGCCGCCCGATGATTCCTCCAATCTTGCCGAGGAACGAACCGAGCTGGAAATGAGCAGGGGGGCTAGCGGGAAAATCGCGGGCGATGGCTCGGAGTTGGGTGGGGTGGGTTTCCACAATCTCGGTAAGCAGTGACAAACCTCCCCGATAAATGCGCTGATAATCCAATCGGCCGTAGTTCGCGTAAAATTGAGCGAGGGCTTGCTGGGCCGGGTCTGGCAAATCCGAAACGTCCAGGAAATCCTGCGCCAAGCCAGCAGCTACTCGCGGCTGGACATTCTGGACGCCCTCTAATTGGAATACCAGTCCCCAGTCCATCGTAGCCGCGATGATGTCTCTTTGCCACTCGTGATCGGTTTCTACAATGGCGAGATTTCGCAACAGAACGTGGGTAGAAGGACACGCCGTGCCAAATTGCATAGCGTCGCCTTCCGCACCGCAAGCCTCCTCAATGGATTGGCGGTTCATCCCGTTCACATCCTCTGTTATCAGCCAGATGAAGCGAACGAGGGCCGTACTCAATTCTATGACTTGCTCCCGGCCGATCTGCTCGGCGAGGAGGTCGGCGAGGGTTGCAAAGGTGAACTGCCGGCGGATTATCTGCTCAATTTGCGATGCTGCCGCACTTCCGGGCTGACCGGCGAGCGTTTCGGCAATGGCAGTGATGTTTTTCGGTGCAGGGCGGTTTTTCCCGTCCAGCCAGTTATCTACGGTAGTGTTGGAAACCCCGAGGTCAACCGCCAGCCGGTTCCGGGTGAGCCCGGCGTTCCCGATGATTGCACGGAGAAATTTACCACCGCCGTTTTCCTGCGCCCACAACGGAGTTTTCGGAGGACTCGGTTCCAGCCCGGAAAGCCGGATAAATGCAAATGCCCGGAGGGCCAGGTCAACCACTACGAGCCGGAGCATACGCACACGGGCCGGGCTGGGATCCTCCGTCGTACCGGAATGGCTCTTCATCATGCCAACCAACCTGTCCCACCGTTGCGCTGCGTGCGCCACTGCCGTAGGGAGCATTCTTGATATAGAGGCGTCGTGCTGTTGGAACAGGGGCGGGTTAGGCACGACTCCGCTGCTAACGAGCGCTTCGCCGAGGGCCAAGAGTATTTCCGTATGGTCGTGTTGACTCACCGGCTCGCCGGCAAAGAACCGCCGCGCCGTTCTGCTATTGAGGACTTCGTGGTCGCAGTCAAGCGCATTTACAACCGCACCAATCACTTGTCCACTGTAAGCGGGCAAAATTGTGCTGAGGTTTTCCGTTGAATCACTCACAGTTGATGCTCCCTGCGGTATCCGGATTTTGTCCGATTGTGATGCTCTACCCTGGTTTGCAAGGCCGGTTTCACCAGTCGTACAGGCCGCCGCGCTGCCGGAACCGGTCGGGGTCGATGGCGACGTCCTGGAGAGCTTCCGCTACGCCCACCTCCATGATTGGCTTGCTGTAATTGTGCTGCCCCGACACGTTGTCAAAAAACCGGCCGGCCGGGTCGAGCATCACGTAACTGCCCCGCATCAAGTCGTTGCCCTCCGGCACTACTGTAATTCCTTGCTCCGATACCGACTTGTTCCGGCGCACGTAGGCTTCGAATTGGGCATTATCGACGACGTGGCGCTCGATGTCCTTGTCGTTTTGGCCGGTTACGGGAAGCACCCGGAGGATTTTCCAGCGTTCCGGTTGGGCCGTCGTGATGAATCCGGTAAAGTCGTCAGCCCACGTTTCCGCTGTCACCACCGTGTTTATCTTCAACCGGATGCCGCGCTGCTTGATCCGGTTGATGATTTGCAAGTAATCCCGTTCCGTCAAAGGCCCTGCGGATGTCGTTCGCCCGGTGCGCCGCAATTTTGCCGCGTCCACGGTGTCTATGCTGAGGGTAATCCAATCGAGTTGGCCCTGCACGGTGTCCAGCCATTCGTCGGTGATTTTCGTTCCGTTCGTTACTACGGCTGTGGTCATACCGCCGCTCCTGGCGGTGCGGATTAGCTCCGGCAGCCAGGGGCACAGGGTAGGCTCGCCGCCGGCAAAATTGATTTTGTCAAAAGATGCTTGGGCCAGCAGGCTTACTACCTGGATGCAATCATCCCGTTTCAAGTGCCCCTTGGGCAGGATGTCTTGCTTGACGTCCAGGAACCGGGCGAAGCAGAACTCGCACGCCATGTTGCAAGGCTGCCAAAAGTGAAAGTTCACGGACGGCACCGCTTTTGTGATGTTCATTTTGCCTCCCAACGCCGTATGATTTCGTCCGGCGTTCATCTGAATACAGGGTAGGCAGGGCGGTATGGCACGGCAACCCAAGTTTATTGGACAATCTTTACTGACTCAGTGATACCGCAGTCATCCGGCGGCGGCTACTACCACCTCCGCGCCGGCGCCTATGCCCAGCGTGGCTGCTGCGCTGCCGTCCACTATTACGATTTCCAGGCGGTTGTGGCTGCCGGGCAACGCTCTCAGGCCGTGGCCCGGCGGGTCGTGAAAGGTGCGGGATAGGCCGGTTATTTCGTGTCCTGCAATGGTAACCGTTAGCGGCCCGTCGCCCATTGCGGTTAGGATGTCGGTGGTTATGTTGGTTATCAGGTTGCCGAAGGTGTCGGCGTAGATTACTTGGCCGCGCAGCGTGCCGCCGATGGGACGGGGGATTGGCATTGGCCGGGCGGTTATGTTTGGCGTTGGTTGGCCGAGGTTGTCGGGGCGGATGTTTAGCGACAGGTGGGCTGCGGTTGGGGCGAATATGTCGCGTCCGTGAAAGGTGGCGGATACGGGGTGCTGCCAGTAGTTGGGGTTGGTCAGTCGCCAGGCGCGGCAGGCGTTGGGGACGGGGGTTGCGGTTGTTGCATCGGCATCGCCGAAGTTGGGGGTGTAGCGGCGGCAGATTAGGGTTAGCAGGCCGTTGTCGGGGGCGAGGTATCGGGCGTTGGGGGTTTCCAGCAGGATGGCGGGCCGGTCGGTGCCTACTCCGGGGTCGACTACGGCGACGAATATGCTGCCCGTCGGGAAGTAGGGGGACGCGTCGGCCAGGACTGCGGCGCCGTGCTGGATGTTCTGCGGGCCAATGCCGTGGGTGAGGTCAATGACGCTGGCGTCCGGGTTAATGCCGGCGATGACGCCGCGCATCATCCCAACGTAGGCGTCGGCGAGTCCGAAATCGGTAGCCAGAACGATGAGCGGGGAGGCCATCTCGCCAAATCCGGCGGCGCTTGATTGATTGACTGCGGCGATTGACTGATTGACCGCCGGGGACGCAAACGTCGCTATCCGGTGAACCGGGCGCTCAGGGTTGATACCACCAGAAAGATGACGATGAGCGCGACGGTTATTTGGAACAGCGTGCGCTCCAGGCCGCGACGGGTGCGGGCGGTGTTTTGCGCGCTGCCAAAGAACCCGCTGCCGCCCTCCCGCACCTGCGACAGGATGAGCAGCACCAATGCGACGGATATGACTATTTGCACGGCGTTGAATAACGACATCTGAAATCACCAACCCTAATTACCAGCCCGACGATTATAGCACAGCGGTTGCCGGTTGGGGGTTGCGCCGTTATTATTGCGTTATGATTGATTTGCTGATTGCCGGCGGGCTGGTGGTGGACGGCACGGGCAGCCCCGGGTTTTATGCCGCCGTTGCCGTTACGGGCGATACGCTGACGGTGCATCGGGGCGATGACTCCGACTTGCGCCGCAATGCCGCGCGCGTGATTGACGCGGCGGGCCACGTGGTCTGTCCGGGTTTTATCGACCTGCATTCTCACGCCGGGCTGACTATTCTGGGCGAACCGCATCACGACCCCAAGGTGCGGCAGGGCGTTACTACGGAGCTGGTGGGTATCGATGGTATATCCCACGCTCCTTTTAAAAGCCGGGAGGAACTGCATCGTTACATCTGGCTGGATTCGGGGCTGAACGGCTACCCGCCGCTGCCGGCGGACTGGCTGACGGTGGCCGAAATGCTGGGCAAGTACGATGGCACGGTGGCCGTCAACATTGCGTACATCCTGGGCAACTCGCCGGTGCGCATCTGGAGCGTGGGCTGGGAGCAGCGGCCGGCCAGCGCCGCCGAGATTGCCGATATGCAGGCGGTGGTGCGGGAGGCCATGGCCGAGGGCGCGTGGGGTCTGTCCACCGGCCTGGACTACCCGCCGGGGGCTTACGCCGACACCGACGAACTGGTTGCGCTGTCGGAAACGGCGGCGGCAATGGGCGGCATCTACCACACGCACACCCGCGCCAGCCTGCTCAGCCAGGGCTATCTTGCCCCCTGGCACGAGGCCGTTGAGATTGGGCGGCGCAGCGGCATCCCCGTGCATCTCACCCACTACCGGCAAAGCGCGTCCGGCACGGGCAGCCGCCTGGGGCATCTGGGGCTGGTGGAGGACGCGCGGGCCGAGGGCATCGACTGCACTTTTGACTGCTACACGTATCCCTATTCGGGAACGACGGTTACCATCGGATTGCCCCACTGGGCCAAAGACGGCGGCCCTGAGCGTTTGATGGCGGCGTTGCAGGACGCCGACGACCGGGAGCGGATGAAACGGGAGCTGTCGCCATCGCGTCTGCATAACAACTGGCTGACGAACTTCACGCGCCCGGAGAACCGGCAGTACGACGGGATGCTGATTACCGACATCGCCGCGCTGCGGGGGCAGGAACCGGCGGACGCTCTGTTTGACCTGCTGGTGTCGGAGAACCTGGGCATCAGCACGGTGGGGCTGGGCACCAACGCCCAAACGCTCTACGCATTCGTCGCCCACCCCTACGGAATGATTGCCTCCGATGCCATCCTGTTCGGCGAGTACCCCAACCCGCGCACCTACGGCTGCTTCCCCGTAGTGCTGGCCGAGTTCGTGCGCGCCGAACAACACCTGCGCCTCCCCGAAGCCATCCGCAAGATGACGTCGTTCCCGGCACAGCGACTAGGCATCCCCGACCGGGGCATCCTGCGCGACGGATTCAAGGCCGACATCGTGATTTTCAACCCCGACACCGTAAAAACCCACGCCACCCGCGAGAACCCCAAGCAGTACCCGGTTGGAATTGAGTACGTGATAGTCAACGGCCAGGTGGTGATAGAGCAAGGCGATAACACCGGAGCCCTGCCCGGCCGCGCAATACGCCGGGGACGGGCGGCAACTTAGCGACGCCATGACATCGCCACAGCGCAGGCACAAAAGCGCCGTAACGCCGCATTGCGGACATTCCGTCCGACGCTAACGCCAAACTACGCCCGCCTGCCATTTTTTGTCAAACCTTTGACCGGGGCCCGCCGTTCCGTTTCAGATGGGCAAGTCACATCGGATTTACCCGCTTACCCCCCGCCCATCCAGTTTCGCCCGCAGCGCAGTGCGCACCGCTGGCCATTCGGAGTCAATGATGCTGTAAAACACCGAATGGCGGTTCAGCCCGTCCCGCGTTATCCGGTGGTTGCGCAGCGTTCCCTCCAGCTTGGCGCCGATGCGTTCAATCGCCCTTTGCGAGCGGATGTTGCGGCTGTCGGTTTTCAGGCACACCCGCAGCGCGTCCAGGTCGTCAAAAGCGTGGCTCAGCAGCAGGTACTTGCACTCGGTGTTCACGGCAGTGCGCTGGTGCGCTATGCCATACCAAGTGTTGCCAATTTCCAGCGCCCGGTTGGGACGGTCAATGTCCAGATACCCGGTAGAGCCGATGGCCCGTCCGTCAGCCTGACTTACCACGGCGAATTGCAGCGCCGCCCCGCTGCGGTTACCCTCGCGGAACTTGTCCACGTAAGCGGCGGCGTCATCAAGACTGGCGAACTCCGGCGTAGCCAGATAGCGCCAGATTGATGCGTCGGCGCCGGCGATGTGCAGCGCCGGGGCGTGCTCGGGCCCGATTGGCTCCAGCCGCACGTGTTCGCCGGCCAGCGTCGTCGGTTGCGGATTGAAAGCTGCGCTCGGCTGCACTGTCATAATGCCATCCATTAAGCTGCCAGAGGTTAAAAGGATTAATCGTCGTTGCCGGCGGCCGGCGCGTTTGCGGTGTCCTGTCCAATCCAGCGCCGGCGTGCGGTGGCCGGTGGCGGCGGGCGCGTGCAGAACAGAAAGGCCGCCGCGCTCACCAGATACAGCGGCGTAAAGGTGGCCAGCACGTAGTAGTAGCTGCCCGTCTGGTCAACGATGTAGGCGGCAAACTGCGGCGCAGCCACCATCCCAATGTTCATAAACAGGCTCATAAACCCCATCAGCGTCGCAAACCGCCCCCGCCCGTAGTAGTCGCTGAGCATCAGCCAGTTCACCGACGTCACCCCCTCCACGATGGCAATGCCCACCACGAAAGTAAGCAGCCCCGCGATGCCCGGCCCCAGCCACAGCCCCCACATTCCCACTGCGCCGGCGGCCATTCCCGCCGCCAGTATCAGGTTGGAGCGCAACTTGCCGGCGGTCACCCCCAGCACAAACCGCAGCGGTATGCCCAGAAAGAACATCCCGCTGACCCACGCCGACGCCTCATCCTCGGATAGCCCCCGCAGCGCCATCATCGCAAAGACGTGAATCAGCATCCCGTTGGTAACCGACACCCGCAGGATGGCGCCGACCATAAACACCCAGAAGGTGCGCGTTGCGATGGCCTCCCGGAACGTGAAGTTTATCTCCTGACGGGCCGACTGCCGCCGCCGGCCCGTTCCGCCGGATGCTGCGTTGTCCGGCGGGTCGCCATCGGGACGCAGGCCCATGTCCTCCGGCCGGCTGCGGATAATCAGCGTAACGGGTATCGTCAGCCCCAGGATGATGATGCCCGTCCACAGCAGCGTATCCCGCCAGCCCAGCCATTGGATGGACTCGTTCAGCAGCGGCACCACGATAGCGCCGCCGCCGGCGAAAGCCGTCATCAAAGTTGACAGCGCAATATGACGTCGCCGCACGAACCACTGATTCACGCCGGCCATCAGCGTCTGCCCGAACCCGGCCGACTTGCCCAGCGACACAAACCCGGAGAACAGCACCAGCATCATCCAGTAAGAGTTGGCCCGGGACATCAGAATGACGCCCACGCCCACGATGATGCACCCCACGAGAATCATCGGCCGCGCCCCGATGCGGTCCACCAGCCACCCGATCGCCGGCCCCGCAACGCTCCCCTCCGCCCGGGCCAGGCTGAAAATAAGCGTCATCTGCGAATAATTCAGCCCCAGCGATTCCCGTATCGGCAGAAAGAACCGGGGGAACCCCTGCGATATGGCGCCGTTGCCGAACATCCCCAAAACGCAAGCGGCGGCAACGACCCACCACCCATAAAAAATGCGCGGCTGCCGCTCCCCCGCCTCAGCCCCCTCGGAATCAGCAACATTGTCATTGATGTTTGCCACAACAAAGCATCATAATCCCCCCCACCGCCCCCGGTCAAACACCCCCTCTACCCCGGCAGCGTTCCGTTTTAGGTGGTTTAGTTGTAGGATGGCTGCAAATGCTGGCTTTGCTATCGGCGGGAGGGGCGTTGCCACTGGATTGCTTTACGATTTGGAAACCCGGTTGGAGCAACAGATGCCCGTCCGGTTGCAGCAGGCTTCTGACGATTACCAGCCCCTCTGCCCAGACTGTGGCTTGGCTATGCACCGGCATCATTGGTACGCCCGCACTACCACCATGATGAAAACGGCATGGATCTGGGAGCGTTTGGGAATTGGGAAAGGGCGATCGACTGGCCCTGACAGCAGGGAGCAATCCAGCCGGCACATCTGGTGAGCGACAGGGATAGGGCCATCGCATCAGCCATCCGGATGGTCTATGGCCGGCAAGCGCCGCATCAGCTCTGCCACTGCCACCTGCTAGGGAGTACCGGCGGAACATTGGAGAGAACGGCTGGCTTGCGGCGCGGCGGCTGCTGGCGTCATCCATCTTGGCGGAGGCCAAGTTTCACGCGGCCCGGGTGATAGCGTTGACCGGAGGACAGGGGACGTACTGGTGTCTGAAAGCCCTGCGGGAGGCGCTGCGCCATTTGGCCACGGGGCAGTCCCGATTCAAGACAACCGCCCGTTTGGAACGACACAACCGGGAACTGCGGCGTCGGGAAAAGATGGGCACCGTATGGACACCCCACAACCTGCTGATACTGCTCCAAAACTAGGGCCTCATAAACCAAACCACCTAGAACGCAACGCTACCTTTACTATGGCCCGTCGCTGTCCCCATATCTGCGGTCCCGGATGCCGAGCGTCGGATGATGTACGAGGTGTTGCTAACCTTGCCGCCGGGCTGCTGAACTACAATGTATATCCGTCGCATAGAAATGCTCCAAGCGGTCAAAGATTTTCAAGATGCTTACCAGCGGCCGGCTTTGCGTTTGCACCCGTTGCGTAGTTCCCGGCGGGGCGAGTTGTCTATTTACCTGGTTGGCCGCTGGCGTCTCATCGTAACGCAGGGCGCTACCGAGGAAACCGTAATCATTGAGGAGGTGAGCGACCATTATGACGACTAAGCCGCAGCGCGTTTTTTCAGATATGCCCGTACCGCCCGGCGATATACTGGCTGAGGAGATCGAAGTCCGCGGTATGACGCAGCGGGAGCTGGCGGCCCGGCTGGATCGTCCGCCGCAGGTTGTCAACGAAATCATCCGGGGCAAGAAGGCTATCACGCCGGATACTGCAATCGCCCTGGGCAAGGTGCTGGGCGGCTCCCCGCAGTTTTGGACTAACCTGGAAGCCTCTTACCAGATGACCCTGGCGCGGCAGCGCGCGAAAGACGCCCTGCTTAACGAAAAGCAGTTGCTGAAAGAGTACCCCGTCGGAACGCTGATCAAGCGCGGCTGGCTATCGGCCGGGCGGGATGCGGAAAGCAGGATGAACGCGCTGCTGGAGTTCCTCGGCGTCGCCAGCATTGAGCCTAAGGTGTACCAGGCCGCCGTCGGTTTTCGCATCACGGAGGCGGCGCAACGCAAGGTGTCCCCCGGCGCCCTGGCCGCCTGGCTCCGCAAAGGCGAACTCGACGCGCAGGAAATCCGGACGGCTGACTATGACGCCCAGGCTTTCCGCGCTGCGCTGACCGCCATCAGGGGAATGACCGAACAGCCGCCCGCAGAATTCATCCCGGCGATAACGCAACTCTGCGCCGGCTCCGGGGTTGCTTTCTGCGCCGTACAAGAGTTGCCCAAAAGCGGCGCTAACGGCGTCGCGCGGTGGCTGACCGACCGCAAAGCCCTGCTGCAAATGAGCAACCGGAACAAGTGGGCCGACATCTTCTGGTTCTCATTTTTCCACGAAGCCGGCCATCTCCTCAAACACCGCACGCAGCGCCGGATGCTCATTGATGGGCTGGGCGACGACCCGGACACCGCCGAAATGGAAGCCGAGGCCGACCAGTTCGCCCGGGATTTCCTCATCTCACCGGAAGATTGGAACGCCTTTTGCGCCGAAGGCAACTTCACGCCATCCGCCATCCGCCACTTCGCGCAGTCAATCGGAGTAGCCCCGTTCATAGTGGTCGGACGGTTGCAGAAAGAAAAGCGGGTTGCCTACAACCGGCTCGCGGATTTGAAACTGCGGTACACGTGGGGATAGGGTTCAGAAAGCTAAACGCCAGTTGGTTAGCCCGTTGGCCGCTGCCCTGCCGGCCGCACCTTGCGCTGTCATTTTGACCCTCACTGTCGTTCTGAGTGCAGCGAAAAATCGCGACGGCGCAGCGCACGCTTTGGTGGTAGCGCCGCTGAGCTAGAACTGCCGCCCGCTGGTTAATGGGAGAGGTGGCCGGCGAGGAGGCTGTCGCGGGGGGCGATGGTCTCCAGCCGCTCGGCGATTTCCAACCCGGCCCGCTGCCAGGCCGCAAATTGTCGACCTCGGCTCTAACCTGAATCCGGCGCAACGCATACCGCAATTTTGTAAATTAGCGTTTAAGCAAGGCGCAAAACAGTATTCTTAATATGTGCGTGTATTGAATTGGCAGCGTCCGCCCCGGGCGTACCAGCAGGCCAGCGCGATGGAATACACCAGCATCGCCACGCTTTTGTTGTAGCCTTTCGTCCGTCGCACCAGCCGGTTCAGCTTGCTCCGCAGCCACGAGTGCAGACCCTCGTTCCAGTTCACCGGCCCGTACTTCCCCACCTCGTGCCGGTCTGCCGGCAGCCAGCCGTACACCGGATACCCGTCGCTGCAATACCGCTCCGCCTCCGGCAGCCGCTCGTACAGCCGCAGGAAAGGTTTTTCGCTGCGGTCGCCCACCTCAAAGTCCACCCAGCGACGGCCATCTTTTTCCTCCACCACCACCGTCCAGATCCAGCAGTCCTCCCGTTTATCCCCCCGGCGCACTCCCCAGTAAGTCCACATCTCGTCCCAGGCAATCACCGCCGCCAGCTGCCACTCCCCCGCGCCCGACCGCCGCTGCCGTCCCCGTTCCCGCAGCCCGGTCAATGCCTGGCCCCCCCCTTTTTGAGCCACCCCAGCACCGCCGGAACGCTGTACCCGGTGTGCCGGCTCACCGCGCTCACGCTGCTGCCGTCCTGGTACATCCGCACCCCCGCCTCTCTGAGCGCCGGCCCCGGACGATGATACGCCCCTTCCGGCAGATAGGTACGGCCGCAGTCGCCGCACTTATAGCGTTGCCGACCCTTGCTATGGCCGGCTTTGGCCATCCAGTTGGAGCCGCAGTCCGGACAGCGGACATCGTGGCGATAAGCGCGCGGGCGAACCATCATTGCACCTCAGGCAACCGAGTACAATCCCCATTATATCCAATCCCAGCATACATTAGGAATACCATGTTGCCGGCGTGCTATGACAGGGGCAGCGCCTTGTGTTATGTTGGGCGGCGTTGCGCGGCGGTGCGGCGCAATCAATCAGTCATTTGATTCACTAACACTTTCAGGAAGGTGGCAAAATGCCCATTATGACCGGCGGCCAGGCTCTGATGCGTTCTTTGTATCGGGAGGGGGTTCGGGTTATCTTTGGACTGCCTGGCGTGCAGCTTTATCACGCTATGGATGCGCTCAACGATGAGCCGGGCATCCGGTTTATCACTACTCGCCACGAGCAGGCTACTACTTATATGGCCGACGGGTTTGCGCGGGCCAGCGGCGGCGTGGGTACGGCTTTGATGGTGCCGGGGCCGGGCCTGCTCAACGCTTCGGCCGGGCTGAGCACGGCTTACTCGGCGTCGTCTCCGGTGCTGGTGGTGTGCGGGCAGATTGAGCGCGACCTGATTGGCGTGGACCGGGGGATGCTGCACGAGGTGAACGACCAGCAGGACGCCATTCGACCCATCACCAAGTACGTGGAGCGCATTATGACGCCCGATGCGGCGCCGGCGGCCGTCCACGAGGCGTTTCGCCAGCTGACTACCGGGCGGCCCCGTCCGGTGGAAATTGAGATGCCGCCAGAGACCATGGCCGAGGCCGGGTCGGTGTCGCTGCTGGAAGCCGAGGGCTATCCCCGGCTGGCGGCGTCCGACGAGCAGGTTGCCGAGGCCGCCCGCATCCTGAATGAGGCGCGGCGTCCGCTGATTTGGGCCGGCGGCGGCGTCATATCATCTGATGGTTCGGCGGAGCTGGCGCGGCTGGCGGAGCGGCTGCAAGCGCCGGTGGTTACCACCGCCGAGGGCAAGGGCGCCATCAGCGACCGGCACCCGCTGGCGCTGGGCGCGCTGCGGCTGCGCAACGACCCCGTGGCCAAAGAGGAACCTAACTTTGACGTCATTCTGGCGGTGGGCACCCGCCTGGCTTTTCCGGCCTGGCTGGACGGCCAGCGGGTGGTGCAAGTTGACATTGACCCCGCTGAGCTGGGGCGCAACTACGCCGACACTTACGGCGTCAACGGCGACGCCCGCACGGTGCTGGCGCAGCTGGACTCCCGCCTGGCCGCGTCCGACGGCGGCGCGTCCCGCCCGTCCTTTGCCGCCGAGACGGCCGCCCTGCGCGACCGCCGCCGGCAGACGGCGCGGCGTCCGGAGCCGCAGGAGTCGCTGCTGGCCGCCGTCCGCGCCGCCGTGCCGGACGACGGCATCCTGGTGTCGGGGATGACGCAGCTGGGCTACTACGCCCGCGCCTTTTGGCCGACCTACGAGCCGCGCACGTTCATCACGTCCAGTTACTCCGGCAACCTGGGCTACGCCTGGCCCACCGCGCTGGGGGCAAAAGTAGCGCAGCCCAACCGTCCGGTAGTCGCCCTGTGCGGCGACGGCGGCTTCCTGTTCAACTCGCAAGAGCTGGCCACCGCCGCGCAGCACAACATCAACGCAATAGCCGTAGTATTCAACGACAACGCCTACGGCAACGTCCTGCGCGACCAGGTCAACCAATTCCAAGGCCGCACCATAGGCGCCGCCCTCCACAACCCCGACTTCGTGAAGCTGGCCGAGGCGTATGGGGTTAGGGGGATGCGGGCCGAGGGGCCGGAGGGGCTCGAGGCGGCGCTGCGAGAGGCACTGGCGGTGGAGGCGCCGGCCTTGATAGAAGTGCCGGTGGGGATGATGCCGACGCCGTTTACGTAGGGGGGGAATCTCTGGCATTATTCGCTTGCGATGCAACGGCAACGTAAGTAGAATTAGGCCAACAGGGAGCGACTGATTATGGCAGGGCATTTTTATTACGGCGACAATTTGGCAGTGATGCGACAGCACATCGCTGACGATTCGGTGGACCTGATTTATCTGGACCCGCCGTTCAAGTCCGACGCAACTTACAATATGCTGTTCAGTGGCCCTGACGGAGCCGGTCCCGCCGAATCGCAGGTACGGGCATTTGAGGATACTTGGCAGTGGGGGCCGGAGGCACGGCGTGAATTTGACCAAGTTTGCCAGGAAACGCCCGACATTGGGGCCAAGCTGCAAGCGATGCGCACGATTCTTGGGGAGTGCGGTATGCTGGCTTACCTCTCCAGAATGACTATCCGCCTAGTTGAGATGCGCCGGGTTCTCAAACCCAACGGCAGTATCTACCTGCATTGTGACCCGACTGCCAGCCATTACCTCAAAGTAATGATGGACGCGGTATTTTACCCGGTCAGAGGAGAGCTACGCAGCGAAATCATCTGGCGCATCGGATGGGTTTCCGGTTTCAAAACCCGTAAGAAAGGCTGGATTCGCAACCACGACACCATCCTTTACTATGCGTTGGGCAACCAGTTCACTTTCAACAAGGAATACATACCATACCCAGAAGGGTACACTCGTCGGGATGGCAGTTTGCCAACAGGTCAGGGCATCCCCATTGAGGATACTTGGAACTGCAACCGGGCTGATGTCCTTGATTCCATAATGATAAAGAGTTTCTCCCGCGAGAAACTTGGCTATCCTACTCAAAAGCCGCTGGACTTGCTACGCCGCGTCATCAGAGCATCCAGCAATCCCGGCGATACGGTGCTGGATCCATTCTGTGGTTGCGGCACCGCTTGCCACGCCGCCGAAGAATTAGGCCGCAACTGGATTGGCATTGACATCACAGCGCTTGCACTGCCAGTTTTGCAGGCGCGTTTTGAGGCGTCATCGCTGGGCGCCGATTTCACCGTAACCGGAATGCCGGCTTCGTCGCAAGACTGGAGGCTGCTGGCGGCTGATAACCCGATGGAGTTCGAGCGGGCCGCCCTCAGCCTGATTGACGGCTGCCGCCCTTACAGCGAGCGGCGTGGGGGTGGTGATACCGGCATTGACGGGCTAATCCCAATCGCTGTTGGCCGGAATCAATGGCGGTTTGTGGTAGTATCAGTGAAAGGCGGTACGCACTTGAACCCGGCGATGGTGCGCGATTTGCGAGGCACAGTTGAGCGGGAAAGTGAAAAGGGCGTAATAGCCGGGGCGTTGGTGACAGCCTACCCTATCACCGACGGGATGCGGCGCGAATTGGAAACCGCCGGCGACGTTGACATACTTGGCCGCACTTACCCTAAATTGCAAGCTGCCACCATTGATGAAATCCTGGCGCGCAAAGACCAGCGTCTGCCGGAGCTCGCGTTACCGTTGCAGGTAGCCGCCCCGCTGGACAGGATGCGGCTGATACGGGATGATGCGGCTGGGCAGTACACGCTGGCTGGTGGCATTGGGTAATGATTATCTTCGTTGATACGCAGTAGTAGGATAGTCGTAGAGACCGGGACTTCGCATATTATTGCGAAAACAAAAACGATCGTGTATCATCCTATATGGGGAATTGAAATAACCACAACCCCAATTCGGGTGTAGAGTAAGGAGCTATCTGATTATGAACCAGCATGAGGTTTCAGAAGTTACGCGACGCGCGATTATTGACTTCTTGACGATTTCCGGAATAAATTGGGCAGGGGTATTGCGAGAGGACGAATTCCTTGGAAGGCTTTATGATCTTACATCCATGCGCTCTACAGATAATAGGAGGGCAAACGCAGCGGGAGATATTATGCAACACCGCGCCGTTTTCATCGATTGGCGTGACGACTGGGTTTTCACCGATAGCAGATTCAACCTTCTGTACGCCCCGGATAACGAACTTTTGCGTTTCCTCTGCGAAACTGTTCATCCTGTAGTCAGGCCCGATGCAGATGAAGTAAATAGGCTCGTGGCTGCGTATAATAGCCATTTAGTAGCCGACGGATGGTCAATCGTGGCGGCCCAGCAAATTTCGGGGAAACCCGTTTACGCTTCTCACAAGGTGGGACAGCGAGTACAACTTTTCGATGAACCTACCGGCTGGGAGAAAGTGGAGCGAGAGATCGGGGAAGCTCGCGATATGCTTCGAACTGCCAGGATAGAAGCACATTACCAAGCTGTCGGACTTTTTTGCCGTGAAGTTTTAATTTCCGTAGCCCAAGAGGTCTATTGCCCGGAGCGACACAAGACATCAGACAATAAGACTCCCAGTGACACTGATGCAAACCGAATGCTCGAAGCATTCTTTAGCGCAGAACTGTCAGGTGGAACGAATGAAGAAGCCCGTGCTTATGCTAAAGCGGCCCTCCGTCTGGCAGTTGGATTGCAGCACAAGCGAACCGCAGACTGGCGCACCGCCGCACTTTGTTTAGAGGCTACCATCTCAACGGTTAACATAGTAGCCGTGCTTGCCAATCAACGGCTCGGCATCTAGAGTTTCACGACAAGCAGGTGACTAAATTCGCCTACTGTCGGGGGGTGTTGCCATAACACGGCCGGTCTTAGCCGGCTGCCGGGGCGGTGGCGGTGTGCTGCGGGCGTAGTTGGGCGTGGGTTGCGGTTAGTAGTTCGCGGAGTTGTTCGTCGATGGGGGGTGGTGGGTCGCCGGCGAGGGCTTTGCAGGCTAGTTTCTCGGCTAGGCGGGGTTGGTTGCAGTCCAGGGCCAGCCAGCCGGCGCTACGGTGGAGCACCGAGTTTCGCGGCTCATTGGGTTCGGTTATTTCCGCCAGGGCCTGGAGCTCCAGGTCGAGGGCTTGGGCGAACAGCTCCGACGCCTTTGCCTCGTCGCCATCGCGTTTCCGGGCCAGGTCGGCGAAAAACGCCGCTTCCATAGCCTTGCTGTGCAATTCATCAAGGGCGTTCATTTCTCTGAACCTCGGCGAGGGGATTTCCGAATTCTACCACGACGACATAGGTCTCCAAGTGCGGATGTTCACGCCGGTTAGCCTGCCGCAGCTTTTCCCTGACGCGCGCTCTGATAGCAGCGGCATCGCCATTCCGGATGCCGGATATTTCCAGGCCGGCCCGGTACTCGATACCGCCGCCGGACATTATCCCCAGCCAGTAATCAAAACCCGTGCCTCTGCGGGACGGCTCCAGAACAGCGTATCCGGTTTCGGCCTGGACAACCAGAATCGCGACTCCCAAAGCGCCGGTTTCGGTAGTGCGCTCCGCATCATTATAGGCCAAGTTGCGGGCCTGCTCGCTGGCCGGATGCCAGGTAAGCCGGTAGCTGCCGTCGTGGTAGCCTTGCACGGTAAGGCGGACGCCCGGCGTGTGGCCCTGCGATTCCAGGCACACGCCGCCGGCCTCGGCCAGCGCGGCGCCCATCGCCGGGGTGATGGCCGGGACATTGCCGGCGCTCAGTTCGTTCAAGTCAAGCATCGGCGCAGCATCATCCGGCGCCATTATAGCCGGACTGACTTGCGGCGCAAACGGGCTTAATCGGCTGCCGGGGCTTTGGCGGTTTGTTCCGGGCGTAGTTGGGCTTGGGATGCGGCTAGTAGTTCGCGCAGTTCCTCGGCAATCTCCGGGTGTGGTTCGCCGGCGAGGGCTTTGCAGGCCAGCTTTTCGGCACGGCGAAACTGTTTGCTGTTGAATGCCATCCAGCCGGCGCTGCGGTGGAGCACTGACCAGGTGGGTTCGGTGCGCTCGTCCTGCTCCTCCAGTTCTCTGATGGCGGCGAGTTCCAGTTCCAGCGCTTGAGCGTAAAGGCGGGTGGTCTGTTCGGTATTGCCCTGGGCTCGTGCCAGAATCGCTGCTTCCACGAGGTCCATGGCCTGATTGTGGGGGGTGTTAGCGCTGCTCATTTCGGGCAACCTCGGCAAGCGGGCGACTGAACTCGACTACGATGACATAGGCCGGCAGCCTATTGTTGGAGAGGGCAAGCCGGTTCGTTTTCTCGCGTAATCTACTCCTGATTTCTCTGTCGTTACCCTGAAGGATACCGGAAATCTCCAGCCTTGCCTTGCGCTGGAAATAGGGTGCGTCAGATTCGTCGCCCAGCCAGCGGTCAATGCGGGTGCCTAGCGCGGCCCGCTCGATTGTGGCGTAACCGATTTCCTGCCGGGTCAGCAAAATTGCGATGCCTTCTGCGCCGTTCTCCGTGGCTTCCCTGAGGTCTGCCCAAGTTCGGCGAACCTGGTCGGTAACCGTCGGCCATTCTAAAATATGATTGTTTCCGATATAGCCTCGCACAACGAGTTCGGTTCCGCTGGTATGGCCTTGCGATTCCAGGCATACGCCGGCGCACTGCGCCATCCCGCCGCCGGATTCCGGAGTAAGACCGGGCTGGCCGGCAAGCAAGTCGTTTAAATCCAGCAATCTATCTTTCCTGTACCCGCACTGACTGATTGAAAGCAGCGCCATTATAGCCGTGCACGGCGCAAGCGCAAACTTGCGGCGCAAACGGGCGGGTAGTCCGTCAGGGCGCTCTCCGTTATGTTATTATGCCCCCGGTGCGGCGTTTGGCCGCCGGTTGGTTTTGCTTGCGTTTTGTGCGCTTTGCTTTTGAGGAGGTTGTTATGGCTGGCAATTACACTATCAGCGTTGGCACTGTTGGGGGTGGGCTTTCGGTTAGCCCCGATGGTGGCGAGAGCTGGAACCGTATCCGCAATCCCTTGCCCACCGAGTGCAATATCCGCGCGCTGGCGGTTGACCCTAACGACCGGCATCGCATCTACGCCGGTTCCGACAACGGGCTGTTCCGCTCCAACGACAACGGCTTTACCTGGGAGTACGTCGAGTCGCCGATGGACGACCTGCAAATCTGGTCGGTGGGCATCGACCCCGACGACAGCGACACGGTGTTTGTCGGCACGCGGCCCAACGCTTTCCGCTCGCGGGATGGCGGCCAGTCGTGGGAGTCGCTGGACTTGGGCGTGCGGATGCCGTGTCCCATCGGGATTCCGCGCACGACCAACATCATCGTTGACCCGCGCGATACCCGCACGGTGTGGGCGGGCATTGAGGTGGACGGCGTGTATCGCAGCCTGGACGGCGGCGACAACTGGACGCGTCTGCCCGACCTGGGCCCCGACCCGTTCCACGGCGACATCCACGGGATGGCCCTCAAGCCCGGCCCGGAGTCGGCCATCTACTGCACCACGCCCTTTGGCATCTCCACCAGCAGCGACGAGGGCGAGAGCTGGGAGCTGCACGAGTTTCCCCGGTTCCACGCCGAGGACACCCGTTCCTACTGCCGGGGTATGGTCATCAAGCCCGACAATCCTAACGTGATGTTCGTCGGCAACGGCGACACTATCCCCGGGGTTACCGGCGCCATCCGCCGCACCCGGGACGCCGGCGCGTCGTGGGACGCTCCGGAGCTGTCGGCCACGCCCAACTCGGTGGTGTACTGGTTCGCGGCCAGCGACCACGTGCCCGACGTGATGGTGGCCGCCAGCATCTACGGCTACGTGTACGTCAGCAGCGACGGCGGCAACCGCTGGGACAAGCTGCAAAAAGAGTTCGGCGAAATCCGCTCGCTGGCCCTGACGCCCAACGAATAGGCCCGGCGAACCGTTGGCAAGCATAGCCCCTCTCCGTGAGGAAAGGGGCTAACTTTCCCGGTCTGATAATGTCATTCTGAGCGCAGCGAAGAATCTCGATGTCGTAGCAGCGGCGTTGTCCCCAAA
Organism: uncultured Dehalococcoidia bacterium; assembly: GCA_958296385.1. Lineage (GTDB taxonomy): Bacteria > Chloroflexota > Dehalococcoidia > Lucifugimonadales > UBA3495 > Bin87. The sequence continues at coordinate 3,034,725 of OY282494.1, forward strand.
GTGTGCGCTACGCTATCGAGATTCTTCGCTGCGCTCAGAATGACATTGGGGTTAGAATGGCAGGACGGGAAAACGACTAATGAGGCGAGTTAAGGTCATCTTTGATGTTGGAGCATACCGATGCCTACGTTTGATTCCGACGGCGTGCGTATTTTTTACCAGTCCACCGGCGCGGGGTTTCCGCTGATTTGGAGCCACGAGTTTGCCGGGTCTTACGAGAGTTGGGAGCAACAGGTGCGCTATTTCAGCCACCGCTACCGGGTCATTACCTACAACGACCGGGGCTATCCGCCGTCGGACGTGCCGGACGACCCGGCGGCCTATTCGCAGGACATCACCATCGAGGACTTGCGTCGTCTGATGGACCATCTGGGGCTGGAGCAGGCGTATATCGGCGGGCTGTCCATGGGCGGCAACGTGGCGCTCAACTTTGCGCTGCGCTATCCGGAGCGGTGCCAGGCCATCATCGTGGCGTCGGCGGGTTCGGGCACTACGCACAACGCGGCGTTTCGCGCCGGCGGTGAGGCGATGGCGGCCCGGCTGCTGGCCGAGGGGACGCCGCCGGTGATGAAAGACTACGGCAGCGGCCCCACGCGGGTGCAGCTGCGGCGCAAAGACCCGCGCGGCTACGACGAATTCATGCGCCTGCTGCTGTCCCACAACGCACGCGGCGCCGCCCTGACCTTTCGCGGCGTCCAGCTGACACGCCCCACCATCGACCGTCTAATCCCGCAGCTGAACGCGCTGCAAGTGCCGACGCTGATTATGATTGGCGATGAGGACGACCCCTGCGTGGAGCCGAGCATTATGCTGAAACGGCACATCCCCCGCAGCGGCCTGGCCGCGCTGCCCCAATGCGGCCACGCCATCAACCTGGAGGAACCCGCCCTGTTCAATCAGCTGGTGTCCGATTTCCTGTCCGCCGTGGAGGCGGGCAAGTGGGCCGAACACCCGCTGGGCGACACCCCTTACAGCACCGGCTCCCGGTAGAGCGCTTGGGCCGGTATCCGTCCTGCCGTTACCGGCCCCAACCGATGGGGATGACTTCGCGGAACCGGCGCATTGCCTCAATGTGCTGGTCAACGGAGCTGAGGGGGCCGCGGCGGGCCTCGGCCATCAGGTGGGTGGCGCCCATGCTGCGCCAGCCCTCGGCCTCGGCTTGCCATTCCTCCGGCGATTTGCCGGGCATCCGCAGGCGGCCGGCCAGGCCCACGTCGGACGGCTGCCGGCCGGCCTCGGCGATGTAGGTTCCCATCTTGTCCAGCACCGCGCGGGCGGTGTCGTCGGGGCCAAAGCTGGGGAACCAGCCGTCGCCCATCCGGGCGATGCGACGCAGCACGACGTCGCGGGGCACCGGGCCGGCCGTGCCGCCGGCGCCAAACCACACCGGGATGGGCCGCTGGACGGGCAAGGGGCGGATGCCGGCGGCCCGCACTGTGTGCCAGCGCCCCTCAAAGTCCACCACCTCTTGCGTCCACAAGGCGCGCAGCAGGTCAATCTGCTCCTCGGAGCGGCGGCCCCGATTCGTAAAGTCCTCGCCCAGGGCCTCAAACTCCACGTGATTCCAGCCCACTCCGATGCCCAAAGTGAGTCGGCCGCCGCTGAGTACGTCAATCTCGGCGGCCTGCTTGGCGACCAGGGCGGTTTGGCGCTGGGGCAGGATGAGGATGCCGGTAATCAGGCGGATGCGGGACGTGATGGCGGCGGTGAACGCCAGGGTAGTCAGCGACTCGTGGATGACGCTGTGGTGGGTGTAGTAGTGGTCTTGCACGTGCCGGTGGTGCGCGGGGTCGGCGCCCAGCACGTGGTCGGCAATAAACAGGTAGTCAAACCCCATCCCCTCCACCGCCTGCACGTACTCCCGAATCGCGCCGGCATCGGGGCCAATCTCAGTCTGCGGGAAAATAGCGCCAATCTGCATAGTGTTGTTCTCCAATGATAACGGTTTCCGACGATAACGGTTGCCGATGGTATCAGTTTGCGATTGTACCACTCCGGCCGCGATGGACTGCCGCCGGTGTGCTAGGATTACGCCCATCAATCCTATGTCGTCAATCCAATCGTCAGCAATCCAATGATAATCGCCACGCCTAACCATTCGCCCCCAGGAGGCATTGCCATGACTACGCAGCAGCCCATCCGCATCGGACTGATTGGCGCGAACATTCACCAGGGCTGGTCGCCGCGCGCGCATCTGCCGGCGCTGGCCGCCCATCCCGACTTTGACCTGGCCGCCGTGTGTACCACCCGGCAGGAATCGGCGGATGAGGCGATGGCCGCTTTCAGCGCCGGCGCCGCTTACGACGACTACAACCGGATGCTGGCGGAGGGCAATTTGGACGCCGCCACCATCTCCCTGCGGGTGCCGAGCCACTACGAGCCGACGATGGCGGCGCTGCGGGCCGGCAAGCACGTGTTCACCGAGTGGCCCCTGGGCCGCACTACCGCCGAGGCTGTCGAGATGGCCGGCGCGGCCCGCCGGCAAGGTGTCAAGACGGCGGTAGGACTGCAAGCCCGGGCCAACCCGACCGTCGCTCACCTGCGCAATCTGGTTGCCGACGGCTACGTGGGGCGGGTGATGACGTGCCACGTCCGCTTGATGCGCGAGGGCGTGCTGGCCCGGAACTCCGGGCGCACCTGGCAGCGGGACAACGCGCTGGGCGCCCACACTTTGACCATCGCCTGCGGCCATACCATCGATGCGCTGTGCAGCATCGTGGGCGACTTTGCCGACGTTGCCACCGTCGTCAGCACGCAGGCCACCACCTGGCACGAAACCGACACCGGACAGGATTTGGCGGCTACGTCGCCGGACAACATTCTGGTCAGCGGCAACCTGCAAAACGGCGGCGTGGCGTCCGTGCAAATCGGCAGCACCCCCTGGGCCGGCAGCGGCTACCGCATGGAAATCTACGGCGACAAAGGCACGCTGGTTGCGGTGTCGCTGGACTCGCCGCAGCTGAAAGAGGTTGCCATCCGGGGCGCCCGCGACGGCAGCAACGACTTGCAGGATTTAGTCGCCGCCGAGGATTTAATCCTGGCGCCGGAGATGCCGGCTACCGAAGCCTACAACGTAGGCCAGCTGTACAGCCGTTTCGCCGCCGCCATCCGGGGCGCCGCCAGCGCCGAGCTGCCGCTGCCCGACTTTGACCACGCCGTAAGCCTGCACCAGTTCATCGACGCCATCCGCCAGTCCAGCGACGAGGGGCGGCGGGTTGCCGTAGCCTAAGGCGTTACCGGCAAAACGGTACAACCCCCCATCATCCCCCAATGTCATTCTGAGCGCAGCGAAGAATCTCGATGACGTAGCAACGGCCTTTCTCTCAAAGTGTGCATTGCCTCGTCGAGATTCTTCGCTGCGCTCAGAATGACATTGGGGGTGACGTTCAGTCCGTAACCGCGCCGGGTTAGTCGGCGGTGTTGGTGGCGGTGGCGGCGTTGTCCACGATGGGGCGGTTGGTGGAGGCGTCCACCTCAAAGGGCGAGTACAGCTCCAGCTCTTTGCCCATCTCGCGGACGGCGGGGATGACCTCCTCGCCCATCAGCCGCAGGCTGCGCATCTGGTCCTCGTGGGTCATGGCGCCGTCGCCGTCCCAGAAAAACACGCTGCCGGGCCGCAGGTATTCCAGCACCTCGCGAATCTTGGGAATCACCGTCTTGGGCGTGCCGGCGATGATGGTGCTGTCGGCAACCTGGTCCTCGTAGGGGCGCCGGTTGGTGCCAAAGCGTCCGGCGGGGCCGAAAGCCGACGCGGACAGGCGCCGGGAGTTGCGGGAGGTGTGGCCGGGCAGGTTCATAATGGCGGGGTTGATGCCGCCCTCGTTGCCGGCCAGGAATGGATTGCTCACGCCGGACAGATACTTGCGGGCCACTTCCTCGGCCTTCTCCTCGGTTTCGTCAACGTGTACTTTCCACAGATAAGCCACGTTCTGCGTGCCGGACTCGTAGCCATGCTCGGCGGCGGTGTCGTGGTAGAGCTGGAACGCCTCGCGGGTCGGCTCCAGCTTGGTGGCCAGCAGCACCAGCGGATAGCGCTTCTCGGCGCACCACTTCACCGTCTCCACCGACACGGTGGACGGAATCCAGACCTGCGGGTGCGGCTCCTGCAACGGGCGCGCCCAGGGATTGACGTAGCGATAGTGGAAGTGCTTGCCCTCCCAGCGCCAGGGGCCGGGGTCGGTCCACGCCTTGATGATAAGGTCGTGGGCTTCCTCAAACCGCTCCCGGTTGAAGTGCGGCGGCGAGTTGTGCGACCAGCTCTCCCGGCCGCCGCCGCGCACAAACCCCGACACCAGCCGGCCGTGAGAAATCATGTCAATCATGGAAAGCTGCTCGGCCAGCCAAAGCGGGTCGTCCCAGATGGGCAGCACGTTGCCCAGGATGATGATTTTCACCTTGTTGGTGATGCGGGCGAGGATGGATGCGCCGACGTTGGTAACGCCCTGCATACAGAAAGGCGTGGAATGATGCTCGTTAAGCATAACGGCATCAAAGCCCATCTCCTCGGCATAAACCTTCTCGTCCAGGTAGCGGTTGTAAAGCTGAGCGCCAACCGCCGGGCGGTAATGGCTGTTGGAAATACCCAAGTCAACGCTCTGCGTGCCCATCAAGCCGGAGTTCTCATCCTGCCAGGGCTGCTCAGTAAAATGGCCAATCAACATAACGCGGCCTCTCCTTGCGGGGGGTAGGGGTTCGGGTGCGGGGGGACAGATGGATGGATAGATGGCGGCAGTGTAGCAGGCAGCAGGGGATGGGGCAAGGCAAGCCCGCCGTAGTGTACGGCGGGAGAGGTGGTTTTGCCGTTGCTGAGAGCGTTTATCGGGAATGGTTGGCGTAACCGTAGCCCCCGAATGCGCCGGCGATTAAGCCGCCAATTGCTCATCCGGCATAATGCACTTCTGCTAAAACAGGGAAAAGCCGCGACGTGGGGTATTACCGGAACGGCTGCCCATTTGGGGGGAGAAAGCGTCGTCAATCATCCCCTGCATTTCGTATCCGGGCTGATACCCTGTTGCGTTCAGCCCAAGTAATATCAGGCTGGCTGCCGATTGTAGCAAGTCCGGCGGCCGATATACACCCCTGTTTTTATCGTAGCCAGGCTAACTCCATCCCAGAGGGCCCATCAGTCAATGCCTTGCTTCCTAATCAAAATCGCTGGTCGTAACACCACGCCTAGCGGCGACGTCTGGCGTATCCATAGCCACTGCCGATGCCACCAACCAGGCCAATAAGCAAGCCGCCAAAGCCGGATATAATTTCGCGCACCAAGTCGGGCCTTTCGTTGATGGTCATAAAGACGATGATGCCAGATAGCACCAGCACGATGAACCCAGCAAAAACGAGCAGCCATTTCTTGAAGTTATGTTCCTGATCTGAGCTGCGTCCTCGCTGGTTGATAATTTCGGTGATGTGCTGAGGGCCTATCTGGGACGTGACTGGATTGACTGTTCTACCCGGTGCCATTGACAACGATGTAGCGCTAAAGATTTGCGTCGTTCTTGACCGAATTTGCGACTCCAAGCGCGACCGCACGTCCGGCGGAAGACTTGATAAAGCATCCGGTGGCAAACGTTCCAGCATATCTACTAGAACGGGAATCAGCGTCCCTTGGGCATCCGTCTCCGCGCTATTTGCGCCGTCCCCATTATCGCCTTGATCAATCTGTGGGTGTTCTGACGGCTCTTGCTCGGGTTTGTCCAGATTAGTTGACATAAATAACTCCGGCTATATCAACGAAATGCGGTCGTTAAAGCCCGACCGGTAGTTCCCACGGCTTCCTGGTGAGAAAAAGTCGGTAACCACGGCATTCACTTCGTCATTTATAGCGACCGCGAGTGCTATCTTTATGAGGTCTTCCATTTCCTCATTTGTAATGTATCCTTCCTGATGCAAGCTGGCACCGACTTCGATGATATGCCGTAGGTTTTCCTCTGCGGTTGCCTCGGGCGGGCTGATAGCCGCCAGCAAATCCTCCCAGGACACGGGGGGATGCTCGTCCCTGGTGGCTGCCATTTTGGTGTCCTCCTCTTGCGTTCAGCCCAAGCTATATTGGGCTGGTTGCCGATTGTAGCAAATCCGGCGTCAAATTTACACCCCTATTTTACCGTAGCCAGGCCAACTCCGTCTCTCCCGACCCGTCACTCAACGCCGACTGCTCTTACCCCAACCGTTGCTTACTAGAAAAACCGGCGGTGGCCCGTGCGCCGGCGCCGCGGGGTGAGAAAGTCGCTAATCATTTCGTTCATCTGGCGGTTCGCATTGGCATTGACTATCGCCGTAATCAGGGCTGCCGCTTGCTCATCGGTAAGCTGGCCTTCCTCCCAGCCTTTGATGGTGACAACCAGCGCGCGCCGCAACCGTTCTTCAACGGATGGCGGCGGTGGGTTGATAGCCTCCAGCAAGTCGTCCAGCGTCAGATGCTCAAAGCCCTCTACAGCAAGCGCCATGATGTTGCTCCCTCCTTTTGTGCCCATCCAACTGGATGCCCATTATAGCAAAATGCGGTTGGGCTTACAGCGGCGTCTGCCCACCTAACTAGCCCAACTGCCGCCCGTAGTCCCAGCTGCTGCTGGAGCGCATTATTCGCAGGTGTGTTAGCAGCGGTTCCTCCGGCAGTCCTAGCGCTGCGATGTGCAGCCGGTCCAGCTCCTCTATCAAGGCGGGCTTGCGATGGAAATTTACGTTGCGCCAGACCGTGCCGCGATTGGGCGTTTCGACGATGCACTCCGGTATGACATCAATTAGTTGCTGACCGAGGGCGATCATTTGCTGTGGATTTTTAGAACATATATTTGGAATAGTCAAAGTCCCGTGGTCGGCGATGGGTTTGACATGAAACCCATCGCCGACCATCCACCACCAGGCATAACCAACGTGTCCATTCAACGCCGCCATCAGCAGACACAAAGTATCATGGTCTTTCACTCGCAGCACGGTATCTCTCCGCGGCGATATTACTCCCTCTGGGATTACGCCAATGAATTGGTATGCTGTTTGCGGAAAAGCCAGCCCTTCTGTGCCGGACGCATCTTCGTAACTTTCGACAGTCCTTGTCTGTTCTACGATTGCCTCCACCATATCGGCTACTTCCCGCGTAGGTATGCGTAACCACTGACTAGCTACCCGCTTGTCTATATGGAAACCTAGTTCGGGCAATACTGTGGTCGTCCGCTGTTCCAAGCATTCTTTCCGTTCTGCTGCCGGCCAACGTTGCAGCCCGCTTGAACTGACTACAAAGTTGCCGCTGCCCAGGGTAGCCGTAAAGACGGTTGCCCGTTGCCGGTTTTCAGGAGACTTAACCGTTGGGCTGATATTGAATGTCGTGTCAGGGCGGTTGTCATAATGACGCAGGGCTATGGACTTGCATTGTGCGTCAAACCTGTCACGCAGCGACTTTTGCTGCTGACCAAATGCGATAGACAGCGGAACAATCATTGTAACTACGCCCCCATTGGGATTCGCCAGAGCCAACCCGGTTTCGCAGAACAGAGCATAGGTATCTCCGACATTCGTTGCCCGGTAATGCTTTTCGTCCTTCAAAGTCTTGCGGGTTGCCGCGTTCAATTTCGTGTAGGGCGGGTTGCCGATTACGATGTCAAAGCCTTGCCAGGGGGTTTCGTAGAATAGGAGGCGGGCGTCGGTGCGGGCGGGGGTGGGGTTGATGTTGTAGAGGGGCGACTCGGCGAATCCGATTAGTTCCTGGCTGGCCAGTTCGCCTTTCTGGTGGAGCAGCAGCCGGAGGCGGTCGCGCAGCGCGCCGTCCTGGGTCAGCAGTTTCTGCTTGGCGTCCTCGGTGTGGGCGTCAAACCACCGGGCGCGGTTCTCGGCTACGCCGGTCAGGGCGGCGATGAGTTCCGGGTCGGCGCTGTCCAGCTGGCCGGGGCGGTCGGGGCGCCACTGCGGGTCGGCGATGGTTTGCAGCGTATCGGCGCACACGATGCGCGCCTCAAGGTTGGGCAGGGGAGCGTCGCCGGGGTCGTTGCGGCGGGCGGCGGTGATGGCGATAAACAGCCGCAGCCGGGCGATTTGCACCGCCAGCGGGTGAATGTCCTGGCCGGCCAGCTGCCGCTTGATGATGTCGGCGGCGGGGTTGGCGGCGTCGGGTTCCAGCTTGCGCAGCGCCCGTTGCAGCGCCAGCAGCATACTGAACAGGAATTCGCCGGAGCCAACCGCCGGGTCAAAAATCCGCAGTTCCTTGATGCGCTGCGTCAGTTTGCCGTGCTGCGCGGCGGTTAGTCCGGGCAGCGGTTCGTCGGCATCGCCAAACAGGGCCAGCAGCTGCGCGTCGGCAACCCCGGCCGGCGCGTAATCCCGGACGGCGGCGGCCAGGGCGTCTTTCACCATCTCGTCGGCAACGTCGGCGGGCGTATAGTAGGTGCCGTTGGGTTGTTGCGACGGTCGTTCGGTGCCTTCCTCGGTAGGCGTAATCAGCCGCTCAAAAAGGTTGCTGAGCAGTTCGGGGTCAAGGGTCTGCTCACTCTCGCCGGGCCGGTGTTCGTCCATCGTCCAGTGGTAGCGGGAGAGGATGGTGAACAGGCCGGGCGACTTCTCGTCGGCGTTCCAGTATTCCGCCGGCGCAATGTCCAGGTCGTCATCGTCGCCATGCTCGGCAAAGAGCGACCCGTTCAGGAAAGGCGCCGACTCCATTGCGTTGTGAATGGCGTGCACGTGATGGTCGGGACGCACCGGGCCGGGCGTATCCAACCGCCGGTGAAAGAGGAACCGCAGCACGTCTTGATGGTACAAAGCGGCGTCGGGGAGGCTGGCGTTGACAAAAGCCGCTTCGAACAGCTCCGGCGGGATGATGTTCTCCTCTTTAAGTATCCAGGCGAACATGACGCGCACCAGATGCCGCAAAACGGCCTGGCGCTGGGGCAGCGTTTTGCCCTGTTGCATTCGCCCCGTCCATTGGGCGACTTCGCTATAGAACTTCTGGCGCAGCGTGGCGGCGGCCAGCGGAGCCAGCAGTTTCTCGGCAGTGAGGCCGTCGTCGGGGTTGTGCAGCATTTGCAGCAGCTGGGCAATGGCGGTGCGGGCCGACGGGGAGGGCAGCGTGGGGTCAAAGGCGGCCGTCATATTGACCTGCCCGCCGCCGGCCACGGCCAGCCGCGCCTCAAGGCCGCTGTCGGGAGCGCCGGCGTAGGCGAACACCACCGCGGTGCCGGATGCGTCGGCGCTGGCAAAGATGCGCGCGCACAGGGCCGCATCCGGCCGGCTCACCCCCCGGGACGGATGGAACCGGACGGCGGCGATTACGGCGCGCCGGCCGGCCAGCGTCTGATTCTCCCCTGGATTCTCCGTCCGGATGGCAATGCCCCGGTTGTAGGAATAGACTTGCCAGTCATTGTCGTGGGCGTCTTTGCGGATGCCTAGCAGGTTGGCATCGTCATTGATATTAGACTGCGTAACCGCGCCCGGTTCGTTAGTCATTTGCCGCACGATATAGTCCGGCAGCAAGTTATCGGCAATGGCGGCAAACAACTGGTCAGCCGGATTGACGCGCTCCACAATACGACTGGGCACGGTGCGATAATGGATATTGTCCCGCGCCAGCCGTTCTACCAAGTCCTGCAAGCGTTCCCGGACGTCGGCGTCAAAGTCGGCCAGCGCAGTCTGCCCGGCGTTCGCCAGCGGCGCCAGATTGTGCTCGACGATAAACTCCACGTCGGGGTTGGCGGCGCTGCCGGCGCGCCGGTAGATGCGCCACTTGATGCCGTCGGTGAGGACGCCGAGAGTATTCGGCCCGCTGGCCGAGTGTTGCTTTAGGTAACGCTGTATCTGCCGGTCGGGAGAAGTGTTACTGGGCCGGCCGGGCGTCGTGCGGTCAAAGTCGGTTCCGCACTGCTTGGCCTCCACGATAACGGCGGCGTGGCCGGGGCTGGCGGTAACGGGATTCAGAAAGCAGGCTTCATCCAGACGGTTGCCCGCCTCGCCATACTCCGGCGCCCGGTGCGTTTCCGGATAGCCCAGGGCCTCGAGGGCCGGCCGTATCAGCAGCGACAGGGTAGCCGCCTCATTAAGCAGCGGCCCCCGGTCGGCAACGTCGCGCATCCCATCATGCAGGACGGTGACAATGCGCCGGGCGATGTCATTCTCAGTGGCGGCGGTAGTCATAATGCAGGCGAACCGGCGGCATCGGGAAACAAACCGCCGGGTTTCAGCGCAAATGGTAGCAAAAGCCTCCGTAAGGCTGTCAACCGCCAGGCGGTCACCACTACGTCATCGGGATTCTTCGCTGCGCTCAGAATGACATCAGGCGAACTAAACCACCCAAAACGGAACGCTGCCATACCGGAGAACGTCAATCACCATAGCCTGGCACAGCGTGTCAGGCGCGGCTTGCGCTGCAAAGCAATGATAAGTCACAACGCCGACATATTTGCGTGGCCGGAGTCGGATCAAGCCGCATCTGGCGCAATGCAGTTGCTGCTGCCTGCGTCTTCTCACGAACATCGTCGATGAAATATTCGTCCACCGGGCGCGGTTTCGCACGCCGCTCTGCTAACTCGTAGATCTCAACGAAATCTACATCCCGTCCGGTGAGTTCTTTGTAACCAAGGGCGTAGGTGTGCAGCTGCGCTTCGGTTGCTTCTTCTTGCTGGCTGTGTTCATTAGACTTCAAGTCGACGATGGTTGTCTCGCCGGTATCAGTACGGCGCACCAGGTCAATGCGGCCTTTGATGCGCACGCCGTCGTCCAAGTGAATCTCAACGGCTTGTTCGGAAAACTCGATGTGCTGTAGGTCATCCCTGCGGTCGTTGATGTAGTTAGAAATGTCGCGATGGGCTGCTTGCTCCAGTCGTTTGCGCACCTCGCCAAAGGCATAAGGTATGCGCAAGTGCCGTTCGACCAGCTCAGGCGTATCGGCCGCGGTCACTACCTCGCCTCGCATAGCGCGTTGATGGACTTCCGCAAGGGCATCATGGAGGGACTTGCCGTAGCCAAGTGGCAGGGCGATTGGGTTGTCAAAGCCGTAGAGCACCCGCAACTTGAACTGGTATCCGCATTCATACAGATACTTCAGGTCGCTGAACGAGAACTCGACGTTCGCGACGGATGCCCGTGGCATGGCCGGGAGGCGGTTTCGGTTGGTGTAATCCGGTTTGTGCCGCCGCACAAACTTTGACACCAGGACGTCATCCCAAAATTCGGATTTGTAGGCATGATAACCTTGAGTGCCTTTTGGCCCCCACGTCATATGCAGGAATTTTTTACTCCGCGTCATTGCTACGTAAAAGAGCCGTCGCTCGTCATCAACGGAACCATTGTAGCGTTGGGCATTTTCAATTGCACTTTCTGGAATAAGATTCCAGAAGGTCTGTCGCCTGTTAGGCAAGGGAAAGCTGTTCCGGCGCAATGCTGGCAAAAACACTGCCGGCCATTCACGGCCTTTTGCCTGGTGAACAGTCATTACCTGCACCGCGTCCGGCGTTAGATAATCAACATCATCGGCCCCTTCACTGAAAGAGCCTTCAGCCTGGTAGTACAGGAAGTCTGCGAATCCCTGGAAGGATTCCAATGGCTTGGAGCTGAAGTTGATAGATTCCCAGTCAGTGATTATCTGACTGAATTTGCCGAGATTGAACAGCACGACTTGACCGCGTTCACCCGGAACTTTCTCTTCCCGCAGCTGTATAAGCTCGAGGAATCTCAGAAATAGGGCCTGTATGCTCGGCGGATTTCCTCCTTCCTCGGCGTACACTTTATCATGAATTTCTTTTGCATATCGCAACGCCTTATCCATATTCTGCTTGGTAATGCCGAGGGTCGCGTTTTCCCACGATTGGCGTAATTCCTGCTCGTTGGGAGATTCGTTGGCGATGAAATAGAAAAAGTCCCGCGCTGCGCAGGCTTCGTCGGTTTCGAAAAGATTGGCGAGGCCGGTAACTACGAATGGAATTTCAGCATCTTTCAATGCTTTGGTAATAACCGCGCCGTTGGATTTGACGCTGCGCAACAGCACTGCCATATCCGACCACGACAGGCCACGCTCATTACCGCCGTCGTCAAAAGCAACGCCATACAGGGATTTGATTGTTTCGGCAATGTGATTGGCCTCTTCTTCCGGCGAATCAAAAGCCAAAGCGACGACATCGCCCGGCGCATAGGATTGCGCTTCTGCGGATTTCATCTCCTTCGGCAGCCGTTGGCTGACTTTTCTAACGAACCGGCGAGATGCGTCGATTACACCCTCACTCGAACGGAAGTTATCCTCAAGCCTGATTTGTCTGACGTCAGGGTAGCGTGTTTCAAATTTGAGAATGTTGCCGACGAAACTGCCCCGCCACTGGTAAATCGTCTGGTCGTCGTCACCTACCACGCAGAGGCCGGCGCCGAGGTCATGCAGCAGTCGCACAAGTCGTTCCTGGATCGGGTTCACATCCTGGTACTCGTCCACAACCACGTACTTGATGCGCTCAGATACCCGGGAGCGCAATTCATCGTTGCGCTCCAATTCGGAAACGGCGTTATCAAGTTGGGATGAGAAGTCAAAGTACGAATCAGCAGCGAGTTGAGCGCGATATTTTTCCAACCCATCCGCCACCGAACAGCCCTCCACTTTCTGCCGAGCAACCTCGTCCTCGCGCAGCACCGCCAGCGCCGATATGTAATCACTCGTGCTGATATAACGCCTAAGTCTGCTCCCATTAAGGTTAGTCGAGCTGGTCAAACCGGTCAGGCTACTCTTGCGATTGATGTAGAGCCGTTGTCTAACGTTATCCAGCACCTCGTATTTCAGATACTCGGGCACTTCGTTTTGCAGCAGTTCCTGGCAAAAGCCGTGGATGGTGCCAACGTACATCTCGGCCATGCCGGTAATGTCGCCGCCGGCGGCTTCGCCAGCCCGGCGGACGATACGCTCTTTCAGCTCCGCTGCCGCTTTTTCGGTGAACGTAAAGGCCACGATATTGCGCGGCTCCAAACGACCAGCGTCGGCTTTTGTCAACAGGTGCGCTATTCGCTGCGCCACCACTTCCGTTTTACCGGAACCGGCGCACGCAATGAGCTGGAGATTACGTTCGCTGTATTCGACCGCTTGCCGTTGCGCCGTAGTTAGTTCCATTTGCTCATCTCCCTAATCATGCGTAGCCAAAGCTTGGGCCAACGAATCCGATTGCACGGATAAACTTATCAGCCCACGGCGGCAGTGGCAAGCGGCGGGATGGTACAATCCCCTAAATCCATCGCCATCCTATCCCACCAGCGAGGTTCTAAAATGAGTGTTGACGTTGCTACTGCTATTGCCCGGGTTTTGCGGCAGGAGGGGGTGGAGTGGGTTTCCACTTTTCCCGTTTGCCGCATCAATAATGCTTTGGGGCGCGAGGGCGTGCCGCTGATTATGATGCGCGACGACCGTTATGCCGTCGCCCTGGCCGATGCTTTCTCCCGCGTTACCGGCGGCCAGCGCATCGGCGTTTGCACCGTGCAGGGCGGCGTCAACGGCGCCGGTTTGCAGTACTCTTATCCGGGGCTGGCCCAAGCATTTGAGGACAACTCGCCCATGCTGTGCATCACCGACGGCATCGCTGCCGGCAGCACCGAGAACTCCCTTTTTGACGTGCATACCAGCCTGCGCACCGTTACCAAGTGGTACGGCAACATCGACCGGCCGGAGCGCGTGCCGGAGTTTATGCGCCGCGCTTTCACCATGCTCCGCAGCGGACGTCCCGGCCCGGTGGTGCTGGCCGTGCCTGACGCCGCCGGCATCTTTGACGAAACCGCCGACCCCTATGCGCCCGTCAAGGGCTGGAAGTCGGCGCCCGACCCGTCGGACGTGGCCACTGCCGCCGACCTGCTGCTGGACGCCGCTGCGCCCCTCATCTACGCCGGCGAGGGCGTCATTTACGCCGGCGCATCGGCAGAGCTGACCGCGCTGGCCGAGCTGCTCAACGCGCCGGTCATCACCACCCTCAAGGCCAAAGGCGCCTTTCCGGAGAACCACCCGCTGTTCGTCGGCGTGCGCGGCGAGCATCCCATCGAGTATCTGGAAAAGAGCGACGTCATCCTGGCGGTGGGGTCGAGCCTGTCGCCGGGGCGGTTCACTCACGGCATCCCCAACGCGCCGGGCAAAACCATCATCCAGTGCAACCTGGACGAGTTCTATCTGAACCGCATCTATCCGACGCATCACGCCGTCATCGGCGACGCCCGGTTCACCTTGCAGGCCCTGTCCGATGCCATATCCGACCGCACGGCCGGCGCCGGCCGTCCGTCTGATGGCGTTGCCGCCGCCGTCAAGGACGCCCGCGACCGGGGCCTGGCCCAGTACCGGGAGGTGATGGCCTCCGACGACACGCCCATCAATCCCTACCGGGTGTATGGCGATATGATGCAGGCGCTGGACCCGCATAATTCGTTTGTGACGCACGATTCCGGCAACACCCGCGACCAGTTGAGTACGGTGTACGACACGCTGATTCCCCGGGGTTTCCTGGGCTGGGGCAACATTTCCACGCTGGGCTTTGGGCTGGCGGCGGCGCTGGCGGCGAAGCTGGCCTACCCGCAGCGGCAGTGCGTGGCGGTAACCGGCGACGCCGGCGTGGGCTATATGCTGGGCAACCTGGAGGTTCCCGTGCGCCAGAACATCGGCATCACCGTAGCCCACATCAGCAACGGCGGGTTCGCCGGCTACGGCCCCGGCTTCTGGGGCGACGGCCACGACCCCTACACCCACCGCGTCCTGGGGCCGGAGGAGCTGGATATGTCAAGAGTCGCCGCCGAACTGGGCCTGCACGCCGAGCGGGTAACCGAGCCCCGCGACGTCATCCCCGCCCTGCACCGCGCCCAAACCGCCAACGCCACCGGCCAACCCGCCTACATCGAATTCATCTGCGCCCAATACCCCCTATACGGACGCTGGGCCAGCAGCCACGCCTAAACCGGGCAGTGACAGGGAGAGGACAGCAACATGGGAACATTCAGCGTAACCATGCAGATTGGCGACCTCCTCGGCAGCAGTTTCGAGGAGGTCGCTGCCCTGGTTGACACCGGAGCAACCACCACCGTGATACCCCGCGCTGAGCTCCTCAGCCTTGAAAGATATGCTCCCGGTGATAGGCCAGGAAATCCTGATGCGGCGCGAATTTCTCCGGCAGCGTAATCGGATGCCCGTCGTAAGAGCCAACGGCCGCTGCGAAAAACTCGCCAGCGGCCGTTGTACGTTCACGTGATACCCGGACGGTCATATCGTCGTTGATGGTAAGCAAGCCGGCGTCAAACGCCCGGTCGTGCAGCGCCGACAGCAGCAGGCCGTTCTGCGGATTAGTCCGGTGCGCCGTAGCGTGGTGCCAATCGTGATGCCAGGGGACAATATGGCTGGCGATGAGCAGCTTGGGAACGGCCAGCCCGGTGATGCAGCACTGCTCGTTGTAAGCGCTCAAAACCGCCGCCCGGAAAAACCGCTGCCCCACGCGGGCAGTAGCCGTCACAACCCGGTCTGCGCCGATGGGAAAGACACCAGCATAACCCGGCAAGTCGTCGTCAACAGGCTGCGGCATCGCCTCGGTAGCCGTCAAAGCCTGCTCGCACTCAACAGCAAAGCCCTCCCAATCCCCACACATCTCATCCCACATCGCCCGGTCGTTAGCCGAAGCCGCCCGCAACCCACTGCGCCCCGTAGAGGTAATCGCCGGGTCCAAACTGGCAATATTCCCCATCTTCATAGACAAAGCCGCCGGAGTACGGCCAATAGCCGCCGCAACCCGGATGATGTCAGGATGCCGCGAACTAATCTTACCGAAAGGCATCCGGCAATACAGGGCGAAAGCCACCAACAGCTGCTGCCGCGTCCAATTCGTCCGGGTCGTCATGTGCTAGTGATTCCGCTTTTCGATTCGCTTATACCGGCTCGTCAAATGGCAACTGCCGAGGATCCACTAGGCAGTAATTTCAGCCTCGGCCAGCAATACAACGTCGTTCGGATGGCGCAAGTCGGTACAGCGATCGGCCAGTACAGCGGTAGCTCGTTCCTTTAGCGATTGCCGAATATCTTGCAGGACAGCAGGGTCAAAAGGCGCCCCGCTTATCGGGGGACTAGTAAGCAGGTCAGCGAAAAAGGGAGGATTGATGCCGCATTGCTGGCTGCCTTTGGGCAAGAAAACCGGCAGTAGCTGTTCCTCGTTAGGAACGCCCTGGTCATTCTGCCAGCGCAGTTTGTAGATACCGAGGACGCCGGGTTGAGGGCCAACCAGACTGGCGCGTTCCCCTTTGAACTCAGGGGATTTGGCGAACTCAATGAGGTCGGTAAAGAATTCGCTGGAGAAGTCCATTGGCATGGCTTGGGTACGAGAGCTGCGGGTTGACGGCTGGCGGCTGGTGGTGACACGGACAACCGTCTGATTACTGAACTCGGAATACTGACCGCGCAATCTATCTGGCAACTCCAATACTAACACCCGCCCGTTGTACAGCCTCTCTCTGATTCGGATGTTGCGGAACGGAAGTATGCCTTCCACAAAGGCCAGTACATCATCAGAACCGAAGCCAGTCAGCGCGGCGGCGGCCTGCGGGTCAAAACCGGAAACGTAGGTAAAAAGCTGTTCCTGTAGTGATTGCGCGTCCTTGGCTCGGTCAATCGCTAACGTGATTTCGGCGTCGGTGCGGTCGATGTCCAAATCACGGTTAGCGGCCAAAATAGATGCCACATCAACTCGTTCCAGTAATTCACCGACGATCTCGTCTTGCAGCCCTTCGCGAAACTCTGAGCTTACCGATGCCATATCCGCTGCGATGTTGTCAACGCGCTCCAGCATTTTCCCCAATGCCAGGCTGTCAAAACCGTCATTTGCCAACAGGTTGAACACTACAACTCGTTCCTGCTGGCCGTAACGATAAAGGCGGCCGGCTCGTTGCACCAACCGCGCTGGATTCCACGGCAAATCGTAATTCACTAGTATGTGGCAGCTTTCATGCAGGTTGAAACCCTCTCCGCCGGCCTCAGTAGAAACCATAAATTGCGCTGATTCGTTAAATCGGTCGATGTTTTCCCTTTTTACCGTCAGATTCATACTGCCGTTGATTTGGGCAACACCGCTTTTCGGGTAGCGCTTTTCCAGAGCCTTGACCAGATAATCTTGCGTGGCACGGTATTCCGTGAACACTAGAAGCTTATGGCCCTGCTGCATCAGCGGGTCACTGATTTTGGTGAGAAACTGTTCCAGTTTATGGTCATCGGCTTTGACGGTTTCTGCTGCTGCCAGCAAGTCGGCAACTTGCGACTGTTCATTGTCAAAAAATGGCGCAGCCGCGATGTCGGCGATTTCATCCAAATCGTCCAGGCTATCAGTGCCTTCGAGAAAGGCGTGTTCATCAAGAGTGTCGCCAAATGGTGACCTGACGGGTTCGCTATCGACACCTTGCAATCGGGAGAGTCTCCGTTGTAACGCCCGTTCAATGGCAGCAATGCTGGAGGACGCCAGCTTGCGGTAAGTGGTCATAACGAATCCGATGGCCCGTCCGGTATTACCCCTAATCTCGGCGGCGCCGTATCCATCCTTGAGATAGCCTTGCAACTTGGCGTCAAAGTCCCTGGCCGCCTGTGACAAGGCCGCTTCAATCCGACGGGTATCCTGCCCACGGAACAAAAACTCACCTTGTGCATCCGTGACCTGGCTTTTGCGATTCCTCATAACGATTTCCGCTACCACGGACGGATCAGAGAACATACCGGCCAGTTGACGCGACAGATCAGGGCGAAGTAGGCGGAGCAGATGTACAAACCTTTCGTGGTCTCCCTGGTGAGGCGTACCAGTCAAGAATATGAACTCGTCCGTCAGCGGGCGTAGTCGCTCCGCCAGGAGATAACGCTGGGTAACGGCTTGTCCCGATATTTTACTCAAATGGTGGGCTTCGTCGAATACAATCAAATCCCAAGGCTCAGAATTGGATGCGACGAACAGCGGCAGGTGGTGGTCTGACTTGCCGCGGTCGATTGATACAATTACCTTGTCGTAATTATGTACAGCCCAGTCGCTAGGCCGCTCAATGCCAAAATCCTGGCCGTAGATGCGGAAAGACTCGTTAAACTTGTCCTGCATCTCGTCTTTCCATTGTTGCACCATCCCGGCTGGGCATACTATCAGAACCCGCCTTGCTGCTCGTTGCCGCTTTTTGGCAGCTAGCAACAAGCCCACCTCGATGGTTTTCCCTAACCCAACGTCGTCGGCTATAAGCCAGTTGCGCTGGTCTGAAGTCATTATCCGGTGCACCAGGCTAATTTGGTGTGGCAGAGGGTCCACGTCAAAACGATCCAGGGCGCCAGTGATCTGATTCCAGGAATCCAGCGCATAGGCCAGTACCTTCAATCTAAAGCGCTCTGCGCTGTCTGGGATGGATGCTCCCCTACTGATACGCCTCAGCCTCTGGTAAGGTAGCCACCGGGTTTCGCCAGTGTTATGCAGTTGCACTAGAACCTGTTCCTGCCCGGCAAACTGGCGGGTTTCAATCACTTTGCCGAGGCCCAGCGTCTGGCGTGTATTGGAACGTGGACTATCCTGCACTTCATGACCGCTGCGGAATCCGCTGCGTAGCTCAGCAACCGGATGCCATTCGATAATCCCGGCACTGCCCCAGCGTACTTGTACAGAGGCCGCCTGCCCAGCCGTGTTTTTATGATCTACTACGATACCCAGGGTTCTTGGATAACGCGCCGGGTCGGCGTGCGTTACGCAACAACCCTTTACAGGGATGAGATGGGTTGTCTGTTGTTGGGTAGCCATATCAATCACCTTGCAGATTGCCAGTCTGAATCTCACCAGCCCAGGTTATCATGCCATTCACTGGAGTCGTACCAATCCTGCTCGGAAAACCATAATGGCGGCCCATATCGATAACGCCGGTAGCCGTTGATGCGTTTATTGGATTGTACATCATAGCCTTCGGGGTCCTCCGGAGCATCTGAGTTCAGATGTCGCTGCCAACTCTCGCCGGGTTTAAACTTGGCGCGGAATACTGCGAAGGATGCAAATGAGCGAAAACCGCGCTGCCATAAGGCAAGTTCAATCCAATCCCCCAGCCAGGTTTCATTGATTACCTCGCTAGGGCGGTAATGACGCCTCAGCTGTATCAAATTATAAGAATCGTCCAGCGACAGGCTATAACGGCTGCGTGTCAGATACCAGCACTGCAAACGATAGTCCCAAAATGAATGTTCCCACCAGTGCTGGTTCGAGTCCCAATATACCCAAAATCTCAGGAACAATAACAGACTGCCGCCAGTCCATTGCTGCTTTTCCAGCCAGGGCAGCCAGCGTCGCAGGCGATTGACGCTGAATTCCCTCAATAGCTCAGCAATTTGCTTTTGCCGGATTCTGGTATAGGTAGCCAGTTTGGTAGCAACCCACCGGTCAATCAGTAGTTCGTTACCCAGAAAGTAGTCATCGTCGTCATCAATGACGTACAGAGGTTGGCGTAATTCGCCATTGTATTCGGACAGCAGTTCCGGTTCGTCCCAATCAACATCATCAATGTCAACCCGGCCAGAATTGTCATCCAAATCCAGCGAACTAGCTAGGTCATCGGCATCGTCGCCGGGTTGCCGGCCATCTTTGTCGGGTTGCGTAACCATAGCGTTGGCATCCGTTCATCGCTGTCTGGCCATTCTACCCCAAAAACTCCTCCACCAGCCCCACGAACCGCTCCGTCGCCTCCAGTTCCGGGTGGTGGCCGCAGTTTGGTATTATTTCCAGGCGGCTGTTGGGGATGCGGCGGTGGTATTCCTGGGCGGCGCTTATGGGGACTATGTTGTCCTGCTCGCCCCAGATTAGCAGAGTGGGCGTGCGTTCCAGGCGGTAGATTTGGTGGACTAGCGCCGGGTCGTGCATATAGGGGCGCCAGGATACCCGGCAGGTGCCTTCCATCGCCGTCTCCCAGCGTTCCAGCACGTCCTCGTCCGGCTCGGCGGGGCAGATTGTCCGGTACTCCGGCGTGCCGTCCGGGTCGTGCAGCGACGCCCGGATGAACAGCGGCGGCGTTACCTCAAAGATGTCAAAGATGTGTCCCTCCGTGGGGCGGACGCCGCCGGCGCCGACTAGAATCAGCCGCCGGAACTGCTGCGGACACATCGTCGCCAGCTCCGCCGCCAGCCAGCCGCCCAGCGAGAACCCCATCAAGTCGGCGCCCTCCAGCCCCAGCTTGTCAAACGCCCCCAGATACCAGATGGCCATGTCGTGCATCTTCATCGACCAGTCCAGCTGGTCCGACTGCCCAAAGCCCGGGTGCGACGGAATCTTCAGCGTGTGATTCCGCGACAGCGCCTCATGGTAATTGAGCCAGCCAGGATGCCCCAGCTCGTCGTGCAGAATGACCAGCGGCGGCCCGGAGCCGCCCTCCACCACCTCCACGCGGGAGCCGGCAATCTCAGTAATGCTGGAAGTCCAGGGTTGCGTTGCAGTAGTCATAACGTCAGAAATCCTTTGCAGATGGATAGATGGATGGATAGCAAGCTGTTGGGCAGTCAAGTCCCCCGGCAGGCCGGCGCAGTTCCCCGCTGGGAAAAGGCAAGGCTGGCGCAAGGGCAGCGGCCGCGTCGCCGGGCAAAAATGATTGGAGCGGGTGATGGGATTCGAACCCACGACTTTTTGCTTGGGAAGCAAACACTCTACCACTGAGTTACACCCGCGCGCCGCCGGGGACGCAAGGCCAGTTTAGCAAGCCCGCCGGCATAGCGCAACCGGCCCGCCACGCTACCCCACCAGCTTGCCATGCCTACCCCCCCAATGTCATTCTGAGCGCAGCGAAGAATCTCGAAATCGTAGGGGACACTTTGGGGGTCAACGCCGTTGCTACGTCATCGAGATTCTTCGCTACGCTCAGAATGACATTGGGGGAGTGTTCAGGGTAGCGGGGGCGGTTGTATTGGCCCGGCCGGCTACTTGAATTCGGGTATCACCTGGTCGGTGAGCAGCCGCATGGTATTCATCACCACGTCCCGGGGGACGGATGACGTCCAGTTGACCTCAAACATGATTTCGTCGGTGCTGAAAATCTCCCGGAGTACGTAAATCTTCTCGACCACTTCCTCCGGCGTGCCGAACAGGTTCACCTCTTTGGTGGCGTCCGGGCTGGCCGCGCCGGCGTCGGTGCTGCCGATGCCCACCCGGCCGGAGTAGTACCGCCGGGCCAGGCTCATCAAGTCCTCGGTCTGCCGGTCGGCCTTCTCTTTGGTTTCGGCCACCAGCGTGGGTATCCGCACCACCGTCGTCGGCTCGCCGGGGTGTCCGGCGTCAATCCACGCCTGCCGGTACATCCGCACGTCCTCGGTCAGCACCGCCGTCCCCCGCAGGTTGTGCGGCGAGCTGCCCGCGCCCACCGCGATGCGGTAGCCCTGCTGGCCCATCGGCACAAAACTCTCCTGGCTGTCCACCGGCAGCAGCATCGGCGGGTAGGGCCGCTGGTACGGCTTGGGGATGGCCAGATACGGCTCGTAGAACGCCGGATAACTGTAATACTTGCCCTCAAATCCGGAGAAGTGTTCCTCTGTCCAGAGTTGTTTCATAACCTCCAGATACTCAAAGAACTGCTCCCGCCGCGAATCCGAGCCCCGCGTGCGCCCGCCGGCGCCGTAGATAAACCGCCCCTTGCTGACCTGGTCCACGATGGCAACCTGCTCGGCCGTCTGGATGGGGTCTTCCAGCATCAGATTGTCAAACCCGTACCGCTCGTGCGGCAGCGCCGACGCGGACACCGTTTCGCCGGCCTGCTTCATCACCGGCCGATGGATTGACGACCCAATCTTGATGCGCTCGGTGCGGGCCGCAATGACGGCCGACAGCATCAAAACCTGCGGGTCCATACTGGCCTGCTTGGAGAAATGCCCGCCGCCCAGCCAGACGTAATCCCAGCCCATCTCCTCTACCGCCTCAATCTCCTTCCAGTTCTGAACGTAAGCCTCCTCCTCCAGCAGCTTGCCGCCCCGATAATCGGCGTCCCAGGGCACCTTGTCCCCCTCGTACAGCGCATTCCAAGTGTTGAATAGTCCAAAGTCCATACCAGCCCTCCTCGATCGCTCAATCCGGCTTTCCCGGCAAAAATACTGCCCGGCAAGCCGCTAATTTACCGCCGATGCACCCCCGCCCAACGGGATTCGTAACCGCCGCCAGTGTGCCACACCCAACCCACAGCGGCAACCCCTCACCGCCCGGCCGCCGCCTCCGCGTCCCGCAAGTCCGGCGGCAGCAGGTTAGGGATGCCGCCGCTGATGGGATACCCCTCGTCGCAGGCCGCGCAGGTCAAGATGCCGGCGATGATTTCACCGGCGTTGGCGGCGTCATCCGATGCCACCGCATCCGCCCGCAGCGTCAGCCCGCCCTTGCACACCGGGCAGGCGATGATGTCCAGCAAGTCAGCGTTCATTCGTCATGCCTCCAGATTCCGTATCATCCCGACAGCCCCCGCTCAAACAGCCAGCCCAGCACGTCGGCCAGCCCGATTACGATGACGCCGGCGATGGTCAAAGCCCCCGGCCCGGACAGCGCGCGCCGTATCCCGCCGGCGTTGGCATTGGCATCGGGATTGGCGTTAGGATTGACCCGGCGGCGCGGCAGCAGCCACGCGATGCCGAAAGCGTAGCCGGCCAGCACAATTTTAGCCACCAGCGCCGCCGTGTACGCAATGCCGGCCGCCTCCGACGTCAGCCGGCTCACCGCCAGAATAACGCCGGTAACGATGAGCACCCCGATGGCCGTCGTTACCACCGGGCGAAACTCCGCGGCCAAAGCCCGCCCCACTATGCCGCCCGCATCCGTCGCCCGCAACGCCGGCCGCCCCGCCAGCAGCATAAACAGACTGCCGCCAATCCAGATTACCGCCGCCAGCGCGTGGGCCCACCGGATGATGAGCAGGATGACGTCCAGTCCAATGTCCAGTCCGGTCATTGCGCCGCCGCCGTCTAGCCCAGCAATTCCGACAGGATTTCGTCCAGCCGCGCCGCGTCCAGCCGGCTGATTTCCTGCCGGTGGACGCGCCCCGCCTGGTCGATAAAGTAGGTGGTGGGAAAATACTGCACCGCGTAATCCTGCGCCACCCGCGCCCGCACGTCGGTAGCGAACCGGAACGACAAGCCCAGCTCGTCCACAAACTGCCGCGCCTCAATCTCCGTGTCAAACCCCTGCGGCACAAACAGCCCGATAAACTCCACCGGCCGCCCCTGGTACTGCTCCCAAACCTCCTGAAACGCCGGCATCTCATCGCGGCACGGCGGGCAGGACGGATACCAAAAGTTAATCACCACCACGTTGCCCCGCTGCTCCGACAGCCGGAACGTTGCCCCGTCAAAAGTAGTCAACGCAAAATCCGGCGCCGGCTCCCCCGGAGCGCACCCGCCAACGCCCAACGCCAGCGCGCCCGCCAGCGCCACAATAACCACAACACCGAAAAATCTAGCAAGCATCCCCCTATATTACAGCACGCCGCCCGGATGCTGCTTAAATCCCCCTCTCGGATTGGATACGGTGCTATTTACGGTGCTACTATTGCAATGCCAATCCCCGGCCATCCGGCCCGTCGGTCTGATTTTGAGGTGTTATGGGCGCTATTGACGCAGCGGCGGATTTACTGGCGGCGGCAAATTACGCCATCGCCCTCACCGGCGCCGGCCTGTCGGTAGAGAGCGGCATACCGTCGTTCCGCGGCCCCGACGGCCTGTGGACCAAGTACGGCCAGCCCGGCAACCTGTCCTACCGGGAGTTTGCCCGCGACCCGCAGGCGTGGTGGGAACGCCGCCTGCGCGATGAGGCAACGCCGGGCAACCCCACTTTCGACCTGAAAGACGCCGTTGACCACGCCGCCCCCAACCCCGGCCATCTGGCCCTGGCCGAACTGGAGGCCATGGGCGTAATCAAGGCGGTAATCACCCAAAACGTTGACGACCTCCACCGTCAAGCCGGCAGCCGCGCACTGCTAGAGATTCACGGCAACCGCAGCCGCCTGCGCTGCATCGCCTGCGGACGTCAGCAGCCCCGCGCCGGCTGCGCCATCACCGATGTCCCCCCCATCTGCCGGCAGTGCGGCGGCGTCATCAAGCTGGACACGGTAATGTTCGGCGAGCCTATCCCCAAAGCCACGCTGGACGCCTGCTTTGCCGAAGTACAACGCTGCGACACGATGCTGTTGGTCGGCACGTCCGGCACCGTCAACCCGGCGGCCCAGTTCCCGGCCATCGCCCGCGCGCGCGGCGCGTCAATAATAGAAGTCAACCCGGCGCCCACCCCGCTAACCCCGCTGGCCCACGTCGCCGCCAAAGGCCCCGCCGGCGCGCTGCTGCCCCAAATAACCGCCGCAACGCAACTGCGCCGCAATGGAACCGGGTAGCCGCCCGGAGTAAAATTGCCCCATGCGACAAGCGATTAGCGAATGGCTCCAGGCCCTGTCAGCGGACGCCGCCATCGTAACGCCCACCTGGGTTGACCTGGCGGTGAGCGCCGTCATCCTGGCGGTGGCCGTTCTGATTGCCCTGCTGTTCAGCAAGGTCATCTTTCGGATGCTGCTGCGGCTGGCCCGCGTTTCCTCCGGCGATTTGGACGACCGCATCGTTACGGCGGCCCGCCTCCCGGTGGTGGTGTACATCACGCTGCTGGGGCTGTACCTGGCGTTGACGGTGCCGCTGTCGCTGCCGCCCACCGTGCAGGACGTGGTCAACAAGGCCGCCGCCGTCATCGCCATCATCAACGGCGCCTTTCTGCTCAACGCCGTCGGTTCGGCGGCCCTGCGCTGGCTGCAAGGCGTGCTGCAAGACACGGCGGCCGGCAGCACCGGCAGTTGGGCCCTGCCCATGGCCCGCCGGGGTATGCTGGTCGTCATCTTTGTCATGGCCGGCATGGTGTCGCTGGACGTGCTGGGCATCAACATCAGCCCCCTCATCGCCGGCCTCGGCATCGGCGGCCTGGCCGTCGCCCTGGCCATCCAGCCCACTTTGAGCAACCTTTTCGCCGGCACCTACGTTATCACCGAGGGCGTCGTCAGTCGCGGCGATTACATCGAGATGGAGAACGGCGTCAGCGGCTACGTGGTTGACGTGAACTGGCGCAGCACCCGCCTGCGTACCTGGTCCAACAACCTGGTCATCATCCCCAACTCCCGTTTCGCCGAAACCATCCTCACCAATTACAGCAAGCCCGATGCCCACGTGAACGTCTATCTAACCTGCGGCGTCGCTTACGAGAGCAACCTGATGCAGGTTGAGGAAGTTAGCCTGGACGTGCTGAACCGGGTGCTGTGGGAGCATCCCGGCGCCGTGTCCGCCTACGGCGCCTACTTCGGCTACGAGGCTTTTGGCGACAGCAACATTGACTTCTGGCTGTTTATGCAGGCGCAGGACCGGCTGGCCAGCTTTGAGGTGCGCAGCGAACTGGTCAAGCAGCTGCACCATCGCTTGACGGCCGAGGGCATCACCATCAACTACCCGGTGCGGGAGCTGCGGTTCCCCGCTGACGGCCCATCGTCAGACGGCGCCATACCGTCGGGCGCGCTGGCGGCCCGTGCGGCGGCAATGCCGGTTGCTACCTACCGCACCCGCGCGCCCGCTCCGGGCAGTGATACCGGCGATGCCGACGGGCCGGACTTCTAGCCCGGCGCCGTCAGCGTTTCCGTTAGCCGTTCCTTGACTGACCTACCGCGACAGCCCGTAGGCGGTGGCCTGCAACCTGGTATCGCCCGTAGCGTTGAGCCGCTGCGTGATGCGGTCAATCAAAGCCCCAACGGCCGTTTCGCCCCAGAACCAGCGGTGCACGTCCGCCTCGCTGTCCGATGGACGCTGATTCATCCGCGCCTCGTAGCAGAACGCCTTAAGGTCGTCGGCGCAGTAGCGCACGAACTGCGGCACCGAAACGTCGGCCGGCCGGTCGTCAAAGTCGGCGTCGTCGCTGTCCGCGTAGGCTTCCAGAAACCGGATAATCCCTCGAAACCGGCGCTGCGGCACCCCCGTTAGGCCAACGGCCGAACGCCCCCGCTGCTCCACCCACCGCTCATAATAGCTCCGCAGAGCCGTAATCTCGTCGGCAGCATCCAGCGGCTTTGATGCTCCGTTGCCCGATGCGCCGTTGCCCGCACCCCCGTTAGCGGATGCGGCCACTTCCGATGCCTGCGGCATCCCGATTGGCCCGGCATCATCCGGATAATCGGCCAGCACCGGCCCGGCGTCGGCCCGCAGCGTGTCCAGCGCGGCGGCCAAAACGTCGTGCTGAAAGGCCGGGTCATCCGGCTGGCCCATTGCGTAGCCGAAGTAGAACGGCACCCACAGGGCCCGTGGCGGGCGGGTGCGTTGGGCGTGTTCCCGCACCAATGCCACCGCAACGGTAGTCAGCCCCGCCGCCTCAAACACCCTGGCCAGCACGCTCACGGCGTGCGTGCAGAGGGGTCAAGTAGGCGTCAAAAGTACCAGGTTCACCCCTTCCGCTTGCAGCCGCCGGGCCACCTCCGGCCCGGTTTCCTCCGCCACGACGGTACAATCCCGCAGCGCGCCCATAAAGGAGTAATGATTGGGCGCCAGCCGCCCCAGCCGCCCCTGCTCCACCAGCTCCCGCATCCGGTCGATGGGGAAAGTAACGTTGAGGTCCTTGTAGATGGCGGTACGGTCAAACCCGATGCTGAAGTGGCTTTGCACAATGTCGGCCGGGTCAGCGTCGCTGGGAATGATGCGGTACGTTGACTCGCCGCCCGGATGGTCGCGGTTGAACGGCTTGTCATCCCGCAAGTGCAGCCCGCCGGTAGTGACGATGGCCGCCGTGCTGGCCGACAAATCCCGGCCCAGCGGCGTCCACGGCACGTCGTCGGATTCCATACAGGGAAAGAACTCCAGCATCCGGCGCTGAACTTCGGACAGTATTTCAAGGCGGGGCATAGTGCAACTCCTCTGCTTGGCAAGTGGGCCCGCGTCAAACCGGCGGCCCGTCCGCTATACGTCGCTGGCTACCAGAGCGTCGGCGCCGGCGCTGTTGCCGGCCAGCCGTCCAAAGACCATACCGGCGCTGAGGCCGCTGCCGCCGGGGTAGTTGTGGTAGAACAGCCCGCCCACCATCTCGCCGGCCGCGTACAGGCCGGGGATGGGCTCCTGCGCGTTGGTTACCACCTGCCCCCGGTTGTTGACCTTGACGCCGCCAAAGGTAAAGGTGATGCCCGTCGTTACGGCCCAGCCCCGGTACGGCGGCGTGTCCAGCGTTTGCGCCCAGTTCGTCTTGTCCACCGCCAGCCCCTCGGTGCGCCGCCCGTCTTTCACCGTGGGGTTGTACTCAATGTCGGCCCGCACGGCGGCGTTGTACTCGTTCACCGTCTGCACCAGCCCGGCCGGGTCAATGTCCAGCAGCCGGGCCAGTTCCTCAATTGAATTCGCCTCGGCGGTAGTAGCCTGCGGAATCCAGTATTCGTCCCGGAGCAGGTGCTTTACTTTCTCGTCAAAGATTTGGAACGCCAGACCTTGCGGCTGCGTCATCAGCGCGCGCCCGTAGGTCACGTAGGTGTAATTGCGGAAATCGGCCCCCTCGTCCAGGAACCGCTCGCCGTTGATGTTCACCATCAGCCCAAAGGGGTACGAGTGCTTTTGGAACAGCTCGGTTACCGTGCGGTCGCCAAAAGTCGGCGCGTTCATATCCCACGCGACGGCGTGGCAGGATGACCAGTGGCCGTAGGATTGCGCCCCCACGTCCAGCGCCATTCGGATGCCGTCGCCGGTGTTGTACGGAATCCCCCGCACCTTGACCGTTTCCCAGCCGGGCCCCAGATAGCGACAGCGCATCTCGGCGTTGGCCTCAAACCCGCCGGCCGCCAGCACCACCGTCCGGGCCGCCAAGTCCTCAAACCCCTCCGGCCCCTTGACCCGCAGGCCGGCCACGCGCCCCCGCTGGTCCTGGATGAGCGACACGCCCTCGGTAGAGTAGCGAACCTCAACGCCCATCTCCCGGCAAACGTCAAATTGCTGGTCCGACAGCCCCTTGCCGGCGCCCACCGCCTCCACGACCAGGCCCCCCCAAAAGCGGAACTTGTCCCCATCCCGGAACGCCTGCCGCCCAAAAGACAGCACAAACCGGACGCCGTGCTCTTGCAGCCATTTCATCGTCGGATACGACTGGCTAACCAGAATCTCGGCCAGTTCCGGGTCAGACAGCCCGTGGGTGACGCGCATCATGTCGTCGTAAAACTGGTTCTCCGAGTACTGCCCCACCTCAACGGAGTTAGCCTCGGTTTCCGACATATCGGGAATCAGCCCCTTGATGTCGTCCAGCCCGTTATAGGCAAAGCGGATGATGCCGCCGGTGAAGTAAGTATTCCCGCCGCGGAAATACTCCGGCGCTTTCTCCACCACCAGCACGGATTCAGTCTGCTCGCGGGCAGCAATAGCAGCGGACAGGGCGGCATTCCCGGCCCCCACCACGATAACGTCATAAGCATTGTCATTAGCAGGCAAAACGGCACCTCAAAAGCCCAAAGGCAATTTCACGCCGATGATGATACCACAGCGCGGGCAAGTGCCTTTTATAAGTAATGTCATTCTGAGCGCAAGCGAAGAATCTCGACGAGGTAGCGCAGACTTTGGGGATAACGCCGTTGCTACGCTATCGAGATTCTTCGCTGCGCTCAGAATGACATTGGGGGGAGGGCAACCCCTACACCCCCGTCACCCACCACCGCGCCGCCGCCAGCCCAGCGCCCCCATCCCGCAGCTCCATCCCCTCCAGAAACCACGCCCCTGATACGCCCGGCGCCCCGGCCGGCACCGCAACCACGTCCGATAACCGCCCCTCGATGGCGGCCCGCAGGTTGGCGGCGGTGGCCAGCGGCAGCGACAACTCCAGCTGCGGACGCCGGCGCGCGTATTCGGCAAACCGGGCATCGGCGGCCTGCTGTGCGGCGGCGTAGTGGTCTATAAAGCGGCAATCCACGTCCCGGCTAATCCCCTCCGCCGCAATGCCATCATCCGCCGCCCGCCGGTAGGCCGTGGCCCCGGACGGACGCCAGCAGTGGGCCGCCCGCACCGCCAGCCGTTGCAGATACGCCGTTTGCGCCCCGCGGTTGCTCACCCGCAGCACCACCCCCCGCCCCGCCAGCTTTGACTCGGCCTCCGGCACCACTGCGATTGCAACCGCCGCCGTAACGTCGGCCCCCGTGCCGGCGGCATCGGCGGTAGCCCGGTAATCGGTGTTGGCGACGGGCGTTGCCACGTCGGTTATCACGTCCCAATCAGCATTGGCCGCCACCACCAGCCGGCTGCCCGCCGCTCCGATGGCCAGCGGTTCGTTCAGATTCCAAATCAGCTGCGCCCCGTTATCCACCGCACGCTGATACCGGAACGTAACCTCCCGCTCCACGGCGCCGGCGCCGTCATCCCGCGTCACGCCGCCGACATAAGCCCCGGAACCGCCGGATGCCAGCGCCAGCGTAACCCTGGCCCCGGCGCCGGGGTTCGCCTGCCCCCGTACCGACTCCCGCGCGGCGGCGGCCTCCATCCGGATGCGCCCCAGCCCGTCGGCGTAAATCAGCCCGTTCTCCTCCCGTTGCAGCTGCCGCAGCGCCCGTCCCGCCGATGTATCCCACACCGAACGGGGCGCCCCGCTCCGCAGCACCCGCCCCACGTCCAGCGCGTACTCTCCGGGGAGCAGTCCGGCCCAGCCCAGAATAGCCGCCCCCACCGCCCCGGAGCGCGTCACTCCGCCGGCCAGCTTGCGATGCAGTCGCACGCCATCCAGCGCCTGCGTAAAATCGGCGGCCACGATGCGGCACCGCCCGCCGGCGTAGTCCGGTTCCACCGCCCGGATGCGCCCGACAAACAGCGAGCGGCCCACGCCAAACTCGCCCCAGCGGTCAACCGTGTTGCGGAAAGCGTGCCACAGCCCGTGCCGCCCCGAATCCGGCGCACCCGCGATGCCCGTAGCCGCAATGATTTCCCGCCGCACCGTGCCGGCCGCCGCCAGGTTGGTAGCGAACACCCGCACCGATGTTGCGCTCTGCTGGATTTCCAGCTCGTGCCAGACCCCGGCCGCCAAAGCCGCGCCCGCCGCCAGCCTGGTTGCCCGCCGGCCCGAAACCCGCTCCAGCACCGATTCCCCATCGGCAAACCGCAACCGCAGGCAGTCATCCCGCGCCGCGCCGCGCAAGACAAACCCGCCCACTCTATTGCCAACCCGCCGGAACCGCACCAGCAGCGATGCCAGCGGGTCGCCGGTATCCAGCAAAGCCGCCGCATCCGCCGGCCGCCCCCGCCCGGCAACGCCGCGCACCACGCCGGCCTGCGCCTGAAACCCGTTGCCCGCCGCCGCCAACTCCCGCCAAACCGCGCCGCCAGCGCCAGCGCCGCCATCAGACGCCGCCCGCCCGTCCAGCCCCTGCGCCGCGCCGCCGGCCGTCGTAAAATCATCCGACGGCCAGGCCGCCCGCAGCCAAACTTCCTTGCCCGGCGTCACCAGACCCGACAGCGGCGAGCCCGCGTTGCCCGGCGTATAGCGCCCCTCCGGATTGCGCAGCGTCAGCGACAGCGACGCCGGCGCCGCAAACTCCGGCGCCGGCCGCCCCCGCCGCCCCCAACCCCACTCGATGCTAACCAGGTCATCCGTAACGTCCGCATCCTGCGCGCCCCAGATGCCTTGCCCCGTCCAGTCCACCAACGCCTGCCACTTCAGCCCCGGCGCGCGCGCCGGTACTATCGCCGTCATCATCTACCATTCCCCCATCAAAACGGCGCCGTCCTGCCGGAACACCGCCTCAAACCGCACCGGCTCCCCCGCTTTGCTGAGCACCCGGTACGACAGGCAAACGAACTTGCCCGATATGCGCCGCTGGCCCGGCCCGTTGCCCACCGGCCCATAGTCAACGCCAACAACGTGCCCCACGATGCCGGCCAGCGCCGCGTCCGGCCCGATGCCCGGCGCCGCGTCCCACCGGCCGGCGATGCTGAATTCCTGCGCCGTTTCCCGCCCGGCAACCGTTTTCGCCGCCGCGTCGTTCAGCCCGGTAGCGTCCAGCCCAGCCACGGCCCGCCCCAGCGGCCCGGCCCGTTCCACCCACGCCGACAAATCCCGCATCACGCCGTCCGCATCGGCGATGGCTACGTAGCTGCGCCCCGCGCTGGCATATCCCGCCATTGCTACACCCCCAACGCTGCTGCGCGCCGCCGGTAAGGTTCCAGCAATCGCCGGGCCGTAGCGTCAACGCCGTCCCACTCGCCCCCTCTACTCTCCGGCGGCAAAGCGAACGGCGCCCCGGCCCGCTGCCGCCACCACGCCGCCGCCTGCACCAGACAAGCCTCCGCCACCGCCGCCGGATAGCGGTACGCCGACACGATTGCCCCGGCCTCGTGGGCCGCCGCCGCCGTGCCGTTGGCCCCCCGCTGCGCCGTCAGCGTAGCCGTTGCATCCCCAACAGCGGCTTGCCCCTGGATAACCAGCATCTGCTCGTCGTCAATCAGGACGGTGTGGCCGGGAGCAATCGCCCCCGGCCCGGCCGCCGCCGCCGTCAGCGTAACCTCGGTGGCCACCGCGTCCAGCCCCGCCCGGCCCACCCGCCAGCCGGCATCCTCGGCAACGTTCCCGTAGCCCCAGATGCCGTCAATCATGATGTTGGCCCGCCCCGACGGAAACCGCCGGCCCGCCCCGTCCGCTGCAACGACCCTGGTGTAGGGCCGCCCGCCGGGCCGGGTCGGTTCGGCGTTGCGCGGATAGAGCAGCCAATCCCCGGCTGGCCAGTCCGTCCAGCGCCCGCCGCCGGCCGCCGTACTGAGCGAACCGACGCTCGCCAGGTCCGGCACCAGCAGCATCCCGGAGCCGTTGCCGTCAAACTCCCGCCGGGCCGCCACCGGGCCAAAGGCCCGGTCGCAAAACCCGTCCATCCAGCGCGACGCCGCCTCCAGCAGCGCCAGCAGGCGCGCATCGTGAGCATCGTCCGGCACGTTCAGCATTGACGCCGCTTTCAGCGTTGCCAAATCCGCATAGACGTGAGCCATTCCAGCCTCCCTCCTTATACCGTGATGTTGTATTGCAGCGCGGTGTGCGTTGCGCTGCCCCGACTGCCCGTGCGCTCCATAAACGCCAGCCGCATACTGACCACCATGATGTTCTGCCGTTTCTGGATGTCCCGCGTGGTTTCAATCATCAGTTCCCGCCGGAACCCCAGCCGCCATTGCGAACGGTTCACGATGAGCAGCCGACCTTTGGCGTTGGCCCCGCCGTCGGTAACCTTGCCGTCCGCATCCGATTTCGCCAGCTGCTCGGCGACAATCACCGGAATACCGTCCACCTGCGCCAGCTGTCCGTTCAGGATGGTGGCCTGCGGCCCCAGCTTGTCCAGCGTGCGAAACTCCCCGATGGCCAGCGACTTGATGTAGGCGCTCACGTCGGTTACGTAGGCCAGCTCCGACGGGCGCACGCCGTACTTGCCCAGCAGCCCCCGCGCCTCGTTGTACATATCGGCGCTGGGCGCGGCGGCGTGGTCGTTGCCCTGCGCCGTGTTGTCCACCAGCGGCAGATGCAGCAGCCCGTCAAACCCCAGCAGCCAATGCCCCTTGCCCGCCTCCGACGCCGCAATAGTCACCCCGTCGGCGTTGATGTTGTTGACGGTAGTAGTGTCGGCATTGAGCAGCACGTCGTCGATAACCTCCACCGCATTGCGCACCAACGTGCTGCGAACCTCCCCCGCCATCGCGATAACCGCGTCCTCGTCCAGCGTCAGCGACCACGGCACTTCGGCCACCAGCTCATTAGCCGTCAGCGTCTGCCGGGCGGTAGTCAGCGCGCTGTCCGTCGTGGCGGTGTTCTCGGTGCCCGGATACCACGACACGTTGCCCAGCTGCAACGGAATCTGAAACGGGTTGGTGGGCATATCCACCCGCGGGAACAGCGCGGCCACGTGCGTATCCAGATTCACGTCGGCCCACAGCGCCGACGCCTCTCCGGTAGCGACCAATTCGTCGCCCTGGCCGGCGGTCGTGCTGTCCATCGCCGCTTTCAGGTTAGACTGCCATTCCTCCAGCGCGCGCGGGTTGATGTCCCTCGGCTCCCGCAGCTGCGCCGACAGCACGCTGCGGACGCAGGCCAGGTCCAGCTCGTCCATTCCCCGGTACTTGCCGAAGGGCACCCGCACGCGTTCCGGCTGCCCCGTCCCGATGCCGTACCGCAGCAGCAGCGCCTGCTGCTCCGCCGCCCGCTGCCGTTCCACCACGCCGCCCACCGTCTGCCGCAGCCGCCCCACCTCCTCCTGCAACGGCGGAATATCCGCATCCAGCCGCTGCCGGTAAAACTCCCGCACCTCCGCCACCTCATTCTTGATAGTCTCCAACTCCCACGTTGAAAGCGTCATAACTGCAATTCTCCTTTGCGATTGATTGTTGCGTTTGATGATTGTGATTGATGATTGCGTGATTGATGCCTACCGCCGCAGTTCCCGCAGCAGCGCGACGACCATCGCCGCCTTTGGCGATTCCCGGGCCGCATCCCGGATTGCATCCCGGCCCGCATCCCGGACGGCATCGTTGACTGCGCCGGCGCCGGCGCCGCCCCGCAGCAGGGCGTGGCTGTTGGCCGGCACCGGCACCGCGCTGATTTCCAGCAGTTCCTGCTCCAGAAACCGGATGCCCAGAAACGCCCCGCTGCGCGCATCCCGCCGTTCCTCAAACCGCACCGGACGGAACCCCACCGACACGCCCCGCTGAAACCCCTGCCGGTACAGCCCGGCCACTTCCTGAGCAAACTCGGTGGGCGCAAACTGCATCCGGGCCAGCAGCGCCCGCCCGTCGCTCCACACCGCCTCACTCAGCCCGATGGCCGGCTGACGGTAGTCGTGGGCCCACAGCAGCACCGGATTGCGCCGGTACTCGTCCAGCCGCCAGCCCTCCGGCGACACAATATCGCCGTGCCGGTCAACCTCCCCCGTAGATGCCACAAAAGTCAGCGCCCCGCCCGACTGCGCTGGCCCGCCGCCCGCGTTCCGCCCCACCGCACCGCCGCCCCCATCCTCCGTGACGCTGGCCCGGTACGAATCCCCGGCCCCATCGCCAACCGCCGCCGCCGCCCGCTGCGATAGTGCACCCCACTTGCAAACCACCGGCGCCTCAGCGACGCCCCGACGGTAAGCGTCCAGCGCATCCAGCAAATCCGCCCGCCGCTGCACCCACCCGACGCCCGGCCCCCACCGTCCCCCCGCCCGCCCGTCGCGCCGCCCCTCGCGTTGCATCATACAAACCTCCCCGGCCGGTACGATGCGATACGATACGACGCAATGCGACGCTGGCAGCTCCACCAAACAAAGCCGGCGGAACCGACCCGGCGTCAGGTCAGTCCCACCGGCCAATTGCTTTATTAGATTTGATTCAGCCTACAAACCGCCAACCCAACCCGTCAACCGCCGGCGTGTCACAGATAGCATTGCATTTCAGGCGTTTTAATCTTTCCCTAATGTCATTCTGAGCGCAGCGAAGAATCTCGATGACGTAGCAACGGCGTTGCCCCCCAAATGTGCCCTACGCTGTCGAGATTCTTCGCTGCGCTCAGAATGACATTAGGGGATGGGCGCTCAGAATGACATCAGGCAAACTAAACCACCCGAAACGGAACGCTACCCGTCGGCATCCCCAAAGGGAAACTCCACCCCCAGGGCGGCAACCAGGCTGTTGAAAGGCCCGATCAGAAATCCCCCTATCCTGGACTCCATGATAAATTGCCCGACAATATCAGGCGCGATGCTGGCCAGGGTCGACAGCATGACGCCGGTCACCAGCAGCCCGATAGCCAGCCCGATGGCCGCGCCCAGCCCCCGGTCGGCCAGCGTGCCCAGCGGGATAAAGCCCACCAGACGCTCCAGCGCCCAGCCCAACGCCATGCCCGCCACCAGCACCAGTATGATGAACACCACGTAAGCCGCCGCCAGCTGCACCCAGCGAATGTCCGATACGAAACCCAGGTTGTCAGCGATAACGCCGGTCAGCGGCCGCGCTGCGAGCAGCCCGATGACGACAACCACCAGACCGGCCAGCATACCCGTCGCCCGTTTCTTAAATCCGTAAATCGCCGCCAGCGCCAAAACCGCCAGCAGCGCCCAATCCAGCCAGGTCATAGCAAGCCAAGCCTCACCAAACGCAGTTGCCCAAACGAGTTAATCACGGGCAAGTTATTCACCGACGCCCCAATCACCGACGGCATAGTCACAGAAACACCACCCAAACTATCACGCCGATGAGCAGCCCCAGCAGCAGCCCGCCGGCGTGGTTGATACGCACCAGCTTGGTCGTATAGCCGAGGCGACTCTCCAAACTGCGCCCCACAACGCCGATACTGATAACCGACACCACGCCCACCACGGCCAGCGGAGCATAAACCAGCGCCGCCGATTCCGCATCGCGAAACACCCAAGCCACGCCCACCAGCACCCCCAGCACCCCCAAAGAAAGCGCCATCCGCAGCAGCCCGATGCGAAACCCCCAGCCCATCAAAAGGCACCACCCGGCCAGCCCCAGCAATTGCCACGGCGAATCAAAAATCCCAAAAATCATCCCCCAATTGTCCGCTAACCCACCCCCGGATGCAACCCAACGCCCTTGCCCCCGGCAACGGTCACCCCCTCCGAGGGGGTCTGGGGGAAATCATTTCCCCCAGCGTCCCCCCCAAACCCAAAATCAGTGACACCCCCCCTATTGCCAAACGGTACACCCGTTCGTGTAAGATACATCCATCGGGCAAATCAACCAACCCATCCCCGCTCGCCAGCCGTTCTCAGTAAGAGGCATCCCTGGCGAGCGGGGACATCACACCACACCGCTAGCACCATCGCCGGAGATTCAAGTCAAAACGGCCAGTCAGCAAAAAATCGCAATCGGCAAGGGTAGTCCCATCCCCGCTTACACGGCGTGGGCTGCCTCCGCTGGGTATCGAGCTTCAGCCCGCGTGCAGCCCCTAAAAAGGTAGGACACGTAAAATGAAGGTCCAAAATAGTTGCGTACCAACCTCCGGCCGTAGGGCTGACAACGACTTGAATCTCCGGCAACAACCAAACCAACCGAACCCACCGCCCGATACGATAGCCCGATACCAACAACCGCAAACTCTATCGCAAAGGATGACCGATTATGACTTGACCAAACCGCCTGAAACGGAACGCACCGTGAACCGCTCCATTCTTGGAAAGCCTGCGGGCCTACTGCTATAATTTGCGTATGCCCGATTTCGCCATATCCGCCGCCGGCCGGCGCGCCGTGGTGGCCATTGATGGCCCCGTGGCGTCGGGCAAAAGCTCCGTCGGCCAGGCCGCCGCTGCCGAGTTAGGACTGCGCTTTCTCGACACCGGCGTAATGTACCGCGCGGTAACCTGGCTGGCCCTGCATCGTGATATTCCGGTATCCGACGCCAACGCCGTCGGCGTGCTGGCCCGCGATTGCCGCATGGCCCTGCCCCACGACGCCGCAGCGTCCGCCATCACCATTGACGGACACACGCCGGGCCTCGAACTGTGGGCCGCCGCTGTAGTCCGCAGCGTGTCCGCCGTAGCCGCCGTGCCGGCCGTGCGCCGCGCCCTTGTCCAGCAGCAGCGCGCCATCAGCAAAGATGGCGGCATCGTAATGGCCGGCCGCGACATCGGCTCCATAGTCCTCCCCAACGCCGACGTCAAACTCTACATCGACGCCAGCGCTGAAGCCCGCGCCCAACGCCGCCTCATCCAGCAGCAGGAATCCAACCCCGCACCGGAATCTGACCCCGCAACGGAATACGCCCGCGTGCTGGCCGACGTCATCCGCCGCGATACGCTGGACAGCCAGCGGGCCGATTCGCCCCTGGCCGTTGCCGACGGCGCCATCGTCATCGCCACCGACGGCATCAGCCTGGCGCAAACCGTCGCCGCCGTCGTGGACGCCGTGCGTGCCGCGCTGGACGGGGCCGCCGCAGCGGAGTAGCGCCATGGCCTGGCTCTACCAACCCAGCCGTCGTTTCGGCCAAATCATCTGGTCCGTAACCGGCCGGCTCACCGTCACCGGCCAGGAGGCCATGCTCCCCTACGGCCCCCTGCTCGTCGCCAGCAATCACCTGTCCCTCAACGACCCCGGCACCCTGGTCGTCGCCCTCCCCCGGCCAGTCGTCTTTCTGGCCAAAAAAGAGCT
Organism: uncultured Dehalococcoidia bacterium; assembly: GCA_958296385.1. Classification (GTDB taxonomy): domain Bacteria; phylum Chloroflexota; class Dehalococcoidia; order Lucifugimonadales; family UBA3495; genus Bin87. The sequence goes on from OY282494.1 coordinate 3,071,785, forward strand.
GTGGGAAAAGCCCATCGGCCGGTTCTACTGCAACGCCGTCGGCGCCGTCCCCCTCGACCGCCAGCGCGGCGGCGGCGCAGCCCTGCGCTACGCCCTCCAGGCCCTCCAGCAGGACAAGGCCATCCTGATGTTCCCCGAGGGCACCATCAGCCCCACGGCCGGGTTGCAGCGCGGCCGCACCGGGCTGGCGTGGCTGGCGCTAAAAACCCAGGCCCCCATCCTGCCCGTAGGCATCTGGGGCAGCGAAAAGTTCGCCTCGTGGCATATGCCCGTTCCCCTTGCCCGCTGGCAGGTCAGCATCGGCACCCCGTTCACCCCGCCGGTCATCGAAGGCCCCATCACCCGCCCCCTGCTCAACTCGGTCACCGACATGGTAATGCAGCGCATCGCCGCCCTGCTGCCCGAATCCTACCGGGGCGTGTACGCCGCCGGCCAGACGCCGGAAAGAGCGTCCACCGGCGCAGAGCGGACATAATGCAGAACCCCCATCCCGCCCCGCCCCGGCAGTTTGATTCAGTCGCCTGATGCAGTCGTTTGATTCAGTCGTTCAATTCAGCGCAGCACCGGCGCCGGCTCCCGTTCGTAGCCCACGGGTTCCTCATCCAGCAGCCGCTCCAGCTCGGCGGCCCGCCGGTTGATGGTTGTCATAATCGCCGGCGGAATCCCGGCGTGCTCGTTGACGTAGTTGCTCAGCAGCTCCAGCTCGTCAAACCCCTGAAAGCAGTCCACCACCCCCCGCAGCGCCGGCGAGAAAAACTGCGTATCCTGCCCCACGCCGCGCCCGACCGAGAAATGATAAACGTACTTCAGGTTGTCCTTCAGGTAACGCAGCGCCGGGAAAAAGTCGCTGTCCCCCGACACCAGCACCGCCGTGTCGTAGCTGTGCATCTTGGCAATCATGTCCACGGCAATCCCAATGTCCACCCCCTTCTCCCCCACCTGCGTACCCTGGTACATGATGTTGCCGTCGTAATCGTACTCCAGCCGGTAGGGACGGAACGGCTGCACCACGTACTGCCCCACGTACTTGAACTCCAGAAAGTTGGTGTTCTGCTGGATGTCCTCAAACACCGACTTGCGCAGCTGATGGAACCGCCGGAACTCGTGCTCGTACCAGTCCTGCGCCTTCTGGATGACCAGCTCCGAGGTCAGCTCCGGCATCCGCGCCCCGTACTCATCCACGATGCGCTGCGCCCGCCACAGGTTGGGCGACCAGGGCGTAATGTTCTCGGCGTAATACCAATAGACCCGCACCAGCCGGTGCTCCCAGCCGGTAACGTCGTCAAACTTCGCCAGCGCGTCCTGAAAGAACTCCTGCCAGCGAAAGTGCTTCTCATCCAGCCGGTACTCCGGATTGTTGGGATGCGGCGGGTCGGAGCGGAAATGAAAATCCCGCAGGTTGTGGCGAAAGTTTTGCCCATCGACGAAAATCACGGTCTTCAGCGTCATTTCGATACTCCTTGTGATACCAAGGCAAAGCCGGATAATTCCGGCGATGTACGCCGACCGGCGGACGAAAGCAGTTATGGGAAATGACGGCCAGTCGGCGGCGGCCGGTGAACCGAGGGGAGCGCGGGAACGATGGCCCCGACTTACGGGAACGATGCCCCCGACTTAAACGAGGTCCCCGGCCTGAATGATGGCTGCGGTTTAGTCGGTTGGCACCGGTATGTCGATGTCGTAGCGCTCCAGCAGGGCGTCCAGTTGGGCGGCGGTCTTGGCGTCCGGCGCCACCAGCGGCAGACGCGGTTCGCCCACGTCAAACCCCGCACGGTTCAACCCGTACTTCACCGGAATCGGATTCGACACGACGAACAGCCCCTTGAACATATCCAGCAGCCGCAGATGCTCCGCCCCGGCCGCCTCAACGTCCCCCTCCAGCGTCAGCCCCATCATCTGCTTAATCTGACTGCCGATGAGATGCGCGGCCACGCTGACCACGCCGTAGCCGCCCATTGACATAATGCCAAAGGTTTCGTCGTCGTTGCCCGACCAAACCCGGAAGTCGTCGGGCGTATCGCGAATGACCCGTGCAATCTGCACCGGGTCGCTGCTGGCCTCTTTGATGCCGATGATGCTGTCAATCTCCGACAGGCGCACCGTAGTGGCGTCGGTCATGTTCAGGCTGGTGCGGCTGGGCACATTGTAAAGCATCCCCGGCAGATTGGTACACTCCGCCAGCGCCTTAAAGTGCTGAAACAGCCCCTCCTGCGGCGGCTTGTTGTAAGCCGGCACCGTAAGCAGCAGCGCGTCCGCGCCCACCTGCTCCGCCTCCTGGCTCAGCTCAATGGATGCGGCGGTATTGTTGTCGCTGGTGCCGGCAATCACCGCCCCCCGCGCACCGATGGCATCCTTCACCTCGCCATAAAGCCGGGCCTTCTCCGCCATCGAGAGCGCCGGCCCCTCGCCGGTAGTGCCCGTAACCACCAGCCCATCGCTCCCGGAGTCCAGCAGGGCTACGGCGAGACGCTTAGCCTGGTCGTAATCAACGTTGCCCTCGGCATCGAAGGGAGTAACCATAGCAGTAATCAAGCGGCCAATCTCAGCAGGCATAAAGCGTCCCTCCTCATGGCATCAGCCCCGTCGCAGCCGGGCAACCAACCGCCCCGCCGCCCAACGGCAAGCCAGCGTTATTAGACCGCATTATACACACAAGCGCAAAACAGCGATAGCAACCCCCCGCCGCCGGCAATTCCAAACGCCGCCGCCCGGCACGCCCCATCAAACGCCCGCATGATGGTACAATAAACCTTGCCCACGCCGCCGGGCAGCAGCAACAGGCGGCGCTGCGGAGAGGTGGCCGAGCGGTTGAAGGCGCCGGTCTCGAAAACCGGTATACCCCTCTGGGGTATCGCGGGTTCGAATCCCGCCCTCTCCGCCACCCCAACCCGCAACCCCAGACCGCCGCCGGCCTGAACGCACCCCGACGTGCTCATCGCTAATCCCACTCTGGTACAATTGAGCCGGCGCCAACGCCGGCTCCGGATTGCACCCATGACCACCATCAATACCATAAACGACTTGATGCGACTGCTGGACGAAAGCCCGGAGTGGCTGGAGGCAGTTCGCTCCCGCATCCTCACCCGGGAACTGCTGGAACTGCCGCACCAGTTTGCCCAATTCGTCACAACCACCAACGAACGGTTTGACCGGATTGACGGGCCGATGGACCGGCTCGACAGGCGGATGGACCGAATCGAGCGATTATTGGACCAGATCAGGGCGGACGTCGACGAGTTACTGGTTGGGATGACCATCGAATTTGCCCTGAAAAATGCCGCCGCCATCGCCGACGCCGTTGGGTTAATCCATATCCGGGATGTTAGCCAGGGCGAACTAATCAAGCTGGCCCGTGGGCAGGATACGACGGACATACTGCGCGACGACCTGGTCAATTTCTGGATGGCCGACCTGATTATGGAGGCCGCCGACGATGACGGGCAGCTCTACTATGTTGCGGTCGAGGCGTCTTTTGCCGCCGACGAGCGGGACACTCGCCGGGCCATCCGCAACGCCGGCTACATGACCAGATTCACCGGCCAGCCGTCCCGCACGGTAATCGTCGCCCGGCGCACCGACAACCGGGTCAACGAGCAAATCGCCTCCGGCGCAGTGCACTGGTACAAAATGCCGGAGCGGAACAGGGGGCGGGATATTTGCGATTGACGCTCGTAAATCCAGAGCGCCGGGCCGATGCGCCAATGACCGTAACGCGTAGCAGCCCCGTAGCTAATCCCACTCTGGTACAATTGGGGCAGTGCCGACGCCGGTTCCAAAGTGCATCCATGACCACCATTAATACCATAAACGACTTGATGCGGCTGCTGGACGAAAGCCCGGAGTGGCTGGAAGCCGTTCGCTCCCGCATCCTCACCCGGGAACTGCTGGAACTGCCGCGCCAGTTTGCTCAGTTCGTAGAAACCACCAACGAACGGTTTGACCAGATTGAAGGGCGGATAGACCGGGTTGAGCGAAACTTGAACCGTCTCATGAATGACTTCGGTGAGTTTCGGGGTAAGGCTGCCATCGACGCTACCCTGAAAGATGCTGACCTTATTGCCGACGCCGTTGGGCTAATCCGCATCAGGGATGTTAGCCGGGGCGAACTACTCAGGTTGGCCCGCGGGCAGGATACGACGGACATACCGCCCAACGACTTGGTCAGTTTTTATGCGGCTGACTTGATTATGGAGGCGGCCGACGATGACGGGCAGCTTTACTATGTTGCGGTTGAGGCGTCTTTTACCGCCGACGAGCGGGACACCCGCCGGGCCATCCGCAACGCCGGCTACATGACCAGATTCACCGGCCAACCATCCCGCACGGTAATCGTCGCCCTGCGCACCGACAACCGGGTCAACGAGCAAATCGCCTCCGGCGCAGTGCACTGGTACAAAATGCCGGAGCGGAACATGGGGCGGGACTAGCCGTTTCTCATGTCATCCAGTAATGAGGTGCTGGCGATGAACGTCAATAATTGTTTCTATTGTGACCGGTCGCTGGAACCCATTTACGATTATTCGTGCATCAGCTGCGGGCGGCTGACTTGCGATGATGACTGCGAAGTTTGCGATGCGGATGATTGCGGGCTCATCACCTGTACCCGCTGCATTGGGCCGCATATTCAAGCTGAGCATCCTTTGCTATCCGTAAGCCTGCTATCGGGTTCTCCGGTCTGCGGCTAGATACCGGCGCGCGGCGTGCCAGGTATAGCGAGGCAATCTCAATGACTGACGATGCGGTGCGGGTGTTGGCGCAAGAGGGGCTGCGTCATATCGAACAGGCCATATTGATGCTTTTGGAAGCTAACCCGCAGGGCTTGCGCAACGCGCAGATTGCAGAGGCCCTGGGCCTGCGCTCGTCTATCCGCGACGGCCAACGGAATTATTTGACCTATTCGGTATTGGGCGGACTGCTGACGCGCGGGGAAGTCGTACAGAATCGGGCAACCAAGTTTTTCACCAAAGCGGTTTAGTTCTCTTAATGTCATTGCCCGCTATTGACCCGCTGCACTCCGGAGGCATCGGAATGACTACGACTGCTATTGCTGTTGAAACGCAGCCCCAAATCGCCCGCCGCCTGTTCACTGTGGCCGAGTATATGGCCATGGGCGAGGCGGGGATTTTGCATGAGGATGAGCGGATTGAGCTGCTGGGCGGGGAGATTATCAAGATGGCGGCTATTGGCAACCGTCATCTGTTTTGCACCGATGCGCTGACTATGCTGCTGACCCCGGCCCTGGTGGGCCGGGCCGTGGTGCGGGTTCGGGGTTCCATTCAGCTGGACGACTATAGCGCGCCGGCGCCGGATGTGGTCATTCTGAGGCCGCGCCCCGGTTACTATGCGGAGTCCGCAATGCCCGCCGACGTGCTCCTACTCATTGAAGTTGCCGACAGTTCCCTCGAATACGATTACGGCCCCAAGTCGCGGTTCTACGCGGCGGCCGGTATTCCCGAAATGTGGATTGCCAATCTGCGCACGGGCGAGGTTGAGGCCCGCACTAACCCGGAGGGGTTGCTGTACACGGATATTCGCACGGTGCCGGCCGGCGGCAGTATCAGCCCGCAGGCCTTTCCCGACGTTGCGCTGGATTTGGGGCAGTTTATGCCTCCCGTTGTGCGTTAGCGATGCGCCTTGCGCCGCCGCCCTGATGGGCATACAATCCGCCTATTGCCAGCAGTGGGCTGGCAGGGGGGCTTTATGGCGGCGACTAATCCGGCGCGCACGGGGGTTTTTTACGGGTGGTTTGTGGTTGCCACCTGTATGTTTATTGCCTTTTTGACCATGGGCACCCGCAACTCCTTTGGCGCGTTTGTCGTGCCGATGGAGGCCGAGTTCGAGTGGAACCGCACCGTCGTGTCCTGGGCGGCGGCCCTGGGGGCGCTGCTCAACGGCGTCACCCAGCCTTTTATGGGCTACCTGCTGGACCGGCTGGGCGCGCGGATTGTCGTCATTACGGGCCTCACCGTCGTGGGCGTGTCCGCGCTGCTGATGACTTTTACCGGCAGCGTCTGGTATCTCATCGCCGTGTTCGGCGTGGTATCTGCGGTGGGGCAGAGCGGCACGTCTTTGAGCAACACCGGGGCCGTGCTGAGCAAGTGGTTCCGCCGCCAGCGCGGGCTGGTCGTCGGTCTGAACGCGTCCGGTATGTCGCTGGGCAGCATGATACTGGTGCCTTTCGTAGCGTATCTAATCACCCTCATTGACTGGCGGCTCACCTGGGTAGTGCTGGGCGTGATGATTCTGGCGCTGGGGATTCCGCTGGTCTATCTCTTTCTCCACGATGACCCGTCCCGCAAGGGGCTGACGCCCGACGGCGACCCGGTTCCCCCCACGCCGGCCGGCGGAGCGCAGCCGGGCGGTCAATCCCAGCCGCTGTTCGCCCAAAACTGGCGGCAGGCGTTCAAGTCCCGCCCCATCTGGCACATGAGCGCCTCTTACTTTGTCTGCGGCTCCACTACCTTTATGCTGGCGGTGCACTTCGTGCCGATGGCCGAGGAGCAGAACATCGGCCCCCAGACGGCGGCGCTCATTTTTGGCCTGATGGCCGGCCTGAACGCCATCGGCGCCACCAGCGCCGGCTGGATTTCCGACCGCATCGGCGGACGCAAGAACTGGCTGACCGCAGTCTATTTCTGCCGGGGCTGCGCCTATCTGATTCTGGTAGCGGCGCTGGTCGTGCCGGCGATACCCGTGATGGCCGGCCTGCTCATCTTTGCGGTAGTCGCCGGGCTGTCCTGGATTGCCACCGCGCCGCTCACCACCTCGCTGACCGCCGAAGTGTACGGGCTGAAGTCGCTGGCCACCATCTCCGGCGTAGCGTTCTTTTTCCACCAGCTGGGCGGGTTCAGCAGCATACTGCTGGTCGGCTACCTGCGCGAATTCACCGGCGATTACATCCTGGCCTTTCTCATCGCCGGAGTGATGCTGTTCCCGGCCGCCCTCAGCGCGTTCACCATCCAGGAGCGGCGGTACTCCATACGGTATCAAGCCGCCCCAGCCTAGCGGGGTTACACCGATGACGACGGAAAAACTGCGCACCGGAACCCGGATGTCCCTCGACGAGTTTCTGGCGCTGGGCGAGACGGACGGCAAATGGGAACTCGACGACGGAGTGCTTTACATCGGGGCATCCGGCACACCGGAGCATCAGTTTGTAGGGCTCCGGCTTTGTTATCACATCGACGACTATCTGGACGAATTTGAGATACCGCCGGCTGAGTTCTATCACGCAATGACCACCATCCTGTCCCGTGAGCTACAGCGCGCTCCGGAACCGGATTTGGTTATCATACTCCGCGCCCGCCGGCACATCGTCAGTGTCCATCGCGTCGAGTCCCCTCCCGACATCGTGGCCGAAATTCTGTCCACCGACCGCAATCGCGACCTGATACGCAAGCGGCAGATTTACGCCGAGGCCGGCGTGCTGGAATACTGGCTGATTGACCCGCGCAGCGATACGGTTACGCCGCTGGAACTGCGCAACGGCGGCTACGTGGCGCGGGCAACCCTGACCGCCGGCGATACGCTGACCACCCCCCTGCTGCCCGGCCTCTCCATACCGCTGGCCGACATATTCCACCATCGCGGCCGCCCGACGCGTAACGAATAGAGGGCGCACCGTACATCCCGCCAGCAGCCCGCCCCGATAGCTGCCCCCCGGCCCCTAGCGATAAGCGTTATCGCCTGCTATTATGGCAAATCATTGCGGCGGTTCCCCGCCGTCGCACAGCGTCTTGCCCGACGCGAGGGGGAGCATGGCTTCTAAATCTGCCGCTCCGGTGGCTGCGCCAATGTATTTTGGCTGGTACATCGTTGCCACCTGTTTCTTCGTATCCTTCCTGTCCATCCCCGGACGGCAGGGCTTTGGCCTGTTCGTTACCGAGATGGAACCTACCTTCGGCTGGGACCGCTCCGACATCTCGTGGGTCGGCTCCGTGGGCTTTCTGATGAACGGGGCGATGCAGCCCATTATGGGCGCCCTGTTCGATAAGTACGGCCCGCGCCGGGTGTTCGGGATCGGCCTGGCCATAATGGGCCTGGCCATAATGAGCCTGGCCTTCATGATGGACATGGACTTGCTGGTGAACCTGGGCTTCATCAAGATTCCGCTGGACTTGCTGTGGTTCATCCTGGTCTTCTCCATCGTCATCAACACCTGCCTCAGCGCAGCCTCCATCACCAATATGCTGGCGCTGGTGGTGCGCTGGTTCCGGCGCAAGCGCAGCAAGGCAACCGGCCTGGCCGCCGCCGGCACGTCCTTCGGCGGGCTGCTGATGATTCCCTTCGCCGCCTACCTGATGGGCGTCATCAACGAGTCGGGGTTCAGCCTGCTCGGGATGGAACTGGCCGGCTGGCGCGCAGTGTGGTTCCTGCTGGGAATAATGGTCACTTTCATGGCCGCTCCGCTGGCCGTCTTCTTCCTGCGCCCCAACCCGGAGGAGATGGGACTGAATCCGGATGGCGACCCCAACCCGGAGGACTTGCCCCCCGGCACCGCGCCGGCGTCGCGCCAATCCGGGCTGTACGAGGTGGACAGCTGGCGCAAGTGCTTCAGCACGCCTCCGATGTGGCAGCTGTCCGGGGCCTACGTAGTTTGCGGCATCACCACCGGCCTGCTCAGCATCCACTTCATCCCCTATGCCGAGGACATCCTGCCCGATACGGTCAACTTCCTCTGGCTGAGCTTTGACGACAAGAAAGTGTTTGCCGCCTTGATATTCGGCCTGATGACCGGACTGAACGCAGCCGGCGTCATCATCACCGGGTTTATGGGCGACCGGATGCGGCGCAAGAACGTGCTGTCCATCGTGTATGGAACGCGGGGCGTCGCGTTTATGGCGCTGGTGTTCCTGCCCTTCTTCGGCTACCCCATGCTGGGGCTGGTGGCCTTCGCCCTGCTGTCCGGTATGTCCTGGGTGGCCAGCGTGCCGCTAACATCCACGCTAACCGCCGACGTGTACGGATTCCGCGCACTGGGCACCATCAGCGGCTGGGTGTTCTTCTCGCATCAGATTGGCTCGTTCATCAGCATCCAGATGGCCGGCTACGCCTACGAGTGGTTCGGCAACAGCTACTTCTGGCCCTTCCTGATTGCCGGACTGACGCTGATACCGGCGGCAATCGCCGCGTACAGCATCAAGGAATACCACTACTCCGGGCGGTACAACTCCCGTCCGGCCGGACAGCTGGCCACCGCCACCGCCGGAGCCGGGAGCGTCCGCTACTAGCGGATTACCCCGGCCCCGGCCGGCAATCTGCCCTCGCCCCGGCTTGACGGGACGGGGGCCTGGTGGGACGAGGGCTTGATGGGATCGGGAATTGGGGAGGCAATCAGGATGGCTGGCGTACCTATAAGCGTTATCCTGGCCGCGCTGGGGCTGCACCACGGCGAGGCCGACCCCACGCTGCTCCAGTGGATAATGGCCGCCCTTAGCCACATCCTCATCGGCAGCCTGGGCCTCACCGAACTAACCGTAGTAATCATAATCGGGCTGATAATCCTGGCCATGCCCGGCGCAATAGTTCTCAGCTACTGGGCCAGCACCCGGAGCGCCCGCTCGACAACGCCGCCGCCCCGCATCGCGGTTGACCGCCCGGCGCCGGCAGAGGCGGACGAATAAGGCCCCGGGCCGGAGCGGGGTTGTGCAGTCGGCAAAATCCGGCAGACGCTTGCCGGCGGCGGCGTTTGCGGGTAATATACGCAATGCTGCCATATCGTTGTTTGCCGGGGGGCCGGAACTGCCGGTAAGCAATTCTCGGTCGGCGGCGCTGGTGAGCCGTAAGGCCGCCGACAATCTGGAGGAGGTACCAAGCCAATATGTTCGACAAGGATTCGCTGGACCGGCTGTTTGAGGAGCTGCGCGACGAGTTCGAGCTGGAGACCGATTGGGAGGAAATTCAGCGGGACGCCCATCTGGCCGTTGCCTACGCCGACGCCGGGGTGCTCGATGACCAGCAGGGCAGTCTTGACTCGCGCGTGATTGACTACGTAGCACGGCACAACCCTGACTAACTCGCTCCGTCAATACCGGGCCGACGCTCCGGACCGGGCTGAGCTCCGGTTGGAAAAATTGTCCCCGTCGGGCCACCGGCGGGGCTTTCTTTTGCCGCCGCAACTCCGGACGCTGACTTTGCTCCGTTGACGCTACGGGTTGCGGTTCTCTAGCGTTGTCCTAGTGGCGCATACATACCATCCTGAATCGGCGCCAGTACGGAGTTGTTAGCTATGTTGAATTGCCGACGTTGCGCAGGTGAGCACCTGCTGGAATTGGGGCGGCTGGACGTCCGGGATTACCCGGTGTTCCGCTGCCGTCGCTGCGGGTTTCTGTTCAGCCCGCCGGAGCAGGATTTAACCATGGCCCGGGGCGGGCAGGTTGAGTATTCCGCGCCGCCCCACGACATCGCCGATATTGCCGGCCCGGCCCCGGCGCGCGGTTTGCCGCAACGCGGGCCGGCCCAACGCGTTCCCTCCCGGCGCGGGCCGTCCTCCGCGCGCTGATGCCGCTGCCGGGGCAGACGGACGGCAAGCAAAGGTATCAGGCATCCAGCACGAAAGCGGACGACGGTTCGCCCGGCCCGGCGGCCCAAGACCCGGTGACCCAAGACCCGGTCGCTTTTGCCAGCGACGTGCTGGGCGTCCAGCTCTGGTCCAAGCAGTGCGACGTGCTGCGGGCGGTTACCGCCGGCCGCCGGGTGGCGGTCAAATCCGGCAACGGGCTGGGCAAGGACTTTACCGCCGCCGTTGCCATCCTGTGGTATCTGGGCGCCCACGACCCCGGCATCGTGCTCAGCACCGCGCCCACCTTCCGGCAGGTGCGGCACGTGCTTTGGCGTCAGCTGCACCGCCTGCACCGCCGGGCCGCCGGCAGGCTGGGCGGCGAATTGCTGGATACCCGCTGGGAACTGGCCGACGACCGTTACGCCCTGGGGCTGTCCGCCAGCGGCGCCGACCAGTTCCAGGGCTTTCACTGCGAGAATATGCTCGTCGTAGTGGACGAAGCGGAGGGCGTCTCCGAGCCAATCTACGAGGCGGTGGAGGCGCTGATGACGTCGGCCAATCCCAAGCTGCTGCTCATCGGCAACCCCACCGTCACTTACGGGGCGTTCCATCGCGCCTTTCACCAGGAAAGCGGCATCTACCGCACCATCACCATATCCGCCCTGGAATCGCCCAACGTGGCCGCCGGCCGGGTCGTCGTGCCGGGGCTGACTACCGCCGAGTGGGTCGAGGAACGCCGGGCCATCTGGGGCGATGACAGCCCGCTGTTCCGGGCCCGGGTGATGGGCGAGTTTCCCGATCGCTCCGACGACGGCTTGATTAGCGCAGCCGACATTGAGGCGGCGCTGCTCCCGCCCGGAGCGCGTCCGGCGCTGGAACGGGGTTCAGAGCTATTCGCTGTGGAGCCGGCGGTTATCGGAGTTGACGTGGCCCGCTATGGCCCGGACCGCAGCGTCATCGTGGTGCGCCGGGGCAGCGTGGTGGTGGACGTGCAGGTGTATTCCGGCATTGACACGATGGAGCTGGTCGGCTACGTCGTTGTGGCGATGCGGGAGTATGCCCCGGAGCGGGTCAACATCGACGTCGTTGGCCTGGGCAGCGGGGTAGTCGACCGCCTGAACGAACAGGGCTTGACGGGGGTGCGCGGCGTCAGCGGAGCGGAGTCGCCGGTGCGGGAGGCCGCCTGCGCCAACCTGCGCGCCGAGGGCTACTGGACGCTGCGCCAGCGGTTCGCCCAGCGGGCCATCCGCATCCCCAACGACCCGGAGCTGATTGCCGAACTGTCGTCCCTGCGCTACACGTTCAGCAGCCGGGGCAAGGTGCTGATGGAAAGCAAAGAGGACCTGCGGCGGCGCGGCCGGCGCTCCCCCGACAAGGCCGACGCGCTGATGCTGGCCTTTCTCAACGACACCCCCGCCGTTGAGCTGTTTCTCTGAATCAAGAATCCCACGAACCAGCAAATACCAGTCAATTACAGTGAGGTGCCAGAGGATTATGGATGATAAAGCGACGATGATTACCCGATTGGGCCAGGCGCTGCGAACGGGCGGCATCCGGCGGCATCGGATTGCTCCGGGGCCGCCGCCGCCGGATGACCGGACGCCGCCGCCGGCCGCTGTGCCGGGGCGGGTCGAGCGCGCCAGCCGGGCTGCCGCTGCGGAACGCCGCCCGTCCGAGGAACGGCTGCCCGCCGGCGAGGGCTGGGCCCGGCCCGAATACGGCCGCTACATGGCAACCTCGCCGTCGGTATATGCCGCCGTCAAGCTGCGGGCCGATGCGGTGACGCGCCCGCCCCTGCTGGTGTACCGCACGTCCGGCGGCCCGCCCGGAACGCCCCGCCGCCGCACGCTGGTAGAGCCCACGCATCCCCTGACGCGCCTGCTGGAGCGGGTCAACCCCTGGCACACGCGCGGCGATTTGTGGCGGGCTACGGAAATCTACCTCTGCCTCTGGGGGGCGGCTTTTTGGGCCATTGAACACGGCGCGGACGGCGAACCGGAGCTGTGGCCCCTGCGCCCCGACCGGATGGCCGTAATTCCCGACCGGCAGCGCTACGTGCGGGGTTTCGTGTACCGGGGCAGCGCCACGCCGGTTGCCTACACGCCCGATGAAATCGTGTGGCTGCGCTACTTCAACCCGATGGACGAGCTGGCCGGGTTGTCGCCGCTGGCCCCCGCCCGTCTGTCAGCGGATATGGGACACGAGGGCTTGCAGTTCAACCGCAACCTGCTGCGCAACTCGGCGCGCCCCGACTTTCTGCTGCTCACCAACCAGGAGATGAACGAAACCGAGCTGGAGGAGTTCTACGTCCGGTGGGAATCCCGCTACCAGGGCGCGGCCAACTCCTACCGTCCGGCGGTGGCGTCAGCGGTGCGGGACGTGAAAACGCTGGGGCTGTCCCACCGGGACTTGGACTTTATCCAGGGGCTGCGCTGGAGTCTGGAGGAAATCAGCCGCACCTACGGCGTCCCCAAGCTGCTGCTGGGCGATTTTGAGCGGGCTACCTACGCCAACGTGCAGGCCGCCGAGCGGATGTTCTGGCGCAACACCATCGTGCCGGAAGTACGCTTCCTCGAGGAACAGCTGAACAGCGTCCTGCTGCCCCGCCTGGGCTACTCCGAGCTGACCGTAGAGTTTGACCTGTCGGTAATCGAAGCCCTGCAAGAGGACGAAAACAGCCGGGTGCAGCGAGAAACGGCACTTCTCGACCGGGGCGTGCTAACCATCAACGAAGTCCGCCGCGCCCGCAACCTCCCCGAAGTACCCTGGGGAGATGCCCAGTAACGGGCGCCTCCCCAAGTCATTCCGAACGCCGCCGCCGCTCGTCTAGCCCCCGGTAATAATAGCGACGACTTCGGCGGCCAGCCCTTCGGCCCGTTCCCGCAGGGCGGGGCGGTCCAGGTTCTCTATGGGATGCTGGGTGTAGATGGTGGGGTAGCCTTCCGCGCCCCACATCTTGGCCATTGCCGTTGCGGTGGGGATGAAACGGTCGGTGCAAATCGTGGCGGAGGGCAGGCCGGCCTTCTCAACGTGGATTCCGTCGTGCACACTGCACGCGCTGCAACTCCCTCAATCGCCGATGGCCACCACCACCGAGTCCACGCTGCCCACCAGTTCTTGCAGCTCTGCGGGGTCAGCCGGACGGGATGCGCTGGGCTTGCGCAGCCACCGCACTTCGCGGATTTCGTAGCGGTTGCGCAGCACTTCGGCCAGTTCCTCCAGCAGCACGTCGGCGTTGCGCTTGCTGTCGTCAATCAGCCCCAGGCGCGTGCCGGCCAGCGAGGGCAGCCGGGGCGCGCCGTCAAAAGGCGCAATAATCGGTTCGGTCGTCGGGTTCACCAGGACATATTCCTGCGTAGCCATCTGCATCCCTCCCAAGTTACGTTCGCTGCCGCTGTTATACCAGTGCCGCTGTTATACCAGTTCGCAGGCGTGCTTGCCAAGTTGCCGGGCACAATTTGAGGTGGTTTCGCTGCCGGGGGCTCCCCGTATAGGCACCTTAAAGAGAATATCTTGGAATCCTGCAACCGTCCATAGGCGGGCGTCAAGGTCGCAGGTAATTGAGGATGCGTTCGTCGCAGATAGCGCGGATTCGTCACTCGGTTACGTTATTGAGATGTTATCACTTACCTTGCTGTCAAGAGAAGGTCAATTTCGCAGTTGGCTCGCTTTGGAGCGCCACCACGGCTGTAGGCTTTGGTCTGGGATTGTGGCGGCATCGGGCGTGGTATCTCTGTGATGCGCTTTTCCGGGAAGTTAACTTCCAACGCGGCCTTAGTATTCCGGTAAGTGGATTCCCGCTGGTCCGTGCGAACGTAGATTATTGCGTCATCCGCTAGAACGGGCTTGCACTTGGCGAACGCCTGCTCAAGTAGTTGCCGGTATTGGTACTGATTGCTAAATTTTCCTCCGTAGCAATTGCTGGCGTAGGTGTCAGGGTACTCTGGCCCGCCAAGCAACCACAGCCGGAGCCACTGGTCGTAGTAGTAGTTGGTGACATTATGGTAAGGCGGTGATGTGATGAGCAGTTTGGCTTTGTCCCGTTTGCCCTCTCTGACTTCACGCGCCAACCGGGGCAAATATTGCAGACTGTCGTTAAGATAAACCACGGCATTGCTGGTTTGGGGTGCGCCGTGAACATAGCGCCAGGATATGCGCTTAGCCAGGAATGTAACCGGATCAATTTCGGGCGGCGTCAATCCTTTTTCCTGCCACCAACGGACGCTGTAATTTGGTGCCATCGCCGTGCTTTGCCGCATTTGGTTGGATAAAGCGCTGCCTTGCTTACCGTGCAAGGATATGAGGATGAGTGCCATTAGGACACGGTCGGTGTTTGACCGGCGCCAGTTCAGATGGGTGCGGGCGGCCAGGAGAAACTCACGCACTGGGGGCGAGTAGCAATAATGAAAGAACTCTGGCAACGTCTCTGCGATAGCTCGGTATTGCCCTGCGGCTTCGGCCAGCAATCCCAGCCTGTCGATTACTGCCTTGTACCCGACAGGTTTGAGTTTCGCATTAGAATAGACATAGCCCAGCGGGTTGATGTCAATGCCGACAGCGGGGCGGCCGGCAGTCGCGGCGCTGAATATAGCCGCCCCCCGGCCGGCGAAGGGGTCAATGACAGTGTCGCCCGGCCGGGTGTACTCGTCAACCGCCCGGTCGGTGAACGCAGTGGGGAACATTCCATAGTACGGGCCGATGCCGGCCCAGCGGGCCGCGGCGGTGCCGTACTTCGGGGCTAACTTGGGTTCATTCATGTTTCATCAGGCCTTCGGCCAAGTTTTGCAGCACGCTGACACTAGGACGAATCGGTATAGCTGCGGCGTGGTGAGCCAACCGTATGGGCATCAGGGAGTTGGGGCTTTGGGATGAGGTTATCCCATCCAGCAGCGCGCAGGTTCTCCCCAAGGACGGGTACAAGGTCAGGTCATTACTGGTCAGGTCGCTTTGCTGCTGATTCAGAAACGCGGTGGTTATGACCAAGCGATACCCGTTGGCTGCCTTGTACAGTAACTTGCGTCCGAAGTGAGTTGCATTTCCATAAGGTCGGTTTGTTTCGTTGGGGGCGATGCGGCCGGTAATGTAGTCGTTGGTTGGCATGAACAGCTGGCGTGGCTGGAACCGCTGTACTCCTGGTTCACTGGTCTTGTCGATCAGTTCGAAGTGGTCAACGAAGCGGCCGGTTTTCTCAACCGCTACGATAATCATATCGTAGCCGGTGCGTTCTTGCACTTTCGTGTTGATGCGTTGGATTTCCGTTTCGAGGGCTTTCGCCATCCACGATGGGCCGCCGAATACGGCCAATTGACCGTCGCTGATAAATGCGATACGGTGTGCTTGGGACAGGAAATTGTCATTATTCTCAATCAGGTGCAGGTAGCGAAGCAACTCCAGTCGTTCCAGCACTTGGGCTACCGCACCTAATTGATTGCCGTTGGGGCCGTCTTCCATAAAGCGTTCGTGGATGCGAGTAGCATCAGTCGACCAGATGGGCAGCTGATTTGGGCATGGGCATTTTGACTGCCCGGTCGGTATTGGAATTTTACGTTCGCGTTCGTTGGCAATGGCCAGTTTGCAAGATTCCTGTTCGGGCGCATCCGGGTCTGGTCTGGAGTAGGGGCATTTGGTAGCGCCTCTGCGGTGTCCAGCGAGTAAGCGCTCGTATGCAGAAAGCAGGCTTTCCTCCGCTACTGCTCCATTACTCTGGGCGCTATCCAGCGCTGTTGCCAGCATTTGGTACAGTTCATTGCGGAACGAAGTTCTAGCGTTGGGATTGTTGCCTGTGATTAGGTTGGCACCCGGAAGAGCCGCCGGTGTAGTTGATTCGTCGCGCGTACGACGGTATTGATCCGGGTCCATGGGCCGGCTTTGACTTACCCGACTTAGTTCCGCAGTTCTCAGTAGCACGGTGCTAAGGGTGATGTAGCCAACCTGTGCGCTCGGATATACATCCTTTTGCAGCGCGCCGGCTGCAGTTTCGTGCCAACTGCTGTCAAAGGCGATAATGAGGTCGGGTAGAACTCCGTCTTTTTTCGGGGCCGCTTGCGGCTCTATCGGGTAGTCCGGGTCTTCCTGCTGCCACTGTTTGGCGCGAGCCAACAGGCCGCGCACCTGCTGGCTATTGACAATCCGTTCCAGCGGGCGGTAGCCGGCGCGTTCTCCTTCGTAAGGCATTTTGATTAGCTCCCCGCAGCAAGAGTCATTTGCCCTTTGGCAACCGTCGGAGGCAGTGAGTTCTTGATGTAGAACTGATTGACTTGTGCCGGCACTACGTATTGGTTAGACAACGTTTTGATGCGTAGGAACCCCTTGTCCGCGGCACGCCGGATGCTGGCTTCGAAGTCAGCAAAGTCGTAGTACTTCCGCAGTTCGCGGGTCTCATCTGTGTTGTTCAGATGCCCGATGAACCAGTTGGTGGTGTTCTTGAGGATGTTCGGTTGGATAGAACTGACTTCTTGCGTAGAGTACACCAGCCCAATGTTGTACTTGGCGCCTTCTTTGGCCGTCCTGATCCAAGTGTCGGACAGGTCCAACTCGTTGGACGCGGGCAGTATGTCGTGGGCCTCTTCGACGTACACTAGGATGTCGTGCGGTTCCTTACCGTTGCGGAACAACTTCTGGTTCTCCTTAAAAATGTATTCCATTGTGCGATATGCAGAGTTTTTGTTCAACGGCAGGTCGCCGCTGGACTGGTCCACTATTACCATCCGGCCGGCTTTCAGGTGTTCGTAGATGTCGACAGCGAAGTCATCGTCGGTGTCATTGGTATGATTCGGGAGGGCGGCTCCAATAAGGCGAGGGCCGTTCGGGTATTGCCACATGGCAAGTATTTTCTTCAAGTCCTCGTCGGCCCACTCGCCTGAGCTGCTATTTTTGATGTACGCGTCGTTGAATTCGGTGTACGCCTTGTTTGGGTTGTTGTTAATGAACTCTCCCAGTACCTCACAGAACCTGGCTGCTTCGTTCCATTCAAGGCTGTCTTTCTCAATTGATTTTGCTGGGTTAGCGTAATGTTCACCCGCTTTGCGCATGGCATCGCGTAGCTCTTTGTTAAACAAGCTCTTAGCGTTTGGTCGGAAATTGTGCGGCACGCTGAAACCCGCCTGGGAAAGCAAGGCTCGGTAGGCGAATACACGTCGTTTGTAACGCGTCGCTTCGCTGCCTATGTCTTCGGATGGCTTGCTGAATCGGACATCGCGGAAGTTGGCAATGTAGTTCGAACCTCGAGAGCCGCTTTGCGCCAGAGCTTCGTCGATAATTTTTTTGCCAACCTGAAGGTTGCGGTCTTCGTAGAAATTGACCAGCATCAGCTTGCGTTCCGGGTCGTAATCTGGCCGGTTTATTCCGTAGGTGACGATGTCGGAGCGCAATTCACCATGCCGGTCTGATGGCGCATCCATCCATGCGTTCTTCAGCGCGCTGGGATATTTGGGGTCGTTAGCGTCTTGTGTGTTGACATTGGCATACTCTCCGTCTGGGTCAAAGATAATCTGCCCGATTTTGCGTTCATTGCCGATTTCCCAGCGCATGGCGAAGACCGAGGAAGCGATGATCTTCACAGTATTAGACTTGCCGGTTCGAGTCATCCCAAACAGGGCCGTTTTCTGTCCGGATAGGTCTTCGGGCGTTATGCGAACTGGCACATCGTCGACACTCTGGAACTGGCGGTGGGTTGACGCATAGCGTACAAAGCCGATTTCCGTCTCATGCTGGGTAGGCTCACTGCGGTAGTTGACGATTTTGGATAAAGCTTTGCCTTTGGGTTTATAGACTTTCAAACCACGGTTCGGGTAGTAGTTGGAAATGTCGGAACCGAATGACAAAATGCTCTGCGGGGCTTGCCCCGGCCGGTTCTCACGCGTGACATAGAAAGTGCCAATTACCCGGCACTTGATACCAGCGAAGGAGAGCAGGTGGCTGGTTTCCGGGTCCATTACTCCGTCCTCTTCCCAATTACGGTTCGGATCGCCGGACACTTGCCGGCTGAGTTCCACGCGTATGCCGGTAGCTACGTCTTCGGAAGGCAAGTCCACCCTGTCCATCACCCGAAGCAAGATGACGGAAGCGTCCTCACTCTCAACATCGAAGTCTTCGTCGGGGCTGATGCGGGTTGCGACAAGGAAGGACAGGGCCGGGATACCGCCGACTTTGCGGCGGTGGTGGTCGTGGACTTGCAATAGCGCAGTCTCGTAGCTCAAAGAGAAGACCTCGCCAACATAGGACTGTGGGTCGAACAGATCGCTGAGCAGTTTCTGCTCTGGTTCGTTCAGAGAGCGGCTCAGTTCCCGAACTATCGATGTCATCTGAATAGGCCTCCTCTACCGTATCTGGGTTAGTATATCAGATGTATGGTATATCGGGATTGCGGAGCTTCTGAACTTTTCGCCAGGTAAGTGCAAAAGGAGCGCTTGGGTGGTCAGCTGATTGCTTTACGAAATCCGTAGCAAATTACTTGATTGCGATGGCTCAACCGTTAACGTAATTCGTCCCTTTTGCACCTCAACCCAGTGTTGAACGGTGACCATTTAAGTAGCCGAATCACCTCATTCTTTGACTGGCTCAAGATGGCGCTAGAACTGCCGCCGCGATTTTTACGGCAGTCGCACCCGCTTGGTTACGGCGGTGGAGCCGACTTTTGGCCCCCAGCTTGGTATCACCGACGACATATTGGATTCCTCGCCGCCGGCGAATACCACCAGGATGTCGTCGGGTTCCGGTATCAGCGAAACCATCGCTGCCTCATCGCCGGGTTCCACGTCGCCGCGCAGCACCAGCCCCCGTTTCAAGTCGGCGACGGAACGCTGGATGTTGGCGTGCAGATAGGCCCGGATGTCGGCTTTGGTATAGTCGGCCCAAAGGCGGCTGTTGCCGGCGAATGTTGCGACGATTTGACCCTGCCGGATGCCCACCGAAACGTCGCCCACCGAGCCGGAGGTGGACATTGACGTGCCCAGCGATGAGGCAGCGTCGGCCAGGGCGAACAGGATGGCCTCCGGCCGGCCCACCGCGCGGGTCTGCCGGGGGCTTTCGCCGGCGAACACCGTAACCGTGCTGTCCGACGCGTCAAAGCCCCGCTCCACGTGCAGCGGCGTCCAGTGCGTTTCCCCCTCCGCCTCGGCGATGCAGTAAGTGTACTTGCCGGGGTGTCCGATAACGCTGCGGTCAAACAGGCCGGGAATGGCGGCGCAGGCATTCATCAGGATTAGACGCACCGCCCGCCCGATGGTGCCGTTGGCCCGGTTGCCCGGCCCAAACAGATTGTTGCGCGAGTTCAGCCCAATCTGGGATACCACCGGCCCGTTGACGATACAAAGCACCGCCGCGCCGCCCATGCTGGACGACGGCCCAACCAGATTGAACACCGGGTCCAGCATCGCCTCGGCCGCGGCCAGCACGACGGGAAAATACTCCGGCCGGCAGCCGGCCATAACCGCATTGGCCGCCGCCTTCTCCACCGTAATAACCCGCCGGCGCTCCGGCAGCTCGCCGATAACGTCATCGGGCGCCCGCCCGGCATAGCCAATAAACTCCGCCACCCGCTCTGCCGCCGGCGGAACAACGGGCAACCCGTCGCTCCACCCCAGCTCATAGCAACGCTCCACGGCATCAAAAATACCGTCCCAGGAAGTGGTAGTAACATCGGTGAAAGTGGTCAATTTGCTTGCCTCTAATCGTCGTTAAGTTCGGCAGCTATCGCAAGCAGCTGTTCGACAAAAAGACGCGCAGTCACTTGGTCAAACAGCAATTCTCGCTCACTCATAAATCCCTTGTCAGAATCAGCGTGCAGACGCATTGCCGTTTCCAATCCTTCGGTTAAGGCCGGATTTTCCAATCTTTTCACTACTGCCTTTTTGTGCTGGTACTTGCCGTATTCCTGCCCCGTTGCTATCGCGAGGGCATTGATGGCGTGTTTTACGGCTGACCACAAAATTTCGGACGCCTGGCGATGCCAACCGCGCTCGTTCAGGAACCGAGTGATTTGGAGACAGTCGAGGGTTTCGGTGACGTGTTCATCATAGGTCAGCATTGGAGCTTCTCGCACAGCTCTTGCATACGGTCAACGAAATCGGTAGCGGATGGCCGGCAGAACAGAAAATCCTCCAGCTCCAGAAAATCGTGGCTGGCGTTGTCGTGGAATATCCGCACGGCCTGGTACGACTCCAGGATTCGGCGTTCGGCGTTTTCCTGCTTGTCCAGCGTTTCGAGCGAGGCAAAAATTTCGTCGTCGGTTTCGTGGGGCAGGTTGCACTGCTTGAGGGTTAGGACGGCCGCCAGCCGGACCCCTGCCCACAGCTCCTCCGAGCTTTTGACCAGGTTGATAATCATAAGTTCCCGGTCGGCAGCGTCCAGCCGTTCTTTTACGGCGCGGTTGATTGTGACGGTTTGGCTTGTTTCAGCGGTTTGACTTGTTTCAGCGGTAGTCATAATTCACGTCCTTGAATCTGCGCCGCCCGTCCGCTCACAATCCGGCGGCGGGCGGCGCAAACGGTGTGCGTCCGGGGGGGTTACACCCGTGCGTACTTGGAGAAGCTGCGCAGCTCTTGCGGCGGGTCCATGTGGCTGCCGCGGATGGTGTAGGACACTTCGGCTACGTACACGGCGCCGGTGCTGTCCACGGCGATGCCGTGCGGCGCGATGAACTGGCCGGGGCCTTCGCCTTCGTCGGCGGAGCCGAACACGCAGACCCGCGCGCCGTCCCGGTCGTACACGGTAACCCGGTGGCCCAGGCCCGGCGCATCGTCCACGCCGCCCATTCCGTTGAGCTCGCCCACGTAGATATGGCCGTTCCAATAGACCATCGCATCCGGTCGGTGGATGTTGTTCCACATCGTCAGGTAGTTGCCCTCGGTGTCAAACAGCTGGATGCGGTGGCACTCCCGGTCCACCACGTACACCCGCTCATCCTCGTCAAAAGCGATGTTGTGCGGCCGGATGAACTGGCCGGCGTCAATGCCCGGCTCGCCCCACGAGAACTTGTAGCCGCCCTCGGCGGTGTACACGTGGATGCGCGAGTTGCCGTAGCCGTCGGATACGTAGATGTCGCCGTTGCTGGGCCGGATGGCCGCCGAAGTGGGGCGATTGAACGGCTGCCCGCTCCAGCGCGGCGCCGGATGGTTCTTCTCCCCAATCTCCATCAGCTTTTCGCCGGTGACGCTGAACTTCTGGATGGTATGGATGCCGTCGTCGGCCACCAGCAGCGAGTCATCAGCCGCGCTGTAATACAGGCCGTGCGTGCGGTTGTCGCTGAAATGGCCCTCGCCAAAGGAACGCAGGAAATTGCCGTCCTTGTCAAACACCATAATGGGGTGCACGCCGCGCGTCAGGATGAAAACCCGGTCCGCGCCGTCAACGGCAACGCCGGGACATTCCAGCAGTTTCATCCCGTCGGGCAGTTTCAGCCAGTTGTCAACGAAAGTGTATTGAAAATCGCCTTGTCCGTAAGTGTCAGGCATAGTTCCCTCCTTGTGAGTGTGATTGATAAGTGTCGGTTGTCCGTTGGGATATATTGTCAGGATAGGTTACTGTGCGATGCAGCCGCCGTCGATAACCAGTTCGGCGCCGGTTACGAA
Source organism: uncultured Dehalococcoidia bacterium (assembly GCA_958296385.1). Classification (GTDB taxonomy): domain Bacteria; phylum Chloroflexota; class Dehalococcoidia; order Lucifugimonadales; family UBA3495; genus Bin87. The sequence goes on from OY282494.1 coordinate 3,093,856, forward strand.
AGACGCCTCGTCGGAGGCCAGATAAAGCACGCCGTAGGCAACCTCGATGGGGTGCGCCCGGCGGCCCAGCGGAACCAGCGCCAGCCGCTGCGCCGCCACCTCCGGGTCTGCGTAGGTTGATTCGCTCATCGGCGTCATAATCGGCCCCGGATGCACCGAGTTGGCCCGGATGCCCTCGGCGGCGTGCTGGATGGCGGTGGCCTTGGTGAACAGCCGCACCGCCCCTTTGGACGCATTATAAGGATGCGAGCGAGACCACGCCCCGGTCATTCCGGCGATGGACGATATGTTGACGATGGAACCGCCGCCGGCCCGGCGCAGCGCCGGAATCGCCGCTTTGGTGCCGAGAAACACGCCTTTGGAGTTGATGTCCATTACCCGATCCCAGTCGTCAACGCTGGTATCCTCCATCGCGATGTTGCCGGCGCCCCCGCCGGCCGAGATGCTGATGCCGGCGTTATTCACCAGCGCATCCAGCAGGCCGTAGCGTTCCTCCGCCAGCGCAACGATGCTCTGCCAGTCCGCCTCGCTGGTAACGTCCAGATGGGCATAGGCTACATCATGGCCCAAGGCCCGCTGTTCGGTTTCCACCTGCTGGCCCAAGTCGTCCAGAATATCGCCGAAAACCACCCGTGCGCCCTCTCGGGCAAACAGGCCCACCTCCTCGGCGCCCATCCCCCGCGCGCCGCCGCTGATTAGAACAACCTTGCCGTCAACTCGCCCCATGATACGTGCCTCCTGTCCGGGATACGTGTCTCCTGTGATACGTGCCTCCTGTCAGATCAGGCCGGCGCTGTTCTAGCCGGCGCTGTTGTCGTCCATAAACATACCGACAACGTTGCCCTCGGTGTCGCGGAAATTGGCGAAATAGCCCACGCCCGGAATGACGGTGCGCGGCGTCACAATCTCCGCGCCGGCGGCCGTCACCTTGCCGATGTAGGCGTCCAAATCGTCCACCGCAATGACTACCAGGGTGCCGCCCCGGTTGAGGGCGGCGGCCCGTTCAATCAACGCCCCGGATATGCCGTAGGTTTCGTCGTCCGGGCCGGTTTGTTGCAGGTAGTAGTCCTCCGGCCCGCCCTCAAACTTGCTGGCCTGCCAGCCGAACACGTCGGCGTAAAACTTGTTGGCCCGTTCGGAATCGTCAAACGGCATCTCAAAATGCACTACTTTCGGCATGATTACTCCGCTGTTTGCTGTGCTGGTGAATATGATTCCCGGTATCCTTTAACGGCATCCGTCTTATAACGGCATCCGTCTTAACGGCTTCAGTCAAAGGAGTGGGGAACCTTTACGCGATGGCCGCTGCGCCTTCGCCTTTGAGATAGTCGGCGGTGCGCAGGGCCAGCGCCTGGATGGTGGTAGTTGGGTTGATGCAGGCGCCGGTGGTAAAGATGCTGCCGTCAATGATGAACAGGTTTGGCACGTCGTGGGCCCGCCCCCAGCGGTCAACTACCGACGTATCGGGGTCTGCGCCCATTCGCGCGGTGCCCAGCAGATGCCAGCCGGCGTTGCGCCGCAGCCGGGATGACATTACCCGCACGGCCCCGGCCGTTTCCAGCGCCTCGGCAGCGCGGGCCACGCCGTGGTCCAGCATGGTCCAGGTATTGTCGCTGACGGTGTAGTCTATCTTGGGCGCGGGGATGCCGTGCGCGTCGGTCAGCGTCGGGTCCAGGGTGACCCGGTTGTGCGCCTCCGGCAAGTCCTCGGTCATTATGACGATGCCCATTTGATGCCGGAACCGCCTGGCAAAGTCCCGGTGGTGCGACTCGCCCCAGGGCACCGCCTGGCCAACCAGCCCGCCCAGGGCAACTTGCAGCGGCGCGCCGCCGACGTTGGACGCTTGCGACACCTGCAAGTCGTAGCCCCGCACGAACCCCCGGCGCAGGTCGGTTTCGTAAAACTCCTGGCTCAGCATCGACGAGCCGCGCGGCCCGTGGTCCGATCCCAAATCCTCGTCAAACACCCCCAGCACGTAGCCGCAGGGATGGTGCATCAGGTTGCGCCCCACTTGCCCGCTGCTGTTGGCCAGCCCGTCGGGGAACAGTGCGCTTTGCGAGTTCAGCAGCAGCCGGGAAGTGCCTACGCCGTTGCACGCCAGCACCACGACTTTGGCGTACTGCGCCTGCAATTCGCCGTGGTGGTCGTAGTAGGCGGCGCCGGTGGCCCGGCCGCTGTCGTCAACCAGAATCTCCCGAACCCGCGCGTGGGTAATCAGCCGCGCGCCCTGCTTGAGGGCCTTGGGCCAGAATATGATGTCGCTGGACGACGGCGAACGCAGGTACTCGCCCACGTCGGCGGCGCGCCCGTCCCAGGCGGTGGAGTGCACCGCGTTGTCCGCTGACCACCAGTGCCACCCCAGCTTGTTGAACGCCGCGCCCAGCAGCTCGCCGCCCCGTCCGATGGGCAGCGGCGGCGTCGGGCGCGCCGGCTTGGGCGGATACGCCGGGTCGCCCTGCAAACCGCTCACGCCGTGCATCCGGTCGTTCAGGTCGTAGTAGGGTTCCAGCTCAAAGTAATCCATCGGCCAGTCGTCGGCCACGCCGTCCAGCGAGTTCACCCGGAAATCGGACGGATGGAACCGGGGAAAATGCGAACCCCAATGGACGGTGCTGCCGCCGACGGCGTTGTACATATACGGCGCAATGGGCGTGTTCGCCTCGTTAACCGGATAATCCTCCGGCAGCCCCCGAAAGTTGGGGTTGGGATGAAAGTCCGTCTGCCAGTGCAACTGCGCCTGCGGTTCGCTAACCGGAAACGCCGTCGGCGCCACCCAGCCGCCCTGCTCCAGGCACACCACCTTAACGCCGGCCTCAGTAAGGCTCCAGGTAAAAGCCGCCCCGGACGCCCCGGCGCCGATAACGAGAACGTCGGCAATATCGTGCTTGCTGCTCATAGATGTTGCTCCTTGCGCGGAGGTTAAAGCGCATTATAGAGAAAATGACGGAATGACAAAGCGGTCAGGCGGTTCGCCCTGGCAATGGCGCAGCTCAGCGGTCTTTATACCGCCGCCCCCGTTCCGCAACGGTTCGTTCTTTAAGCAGTTCCATCACCGGAACGCCGTAGCCGCAGCTGGTTGACGTAGCATCCACCGCAATCTCAATGACTTGACGCGTGGGCAGGTTGATGTCGGAGGCTTCGTTAGCCAGCATCAACTCCCGGTGGGGCGATTCGCCCAGCGGCGTGGCCCGCGCGTGGCCGTACAGCCGGACGATGGCGGCGTCGCTGGCCGTGAACGAGCAGACCATCACGGTGACCGGCCCGTTAGCGGCGGCGTGGCGTCCGGTTTCGTTGCCGCTGCCCGTGTAGTCCAGGTAAGCAACAGAATTCGGCCCCAGAATATGCAGCGGCACGCCCCCTTTGGGCGACAGATTCACCGGCCCGATGCCGTCCGGCCCGCCGCCAAGCTCCGGGTCAACGCTGGCCACAAAGAACAGCGGCGCGCTGCGGATGAGGTCGGCCTGCTCCGGAATAATTTGCCGGTAAGTAGTTGCCATCAGGTATCCGACTGACTATCCCGCAGCCGTTCCTCAAGCTGCCGAATCCGCTCATTAGCGGCATCCAGTCGATCTTTGGCCCTATCCCGTTGCGATGCGGCGTTATCCCGTTGGGCCTGTACTGTGCTCAACTCCGCCGCCAGTTCCTCCGGGCTTTTGAGAAACTCGTCGGTTTTGGGGTCGTAAAAGCGCAACTTGCGGTTGTCCCAGCAGAGGTACAAGTCCAGCGCCGCGCTGTACCCGGACAGCATCCCGAACATTTTGCCGGGGCGGTCGTCGGCCAGCGGGATTGGTTCGTACTGGCCGTTCACCAGCAAATCGCCGGCCAGCGGCGCGTCGTGGTAGCGGCCGCCGGTGTAGTCAAACCGCCAGTATTCGCCCACCCCAAAGCCGGCGTAGCCGTCGCGCTTGACGGTGTAATCCCGCCGCCCGGTGTGTATTGAGGCCACTTCCAGCACAAACTCCGGGGACTTGCCCACGTCGTCAATCTCGTAGCCGTTGTTGTCCTCAATGGCGTCCGGGTCAACGCCAAAGGCGATTACCAGATCGGGCTCCAGCCAGCCGGAGCGTATCCGGCTGCGCTCAAAGCACAGATAGCCTTCGCCGCTGACCAGGACGTCCGCGCGGCTGGCGATAAAGTGGCGGTAGAGGGTGTTGCCGATGGCGGCGCGGTTGTAGTGGTTGTACCGCTGCATATCGGGCTTTTTGGGCGGGCTGGGCAGCGGAGGCTTGCGCGGCGCCGGCCTGACGCTGCCCGACGGGGGTGTGACGGCGCGCTGGCTTGTCATCATTGACCTCGCAACTGCATCTGCATCTGCAACTTGATATTGACCGGCGGCAATTCTACCGCCGCTCGAACACCGCCGCCACGCCCTGCCCGCCGCCCACGCACATGGTTTCCAGCCCCCATTGCGCGTCCTGCCGTTCCATCTCGTGGAGCATGGTGGCCAGGATGCGGGCGCCGGTGGCCGCGATGGGGTGGCCCAGGGAGATGCCGGAGCCGTTGACGTTCAGGTTGTCCTCATTAGGCAGCTGCCACTCCCGCAGCACCGCCAGCACCTGCGCGGCAAAGGCTTCGTTCAGCTCGATGATGTCCATATCGCCCAGCGTCATCCCGATTTTGCCCATCACCTTGTTGACCGCCGGCACCGGGCCGATGCCCATAGTAGCCGGATGGCAGCCGGTTACGGCCCAGCCGCGCAGGTAGGCCATCGGCGTCAGGCCCAGTTCCTCCAGCTTGTCCTCCGCAACCACGAGGCACACCGAGGCGGCGTCGTTCTGGCTGCTGGCGTTGCCGGCCGTTACGCAGCCATCCCGCATCACCGGCCGCAGGCGCCCCAGCACGTCCATAGTAGTGTCGGCCCGCGGGCCTTCGTCGGCGTCAAAGATTTTGGGATCGCCCCGCCGCTGCGGGATGCTCACCGGCACGATTTCGTCGCTGAACTTGCCGGAATCGCGGGCCGCAATGGCCCTTTGATGACTGCGCAACGCGTACTCGTCCTGCTCTTGCCGGGGAATCTCATACTCCCGGGCCAGATTCTCGGCCGTCTCCACCATACCGCCGGGGATGGGGCCAAAGCGTTCCTCCGGGGCGATGGTAACGCGGGCCCGGGCCAGCCGGTCGTGAAAGGTAACCGACCCGAAACGCGCGCCCCAGCGTGATTCGTTGCTGTAAAACTCAGCGCCGCTCATACTCTCGGCGCCGCCGGCGATTACCACGTCGGCGTTGTCCGTCTGCACCAGCATGGCGGCGTTCAGGATGGCCTGCAAGCCGGAGGAGCAGCGGCGGTCCAGCTGGTAGCCGGGCACCTCAATGGGCAAGCCGGCTTTCAGCCCGGCCAGCCGTCCGATGGCGGGGTTCTCCCCGGAGGGGTAGCCGTGGCCCAGGATAACGTCATCCACTCTGGCCGGGTCAACGCCGCTGCGCTCCAGGGCGGCCTGGATGACGGTGGACGCCAAATCAGCGGCCGTAACGTCGCGCAAAGCGCCGCCAAAGTTGCCGACGGCAGTGCGAACTGGTGAAACGATGGCGACTCCTCGCATAATGGGCTCCTTGTGCCGCGCTTGCACGCGGGTAAAGTAGGGTACAAAACCGATGGCAGTATGATACCCGCTGCCCGGCAGTATGTAAAACAAAGCGCATCGTCCGATAGCGCCCGGCCCAATAGCGCCCGGAATGACACGGGCGGTCCCATCCGTTCTGCTATAATCAACCGTGCCGGGGCCTCGTATCGGGGCCCATGGGGGCTTAGCTCAGTGGGAGAGCACCTGCTTTGCAAGCAGGGGGTCAGGGGTTCGAATCCCCTAGCCTCCACCATCTATCTACCTATCTGCCGGCCTGCTCCGGCTGCATCTTATGACCGCTGCCATTCTGCTTGCCATCCACATCGCCGCCGGTTCGGTTGCCTTGCTTGCTGCCGTGCTGGCCCTGCTGACGATGAAAGGCGGCCGTTATCACGTGCTGGCGGGCCGCACTTACGCCGTTGGGATGACGCTGATATTTCTGACCGCCGTTCCGCTGGCGATATTGGGTTCCAGCGTATTCCTGCTGCTGATTGCCGTTTTCAGCTTTTACCTGGTGTTCGCGGGCTGGCGTTTTGCCCGCAACCGCCGGGGGCTGCCCCAACTTGTCGATTGGCTGGCCATGGCGATTATGGGGCTGACCGGCCTGGCCATGTGGGCCTACGCCGTCGTGCTGGCCGCCTCCGGCGACGGGCAGTGGGTAACGCTGCTCAGCTTTGGCGCCATCGCGGTTGCCCTCAGCGCGGTTGACGGACAGTATTACCGGCGGCTGGCCAAAGGGCAGGGGCGCGCCGGCGTCCGGCGCATCCAGCGCCATCTCACCAATATGCTGGCCGGCACCATCGCCACCGTAACCGCCGTCGCCGTAGTGAACGTTGACGTCAACCCGGTATGGCTGCCCTGGCTGCTGCCCACCGTCATCATAACCCCGCTCATCGTCTGGTGGAACATACGCGTGCGGCGGCGGGAACGGGCCCGGTAAAGAATAGATTGCGGAGAGAATAAGCAAAATGAACATTGAAACCCTTGCCGTCCACAGCGGCAGCGCGGCGGACGCCGCCACCGGCGCCGTGGCCCCGCCGCTGTATATGTCCACCACCTTTGAGCGGGACGCCGACGGTTCTTTCCCCAGCGGGTTTGTGTACGGGCGTTCCGGCAATCCCACCCGCCAGGCCCTGGAGGAGTGCGTGCGCGACCTGGAGGGCGGCGTGGCGGCGGCGGCCTTCGCGTCGGGTATGGCGGCCATTATGAGCGTGTTGCAGGCCCTGTCGGCCGGCGACCACGTCATCGCCCCCCAGGACAGCTATCACGGCACCGCCCACCTGCTGCGCGCGCGGCTGGCCCGCTGGCGGCTGCATACCTCTTTCGTCGATATGACCGACCTCGCCCAAATCCGCCAGGCCATCACGCCGGCCACCAAACTTATAATGATGGAAACGCCCTCCAATCCCCTGCTGAAAATCACCGACGTTGCGGCGGTGGCCGACCTGGCCCATCAGCACGGAATACCCTGCGTCTGCGACAACACCTGGGCCACCCCGGCCCTGCAACGCTGCCTGGACTTGGGCGCTGACTTGGCGGTGCATTCCACCACCAAGTACCTCGGCGGGCATAGCGACGTAACCGGCGGCATCGTCGTCGCCGCCAACGCTGATGAGGACAGCCTGTTCTCCGAAATACGCCGCATCCAGGAGGACGGCGGGGCGGTGCCGTCGCCCTTTGACTGCTGGCTAATCCTGCGCGGCATCCGCACCCTCCCCTACCGGATGCGCGCCCACTGCGCCAACGCCGGCCGGCTGGCCGCTTTCCTGAACGAACATCCCGGCGTCCGGCAAGTGTTCTACCCCGGACTGCCCGGCCATCCCGGACACGATATAGCCGCCCGTCAAATGTCCGCTTTCGGCGGGATGCTGTCCTTTCGGGTGCGCGGCGGTATGGACGCGGCCTTTCGCGTCGCCGCCCGCGTCAACCTGTTCACCCGCGCCACCAGCCTGGGCAGCTACGAAAGCCTGATTGAACACCGCGCCTCCGTAGAGGGCCCGGCCAGCGCCACCCCGGACGACCTCTTGCGCGTGTCCGTCGGGCTGGAACACCCCGACGACCTGATTGCCGACCTGGAGCAGGCGCTGGATTACGGCGGTTAAGCCGCCCGGCTTGCTGGCCTCAATTACTGCCCTTGTCGCTGCTGTTGCCCCTGCTGCTGCTCTTGCTGCTGTTGCTGCTGCTGCACAAAGCGGCGGTACACTTCCTCCTCGGACAGGGCTTCCTGGTGGAACCAGCTGTCGTCAATCACCCCGTACACGTCGCCCAGCCGCTCCAGCATCGTGTTGGTCAGCAGCAGCGCGTCCAGCGGCGTTTCCGGCATCACAAAATCGCCCTCCAGCGTGTTGAGCAGTGCGGCCACGGCCCGCAGCATCTCCACGGTGCCAACCTGCGTGGCGTTGTTGCGGACGGCGACGATGCTGTGATAAATGGACGATGCGCTGTGGTCTTTCAGCAGCATGGGCAGCGTCTGCTCCGGCACAGTAACATCAACCGTGATGCCCCGGGTAGCGGCGGCGGTGTTCAGCGACCGCTGAAAGGTCTCCATGTCGCTGCCCTGGTCAACGGCAATGCGGGCGAAAGTGTTGACCACCCGCACGGTGGTGTCCGCCCGCTCCAGCCAGCGCCCCAGCCAGATGAGGTTGTACACGCGGGAGTCGTTCAGCCACCGATCCGTGCTGAACTCTATTGACCGTGGTTCTGTCATAATCTAACCGTGCTCCTCATTATTGGTGTTGCCGGCTTGGTGTCATCGGCTTGGTGTCGCGGATGACGGGATAATCTTTACGGGATAATCTTGCAGCGGGATATTCTTTCATCCGGCGCCGGGCAGCATCAGCAGCGCGTCGTCCACCGACAGGCTGTCCCGGTCAAAAAATACGGCGGCGGTGGCAAAATCCAGGTAGCCGTTGCCGGTGGACACGAACGAGCCGGTTACCGGCGGCACCTCCGCGTAGTCCCGCCCCACGGCAAACTTCATATAGTCCGCCCCCGTGTTGATGACCACGCCCCGCGTCGGGTCGGCGGCCAGCCAGCCGGCGTTGGGATGCAAAAACTCCACCCAGGCGTGGGTCTCCCCGGCCTGCCGCGTCAGCAGCCCGCTGACGTAACGCGCCGGTATGCCCAGCCCCCGCATCATCCCCAGCGCCAGATGCGTCTTGTCCTGGCACACCCCCGACATCGCATACAGCACGTCGGCGGCCGTAGTGTTCACCGACGTTGTGCCGCGCACGTAGCGCACCTGCGTCTGTACCCAGTCCACGATGCCCTGCACCGTCCCCAGCAGGGTATCCGCGCTGCCGGCGGCGGTGCGGGCCGCCGCCTTCACGCTGTCCGGATTCACCAGCGGCGTCGGCGTCAGAAACTCGTCGGCCTCAAAGTCGTAACTGAGGGACGCCAGCGGCAAGTCGCCAACGCGGGGCGTCTCCCCCATCAGATGCACCGCGCCCACGGCGGCGATGACCAGTTCCCGGTGCGGGGTAGTGATACGCACCCGATGCACCTGATTGCCCAGCCGGTCCGGGTAGGCAATCTTGCGGCCGGCGGGATTGGTGCTGATGTCGCAGGCGCCGGCCGTCTGCTGGCCGTCCGAGAAGGCGGACAGCCGCAGGAAATTATCGTTCTGCACGACAATCTCGCTGTACTCGTACCGGGCCACGTATGCGTAGTGGGCCGGCACGGCGTGCCCGTTCACCTGACGACCCAGCTCGGCTTGCATGACCCTCCCGACGAGTTGTTGGTGACCCGGCCATCGGCGTGGGATACCCGGGTCAGCCCGCCCGGAAACACCGTAACGTCGCCGTACCCGTTCTGGATGGCGAACACCCGCAGGTCAACGTAGCGCCCCTCCAGCTCGCCGCTGGCGTCGTCAAAGACCACGTGCTGCGAGAAATCCAGCGTTTCCTGCGCGATGAACACCTGCGGCTGCTCAATCAGCTGCTGCGCCAGCCGGTTGCGGTACATCATCCCCAGGTCCGGCATTATGAACACCCCCAGCCCGCCGTAGCCCTGCCGCGTTTTCAGCACCAGGCTCTCCAGGTTCTGCAACACGTACTGCCGGTTGGACGCCGAGCGCAGGTCATAGCTCACCGCCTGCTCCAATACGGGCGTTTCGCCCAGGTATTTCTCAATCATCTCCGGCACCCACAGGAACACCAGTTTATCATCGGCGGCCCCCGTGCCCATAGCGTTCACCAGGACGACTTTGCGCTCCAGATAAGCGTCGGTCAGGCCCGGCACGAACAGCTCCAAGTCCTCCACCCGGCGGTAAATCAGGTCAACCTCAAAATCGCCCCCCATCGCCCGGGCCCAGACGCGCCCGTTGGCGCCGATGTACAGGTCGGAACCCTCAACCAGCGTGATGCCGAACAGTTCCGACAGGTAGCGATGCTCAAAGAAAGCGGCGCCAAACTTGCTGTCCGTCAGCAGCACGCAGTTCGGCGAATCCGTTTCGCAAAGCGAAACAAACATTTCCTGATACGCCGCCTTGATGTCATACGGAATGATGTCGTACCCCTGCGCAAACTCCGGCATCACCGACAGCCCAATCTCGGTGCTCTTCATCTGATAGGTAATCCCCGACGGAATACGCAGGTTGTCCTCCAGAATGACGTACCGCCCGTTGCCCATGTGCACCAGGTCGATGCCGTAGATGTGGACGAACACGTCCTGCGGCGGGTGAAAGTCCTGCAATTCCGGATTGTAATACTGGCTGGAGAACATCACGTCCGGCGGCACGATGTCCTGGTCGCCGCAGTACAGTTCCATCAGGAACCGATTGATGGCCCGCAGCCGCTGCCCCACGCCCCGCGCGATGACGTCCCAATCGCCGGCCGGAATCAGCCGGGGCACCCAGTCCGCCGGCACCGGGCGAAACTCCCGGGGGTCCAGCAAAAAAGAGAAAGCGTCCCGCCTGGCCCGGTCATTAGCCCGCTGCCACCGCCGCTGCATCTCCGCCGGCCCCAGATCATCCATACTGTCCAGCAGCCCCCGGTAAGTCGGCTTGGCCGACCCATCCGGGTTCAAAAACTCATTCAGCCGATCCTTGACGGCAATAGAACGATTCAGCATAACAATTCACCCCCAAAAGCCGGCCGCAGCAAACCGCACCACAACCAGCATCCAGTACAAACAGCATTTCCCACCCCATCATCCCCCCCAAATGTTGCCACAGCATTACCAAAATGTAAAACCTTGATTACGCTGGGCGCAGACGTTCCCGGATTTGCCGTTAGCGGGTTGTGTTGGCCTCCCTGCGCATGGTAATTGTCGCGTCGCCGTACATTCCACCCGAAAGCGACTCCGGGCTGCGGTGTTCAATCACTGGCCCTTGGCCCATTTTGCTGCGCCAGCGTCCGTTGGGCAACTGCGCCGCCGCGTGTTGAAACTTGCCTTCCGCTTCGTACAGCGCCACCTTCTGGTAGCCGCTTTCGACCCCACTGTCCGCGCATTGTTCGTAGCCCAGTCCGGCGAACACTTCCGCCAGACTTTCCATCCGGTTATCTAGTGCTGCGTAGGGGGGCCAGTAGTTTATTCCATCGGGCCACCACCATTTGCCGGTGTCGCCGGCGGCGTATGCAATACAGTTGTACTGTTCTGATGGTTCACCTACGATTGCAAAGTTTTCGTTGGCCAGCTTCGGGAATGCTCCAACCAGGCGCTCCGTCCAGTTAGACGTAGCCATTGTCGGCGCCCCATTGCAGCCAGGATTCCTGCATCGCGGCCACTTTGCCCCGGTCGGCCGGCTGGACCGGGTCGGCGTTGGTGATGCCGCGCAGCGCGTGGAACCAGTGGCCGCCCTGGGACTGCATCCGTTCCAGGATTAGCGGCACTGCCGGTTGCCCCATGCCGACGATTGCCTGGTAGGCGGGGTGTTCAGTTGCCCGGTCTGAGCTCGACAGCAGTACGGTTTCGCTCTCCCATTGGTCGGCCAGTTCCCGGAACCGTGCGCGTTCCGCCGGTGCCACGGACACCGCATCCCCATACTGGTTGTAGCCCAGGCCCCGCACGTGGGGCTCCTGGTGCAGCAGACCACGCAGCCGCCCCAGCTCCGCGCCATCCCACCCCAGCGCCTCCGCTACCGCCTCATCCCACTGCCGACGCACCGCACACTCCCCATCCCGAAACTGCGGCACATCCACATCCCGCGTCCGCTCCCAGCAGTCAGCCAGTATTTGCCGCGTTCGCCCGTCCTTGACGTCGGGGATGCGGATGTTGCCGGCTTCGGCGGTGCTGTAGGTGGGGAACGCCAGTTTCTTGCCCAGGTTGCGCATCAGCTGCAAGCGGCCGGGCGTTGAATTGATGAACACGGCCAGCGCTTTCGCCTCCGTTGCCGTCAGCCCGTCAACCGGCATCCAGCCGTTGCCCACGTAGGCCGTGTCCGCCGCCGTCGCCGTGAGACGCCCAGTGCTGTTGTCCTGGCCGGCCGTAATCAGCAGATGCCCGACTTTGGCAAGGATTTTGTCCGATTCCGGGTACGTACCGCCGTTGGCCTCGCGGATGCGCTCGTCGCGTTTCTTGGGAATCCAATGCTCGTCAGGCTGGCTTTGGATACGGGTTTGGGCATCGGCGCCTTTGGAACTCAATATCGGAAAACTCCCCGGAGTGCCGGCGGCTGCGCGCTCAAAAGAACCGCGTAGCAGCTGGCCTGTCGCTTGTGCCGACAGGCCAGCTGCTTTGATGCTGTGCATACTTTCGTCATCGGCAAACTTGGCGGCCGCTTGGGCCAGTTCCGGAGAACGCCAGATTGCCGGCGTCCAATCCCCAGCCGCAATCAGTTCGGCCGGCCATTCGCATACTTCGCCCCAACCGTTGGCGATGACGCCTCGGGCGCAGTCCGTCAGGCATTGGTGCAAATCGTCAACCTCGGCGTCATCAACCGGCAGCCGGTCCAGATTGATAAACCGGGTAGGCGGTTTGGCGCCGGCGTGCCGGGTGGCAACGATGATGCTTTCGTTGATGTTGGTGTTCTGGCTCAAGTTAATCTGCCCCGGTTGGTGACAAGTCAGCACGGTGTGGATGTGATAGCGCGACGCCAGCAACAGCCTTTTGTTTTGCTTTGATGGAGCGGTTAGCGCGATGGTTGGCTCCACCATAGTGAGAACACCCGACAATTTGGACAAACATTTGTCTGCCAGGGCGGTGAACAGTGGCCCTATGGAGTTCTTGTCAACGAATCCCCTCAACTCAGGGTCATTATTGACCAGCCCCTGCTCTAGATTGTTGGTGCGCTGGCGTAGTGCCTGCTGGACTAGATCGGGGTATTTCTCGCCCATCTTGGCCCGGTTAGTAAATGGCGGGTTCATGATGACGATGCGGGCGTCTTTGGCGGCGTCCACGGCGTCCTCCAGCTCGGCGTCGTCCTGCTGGTTCCAGATGGTTTGGGACTGGATGCGGTCGTCGGCCAGGTTCAGTTCCCGGTCTCTGGGGACGATGGCCTTTTGCGCCAGCAGTTCCAGCGTGCCGGCGGCCACCGGCGCCGCGCTATCGGCTTGCGGGCCGTAAGGCATCAGGTGCAGCCCCATCTGGCGGTAGCGGATTTCCTGATTGCCGGCCGTCAGCTGCGAGGCGGCCAGTTGCAGGGAAACCGGGTTGATGTCCAGCCCCTTGACGGTATCCTCCACCGCCAGCTTTTGCAGATCGGCAATCTGCTTTTCACCGGCGCCCTGCGCGCGGGCCCGGCGTTTCATATCGGTAAGCATCGCGGCCAGCAGCGTACCGCTGCCGCAAGCCAGGTCAACCGTCTTGTAATCCCGCCAAACCCCAGCGTCCGTCCAATCCGCATCCCCCCCCGCGTCCAGCGTCAAGCGGGCCGCAATAGACGCCGCCACCGGCCGCGTAAAAAACGCCCCGTCGCTGGCCTGGTTGCCCATCACCCGGTTGAACAGCGGGCCGGCGTGGTCGGCGCCCATGTCGGCGTAAGTTTCGGCGATGCGTTCCGCCTCCGCCGCAATGTGCCGCAGCGCCCGTTCCAGCCCGGCCAGCTTGCCGGTGTCCTCAACGGATTCAATGGCGTTGACGGCCGGTTCCAGCACCGGGCGGAAATCGCGGCGCATGATGCCATACCATTCTCGCAAGACAAGCCGGACTACATTGACATCATTCTTCACCGCAGCCAGGTCTTTGACGCCGGGCAGCCAGCGGCCGTTGGCGATGCGCTGGTGGAGCATGGCGGCGTTCATCAGCAGCAGGGCGGCGATGGTGCAGCCGTCGGCCTGGTTGCTCCGGCTTTTCGTATTCAGATTGTCCAGCCCAAAATGCCGGTCCAGCGCCGGCTGCAGCTCATCATTTCGCATATGATGGGCCGCCTCCTTAATACTGGATTCCAGGATGTTCAGGTCGCGCACCACCCGGTTGTCAACCAGGCCGGACTTGGCCAACAGGTTCATCTTGATGGCGTCGCCGTACTCGCTCATACCGGACATCATCAGCATTTGGAAGGCGTAGCGTTCGGCCCGTTCCTCACGGGTGGGCCGGGCTTTCCGCTCCTGGCCGGTCTTAAGGCGCACGCCATCGCCCTTGTTAATCATACCTTTGGCTTTGGCTTTAGACTTTGGGATGTCCACCGGCCCCCGGGTGCCGTCCGGGGCCGGTTTGCCGCGGGCCACGGTATCCATCCGCAGCTCACTGCTGCCGTCGCTGTTCTTTTTGCCGGTAACGATTTGCGTCGGCTCGCCGGCCGGCGCGGGCGCGCCGGTTTGGTACTCCGTCTGGCCGGCCTCAGCGATGCACGGCGCCCCGCCGGCCGGCGACGGCGTTTGCGGCGGCCCGGAACCCGGCGTATCCGCAGCCTGCGGTTCCAGAATCTGCGGTTCCAGGATGGGGTGAAACTCTTTTGACAGCGTGCTTTTGCCGTCCAGCACCCGCTCCACCGCCTCTTGCGCCGTCCCCGGCGGCCCCTCATGCTCCCGGTACTGGATGCGTTTGTCCTCCCCGCTGGCGATGGCCACGATGGTGCGCTGCACGTCCGGCGGTTCGGGAATGTACAGTTGCAGCAGGTCGGACAGCTTGTCCTCAATGCGCTGGTCGTGCGCCCGCAGAGCCAAAAGTATCTGCCCCAACTCCGCCCAGCCCTCATCCGGATGGCTGGTGCTGAGCCAATACTCCGGGTCAGCGTTGGGCGGAATGAGGATGGGGCAGATGATGTAGCCCGTTTCCTTGCCCGGCGCAATACGCATGGCCCGGCCCACGGCCTGAATTACGTCGATGGGACTCCTGCGGGCCTCCAGAAAAGCCACGGCGCTCAGCGACGGCGAATCGGTGCCCTCGCCAAAAATGCCCACGTTGATAATGCCGTGCGGCTGGCTTTCGCTGGAATCGGCCAGGCGGCCTTTGGCGCTGTCGCGGGCCGCAACGTCGCTGGTGGCGTCCAGATGTTCCAGACTGTACGGGGCCGCCGTCCGCCCGTCGCCGTTTTCGTTCAGCCAGCCCTGAACCCACTGCTGCACGGCGTCCGTCTCCAGGTCTTGCGCCATATTTTTGGACTTGTCCACCGTATTCATAAAGGCAATGCAGGACTTGATAGGCACGGTGCCGCGCTCCCGGTTCTGAGTAGCGCCGCCCATCGCCAGCGCAAACGCCAGCCCCCGCAGGTAGTCGGTGGTGGTGAGGGCGCGGCGGCCCTTACTCTTGGTGTCGGCCGCCAGCAAGTTGGCCTGCCGGAAAGCCGCGGCCCCCATCCCATTGGCCCGCAGGAAAGCCTCGACCCCCATCCCATTGGCCTGCTCGAAAGCCTCGTCCGTCATCTTGTTGGCCTGCATGAAAGCCTTGACCGCCAGCAAGTTGGCCTGATCGTAAGCCTTCTGGTCGTTGATGCCCAGGGCGATGATGCGGTAGTCGGAAAGCCAGCCGTTGTTGACGGCCTCCATGTAGCTCTTGCGGTACAGCTCCACGCCAAACACGGTTTCGTCGTCCATCGTGCGGACAATCCAGTCGCTGGCCTGGTCCTGGTTAGCATTGCGCGTGTCGTAAATGCGCGGCGTAGCCGTCTGATAAACGCGGTAAGTCGCCGGAAACGCCCCGTTGTCGTGGCACAGCGTAAAGTCGCGGATGCGCCGCTCCTCATCGGTTAGCGTGCCGGCGCCGGCCTTGCGCTTGCGGCGCAGCCCGGCGGTGCGATGCGCCTCGTCAGCAATCAGCACACAGGCCGTTACCCCGGTTTCCTGAAGCGCCTCCGCGAGGCGGCTGCCGCTTTGATAGGTGCCAAAGATAACGCTGCGCTGATCGGTTTCCCCCCCGTCGCGTATCCACCGGGCGATTTCGTCCGGGTCGGTAGTAACCGGGCCTTTGACCTCCGCTGCGCTAACGTTGCTGTTGTCCAGCGTAGGGTCAACGGCCGTGTTGCGCGTGCTTTCTTTCTTGATGTCATAGCCGGCGGTTTCATCCGAACAGACGGCCAGTGCCCGAATATCCTTTGCGGCGTGTTGCAGATACTCCCGCCGGATTTGAGCCACCAGCGCAATAGACGGGCAAAGCACGATGGACAGCGCCCCCTTCGGCGTAAGTTTCTCAACGATGCGCAGCGAGATGCGCGTCTTGCCGGTGCCGCAGGGCAGGATAATCTTGCCCCGCGCCTGGCCCTCCGGCAAACCGCCGCTGTCCGACCGTTCATGCTCCCGCAGGATACCCACGCTGGCGGCAATCGCCTCATTCTGCATACAGGTACGGGTTTGCCGGACGTCTGCCTCGTCGGGATTGGGCGTGCAATGCGGACATTCCTCATCCGAGAACGCCGCCGCCTGCTGCTGCAAGTCGTTGGCAATGTTGACCATCTTGAGCGGCTTGCCGGTCATCGACACGGCCTGCTGAGTATTGCCGCTGATGGGGTTGTCGCCGTTGGTAACAACCCACCGCTCGGCCCAGAACTCGCCGGCCGACGTGCTGGCGAACTTGTCGGTTTCGCCTTTGCCGATGGGCGCGCCCCGGCCGTCGGCATCCAGCTGGCGCGATTTGCACTGGATGGCGATGTGCTTGCCATCGCCGCGCCGCACCGCCACCACGTCAATGCCGATGTCTTGTCGCGTCGTCTGGGGAAAGCGCTGTTCCCGTGCGGGCCATTCGTCCCAAAGGTAGCAGTCCACCACATCCCATTCTTTAATATGCGGAGCGACATCGACGGTCAGGTATTCCAGCCATTTGCCGTCCGTTTGCTGCGGGCTCATCTCGGCTACGGCGCTGATAGCATCGGCAACGATGGCGGGTGCGTCAGGGTTCTGCATGGTAATTTCCTCGGCAGTGGCATTGGCAGTGGCATTAGTGTTGGTGTCAAAGGGCGCTGCGTAGATTGTACTATGGGCGGCGCCGGCCGCGCCCGTCGCCCGCCCCAAAATCCCGGTTTTCCCGTTTTTTCGTCCGTATTGAGCCTTGACGTATCAAGCATTGCCGATTACAATAACAATAATCGTATTCGCCTATACGGGTGAACGAACCGGCACGGGAGGTGGCTACCTACTATGGTTACTGTCAACGAACTGATTACCGCCAGGCAGTTTGAGCAGCGCCCCGGCCTGCTTAGCGAGTGGGTCGAGCAGGACATGGCCGACATTCTCTCCGAGTACGGCGCCCGGGTCGAGGACTCGGCAGCCGACCGCCCCCGCCGCTGCGCCAGCCCCGACTTCGGCTACGGCGTGCCGATGGCCGGCGTGCGCTACTACTACACCTATATGCCGGAGGGCTACTCCCCCACGCCCCGCCGCGTCGCGGGCCGCGCCTCCGAATAGCCGCTGCGCCGGAACACCCCACTGGCCGGGAGCAATCCCGGCCTTTTTTATGGACTACTGCCCCGCCGGCGCGCATCCCGCCGCCTACCCGCCGCCGGCGTACCCCCGGTTGCCAATCTCCGCCTCCATGTGTGCGCGGATGCCGATTAGGGCGGCGGCGCCTTCGCCTACGGCGGTGGCAACCTGCTTGGTGCTGCCCGCCCGCGCATCCCCGGCGGCAAATATGCCGTGCCGGTTCGTTTCCATCCCGCCGCCCGTCTTGATAAACCCCCGCTCGTCCAGCTCTACGCTGCCGGACAGAAACCCCGTGTTGGGGTCCAGGCCAATGAATACGAACACGCCGGCAGGATGCAGCTCCTCTTGCGCGCCGGTGTTCACGTCCTCCACCAGCACGGACGCCAGCTTGCCGCTGCCATCGCCCCGAAACTCGCGGACGGTAGTATTCAGGCGAATGTCCATCTGCGGGTGGGACGCCGCCTTGTCCTGCAAAACCCGGCTGGCCCGCAGCCGGTCGCCAACTTCCAGCACGGTCACACGGGACGCAAACCGCGTCAAAAACAGCCCCTCCTCAATGCCGCTGTTGCCGCCGCCCACCACCAGCGCCGGCAAATCGCGGTAAAAAGGCCCGTCGCAAGTGGCGCAAAAATGCACGCCGGCGCCAATAAAGTCATCCTCTCCGGGGACGTTCAGACGGCGATAGCGCGTGCCGGGCGCCAGCAGCACCGCCGGCGCGCGGTATTCCTGCCCCGATTCGGTAACGACGGCGTGGACGGCGGCCCCGGCCTCAGCGCCCTCTCCATCAACGCGCGTCGTGACGGGCGTCGTATCGATGCCGGACACGGTTTGAGCGATGAGCATTTCCACGCCGAACCGCGCGGCCTGCTCCCGCATCCGGTCGGCCAGGTCAGCCCCGGAGACGCCCTGGGCAAACCCCGGATAGTTGTCAATGCGCTCCGTAGCACCGGCCTGCCCGCCGATGCCGCTGCGCTCGATAACCAGCGTGTCCATACCCTCGCGCGCAGCGTAAATAGCGGCCGTCAAACCGGCCGGCCCGCCGCCCACGATTATCAAATCATAATAAGAACGCCGGGCCGCCGCGTTGATACCCAGCCGCGCCGCCAATTCAGCGTTAGTCGGCTCCGCCAGCACGGAACCCCCATCGCCAAACACAATAGTAGGAATAATCCGCCGCCCGCCGTTCAATTCCTCAACAACCCGCTGCGCCGCCAAATCTCCCTCAACATCCACCCACTGATAAGGGATGCGATGCTCCGCCAGAAACTGCTTGGAGCGGCGGCAATCCGGGCACCACAAAGCGCCATAGACGGTAAGATTAGGCAAAGCAGGCATGGCCGGATTATACCCACCGCGCCGCCGGATGGCAAAACAGGGCTGCTAGTTGTATAGTATGCAATCGTGAATGGCGATATGGAAAACGCTGCACCCCCTCCCACATTTAGCTGGCAAAACCCCGCCCTAGTAGCAAAGGCGTTCAAGTTCGTATTCGCCGGGTTGCTCATCGCAGTAGCCTTCGCCGCCACCTACACCTCGTCCACGGACGCCTTTTCCGATGCCGATTTCCGGGAGATTCTGCTCTACGGCGGCGCAGTCAACGCCATCCTGCTACTGGCCGCGCTGCTAATCCCCTCCCGGATACTAGCCAACGCGGCCCTCGCTCTGGTCGCGCTGGCCGGCATTGCAACAGCCTACCTCATTCACACCGACCTTTTCCTTGAACGAAGCTTGGTCATCATCCTGCTGGTCCCGGCGTGCTACGTAGGGCTGTTCGTCGCCTTCAAGGTCATTGACGACCTCCGCTGGGGCGGCGCGGCCCTCTCCGCGGCAACGCTGCTGGGCCTTGCGATAATCGCCGGCGGCCATTGGACATCCGAAGGCCCGGCGGGCGTAACCGGCGACGTATCCAACATCCGGCACGTCACCTTTCAGGAAACGCCGAACCTGTACTTCGTCTCTTTTGATGCTCTGGCGCCGCGCCCGCTGCTCAATAAATACCTTGATATAGAAACCACCGAGTTTCACGACTTGTTTGATGCACATTTCCGCCGATTCCCCAATTTCTTTGCCAACTCAGTCCGGACCACGCACTCCCTCAACACGCTTTTATCGCTGGATGTTGGTGTGTACACCTCGCAAGAATATGAGTTAGTGGCGAGAGGAGACGACCCCAACCCGTCCCTATTCACAGGCCGGAATCCGAGTCCGCTACTCAACATCCTTCACAAAAACGGCTATGAGACCACCTCAATCTACCACAACACCCACTTTGGCAATCGCAAAGGTCCTTATATTAACCACTACGTCACCTTTGAGGAACACGTCGTTTGCAATCTGTTAGACGATTGGATACTAAACTGGGCTTTCTGGGGATACTGCCGATTTTTTGACGGTAGCTACTATAAGAATAAACGGCTCGTCGCTGAACGGGTTACGCAGGTGAATGCTAACGGCGGCCCTCAATTCACACTGGCACACTTGTACTCGCCGGGTCATACGAACAAATCATTCCGCTACGACAATGCAGAGCAACTCGAAAAGTTTCGCGCCGATTACATCAGGAAGAGCGCAATAGCGGCCAGCTACCTGGAACTAATCATCCAGCACCTGGCCGAAAACGACCCCACTGCCATCTTGCTGGTGTACGGCGACCACGGCTTATTCTTGTCCCAGGGGCTGGATTTCGCGGACAACCGGGAGTTTGTCTTCCAGGACAATTACGGCATTCTGGGCGGCATCTATCCCCCGGATACGTGTTCCACTTGGTTTGACGAGGCATCCAGCAAGGGCTACCTGACAACCCTGGACGCCGTTCACACCCTGCTCCGCTGCCTGTCCGGCGGCGAAAGACCCTTCATCGAGCCAGTGCAGCAAACGACTTGGTACGGCCCGGTTCCGTGGAATGTAAAACTAGACTACAAGGAGTTTCTGTATGAATGAACCAACAGTCATCCTGCCGTACATCGCCCCCGGCGCAGCGGCAGTCCGGGCGCCACAGACGGTGCGATTGGGGTAAGCGGGCATGGCCATCAAAGCAAAACCAACGGACAGTGCGGGCCGGGGAGGTTACCATTGCGCTGAATATGCAGTATGCTAGGTTCCAGCATCTTTGCCGGATTATAGCCAAGGCGCGGCCGGATGGCAAAATCACGACGGCCGCGCATAAAATAGCATCCCAAATGGAAAAGCAGAACTGTGGCTGTACCCCTCACATTTAGCCGGCAAAAATCCGCCCTCGTAGCAAAGGCGTTCAAATTCGTATTCGCCGGGGCAAGCATCGCAGTAGCCTTCGCCGCCACCTACACCTCGTCCACTGACGCCTTTTCCGATGCCGATTTCCGGGAGATTCTCCTCTACGGCGGCGCAGTCAACGCCATTCTGCTGCTGGCCGCGCTGTGCATCCCGCCCCGGATCGTAGCCAACGCCGTCCTCGCGCTGGTCGTGCTGGCCTGCGTTGCAACAGCCTACATCATCCACACCGACTGTTCCTGGGCCGAAACCCCGTCATCATCCTGCTGGTCCCCGCATTCTACATCGGCCTGTTCGTCGCCTTCAAGGTCATTGACGACCTCCGCTGGGGCGGCGCGGCCCTCTCCGCGGCAACGCTGCTGGGCCTTGCGATAATCGGCGGCGGCCATTGGACATCCGACGGCCCGGCGGGCGTAACCGGCGACGTATCCAACATCCGGCACGTCACCTTTCAGGAAACGCCGAACCTGTACTTCGTCTCTTTTGATGCCCTGGCGCCGCGCCCGCTGCTCAATAAATACATGGGCATAGAAACCACCGAGTTCCACGACTTGTTTGAGAGTAATTTCCGCCGCTTCCCCAATTTCTTTGCTGACTCAGTCTCAACCCGCCACTCCTTCAACACACTTTTGGCACTGGATGTAGCAGTGTACACCTCGCAGCAAGAGGCGTTATTGGAGCAAGGTGACGACCCCGATCCGTTCCTATTCTCAGGACAGAACCCGAGTCCACTGCTGGGTATCCTGCATGAAAATGGCTACGAGAGTACCTCAATCTACATTGACAACTATTTTGGCAAGAACAAAGGCCCTTATATTAATCACTACGTCACGTTTGAGAGGCATATATTGTGTAATCTGTTAGATTACAGATTACCAAGCTGGGCTTTCTGGGGATACTGCGATTTTTTTCACGGTGCCCAAGATTGGGATAACTGGCTTACTGCCGAACGGATTACGCAGGTAAACGTGGACGATGAGCCTCAATTCGTGATAGCCTATCTGTATTCGCCGGGACACACGGGGAGTTCATTCCGCTATGACAATGCGGAGCAAGTTGAAAAATATCGATCCAAATACCTCACGAATAGCGTGGATACGGCCAGCTACCTGGAACTAATCCTCCGCCACCTGGCTGAGAACGACCCCACTGCCATCCTGTTTGTGTTCGGCGACCACGGCCCCTGGCTTTCCCGAGGGCTGGATTTCGAGGACAACCGGGAGTTTTTCGTCCAGGACCGCTTTGGGGTCGTAGGCGGCATCTATCCGCGCGATACCTGCGCTGCCTGGTTCGATGAGGCGTCCGCTCAAGGCTATATAACAATCCTGGACGCAGTGCACACCCTGCTCCGCTGCCTGTCCGGTGGCGAAAGCGCCCTCATTGAGCCACGGCAGCATACGCCCCGGTACGGCCTTCCCTGGGATGTAAAACTGGACTACAAGGAGTTTCTCTATGAGTGAACCAACAGTCATCCTGCTGTACATCGACCCCGGCGCAGCCGGTTTCATCATCGTAACCGTGCTGGGGTTCATGGCGGCCATCGGCTACACGGCCCGCGCCTACTTCTACCGCATCAAGCAGCAAATCTTCGGCAAGGGCCGGCCCCCGACGACGCGCCGCCCCAGCCGGAGGCGTAATGCTAAGCGCTGACGGCGGTTCTTTCAAAGACCCGGCCGGCCGGGTGTACCGCATTGCTACTGATGCCGGCGCAACCCGCATCGTGCGCGGCCTGAACGACGCGGCCGCCGCAACGCTGGAATCCCTGCTGTCCGAGCCATTCTTTCGCCGCCTAACCGCCGACGGAGACGTTGCCCGCACCACGCTGCTGCCCGGCGCTGACCCCGCTTTCCCCGGCATAGTCGCCGCCGGATGGGCTGCCGCAGCAGAGCACGAGGCCGTTGACTTCCTAACCTGGCCCTACGAGTGGCCCTTCTCAATGCTCAAAGATGCCGCCCTGCTGCAACTGCGCCTGCTGGCAACCGCCGTGCAGCACGACTGGATACTCAAAGACGCAACCCCTTTCAACATCCAGTGGGCCGGCGCCCGGCCGGTGTTCATCGACGTACCCTCTTTCGTCCCCTGGCACGGCGGCGAATACTGGCAAGGCTACCGCCAGTTCTGCGCTACTTTCCTGACGCCGCTGCTGCTAACCGCGCACCTGGGCATCCCGTTCCAACCGCTGCTGCGCTCCCAGCTCGAGGGCATCCCGCCGGAGGATGCGGCCCGTTACTTCTACGGCCTGCGCCGTTTCAAGCGGGGCGTGCTGTCCCACGTCTGGTTCCCGTCCAAAGCCGAAGCCCGCCTCCGCAAACGCGACGGCAACGGCGCTGCCGGCGGCCGCTCCCAACGCCGCCAATCCAAAACGATGCTGCTGGCCCTGCTGGACAGCCTGCGGCGGCTCATCGCCAAATTGTCTTACGGCCCGTCGCTCTCCAACTGGTCTGAGTACGCCGAAACCCATTCCTACGACACTGCGGATTTTGAGCGCAAAAAAGACTTCGTGCAGCGTCACACCGCCAAGCTCCAACCCGCCCTCACCTGGGACTTGGGCGCTAACACCGGCGTATTCTCCCGCCTCGCCGCTCCGCATTCCCGCACGGTAGTCGCCGTGGACGGCGATTACGACGCCATCGAGCTGCTCTATCGCACAGTGCAGGCGGATGGCCCGCAAAACATCATCCCCCTGGTAATGGACTTGGCCAACCTGTCACCCGGACAAGGCTGGGCCGGCCGCGAACGCCCCGCCTTCGACCGGCGCCGCCAACCCGACCTGGCCCTCTGCCTCGCCCTGGTGCACCATCTGCGCGTATCCGCCAACATCCCCCTGCCGCTGTTCACCGACTGGCTGCGCAGTTTGGATGCAACAGTCATTCTGGAGTTCGTCGGGCGCGATGATGAGATGTTCCAAAAATTATTGGAGAACAAGCGGGAGGACTACGCCGACTACACCGCAGAGAACTTCGTCGCCGCGGTCGGCAAACGCTTTGCCATCCGCGACCGGCTGGATCTGAAAGGCGGCAAACGGGAACTATTCCTGCTGAACCCCCTCTGATACTAAAGGATTGCCCCTATTAAAGGATTACCCCGGCATCGCGCCATCCGGCGATTTCTCCGGGCTGGCAGCCCAATTCGCCCAGCACGTCGTCGGTGTGCTGGCCCAGTGCCGGCAAATCCCCCGCCCGCAGCGGCGTTGCGCTGAACGACACCAGCGGCCCGGCCATCCGCACCGTACCCAGGTCGCGGTGCGTTACGTCGGCGGCCATGTTGTTCTGCAATACCTGCGGATGCTCAAACAGTTCCTCTACGAACCGCACCGGCCCGGCCGGCACGCCGGCGCCGTCCAGCAAGTCCAGCCACTCCCCGGTAGTCTTGCCGGCGAACACCGCCTCAGCGTCCGACATCAGCTGCTCCCCGAAAGCGGCGGCCTCCGGCGAGTGCTGGTCATAGCCGTCGTCAAAGCGGATGTCGTGCAGCCCAATCACGCCCAGCAGTTTCCGGCGCAGCCCGGTATTCAGGCAGCCCACCACCAGCGCGCCGTCCGCCGTCTGGTAAAAGCGATAGTAGATGTTCCCCGGCGATTGAAAGTGCTGCGCCTCGTAGGTCTCCAAAATATCGGAGTAAGGCAGCCCGGCGGCGCGCATGGCGTCCAGCGACTCCATAATCCGGGCGTGGGGTTCCCGGTCCAGCTCGTCAATCCGCACAAAGCGCATCCCCAGCATCATCAGGCTGGTGCCCAGCAGCGATGCCTCCAGCTTTTGACCCGTGCCGCCGCTGCGTTCCCGCGCGAACAATGCGCCGCAAACCGCCCAAGCCTGCGCCAGTCCGCAAGCCGAATCCACCAGCGGGCTGGACACGATGTGCACCGGCACCCCCCGCTGCACCTTGCCCTCGCTGGCGGCGATGCCCGACATACCTTGTATGATGATGTCGTAGCCGGGGCGGTACGAATCCGGCCCGTTGTGTCCAAAGGCCGAACCCTCGCAGTAGATGATGGCCGGATTGATGGCCGACAGTGTCGCGTAGTCAATGCCCAGCCGTGCTGCCACGTCGGGCCGGTTGTTCGCCAGCACCACGTCGGCCTGCTCGGTGAGGCGATGCACCACGCCGGCGCTCTCCGGCTTGGCCAGGTTCAGCGTAATCGACCGCTTGCCCCGGTTGTACGCCATAAAAGGCCGCCCCTCGGTAGGCGCCACCGCCTGCGCCCCACGCCACAAATCCCCCCACGGCGGCTCCACCTTGACCACGTTGGCCCCCATATCCGCCAGCAGCATCCCGGCGGTGGGCGTCGCAATCATCGTCGAGAACTCGACGACGTTGATGCCGTCTAGCGGGCCCGGCATAGTGTCATCCCCCCGTCGTCCCATCGCCGTCGTCCTGCTGCTCCAGTATGCCCCGGATGGTGAACATCCGCTGGAACAGCGTAAAGCACGACACCGCCGCGATTGCCCAGATGACCCATACCATTACGGGGAAAGGCGCCAACCCCTCGGCAATCAGGCCCACGCCGAGTATCACCACCCGCTCCGGACGCGTCATTATGCCCGACCGGGTGAACGCCCCCAGCCCTTCGCCTCTGGCCCGCAGGTACGACACGCCCTGCGAGAACACCAGCCCCAGCAGCACGGCCAGCATACTCAGCAGCAGCTGCGCCGGCGCCAGCTCGCCCAGCAGGTAGTACAGCCCCAGCCCCACGAACAATGCCGCCTCGCCCAGCCGGTCAAACACCGAGTCCAGCAGCGCCCCAAAGGGCGATGCCCGTCCGGTCAGCCGGGCCAGTGCGCCGTCAAACAAGTCCATTATCCCGCCGGCCAGAAACACCACGCCGCCCCACAGGGGCCAGCCCAGCGCGGTCAGGGCCGCCCCCGCCGCGCACACCGCAAAGCCCAGCAGCGTTATGCTGTTGGGCGTAATTCCCGCCGCCCGCAGCGCCTTTGCGCCGGGTAGCTCCACGTAGCGCAGCACTGCGGCCCGAAACTGCTCTCTACCGGGCATTGCCACCGGCGGCCACCTCCTCAATACAGTGATGGTAATAGTCCTCCACATCGGCGGCGATGCGTTCCCAGCGGTATTCCTGCGCCCGCTTGCGCCCGCCCGCCGCCAGCCGGCCGGCCAGTTCAGCATCCCCGGCGATGCGGGAGATTGCGGCGGCGATGGCCTCCGGAGACTTGGGCGGAACCAGCAGCCCCTGCTTGCCGTCGGCTACCACGTCCCGATACCCGTTGATGTCCGATGCAACCACCGGCACGCCGGCCGCCATCGCCTCCAGCAGCACGATGCCAAAGCTTTCGCCCCCCGTCGCCGGACTGCAAAACACGTCCGCGCTGGCGTAATAGCGGGGCAAATCGTCGTTGGATACCGCCCCGGCCAGCGCCGCCGCGCCCGGGGCCAGCCGATTGATTTCATCCAGCAGCCGCGCACACTCCCGGTCCGGCTGCCCCGGCCCTACGATGGTCAGCCGCTGCCTGCCCCCCTGCTGTACTAGTTTCGCAAAACCCTCCAGCAGATAGCGCAGCCCCTTGCGCTCATCCTTGCGCCCGACGAACAGCACGTTCGCCCGCCCGTCGCCGGCCTCCGGCAGCGGCTCCGCTCCGGCAAACCGTTCGTACTCCACGCCGTTAGGTATCACCCGATAGGCATGATTGGGAAAGTGCGGCTCCACGAACCCCAGCGCCGCCGGCGATACGGCGATGCGCCCGTGCAGCCGCCGTTGCAGCCGCCCCAGCGCCCCCCGCGACAGCCGGTACAGCCGCTGCCGCTCCGAGTAGGCGTGAAACGTGCCGATGTTCACCGCCCGCGAGTGCCGCAGAACCATGTACGGCAGCAGCGGCGCCAGCGGCTCGTGCAAGTGCACCACGTCAAACGCCTCCCGCGCCATCATCCGCCGCACCCGCGGATCCAGCCACCACGACAGCGAAACCCGCGCCTTGGAACCCCCCGCCGACAGTGCCACCGCACGGCCCATCGGAATGAAACGGTCATCGCCATCCAGGTCCTGCCCAGCATCATCCCGCCCGCCCGATTGCGGCGCAATCAGAGACACGCCATGCCCCCGCCGGCGCAGCTCCCCGGACAGCTGCGTCAAGTGCGCGTTCACGCCCCCCGGCCACGAGTAATCGTAGGGCGAGACCATTGCGATTTTCACGTCGCCCGGGCCTCCACAAGCCCGACTTTAACCCTGCCCGTTCTGCCCCGGACGGACGATGCTGGCCGATGCCACCTCCGGGTCGGCGATGAACGCCTCCACCATGTCGTGAGCCTGCGCGTCGGTGAACTGGATTGGCGGGCTTTTCATAAAGTAGGCCGACGGCCCGAACACCGCCCCCCCCTGGCCATGGTCCATCGCCAGCTTGGCGCACCGGATGGCGTCCACCACCACCCCGGCCGAGTTGGGGCTGTCCCAAACCTCCAGTTTCACTTCCAGCTTGACCGGCGCCCCGCCGAACACTTTGCCGTCAATGTGGATGTAACACCACTTGCGGTCTTGCAGCCACGGCACGTGGTCGCTTGGCCCGATGTGCACCGCGTCCGCATCCGGCTCGTCGTCCATCTGGCTGGTTACCGAGCCGGTCTTGGAGATTTTCTTGCTGACCAGTCGCTCCCGCTCCAGCATATTCAGAAAGTCGGTGTTGCCGCCAAAGTTCAGCTGATAGGTGTTGTCAATCTCCGCCCCCCGGTTCTCCATCAGACGCGTCAGCACCCGGTGCACGATGGTTGCGCCCACCTGCGACTTGATGTCGTCCCCGATGATTGGCACGCCCCGTTCCTCAAAACGCCCCCGCCAGTAATCCTCTCTGGCGATGAACACCGGGATGCAGTTAATCATCCCGCAGCGCGCGTCCAGTATCTGCTCCACGTACCACTTGGTCGCCATCTCGCTGCCCACCGGCAGATAGTTGATTACCACGTCCACTTCCCGCTCTCTCAGGATGCCGGAGATGTCGGCGGTGCTGTGCGGCGACTTCACCACCAGCTCGGACACGTACCGCCCGATGCCGTCGTGCGTCATCCCCCGCTCCACCGGCACGCCCAGATGCGGCACGTCGGCAAACTTGATGGTGTTGTTCGGCTCCGTAAAGATGGCCTGCGACAGGTCTTTGCCCACCTTGTTCTGGTCCACGTCAAACGCGGCCACCACGTTAATATCCTCAATCCGGTAGCCGCCAATGCGGTTGTGCATGACGCCGGGGATGATTTCGTCGTCGGGCACCTCAACGTACTTGTGAATACCCTGCACCAGCGACGAAGCGCAGTTGCCCACACCAATGATGGCAACATTAATCTTGCCCAATTTTGTACTCCTCAAGCCCCGGCTACGCCGGAGGGAAACCCTCCCCACGCCGCCGGCATAATGTTCCGCCGGGTAAAACCCGCAACTAGTCTAACACAACCCCGCCAACGCTTTCCGGGCCCGGCTGGTAAATCCCCGCCCTTTCTGCGCACCCCTACTACCATTCCGAGCGCACCCCTCTACCCCCAATGTCATTCTGAGCGCAGCGAAGAATCTCGATAGCGTAGCAACGGCGTTACCCCCAAAGTGTGCGCTGCCCCGTCGAGATTCTTCGCTGCGCTCAGAATGACATTAGGGGGACGGAATGACATTGAGGGTAAGGAATGACATTGGGGAATGGCAGATTGGCCGGGCCGGCGGCAGCGCCCGTTCACTCCGCAAAAAAACGGAATATCGCCGTTTCGTCGTCGTGCCGGAACCGCCCCCCCCGGAAGCGGATGTCCCGCCCCTGCTCAATGTGCTCGTTCACCAGCGCTTTCACCCGCTGGCTGGCCGACTCCG
This sequence comes from uncultured Dehalococcoidia bacterium, assembly GCA_958296385.1. GTDB lineage: Bacteria > Chloroflexota > Dehalococcoidia > Lucifugimonadales > UBA3495 > Bin87. Next base: position 3,122,187 of record OY282494.1, read on the forward strand.
CATCATCCGCACTGCGCACAATGTCCATCAGCTCCTCCCCCAGCAGGTTGTCGCTCACCCCGTCGGTGCAGCACACCAGCCGGTCGGCGGCCGACAAGTCCAGCGTCGTCTGAAACACTTGCAGCGTAGCCTCGGCCCCGATGGCTTTGGACACGCCCAGACGAATCAACCCGCCCCGCCGTCCGCTGTACTGTTCGTAAGCGTCGGGCCGGATGACGAATATCGGGCTGTCCCCGGCGCTGACGATGTGCAGCTTGCCATCCAGATACAGCGCCGCCGATGCGGTAGTCAGCAGAAACCGCCCGCCGCCCACCTGGTAAAAATCGGCGTTCTGGTCGTCAAGGATTGCTACGATGTCCTCCGGCCCCTTGATGTCGGCCTGATTCAGTGCGTCGGCAACCGACGTGCTCGCCTCGTTGCCCCCGTGATTGGTAACCCCGTCCAGCACCACGTCCAGAAAATTGCCCCCGCCCAGGTCGCGGATTACAAAGCTGTCCTCGCCGTGGGCCGTGTTGTCGTGCAGAGTAGCTACGGAACTGGTCTGCATTATTCGTCATCCCCCCGTCAAAATGTTCAATTCGTATCAGCGTTCAGCCGGACAAGCCGGCAAGCTCAGCGTCCGCGTCAAACTGATAGCGCGTCCAGTGCTCCTCTTTGAGCCGTCCCAGCGCCCCGCGCCACGCCGCCAGCGCCGCCTCCCGCCCGGCCATATTGCCGTTGCGAATGTTAATAAGATGCAGACATTCCTGCAAGTCCCGCCCAAATTCGGCCACCCCGCCGTAATCCCGCCGCCTGATTCTCCCGATGCAGGCAATGGCGGCCTCGGCAACATCCCCCCCGGCGACGGCAAACCCATGCGCCAGCTCCGTACATTCCTGCTCCAGCGTAATCACCGGCCGCTGATTGTAAGGGTCAAAATACCCCGCCGCATCGTCCGGCGGTTCCAGCGGCGTGATGTAAAACTTGAGCAGCTCAACGTAAAAGTCGTGAACGTCCTGCGGCCCCCGGTTCGCCTGCGTCCGGTCAACCCCCTGCCCCACCAGCGCGCCGGCGTCAATCAGCGTTATCTTGCCCGAGCCCGGCGAGTAGAACACGTTGTGCGGCCCCAAGTCCAGCAAAGCATAACCGGCGCCGGCAAAAACCTCCTGCGCCGCCAGCAACTGCGTCTGGATCGGCCAGTCGCCAACCCCGTCGGGCATAACCAGCGGATGCAGCGCAAACAGGTTTTGCCCCAGGCCGATGGGCACCCTCAAAATGCGGCTGCGCGGGTCGCCCACCAGCGGAATACCAACGGCCCGTTCCTCCACCCGCACCCGGTAAGGCTGCCCCAAATCCTCGTAGAAAAAATCATCGTGGACGACCGCCTCGGTAACCCCAATAATGCGCGGCACGACGTCGCAATACTGCCCCGCCTTATCGTAAGCCTCCAGCAGCCGGCTAGTGCGCTCCTCAATCGCGCCGTGCGACTGCCGCCGCACCGCCTGCGGGCTGGGCCGTTTCAACACGACGGGTTGGCGGGTAGCCCAGTCAATGGCGGCGCGCACGTCATAATCCGCCCCACTCCCCAACGGCCCCAACAGCTCAAACCGATCCAGCTCAATAACATCCATACCAAACTCCAAGCCCAACTCCAATTCGCAACCTGCGCCCAACCCGGCCTGTCCCTTGCCGGCCTACTTCTTGCGGCACAGGATGGTAACCCAGTCTTCCCGTTGCCGCGTTTCGCTGATGGCCAGCCCCGACTTTGCGATGGCGTCCACCGCAACGGCGTGCTGCTCTACGATGATGCCTGATGCGATGAACACCCCATCCGCCGCCAGCGCGTCCGGTATGCCGGGCGCCACCAGCCCGACGCCCCGCGCGCTGATGTTGGCTACTGCCACGTCGTAGGTCTGCCCCCGGATTGCCGGCCCCGGCACGCTGCCCGTTGCCGTCTGCACCCGTTCCAGGACGCCGGTTCGCTTGAAATTCCGGCGGGCCGCGCGCACCGCCTGGCCGTCAATGTCCACCGCCGTAATCCGCCCGGCGCCCAGCCGGGCCGCGGCGATGCTGAGTATCCCGGAGCCGGTGCCAACGTCCAGCATCGCACACCCCGGCGTAATCACGTCCTCCAGCGCCTCCAGGCAAGTGTACGTCGTCGGATGGTAGCCCGTGCCGAACGCCAGGCCGGGGTCAAGCTCAATCACCACGTCGCCGTCCACCGGCTCGTACTCCACCCACGACGGCTTGATGACCAGATTGCGCCCCACCCGCAGCAGCGTAAAATGCTTCTTCCACGAGTTGCGCCAGTCCTCCTTGTCATCCAGCTCCCGTATTTCCAGCGCGCCCAAATCGGCGATGCTGGCCGCCAGTTTCACGCCAACCTCAATATGCGCCAGCCGCCGCCGCGACAGGCTGGGCAGATACGACCGCAGGACGGCATACTGCCCCGGCACCGTCTCCACGCTCAACCCGTAAGCGTAACGCTCAAACAGATACGAAACCGGCTCAACGTACTCAAAAGGAACGCGGATGCTCAGTTCGTGCCAGGACATAATCGGTTGTGCCGGTAGTAACGCGCGGACGGTAACCGGCTAATCGTCGGTCGGGGAGAACGTGTCTTTGAGCCGGTTAAACAGCCCCCGCTGCTTTTCGTCCCCCTGCTTTTCATTCCCCTCGCCGCCGTCGCCGACGGGCGCAGCATCAGCGTCAGCCGGATTATCGTCCGCCGGTTCCGCCGCCGCTGCGTCTTTCCGGGCCGCCGCCTTGCCGCTGGCGGCGCTGCGCCGTCGGCCCGGCGGTGCCTTGCCGCCATTGTCAAAAGAGTAGGCCAGGTCTTCCAGCAGCCGGCGCTGGTACTTATTCAGTTTAGACGGCACTGCCACGTCAACCATCACCCGAATATCGCCCCGCCGGTCCGTAGGCCGCCCGTTGCGGCGCAGATGCGGCACGCCCCGTCCGCGCACCCGGAAATAACTGCCCGACTGCGTGCCGGCCGGAACCTCCAGCTCAACCGCATCCCCCTCCAGCGTCGGTATCGGCTTGGTCGTCCCCAGCGCGGCCTCGGCCAGATTGATGGCAATGCGATGCACCAGGTCGTGCTCTTCCCGCCAGAACACCGCATGATCCTGCACCCGCACCTGCACGTAAAGGTTCCCCGCCGGCCCGCCGTTAACCCCGGCATGGCCCTCGCCCGTAATCCGCACCTGCATCCCGTCATCAACCCCGGCCGGAATAGTCACCGTGCGAGTACGCCGCCGCCGTTCCTGCCCCCGGGCCCGGCAATTGGTGCAGGGCGTCTCAAACGAACGCCCGGAGCCGTTGCAGTTGGGGCAAGGCGTAGTAACGGCAAACTGCCCGAACACGCTGCGCTGCGCCCGCCGCACCTGCCCGGCGCCGTTGCAAGTCCGGCAGGTGTTAACCGCCGTACCCGGCTCGTTCCCAGCCCCGGAACAATGACTGCAAGCCTCAATCCGCGTGATTTCAACGTCCCGCTCGCACCCGAACACCGCATCCTCAAAAGTCAGCGTAACCCGCTGGCTGATGTCCTCACCGGCCCGCGCCTGGTTCGCCGAACGCCCGCCGCCGCCAAAGAACGTGTCAAAAATATCCCCAAACCCGTTGAACGGGTCAAACCCGTCAAAGGGCTGGTCGCTGCCCCCGTTGACCCCGGCATGGCCAAAGCGGTCGTAACGAGAACGCTTTTCCTGGTCGCTCAGTACCTGGTAAGCCTCGTTAATCTCTTTAAAGGTATCCTCGGCGCCCGGCGTCCGGTTCCGGTCCGGATGAAACTCCATCGCCTTCTTGCGAAAGGCGCGGCGCACATCATCATCGCTGGCGCCCCGGGCTACCCCGAGGGTTTCGTAGTAATCGGCAGGCATAGTCATCTGAAACGGCAAGATTCGGTAACGGAATTATAGCCCAACGCCGCCCCGATGCTCAAATCCGGCATTGCCCGCAGCCCGCCCCCGTCGCTACTTGGCAAACGCCGGCATCACGTCCTGGGCAAACAACGACAGCTGTTCCTTGAACACCTCCCGCGGCATACCCATCACGGAACCCAGGTTGACCCGTTCCACGCCGGGATACTTCTCTTCAACCCCTTTCAGATGGTTAACCAGATCGTCGGCCGAGCCGCAGAGCCAGGTTCCGGTTTCCACCGCCGATTCCAGCGTCGGCAGTGCAATGCCCCGGCGCAGTCCGGGGTTGGCTACGGCGTCAATCTGCTCCGGCTCCAGCCGCATCAGCCCCAGCGGTGCGGCGAATTTCATCGCCTCCTCAAAGTACGGGCGGGCCTGCTTTATCGCCTGCTCCCGGTTCTCCGCCAGAAAGAATCGGAACCCCAGCGCGATGTCTTCGCCCAGGGCCAGCTCCCGCCCGTGCTTGGCGGCGGCCTGCTGGTACATATCCAGCCGTTCGCTCAGCGCCGGCTCCGGCGTGTTCGCCACCATCGCCTTGATGCCCATTCGCCCCATAAAGTCCACGCCCTTGGGGTTGCCCGACACCAGCGGCTGCCAGATGTCCACCGGCTGCCGCATCGGCCGGGGCACCAGGCTCAGCTTTTCCAGCGTGTACCCCCGATACGGCACCGGCGCCGGTATCGTGTAGTGCTTGCCCTGATGCGCGAAAGCCTCCTGATGAAACGCCTTCACCATCACCTCAATTTGCTCTTCAAACAGCTCCCGGTTGGCGTCGCCGTCAAACATCGGCGACCCGAATGTCTCCACCTCCCGCGAGTGGTAGCCCCGCCCCACGCCGAATATGATGCGCCCGCCCGACAGAATATCGGCCATCGCAAAGTCCTCGGCCAGCCGCAGCGGGTGCCACATCGGGGTTATGTTGAACCCGCACCCGTACTTCAGCCGCTGCGTGTTGCACGCCAGGTACAGCCCCAGCATCAGCAGGTTGGGGATGCACTCGTAGCCCTCCGGCTGAAAGTGATGCTCCGCCATCCAGAACTCTTCGTACCCGTTGGCCTCCAGATGCCGGGAGAAATCCAAAGCCCAGTCAAAGGCTTCCGCCAGCCGCTCGTTGGCGTACCAGCGGTCGTTGGCCGGCGTCCCCTCCAGCCCCAAACTGTCGTCAACCACGTGTCCGGCGTATGATGCGCTGAAACTCTTAAACATTGCCTCTTTACCTGCCCTTCTGCGTCGCGTCAGCGCACGCCGTGTTGATTGCCAGTCTGATTGATTGCTGGTCTGGTCGATAGTCGGCTTGATTGTCGGATTGGTCGGCCCGTCCGCTAGGCCGTCGGCGGCGGCGCGGGCGCCGGGTTGTACAGCTCGATTCCGATTGTGGCCGGGAATACCGCGGCCAGTTCGTCCACCGTCCATCGCCCGTCCTTTTGGATGGTTTTCACCGGCGCCGGTTCGTTCAGCAAAGTAACCAGCCCGCCGGTAACGTGGAACACGTGCCCATTGACGTGCGCCGCCTCGTCCGATGCCAGCCACGTAACCATCGGCGCCACGTCCTCCGCATCGCCCCGCAGCCCGCCGCCGGCCGCGATGCCCCGCGCCGAACGCAGCGCCCGCGCCTCATCCGGAACGCTCGTCGTCATCCGCGTGCTGGCCGACGGCGAGATGGAGTTGGCCGTTACGCCGTAGCGCCCCAAGTCCCGCGCGCAAACCCGCGTGAACCCGGCGATGCCGTCTTTCGCCGCCCCGTAGTTGGCCTGCCCGCTGTTCCCGTACAGCCCCGACGTGCTGCTGAACGTAATTATGCGCCCCGACCGCTGCTGCCGGAACAATATGCTGGCGTGTTTCACCACCGTAAAAGTCCCCTTGAGGTGAACGGCAATCACGTCATCCCATTCCTCCTCACTCATGTTAAACACCATCCGGTCCCGCAGGATGCCGGCCACCGTAACCACGATGTCCAGCTTGCCGAAGTTGTCGATGGCCGTCTGCACAATCTTTTCGCCGCCGTCCATCGTCGCCACCGATTCGGTGCAGGCCACCGCCTTGCCCCCGGTTTCCCCGATCTCGTTAACCACCTGCTGCGCCACCGATATATCGGCGCCGGAGCCGTCAACGTTAACCCCCAGGTCGCACACCACGACGCTGGCCCCCTCGGCCGCCATCAGCTTGGCCACGCCCCGGCCAATGCCGCGCCCGGCGCCGGTGACGATTGCTACCTTGTCATCAAGTAATGCCATTTCAATTTCCTTGCTGGATTGCTTTGCCGCTTGCTGCGGGCTGGATTTATTCGGGATTTGTACGGCGAAAGTCAGGAACTCGCCGGGGCCGGATTCAGGAACTTGCCGGGGCCGGATTGACGATGCCGGCCGTCAGATAGTTGCGCGCCCGCTCCGACAGCTCGTCCATTTCCCAATGCCCGGTTTCGTTCCAGATGGCCCTTTCCGGACGGGGCTGCGACACCAGCGACACCGTATCGCCGTACACCAGGAACGTCTGCCCGTTGATGTTGCCGGCGTAATCCGACGCCAGGTAGCACACAAACGGCGCAATCCCCTCCGGGTCCAGGTTGCGGATGTTACTTTCCGGCGTATCCGAACCGGACAGCGACGCCACGCCGCCCCGGGCCCGTATCTCCGCGGCCGCATCGGGTATGGAGCCAATCATCCGCGTCGTCGCCCGCGGCGCAATCGCGTTGGCGGTAACCCCGTAGCGCCCCATATCCTTGGCCAGCACCTTAGTCATCCCGGCAATCCCGCTCTTGGCCGCCCCATAGTTCGCCTGCCCGCTGTTGCCAATCAGACCCGATTCGCTGGTGAAAGTGACAATGCGCCCGGAACGCTGCTGCCGGAACAGGATGCAGGCGTGCTTGACCACGGTAAAAGTGCCCTTCAGATGCACCGCAATAACGTCGTCCCATTCCTGCTCCGTCATGTTAAACACCATCCGGTCCCGCAGGATCCCGGCGCAGCAAACCACAATGTCCAGCCGGCCAAAGTTGTCAATCGCCGTCTGCACGATCTGCTCGCCGCCGGACATCGTAGCCACCGATTCGGCGCAAGCCACCGCAGTGCCGCCCCCGTCGCGAATCTCCCCGGCCACCACCTCGGCAATGGACTGGTCAAACCCGCTGCCGTCAACGTTAACGCCGGGGTCCACCACCACCACTTTGGCCCCTTCCTCGGCCATCAATTTGGCAACGCCGCGGCCCACGCCGCGCCCCGCGCCGGTCACGATCGCCACTTTGCCTTCCAAATTATTCGGCATATTCACGGTTCCTTTGCTTGATTTCAGTTTGGATTTTTTTGGGATGCCTGCATTTTTCGGGCCTGCCGGCCCGGAGTTAGCTGGCCCGGAGTTATTGGACGGGATTATGATTCCCGCTATCTGATTGCCGCTTAGTCGTTGCGACTTGGCAAAGCCACGGTCGCCGTCCCCGGCGTAGTCTGCTGCCCCTCCGGATTCTCCAGCCAGATTGTGCAGTCCACCAGATTTTGCTCGCCCTCCTGATACACCCGGCTCACCAGCCCTTTCGCGGTAATCGCCTCGTCCGGGTAGTCCATCCCCCGGTACTGGCAAGTCAGCCGCCGCAGGATACCCTCCGGCCCGGCCCACCGGGTCACAAAAGACCCCAGCATCGCGTTTTTCAGCGCGCCGTGAATGATGACCCCGGACAGCCCGGTACTCTGCGCGAAATCCTTATCGTAATGGATTTCGTAAAAATCGCCGGACGCCCCGGCATACTGCACCAGCTGGCGGGTCGTCGGTTCACGAACCTCCGCCGGCAGCTCCATTCCCTCGGCAACGTCCTCAAAATAAACTTGCTCAGCCATTATTCCCCCTGGTCAGTCCGCAACGGCAAGCGGTGCCGGCGTCAGTCGGTAACGGATCGTCCGCAACAGGCAGTCGGCGCGGCAGTCAGTACCGTATTGAGGTACTGGTCTGCGTTGCCACCGCGTTGCCGGACTGATTGCGATAGGTAATCTTGACGGTAGAGATTAGCATTTGCCCGATGCTGCCGGTGCGTTCAACCATGTTCTCGATGCGCCCGATGGCCGAGATGGTATCGCCGACCCGGACCGGCTCAAAGTATTCCCAATCGCTGCCGCCGTCCAGCAGACGCGTGAACGGCACCTCAAAAGGCACCACCGGCCGCACCTCCCGAATGGCGCGCAGAAACGTCGGCGGCGCCACAATGCCGCCGGCCCAAGCCGTGCCGTCGGTATAAGCGGGATTATCGTCGCCGATCGCCTCCGCAAACCGGGCCACGTGGCCTTTCTCAATATCCAGATAAACGGGTTCGCTCTCAACGCCAATCGCCTGCTGGCGCATCGCGTCGGTAAGCGTAAAAGCACGAGTGGACAACGGACACCTCCTCCCAAATACTCCCGATACGGCGGCCCCGGCCAAACCAAACACCGCCCGGCAGCCAACAATGGTACGAGCCACCGCCAAAAGTGTCAAGAATACCCGCCCCAGTCCAGCCCCCTTGCCCCCAAAAACACAACGAGGGGGTCTGGGGGAAATCATTTCCCCCAGCGTCACCCCCAAATCCCAAAAATCAGCGACACTCCCCCTATTGCCAAACGGTACACCCGTTCGTGTAAGATACATCCATCGGGCAAATCAACCAACCCCGCTACCAGCCGTTTCTCATATAGAGGGCGCACCTGGGAAATCGGGGACACCGCATCAACATTGTCGGAGATTCAAGTCAAAACGGCCAGTCAGCAAAAATCGCAATCGGCAAGGGTAGTCCCATCCCCGCTTCCACGGCGTGGGCTGCCTCCGCAGGGTATCGAGCTTCAGCCCGCGTGCTGCCTCTCATCAGGGCAGGCCACGTAAAATGAAGGTCCAAAATAGTTGCGTACCCACCTCCGGCCGTAGGGCTGACAACGACTTGAATCTCCGACAACCAACCAAACCAAAATCGCCCGATACGACACCCGCCCGATACCGCCAACCCCAAACTCTCTCCCAAAGGATGGCAGATATGATATGAAATGACCCAACCACCTCAAACGAAACGCTGCCCCAGGCTAGTTAGCGTTCCGTTGCGGTTCTGAAACGTATGCCTCGCAACGATAAAGCAGCGCTTGCCCCCCCGGCCAGCGTCAAACGGCAGCGCCCGGCGTGGTATGCCTATGCCCGCCGGGCCTGCCTGCTGGCCATCCTGGCAGCGGTTGCCGGACTGAGCGCCGGCGATTACGTCCCCGGCCCCCTGGAAATCGCCGCCGGCAGCCACCGGCTGGACGTGCTGTCCTGGGAACTCCAATACCTGCCCGGCAAGTGGCGGCATCTGGCGGCAAACCCGCCAGCCTGGTTCGCCGGCGCCGCTGCTGGCGATGCCCTTGCTGACGTTGACGAGTTTTTCGCCCGGCACGCGCGCCTGCGCGCGGTTGACCGGCGTTTGGCCCATCTGTCAGCAGAGGCCCGGCCAGCGGCCGATTCGCAAACCGAGGCGGCAAACCTGCTTGCGGAGCGAACCGCCCTGCTCCACCGGATTAGCCGGCTCCGTCCCTCGGTTGAGCAAACCCTGGAGTCGGCGGTGGCCCGGACTCTGCGCGCGCAGGGTTTCGGCTCCGGCGCCGGCATATTCCCCCCGGTGGACACCGCCCTCGTTAGCTCCCCCGCCGTGCTGGTCACCTCGCCCCGGGCCCGCATTGCCCGCGGCGCAGAGCTACTGCTCCACCCCGGCGTCAGCGCCGCCGAGCGGGCCGCCATCGAAAGTCGCCTGGAATCCCAAACCGGCCTGTCCGCCCTGGTCGTTGACACCGGCGGCATCGCCTTTTACCCCTCCATCGCCGTGCCCCATGCCGGCCTGGATTACGCGCTGGAGATAATCGCCCACGAGTGGGTGCATCAATGGCTGGTATTCCGCCCCCTGGGCCGACGCTACTTCCAGGGCGGCGATTTGCTGGCCCTGAACGAAACCGTCGCCAGCATCGCCGGCCGGGAGCTGGGAACTTTGGCGAAACGGAATCTGGGAACCATCCCGTCGTCCGGCGCCCCGGCAAGCATTGCGACGCCACCGCCGGTCACCGCAACAGCGGCGTTTGACTTTCAATCCGAGATGCGCCAAACCCGCGTCCGGGTTGATGCGCTGCTGGCGGCCGGCAAGGTGGCCGCCGCCGAGGATTACATGGAGGAACGCCGCCAGGTTTTCGTGCAGCACGGCTACCCGATACGCCGTCTGAATCAGGCGTACTTCGCCTTTCACGGCTCATACGCCAACACCGGCGCCGCCGGCGTCAATGTAATCGGACAGCAGGTTGCCGAACTGCGCCGCCGCAGCCCGTCCCTCGCGCACTTCCTCCGCACCGCCGCCCAATTCACCGGCCCGCAGGATTTGAGCGACTACTTGGAGCGGTAATCAAATCAACCGCCGGCCATAGACAAATCCGGCCCGTCACTGCAAAATGCGGCGTATCATCCCGCAACATCCAGCACCCCGGCTAGCATCTGTGCCGGTTGGCATCTTTGGAGACGACATTATGGCAGACCGCATTGCGATTATGGGCCCCGGCGCCGTGGGCAGTTACGTCGGCGCTTTTCTGGTTCAGGCTGGCGACGACGACATCACGTTCATTGATATGTGGCCCGAGCACGTGGAGAAAATGCGCGCCGTGGGCCTGCGGGCCAGCGGCAGCCAGGGCGATTTCACCGTACCCGTCAACGCCCTGCACCTCACCGACGCCCAGAACATCACCGAACCCTTTGACTACGCTTTCATCACCGTCAAGTCTTACGACACCGAGTGGGCTACTCACTTCATCAAGCGCTACGTCAAGGACGACGGCGCCTTTGTCTCCATCCAGAACTGCTGGAACGACCCCACCATCGCGTCCATCGTCGGCCCGGAACGGCAGCTGGGCTGCATCGCCTCGCACATTGAGGTTGCCCTCTGGGAGCCGGGCCACGTCAACCGGGGCGGCGCGCCGGGCCGCGACCACGGCCACACCGTCTTTCGCGTTGGCGAGAACACCGGCCAAATCTCCGCCCGCGCGGAGGCCATCGCCGCCAAGCTGGACAACATTGACGCCGCCTACGCCACCGACAACCTGTGGGGCGAGCGGTGGGCCAAGCTGTGCCAGAACGGAATGGGCAACGCCATCTCCGCAATGAGCCAGCTGGGCAGCCAGCAGATGGCCGAGGACACCCGCATCCGCCGCATCCGCATCCAGCTCGCCAAAGAGGGCGCCCAAGTCGGCCTGGCCCAGGGCCTCCGCGTCGTTGACATCAACGGCATCGCCGCCGATTTCTGGGCCGACGCCGACAAGGGCGACGTCTTTGAGGAGCTGGACGGCCGCCTCTCCCAGGCCGGCGGCCGGGTCAACTGGCTGGCGTCAATGGCCCAGGACGTCCACAAAGGCCGCAAGTCCGAAGTGGATTCCATGAACGGCCTCATCTGCGACAAAGGCCGGGAAACCAGCGTAGCCACCCCCTACCACGACGCCATCGTAGAGGCAATGCGCCTGGTGGACAGCAAAACCGTCGCCCCCGGCCCGGAGAACGTAGAGCGCATCATCCGCGCCGTCGAGGGCTAACGACTCCCTTTGCCGCTGTCATACTAAAACCCCACTGTCATTCTGAGCGCAGCGAAGAATCTCGATAGCGTAGCGGAGACTTTGAGGAAACGCCGTTGCTACGGCATCGAGATTCTTCGCTACGCTCAGAATGACAGTAGGGCAATTACGATTATCGCGAGGCTGCCCAATGTACATCTCCGTTGAACCCGCCGGGCTGATGATGCACACCGTAAAGCTGGTGTTCGACCCGCAAGACCCCACCGCCGAGGACCAGCAGGTGCGCGATTACCTGACCGAACACGAGCTGGAACCCCGCTACCACTGGTTCGCCGAGATTGACGGCCTGGCCGGGCGGCAGTGCGAAATCCTGCAATTCGGCGGCTGCTACCTGGGCCGCAACCTGCAAAACATCGGCCAAATCCAGCGCCGCGCCGTGGAAACCGAACTGCTAACCGCCGAAATCAGCCGCCACACCGCCACCGGCGCCCTAACCGCCCTGTCCGACACAACCGCCGCCGAGTGCGCCGCGGCAACGGCTCTGCTCATCGACGAGTTCCGCCAGGAGGAAACATTCCGCCTTGACGACGCCGGCGAACTGATAGCCACCGTGGACGCCGCCGCCCTGCAACAAGCCGCCATCCGCACCCTGGTCACCGTGCGCCAACAAACCGGCGCCAACCCCGCCGCGCCGCTCTGCCGCTTTGAGGAATAAAAAAACGCCCGCATCAGCAGGCGCAAAATGGAGCGGGCGATGGGGATCGAACCCACGTAGCCAGCTTGGAAGGCTGGGGCTTTACCACTAAGCTACGCCCGCAACCCCTACATTGTACCCCGCCAGCGCCAAAGCGTCATCCGTTTGACGGATTTTTGCGGCACGCTTACAATAGACCCACGCTGTAAAGCGACCGGAGGAACGTAAAATGGCTACCGAGAACATCGCCCAGCGGCCCGTTCTCACCCCGGAGCAGGCCCGGCAAAAGCAGCTCGAGGCTGCCGTCAAACTGGCCTTGGCCCGTAACGCCGCGGCCCTGCGTGAGTTGGCCTACCGCTGATTATTGAACGTCCGATTGCACTTTGGGAAAGGCCCTCCGTTGCATTGACGGAGGGCCTTTTCAATTTCGTTGGCTGGCTAAAATGGTCTTGACCGAGAAAACCTATCGCTTCATCACTTTGGATGACGCCGAGCAAACCCTTGCCTTAATGGTGTCGGATTTTCTCCGAGATTATCCCGACCCGGTGCCGGACTACCAGTACCTAGACGGTAACCGGGGCCGGGGCAAACTGGAATCCGCCCTGGCCCAGCCGCAACAGTCCTTTGGCGGCCAGTACCTTTACGACGGCCTGTACGAAAAGGCCGCCGCCCTGTGGTCTTACCTGACTCTCAACCACCCGTTCATCGACGGCAACAAGCGGATGGGGCTAGTTTGCTGCCACGTGTTCCTGGCATTTAACGGCTACGACCTCATTGCGCCGCAGGACGAGGCGGTAGAGATGAGCGTTGCCATCGCGTCTGGGCGCTACGGTTCGGATTTGGCGCCGGTAGCGGAATGGCTGCGTCACAACAGCATCAGGCTGGAGCAGATAGACCCTCTGATGACGTCAATGGATAGCAATCCGCAATACCGGGGGCTAATCATTGAGGCGATTAGCGAACTGGCGGGTGCGGACTAGCTTAGTCTAGCCCCGCCTCCCACAGTGTCTGCGCCGCCGTGGCCCCGATGTCGGCCGGCGTGGGTATAATCACCGCTCCGGCCCGTTCCAGGGCGGCCATTTTGGATGCGGCGGTGGCCGATTCGCCGGTTATGATGGCACCGGCGTGTCCCATCCGCTTGCCCGGCGGCGCGGTGGCCCCCACTATCAGCGCGCAGATGGGCTTGGTGAACTCCGCCGAACCGATGTACTCGGCGGCCTGCTGCTCCATCGTCCCCCCAATCTCGCCGATGAATACCACCATGTCGGTGTCCGGGTCAGCATTATAGAGGCGCAGGATGTCCACAAAACTGCTGCCAATAATCGGGTCGCCGCCAATCCCCACGCAGGACGACTGCCCAATGCCCAGGTCGGTCAGCTGCCCCACCGCCTCGTAGGTCAGCGTGCCGCTGCGGGAGACCACGCCCACGCGCCCTGGCAGATGGATGCCGCCGGGCATTATGCCCACCTTGCAGCGCGCGCCGGGGTTGATGAGGCCGGGGCAGTTCGGCCCGATGAGCCGCGTCCCGCTGGCCTGCACGTAGCGGTACAGCCCAATCATATCCTGCTGCGGAATCCCCTCGGTGATGCAGGCCACCAGCGGGATGCCGGCGTCCACCGATTCGGCAACGGCGTCGGCGGCAAAGGACGGCGGCACGAATATCAGCGACACGTTGGCGCCCGTAGCGTCAACCGCCGCACCTACCGCGTCAAACACCGGCACCGCGTCGTCAAACCGCTGCCCGCCCCGTCCGGGCGTAACGCCCGACACCACCTGCGTGCCGTATGCCTTGCAGGCCCGGGCGTGAAAACTGCCCTCCCGTCCGGTAATGCCCTGCACCAGCACGCGGGATTGCTCGTTCAGCAGGATGCCCATAATTCAGCCAGCCCCGGTTTCGGTTCCGCTCAGCGCAGCAGCGGCGGCGGTCAGCGTGTCGGTAAAGGTTACGTTCAGGCCGGACTCGGCCAGTATCGCCTTGCCGTCGTCCAGGTTAGTCCCCAGCATCCGCACCACCAGCGGCTGCGTCGCCCCATGCTCGGCGTAGGCCATCACGATGCCCCGTGCGGCGATGTCGCAGCGCAGGATGCCGCCAAAGATGTTCACCAGCACCCGGTCCACTTTGGGGTCGGACAGGATGATGCCCACTGCGGCGGCAACTTTCTCCTCGGTAGCGCCGCCGCCCACGTCCAGAAAGTTGGCCGGCGCCGCGCCGGCGGCGTTAGCGACATCCAGCGTGGCCATCGCCAGCCCCGCCCCGTTCACCAGGCACCCCACGCTGCCCTCCAGATTCACGTAGGCGATGTCGTCATCGGCGGCCTGCGCCTCAAAGGCGTCCTCTTGCCCCCGGTCCCGCAATTCCAGCAGGTCGGCGTGACGGAACAGCGCGTCGTCGTCAACGTTCATTTTGGCGTCCAGCGCCACCACCGCACCGCCTCCGGTTACGATGAGCGGATTAACCTCCACCAGCGTGCAGTCGTTGTCGGTGAACACCCGGTAGAGAGCGGCAAAGATGCCCGCCGCCTGACGTCCCGCCGCGCCCGTCAACCCCAGGCGCATCGCCAGACGCCGGCACTGATACGGCATCAAACCGATAATCGGCTCCACCGCCTCGGTGATGATGGCATCAGGATTGGTAGCCGCCACCTCCTCAATAGACGTGCCCCCGGCCGCGCTGGCGATAAAAACCACGCCCCGATGCTCCCGGTCGATAGTCAGCGCCACGTACATCTCAGCGGCAATGTCGGCCAGCTCCTCCACCAGCACACTATCCACCGGCACGCCGTTAGCGTCAGTCTGATGCGTCACCAAACGAGAACCCAGCAACCCGCCGGCAAAATCCCGCGCCGCCGCAACGGAACGCACCACCCGCACCCCCCCGGCCAGCCCGCGCCCGCCGGCATGAACCTGAGCCTTAACCGCCGCCCGCCCACCGAAAGCAGCAACCGCATCCGCCGCCGCATCAGCAGTAAGCGCCCGCCGCCCGTCGGGCACCGGAATACCGTAACGGGCAAAAATCGCCTTGGCCTGATACTCATGCAAATTCATAGCCCAACCATTTTGCCCCACCAAACCCCAACCGTCAACGCCGCCAGCGTCCCCGGTAGCGTTCCATTTTAGGTGGTTTAGTTTCCCTAATGTCATTCTGAGCGCCCTTTCCCCCAATGTCATTCTGAGCGCAGCGAAGAATCTCGAAAGCGTAGCAACGGCGTTGCCCTCAAAGTGTGTCCTACGTCATCGAGATTCTTCGCTGCGCTCAGAATGACATTAGGGAGGAGGACTGATTAAACCACCTAAAACGGAACGCTACCAGCATCCCCGGTAACGTTCCATCTCTGTCATTCTGAGCGCAGCGAAGAATCTCGACAGCGTAGCAACGGCGTTGCCCCCAAAGTGTGCCCTACGTCATCAAGATTCTTCGCTGCGCTCAGAATGACATTAGGGGGATGGTCACTCAGACCGGGACGCATCCCGCCCCCCCGCCGCTGTGGTACACTAGGCGGCGATTTTAATCGGCTGCCGCCCTGCTGCGGCGGCCTGGCATTGACAGGGCGTTTATGGTTCCTCCCGACAGTTTGTTTGGCGTTGTTCCGGTTTGGGTTGGCGTGTACGTGCTTACGGCGCTTGCCTTTGCGGTGGCCGGTTATGCGGTGTATTACCGCGTGTTCCGGCTGGTTTTGCAGGGATTGCCGGCGGCCCGGTTTGACCGTCCGCTGACCCGTCTGGCCGGCGCGGTTGGCATTGTGCTGGGCCAGCGCAAAGTGCTGCAACGGGTGGGCCGCACCGACCCCCGTTCCCGCCGCATTGACCTGGCCGGCTTGGGCCACGCCGCCATTTTTTGGGGCTTTCTGTCCTTCACCCTGTCGTACCTCATTTTCATTTTTGGCGGCTCCATCTGGCACCCGCTGGGCGAAACCATCCTGACCCCGACCGGCGTGCTGGTCTATAGCATTTATCTTGACCTGCTCGCGCTGGTTGTCCTCGCCGCGCTGGTCTGGGCTTTGATTCGCCGCTGGATTGCCCAGCCGCACCGCCTCAGCTTTGACCTGACCCGCAAGGGCGAATCGGTAATCATCGTCGCCCTCACCGGCGGCTTGATGATTGCCACGCTGCTGGCCCATTCCTTTTACGTCGCCGGCGGCGGCGCTGGCCCGGAGGCCGGCGTGCTCATCGGCGGCGTAGTTGGCCGCTGGCTGGCCGGTTTGGGAATGTCCGCCGCCGCCGCCAACGCGTTGCAGGCCGTGTCCTGGTGGGTGCATCTGCTCATCATCCTGGGCTTTGCGCTGTACGTCCCCTTCTCCAAGCACATCCACATGGTGGCCGCTCCCCTCAACGCCTTTTTCCGCAGCCTTGAACCCCGGGGTACGCTGGCCACCATAGACCTGGAGAACGTGGAACGGTTCGGCGCCTCCCGCGTGCAGGATTTCACCTGGAAAGAGCTGCTGGACGGCTACGCCTGTGCCGTGTGCGGACGCTGCACCGACGCTTGCCCCGCTCACACCACCGGCAAAGTCCTTTCGCCCATGCACATTGTGGAGAACCTGAAAGAGCATATGATTGCCATTGGCCACCAGGGCCAGCGCGACGCCGAACACGTGGAGCCGATGCCCCTCATCGACGGCGCCATCCCGGAGCAGGCCATCTGGGATTGCGTGTCCTGCGGCGCGTGCATGGAGGAATGTCCGGTTGTCGTGGAGCACGTGCCAACTATCATGAATATGCGCCGCAGTCTGGTGCTGGAGGAATCCCGCATCCCGGAAACCGGCATGAACGCCCTGCTGAGCATGGAACAGCGCGGCCATCCGTGGCGCGGCACCACCTTCTCCCGCACCGACTGGGCCGCCGGCCTGGACGTGCCAACTATCGCCGACAACCCCGATGCGGAAATCCTGTTCTGGGTAGGCTGCACCGCCGCGTTAGAACAGCGCAGCCAGGGCATCGCCCGCTCCATGGTCAAGGTGCTGAAATCGGCCGGCGTCAATTTCGCCATCCTCGGCGAGGAGGAATCCTGCACCGGCGACCCGGCCCGGCGTATGGGCAACGAATATCTCTACCAGATTATGGCCCAGCAGAACGTTGAGATTCTCAATTCCTACAACATCAAAACCGTCGTCACCATCTGCCCCCACTGCTTCAACACCATCCGCAACGAGTACCCCCAGTTCGGCGGCGATTACGAGGTGCTGCATTACAGCCAGTTTGTGGACACCTTAATTCGTGAGGGCAAGGTCAAGCCCGTCAAGATGATGGACGTGTCCGTGGCCTATCACGATTCCTGTTTCCTCGGCCGGCACAACGGCGTGTACGACGAACCCCGCAACATCGCCCGCGCCATACCCGGCCTTACCCTGGTGGAGATGGAACCCCGCTGCCGCGAGCGCGGGTTCTGCTGCGGCGCCGGCGGCGGCCATATGTGGATTGAGGAAAGCCAGGGCGAGCGCATCAACCACGTCCGCACCGACCACTTTCTCGAAACCAACGCCGACGCCGTTGGCGTTTCCTGTCCTTTCTGCTTGCAGATGATGACCGAGGGCATCCAGTCCAAAGGCCAGTCCGACTCCAAAGAGGCCAAAGACGTGCTGGAAATCCTGGCCGAAAGCATCGGGGACGATTAAGCCCCGGCGTCCGGTGTCCGCTGAACTCCTCTGACTGATAAACCCCGGCAACCATGCTGGATTTTCTGGAACGCCGCCTGCTTTTCCGGCCCCGCCCGGTTTGCGAAGCCAATCCCAACGACTTGGGCCTGGACTACGAAGCCACGATTGCCAACACCGCCGACGGCCGTTCCCTCTACTGCTGGTACATCCCCGGAGCAGCCGACAGCAATCTGACGTGGCTGTGGTTCGGGGGCGTGGGCGCCAACCTGACGCTGCGCGTTGGCGAATTCGCGGCCATGCGCGCGCAAACCGGCGGCAGCATCATGGCCTTTGACTACGGCGGCTTTGGCCGCAGCAACGGCCGCCCCACGGTACGCCACACCGCCATCGACTCCCGCACCGTCCTCACCCACCTGCGCCGCCGCTACGGGGTGGACGCCCCCGACGCCCACTATTTCGGCGTATCAATGGGCGCGGCAGTGGCGATACGCCTGGCCGCCGACGGCTATCGTCCCCGCAGCCTGACGCTGGTTGCCCCGTTCGCCTCGCTGCGCGAAATGGCCAAACTGGTCTATCCCATGATAACGCTGAACGGCATGGTCGTTGGCGAGCGTTTCAACTCCATCGCCCACATCAGCAAAATCGGCTGCCCCCTGTGCATCCTTCACGGCGCCGCTGACGAGCTGGTGCCGGCCGCGCAAGGCCGCAAGCTCTACGACGCCGCCCCGGAGCCAAAACGCTACGTAGAACTGGACGGCGCCGGCCATCTGGACGTCGGCGAACACCCCCAATTCTGGCCCAGCCTGCGCGAATGGCTAGCCGGGGTAGCGAATTACCGCTAGTCCTCTACCCCGGCCAGCTTGCCAACCCCCCATTGCATCCGCCGGCCAATGGGCATATCATCGCCCCAACCTGCAAGCGCTGCGTCTGCCGCAACGGAGGAGTCATCAAATGGCACAACGACCTGATGTCAAGCGGATGGAAGTCGAGATTGTCTATTGCTGGGATTGAGGCCACGCCGGACGCGCGGCCTGGATGGCCAGCGAAGCCCTGACTCGCACCGGCGACCACATCTCCACCTTCAAGCTCACCCCCGGTGAACACGGCAAGTTCGACATCACCATCGACGGCGAACTGGTCGGCGAACACAAGCACACCCCCGACGCCCACCTGTTCCCCGACTTGCAAGACCTGATGTCCGCAATCCACGACCGCATCTGATTCGGGCAGCTCAAACCGCATCCAACGCGCGCCCCGGTCTGGCAACCGGGGCGCATTTGTTTCCGCGTCATCACCGGACGGTCAAACGCCGCTGATTATTTCCGTGCCGTAGTCCAGCAGCTCCAAATCCGGGCGGCTGTCGGCAACGTAGTCCACCACGTTAGCCAGAACCGCATCGGCGTGGGCGCCATCATTACTGAGGCACGACACGAACAGCGTCAGTCGCTGCCACGCCTCGCCATCTGCGGCAGCATCCTCAGCCACCGCCACGTTAAACCGCCCCCGTATGCGGTCGCCCAGGCTGCGGGCCACCTGCCGCCGGGCTTTCAGGCTGCGGCTGTCCGGTATCCGCAAAACAATGCGCGCTATTCCAACATTCATAATCGTAACCCGCCCGGTAGCGTTCCATTTTAGGCGGTTTAGTTTCCCCCAATGTCATTCTGAGCGCAGCGAAGAATCTCGACAGCGTAGCCGCGGCGTTGCCCCCAAAGTGTGCCCTACGTCATCGAGATTCTTCGCTACGCTCAGAATGACATTAGGAATGTTCGGCGGTGGGCTGATTAAATCACCTAAAATGGAACGCTACCAACCCGCCCAACGCTATTGACGCCGGCAAGTGCGGGGGATAGATTATAGCCGGCGCGGGATGCTGCATGACGCTGCGAATCTCCCGCCTTGCGGCCCGGTTCCGCTTTGCCGGATGTCCCGCTCAACGGAATACCAACCCTGCATACTGTTATGCCATCTAATCCGGACGATTCCCCGCCTCTCATTGGCGGCCCTCTCGTTGCTGTTGAGGTTCCGGAGGTGGTAGTCTCCCGCCTCCCGCAGTACGTCCGCATTTTGAGTCAACTGCTGGACGACGGGGTAGAGGTTACCAACTCCCAGCACTTGGGCGAAAAGCTGCAAGTGACCCCGGCCCAAATCCGCAAAGACCTGTCCTATTTCGGCAGATTCGGCAAGCAGGGCCGGGGCTACCGGGTGCGGCACCTGCTCACCGAGCTCAAGCAAATTCTCGGCCTGGATTCGGAGTGGAACGTAGCCGTAGTCGGCGTAGGGCGGCTGGGCAACGCCATCCTGAACTACCCCGGATTCAACCCCGACGGCTTTCACCTCGTAGCCGCTTTTGACAGCAACCCCGGACGCGTTGGCCAGGCCGTGGGTGGCGTGTCGGTTCAGCCCATGGGCGCTATGGCGGACACCGTCGCCACCCGCAACATCACCATCGCCATCGTAGCCGTCCCCAGCGCCGACACGCAGTCGGTCATCGACCAGCTGGTGCATTGCGGCGTGCGGGCCATCCTCAACTACGCCCCCATCAACGCCCAGGTGCCCGAGGGCGTATGGGTGCGCAACATCGACCCCGTGCTGGCCCTGCAATCAATGACCTACTATCTGACGGATTAGGCCAGCGTTCAATCAACCAACGCCGGGCAACTACCCCATCCCGCCTTGCCGCCGCTGCGAGATGGGACGGTGCGCGCTGGCCCGCCGCCGCCGGGACACGGTTACCCGGACTTGCGCCCGCCGCAGGGATGCTACCGCCTGCTCCAGCTCAACGTCGGAACCCCGGCTGGCAATGCGCTGCCGCGCCTCTTCGACCGCCATCTGCGCCCGTTCCTCGTCAATTTCGTCCACGTCCTCGGCAGCGTCGGCCAGTATGGTAACCCGGTTGCCCAGCACTTCCATATAGCCGCCCGACAGCGCCAGGAATGATTCCTCCCCCTCGGAGCGCACCATCAGCTCGCCGGGATCGAGCACCGTCATCAGCGGAGCGTGGCTGGGCAGTATGCCCAGTTGCCCGGCGATACCGGGGGCCACCAGAGCATCCACCGTACCGGAGAACACCTCCCGCTCGGCGGTGATGATTTGCAGCTGCATTGGCATGGGACGCGCTCCTCTCGGCTAGACTGCGGCCTGCATTTGGGCCGCCTTTTCCACGGCCTCCTCGATGGTGCCTACCATGTAAAATGCCTGCTCCGGCAAGTCGTCGTGGTCGCCGTTGAGTATCTCGGCAAACCCCCGCACGGTATCGCGCAGCGCCACGTACTTGCCCGGCTGGTTGGTAAAGGTTTCAGCGACAAAGAAAGGCTGCGTCAGGAACCGCTGAATCTTGCGGGCCCGGAACACCGCCTGCCGGTCTTCTTCGGAAAGTTCCTCGATGCCCAGAATGGCGATGATGTCCTGCAAGTCCCGGTAACGCTGCAACACCTGCTGCACGCCCCGCGCCACCCGGTAATGCTCGTCGCCCACGATGCGCGGCTCCAGGATGCGGGCAAAGGACGCCAGCGGGTCAACGGCCGGGTAGAGGGCCTGCGCGGCCAGCGCCCGCTCCAGCGACACCACCGCGTCAAGGTGCCCGAAAGTCGTAACGATGCCGGGATCGGTGTAGTCGTCCGCCGGCACGTAAATAGCCTGGAAAGACGTAATGCTGCCGCTCTTGGTGGACGTGATGCGTTCTTGCAGGGCGCCCATCTCGGTGCTCAGAGTAGGCTGGTAACCCACCGCCGACGGCATCCGCCCCAGCAGCGCCGACACTTCCATACCGGCCAGAATGTAGCGGTAGATGTTGTCAATGAACAGCAGCACGTCCTGGTTCTCCTCTTCCCGGAAGTACTCAGCCATCGTCAGCCCGGTAAGGCCGATGCGGGCCCGGACGCCCGGCGTTTCGTTCATCTGCCCGAACACCAGCACCGTACTGCCTAGCACCCCGGAGTCCTGCATCTCGTGCCACAAGTCGTTCCCCTCGCGGGAACGCTCACCCACCCCGGCGAACACCGAAACGCCGCTGTGCACGGCGCCGATGTTGCGAATCAGCTCTTGAATGATTACGGTTTTGCCCACCCCGGCGCCCCCGTAAGCGCCCACCTTGCCGCCCTTGGGGAAAGGCGTAATCAGGTCAAACACCTTGATACCCGTTTCCAGAATCTCCACTTCGGGATTCTGGTCGTCAAACGCCGGCGGGTCCCGGTGGATGGGCCAGGTTTGGCCGGCCTCGACCGCGCCCAGGTTATCCAGCGGAGTGCCCGTCACGTCAAACAGGCGCCCCAAAGTTTCGGGGCCAACCGGCACGGACACTTTGGAGCCGGTGTCGGCAACCACGCTGCCGCGGGCCAGCCCGTCGGTAGAACCCAGGGCCAGGCAGCGGGCCCAGTGGTTGCCGATGTGCTGCTGCACTTCCAGCACCAGCCGCTCCCCGGAGTTGTCAACCTCCAGAGCGTCAAAGAGGTTAGGCAGTTGGTCAGCGGGGAACTCCACGTCCACCACAGTGCCGATGACTTGGGCGATTTTACCGGGCATCTTGTCTGTCCTCCGGGTGTAAAACTTTAAGAACTGTCAGGCGGGAAAACGGCTTATCAGAAATCAAAAAGGGGTGGGAACGGAGCATCAGCCGCCGGCAGCGTTGTCCGCGGCAACGGCATCAGGCGGCGGTTCGTCAAAAAGCTGGCCGGCGGCAGCGGCGTCATCCCGGCGTTGCAACCACTCGCGCCAGGCCTTATTGCTTTCCGTGCGGCCCTCCAGCAAGTGCTGCTCCCGCGTTTCCGCTACCATTTTCGCGGCTTCCGCTCTTGCTTCCGCTCTTACTTCCTCCCTTATTTCCGCTCTTGCTTCCGCGACTTTCTCCTCTACTCGGCGTTGAGCCTGGTGCTTCCAGATAGCGCCTATAACCATGTTGGTCACCTCCGTTAGGGCGGCGGCTATGGTGATTTGTACTAGAAACCCTCTACCCAGCTCATCGATGATAGCCGATGAGATGTCGTACCAGGGGGTTTCCTCTATCACCACCTGTTCATACGCCTCGAGCGATGCCCGCGCCGTCATCATCCAAGTGTAATTGATGATAAACCATCGGTACAAGTCGGAGGTTATTCTGCGGAAAACGGGGATGTCTTCCAGCAGAGAATCCAGCAGCGCCTGGCGGTTCATTGCAGCGTGCCTTTCGCGGCCTACCCCTCCAGTGAGATTTGACCGCCCACCAAATCCAGCAGCTCGTTGGTAATGCTGTCCTGGCGGAGTTTGTTCATTACCAGCGTCAAGTCCGATGCCAGCTGGTTGGCGTTGTCGGTGGCGTTGCGCATGGCTACCATCCGCGCCGACTGCTCGCTGGCGATGCTTTCCAGCATGGCGTGGTACACCTGCATCTCCACGAATTGGGGCAGCAGCGCGCTCAGCACCGTCGCGGCGTCCGGTTCGTAGATGTAACCCACCCGCTGCGCGCCCTCCAGCTCCGCCGGCTCCACCGGCAATATCCGCTCCAGCGCCGGTTCCTGCTGCACCGTGGAAACGAACCGCATATAGGCCAGATAGACCTCATCCACTTCGCCGGCGGCGTAGTCGTCAATCACCAACCCCGATATGGCGGTGGTGTCAGCCAGCGAGATGCGGTCTCCAATGTCGGTGAACACCGCCTGCACGCCCTCGGTGTAGCGGACTAAAAAGTCCCGCCCCTTGCGGCCCACCACGATGCTGCGCACCGGCTGCGGGCTGTCCAGGATGAATTGGGCGACCCGCCGGTTGATGGTGGCGTGCATACCGCCGGCCAGCCCTCGGTCGGGGGTAACGACTACCATCCCGACGCGGTTCACCGGGCGCACCTGCAACAGCGGGTGCGGCGTTTCGTCGTCCCCCGCCGGCTGCGCCGCCAGCTCTGCGATTACGTCGTGAATCTTTTCGGCGTAGGGGCGTCCCTCAACCACCGCCTGCTGCGCGCGCCGCATCTTGGACGCCGCAATCAGCGACATGGCGTTGGTAACTTTGCCGGTATTCTCGACGCTGCGGATGCGGCGCCGTATGTCTCTAACGCTGGGCATATTCCAACCTTGCGGTGTTGGCGTCTATCAGCCGGCGTCCCTTAGCTGAACGTAGGCTTGAATTCGTTGATGGCGTCCGTGAGCTGCGTTTCCAGCTCCGGGGATAAATTGCCGCTCTCGGAGATGGCTTGCCCGATGTCCGGATGGCCCGCGTTAAGATGACGGAGCATTTGCTCCTCGAAAGCCCCCACCCGTTCCAGCGGTATGTCTGCCATCAGCCCGGCGTTGACGGCGAACAGGAGCATCACTTCCTCTCCCAGATTCAGCGGCTGGTACTGGCCCTGTTTCAGGGCCTCGGTGGCCAGCTGTCCCTGGGCCAGTTGCGCCCGCGTCGCTGCGTCCAAATCGGCGGTGCCAAATTGGGCGAAAGTAGCCAGCTCGCGGTACTGGGCCAAGTTCAGGCGCAGGCTGCCGGCAACGCGCCGCACTGCTCTGGTCTGCGCCGCGCCGCCCACCCGTGACACCGACAGTCCCACGTTGATAGCCGGCCGCACTCCCGCGTTGAAAAGCTCCGGCTCCAGGTAGATTTGCCCGTCCGTGATTGAGATGACGTTGGTAGGAATGTAGGCGGACACGTCCCCGGCCTGCGTTTCAATGATGGGCAAAGCGGTCAGCGAGCCGCCGCCAAACTCGTCGTCCAGCCGGGCCGCCCGTTCCAGCAGCCGGCTGTGCAGGTAGAAAACGTCGCCGGGGTAAGCCTCCCGGCCGGCCGGCCGGCGCAGTAGCAGCGACATCTGCCGGTAGGCCCAGGCGTGCTTGGTCAGGTCGTCATAGACGATCAGCACGTCCTTGCCCTCATCCATAAACACCTCGCCCATCGCGCAGCCGGCGTAGGGCGCGATGAATTGCAGCGGCGCCGAGTCAGCCGAGCCGGCGTTGACCACGATAGTGTGGTCCATCGCCCCGTATTCCTCCAGAATCCCCACCACCTGGGCAACCTTGCCCTGCTTCTGCCCGATGGCCACGTAGATGCAGATGAGGTCGGTTCCCTTCTGGTTAATGATGGTGTCAATTGCGATGGCCGTCTTGCCGGTTGAGCGGTCGCCGATGATAAGCTCCCGCTGCCCCCGGCCAATTGGAATCATGGCGTCAATAGCCTTGATGCCCGTCTGCACCGGCGTGTCCACCGACTTGCGGACGACCACGTTGGGCGCCGTGCGTTCCACCGGCATCAGCCGGTCCGTAGCTACCGGCCCCTTGCCGTCCAGCGGCCGCCCCAGCGGGTCAACGACCCGCCCCAGCAGCGCATCGCCCACCGGAACCTCAATAATCTGGCCCGTAGCCCGCACCCGGTCCCCTTCCTTAACGGCGGTAGGGTCGCCCAGAATGGCGGCGCCCACCACATCGGACTCCAGGTTGAGCGCCAGCCCGAGGACGTCGTTGCCAAAGTCCAGCAGCTCGTTGGAGCGCACGCTTTGCAGCCCCTGGATGCTGGCAATGCCGTCACCCACCTGCAAAACCGTGCCCACGTCAACGAGAGTCAGGTCTCCGCCAAACTCCTCGATCTGCCGCTTGATGAGTGTTACTAGCTCTTGTCCCCTGACTGCCATCGGCCAGTCTCCTTGTGTCCTGGTGTCCTGCGTTGTCCTCGTAAAAGGCTTGGTGAGCGGTGCGGCGCTGGCCGTCAACCGGCTGCGCCGCTGCTTTGCTTGGTATCGGTCAGGCCGCCCGCGCCCGCACCGTCCGGCGCATCCGTTCCAGCGCGGTTCCGGTGCTGCCGTCCAGCAGCTGGTCGCCAATCTGGATAATCAGGCCGCCCAGAATGTTCTCATCCACCCGCGTTGCTACGATTACTTCCTTGCCGGTGAGGGCGGCGGCGAAACGGGTTATGCGCTCCAGCTCGGCGTCCTCCAGGGCCACCGCCGCCGTTACTTCCACCCGCTGCCGTCCCAAATGCACGTCCAGCAGAGCGGTGTACCCGGCCTGCACTTCCGCCATCGCGTCCACCCCGTTGCGGCTGACCAGCAGCGCAACCAGATTGCGCACCAGCGGATGGGCCTCGGACAGCACCGCCTCAATGGCGCTTACCTTGCGTTCCGACGAAACCTCGGCGTGCTTCAGAAACACCGCGAATTCATCGTCCTGCAAGACATCGGACGCCAGGCGCAAGTCCTGGTCCCATTCCTCCAGAAGCCCGTTTTCCAGCGCCAACTCAAAGATGGCCTGTGCGTAGCGTTGCCCCGACAATCGGTTTGCCACGGCTATGCTGCCTCCCTTTTGCTGCTTGTGCGTGTGCGCTGCCGCCGCCACGGAGCCGCCGCCGGCCGCCCGTTGTCGGGTTGCCGGAGAACGACTGCCGCAGCGCCGGCAGTTTGACTAGCGGCGGAGCGCCTGCTCGCCTTCTGCCAGAACCTGATCAATGATTTCCTGATGTGCCTGCCGGTCCACCGAGCGGCGGATAATCCGTTCGGCGGCGGTAATCGCCAAGTCCCCGAATGCGGCGCGCACTTCGTTAATCGCGGCGTCGCGTTCCCGGGCGATGTCGGCCTGAGCCCGTTCGCTGAACTCCTCCGCGCTCTGCCGTGCCCGGGCCATCTCCGCGTCGCGGAAACGGTCGGCGGCCTCGCGGGCCTGGTCCAGCAAACGCTGCCCCTCCCGGCGGGCCTCGTTCAGCTCCTCCTCAATTTCGGAGCGGGACGTTGCCACTTCCGCCCGGGCCTGGTCGGCGGCGGCCAGGCTTTCCCGGATGCTGTCCACCCGTCCATCAATGGCGTTCAGCAGCGGCCGGTAGGCGAACACGCCCAGCAGAATCAGCAGGATGATGTAGTTGATCAGATAACTGACCAGCGAGGGCACATTCAAGCCCAGTTCTGCCATGTCGCTACACCACGAACAGCAGGATTACGGCGACGATGAGCGAGTAAATGCCCAGCGCTTCGGCAAACGCGATGGCCAGGATCATGTTGGTGGTGATGGAACCGGCGGCCTCCGGGTTGCGGCCAATGGCGCCCATCGCACCCGCGCCCAGGATGCCGATGCCAACGCCAGGCCCGATAACGCCGATGGCGATGGCCAGCCCGGCCGCCAGGAACTTGGCCCCGTCGGTAGTAAGCCCCTGCGCCCCCACCGACAGCAGCGTCGTAATCATTGAGAGGTCGATTGCCATTGTTAAGTTTCCTCCGTTTTGATAGTGACCCTAGTTGATTCTGCCCTGGTTGATTCTGCCCTAGTTGATTCTGCCCTGGTTGATTCTGACCCTATTTTCCCTTTGCCCGGCGGCCCGCATCCCGGCGCCTAATGCTCCTCGTGGCTCACCGCCACCGACAGGAATACCAGGGTGAGGCCGGCAAAGATGACCGACTGTATCAGTCCCACCAGCAGCTCCAGCCCGAACACGAACTGCGTTGCCACGAACGGAACCAGGAAGGTAATCATCACCACCAGAATCTCGCCGGCCGTCATGTTGCCGAACAGCCGGAAGGTGAACGAAACTACCCGCACCAGCTCCGAGATGAACTCCAGCAGGCCGACGAATACGTTGATGATGCCCGACGGACGCCCCCGCAGGATGTCGCCAAAGGCAAAGAACTTTTTGAGGTACCCGAAGTTGTGCGCCCGGAACCCCCAGTATTCCACGAACACAAAGGACACCAGCGCCAGCGCCAGCGGCATATTCAAGTCCGTGCCGGCCGGCCGCAGCAGGTGCGCCTTAAGCTCAAACCCGTGGTCCGTGCCGATGCCGTACCCGACAGCCTGGTAAATCGGTATCAGGAATATCGCCAGCCACGCGTTGAACAGCACAAAGAAAAAGATGGTTGCCACCACCGGAAACGCCTTGCGCCCCATCTCCGGCCCCAGGATGCTGGTCGCAAAGTTGAGCACCAGCTCAAACAGCATCTCCACCAGCGCTTGCAGCCGGCCGGGTACTACTTTGGGCTTGCGCGCCGCGCCGACAAAGAACACCAGCATCACGATGCTCACCAGCCACGCCGATAGCAGCGTGTTGGTGATTGCAATGTCCATAATCCCCAGCGGCTCGCCGTGATGCGCCTCCGCATCGCCATGGCCCTTTTCCCCATCGCCGGCGTGCGCGTCCGACGACTTGGCGTGCTGGTCATCTTTGGCGTGCTGGTCATCAGATGACGACATCGCCCCGTGCTCGTCCTTTGCCGGGGCCAGCCCCAGCGCCGAGTCACGGGCCTCAGCGGGGAATATGGGCTGCGGCGGCAGGTGAATCTCCGGCTGCGCGACGAACGGCCGCTCCAGTCCGAATATCCGGGAGCCGATCGCCCCCACCACGAAACCGGCGATGAGCAGCACGGCCATACCGATGCCGAACAGAATCATTATCCGCTTAAGCGACACGACTACTCAACGCCTCCGTTATCATCGTTCCGGCTACGCCCGGCCCCTTTGGAACCGGGCCGGTTGGAACCGTAAATAGCCGGCAGCACCATCCGGTACACGCCGTAAAAGGCAATGACGCTGCCCAGCACCGTTCCCAGCAGCACCAGCAGCGCAACCTGGCCGGTGAGCTTGCCCAGCCATACGCCGCCCACGATGCCCAGCACGATGCACAGCGCCACGTACCAGCCCAGGCCGGTAAGCCGCAGGGCGACGATGAACCAGGGTGGCATAGCAATTTACCAGTTTAGCCATAGCAGTTATGCGCCTGCTCCGGTCACTATGAGCGCAGCCGCCGGATTTTGTCCCGGCCCGGATTTTGTCCCGGCCCGGACTTTGTCCCGACAGTAATGGCGGTTGGTTCCTCAACTGCGTTGCTCATAAGCCGTTGGCAAGCGGCAGAAATACTAGCATCGGTATCCGGGCCTGTCAATGCCGTTGACGCCAGAATACGGTTATCCCGTTACGAAAACGCCCCGCCTATAGCAATGCGGGGCGTTATTCTCTGCGTGGGCCTGGATACGTCAGGACGCCGCCTACTTGCGCTCGAAGTCCTCCATATCCAGCTCATTAATCAGGTCAGTGAACGCCGACAGTTTCTCCAGCTCTTCCTCGGTCACCGGCTCGGCGTCGGCCCCCTGCTGGGGCGATACCGGCTGCCCGCTTTCCTGGTCCATCGAGATGGCCGCCTTGTCCATCACCGCGTCGGCAACGAATATCGGCACCTCGGCCCGCACCGCTACGGCCATCGCGTCGCTGGGCCGCGAGTCAATCTCGTGGGTCCGGTCGCCAACCCGGATGACGACCTTGGCGTAAAACGTTTCGTTTTGCAGGTCGTTCACCAGGATATGCTCAAAGGTGCCGCCCACCGATTTCACCAGGTCAACCAGCAAGTCGTGGGTCAAGGGGCGGGGCACGCTCATGCCCTGCATCTTGACGGCGATTGCCTCGGCCTCGGTAGGCCCAATCCAGATGAGCAGAAACAGGTCGGTTTCCAGCTCTTTCAGCACCACCACCCGCTGATAGTTCATCTGGCTGATTCGGATGCTGTCAATTACCAGTTCGCGCATATCTAGCTGCATCACTCCCAGCAACCGCTCCCGGCACAACCACAACAGTGAGCCGAGCCTCTGGAGGCGCCGGCCGGTGCGTTCCGGCAATTTTACACCCCGCAAGCACGCCGTTGCAACTACGGAATGTCATCGGATAGCGTTCCGTTTTACCTGGTTCGCCTGCTGCCATTCCGGGCGCAGACGGGTTGCCGCACTGCCCCCGGAATGGCCGGGCCGAATGGCCGGCCCACCGCCTAGCGCACCATGCTGGGTTGGGCGTATTCCTCCGGCGCAAAATCCTCCGGCGACGGCGGCATTGAGCTTGTGCCGGCCGCCAGCGCCGAGCCGGCCAGCATATCAATCCCCTTGCGGATGGAACCGTTGGCCGCCGCCAGCTCCCGCTCCAGGTTCCGCAGCGTCCGCAGCGCGTAGGCGTCGGCGTGGTTCCGCCGGTTCTCCGCCTCCCGCTCCGCCTGCTCAATGATGCGCCGCGACTTCGCCTCCGACTCCCGCAGCAGCTCTTCCGCCTTGCGCCCCAGCTCGTGGTCGCCCAGCCGGCTCCGGAACTCCTGCTCCATGTGCTGCCGGGCCTGGTGCGCGTCCGAAACCGCCGACGACATAATGACGTCCTTGCGGGACAGCATCTCCTCGGCCCGGCTTATCTCCTGCGGAATCGCCATCCGCAGCTGCGCCACCAGTTCGTTAAGCTTGATTTTGTCAACCATCACGCTGCTGCTCAGCGGAACCGACTTGCCGGACTCCACGAGCAGCTCGATGCGGTCGATGATGTTGTTGATGTCTATGATGTCCTCCTCGGGCAAAATTCGGGGCGCCCGCCCCGGTGCCCCTTGACACGGTTGCGCCGGTAACGCAGTTGCTCCGGCATGCGATTGCTCCGGTTAAATCAAGGCCAGGCTACGCGCTCTCCAGCCGGTATTTCTCCAGCAGGGCGTCGGCTACGTGGGTCGGCACCATGCCCGTGATGTTCCCGCCCAGCCGGGCCACTTCCTTTAATAGGCTGGAACTGATCATCATATGTTCCTGGTCGCTCATCAGCGAAACCATGTCCACGTCCGGTTCCAGCCGGCGGTTCATAAAAAACATCTGCGATTCGTACTCAAAGTCCGGGCTGCTCCGCAAACCCCGGATGATAGTCGCCGCCCCCGCCTCCCGCGCGCACCGCACCACCAGCCCGGTAAATGGCCGCACCTCCACGTTCGGCAGCTCCGCCACCGACTGCCGCATCAGCCCCACCCGTTCCGCCGTGTTGAACAGCAGGTTCTTCGACGGCGTGTCGTACACCGCCACAATTACCTTAGCAAACAGCCGGGCCGCCCGACTCGTAACGTCCAGATGTCCTACCGTTACCGGATCGAACGTTCCGGGATATAGAGCGACTACCATTCGTCAGTTCTCCTGCGGCAATTTTCTAGATGACAACGGGCGTTCCCGGACGACGGGCGTTCCCGGACGACGGGCGTTCCCGGACGACGGGCGTTCCCGGACGACGGGCGTTCCCGGACGACGGGCGTTCCCGGACGACGGGCGTTCCCGGACGACGGGCGTTCCCGGACGACGGGCGTTCCCGGACGACGGGCGTTCCCGGACGACGGGCGTTCCCGGACGACGGGCGTTCCCGGACGACGGGCGTTCCCGGACGACGGGCGTTCCCGGACGACGGGCGTTCCCGGACGACGGGCGTTCCCGGCTCGGCGCCAGTTCAGTCGGATTGGCACGCGTAAAAGCTGATGGCGTTGTCGCCATAGCGTCGCCGGTCGTAGCAGCGTAGCCGGCCCCTTGTGTCGGGCAGCTCCCCACGGCTGCTGTGCCCCACCACCACGACGGCGCCATCCGACAGGACGCCCGGCCGGGCCAGCGCGTCCAGCGTCGGCGCCAAGTCCGCGATGCGGTAAGGCGGGTCCAGCAGGGCCAGCTCATAGGGCTGCTCCCGCCGTTCCAGCCAGCGCAAAGCATCGGCGCAATGCACCCCGGCCGCATCCGCATAGCCGGTGCTGTTCAAGTTGTCCTGCAAGTAACGACACTGTCGCTGATTACGCTCCACAAAATCGGCCCACGCCGCCCCCCGGCTCAGCGCCTCAATGCCGAGGCTGCCGCTGCCGGCGTAAAGGTCAACCACGCGGGCGCCGTCAACCAGGCCGGGCTCCAGTATGTTAAAGATGGCCGCGCGCACCCGCTCCGTAGTAGGCCGGACGCCGGCAACCGCGGCCCCTTTGAGCCGCAAGCCCCGCGCCGCCCCGCCGGCAACGCGCATCATATTAGAATTGCGTGAACGCATTTTACTGCTGCCAAACCCCCGCCGCCGATTACGGCTGCTGCGGGTTTCAACCGTTTTCAGAGATTTCCCGCCACCAACGAATCCCAGACAGTATAAAGCCACCCGCAACGGCCGGCCGTCCCCCCATGTCATTCAGAGCTGCGCTCAGAATCCCGATGCCGTAGCAGCGCCCTTGCCCCCAAAGACACAACGAGGGGGTCTGGGGGAAATCATTTCCCCCAGCGGCACCCCCCTAAGATACGCCCGCCCCGTCAAAATCCCCCGCCAAATCAAAAAATCAGCGACCCCAACCCCTTGCAACCGCACGTCAGTTCGTGTAATATACATTCATCGGGCAAATCAACCAACCAATCCCCCCTCAGCCGTCCTCGCTCGAGAACATCCCCTGAGGAACCGGGGCCAGCACACCGCTAGCACAATCGTCGGAGATTCAAGTCAAAAACGGCCAGTCAGCAAAAACCGCAATCGGCAAGGGTAGTCCCGACCCCGCTTTCACGGCGCGGGCTGCCTCCGCAGGGTATCGAGCTTCAGCCCGCGTGCTGTCCTCTCATTAGGGATAGGCCACGTAAAATGAAGGTACAAAATAGTTGCGTACCCACCTCCGGCCGTAGGGCTGACAACGACTTGAATCTCCGACACCAAACCAACCAAACCAAACCAAACCGAACTCACCGCCCGATACCACACCCGCCCGATACCAGCCAACATCAAAACCCGCTCCCCCAGGAGATGACCGATTATGAGATGACCAAATCACCCTGAAACAAAACGCAACCCGGCCGGCGCCATCGCTTGCCGGGTTGCCGGGGGTGTGCTACCATCGTTGACGCTATCCTAACCGTAGCGGAAACGTAGCTATGCGCCGGAACCGGCCCCAACACACTGAATCCGCGCCCTTGCACTCCCCTGACACGCCGCTGCCCGGCAGCCCACACTGACGCTGGAAAACGCTACCCAATGAGTTTTCGCCAGACGCTGGCCGACGCGGCACCCCCTCCCGGCAGCGAAACCGCCATCACCATCGGCGTGTTCGACGGCGTACACCGGGGGCATCTGCACCTGTTGCAGCGCCTCTTTCAGCTGGCCCCCCAGCCCCTCATCCCCACCGTCATCACCTTCAGCAACCACCCCGCCGAGGTCGTCAACCCCGAACGCACCGTAACCAAAATCATCACCCCGGAGGAGAAAGTCCAGCTCCTTTACGACGCCGGGGTTGGCCAAGTCATCAGCCTGGAATTCACCAACGACCTGGCCAACGTGGACGCCAACGAGTTCACCAACATTCTGGTTGACTGCCTCAAAATGCGCGGCATCGTAACCGGCCCCGACTTCGCCTTGGGCCGCAACCGCAGCGGCAACCTCGATTACCTCCGCCGCCGGGGCGCCTCCCTCGGCTTTTGGGTGGAGACCGTGCCCCCGCTGGAATTGGACGGCGCCGCCGTCCGCAGCCGCCGGGTTCGCAACGCCCTGGCCGACGGCAACGTGGACGGCGCCGAATACCTGCTGGGCCGCCCCTACGCCACCGACGGCATCGTAGTCCACGGCGCCAAAATGGGCCGTCAGCTGGGATTCCCCACCGCCAACATCATCCCCACCGCCAACTTCGTCATCCCCGCCGACGGCGTGTACGCCACCTACGCCACCGTTGACGGCGTGCGCCACCTCGCCGCCACCAGCATCGGCGTCCGCCCCACCTTCGGCCTCAGCCAGCGCCTCATCGAGGCCCACCTGCTGGATTTCTCCGACGACATCTATGACGAAAACCTGCGCCTGGAGTTCGTCTCCCGCCTGCGCGGGCAGGAAACCTTCGACGGCATTGATGCCCTGATCACCCAGATGAACCGGGACGTTGCCAACGCCCGCACCGTCCTGCAACGACACGATAGGCTCGAGGAAAACGACCGGCTGGACCACGCGTAACCGGCCGGTCAGCAATGGCCACAGATGGCGAGGTGTGCGTTGACCAGTCAAGTACAGATTCCCGAAAACCTGTCCACCATCACCCGCCGGGGGGTGAGCCGCATCATCTCCGAGGCGGAGTTCACGGCCATGCTGCGCCAGGGCCGCCCCCTGCGCCTCAAAATGGGCTTTGACCCCAGCCGACCCGACATCCACCTCGGCCACGTCGTCGGCCTCCGCAAACTCCGCCAACTCCAGGACTTGGGCCATCAGGTCATCCTGATTGTCGGCGACTGGACGGCGCAAATCGGCGACCCTTCCGGCCGCTCCGCCACCCGCCCCATGCTCACCCACGCCGACGTGCTGGAGAACGCCGAATCCTATATGCGCCAGTTCTTCAAAGTAGTTGACCGGCAGCGCACCCGGGTAGAATGGCAAAGCCAGTGGTTCGGCCAGTTCACCCTGGCCAACGTCATCGAGCTGACCAGCCGCTTTACCGTAGCCCAATTCCTGGAACGCGACGACTTCGCCCGCCGCTTCGCCGAACACCAGCCCATCGCCATCACCGAACTGCTCTACCCCCTGCTGCAAGCCTACGATTCGGTAGTCATCGAATCCGACGTAGAGTTCGGCGGCACCGACCAGATGTTCAACCTGCTGGTCGGCCGGGAGTTGCAGGGCATGATGGGCCAAACGCCGCAGCAGTGCTTCCTGATGCCCATTCTAGTCGGCACCGACGGCATACAAAAGATGAGCAAAAGCCTCGGCAACTACGTAGCCCTGGAGGAACCCCCCGCCGAAATGTACGGCAAACTAATGTCCCTCCCCGACACCCTAATAACCCCCTACTACGAATACCTGACCGATGTCCCCGACGCCGAAATCGCCGAAATAACCCAGGCCATAACATCACAAACCGCCAACCCAATGGATTTTAAGAAAAGGCTGGCCCGCAGCATAACCGCCACCTTCCACGACGCAGACGCCGCCAACACCGCCGAAGCACACTTCGAGCAAGTAGTACAACGCCGGAATATCCCCGACGAAATCCCGGAAGTCACCCTGGCCGCCATCAGCAACCTAACCATCAACCAACTGCTAGTACAAACCAACCTGGCCAGCAGCAACAGCGAAGCCCGGCGTCTCATAGCCCAGGGCGCCGTAGAGCTAATCCGGCCCAACGGCGAACGCATCCTCGCAGCCGCCAGCGCAGCACTGGCGCCGGCCGCCGGCGACGTAATCAGAGCCGGCCGCCGCCGGTTCGTGCGGATAGCAGAGTAAGATAGGCTATCCTGCAACCCACTGAAACACCCGGCATCATTTTCAGCGGAGGTTATCATGACATCACAACCCGACGCTAACCAGGATGCCTACGCAGAGGAGCGGGAGAATCTGGATAACGTTATCCACGCCATCCAGTCCCGAACCTCCAGCATCGGCTCCCGTATGCCCGCCCGCGCCGGAGATACCCGGACTGCTGATGCTGTCCAGCAAATGCTCCAAAGGCAGGTCGTAACCCTGGAATCAGCGTTGCGGCAGCCATACTTTGGGCGGGTCGATTACCAGCAACTAGACCCTCTGAACGAAGCCCCCAAAACTATTTACATCGGCGGCAATCAAATACCGGACACTAACGTTGTCAGTTGGATTGCCCCCGTCGCCCGCCTCTGGTACACCAACGAGAACCGCTACACCGCCCCTTATGGTCAAATCCGCGTCCGGGTTGACCTGAAACGTTTCCTGCGCGTTCGCGGCCAGGAGTTAGTCGAACTAAACGACATCTATCGTCGCGCTTTACCGGAGGGCGCCCCTACCGCCAACGCCGCTCTCACCGCCGCCCTTAGCGGCACCGGCGCCGCCGACGGGCATCTTTCCACCATCATCGAAACCATTGAAGCCGACCAGTACGAAAACATCGCCAATGTCAGCGACCAGGTGTTGATAGTGCAAGGCGCCGCCGGCAGCGGCAAGAGTGAAATCGGTCTGCACCGCATCGCCTACCTGCTGTCACCCTTCAACGAACTTCCGGAAAGAGAACGTCCTACGGCGAACACTACCCTGTTCGTCGGCCCCTCCGACTCTTTCCTGGAATACGCTGCCGACGTTCTGCCCAATTTAGGCGTCCGCGATAATATCCAGCAAACTACCCTGCGCGCTTGGCTGGCCTACCGTCACTCGGACAATGTCAACATCGGCACCCGAATGTGGAGAAACTTGCTGGAAAAGGGTGCAATGACCGAATTCGACGAAACCGCCGAGGCGTTTAAAGGCTCGATGGGCATGGCTGACGCTTTGGAACGACACGTCAAAAACCGCCTGGATGAAATACGAAAAGCCTTTCGCAACTTGCCGCCCCTGAACTCAACCCCGGCCGGACGACGCCTGGCCGTCAGTGAGTCTGACATAGACGCGGCCTTGCGACGAGTATTCGCAAACAACGACGGCGGCTCCGCTCCCAATGTAAAGCGGCAGCAGTTTGTTGACGCCATCACAGACCTGATCTGGGAGCGCGACGGCTTGGCAGTGGGAACGCGACGCGAGGAGGTCGCCCGCCGTCGGAATCGCATTGCCGCTGAGGTGATAAACCCCTGGCTGGAAACGCGCTGGCCCCGGCTGGATTTTCAACAGGAGTATGTCTCCCTGCTGACTAACCCTGAACTGCTGTCGCGACTTTCTCGCGATTCCATCACCGTAGAGGGCGCCCGCAAGTTGCAGGCATCCGCCCGCTATGCGGCGTCCGGCGAGTTTGGGGACTCCGATATTGGCGCGCTCACCTACCTTGACCACTTGCTCAACAACACCATCCGCCCCCATTACCGTCATATTGTCGTGGACGAAGCCCAGGACATATCGCCCATAGAGTTCCGGGTGCTCCACCTCAGTTCAGTCAACAACTGGTTCACTGTTCTGGGAGATACCGTCCAGCAGATTACCCCCTATCGCGGCATCCGTCGCTGGCGGGATCTTGAGCGCGCGCTGGGCCGTTCTGCCATCAAAGTGCAGCACGCCCGGACATCCTATCGTTCCAACCAGCACATAACCCGCTTCAACAACCGGATTCTGCGGCTGTTTGATACCTACATCGATGCGCCAATCCCTTATGGCCGCGAAGGGCATCGGGTTGAATTTCACCGGCACGCCAGCTCCGAGAGTATGTACCGCAACGTTGTAAGCGAACTGAAGCGGGTCAGGTCACTGGATGATATGGCCGACGCTCAAATCGCTATCCTGGTGAGAGATATGTACAATCTCCGGCGGTTTAAAAGATTCTGTGAGGAAAACGGGGTAGATGAAGTAACCCCGTTCGGGCCGGAAAGCCACCATGCAAACACGATTCTGTGCCGCATACCCGATGCGAAAGGCTTGGAGTACGATGCCGTTATCATAATGGGAGTGAACGAAGCATTTGCGTCCACCACTTTCAACCGGAAACTCCTCTACCTGGCTGCAACCCGCGCCAAACACTATCTCGCCATCCACTGGGCTCGCAAGCAATCCCCCATAACACGCGCCATATCCGACCGTGGCATCCGCAAATTTAACCCCCAATAGCCCCACACCGCGCCGGCCACCCCCCACAACCCCGTTGCGCTATACTATTCCACCACCTCCAGCCAGGCGTAGGCATTTGCCGGCAACCGCTGCGCCGGTGGCAGCAAGCCGTTCAGCTCCCCAAACAACCGCCCGCTGTGACGGCAAGCGCGTACAAAGTGCTGCTGTGGCAAGTCCAGATTGTGCTGGAAACTGTGCAGCTGCGCCAGATGCCCCCAGGCCAATCGCAAATCCCGCTGCGGATAACGCCGGTGCAGACGATACCGCAAATAGTGGTGCCGCTCGGTTGACGCGCCCAGCTGAGTATGGTCGTCAAGCAGCATCAGCGCCGACACCATATCAATGCCGGCGCTCCATACCAGCATTCCCACGTCGGCCAACTCGAGAAAAGCGTCATCGTACTGCCGAACAGCCGCCTGGCCGTACCAGTCAGCGGCGTTATCCAGGCGACGCCGGGCGGCTTGCAGATAATCCTGTGGCACGCGGTCAGCCATTGCCGGCTCTCAATATCCTGACCAAGTCATCCGCTACTTCCCCAAAATGCGTCTTCCAATCCCACTCCGGCCCTTCCCAAAAGCTGAACCGGCGCGGGTCCAGGCTATCCTCGTAGTAGGACAGCAGCGATTCGTAGCCCGCCTCTATGCCCCAGCGCTCCCACTCCACCGCCAGCCGCTTTGCGGCGGCAGCGGGTTCCTCTCCCGGCGCCAGCTCGGCCAATACTTTATCGACCGCCGCCAGCAACAGCGCCGGCGACTCGGAACCAAGCGACCATCGCGCTTCTTTCAGCAATTCACTCGCCGTAGCCGTTTCGGATTTTGAGGCTATTGACGCCATAACCGTACCTCGTTCAGCAATAATCGCCTTACAATGATAGCATGGCCCCGGGGTAGCATAGCCCCCGGCTTCGCATCATTCGGCTTGGAGCGTCATTATGTCCCCCCAGCAGTTCATCGCCAAGTGGCACGACATCGCCTTTGGTGAGAAGCAGGCGTCGCAGGAAATGTTCCTTGACCTTTGCGCCCTGGTTGGCCACCCCAGCCCGGTAGCCTATGGCAATCGCGACGTTTTTACCTTTGAGAAGTGGGTGCCCGGTGGTTTTGCCGATGCCTATCTGGAGGAGCGTTTCGGCTGGGAGTTCAAGGGCGGCGATGACCAGTTGGCCGATGCTTTTAATCAGCTGCTGCGCTACCAGGTTTATCTGAAAACGCCGCCCCTGCTGGTCGTGTCCTCTTTTCGCACCATACTCGTACGCACCAACTTTCCGGGAATGGAAACCGTCCTCCACGAAATCCCCATCACCCGGCTGGACGAACCCGCCTATCTGGAACTCCTCAAAAACGCTTTCTTTAATCCCGACGCTCTGCGGCCGGGGCGGTCGGTGGAGCAGGTTACCGAGGAAACGGCCAATCTGTTCCGCGACATCGTAACCGATATGGAGCAGCATACCGATGACCCGGAGCGGCTGGCCCGCTATCTCAACCAGATTGTGTTCTGCCTCTACGCCGAGGATGCCGGGCTGCTGCCTGCTGGCCTGTTCACCCGCATTGTCCACCAGCGCTACCGCAGCCCCGGCTTGTTCAATCAGG
Organism: uncultured Dehalococcoidia bacterium; assembly: GCA_958296385.1. Lineage (GTDB taxonomy): Bacteria > Chloroflexota > Dehalococcoidia > Lucifugimonadales > UBA3495 > Bin87. Next base: position 3,160,655 of record OY282494.1, read on the forward strand.
CCGTCGCCGGACTGTTCGCGCAGATGGCCTCCGGCGGTCTGTTCGGCGCCGACGAGATTTCCCATTTCAACGGCGATTTGTTCAACCAGGCCGATACCGTCGAGCTGAGCGCCGTCGCCCTGCAACGCCTGGGCGAGGCCACCGGCAAGAACTGGCGCGACATTGAGCCGTCCATCTTTGGCACCCTCTTTGAGCGCGCCCTGGACGCCTCCAAGCGTTCCCAGCTGGGCGCGCACTACACCGGCGCCGACGACATTATGCTGGTGATTGACCCCGTGGTGCTGGAACCCCTGCGCCGCGAATGGGAAACCGTTAAGCAGGAAGTGAGCGAGTTGCAAGCCGATGATAATACCGACGCTGCCCGCGCCCATCTGCTGGCCTTCCAGCAACGGCTGGCCGGCGCAACCGTCCTGGACCCGGCCTGCGGCAGCGGCAATTTCCTCTACCTGGCCCTGCGCTCCCTGCTGGATTTGGAAAAGCAGGTCATCGACTTCGCCGCCGCCCGGGGCTGGCACGGCCTGACGCCAACGGTCAAGCCCGACCGGATGCTGGGCATCGAAATCAACCCCTACGCCGCCGAACTCACCCGCACCGCCCTCTGGATTGGCTACATCCAGTGGCACCAGGCCAACGGCTTCCCCTACACCCACACCCCCATCCTAACCCCGCTGCACACCATCCGCCAGATGGACGCCATCCTTGATACGACCGACAAGGACAACCCGGCAGAACCGGAGTGGCCACCCGCCGAGTTCATCATCGGCAACCCGCCATTCCTCGGACGACGCAGTTGGAATCGCAACTTTGAGCGAAAATACACGCTGGCCGTCGATAGCGTCTATAAAAGTACAATAGCGAAGTCATCAGACTTGTGCTGTTATTGGTTCGAAAAAGCGCGCCGTCAAATCGCTGCCGGCATAGCCAATAGGGCCGGATTACTGGCGACGCAGAATATTCGGGCGATTTATAGTCGGGGTGTACTGGAAAACATCAACGAATCCGGCGGCATATTTATGGCGTATCCTGACCGGGATTGGCTGCTTGATGGCGCAAATGTACACGTCGCAATCATCGGCTTTGACGACGGTTCAGAGACCAACAAGATGATTGACGGCCAACCCGTTGGCAGTATCAATGGTAATCTTACCGCCGGCGTCGATGTCACTACTGCCAAAAGACTGCCCGAGAATGCCGGCATCGCATTCAGAGGGCCGCGTACCGCGCCATTTGATATTCCCGGCGATTTGGCGGCGGCTATGTTAGCAGATATTGGGAATCCGAATCAGCGGCCCAACTCCGATGTAATAATGCCAGTCAGGAACGGGCAGGATCTACAGGCACGCGCTCGTGGCCATTACACCATCAACTTTGCCGATATGCCACTGGCAGAGGCATCAGCGTATGCCGCTCCGTTTGAGCACGCCAGGCAATCTATGATTGCACCGGGCAGTGATTTGACCGGAAACTACTGGCAATATCGCCAATCTGCCCCGAACATGACGGCAGCACTGTCGGGATTGCCGCGATTTATCGGACACTCGGTTACTGCCAAGCACCTAACCTTTACGTGGATTGATGCTGGAACAATCTGCAATAGCGCTACCAACGTATTTGCGTGCGACGACGATTATTCTTTCGGTGTATTACATAGCCGAGTTCATGAAATTTGGGCCAAAGCTTTGGGAACGCAACTCGAATCACGACCCCGCTACACCCCCACCACCTGTTTTGAAACATTCCCGTTCCCCCAGCCCACCGACGCACAACGCGCGGCCATCGCCAAAGCCGCCGCCGAGTTGAACCGACTGCGGGAGAACTGGCTCAACCCCACCAACGCCGACGGCAACCCGTCCCTTACCCCCGCCCAAATGTCCCAACGCACCCTAACCAACCTCTACAACCAGCCCCCCACCTGGCTAACCAACGCCCACCACACCCTTGATGCCGCAGTATCCGACGCCTACGGCTGGCCGCCTGGTCTGTCCGATGCGGAGCTGCTGGAACGACTACTGGCGCTAAACCTGGCGCGGGCAGGCGCTATATGATAGATTGTAAATACAGCTTCTCTCATTGACGGTGATTCATCATGTCATTAGTTAACATCGGAGACCTCGTTGCGCCCGCAAGCACCCTGGTTACGAAGATTTCTAACGCTCTCGGCAGGCATTTTGATCCGAGGCAAGAGATTCGTATGGCCCAGGCCAGGTCTGAAGCAGATCGCATTCTCAGGGTCTCTGCCGAGGAGACGGACATTATAATTGCTGCTCTCCGAGAAAGGGCTGCGGATCGCTTTCTCAACGAGGAGATAACCAATCAGGCAAACATTGAGAGCATAACTGAAAAGGCTATACATCGCCTTACTGATAATGCCACTCCTGAGGGTATTGAGGATGACTGGCTCAGGAATTTTTTTGACAAGTGCCGCATAATATCGGATGCAGATATGCAGCAGGTCTGGGCCGGCATTTTAGCCGGCGAAGCGAATAACCCCGGTTCATTCTCACGAAGAACGGTCAACTTGATGGCGGATTTTGATAAAGATGCTGCTGAGCTGTTCAGTAACCTTTGCAGTTTCGTATGGTCAATAGACGAAGTTGCACGCTTACTTGTATATGATACAGGGCATGATATTTATAATAAATGTGAAATTGGTCTTGCCACAATTTCTCATCTAGAATCTCTTGGAGTAATTCGGTATCATGAGCCCGGCTATGTTAAGGTGACTGATCTTCCCAAAATAGCACAAACTGCTTACCAGGATAACTTGGTAACATTGACATTCCCAAAAGATGATGGAAATGATTTAAATATAGGCCATGTCATATTCACATTTGCGGGTCTCCAGCTATCCACAATTTGCGAACCTACGCCGGTCGAGGGATTCTTTGAATACGTTTATGACCGATGGGCAGGTGAATCGCTAGTACCACCGCGAAATAGCCAGCAGGATGCTTGACTCGACGGGCAACACTGTCACTATCAACGCATACCGTGGCGGTTAGCAAGTTTGCCGGCCAAGGCAAAAGCAAAAGCGCGGCTATGTCCAGCGTCCACCCCTCAAGCAGGACAACGTTCTCTGGCCACTCCGCGCTCGCTATAATAACGTAATCGCTGCGGCGGTAAAATGTCAACGCCTTTGGACAGCCGGCCGGCAAAACTGCCGCTATCGTTTGCACTATACTATAACCATCCATCCCCAAACCCAACCGTCCCCCGATCACTGAGGCCCGGCAATGACCACCGCCAAAAAACTATTCACCGCCGATGACTTGCTGGCGATGCCGGATGATGGCAAGCGGTACGAATTAATCCGGGGAGAGCTTATTGAAACGCCGCCAGCAAGCCACGAGCACGGCAGAGTCGCCGAGCGGTTCGGACGGCGCATCGGCAACTTTGCCGAGGAGCATGACTTGGGCCACGGCATCGCCGCCGAAACCGGAGTTCACATCGAGCGCAGCCCCGACACCGTGCGCGCGCCCGATTACGGGTTCATCTCTTACGAACGAAAGGCAGAACCGCCTCCGCGGCGCGGCTATGCCGAAGTCATTCCCGATTTAGTGCTGGAAGTAGTTTCACCCGACGACCGGCAGACCGAAATAGACGCCAAAACGCAAATGTGGCTGGCCGCCGGCGTAAGGCTGGCGCTGGTAGCGTATCCTGAGTCGCAGGAAGTGTACGCCCATCACGACGATGGCACGGTGCAGCGTTACGGCGTTGGCGATACGGTAGCCGGCGACCCGGTGCTGCCCGGCTTCGCCTGCCCGGTGTCCGACATTTTCGCCTTTAGGCCGCGCCAGCGTTAGAGGAGAACGGCAATGACTACCGCCAAAAAGCTGCTTACCGCCGCTGACTTGCTGGCGATGCCGGACGATGGCAAGCGGTACGAACTAATCCGGGGAGAGCTTAGCGAAATGCCGTCGCCCAGCTTTATGCACATGGCCGTCACCGGCCGCATCGGATACCTCATCACGGATTTCGTTGTAGAACGCAACCTGGGGTTTATTTACGGCCCGGAGGCGTCAGCCTACATCGCACGCGGGCCGGACACGGTGCGCGCCGCCGATTATGGCCTGATTGCCCGCGCCCGACTGCCCGAAGTTCTGCCGGAACGCGGCTACATTTTTGGAGCCGTTCCCGACTTGGTAGTAGAAGTGGTTTCGCCCGAACACCGGGCATCGGTAGTGAACGCCAAAACGCAAATGTGGCTGGCGGCCGGCGTGCGGCTGGTATTGACCATATACATTGAAACCCACGAAATAGTCACGCACCGCAGCGACGGCGCTATACAGCGGTTCGGCATCGGCGATATGCTGACCTGCGAGCCGGTGCTGCCCGGCTTTGCCTGCCCGGTGGCCGACATTTTCGCCGTTGGATAGCGCCAGCGTTGGAGGAGAACGGCAATGACCACCGCCAAAAAGCTGCTTACCGCCGCTGATTTGCTGGCGATGCCGGATGACGGCAAGCGTCACGAGCTCGTTCGTGGCGAGTTGATAACGATGCCGCTCAATGACTTGCGTCACGGCATTGCCGCCGGTCGAATCCACTTGCGGTTTGGGAACTTTATCTGTGGCAACGACCTCGGCTTTGGCGTAGGCGGTTGCGGCTTTTGGCTGGAACAGGAACCAGATACCGTGCTCGCCCCGGATTACGCTTTCATTTCACACGCTCGCTGGGGCTACCGCCCGGTAGCCCATGACTACCCTAAAATAATGCCAGATCTGATAATTGAAGTCGTATCCGGCTTTGATATACCAGAATATATCGACGCCAAAACGCAAATGTGGCTGGCGGCCGGCGTGCGGTTGGTCTGGGTAGTCTATCCCGGTACGCAGGAAGTTCACGCCCACCACGACGACGGCACGGTGCAGCGGTTCGGCGTAGGTGATACTCTTACCGGCGACCCGGTACTGCCCGGTTTTGCCTGTCCCGTTGTTGATATTTTCACCTACTAACCTTGCCCCATTACTGACCTTGCCCAATCACCATCAGGAGTTGCCCCGTGGTTCTCTCTAACGACAACGATGCCATCTCACAGCGCACCGATGCCTGGCGGCAGCGGGCTGATGCGGCGCCCCGGCGCAAGGCGTCTTACAAGACGCTGAGCCAGCTGCCGGTTGCGCCGGTGTATGGGCCGGATGACTTGGCCGACGGCGACTATCTGCGGGATGTTGGCCTCCCTGGGGAGTATCCCTACCTGCGGGGCGTGCATCCGGCCGGCTATCGCTCCCGGTTGTGGACGATGCGGATGTTTGCCGGGTTTGGCGAACCGCGCGAGACTAACGAGCGGTTCCGCTTTCTGCTGGACCAGGGCGAAACCGGCCTCAGCGTCGCTTTCGATATGCCCACCCTGTACGGCTACGACCACGACGACGACCGGGCCCGGGGCGAGTTCGGCAAGTGCGGCGTGGCGGTGTCCTGTCTGGAGGATATGCAGACCGTCTTTGACGGCATCCCGCTGGACCAGGTTACTACTTCCATGACCATCAACAGTCCGGCGGCAATTATCTGGGCAATGTACATCGCCGCCGCCGAACGACAGGGGGCGTCTATTGAGTCGCTGGGCGGCACTATTCAGAACGACATTCTGAAAGAATATATCGCTCAGAATGAATATATCTTTCCGCCGCACCCGTCCATGCGGCTGGTGGTGGACACTGTTGAGTTTGCCACCAATCGGATGCCGCGTTTCAACCCCATCAGCATCAGCGGCTACCACATCCGCGAGGCGGGCAGCAACGCCGTGCAGGAGCTGGCCTTTACGCTGGCCGACGGGTTTGAGTACGTGCGGCATTGCGCGGAGCGGGGTCTGGCGATAGATGACTTCGCGCCGCGGCTCAGTTTCTTTTTCAACGTGCACAACGACTTTTTTGAGGAGATTGCCAAGTTCCGCTCGGCCCGCCGCATCTGGGCGCGGGAGATACGGGAGACCTTTGGGGCGGAAAGCGAACGCTCCGCCTGGATGCGGTTCCACGCGCAAACGTCGGGCGCGTCGCTGACGGCGCAGCAGCCGGACAACAACGTGGTGCGCGTTTCGCTGCAAGCGCTGGCCGCCGTGCTGGGCGGCTGCCAGTCGCTGCACACCAACAGCAAGGACGAGGCGTGGGCGCTGCCCTCCGCCGAAGCCGCTTTGCAGGCGCTGCGCACGCAGCAGATTATCGCCCACGAAACCGGCGTAACCGACACCGTTGACCCCCTGGGCGGCAGCTACTACGTTGAAACGCTGACCAATCAGGTTGAGGCCGCCGCTTACGATTACTTCCAGCAGATTGACCGGCAGGGCGGCGTGATTCCGGCCCTGGAGTCCGGTTTCTTTCAGCGCGAAATCGCCGATGCCGCCTACATCTATCAGCAAGAGGAGGACCGCAAAGAGCGCATCACCGTAGGCGTCAACGAGTACGTCAAGGATGACGAAAGCCTGTCCATCCCCATCCTGCGGGTGGACGAGGCCGGCGAGCAGCGCCACATCGCCCACCTGAACGACGTCCGCCGCCGCCGGGACAACCGGGAGCTGGCAAATCGCCTGCGCGCCCTGGAAACCGCCGCCCGCCAAAACGGCAGCAGCGCCAACCTGATGTACCCTCTCATCGAAGCCGTCAAAGCCGAAGCTACCCTGGGCGAAATGATGGGAGTATTCCGACAAGTGTTCGGCGAATATCAACCCACCTGGGGATTTTAAGTTATTTGCCCATCAAAACAAGGAAGTGCGGTATGGTAACTGCAAAACCGAAAGGCAAACACACCTATGCCGACTACGCCGCCGCCCCCGATGGTGAGTGGTGGGAGTTGATTGACGGAGTGCTGTACAAGATGACGGCCGGAGCCAGCGCCAGGCATCAGGAAGTGTCTGAAAACTTGGGAGGACTGTTTAGTGACCATATCCGTCCGCGTCGGATGGGACGGATTTACCGCCCCCGCTTTGACCTGATTTTGCCGGGAGAAACGGCGGTTGAACCGGACTTAATGTATATCAGCGCCAGCCGGCTGGACATCATCACGCAGCGCGGCTGCGAAGGGCCGCCGGATTTAGTGGTAGAAATCCTGTCGCCATCCAATCCGAGACACGATCTGGAAACCAAACGCGAACTGTACGCGCGGCACGGTATTCCCGAATACTGGGTTCTGGATCCCTATCAAGAAACGGTGCGGGCCCTTACCGAGCCGGTCATTCGTAACGGCGCCGGCGAATACACGGCAGAGGCCCTCCATCGCCCCGGCGATATGATAGTCACCGCCTACATTCCCGGACTCACTATCGCAGTAGCCGATATTTTCGCCGACTTGTGATAGCGACGCAGGGGCGAGATTGCATCCCGCCCCTGCCGTGTTGGTGCTGTCAACCTGCGACTTACGCCGTTGCGCCTGATTTGGCTTGTTTGGCGGTGTCGATTACGCGCTGCTCGATGTTTTGCGGCACTTGTTCGTAGTGGTCGAACTCAAAGCGGTAGGAACCCCGGCCGCCGGTCAGGGAGCGCAGGTCTTGCGAATACCGCTGCACTTCGGAGTGGGGGACTTCGGCCTCGATGACGGTGTAGCGCGTTTCGGGGATCATCCCCAGGATGCGGCCCCGCTTGCTGTTGAGGTCGCTGATGATGTCGCCGGTGTACGTTTCCGGCACGGTTACGTAGAGCTTGACGACCGGCTCCAGCAGGACGGGCGCGGCCTTGCTCATACCCTGGCGCAGGGCCTGGCTGCCGGCAATCTCAAAAGCGATGGGCTTGCCGTCCACCGGGTGCGTGCTGCCGTCGTAGATGATGGCCTTCATATCGACTACGGGGAAACCGGCCAGCACGCCCTCTTTCAGCGTGTTGACTACGCCTTTCTCCACCGCCGGAATCAGCTCGCGCGGCACCCGGCCGCCCACTACTTCGTTGCCAAACTCAAAGCCCTCGTCCCGGCTCTTGGGTTCCAGCCGGAGCAGAACGTGTCCGTACTGGCCGCTGCCGCCGGTCTGTTTCTTGTGCCGGTACTCGGAATTGGTGACCTGCGTGATGGTTTCCCGGTAAGGAACTACGGGCAGTTTGACGTTCAGGTTGGCGCCAAACTTGCGCCGGATGCGGTCCAGGGCAACTTCAATCTGCACTTCGCCCAGGCCGGTAAGCAGGCTTTCGCTGGTCTCCGGGTTGCGGGTGAATTGCAGGCTGGGGTCATCCTCAACGATGCGGGCCAGGGAGGTGGACATCTTGTCCAGGTCGGCCTGGGTAGCCGGCACTACGGCCAGCGAGTAGAACCCGTGAGGGAAGGTGATGCCGTCCAGCGTAACCCGGCTGTCGCTGGCGCACAGAGTATCGCCGGTCAGGGTTGAGCCCAACTTGCCGACGGCGCCGATGTCGCCGGCGACCACTTCGGCCACGTTGTCCTGGCTGCTGCCCTGGGGGAAGTAGAGCTGGCCCAGCCGCTCCGACTGGTTCTTGCCGGGATTATGCGCTTCGCCGTTGGACTTGGCGACGCCGCGAAAGACGCGGAACATGGACAGCTTGCCCACGAAGGGGTCGGCCGTAGTCTTGAATACCAGCGCAGCCAATGGCCCGGAGGCATCGGGCTGGATGTCAGGGTTGCCCGAGGATTGCGGCAAGTCGGCCGGCGCGGGCAGGAAGTCGTGGATAATCTGCACCAACTCGTCAACGCCGATGTTCTGCGTGGCCGATGAGACCAGGATGGGAACCAAATCGCCGTTGCGTATGGCCGCCCTTGCGCCGGCGGTAACTTCGGCGGCGGTAATCTCCTCGCCCTCCAGATACTTGTCCGCCAGGGCGTCATCGGACTCGGCCACCGCTTCGATGAGGCGTTCGCGGGCGGCGTCAAAATCTACTACCAATCCATCGGGCAGCGCGTCGGGCGGGTCAATGACGCTGACCAGGCCGGTGAAGGTTTGGGCCTCGCCGATGGGCAGCTGGAAGGGGACGCAGCGGGCGCCAAAGATGGACTGCAATTGCTGAACGCTGCGCTGGAAGTTGGCGTTCTCCCGGTCCATCTTGTTGAGCACGAAAGCGATGGGTAAGCCGCGTTCCGTGGCCATGTCCCAAGCCCGCTCGGTGCCCACGTCCACGCCGGTGGGCGCCGCCACGAGGATGACCGCCGACTCGACGACGCGCAGGGCGCCCACGGCCTCACCGATGAACTCGTCGTAGCCGGGGGTGTCCAGCAGGTTCAGTTTGTTGTCGCCATCGGTTACGCGGAGCAGGCTGGTTTGCACGCTGGCGGAGCGCTTGGCCTCCTCCGGCTCGTAGTCGGATACGGTGTTGCCGTCCTCCACCCGTCCGAGGCGGGTCGTAACCTTGGTGTTGAACAGCATGGTTTCGGCCAGGGTAGTTTTACCGGCGCCACTGTGGGACAGCAGCGCAACGTTGCGAATGGTGCTGGCGGATACGGCCATCGTGTTACCCCTCTGCGCGTGAATTGCAAGCTAGCTGGGCTGATTGTAGCGAAACCGGGGCGCCCGATGCAACCGGAACACGCCGGCAGCAGAGAACAAGCCTAATCGCCAACTGCTGCGACTTCCGACGTATTGCCGGCATACGCATTAGCGCCGGGCTATCACCAGGTGCACGAGGGGACGGCCAGCGCGTTGATCGGCGATCAGCGTGCGAACGTCAGTATCAGGATTCAGCGCTATCCGCTGTTCAAGTTCGGCCAGCGACGCTTCTGTGGCTTCAGCCTTTCTTTCAGCCCGCCATGCCTCCATATCTTTCTTGTATTGTGCAAATGCCCAGAACATGATTCTGCCTCCCAGTTCGACGATGACGGCAAGCGTTCCGTACATCACTGCGCTTACGTCAATCAAATCTGCTGCATCGCCCAAATGTTGGTGAACTGGCCGGCTTGCCGGGTCAGCGAGATGCGTCACTGCAAGTGTAGTTACGATTATACCAAAGGGCGTAATCGCAAAGTGGCGCAGTTGCCAATCAGCCGGATTGCCCACTACCTGACTGAACGAACTATACAGTACCGGCGGCGAGCCGTGCAAGCGAACTTGCCTGGCCAGCAGCGCAAATCCGACAAAGCACGCCAGGAGCACGCTGACTATGATACTTGCAGTCATTTTGACTCACAAATACCTAGATGATTGTCGTTATTTGTTAGTGTCATATACATAACACTTGCAGAGGCGTTCCGTTTTGGACGGGTTCAATGTTCATTCTCAAAGCGCCTGAGTTGTAAGGGTTGCGGATTGGATGGTATCGGGCGGGTGTCGTATCGGGCTATCGTATCGGGCGGTGGGTTCAGTTCGGCTTAATTTGGTGTTGGTTTGGTGGTTATCGCCGGAGATTCCAGTCGGTGTCAGCCCTTACGGCCGGAAGGTTTTTACGCAACTATTACGGACCTTCATTTTACGTGTCCTGCCCTAATGAGAGGCAGCACGCGGGCTGAAGCTCGATACCCTGCGGAGTACCGCCCGCGCTGTGGAAGCAGGGATAGGCGGCCTGGCCGATTGCGGTTTGGATGCTGACGGGGTGGCCGTGGTGACTTGAATCTCCGGCGACGTTTGATGCGGTGTTGGATCTGGGTGATGTGTGTAGGCCCCGGTGCCTCAGGGGACGCTCTCGGTGGAGAACGGCTGAGGCGGGGATTGGTTGGTTGATGCCCGATGGATGTATTATGCAGCACTAATGTACGGATGGCAAGAGGCGGGTGTCACTGATTATTTTAGGTTTTGCCGGGTGTCGTCAGGCCGGTTTGTAGCCGGGGTCAATGGGGAGATTGGGGGCGGCGGCGGCGCTGCGGGCCAGTTGGTCGCAGCGTTCGTTGTCGGCGTTGCCGGCGTGGCCTCTGACCCAGCGCATCTCTACCGTGTGGGCCTCGCACAGCTCCAGCAGTCGCTGCCACAAATCGGGGTTCACCGCCGCCTCGCGCTTGTTGCGCATCCAGCCGTTCTTGCGCCAGCGGGCCGCCCAGCCTTTCTCAACGGCGTCCACCACGTACCTGGAATCGGAGTACAGGGTAACGCGGCACGGGCGGTTCAGCGTTTCCAGTCCTACGATGGCGGCCAGCAGTTCCATGCGGTTGTTGGTCGTCCGGACATAGCCGCCGGACAGCTCTTTGCGATGCCCGCCGGAGTCAAGGATTACGCCGTACCCGCCCGGCCCCGGGTTGCCCAGGCAGGAGCCGTCGGTGTGGATGGTTACCGTGTCGTCCGGTTGTGTCGGCGGCATGGGCTAGTTGGGGTGCCGGGCGACGCGCTGCATAATGGTGCGGGTGAGGCCGACGCAGTGGTGGCGAACTTTCTCCGTCCATTCGTCCTGCACGGCGGCCAGCCACTGCTTCGAGTCGATGATGGCGGGGCTGTCGATTTCGTACACCGCCAGGTAGCGGGGGAATCCGGCGGCGTTGGTGGTTTCCACCCGGTAGCGATAGGCGTTTTGCACACCGTCAACCTGGCGGAGGCCGGGCAGATGCACGGTGTCGTAAAGGTGATTGAACTCGTCCTCGACGTCGTCGGGGATGTCGGTTTGCACTAGGAACGCGTAGCCGTCCGTCGCCGGCGGGCCGCCCGTCGCCGATGCAATCCGCTGCAATACCGTGTGGGTGCGATTGGTAGCGTGGGGGCGGATTTTGGTCGCCCAATCGCCCTTTTCCGACTCAACCTGCCAGCCGGCCGACTGCGGAACATCCGGCGCATCCATTTCGTAGAGGGCCGCATACCGCGCGACATGGGCGGCGTCGGTAGTTTCCAGCCGGTAGCGGGTGCACGAACGCACGCCGGCGGCGTTGCAGATGTATTTGGCGTGTTCCGTATCATAAACCCGGTTGAACTCGGCCTCCCAATCATCGGGAATATCCATTTGGACGAGATAAGCGTAGTCGGGCATTTGGGGCCTCCGTAAGTTGCGTTGCTGAGCGGGCCAGCCGGAACGTCAATCGCTCCGGCTAGCAGTGAGGATGTGAATAGCGAGGTCGCGGCGCAGGTCGTCGGGGGTTTGGTTGAAAGCGTTGATGGCGGCCTCAACATTATCGATAAGTTCAGTTACGGCAGTTGCAGAAAACTCTCGGTAGGGGTCGTAGTCGGCGGTATGACGTGTCTGCTGGGCAATAGCGAATTGTTCGCCAAAATCGATGGCCGGGCCGGAGAACCGACTGCCCAGACTGGCACGGCTGAGCTTGTTTCGAGTAGGCCGATGGTCGGCGGCGCGGTAGGCTTGCCGCCAGGCCCAATGCTGTTGGGCGGCTGGCGATGCTCCGGCCAGGGTGTTGGCGTTGCTGACGGCCAAAGTGTGAAACATTGCATAATAGGCGCAGCTGACGGCGCAGCGCAATTCGGTTTGAGTAGCCGGCGTTGCGCTGCCTGAGATGACGCCATTAACCAAAGCGCGGGCAATGACGATAAGTTCTGCGGGGTTCACTTGAGGAGCCGTTCCTTGTTGAGCTCCCAATCCCACTTTGCGATGTACAGGGGATGGAGGCGCAGGTCAACACCCAAGTCGTCCAGCCGGGGTTGGATGATTCTGGACAGGGTGATGATACGAGAATGATCCATATAATCGTGATTCCCTTCCCAAACTATCCACGCGTGCAGGTAATCCTCGTCGTACCAGTCATCATAGAGTTGACTGACGATGACGGGGCCAAAGTGAAGGTTGGGCTGGAACCAATCGTTGAGAGTGTCGCCGATGATAGCGGCAACCTGCTCGGTAATATCTGTGGTGATAGCGGCCATGGCGCTCAGAGTGACCGGTCGGGGTGACAGTATCAGTAGGTCAGTGCGTCGGCCGTGCCTTCCGGCAGTTCTACTTGGAGGGCTTGCAGGGCGTGGGCCAGGCCGTGGTAGTAGGAGACTACTACCAGCAAGTCAACGATGCCAGCATCTCCGATGATGCTGCGGACGGCCTCAAAGGTGGCATCGGCGATGCGGTGCTGGCGCAGCAGCTCGATTATGAATTGCGCTATGGCGGCGTCATCGTCGGACAGGCCGGCCGGGGCGCGGTACTCGTGGATGGCGGCGATTTCGGCATCGCCCAGGCCGGCGTTGCGCGCGGCCGGCTGGTTGACCGTCCAAACGTAGTGTCCGCAGGCTTCGCGGGCCGCCGTAAGCACGGCCACCGCCTTGACGCGGGGCGGCAGCGGCGTCTCATAGCGGGCATAGCCGCCCAGATGGGCAAAATTGCTGGCCGCCGTCGGGTTGTTCAGCAGGGCCGCATAGTTGCGCTGCACGCCGCCCCGCGAGGTTTCTATATCGTCCCAAACCGCCTGGCCGGCGGCATCCATGCTGTCCCTGGTGGCAAAAGGTACACGGGCCATAATGTGTTACTCCTTGACTTTGGCGGCGTTCAGGAAAGTATAGTGGCCGCGATTACCGCAACCGCCAATGCACCAACGATGCTGAACGTTGCAAAGTACAGCTTGCCGATGTTGGCATCCATTTTTTCAATCCGGTTTTCGATCCGCTCAAACCGATCATTGACTTCATGACGCCATTCCCGCTGCTCGGTAAGGAATTCTCTACGCCATTGCCGTTGCTCGTTGACGAACTCCTGACGCCATTCCCGCTGCTCGGAGATGAACAGCGTCATCGTGGCTTCCAGGGCAGATAGTCTGGCCTCAACGCTGGCCAAACGTTGTTCAACGCTGGCTTCTACTGTTACTTGTGTTGTCATAATGTCCTCATCTTACTAAATCGTCTGATCGGCGGCGCTCAGGCAAATATACTGGCAGCGATTACCGCAATCGCCAGTGCGCCAACGACGCTGAATGTTGCAAAGTACAGCCGGTTGATGCTGGATTGCATTTTCCCCATACTGTCTTCGACGCGGTCAAAGCGGGCGTTGACTTCATGACGCCATTCCCGCTGTTCGGTGATGAACAGCGTCATCGTGGCTTCCAGAGCAGATAGTCTGGATTCAATGCTGGCCAGGCGCTGTTCAACGCTGGCCTCTACCGTTACTTGTGTTGTCATAGTATCCTCGTTTTATCAAAGGCCGGCGGCGCAGACTAACCGCCGCCGGCCGGTATGGTTTGCCCGGCTTTCAGGGTTAGCCGCCGTTTTGGCTCCAGAGTTCCTCCAGGACGGCGCCGGGGGACATTGGGAGGTTGTCCATTCGCACGCCTATGGCGTTGTGGATGGCGTTGGCGATGGCGGCCATGGGGGGGACGATGGGCACTTCGCCGACGCCGCGCACGCCGTAGGGATGGCCGGGGTTGGCCTTCTCTACGATGACGGTATCAATCATCGGCAGGTCCAGGCTGGTGGGCATCCGGTAGTCCAGGAAGCTGGAGTTCACCATGTCGCCGTCGTCGCTCATAAAGTACTCTTCGTTGAGCGCCCAGCCGATGCCCTGCACGGCGCCGCCCTGCATCTGTCCCTCAACGTAGCTGGGATGCACGGCCTTGCCCACGTCCTGAACGGCGGTGTAGCGCAGGATTTCGACCTTGCCGGTGTCGGGGTCAACTTCGACGTCCACCAGGTGGGTGCCGAAAGCGCTGCCTACGCCGCTCGGATTGATGCTGACCTGGGCGGAGATGGGGCCGCCGGTGCGGCCCAGCTGCGCGGACAGTTCCTTAAAGGACATTTGCAAGTCCTCGTCGGAACTGTGCTTGAATATACCGTCGGCCAGGTCAATTTCGGCGGGGTCTTTGTCCCAGATTTTCCCGGCCCGCTCAATCATCTTGCGCTTGATTTCCTGGGCGCACTCGTAGGCGGCCCAGCCGGTGGCAAAAGTGGTGCGGCTGCCGCCGGTGAGGAACGTAAAGCCCACCGAGTCGGTATCGCCGACGCTGGGGCGCACGTCTTCAGTGGGGATGCCCAGGACTTCGGCGGCCTGCATACTGATTGAGGCGCGGGTGCCGCCGATGTCGGTTGAACCTTCCACCAGGCCGATGGTGCCGTCGGAGTGGACGCTGATGCTGGCGCTGGAGGCCAGGCCGACGTTGAACCAGAAACCGTTGGCCACGCCGCGTCCCCGGTTGGGGCCGGACAATTCCGACCGATAGTGTTCGGTGTTGCGGGCGGCCTCCAGGGTTTCGATGTTGCCGATTACGGGGAACTCCGGCCCGTCAACCCGGCGGGTTCCCTCTTTGCTGGCGTTCTTGAGGCGGAAGTCCAGCGGGTCCATGCCGCAGGCTTGGGCCAGCTCGTCCACAATCTGCTCGCCGCCAAAGGCGGAGATGGGGGCGCCGGGGGCGCGGTAGGCGGCGACGCGGGGCTTGTTAGTAACCACGTCGTAGCCCTCAACGCGCTGGTTGGGGATTACGTAGGGGGCGAACACGCACTGCGCGCCGGCGGTTACCTGCGAGCCGGGATAGGCGCCGGCCTCGTAGCACAGCACGGCGTCGGCGGCCACCAGGGTGCCGTCGCTTTGCGCTCCCATCTTGACCTTGAACCAGGCGCCGGAGGTGGGCCCGGTGGCCTCAAAGGTTTCGGTGCGCGTCATCTGCATCTTGACTGGGCGGCCGGTCTTTTGCGACAGCAGGGCGGCCACCGGCTCCAGGTACAGCGGAATCTTGCCGCCAAAGCCGCCGCCAATCTCCATCGGCACAACCTTGATGCGGGAAACCGGAATGTCCAGCACGCCGGCCAGCGCGTCGCGGGTGGTGAAAGCGCCCTGCGTGCTGGTCCAAACCGTCAGGTAGCCGTCGGTGTTCCACAGCGCGGAGGCGTTCTGCGGCTCGATGTAGCCCTGGTGCACGGTGCGAGTGCTGAACTCGCGCTCCACCACGTGGTCGGCGGCGGCAAATCCGGCGTCCACGTCGCCCTGCTCGTAGCGGAACCGGGTGGCGATGTTGCTGTGCCGGTCGGTGGGCTCGCCGAACTCGGTGGTAGTCAAGTCGTCGTGGAGCAGCGCGGCGTCATCCTTCATAGCGTCCAGCACGTTGGAGTTGGGCCGCAGGACTTCGTACTCCACCGCGATGAGATTGACCGCTTCCTCGGCGACGTGCAGGGAGTCGGCGGCGATGGCGGCGATGGGATGGCCGCGATAGAGGGCTTTGGCGCCGGCCAGCACGTTGTCGCTGTTGGCGCGGGCGGACAGGGACGGATTGTCCTTGCCGGCGATGGGCAGGTCGGCGCCGGTGACCACGGCCCGTACGCCGGGCAGGGCCAGGGCCGCCGCCGTGTCGATGGACACGATGCGGGCGTGCGCGTGGGGACTGCGGAGCATCTTGCCGTGGAGCATACCGGCCATGGCAAAGTCGCCGCCGTATTTGGCGCGTCCGGTAACCTTGTCGGCGCCATCGTGTCGGATTGGCCGGGTTCCGACGACGTTGTAGTTGGTGTTGGATAGCACGATGTTGGTCATAATAATGCGCCTCGCTGCTTGCAGGTGATTCGGTTGCCCGATTTTAGCACAGCCCCGCCCCCGCCCCAACCCTTGCCCGGTCACACCCTGCACGGAGCGGAACGGCGCCGGCCAGGTTCGGGTTTGACCTGCGCCGCCGCCGCCAGTAATATCAAGGTTAGTATAGCCCAATGATTGACACCGTTCTTGAATCCATCGCAGAGTCCTTGCGTCGTTATACGGCATTCCGGGCATGGTTCGCGGAAGTTCTGATAACGTTCTCCGTCCTCACGCTGGCGCGCCTCGGCGCCAAAGTATGGGACGGTATAATGCTGGACGACCTGACGCCGTGGGCAGCCTGGTGGACAGCCTACGACAGCATCGGTTCATTCGCCGACGACTCGCTGGCTTTTGCAATAGCCGCCACCGCCATTGTTGAGGGAGGCAGTATGTTCCTGGCCAAAAAACGCATCGCCATAACACGAGAAGACGCCCTCGCAGAAGGGCGCAAGGAAGGCCGCGAAGAGGGCATTGAAATGGGCCGCGAAGAAGGCATCGAAGTGGGCCGCGAAGAAGGCCGCGCCGAGTCAGCAGCCACCATCGCTGAATTGCGGGAACGCCTCCGCCGGGCTGAAAACGGGTCTGGCGAGCATAACGGCCACTCCTGACCAGCACGGGCTGGTAAAGCAGGGAGGCGGTATGTTTCTAGCCAGAAAGCTCATTGCCACAGCGCGCGAGGATGGACTCAAAGAGGGCCGCAGGATAGGCTACGAAGAAGGCTTTAGGATAGGCTATGCGGAAGGCCGCGAAAAGCTAGCTGCCGTCATCCAAGAATTGGCAGAAAGCCGGCCTGAGGCAGAACCTATCATCAGGGAGTTTCAGGAGCGCTTGCGCCAGTTGGACCGCAGGGCTGGCGGGCGTAACTGCCATTCCTGACTGGTGTAGTGGGCGGTTTGATTTAGCAGTCCCCGGTTTTGGAGCAGTACCAGCAGGTTGTGTGGCGTCCCTACCGTGCTCATCCTTTAACTGATAACCGATTCCCGACGCCGCAACCCTCGGTTGTGCCGCTCCAACCGGAAGGTTGTCTTGAACCGCGCTGGCCCCGTGGCCAAATGGCGCAATCCCTAGACGCCGCCGCTGGCCATCCGGCTGAACCCGCCGCCGCAGAATACCGGCAGCTGCAACCGCAGCGCGCCGTGAGGGGTGGTGATGGTGCGGGCATGGAGGGCTGGTAGCCGTCTAGAGGCTGCTGCAACGGCTGTTGTAACCGGATGGGGGTTTGCTGCTCCGGCCGGGTTGCCAAATTGTAAAGCGGGCCTATGTCGACCCCTACCCGTGGTAGCGTTCCGTTTTAGGTGGTTGGTTGTAGGATGGGTGCAAATGCCTGGCCTGAAGTCGGCAGGAGGGGAGTTGCTATGGGATTGCTTTACGATTTGGAAACCCGGTTGGAGCAGCAGCTGCCCGTCCGGTTGCAGCGGTCGTTGCAGCAGGCTTTGGACGACTACCAGTCGCTCTGCCCGGACTGCGGGTTGGCGATGCACCGGCATCACTGGTACGCCCGTACCATCACCACCAGCTACGGGGCAATTCGGTTGCGGATGCCGGTGTTCCGCTGTGGCGGGTGCCGCCGGATGGCCAGCGGCGCCGACCTGCTGGGCGAAGATGAGCGTTATCAAAGGTACTCAAAAAAACCCGGAACTTAGCCATCAAACTGGCGGCGCAGGGGTTGAGTTACGCCCAGAGCGGCCAGTGGTTCGGGTTCGCCAAAAGCACCCTGTGCCGGTGGTTGCGACGGGAGCCGGTAGCACAGCCGGAGCTGCGGGGGCGGGTGTTGGAGCTGGACGGATTATGGACCAGAACGCGGGCAGGAGCCACGGAATTGAAGGTAATCCGAGATGAAAACGGCGTGGCTCTGGGGGCGTTTGGCAGCTGGGAAAATGTGATTGACCAGGCTTGGCAACAGGGAGCAATCCAGCCGACGCACCTGGTGAGCGACGGGGATAGGGCCATTGCAGAGGGCATCCAAATGGTCTATGGCCGGCAGGCGCCGCATCAACTTTGCCACTTCCACCTGCTGCGGGAATACCGGCGGAACATCGGGGCGGACGGTTGGTGGGCGGCGCGGCGACTGCTGGCGTCGTCTGGCCTGGCGGAGGCCAAGTTTCACGCGGCGCGGGTGATAGCGTTGACCGGAGGACAGGGGACGTACTGGTGTCGGAAAGCCCTGCGGGAGGGGCTGCGTCATTTGGACACGGGGCAGTCCCGCTTCAAGACAACCTCACGTTTGGAACGGCACAACCGGGAACTGCGACGTCGGGAAAAGATGGGCACCGTATGGACACCCCACAACCTGCTGGCACTGCTCCAAAACCGGGGACTCATAAACCAAACCACCTAATACGAAACGCTACCCCTACCCGTTGGCGTGTGGCGTTTCGTTGGGTTTGCCGTTAGAATTGTAGGCCCGGTTGGTTTGCTGGCCGGGAAACTTGAGGAGGAATGAATCCGCGATGAGTAACATCGACTCCACGCCGGAATTTGTGCGGGATACTTACCGCAAGATGGACGAGAAGCTCCGGCAGGTGCGGGAACGGCTGAATCGTCCGCTTACTATGGCCGAAAAGCTGCTGCTTTCCCATCTGGATGACGTGGCCGAGGCTGACTTGCGCCCCGGCGACAGCTACATCAACCTGCGCCCCGACCGGGTGGCCCACCAGGACGTTACCGGCCAGATGGCTATTTTGCAGTTTATGCAGTCGGGCCGCAGCCGCGTTGCCGTGCCTACTACCGTCCACTGCGACCACCTGATCCAGGCCCGCGTGGGCGCGTCCTCCGACTTGCAGGACGCCCTGAACGAGAGCAACGAGGTTTATCAGTTCCTGGAATCGGCCTGCCGACGCTACGGCATGGGTTTCTGGCGCCCCGGTTCCGGCATCATCCACCAGGTGGTGCTGGAGAAGTACGCTTTCCCCGGCGCGCTAATTATCGGCACCGACTCGCACACCGTGAACGGCGGCGGGCTCGGCTCGCTGGCCATCGGTGTCGGCGGCGCCGACGCTGCGGACGTGATGGCCGGCCTGCCCTGGGAAGTGCGCTATCCCCAGATTATCGGCGTCAAACTCACCGGCTCCATGAACGGCTGGACGGCCCCCAAGGACGTCATCATCAAGCTGGCCTACGAGCTTACCGTTTCCGGCGGCACCAACTCCATCATTGAATACTTCGGCCCCGGCGCCGCATCCATATCGGCTACCGGCAAGGGCACCATCTGCAACATGGGCGCCGAGTTGGGCGCCACCGGCGACGTGTTCCCCTGGGACGAGCGGATGGCTACCTATCTGCGCGCCACCGGCCGGGGCGAGCTGGCTGAAATCGCCGCCGAATACGTCCACCTGCTCACCAGCGACCCGGAGGTGGAGCAGAACCCGGAGCAATACTACGACCGGCTGGTCGAGATTGACCTGTCCACTTTGGAACCGCACATCACCGGCCCCCATTCCCCGGACCGGGCGCGTCCCATCTCCCAGCTGGCCGCCGAGGTTGAGCGGGAGGGGTTCCCGGAGGCGGTGTCGGTGGCATTGGTGGGCAGCTGCACCAACTCATCTTACGAGGATATGGAACGCTGCGCCGACGTGGCCCGGCAGGCCGCCGCCCGTGGCATCTCCGCCGCCTCCGGACTGCTGGTTACCCCCGGCTCCGAGCAGGTGCGGGCCACCATCGAGCGGGACGGGCAGGCCGCCGCGCTTGAGGCCGTCGGCGGAACCGTGCTGGCCAACGCCTGCGGCCCCTGCATCGGGCAGTGGAACCGCCCGGAGGCCCGCGGCACCGACAACAGCATCGTAACGTCGTACAACCGCAACTTCCCCAGCCGCAACGACGGCAACGCCGGCACGATGAACTTCATCGCCAGCCCCGAAGTGGCCGTGGCGATGAGCCTGGGCGGCCGCCTGTCTTTCAACCCGCTGACCGACCCGCTGGTGGACGCCGACGGCAACGAGTTTATGCTGCAACCGCCGTCGCAAGCCCCCGAAGTGCCGCCCAACGGGTTTGACCCGGGCGCCGACCTGTACATTGACCCTCCGGACGACGGCGGCGACGTTGACGTGCGCGTTGACCCCGCCAGCAACCGCTTGCAAGTGCTGGATCCGTGGGACTCGTGGGACGGCAACGACTTTGAGGACGTCCCCATTCTGGTCAAGACGCAGGGCAAGACGACTACCGACCACATCTCGCCCGCCGGCCCGTGGCTCCGGTTCCGGGGCCATCTGAACAACCTTAGCGACAATATGTTCCTGGGCGCCAGCAACGCCTACACCGATGACAACGGCACCGGCAAGAACCAGCTGTCCGGCGAGGAAATCGCCCCGATTCCGGAGATTGCCCGCGCCTACAAAGCGCAAGGGCTGCGCTGGGTTGCCATCGGCGATGAGAACTACGGCGAGGGTTCCAGCCGGGAACACGCTGCGATGTCGCCCCGGATGCTGGGCGCCGCCGCCATCATCACCCGCAGCTTCGCCCGCATCCACGAGTCAAACCTCAAAAAGCAGGGACTATTGCCCCTCACCTTTGAGGACCCGGCCGACTGGGAGCGCATACTGGACGACGACCGGATGAGCCTGGTCGGGCTGAGCGAACTCACCCCCGGCCGGCCGGTGCAAGCCGTCCTGAAGCACGCCGACGGCAGCGAGGAAACCATCAACCTGCGCCACACGCTGAACGACACGCAGATTGAATGGTTCAAGGCCGGCAGCGCAATGAACTACATGAAGCAGCTCGAGGAGGGCGGCTAACGTCCACCGGCGCGCGCGCCCGGCGATGAGGCGGTGAGCGATTGCGCTAATGCGGGGGCGGCCTACGGGTTGCCCCTGCTGTCGTTATGGGCGGCGGTTATGCCCCGGCCATCTGGTGCAGTTGGGCGGACAGTACCGGGATTAGCTGCTCCAGCTGTTCCCGCCGGGTTTCTCCCATCAGGCAGATTTGCAGCCAGTTGTGGTCGCGCAGGTAGCCGCTGGCGTAGGACGTGTAGAATCCGTGGGTTTCCAGTGCCCGGCCCAGTTCGCCGGCGTCCGGCTGGCCCGGCGGCAGCGCGATGGTGGTTACCGCCCCTATGCTTTCGGACTCGGCGGCTACCAGCTCCAGTCCCAACGCCCGCAGCCGCTCCCGAACCCAGCGGCCATCGGCGTCAATTTGCCGCAGCAGCGCATCCGACTGGCGTTGCAGGCCGGCGTCCAGGGCGGCCAGCAGGTTGGAGGACAGGGTGAACGGCACGGCCCCCGATTCGTGGTCCTGGCAGTGCAAGCCCAGGTCAAGGTAGCGGGGCAGTCGCTGGTCGGGCTGCGGACGCTCGGAGCAGAACACCAGGCCCAGGCCGGGGTAGGCGGCCAGCCCCTTGCCGCTGGCGGCGCTGGCCAGCCACACGCCGCTAAGGTCAACCGGCGTCACCCCCAGGCTGCTGATGCAGTCCAGGGCCAGCCGCGCGTCGTGCCGCTGGCAGATGGCCTTGAGGCGGGCTAAATCCGCCAACGCCCCGGTGGACGTTTCGCAATGCACCGTCCACAGCCAGCCGCCGGGATTATCCGCCAATGCCGCCGCAATGCGGTCGTAGTCCAGCGGCGTCCCCCATTCCTGCCGCAGGGCGGTAAAGCGCTGGCCGGTGCGGTTGGCGTGGTCAATCAGCCGGTTGCCGAATTCGCCGGCGGCTACGATGACTCCGGGGCCGTCCAGCCGGGAGAGCTGGGCCGCCACCACGTCGTTGGCCAGCGTGCCGGAACCCACCATCACCGCCACGTGGTTGGCGCCGGTAAGCCGGCGCAGGTTGTGACGCACCCGCAGCATCAGGGCGCCAAATTCGGGGGAACGGTGCGACAGGGGAGGCCGCCGGAACGTGTCCACTACGGCGCCGGGCATGGCCACCGGGCCGGGGGTCAGGATAACCGGCTCGCCGGGCGGCGCGGCTACCGCATCGTGGAACTGGCCGGCGAACTCCACGCCCACGTTGCCTACCGGACGGTACATCGGCTGGTAGGGCGCATCGGCATCGCCCACCACCGGGCCAAAGGGAATAAAACCGATGTGGCGGTAGAGGGCCTGCTGGGACACGCGTCCCGACATTACCACGTACTCGTAGCCACCGTCCCGGCAGAAACGGGCCATCATCGTCAGCAGCCCTTGCAGCACACGGGTGCGGCGCATATCGGGCCGCACCGCCAGCAGGCGCACCTCGCACAGCGAAGCGCCCTCAGCCTGGGGCAGATGCTCCTCCAGCCGGCCCAGCTTTTCGTCCAGCGAGAACGGCCGGCGGTCGCGGACGCAAATCATGCCCACCAATTGGTCAGCGCGCCGGCAGATGAAGTAGATGTTCTCCCGGTGGAAACGGTCAATCAGGGCGCGGTCGGGGTTGGACGGATGCTGCGGCACCTCCTCGACGAAAGAGGCGTAGTTGAGCCGGTAGATTTCGTCAAACTCCCAATCCTGGTCGGCGCGCTTGAACACCAGCTCCGGGCCGCCCGCCCCGTTGCGGCCCGGCCCGGCGTGGGCCGACTGGCCGTTCTCAGACGGGCCGCTGCCGTTGACACGGGCCGCAGCGTAAGCTCCGGATGCCGTGGCCTGAATCTGTCTTGTCGAGTCGGTCATAAGCGATTCAGCTGTGGCCGGTGAACCGGCGTGGCGGGGGCCCGCCAAACGGCAGCCCCGCGTCGCCAGCCTCCCGGCAGCAGTCAACCCCGCAAGTGCGCCCCTATACTAACCCAATCGTATTGCCAATGACGTAGAATCCGCAACCATATTTACCATAATATGAGAAAATTGCGAAACTGCCCGGACAAGGCAGCGTTTGGCAATCGTTTCACGATTGGGACGATGCGCAGCGGACGATGCACGCCGCAGGCCGGTTGGGATATAATGCGGGTAACGGCAGGGTTCCGCCGTTGGAACCGACTTTCGCAAGGAGGCACAGTTATGGCCCACACTCCCAAGCAGCTCGGCCACCTGGTTATCAAGGTGCGCGACATCGAGCGCAGCGTCGATTTTTACACCAACGTCCTGGGGCTTACCGTGATGACCGGGCGGCCCGGCGGCATGACTTTCCTTTCCGCCGACACCACCATGTCCCACGAGCTGGCCCTGGTGCCCCTGGGCATGGACGCTCCCGGCCCCGAGGACCGCCGCGTCGGGATGGCCCACATGGCCTGGCAGATGAACTCTTTCCGCGACCTGAAAGAACTCTACCAGCGCTGCAAGGACCACGGCGTCCGCTTCAAGCGCCTCGGCGACCACGGCATCTCCATGGGCGTGTACATCTACGACCCGGACGACAACGAAATCGAGATTTACTACGAGTCCCCGGAGACCGAATGGGGCAACCGGGAAGGTTTCCTCTTTGAGGGCAACTTCCCCTGGCAGCTTGACCCCATCGAGGAGCGCGAGCCGGCCGCCGTCGGCGACGACGACTAGACGGACAGGGCGGCAGGGGTGAATAATCATCCGCCTCTGCCGCCGCACTTTACGCCCGGCGCCAATTCACTTGACCGCTCCGCGTTACGACTACGTCATCATCGGCAACGGCATTGCCGGGCTGAATACGGCGCTGCTGGCGGCGGCCCACGGCGCCGTGCTGGTGATTACCAAAGGCCGCATTGACGACTGCAACAGCCGTTACGCGCAAGGCGGCATTGCCGCCGCCGTCGGCCCCGGCGATTCGGCCACGCTGCATCAGCAGGATACGCTGGACGCCGGCGCCGGCCTTTGCGATCCGGACGCCGTAGCCGTACTCACGGGCCAGGGCCCGGACAGCATCGCCAGCCTCATCCGGTGGGGCGTGCCTTTTGACACCATCCACGGCGAAATCGCCCTGGGCCGGGAGGGCGCGCACAGCCTCCCCCGCATCCTGCACGCCGGCGGCGATGCCACCGGCCAGCACATCGAGGACACCCTGGCCCGGCGCGTGCGCGCCACCGCCGGCATCACCGTGCTGGAATACACCCACGCCATCCGCATCTGCGTTGAGGATGGCGCCGTGTCCGGGGTGGAAACGTTCCGCGACGGCAAGACGCAAACCTTTCGGAGCGACGTAGTGGTCGTCAGCTCCGGCGGTGCCGGCCAACTGTACCGCTACACCACCAACCCCGCCGTCGCTACCGGGGACGGCGTTGCGCTGGCGTATCAGGCCGGCGCCGCCGTGATGGACATGGAGTTTTACCAGTTTCACCCCACCGCGCTGTGGCTGGAGGGCGCGCCGACGTTTCTGCTGTCCGAGGCGATGCGCGGCGAGGGGGCCATCCTGCGCAACGCCGCCGGCCGGCCGTTTATGGCCGACTACCACCCGATGGCCGACCTGGCCCCCCGGGACGTGGTAGCGCGGGCCATCGCCGCCGAAATGGAGCAGTCCGACGGCGCTCCGGCCCTGCTGGACATATCGCATCTGCCCGCCGCCAGCAGCGCCGGGCGGTTCCCCACCATCTACGCCCAATGCCTGGAGTACGGCGTGGACGTCACCCGCCAGCCCATCCCGGTAGCGCCGGCGGCCCACTACATGATGGGCGGCGTCCGCATTGACACGTGGGGGCGCACCGGCGTGCCGGGGCTGTACGCCTGCGGCGAGGCGGCGTGTTCGGCGGTGCACGGCGCCAACCGCCTGGCCAGCAACTCCCTGCTGGATACGGTGGTATTCTCCCAACGGCTGGTCGCGGCCACGCGGGGCGCTGCGCCGGAGTACGAACCCGCCGGCGACGACGCGCCCAACCTACGCGCCACGCTGCCCGACCGGGCCATGGTCTGCGCCTCAATCCCGGAGCGCAGCCGGGAGAACCTGCAAAGCCTGCTGTGGCGCAACGCCGGCATCACCCGCAACGGAACGCGCCTGCTGCTGTCCGCCCGCATCCTCAACCTCTGGCAGCGCACCCTGCCCCCGCCGCAAAAAGCCGCCGACTACGAACTGCGCAACATGATAACCGTCGCCAGACTGATTGTAGAATCAGCCCTGGCCCGCCGGGAAAGCCGGGGCGCCCACTACCGTTCCGATTTTCCCGACACGTCGGACGAATGGCAGCGGCACATAGTCCTCGGCGGATAGCATCCCTTCCGATGGCATTGGGGGATAGCGGGCGGTTAGCTCTGCTTGCCGTGCACTGCGCCGCGAGCTACGGCGGCATCAGCGATTTGCAGGGCGTTGAGGGCGGCGCCTTTTACCAGGTTGTCGGTGACAATCCACATGGCCAGGCCGTTGGGGTGGGAGGCGTCCTTGCGGATGCGCCCGACGAACACCGCATCCCGCCCGGCGGCGTCCACCGGCATGGGGTAGGCCGACGCGGTGGGGTCATCGTGCACCACCAGGCCGGGCATCTGGCTGAGCAGTTCCCTGGCCTCGCCGGCCGACACCGGCGCGTCAAACTCCAGATGCGCCGCCACGCAGTGGGACACGAACACCGGAACGCGCACGCAGGTTGCCGACACCGCCAGCCCCGGCTCGTGGAGTATCTTGCGGCTTTCCTCAATCATCTTTTGCTCTTCGCGGGTGTATCCCGACTCGTTAAAGCTGTCAATCTGAGGAATGACGTTGAAAGCAATCTGCTGCGGCTGCGCCTCCGGTTCGGCGGGGCCGCCGTGCATGATGGTGCGCGTCTGGTCGCGCAGCTCGTTCATCGCCGCGCCGCCGGCGCCGGACACCGATTGATAGGTGTCGGCAACGATGCGCCGGATGGGGCTGGCCTGCCGCAGGGGATGCGCCGCCATCACCAGCGGGGTCGTCGAGCAGTTGGGGATGGACACGATGCCATCGTGCCAGTCCAGGTCAGCCCCGTTAACCTCCGGCACCACCAGCGGAACGGACGGAGCCATCCGGAAAGCGCTGGAGTCGTCAATGACCATAGCGCCGGCGGCGGCGGCGGCCGGCCCAAAGCGGCGGGAATCCTCGGTACGCGCCGAGATGAACACGATGTCCACGTCATCAAAGCTGTCGTCGGTAGTTTCGGCAACGGTAAAAGTCTTGCCGTTCACGTCCAGCGTGCGGCCGGCGGAGCGCTTGGAGGCCAGCAGCTTCAGGTTAGTATGCCC
Source organism: uncultured Dehalococcoidia bacterium (assembly GCA_958296385.1). Taxonomy (GTDB): domain Bacteria; phylum Chloroflexota; class Dehalococcoidia; order Lucifugimonadales; family UBA3495; genus Bin87. The sequence goes on from OY282494.1 coordinate 3,186,910, forward strand.
CGGACAGCGGGCCTCAATAAGCCGCAGCGTCTCCTGCCCAACCGCGCCCGTAGCGCCAACAATGGCGAGATTCAATCCTTGCAAGTCCATAGCGCTCCTGTGATTAGCTTTCCGATGTAGTGTCGTTCTGGTTATGGCCGTTGCCATTCCCGTTGCCTTGACTTTCCAGCAGTTCCTCCAATTGGTGAATCCGCTCTTCCTGCCGTGCGATGGTGGCATCCTTTTCCGCACGTGCCTCTGCACGCCGGCTGCAATCGTCCAACAGCATCCGCACGATTTCGGCCTGATAGCCTATTAATTCGGACTGATGGCGTATCATTTCGGACTGATGACGTGCTATTTCGGATTGATAGTACGTCATTTCAGACAGAGAACGCTGGCTCCGCAACGCTGCCGCCAAGTCTGCCTCGTATTCCTTGCGTATCTAGAACCATGCGTCCACAACGCCCCCGTGATTAGCTTTCCGATGTCGTGTCATTCTGGTTATGGCCGTTGCCATTCCCGTTGCCTTGACTTTCCAGCAGTTCCTCCAACTGGCGAATCCGCTCTTCCTGCCGTGCGATGACGGCATCCTTTTCATCGGGTTCAGTCGCCCGATTGCCGAGATTGGCCAACAGCACCTCTACCAGTTCCTGTTGCTGACGTACCGTTTCACCTTGCTGGCGCACCGTTTCACCTTGCTGGCGCACCGTTTCAGCCTGCTGATTCGCTGATTCCGTTTGCTGCTTGACGGCTTCGGTAAGCGCCTCCTGGTTTTGCAGCAGGGCGGCCAGGTCTTCTTCGTATTCTTTGCGCATAAAGTAGGCTAGCACCATTTCTCTGACTCCCAGGGCCAGCGCGGCCAGGGCCGCGAACAGGGTAATTGTATCCCAAACGATTATGTTCGTTTTAGCCAGCCGGTCAAGTTCGGCGTCTGCTGCGGTTTGCCACGCTTTCAGGCCGGAGGCTACTGCGCCTAGTACGGCGTACCCGCCAAAAATCCAGCCGCTGGCCCGGGCGTTGACCCGGCGCCGGTGGGCTGCGGCCACTCTGGTGCGGTTACGCTGCATAGTTCAGATTACACCCCTCGTTAGATGCCGTCCAGACCGGCTACAGCCCCAGCACGTTTTCCAGTCCCACGGTCAGGCCCGGACGGCGGGCAACCTCCCGCACGCACCGCAGCACTCCGGGCATATAGCAGTCGCGCCCCAGCGTGTCGTGGCGGATGCTCAGGGTTTGGCCGGCGGCGCCTAGTATCACCTCGTGGTGTGCGCTGCGGCCCGGCAATCGCAGGCTGTGGATGCTTACGCCGCCGCTGTCGCCGCCGCGCGTTTCCGGCAGGTGCTGTACGGTGGTTTCGTTGCGCTGGAAATCGCTGCCCCGCGCATCGCGCATCCCCCGTGCGATGGCCAGCGAGAAACCGGACGGGGCGTCAATTTTCATCTCGTGGTGGGCTTCGACTACGTCCACGTAGTCAAAGTAGGCGGCGGCCTGTTCGGCCAGTTTTTTGAGCACCACCGCGCCCAGGGCAAAGTTGGGCGCGACGATGACGCCAACCCCGTGTTCCCGGCTCATCGTGTCCAAAGATTGCAGCTGCTCGGCGTTGAGGCCGCTGGCGCCCAGCACCATGTGGATGCCCCGCGCTGCCGCCAGGGGCGCCGCCGTCATACAGGCGTCGGCGTGGGTGAACTCCACCATCACGTCGGGCCGGGCGGCGTCCAGCATACCGGCCAGGTCGGTGGACAGCGGCACGCTGCCGGCGGGGGTGTTCAGGATGTCGCCGCGCGGCGTGTGGCAGGTGGCGCCCGCCAGCGTCATATCATCCGCGCCGGACACCGCCCGCACGGTTTCCGCCCCCATCCGGCCCGTTGCGCCGTGGATCACCACCGCAATCGTCGTATTATCATTGGAACCACTCATAGCGCCCCCTCTGCTGCGTTCCGCAATCAAGCGCAGCCTTGCTGTTAGTTGGGGATATGATACACGGGCCGGACGAAAGCCGGCGCAGCAGCAAAGTCAAATTGGCGCTGGTGGGGTTACAATGTAAGAGGGTTACAATAGAGAAAACGATTCCGGCGGCGCGGGGCGCGATTGCCGGGCGGCGCTCACGATGCTAACAGGAGGCTTTATAATGGTTCAGCAGGGACAGATTGACCATCTACTCCAGGAGTCCGGCGAGCTGCTGCCGCCGCCGCACGTTTCCGGCCAGGCGACGCTCACCGACTACGACGCCGTGTACGCCCGTTCGGTGGCCGACCCGGAGGGGTTCTGGGCCGAGGCCGCCTCCGAATTGCACTGGTTCCGCCGCTGGGACGACGTTTTCCAGTGGGACTACCCCAACTTCCGCTGGTTTGTGGGCGGGCAAACCAACATCGCCTACAACGCCCTCGACCGGCACCTGACCACCGAGCGGCGCAACAAGGCCGCCCTCATCTGGCTGGGCGAGGATGGCACGGAGCAGGTTTATACCTACGCCCGGCTGGCCCAGCAGGTCAACCGCATGGCCAACGGCCTGAAGTCGCTGGGCGTGGGCAAGGGTGACCGCGTGGTCATCTATATGCCCCTCGCGCCGGAGGGCGTCATCAGTATGCTGGCCTGCGCCCGCATCGGCGCCATCCACAGCGTGGTCTATGCCGGTTTCAGCGTCGGCTCCCTGCGCGACCGCATCCAGGACGCCGCGGCCAAAGCCCTGATTACCGGCGATTACGGCTACCGTCGGGGCGGCCGGGTTGACCTGAAAGGCATCGCGGATGAGGCCGTCGTCGGCTGCGACAGCCTGCAACACGTCATCGTCTGGCGCCGCGAAATCCCCCGCGACGCGCTTTCCGACCGCGAAACCGACTTTGCCGAACTGCTGGCCCGCAGCTCCACCGACTGCCCCGCCGAGGTGATGGACTCCGAGGACCCGCTGTACATCCTCTACACCAGCGGCACCACCGGCCGCCCCAAGGGCGTGGTGCACGTCCACGGCGGCTACATGGTGGGCACGCATTACCACTTCAAGACCTTTTGGGACATCAAGGACAACGACGTGTTCTGGTGTCTGTCGGACATCGGCTGGGTCGTCGGCCACAGTTACATCGTCTATGCGCCGCTGGTGGCCGGCGCGACTACGGTGTTCCGCGAGGGCGCGCCCGACTATCCCCACAACGACGTGTTCTACGAGGTCATCGAGAAGTACGGCGTCAACGTGATATTCACGGCGCCCACGGTGGTGCGGATGCTGATGCGCTACGGCGCCGAGTCGGCCAGCCGCTACAACCTGCGCTCCCTGCGTTTCCTCACCTGCGCCGGCGAGCCGCTGAACCCGGAGGCGCTGCGCTGGGCCTACGAACACATCTGCGGCAGCGGCGAATGGGCGCACATGGTGGATAACTGGTGGCAAACCGAAACCGGCGGCCCCTGCCTGGGCACGATGGCGACGATGGCCACCCGCCCCGGACGCGTCGGCAAGGCGCTGCCCGGTGCCGTAATGGACATCGTTGACCGGGAAGGCCAGCCCATCACCGAGCCGGACAAGGGCGGGATGCTGGTCATCCGGCGCCCGTTCCCCCATTTCTCCCGCACCGTGTGGGGCGACCACGACCGCTTTGCCCAAACCTGGAACCAGGTGCCCGGCGTCTATTTCTCCGGCGACGTGGCCCTGCGCGACGCCGACGGCTACTACATGGTAGTGGGCCGGGCCGACGACGTGCTCAACGTAGCCGGCCACCGCATCGGCTCCGCCGAAGTAGAAAGCGCGCTGGTGTCGCACCCGGAGGTAGCCGAAGCCGCCGTAATCGGCAAGCCCGACGACCTGCGCGGCGAAGCCATCAAAGGATTCGTAACCCTGCGCATGGGCAGCGAAGGCTCCGACCGGATGATTAACGAACTGCAACTCCACGTCCGCCGCGAACTGGGCCCCATCGCCGTACCATCGGAAATCGAGTTCACCCCCACCCTCCCCAAAACCCGCTCCGGCAAAATAATGCGCCGCCTCCTAAAAGCCCAGGAACTGGGCCTGGACCCGGGTGACATAACCACGCTGGAAGACTAGTCCCGTTAGCGGGTGCCGGGGCGGATGGCAATTCGCCCCGGTGAGATTTTTCAGCGTTGACAGGAAACGCTGCGCATGATAACTTGGCAATTGACAGAACCCCCCACGCCTCCCGTAAGATCGGCGCACCACGGGGGGGCATTGCTTTTCTGAATTACAGCGTTGACAGGAAACGCTGCGCATGATAGCTTAGCAATTGACAGAACCCCCCACGCCTCCCGTAAGATCGGCGCACCACGGGGGGACATTTTTTGTGTAGTATGGCCTTCCAGTCAGGCAGCGGCGCATCGCAAACCATAGATGGCCAAATGAAAGCCCTGATTGAACGGGGCATGGCCGTACCCGACGCCGATTTCGCGGCTCGGTGCCTTACCCACATTGGCTTTCATCGCTTGATGGAGTATTCGTGGCCGTTTCAGACCGAGCCGAATCCCGACGCCCTTTTCCGACGATGCGCTTCGTTCGACCAGGTAATGACGCTTTATACGTTCGACCAGCGGTTCCGCTCTCTGTTGCTGGAAGCGTTGAGCTACGTAGAAATCTCGATACGCAACCAGTGGTCGCGCCAGTTGGTGCAGACATCCGTCAAGGGCGAGTATGCCCATTTGGACGATGGGCTGTTTAATCCGTCTTACTACAGATCTAATCTACAGGGGCTTGAGCGGAACTACAACAGATTTCGTGGACAGGAAGAGCCGGACTTCCACTCTGCCAGCATCTGGGAACTGGCGCCTACGATGTCCTTCGGGAGGCTATCAAAGTGGTACTCAATCCTCTCTGACCGGGCAGCGCGGCATTCTATATCAGTCAATTATGGTATAAACGAAAAAACCTTCCATAGCGCTCTGAAGCATTTGACGTTGATTCGGAATACGTGCGCGCATCACAAGCGCATCTGGAACTTGACATTAAACACTAAGCTACGAATACCGCTGGAAATGGGAGGTTCCAGAGATACGGCAAGGGCGTTCAACAAAGATGCACGCGGAAAAATCTATAACGCACTCGTAATCATCATTCACCTGATGGAAGTCATCACGCCCAACGGAGATTGGCCGGAACGCCTCTGCGCTTTCATAGAATCAACGGCCTACCGTTCCATCCCACACCGCGCTATGGGATTCCCGGAGGGGTGGCGCGAGTTCGCAATCTGGAAGAGGCATATGCCCTGGGAAAGCGGTGTGTGACGACGACTTTGTGAGGCGGGTTACCCGCAGGCTGTTACCGGGCCCTCGGGTCAGCGAACCTTACTGATGTGGTATGATGAGCGCCACCACTACTATGGAGCAACACTATGCCGCTCGATGATTTGGTCAGCGTTATTGAAACGCTGCAACAGCGCATCCGCGACCACGGCCCCGCCCTGCGGGAAAACGAAACCCGCACCCGAATGGCTCTGATTGACCCGCTTTTGCAGGCGCTGGGCTGGGATACATCCGACCCGGCAGTGGTAATGCCGGAGCGGCCCGTGAGCAGCGGGAGAGCCGATTATGCTTTGCTCGCCTCCAATGGTAACCCAGTGGCTTTTGTTGAGGCAAAGAGCTTGGGCACGCCTTTGGAGAATGATCGGAGTATAGACCAATTGGTACGATATGCCTTTACGGATGGCATTCCTTACGCGATTCTGACCGATGGCAGTAGCTGGCACAGCTATGATTTGAATAGCCCTGGTATGGCGTTCAAAGATCGGCGCATTCTGTATGTATCCATCGCTGATGACCTGGCCAACGAAATCGTGCTGAAACTGCTGTTGCTCTGGCGGCCCAACTTGTCATCTGGGCAGCCGGTGCCGGCAAGCGAGCCAATTTTGACTGCGGAACCGGAGCCCCCATTGGTACCAACTGTTAGCGAATCGATAGGACAACCGATGCTTGCCACCAACCCGTCAGCGATTGGTTGGGTTCCGCTGTCGTCTTTTGCTCATACTGGCGTTGCAAAAGTGCCATCGCTGATTCGGTTTTCCGATGGAAGTGAGCATCCAATGCAATACTGGCGGCATCTGGTTCAAAGAACGGCAAGCTGGCTATGGTCAAAAGGATTGCTCACACAAGATAACCTGCCGGTTCCAGTTCCGGGCGGTTCTCGCCATGTGGCCAGTACACAGCCTATCCATAAATCAGGCCGATCATTTATCGAACCACGATACATTGAAGGAGAGGCGGTAGTAATTGAGGGGAGAGTCAGTAGTAATGGCGCAATGAGGAACACCAAAGCCCTGTTGAATCACTGCGGCGTCAACCCCGCCGATGTGTTTGTCCAAGCCGCGCCATCACCATAGCCGCCAGGCTCACAACATGGCAGCCACACTGAAACCCGAAACTGCCGCCCGCATCGCCGACTTGGCGCAGCGGCTCGGCTTTGCCGGCCCGGACGGGCCGGAGCAAGTGCTTAAAATGGCGCTGGATGACTTGGAGGCCAAAGCGCCCCTGCCACGCCGCAAGATGCCCGTTGCCGAAATAACGGAAGAGTATAAACTCTTAAGCGCGGCCGGCCGTCGTTGGCGTGAGGAACACCCTGACGAATATGACGAAACTAACCCGCCCTCCAAAGTCTGGCAGGAAGAACTGTACGATGAGCGTGGGCTGCCGCTGTCACTCTGAACGTCCCTTATTGTCATTCTGAGCGCAGCCAAGAATCTCGATAGCGTAGCAGCGGCGTTCCCCCAAAGTCTGCGCTACGCCGTCGGGATTCTTTGCTACGCTCAGAATGACAAAGGGGTAATCGCGCAAAATGATAGCTTGTGGGCCTGCTCCTGCCGTCCATCTCCCCAGCCGGTGGGTGTTAGAATGGTAGGGCGCGCGTTTGGTGTCGCACTGGCGCCGGCGTGCTAATCTGCCATACGCGTCAATCTATCATTGGAGAATACCGTTCCCATGTACTCAAAAGTAATCGTTCCGCTCGACGGCTCTGAGCTTTCCCAGCAGGCTTTGCCTTACGCCCGACTCGTTGCCGGGTCGCTGTCGGTGCCTATCGAGCTGGTACAGGCTTTCCACATCCTGCCCCCGGCGGTGCTGGGCGCGCGGTCGCAGCGGGCCATCGACCTGATGGTTTCCGAAGCGCAGCAGCGGGCCGAAAGGAATCTGACCCCCATCCGGGAGCAGTTGGAATCCGACGGACATACCGTGTCAATCTCTACTCTCCGGGGGACGCCGGCCGACGTCATCGTGGCCCAGGCCAGCACTGATCCAACCGCCCTAGTGGTCATGTCCACGCACGGGCGCGGCGGCATTGCGCGCTGGGCGATGGGCAGCGTTACCGACAAAGTGCTGCACACCATCCCCAACCCCATGCTCATCGTGCGCGCCACCGTAACCGGGCCGGCGGCGCCGGAGCGTTCCATCCGCACCGTGCTGGCGCCGGTGGACGGCTCGCCCCTGGCCGAACTGTCGCTGTCCCACGCCGCCAGCATCGCCTCTGCGCTGTCCGCCGGGATTACCCTGCTGCGGGTAACGCCCCCCGGCGACTACTACCGGCACCAGCTTATCTCCACCACCGCCGAGATGGGCGCCATAGTGGATTTCGACCCGGTAACCGCCGATGAGCTGGTGGCTGACGATGCCGAGCAGGTCGCCGCCTACCTGGCCGACGTGGAAAATCGCCTGGCCATCGACCACGCCCACGGCGTCGCCTCCGTCCATCAGCTGCATAACAACGTAGCCCAGGCCATCATCGACCAGTCCGCCGAGCAGCCCTCCCTGGTGGTGATGACCACCCATGGCCGCAGCGGAGTGGGCCGCGTCGTGCTGGGCAGCGTCACCGACCGGGTAGTGCGCCACTCCAACGTGCCCGTGCTGGTAATCCGGTAAGCTGGATACAGTCTATGCGCTGAACGCCGTCCACAGTGCGGGCCGGGTTGCCGCCCGTGTTAGAATGCCGCCATTAGCGCCGGGTGCAATGCCCGGATAACTACCGTATCGACTAATGGAGGTTGCCCGATGGATTTCGGATTGGAAGGAAAGCTGGCATTTGTGGGCGGCGCCAGCCGCGGCATTGGCAAGGCAATTGCGCTGGAACTGGCCCGCGAGGGGGCCGACGTCGTGGTAGCGTCCCGGTCGATGCCTGACCTGGAAAAGGCGGCGGCGGAAATCGCCGAGGTCACCGGGCGGCGGGCCATCCCCATGTCCTTTGACGCTACGCAGCGCGACCAGGTGGACCGGGTTATCAACGACGCCGCGCAGACCCTGGGCGGCCTGCATATTCTGGTCAACAGCGCCTCGCTGCCCGGCGGCTCGCCCTCGGCCACCGGCCCCCTCGAGAACTTGGTGGACGAGGACTTGATTAGCGACTTTGACGTCAAGTTTATGGGTGCGCTCCGCTGCGCGCGGGCGGCGATTCCTTTGCTCAAAGAGCAGGGCTATGGCCGCATCATCAACATCAGCGGCCTCAACGCCCGCAACGCCGGCAACCTGTCCGGCGGCGCGCGCAACGTCTCCATGGTTCACATGACCAAGACGCTGGCCACGCAGCTGGGCCAGTTTGGCATCACCGTCAACTGCATCCACCCCGGCACCACCCGCACCGAGCGCACGCCCAGCCTGCTGGAAGCCCGCGCCCAGCAACTTGGCGTATCCCCCGACGAGGCCGAACGGCAGGATTTCGCCCCCGGCTCGCCCCGGGGCAACCACATCTGCCGCATGGTCGATGCCTCCGAGATTGGCTACCTGACCGCATTCCTGGCGTCCGACAAAGCATGGGCCATCTCCGGAGAACTAATCGCCGCCGGCGGAGGCACCAGCAACGCCGTGTACTACTAACGGCCAAACCAGCCACCGACTGAGATGACTGCGAAACCTGCCCCGCTACCGTAATTCCAGGTATCAAGGTTTTGCAGTCATCTCCCGGCCCGCTGTAGGTTATTATGGACATACCACTGGCGGCGATAAAGCATATACCGTTCATAATCCTGGGCATCTGGCCGGTTAACCTGCTGACTTTACTGGTCACCGACCACAGCTGGGGTTGGAAAGAAACGCCGCCAGCGGTGATGGAATTATGGGAATGGGGCGCCTTCGTGTCCCTGTCGCTGGCAATCCTGACGGAATTAGAGGTAAAAATGTTCGTAGCACTGGCGGAACGCCGTCGCAAGCATGAGCGATTACGGGCCGAGGGACGTGAGGAGGTACGGGCCGGAGCGCGTGCCGAGGCGAGGGCCGAGGCGCGTGCCGAAGCGCGGGCGGAGCTTCGTTTTCTGTTATCAAAGCTGGCCCGAGCTGCTCCGGAACAAGTGCCGGAGATAGTATCCGAGTACCTGGAACAGTACGACAAGGACGACGACGCTGCGCAAGATTGACCCGCCCCTGAGGTGCAGTCCGGCGCAGTTGTAACGCACTCTAAACACCTTTGCATCGGTGGAGGATTGTGATGGACAGAGGATACGCTCCCCTCGCCGGCGTGCGCGTCGCCGATTTCTCCGTCCACGCCGCCGGTCCCTTTGCTGGCATGATACTGGCGTCTTTGGGCGCCGACGTCATCAAGATAGAGTCGGCGGCCCGGCTGGACATTACCCGCCGCCCTCACGCCATGTACGGCAAGCCGCCGTCCTCGTTTGAGCAGGTCAACGCCGGCAAACGCTCCGTAACGCTGAACCTCAAGGAACCCCGCGCGCTGGAACTGGCCTATGACCTGGTGCGCATCTCCGACGTGGCGTTGGAGAACTTCCGGCCCGGCGTCATGGATCGGCTGGGCTTGGGCTATCCGCAGCTGCGGGAGATTAAGCCGGACATCATCATGGTGTCGCTGTCGTCCAACGGACAGACCGGCCCCGAGGCCCGCTATGCCGGCTATGCGCCCATGTTCGCCGCGCTGGGCGGGCTGGGCTATATGACCGGCTACGCCGACGGCCCGCCCGTCGAGCTGCGCCACGCCATGGACCACACCGGCGGGATGATGGCCGCTTTCGCAGCCGTCGCCGCGCTGTGCGCCCACCGCAGCCACCAGATTGGACAGCGGGCCGACGTCGCCGTCCGCGACATCGCAACCGCCTTCATGGGCCATACCCTGATGGACACCGCTATGAACGACCGGAGCGCCGCGCGCCTGGGCAATCGGGACGACGCCATGGCTCCGCACGGCGTGTTCCCCTGCCAGGGCGATGACGCCTGGGTGACGATTGCCGTCGCCAGCGATGCCGAGTGGCAGTCCCTGAAAGATGCGCTGGGCAGCCCGGCCTGGGCCGACGCCGACGACTACGGCGACGCCTACCTGCGCTGGCAGAATCAGGATGCTCTGGAGCAACAGCTGTCCCAATGGACGGCCACCCGCACCGCTGCCGAAGTAACCGGCCTGCTGCAAGCGGCCGGCGTAGCCGCCTTCCCGTCCCTGTCCGCTGATGCGCTAATGGACGACCCACACCTGGCCGAGCGCAACGCCTTCCCGCTGAGCATCCACCCCGTCAAAGGCGAGCAGCGCGCAGTTGCCCCGCCCTGGCGTTTCTCCGCAACCCCCACCGAACCACTGCGCTGGACTCCCGACCTGGGCGAACACAACCGCGAGGTATTCTGCGGCCTGCTGGGCATGGACGAGGCCGAACTGACCGCCCTACAGGACGCACGCATCGTCTGGTAAAATCGGCGCAGCCGCCGCCATCCAACCGCGCGCCAAGCGGGGAATGTAAATGCCTACTGAAGGTTTCAACGCACCCTGGTCCCTCGTAGCCGTCATCATCGGCTTCTACGGGCTTCTGATTATCGCCATGCTGGGGATGATTAGCGCGCTCTGGCTGCGCATGGGCGGCCTGCAACGGGATTTCGGCGGCCTGCAACGGGAACTTGGCGGCCTGCAAGCAGAAGTCAGATTGCAGGGGCAAGCCACGGATTACAAAATTGACCAACTGCGGCAGGACATGGAACGTAACATTGACCAACTACAGCAGGACATGGAACGTAACATTGACCAACTACAGCAGGACATGGAACGTAACATTGACCAACTACAGCAGGACATGGATCGCAACCACGGCCAGTTGATGCGGGCGATTCTGGCCCACAGCCACCGGCCCGACGGCAGCCTCACCTTCGACCTGCCGCCCGAGTTTAACCCCACGCCAGCCGATGATTAACCGCAAACTACACACTAGAATGGGACAACACATCACATGACCGACTACTCTTCATACCAGCATCTGCTCATCGAGAAGTCTGACGGCATCATCACTCTTACGATGAACCGGCCGGAGTCGCTGAACTCGACCAACTTTCGCTTGCACAACGAACTTAGCCGCATCTGGCTGGACATTGCCGCCGACCCGGAGGTGCGCGTTGCCGTCGTTACCGGCGCCGGCGATGCTTTCTCCGCCGGTGGCGACTTCGAGATGATTGAGCAGGCCATCGACAACCCGGCCATCGTCGCCCAGAACACCAAAGAGGCCGGCGACATCGTTTATAACATCCTGAACCTGGACAAGCCCGTCATATCCGCCATCAACGGTGTCGCCGTGGGCGCCGGCCTGGCGGTGGCGCTAATGGCCGACATCTCCATCGCCGCCGAGGACGCCCGCATCACCGACGGCCACATCCGCTTGGGCGTTGCTGCCGGCGACCACGCCGCCATCATCTGGCCCCTGCTCTGCGGCATGGCCAAAGCCAAGTACTACCTGCTTACCTGCGACTTTCTCGACGGCAAAGAGGCCGAGCGCATCGGCCTGGTCAGCATGGCCGTCCCCCGCGCCGAGCTTATGGACACCGCAATGCGCGTGGCAAAACGCCTCGCCGACGGCCCCCAGCCGGCCATCCGTTTCACCAAACGCGCCCTCAACCAATGGCTGCGCCAAGCCGGGCATACCTCCTTCGACTACTCCCTGCTGGCCGAGGCCCTGGGATTTTTCGGCGACGACGTAAAAGAAGGACTAGCCGCCCTGCGCGAACGCCGCCGCCCGGAATACCCCTCGGCGTCAGGAGGATGATATGGGAACGTTCAGCTGCCCAATTGAAGTCATCGCCGCAGACGGCAGCCGCTCCGAAACAGTGGACGCCCTGGTCGATACCGGCTCCACTTACACTTGCCTGCCGGTAACACTGCTGCGCGAATTAGGAATAGCCCCCTACCGCCGTATCCGGTCGGAATTAGCCGACGGCAGCGTTGTGGAGGACGAACTCGGCATCGTCCACGTCCGGGTGGAGGGCATCTACACACCAACCCTGGCCATCTTTGCCAGCGAAGGCGCCCCCGCCCTGCTGGGAGCATACACCCTGGAGGGCGCGCTGCTGGTCGTTGACCCGGTGCGGCAGCGGCTGGCGCCAACCCACGCCCTGCGGATGGGGCGGGCAAAATAGTGACCGCCAGCCAGTTTGCCAGCGCATCGGCTCCTGTATGATGGTACGCAGGCAAATATGCCGCCGTGAGCAGGCCGTTATGGCCCTCGTCGCGGCTGGAATCACCAGGAGCTATACCTATGACTGCACAAGCAAATCAGCACCCGCTCAATCGACGTCTGTTTATTGCAGACAACCTCAACCTGCTGCGGCAGCTGGACAACGAGAGCATTGACCTAATCTGCATTGACCCGCCTTTCAAAAAGCGGAGGACTTTCGTCGGCAAAATCAAGCCGCCGCTTACCGATGCCGAGTTGCGGCAGGAGATTGATATGCTGGCCGGCTGGGGCATAACTAACGAGCAGCAGGCCAGCGACGCCGGTATCAACTGGCCCACTAACGCCGGAGATGCGCGGTTCAAGGATGCTTGGTCATACCGGGATGACGTCCATGAGGATTGGGTGAAACGGATTGAAACCCAGCACGAAAGCCTGAACCGTGTCATAGAAGCTGCGAAAGTCACCAGCGGCATGGACACGGCCGCCTACCTTTGCTATATGGCAGTGCGCTTGATTGAAATGCACCGCATCCTGAAACCTACCGGCAGCCTGTACCTGCACTGTGACGGCGATGCCAACAGTTACCTGCGTCTGACGCTGGATGCCATATTTGGCGACAATAACCGCCGGAGTCAAATCACTTGGAAGCGCACAACTAGAGGATTCAAAGGCTCCCAATTCGCGCCCCGTACTTACAACTCCAACACAGATACCATTCTGTTTTATGCCAAGACTACTGATGCTTTCTTTGATATGGGCCGGGTGATGGAACCTTACGATTCCGATTATGTGGCCAAAGCGTTCAAAATGGAGGACAGCAAAGGCCCTTACTATCTGGATGTCGCATACAATCGTCCTAGCGCCAGCCCTCGCCCCAACCTGTGCTACGAATACAACGGGTTTTTCCCGCCACATCCCTCAGGATGGAAAGTAGGTAAAGCCCGGATGGACGAATTAGACCGTAACGGTGAACTGGTTGTTCGGGATAATCGGTTGTATCGCAAGGTACGCCCGAAAGCGGGGCGCATCCGCAACAACCTATGGGACGATATCGACGAAGCTGGCGGCAAAGAGCGTACCGGCTACCCTACACAAAAGCCTACCGAATTAGCTGAGCGCATCATCAAGGCAAGCACCAACCCGGGGGACGTGGTTTTGGATTGTTTCGCTGGTTGCGCCTATGTCCCGGTCGCTGCGGAGCGTAACGGGCGACAGTGGATTGCCTGCGACATATCGCCCCGTGCCTTGACGGTACTCCGTCGCCAGTTCGCCAAGTTTCACTACGAGGTAGATGGACAGCAGCAGACGGAACAGCCGGTATTGCTGACGGAGGCCAACATTGTCACCGCCGGCCCGCATAACCTGCCGGAACGCACCGACGAAGACCCGGAACAGCGCATTGATATGAAGGAGCCGCCGCCCGTCGAATACAAAACTCCGGCCAGCATTATCCCGGAACCGGAAATGCTCCAAATGTTGCTGGAACTATCCGACTACAAAGCATGGTGCTGCGGTTTCGCCAACCGCCGGCCGGACGGTTCAATCATCAAGACCACCCGTAACTTTCACCTTGACCACCACGACCCTAAAAGCAAGGAAGGCTCCAGCAACCAGATTACCAATCGCGCGCCGATGTGTCCCCACCACAACATACGCAAGAACAACCGTCGTGTCCATTTAGCAGAATACCGGCAGGAAATCGCCCATGCCAAAGAGCTGATGGTTGACAACATCAACGAACTGGTCAACCTAACTTGGGCCGGCGACCAAGCGTTGGAAATTTACACACAAGCTCGTATGCGCCAAGGTAACCAGTCGGCCTTGCAGACCACTCATTAAGCGCATAACCAGGCAAGGCGATGCTGGTTAGACTGCAATACCGTTCGCGTCATAGGCACAGCAACCCAATATGTTACCATCTTGGCCTCGCCGTCTGGCCGCCAAACTTCTGCCTCCGGCTACGCCGCAGCCCGAGGACCGGGAGTCCATCTGGAGCATCTACCGGCGCGATGCTCGAACCTTTTTCCGCCTGGTTAGCTTGCTGTGGCTTGTCGCGCTGGCCTACATCGGTTATAAAACGCTCAACGAACCAACCGCCCAATGGAACGCCGCAAATACCGGGCCGGACATCCCCTGGTGGCAAACCGCCGGCGATTTCGCCCTCGCCGCCCTGTACGATTTCAGCGGCGTCGCCATCGGAATTGCTATACTGTCAATGTTACTGACTCGCCCATTGAACCTTACAGGAGAGTTGCTAATGTCGCTGTACCAGGCCATGGTGAACCGCTTTGTCATTCCGGTCATTGAAGCCCGCCGGGACGAAGGCCGCGTTGAGGGTCGCGTTGAGGGCCGTGTTGAAGGCCGTGCCGAGAGCAATGCCGAGTGGCGGGCATGGAATCAGCGTCGTATGGACGCCGAGGCCCGGGGCCGGCCTTTTGACGAACCGCCGCCGAGCGATTAGCCCCTTACAGCAACTAATCAGGTGCGCCAACCAATGCCATCCCTACACACTTTGATAGCTATGCCTTTATGAACAACGACCCCGACAACCGCCGTTCCGGTTCGGTGGAGTATCATGTTGCCGGTGATGAGTATTTTGCCCGGCGTGGTTTGCGGCGTTATGCTGGCGTTTGGTCGCTTTGGGCGCTGGGCGTGGGCGCGGTTATTTCCGGCGATTTTTTCGGCTGGAACTTTGGGCTGAGCGTCGGCGGCTTTGGCGGCCTGCTGGCGGCTACGGGCATCGTGGCGGTGATGTACCTGGGCATCTGCTACTCCATTGCCGAGATGTCGCCGGCCCTGCCCCACACCGGCGGCGCCTATTCTTTCGGACGCACGGCGATGGGCCCCTGGGGCGGCTTTATCACCGGCCTGGCCGAGAACATCGAGTACGTGCTGACGCCGGCGGTGATCGTCGTCGGCATCGGCGGCTACATAGGTGCAGTATTCAACAACCTGCTGGGAATAGATATTCCCGCGCCGGTCTGGTGGCTGATTTTCTACGTACTTTTCGTCGGGCTCAATATCGTTGGCGTGGAGGCTACGTTCAAGTTTTCCGTCTTTATCACCTTTCTGGCGCTGGGGATTCTGCTGGTGTTCTGGATTGGCGCCATCCCGCATTTCAGCTGGGATGCGGCGCTGAACATTGCGCCCACCGGCGGCAACTCCCGCTGGCTGCCCTTTGGCTGGGGCGGCATTGCCCAGGCGCTGCCCTTTGCCATCTGGTTTTACCTGGCCATCGAGCAGCTGCCACTGGCGGCGGAGGAATCCCGCAACCCCACGCGGGATATGCCCAAAGCCCTGCTCTGGGGCATCCTTGCGCTGATTGTCGCCTCCGTCCTCACCCTGTTTCTCAACGCCGGCATCGCCCCCGGCGCGGCGGCGGTGGGACAGTCTGATGAGCCGCTGTTCCTGGCTTTCACGACGATTTTCGGCGATGGCATCGGCACGTCGGTGCTGGCCCTGGTGGCCGTGGCCGGCCTGGTCGCCAGCTTTCACACCATCATCTACGCTTACGGGCGCAACATCTACTCGCTGTCCCGGGCCGGTTACTTCCCGCGCGGCCTGTCGGTGACGCTGCCCAAGCGCCGGACGCCCTACGCGGCGCTGATTGCCGGCGCCGTCATCGGCTACGGCATTGCGCTGCTGATTGAGTTTGGCGACGACTGGTTTGGCGCCGATACGCCCGTCGGAGCCGTGCTGCTGAACATGGCGGTTTTCGGCGCCGTCATCGCTTACGTGATGCAGATGGTTGCCTTTATCCAGCTGCGGCGACGCTTTCCCCACATCGACCGGCCTTACGTCAGCCCCCTGGGGAACATCGGCGCCGCCATAGCCGGGGTGATTGCGCTGGCCACGCTGTGCTTTCTGTTCCTGAACTCCGATTACCGCGTGGGCGTGTACGGCTGCGCCGTCTGGTTCGCCGCCGGCCTGCTGTACTTTGCCGTCATTGGCCGCAAACGGCTGGTCTATTCGCCGGAGGAGGAGTTCGCAGTCCGCCACTCCCGCCCGCCGGACGCCTGAACCGGCCGCCCCGGCACGATGTGATACCATACCGGAGTGCCCCGATAATCAGCCGCGCCGACGCCGGCCAGCAGGTGAACTAACCGATGCCATCACCCCACATTTTCGCCAACAACCCCCTGGACCGCGGCGAGCGCGAGCGGCGCGATGAGGACTGGATAAGCCGGATGGCGTCCGACGCCAGTAGCCGCTTTCTGCCCTTTCGCAACCTGAACGTGCTGCTTACCAACGGAACAACGCCCGAATTGGGCTGGCTCAACTCCGCACAGGTAACGCCGCTGCCGCCGGATGCCGAGTGGGTGTTCCTGGGGATGCTGGACGACGTTTGCCATTTCGCCGTTGACTTGTCGCAGCACGAGGCCATCGCCGCGCAAGTTGCCGACGCCACCGGCTGGCATTTCGAGGACTGCCGCACCGCCGGCGAAACTACGTCCGGCCAGAACGCCGGGATGCTCTCCCAGGCCCGCGCGCAGCTGGACTGGAACCTGCGCCACAGCTTTTGCTCGGTGTGCGGCCACGCCACCAACAAGGGGCGCGGCGGCCAGGTGCGCCAGTGCCCCAGCTGCCACGCCAGCCACTTCCCCCGCACCGACCCGGTAGTCATCACCGTAGTGGTGGACGTTGCCAACGACCGCTGCCTGCTCGGACAATCCCGGGGCCGCTTGCAGCGGATGCGGGCCTACTCTGCCCTGGCCGGCTTTATGGACCAGGGCGAGGCCATCGAGGAGGCGGTAGCGCGTGAGGTGATGGAGGAGGCCGGCATCAAAGTCAAAAACGTGCGCTACCACTCGTCCCAACCCTGGCCATTCCCATCGTCGCTGATGATAGGCTGCATCGCCGAAGCCGACACCACCGACATCAACATGGACGACGAGGAGATGACCGACGTCAAGTGGTTCGACCGTGCCGAGGTACTGAAAGCGCTGGCCGGCAGCAGCGACCAACTAACCCTCCCCGGCCCCATAGCCATCGCCCACCACCTGATAAAAGCCTGGGCAACGGGAGAGACGTTCTAGGCCACCCTCACTTCCCGGCAACAGCGTCACTGTCGTCGCTGCGGCTCGTATCCGGCTGTTCCGGCCCCGGGAGCCGGTCAAGCACATTTTGCAACAGCTGGCGTCCTTCGCGTAGCTCGCCCATCATCTCTGCGATGCGTTGGTCGGCCCGTCTGCGTTCTTCCTCAATGCGTTGCTCAGCCTGTTGCCGTTCTTCCTCCCGCAATTGCCGTTGTTCCTGCTCCCGTTGTTGGGCGGCGATGCGTTCGCGCCTTTCTTGTGCAAACATCAAAACGTCAATTCCTCCCGTTAGCGTTGCGGTAATCGAACCCATCGTCAGGCACTGCGTCAGTATGCCCGCGTTGATGTACCGTGCTATCACGCCTGGATTGCATTGATTGACCACCGCTGTTGCCGGGTCGCAGGGCACCCTGGTTAGATACCACACGACCCACACCAGCGACATTGTTATTATACCCACCAGCGCGGGCAGCAGCCAGAACCGCATCGGATTACACCAGCCCCAGCCGGCGGCACATCTCCAGCATCGCTTTGGCCGTTTCCTCGTGGGCTACGTCCACCATATCGCCGGCGTAGGTAACCGCCGCCGTACCCTCCCGCCGGCTCTGCTCCATCGCGTCCAGCAGACCTTGCCAGTGGGCGATTTCATCGGCGGTGGGGGTGAAAATCTCGTTGACGATAGGCACGTGCGAGGGATGTATCAGGTGCATCCCGGTGTAGCCCAGCGCTTTCAGGTTGTTGGCCCAATAGCGCAGGCCGTCCCGGTCGCGGATGTCAAACCAGCCGCCGCTCACGGGCCATTGGATGCCGGCCGCCCGCGCGTCAATCAGCACTTTGCTGCGCAGATAGAGCGTTTCGGCGCCCTCCAGCGTCCAGCGATAGCCGACGCTGCGGGCCGTGTCGCCGCCCTTGCCGCCGCTGCCGCCCATGTGCGCCACCCGCTCCGACGCCATTGCGATGTCGTAGGCCATTCGGATGCCCGACGCCGTTTCCAGCCCCGGGTCGATGCAGACGGTGTTCCGCTCCATACCGGCCTTGCGCTCGAAATAAGTCAGCAGCACGTCGGCCTCCACCACGTCGGCCGGCGTCTCCACCTTAGGCAGCAGGATGCCGTACAGACCGGGGCGGGTAACGGCCTCCAGGTCAAAGCCGGTCAGCCCGGTTTCCAGCCGGTTCACCCGCACGAACAGCGTCTGCCCGCGCTCCGAAAGCTCGTCAATCATCCGGCCCACCAGCGCGCGGGCCGCATCCTTGTCATACTCCGGCACCGAGTCCTCCAGGTCCAGAATCAGCGCGTCGGAACCATACTGCGGCGCCTTGCGCATCCAGTCCTCCTTATTCCCCGGCACAAACATAACCGAACGCAGCGGCCTGGTATTGATACGTGGCATTGTTATTTCCTCCCGAAAGACATTTTTGCAGAGCTATACATGGTGAACGGAATACGCTTGCGTAACTGCTGTTGATTAAATCACCCCCTCCGTCCGCAGCCGCTCCAGCTCTGCCGCGTCCACGCCGCATAGTTCGCTCAGCACGGCGGCGTTGTGCATACCCAGGGGCGGCGCGCCGGGGACGTCGGGCAGGGCCTGGCCGTCAAAGAGGACGGGAAAGCCGGCTGCCACTTCGTCAATCTCGCCGTCAAAGGCGGCGTTGCGCATGGGGCGCAGTGTGCCCCGTTCCCGAAAGTGCGCGTCGGCCAGCACTTCCGGCACCGTGCGGACGGGGGCGCAGGGCACGTCGCCGGCGGACAGACATTCCAACGCCTCGGCGCGGGTCATCTTGCCTACGCGCGCCTGCACCTCGGCGCGGGCGGCGGCGGCGTTCTCCGAGCGCACCTGATAGCGGGCAAACCGCGCGTCGTCCACCAGCTCCGGCATACCGATGGCGTTGCACAGCCGCCGCCACTGGTCATCGCTGGCGGCGGTAATGATGATTGCCCCATCGCTGGCGTCATACTGCCCCGTCGGCCCGCTGCGGCTGTTGTTGCCGGTGCGCAGCGGAACCCCGGCGGCGATGTCCTCCTCCAGGTTCTCCATCAGCATCAGCGACGCCAGCGTGTCCATCATTGAAACGTCCAGGTAGCACCCCCGGCCCGTGCGTTCTTTCTCCCGCAGCGCGGCCAGAATGCTGGTAGCGGCGAACATCGGCGTAACTAGGTCGCCAATGTAAAAACCGACGCGGGTAGGCGGCCCGTCGGGTTCGCCGTTGATGTCCATCAGGCCGCTCATCCCCTGAATCTGCGGGTCGTGGGCCGGCTGGTCAGCGTAGGGGCCGGTCTGGCCGTAGCCGGAGATGCTGGCGTAGATGACGCCCGGATTGACCGCCGCCACGTCGTCGTAGCCCAGGCCCAGCCGGGTCATTGAACCGGGCGCCAGATTCTCCAGCACGATGTCGGACTGCTGCGCCATTTGCAGAAACAGCTCCCGGCCCCGGGGCGCGCGCAGGTTCAGCGTAACGCTCTTGACGCCCTGACTGCGTTTGAGAAACCGGGTGGCAACGTGATTATCGGAAATCTGTTCCGAATGAATACCGTCCGGCCCGGCAAAAGGCCCATTGCCCCGCACCGGATCGCCCCGTCCCGGCAGTTCCACCTTGATGACGTCGGCGCCCAGCCGGGCCAGCGTCATACCCAAAAACGGCCCGGCCAGAAACACCGTAACCCCCAAAACCCGCAAACCCCGCAACGGCTGCATAACCCTGCCCCCTGCTTGTGTCAGCATTCAGATTGACGACCGGCGGGATGCCGGACGCCGCCGCAGTGTAACACGGGGCCAAACCCGGCATGGCAAAGTGTATAATGCCGGCACGATTGCCCGCGCCCCCGCTGACGGTATCAAACATACTTATAGAACCGCAATGCGTTACCCCTGGGCCAACATACTGCTAATTGTGCTGGTTGTCGCTGAGCTGATTACCGGCTACCTGGGGCTTACTCACTCCAACCCGGAGTGGTTTGCGTCCATGCACCTGCACCGGATTATGGGCTTTGCGATTCTGGCGCTGTTCCTCTGGAAATCCCGCAATATCGTGACTTCCCTACGCTCGCCGCACAACTGGCGCACCTCCGGCCGGGCTATGCTCTGGTCGATTATCCTGCTGGCCGGATTGCTGCTGGTGATGGGATTGGGCTTGGCCTGGAGTCATTTCGGTTCTTACAGTTTGCTGGGCTTTTCGGGCACGACCATCCATCTGAACCTGGCGCTGCTGTTGCTGCCGCTGCTGCTGGCCCACGCCCTGCGCCACCGCATCAGCCTGCGCACGCGCTACCTGGCCGACCGGCGCAACCTGCTGCGGCTGGGCGGTCTGGCCCTGGCCGGGTTTATGCTGTGGCGCGTGACCGAGTTCGCCGGCATCCTGGCCGCCAGCCCCGGAGCCGTCCGCCGGCAGTCCGGTTCCTATCCGGAGGATGGCGCCGATTTTCCGGTAACGATGTGGCTCAACGACTCCGTTCCGTATGTTGACCCGGCAGCGTGGCGCCTCACCGTCAACGGCCACGTCGAACGACCCTTTCAGCTGACGATTGACGAAGTGCAAGCCGCCACGCACCGCTTGACGGCAACGCTGGATTGCACCGGCGGCTGGTACACCACGCGGGAATGGACGGGCATGTCGGTATCGGATTTGCTGTCCCGCGCCCTGCCGAAACAAGGTGCCGGCAGCATCACCATAAAGTCGCGCACCGGCTACACCCGCCGCTACTCCATGGCGGAAGCCAGCCGCGCCCTGCTGGCCGTCAAGGTGGACGGCAACCCCCTGTCCGCCGGCCACGGCTACCCCGCCCGCCTGGTAGAGCCGCACAAACGAGGCTACGACTGGGTAAAGTGGGTGGACTCCATAACAGTCAACGACACCGGCAAATGGTGGCAATCCCCACTGCCGCTAACGTAACGCGCGGCAGCAGCACGCTTGTGCTGGTCTTGATGTATCAGGAACACGGGGTCGCTCCGTGTGCGGCAAAGGTTTCGCTCAATTCCTGCCGTTGAACCTGCCGTCAGCGTTTATCGCACGACTGTATAAGTCGGATATACTCTTTCCGTTACAGAGTATTGCTCCGGAGCGGTGTTTGGGGGATGCCGGGTAGCACTTGCCTTTGTTTGCAGGTTTGTGCTACCGGCGGGGTGACTACTGGCCGAAGTAGTCGTAGTTTTTCTGGATGTATTCGTTGTACATTTCCGGAACCGCTTCCTCGGCAAAGATGGCGGTTACCGGGCAAACCGGCTCGCACGCGGCGCAGTCGATGCACTCGTCGGGGCTGATGTAGTACATATCGTCATCGTCGGTGGTGTAGATGCAGTCCACCGGGCAGACGTCCACGCAGGCGGCGTCTTTAACGCCCACGCAAGGCTCGGTAATGATGTAGGTCATAGCGGCATTCCCTCTGCGAATGGTGTTGTGGGCGAGGTTGGCGTTCTTTGGGCTGCGCCTCTCCCTGATGCGGAAAATTATAGCACGGCAGGCATTGAATGTAACCAATCGCAGCGGCCGGCTACAGGCGGGTGAACCGTTTCTTGGTGGAGAGCGTAACGAAAGTTTGCGTCTTTTGCACGCCGTCAATTACGCCGATGCGCGTGCGCAGGAAATCGCCCAGGCTTTCGGCGGATTCCAGCGCCGTCCACACGAATACGTCGTAGGGCCCGGTGGCCACTACGACATAGTGGGCTTCGTCCAGGTTGGCAATGGATTCGGCGACGGCATCGGACTTGCCGGGGCCGGTTTCCAGTCCAATCAGCGCAGTGGTGCCGTAGCCCATCTTTTCCAGGTTGGGAACCGCCACCACGTGCACGATGTCGTCCTTAATCAGACGACGCAGCCGCCGTCGCACCGTGCCTTCGCTGACCCCCACCGCGCGGGCAATCTTGGCGTTGGACGCCCGCCCGTCGGACTGGAGAATCCCGATTATCTTGAGGTCAAGTTCATCCATTGGTTGCCAGGCTCCGCACGATAACCACCGCTTGCTGTCGTGATGCTATTCGGCGCAAAAGTTGTCCGTGAATAATAGGCGTTATCGTGTCGGTTGTCAATCATCATCGTTGTTACGGCGGCTGCTATTCGTTGATTGATAGACGGAATCAACCGCATTTCAAGCCAAATTGCGAATCATTAACGTAAGCGCCCCCGGCGTCAACCGAGGCTCAGCGCGCCCACGCCGCCTACTATCAGCAGTATGGAGATGCTTTTGACGACCAGCGTTTTCGGCGTGAGGGTTTCGTCCAGCAGGCGCCAGCGCACCTGCGAGAGCGTGGTGGAGGCGATGAACACGAACAGCGGGCGCGTGGCCAGCACCCCCACCACCAGCGAGGCGTCGCCCAGGCTGTACGCGTACACCGACAGCAGGATGGACACGGCGGGCATTAATGACTCGCCGAATACGAGCATCCCCAGCACGCGCGGCTGCCGAACCGCCTCCAGCAGCCGCTGCCGGCCGCTCCATCCGGCGATGAGGAACACGCAGCCCGACACCGTTTGCTGCATGGCGAACGCAGTCAGCGCCGGCAGCTCGGCGTTCAAGGCGGCCTTGGTGACCACAAAGCTGCCGCCGGAGCACAACGCGCTCAGCATCAGCAGCGGCGGCCCCAGACTGGTTGCGCCGGTCAAGCCGGCCAGTCGGTCCCCAATCCCAACGGACGGGTTCACCGAGGCCCGCGCGCGCAGCCGGTCGTGCGGCGTAATCTGAAACAGCCGCATCGATATGAGCATCGCCCCCGATACCACCAGCCCGATGGCGCCCCACTGCACCAGCGAGATGCGCTCGCCCAGGAACACCATCGCCAGAAATGCCACGAATATGGGCGCGATTTGCGCTATGGCGACGGCGCGGGACGCCTCCATAATCCGCATCCCGCGAAACAGCAGCACCACCCCGCTGCCCATCAGCAGCCCGGAGCAAATCGGAGCCACCGCAACTTGCCAAGCCGTGCCGGCCGGCACGCCCGCCACCGCCAGCGTTACGCTGCCGTAAAGCATCCCGGAGACGCCGCACCACAAACAAAGCGGCGGCACGCCGTTCAGATGAAACGACAGCAGCCGCTTGTCGCAAACGCTGACAAAGCAAAAGCTGATCGAACTGCCCAGCGCCAGAATAAACCACATCACGCCAACCCGCCGGGGCTCAACGGGCGCCCGCTGGCAGACCGTAAAAAAATCGCGAACTCTGCTCTGCGTCTGGTCATTCTAAACGTGCCTTTGCGGTCACTTTGAGAACTCTGGTACTATGGGCTAGTCGTTTTGTAATCATCTCAATCTACTGGTAGCGTTGACAAGTAGCCGTTATCGGCATATCGTTTATTTAATCGGTGTCAGACGCAATGCGTAGCAGCGTTACCTCTGGCACCTTCGCTAGGAGGTTGGTGCGTATAGGCTTAATGCCAGGTTGCCAACCCCGGCCGGGACGGTTTGGCCTTTCGGGGGCTGGATACGTCCCGGTTTTTTTGTGCCCTGCTGCCCCTTCTCAAAACCCGCACCGTCCGCCGCAGTCGTCCTCCCGTCCCAGCCACCTCCCAATCCGCATACGGTTGCGGGCAAACTTGCGATAGCAGGCGTCAAACAAAGGCCGCGCCGGCCAATGTCCCGTCCACCCTATCAGCCAGCCCAGCCCGGCTTGCCGGTAGCCTTCGCGCAGGCTGTCCATGCCCACCGTTATGCTGCCGTCGGGACGGATGCCGTACAGGGCAGCGTCCACCTGCTCCGGGCGCAGGCCGTAGGCGGCGGCGTCAAAGTCGGCGTCGGCGATGTCCACCGCAGCGATGGCGTCCGGGCGGCGGTTGTGCAGCCACAGCACTTCGCGGCGGCACACCGGACAGGCGCCATCGTACAGCAGCCGGTAGCGTTCCTCGGCCATCGGGGTTAATCGTCGGCGGGAGTCGGAACTGCGGCGTCGGCGGCCATCTGCTCGGCCTGCGCAATGGCCAGCGCTGCCACGTCGGTGCCCACGTCCTGCACGCCGTACTTCTTTTCCAGCTCGTACACCGCGTCCAGCCCCAGCACCTTGGCCACGTCCCAGCGCGTGCCGTAGCGGTTGGGGTCAACCATCCCGTCGGCCGCCAGTTCCTCGTAGGCCGCCCGCACCTGCTTGTAGATAAGCCAGATGGTGCTGCCGCAAATCATCACCTTGTAGCCCAATTCCTGCATCGTTTGCGTAGTGGCCAGGTCGCCGTTGTACATCCGCGGCACGTCCGGCAAGTCGGCGGCGTAGCGCCGGATGTCGTCCTGCGACTTGATGCCGTCCACAAAGACCAAATCGGCGCCGGCCTC
The DNA here is from genome assembly GCA_958296385.1 of uncultured Dehalococcoidia bacterium. GTDB lineage: Bacteria > Chloroflexota > Dehalococcoidia > Lucifugimonadales > UBA3495 > Bin87. The sequence goes on from OY282494.1 coordinate 3,211,520, forward strand.
CATGTAGGCATGGCAGCGTTCCACCGTGTCCGCCCAGCCGTTCACCGCGTAGGCGTCGCAGCGGGCGATGATGACGAAATCAGGATCGCGGCGGGCGTCCAGGGCAGCGTGTATCTTTTGTACGTGCTCCGCAGCGGGGACGACTTGCTTGCCGGCAAAGAACCCGCACTTCTTGGGGAACACTTGGTCCTCCAGATGGATTGCCGCCACGCCGGCCGATTCGTACTCCCGAACGGTGCGCCCCACGTTCAGCGGGTTGCCGTAGCCGGTGTCGGCGTCGCAGATGACCGGAATGTTAACGGCGTCGGCGATGTACTTGGCGTTGGACACCATCTCGGTCATCGTGAGCAGGCCAACGTCGGGAAACCCGCGCTCGGCGGCGGTGCCGGCGCCGGTCATATACACCGCCCGATGCCCCACGTCCTCGGCAATGCGGGCGTGCAGCGCGTTCAGCACAAAAGGCGCCACAATCAAACCGTCCGCCGCCAGCATCCGGCGCAGTTGAGCAGTAGCTTTCATAATGGACAAACCTCCGTTTAGTAGCGACCGGCCAGTAACGATAAAGTGTGCGTACATCCTATCAAAAAGAACCGGCGCCGTAGTAATGCGGCGCCGGTTCCCGTTGGTGCGGCCCTTATTTTGATGTGGCCGTTTATCAGATTGGGGCGTGGCCTGGCTTACAGGTTGAACTGCGGGTCCAGGTAGGAGTCGTCCTTCTGATAGATTTGCAGCCGGGAGCGCAGGGTGTCGCACACCACCAGCCGGTTGTTGGCCCGGTCAAAGGTGCAGGACATTGGCATCCGGAAGGTGCGCTGCTGCTGCTCCAGGTCCGGGACGCGGCGGCGCGCCTTGACCATATCCGGGTTGGCGTTCAGCGACAGGTCCCCCCACTCGGAAACCTCGATTGCGTCGCCCTTCAGGTACGCCAGCGGGCGGGCGTCGGCATCGTAGATGACCACGCGCTCGTTGAGCCAGTCGGCTACGTACACGTCGCCGTCGTTGTCAATGTCAACGTCCAGCGGGTGGTTCAGTTCACCGGAGCGGCTGCCCTTGCTGCCAAAGGTGGCCAGGTGCGTGCCGCCGGCGGTGTACTTCTGTATCCGGTGGTTGCCCCAGTCGGCCACGTACAGGTCGCCGCTGTTGTCAATGCCGATGCCCGAGGGCATCTCCAGATCGGCCGGGCCGCTGCCCTTCGTGCCAAAGCCGCCCAGGTAGTCGCCGTCCCGGCTGAACTTCTGCACCCGGCTGGTCTTGGCCGACACCACCCACAGGTTCTGGTCGGCGTCAAAGGCCAGGCCGGCGGCGCCGTTCAGCTGGCCGGCGTCGTCGCCGCTTTCGCCCCACTGCTTCAGCACGTTGCCGTCGGCGTCAAACACGGTAATCTTGTTGTTCCACTCGTCGGACGCGTACACGTTGCCGTCGGCGTCGTTGGCGATGCCGGTAATCCACATGAACAGGCTGCCCGAGTTGGCCTGGTAAGCGATGCCTTCCCGACCGAATTCGCCCAGGAATTCCTCACCGCCCTTGCCCTCGGCGTTGCCGACGGTGCACTTGGTGATGCGGGCGCTGGGGTTCTGCTCACCGCCCCGGCTGGCCACGTACATGGTGCCGTCCGGCAGCGCGGCAACGCCCACCGGCTGGCTGAAGCCCATGCCCACCTGACTCTGGCGGCCCACGTTCTTCACGTACAGCCATGCCCGACCGCTTGCTACGGTATTCTGAGGCATAGTTAATCCTCCAGTTGCGATTCGTTAGTCAAAGCGGCGGCGTTGCCGGATGGCCGCGCCGCCGCCGTATTGCGGAGCGTGGCCTTACTTCTGGATGAAGTCCATCTTGGGGAACGCCCCGTTCACGATGGGGTTGGCGTCCATCCCCAGCCAGTCCTCGATGATGCTGGAGTACGCGCCGCGGAAGTCGTAGTTCGGAACCAGGTCGCCCTGCTCCAGGTCTTCGTTCTTCCGGGACGGATACTCGCCGTAGAAGCCGCCCTTGACGGCATCGCCGATGACGAATGCCGCGCCGGCTGCGCCGTGGTCGGTGCCGGAACCGTTGTCACGGACGCGGCGGCCGAACTCGGAGAACAGGTACATGACGATGTTCTCGCCGGTGTTGTGCTCCTTCATGTCCTGGAAAAAGGCGCTGATGCCTTCGGAAACTTCCTTCCACAGCACCGGATGCGCGGCGGCCTCGCCGGCGTGGGTGTCAAAGCTGCCGTGCTGCGTGTAGAAAATCTTGGTGCCCAAGTCGGCCATGTACACCTGCGCGATGTCGCGGAGGTGGTGGGCGATGGGGCTGTTGGGATACTCCACGCTGCTGCTGTACCGCTCCGGCGCAACCTTCACGATGTCGGCGCCAATCATGGCGTCGGTGCCGGTGGAGCGCAGGTAGTCGTTGACGAAGCTGCCGCCCACGGTGGGCGAGTACATCTTCGAGAACAAATCCAGCGCCTTGGAACGCTGGTCAACGTCGGCAATGCCGGTCAGCAGCCCGTAGGTGCTCAGGTCGGCGATGGCGGCGACGGGCACGCCCGGAACGGCCAGCGCGCGGGGCAGGCCGTGGCCAAAGTTGATGGCCGTCAGCACGTTCTCTTTGTTCGGGTCCATCTCGCGGGCCACGCGGCCCGCCCAGCCCTCGGTGCCAACCTTGTCCGGCTCACAGGTGTGCCAGATGTCCATGCTGCGGAAGTGCGAGCGCGGGCTGTCGGCGTAGCCGATGCCGTGAATCACCGCAACCTGCCCCTCGTCAAACAGCTCCTTGATGGGGCCCATCGTGGGCGTGAAACCCAGCTCGTCGGTGACGGGGATGATGTCCTCTTTGGCGTAGCGGATGCTCGGCCGGTTGTCGTAGTACAACGCGTCGTTGTAGGGAATCACCGTGTTGAAATAGTCGTTGCCGCCGGTGAGCTGCAAGACCACGATGACCGGATCTTTCTTCGTGGAGGTCATTGGGTATGCTCCTTGTTAATGGTCGCAGATTGGATTCAATCGCCGGGGACGGAGCGGCCGGCTTGAGTTCGTCTGGAAAGGCCGCTCCGTCCGGTTTGCGCCGGTTTGCGATGGCCGGTTTGCGCCGATTTGCGATTGATAGATGATGGGGGTTAGCCGAACTGGTACTCGGTGGTGGCGCTGATGAGAGCCATGGTCTCACCGATGCGCGTGGCCGTGCCGTTGTAGTCGGCCCAGTCAACGTTGCCGGAGGTGCGGACGTGTTCGGCCAGCTGGCCCCGGGTCTCTTCGCTGAGCTCAACGAACCCCATGTAGTCGGCGCAGGCGTCCAGCAGGTGGTCCGGCGTTTCCACGCCTTCGTCCCGCATCCGCCCGATGATGTCCTGCATACCGGGCAGCGCCGGGTCGGATACCCGGTCGGCTACGAAGTTGATGCGGGCCAGCAGGGCGCCGGAGTTAATCCACTCCAGCCCGGTGTGCCACCCTTCCACCGACGGCGGGTCCAGGATGGACTGCCCCATGTAGGTGGGCTCTTTGCCGATGTTGAGGATGCCGGGATCGGGGTTCTCAAAGAGGCCCACCATCCGCAGCGTGCCGGCGACGACTTCGGCCGGGCTCTTAATCTTCTGGAACCGGGCGTCCTTGAACCACTGCGACAGCAGCATATGGCGCAGCACGGCCTTGATGTTGAAGTCCGAATCCTCGAACACCTGGCACATCTCGTCCAGCGCGTCCTCGTCCCGGGCCGGCTCAATCGTCCAGGCCGGAACCTGGGGCTCGTCGGCGACAAAGAAGTTGTAGAGGTGGCGGCAGATGAAGCGGGACGTGGCCGGCTGCTTCAGGATGATTTCGATGATGTCCTCACCGTCAAAGTTGCCGGTTTCGCCCAGGAAAGTCTTCTCGCCGTAGTCGTGGTCTTCTTCCTTGTAGGCGAACTTCCAGGGATAGCGGCCGTAGGGCGCGCGGGGCAGCTTGGCCTGAATCGTCCAGCCGGTAAAGGCCCGCGAACACTCCCGAACGTCAACCTCGGTGTAGTTGGAAACGCCCATGGAGAACAGTTCCAGCAGCTCCCGGCCCCAGTTCTCATTCACCGCGTCCCGGTGGTTCTCGTTGTTGTCCAGCCAGAAAATCATGGCCGGGTTCTTGGACAGCTCCACCAGCAGATCCCGGTAGTTGCCCATGCCGTTTTCCCGCAGCACATCAATCTGCTCCAGCAACTGGTCGCAGTTGTCGACCTTGGAGTTGCCGGTGGCAAAGACGTGGTGCCAGAACAGCGACATCTTCTCTTCCAGCGGGCGGTCGCTGGATACCATGTTGTACATCCAGTTGGCCTGACCGGAGAAAGGCACGCCGCCGGGGAGCAGGAAGCTGGGGTGGTAGCGCAGCAGCAGCGCCATCTTGCCGCCCTCCCGGTCGGCCGGCGGATTCAGCAGTTCTTCCACGGTGGCTTCATAGCCCTGGGCAACGCAGCGTTCCAGCTCAGCGCGGTTGGCGCCAAAACCGGCGCGCCGCATCAAGTGGGCCATCAATGCCAGGTCATCTCGGTGTGACATCCTGTGCCTCCTTATTGCAATTTCGGCTTTTGCGGGCCGGACAACGCAGATTCGCCCCCGGCCAATTGACGATTTGCCCGTAGTTTAATTTAGTTGCAACACGCTGTCAACCGTAATCAGCCTGTGACTCTAAATTGATAATCATTATAAACTGGTAATCAACTCAAAACAACCCCCGGCCCAACCCCGCGTTTTGCCCCGCGTCAAGGCCGCCAGCGCAGCCGGGCGCCCACCTCGGTAAAACCGGCCCGGCGGTAAAACTCAATCTGCCGGCTGCCGTCAAACGGCGTTCCCAGCTCTACCAGCGAACACCCGCTGGCGGCGGCGTGTTGCAGCGCAAAGCGCAGGACGGCCCCGCCGGTTCCGCCGCTGCGGGCCGCCGGCTCGACAAACATTTCCTGGATGATGGCGTAGCGCCCCCGGCTGCGCAGCGCCGTCAAAAAGGAAACGGTGCATACCGCTATCAGCCCGCCCGCGTCCTCTGCCATCTCATCCTCGGCGATTACGATAAACCCGTCGCCCCGGCCCGCTGCCAGCCCGTCAAAAACCGGCGCGATGTCGGCGGCCGGCGGCGGTGTGCCGCCCAGCTCCGCCAGCAGTCGCCGCACCAGCTCCACCGCCGGCGCCCGGTCTGCGGGTTGGGCCAGCCTCACGTTCACCATAGCAGTCGCTCCCTGTCCTGGCGGCAATCGGAAAACCCGGCAACCCTTATCAGACTGCCGCAATCAGACTGCCGCATCCACCATAATGGCGATGAACAGCAGGAACAGGTAGGCCAGTGAGTACAGGTAGGTCGTCTTGGCCCGCCCCCGCGTATCGCTGCGCCACAGCCGCCACGCCAGCCCGATAAACGGCGCCCCCAACGCGGCGGCGGCACCCACGTATATCCAGCCCACCGCCGGCAGCAGTCCGAACATCAGCGTTAGCCCGGTGAGCGCTATTGAGTACAAAAAGACGTGCAGCGTCGTTTGCCGTCGCGATGACACCACCGGCAGCATCGGCACGCCGGCCCGCTCGTAATCCGACTGAATCAGCAGCGACAGCGCCCAGAAGTGAGGCGGCGTCCAAAAGAATACGATGGCGAACAGATAGACCGCCGGCAAGTCCAGCCCGCCCGTTACCGCCGCCCAGCCCACCATCGGCGGAATGGAGCCGGCCGCCCCGCCGATGACGATGTTGTTGGGCGTGCTGCGTTTCAGCCACAGCGTATAAATGAATACGTAAATCAGCGTGGCCAGCAGCGTCAGCCCCGCCGCCAGCAGGTTCACCAGCAAGGCCAGCAGCGCAAAAGCCGCCGCGTTCAGCACGATGCCGAACGCCATTGCGTAGCGCGGCGCCACCCGCTGCCCGGCCACCGGGCGGCCCTGCGTGCGCCGCATCTCCCGGTCAATGTCCCTGTCCAGCTGCTGATTGATGGCGTTAGCGCCGCCAGCCGCCAGCGCGCCGCCAATCCAGACCCACGCCAGCATCAGCGGAGATGGCAGCCCCTGCTCCGCCAGAAACATCCCGCCGGCGGCCGTCACCAGCAGCAGCGATACCACCTTGGGCTTGGTCAGGCTGACGTAATCCCGGATAACGGCCATCGCAGATACCCGGGGCGCCGGCGCGCCCGCCAGCGGGGTCGAGTCGGCATCGCCGGGCAAAGGCGGCGTCAAGCGGGCCATGCTAATCGCCAGTCCCCGGCGGGGCATCGGCAACGGCGTTACCCGACGTCGTTCTGACGGACAGATAGGCCACGATGGCCATTGCGGCGGCGGTCGTCCAAACGGCGGTGGCCGCCGTCAGATGCAGCGCGCGCCAGTGGGCCTGAAAGTCCCACCAGACGGTAACCGCGCCCACGACTATCTGCGCCGCAAACGTCGCCAGCGTCAGCCAGGCCAGCCAGCGCACCGCCGCCGGCTGCCGCGCGCCGGCGCCCCGCCAGACAGCGTACACCAGCACCACGCCCAGCGCCAGCACCACGTAGCGATGGAACATATGCACGGCGGTAAGATGGTGCATTGGAAACGCCTGCCCCTGGCACAACGGCCACGTAATGCAGGCCCCCGTTGCCCCCAAAGCCGTCACCAGAGCCCCCGATATGATGACCACGTACACGCTCAAAGCCCCGGCAATAGCCCAGCGGTCAAACCGCCCCGACGCTCGTTCCGCATCGGCAACCCGTCGCCGGGCCATCGGCGTGCGATACGATGCGACGGCAACAAAAATGCAAAGCCCCAGCAGCGCCTCGGCGGTGGCCAGATGCAGCGCCACCACGCCGCCCGGCAGATGCGTCAGCACGGTTACGCCGCCCAAAAGTCCCTGCGCCACCAGCAGCGGCAGCGTCAGCACGGCCGGCAGCCAAACCCAACGGTCGTTACGGTAGCCCCGCCAGGCAACGACGGCCGTAGCGATAATCAGCGGCCCCACGATTACCGATGCAAAGAATCGGTGCGTGTACTCAATGATGGCAGTATATTCCAGCGGCGGCAGCAGCCGGCCGTAGCACAAAGGCCAATCCGGGCAGCCCAGCCCGGAGCCGGTAACCCGCACCACGCCGCCAATGACCACCAGCACAAAAACGGCCGCCACCGTCGCCGTGGACAACCCCTGTAACCAGGTAAAACGCCGTCGCCGGCGAGTATGAGCGCTTCCCGTAATTCCAATCGCTGCCATTGCAAACGCTGCCCAGCTCCACCATCAGACACAATTCGGCGCCAAGCCAATCCGAGAGAGCCGCCCACCCATAATAAAGCACCCACCCCCGATTTGCTACAATTGGCCGCAGATTTTTAGCGCCCTTACTTTGATAGCCCCAGCGCAATGACCAGGCATGACAAACGGATTTCCGCCATCGGTACGCACTTTGCAATTATCATCCGCAGCGCACTGGCCATCGGAATGACGACGGCAGCGCTGCTGCTGGCGGCCGCGTGCGCCAGCAATTCGCCCCCCGCAACCGGCTACGACTGCAACCAGGAGCGTCCCGCTGCCGGCGGGCACGGCAACGTCTGCGCCCTGTTCCCCAAACTGCTCAAAGTCAAAGGCCACATCGACGCCGTAACCGCCAACCCGCAAAACCCCCGCCATTTCACCACCCTGCGCCTCACCGACGCCGCCGGCCGGCAATGGCAATTCCATTCCAATGGCTGGGCCGGCGCCGCCGTAGGCCATCTAAAAGACCACCAAATACAAGGCACCCCGGTAATCGTAGCCTACGAAACGGACGCCAACGGCCTGCTGATAGCAAAGTTCGTAGGGGATTAGCCGGGATTGCCCCGGCCCCGGATACGTCTATAATAACGACCGTCATTGCGAACGCAGAGCGGCGATAGCCTTATACTAGCGGCGTTAGTGTAGAACCCTATCCCCGTAACTACTGCCTTCGCGCCGATGACACCAGATTTTTCAAGGAGGATCGCCACTCTGATGACGACTAAAAGTCGCAAAAACTCTGCCGGCAAGGGCAAAGCCCAGCCGCCGGCTTTCGTCTCCCGATACATCGGGATCGACTCCCACCTCACTGAGCGCAACGGCTCTACCGATCAGGTGTACGGCCTCGCCGCAGAACGCCCCGCCGGGCGTAAGCTGGCCGACGACATCGCCCGCCACTGCGTGCAACTGGATGCGGATGACTACGACGTCATCTCCATATTTCCGCTAGTCAGCGGGCGTATCACGGAAGCGCAGGTGGAATCCGACGAAAGTGTGTCCGGGCGAACTTACTCCAAGCAGCTGGAAATTGAGCAGGACGAGAATACTCCACCTTTCTTCTACGGCAAACGCTACGAGAACAAGCACTACGTTGACACCGGCATTGGCTACAGCGTTACCGACGGGGTAATCATCATCGCCAAATTGCGGTAGTAGCACCGCCGTCTCTACCACAATCTACAAACAACCCCATCGCACCTAACGCCGCCGGTGCGATGCGGATTCCCGAATGTTTCAAGGAGGAACGTTATGGGCACAAAGAAGCACTTTACCATCCAACGCGGCGACCGGATTGAGCGCACCGTAGTGGGCAAAGATGGTCAGAAGCACACGATGCCTGCCGATAGGCAAGGTAGGCATGGCCACTTCACCGATGAGGGGCAGTACCGCCGGGCCATTGAGCAGGCGGTCGCAGAAAACCAGCGTTAGTTTCGCAAAACGGAACTGGCAGGACGCTGCCTTGGGCCCGGTCATTCTGCGGCTCAGGCAGCGTCTTGCAGTTTCCCGCAACCGCCTTGCCGGGATTGCCACCAGGCCGCTGCCGGGGCAATAATGGGGGCGGCTTTTCTGTTACCCGGCTGCTGTGATTCTTACGCGGCAACTTCCGACGGGGCAACTTTCTGACGAGGCATCCGTTGTTTCGACCTATGTATCCCGCCACCGACAAACCCCGCTACACCACCCGCTACGTGCACGCCGACACCACCGTGTCCACCCACGGCGGCAGCGCGGGGACGGTGCGCGTCACCAGCGAGGAGCATACCCGCCTGCGCCAGATGGCCGACTACCTGGAACGCTGCTGCAACGACCTGGACAAAGCGGGCTACGACGTCATATCCATCGCACCCATAGTCAGCGGCCGCACCTCCTTTATGGACACCAACAGCGCCCGCGAATTCCCCGGACACGGCTACAGCGTCACCGACGGCCTGATTGTTACCGGCCGGTTGCGGGGATAGAATGGACGGAGCCGGGCCGACGCCGGCCGGGCCGTAGGATTTGCTGAACGATGCTGACAAACCCGATGGAACCTAACCAGCCGGATGGCGCCGCCGTTGCCGATTACCGGCAACAGTCCCGCATATTCCTGGCCCACAGCCGCCAATTCCTAGCCGAGGACGACTTGCATCAAGCGTCCGAAAAAGGCTGGGGCGCCGCCGCGTGGATGGCCAAAGCCGTTGCCGAATCGCAAGGCTGGCAGTATAACAAGCACGATGAGTTCGGCACAGTGCTGAATAACGCGCGCCGTTTGACCGGCGACGAAAGGCTGCGCGGTTTACGCAGCATCGCCAACGGCCTGCACAGCAACTTTTACAGACGCAAATTTCTGCTGAACGCCGAATCCATCGGCGTCGCCCTCGATCAAATCGCAGTCCTCCTCGACATTCTGGAACCGCTCACGGCCTGATTGTTACCGGCCGGCTGCGGGGATAGAATAAATGGAGCAGAGCCCGCACCGACTATATCGTACGCCGGCCACACTGGAGGATTTTCTGAATGATTATCACATACCCGACCCCGCCGGAACCTTTTAAGACGGATGTCGCCGCCGTTGGCGATTACTGCCAGCAGTCCCGTATATTCCTGGCCCACAGCCGCCTGTTCCTGGCCGAGGACGACTTGCATCAAGCGTCCGAAAAAGGCTGGGCTGCTGCCGCGTGGATGGCCAAGGCCGTTGCTGAATCGCAAGGCTGGCAATACCGCGAACACGACGAGTTCAGCGTCGTGCTGGACAACGTGCGTCGTTTAACCGGCGATCTACGACTGCTCGGTTTGAGCGGCATCGCCAACGACCTGCACAGCAACTTTTACAAACGCAAGTTTCTGCTGGATGCGGAAACCATCGGCGGAGACCTCGACCAAATCGCAGTCCTCCTCGACATTCTGGAACCGCTCACGTCCTGATTGTTGCCGGCCGGCTGCGGGGTTAGAATAAGTCAAGCCAAGCCGACGCCGCTATACCGGACGCCGGCCACGCCGGAGGATTTGCTGAATGATAATCACATACCCGACCCCGCCGCAACCTTTTAAGACGGATGTCGCCGCCGTTGGCGATTACTGCCAGCAGTCCCGTATATTCCTGGCCCACAGCCGCCGGTATCTGGCCGAGGACGACTTGCATCAGGCGTCCGAAAAAGGCTGGGCCGCTGCCGCATGGATGGCCAAAGCAGTTGCCGAAGCGCAAGGCTGGCAGTACCGTGAGCACGACGAATTCAGCGTCGTGCTGAATAACTTGCGCCGTTTGACCGGCGATGAAAGGCTGCGCGGTTTGAGTGCGATCGCCAACGACCTGCACGACAACTTTTACAGACGCAAGTTTCTGCTGGACGCTGAGTCCATCGGCATCGACCTCGATCATATCGCAGCTCTCCTCGACATTCTCGAACCCTTAACCGCAACCGACATTCGCTAGATTCAAGGAGTTTATGATGACCAGCAGCGCCGAGCGCCATGTTGAAACCGCCGACACTATTGAGGCGATTGAGGAATGTTTCCGGCTGGGGTGGACCGACGGACTGCCCGTGGTGCCGCCGGCTGATTACAAGGTTCGGGAGATGCTGCAAGTCGCCGGGCTGACCGGCGAGGAGGAGCTGCTCAACCTGGATATGCGCAGCCGGGTCATCACCTCCGAGAACGCCGCCGCCAACGCGGTGATGGCCGGCTGCCAGGCCGCGTATTTCCCCGTGCTGGTAACCGCCCTGCGCACGCTGGAAGAGGAACGCAACTTTGTCAACATGGCCGCATCCTCCACCAGCTCCCCCAGCATCCTGATGGTGCTCAACGGCCCCATCCGCGAGGCGTTGGGCATCAACAGCCGGGACGGTTTGTTCGGGCCCGGATTCCGGGCCAACGCCAGCATCGGCCGCGCCGTGCGCCTCTGCTTTATGAACGGCTTTGACGCCTGGCCCGGCCAGCTGGACCGGGGCACCCTGGGCACGCCGGCCAAGTACACGTTCTGCATCGCCGAGAACGAAGAGGATTCCCCCTGGGAGCCGCTGCACGTCAGCCGGGGCTTTGACGCCGCCGACAGCGTGGTTACGGTGGCCGTGGCCTACAATCCGGTCAGCGTCCCCAACAGCTACGGCCACACCGGGCGCGCCATCCTGCTCGGCATCTGCGACACCCTGCGCTCCACCGCCCTGGCCCATCGCTACCCCGCCCAGTGGGTCATCGTCATCGGCCCGGAACACGCCCTCACCTTGCAGGACGACGGCTGGAGTCGCGCCGACATCCAGGATTTTCTAATCGAGAACAGCGGCCGCTCCCGTGGCGAACTGGTGCGCCTGGGATCCAAGCAGGGCCCGGAGCGGCCCGGCGATGACGAGCTGATTATGCGCTGCGCCAACGACCCCAACGACATCCTGATTATGCACGGCGGCGGCACCGGCGGACGCTACAGCGCCATCATTGACACCACCGGCTACCGCATCCGCACCCGCAAAATCGGCGCCGAACAACTGCTATGACCGCCACAACCCGGAGCCGCCGCTATCGGATGCTGACGCCGCCTGGCTCAATCAAATGCTGCGCGCTGAGGGGTTACGCAACACGCCCAATTGACGGTACAATCACGCCACAAGTTCTAACCCTAACGACACCAACAACCAACGACGACGACCCCGGCAACACTCATTAACGGAGGTTCGCAATGACTACTGTTGAGTCGCGGATTCGGCTGGTCAACCCCAAAGGCACCGAACTGCCCACCACCGAGTTTCGCATGAACGACCGCTCCGGCGGGCTGGCCGGCAAGCGCCTGGGCCTGATGGAGAACTCCAAGGCCAATTCCGACAAGCTGCTCCACGAGCTGGGCAGCATCCTCAACGCGCGGCACGGCTTCTCCGAGGTGCGCTACTACGCCAAGCACCACGCCAGCCTGCCCGCCAGGCAGGACGTGGTTGACTCCATCCTGGGCGAGGTGGATTACCTCATCACCGGGGTTGGGGATTGAGGGAGTTGCAGCTCGTGCAGTGTGCACGACGGCATCGACATGGAAAAGCGCGGCGTCCCCACCGCGGCCATCATCACCCACGTGTTCCTCAACACCGCCCAGGCCATGACCCGCATGATGGGCGTGCCGGATTACCGCTACGTGGTAGCCCAGCACCCGCTGTCCAGCCTTACCGACGACGAAGTAAAGCAGCGCGCCACCGAACTGGCCGACGAAGTTGAGGCCATCCTCACCGGCCAGGAAGCGCCGGTCGCCGCCGCCAACTAATCTTTCTGCATGGCCACCCCACAGCCGGCGCCGGCTCGTCCGCCCCTGCATCCCAACATCAGGGCCGGGCTGGCCGGCGCGGCGCGCCTCGTCGTGGGCGCGGAGCATCTCGCCCCGCACACGCCCAAGTTCAGCACGCCGGCCCTGGTTATGCTGATGGAGCAGGCATCCTACGCGGCGGTCTATCCCCTGCTGGCCGACGGGCAAACCGTCGTCGGCTACGAAGTCAACGTCAAGCACCTGGCCCCGGCCGACGCCGGCAGCCACGTAACCGCCCAGTCCACCTTGACCGACGTATCCGGCAACAAACTGCGCTTTGCGGTAGAGGCCAGACTCGGCGAACTGCTGCTGGGAACCGCTGAACACAAAATGGCCATCGTGCCCCAAACGACGGCCTGATTGGCCCTAAATGACCGGCCGGAACGACCGAAAGGAATCTTGTCATGTCCTGGATTAGAGAAACCGATGCCGCTGTGCCGGCGGTTATCAAGTGTATGTCCATCAACCCCGGCCTGATGGCGGCGGTGCAAAATCTGAACGCCAGCGCCAGCTTTGGCTCGTCGGCCTTGACCCGCACCCAGGAGGAGGCCATCGCAACGGTGGTGTCCCTTACCAACCGCTGCCGGTATTGAGCGGTCGCTCACGGAGGGTTCCTCCGTCAACATTCCGGCGACCCGGAGTACGCCTCCCACATCATCCACGACTACCGGCAAGCCGACCTTGACCCGCAGACCCGCGCCATCCTGGATTACGCCGTCAAACTCACGCTGACGCCGGCGTTGATGCAGCAATCCGACATTGAGCAGCTGCGCGCCGTCGGCCTCACCGACGAGCAGGCGCTGTCCACGGTAGCCATCACCTGTATGTTCAACTTTATGAACCGCCTGGCCGACGGCCTCGGAGTCGAAATACCGGCGGGCCGTCAGGATGTGATGGCCGCCTGGCTTTCCCCGGCGGCGCAGCAGTCCCGCAATTGGCTGCTTGACGCTGCCGAAACGCCGGTTCCCGCCGCCGACTAATCAACCAAAGGCGGGATCGACCAAACGCAGGGAGAATGTTATGACCTTGATGCCCACCGGCCGCCCCCGTCTGGCCGGCAAAGTTGCCGTCATCACCGGCGCCGGTTCCAGCGGCCCCGGGCTTGGCACCGGCAAGGCCGCCTCCATCCTCTTTGCCCGCGAGGGCGCGCAAGTGCTGCTGGTTGACCGCAACGCCCAGGCCGCTGCGGAAACAGAGGCCGTCATCCGGGAGGAGGGCGGCACGGCATCGGTGCTGGCCGCCGACGTAACTCTGGCCTCCGACTGCGCCGCCATCGCCGACGCCGCCATCGCCCGCTACGGCGGCCTGCATATCCTCTTTAACAACGTAGGCATCACCGGCCCCGGCGGCCCCACCGACGTTGAGGAAAGCGTGTGGGACAACGTGCTGGACGTCAATCTCAAAAGCATGATGCTCACCACCAAATACGCCGTGCCCAAAATGATTGACGCCGGCGGCGGCAGCATCATTAATATGTCGTCCATCGCCGGCGTCCGGGCCGGCAGCGGCGCGGCCAGCCTGCCCTATTCCGCCTCCAAAGCCGGCGTCATCGGAATGTCGGAAACAATGGCGGTGCACCTGGGCCGCGACAACGTGCGCGTGAACGTCATCGCCCCCGGCCACATCTACACCCCGATGGTTGGCGGCACGATGGAGCCGCAAACGCGCGAACGACGGCGCAAAGCCGGCCCGCTGGGCGTAGAGGGCAACGCCTGGGACATCGCCTACGCCGCCCTCTTTCTAGCCAGCGACGAATCCCGCTGGGTCTCCGGCATAGTCCTCCCCGTCGACGCCGGCCTCCTCGCCGCCACCCCCCTGGCAATGTACACCCGCATCCGCGAAGGGGAATAAACGTGCGGCGCCCCAACGCTCAACGCCGGCGCCGCATAACATAACGCAAGGCAGCATGGCCCCGACCCCGGTTCTTTCACAGCTGGTATGGTGGATCGTCGCCGGCGGCTTTTTCTTTAAGACGATGATTGAGGAACTAGGCCGGAGTCGTGCCGTGATGACACCACCCCGTAGCGCAACACAGTCCAGCGATGCCATAATGGATTTGCCGTTGACCAGCGGCGGCACCGGCTGACAGGATTCAAAACAGGCAATCAGCAGCAAAACACGATAGTTTCAGTGTGGAGGATGGAATGACGAACCCAGCAGCAAACTCTTTCGGCGGTTCCTGGACGGTTGAAAAGCTGAACATACTCAGGGGGTACTTGGACGCTTACACCACTGCGCTGAAAAATAAGCGTTTCAAACTGATCTACGTTGACGCCTTTGCCGGCACCGGAACCGTTGACCTGAACCCGGAGGGCGCAGCTGAAAGATGGAACCAATCGCTACTAAGCGAAGATGAGCAAGCGGCTATATTAGCCGCCAACGTCGTGCAAGGCTCAGCGCGTGTAGCTCTTGAGGTGGTCGACAAACCTTTCGACAGGCTCATATTTATTGAAAAGAACTGCACATTTGCCCAGGAACTACGCGAATTGAGGAATGAATTTCCCTACCGCGACATCCAAATCGAAAACGGCGATGCAAACTTGTTTCTACAACGATGGTGCGAAAAGCAGAACCGCCAACTCGATATTCCCTGGCAGAACCAGCGCGCGGTTGTATTCCTCGACCCATTTGCCACTGAGGTAAATTGGCAAACAATCGATGCTATCTCAGAAACCATGTCAGTGGATTTGTGGATATTATTCCCTCTCTTAGCATTGAGCAGAATCTTACCGAATGCCCAAGAACCTGATGAATCCTACGCGCTAATTTTAGACCGGGTTTATGGTGGCCCGGAATGGCGCGATCTATACATGACCAGAATCGCCCAGCTGTCCTTACTGCCGGACGATTCGCCATACGTTGAAACGGTACGGGCGGATCAGCAGGCCATTGTTGAATTGTACCTGGACAAGCTGGACTCTAAATTTGCGAAAGTATCGTCTAAACCTAGATGGTTCCGCAATTCTCGGAATTCGCCGCTGTTCGCGATGCTGTTCGCTGCCTCCAATCCGCTTGGAGCCGACCTTGCAGTGCGAATCGCAGACTACCTACTATTGGAGAAATGGTAACCCATGGCGCAAGGCACTAAAATCGAATGGACGGACGCAACTTGGAACCCGGTTACCGGATGCCACAAAATCAGCCCCGGATGCAAGAATTGCTACGCCGCTCGCCTGGCTCCGCGCCTACAGGCAATGGGCAACCGGCGCTACGCCAACGGCTTTGAGGTCACCCTGCACCACGACCTCATCGACCTGCCCCGCAAATGGGCGAAACCGCGCCGGGTGTTTGTGAACTCAATGAGCGACCTCTTCCACACGGAGGTTCCATTGGGTTTCATCCAATCGGTGTTCGCCACCATCGAAATGACCGGGCGTCACGAGTTCCAACTGCTGACCAAACGCCCGGAGCGCGCGCTGGAAATAGCCGACCAAGTACCATGGCCCGCAAACCTGTGGATGGGAGTATCCGTCGAAAGCCCGGCCTACCTCCACCGGGTCGACACGTTGCGCTCCATACCGGCGCAAACAAAGTTCCTGTCGCTGGAACCGCTGCTAGACGCCATACCCGACATTGACTTAACCGGAATCGACTGGGTAATCGCCGGCGGCGAAGCCGGCCCCAAGTCCCGCAAGATAGAAGCTGACTGGGTGCGGAGCATCCGGGATCAATGCAGCAACGCCGGGGTAAAGTTCTTCTTCAAGCAATGGGGCGGCACCAACAAGAAACGCTCAGGACGAACCCTGGATGACCGGACATGGGACGACTTCCCTCAACATAAGTCCGCCATTCCATGACAGAACTGATACATCGTCAAGGCCGGGAGGAAATACTGCGTAGCCGGGCCGCAATGCCCACGCAGCCCTTTGATATGAGCAACCCAAACCCAGCAATCACCCTAAAGCTTGCTGAAACCGCCGCCGACTTGGAGGGCGCCATCGCCGTGCGGATGCGCGTTTTTGTGGGGGAGCAGGGTATCCCCGCCGGCATTGAGGTGGATGATGCCGACACTGCGCCGGATACCGTCCACGCCGTTGCGCTGGCCGGCGGCGCCGTTATCGCTACCGGACGGCTGCTGCCCGACGTGGACGGCAAGGGGCCGCACGTCGGGCGCATGGCGGTGGAGCAGCGGTGGCGGCGCAGCGGCGTGGGCGGTCAGGTGCTGGAATTTCTGGAGAACCACGCCCGCGCGCTGGGATTCCGGCAAATCACCCTGCACGCCCAGGAATACGTCAAGGCGTTCTACGCCGCCCACGGCTACCGGGAAGTCGGCGCTATGTTCCTGGAAGCGGACATCCCCCATCGGGAGATGGTCAAAGAGTTATAACCGGCTCACGCCACGCCGGCCGTAGTCTCCACGCCGTCCATCACCCGAACCTCCATCTTGGCGATGTGGCTGGTGGGCCGGTCGCCCAGCCCGGAACGCTCCGGCGAGGCAAAATACGCCGCCTCTTTGGTAGCGATGTCGTCCGCGCTGTCAAACCGGCGCACCCAGATAAACTCCGTCCGGTCCGCATTGACGTAGCTGGACACCACCGGAATACCCAGGCGGTCGTGCAGGGGCCGGATGTGCTCGTTGAACAGGCCCAGCCACGAGTCCATCATCCCCCGGTTGATAGTATAAATGCGCAGTTGATAAGCGGCCATTTCGGTTCCTCCATGAGATACGGTTGACGCTTGATTCTGGATATTCTGACCCAATTCCGTTCAGCTCACCTGGTATTGCGCGATGGCGTCCTGGCTGAATGACAGTCCCAGCCCCGGCCGGTCGGGCACCACCAGCTCGCCGTTCACGATGTCCGGCGTTTCGTCGAACAGCCGCAGCGACCAGGGCATATATTCCACCGTCAGCCCGTTGGGAATCGCCGCGATGGTATGCACCTGCACCTCCGGTATCAGATGCGACACCACCGGCAGGTTGAAAGCCTCCGCCAGCCCCGCAATCTTGCGGAAAGGCGTAACCCCGCCGGCCCGCAGCAAGTCCACCATCACGATGTCAATGCTGCGCTGCTCCAGCATATGGCGAAACGGGCGGATGCCGTACACGTACTCGCCGGCGGCGATGGGCGTCGTCAGCGCGTCGGCCACGCGGGCCAGCCCCTGGTAGTCGTCCCGCGCCACCACGTCCTCCAGCCAGAACAGCTGATACTCCTCCACCATACTGCCAATCTGGATAGCCTGGTTCACGTTCCACAGCTGGTTGATGTCGCACATCAGGTCAATGTCCGGCCCGATGCCCTCCCGCAGCGTGCGGATGCGGGCCACCTCGCGGGCGGCGGTCGGCTCGGCGCCCATCTGCGTTTTCATCTGCCGGAACCCCTGCTCCACCAGACGCGGCCCCGCCTCGGCCAGATACTCCACCCCCATCGGACGCATCAGCGCGCCGCTGGCGTAAGTCGGCGCCCGGTCCCGATAACCGCCCAGCAGCGAGCAAACCGTCTGGTCCAGCGCCTTGCCCTTGATGTCCCAAACCGCCATATCCACGGCGGCCAGCGCCAGCGACAGGATACCCTCCGGCCCCGCTGATGCGCAGGTGTCCATCAGCTTGCCCCACAGCGCCTCCGGATTCATCGGGTCCTCGCCGGCCGCCAGCGCCGCCAAATCATCCACCGCCCGCCGCAGCGAGTTATACAGCGGCCCGCCAAAAAAAGTCAGCCCCACGCCCTGAATACCCGCGTCGGTATTCAGCTCCAGCGTAACAAACTCCCGCACGCCAGGCTGCTCAATACCCACCACCAAAGGATTGTCGGCCGGCGTCTGCAAAACCCGCGTAGTAGCAGTAGTAATTCGCATAACAAAAACGCTCCCTGGATATGCTCCGGATCTGCTCCCCGATGTAACAACGCCCCGCAGATTAGCACGCACCGCCAGCAAGGGCAACACGCCCCCCGTCACGGCCCCGTCGCTAAATGTCAAATCCCCCCCGTTGTGCTACGATACCGCCCATCCGCAACATAACCTGTTGCCACGCCCGTCACAGTCATACCGGACATAACAACCCGGACGAAAGCAACCCGGAGGGAGCAATTATGAAAGGACGCATTGTTGTCGTCAAAGAGTACGGCCAGCCCTTTGAGATTCAGGAGTACGACGTGCCGGAACCCGAACCCGGCGCCGTTCTGCTCCGCATGACCCAGGCCGGCATCTGCGGCTCCGACCTGCACACCTGGCGCGGCGACCAGTCCCAGGAACACCTGCCCCTGCCCGACACCGGCCGCGTGATGGGCCACGAGGGAACCGGCGTCATCGAGTACCTCGGCGACGGCGTGGCCGCCGACTATTGGGGGGCGCCCGTTGCCGAGGGCGACCGTGTGGTTTATGCCGCCGTGTTCCCCTGCTACCGCTGCCATATGTGCCTGCGCGGCGCCACCAACTGGTGCGCCAACCGCCAGTACCCCGCCGCCGGCGTTTGGCCCTACTTCACCGGCACCTACGGCGATTTCCTCTACCTGCCGCCCCGGCATCCCTTCTTCCGCGTCCCCGACGAACTGCCCGACAACCTGCTGGGCCCGGTCAACTGCGCCATGGGCACCGTAACCACCGGCCTGGAACGCGCCAACATGAGCCACGGCCAGTCGGTAGTCATCATCGGCGCCGGCGGCCTCGGCCTCCACGCCACCGCCATGGCCAAAGCGCGCGGCGCCCACCGCGTCATCGTCCTCGACCGCCTGGAGAACCGCCTCGTCCTCGCCGAGGAATTCGGCGCCGACCACACCATCAACGTCGAGGAATTCAACACCCCCGAAACCCGCGTCCGCCGCGTCCGCGAACTCACCAACGGACGCGGCGCCGACGTCGTCATGGAACTCGTCGGCCGCGCCGACCTCCTCCGCGAGGGCATCGATATGCTGTCCAACGGCGGCACCTTCGTCGAAATCGGCGACATCGTGCGCGGCCAGGAAGTATCCATCGACCCCTCCAAACTACTCCAGGGCAAAAACATCGTCGGCAGCCTCATGTACCGCCCCGCCCTCCTCCCCGAACTCCTCGACTTCCTGGTACGCAACCAAGACCGCCTCCCCTTCAACAAACTAGTCTCCCACACCTTCCCCCTCGCCGAAGTCAACGAAGCCTTCGCCCAAGCCGAATGGAGCCAACGCCAAACCGAAATAACCCGCGCCATGCTAGTCCCCTAGCCAGCGCAACACCGTATAATAATCCGTCCGGCGCGAACAAACCCCCCACGCCGGACGGATGGAGAAAAGCAATGAGCACACCAAACCAATGCCAATTCTGGGAATGCAAAGTGATAATTCGCAGAGACCGTTTCCTTTGCTTCGACCACTACCCCAACTATCAGCAGGGAACAATTGACCAGTGCCCATCTTGCGGGAAGTACAAGGCTACCGAGTACGACCTCTGCCGCAACTGCTATCAGGAACCGCCGAGGGTGCCGCAGACCGTCATAACTGATGCGGAGCTGCTTAATGAACTGCGCTCCCTGCGCCGCGAACTGGCCCGGCGGGAACGGCTGCAAGACTTTATGGTTTGCGAGAACGCTACGCTGGAGGAAATGGCGTCGGTTCGCCCAACTACACGAGAGGCAATGCTGGCAATCTATGGCATCGGCCCGGCCAAGATGGAACGGTTCGGCGCCGACTTTCTCCGTGTGATACGCGAGTCCATACCGGAACCCCCCGCAAGAGAGAACCAACAGCCACCCCCACGCCCCAACACCGTGCAGCGGGACAACCGGGAATTCGCGGCAGACAAGGATGCCGACAGGTTTTTCGTGTACATCCTCCTGATGAATGGCGGGGAGTATTACATCGGTCAGACCCGGGAGATCGACGAGCGGATGCACGAGCATCGCAACAACATGAGCCAGAGCACCAAAGACAGAGAACCCAAGCTACAATGGTTCACCACCGTTGACACACGCAGCGATGCGACTGACTTGGAAGCGGAACTTCAAAAACTGAACTCCAACCCCGCCGACCGCCGCAAAATAACCCGATTGGTCGCCGATTTCAAGAAACTAGCCGCCCATCTGGACTACGAACCGCACCGCCCGGCGGCTGCAAACACCGTCCAGGAAAGCCGCCTGCCCTACGGCGGCGTAACGCCCCCGTCAACCCGCCGCCGGTAAAACTACCGCCAAAGGAACGGCCCCTGACGCCCGCCCGCCGGGGGCCAATCCGGTTACAGGATTTGTCCCACGAGGTGGAAAGTGATTGTAGAGAAAAGACGGTCTTACAAGGACGGCATCCCTCCCTTCCACCCCGGCGAATATCTGGCCGACGAGCTTGCGGAAATCCAAATGTCCCCCGCCAAGTTTGACGCCGCCCTGGCCCTTACCCCCGGCACCACCGCCCTGCTTCTGGACGGTTGCATTGACATAACCCCGGAGCTGGCCCTGCGCCTCTCCCATTACTTCGGCGGCGGCGCACGCCTGTGGATGAGCTTACAAAGCACTCACGACGTAAAAATCTATGCCCGCCAGCACGGCCGCGCCATCGCCGCGCAAGTCCGCCCGCTGGTGGACTACGGCTGCCTCCCCCACGATAATTCCCCCCGAGGCTGGCCGCCGCCCGATGATTGTCAACTTCCGTGACCGTAACACCAGACGGTTGTTTTTCGGCGAACGCGTGCCGGCATTCCAGGGATTTGAGAAACCAGCCCTATCCCAATTGATTGCCCTCGACACCGCCAGCGTCCTGTCAGACTTGGCTGCCCGCCGCGGCAATCGTCTCGAAGCTCTTTCCGGCAACCGTGATGGGCAGCACAGCATCCGCATCAACCGCCGGTGGCGCATCTGTTTTCGCTGGACGGATGACGGCCCCCACGATGTTGAAATAGTGGACTACCACTGAGTGACACGCTATGAGCAACAACAATAATGATGATGCAACCTCCATCCATCCGGGCAAACTACTGGCCGGTGAAATGGCGGCGCTGGTTATGACCCCCGCCGATTTTGCCGCCGTGCTGTCCATACCCGTAAGCACTGCCCAAGCCCTGCTGGCCCAGCGCACCGGCGTAACCCCCGAACTGGCTTTGCGCCTGGCCCAGTGTTTCGGCACCTCGGCCCGTTTCTGGACCGACCTGCAAAACGCCTACGACCTCCACGTCGCCGCCCAAAAACACGCCGCCGCCATCGCCGCCCAAATCACCCCCCGCACCACACCCGACAATACCCCCAACAGTGCTAAAATCAGCAGCGCTTCCAATTAACTTCTCACGTCACCCACAAGGAGCAGCCAAATGAAATTCGGTTTGATGTACGAAATCCAGGTGCCGGAACCCCACTATCCCGGCATCGAGGCCGAGCGTTACAAGCAGGTTATGGCTCAGGTTGAGCTGGCCGACGACGTTGGCTTTGACTACTTCTGGACGGTGGAGCACCACTTCCTGCGCGAGTTCTCCCACTGCTCCGCCCCCGAAGTGCTGTACGGCGCCATCTCCCAGCGCACCAAGCGCATCCGCATCGGCCACGCCGTCGCCCTGCTGCCCGGCGCCTACAACCACCCTGTCCGCGTCGCCGAGCGCGCCGCCGTCCTCGACATCGTCAGCGATGGCCGCATGGACCTGGGCACCGGACGCTCCACCACTCTAATCGAGATGGACGGCTTTGAGGTTGACCCCGAAACTACCAAGTCGCAATGGCGCGAGGCCATCGGCATGATTCCCCGGATGTGGACTGAGGACCCCTTCTCCCACGCCGGCGAGTTCTACAACATCCCCCCGCGCTCCGTCATCCCCAAGCCCGTGCAAAACCCGCACCCGCCCATGTGGATGGCGTGCAGCCAGCCCGCCTCCTTCGGCGAGGCCGGCGAGTTGGGCGTCGGCGTCCTCTGCTTCAACCTCGGCGGACACGAACAGCTCGTCGAGCGCGTCCAAATCTACCGCGATGCCGTCAAGAACACCCAGCCCATCGGCAGCATGGTCAACGACAACATCGCCGCCCTCTGCATGGTGCACGTCGCCGACACCGACCAGGCCGCCTATGACGCCGCCGCCCGCGAGGGCGAGTGGTTCGTGGGCAAAGCCGAGGAACTCTACTCCCCCTGGGCCGGCCGCAGCGTCCCCGACAGCTACCGTTTCGCCGTGGACGCCGTCCAGACCGAACGCGTCAACAAGACCGCCGACGACCACATCGAATCCGGCGCCTTCGCCATGGGCAGCCCCGAAACCGTCATCAAAACCATCGAGAAATACCGTGAAGCCGGCGTTGACCAGATACTCTGCTTCATGCAGATGGGCAACCTCCCCCACAGCAACATAATGAACAGCATCCGCCTCTTCGGCAAATACGTAATCCCCCACTTCCTCTAACCCACCACCCGACGCCGGCGCACACTACATAACGCCCCGTATCCTTACCATCCCGCAAAGACGGCGGTAAGGATGCGGGGCGCGTTCCATCGCCGCAAACCGTCCACGCTGCAATAGCCTAATCCGACGAAGGCAGTTGTTTCGCCTCTTGCAGTTCCATCGGCTCCCCGTTCAGCCGCAAGTCGCACTTGCCGGCTTTGGTAATCAGCACCGACACGCTCCCGTCGGCCGACGACAGCCGCTTGCCCATCGTTACCTCCGGCGCGTCATCCGCCGGCGCTGCCCCGCCAAAATCCACGTTCGCCCCCTTAATTTGCAGCAGCACGTCGCCGTCGGTCAAATCCCCGTCGCCGCTGGCCTTGCTCACAATCATCTCCGCCCCGCCGGGCGCCACGTACCGTTGTCCCGTTTTCAAATTCATCGTTCGCGCTACCTCATAAACTCCCGGACCAACTCCCAAATCAATGCCCAAAATTATAGACACCGCCCAACAACAGCGTCAATGCGCCTGAACCCCGGCATCAACCCCGGCATCAACCCCGGCGCACCCCGTCCCCCCGGCAATTTGTGGTACATTACCCCCGTCGTTCCACCCCGATACCCTCACGGAGGCCGCCTGATATGCTTGACTACAAACCCAACATCGTACTGGCTGACCCAGACCACGAGTACCGCGTCGTCGGCACCCGCCCGGTGCGCCACGATGGCCCCGACAAGGTGCTGGGCCGCGCCCGTTACGCCGCCGACATCCATCTGCCCGGTATGCTCCACGGCAAAATCCTGCGCAGCCCCCACGCCCACGCCCGCATCCGCGCCATCGACCCCGCCCGCGCTCTGGCCCTCCCCGGCGTCCACGCCGTCGTCACCGGCGCCGATTTCCCCGACGTCTCCGCCGAAATCAAAGACCAGGAGGAGGGCGCCACCGTCAACTACGGTTTCTACAGCCGCAACGTTATGGCCCGCGAGAAAGCCCTCTACCGTGGCCACGCCGTCGCCGCCATCGTCGCCGACTCACCCCATCTCGCCGAGGAAGCCCTCGCCCTGATTGACGTCGACTACGCAGTCCTGCCCCCCGTCCTGACCGCCGACTCTGCCATGGCCCCCGGCGCGCCGTTAGTCCATGAGCGTCTGGTAACCCTGGCCAACCCCGCCCTGCGCTCCGGCGGCTGGGCTGAGGGCGACGCCGGCGACGGTTCCAACGTCTCCAACCATTTCCAGTTCACCCTGGGCGACGTCGCCGCCGGCTTTGCCGAAGCCGACGCCATCGTTGAGCGCGAGTATCACACCAAAGCCGTTCACCAGGGCTACATTGAACCCCACTCGGCCACCGCCCGCTGGAACACCGATGGCACTGTAACCGTCTGGGCCAGCAGCCAGGGCCATTTCGCCCTGCGCGACCACACCAGCCGCATCCTCGGCATCTCCGTCGGCCAGCTCAACGTCGTCCCCATGGAAATCGGCGGCGGCTTTGGCGGCAAGGGGCAGGGCGGCTGCTACCTGGAGCCGGTCGTCGCCGCGCTGGCCCGCAAAGTCGGCCGCCCCGTCAAGATTGCCATGAGCCGCCCCGAAGTTTTCACCGGCACCGGCCCCACCTCTGGCAGCCACATCAAGGTCAAGGTCGGCGGCACCCGTGATGGCCGGTTCACCGCAGCCCAGGCCACTCTGGTGTACGAGGCCGGCGCCTTTCCCGGCTCCCCCGTCCCCAGCGGCTGCCGCACCATGTTCGCCCCCTACGCCGTCCCCAACGGATTCGTCGAGGGCTACGACGTGGTTACCAACGTGCAGAAATCGGCCGCCTACCGCGCCCCCGGCTCGCCGGCCGCGTCCTTTGCCGCTGAGCAGGCCATTGACGAGTTGTGCGAGAAACTGGGCGTTGACCCGCTGGAGTTCCGCCTGGCCAACGCCTCCAAAGAGGGTTCCCGGCAGGTTGCCGGCCCCACTTTCCGGCGCATCGGAATGGTGGAGATTTTGCAGGCCACCCAGGAGCATCCCCACCTGTCCGCCCCGGTTCCCGAACCCTCCGGCCCCGGCAAGCGCACCGGGCGCGGCATCGCCGCCGGCGCCTGGTTCAACGGCACCGGCCCCGCCAGCGCCGTCGCCAGCGTTATGCCCGATGGCACCGTCAGCCTCATCGAGGGTTCCCCCGACATCGGCGGCTCCCGCGCCGCCATGGCCATGCACATCGCCGAAGTCCTCGGCCTGCCCGCCGAGAACATCAAGCCCTCCATCGTTGACACCGACAGCATCGGATACAGCAGCGGCGCCGGCGGCAGCGGCGTGACTTTCAAGATGGGCACCGCCGTCTATCAGGCCGGCGAGGATGTCCGACGGCAGCTCATCGAGCGCGCCGCCCGCATCTGGGATGTCCCCGTTGACGACGTGGAATACCAGCCCGACGGCACCCTGGCCCACAAATCCGATGACGCCCTGCGCCTCACTTTCCAGCAGATTGCCCGCCGTCTCAACGGCACCGGCGGCCCCATAGTCGGCCGTGCCACCGCCAACCCCGGCGGCGTCGGCAACGCTTTCGCCATCAACGTCGCCGACGTAGAAGTTGACGTCGAAACCGGCAAGGTTGACGTCCTCCGTTTCACCGCCATTCAGGACTGCGGCAAAGCCATCCACCCCAGCTACGTAGAGGGGCAAATCCAGGGCGGCGCCGTGCAGGGCATCGGCTGGGCTCTCAACGAGGAATACTACTTTGACGACGACGGCCAGATGCTGAACTCGTCGTTCCTCGACTACCGGATGCCCACCGCGCTGGACTTGCCCATGATTGACACCGTAATCGTCGAAGTAGCCAACCCCGGCCACCCCCTCGGCGTCCGCGGCGTCGGCGAAGTGTCCCTCGTCCCCCCCATGGCCGCCATCGGCAACGCTATCGCCAAAGCCACCGGCGCCCGCCTCGAAAGCCTCCCCATGAACCCCGCCGCCGTCCTCGAAGCCCTCTGGCAGCAATAACCCGCAACAACCCCCAACCCCCCAACGACACAGCACCCCCCTCGCCCCCAAAAACACAACGAGGGGGTCTGGGGGAAATCATTTCCCCCAGCGTCACCCCCCTACTTGTCAGCCGGCCATCTTGTGTTAAAATTGTTACAACCCCAGCGTTTGTAACGCAATCCCAAAGGAGGTTGACATGGAACTCGCCGAATATCTCTCCGCTTACCAGGACTACTGGTCGGACAACCTATCCAAGCTTTTAGCCATCAAAGCCTCCGAAACCATCACCGTGGACGCCGCGTTGCTCCGGCTCATTGCCGACCTCGACGAACCCACCTACCTGCAAGTGCTAACCCGCTTGCGGCAGCTGTTGGAACTGGCCTCCCCGCTGGACACCCCGGCGGCGGACGCCCCCACGCTGACCGCCCCCACGCTGGCCAGCCTGGCCGACTCCAACCGGACCAACGGTACGGAGGCCGCCATCATCGGGTCGCAACTCGACGCCCCGGACATCGTCCTGATGGACTTGCTCGCGGCCTGACCGCACTCACCGGCCCCTTAACCCCTGACGCCCCCGCACTCCGGGGGCGTCAGGCATTTCCGGGGGCGCCAGGCATTAAGCAAACGCCGTCTCGCCGCTGGCAAAAGCCTCGCGCTACACCTGCCGCTGCTTGGGGTCCAGCCGGTCCCGCAGCCAGTCGCCCAGCAGGTTCATGCTCAGCACCACCAGCATAATCGCCAGGCCGGGGAACAGCGATACCCACCAGCCTTGCGCCGATGCAATCAGCACCCGCCCGTCGGCTACCATCAGACCCCACGCCGGTTCCGGCGGCGGAATCCCCGCCCCCAGAAAGCTCAGCGTAGCCTCCAGGATGATGACGAACCCCACGTTCAGCGTGGCCAGCACGATTATGCTGTTGAACACGTTGGGGAATACGTGCCGCAGCATTATGCGCCGGTGCGATGCCCCCGACACCTGCGCCCGTGCGATAAAGTCCTGCACCCGCACCGCCAGCGTTTCGCCCCGCACCAGCCGGGCGTAGCGCGACCACATCAGCAGCACCAGCACCGTTATCACCGTGGCCATGCTCGGTTTCGTCGCCGCCACAATAACCAGCGCCAGCAGAATAATCGGAATGGACAGCGATATATCCACCAGCCGCATCACCAGACCGTCCACCCAGCCGCCCCAATACCCGGCCGCAATCCCCAGCGTCGTGCCCACCACCCCGGCAATCAAAATGGCGATGGCGGCAATCATCACCGACACCCGGGCCCCGTGCATAATCCGCGAGAGAATGTCCCGCCCCACCCGGTCCGTGCCCAGCAGGTACTCGGTGCTCCCACCCTCCATCCAGGCCGGCGGTTGCAGCTTGGCCGACAGGCTGCCCAGCTTGGGGTCGTGCGGCGCAATCCAGTCCGCAAAGATCGCCGGTATCACCATCACGGCGAGCAGCAGCACCACCGGAAACAGCGGATACCGCCGCACCTCCGCCAGGATGCGGCCAACTCGGCCGCTCGGCGCCGGGGCGGATTCCGGCATTTCCTCTATTGCCGGCGGATTGGCGATGCGGTTTTCCGCAGCCATAGCGATGTTCTCCTAATTGTAGCGTATGCGCGGGTCAACGTAGGCGTAGGCAATGTCAACCAGCAGGTTGGCCACGATGTACACCATGCAGAAGGTGATTACCACCGCCTGCACCACCGGAAAATCTTTCGTGTTCGCCGCATCCACCGCCAGCCGTCCCACGCCCGGCCAGGCGAATACGAACTCAATGGATACCGAACCCACCATCAGGGAGCCGATTATCAGCGCGAAGTACGTGAACGGCGCAATCGCCGCGTTCCGCAGGCAGTGTTTCCAGATTACTTTCCACTCCACTACGCCCTTGATGCGCGCCAGTTTCACGTACTCCGAATCCAGCACGTCCAGCATCGACGAGCGCACCAGCCGCATCAGCGCCGCCACCTGGAACCACCCGATGGCGATGGCCGGCAGTATGTACGACAGCGCCCCCTGCTCTTTGCCCGACACCGGGAACCAGCCCAGCTGCGCCGCAAACACCCACATCAGCATCAGCCCCAGCCAGAACGCCGGCAGCGACTGCCCGAACAGCGCGATGAGCTTGCCCATGTAGTCCAGCGGCGTATCCTTTTTAACCGCCGACAGCACCCCAACCGGAACCGCAATCACGATGGCCACCACCACCGCCACGCCGGCCAGCGCCGCCGTATTAGGCAGCCTTTCCAGCACCAGGCTGATTGCCGACCGCCCCCGCACCCGCAGCGACTCGCCAAAGTCGCCGGTCAAAGCGTTGCCCAGAAAAGTAAGGTACTGGATATGCAGTGGCCGGTCCAGCCCCCACTCCGCGCGCAGCCGTTCCGCGTCCTGTACCGTTGCCTCCAGCGGCAGCAGCACGTCCAGCGGATCGCCGGACAGCCGCGCCAGCGAGAACACCACCACCGTCAGCACCAGCAGGGTGAGGATGGATTGCCCAATTCTAATCAGTATGTATCGCTGCACGGTTAGTTACCTGATTGATGGTGTAGAGGAGTTAACAGTTGAGAACAAACCCGACGTTGGCGCCCCGTCCGGGACCGCCGCCGTCGCCATAATCCTATGCAATCTTACACTTACTTACGCAACCGTAGGGGCGAACCATAATTCGCCCCTACGATACTGCCCGATGTTCTGCTCCGGACTTACTGCGCCGGCGTGATGTACTCGGTGTGAGTAAAGCTGGCGTTGATGTTCCCCGGCCAAGCCATCTCGCCAATCTGCGCCGGGTCAACCACCACCTGCGCCGGCAGCCAGACGATCGGCACTTCCGAGTACAGGTCAAACTTCAGGTCGCCCAGGTCGCTCAGCGCTTGGGCCTTCACCACCGGGTCAACGCTCTGCGTGGCCTTGTCGTACAGCGCGTCGGTCATCGGGTCAACCGAAGTACGCCAGAAACCGGCGTCCCCGCTGCGGTTGTAGAAACGCAGCGTGATGTCGGCCGGGCGATAGGTGCCCCGCGTCGCCGCCAGCGTGCCGTGCGTCTTGCCCGGACGATAGTACTTCGCCCGGTAGTCCGACCACTTAATGGCCTGCGACTCCACGTCAATGCCCACGTTGCTCAGGTACGTGAACGCCGCCTCGCCCATCGGAATCATCTCCGGCACGCCCGGCAGTTCCGTCAGCAGCAGGGTGAGGGTATAACCTTCCTGCCCGGCTTCCGCCAGCAGCTCCCGGGAACGTTCCGGGTCAAACCCGTACTTCTCGTCAAACTCCGCCGTCCAGCGCGGGTTGTAGCCCGGCAGCGCGGGGTGATAGCCCCACACCGTATGCGGCCGCCCGATGCCGCCAAACAGCGCCTCGTTGATTTCGTCCCGGTCAATCGCCCGGTTGATGGCCTCCCGCACGCGGGGGTCCAGATGCGGCTCGCCGGCCTGATAGAAACAATCCTCAAACCCTTCGGCCTTGCACGGCCCGGCTTCCTCCGGGTTGTACACGCCGCCGATGATGAACGCTACCTGGATGGACGGCAGTTCGCTCTGCAAAACCTTCAGCCCGGCATTCTGCGCGTCCGTGTGCAGCTCCCGGCTGATTTCGCCAATCTGCACCTGCTGCGTCTGCAACTGGGCCAGGCGGGTCGTTTCTTCGGGAATCAGGACGTATTCCATCTCCGACCAGAAAGGCGCGCGCCGGTAGTGGTTCGGGTTGGCGGAATAGAGGATGTTCACGTCAATCGTGCGTTCCTCAAACTGCCACGGCCCCACGCCCGTCGGATACTCGTAAGCCTCAATCCCCCCGGCGTCATACTGCGCCTTGGAGTACATGAACATATTGCCCTGCTGTGCGCCGGCAAAAAAGTCCATCAGCGAGTTGGGCGTCTTCAGGTTGAACTGCACCGTCGTGTCGTCCAGCGCCACGATGTTGGTCAGCAGCTCTTCCTGCGTGTCCCCAAACAGCCCCCGGAACAGCCCGGTGTCAGTAGCGATGGCATCCTCGCGAATCACCAGCGCCGCGCTGTGCGGCACGTCGTTGGCCGTAAAGGGCGTGCCATCGTGAAACTCGACGTCACTGCGCAGATTGAAAGTCCACTGCGTGCCGTCCTCGTTGGCCTCCCAGCTCGTCGCGATGCCCGGCACCAGCGAGCCGTCAAAGCGGTCGGTATGCACCAGCGGGTCGGTGAACGGACGCACCTGCGTGTTGGCCGACGTGGTGGTGCCCAGCCAGCTGCCCACCAGCTGCTGCACCGGCGGAATCGTCGCGATGCGCAGCCGCCCGCCGGTGGCCGCGGTTTCCTGCGCCGCGCTGGGCGTGCTGGTAGGACTCGGCGTTGCGGTAGCGACTACCGGGGTGGCAATCGGAGCCGGCGGCTCAGTGGGCGTCTCCGCTGCCGGAGCAGCGCTGGCCTGCGTCGGCGCCGCCGCCGCCGAACTTGACCCCCCGGCTGTTGAGTCCCCGGCGGGCGCCGCCGTGCTGGTATCCTCGGTGGCGCCGCCGCAGGCGACCCCCACAATCACCAGCAGCGCCGCAAGTGCGGCAAGTAGCATCGTTGGCTTGACCAATTTGGTTCCTCCATTTATCGGATAACGCCGTCGTCGCAAAGTCCGGCCGCCAAGCTCGGCAGCACGGTAAAACCGACGGTCACACAACCGCCCGTAAAGTGCGACTACACAGGCAAGGCGGTAGTATAAATGCTGGCAATCAGTCGGTCAATACGATACGAACCGCCGGCGGCGTTTCATTTTGGGCGGTTTAGTTCACCTGATGTCATTCCGCCCCTCTCCCCCTAATGTCATTCTGAGCGCAGCGAAGAATCTCGATGACGTAGCAATGGCGTTGCCCCCAAAGTGCGCCTTGCCGTGCCAATCCAACCCCGGCGCCGGGTTTCAGCCCCGCTCCAGCGGTGCCAGCGACACCAGCAGCCGTTTCAGGCCCACGCCCCCGCCAAAGTTCACGCTGACCTGCTCGTCGTCCCCGCTGCCCTGCGCCTCCTGCACCACCCCCTCGCCAAAAGTCGGATGCCGCACAATCTCCCCCACCGCCAGCGGCACCCGCGCCGGCTGCCTGGTTTGCCCGGAGCGTCCGGATGCCCACTCCGTCAGCTTTTCATCGATGTTGCCCCGCAGCCGCCCCCGCGTAGCCGGGCCCACGGGCTGCCCGTCGCCGCTGTCCCCCAAACGAGTACGCGATTCCCGACGCCGGGTAGCGTAATCCCCCCCAATCACCGCATCCTCATTGCGGCCCGGACGGGACGGATTCAGCCCATGCTCGTTGGCCAGCGCTCCCGGCGGACGCTCCCGCGACGGCCCCGCCAGCACCTCATCAGGCACGTCTTGCAGAAAGCGCGACGGCAGCGATATTCCGCCGGACGACGGATAGCGCCGCCGGAACGCCCGCAGCAGGTAAAGCCGCTCCATCGCCCGCGTCATCCCCACGTAGCACAGCCGCCGCTCCTCCTCAATCTCCGACATCGTATCCATCGAACGGCTGTGCGGCAGCAGCCCCTCCTCCATCCCGGCCATAATCACCACCGGAAACTCCAGCCCCTTTGACTGATGCAGCGTTATCAAGGTAAGTGCATCATCCGACTGTTCGTAGCCGTCAACGTCCGACACCAGCGAAACCCGCTCCAGAAACGCGCTGAGCCCGTCCGCCTCCGGCGATGCGCCGTAATCCTCCGCCAGCCCCCGCAATTCCTGCAAGTTGTCCCAGCGGTCATCGCCATCATCCTCCGCCTGTATCTGCCGGGCCAGCCCCGACATATCCAGCGTCCGATCCAGCAAATCTGCAACGGGCAATTCCCGCGCGGCATCGGTAAGCCGCGCCAGAGTTACGGACAAATCGGCAATAGACTTGGCGGCCCGTGCAGTAACGCTGACCGGGCAAGGCCGCCCCTCGGCCCGCGCGGCGGCCACCTCTCCCATCGCGGCCAGCATAGTAACGCCCCGCGTGGCGGCGTAACTGTTCAGCGCCTGCACCGTCTTTGCCCCAATCCCCCGCGCCGGCGTATTGATGATGCGCTGCAAGCTAACTTCGTCGCCGGGGTTGTAGATTACCCGCAGGTAGCAAATAACATCCTTGATTTCCCGACGATGATAAAAACGCGTGCCGCCCACCAGACGATAGGGCATCCCCTGCCGCATACAGGCATCCTCAAAAGCCCGGCTTTGCGCATTGATGCGGTACATAACGGCGCAGTCCCCGGCCCGGTAATTCCCCGATTTCACCAGCCGGCTAACCTCATCCAGCGCCCACGCCGCCTCGTCCTCCTCGCTGAACGCCTCGTGCAGTGTGATTGGACGGCCAACGGCGTTGTTGGTGTACAAAGGCCGTTCAATCCGCTCCGTGTTGACGGCGATGACGCTGGCGGCGGCTTGCAATATGCTTTTAGTAGAGCGGTAATTCTCCCCCAGATTGATGACCGCAGCCCCCGGAAAATCGGACTGAAAGCTCAGAATGTTGCGGATGTCCGCATTGCGCCAGGAGTAGATGCTCTGGTCCGGATCCCCCACCACGCACAGATTGTCATGGGCGCCGGTGAGCAAACGGGCCAGCCGGTATTGGGCAATGTTGGTGTCCTGAAACTCGTCAACCAGCAGGTAGCGGTAGCGGTCGTGGTACTGCGCCTGCACGTCGGGGCAGTTTTGCAGCAGGCTGGCCGTCCGCAGCAGCAAGTCGTCAAAATCCAGCGCATTTTGCAACGCCAGCGCTTCCTCATAATAATGATAGACGCGGGCGCAAAGTTCCATCCAGTGCGCGCCGTACTCATCCTCCGCGTAATAAGCTTCCTCCCGCATCCGCTTGGCATCCTGGAGCGCGCTCTTGGCGGCGGAGATGCGGGAGAGAATCGCCCGGGGATGGTACGTCTTGACGTTCAAATCGGCCAGCTGCATCGCCGACTTGATTGCGCTGAGCTGGTCGTCCTGGTCGTAAATCGTAAAATTAGCCCCAAGCCCCACCCGCTCCGCGTGCCGGCGCAGGATACGGGCGCACACGGCATGGAAAGTGCCCATAGTAACGTATTCGCTGCGGCTGGGCATCAGCCGATCCAGCCGCCCCCGCATCTCACGGGCCGCCTTGTTAGTAAAAGTAACCGCCAGAACCTGCCACGGCGCAACGCCGCACTCCTCCACCAGATAAGCAATGCGATGCGTAATAACGCGCGTCTTGCCCGAACCCGGCCCCGCAACAATCAGCAAAGGCCCCTGAGTATGCAAAACCGCCTCCCGCTGCGCCTCATTCAGCCCCTGCAAAACAGCCAGCCCATCGCCAGCCGCCCCCCGCTCCCCCAGCGCCCCCTCAACCACCGCCGGCGCCTCCCAATAAGGCGACGACACCGGCTCCACCCAATAAGGAGCAGATGCCGGCCCGCGCCCGTTAGAAGCGCCAGGCTCCGGAAATTGCGGCTGCAACGACATAGCGCACGGATTATAGCAGAGACGATTGCAAGACTGGCCCTTTGCCAACCCCTGTAACGGCGGCGTACACTGATTCCAAACCGCTCCGCACGGGTGAACCGATATGACCGCGCAGATAAACTACCACGAACTGGCCTGGCTGGACGCCTACCGCCAGGCCATCCGGGAACAGCACCCGGACACCGTAGTAAAGATGATGCTTTTCAGTCACGAGGGCGTAATCGCCGAGCAGCACGAGTTCACCGACCTGAACGTGCTGCTGGTAGTCAAAGACGAAGTAGAACTCCAGCAACAAGAGGAACTCTGCTTGCTAGGCTACCGCCTCTCCAACCCCCCGGCAACCGACCCGTCAATCGACGCCTGGACGGAAAGCGACTGGCACCGGAATAAAAAAGCCCGGTCAACCGCGCTGCGCTTGATCGAGGAACATGGAGCATCGCTGCATTTGTAATCCAGGGCGTGTGCCATATTGGGATTTTGCGCCAAATTGACGCCGCTAGCAGCAAAATATAGCGCATAATATGAGGTGTAAAGCCGCCCGAATCCGCCGGTATCTGGCGGCCCAGGGCTTTACGGATGCGGAATTGGCGGTTACCCTGCCGCCATTCCCCGGCTAACGCCGGCGGACGCGGTATTGCGCCCCGGCAACGACAAGTCAAACCAGGAGGATTGCTATGGTAGCCGTAAAGTACTCGCTCGAGGATTTCGTTCACGAAATGGAGGAGCTGCTGCAAAGCCAGCCCAATCAGGAAAAGATTTTTGACCAGGGTTCCAATTCCCTGTCCCGCCTCATCGCCAACCCGGACGCCATCCCCGATCGGTTCCGGATGCCGGTAGGCGAGGGGCGGCGGGCCAATCACGGCTCCTGGCTGCTGCACCACAACCCCGACAGCGGCCTGCTGGTTACCTCGGTAGTCTGGGGCCCCGGCGACCACGCCTCGCCCCACGACCATCGCACCTGGGGCATGATTGGCGTCATGGACAACCTGCTGACGGAAACGCGTTTCCGCCGGGTTGACGACCACAGCAAGGATGACTGGGCCCAGCTGGAACAGGACCGCTCCGCCACCGTCAAGCCCGGCGAAGTCAGCCTGCTGATCCCCGAAGTGGACGAAATCCACCAGATGGACAACTACACCGACCGCCCCACCGTCGAGATTCACGTGTACGGCCAGGACCTGCGCGGCCTGGAGCGGGTGCGCTACGACCTGGAAACCGGCGCCATCCGCCAGATGATGACCGAGAAGTACGACAACTGCTAACAGATTGTCCCCTCGGCAACGCTAACGGATTCCCGCCGGGCCAATGCCCGCCTTACGCATCGCATTGGCCCGGCAGCGCACCCCGCAGCGCCCACCGCCCCGGAACCCACCGGCCCAAAACCGATGCATGACCCCGGCCAATCCGGCTCCATATTCAACATCCCGCCAGCCCGCCGGCGCATCTACGCCGCGCTGTTCGTCCTGTTCAGCCTAATCGGCTACTGGATTGTAATATGGTACGTCACTACAACCGACGACATCGCAACCGACTCCACGCCGGCCATCCTGTACTACACCGTAGTGGGCCTGGCCATAGCCCACGGCGCCGCATTTGGGCTGGCGCTGGTTGCAACTGAAATCATCGGAGGTTTTATGGTAATCGGAGATTACCTGCGCGAAAAACTGCGCGAGCGGTATCTGAAACGCGAAGAGCAGGCCAGGGCCGAGGCCAACGCCAAGTGGCGGGACTGGCTCCAACGGCGCACGACCGCCCAGCAGTTGGGGCAAGAGTTCTCCGAACCGCCGCCCGACGGCGGCGATTCACCCGTATAAATCGCCAACCATTACATCGCGGAGGCCGTATGGTAATTGGAGACTACCTGCGCGAAAAACTACGTGAACATTATCTGAAACGAGGCGAAGAACGAGGTTTCGCCATCGGCAGGGCCGAGGCCAACGCCATATGGCGGGCTTGGAATGAACGCCGCGAGGCCGCCGAGTTGCTGGGGCAAGAGTTCTCCGAACCGCCGCCCGACGGTGGCGATTCGCCCGCATAAGCCCGTATAAATCGCCAACCATTATTATCGAGGAGATGACCCAATGGCCCGACCAATTACGCCGGCCCAACTGGATGATTTGTTCAACGGCGCTGCGCCCTTTGCGCTGGTGGATGTTCGCGAGCCGGGCGAATACAACGCCAGCCACATCCCCGGCAGCAGCCTCATCCCCCGGCGGATGCTGGAGTTTGACCTGCCCGTAGCCGTCCCGCACCCGTCCTCGCTCACCCTGCTGTGCGACGACGACGGCCGGCGCGTGGCCCAGGCCGTGGCCACCGTAGAGGCCATGGGCTACTCCAACGTAGCCTGGCTGGACGGCGGCGTGAACCGCTGGATGAGCCTGGATTACCCCACCGAGTGGGGCGTCAACGTCCCCAGCAAAGACTTTGGCGAGAAGGTAGAGGTAGTGCACCACGTGCCGGAAATCGACGCCATGGAGCTGCACAACCGCATGGAACGCGGCGACAAAATGGTCATTCTCGATACCCGCACGCCGGAGGAATACCGCCGTTTCTGCATCCCCGGCGGCCAGAGTCTGCCGGGCGGCGAGTTGGCCCTGCGCATCACCGACGTAACCGCCGACCTCGATCCGGACACCACCGTAGTAATCAACTGCGCCGGCCGCACCCGCAGCATCATCGGCACGCGCATCCTGCAACGAATGGGCCTCGACCGGGAAATAGTGGGCCTTAAGAACGGCACGTCGGGCTGGGTGCTGGCCGGCTACGAACTTGAGTCGGGCGCCGACCGGGACGAGTTGCCGCCGGTATCCTCCCCGGGCCGCGCCGCCGCCGAAGCCTACGCCGACCGCTGCGCCGCCGAGGATGGCGTCCGCTTTCTGGACGTGGCCGGGCTGGAGCAGCTGGCCGCGCGCAGCCGCCGCGAAACCGTGTACTTTATCGACGTCCGCACCGCCGAGGAATACGCCGCCGGACACATCCCCGGTTTCCGCTGGTTCCCCGGCGGGCAGTGCGTCCAGCGCAGCGACGACGTGGCAGTAGTCAAAAACGCCCCCATCGTGTTCTGCTGCGACGGCAAAGCCCGCGCCACCCTCACCGGCTCCTGGTATCGCCAGCTTGACCACGCCGAAGTGTACGCCCTGGACGGCGGCACCGCAGCGTGGACGGCCGCCGGCAAGCCCCTGGAATCGGGCAGCAGCGTAGGCGCGCGGTTTGACGGCTCCATCGGCGGCGCCGGCGAGCCGGCCATTTTGACCGACGCCCGGCGCGCGATACCCGTAGTGTCGCCCGCGGAATTACAGTCCAACCCGCCCGACGCCATCCTGTTTGTAGATACCAGCCAGGATTTCGCCCGCGGCCACGTTCCCGGCGCCGGTTGGGTTCCCCGGGGCTGGCTGGAATGGCAGGCTGCGGAACACGTAGCATCCCCCGACGCCCGTATCGTAGTAACCTGCGGCGATGGCCGGCAGTCGCTGCTGGCGGCGGCAACGCTGCAAGCCATGGGCTACGCCAACGTTGCCGCCCTCGACGGCGGTACGGCGGCGTGGCGTCAAGCCGGCCTGCCCCTGGAAACGGGCCTCACCGGAGTGATGCGGACGCCGGCCGACGTCGTGTTCAGCGGCCCCGACCGCACTTACGCCGATATGCAGAACTACCTGCGCTGGGAGGAACGGCTGGGCGACAAGTACGCCGCCGCCGACTAATCCCGGCCGGCGGATTCAATTTGCCTCGGTAACCGGCACCAGGTCGCTCTCCTCTGGATTAGCCTCAATCCGGAGCGTCTGCACGATGCGGTTGTAAGCGGCCTCGGTGTCGTGGCCCTCGGCCACGTGGCGAGTACAAGCGTCCTCAGCCCGGCGGCGGTCGTCAAAAATGTCATACCACCCACACTCAGCGCAATCCACCCGCCACTCCGTGCTGCCCGTAGGCACCTGCTCGGCAATCTCCACAACAATGTGCAGCGTAGTCATCAAAATCTCCTGGCGGCAACGGTAAGATGCGATGCACCGATTGTTACGGTTTTCAGCCCACACTGTCAAACCTCCCCCCGCCATAAGCGATTTCTGCGTCATGCTGGCATGGTTAGTCAGAAATCAGGCAGATGAGAAACGAACGATGGGTACGCGTGATGTGGGGTAGATTGTCGACTGCGCCGGCGCGCCACACCCCATTTGTGGTGTTCATCGTTGCCCTCCTGCCCTGGCTGGCGCTGCTGGGCTGGCTGGCATCGGTGTCGTGGTTTCTCACCGACGACGCCTTTATCAGCTTTCGCTACATCCGCAACCTGCTGGAGGGGCACGGCCTGGTTTTCAACGTCGGCGAGCGAGTTGAGGGCTACTCCAACTTCCTGTGGGTGCTGGAACTGGCCGCCGTCTGGGGCATCTTGGGCATCAAACCCGAACACGCCGCCCCGTGGCTGTCGGTAATTTACACGGCGGCAACCATCGCCGCGCTGCTGTGGTGGGCGTGGCGCACGCCGTCGCTGCGGTGCCGAAGCTTGACGGCGTGGCTGGCCCTGGGGCTGGTGTGCAGCAGCGCCACCTTTGCCGTCTGGACGTCCGGCGGCGGATTGGAAACCCGGCAGTTCACTTTCTTTGTCGTAGTGGCAGTAGTCTGCCTGTCCCTGTACCGCAACAACCAGTGGGGCCTGCTGACGGCATCGCTGAGCCTGGCCGCAGCAGCCCTGACCCGCCCAGAGGGGCCGCTGATTGCGGTGCTCTGCTTCGGCTGGTTCGCCATCCAGCGGATGATTGACGCCGGCCGGCCCCGTCTTGACTGGCGGGAACTGGCTTTCCTGATTGTGCCCTTTGCCGTCCTGATTGAGGGGCATTTCCTGTTCCGCTACGCCTATTACGGCGAATGGCTGCCCAACACCTACTACGCCAAACACGTCCGCCCCTGGTACGAATCGGGGTTCCGCTACCTGTGGGCGGCGGCGCTGGAAACGGGGCTGTACCTGCTGCTGCCACTGGCCGCCGTCGCCCTGCGGGAACGCTGGCGGCAATACCGGGATGGGACCTGCGTCCTGGTTCTACTCATAGTCGTAGTTCACATGGCCTACGTAATGCGGATTGGCGGCGACCATTTTGAGTACCGCCCGCTGGATTTCTACTGGCCGCTGCTGGCGCTGCCGGCGGCAATCGGAATTGTGCACCTGGGCGGCTGGGTTGCAAATAACGTACAATATATCCAAACAATTGTACGGGAAGGGGGTATTTTCAAGTCCATCACTATGGGCGCTGCTACTGTTCGTCCCAATCCTTTTCTACTCCGGCGCAATGCAGGCGGCATTGCTGCTTGAGGGTGCCAAGATTGACGAACGCATCTGGGGAATTCATATCGAGCTTGACGAGGATAATGCCGGCTGGCTGCTAAGAGCTCCGGGGATGCCCGCGCTGGCGGCCATATCCAACGAGTTGAGAAATAGTTTAGTCCGGCAGTCTGTGGGTTCGCGGTTCGTGGAGCATCGCGAATTCGCTGACCTCCGGATTGCGATATGGCAGCCCTACGCGAATATGGAACGGGGGCTAATTCCCGACGACGCGGTGACGACTGCCGGCACCATCGGCATCCCATACTATTATCTCCCGGAACTGACCGTTATCGACCGTCATGGTCTGACCGACGCGACGGTAGCGCGCAATCCGGTTAAACGCCCCAACCATGAGCGTTCAATGGCCCACGACCGTTGGGCACCCTCCAGCTACCTGGAGGAGCGCGGCGTCAGCATCATCGTCCACCCCCTGGCGGACACAGTGGAGCAGGCGTTTTACCTGGGGAATTACGCGGTGCCGGTGGCGCCCGGCCTCTGGATGCCCTTTGAGTCCGACGACCATGAGTGGGTCAGCTCCGCTTTTGCCGGACGCGACCTAATAGTGTCCAGCGATTACATTGCGGAGTTGACCAGGGGAAACACGCCGGCAATTCGTTCCCAATTCGACGTCCACCTTGTGGAGAACCGGCTGATCTACGTAAAGCAACAGTGCGGCCCGAACGACCTTGACGCCGCGTTTTTCCTCCACTTGCACCCGGTTGACGTGAACGACCTGCCCGACGACCGCAAGCAGTACGGTTTTGACAACTGAGACTTCCACGAGGATCGTCTTATCAAACTGGCTAACACCTGCTGGGCCATAGTTCCGCTACCGGAATACGACGTCGCCGAAATCAAAACCGGCCAGTTTATAGAAGCGGCTGACGGCTATAAGCACATCTGGGAGGGGGAAATCCTCGTTGCGCCCGGGCAAGCGGGCACGCCGCAATAGCAGTGGTACAATAGCCGCCCCGCAACCTACCAAACCGCTGCGCCGTGCAAACTTTATTTCCAGCCCACCGCATCTACCTCATCGTTGCCCTCCTGCCCTGGCTGGCGCTGCTGGGCTGGCTGGCATCGGTGTCGTGGTTTCTCACCGACGACGCCTTTATCAGCTTTCGCTACGTCCGCAACCTGCTGGAGGGGCACGGCCTCGTTTTCAACGTCGGTGAGCGCGTTGAGGGCTACTCCAACTTCCTGTGGGTGCTGGAACTGGCCGCCGTCTGGGGCATCTTGGGCATCAAGCCCGAACACGCCGCCCCGTGGCTGTCGGTAATTTACACGGCGGCAACCATCGCCGCGCTGCTGTGGTGGGCGTGGCGCACGCCATCGCTGCGCTGCCGGGGGTTGACGGCATGGCTGGCCCTGGGGCTAGTGTGCAGCAGCGCAACCTTTGCCGTCTGGACATCCGGCGGCGGCTTGGAAACCCGACAGTTCACCTTCTTTATAGTCGTAGCGGTAGTCTGCCTGGCCCTGTACCGCAACAATCAATGGGGCCTGCTGACGGCATCGCTGAGCCTGGCCGCCGCGTCCCTGACCCGCCCGGAGGGCCCACTGATTGCGGTTCTGTGCTTCGGCTGGTTCATCGTTCAGCGGATGATTGATGCCGGCCGGCCCCGGCTGGACTGGCGGGAGCTGGCGTTCCTGATTGTGCCCTTTGCAATCCTAATTGCATCGCATTTCCTGTTCCGCTACGCCTACTACGGCGAATGGCTGCCCAACACCTACTATGCCAAGCACGTCCGCCCCTGGTACGAATCGGGATTCCGCTACCTCTGTGCGGCGGCCATTGAAACGGGGCTGTACCTGCTGCTGCCGTTAGCCGCCATCGCCCTGCGGGAACGCTGGCGGCAATACCGGGATGGCACTTTCGCCCTGGTTTTGCTGATAATCGTCGTGCACATGGCCTACGTAATGCGGATTGGCGGCGACCATTTTGAGTACCGCCCGCTGGATTTCTACTGGCCGCTGCTGGCGCTGCCGGCCGCAATCGGAATTGTGCATCTGGGCGTTTGGGTTGCCGGCCAAGCGCAACGTATCAAGACAATCGCACGGGTGCGGATACTGTCCAGCCCGCCGGCGTGGGCGCTGCTGCTGTTCGTCCCAATCCTTTTCTACTCCGGCGCAATGCAGGCGGCGCTATTATTTGAGGGGGCCAAGATTAACGAACGCATCTTGAAACTCCACATCGAGCTTGACGATGACAACGCCGGCTGGCTGCGGTCCGCGCCGGGGATGCCCGCGCTGGCGGCAATCTCCAACGACTTGCGCGCTAGACTAGTTCAGCAGGCGGTGGGTTCGCGGTTCGCTGAGCATCGCGAATTCGCTGACGAAAGGATTACGCTGTGGCAGCCCTACGCGAATATGGAACGGGGGATAATTCCCGCCGACGCGGTGACGGCTGATTATACCATCGGCATCCCATACTATTACGTCCCGGACCTGACCGTCATTGACAGGTTTGGCCTGGCCGATGCCACGGTAGCGCGCAATCAGGTTACACATCCCAACCGCAAGCGCACAATAGCTCACGACCGTAAGCCACCCCCCGGCTACCTGGAGGAGCGCGGCGTTAACATCGTCGTTCACGGCTCGGCCACGACTGTGGAGCAGGCGTTTTACCTGGGGAATTACGCGGCGTCGGTGGGCCACGACCTCTGGATGCCCTTTGATTCCGACGACCCTGAGTGGGTCAGCTCCGCTTTTGCCGGACGCAACTTGCAGATACGCGGCCGCTTTTCAATTACCGACGTATCAGGCAACGAGTTCTCTCACGACGGCCGTTTCTACGTTGG
This sequence comes from uncultured Dehalococcoidia bacterium, assembly GCA_958296385.1. Taxonomy (GTDB): domain Bacteria; phylum Chloroflexota; class Dehalococcoidia; order Lucifugimonadales; family UBA3495; genus Bin87. The sequence goes on from OY282494.1 coordinate 3,252,706, forward strand.
CGAACGGTTCCTGGGCAACTTTGAGCAAGGGTTTGACGGCTGGATACCGGAAGGCAGCGCGGTTACGAACTACGCCGACCACCCGGCGCACCAGAGACAGCAGCCCATTAGCGGTAATCTTGGTTCCGGTTTCCTCACCAGCTATCACCCTGATTATAAGAACAAAACTACCGGGAAAGCGCGGTCGCCGGAATTCACCGCCGGGGCCGACCAGTTGCTGCTATTCCGCATCGCCGGCGGTAAGGGCAATGACGTCGGAGTACGTTTGCTGGCCGATGGTGAGCAGGTTGCCGTCTGGCGGGGCCGGAATAATGAGCGTTTCGACACGGTAGTGTATGCTCCGGACGACGTGGCCGGACAACGGCTGCAACTGGAGCTGTTCGACAACACCACCGGCGGCTGGGGATACATCATGCTGGACCATGTACTGCTGATGCGGAGCGATCCGGCAATGTGATTGCTTCGCGTAGGCATTAGTATGAATCACAAACTTGCAGATACGCGCAGGGTAGGCGGGGCTTTGCTGAACAATCGCGTTGCAGCCAGGCTGAGGTCGGCGCCGGGGCGGAATGTCCTGTTCGTCCTGTTCATCGCCGGCGTCCTGGCCTACGGGGCCGGGTTCGCCGGCTATATGCTGGCCAATTTTGACCTCATCAACCTCATCCGCGACATTAACGGCGATGATTCCTTTTACTACTTTCAGATAGCGCACAACCTGTCCGAAGGGAAGTTTTCCACCTTTGACGGCGGCATTACCCGCACCAACGGCTATCATCCGCTGTGGCTGCTGCTCATTACGCCGTTCTATTGGGCGTTTGACAAGGAAACGGCCCTGTTCGGCATCAAGGTTTTTGAGATTATGCTCCTCGCCGGCAGCGTCGCGTGTATCGCCGGTGCGGCCCGGCTGGCGCGCCTGCCCTGGGTACTGCTGTTTGCCGCGCTGCCCCTGCTCTATCAACACCGGGGGATATTTCACGGGCTGGAAGCGGCGGCGGCGCTGTTTATGCTGGGGCTGTTTTTTCTGACCCTGATGCTCTACGCGCGCAATCCGGCCCGGTGGACGTGGCCGCTGGCCACCGTCGCATTCCTCTTACCCTGGGTGCGGCTGGAATATATCGCCATATCGTTGGCGGCGACGGTGGCGTTGTTTGTCATTGAATGGTCGTGGCGGGAGCGGCCGGCCGGCGCATCGTGGCGCGCCGCAATACTTGTTGCCCCGCCTATCCGTACATTATTCCTGATCGGCAGCGCCGTCACCGGCATACTGGTATATTTTGCCTACAACGGGCTGGCGTTCGGCGGCATTACGCCGGTAAGCGGGGCGGTCAAGCAGTGGTATTCGCAACAGAGATGGGACAGGGCCGGCGGGTACAGCCTGACGCAAAACTTCCAGGACGTATTGCAGATTCCCGACTTTGACGGTGAGATACTGGTTGCGCTGGGAGTCTGCGTCTGTTTCCTGATAGTCTGGTGGTTCGCCCGCCGCTCCCGCAGCCGGGATGATTGGCTGATGCTAGTCTTTCTGGTGGGAGTGTTCGGTCTGGCCGCCGGCCATCTCGCCAAGTTCGCGCAAACCGTGCTGACTGTGCATCCTGCCGTTGGCGGCTACATCTGGTATTTCGTACCGGCGTACCTGATGCTGGCGCTGATTGTACCGGCCAGCGGTTTTGTGGTCATTCACTTTGTGCGTCGTTTCGTCGCTCCCCAGTCGCACCGGGCGGCCAATATTTTAAGCGCCGGCACAGTCGTTATCGCTGCGGTTATCCTGGTCACACAGGCTAATTTTGCCGGCCCGTTCCAATACGTTGACCGGCACAGCGACACTTTGTACCAGGAATGGGAAATCAGTTCCTACTCCGGCATACTGACGGCGAACCGCATACTGCCCAAAGGCAGCATACTCGGGTCGTGGGATGCCGGCGTTGTGGGATATTTCGCGCGCTTCCCGGTGGTGAATCTGGATGGGCTGGTGAATTCGTATGACTATCTGCATAAAGATATGCGCGGTGAAGTAAATAGGCTGGACAAGCATTTCTACCAGAAAGAATTCGGACTGACGCACTTCGCTAACGCCAACGAGAGCCCCGATAATTTTTTCGACGATAGTACGCTTTTCGAACTTCCGTCGTTCCCCAACGGACGCCGGCCGTATGAGTTCCGGCTCGCCGCCATTGCGCCGCCGCCGGACACCAATGCCGCCGCCCGATTCTGGGAGCAGATGGAGCCGCACTTCGACTACCCGTCGGGCGATGTCGGGGTTGTGGTTGACGGGCGGCTGGCGCTGGCGTTCCACCGGAATTGCCGCCCGGATGAGGTACTGACGGTTTCGTGGGCCGGCGTTCCGGGCAAAGAGAGGGCGTTTTGGCAGCCCTGGCCGGAAACGCTGGCGAGCAGCCGGCCGTTTTGCGCCGCCAGAATCATCCTGCCCCACGGCGCCGCGCCGCCGGTTCAGGTTGAGTCGCTAACCGCCGCTGATTACCTGGCGCGGACTACCGGCAACAACCCGCCGGTAATCCGCTCCAATTACGACGTCTATCTCCACGAGAACGCACTTATCTACTGGAAAGAACAGTGCCGGCCGGAGGATACTGCCGCGCCGTTCCTGCTGCATCTGGCACCGCAAAACCCGTCAGACCTCCCCAACCATCGCAAGCAGCACGGCTTTGACAACCTGGATTTCGACTTCACCAGGTACGGCAGCAAATCAGGGACAACCTGCTTTGCAATCCGACTACTGCCCGATTATGACATCGCCGCCATCCGTACCGGCCAGTGGATAAGAGGCCAGGGCAACGTGTGGCAGGCGGAATACATCGTTGCGAAGTAGTCCGATGGCCGGCGGCCTTGTGCTACAATCCGGCCCGGATGCTGCGGGAGGTTTGTAAAGTGAATCTGTACCGTTTGCCTTTTGTGATGCACGAGCCCGGCGCTGACACCGAGGACAAGTTTATGGCGGAGATACCGCTCCTGCCCGGCTGCCGGGCCTGGGGCGATACCGCCGCTGCAACCGTAGATTGCCTGCAAAGCGTGGCCGCCGCTTTCATCGCATCTTACATCGCAGCCGGCGACGAACTGCCCCCAAAAGTGACGGCGACACTGATTGCAACCAACACCAACACTCGCTGATGTCAAATCCACCCGGCGGCCCGTTCGGCAATCATTATGGCGGTGGCGTTGGTGTTGGCGCGGACTACGTTGGGGCAGATGGACAGGTCAACTACCCGCAGGCCGGTTACGCCGCGCACTTGGCAGTACTGGTTCACGACCGCCATCGGGTCGTCGTCCGGGCCCATTCGGCACGCTCCGGAGGTGTGAAAGGTGGTGAACACGCTGCGGCGCAGCCAGTCGTCCAGGGCGGCGTCCGATTCTATCGTCGCTGCGTCGGGCGCAATCAGGCCGTCTGCTATTCCGGCAAAGGCTGGCTGTTCCAATATCTGCCGGCACAGCCGCACCGCTTCACGCAGGCGGCTGCGGTCGAACTCGCTGCGCAGGTAGCGGTAATCTATTATCGGCTTGTCGTGGGGGTTGGCTGAGGCCAGGCGCATTTCGCCGGCGCTGTCGGCTTGTTGCAGGATGCAGGTCATCCGCAGCGTGGGCTGGTCGGCGCCGGGGCCGCTGCCCAGCGGGCTGGGGCCGGACGCCACGTTGTTGACGTACACGTGCATATCGTTGCGCCGGGGCGAACCGGCGCTGGTGTAGCGCAGCAGCGTTTGGATGCGCGAACCGGCGAATTCCGTTGAGAACTCCGGGTTTAGCGCAGCGTCCACGTAGATGAGCGGATGGTCGCGCAGATTCCGGCCGACTCCGGGCGCATCGTGGATTACGGCAATGCCCAACTCGGCCAGCTGCGCCGCCGGGCCGATGCCGGACAGCAGCAGCAGTTGCGGCGAGGCTACGCCGCCGGCGCAGAGGATAATCTCGCGTCCGGCGACGTGAAAGACCTCGCCGCCGCTTTCCACCAGCACGCCCACCGCCCTTGTCCCGTCAAACACGATGCGCCGGGCCAGCGCGTTGGCGCGGATGGTGAGGTTGAGCCGAGCGCGCGCTGCGGACAGATAGGCCAGCGCGCAGTTCATCCGCACGCCGGCCGGGTTGTTCATCGGCGCCGGGCCGAATCCGGCGGACGACGGGTGGTTCATGTCGGCATCCTCGGGGTAGCCCAGCGCGCGACACGCCGCCGCGAACGCGTGCTGGAAAGGATGCCAGGCCGTTCGGGGAGCGCGCGCCACCGGGATGGGGCCGTCCGTGCCGTGAAAGTCATCCCTGACGTCGGCGTCGGATTCCAGCTGGCGAAAGAACGGCAGCACGCTGGCGTAAGCCCACTGGCCGTTGCCCAGCGCCGCCCAGGAATCGTAGTCCTCCGGCAGGCCGCGCAAAAACACCTGGCCGTTCACCGCCCCCGACCCGCCCATCACCCGCCCCCGGGCAATCTGCATCGGAGCATCCTGCTCCGCCGTCCCGGTGGCCAGATACGACCAGTTGTACGGGCCGCCCGGAGCCGATGCGTCCTGACGGCTGCCGTCCCTAATCTCGGCGGGCCAACGCTCAAACTCGGCAAAGTCCGGCCCCGCCTCCAGCAGCAGCACCGCCCGGCCCGCATCCTCCGACAGCCGGGCCGCCAAAGCGCAACCCGCCGAACCACCGCCGATGATTATTGCGTCGTATTCCATGTTTACTCCCCATCCCCGTCGGGCGTGAATCCGAAAGCGGCGCAGAACCGGCGGGAAACGGCTTTTGCGACTGCGGCTACGCTCAACTCATCAGACCGCTGGCCAAGCTCTGCGGCCACACTGCTAACCCCCCGGTCGGTTATGCCGCAGGGGATTATGGCGTCAAACATTTGCAAGTTGGGGCAGACGTTGATGGCGCAGCCGTGGAGGGTTGTGCCGGCGGCTATTTTGACTCCGATGGCGGCTATTTTGCGTTGGCCGTCGGATGTCCATACGCCGGTTAGACCGGGGGCGGTGTTGCTGGGCAGGCCGAAATCGGACAGGCTGCGGATGATTACCTGCTCCAGCGTGCGGACGTACCAGTGCGGGCCGCCGCGCCCGCGCAGATTGATGATGGGGTAGGCTACCAGCTGGCCGGGGCCATGGTAAGTTACCAGGCCGCCCCGGTCCGTTTCTACTATTTCCGCGCCCCGTTGTGCGGCATCCTGCGGGGACAGCAGCAAGTGGGAGTCGGGCGACAGCCGGCCTCTGGTGTAGGTGTGGGGGTGTTCCAGCAGCAGCAGGGTTTCCGTTGCGGCGCCCCGGCGCACTGCGTCGACGGTTTGTAGCTGGAGCTGCCACGCCTCACGGTAGGGCACCGTGCCCAGGCGGATTACACGGAGCGGCTCCGGGGCGGCGGCGTCCGATGGGGCCAAGTCAGACGGGACAATTTCAGTAGATGGGAGTGTCGTCATCCATCGCCTCGAGGCGGCTCTTTACGGATTGCAGGAAACGGCCGGATTCCTCGCCGTCGTTGATGCGGTGGTCAAAGGACAGGCACACGTTCATCATCCAGCGGATGGCGATGGCGTCGTTGACTACTACGGGCCGCTGCTGCGCGGCCTCGGTGGTAATGATGCCGGCCTGCGGATGGTTGATGATTGGGCCGCTGACCGTGCTGCCCAGGGCGCCGGTGTTGTTGACCGTGAACGTGCCGCCCTGCACGTCGTCCAGCCGCAAACTGCCGGCCCGGGCCCGCCCGGCCCGGTCGGCGATGGCGTGGGCCAGGCCGGCGATGCTGAGCCGGTCGGCGTCGTGAATCACCGGCACCACCAGTCCGGTAGGCGCGGCCACGGCGATACCCACGTTGACGCGCCGTTTCAGCAAGATGTGGTCATCGCCCCAGGAGGCATTCATCGTGGGGTTCTCTTTCAGCGCGCCGGCCACCGCTTTGATAGCAAAGGGCAGATAGGTCAGGTTGATACCCTCCCGTGCCTGGAATGTAGCACGCTCCCGGCTGCGCAGGGCAACCAGACTGGTGATGTCCACCTCCACCATACTCCAGGCATGGGGAATCTGGCTGACCGACCGCGCCATAGCGTCGGCAATCATCCGGCGCACCGGCGTGATGGCCAGGCGTTCCTCATCCGCGCCGATTTCCGCCGGCGCAGCGGGCGGGGATGGCGGAGCGGATGGGGGCGCAACCGGCGATGGCGCAACCGAGGCGGCGGCCGCGACGGGCGCAGTTTCGAGGAACCGCAGCACGTCGTTTCGGGTGATGCGTCCGCCCATTCCGGTGCCGGTTATCTGCGCTACGTCAAGGTTATGCTCGCGGGCCAGACGGCGCACCGCCGGGGATAGGCGGTTGGCGGGACGTTCGGCGTCGATTTCGGTTTGCGGGGCGATGATGACCGGCGGCGTTGGCGTCGTCGGGGCTACGGCCGGCGGCGCCGGTGAGGACGCGGCGGCGGCGTCCTCCTGTTCCTGAGCCAACACTGCCGAGCCGCCGGTGGGACCGAACGGCCGGGCGTTGGTAATCAGGTACGAAACGGGAGCGGCCGGCGTTGCCGGCGTCTGCGGAATCGCCGGAACGGGCGCTGATGGGGCGGGCGCCGGCGGTGCAATCGCCGTTGCTTGCGGCGCTGGCGGCGGTGCGCTGGCGGCTCCGTCGGTTTCTACTTCGGCGATGGGGGCGCCCATGGGCACCGTTTCGCCCTCGGAGGCGATGATGCGTACCAGTTGGCCGGCTACCGGCGACGGCACTTCCATAGTTACTTTGTCGGTAACTACTTCCACCAGCGGGTCGTACCGTTCCACCCGGTCGCCCGGTTGTTTCAGCCACTTGCCAATGGTGCCTTCAACGACACTCTCGCCAACGTGGGGCAGTTCTATGTATTGCGGCACTAGTCGTTCCTGCTTATCCGGTTGCTGATGTGAGGGCGTGAGTGACGCCGGACGGACGGTTGACGTTGACGGCGGGGCGGCGGGCGTCAGTAGGCCGCCAGCCGGCGAATTTCTGATGCGATGGATTCCGGGCTGGGCATATAGGCGTCTTCCAGCGATTGGGCAAAGGGCATGGTGGGGACGTCGGGGCCGCACAGGCGGGCTACCGGCGCGTCCAGATACTCAAAGGCGGCGTCGGCGGCCAGCGCGGCAATCTCGGCGCCCACGCCGCCACTGATGTTGTCCTCGTGCACCACCAGCAGCTTGCCCGTCTTGCGCACCGACGACAGGATGGTTGCGGTGTCCAGCGGTTTCAGCGTGCGCAAGTCAACCACCTCGGCGGCGATGCCGTCGGCGGCCACGGCGTCGGCGGCGGCCAGGCAGTAGTGCATCGCCAGCCCGTAAGACACCACCGTAACGTCGCCGCCGGTGCGTTTCAAGTCGGCCGGGCCGATGGGCAAAGTGTAGTCGTCATCCGGCACTTCGCCCCGCACCAGCCGGTAGGTCTTTTTGTGCTCCAGGAAAATCACCGGGTTGTCGTTGCGGATGGCCGACTTCAGCAGCCCTTTGGCCTCGTAAGGCGTGGACGGCGTTACCACCATCAGGCCCGGAGTGTGAAAGAACATGGACTCCACGTTCTGCGAGTGAAAGAGGCCGCCCCGGATGCCGCCGCCGTAGGGGATGCGCACGGTCATAGGAACGCGCAGGGCGCCGTTGGTGCCGTAGTGGACGCGGGCGGCCTCGCCGATAAGCTGGTTGACGCTGGGCCAGACGAAATCGGAGAACTGCACTTCGGGGACGGGCCGCAGCCCCCGGAAAGCCGCGCCCAAAGCGATGCCCATGATGGACGCCTCCGCCAGAGGAGTGTCCATAACGCGCTGGGGGCCAAAATCCTCGATAAAACCCTGCGTCGCCAGGAACACGCCGCCGCGCTGCCCCACGTCCTCGCCCATCACGAACACCCGCGCGTCGCGCTCCATCTCTTCCCGCAGCGCCGAACGCACCGCCTCAATTACCGTCATCTCTGCCATAATGCTACCTGCTGCGCTGAATGTTGACTGCCCCAAACGAATTCCCCGACTAGCGGTCAGGGCCGGTCTGATATGCCCAGTTCCTCAAGCGAGATGATGTCGTCTAGATTGATGCCTCGTTCCTTAAGGCGCGAGCGTAGCATGGCTATGACCTCAGCGCGGCCTTCGGAGTAACCTTCAGCGTAGCCTTCGGCATAAGCTTTGGCCCGCTGTTTCCGCTTTTGGGGTTCCAGCAATGTCTTGGTGAGAAATGCAGCGAGTACCATAATGGCTCCCTTGTATATGCTGCCGGTTGCGCCGTATCACGACCCAAACGGATTCGCCGATTTGGGGCTAGGCCCGGTCTGATTCCCCCGGCTCTTCCGGCGGGAATATGACATCCGGGTTGATGCCGTGTTTCTCAAGGCGCGGGCGTGCCTCAGCTATGGTTTCGGCGCGGACTTCATCCCGGACTTCGGCACGGACTTCATCATGGACTTCGGCGCGGATTGCATCTCGCAGTCTCCGCTTTTGGGGTTCCAGCAGGTTGTTGTTGAGGAATTCGGCTAGTACCACGATGCCTCCTTTGGCTTCTCTGGCCAGGATGGTGAGGATATTGTATATGCCGCCGGTGATGCCCAGGGCGATTAGGGCGATGGCGATTTTGGTCGGGATGTACGGCGTTTCGAGGTGGGTGGTGGTGGCGAATCCGTACCAGGTTACGCAAGCGTATATTGCCAGCAGCAGCAGCAGACGGGCAACTTTGCTCAGGTAGCGCAGCAGGCGATTTCGGGATGCGACTCCGGTTCCGTTCATTCGGAAAGGTTTGCAGTTAGGTTTGTCATTGGCCGGCGGGGGCTAGGTATGGGCGGCTAGGCGTACAGGTTGTCGTAGATGGTGGATGCGTCGGGCGGCGGGGCGGCGTCGGCGTAGTCGGTGGCGTCGTTCACTTGCTGCTGCGCCTCGGCCCGGAACTCGTCCACCTGCTCCGGGGTCAGCAGTCCCCGCTCTACCAGCAGCGCCGGGAACGTTGCCACCGGGTCCAGCCGGCGGGCGGCGTCCACGGCGTCCCGGTCGCGATAGCGGCGGTCGTCGTCGTCGGTGGTGTGGGGCATGAACCGTTCGCACTTCATCTCCACCAGCGACGGGCCGACGCGGCGGGCGTGGTCAATGCCCTGACGGGCCGCCTCGTAGCAGGCGATGAGGTCCATACCGTCCACCACGAAACCGGGAAAGCCGTAGCTGTCGGCACGGGCCGCAACGTCGCCAATCGCCATCTGGCTGCTTTGCGGGGTGGAGATGGCGAAGCGGTTGTTCTCGCAGATGAACAGGATGGGCAGTTGGTGGATGGACGCAAAGTTCATCGCTTCGTGGGTTTCGCCCTGGCTGGAGGCGCCATCGCCGAACCAGCAGAGGGTAACCGTGTCGTCGCCCAGCATCTTGCAGCCCAGGGCGTAGCCCACGCTTTGCGTCAGGCTGGCGGCCACCACGTTGGATATTTGGATGATTTTGCGAGGCAGGTCGGCGCCCTGGAGGGGGAACTGGCGCGCGCCCGAATAGGGTTCGCCGTCCTTGCCCATAAACGACAGCATCACCTGGCGGGGCGTCAGGCCGGCGGCCATCTTGACGGCCAAATCCCGGTAGTAAGGGAACAGGAAACAGTCGCCGTCTTTGCGGGCCGCCAGCAGCGAGCCCAGCTGCGCCGCCTCGTGGCCCTGCGCGGAGGCGGCGATGGGCACCTTGCCCTGCCGGTTCATCATCCAGATGCGCTCGTCCACGGTGCGCACCATAATCAGCTGGCGGCACACCTCCACCAGGTCGGCGGCGGCCAGGCCGTCGGGCAGCGGCGGCGCGTCCGGGCTAGTCTGGGCAATAGCAATAGCGCTATCGGCGTCGGTTGCGTTGGCCTGCGTCATCAGACTGGTCATCTCCTGGTAGCCGTAAGCGTAAGCGTAGCGGACGATAGGATAGCGGCCGCTGGTCTCAATGATAGACTAACCGGGATAGGGCTGGCAAACGGCGCTATTGCGGCGTGCCCGCTGGCCCGGGCGTAACGAGGATGTCCCCCTCCCAGATGTACTTATAGCCGCCAGCCGCCGGTATGAACTGGCCGGTTCTGATTTCAGCGATGTCGTATTCCGGTAGCGGAACTATGACCCAGCAGGTGTTAGCCAGTCTGATGAGACTATCCTCGTAGAAGTCTCGGTTGTCATAACCGTGCTGCTTGCGGTCGTCGGGCAGGTCGTTCACGTCAACCGGGTGCAAGTGGAGGAAAAACGCGGCGTCAAGGTCGCTCGGGCCGCACTGTTCCTTTACGTAGATCAGCCGGTTTTCCACAAGGTGGACGTCGAATTCGGAACGAATTGCCGGCGTGTTGCCCCTGGTCAACTCCGCATTGTAATCGCTGGACACTATTAGGTCGCGTCCGGCAAAAGCGGAGCTGACCCACTCATGGTCGTCGGACTCAAAGGGCATCCAGAGGTTGGGCCCCATCGGCATGGCATATTCACCTTGCTCAAACGCCTGCTCCACAGTGGCTGCCGGGGGGTGGACGTCGATATTAACGCCACGCTCCTCCGGGTAGCCGGGGGGCGGAGAACGGTCGTGGGCCATTTGGCGCTCTCGGTTGGGGCGTGTAACCGGATTGCGCGCTATCGTCGCGTCGGTCAGACCCATATAGTCAATGACGGTCAGTTCCGGGAGGTGATAGGAATGGATGCCAATGCTGCCACGAAGCATTACTGCATCGCCGGGAATTATCCCCCGTTGCATATTCTCGTAGGGCTGCCACCTCGCAATCATGAGGTCAGCGAATTCACGATGCTCAACGAACCGATCACCTACGTGCTGCTGGACAAGAGTAGCGCGCAAGTCGTTGGCGGTTGCCGCCAGCGCGGGCATCCCCGGCGCGAACAGCAGCCAGCCGGCGTTATCATCATCAAGCTCGATATGAATTCGCTTGATGCGTTCGTCAATCTTGGCCCCCTCAAACAGCAGCGCCGCCTGCATTGCGCTGGAGTAGAAAATGACCGGGACGAACAGCAGCAGCGCCCACGCCGGCGGGCTTGACAGTATCCTGACTTGTGCGATTGGCCGGATACGCTGCGCCCTATCCGCAACCCAGCCGCCCAGATGCACAATCCCCACTGCCGCCGGCAGCGCCAGCAGCGGCCAGTAGAAATCCAGCGGGCGGTACTCAAAGTGGTCGCCGCCAATCCGCATTACGTAGGCCATGTGCACTACGATTATCAGCAGCACCAGGGTGAAAGCGCCATCCCGGTATTGCCGCCAGCGTTCCCGCAGGGCGACAAATGCCAGCGGCAGCAGCAGGTACAGCCCGGTTTCAATGGCCGCCGCACAGAGGTACCGGAACCCTGATTCGTACCAGGGGCGGACGTGCTTGGCGTAGTAGGTGTTGGGCAGCCATTCGCCGTAGTAGGCGTAGCGGAACAGGAAATGCGCCTCTATCAGGATTGCAAAGGGCACAATCAGGAAAGTCAGCTCCCGCCATTCCAGCCGGGGCCGACCGGCGTCAATCATCCGCTGGACGATGAACCAGCCGAAGCACAGAACCGCAATCAGCGGGCCCTCCGGGCGGGTCAGGGACGCTGCGGCCAGGCTCAGCGATGCGGTCAGCAAGCCCCACTGGTTGTTGCGGTACAGGGCCAGACAGATTACCGCTACGACTATAAAGAAGGTGAACTGCCGGGTTTCCAGCCCGCCGCCGGACGTCCAGACGGCAAAAGTTGCGCTGCTGCACACCAGCCCCAACGCCAGCCACGCCGTCAATCCCCGGCAGCGCAGCGATGGCGTGCGCCACGCCCACCACAGCAGCGCGGCGATGGTTGCCGCCGTGTAAATTACCGACAGCCACGGGGCGGCGTGTTCGGGCTTGATGCCCAAGATGCCCCAAACGGCGGCCAGTTCCAGTACCCACAGGAAGTTGGAGTAGCCCTCAACCCGCTCGCCAACGTTGAAAACCAGGCCGTGCCCCTCCAGCAGATTGCGAACGTAGCGAAAGCTGATAAAGGCGTCGTCGGTAAGAAACCACGACACCGATGCCAGCCAACCCAGCAGCGCCAGCCAGGGCAGAATGGCAACGATGAAATAGATGCGGTGGGCTGGAAGTAAAGTTCGCACGGCGCAGCGGTTTGGGGAATTGCGGGGGACTATTCTACCACTGCCATTGCGAGGGTACGGTCTTAACGGCAGTGCAGCTTCCCGCGGCATCCGGGCCGGATTGTAGCACAGGGCCGCCCGCCGCCGGGCTTACTCCGCAACGACGTATTCCCCCTCCCACAAGCGGCCCTGGCCCTCTGTCCATTGGCCCGTGCGGATGGCCGCCAGGTCATAATCCGGCAGTACTCGGATAGCAAAGCAGGTTGCCCCCAATTGGTAGCCGGACTTGGCAAAGTCGAAATCGCGGTTGTCAAAACCGTACTGCTTACGCTGGTTGGGCAGGTCTGCCGGGTCCACCGGCTCCAGATGCAAAAAGAACTTCGCGGCAGTGTCCTCCGGCCGGCATTGCTCTTTCCGGTAGATAAGCGCGTTCTCGTGGAGATAGACGTCATAATCGGAACGAATTACAGGCTCGCCGGACGCTATGGCCGCGTATTCCGCACTCAGCGCCCCGGCGGAGTCGTAATCCCGGTTAACTTTGAATATCACGCCGTCGCTCAGCTGCGCCACCGGCTCCAGCCTCAGGGTACGCAGGATGCCGAGATTATAATAGTGGTGAGCCACGTAGCGGTCCATATACGGGTATAGCCAGACTACGTATGTCCCATCCGCTGCGCGTTCAATCTGCCGTCTCGCCTCAGCCCAATTTCTTTCCATAGGGTGAGCATTGTTATGGCCAGCGTGGTGGTACAGGCTGATTGCTGAGTTGGAGAGTACCCGTTCCGTCGCCAGGCGCTCGCTGACGTACTGCATAACTGCCGAGTCAATCCACCCCCGGCCAGTCAGTCCCAAATGGACGAAGCCGGCGTTCACCCGCCAGATTTCACGCGCGTTCATCGCTGCGTTGACCGAGAGCCAAAGGCAAAGAACCAGCAAAATGATCAGGGCTAACAAACTCGTCCTTTTTACCCTCCCCCATACCAACATTCTAATTACCGGCACACCGGCAATGCTTCCCATCAAATTTCGCGCGCGCGCATAGCTCAACAAACGGTCGGTCACCAGCAGCGCGGCGAACAGGAGCGGAATGTACACGGGAGTCAGAAATCGGGGCTTTACCCCGTGCCAGGTGTTCCCCAGCATTATCGCGACAACCAGCAAAGCCAGGTGCGCCAGCACAAATACGCCGAATATGACAAAGGGGCGCCATTCCCCCCAATCATTCCCGAGCCCGGTAGAATGACCCAGAGCGCGGCGGCGGGCGCGCCGGGCAACGTAACCAACCGCTGCCGCCAGCGCGAGCAAGGTTACTCCGCCCAGGGCCACGGTGAAATAATAACCGTCGCTGCTTACCGGCCAGTTCCAGATTAGCGACTTTCCCAGAATGCCACAAATACCGCTCAGAATCTTTATCAAAGAGTAATCAACAGGCTGCTGATTCCCGGTAATTTCTCCGATGCGCAGATAATTCCGCAGCAGCCATAGTCCAATGGGGGCCAGCGCAATCAGCGAATATATCGCGATGCGCCGCAACTTGGTTGACAGCGGGATACCGTGCTGGAAAAGCAGCAGCAAGCCTACGGTGAACGCTAACGATATGCCCACGTAGTGCGTCAACCAGGCCAGGGCAGTGAAAACCGCCGCCCAAAGCAACGCGGAACGCTTGCCGCTGCCCAGGAACGCGTCGGTCTGGATCAGGGCCAGTATGGTGAACAGAATAAATGCCGGGCGGGATAACCCCCAGAACGCAATTTCGGCCAGCGGCAGCGCAAGCGCAACCGCCAGACAGCCCCACAGAACCAGAAAGCGGGATTCCAGGCACCGGTGCAGCCACCGCCCGGCGATGAAAACGGTCACCCCGAAAATGACGGCGTTGACCGGGCCGGAAACGTCGCGCGGGTCGAACACGCCAAGACTGGCCGCAGCCAGAATCATCGGATAGAGCGGGGCCCAATTTGTATAGAATGCCCCATTCCACTGAATAAAGCCGTTCCCCGCCAGCAGGTTGCGGGCTACGGAGATGTAATTTATGGGATCCCACGATAGAGCCACCCCATAAGTAACCTCCCGCGCCAGCACGAGGGCCGTACCCAGCACGGCAATGCCGGCCAGCAGCAGCGTAAAGCGGCCGGGCCGGAGACGGGACAGCGGGCGGCGGGAGAATAGGGGCGGGTTCATTTCGGTCCGGTTATGCGGCGGCGGGCGGTAGGCTATAATAGCCCTTGTTATCAGCCCATTCAAGGTGCTGTGCGTTCAAGGAGTCGTTATGCCTATTTCGCGGTATGTTAGCCGGTCGATGGAGGAGGGGGGGTGGATTCGCCGGATGTTTGAGGTGGGGATTGCGCTTAAGGCGCAGTATGGCGATGAGAATGTGTTTGACTTGTCGCTGGGCAATCCGATTATGGAGCCGCCAGCGGCGTTTCACGCGGAGCTGCGGCGCATCGCCGGCAATCCGGCGCCGGGGATGCACCGCTATATGCCCAACGCCGGCTATCCGGAGACCCGGCAGGCGGTGGCCGATACGCTGTCGGGCGAAACCGGCCTGCCTTTTGGCGCGGGGGACATCGTGATGACTTGCGGCGCGGCGGGGGCGGCCAACGTGGTGCTGCGCGCGATTCTGAACCCCGGCGACGAGGTTATCATCCTGGCGCCGTTCTTTGGGGAGTACGTTTATTACATCCAGAATCACAACGGGACGCCGGTTATCGTTCCAACCAACGCGGAGTTCGGGCTGGACCTGGCGGCGATTGACGCGGCGATTACGGCGCGCACCCGGGGCATCATCATCAACTCGCCCAACAACCCGTCCGGCGTGGTGTATCCCGACGCGGACATCCGGGCGCTGGGCGACTTGCTGGGGCGCGCTGAGGCCCGGTACGGCTCGGAGATTTTTATTATCAGCGACGAACCGTATCGCCGCATCATCTACGATGGGCTGGAGTATCCGCAGGTGTTTCCGCATTACGAACACACCATCGTGGTCAATTCCCACGCCAAAGATTTGGGGCTGCCGGGCGAGCGCATCGGACATATCGCGGTGCATCCGGGCTATGCGGGCAAGGCGGAGCTGGTGGACGGGCTGGTGTTTTGCAACCGGGTGCTGGGGTTTGTCAATGCGCCGGCGCTGATGCAGCACGTGGTGCGCGCGGTGCAGGATGCGTCGGTGGACGTGGGCGAATACCAGCGCAAACGGGATTATCTGTACGACCGGCTGACGGGGATGGGCTATTCGGCGGTCAAGCCGCAGGGGGCGTTCTACCTGTTCCCCCGCTCGCCGCTGGACGACGACGAGGCGTTTGTGGCGGCGTTGCAGGAGTACAACGTGCTGGTGGTGCCAGGCAAAGGCTTCGGCGCCCCCGGCCATTTCCGCATCTCGTACTGCCTGGAGGATCGGGTTCTGGAGGGGGCGATGGACGGGTTTGCGCGGGCGGCGGAGCAGTATCTGCGCTAACTGTCCGGCAGAGCTGCGCCGCGAATCCGGTCAAAAATGGGGACCAAGTCTATGGCAATGCCCGGAATGGCTTGCGATGTTAATATCTCGTTGGACTGATACACCCGCTCCAGTGTCAATGCTGCGCCGTCCCTGACGTATTTTGACACCGTTGCGGCGCGCAAGTCGGCAACCCACATTTCACGGACGCCGTTGCGGGCGTACACGGGCAGTTTTACCGTCAAGTCGCGCTGCCGGGTGGATTCGGACAGCACTTCTATTACTATGTCCGGCGCGCCGGTGATGCCGTGTGCCTCAATGATATGCCGCCGGTTGTTGGAGATGAACAGCAAGTCGGGCTGAAAAGTGTTTTGTTCGTCCATGGCCACGTCGAGGGGGGCAACGAAAATTGCGCCGGTATCGGGGCCGATTCGCGAACGCAGGGCGAAGTACAGTTCTCCGATAAACTCCTGGTGCGGAACACTGGCGCCGGCCATTTTAATAAGTTCTCCCTCAATGAGCTGGTAGCGCACGCCCCGATGCGAGGGGGGCGTCAGCGCTATGTAGTCGGCCCCGGTTAGTTTGGTGCGGGGTTGGATCATCTTGTTGCCTCCGCTAACTATTGGGCAGAGCTGCGCCGCGAATCCGGTCAAAAATTGGGGCCAAGTCTATGGCAATGTCCGGAATGGCTTGCGACGTTAATATCTCGTTGGACTGATACACCTGCTCCAGTGTTAACGCCGCGCCGTCCCTGACGTATTTTGATACTGTTGCGACGTGCAAGTCGGCAACCCACATTTCGCGGACGCCATTGCGGGCATACACGGGCAGTTTTACCGTCAAGTCGCGCTGACAGGTGGATTCGGACAGCACTTCTATTACTACGTCCGGGGCGCCGGTGATGCCGTGTCCGTCAAGAATATGCCGCCGGTCGTTGGCGATAAACAGCAAGTCGGGTTGAAAAGTGTTGTGCTCGTCTATGGCCACGTCGAGGGTAAGGGAAAATTCGCCGTTATACCCGGTTCCCAAGCGCAGCGCGAAGAGCAGTTCTCCGATAAACGCCTGGTGCGAATAACTGGTGCGGGCCATTTGAATCAGCTCACCCTCAATGAGCTGGTAGCGCACGCCCTGATACCAGGGGGGAGTCATCGCCATATAGTCGGCCCCGGTTAGTTTGGTGCGGGGTTTTGCCTGGGGTTGCGTCATCTGGTTGCCTCCGGGTGTTGCCTCCGGCGCTGTTATTGGTTATGGGGGTGGGGGGATGGTTAGTGGGGGGGTGCGTTGGCGGAGGTATTGTTCGGTTACGAAGGGGGTGCCGAAGCCGTATTCGTCGGCGCATTGGCGGACTATGGCGAGGGTTTCGGCGCGCAGGGTTTGGGGGGATGGCTCGCGGCCGCCGGAGATGATGCTGCGGATGAGGCGTCCGGCCAAGTCCTGCTTGGCGTCGGGGTGGCCGCAGATGCCTTCGTAGGCTACGCTGCCGCAGGTTGGGCAGTACCACCATTCCAGCGTCAGCACGGAGCGGATGCCCAAGTCGGGCAGTTGGGCGAATATCTCGTGGGCGGCGTAGCGGTCGTAGTAATCGCCCACGCCGGCGTGGTCGCGGCCAAACATATGGTGGGTGCAGCCCAGGTTTTTGCGCACGATGGCGTGAAATACGGCCTCGCGGGGGCCGGCGTAGCGCATATCCCACAGCAGCGCGGTGGTGCGGTGGATGTCATCCCGAAAGAACCCGCGCGCGCGGAGCTGTTCGTGGGTCAGGACGATGGCCTCATCAATGTAATCGCCCTCTTTTTTCTCGCCGATGACGGCGCTGACCAGTATGCCGTCGGCGCGGGCCTCCATAAAGGCGCCTTTCATCAGGTACTCGTGGCCGGAGTGGGGGACGTTGCGGGTTTGGTGGGCTACTACTCGTCGCCAGCCGACGGCGTCCAGTTCGGCGCGCAGCTGGCGGGGGGTGCGCCAGAAACGGTCAAAGGGCGGGTTGATTACCGGCTCGCAGACCAGCGTGATGTCGCCGGCGACGAAACGGTTGGCGTAGTCCAGGGTGCGCTGCACGCCGGGGTGGGCGGGGTCGGTGGTGGCGTAGATTTGGCCGGCCAGCGCGGTGAGGTCAAGGGAGAAAATCTCGGCGACGTCCAGCGTGGCCAGGGGGTTGCCCTGGTGGGTGAGCAGGACGGTAGCGCCTACGCTGACGCCGGCCGTCCGCAACTCGGCGTCGGGAACGTCCAGCACGATGGGGATGGGCCAGACGAGGCCGTTGGAGAGGCGCATGGTTTCGGCTACCGCCGTGACGTCGGCGCGGCCCATGAATCCGGTTAACGGGGAAAAGAACCCGTAGGCGATGTTCACGCACTCGCGGGCAATCTGCTCGCGCAACTCGATGCGAGGCAGGGCGGCGATGCGTTCCCGGTCGTGGGCGGTCAGGGGCCGCACGCGTTCAATCAGCGCGCCGCCGTGAGGGGAAAGGCTGTTGTCAACATTCATAGTGGCGACATTGTACCATCGCTATTATCCGGCGGCGGCGGCCCGGCGGCGTTAGGTTGCAGGCGGTTTGGTCAAGTCATGACAGGTCATCCTTATAGCCCAAAACCTGCACCAACGCCGGCAGCCATTGCGACGCGTAGTGCGGGGAATCAAACAAGCGCTAGGCAACCGCCGTTGACGCCAACACCGTCCGGCAGTACCATAATCAGCACATCGCCCCTTGAGAGTACGCTACGCTCCCCGACATCATGAGCGCGCCGGAATCCTGGGGCATATTCGTGCCCGCAGTGGATTGGTTTGGTAGCCCACAACCTCCACCAGCGACGACGCCCCTTGCGCCGCGCGGTGAGGAGAATTAAGCGGACGTTTGGCAGGCGTGGTTGACGCTACCATCAAGGACGTTAGTAGGGCCTTCCGTCCAAAATGACTTCAAGTACCAGATAAGTCACACCGTCTATGTCAATATAGGTATTTCCGTCCCTTATGTACCCGGTATGCGGACAGTTTTCAGTCCACGAGTACCATATGCTTCCATCGTCGCGACTTTTCTTGGTTACCCGGTCAACGCAGGGTTTCCCCTCATGTGTCTTATACCAATATCCACCGTCTCCTTCGTCTCCTTCCCATTTCAGCTGGGCAAGATATGACCCGTCGTTATAGTGAGCGGTAGGCGCAGTGGGCGTAGGTGTAGGTGCAGGGGTGGGCGTAGGTGCATATACGTTTCGGCCTTGCTTGAGGGAATCAAACCGGCTGAAAATCTCGGACATGGCCAGCGCGTAGCCGATATTGTCGCTTTTTGCCTGCTTGTCCTTAAGCGTGTTCATCCCGATAATTCGCCCTCTGGCGTTCATCAGAGGGCCGCCGGAATTACCCTCGTTAATCGCAGTGTCCGTCTTAATAAAGATTACGCCGTCCAAGTCAACGCTGGGAGATGATACAACGCCGGTAGTTATTGAGAATTCACCATAGCCGGAGAGGCCGACAGGATAGCCTACCGCAATGGTTGCCTCTCCGTATTCTGCCGCGTAATCGTCAGCATACACGTCACGACTCCAACGCTGTAGATAATATATGCCGTCAGACATAAAATCGGTGGGACGGGCGTCCAGCAGCGCAACATCGGCCAGTTCGTCTCTGCCAAGCACTTTCGCACGTACCATAGGGGTATCCGTGTACCAATAAACATTCACGTAGGAGGCGTCTCCTACAACGTGAGCATTGGTAATGACATAGTAATCATCGTTGGTAGCCCGATGCCGGCCAACGGATGGGTCGACAATGAAAAACCCGGTTCCGAATGACCCAGGTACCCTTATTTCCAAGGTACGGTCTGCTAGCCTATTGCTCCAGTCGCGGATAGTAGGCGTCGGTGTAGGTGTGCGCGTGGGCCGGCGGGTAGGTGTCGGCCGGCGGGTTGGCGTCGCTGTGGGATAAGGGGTTGCGGTTGGCTGCGGCGTGGCTGTCGGCCGTGGCGTGGCCGTCGGCCGTGGTGTAGCCGTGGGCCGTGGCGTGGTCGTGGGCGCATCCAACGTTGCCGACATTGCGCCAATCGTTGCCGGCAAGTCGGGCGTTGCCGTTACCTCTACGAATACTACGGTCGGTTCGGACGGCGCGGCGCAGGCCAGCAAAGTTATTGCGACTATCGCTATCACAATTGCGGTTGTAAGTTTCGTGGCCATAATTACACTCCCGGCCAATATACTGCTGCGGCATGGCAAAAATGCCGGCTACCGCAATATCCAGGCCGGGATTGCGGCTGGTGTCCGGCGTATTACCACCCCTACTCCCCGCGTCGTCGCTGATTTTTTCGGATTGGGCGGGGGATTTTGACGGGGGGAGGGCGTATCGTTTGGGGTCAACGTTCACTGCTACGCTGTCGAGATTCTTCGCTGCGCTCAGAATGACATTGGGGGGTGGGAATGGTGGCGGGGGTTAGGGTTGGGCTAGTGGTCGCGGTATTCGGCGGGGCGCTTTTCGCGGAAGGCGGTTACGCCCTCTATGTGGTCTTGGGAGGTTAGGGTGATGGTTTCGCCGGCGGCGGCCATTTGCATTGCGGTTTCGAGGTCGAATTCCAAGCCTTTGTACAGCATCAGTTTGGAGAGGCGGATGGCGATGGGGGGGCCGGCGGCGATGCGCTGCGCCAGGGCCAGGGTGGTTGATTCCAGTTCGGCGTCATCTACCAGACGGTTGAGGAAGCCCAGGCGGTAGGCTTCGTCGGCTTCCAGAAAGTCGCCGGTGAAGAGCATTTCGGCGGCGCGGCCGAGGCTGCCCAGGGTGCGGGGGTAGAGCCAGGTGCCGCCGAATCCGGGGAATAATCCGATGCGGACGTAGGCGGACATAAAGCGGGAGCGGGGGGTGCCGATGCGGATGTCGCAGGCGCAGGCCAAATCCAGGCCGGCGCCGGTGGCGACGCCGTTGACCATGGCGATTACGGGCTTCTCGCAGCGCTGCACGCCCAATATCATGGCCTGCGCGGAGCGGAAACTGCGGCGCACTTCGTCGGCGTTGCCCGACGTCCAGCCGGCGCCGTCGCCATCGGCAGAGCCGCCCAGCTGGTTCAAGTCGCCGCCGGCGCAGAACGCCCGGCCGGCGCCGGTTACGATGACAACGCGGACGGCATCATCCGCATCGGCCTGCCGGATGGCATCGGCAATCTCCAGCTGCATCAGGTCGTTCAGGGCGTTGAGTCGATCCGGGCGATTGAGGGTAACGCGGGCAACGTGCGTAGCGGGGTCGGAATCGTAAAGGACAAGTTCGTAATCGGGCATAAGAAACGCCTCTCCTCCGGTTAGTGCGGCAAATCATTGTAGCACGGCAAAGCCCGGCGCACGTTGCCGCAGCCGGGGTTGGGTTCACAGTGACGGCAAACGCCCGGAATAGGCGTTTTAGCGGGGGCGCATAGGCTATAATGCAATCCGTTTATCCGTTACGTAGGCTATATCGGGAGGTGGCTAATTTGGAAGAGAATAATAACGGCGTACTAATTGCCATTGATTGGGAGAACATCCGGCGGGGGGCGCAGCTGTACAATCAGAACGTTACGCCGGCCAGCGTGTGCGACGCGATGCGCAACGTGGCGGGGGTGTTCGGCCCGTTTCTGGGGGGCAAGGCCTTTGGCGACTGGAGCCTGCGCCTGGACGACGGGGCGGCTTTCAATCAGGCGGGGATACAGCCCTATCAGGCGCCGCGCACGATGGCGGGCAAAGACCGCAGCGACCCGGCCATCCTGCTGGAGGTGTACGACTGGGTGCGCGACCGGGATGACTGCGGTGTGGTCATCCTGGGTTCCGGCGATTCGGATTACCAGGTGCTGGTGGACAAGGCCCGGGAACGGGGGCGGCGGGTCATCCTGTGCGCTTTCAGCCAGTCGGTGGCCCGGGATATGCTGGCCATTGCGCCCCTCTTTCCGCTGGAGGCGGAGCTGGGCTTTCAGATGTCGGAGCATGGCGACATTGCGCTGGTGGAGCTGGGGCCGAACAACATTGACGATGCGATGCAGATTTTCGTCAAGGGGGTGGACAGCCTGGAACGACGGCTGAGCTTTGTGGGCTACTCCAAGCTGTACTCCGAATGGATGCTGGACTGGGGGTTGGCCAACACCGAGTACGAGTGCCGGGGGCTGCTGGACCAGTGGCTGGACGAGAACGTCGTGGAGCGCCATCACGTCGAGAACTACAACAACCCGCAATTCCCCACGGCGGCGGTGCGGCTGGTGCGCTCCAACGAAATCGTGCGGGAGTTTCTGGGACTGAACCGCCCGGCGGTCAACAATCCGGTGCTGCCGGCGCAATCGGCGGAGGCCGTGCGAGCCGAGGCGTAACCGTATCAAATCAAGGGGCAGCCAATATCAAGGGGTAAGCATACCGGGGGCAACCGTACCGGGGGCAACCAAACCGAGGGGTGAGCAATGCCGTCTTTCAGCTACATCGACCATCTGGAATGCACCAACTGCGGGAGTGCGGCGGCCTACGATGGGCTGGCGACGGTGAGCGCGTGCTGCGGCAAGGTGCTGTTTGTGCGGTACGACTTGCCCCGGCTGCGGCGGGAGGTGGGCCGGGAGGTTTTTGACAGCCGCCCGGCCAATATGTGGCGGTTCAACGAGCTGCTGCCGGTTACCGACCCCGGCGCGGTCATCACGCTGGGCGAGGGCGGCACGCCGCTGCTGGAGGCCGCCACGCTGGCGGCGCAGGTGGGCATCCGGCGGCTGCTCATCAAAGAGGAGGGGCTGAATCCGACGGGCACGTTCAAGGCGCGGGGCATCGCCGCCGCCGTGTCCAAAGCGTGGGAACAGGGCGCGCGGGGGTTCACCATGCCGTCGGCCGGCAACGCGGCCGGCGCAGCGGCGGCCTACTGCGCCCGCGCCGGAACCCCGGTCAAGGTGTTTATGCCCCAGGACGCCCCCGACTCCAACAAGAAGGAGTCCATCGTGGCCGGCTCGGAGCTGAATCTGGTGGACGGGCTAATCAGCGACGCCGGGCGGATTGCGGTGGGCGTGGCCGCGGAGCAGGGGCTGTTTGACCTCTCTACGCTGAAAGAGCCGTGCCGCGCGGAGGGCAAAAAGACGATGGGGCTGGAGATTGCCCAGCAGCTGGGCTGGCGGATGCCCGACGCCATCGTGTATCCCACCGGCGGCGGCACCGGCATCATCGGGATGTACAAGGGGTTTCAGGAACTGCTGGAGCTGGGCTGGATTGAGGGCAAGCCGCCCCGCTTTTACGCGGTGCAGGCCGACGGCTGCCAGCCCATCGTAAAGGCGTGGCACGATGGCGCCGACACCGCCGAACCATGGGCCAACGCAACTACCAAAGCCGACGGCCTGCGCGTCCCGGGCCCGTTTGCCGACTATCTGATATTGCAGGCGCTACGCGAAACCGGCGGCGGCGCGCTGGCCATCAGCGACGACGCAATGATTGACGCAATGTACCGCCTGGCCGCCGCCGAGGGGGTAATCGCCTGCCCGGAGGGAGCGGCCACGCTGGTGGGCCTGGAACGACTGCTGGCCGACGGGAGTATCGGGGCCGATGAGGAGGTGGTGCTGCTGAACACCGGCTCCGGGTACAAGTACCTTGACCTGCTGCGGGGGCCGGGGGAGTAGAGGGAAACGGCTACGGTTGCTTTGGCTGGCGGCGGTTGGCAAATGGAGGTTTATTCGCCGGGATGCCGCCGTTTGTCAACACATCCTAGAACTGCTGTGTTGGGTTACTTCTGCCCGGTCGTGGGAAGGGACAGTATATTTGGTCAATATGCTCGAACAAATCGTGGGAAACCCGCTGCCAGAGTGGGTCGAGAACAATCCGCACGCCTTCGCGCCGGGCTAACTTTGCCGCCGGCACGAAGTCGCTGTCTCCGGTGACCAGAACGATGGTATCCGCCTGTTTTTTAAGCGTGATAGTGGTGATATCGATTCCAATTCGCATATCAACCGCTTTCTGCCGGAAACCCGGCACAAAATCCGCGTCGTTCAAGTCAGTGACGGCCCGCCTCCCTGACAACAGGTCGTTCTGAGCCCTTTCGGTAATTATCCATTGTCGTTCCCTGTGAACCTCCCCTAATCGCAGGGCAAGGTTGGGACGACCGCGCAAGCGTTCGAACAGCCCCAAACGGAAAGACGCAACATCGGACTTTGCGTAATCAATAGTCCGCTTACTGACCGGGTAGAGCCCTCTCTTATCGTAGGGGTACGCATCGTAAAAAAAGCAACGATACAAGAGGGAATAAGGGTTATCAGCACACTCAACAGTATTAATTTGCTGGAGGTGGCCATCAATCAGCCGACCAATTTCCGTATCGGCGCGTTCGGGGTTTGACAAGACGCTCCGGTCAGTGAAACTCGGCAGACGTCTGAGGAAAAATCCGCCGTCAATCAATATTGCAACACGCATAACCAATCCACTACAAACATAAATATGCCCCAGGATTTCGGCCCGCTCATGATGTCGGGGAGCGTAGCGTACTATCAAGGGGCGATGTAGCAACTATGTTACTGCCTGACGGCGGTGGTGTCAACCCATGCGCCTCAGCGCTGTTTGATGCCCCACACTACGCGGCGCAAGGGCCGCCGGCGTTGGTGCAGGTTTTAGGCTATCGGGGGAGCATCAAGCCAATCTACTGCGGGCACGAATATGCCCCAGGATTTCGGCCCGCTCATGATGTCGGGGAGCGTAGCGTACTATCAAGGGGCGATGTAGCAACTATGTTACTGCCTGACGGCGGTGGTGTCAACCCCTGCGCCTCAGCGGGTAGCGTTCCGTTTTAGGTGGTTTAATCAGCCCGCCGCCGGCCATTCTGCCATTCCCCCTAATGTCATTCTGAGCGCAGCGAAGAATCTCGACAGCGTAGCGACGGCGTTGCCCCCAAAGTGTGCCCTACGTCATCGAGATTCTTCGCTGCGCTCAGAATGACATTGGGGGGAGAGGGTCGGAATGAGATTAGGGAAACTAAACCACCTAAAACGGAACGCTACCGCCTCAACGCCCGCTTAATCCCCTGCACCACGCGTCGCAACGGCCGCCGTCGCTGGTGTAGGTTTTGGGCTATTAGGGGGGCCAGGGTTGGGTTGGCGGCTATTAGGGGGGCTACCCATTTGCGCAGTTCGGCTATGGTGGGGGGGTGGGTGTCCCAGGTGGGGATTAGGGAGTCCAGGGGGTGCCAGGCGCGGTGGTTGGGGAGGCGGGTTATTATGGCGCCGCCGGCTTCTTGCACGGCCAGTGCGCCGCCCAGCATATCCCACATCCGGGGGGCGCCGATGATGGCGAACTGCATTGCGCCCATCGCCGTTAGCGCCAGCTCGTAGGCGATGCTGCCGGTTACGCGGGGCTGGCCCAGCGGCTGTCCTTTGAGTCCTTTGCCGATGCGGGTTGAGGCGCCGAAAGAACCGGGCAGTCCGATTAGACGGTCGCCGCGCGGTTTGTCGGTTTGATATACGGATATTGGCGCGCCGTCCCGGCAGGCGCCGCCGTTGGCCCGGCTGTGGATTACTACCCCGCCGTCGGAGGCCGGCCAGGGGATGTACACGGCGCCGGCCAGCGGGCGGCCGCGATACAGCACTCCGATGGACGAGGCATAGACGGGCAGGCCGTTCATAAAGTTGGTGGTGCCGTCCAGCGGGTCCAGCACCCAGAGATAATCGGGGGCGGGGGTGTCGCCGTCGGCGCTGGCGTCGTCCTCCTCGCCGAGGATGCCATGGGCGGGAAAGCGCTCCGCAATGCGGGATTCCAGGTACGCCTGCGTTTCCTTGTCGGCGTTGGTTACCGGGTCTTGCCGGTTGCGGTCTTTGTACTCAACGCTGATGGCCTGCTCAAAGTGGCCGGTCAGGATGGCGCCGGCGCCGCGCGCAAAATCGGCGGCGGCCGATTCAATCTCAAGGGCAATGGCAGCGGCGGGCAAAGTCATCATGATGGCGATTGTACACCATCTATGACGGTTACGATGGGCTTGGCGGCGTCAGCGCACGCGGGCGCGGCGCAGTCGCAGGGAGTTGCTTACTACGCTTACTGAGCTGAACGCCATCGCTAATGCGGCCAGTATCGGGTTGAGAAAGCCGGCGTCACCGAAAAAGAAGTACAGGCCGTTGGGGACGCCGCCCAATGCGGCGAATACGGGATACAGGGCGCCGGCGGCTACGGGGATGAGCAGGGCGTTGTAGATGAATGCCCAGAACAGGTTTTGCCGGATGGTGCGCATGGTGGCGCGGGAGAGGCGGATGGCGGCGGACACGGCCAGCAGGTCGTCGCGCATCAGGGTGACGTCGGCGGATTCGCGGGCGACGTCGGAGCCGGCGGCCATGGCGATGCCGACGTTGGCGATGGCCAGGGCCGGGGCGTCGTTGATGCCGTCGCCGGCCATGGCGACTACGTGGCCGTCGGCCCGCAGTCGTGCGATGGCGGCGGCTTTGTCGGCGGGCAGCATCCCGGCGTGAAACTCGGCGATGCCGCAGGATTGGGCCACCGCCGCCGCAACCTCCGGGCGGTCGCCGGTGAGCATTACCGTGCGGATGCCCAGCGCGTTTAGCTCGGCTACGGCGGCCGGGGCGTTACCTTTAATGGCGTCAGCGACGGCGATTATTCCGATGGCCTGGCGGTCGCGGGCAACGAACATCGGCGTGCTGCCGTCGGCGGCCAGTTGGTCTGCTGATTGGCGCAGGTCGTCCGGTATCGGGATGTCCAAATCGGCAAGCAGGGCGGCGTTGCCGACGGCTGCATCATACCCGTCTGCGGAGGCGGTTACGCCGGCGCCCGGGTGGGCGGCAAAGTCGGATGCGTCCGGCGTCTGCAATCCGGCCGCCATGCTCCGGCGTACTACGGCCCGGCCTACCGGATGCTCGGAGAACTGCTCGGCGGCGAGGGCGGCGGCCAGAACGTCATTCTCGCTGGCGGCGCCATCCGGGATGACGGCGACGACTTCCGGGCGGCCGGCGGTGAGGGTGCCGGTTTTATCTACGGCGAGGACGTTGACGGCGTGGGCGGTTTCCAGGGCGGCGGCGCTGCGGATGAGGATGCCGCGCTGGGCGGCTTTGCCGACGCCGACGATGATGGCGGTTGGCGTGGCCAGCCCCAGGGCGCAGGGGCAGGCGATTATCAGCACGGCAACCAGCGTGAGCAGGGCGTATTGCAGCGACGGCGCTGGCCCGGCGAACAGCCAGACGGCGGAGGCCAGAATTGCGATGCCGCCCACCGCCGGCACGAACCACGCCGCCACCCGGTCGGCCAGCCTTTGCACCGGCGCCGCCGAACCCTGCGCCTCCTCCACCAGCCGAATCACGCGGGCCAGGGTGGTATCCTCGCCAACGCGCCCGGCCTGCATCGTGAACGCGCCGGCGCCGTTGATGGTGCCGGCGAATACGGCGGCGCCGGCGGCTTTGTCGGCCGGCATACTCTCGCCGGTCAAGGCCGACTCGTTCACCGTTGACGCGCCGGCGGTGACGGCGCCGTCAACCGGGATTTGCTCGCCGGGGCGCACGGCGAGGGTATCGCCGATGCTGACCTGCGCGACGGGCACGTCGCGGGCGGCGCCGTCCGGGTCAAGCAGATGCGCCGTTTGGGGGCGCAAGTCCAGCAGGCGGCCGATGGCGTCGGAGGTGCGGGAGAGGGCGCGGGCTTCGAGCCAGCGTCCCAGCAGTATCAGGGCGATGATGACGGCGGCCATGTCAAAGTGCAGCGAATGGCCGGACAGCCCGGCGCCGGCGCCCGTCGTGGCGGCGAAAGCGGGAATCCACCCGCCAATCACCACGGCAACGCTGTACCCGTAGGCCACCGACGTGCCCAGGGCAATCAGCGTGTGCATATTGGGCTGGCGCCGCCGCAGTCCGGCCCAGCCGGCGACGTAAAAGGGCCAGCCCGCCCACAGCTGCACCGGCGTGGCCACCGCCCACAGCAGCAGGGGATACCAGCGGATGGACAGCAGGTTGTCAGTCCAGGGCAAGGCCGGGAAAGCGGCCAGCAGCAGAGCGATGCCACCAACGGCGGCTACCATCAAGCGGAGGCGCAGGCGGCGTTCCTCCTCGGAGCGGGTATCCGGCCGGCCGGCGGCGGCGCCGGCGGGGTCAAGACGGTAGCCGGCGGCGGCAACGGCCTGCGCCAACGCCATCGGTTCGACCGCCGAGGGCAGATGCTCCACGGCGGCGGTGGCGGACGCCAGGTTGACGGACACGGCGGACACGCCCGGCACGGCGCGCAACGCCGCGCTGACGTGGTGGACGCAGGCGGCGCAAGTCATGCCGCTAACGGGATAGACGCTGCGCGCGCTGGGGATGGCGTAGCCGGCGGCGGCAACCGCATCGGCCAGTGCGACGACGGGGGGTGCGGCGCCGGGAGGTGCGGCGGCGGGTTGGTCGGACAGGCTGACCGTGGCCCGCGCGGTGGCCAGGTTGACGCTCACGTCGGACACGCCCGGCACGGCGCGCAACGCTTCGCCAACGTGGTGCACGCAGGCGGCGCAGGTCATCCCGGCTACGGGAATCGTCAGGGTATCAGGGCGTGATTGAGTCATTGCGTCAACGTCAAACGGCACCGGGTCGTGCCGGCATTATAGCAGTGGGGAATAGTAGGCGGCGGTTTTCCTTGACAGGGTGTTGCGGCGGTAGCATACTGCGGCCTCACAGGAACCGGGGAGAAGTCATGTCCGCTGTGAATCTTAAACCCGCCCAATTTGCGCTGGCCGGGCAACGCATCCACTACGCCTGGATGATTGTCTGCATTACGGCGATGATGCGGCTGGTGTCGTCGTCGTTCCGGATGTCGTTTCCGGCGCTGGTGCCGTTCATCGCCGCCGCTTTCGGGTGGGAAGTCTGGCTGATAACGCTGGCTTTCTCGCTGCAATGGGTCATATCGGGAGCGTTTGGGCCGCCGGCGGGCTGGCTGGGCGACCGCTACGGGGCGCGGTTCACGATGACGGTGGGCGCGGTGCTGTACATCATCGGGATGATACTCACCGGATTTATGACCGAAGTATGGCAGCTGTTCCTGTTCTTTGGCATCATCCTCAGCGCGTCAATGGGCATATTCCAGGTGCCGCTCACGGTGGCGGTAACCTCGTGGTTCCGCCGGCATCTGGGCGTCGGGATGGGGCTGCTGCAATCATCGCAGGGCTTCGGGCCAGTGGTAGCGCTGCCGGTAATGCTGGGGCTGTTCACCTGGTTCAGCGTGGGCGGCGGCGCCGAGTGGAGCGAGCGACTGCCCTTTGGCAGCCCGGAGGTTCTGGGGATACGGATGGCGTTCTGGATTCCCGGCATCGTGGGCGGGGCGATACTGCTGCTGCTGACCCGCGCTTTCCACAACGCGCCGGAGGACGTGGGCCTGCGCCAGCTGGGAGCATCCGCCGACGAAACGCCCCGCCAGCGGCCCACTACCGGCGTCGGGGCCAAGGCCCGCGCGCAGACGTTCCTGAAGCAGGTTCGCAAGACGCCGGCTTTCTGGAACCTGATTGGGATTCACTATTGGGGCTGCGCCGGCCACAGCATCATCATCGTATTCTTGCCGCAAACCATCGTCGCCGCGCTGGAACCGGAATGGCATTCGCTGTCGGCCAACGACCCGTCGCTGCTGATTGCCGGCGCCATCGCCGGCGGAGCCGCCGCTACAATGAGCATCGTCAGCACGGTAACCCGGTTCGGAGTGCCCGTCGCCGCCGACTTGCTGGGCAGCAAGTGGGTGATGGCAACGTGCTTTTTCCTGCAAGTAGCGCCGGTGCTGGTGCTGCTGTTTGCCGTGGAGTTCTACCCCGAAGTCTGGATGTTCTACCTGTTCTCCATCCTGTTCGGCATCGGGTTTGGCGGCGAGATGTCGGCGTTCCCGATAATCAACCGGCAGTACTACGGCAACGCCCCCATCGGCACGGCCTACGGGTTCCAGATGATGGGCGCCGGCGCGGGCATGGCCTGCGGCGCCGGCCTGGGCGCGCTGCTGCTGTACATCACCGACAACTACACGGCAACCATCGCGCTGTCCTTCGTGATGAGCCTGGTCGGGGTAATCGCCATAATGTTCCTCCCCAACACCCACCGCCACCAACTGCCCGACTGGGAACAGGAACTCCCCCCCGAAATGCGCGCCGACACACCGCCGGCGCCAACGCCGGCCGCACCCCCCAACCCAGCCCAAGCCCCCGCCAGCAGCGGCGACGGGAACTGATGGCGGCATTCAGCAGATAACAGCGTCATATAAAGTCGTGCGTCCCACAAGCAAGGAGGCGTTATTATGGCAGACGGGATTACTATTCTGGTTGGTACGGCGGGGCAGGGGGTTATGCGGAGTGTGGACAGTGGGCTGTCGTGGCGGCGGGTGGGGATTACGCAGGGGATACATTCGGATGCGGTGGTGCGGTGTTTGACGCCGGCGCCGGATTCGGCGAGCGGGGTGCTGGCCGGCTGCGACCGGGGTATCCTGCGCAGCGACGACAACGGCGATACCTGGCGTCGCGTTGACACTGCGCTGAACGATACGGCGGTTTGGGCCATCGCGTTTGACCCGTCTAACCCGCAGGTTGGGTTTGCCGGCACCGGCACGCCGGATCCCTGCCGCATCTATCGCACCCGCGACGGCGGCGCTACGTGGGAGCTGCGGCCGGTGGAAGTTGCCGCCGAGTGTCCGGCGGTGGGCGTGCCGCGGGTTACGGGCATTGCCATTGACCCCACCAACGGCGACAGCGTGTGGGTGGGCATTGAGGTTGACGGCCTGCGCCACAGCGCCGACGGCGGCGATACCTGGGAAACCGTGCCGCATCGCGTCATCCCCAACCTGGACATTCACAACGTTACCGTTACCGCCGGGCCGCCGCATCGGGTGGTGGTGATGGTCAACGACGACGTGTTTCTGACCGACGACGACGGCGGCTCGTGGCGCAATCTGGACGTGCGGCAGAACTTCCCGCTGGGCTACCCCCGGGGCATCAAGGTCAAGGCCGACGACCCGCAGACTATCTACACTACTTTTGGCGATACTACGCCCGGCTCAACCGGCGTGGTGATGCGCTCGGAGGACGCCGGCGCGACGTGGGACAGCCTGGATTTGCCGGTGGAACCGAACACCGCAATGTGGGTGGTGAACTCGCAGCCGCAGAACCCCGACTACCTGCTGGCCGGCAGCCGCTACGGTTACCTGTACCAGTCGGATGACGCCGGCGCCTCGTGGGCCAAGCTGAACCGGGAGTTCAGCGAAATCTCCTCGGTGCTGTGGTTCCCCAACTAACCCCGGCGCCGCCCTGTCCGCCGGCAGTGTCAATCCGCTGCCGGGAATAGGGCGGCGGGCGTGTTATTATTGTCGGGCGGGTAATGACGCGGCAACGGCGCCGGCCGGGCCGCGATTCTGTTACGGGGAACAAGTAACATCGGGATGCACCGGGCGCCGGCACGCGCCAACGAGTTAAACAAGGGCTGGTTCTTTTCCGTACTGGCGCTGGCCGTCTTTGCCGCTTTGAGCGCGGTTTTCATCCTCCCGCCGCTGCTGGAGGAAATCGCATCGGACCTGGACATCTCGGTGCCGGTTGCCGGTCAGCTGGCGACGGCTACTGCGGCGGCTTGGGCCGTCTCTTTACTGCTGGCGGGGCCGCTGTCCGATTCCGTAGGCCGCCGTCCGGTGGTGCTGGCCGGGCTGACGGTGCTGGCGGTGTCCGTTACGGCGTCGGCTTTTGCGCCCAACATCGAGACGCTGCTGGCGCTGCGGATGCTAACCGGCCTGGCCGGCGGAACGATGCCGCCAACCGCAGTGGGGGCAGTGTCGGACGTCATCTCACCGGCCCGACGGGCGCAGGCGGTGGGCGTGCTGCTGGGGCTGAACGGGCTGACGCTGCTCATCACCGTGCCGCTGGTCGCCGTGCTGGCCGGCTGGCTGGGCTGGCAAGTGCCGTTCCTGGCCATCGGCGCGCTGCTGGCGGTGGGGCTGGTCGCCAACTTTATCTGGTTCCCGCGGGACAGCGCCCAGCGAATTCGCAGCTGGCGGTTTTTCTCCCGCTACCGGATGCTGCTGTCGCTGCGGTTTTTCCGCGTGGCCGTTGCGGTTGGCACGACGCAGCGCATCGCTTACTGGGCAATAGTCACCTTTTTTGCCGTGTATCTGATAAAGACCTACGGGGTGAGCGTGGGGTTCGTAGCGCTGCCGCTGGCGATAACGGCCATCGCGCAGATGGGCGGGAGCTACGCGGCGGCGTTCGTGGCGCAGCAGCGGCGGCGCGGCATCATCATCGCCGTCACATCGGTTGCCGGCGGCGTCTGCGGGCTGCTGCTGTTCACCGTAGAGTTCAACATCTGGATGGCAGTGGCGCTGGCTACGGTGGGGACGGGGCTGCTCAGCCCGGCGATGCCCGCGCTGGTGGCCGTCAGCACCGAGTATTCGGGCGAGTCCAAAGCGACGGGCGCCAGCCTGATGGGGCTGAGCAACCAGCTGGGCGGCGCGCTGGGGGCGGCGATTGCCGGCGCGCTGCTGGCGAACACTGGCTACGCCGGCATCGGCTACCTGTGCCTGGGCGTTACGATTGTCAGCGCGCTGCTGACCGGCCTGTTCGGCCGGCAGTTCGGGGAGAACGCCGGCCGTTACTGATGCGGGAGCCGGCGTCCGGCTAGAGGGCGGACGGGGCGGGCTGATGCGCCCGCAGGAAATCGCGCACCTGGTTGATCGTTGCGGCTTTCAAGTCCGGGGATTCTTTCCAGGGATACGCCGTCACCTGGGCCTGCGGCGCCAGCTCCGCCAAGTCCATTGCGGCCTCCAGCGAGTGGGACGGCGTGTCGTCGGGCATCACCAGCATCGGGGTCTGGCAGGCGCGGGCGAAATCGCGGGACACGCAGTACATAAAGTCGGGCTGCAACCGATAAAGGTTGTGCAGGTACTGCTCGACGGTTTCCATCGTGACGTCGTCGCGCCGGGCGCACAGCTCGGGGCCCCAGACGTCGCGGCCGGAGTCGTACATTGCGTCGGGGGTTTTGCTGGCGTGGCCAACCGGCTGGCAAAGCACCGCCGCCAGGACGCGCTCCGGCGCCCGCTCGATGAGCTTGAGGGCAAAGGGGCCGCCGATGCAGTAGCCCATAAAAAAGAACTCGTCGATGCCCAGATGGTCCATCAGCCCCAGCTGGTCATCGGCAAAAGCGCCCCAGGGGTCGTTGACCTGCACCGGGCCGCTGGACGCGCCGCCGTTGGCGTTGCGCTGGTCCATGGTAATGCAGCGGAAGTCGTCCTTAAACTCCTCCATCGCATTGAAAACCTGCCCCGGCCAGTTGCTGATGAGGGAGTTCAACCCCCCACCAGGGGTAACCAGCAGCGGGAACCCATCCCCAACCTCCTCGTACTGGATGCGGACATCGCCCTTAGTATAAAACGGCATTGCAATTCCTCCTTATCATCCTGGCCCACCTGCTGGCACCGGCGCCGGGTGTGCGGGCAATTGTAACCGGGCAGTGCGGCTTGTCAAGGCAGAAATCGCCGCGCGCCGGCGCCAACAACCGGCCCGATTTGCGCTATACTGCCCCCAGCGCACCGCGCGAACAACCCACGCCAACCCGACTTGGTGTATGATGCAACCGGACTGCGTTTCCGGTTGGCGGCGTTATGACGAGTAACAGCACGTATTCCTACCAGTGGCGGCACATAGAACCGCTTACGGACGATGAACGGTCGATCAATCTCCGCACTATTAAACCGCTTTACGAAACCTGGCGGACAGCGCAATCCCGGCTTGAACAATCCAGCCCGAATAACCTGCGGATGTTCAACGAAAAACTAATCCGTCGCCTCAGCATCGAGACTGGCATCATTGAGCGTATCTATGACCTTGACGCCGGCACAACGGAAGCTCTGGTAACCCACGGATTCATCGAGAACCTCGTACCACACTCCAGCACCAACATCGCGCCCGCCCGCCTTATTGACATTCTCAATGACCAGGAAGCGGCGGTTAAATTGATGATGGCTTGTGTAGCCGGCGAGCAGCCGCTCAGCGTCTGGACTATCCACCAATTGCACGAAACCCTGACCGCTAACCAGGACACTACCACCGCTATTGACCAGTTTGGCAATCGATTCGAAATTCCGCTTCTGAAAGGCCGATTCAAGGAAAACCCCAATAACCCGCGTCGTCCGGACGGCACACTACATGGGTATTGCCCACCGCTGCACGTGGCGTCGGAAATGGACAATTTGCTGGACTGGTTTGCGGAATATACCGACGAAGACCCCCTCATTACGGCAACCTGGCTGCACCATCGTTTTACTCAGATACACCCGTATCAGGATGGAAACGGACGAGTAGCGCGCGCCCTCTGCACTTTTGCGCTCCTGCAAGCAGGACTTTTGCCAATTATTGTGGATCGTGATATTAGAGCTGATTACATCAAAGCGCTTGAAATTGCCGACGACGGCGACCTGTCTAATCTGGCAGCTTTGTTTGCCGGACTGGAACGGCGCGCAATATTGCAGGCGATAAGCATTGACGCTGATTACGAAGTGTCCAGCCAGCAGACACTCTCCGCCGTAGCGCTAGGCAATCTGGCAAGACGGATTGAACAGCACGGCAACGAACCCAGTCAAATCAGTCAATCCCAACTAGACAAACTCCGCACCGTCAACGACATCGCTAAAATCCTCCGCCAACACGCACACCACACTATCAACGCCGAATTCAATACACTCAACGAACTTCTGTCAAGCATCGCAGCAACCACCCTGCGAATTGACGACGGCGGGGCCGATTATGGAACTGCCCATTGGTACAAGCATGAAATCGTGCAATCTGCTGTTGCCGACGACATATTTGCCAACTTCACCGATGACCATTATTTTGTCAAAGGCTCAATACGCGCGAACGACGAGCGGCTAATCTTTGTAACGTCATTCCACCATGTCGGTAGGGAGATTTACGGGATAATGGAAGCAACGGCTTTCTGCCGGGTTGAATCGTTTGGGCATTCCGATGACCGGGAAATCAGCGCCCAAGGTTTTATCCCCTGCTCTACGGAACCATTTGTCTTTACCTACAAAACCGAGTCAACCGATATTACCGCAGAGTTTGGTAAGTGGCTTGACTCGGCCATTGCTATCGCCATTCAAGCATACAGCGCAAGGCTTTAATGGAAGCGTTCTCACTAATTCCAAACCGTCTCATTCCAAATCGTTGCAACTCAGGAGGAACAAACTATGCTGGACTTGATTATTCGCGGCGGCCAGGTCGTTACGCCCTGGGGGGTGGGCGATTGGGATGTTTGCATCCAGGGCGAGAAAATCGTCGCTATCACGGCGCCCAACACGATGACCGACGACGTGGGGCGGGTGATTGACGCTACGGGCAAGGTCGTCGTGCCCGGCGGCATTGAACCCCACGCTCACATTGACGCTCCCATTATGGGGCCGGGCAACCTGCGCACGGCGCCGCCGGAGCAGGTCAGCCGCGCCGCGCTGTTTGGCGGCACCACTACCCTGCTGGACTTTGCCATCCACCATCCCGGCAACACCATCGTCGAGGCGATGCAGGAACGGAACAACTCGTGGCGGGGCAATTCCTACGCCGACTACGCCCACCATCTGATGCTGCTGGGCGACATTCCCCAGCGCACTCTGGAGTCGCTCCACGAGCATATCGAGGACGGCTGGGCCAGCATCAAGATATTCACCACCAACATCCGCCCGCCCGAAATGTCGGGCGAACCGCGCAAGGTCGGGATGGGCCATCTCCACGACCTGATGACCGTCATCCAGCGCAACGACGCCATGCTCCTGGTACACTCCGAGGACGACGACATGGTGCAGTATATGTACGAGAAGTTGCAGCGGGAGGAACGCAACGAGTGGTGGAATATGCCGCAGGTACACTCCAACGAGTCGGAGGACGTATCTTTCCGGCGCGTGCTGCGGGTTGCGGAGTGGACGGGTTCGCCGGTGTATTTCGTCCACGTCAGCGCGCGGGAGGGCATCAACGCCATCGGCGAGGCGCGCAACAAGGGCATGGCAATCTACGGCGAAACGCTGCACAACTACGCCTGTTTCAACGCCAACAATTACAAGGAAGAGAACGGGATGAAGTATCACACTTACCCGTCACTCAAGTCGCCGGAGGACGCCGCCATGCTGTGGAAAGGCATTGCGTGGGGCGGCCTGCACACGATGGCCACCGACGAATACTGCACCGACTGGAACCTCAAGGTTGCGGGCAAGACGGTGCGCGACGTAACCGGCGGCCACAACGGGGCCGAAACCCGCGTGGGCATTACCTACAGCGAGGGCGTGTCCAAGCGGGGAATGTCGCTGCAACGGTTCGTGGACGTAACCTCGGCCAACTGCGCCCGCATCATGGGCCTCTACCCCCGCAAAGGCGCCCTCGCCCCCGGCAGCGACGCCGACATCACGCTGATTGACCCCACCATCAAAAAGCGCCTCACCATGGACGACTTCCACATCAGCGATTACAGCATCTGGGAGGATTTCGAGATTGAGGGCTGGCCCGTAATGACCATAATGCGCGGCACGGTAGCCGTAGAAAACGGCCAGCTAACCGCCCCCGCCGGCACCGGCCAATGGCTGCCCCGCAAACTGGACCGGGAGGTGACCAGCCGGCCTATTGGGTAGCTGGCGGAAAGCAATTGGCGGGTAGGGGCGGATGAGTATTCGCCCCTGTCCTCATCACTTTCAGAGCCGGACGGTTCTTTACCGCTCCGTAGTAAAAGTTCAGGCCGTCAATGTATGCAATCGTTTTTGGCATAAGGCGTACTTAAATGCGAAACCGCCCACTGAGGGGCGGTTCGCTGCCCATCCGTCGAAACAGGATGGGGGGGTCAAATCCCACTCTACCGCTATCCAGATCGGTTGTCAAGCATCGGACGCAGAAAATGCGAAACGCCACCACCACGTATGCAATCGTTTTTGGCATAAAGCGCACTTAAATGCGCAACCGCCCACTAAGGGGCGGTTCGCACCCATCCGCCGAAACAGGATGGGGGGGTCAGATACTACTCTACCGCTACCCGCATCAGTTGTCCAGCATCGGACGCAGAAAAGCGAAACGCCACCACCACCGGGCCCGTAGGGATTGTGGCTGTCCGGTTGCGCGAATGGTTAGCCTTCCGGGCCGGTGGCCATTCCGGAATCGATCCAAGCTGCGATTTCTGCTGTCTTGGTGCGGGACAAGTAGGGGCCCATTCATCAAAGGCCCCTGCCCAACCGCAGTGAGCACATCAGATGCGTCTCCGCACCGGGCCCGCTGGTTAGCCCGGCACGCCATTATCCGAACCGAGTCGGGCCAGCAAACGGGGTATCAAAGCTTCAGATTGGCGTCTCCTTTGCGGCATTGCGCCGTCGGGGATGTTGTTGTGGTAAAAGTTCTCGTGCAACTTCTCAGCGCTGTCAAAAAAGGTTATTAATGAGGGGTCGTGGTAATCACGGCTCAGTTGCCTGATGGAAGCCCGAAATGCGCCATGGCTATCTATCGGCCAACCCCTTTCGGATGCAACCGCCATAACCGTATGGGCAACTGCGCCCCACAAGATTTCTGAGGCGATTAGCCGGTTGCCGCTGGCAAATTCCTGCTCTGCTCTTTCCTGCATCTCAATAGCGGTCTGCGCGTGTTCAGCAGGCAGCATCGGATATGCCTGTCAAATCTGCCAGCCGTTCCAGGAACTTCGCGACGACCCAGCAATCCGTTTCCATTTCGCCATCGGCAATTTCAGCGTAGCGATAGCGGATTTTGTCGGGCAGTCCTTCGGCGTACATATAACCCGATATTAGGGCCAGACTGTCGTCGAGTTTTTCCAGTATGTCGTAAGCCTGTTCCGGCGTTGCGCAGGGCCAGCCGTGCTGTCCGGCGGCTTTGGCTACGGCATTATGGGCGGTGGCGCGCAGTATCTCGGCGCCGAGCATCATGTTGTGCGCGGCAAACTCCCGGCGTGCCGCCGCCACCGGGTCAGCCGGCTGTTCCGTCGCCCGCACAGTCACCCCTCCGGCCCGGTGGGCATCCCGGCATCAATCCAAGCAGCAATCTCCGCCGCCTCGGTCCTGGACAGGAACGGCCCCCGCAGGGGCATCCGTCCAAAAGTACCGCAGCCCAGTCGCAATGAGCGCACCAGATGCGTCTCCGCGCCCGGCTTGCCCGGTTCAATCGACGGATAACCGTTCAGCACCGAGTTGGCCAGCTCCTCCGGAGTCTCCCACCAGTATTCGTGGATGCCGGGGTAGGGTTGGCGGCCGTGGCGGTCAATCCACCGCTCCATAATGCCGTCCAGCAGTTCCTTCACCCTCGGCCAATATACGGGGGCGGCTTCGTTAATGTTGGCGTCGGTGCTCATAGCGCAGTTATCTCCGGTGTTTCTAGCGTGCTTGCTACCCGTTAGCGGGGGTGTTGCTGTACTGATTCGCGTTGCAGCAGCTCGATGGCGTGGGGCAGTACGGGCCGGATTACGTCCAGGCACTCGCCCACTCCCCGGGGGCTGCCGGGCAGCGTTACGATGAGCGTGTGCCGGCGGATGCCGACTACCGAGCGGCTCAGCATCGCCATCGGCGTGAACTGCAACGTCTGCGCGCGCATCGCCTCCGCCATTCCGGGAACCTCCCGGTCCAGCGCCTGCCGCGCGGCCTCCGGCGTAACGTCCCGCCGCCCCATCCCGGTGCCGCCGGTGGTGACTATCAGGTCAATATCTCCCGAATCGGCCCACTCGCGGAGCCGTTCCGTGATGACCGCCGCGTCGTCGGATACCATCTCGTAGCGCACTTCCTGATAATCCGGCGGCGGCAGCTTCTCGCGAATCGCCTGCCCGCCGGCGTCCTCCCGCTCGCCACGGGCGCCGGACGTGCTGATGGTTAGAATGGCCAGTCGAAACATGGTAAGAAATAGCAGGATAAATCCGTCATTAGCGCCGGCGCGCGGCACGACGGCAATGATACCACACCGGCGTTAGCCCAATCGCCGCCCGCCCCGATATGCAGTACAATGATAGCGAACACCCGAACCGGACGGTAGCAACGCCCAATGACCATTCCAAATCTAATCCCGGATGAACTCGTCCACGACTGCGTGTTCTGCAACATCGTTGCCGGCACCGAACCGGCCCGCATCCGTTATATGGACAACGACATCATCGCCATCGTCAACCGCCTCACGTGGGTGCCGATTATGCTGCTGGTGATGCCCCGCCGCCATATGTCGCAGCTGGAGCTGTGGAGCGACGGCATTATGGCCCGCCTGGGCGACGTGGCGGCTACCCTGGGCTGTATGTACTGCCCCAACGGATTCCGCATCCTGTCCAACTTCGGCTACGACGGATTGCAGAGCCAGCCCCACGGCCACGTGCACGTAATCGGCGGCCAATTCCTCGGCCACTACGCCTGACTTACTCTATCCGACGACTTACATCTGATAATATCCGTACATTCAACAAGACAAAAGGAGCGCAAACCGCAATGCCTGAAACCGTACTCTACGAAAAGACCGGCGTCGATAACCACGTCGCCATCATCACGCTGAACCGCCCGGAGGCGTCCAACGCCATCAACCGGCAGCTGCGCCGGGAGTTGCAAGAGGTGATTAATCACTTTGACCACGAGGACGATGAGGCGTGGGTGGCCGTTATCACCGGCGCCGGCCGCAACTTTTGCGCCGGCCGTGACCTGAAAGAGCGCGCCAACGACAACGCTGAGGGCGTGCAGGCCCGCGCCGAGAACAGTATGTCGCCCAACCGCCCGCATATGTGGACGCGCCCCGACAAGCCCCTGGTGGCCGCCGTGAATGGCGCCGCCGCCGCCGGCGGCTGGTCGATTGCCCAGATGTGCGACGTGCGCCTGGCCGCCGACAGCGCGCGCCTGGGCATTACCGAAACCAAGTGGAGCCTGATGCCGCCCTTTGCGGTAGAGCTGACCAAGATGATTGGCATTGCCAACGTGCTGGAGCTGGTGATGACCGCCGAGCTGCTGCCGGCGCCCCGCGTGCAGGAAATGGGGTTCCTCAACCGCGTAGTGCCCGCCGACGAACTGCTGCCCGAAGCCGTCAAAATGGCCGAAAGCATCGCCCAGAACGCCCCCCTCGCCGTCCGCACCATCAAAGACCTGGCGTACAGCAGCCTGGATATGTCCATCGCCGAAATCAGCGCCAAAACCTACGTAGCCTACGACTACATCCTGACCACGCAAGACAGCAAAGAAGGCCCCAAAGCCTTCGCCGAAAAACGCCGCCCCAACTGGCAGCTGAAGTAAAACCCACCCACCAGCCCGGCCGGCCAACGCGCAATGCCACCCGCATCCGACGGCATCCTGCGCTGGCTGCTGCCGGTAGCGGCGGCGGCAATACTGGCCGTCGCCGGGCTGGTCATCCTGTGGTGGTTCCTGGACCCGATTGCCGTCCGGCTTGGAGTGCCGGCGGATCAGAAAATTGATATAGTACGGCTGTATCTGCTGGCGGTGGGCGGCTTCCTGCTCATCTGGCAAATATACGTCGCCAACCGGCGGGCCGCATCCGCGGAACGGGTTGCCGAGCTAACGGCATTAGGCAACATTACCGGGCGGCTCAGCGTAGCCATCGAACATCTGGGAAGCGATGAAGCGCTGGTCAGAATTGGCGGCATCTACGAATTGCACCACATCGCGGGAGACGCCGTTGCTTATCGCACCACCATTCTGGAATTACTGCGAGCGCACTCGGAGAGCATTGTGGATTCGGTAAGCGATGTTGCCGAGATGTCCAGTCAAAAATCCGTTGAATACGAAACGGTTCTACGTGTGATTAGGCAGACGTACGTGGAGCGAGGTGTGTACTATGAAGAAGAAGAAAATGCGGAAGATGGCGATTAACCTCAGCCGTATGAAGTTTCAGGGTATGCTGTTGAGCAAGTCCGACTTCAGCCGGAGTAAAATGATTCAGTCTGACTTGAGCCGGGTTATCCTGTGGGATTCGATGGTGAACGATGCTGACTTGCGGCAAGCCAAGTTTGAAAGCGCCGATTTGCGCAACACGCAGTTTATCCGATCCGACCTCCGCGAGGCCAGCCTGGCTAATGCCAACCTTACCAACGCCAACCTGCGCCATTCCCGGCTGGACGACACCGACCTCAGCGGCGCCGACTTTACTAACGCCGACCTGGAGTTTGCCACCGGCTACACGGCAGCGCAGTTGAGCGCCGCCCATTCCCTGTACCAAACCGCCGGCATTGACCGCAGCATCGCAGCCGAGTTGCGCGACAGCCACGCCCGGCTGTTCGATCCTCCGCCCGGATTCATTCCGCCGGAACGCAAGGCCGCCGTCGCTGACAATCCCCCACATTCAATTTTCCAAACCGTTGCGTCTCTATTCTCACGCGCCAAACCATAAGGAGCAATCATAATGACTACGCAAGTACAGCCCCGCAGCCAAACCGTTGCCGCCAACGGCATCAATCTGCACTACCTCGATTGGGGCGCTGAGGGGCAGCCGCCTCTCGTGCTGCTGCACGGCCTG
The DNA here is from genome assembly GCA_958296385.1 of uncultured Dehalococcoidia bacterium. Classification (GTDB taxonomy): domain Bacteria; phylum Chloroflexota; class Dehalococcoidia; order Lucifugimonadales; family UBA3495; genus Bin87. Next base: position 3,293,514 of record OY282494.1, read on the forward strand.
CGCGGCCACGCCCGCGTTTGGGACGACGTGGCCGAGAGCCTCTGCCAGGATTATCACGTGTACGCCCTGGACCAGCGCGGGCGCGGCGATACCGACCATGCCCCCGGCGGCGATTATTCCAGCGACGCTTTTGTCGCTGACCTCGCCGGTTTTGTTGACGCCATCGGCCTGGACAAGTTCATCCTGTTCGGCCATTCCATGGGCGGGCGCAACAGCATGGCCTTTGGCGGCCAGTACCCGGAGCGCCTCGAGCGCCTGTGCATCGTGGACATCGGCCCCCGGATTGAGCCGTCCGGCGGCAATCGCATCACCGCCGAACTGCGCGACTTGCCCCCGGAATTTGACACCTTTGAGGACGCCCTGGCCCACGTACAGACCGGCAACCGTTTCGCCTCGGAACCCGTCATGCGCCGCCGTCTGGCCGGACAAACCCAACCGCTGCCCAACGGCAAAATCGGCTGGAAGTTTGACCCCGCCATCCGCGAGCAGCGTATCAACGGCACCGCCGCGCCCGCCGTTGACCTGTGGCCCGCGCTGCCCCGCATCACCTGCCCCACCCTGCTGGTGCGCGGCACCGAAACCGACCTGCTCACCGAGGAAACCGCCCAGCAGATGATTGCCGCCCTGCCCCAGGGCAGTCTGGCCAAAATCCCGCGCGCCGGCCACATGGTCTTTGAGGACAACCCGGCCGATTTCATCGCCGCCGTGCATAACTGGCTGGCCGGCTGAACCGTCCGGCCAGCCGGCCAAATCCGGTTTGCGGTGTCGCGCGGTGTCGCACAGGAGGGTTTAGCGAGATGGTTGTTGCTAAACCCTCCCGCTGGCGGCAGTAGCGTTTCGTTTTATGTCGTTTATTCAGACCAGAGCCTGCCATTCTACCTTTCTTCCTAACTGTCATTCTGAGCGCAGCGAAGAATCTCGATGGCGTAGCAACGGCGTTTCCTCCAAAATGTGCCCTATGCCGTCGAGATTCTTCGCTGCGCTCAGAATGACAATGGGAGAATAAACCACCTAAAACGGAACATTCCCGCCGCCGGCCGACCCGCCGCAGTAGCCCAACGACCCTATGCTACAATCCGCCCATTGACACTAACCCCATTCACGACGGGCGGCCTGCGCGCCGCTGAGGTACGCCAACATGAAAGTCTCTTTTTTCCATCTGATGCCCTACCAGGACTTGCCGGATGATTTTGCCGAGCAGCATCATTCCGCCTGGGTGGACTTGCCCAACGAGAACTTTGACCCGGCCAAGGGCAATCAGTATTACGCCGACTACATCGAGCAGCTGCGTTATGCGGACGAGGCCGGCTTTGACGGCATCTGCGTCAACGAGCATCACAACAACGCCTACGGCATTATGCCGTCGCCCAACCTGATTGCGTCGGTGCTGGCCAACACCACCAGCAACGGCGCGCTCATCGTGCTGGGCAACAGCCTGGCGCTGTACAACCCGCCGGTGCGCGTCGCTGAGGAAATGGCCATGCTGGACGTCATCTCCGGCGGCCGGCTGGTGGCCGGTTTCCCCGTGGGCACCTCAATGGACACCACCTTTTCCTACGGCCAGGTGCCCATCACCCTGCGCGAGCGGCACACCGAGGCCCACGACGTGGTAATGCAAGCCTGGACGCAGCGGCAGCCCACCATCTTTAACGGCAAGTACAACAAGCTGCGCTACATCAGCATCTGGCCGCGCCCCATGCAGGAACCCCATCCCCCCGTCTGGATTCCCGGCTCCGGCAGCCTCGAAACGTGGGATTGGGTGCTGGACCGCGACTACGTGTACTGCTACCTGTCCTACTACGGCTACCTGCGCGGCCACAACATCGTCAAGGGCTACTGGGAGCGGGCCGCCGAGCGCGGCATTGACGACAACCCGCACCGCCTCGGTTTCCTGCAACTGGTCTGCGTGTCGGAAACCGACGAGCAGGCGGAGCAGGACTACGAACAGCACGTCAAGTATTTCTACGAAAAGATGCTGCGCGTCTATCCGCCCTACGCCGAATCCCCCGGCTACCGCTCGCTGGAATCCATCCGCAAGTCGCTGCGCCCGCAGATGGGCGAGGAAGCCCAGCGCGCCGCCACCGACAACAAGTGGGCCGACTACATCCGGCAGGGACACGTCATCGGCGGCAGCCCGGAAACGGTGCGCCAAAAGCTGACCGAAGCCGCCGAACTGCTGCGCATCGGCCACCTGATGGTACTGCTCCAGATTGGCAGTATGCCGCCGGAGCTAACCCGCAAAAACACCGAACTGTTCGCCACCGAAGTAATGCCCCACCTCAAAGGACTGTTCAGCGAATACGACGACCCCTGGTGGCCCGAACGGCTAAAATCCCCCACCGCAGAGGCAGTCGGAGACTAACCGGAGCAACCCCGATGCCATTCACCAACGACGAAATCGCAGCAGCAGTAGCCCGCGCCCTGGCTGATTCCCGGGACCCGCTCCGAGCCGACGACAACGGACTAACCCCGGAACAGCACGCCAATCTCAGCCAGGACTTGCGCGCCAGCGCGTGGCGGCACCTTCGGGAGGACGGCGACTTGCCCCAGGCATCCAACAAGGCATGGGGCATGGTCGCCGAAACCATCAAAGCCGTCAGCGCCCAGCACGGCGGTATAATCCATTTCCACCATTCCATCTGGTTGACGCTCCGGGAATTAAGCCGGATGGTTGAGGATTCCGGCGATACCGACAGCAGTGCGTGGATTAACAATTCTTTCACGGTTGCCCGCGTTCTCCATTCCAATTTCTACGAGGACGAAGCCAGCGCAGCAGAGGTAACCGCAAACCTGCTGGTATGCGAACAGCTGTCGGAACGCCTCTACGAACTGTTCTGGCCGGAGCATCCCGAAACCTAACCGGAGCAATTCCCATGCCATTCACCAATGACGAAATCGCAGCAGCAGTAGCCCGTGCCCTTGCTGATTCCCGGGACCCGCCCCAAGCCAATGACGCCGAACGAACCCCGGAGAAGTACGCCCGGCTCAGCCAAGACTTTCGCGCCAGCGCGTGGCGGCACCTGCGGGAGGACGGCGACTTGCCCCAGGCATCCAACAAGGCTTGGGGCATGGTTGCCGAAACCATCAAAGCTGTCAGCGCCCGGCACGGCGGCGTAATCCACGCCCACCGCTCCATGTGGTCAATACTCAGGGAATTGGGCCAACTGGTTGAGGATTCCGGCAATGCCGATGGCCGTCGGTGGATGCTCAGCTCTTTCATGGTTGCCCGCAATCTCCACACCAATTTCTACGAGGACGAGGCCAACGTAGAAGCGGTAACCGAGGGACTGCGTGTATGCGATGAACTGTCGGAACGCCTTTACGAACTGTTCTGGCCGGAGCATCCCGAAACCTAACCGGAGCAATTCCCATGCCATTCACCAACGACGAAATCGCAGCAGCAGTATCCCGCGCCCTGACCGCAGCACGCGACCCGGCCCAAGCCGGTGACACCGAACGAACCCCGGAGAAGTACGCTAAACTCAGCCAGGACTTTCGCGCCAGCGCGTGGCGGCATCTGCGGGAGGACGGCGATTTGCCCCAGGCGTCCAACAAGGCATGGGGAATGGTTGCCGAAACCATCAAAGCCGTCAGCGCCCAGCACGGCGGCATCATCCACGCCCACCGCTCCATCTGGTTGATTCTCCAGGAATTGAGCCAATTGGTTGAGGATTCCGGCGATACCGATGGCGGCGAGTGGATTGACAACTCTTTCACGGTTGCCCGCGGTCTCCATTCCAATTTCTACGAGGACGAAGCCAGCGCCAGAGTGGTAACCTCCGGCCTGCGTTTGTGTGAACAGCTGTCGGAACGCCTTTACGAATTGTTCTGGCCGGAGCATCCCGAAACCTAACCGCCGCCATTCCAATCGGAAGTCATCATCAGGAGTAATCATGGGCGAGAAACTGCAACAGGGCGACCGCCTGCCCGACATCACTCTGAACCTCATTGACGGGGGAACGCTGGCCTTGCCGGATGCTATGTCCTCCCGCTATCTGGCGCTGCTGTTCTATCGCGGCGTCTGGTGACCCTACTGCGCGCGGCAGTTGGCCGCGTGGCAAGGCCAGCAGGACGCCCTGGCCGATATGGGCGTGCAGATTGTCGCCGCCAGCGTTGAACCCCGCGCGCCGGTGCAGGAGATGGCCGCCAAAGCCGGCGTCAACTTCCCGATGGCCTACGGCGTTACGCCGGACGATGCCGAGCTGCTGGGCGCCTGGTGGGCCGAGGCCCACGACGGCCACATCCAGCCCACCGAGTTTCTGCTGGGGCGCGGCGGCACCGTGCTGGGCGCAATGTACGCCAGCGGCCCCGTAGGCCGCATCAGCCCCGACGAAGCCGTCCACTTCATACAGGGACGGGAACGCCGGCGCTAGCCGGCCGCGTCAGGCAATCACGCCGCCTCCACCCGCACGGCGCATACTTTGTACTCCGGTATGCGCGATTCCGGGTCGTAGGCGGCGTTGGTCAGGAAGTTGGCCGCCGAGTCGCTCAGCCGCACGAATGGAATGAATATCTCTCCCGTCCGCATCCGGTAGGTGTAGCGCGCTACTCCGGTCAGCGCCCCCCGCCGC